>NZ_CP090067.1:0-3384782 GCF_021391555.1 Acinetobacter sp. SH20PTE14 | reverse complement strand
TTTGAATTTATTTATAAGATCGACCCATTCTGGGGATAACTTGATGGTTGGTTTAAATTCAAATTTAAATTCATAAAAACCAATTCACAAATTTGAGGTTGTGGATAAATCTGTGAGTAAACTTGAAGATAACTTAAATAATTAATATATACAATGATTTAGTTTGTGAATATTTTAATTTAAAACTTTCTGACTGATTTCTAATCCTTATATTATCTTGATATATCACAGCCTAGATTTTGAAAGAAAGCGTGTTTTTCATTGACAGCTCAAGCAATGAGCACTAAAATCGCGAACCTTTACTGAAAGATCATTTTTGGAGTTTCGATATGAAACGTACTTTCCAACCTTCTGAGTTGAAACGTAAACGCGTTCATGGTTTCCGTGCTCGCATGGCTACTAAAGCTGGCCGTCAAGTATTAGCGCGTCGTCGTGCAAAAGGTCGTCACAGCTTAACTGTTTAATTTCAGTTAAGACTGTCAAGACTTGGGTGTTATGACAACACTTTACGGCTTTAGCACAGATGTGCGAATACACTGTGCTGCCGATTATAAAAGTGTGTTCGATGGTGCGCTTTTTAAAGTGCATCAACCCCATTTCTTATTTCTAGCAAAAATCTCCGAACAGCCGAATAGCCGTTTGGGTATTGTTGTTGCTAAGAAAAAAGTGCGCCGCGCACATGAAAGAAATCGAGTAAAACGACTTGCACGCGAAAGTTTTCGCCTGCATCAACAGCAGTCTAATGTATTAGATATTGTCGTTATGCCAAAAATGGGCATAGAGGCGGTACCGAATGCAGAGTTGCATCAGCAATTACAATTTGCTTGGCAAAAATTGCAGCGCCTTGCAAATAAGCATAAAAAAATAGCTACCTCCCCACAAGCGTAGAGATGACCAATGGTTCGTTTACTGCATTGGCTCATTCGTTTCTATCAGATTGCGATTAGTCCTTTATTGGGACCACGCTGTCGTTATATTCCAACATGTTCTCAATATTCTTTGGAAGCAGTCCATCAACATGGTGCTGTACGTGGAGTGTGTCTAGCTGTTCAGCGTATTTGCCGTTGTCATCCTTGGGGCGGTTCAGGCTATGATCCTGTTCCATCAAAAGCAATTCGTTTTATTTCATTTCAGCAAATAGATTCTCAAACGCTTCACGTTGCTGTACCCTTTCGTGAACGTTTATTGAACCAAAATCACTCTAACCACTTGGGGTAATACCTATGCAACAATGGGCCAGGATTGCAATTCTCGGGGCCATGTTTGTTGTCGCATATTTGCTCATTTTGGCTTGGCAGAAAGATTATGGACATGCGGAACAAAAACCTCAGCAAAATGCTGCGGTGGTAACGCATGAAGTATCTGCCGATTTGCCAAATGGCCAGACAGCTACGGCTGCTACTGATGTGCCGCAAGCAAATAATGCTGCTACACAACAAACAACAGATGCCACTGCACCTGTTAGTCAACAGTTAATTTCAGTACAAACTGACCTTTACCATCTTTGGATTAATCCAAAGGGTGGCGATATTGTTCGTATTGAATTACTCAATCATGACAAAAATAAAGACAGCGACGAACCATTTGTAATGCTTGAAAGCGATGCAAAACGGACTTATGTTGCTCAGTCTGGCTTAATTGGTCTTAATGGCCCTGACAGCAATCCGAAAGGACGTCCAACCTATGAAATTGAAAAATCTTCATATACGTTAAATGACGCAAAAGCTGTGAAGGGTAAAGATGGCCAAACAGCAAAAGTTTTGTCAGTACCAATGGTTTATAAAACAGCAGATGGTGTAGAGGTTATTAAAACCTTTAACTTCACTGAAGGTGAATACCCTGTTGTCGTGAATCATAAAATCGTGAACCGCAGTGCTCAGAACTGGCAAGGTCAGATGTTTGGTCAGCTTAAACGCGACAACTCTGAAGATCCAGGTAAATCTGATCAAGGTATTTTCACTTTAGGTACATTCCTTGGTGGTGCATGGGGTTCGCCTGAAGAACATTACAACAAACTTAAATTTGCCAACTTCAATGAAGAAAAATTGAATGTTGAAGCAACTGGCGGTTGGGTTGCAATGGTTCAGCATTACTTCGTGAGTGCGTGGATTCCTGGACAGATCAAATTAACGCAAGCCAATGGTCAACCGTATGCTGCGAAACTTGAGTCACGTAAATCTACTGATGATATGAACATTATTCAGTTCACTTCACCTGCAATCAATGTTCCTGCAGGAACTGTGGCAGAAGTAGATGCAACGTTCTATTCAGGTCCAAAAATCCAATCTGAATTAAAAGAATTGGCAGTTGGTTTAAACCAAACAGTAGACTATGGTTGGTTATGGCCAATTGCGAAATTATTGTTCGTCGGTCTTGAGTTTTTCCACGGTTTAGTGGGTAACTGGGGTTGGTCAATTATTCTATTGACGATTCTGGTGAAACTGATCTTGTGGCCTTTGTCATCGAAGAGTTACCGCTCTATGGCGAAAATGCGTGTGATTGCACCTGAAATGCAACGCATGAAAGAAGAGTTCGGTGAAGACCGTATGCGCTTCTCGCAAGAAATGATGGCATTGTATAAACGTGAACAAGTAAACCCACTGTCAGGTTGCTTGCCGTTATTGCTCCAAATGCCGATCTTCCTTGCTTTGTACTGGGTGTTGATGGAGTCCGTTGAACTACGTCATGCGCCGTGGTTAGGTTGGATTCAAGATTTATCTGCGATGGATCCATGGTTTATTTTGCCGCTATTAATGGGCTTAACCATGTTTATTCAGCAAAGTTTGAACCCACAACCGGCTGATCCAATGCAGGCAAAAGTCTTCAAAATCATGCCAGTGATTTTTACGGTATTTATGTTGTTCTTCCCTGCGGGCCTTGTGCTTTACTGGATCTGTAACAACAGTATTACTATTCTTCAACAAGGTTTGATTAACAAATCTGTTGAAAAAGAACGTTTAAAACGTGAAGCGGCTGACTCAGCAAACTAAGCATTGCTGATGGGCTGAATAAATCCGCTTAAGATGGTAATCTTAGGCGGATTTTTCTTTATCTGTAGTTTGAAAATTTTTAGGTGAATTTTATGTTAAACCGAACCACCATCGCAGCAATTGCCACACCGCCGGGTCGTGGTGGTGTCGGCGTGATTCGCCTGTCTGGTCCCAAATCTTATGCCATTGCAGAAGCATTAACGCAGCAATCCCTGCCTGAAGCACGTTTTGCTGGTTTCCGTAAGTTTTATGATGCATCGAATGAAATCATGGATGAAGGTTTGGTGATTTGCTTTCCAAATCCGCACTCTTTTACGGGTGAAGATGTGGTGGAGCTTCAAGGTCATGGCGGCCCCGTTATTCAAAATGCATTATTGGCGCGGTTACTTGAATTGGGCGCTATTGCTGCAAAAGCGGGCGAATTTTCAATGCGCGCCTTTGAAAATGGCAAAATGGACTTGGTGCAAGCCGAGGCGATTGCTGATCTGATTGATGCCACCTCACAAGCAGCGGCACGTTCAGCGGTACGTTCATTACAAGGTGCTTTTTCGAGCAAGGTCAATACGGTGCTAGAAAAACTTATCCATTTGCGTTTGCATGTGGAAGCAGCGATTGATTTTCCTGAAGAAGAAATCGACTTTTTGGCGGATGGTAAGATTTTGGGTTTATTGGATGAAGTGGCAAGCTCGGTCCATGCTGTGCAGCAATCTGCCCGTCAAGGTCAGTTACTACGTGAAGGTTTACAAGTGGTGATTGCCGGTAAACCCAATGCAGGTAAGTCATCGCTACTCAATGCTTTAGCGGGTGTTGAACGTGCGATTGTGACGGATATTGCGGGTACGACACGTGATGTTTTACATGAAAAAATCAGCCTCAATGGTTTGCCGATTACCTTGACCGATACTGCAGGTTTACGTGAAACCGGTGATATCGTCGAAAAAGAAGGGATTCGCCGCGCAATTAAAGAAATTGAGCAAGCTGACTTGTTACTTTTGGTCTATGACTTAAGTCAGGGCGAAGATCCACTACAATTGGCTCAAGCGTACTTTGCTGATCATATTGAACCGAAGCGTTTGATGTTGATTGGTAATAAATGCGATTTGACGGGATCTACCGCGGAAATTACCGATTTAAACGGTTTTCGACATATTCGCGTCTCGGCTAAACAAGAAACTGGCGTTCAAGCGCTTATTGATGCGATTACAGCGCATGCAGGCTTTCAACCAGAGGAAGATACCTTTATTGCTCGAACACGCCATTTAGACGCAATGAAGCGCACTCGGCGCTATCTTGCAGAAGCACGTGAGCAGTTGGTGGTTTATCATGCGGGTGAGTTGGTAGCTGAGTCGCTACGTTTGGCGCAAAATGCCTTAGGTGAAATTACGGGCGATTTCAGTGCGGATGATTTGCTAGGGAAGATTTTCGGATCATTCTGTATTGGCAAGTAATAAAACGATTGAGCTCCTCGTTTCATCCATTGAAATATCCATCCAAAGCACGATGTTCGAAAACATCGTGCTTTTTTTGCATCCCTTTAGCCTGGGTTTGAGCCAAAAATGATTTTAAAGATCGATCTCAGCACATCTTTCATTTTCATCCCATAAAAAGGATTGATCGCTGCTCTTTTCGATGCAGCTTCAACTTTGACTTTGAGTGTTGCATAGTCTGGAAATTGTTGCTGTTGCGAAGATTTTTCGACTGCTGACAAAATATCAATTAAAAATGCACGATTAATTTTTGAACTTAATGGAATGGATTGATACCACTGTTTTTCAAAGCGACGATCTAAAAAGATATCGGGAATTTCGGGGCTAGTGGCATAAAACATGGCTTTGGTGCGCATACATTTACTGCATTGACCACAATTTTTTGGGCGAGCCGTATAGTTCACACAGATCGACAGGGTTTGTAAATCTAAGCCAGATTGGCTTAAAAATGCAGTCTTTTGTGATCGCGTGACATCATCGTTGAGGGTGATTAAGGCCCCAGATCGATTCTTCATCAATCGGTTGGATGCTGTATTTGAGCCATATGGATGAACGAATAATTGTTGATCTAAACGGTAATCGGCTGAAATTCGATATTGCTGGTAATGTTCAAAAATCGAAGCGCAGGAAAACAGCGAAAAGATATGTGTGACATGCGAACCTTTAGGGTTACAGCCATATTTACTGTACAGCGCGTAAGCATCGGTTTTTACCACGCGACTTTGCTTAAAAACTTGGCTTCTAAAGTCATGGGTCTGATCCATTAAGGCCTGAAATTTTTCATGGTCATCAAATTTATAATCCATTCCATGCACAGTGAGACAATCAGAGTCTTGCCCATTTTCAAGAAAAGCTTTGTATGTACTATATGTGGAGTCAATCCCACCGCTAAAAAAGCTTAAATTTTCAGTGGATTGGTTTGCCGGTGGTGTTTGGATAATCGATGCAGCACTGAGCATGACTGGTTGATATAAATCAGGTAACCAAGCGGCCCAGACAGTTGAAACCTCCCGTGCGGAGTGGAGGGTTTGTATTGAAATAGGTCCTTCTATATGCAGCGGGATGCCAAGGCGCATGGCAATGGGTAAAAAGCCCCAAACGATAAAATCATAGGTTTCTAATTGCGGTAAGGATTCAAACGGTAAAATATAGTGAATATTCCCGTATTCGCTGCTGGCGATGATTTGATTTTCCGCAGTGTTAATTTGACATTGAATTTTTAGCATTTTTTTAAATTTTTGAATCACATCACACAAGATCTTAATTTAATTTGATTGATTTTTATAGGGTTTCTTAATTTTTTTTGGGTTTAAGAAGCACCCCATACAAGATGCTTCTTGAATAAGTTCAGTGGTTAATTGGTGTTCAGACTGCGGTGCCAAAACAATAAGCCGAAACACAATAAGCCTACGCCAATACAAAAAACTAAAACACCGACCATCAAGCCACAATGATCAGATAAATAGCCGGCTGCAATAATTGGAATAATGGTTCCTAAATATCCGATAAACAAATAGGTCGAGATCACCGCAGCACGGTTTTGATTGTTGGTCATTTGATGAACTAAGCCAAATGCGCCTAAAAGCCCCAGGCCATGCCCTACACCGACTAGAATATCGCTAATAAAAAACAATGCACTCCAGTGTTGGGTCATACATAGCGCAAGGAGCGCATAGCTCAGTATTAATACCATTAAGCCGGTATTTACACATTTTGCAGAAGGAATCGATTTCGCCATAAATTGCACGACAGCGGAAACCAGCAAGATACTTGCAATGGCACTACCACTGACCAAAGGGCCATGCCATGGGATTGCATCTTTGACGAAAGAGGGTGCGAGTGATGCAAATAAGCTAAAAGAACCAAAGGCACAAAAGCAGTCAGTCCGGCGATATAAAATCGTGAATTATCACGCTTTTCAGGCAATTCCAAATGTGGTGCCACTGAAAAAGGCTGTGGCTCAAAATTCGGTGTGCGAATAAAAAATAACCCTATTAAACACGCCAAACCCCCCAAAGATCACAGGGATATAAGGGGTAATTAAAGGCTGTTCAGAGAACTGAGCGATCACCCCACCAATAAATGGGCCAAGACCAAAACCAATCACAGTTATGATTGAACTCAGCTGCGGAGCATTATTTTTATGCTGTTCAGGAATGGTATAGACCATGCCAAGCATAGCTGAGGTACTAATTAAACCCGAGGCAATGCCGATAATAAAGCGACCGATAGATAACCACAGCGCATTACTGGCAAACACCGATAAGCTTAAACCTAAGATGATGCATGCCATACCGATTTGCAGGGTTCTTAAAAAACCAAAACTGTTACTGGTACGACCTAAAAACAGCAAGGTCGCTAGGCAACCAAACATGTAGGCAACAAAGATATAGGTGATATGACTCGGCAGCAGTCCCCAAAGTTGCTGATAAATGGGATACAGAGGACTAGCTAGCGCTGTACCAATAGTGCCCATACAGAGTGCAAGGCTCACCATGATGAACGGTCGCCAAGAGGGAGATGTGGTCATTTTAAAGTCGCAGAGGTACAGCCAATAGGGTCAATATTGTGCTGCATGAGAAAGAAGGAAATATGGGCTCAGTTTAATGCCGATTGTTTTCCATGGTCAAATCACAGATGTAACTTTATCCATAGCGTTTAAGCAGTTTTACAAATTCTTCCAGTTCTACTTCATTGATTTCAACATCTTGAGGCAATACATGATGGCGTAAATGTGCTTCGATGAGTTCATTCATTAATCCATTTACAGCACCTTTGATGGCCGCAACCTGTTGTAAAACCTCGATATACCCTGCTTCGGGTTGCTGTAAAGCCAGTTCAACTGCATTGACCTGACCTTGTAGACGTTTAACCCGATTTAAAATCTTTTTGTCCTGATGTAAATGACTCAACACTTTCTCCCGAAAATAAATATACTATGGGGGAGTATATTTAAGCATAGAACCTAATGAAAACTTCCCCATCCATCCGAATTCATCATCATCAATTTGATGAAGGTAATCCACTCGCACAAAAACGGATCTTAATTGCCACTATTTTAACGGCAGTCATGATGTTGTTAGAAGTCATTGGCGGATGGATTTTTAATTCGATGGCATTATTGGCTGATGGTTGGCATATGAGTTCACATATGTTGGCATTAGGCTTGGCCTATTTTGCCTATCGTGCGGCACGCCACTATGCCCAAGATGCTCGTTTTAGTTTTGGGACTTGGAAAATTGAAATTTTAGCGGGCTATAGCAGCGCGATATTATTGATGGTCGTTGCTGCATTTATGGCCTTTCATTCGGTGGAACGCTTATTCAACCCGGTCCAAATTCATTATAACGAAGCAATCCCTATTGCGATTTTAGGTCTGGTGGTGAACTTGATCTGTGCTTGGTTATTGCATGATGACCATCACCATCACCATCACCATCACCATCACCATCACCATCACCATCATCATCAGCAGCATAGCCATGAAGAGCAGCATGATCATCATCACGATCTCAATCAGAAAGCAGCCTTCATGCATGTGGTTGCTGATGCGGTGACTTCAGTGTTGGCCATTGTGGCTTTATTTGCTGGAAAATGGATGGGCTGGGGATTTTTAGATGCGCTATTGGGGATTGTTGGTGCGGTACTTGTTGGTAAGTGGGCCATTGGGCTGATGAAAGAAACTGGACAAACATTACTAGATGCGGAAATGGATCACCCTGTCGTTGATGAGATTCGAGAGATTTTAATGCAATTACCTGTCGACGTCGATGTAACTGATTTACATGTATGGAAAGTGGGTAAAGGTCAGTTTTCATGTATTGTGGCTTTAGAAACCAGTCAGGCATTGAGCGCCGATGAAGTGCGTCAAGCGCTGTCGATTCATGAAGAAATTGTACATGTGTCTGTTGAAATTAATTCACCTGATGCAGCTTAATATGTTCCACGTGAAACGGCATGTAGCTATTGCGTAATGAACTGAAAAAAGCCCAAGACTTTCACGTGTTAAGGCTTAGAATGCTGAATCAATTAAATGTTGAAGTTGTTCGGTCTATGTTGAAAAAAATATGTGTGTTGGCGTTGAGTACCACCCTTTCGACTTTTGCTTTAGCAGATGCGGCACAGGTTCAAAAGCTCTTGGCAGAAAAGCACCCCAGTTTAAAAATTGAAAATATTCAAAGTACCGAAATGCCGGGCATATATAGCGGCTTTGTTGAAGATCAAGTTTTGTATTTGAGTGAAAATGCGGATTATGTGATCGCAGGTTCAATGATCCGTTTAAAAGATCAAAAAAATCTGACCAAACAATTGATCCTCAGTCAGCAAAAAACTGAGTGGAATAAACTCCCATTACAAGATGCGATTAAAACAGTCAGGGGGAATGGGAAGCGCCAAATCGCGATCTTTTCTGACCCAAATTGCCCATATTGTAAGAAGCTTGAAGTAGAACTGGCAAAACTCAATGATGTGACCATTTATACTTTTGTCACAGCCATAAAACCGCAGTCGTTGGCGCCATCGAAGCAGATTTTTTGTGAGTCAAACCCTGCTATGGTCTGGAATAATTTAATCAATAAGGGAATTCAACCGAAGTCAGCGAAAAGCTGTGCAAACCCCATTGATCGAAATTTAAAATTAGCAAAAAGCTTAAAACTAAGTGGTACACCGGGAATCGTCTTTGCCAACGGTTCGATCTTAACCGGTGCATATCCTGCTGCTGAATTAGAATCGATGTTAAAAGAGATCAAATAATTTCAGCTGTACGGCATGAATAAAATATAAAAAAATACCCGTCTATAGGCGGGTATTTTAATGGTGCTATAAAAATTAGACGCGGGCTTTTTTCGTTACAAGGTTATAGATAAACAACACAATGATCGCACCAATGACGGAAGCGATAAATCCAGCGGCAGAATTTTCTCCATATAGACCTAATAAACGTCCGCCATAGGTCGCAAGTAAGGAACCTGCTATCCCGAGCAGGGTGGTCATAATGAAACCTGCTTTGTCATCTCCAGGATGGATCGCACGTGCAATTAAACCAGCAATAAAACCAACAACAATCGCAACAATTAGTGACCACATAGTAACTCTCCTTTTGTTATCATGTATTTGTTTTTTACGACATGTTCAATCTTTATCTTTAATCAAAACTAAGCTGAGCTACAGCCTAAACATGCAAAAAACTGTTGTTTTTTTGTTCTGGAATAGCTAGAAAAGTAAAAAAAAGTGGCCTTAGGCCACTCTTAAGTATCTGATCTTGCTTAGAGACCAATTTCGCCAATAAATGGAATGTGACGATATTTTTGATCATAGTCCAGACCATAACCTACGATAAATTTATCTTCGACTTCAAAACCTAAAAATCTCACTTCGAGTTCAATCTCACGACGTGAAGGCTTGCTAACCAAAGTACAAAGCTCGATTGAATTTGGATTGCGCGTCTGTAAAATTTCTAAAACTTTGCTTAAGGTATTTCCTGAATCGATAATATCTTCAACCACCAAGACATCTTTATCTTTAATGTCGCCATCTAAATCTTTTAAGATTTTTACATCGCGAGTAGATACTGTCCCACCGCCATAACTTGAAACGGTCATGAAATCGAGTTCATGCGGTTTTGAAATCGCGCGGCAAAGGTCAGCCATAAAAATAACGGAACCACGTAATAGACCAATTAACACCAACTCTTTGTCGCTGTTAGCATAGTGTGCATCAATTTTTGCGCCAAGCTCTTTCACTTTAGCTTGAATTTCTTCAGTGGAAATCAATACGCTCATTTGAACAGACATGGGTAGATACCTAAAAAAGCAAATCAAAAAAATAAAAAAGGTGTTGACTTGCAACACCTCTAAAGATGAACCAATTTTAATACATCTGGCTCACAGATGCATCTTTTTTGCCGTTGAAAATGTAATCAGTTTTTTTTTGGAAGTGCTGTCACGCTTGAGTAAGCACAGACAAGCGACGGCAATCAGTCCAATTTTCAACGCTGTTTTTCCTCTCGGTCGAGCTGTTTTATGCTTTGACATACGCACATTGTCCAAACACATAGGTGGCATGGATATTACGATCATCACCCATCAGCATCAGGGCAAATAAAGCATCTTCCAGATTTTTGGCACGTTGTTGACGTAGGGCTTGTAAAGCCGTGGCTTTTAAATCGAGCACCACAAAATCTGCTTCTTTGCCCAAATCAAAGTTTCCAAGTTTGTCCTCTAGGTCTAAGGCTTTTGCTCCCCCTAACGTGGCATGGTACAGCGCTTCAAATGCGGACAGTTTATCGCCTTGAAGTTGTTGAACTTTGTAGGCTTCATTGATGGTTTGCAGTTGGTTAAATGAGGTGCCTGCGCCAATGTCTGTGCCTAAGCCGACTTTCACCTGTTTTTCCCATGTTTTCTTTAATGGAAATAAACCACTGCCTAAGAACAAGTTCGAGGTTGGACAAAACGCGATTGCGGAGTTGGTCTGATGCATACACTCCCACTCGGCATCTTCCAAATGCACGCAGTGCGCAAACACGGAACGTGATCCGGTCAGACCATAATGATGATAAACGTCTAAATAGCCGTTTTGCTCAGGGAATAATGCTTTGACCCACGCAATTTCATTTTTATTTTCACTCAAATGTGTATGCACATAAACATCAGGATACTCGGTTTTTAGCTCCCCTGCCCGTGCCAATTGTTCAGGCGTTGAGGTTGGGGCAAAGCGAGGCGTGATGGCATACAGGTTACGGCCCTTGCCATGCCACTTCTCAATCAGTGCTTTGGAGTCGTTATAGCCACTCTCAGCTGTGTCACATAATGCTTCAGGGGCATGTCGATCCATCATGACCTTACCGGCAATTAAGCGCATCTGATGCTGTTCTGCAGCTTTAAATAAAGCATCGACCGATTGTGGATGAACGGTACAAAAAACAAGAGCTGTTGTGGTTCCGTTTTTGAGTAACTCGTTTACAAAGAACTGTGCAATTTGCTCTGCATAAGCCGGATCTTCAAATTGGATTTCAGTTGGAAAGGTATAGGTATCGAGCCATTCCAGTAGCTGTTCACCATAAGCCCCCATCATTTCCGTTTGTGGATAATGAATATGGGTATCGATGAAACCCGGAACAATCAATTGATCAGGATAATGCTGTACTTCAACCTGATCTGGGAGATGGTGTTGGCCCTCAGACCATGGACCGAACCATTGAATTTTTCCGGCTTGCGTAATTAGCAAACCATCTTCGAAATAGCGCACTTGGTCGTGAATTTCACGTGCTTGGGCAACTGTATTCTGAATATCTAGAAAGCGACCACGGATCGCTGTAGATGCGATAACAGAAGACATGACATACCTGCAGTTTAGAATTTTTTCGGTTGATTGTAGCCCAATTTGGTTCAAAATACCGTTAGAGTAATTGTGAAAATGTATTCTAAAAAATAGAACACCTATTGATAAGTGATTCTGTTTTTTTGTTCATTATGTTTGATTTGAATAATTCAAAAGCATTGAGCCGTGTACATTGCACGACGTATGAATAAAGACTAACAGGTGCAACGTTTGCTATATTGATCTCAAGAGCGCCCTTTAAAAAAGAGAATGAGCCCTTTAATGCATATGCGTTATTCAGACCAATTAAAACATGACCTATTTCAGCATCAAGGCATCATGCAGATTTTACATGCCATGTATGCCATAGATACACAGGCTTATTTGGCTGCAGGCGTGGTTCGTAATTTGATTTGGTCACAGCGACATCAACAACTCTATGTACTGGAAGGAACAGAAGTCGATGTGATTTATTATGCGGAACATGATGATGGAACACAGGGTCAAAGGATTCAACAGCAGATGCAGTTGGATTTTCCTCACATTCATTGGGATGTTACCAACCAAGCGACAGTACACCAGTGGTATCGCTTGGAAAATGGCGAGCAAATACAGGCGCTCAAGTCGATTGAGCATGCCCTATCGTTGTGGCCAGAAACTGCCACTGCCATCGCCGTTAAATTGGATGATCAACAACAAATACAGCTGATTGCTCCTTTGGGCTTAGATGATTTATTTGAGTTAAATGTCCGCTGGAACCCACGTTTAGTCAGTCAGGCGACTTTTTTGCAGCGTGTGCAGCAAAAACAATTTTTACAACGCTGGCCGAAACTCAAACTCTTGATGACGCCTGAAGCTTAGTTCATGGCTTTGTTACAAAATAAAAAAAGCCTTCTTGAAAGAAGGCTTTTATTTATCTAAGCGTTTTATAACGTGGTTTGATGGTACTTCTTACTGTGTCGGATTGATAACCATGCAGTAATGGTTAAAGTCACCACAATAAAACCGAGTGAAATCCAAATTGGCATGTGGAACACATCGAGCAACAGCATCTTAGCGCCAATAAATACCAGGATAATGCCCAGACCATATGGTAAGTAATGCATTTTCGATGCAGCACCGGATAAGAGGAAGAACATAGCACGTAGACCTAAAATCGCCATTAAGTTTGCAGTCAGTACAATGAATGGGTCAGAGGTAACCGCAAAGATCGCTGGGATTGAGTCCACCGCAAAAATGACGTCCGATGCTTCAACCAAGATCAACACTAAAAAGAGCGGCGTTGCCCATAAGACACCATTTTGACGAACGAAGAATTTATCTTCATGCATTTGAGGGGTAATACGCATGTGTTTACGTAGCCACTTCAAAATCGCCATATCTTCGATATCTTTATCTTCTTCGTCTTGGCCTTTAAGGAATTTAAAGCCGGTATACACTAGGAATGCACCGAAGATGTACAGTACCCAAGAGAATTCTTGAACGAACCATGCCCCAATAAAAATAAAGATGGTACGCAGCACAATTGCACCGAGGACACCGTAGAGTAACAGTTTGCGCTGCAAAGCAGGTGGAATGGCAAAGGCAGCAAAGATCATGAGCCAGACAAAAACGTTATCAATTGCAAGTGATTTTTCGAGCAGATAACCAGCGAAATATTCCATGATTTTGGTGTTTGCAACAGCGACACCAGCGGTTTGCTGTAAGTAGAGCCACAATGCACCACCGAATAAGGTAGCCACAGAGACCCATGCAATACTCCAATAGGCAGCGGTTTTGACTTTGATTTCTTGGCCTTTGTTATTTTTAAAGCCTAAAAAGTCGATGAGTAGCATGATGGTGACTAAACCGAAAAATGCCAGATATAGCCATAAAGAGCCAATCGTTTCCATGTGTATTCTCCACATCTAACAACCAGCCATAAAAAAAACCTCGACCAGTTGCCAGACGAAATAAAACGCCTGAGACAACATGATCAAGGTCTTGCCTACATCGTACTGTAATGATTTTCAGCAGCGATGCTCAGATACCGACTTTTTGCAAAGTGTAATGACGATATTCTGACACGTAAAACAAGGTTTACGTTTGGAGGAGGCTACTCCCCTTGTTCAAATTTTGTTTTGGACACTGTCCAAATATGCGGCAAAGCATGACAGTTTTTAGTACAAAGTGCAATCAGCAATTTTCGAATTCACTTAATGTGTCACGGGAGGATTAAAATCACCACGGTGTACCAACGCTAAGGCTAAAAGTGTGCCGATCACGGCGATGATTCCTCCGATCACGCCAATATAACTCAAACCGAAATGTACACTGACCATACCGCCCAAGAGTGCGCCACCGCCAATCCCGACATTATAAAGTCCTGAATAGATAGCCATGGCGACATCGGTGGCATCGGATGCGAGAAGCAGCGTTTTTGACTGTAATGCGAGACTAAATCCAATGATACTCATGCCCCATAGTAGGCACACGGCACTTACACCTGCAAAACTCAAAGAAACAGGAAGCAACAGCAGCATCGATAAAGCCAGTGTGGCTGTACTTAAAGGAATCGCAACTTTGGGATATTTCCCACCAAATTTTCCAAAGAGATAAGAACCTAGAAAGCCTGCTGCACCAAAGATTAATAACAACGTGGTGGTTTGCATGGAGCTGAATGCAGCAATGTTGAGCGAAAACGGTTCGATATAGCTATATGCGGTAAATTGCGCGCTAATGACGATAATGGTTAATGCAAAGACCATTATTAAGCTTGGACGGCGAATAAACTGTTTTAGGCTGCTCAGCGAACCTGAGTTCAAACTCGGCAGTATTGGCAGCGTTTTGGCTAAAATCAGGCAAACGATACTGGCGCCAATGCCAATCAGAGCAAAGGTATTTCGCCAACCATAGGCTTCTCCGACCATACGCCCAAACGGAATACCGAGAACCATCGCCAAAGCTGTGCCTGTGGCCAAAAGCCCCAAGGCTTGAAATTCTTTGCCTTTCGGTGCAACACGAACTGCCAGCGACGCAGTAATTGACCAAAAAAGTGCATGCGAGAAAGCAATGCCAATTCGACTGAGCAATAAAGTATTAAAGCTCCATGCGAAATACGACAGAACATGGCTGATAATAAACACTATAAATAAACAAATCAGGAGCGAGCGACGTTCAATATTTTTGGTCAATAACATGATCGGCAAAGAAATCGGCGCAACCACCCATGCATAGAGCGTAATCATGATGCCGACATCGGTCGCGGCTAAGCTAAATGTTTTGCCAATATCGCTGAGTAACGCGACAGGTACAAATTCAGTGGTATTAAAAATAAATGCTGCGAAAGCCAAAGCAATCACAGCCGTCCAAGAGCCAGAAGAAGCCGTTTCGGAGGGAGAGGCAGACATGAGTGTCTTCAAATAAATAAAGTGGCTTATTTTACTATGCTCTATACACGAGCAGGAACCGATTTAAGCCCTATGCATGCGGTTTAAATTAATAAAAAACAACAGAGTTGACCTCCATTACATGCCAATTTATAAAAAAATGGAGGAAATTTGAGATGTTTGTACAACAAGATGATGATCAAAAAAAAGGAGCTTTCTTTGTTGAGCAAGATGGGGAACGTTTGGCAGAGATGACTTACTCATGGGCAGGCGGTGATAAATTTATTATTGATCATACCGACGTCAGTGACAGCTTGCGAGGACAAGGTGTTGGACGACATCTCCTCGATGCAGCAGTGAATTTTGCTCGGGAAAAGAACGTGAAAATTATTCCACTCTGCCCTTTTGCAAAATCTGTATTTGATAAAGATGAATCGATTCGTGATGTTCTACGCTAAATTGTATAGCGTGATGTAGATTAATCATTTGGATAAATAAAAACAGCCTGATGGTATAGCGATCAGGCTGTTTTTATTTGAAATCTAGCTGTGAAATTGAATTAAGATCGTGATTTATACAGCGATACAACCAAACATATTGCAATAATCAGCAATACAAAAATGGCGACGAGATAAAGGTCCATAATAAAAATATCCGGCAATTGTGATTTAATTGTTTTTTAATTAATGTGAAAGGTGTACAAGTTTATTATCACCTACAGTTGAATATAGGTCGTTTAAGTTCTGTACCAATCACTTTCTCGTTTGTTACACGGTGTATTTTTTCATAAAAAGGAAGAAAAAACAGTGACTATACAACATCAAGATAATGGTCAAAAAGGTGAATTTTTTCAGTTAAATGCTGAGGGTGAACGGCTCGCAGAAATGAGTTATCTATGGCGCGATGAACATACCATTGTGGCAAATCACACGTGGGTAGATGACTCATTGCGTGGGCAAGGGATGGCTCGAGTGTTATTGGATCATTTGGTGGAATTCGCTCGTGATAAACACTTAAAGATTATTCCTACTTGTTCTTATGTTGATGTGATGTTTCGTAGAGATAAAACCCTTGCCGATGTTCAAGCCTAAAAAAGCCCGCCATGCGGGCTTTTCTATCATTATGAATTTTTTAAAAAATTTAAAAGCTAAGTTGTATTTAATTGAGCTTTAATTTTAACAGCGTAGAAGGTGCTTTGAAAAGATTTGGCCAAAACTGCAATAAGATCGAGCAGCTTGATATCCCTAAAAATAAGCTTAAACACATGATATTTAATAATGCAAAGTCATTCAGTACAAAATAAATACTGCCAATAGTCATCATCATTAGTAAATAAATGAGATAGTGGGGAATCGCAGTACGCAGTGTTATTCCTAAAATAAATGAGCAAATAACGACATTAAAAAAATCTGAAACGCCAAAATTATTCAGTATGATCAAGGCAGCAAAATATACACAAGTGATCGATAAAAAAATGAGTAAATTCTTGAGCATGGTAGGCCTCTTTATTCATCTTCAAATGGAAATAATTTCATTGTTTGAATATGTATGAGTTTAAAAAAATGAAGGTGATATCGGTATACGTGATCTTGGTTTTGTGTTGTAAGTTAAAAAGCACACTTGATTAAAAAACATACAAATATTTACTCATCCTGTAGAACTTTCTACGTTAAAATCGTACTAATACTTTAAGAATAAACACAATGATACAACTCTGTTATGCCAGTACACGTGTAGAACAACAATTTGATTTAATACAAGATTTAAGTGATATTTTGGTGAGAGCCCGCAGCTTTAATACTGAAAAGAATATTTTTGGCGTGCTGTACTATGCCGAAGGCCGGTTCTTCCAATGCCTGCAAGGTGAGCAAGCGGCACTCGAACAGCTTTTTCAGCATATTATGCAAGATACGCGGCATCGGGATATTGTGCGTTATCCTGATCAAACTATTGATCAAATCGATTTTTCAAAATGGTCGATGAAATATGTCAATCGACATAGTGAAATTGCCAGTTTATTCCAGCGCTTTGGACATTCAAGCTTTCAACCAAACCTGCTTAATACGGAACAAATTCAGGCGTTTTTAACGACATTGTTAAGATTAGAAAATGTTGAACAGCCGGTTAAGCTGGATTTAGGCTATAAAAACCGAGGCTATCAGCATTATTTTTAAGCTGAGTGTGAATAAAAAAAGCCCGCGCAGCGGGCTTTTTTTATTTTATCTAGTGGGTTTAGGCTTTTAATGCACTGATCAACTTCTGATGTAAACCACCAAAACCGCCATTCGACATAATCACCACGGCATCGCCCTCGCCTGCCTCGCTTACGATGGTTTGAATGATGTCATCCAGTGAACGAGCCACCACAGCTTTATTCGTAGCAGCTTCAATCACAGGCTGTAGATCCCAATCCAAACCTTCAGGTTGATACCAAATCACTTCATCCGCTAAGCGTGCAGAATGTGCAAGGCCATCTTTATGGCTACCCATGCGCATGGTATTAGAACGTGGCTCGATCACCGCCCAAAGCTTACGTTGACCTAAACGCTTACGCGCACCTTCTAACGTGGTATCAATCGCCGTTGGGTGATGTGCAAAGTCATCATAAACCTCAATACCACGAACTGTACCCAGAAGTTCCATACGACGTTTCACACCACCAAAATTAGATAATGCTTCACAAGCTGTTTCAATCGACACACCAACATGCTCTGCTGCGGCAATCGTCGCCAAAGCATTGGCTACACTATGTTGGCCGGTCATGTTCCATTTGACTGAGCCCTTCACTTCACCGTGTTGTAAAACATTGAAATGTGAGCCATCAGCAGATAACTGTTCTGCATACAATTCAGATTTGTCATTGGCATCTAAAGATGTACGCACCACAGGTGTCCAGCAGCCCATTTCTAAGACTTCATCAATATTGGTTTCTGTAATGGGCGCAATGATACGGCCTTCACTTGGAATAGTACGCACTAGATGATGGAATTGCTTTTGAATCGCAGCCAAGTCTTCGAAGATATCGGCATGGTCAAATTCAAGGTTATTTAAAATCGCTGTTTTAGGATGGTAATGCACAAACTTAGAACGTTTGTCGAAGAATGCCGAATCATATTCATCGGCTTCTACACAGAAATATTGACCACCGCCTAAACGTGCGCTTTCACTAAAGCCTAAGGGTACGCCGCCAATCAAGAAACCCGGGTTTAAACCCGCTTGATCGAGCACCCATGCCAACATGGTTGTGGTTGTAGTCTTGCCATGTGTGCCTGCAACACCTAAGACATGTTTACCTTGTAGCACGTGGTCTGCAAGGAACTGTGGGCCAGAAATATAAGGCAGGCCTTCGTTCAGCATGTATTCCACTGCATCAATGCCACGTTTCATGGCATTGCCGACAATCACGAGATCTGGGTGTGGTTGAAGGTGGCTACGGTCATAGCCTTGCATTAAGGTAATGCCTGCATTTTCCAATTGGGTAGACATTGGTGGGTAAACGTTTTGGTCTGAACCCGTCACCTTATGTCCTAAATCACGCGCCAAGAGCGCCAATGAACCCATAAAGGTGCCACAAATACCCAAGATATGCAGATGCATTCGTTCTAACTCCACTGCTTTTATCGACACATCACTTTGTTATTGTGGTGTTGTCATTATAGATTTGGTTGAAAAGGTTAATTTCATTTGAGAGCAACCATAGCAAGGGTCTTAGCGAAAAGATAGATTTTTTTGTATGAGATCGTGCAAAAAGATTGAGCACGTAACTGATCAAATGTACGCAATTTTCTTGAGGATAAAAACACGGAAAATAGGCGCGAAATCATGATGAAAAACGTACAATAAGCGCAATTTTTTGCGATCTTGATTGCTTATGTCACTTGCCCTATTTTTATTGATTATCTCCAACTGTTTTATGACTTTGGCCTGGTATGGGCATTTGAAGTTTTTACATGATGCACCGCTTTGGCAAGCGATTTTATTTGGATGGGCGATCGCGTTACTCGAATATAGTTTTATGATCCCAGCAACGCGATTGTTGGCCAAACATGGGTGGTCATTGGGTCAAATGAAAATCACACAAGAAGTCGTGACGCTATTGGTCTTCGTTCCATTTATGATTTTCCTTTTTAAACAGCCCTTTAAATTGGACTATTTGTGGGCAGGTTTATGCCTTTTTGGGTGTGTCTATTTCGTGTTTCGCAGTGCTTAATTGATTCAATACCGCATGGGGCTGATCATTTAAGTGAGGCGTGTTTGCAGGCATTTTTGAGGACTTTACTAAACTCACGGTCTCGTGCAGTGGGATCTTCATAGTCAAAGGCATAATCACTTTCACTGGTCAGTACAGTCATTTGACCGTCTGCTTCAAAGTTCATGAGAGCAAAACCATAGCTTTGGTCATCGCAATACACACGATATTCTGAAATTGAATACATGTTATCACGGCCATCATCTGCTTTGTAATAGCCTGTCATCTTGACCGGCTCACGTTCATCAATGATCGATTTTCCGGTGACTAAAAATTTTTCGTGGATGTAGCCATTACTCTTGATTTGGCCGTTATAGCCTTTTTGTTTCTGCAAGAGGTTAAAGTCTTTTTCAAATTGGCTTGTATTGAGTTGAACGAGTTGGGCAAAACTCGGAGAGCTTAGGGCTAAAGTGAGCAAGATAAAGATCTGTTTCATGTTTAAAGTGTTGTTATAAATATTGATTTAATAAAAGTTTTTATAAAATTGAAAAAAATAAAAATATTTTCATCAAAATATTATGGAGTTTTCTTTTAAAGACAACCGTTAAATTTTATTGAGATGAATTTTCAGTCTATAATATGGGGCTCTTATTAAAGCTTGGCTCTAGTCGAGATTTACTCTCTCTTACTTTAATCTCTGGAAACATTGCAATGAATGCGGCCGCTTCACAAGACACTCCTCTCGTTGGAATTATCATGGGTTCTCAATCGGATTGGGCAACGCTAGAAAACACTGCCAATATGCTGAAACAGCTTGGCGTCCCATTTGAAGCGGAAGTTGTATCTGCACACCGAACTCCAGATCGATTATTCGAATATGCTGAAACCGCACGTGATCGTGGTATTCAAGTGATTATTGCCGGTGCTGGCGGTGCAGCACATTTGCCAGGCATGTGCGCAGCCAAGACTGACCTACCTGTACTTGGTGTACCTGTGAAATCATCAATTTTAAACGGCGTGGATTCATTGCTGTCTATCGTGCAAATGCCCGCAGGTATTGCAGTTGGTACTTTGGCAATTGGCCCAGCGGGTGCAACCAATGCAGCGATCATGGCGGCACAAATTTTAGGTTTAACACGTCCTGAAATTGCAAAGAATGTTGCAGATTTCCGTGCTGCGCAAACCGATAAAGTGGCGAGTAAAAATATTCCGGGTCAAGCTTAATTAAGGGGCATTTCTCATGGATAAAACCATTGGTATTTTTGGTGGTGGCCAGTTGGGTCGCATGATGGCGCAAGCGGCATTGCCTTTAAACATTCAATGCACCTTCTTTGAAGCGAGTACCGACTGCCCTTCTGCAGCGCTGGGTCCAGTGATTTCGACTCAAGCTGAAAATGGTTTGCAAGATTTCATTCAGAGCGCAGATGTTTTCAGCTTAGAGTTTGAAAATACTCCGTTAGCAGATGTTGATGTGTTGACCAAGAACAAAGCATTGCACCCACCGCGCCAAGCTTTAGCGATTGCACAGCATCGTTTGTCCGAAAAAGCTTTGTTTGATGAATTGGCTATCCCAGTTGCACCTTATAAGGCCGTGACATCTTTCGAGGGTTTACAAGCTGCTGTTGCTGAGTTGGGTTTACCCATCGTACTGAAAACATCGCGTGGCGGTTATGACGGTAAAGGTCAATTTGTGCTACGTAGCGCTGAGCAAATGGATCAAGCATGGGCTGAACTAGGCCCTGCAGGTGAATTGATCGCGGAAAGCTTTGTAACCTTCTCACGTGAAGTCTCAATCATTGCGGTGCGTGGTCAAGATGGTGATGTGAAAACATGGCCATTGGCGGAAAACCACCACCACAACGGCATTTTGTCGCATTCGATTGTGCCTGCACCAAACAGTGCAGACTTACAACCAGTTGCGCAAGATTACATTACTCGCCTGCTCAATCATTTGAATTATGTCGGTGTTTTGACGCTAGAGCTGTTTGTGACGGATAAAGGCTTATATGCCAATGAGATGGCGCCACGTGTGCATAACTCGGGGCATTGGTCGATTGAAGGCGCAGTGTGTTCACAATTTGAAAACCACATTCGTGCTGTAGCAGGTCTACCTTTGGGTTCTACTGAAGTTGTTCGTCCAACGGTCATGGTAAACATCATTGGCCAACATCCGAAGTCTGAAGATGTATTGGCACTGAATGGCGCACATTTGCATCTGTATAACAAAACAGAGCGTGAAGGTCGCAAAATCGGTCACATCACATTAATGCCGAACGATACTGCAGAATTAACAGCTTTATGCCGTGCTTTGGCGAAAATTTTGCCGAATCCACTGGCACTTAGCGAAGATATGACCATTTAAACCTGTGTTTGAATGATAAAAAAGCGGTCATGCACATGGCCGCTTTTTTTATTGCTGTAGTTCCGGCATCATTGCGCCTCTTTGCAAAATCACACCGTTTATCGCTGAAACGATAAGAAACTATTGATCATAAAGTGTTCATTCGTTTATAAATATTCTGCGTTAATCTTCGTATGATTTTTTGTGTATCAATAGCCTGTGATGTGTGTGAATCAAAATCAAAAATAACCAAAGCGTTTTGAATTTAAATTGATTTTTTGAATTCAAACTATGAATTTGAATTCAAAAAATCCTATACCGAAACAATGAATTCAAAGTTTATGAATTCAAATTTGAAAAATGAATTCATTTCGCTGTGTTTAAATTTAAAAATTTGAATTTAAAAGTTGCCTAGCCTTATTGGATCTATAGAGAGAGTCTTTTAAAAATTATAATATTTTGATTATTAATAATAAAAATGAATTTTCACGCCATTTTGAATTTGTGGATAACTTTTTCTGCATGCAGTTTATTTTTGAATTTAAAAGTTTTGAATTTAAATTTAAACCGGTGTTTGGTTTGTAATGAATTTAAAATTGGGTTATGGATAACTACTTTTGAATTCAAATTTTAAAAATGAATTTAAATAAGTAGAAAATATGAATTTAAATTTACGTTTTGAACCTTTAACTTTTGCTTTGAGCTGCTATTGTTAAAGCAACAATTTAAATTCAAAAAAGATCTAGGGTATGAAGCATCACTTAGGATTTGTTTTCGGGACTGCTTTATTGGCAATAACTCAGGCAAATGCCGAGTTGATTATTAATGGTCAGTCTGTCAATTCGTCGAGCATGCCTACAACAAGCAGCATTTCACCACAAAATAACTTTCAAGGTTGTTTAGCCAATTTGCGCTCGCAAGCAATGAATGCTGGTGTGAGTGCATCCACTTATGATCGCTATACACAAAATTTAACACCTGATTATTCTGTGATTGAAAAGCTCAACTATCAGCCTGAGTTTTCAACTCCGATTTGGGACTATCTGTCCGGTCTGGTAGATGAAGAGCGTGTACAACTGGGTCAGCAGAAATTGGCGCAGCATCGTGATGTATTAAACCGTGTCGCAGCGGCTTATGGTGTGCCTGCTGAAACCGTGGTCGCGGTTTGGGGTGTGGAGAGTAATTTTGGTGATATTGCGGGTAGCTATCCTTTATTACAGTCATTGGGCACTTTAAGTTGTGAAGGACGCCGTCAAAGCTATTTCCGTGGCGAGTTTTTTGCAGCCATGCGGATTTTGCAGCGTGGTGATTTAAATGAATCACAATTGAAAGGTTCGTGGGCAGGTGCATTTGGTCATACCCAATTTATGCCGAGCACTTATGAAGAGCTGGCCGTGGATTTTGATGGTGATGGCCGCCGTGATTTGGTATCGAGCACCACAGATGCGTTGGCTTCAACTGCGAATTTCCTGAAAAAGCGTGGTTGGCAAACTGGTCAGCCGTGGGGCTTTGAAGTAAAAATTCCCGAAGGAATGTCGATCAGTGGTGAAAGTCGCCGTAATAAAAAGTCATTAGATAGCTGGATGAATCGTGGTTTGCAGCGTGCCGATGGCACACCGTTAATACAAGGTAACCTTTCTGGATCGAGCCAAGCAGGTTTAATGGCACCGGCTGGGGCAAGTGGGCCTGTGTTCTTGGTATTTAAAAATTTCGATGCAATCTATAGCTACAATGCCGCAGAGAGTTATGCATTAGCGATTGCGCATTTATCCGATCGCTTGCAAGGCAAGGGTGGCTTTAGTACGACATGGCCAACCGATGATCCTGGGACTTCACGTGCGGAACGACGTGAGATTCAACAATTTTTACTTAACCGCGGCTATGACATCGGTAAAGTTGATGGATTAATTGGAGATAAAACCCGTCAAGCAATTCGACAAGAGCAAAATCGACTGGGTTTAAGTCCAACAGGTCGGGCGGGACAGCAGATTTTACGGGCATTTCGTAATGAGCATGCCAAGGCAATGATGAATTAAGTTTGAGCTATGCTTTTTATATAGTAGTCAATATATATAAAAGCTTGTCTATATAAAAAAGGTCTGCAATTGCAGACCTTTTTTATATGTTTTTGACTCTTAAACCGCAGTGATTGTACCTAAGATACGATAGCCAGCAGCACCAGTCACACTTGGTAAATTTGCACTAAGCTGATTGACAAAGCGCATCGCCAACCAAGCAAAGGCTGTGGCTTCCACCCATGTTGGGCTTAAGCCTAAATCTGCGGTACTTTGTACCGTCCATTCATGTTTACGTAAACGCCAGCGCAGTTGCTCTAATAGGTGCGAATTGTATGCACCACCACCGCATACATAGACTTCACCAGTATCCATATCAGAACGGTAAATGGCTTTTTTAATGGCACGTGTGGTGAGTTTCATTAAGGTTGCTTGAATGTTTTCTGGCGTATCTTCAAGTTCGTCATATTCGAGATCTCCACGCCAATCGAGAATCTGTTCATCTAACCATTCAAGATTGAAGTCTTCACGACCTGTGCTTTTAGGTGGTTCTTTAGAGAAAAACTCATGTGCTTGTAAGCGGTCGAGCAGGCTGCGAATGGGCTGACCATAAGCCGCCCAGTTGCCATTTTCATCATAGGGCTGACCAGTATAACGTTCGCACCATGCATCCATTAAAATGTTGGCAGGGCCTGTATCAAAGCCATAGACATCTTCAGGTTTACCCGCAGGTAACATGCTGACATTGGCAATGCCACCCAAGTTTAAAATCACACGGTGAATGGTGTCATGTTGGAAAAGCGCTTGATGGAACGCAGGAACTAAAGGTGCGCCTTGACCACCCGCAGCCATATCACGGCGGCGGAAGTCTGAAATCACCGGGATTTTAGTGAGTTCGGTAATAATATTGGGGTCGCCAATTTGCAGGGTAAAACCATGTTCAGGGCGGTGGCGAATGGTTTGTCCATGTGAGCCAATCGCCTTGATTTGACTACGATCTAGCTGATTCTTCTCGATCAATTCATTGATGCCATGACCGATCATTTGAGCTAAAGCAACGTCTGCCTTACCCATGCGATCAATTTCGTTATCATCAGGCAAAGTAAGTGCCATCAGTTCATCACGAAGGTCTGGGTCAAAGGGAAGTGTGAGCGTTGCATGAATCTCTAAAGGATCAAAAGAAGCAGCAACAATATCGACACCGTCCATGCTTGTGCCGGTCATTACCCCAATGTAGATCGCTGTCATGATGATTCTTAAGCCTGCAATGTGCTGAAAAAGTGTTAGTATATCGCACAAATTGTATAACTGATCTATTTGGATTTTGTGATGTCAAATTTCCTGCCGGCTGAAGAACAACTTGCCCTCATTCAACGAGGCACACATGAGATTATTTCTGAAGAAGATCTTCTTAAGAAATTAAAGCAGAATCGCCCATTAAAAATTAAAGCGGGTTTTGACCCGACTGCACCTGATTTACATTTAGGTCATACGGTTCTGATTAATAAATTAAAAGTTTTCCAAGATTTAGGTCATGAAGTTTACTTCCTGATTGGTGACTATACAGCCATGATCGGTGACCCAACGGGTAAGAGCGCTACGCGTCCGCCGTTGTCTCGTGAAAAAGTTTTAGAAAATGCTAAAACGTATCAAGAACAAGTATTTAAGATTCTTGACCCTGCGAAAACTAAAGTTGTGTTCAACTCAGAGTGGTTTGGTCAAAAAACTGCTGCTGACTTGATTCAGTTGGCTTCACAGCAAACTGTGGCACGTATGTTGGAACGTGATGATTTCACTAAACGTTATAACAGCCATCAACCAATTGCGATTCACGAATTTTTATATCCATTGGTGCAAGGTTATGACTCAGTTG
The DNA here is from genome assembly GCF_021391555.1 of Acinetobacter sp. SH20PTE14. Lineage (NCBI taxonomy): Bacteria > Pseudomonadati > Pseudomonadota > Gammaproteobacteria > Moraxellales > Moraxellaceae > Acinetobacter > Acinetobacter sp. SH20PTE14. The sequence goes on along the minus strand of NZ_CP090067.1, from coordinate 3,359,202 downwards.
CGCTAGAAGCGGATGTAGAGCTGGGTGGTACAGACCAAACCTTTAACTTGCTGATGGGTCGTACATTACAAAGCCGTTATGACCAAGAATCTCAAGTGTGCATTACTGTGCCAATTCTTGAAGGTTTAGATGGCGTAAATAAAATGTCTAAATCTTTGGGTAACTATATTGCCGTATTTGATGCACCGGGTGCGATGTACCAAAAAGTGCTTTCAATGCCAGATGATTTGATCGAACGTTACTTTGACTTGTTGAGCTTTAAATCGATTGAAGAGATTCAACAGTTGCTCAAAGAAGTGGCTGAAGGTCGTAACCCACAAGAAGTGAAGAAAATTCTTGCACTTGAATTGGTTGAGCGTTTCCATGGCGCAGAAGCTGCAGCAAATGCGCACAAAGGCGCAGGTAACTTGATTACTGAAGGTGAACTTCCAGAAGGTACACCAGAAGTAACGATTTCTCGTGGCGCATTTGGTGGCGAGATTTTCATTACTTCTATTTTGCGTGAAGCGGGTTTGACTAAAAATGCAGCTCAAGCAAAAGATGCAATTGGTCGTGGTGCAGTGAAAGTGGATTGGGAAGTGGTCGATGCAAGTTATGCTGTGTCAGAAAACAAAACTTTGATCATCCAAGCGAGCAAAAAAGCGATCGCAAAAGTAACTTTTACCGACTAATAAATTCTTGAATTTTTAGTTAAGTTATTGAATTAAAAGCAGGCTTCGGCCTGCTTTTTTTTACCAATTAATATATTAATAATATAAATAAGTAAATTCAAAAAAAACCTTATAAAAACAACACTTAAATTTTGCCAAATGTGTTGCATTTCTCGAATTTTATGTATAAGATTTATTCATCTAGAGAGATATATACCATCTAGAGGGTACATAACGATAACTCCACTTTTTATAAGTCTCTTCCCCAAGGGACTCTTTTTTTAGTGAAGTAAACAGATAACTATAATAATTACACGATGGATCGACTAAAGATTCAATTCTAAGGGAAAGATTTTGGGAGAGATCTTTCCCTTTTTTATTTGTAAAATTGAGCTATTCCTTTCAAAAGTCACATTTATTTCTGTATTAAAGACTTTAACCGCGCCAAAAAAAAAGCCCGATTCAATCGAGCTTTAAAATGTTTCTACTTAGACAGATGTTCATTGAGTTTTATTTTAGGGTTTAGAGCCAAATTGAATGAAGCTTAATTTAGGTAAGATCCGCTTGACTAAAGTCCCGACTAAAAGTGCGGTAATAATGGTGCCTTCACGTACCCCGATGACTTGATGTAAGACCAGCCAACTGCTGATAACTGCAATACTGACCAAGACAATGTCGCCATAGGTCTTACAGTTGCCAAAATCAAGGCGATAACGAACAGCAATGGCTTGATAGAGACCTTCTGCGGCTAAGAGGACTAGACTGGCTTTGACCACTAAGCTCACACCTAAAGCGGTAATCAGGCAACTTGCCAAGCAAGCCAAGAGTTGAAGTGGGTAACTTTCTATGCTCCAGCCTTGGGTCAGCCACATTAAACTGTCAATAAATGCACCAAATAAAATTCCCACAGGTAATTGCAACCACTGTATCCACTGAAAGCGTGATTTTAAGATCAGCATTTGCAGCAGTATCATGATGATATGCATTAATACTGTTAATGTGCCGACGGTGAGTGGAAAGATATAGCTAAAGCTGTAGGGCACCGAAGAAATAGGGGATGTCCCTAAATTTGAATGTATAGAGAGTACGACACCAAAAGCTAATAATCCTAATCCGCTTAATAGTAAGAATAAGCGTGGAAAAAACTGTGTTGGCATCCTGCACCTAAAAAATAAAAAAGAGTGTACGTGAAATGCAGCCTGCGCTCTATGCGTCTAAAGCCCAAAAATAGTGGCTTTTTATGACTGTGATCGTTAATAGTGATTATTCAAATAAATAGGCTATATTTTTATCAGCAAAAATGACTAAGCATGTAATTAAAATGATTTTTGCAAAAACAGGCCTTATGGAACAATGGTCAAAAATCAAAAAAGAGCAACAACATGGCGTATTACAATACCGATAATCATGATGAACAGATCGATCGAATCTTGAGATATTTATTTGACTACCAAACCAAACAGCATAAACGAGCATTATTTTGTGAGGCGCAGCAACAATTACATGATTTGGATATCGCGGCACAGTACCAACTATTTGCATTGGTGCGAGAACAACTCCCTCGACGTGCAAAGCTGCTATTTTCTGCCGAGGATTTCAGTGGAAAGCAACAAGTCATCTTGGAAGTCATGTAACATTTAGCATATGAACGTTAAAAGAATGTTGGTAAATATAAAAATGCACGCTAAAAAATGTCAATGAAGCTTGAATCGGTGTGATGACAGAAAAATGATGTGCTTTGAGGAAGAAAAGTAGACTAATGATTAATAAATAATCAAAGCTACTTTTATTAGACTTAAAAGCGCTGAAAAAGATTTGCTAGATATAAGAAATTTACTTAATTAAATATCGACTATTTGCTAAATATTTATAAAAAATGCTTAAAAAATAGGTAAAAGTGCAATTTTTTTAGCAAAAACGCTTATAAAAAATACATACGTGAAAAATATAGTGAATTGGGGGTTGCAATGATTCTGAAATGCTCTAGAATGCACCCCATACCGACGAGATAGACGGAAACGAACGAAACGCGAAGCGTTGAGTTGTTAAGTTTATCGAAGTCCAGCTTCTAGCATTGACGAAATGTTAGAAAGATCATTAAGAGATTATGAAGAACAACTTGTGTGGATTTTTACTGATTGATCGATCGAAATTATTTTCATTGATTGATGGTAGAAATTACTCGAAGTTTATTTGAGCAAATTTTTGTCAGTAATTGATGAGCCAAGATTGGTACACTATATGTACTATTGATTTTAAACTGAAGAGTTTGATCATGGCTCAGATTGAACGCTGGCGGCAGGCTTAACACATGCAAGTCGAGCGGGAATAGGTAGCTTGCTACCGATTTCTAGCGGCGGACGGGTGAGTAATGCTTAGGAATCTGCCTATTAGTGGGGGACAACATTTCGAAAGGGATGCTAATACCGCATACGTCCTACGGGAGAAAGCAGGGGATCTTCGGACCTTGCGCTAATAGATGAGCCTAAGTCGGATTAGCTAGTTGGTGGGGTAAAGGCCTACCAAGGCGACGATCTGTAGCGGGTCTGAGAGGATGATCCGCCACACTGGGACTGAGACACGGCCCAGACTCCTACGGGAGGCAGCAGTGGGGAATATTGGACAATGGGGGGAACCCTGATCCAGCCATGCCGCGTGTGTGAAGAAGGCCTTTTGGTTGTAAAGCACTTTAAGCGAGGAGGAGGCTACTTTGGTTAATACCCAGAGATAGTGGACGTTACTCGCAGAATAAGCACCGGCTAACTCTGTGCCAGCAGCCGCGGTAATACAGAGGGTGCGAGCGTTAATCGGATTTACTGGGCGTAAAGCGTGCGTAGGCGGCTTTTTAAGTCGGATGTGAAATCCCCGAGCTTAACTTGGGAATTGCATTCGATACTGGGAAGCTAGAGTATGGGAGAGGATGGTAGAATTCCAGGTGTAGCGGTGAAATGCGTAGAGATCTGGAGGAATACCGATGGCGAAGGCAGCCATCTGGCCTAATACTGACGCTGAGGCACGAAAGCATGGGGAGCAAACAGGATTAGATACCCTGGTAGTCCATGCCGTAAACGATGTCTACTAGCCGTTGGGGCCTTTGAGGCTTTAGTGGCGCAGCTAACGCGATAAGTAGACCGCCTGGGGAGTACGGTCGCAAGACTAAAACTCAAATGAATTGACGGGGGCCCGCACAAGCGGTGGAGCATGTGGTTTAATTCGATGCAACGCGAAGAACCTTACCTGGTCTTGACATAGTAAGAACTTTCCAGAGATGGATTGGTGCCTTCGGGAACTTACATACAGGTGCTGCATGGCTGTCGTCAGCTCGTGTCGTGAGATGTTGGGTTAAGTCCCGCAACGAGCGCAACCCTTTTCCTTATTTGCCAGCGGGTTAAGCCGGGAACTTTAAGGATACTGCCAGTGACAAACTGGAGGAAGGCGGGGACGACGTCAAGTCATCATGGCCCTTACGACCAGGGCTACACACGTGCTACAATGGTCGGTACAAAGGGTTGCTACTCCGCGAGGAGATGCTAATCTCAAAAAGCCGATCGTAGTCCGGATTGGAGTCTGCAACTCGACTCCATGAAGTCGGAATCGCTAGTAATCGCGGATCAGAATGCCGCGGTGAATACGTTCCCGGGCCTTGTACACACCGCCCGTCACACCATGGGAGTTTGTTGCACCAGAAGTAGGTAGTCTAACCGTAAGGAGGACGCTTACCACGGTGTGGCCGATGACTGGGGTGAAGTCGTAACAAGGTAGCCGTAGGGGAACCTGCGGCTGGATCACCTCCTTAACGAAAGATTGATGATTGGTAAGAATCCACAACAAGTTGTTCTTCATGACGATGTATCTGAGGGTCTGTAGCTCAGTTGGTTAGAGCACACGCTTGATAAGCGTGGGGTCACAAGTTCAAGTCTTGTCAGACCCACCATTCTGACTAACGAAGTATTTGAATAAAATACGGAAGCAAACAGAGAATCAGAAACATTGACTTATTGATAAGCTGGGGACTTAGCTTAGTTGGTAGAGCGCCTGCTTTGCACGCAGGAGGTCAGGAGTTCGACTCTCCTAGTCTCCACCATACATTCCTTCGGAATGTATAAAGAACGAAGCTAAAATAAACAATCAAATGATTGTTAGCTTAGTCCTTAAGCGATCAAGTGTTTAGGTTATAGAGCTTAGCAACAAAGTAGCGTATGATTCGCTTCATTGTTATTAAGCTCTGTGATTTATCACAGTTTCCTGACCTGACGAAGGCTGGAAAAATCATTAACAGAATATATTTGAGTTGAAATAATTTGTTCATACTCGTTTGATTTAACCTAACAAGCAATTGTGAAAGTTGAATGAAATGAGTTACTAGCGAAATTAACTGAATCAAGCGTTTTGGTATATGAATCTAATTGAAGCTGTACAGTGATTAAATTCACGAAGCTCTAAACTGTAATGTTGGTTGATCTACTTGTAGGATCAAACGACTGTTTGGGGTTGTATAGTCAAGTAATTAAGTGCATGTGGTGGATGCCTTGGCAGTCAGAGGCGATGAAAGACGTAATAGCCTGCGATAAGCTCCGGGGAGGCGGCAAATATCCTGTGATCCGGAGATTTCTGAATGGGGAAACCCACCCGCTATAAGGCGGGTATCATAAACTGAATACATAGGTTTATGAGGCGAACGAGGGGAAGTGAAACATCTCAGTACCCTTAGGAAAAGAAATCAATTGAGATTCCCTCAGTAGCGGCGAGCGAACGGGGAAAAGCCCATTAAGTTATCTAAGCTTTAGTGGAACGCTCTGGGAAGTGCGACCATAGTAGGTGATAGTCCTGTACACGAAAGGGCTTAGATAATGATGTCGAGTAGGGCGAGGCACGTGAAACCTTGTCTGAATATGGGGGGACCATCCTCCAAGGCTAAATACTCCTGACTGACCGATAGTGAACCAGTACCGTGAGGGAAAGGCGAAAAGAACCCCTGTGAGGGGAGTGAAATAGATCCTGAAACCGCATGCATACAAGCAGTGGGAGCCAACTTGTTTGGTGACTGCGTACCTTTTGTATAATGGGTCAGCGACTTACATTCAGTAGCAAGGTTAACCGATTAGGGGAGCCGTAGAGAAATCGAGTCTTAATAGGGCGTTTAGTTGCTGGGTGTAGACCCGAAACCGGGTGATCTATCCATGAGCAGGTTGAAGGTTGGGTAACACTAACTGGAGGACCGAACCCACTGTCGTTGAAAAGCCAGGGGATGACTTGTGGATAGGGGTGAAAGGCTAATCAAACTCGGTGATAGCTGGTTCTCCCCGAAAGCTATTTAGGTAGCGCCTCGGACGAATACCATTGGGGGTAGAGCACTGTTTCGGCTAGGGGGTCATCCCGACTTACCAAACCGATGCAAACTCCGAATACCAATGAGTACTATCCGGGAGACAGACTGCGGGTGCTAACGTCCGTAGTCAAGAGGAAAACAATCCAGACCGCCAGCTAAGGCCCCAAAATTATAGTTAAGTGGGAAACGATGTGGGAAGGCATAGACAGCTAGGAGGTTGGCTTAGAAGCAGCCACCCTTTAAAGAAAGCGTAATAGCTCACTAGTCGAGTCGGCCTGCGCGGAAGATGTAACGGGGCTAAAACTATATGCCGAAGCTGCGGATTTACACATAAGTGTAAGTGGTAGGGGAGCGTTCTGTAAGCCGATGAAGGTGGATTGAGAAGTCTGCTGGAGGTATCAGAAGTGCGAATGCTGACGTGAGTAACGACAAAACGGGTGAAAAACCCGTTCGCTGAAAGACCAAGGGTTCCAGTCCAACGTTAATCGGGGCTGGGTGAGTCGACCCCTAAGGCGAGGCCGAGAGGCGTAGTCGATGGGAAATTGGTTAATATTCCAATACTTCAGTGTAATGCGATGAGAGGACGGAGAAGGTTAAGTCAGCCTGGCGTTGGTTGTCCAGGTGAAAGGAAGTAGGCATGTATCTTAGGCAAATCCGGGGTACTCTATGCTGAGATCTGACAGCAAGCTGTACTTGTACAGTGAAGTGGCTGATACCATACTTCCAGGAAAAGTCTCTAAGCTTCAGTTACACTGGAATCGTACCCGAAACCGACACAGGTGGTCAGGTCGAGTAGACCAAAGCGCTTGAGAGAACTCTGCTGAAGGAACTAGGCAAAATGGTACCGTAACTTCGGGAGAAGGTACGCTGCTTTTGGTGATGGAACTTGCTTCCTGAGCTGAGAGCAGCCACAGAAACCAGGCCCCTGCAACTGTTTATTAAAAACATAGCACTCTGCAAACACGAAAGTGGACGTATAGGGTGTGATGCCTGCCCGGTGCTGGAAGGTTAATTGATGGGGTTAGCGTAAGCGAAGCTCTTGATCGAAGCCCCAGTAAACGGCGGCCGTAACTATAACGGTCCTAAGGTAGCGAAATTCCTTGTCGGGTAAGTTCCGACCTGCACGAATGGCATAATGATGGGGGCGCTGTCTCCAGCAGAGGCTCAGTGAAATCGAAATCGCCGTGAAGATGCGGTGTACCCGCGGCTAGACGGAAAGACCCCGTGAACCTTTACTGCAGCTTGACATTGAACTTTGATCTTACTTGTGTAGGATAGGTGGGAGGCTTTGAAACCGAGACGCTAGTTTCGGTGGAGCCAATCTTGAAATACCACCCTGGTAATATTGAGGTTCTAACTCTGCTCCATGATCTGGAGCGAGGACCATGTCTGGTGGGTAGTTTGACTGGGGCGGTCTCCTCCTAAAGAGTAACGGAGGAGTACGAAGGTGCGCTCAGCGTGGTCGGAAATCACGCGTAGAGTATAAAGGCAAAAGCGCGCTTAACTGCGAGACCCACAAGTCGAGCAGGTACGAAAGTAGGTCTTAGTGATCCGGTGGTTCTGTATGGAAGGGCCATCGCTCAACGGATAAAAGGTACTCTGGGGATAACAGGCTGATACCGCCCAAGAGTTCATATCGACGGCGGTGTTTGGCACCTCGATGTCGGCTCATCTCATCCTGGGGCTGAAGCAGGTCCCAAGGGTATGGCTGTTCGCCATTTAAAGAGGTACGCGAGCTGGGTTTAGAACGTCGTGAGACAGTTCGGTCCCTATCTACCGTGGGCGCTGGAAATTTGAGAGGATCTGCTCCTAGTACGAGAGGACCAGAGTGGACGAACCTCTGGTGTACCGGTTGTGACGCCAGTCGCATCGCCGGGTAGCTATGTTCGGAAGGGATAACCGCTGAAAGCATCTAAGCGGGAAGCCTACCTCAAGATAAGATTTCCCTTGGACTTTATGTCCACTAAAGAGCCGTTGAAGACTACGACGTTGATAGGTTGGATGTGGAAGTGCGGTGACGCATGAAGCTGACCAATACTAATTGCTCGTGAGGCTTGACTATACAACACCCAAACAGTTGTATGTAAAGCATCAATTGATTCACATATAATCAATCAAACTTGATTTAGTTGAAAAGCTAGATAAAATGAACACCTTAAATTAACTCAAGTACTTCTGTTAATAACTCATTTGGTAGAAAACTTAGCACGAAGAGCACTGCTCTGAGATTAGACTAAGCAAGTATCCATAACAGTTGTGCTGGCGACAATAGCAAGAGTGAACCACCTGATCCCTTCCCGAACTCAGAAGTGAAACCTCTTAGCGCTGATGGTAGTGTGGGGTTACCCATGTGAGAGTAAGTCATCGCCAGCTCATTATTCGAAACACCCCCTGATATCTCAGGGGGTGTTTTTTTATGTGCGGAGAAAAGGGAAAAATAAGAAGAAAAGTAGCAGGATAAAATAGGAAAACGAGAGATATTTAAAAGAATAAGGCTAAACAGCGCAAAAAATTTACATCAAGGTGAGCTTATATTCTTTATAGTGAAGTACGGTCTCAATGTATAAAAAGAATAGGATGTACATATGCTCCAAGATCTCGATGAAGTCTCTGTTTTAGAGATATTGCAGCAACGCTTTGAGGCAAATATGCAGAGGCATCCAGAATTGCTTCGGGATGATGTTAAAAAACAATTGATTGTACAGCCCTTAAAACTAAAAAATTTAATCGAAATGGAAAAAACAGGGGGTGAGCCAGATATTGTAATGCTGAATCGGCAATCTCATGACCTGATATTTTATGATTGCTGCTTAGAGTCACCAAAGCTTAGACGAAGCTTGTGTTATGACCGTGATGCCTTGGAGAATCGGAAGGATCATCCTCCCAAAAATAACGTAATAGACATGGTTCGAGACATCGGTGCTCAGCTTCTGACAGAAGAGGACTATCGAGCGATACAGCAAGTTTTTGATTTCGATTTAAAAACTTCGAGCTGGATTTTGACGCCAGTTGATATTCGGCAAAAGGGCGCGGCACTGTTTTGTGACCGACGTTATGATCATGTATTTAGCTACCATAATGGTGCACAGTCATATTATGCGTCTCGTCGATTTCGCTGTTAGCTAGTGATCGCTTAATCTCAGTGCTCTCAATGCATTTAAAACAATCAAGAGCGTTCAAACGAGCTTTTCTAAAGATTTAATTACGTTTGTTTTTTAGACATTTAAAATTTTTCTAAACTAAAGATAGAAATAAATGATGGTGTGTCGTTCTGAAGTTTAATGAAAGAATAGAAGAATTAGACCTAAAAACTAGGATATTATGATTTAAAAAAATCAGTTAAATAATCATATATTGATAATGTTTAATAATTAAACTAAAACATGAAAAATAACACAATTAACATGTACTTATAAGCGACTAGATTTATTAAACATACGTCTAATATCCCTAGAAAACACTGTTCCGTATATTCCGTGGCTGTTGAATTTTACTTAAAAATTCAATGAATGTTATGGACAAGTACTCATGGGAGATGAGAACGATGACAACGGAAAAAATAGACATAAATTCTGTAGTCGATAAGGCTAAATTTACCCCGTTCCACTTCAATGTAGTGGCTTGGTGCTTATTGATTATTTTATTTGATGGCTACGATTTAGCGATTAATGGCGTGGTTTTACCATTATTGATGCAAGACTGGGGCTTAACTGCAATGCAAGCGGGGATGCTTGCTAGTACTGCGCTCGCAGGGATGATGTTTGGTGCCATGTTCTTTGGTTCTTTAGCAGATAAGATTGGCCGTAAAAAAGTCATCATGATCTGTATCGTTTTATTTAGTGGTTTGACCTTTGCCGGTGGTTTTGCGTCAAATCCAACAGAATTTGGTATTTTGCGTTTCTTGGCTGGTTTAGGGATTGGCGGTGTAATGCCTAACCTTGTGGCTTTAACGTCGGAATACGCGCCGCAGAAGATGCGTAGCACACTAGTAACGACGATGTTTAGTGGTTATGCAGTCGGTGGTGTGATGGCGGCACTTTTAGGTTCATGGTTCACCCCTGATTTTGGTTGGCAAATCATGTTCTTCATTGCAGGTATTCCACTTTTCCTTTTACCTGTCATTTGGAAATTCTTACCTGAATCTTTGGCATTTATGGTGAAAGAAAACAAACAGGAAAAAGCCCGCAGTATCGTGAAGCGCTTAGCGCCTGAAGTGAAAGTGACTGAAAATACAGTGTTCACTTTACCGCAAGAAAATGTACCTGAAGCTGCTAACGTGGTGAGTTTGTTCCGCCGTGGTCGTGCCGTAAATACATTGCTGTTTTGGGTGGCGTTCTTTACGTGCCTATTGACCATGTATGCGCTAAGCAGCTGGTTGCCAAAACTGATGATGGCAGCCGGTTATTCTATGGATAACAGCTTGATGTTCATGATGGTCATGAACGTTGGCGCAGTTGTGGGTATTGTTGGCGGTGGTATTTTGGCTGACCGTTTCCATTTAAAACCTGTGCTGATGGTTTTGGGTATGATGGGCGCGATTGTGATGAGCTTGATGGGCTTCCAATCGAATCAGTTCTTGCTGTACATCTTGGTGTTCTTGGCGGGTGCGGCATCGATTGGTTCACAAATGCTGCTATACAGCTATGTGGCGCAGTATTACCCACTTGCTGTACGTTCGACGGGTATTGGTTGGTCTTCTGCAATTGGACGTATGGGCGCAATTGTAGGCCCGATTTTGATTGGTGGTTTGCTCGGTATGAACTTACCTGCGCATTTCAACTTTATGGCGGTAGGTTTACCTGTACTGATTACTGCAATCGCGGTTGCATTGATCATGCATGAAAATGACAGTGATAAAATTGATGTTAAAGATGCATCTACAGCCAATGCTTAAGTCGTGATTCTTTAAATAGAAAAGCCTCCGTAAGGGGGCTTTTTTTGGGTTATTTAAAATGCTAATAAAATAATTATTCTCTGTACACGACAAAAATAGATAACTCATTGAAATAATGTCACAATAATTGTTTTCTAACGACGAATACTATGACACATCTCAATGAGTTATATCTTATCTTAAACAAATCTCTAAAATGGAACAAGTCACATTTAAAGTGCTTTGCGCTCATCATGCTTGTGATCATTTTAAAGCAAACATGTAATCTTTCTTCTGCATCTAAAGCCTTGCCCATCAAGTGCTTACCACAATCATTTTATCGACGTATGCAGCGCTTCTTTGCAGGTCAGTATTTTGATTATCGTCAAATTTCTCAGTTGATTTTCAATATGTTTTCATTCGACCAAGTGCAACTGACTTTAGATAGAACCAATTGGAAATGGGGAAAACGAAATATTAATATCCTGATGCTCGCAATCGTTTATCGTGGAATAGCGATACCTATCCTTTGGACATTGCTTAATAAACGTGGAAATTCAGATACGAAAGAGCGTATTGCTTTGATTCAACGCTTTATAGCCATTTTTGGTAAAGACCGTATTGTGAATGTGTTCGCAGACAGAGAGTTTATCGGTGAGCAGTGGTTTACATGGTTAATTGAACAAGACATCAACTTCTGCATTCGTGTTAAAAAAACTTCATTGTCACCAATCATTTAGGAAAGAATCATAAAATTAGTGATTTATTTCGCCATCTTAAAGTTGGTCAAATTGAATGTCGTAAACGACGGATTTTGGTTGGTCGGGTGAAACTATATATAAGTGCACTACAGTTAGAAAATGGAGAGCTTTTACTCGTCGTTTCTCCTCAGTTTAATGCCAATGCTATTCAGGATTATGCATTACGCTGGGAAATTGAAACCTTATTCAGTTGTCTCAAAGGACGCGGGTTTAATCTTGAAAATACGCGCTTGACAGACCCTAGACGAGTGAAAAAATTGATTGCGGTGTTAGCTATAAGCTTCTGTTGGTGTTACTTAACGGGTGAATGGCAACATAATCAAAAAAAAGCGATAAAAATAAAGAAGCATGGACGACTCTCAATGAGTTTATTTCGCTATGGTTTAGACTATGTTCAAATGGCGATTCAGCATTTAATTGGTTTTGGGAAAAAAGAAGAGTTTAAGGAAATTTTGGCAATTTTAAGAAAGCAGAATCCTGATAGGATAAGGGTTCTGTGAAATTTGTCGTGTACAGAGAATTATTTTATATTTTCTAATATTCTATATTTATAAGTTTTTAAAAAAGATATAAAAACTTAACTATGACTATTTTATGGGGGGAGAGATGGAGTTTATTGAGCAAATTAAAGAAGTAATGAAGGAATCGCGAAAAGAAATGCATGTTGATCAAATAGCAGAAGCAATCGTAGCGAAATATCCTCATACTCAGCAGCATCTAGATGTTTTATCTAAGAAAATCTCTTCGATACTTTCAAAGGATATTGACAAATATAAAACAAAATCAGAGTTCACAAAACCAAAAAATTCTAAAGGTGCTCCAAGACGGGGAATTTACAGATTAAAAATCAAAAAAGTTGTACCTGATATTGTTCCACCGCCACCTACAGTTAATGCACTGTATACGGGCAAGGCTGGTGAATTTGCAGTGATGGCTGAATTATTATTTTTTGGATTTAATACATCATATATGGCTGTTGATGATGGTATTGATCTTGTCGCAGCAAAAGATAATAAATACTTTCATATACAGGTTAAAACAGCCAATATATCTGAATCAAATAATCAGTATAGATTCACGATAAATCAGAGATCTTATGATTCAAAGGATGCATCATCTACTTTCTATATTTTTGTATTACGATCATGTAATGGTCCATCTTATGTAAATAATTATATTATTCTTCCAAATAGTGATATCAGTCGATTACTGGAATCTGGAACTATTACACAAGCGGCTAAATTATCCATTCGTATTGAACGCGATAAAAATGGAAAATATTTATTAAATTCAAAGGAAACTGTGAATTACGCTTTAAATAGATTTGATAAAATTCGTTAAATAAACTGATTTATATGACCAATTCTGCCATGGTCATTAATTGACAAGCGATATTTATAGAAATTACAAATAGGTATTATGATCATGCAATTTAATTCTATCTCCCCAATCCCTGAAGATGATGAAGAGCTGCATCTACCTGAACTGGTGTACTGGGCATCTTTAGGTGAACGCGCAGAAGTCGAAAAATCTTTGGCAAATGGCACAGACGTAAACACTGCCGATGAAGAAGGCTACAGCGCACTGCATGCAGCCGCAGAAAACGGCTATTTAGACGTAGTGAAGCTATTGGTAGAGAAAGGTGCAAATGTACAGCATAAGACCCAATACACAGCATTAGAGCTTGCAGAAATGGCAGGCAATGATGATGTGGTAGCTTACTTAAAAAATTTGTAAGCCATATATTTTATAATGTTGATTCATAAAATACCCGCATGCAATATGCGGGTATTTTCATTTTAGTATTATTGTTGCTGTTGCTGTTGCTGTTGCTGTTGCTGTTGCTGTTGCTGTTGCTCAAGCTCCTGCTGAATCGCTTGATTAAACGCAGGCAAGTCATCTGGACAACGAGAAGTAATTAGCACCCAACCACCCGTATTACAGCGGTGCACCTGCTCATCGACCCAATGTGCACCCGCATTTTCCAAATCCAAACGAATACTTTTATAAGACGTCAGAGTTTTATCACGAATTCGTTCAGCATTAATGAGCGCCCAAGGACCATGACAAATTGCAGCAATAGGTTTTTGATGGTCAGCAAAGTTTTGAATAAGTCGCAGTGCATCTTCATCGATCCGTAGATGATCTGCATTGACAGTTCCGCCTGGAATTACTAACACGTCATAGTCTTCAGCATTTACGCTGCTCAATTGGGCATTGGGTTGGACTTCAGCTTCGACCTTTTTGTCTGCTTTTACTGTCTGGACCGCAGCATGTTTAATAGCGGCATGAATGGCTTCAATTCCCTTTTCATTTAAATAATTTAAGGGTTGAATCAGCTCATCATGTTCAACACCGACATTTGACGTTATCACTAAAGCTTTTAAAGTCATGATTGACTCCTTGCAATGAGGATTGTCTACCACGCTAACAAGCTGACGGATTTGGGTATGTAATAATTTCGCAGGAAAGTGTAAGAAGTTTTGACAGAGAAATTATTCGAAAATTCTAGATTAGAGCGAATTCTTTAAAAAATCAGCTAGAAAAAAGAAAACCCCGACATCCTGTCGGGGTTTTCTTCGTATTTCGTGTTCTAGATACAACTCCATGTCATATCTCACGTCCTGATGCAGAAACTTATTGTTATTGTTTTATGTTTCGGAAACTTCCTGTTTCCTCATAACTGTAGATTAGGCCTGTTTGAATAAATTGAATAGCAGCAATTTTCTGCATGTCATGTAAGCCAAAACGTACAAAATTATTCTGTTACCTTTCCAAAGAAAAATCATCTGATTAATTGATTAGAATCAAATGATTATAAAAGGGAAGGGAACAGTAAATGAAACAATGCTTACAATATTTTCGAACGCCTAGCCTCATCGTCGGTATCTTGATGACAGCCGCATGCCATGCGGAAAACACCGCATCTACAGCGCAGAATCAAACATCAAACCAAGCTCAAAATTCGGCACAAATCCAGCAAGAACAACGCTTTAAAATACAAAAAATCGCTCAATTTAATGAGCCTTGGGCCATCCAGCCGCTCTCAGACGGACGCTTATTGCTAACTGAAAGAAAAGGTCAACTGATCATCTTTAATCCGCAAAATCAGCAGAAAATACAGGTGAAAAACCTTCCCAAAGTTGCCTATGGCGGACAAGGCGGATTAGGTGATATTGCACTTGATCCGCAGTTTGAAAAAAATCATCAGATATACTTGAGCTATGCAGAAGCGGGACAGGGCGGTTATGGCGCTGTCATCGAAAAAGCCACATTAAACCCAAATGAAGCTGTGCCAAGTTTAAAACAGCGAAAAATCATTTGGAGGCAAACTCCAAAAGTAGAAGGTCAAGGCCATTATTCACACCGAATGCAGTTTGGCGCAGATGGAAAATTATGGGTGAGTTCGGGCGAACGTCAGAAGTTTGATCCTGCACAAGATCTGCAGTCAAATTTGGGTAAAGTGCTGCGCTTAAATAGTGATGGAACACCTGCTGCGGATAATCCATTTCAGACCCAAGGCGAGGTTGCAAAGCAAGTCTGGAGTTTCGGGCACCGTAACCCTTTAGGCATGGCATTTGATGCAAAACAGCAGCTGTGGGTGGCCGAAATGGGCCCGAAAGGCGGTGATGAGTTAAATCTCGTGCAGCGTGCGAAAAACTATGGCTATCCGCATGTATCGAATGGCGATCATTATGATGATCAACCGATTCCTGATCATCATACTCGGCCTGAATTTGAAGCGCCTGCCATCAGTTGGACACCGGTGATTTCACCGTCAAGTTTGATGTTTTACCAAGGGCAAAAGTTCCCGTTGTGGAAAAATAAAGCGCTGATTGGTGGCTTATCTTCAGAAGCGATTGTGATTGTTGATACAGAGCTTAAACCTGTCCAAGAAATACAACGAATTGCCATGCCACAGCGTATTCGAGGACTAATTGAAGCCAAAGACGGCAGTATTTGGGGCATTGAAGATGGAGAAAAGGCATGGTTATTCAAAATTGAGCCGAAATAGTGGCTAAAAAATAAACAAGAAATTCAAAAAATAAAAAAAAGCCCCTACGGGGCTTCTCACATACAGGCCTGCACGAATTTTAAATCCGTCAGCTAAGCCGCATAGTGCTCATCGGCATTAAATGCATTGGCTTGAATTTGAATTAATTTACGATTTCCTTGTTCTCCATTCATTCGCCAATGCGCAATTTTAATATTATCGACAATAGCAACATCACCCTTTTGCCACTGCAAAAGCAGTGCATCTTTATACATCGCATCAAAAAATTGCTGCTTTTCCGCATCGCTCCATTCAATTTGTTGACCTTCTGGCGTGTAAATTTCCCAAGTCAGCTGCATGCCGTCCGCCGTCGAATCAATTTCAATGTCCCAGCGATTTTCAAAGCAATTTTTGGCCGCCTGATGGGCAAATGGATTGGTATTATTGGCAAAAGCCCACGGCTGAATCACATGCTTTTTTGTATCGGGGTGATGAATCACCAGTGGCGAACGCTGTAAAGTCAGTTTGGCTTTTTTATCTTGTCGAATCTCTAAACTAAACGGGCTCTTTTTCAGCAATAACCGGTCAAATAGCCCTACCTCGCGCGCTGAGACATAAGAAAAATGGTTCCATGCACCGAGATATTTTTCCTGTAGATGTTTCGGAAAACGCTCCCAAATCTGCTCTAAGTTATTAAATCCTGTTTCTGCTAAATACGTCGAAGGTTCCTGACAAAATAAGGCGATATAACGCGAGCGTTCTGAGCGCACGCCGCCTTCAACATGTGGGCCTTGTACCGAGTTTTCGACTGGACCCAATTGCACTGTGTTGCGGTCTATATAACGACGGTAGTCGCCAGCGCCAAGCAATTTCTCGCTGTATTTTCGCATCCAAGATGCAACCCAGCTGGGCATATTGGGGTTAAATGCATTCCATGGCGTAAACTGAAAATATTGTTCAATCAGTTGGTTAAATTGTTCGGGTTGCTCGATGTTAAAACCACGAAACAGTAAGATGCCATTTTCATGGATTTGTTGTAAAAGCTCTTGTCGATGCGCGCCAATATATTGTGCAAGATCTTGTGGGCTATAGTGTTCTGGAGCGGCATGAAAAATGCGGGTAAAACTATTCAGTTGTTGCTGTTGCAATTGCATAGGTCATTCTCTAATTTTTTAATTCAATTTTTATTGTTGTCGCCTAATCCCTAAGCGCTGACAGTTCGAGCTGCTGAACTCGCAGCCGTTATTCTGTCTAAATTCTCTGCCGATTATAAGTACAGTTTTACTGTTGCGATGTAAGTATTGTTGATAAATTGCGATTTTTCGACGAATAGAGTGCGATCTCTGAATGAATGACGACATGAAAAAAGCCCTCGACATCCTATTGCAAAATCAATAAGTATTTGGACACCCATTCTTTTTTAAGTTGGACACTTTAATAAACGTATTCATTAATTTTGCAGTGTTCCTCAGTTGGTAATGTGAATACCATGCCACTCACCAACGAGCTAATACGATTACTTTCAGCCTTACGTTGCTTGGTATTCACCGACAGGGCATAAATGATCATTGTGTCCCGATACATTTTTTCAGGCTCAACTTTATAGTCAATTTCCGCAGCACAAACCATTTTTCTACTAACTTCGTGTGACGCTCTACGATAGACCTCACGATCATCACTAGCCAAAGTCAGCTTTCTTCGTAATTCTTGTGCATACTGCATATATACGCTAACAAATTCAGGGTTATTCCCATATTTGAGCTTTATGTATCCCTCAATATCATCACGCACACCATTACTATTTGCATCAATCCCACCAATGTTTTTTGTTTTATCTTCATTTTTTAGGAATTTTGATGTTCTCACTTCTTTTAGTGAATTCTGAATACTTGGATTAAGAAGCGAGGAACAGGCCATCAAAAGTACACTTAAGCAACTCAGTGCAATAACCGCTTTTTTCATAGGAATCATTTTACTTTTTTCGTTTTAGATGCAAAGAGTGTCTGAAAATAAGAGTGTCCAATTAAAAGAAGAATCTGTGTCCAGTACGATATACTATCAAGTGTCCAATTTGGCAAGAATATGCATCCTATCGAGGGCTTTTTAGATTCATTCTAAAGATATGACTCCTGTCATACCGATCAGCGTTCCTGCTGCATGTGCATTATTTATTTTTATTGCAAGACATCCTGTCTCTGTATGTTCTTACTATAGGCGCGTTGCTGTTAAGGCTACAGGCGTAATTACTGCAAGCGCTGTAGGTAAATGCCTACAGCAGAACGCCGCTAAATCCTGCTAGTGTAGTGATTTAAATAACAACAATGAGTTTCGCGCATGCCTGCAACACAAATCGATATATGGATGCAATACAGCATAGAACAAGAACAACAGCTGATAAATACTGTTTTTGACGCCTTACAACAGAGTTTTCAACTGCTTCGATATGACCGCAATATACGTTTGCAAGTGCATGCGCCACATCGGTTTCAGGTGTTTGATCATTTGACGCAGCCTGAGCGCTTTACGCATATCACCATTGATTGTTTTGCGGGACGAACCGTAGCAACCAAGCGTAAGTTATATCAATTACTGGTGCAGAATTTGGTGGAATTTGGCATTCCAGCCGACCATATCATCATTACCTTACGTGAAAGCCCTCTAGAAAATTGGGGGATACGAGGTGGTCAAGCCGCCTGTGATGTCGAGTTAGGTTTTCAGGTCGATGTTTAGTCTGTGCAAATACATGGAATGTTGCTTTCACATCGCCTAAACGAAAAAAGCCCCGACATCCTGTCGGGGCTTTTTCGGATTCATTCTAGCGGTATAACTCCTGTCCTACCGTAAGCTTCCTGCTCATTGTCTTATCATTGTTGTTTTATGTTCAGTGACATCCTGTCGCTGTATGACCTTAATATAAAAGTAATCCAATAACGTGAATAGTGTCTATTATCCGCATCTGATGTAAGCCAAAACGTACAACACCTAAATTATCATTCTGTCCGTCGCGTCAATGTATTGCACAGCATTAAGGCTATCGACCTATAGAACTATTGACCCAAATCAATCTAAACCTGTTTTAAAACAGCGGGAAGCTGGTTTTGATGAGATTAAAATCTTCATCAGCGGTGTTACATATATTTGCGATTAATTTGTTGAATGGTGAACTAATTTATCAGACATTAAAAATTCATAATGAAAAATATACAGGGAATAAGATCGATGCTAAGAACACTTACACAACAACGGACGACATCAAAACTTCAGCTCGCATTAGGCTGCGTCATTGCGCTTAGTGCTTCAGCAAGTTGGGCAGCATCTCCACAAGAGATTATGCAAATTGCGGAAAGTCAAAAGCAAAGTTATTTAGAGACCTTGAAAACCTTGGTCAATATTGAATCCGGCAGTAAGGATCTTGAAGGCCTGAATCAAATGGCCAAAGTGGTGGCAGATCAGTTGAAGAATGTCGGTGCTGAAGTGAGTGTGATCGAAAGTACAGATATTTATCGCATGGACGATACACCTGAGAAAATGGGACCAATAGTTAAAGGGGTATTGAAAGGTCAAGGTAAAAGTAAAATCATGATGATCGCGCATATGGATACGGTTTATGAACGGGGAATGCTTAAAAAACAACCGTTTAAAATTGACGGTAATCAGGTCTATGGCTTAGGTATCATTGATGATAAACAAGGGGTAGCTGCGATTTTGCATGTTTTGAATACCCTTAAAAAATTGAATTATAAAGACTATGGCACGATCACTGTTTTGATGAATTCAGATGAGGAAATCAGCTCACCTGCCTCACGTAAGTTGATTACAGAAACAGCACAAGATCAGGATGTGGTGTTGTCTTTTGAAGGGGGCGGTAAAGATGGTAACTTACGTCTGGCAACCAGTGGCATTGGCGCAGCCTATTTAGAAATTAAAGGAAAATCTTCACATGCCGGTGTGAAACCTGAGGCAGGGGTGAATGCACTCACTGAGCTCTCTCACCAAATCGCACAAATGCAAAATCTATCTGATCCTAACACTGGGTTAAAGCTGAATTGGACTGTGGCGGAAGCGGGTAAAACACGCAATGTCATTCCAGAACATGCTGCTGCACAGGCGGATGTCAGAGCACTACGTGTCCAAGACTTTGAGGCCGTGGAAAAAACGTTAAATGAGAAAATCAAAAATAAAAAGTTATCAGATAGCCAAGTCAGTGTGAAATTTGAAGTCCGCCGTCCACCGTTGGCTGTAAATGATGCCTCTAAAAATTTGGCTGAAAAAGCGCAAGACATCTATAAAAATGAGTTAAACATTCCATTGACTGTTTCTTTGACTCCAACAGGAGGCGGTACTGATGCTGCTTTTGCTGGAGTAAAGTCGAAAGCTGCTGTAATTGAGGGAATGGGATTATCAGGAGATGGGGCTCACTCAAGCAATGCAGAATATATTTTAAAAGACAGTATTATTCCGCGTTTGTATTTGGCAACGCGATTAATTGTGGATGTGTCGAAAGCAAGATAATATTCTATATCGCAATGATTAGAAGGAGGCTACCTAGGTGGGCTTCATTATGATTAAGCATACAGAACGAAATGAAAAAGCCCCAACGTCCTGTTGGGGCTTTTTCGTATATTGCTAAGATTCAACTCCTGTCAAATCAATCGCTTCCTGCATGTTCCATTCTTTTTATTCTAGAAACTTCCTGTCTCTGTATGCTTTAACTTTATCGTGGATGATGCATGGCGTATAGCTGCCATCTGCTGAAAAT
Organism: Acinetobacter sp. SH20PTE14; assembly: GCF_021391555.1. Lineage (NCBI taxonomy): Bacteria > Pseudomonadati > Pseudomonadota > Gammaproteobacteria > Moraxellales > Moraxellaceae > Acinetobacter > Acinetobacter sp. SH20PTE14. The sequence goes on along the minus strand of NZ_CP090067.1, from coordinate 3,338,836 downwards.
AATCTAAGCCTGAACCTACAAAAGGCGGCATCTATCACGCGAACGGCAAGAATTAAGCACTCACATATTGCAGTAATTTTTTGAAAATCCCCTTAACCGCTTTGTTGTCAAAATCATTCGGTTCGAATTTATCTGTTTGATTGCGCGTGAAAATGTCACGAATTTCAACCACAGCATTACTGTCAATTAAGCCCAATTGGGTTGCCACTTGGCGAATTTGATCAATCGAACGTGAACCATTGGTGCCACCATAGCTAACGTATGCCGCAGGTTTTCCGGCCCATTCTTTACCGAGGTAATCCAATGCATTTTTGAGCGCAGGGCTGTAGCCGTGGTTATATTCAGGGCTAATGAAAATAAATGCGTCACCTTGTGCGATTTTATCTGCCCATGCTTGTTGTTTGGGTTGGTCATAAATCCCGGTTAATGGTGGATGTGCGCCTGCAAAAATAGGCAGATCCCATTCTTTTAAATCGACAATTTCAGTTTCTACGGTACTGTAGTCATAGCTTTCGATTTCTGAAAGAAGCCAGTTGGCAATCTTAATTGCCGTACGGCCTTCGCGGACACTGCCGACAATAATATGAAGTTTCATCGTATTTCCTGTCTTGTTTTAAAGTCTTGCATTAAATTAATATGAAAACGGTCCGTTGCATATACAGAAAATGTATCGAGTCGATTGATAGTTATAAAAATAGTGATAAAAAAAGCTCCCGAAGGAGCTTTTTATTTGCTGAAACTTAGATCAGTTTTACGCCTTGTTGACCGGCAGGGGTCACTTTGAAAATTTCAACTTCAAAGGTGATATTTTTACCAGCTAGAGGATGGTTGAAATCCACTTCGGTAATGTCTTCACCGACGGTTTTGATCACCCCATACAGACTTTGTTTGGCTTTATCTTCAAACTCAATCATATGGCCTTCGACAGGACGTTGCTCAAATTTGACGGTATCGAATTTTTGTACGTTTTCAGGGTTCCATGGACCAAATGCATCTTCTGGAGGAAGGCTCACGGTACGACGGTCACCTGCACGTAAACCGAATAAAGCTTTCTCAAAACCCGGTAATAAGCTGCCATCACCCATGACAAGGCTGACAGGTTCAGCACGGCTACGGGTATTGTCAATTTCTACGCCATTTTCAATAGCAACAGAAAAGTGAAGGTCTACTTTAGAGCCTTCTTCAATACGAGTTTCCTCGTTAGGATTGATAAAATCAGTCATTTTGCGCTTCCGCACGTTGAATTCGGTGTTTTTCTAAGAAAAACGTATCGATAAGAAGCAGAATCGTGCCTAAAGTAATGGCACTGTCTGCAATATTAAATGCAGGAAAGTGGCTGTTGTTGTAATACACGTGAATGAAATCCACCACATAGCCTAAAGATACGCGGTCAATTAAGTTGCCGATTGCGCCGCCTAAAATCAGGGCAATGGCAATTGGAAGGACTTTCACGTTTTTTGGCATACGCATGAGCCAAAATACAAAAATGACAGACACAAGTCCTGCGAGTGAAGTAAAGAAATAACGTTGCCATCCACCGGCATCGGACAAGAAACTAAAGGCAGCGCCATAGTTATGTAGTAATGTCCAATTTAAAAAGGGCATGACAGGTACAGGATCTGCGTAGTTCAGATGTGTACTTGCAATCCATTTGGTCCATTGATCTAAAATAATGGCAACAATGGATAAGCCCACCCACACTAAATTGTGTGGGTAGAATTGAAAGAAGCCCTTTTTTTCTTGTGGATTAGGCATATTTTCTCTCTTCGCCTTGACCTGTAGGAAGGTTAATAATACAACGAGAACAAAGACCTGGATGTTCGTGATGTGTATTCACATCTGGCAGTACATGCCAGCAGCGTGCACATTTTTCACCATCAGCAGCAGAGACTTTGACATTTAAACCATCAAGGTCAGAGGCTTCACCTTGCGCTGCATCAAACTCATTGACAATCACTTGAGAAGTGATGAGGACAAAACGCAGTTCTTCACCGAATTTGTCTAAAACAGCTTTCAGCTCAGCATTGGCCCAAAGTTCAACTTTAGCAGACAAGTTTGAACCCACAGTTTTTGCAGTACGTGCAGCTTCAATAAACTTGTTCACTGCAGATTTAACGGTGATCAAGGTTTGCCATTCAGCTTCAGTCACTAAATTTGCTGTAGATGCGACTGGAATGTCATACCATTCAGCAGTAAATACATATTTCTCTGATTGCTCAGGGATCAATGGCCAAGCTTCTTGTGCTGTAAAGCTTAAGATTGGTGACATCCAACGAACAAATGCTTGTACCAAGTGATACAACGCAGTTTGCGCAGAATGGCGTGCTTGAGAGTCCGCTTTCGTAGTGTACTGACGGTCTTTGATGATGTCTAAGTAGAAACCACCCAAGTCATTAATACAGAAGTTGGTCAATGCGCTGGTCACGATATGGAAGTTCATATCTTCATAGGCTTGCTGAATGGTTTTCTGTACTTCCGCAGCACGTTGCAAGATGTATTGATCCAGTGCGATCAATTGATCAACAGGCAACGCATCCGTCGATGGTTTGAAGCCATTCAAGTTAGCCAACAAGAAACGCAATGTGTTACGGATACGGCGGTAACCATCTGATGCACGGCTGAAGATTTCTTTACCCGCAGTCATTTCATAACGGTAGTCTGCAGAGGCGATCCAGAAACGTAGACCATCTGCACCCATGTCTTTGATGATGTCTTGTGGAGTGATCACGTTACCGATCGACTTCGACATTTTGCGGCCTTTTTCGTCAACAACGAAGCCGTGAGTCAATAAGCCTTTGTAAGGTGCGCGGTTATTAATCGCCATAGACGTCAACAATGAAGACTGGAACCAGCCACGATGTTGGTCAGAACCTTCAAGGTACAAGTCAGCAGGGTCTTGCAATTCTTCACGTTCACGGAGTACTGCAAAGTGTGTTGTTCCAGAGTCAAACCAAACGTCTAGAGTGTCACGAACTGCATTGTATTGCTCTGCATCTGCACCGATAAACTCAGACGCATCACGGTTATACCAGCCGTCAATACCTTCTTGTTCAATCAGCTTCGCCACTTCTTCGATCAGCTCAGGCGTACGCGGGTGAAGTTCGTTGGTGTCTTTATGCACGAAGAATGGAATTGGCACGCCCCATGTACGTTGACGTGAGATACACCAGTCTGGACGACCTTCAATCATCGATTGGATACGGTTTTTACCCCAATCCGGTACGAAGCTGATGTCATTTTCAATCGCGTTCAATGCACCTTGGCGTAAACCTTTTGCATCCATGCTGATGAACCATTGCGGTGTTGCACGGAAGATAATCGGTGTTTTATGGCGCCAGCAATGTGGATAGCTATGTTTGATCACCACATGTGCCCAAAGTTTGCCTGCTTCGGTTAAAGCAGCAATGATTTTTGGATTAGCTTTGTAGATGTGTTCGCCTGCAAAAATTGGCGCAGTTGGTAAATACACACCGTTGCCGCCGACTGGATTGTCGACTTTCAGGTTGTACTGTAAGCCAACTTTATAGTCGTCCACACCATGGCCTGGCGCTGTATGTACAGCACCTGTACCACTGCCGTCTGTGACATGCTCACCCAAAATCACTGGCACTTGGCGTTCAGCAATTAACGGATGTTGTAGTACTAGATTTTCAAGTTTTGCACCAGCAAATTCAGCAATCACTTCTACTGCGTTAAAACCATAACGCTGAGTTGCAGATTCAACCAATGATTTTGCAAGGATGAAGTTTTGCGCTGCTTTGTCTTCGCCAGTTGCTTTCACCAATTGGTATTCAAGTTCAGCGTGTAGAGCAACCGCTTGGTTGGCAGGCATGGTCCAAGGCGTAGTTGTCCAGATCACGATATCTGTAGAATCGCTAACTGTAACACCTAGGCGTGCAGATAAATCAGCTAAATCAACAACGCTAAAACCAACGTCAATCGCATCTGATTTTTTGTCTTCGTATTCCACTTCAGCTTCAGCTAAGGCAGAACCACAGTCCAAACACCAGTTCACAGGTTTAAGACCCGGCTCAATATGGCCTGCTTTGGCAATTTCACCGAGCGAACGAACGATGTCGGCTTCTTGTTTGAAGTTCATGGTGAGGTAAGGATTGTCCCAATCACCAAATACGCCCATACGCACGAAGTCTTTTTTCTGTAATTCGACTTGGGTGTAAGCATATTCACGGCAGGCTTTACGGAAAGTTGAGGCATCTACTTTTACGCCGACTTTACCGACTTTTTCTTCAACTTTCAGTTCGATTGGAAGACCGTGACAGTCCCAGCCTGGTACATACGGTGCGTCAAAACCGTCCATCACACGGCTTTTGATGATGATGTCTTTCAGGACTTTATTCACCGCATGGCCTAAGTGAATTTGGCCATTTGCGTATGGAGGGCCGTCATGAAGCACATATTTTTTCTTGCCAATACGCGATGCACGAATCTGCTGATAAATGTTGTCGGCATACCACTCTTCTAACCATTTCGCTTCACGTACTACGAGATTTGCTTTCATCGCAAATTCAGTACCTGGGAGGTTTAGCGTGGCTTTATAATCCACTGCATTTTCAGGAGTTTGCTTATCGCTCATGCAAGTTGTCTTCCAAATTTATCAGCCCGTTGACTGACGCGTTTTACAATAAATAATCGGGGTTTAAAAGGGGAAATGAGGGTGCTGACCTCGAAACTCAAGGAGCTTTTCGACGTCGTCATCAATTCCTGCTTTCAGTGCTTCAAGCGAAGGGTAGTCCTTTTCGCCATGTAAAAAGTTCAAGAACGTCACCCGCATTAACAGGCCATACAGATTAGCAGAAACATCAGGAAAATGTACTTCTAATCGCCATTCAGGATGTTCCTGTTTAATCGCGGGACGCGTACCAACATGCCCTGCACCAAACAGGGCAGAGGGTGCATAACCTGCAACCCCTAATTTGTCAGCATTTTCGCTTTTTACTTTATCTGTTAAAGATTCGGTTTCACAAATGACATCGACTGCATAAATGCCATTTAAACAAGGTTTATGACGGTTTAAACGCACATTAATGGTAGGAAAATTAATCGTGCGACCGATTTGATCACCATATTGCACACGACCGGTGATGCTATAAGGACGACCTAAAAGTTTTGCGGCATGGGCAAGGTCACCTGCTTGTAAAGTCTGACGAACCAGTGTCGAACTGACACGTTCGCCATCGACTTCGACATTCTGCAGGGCTGTGACTTGGAAGCCGTATTGGCGTAAAAATTCGCTATTGCCTTGACGGTTTTTGCCAAAGTGATGATCTTCGCCCAAAACTAAACTTTGTGTATTGAGTTTATTTTTTAAAATATCGGCAAATTCTTCAGCGCTGAGATTACGAAAGGCATTGTCAAATTTCGCCACCACAATATAGTCGACGCCCAGTTCAGTTAAATATTCGACTTTTTCACGTAGTGAACTGATTCGAGGTGGAGCGTCATAAGCTTTAAAGAATTCAAGTGGTTGTGGCTCAAAAATCATCACAGCTGTTTTTAAGTTTTGTTGCTGTGCTATGTCTTTGAGCTGGCTGACCATCGCTTGATGACCCAAATGTACGCCATCAAAATTGCCAATGGTCACGGCAGTTTTGGGGAGTTCTAAGTGGGGCGCTAAAGCATTTAGACGGAGCAGCTTCATGGGCGAATCAATTGTTGAAAATGTTTGAGGGTATATATTGCCATAATCTTCTGCGTTCGTCTTGTTGTTGTGTTTTTACTCAAGTTTTTTTATGCAGAGATGAATTTATTATCAGTAAAATAAATTATAAAAATAAATATTAATCAATTTTTCTTATTTAATGGTGTGCTTAAACTATAGACATTCCATTTTGATGAGCATCATGCGATGAAAATGCCATTTTATCAACTCCAGCATAAACAAGACTTGATTCGTCATTTCACCCCAAACTGGTTTACGGTGGTGATGGGCACAGGTGTGGTGGCCCTCATTTTACCATCTATACCGTTGGCGCCGCAGTGGATGTGGTCCATCGGAGCAGGGTTGTGGCAGATCAGCATCGTGTTGTTCATATTGTTTAGTGGGATGTATCTCAGCCGATGGATCTTGTACCCACAAGAAGCCAAGCAGATTTTCCAGCATCCGGTGATGAGTTTATTTCTGGGGGCAATTCCCATGGCACTGGCAACCCTGATCAATGGCGCATTGAAATTTGGCGCCACGCTGTACACTGAGTTTTTGGGCGTAAGCATCATCACATGGGCTGAATATTTATGGTATGTCGATGTGTTGATGGCAATTGCGATTGCATGGTGTGTTCCATTTCTGATGTTTAGTCGTCAGCAACATGCGCTGCAAGGCATGACTGCAGTATGGTTATTGCCGATAGTGGCTTGCGAGGTGGCTGCCAGTTCAGGCGGTTTATTGTTGGCGCATTTACCTGCACAGGCCCATGCTGTCCATATTTTGCTGGGGAGTTATCTGCTTTGGGGGATCTCAGTATTTCCAGCATTTGCCATCTTAAGCATTTTGTTGCTGCGTCTGGCTTTACATCAATTGCCAAGCAAGGATATGGCGATCAGCAGTTGGTTGGCCTTAGGACCGATTGGGACAGGGGCTTTAGCGCTGTTAGTTTTGGGCGAGCAAGCCCCACGTATTTTGACAGCGGTAGACTTGGCTGATTTAGGACAGGTGTTGCTTCAAGGCGGCGTGTTCGCAGCCCTTGTTCTGCTTGGATTTGGTGTATGGTGGTTTGGAATCGCTATACTCATCACGCTAAAACATTTGCGAGATTTACCCTTTAATCTCGGGTGGTGGGCGATGACATTTCCATTCGGCGTTTTTAGTTTGGCGGTCATCCATTTGGCGGAACATACGCAATTAAATGCTATCCAACAGTGCGGCACCTTTTTTGCAGTTTTGCTCTGTACGCTTTGGTTATTGGTGATGCTGAAAACCATACAAGGGTTTTATCGCGGTAGCTTATTTTTTTCTCCGTGTTTAAAAGCGTATTGTGATGCTCAGCGCGCATCTTAAATGATGTCGGGTGAATGTAAATCCGTTGAAGAAAAATATAGCGCGTTGGCTTTGACGGATTTCAGCAAACAAATATAGAGCTTGTGCAAGCGTGTGATGCAGTTACGTTATTTTGCTATCCAAGCAAAACATTCATGTATAAAATTTGCGCGTATTTTCGAGAGATCAACTGGCTTCGAGATATAAACTTGCTTGAAATTTAGGAACTAGAGCAAGGCATATGGATTAAAACAAAAAGATAAAAATAAGGATCGAATTATGTGTAATCAAACCAGTTTTTGGGATGATGCCAAAGGATTATTAGAAGAATGGTATGTCGCTTGTACCTCTAAAGAACTCAAAAAAGATCAGCCTTTTTCAGCCACCCTGTATGGTAAAAAAATTGTCCTGTTCCGACAAAAAGATGGAACTGCCGCAGCATTGCTCGATCAATGTGTGCATCGTGGCGTGCCTTTGTCTCAGGGTAAAATGACTGATGGCTGCGTGACGTGTCCATATCATGGCTGGTCGTATCAGGGCGATGGGCATGTGGCGCATATTCCTAGTGTCAATGGACAATTTTTTCCAGAAAAACCGCATCCTTTTAAACAGCGTAGTTTTGATGTGTGTGAGCAAGATGGGGTGGTATGGATTTATCTCGGTGAAAAGCCCAAACAGGAACGCCCAGAAATATTTAAATTACCATTTTATGATCAAGCCGGTTGGGTCAGCTACTACATGGTTGGCAGTTATGATGGCGAGATGGGCGCTGTTGCACAAAATATTATGGATGTGACCCATACTATATTTGTCCATGAAGGCTGGTTTCGTTCAGAGTCCGGAAAAGCCGTAGATGCCACCATAGATGTCGGGCCGCGCAAAGTAGTCGTTGACTATCATGACCATGATGCAGATGTTGGCATGATGCCATGGCTGACCAATCCGCATGGTGCTGAACAGGTTCACCGCGACAGTTTTATCGCACCGAATATTACCTTGGTGGAATACCATTGGGGAGAGCCGTCGGGCATGGTGTTTAATAGTCTGATTAGCCCTGTGGGACCGTATGAGTCAAGGGTTTATACCTGTGTTAGTTATAAATTTCCGATTCCAAAATTGTTGTCTAAGGCATTGATTCCGGCTGTGAATGCCTATACTTGGGTGGTCAACAAACAAGACATTAAAATTTTGTCAGCGCGAAGAGCTGGCATCGAGCATATGCCGATGACCCATTCGCATAGTGTACGAGGGGATATGGCACATATTGCCTTAGAGAAGATTTTAGATGCCTTACGTCACGACCAACAATTGGCACCATCTTTTATTGGCAAACGTCCGATGCAATTTCAAATTTGATAGCAGTTGAATCTGCTTGAGGAGTTTATTTTTCTGAGCAATGTGATTTTTGAAGATGATTTTTTCTGCGCACGTGCAAATGTATGCTATATGAAGGCATCAATTTGAGGAGACCGCTATGCGTCAGCAAATCGCTTTAATTATGGCACTGCCGAGTGAATCTAAAGGCTTATTTGAAGCTGCAGGCATTGAAGTGCATTACAGTGGTATTGGTAAAATCAATGCCGCATTTAAAGCCTTTGATGTGATTCAAAAAACCGGATGTCATACTTTGCTGAATTTGGGCACTGCGGGAAGTTCACATTTTGATGCACATGCTTTGGTTGAAGTAGCTCAATTTGTACAACGGGATATGGATGTATCGCCTTTGGGTTTTGATGTCGGGGTGACCCCGATGGATACCGATCATCCTGCTGAAATTCAGCCAGAGAGCATGTTTAGTCATTTACCTAAAGGAATTTGTGGTACAGGCGACAGCTTTGAAACTGGGCTGCCGAAAGTACCGTGTAATCTTGTCGATATGGAAGGCTACGCAATCGCTAAAGTATGTAAAAAACTGGGTGTTCGCTTTGTGTCGGTAAAATATATTACCGATGGTGCGAATGACACAGCACATCTGGATTGGGAAGAAAATTTATTATTCGGCGCAAAGAAATTATTGGAATTATATCAAACAGTAAAATAAGGCATTCAGCTAATTTCGGTCGGCGACCATAGAATGCTATGGTCGTATGCCAATTCGACCCAATTCAATTTACTTTTCTGGGCGTGGAATTACACCGTAAAGCATCATATGAACGGTATGTTGAATAATCCGTTGTTGCATACTGCGATTACGTAAGGTTTTTCCAGTGACCATTTCCATTTGGGTTGCAAAGTCAGCATAGTTTTGCGTGATTGCCCAAATGTTCAGAATTAAAAGTTCTGGATCAATATCTTTTGAAATTTTGCCTTGTTCTTGCCAGTTGCTAATGACTTTGGCTTTGCGTTTCACTAATTTTTTTAGTGGGCCTTTTAAAATTTCAAGAATGTGTGGTGCGCCCTGAATGACTTCAAGTGCGAACAAACGTGAGGCTTTCGGTTGCGTACGAGATACTTCAATTTTCTGCAATAGATAATTGGTGATCGCTTCTTCAGGCTCAAGGTCTGCTTCCAACATTTGTAGCGGAGCAAGCCACTTTTGTAGAACCGTTGTCAGAACTTCAACATAAAGCGCTTCTTTATTTTCATAGTAATAGAAAATATTCGATTTATGCATTTCTGCAATCTGTGCGATCTCATCCAAGCTGGCGCCATTGAAGCCATACAGGGAAAAGACATCCAGTGCTGCATTAAGCAACTGGTGGCGTTTCTGGGTACTCTTTTTTTGTTCCATTAGCTCTTTTAAGAAAATGAAAAGGGAATATTGAATTGTACGGCAAATCAACAGATTTGTGCACAATCATCGTTTTTAATTTTATGAATTTTGGCAGTTTATTCTGTTCAACGGTCAAATAAATACGACGAATGCCATAATATTTCAAATAATCATTTTAGGGTGAAATTTAAATAAATCATTATTTTTAGTCATGGATTTATATGATTTATCGTAATTTTTGTGATGTATTTGTCAATAGGCGATAAATCTCCCCTCAATGCTAAACATGGTTTTGTTGCGATATTGTTCTTGAATAGGACAGGAAGTCACACGGTTTAAGTGATGATTTCCTGCACAAGTACAGCTTAAGTGGCCAAGACCGCTTGTAAGACTTGTTGTTCAAGTTCAGTAAATTCAATGCCTTTTTTTCGTGGGCGGGTCAAATCGACACTAAATTCTTTGGCAATATGGCCTTTATCAAGCAAGATTATACGGTCTGCCAACTGTACGGCTTCACTCACATCATGCGTGACCAAAATCGCGGTAAACCCTTGTTCAGTCCAGAGTTTTTCAATCAAATTCTGCATATCTAAACGTGTTAAGGCATCGAGCGCACCCAGTGGTTCATCTAGCAGCAAAATGCGTGGTTTATGTGACAAAGCACGTGCCAGTGCAGTACGTTGACGTTGCCCCCCTGATAGCTGTGTTGGCCAAAGCCCCGCTTTGTCTTTTAAACCAACTTTCTCGAGGAGTGCTGTGGCATTGGCATGTTGGTCTTTGCTTAAACCGAGTTGCACATTTTTCTCAATGCTACGCCAAGGCAGGAGGCGAGGGTCTTGGAACATCACACGAATATCATCACTGGTGATGCCTTCACGCATATGACGAGCAGACTTAAATTTAATTTCGCCATAACTCGGTTTTTCTAAGTCGGCGATGAGGCGAAGCAGGGTACTTTTACCACAGCCACTACGACCGACAATCGCCAAGAATTCACCGGGTTGAATATGCAGGTCAAGGTCTTCAAGGACTTTAACATCGCCATAAAATTTGTGTAGTTGTTCAATCAGGATCTCTGCGCCCAACACAGCATGGGGGTTGATATCCTCGACAGAAGAACGCTGAGGTTGGGTTGAGTCGTCTGCATGACGGCTTATACTTAAATCGGTCATCATATGCTCCTTATTTTTGGTAACCCGAGTGCCAACGGAGTAAATATTTTTCTAAGGTAACAGCCAGTACATCGGCCAATTTACCGAGTAGGGCATACAATAAAATCCCGACCAAGACGATGTCGGTTTGCAGGAATTCGCGTGCGTTCATGGTCATATAACCGATGCCGGCTTGTGCAGAAATGGTTTCTGCCACAATCAACAAAACCCAAACGAGCCCGAGTGAAAAACGCAGACCAACTAAAATAGACGGCATCGCCCCCGGTAGAATGATTTCTTTATACAGTTGCCAGCCACTCAAACCGTAGCTTTTGCCCATTTCAATCAGTTGAGGATCTACAGAGCGAATACCATGATAGGTATTGATATAAATAGGAAAGAATACGCCAATAGCGACTAAAAAAAGCTTGGCCGATTCATCGATCCCAAACCATAAAATCACCAATGGAATCAGGGCAAGAGCAGGAATGTTACGGATCATTTGCAGCGTGGTATCGAGTAGCGTTGATGCTGTTTTAGATGAACCATTTAGTAGCCCTAAAAAAAGACCTAATCCACCCCCAACTAAAAGCCCAACCAAAGCACGACCCGCACTGATTTGGACATGCTTCCACAGTTCACCACTGATCAGTAAGTTCCAAAAGGCCACCACCACCGCACTTGGCGCAGGCAAAATACGACTTTCTAACAGCCCTGTAACAGAGGCAATTTGCCACACAATAATTAATGCAATAGGAAACAACCAAGGCAGCAAACGCTGCCCGAGTTGTGTTCCACGTGAAACCTTCGGTGCTTTGAAGGTTTCAACAGAAACAGTTTTGGACATTAGGCCGGCTCCTGAATCTTTCCAGCTTTTTTATTTTCATCTGGGGTGTAGTTGTTCGCGACGATCTCACCAAATGGGCCTGTTAAGTTAGGTTGAACCAATTTCTGACGCGTTTCCAATGGCAGTAGTGGGAACACTAATTCTGCGAAACGGATCGACTCTTCAAGGTGTGGGTAACCAGAGAAAATAAAGGTGCTAATTCCTAGATCAGCATATTCTTGGATACGTGCGGCTACCGTTTCAGGATCACCAACGAGTGCCGTACCTGCACCACCACGAACCAGGCCAACACCCGCCCATAAGTTTGGCGATACTTCTAATTTGCTACGGTCGCCGTTGTGCAGTTCAGCCATACGGCGTTGACCAACAGAGTCCATGGTTTTGAACTTGGCTTGCGCGGCTGCAATGGTGGCATCGTCGACATATTGGATCAGCTCTTCTGCTGCTTTCCATGCCTCTTCATTGGTTTCGCGCACAATGACATGTAAACGAATGCCATAATTCAGTTCACGTCCTTTGGCTTTGGCTTTTTCACGCACCACTGCAATTTTTTCTTTTACCGCAGCAGGTGGCTCACCCCAAGTCAAATAAGTGTCGACTTGATCCGTCGCGAGTTCAACAGCTGCCTCTGAAGAACCGCCAAACCAAAGTGGTGGATACGGTTTTTGCACTGGTGGATAAAGTAATTTGGCGTCGTCCACACTCAGGCGTTCGCCATGGAAGGTATAGCTTTCACCGGTATGTGAGCGGGTTAAAATTTCACGCCAAATGGTGGTGTATTCAGCAGCAGTTTGGTAACGCGTCGTATGATCTTCATAGACACCATCACCCTTGAGTTCTTGCTCATCACCGCCTGTGACTAAGTTCAGTAAGATACGGCCGCCAGATAAACGGTCAAATGTTGCAGCCATTCGTGCAGTCAGTGCAGGCGTTGTCACCCCCGGACGTAGCGCGACTAGAAATTTTAAATTTTTAGTGGCATCAATCAAGCTTGCAGCTGTAAGCCATGGATCTTCACATGAACGACCTGTCGGAATCAGAACGCCTTCATAGCCAAGATTATCCACCGCTACTGCAATTTGCTTCATGTAGGCATGATCGACTTGGCGTGCACCTTTACTTGTTCCTAAGTAGCGACTGTCACCGTGGGTAGGGATAAACCAGAAAATTTTCATGTTCAGTTCCTTGTATTTTTGATGGCTCGGGTATCAATGTGATGAAGGTGTCCAAACTTGCTTTTGGACTTGAATGTTGTTTGGAATCAGTTGGACTTGTTTAAATAAGTCCGCAATATTTTGCTGTGCTTGTATGACCTCAGGTGTCAGCGGGCGCACAGGAGATGGTTTAGATCGGCGTGAAAAGGCTTGTGCAGCAATGTTCTTTTGCAGCCCAGTGCTGTTTTGATAAATCTCTAAAGCCACATTTTGGTTTTTCACGATCCACTGATCGGAAGCATCTAGGGCCTTCAAAAATTTAGCTGGGGCATCAGGGTGTGCTTGAACGACTTTTGGATTTGCCACATAAAATGAATAGGTCTTTGGAAAATCACCAGATTGAATTAGCACTTTAGCTTGAGCATCCAACTCCGCTGCAGATAAAAACGGGTCCCAAATGGCCCATGCATCAATTGATTTTTTATCAAATGCGGCCCGTGCATCTGCTGGTGGAATCCAAATCGGTTGGATATCGCTCCAAGTCAAACCGGCTTTTTCTAAAGTTTTGGCTAATAACTCATGCGCACTCGAGCCTTTTTGTACAGCAACGCGTTTGCCACGTAATTCTTGAATGGTTTTGATTGAGCTATCTGCTGGAATCACGACAGCGAGCGACTGTTCAGGTACCACTTCATAGCCAATATAATTCAGGTCTTTATTGGCAGCTTGGGCAAAAATAGGCGGGGTGTTGCCGACATAGCCATAATCCACCGCACCGACCGCAAGGGCTTCTAACATTTGTGGGCCAGCAGGGAACTCCTTCCACTCAATGTGAGCGCCAGGAAATTGTTGTTCAAAGAGTTTTTGTTCACGGGCAACCAGCAAATTTAGGGCTGATTTTTGAAAACCAATAACCAAGGTTTTTACGGCTGTTTCAGTTGGTTTTTCACGATCCTGCTGTGCTGTTTCTTGTTTTTGGCACGCACTGAGTCCAAGGCCAAAAGTGGCTAAAGTCAGTATGGAAAATGTTCTTAGAATACGCATGGCATCGCCCTTATGCTGTGGTCGGCTTATTTAATAATGGCCGACTCAATATTTAATTTATTTGGAATTAATTTTTCGTTATAAAACGCATCAGCGACTTGCTGCTGCTCTTGTGCCACTTGTGTAGTAATCGGCGTCACTTGATTGCCTAAGCGAGAAATTGATGTTTTAAGTACATCTAGACCTAAGCCGGTTTTGCCTTCGAGTAACTTGGCCGCTTCATCTTGATTTTTTGAGACCCATTGCGTGGTCAAATTCAACTCATTCACCACAGCTTGCAGGACTTTTGGATTTTCCTGAGCAAATTTGCGATCGGCCAAATAGAACTGGTAGTTCTTCACCAAGTTTTCGCCATTGGCAATGGTGCGAGCATTAAGTTGATGCTCAGCAGCAGAAAGGAACGGGTCCCAAATTACCCATGCATCAACGGCACCTTTTTCAAAAGCAGCACGTGCATCGGCAGGCGGTAAATACACGACATTGATGTCGCTAAATTTAAGCTGATTAGCTTCCAACAACTTGAGCAACAGGTAATGCACGTTTGAGCCTTTGTTTAAGGCCACACGTTTACCTTTTAAGTCCTGAATACTGTGAATAGCCGAATCTTTTTGCACAATTAAAGCTTCAGCTTTTGGAACAGCAGGTTGGTTGGCAATGTAAACCAAATCGGTTTGAGCGGCTTGAGCAAAGATAGGCGGTGCTTCACCGACTTCACCAAATGACACGCTGCCCACATTGAGGCCTTCAAGCAGCTGTGGACCCGCAGGAAATTCCACCCATTTGATATTTACACCTTGGCTTTTTAAGGCTGTTTCTAAGGTTCCGCGTTCTTTTAAAATTGGCAATAAGCCATATTTTTGGAAGCCGATATTTAAGGTGACATTTTCTTCAGCCTCTTTTTTGCCACAGCCCGACATCATCATGGCACCCACAACCGCTGTAGACAGTACAAGTGTTTTTGTCCAAAGTTTTGCTTTGTGCGTACGCATGTGTTGCTCCTATAAAGGTCTAAATGTGCAGAACTGTTGATTTATGAACACATAAGCTAAAGAGTTTTCTTTTTCGAAAAAAATAAGAAAACTTAAATTTAAAATCAGGAAAAAAGATAAATAAAAATCAGCAAAACTTATGAAAAATTATGATTTTAGAAAAAAATATAATGTACAGAGGTATTATTTTAAGTTGTTGAAATTATTTTGTTTATTATAGTTATTTAAATGATAGATATGGTTATTCTGTGGCTTGCAAAGTGATTTGAGAGTGTAGACAAGGGATTCGGCATAACCTTATACAAAATAATGCTATTCAGCGCATAGAAAAAGTCACTTTAAAGTGACTTTTTACAAACCAACGAGTTTCTTTGATAGTTATATAAGGCTTGACGGGCATTTGGTAAGTCATCGACGCTGACTTGTTCAAAACCTTGTTCAAGGAACCAATGCGCTGTCCGGGTGGTCAAAATAAACAATTGTTCAATACCTAAATCTCGCGCTTTTTCTTCTAAATAATGCAAAATTTGGCTACCACGATTTGATTTTCGATACCCCGGATGCACAGCCACACACGCGATTTCAGCAGAACGTTTTTCATCCCCTGTGACAGGAATCGGGTACAACGCAGCACAAGCCAAAATCGTACCGTCACGTTCAATCACTGCAAATTGTCCAATTTCATTTTCCAAACGCTCGCGTGAGCGATAAACCAAGATACCTTCTTGTTCGAGAGGGCGTAAGAGATTGATTAAGCCACCAACATCTTGAATATCGGCAGTACGCACTTCTTCATAATGCGCATCCGTGATCATGGTGCCAGAACCGTCACGTGTGAACAATTCTTCGATCAATGCGCCATCATAGGCATATGAAATAAGATGAACACGGTGTACGCCTTGTAAAGAAGCATCTTTAGCAACGCTTAAATGCAGGGCAATATCGGGATTAGAATCTTGATATTGCAAAATATGCTGATCAAGTTGATGAGGTGTAATTTCACGTTGTAGCTGCCCATGTTCATTGTGCAAACCGTGTTGTTTGCCCAAGAAAATCAACTTATCCGCTTTTAAGCTTATGGCGGTTTTGGTCGCAACTTCTTCAGCCAATAAATTAAACACTTCTCCTGTAGTGGAATAACCTGTCGGCCCAAGCACTACAATGTTTTGGCTCTCTAAATGACGTTGAATTGCATCGATATCGACGGAACGAACTTCACCAGACAGTTGAAAATCGATACCGTCACGAATGCCATACGGTTTTGCCGTGACTAAATTACCTGAGACCACATCAATACGCGCGCCGTACATCGGTGAGTTGGCTAAACCCACAGACAGGAGGGCTTCAATTTGCAGACGAATGGAGCCGACGGCATTCATCACAGCAGGTAAGGATTCGCGAGTGGTGATGCGACGATGATGATGAAATGGTGTCTGGATGCCGCTGCTTTGTAAATTATGATTGATTTGCGGACGGGCACCATGCACCAAAATTAGACGAATACCAAGCGAGTGTAATAAGGCAATATCGTGAATAATGTGTTGAAAATTTTCATGTTGCAGCGCTTCACCATCAAACATGATGACAAAGGTTTTGTTGCGATGCGCATTAATATAGGGTGCAGAATGACGGAACCAATGCACATACTGTAAGGTTGTGCTAGAAGATGGTTCAGTGATATTCGTTTGCATGCCTATGCCTGTTTATTCGCTTTGGTATGGATGATTCTAAACAAAAACATATGACAGCGGAAAGCAAATTTGACATCCTCACCCCCTTAAAAGAGGGTGATTCCTACAGCTAGACGCTTATGCCCAAGCGCAAGAATGTTTAGAGCTGAGTTTATATCTCGATCATGAGCTGTACCACAGCTCATGCACTCCCATTCTCTTATTCCAAGATCTGTCTTACCTTTTGGACTACTTGAGGTGATCTCACCGCAGCACGAACAGATTTGGGTGGTATAGGCTTCTTGGACTTCTTCAAACAATACGCCTGCGTTCTCGCATTTATACTTGAGCATTGTTTTTAGTGCAGAAAATCCTGTATCCAAAACAGATTTTGCCATTTTGGTTTTTACTAATTTTTTAGCACTCAAGTCACCTACAATAATCAATGCATTTTCATTCACAAGCTTGGTGCTTGCTTTATGCAAATGATCTTTTCGACTATTTGCAATCTTGGCGTGTAATGCACGAACACGCTTCTTATTTCTGGCTCTCTGAGCAATACCTAATTTCTGCTCATATTTTCGATAGAATTTTGGATTTGAAATTACAGTGCCATCAGAACAGGTGGCAATATCTTTTAAGCCTAGATCAATACCAATCGCTTTGGTTGCTGTCGATTTATCTTGCTTAGGCGATTCAACAACAAGACATACATACCAACGCCCACGGCTATCCTCTACAAATGAACCTGTTTTTAACGTGTATTTGCTTAAACCGTAGCTATCCCAAAGCTTAAATTGGTGTTTTCCATACTGGACATATCCATTGGCATATTTGATAGCCACCTTTTTAAAGGGAACCCATCCCAAAGAGCGCCTTGCTGATTTTTTATTGCTGACACGCCATTTCAGCTTTGCCTTTTTAAATTGCTTTCTTCGGGTGACTAATTCTTCAGTTACAGCCTGAATGGTTTGACTATGTAAATTACATTCTTTGGATGTGCCTTTCGTATATTTGGCAATATCAAAAGCAGAGAGAAATTCACCTTTCCGCTTCAAATGCCTAAACCCTAAATCATTGACATAATTCCAGACGAAGTTCACTTCTGATGCTAGTTGGTCTAACACCTTGCAATGTTTGTCTTTTATACGTAATTTAAGGGTTTTCATGTACTTATATTAACAATCAAAACTCAAGGAAAATAGTCCTTAGTTAAATCAAACGACACTTCATGTCGTGTCGCTTATATCTCTGACCTGAAGGACAGAGTTTTACCCTCCATTTGATAAAAAAACACCTGAACAGTGTTCAGGTGTTGGGAAAGGGACTTAAGAGATCGTCGAATGATTAGCCATTCTTAATGCGAATGATGCGATCGGTACGATCATTGACTAACACATAGTCACCATTGATTTTGTACCATTGTTGATAACGACCGGTGTTCGGTAAGCGGCGCGCTTCACGATCACTCACTTTGTAGCGGCTTGAATCGAAATAACGAGGAAAGCTTTGACCAACACGCCAATCGCGGCTTGGATTTACACGACGAAAGTCATTACGGTCGTAGCGATTATTGTCATAACGGTTGTTGTTATTCCAATTGCTCGGACGGTGATCTTTGTCCCAACGGTTGTCTTGATGTTGGTATGACGGATGGTAACGGCGGTCATCTTGACGATGGTCTGGCGCAGCAATGGCTGCTGTTGTTGCCATCAAAGCCGATACGGAAAGAACTAAACTCGATACGATTTTGTTCATGGGACACCTCTATACATTTCTAATCTGTTTTTCGATGATTCAAAATTAGCGAGAAAGTTCAGAGAAAGCGTGGGGGCAATATAGTTGAATTGTGAAATGTATGGAGGAAATTTGAAGGTGTGTAAATGATCTGAACGCTAGGCAGCATCAGCTTTTGCGGTTAAACATTAAAAAAACCTCATAAAAAAAGCCCAGAGTTGATCTGGGCTTTAAAAATATGGCGAAATTAAATTCAAAACGGCTTACATACCTAAAATTTTCAGAATACTGTTACTATCTGAGTTGACCAATATGTAGTCATTATTGATTTTATACCATTGCTGATTACGCGATGGTTTAGGTAAGTTATGGTCTTTATAATCGACTTTATAACCATTACCACGATAATGCTGTGGCATCACATAGCCCGTTTGCCATTTATGTTGTTGCAAACGTTTGACTCCACGTTGTTCACGCATACGGCGTCGATCTTCAAGATCGTCATCGTCCTGATAACCACGGAAATCACGATCTTTTTTCATTTGACCATATGCATTGCCGCGTGGGCCATCAAAGCCACGTTCATCGTTCTTGAAGTGAGGCGCTGCAGACGTGATGCTGCTTGCTATTAAAGCACTGAAAGAAATAGCCAAAATTGGCAAAATCTTTTTCATGTTCAACCCTCATGAGTAATTTATCTTCAATATCACTACTGTACGCATTAAATGCAGAGAAACTGTGAAGAAAGATGAATATTTCTTTAAATAAAACGAAGAGATTGCGGATATTATGCGATAAATTTGGCGCCGAGAACAATCTTTCCATCTTGAAAGCGATGGTCCGATAATGCGCGCTTTTTATCCTTGCAATTCAGCTTTGATTAAATTTGAGGTCTATTGTAAGCACGATCAAAACAGCCCATCAAGTCTTGACAGGCAAATGAGGGGAGAGATGAAAGACTGAAAATGTTGAGTAACTTCGGGTTTTAGTACCATTGCTCGTTTAGGCATTGGAGTGAATAAATTGCTTGAGCCACATATTCAGCTTGCTCGGCATCGTCCATTGCAGAGATCAAATTTTCAGTCAGTTGTAAGGTTTCAATTGAACGAATGGTTTCAATTTTACGTGTTTGATCAGCCATTTGGGTCTCCTTGCCGTCGGTCTATGTCATGCCCAGCAGTCTATGCTTTTATATTTAATTTGAAAAACCGAATATTATTATAAAAATAATTTAAAAATACGATTAATAGCAAGTGGGGTGATAAAACTGTCTTTTGATCAAAGCTTGTTGAATTTCAAGGTTAAAAAAAGGGCATCAAATGGCCCTTTTTAGTTCTAAATGTGTCACTTGGAACTTAATTAGTATGCGTATTTCAGGTCGGTATAATCCGTTAATGATTTTTGAATATGAGCTTGAATAAATTCATTAATATCTTCAGGTGTCATTGCTGCACCTTGTTTGGTAATCACATGCTCAAACGGTGCTTGATCTTGCGCAATGATGCGATAAACAAAGTTAGTGATCACTTGAAAGCCTGCTTCTTGCTTTTGAATGCAAGTGACATAGAAATAGGCATGCTCAAAGTTTAAGTCAGTATGCGAAAAAATAAATTGTTCAAATAATTTTGCATTTTGACCGACATCTAAGCCCTTTAAATCGTCCACGATACTCGGGTCGAATTTCATGCCATATTTTGCTGAAATCGGTTGACCATCGACCAGTAGGTTAACCATGCCATCCTCAGTTGGAGTCACTGTAATATTGCTAAAGTCAGACATGTATCAATCCAATGTTTTTAAAGAATGCCCCAAGTATCGGCAAATTTGCTAAAAACTCAAGTCGACTTTCGCGAGGACACCGCGAAATCAGTTGGTTAATGATGTCTTGTAGGCATTCAATACATAAAAAAGGAAGCTCGCGCTTCCTTTTTTAAATTGGCTTTCAGCTTATTCATCTTGGGCATCTATGCTGGCACCGGTTAAATGCAAGCTGTCGTCACCCATTAAATATAAATATGCAGGCATGATGCTTTCAGGCGTAGGCAAAGTTTTTGGATCTTCGTCTGGATACGCCTTTGCACGCATGGCAGTACGTGTCGCACCGGGATTAATGCAGTTAAAACGAATATTGGGGTGTTCATTTTCTTTGGCGAACAATGTACTCACGGCTTCAATGGCAATTTTTGAGACCGAGTACGCACCCCAACGTTCACGGGCTTCACGTCCCACACCCGAACTGGCAAAGACCACTGAGGCATGCTCAGATTTTTGCAGTAATGGCATTAGCTCTTGAGTCAGTACAAAGGGCGCACGAAGGTTCACCGCCATAACATCATCCCAAACATCCACAGGATAATGTTCTAGTTCAGTTCGCTCACCCAAAATCCCTGCATTATGCAAAATGCCGTCTAGGCGACCAAATTGCTTTTCTAAGGTGTCGACCAATAGCTCATAATCACGAGGAGAGGCACTAGACAGTTGTAGCGGTAAAATAGCCGGTTGGGGGGCACCCAATCCTTCAATTTCATCGTAAATCACTTCTAGTTTATTCAGTGTGCGTCCATGTAAAACCACGGTTGCGCCATGCAAGGCATAGCTGAGGGCAGCCGCACGGCCAATACCATCGCCCGCACCTGTAATCAGGATAATGCGATCTTTGAGCAGATCGGGGCGAGGTTGATATTCTGAATATTTCATCCGTACCTCCTCGTTTTATTGTGTTGTGTTCTATCGTTATAAAGTCGCTGTGTTTAGCGTTTTCGGTTTGATGACCAAATCATGAATGACTTCATGCAATTCAGCAACAGTCTTCACTATACAATCTGCATGCCAAGCTGTTAAGTCATCTTTGTGTTGTAAAGGTAAATAGCCATAAGCCGCAAGAATTGTGTACATCTGCGCATTACGACCGGCATCGATATCACGTGGATGATCACCGACATAGATACAGTCTTGAGCATCTAGATGAATGTGCTTGGCTGCTAAATACATCGGCTCTGGGTCTGGCTTGGTTTTACTGACATCGTCTGGGCAAACCAATACCGAGCAGCGCTCAGTCAAATTCAACGCTTTGAGCAACGCTTCACTGAGTGAACGCGGCTTATTGGTGACAATACCCCACGGAATTTGATACTGTTCAAGTTCATCGAGTAGTGGATACATGCCTTCAAACAGATCGGTATCAACTGCAATATCAGCACCATACAGATCTAAAAAGCGTTGACGATGTGCCAGAAAGACAGGATCTTCAACGTCTAACTCTGGATAGACCAGTTTGACCATCGCACGCGCGCCTTCAGATACTTGTACACGAATATCTTCTGCACTGACCACCGCAATGCCTTTGTCACGGCACATGTCTTGAATAATACGAATAAAATCAGCCGCGGTATCAATCAGTGTACCGTCAAGATCAAAGAGTACAGCTTTCATTAGGCTTCTTTCACCGTATGAACCATGTAGTTCACATCCACATTCGGTGCGAGCCAATAGCGTTTGGTGATCGGGTTATAATGTAAACCTGTCATATCTTTGAGTTTTAACTCGGCTTGACGAATATCATGAGCTAATTCTGAAGGTTTAATAAACTTTGAATAATCATGAGTGCCTTTCGCCAACATGCGTAAAACATATTCCGCACCAATAATCGCAAACAAATAGGCTTTAGGATTACGGTTAATGGTCGAGAAGAATACATGACCACCCGGTTTTACCAGTTTTTGACACGCTAAAATAATTGATGCTGGATCAGGTACATGTTCGAGCATTTCCATACAGGTAACGACGTCATATTGACCTGCTTGTTCTTCTGCCAATTGCTCTACAGGCACTTGGCGATATTCAATATTTTGCACATTTTCTTGTTCGGCATGTAGGCGTGCAACATTTAATGGCGCTTCGCCCATGTCGATACCCAATACTTGCGCACCGCGACGTGCCATGCTTTCAGCTAAAATACCGCCGCCACAGCCCACATCTAATACTTTCTTGCCAGTGATACCATTTGAATGCTCATCAATCCAGTTCAAACGCAGAGGATTAATCATGTGCAAAGGGCGGAACTCAGAATGCTGATCCCACCATATGGCTGCGAAAGCTTCAAATTTGGCAATTTCTTGTGGATCAACATTCAATTGCGACATCGGTTGCACCTCAATCAAGTCTTTATATTTTAGAAAAAAGTTTATGGGAGTTAGTGTAGCGCGTCCTGAAAAAAAAGCGATAAAAGCCTTAAAAAAGTTCACAGAATGAAAACGAAATCGACAGATTTGATTTATAGTGTTGCCATAAACTAATCATAATGATTTTGAGGACGATAAGTTCAATGAAAAAATTCCTTTTAGGCACGATTACAACAGCTATTTTGGCTTTTTCTGGCAGTGCGATGGCAGCGCAATTTGTCGCGGGGACTGATTACACAGTTATTCCAAAACCGATTAAAGTCGAACGTCCGGGTAAAATCGAAGTCCGTGAGTTCTTTTGGTATGGCTGCCCACATTGTTTTACATTAGAACCGCATATGCAAACGTGGTTAAAGCAATTGCCTAAAGATGTACGTTTTGTCCGTACACCTGCAGCAATGAACCCACTTTGGGAACAAGGCGCACGTGCTTACTATGCATCGGAAGCATTGGGTGTTCGTCAAAAAGCACATTTACAATTGTTCCATGACATTCATGTGGGTCAGAAAAATATCTTAGAACAAGGCGCATTTGCTAAGTTCTACACCCGTTATGGTGTTCCTGAAGCGAAATTTAACAGCACATTTAAATCATTTGCTGTGTCTTCAAAAATTGCTCAAGCGAAAAACTTAGCGGCTCAATATCAATTGAGCGGCGTGCCTGCGATTACCGTCAATGGTAAATACATCGTACAAGGTGAAGATGCACGTACTGTTGAAATCGTGAAATTCCTTGTTGATAAAGAACGCAAAGCGAAATAACAGATGTCATAAAAAAGCCGCACTCGATGCGGCTTTTTTTATGACGGTACATTTTGCGTTTTAGGTCGATAAATTTTGCGGATCAGCGATTTGAGCCAAAGATCGATCCCAGTGCAAGATGCCACGAAATAAGAGCTGAACTTGGGTCTGAGCTTGGCGGCGAAATTGTTGCAGCGCATCCGTACGTTGTGGAAGCTCAACATGTCGATGTAAGTCAATCCATTGCATTGCCCAACTCAAGGCCAATTCAAACAAAATTTGTCCCAATACTTTGAGGTCTTGTTCGGATTGAATATGTTGAGTCGCTTCAACTTGAGCTAGTGCATGGGCCAAATCGGTACTGAGAAAATTAAACTCACGAGTAATGGCTTGTCTTAAGAATGCTGAACCACCCCAACGTTCAGCAATAAGAAACATCCATGCCTCAGGAAATTGCTCAACGGCATGAAATAAATAATCCAGACTCTGTCGTGTTCGTGCATCTGGCGCTTGAAAGCATTGCTGACTCAGTTGATTGAGGACATTCCGAAGGTGCAGGGCCATTTGGTCGACTAGTTCCAAACCGAGCTCATCCATGTCCTGAAAATGGCGATAAAACGCAGCAGGAACCAAGCCGACATGACGGGAAATTTCGCGTAAGCTCAGACTGCTAAAAGAACGGCCTGTGGTACTTAATGCAAGCGCTGCATCAAGGATAGCTTTACGACTTTGTTGCTTACGTTCTTCCCGTATCGACATGCAATTCGTCCTGAATATTGCGTGGCTTCAGTCTAACAAATTTCCTGATGACGTACGACGGGCCTATCAAAACTTGGTTGAATGGATTTTGTAAATGCACACGAATGCGTCCCGAATCTGGCTGTACCTTCTGTTATAATGTACCGCAATCAATTTTGTCAGATTAAGGACTCATCATGCGTATCGACCAACGAGCATTAGATCAATTACGTGAAGTAAAAATTACCCGTAACTACACACGTTATGCGGAAGGTTCTGTATTGGTTGAATTTGGTCATACAAAAGTTCTTTGTACTGCAAGTGTCGACAACTCAGTGCCACGTTTCCTTAAAGGGAAAGGTCAAGGCTGGGTAACTGCGGAATACGGCATGCTTCCACGTTCTACACATACCCGTAGTGACCGTGAAGCAGCACGTGGTAAACAAAGTGGCCGTACACAAGAAATCCAACGTCTGATTGGTCGTAGCTTACGTGCCATGGTTGATTTGAAAAAATTGGGTGAAAATACAATTAGCATCGACTGTGATGTGATTCAAGCAGATGGCGGTACACGCACAGCATCGATCACAGGTGCAGCAGTTGCCTTGGTCGATGCGATGAATGTCTTGCTTGAAAATAAAAAAATCAAACAAGATCCGCTTAAAGGCTTAGTTGCAGCAGTTTCTGTAGGTATGTATCAAGATGAAGCATTACTTGATCTTTGCTATGAAGAAGATTCGAACTGCCAAACTGACTTAAATGTGGTCATGACACAAGCAGGTGAGTTCATTGAACTTCAAGGCACAGCTGAAGACAAACCATTTACGCGTGCACAGTGTAATGAAATGCTTGAATTGGCTGAAAAAGGCATTCAAGAGTTAATTAAGAAACAACAAGAAGCTTTGGGTTGGTAATATGACTAAAGCTTAAGTTGATAAAAGCACCTTCGGGTGCTTTTTTTATTTTTAAGTCGGATGAGTAATTTCAACTGACAAATTAAAACTAAAAAGCGCTATTGTTGACAGCAAAGTTTCAGCACAGTGTGAAGAACACAATAACAAGGAGAAATAATGAAAGCGTTATTGATCGGTTTTTCATTATTGGGACTTTTAGCGATAAGTGCTTGTGATGGTTCTAATTCAAAGGATCAGGATAAAGAGCGCTCTGTTTTGTCATCAGATCGTGATCATGACAATGAGCAAAATGATGATGATCGGGATGCTAAAGCTGATCACGATCGTGATGATCAGGATGAAGACCGAGAAGAGGATTCAAAAGACAAAGATGATGATTAAAAGGAATTGTATTAAAAAGGATGCTGATGAGCACCCTTCTTTAAATGGATTTAATTTAGGTAACGTTTAAGCATTAAAGCGCATAGATAGGTCAATTGCTTTCACATCTTTGGTTAAAACACCCATCGAAATATAATCGACCCCTGTCGTTGCCACTTCACGTAAGTTTGCAATGGTGATATTGCCTGAGGCTTCAAGTTTGCAGCGACCATTCACATGTTTGACGGCATCAATCATTTGTTGCTGACTAAAGTTATCCAACATCACAATATCCGCACCTGCTTCCAACGCTTGGTTGAGTTCATCCCAAGTTTCGACTTCAACTTCCACAGGTTTACCCGGTGCAATCTGGTGTGCTTTGGCAATCGCTTGTTGGATTCCGCCTGCTGCCATGATGTGATTTTCTTTAATTAAAAATGCATCAAATAAACCTAAGCGATGGTTTTGACCGCCACCAACAGCAACTGCATATTTTTGTGCAATACGTAGGCCTGGTAAGGTTTTACGGGTATCGAGTAGACGAGTATGCAAACCTTCAAGCTGCTGGACATAGGCAGCAGTTTTGGTCGCTACTGCAGATAATGTTTGTATAAAATTTAAGGCTGGACGCTCAACCGTCAGTAAGCTACGCGCAGAACCTGCGAGTTTTAAAAAGGCTTCGCCTGCGGCAACACGGTCACCATCATGTTTCAACCAAGTGACTTGGACAGCGGCATCATAAGCCTGAATGAGTGCATTGACCCAAGGCTGACCCGCCAAGATCATCTCTTCACGGCTGATAATCGTTGCAGTGGCTTGTTCATCTTCTGGAGTTAACAGGGCAGTGATATCGCCTTCGCCAATATCTTCTTGTAGTGCGTGTTGAATATTGATTTGGATTGATTGTTCAAGCAAAGATTGCGATATGCTCATAAGAAGTTCCGTATCTTTTTAACCCAGGAAAATGTGCGCGTTATATTAGCATTGTTCCTTAAAAATGAGCGATTTTTAACTCCTTTCACAGACTTGAATTGAGATTTCAATGTGAAAGTTTTAGCATTAAAACTTTCAAGTAGGGCTCGGCGTTTTGATCTGCAGCATTGCAGGCCGGCTTAGACACAGGATTTTTTTTATGTCACAAGCAACAACATTTCAGGTGCAGGATGGGCAATTGCTAGGTGCGCGTCAAATTCCATCACCGAATTTTAACCAGCGTCCTGAAGATACCGAAATTCAGCTTGTCGTCATTCATAATATTAGTTTGCCACCTTCTCAGTTCGGCGGTGGTTATATCGAACAATTTTTCCAAAATCAGTTGGATTGGTCGAAACATCCTTATTTTCAAACTATTGAAGGGATGCAAGTATCGACACATTTATTGATCCTGCGCACAGGCGAAGTTCTACAGTTTGTCAATTTTAATGATCGAGCTTGGCATGCAGGTCGCTCAACCTATTTAGCACAAAAAGAATGTAATGATTATTCGATAGGCATTGAACTCGAAGGAAGTGATGATTTACCTTTTGAAGCTGCACAATATGCCGTGCTGACCGAGATCGTGGCGTGTTTACAACAGGCTTATCCTAAAATTCAACAACATATTGCAGGGCATTCAGATATTGCACCGGGACGTAAAACTGATCCGGGTCCATTTTTTGAGTGGAACGCTTTTCGTCAACAGCTACATCATTTTAAAAACAAATAAACAATACATACTGCGTTTAATAAACCAATGAAATTCCTTGACGAGTTTCATTACAATAGGCGCACTTTCAAAAGTGAGAAATACCGATGGCGCTTTGGCGTTCGACAGTCATTGTCAGTGCAATGACTATGTTGTCCCGTGTATTGGGACTGGTACGGGATATTGTCCTGTTAAATGTATTTGGTGCAGGTAAAGACTTCGATACCTTCGTGGTTGCCTTTCGTATTCCTAACTTTTTTAGGCGCTTATTCGCAGAAGGGGCATTTTCACAAGCCTTTATTCCTGTATTGACTGAATATAAAACCAGTCGAACCCATGCCGAAGTCCAGATTCTGATTAGCCGTGTTTTTGGCTGTTTAGGTCTGGTGATGACTAGTTTGACGTTCATCGCGATGGTGGCGGCACCCGCGATTATTTATATCTATGCACCGGGTTTCCATGGTGATGCAGACAAGTTTGCGTTAGCTACCGATATGTTCCGCCTAACGATTCCTTACTTACTGTTTATGTCCCTAACGGCATTTGCCAGCAGTATTTTGAATAGTTATGGCTCATTCAGTACACCTGCGTTCGCTCCAGTGTTACTCAATGTCGCGATGATTGCCGGTGCGCTGTGGTTAACCCCTTATATGGCTGAGCCAATTATGGCTTTGGGTTGGTCTGTTGTCGCGGCAGGATTCTTGCAATTGGCGATTCAGATTCCAGAGCTGTGGCGTAAAAAATTACTGATTCCACCCAAAGTAGACTTCAAACACGAAGGTGTTGATCGGATCATGAAGTTGATGCTGCCAGCACTGTTTGGTGTCTCAGTGACGCAGATCAACCTACTGTTGAACACCATTTGGGCGTCTTTTATGCAAGATGGTTCAGTATCATGGCTATATAGTGCTGAACGTATGACCGAGCTACCTTTAGGTTTGATTGGGGTAGCTATTGGTACCGTGATTTTACCGTCATTGTCTGCACGCCATGCTGAACAAGATCAGGACAAATTCCGCCGTATGATAGATTGGGCAGCTAAGGTCATTATCTTGGTGGGTGTGCCTGCAAGTATTGCGCTTTTCATGCTCTCTACACCTATTATTCAGGCCTTATTTGAACGTGGTCAATTTAGCTTTGAAGATACACAGATGACCGCATTGGCATTGCAATGTATGAGTGCCGGTGTGATTTCATTCATGCTCATTAAAGTGTTTGCACCAGGGTTTTATGCGCAACAAGATACCAAAACTCCAGTACGTGTAGGTTTAATGGCGGTCGCAACCAATGCCATTCTTAATGTGGTGTTTATTGGATTCTTTAAACTGATTGATTGGCATGCTGAGCATATGGCCTTGGCATTGGCATCCTCTGGTTCCGCATTAGTAAATGCAGGGATGCTGTATTTTTATTTACATAAGCGCAATATTTTCCGTTTTGGTGCGCATTGGAAAAAGTTGGTGATTCAGTTTGCGATAGCCAATGCTGTGATGATTGCTGCTCTGTGGTATGGCTTAACATGGTACAACGGTGATGTAGCTGCGTGGATGCGTGTCGCGGAAGTGATCATCTTATGTGTGATTGGTGTTGCTGCTTATGGTATTGCCTTAATTGCAACAGGCTTTAGACCACGTCATTTAAAACCATAAAGCTAAAACCATACAACGTAGTAAGTTTACTTGGATGTAAAAAAATAAGAGCCCATAGGCTCTTATTTTTTTCATTGACGCTCAAGATGATAAAAACGTATGTTTCTTATCCATGAGTCTAAGGGGGTAATTTGTAGTTTAAAACGACATACAATCCGTCGCCTAAACTTTTCCTCGAGAGAGGAAACCAACAATTGCAAGGATGACTGCAATAACCAAAAGAATAACAGCAAAGTCTTTGGATAAGCCTGCCACACCACCAAAACCTAGCAGACTAGCAATCAATGCAATTACAGCGAAAATAATAGCCCAACGGAACATAGTTTTATCTCCATGTGATTTTTTATTCTGTATGCCCATTATAAGAGGCTAAAAAAACCTACTATGTAGTCTTTTGTTTATTTAATGTTCAATATTCGGTAACTTAAACAAAGAATTAATGTGCAGGTTCAGTTAATATGCCTGCCACCTTTGTTGCGAGCGAGAAGATGACCGATACTCTACGCCCACATTTTTGGAAAAAGCATGCTTTGACTGAACTCACCCATTTGGAGTGGGAGTCACTCTGTGATGGTTGCGGACTTTGCTGTTTAATTAAGCTTGAAGATGAAGATACTCATGAGGTTGCCTACACCAAAGTGGCATGCAAACTTTTAGATTGTGAAAAGGCATCTTGCTCCAATTATCCAAATCGTCAATCACATGTTCCAGACTGTATACAGCTGACGCCACATCAGATTCACCAATTTCATTGGCTACCACCGAGCTGTGCTTATCGTAGAATTTCTGAGGGTAAAGATTTACCACGTTGGCATCATCTAGTGACGGGAAATCGTGACAGTATTTTGAAGGCACGAAAGTCTGCCGCAGGGCGTTGCATCAGTGAAGAAGACGTCAACCCTGACGATATTGAAGATTATATTGTGCGTTGGGTACGCTAAAGGACACAGATACGCTCAATTTTGGATCTAGAGTTGATCTTGTATCATAGCCAGAAAGTCTTGTTCTGACAGAACCTGAAAACCGTGCTGTTTGAGGAGTGCTGTGGTTACCCCATAGCCTTCAATTTTCGTACGGGTAAAGCTGCCGTCATAAATATAATGGCTGCCGCAAGACGGGCTGCGATCTTTCAAGACAACAACATCAACTTTGTGAAATTGGGCCAATTCTAACATTCGTTGAGCACCCGCAATAAATTCAGCACTAACGTCTGTCCCCAAAACATCTTTAACTTGAGCTGTACCATTGAGCACATCAGTGGCTTGACCATTTTGAATTTCTGCAGGAAAACGTGGACAGCTCAGGCCGCCCATCATTTCTGGGCAGGCCGTAATGACTTGGTGAGTCTGCATCAGTTGGCAAATCGCTTGTTGTGTATTTGATTTGGCATCATAACGAACGGGTTGGCCTGCCAGACAGGCACTGACTAAATACTTCAGTGTCATCGTGTCATGCTCCACAAGTTTTAGTGACTCAAAAGTTCCATCGCATGGTCATAACTGAGCGGGCGATAAAAGTAAAAACCTTGTCCAGTATGACAATTACATTCTTTTAAGGTATCGACCTGTTCCGGATTCTCTATACCTTCGACTAGTATATTCAGGGAAACACTCGCACCAATTTGGGTAATCGCTTTGACAATGGCAAGTGCTGAACAGTCGGTATGCATGCGTTCCACAAAATTACGGTCTATCTTAATACAGTCGACAGGGTAATTACTCAAACGTGTTAATGATGAATGACCTGTACCAAAATCATCTAAAGAAATGTGTATGCCATGCTCTTTTAATAAATGGAGAGCGCGAATCACATAATTTGAGCCACGTTCTGACAGGCTTTGCTCGGTAATTTCGACCTCAATAATATCTGGTGATATACCAAACTGCTTTAAGCGATTCAGTAGTTTTTCCGCATAATCATCACGTAAAAATTCGACAGGTGCAGCATTTATTGAAATCGGTAGCGGTTGCAGTCCAAGTTCAATCCATTTTTGAATATCTTGAAAGATTTTAATTTGCATTGTTTCACTAATGCGTGAAGCCAATTCATAATCTTGAAATGCAGCAAAAATCTGAGAAGGTAATTGTAATTGTTGGTCTTTATCATACCAACGTAACAAGGCTTCAAAGCCGATAACTTGACTGTCAGAAAGACGAACTTTGGGTTGATAAAACGGAATAATTTGATTGGACTTAATCAAGCTGCGTGCAAGCGTTAATTGGCGAGTAGTATTTTCAAGGGTTTTGAACATAGTATGGTTGAACATTCGTACACCACCACGACCACTGCTTTTTAAATCATTTAGCGCAATATCAGCACATTTAAGTAAATTGGAGGTATTTTGTGCATCGCGTGGGTAGATCGCACAGCCAATACTCATACCAATATTGATACTTTGCCCATTATAGAAAATGGGCATGTCCATTTGCTGACAGGCGATGCTGGCAAAATTCTGTAATTGTTGTTGCGATTTTAAATTTGGAATAGAAATGGCAAATTCATCGCCACCTAAACGTGAAACTACAATATTTGTATCAAAACATTGCTGAAAACGCTGCCCAAGGGTATGCAGTAAATGGTCTCCTGCACTATGACCTAAGGTGTCGTTAATATGCTTAAAATAATCTAGATCGATTAATAACAAACCCAGTTGTTGCTGATGTTCTCGCGCCACTTTTAATTGGCTTTTAAATACTCGACTAAACGCACGGCGGTTTAATAAACCTGTTAAATCATCTCGTTCAATGATGCGTTGAAGTTTATTTTCTGCAAGTCGCTGTATCGTAATATCACGTGATACACAGAGGATTTCTTTGACTTGGCCATATTCGTTGAATACTGGGCTGAGCATATTATCCCAATAAGCCAAGGGTTCATCTGCTACTTGGCTCATGCCGACAAAGCGAGATATTTTACCTTCTTTGGCTTCGGCAAAAGCATTCAAACACGCGTCACGGACTTCTTCAGGCAGTAATTTATGCCAAGACATACCAAACTCAGTTTCAGTTGGAGGTACACCCAGAGCTAAACATCCCGCGCGGTTCATATGCAGAACATGACCGTCTAGACTTAATAATTTTATACAGTCGACACTAGCATCTAACATTTGATTACGACTATTCAGTTTTTCTCGTAATTCAGCGCATTGATTATCTTGTAATTGTATATTCTTGGCTTGGGGCATTTTTTGAAATAAATTTATAGGTAGATCAATGCCTTGTTGAACTTGAACGATTCGCTTTTGCTTTATTGATTGCTTCATACAATCTGTCCAATTGGGTCAGGCAAGTCTAAAATGGGATATCTTGCCGATGATACTTTAATTTGATCAATAAGGGCTAGGATGTCTTGTTACATTATAGTTAACATTCGCCTAAGCTTTTTTACATGCAAGATACTTAAATAACGACATTAAACCACCCTCCTAAATTGAATACCGAATAAAGCAAAGATTCTGCCAAGGCAGTGTTAGAATAGAAAAAACGTCCCCAATTGCCGGAAACGAAATAATAAGATGTCAGACAGCCAAATTCCTCTTCCTGAACGCATGCGTCCTCATGATTTATCTCAAATTATTGGACAAGATCACCTTTTGGGTGAAGATGCACCGTTACGCCAGATGATTGACCAAGGGCATTTGCCATCGATTATTTTTTGGGGACCTCCGGGTGTAGGTAAAACCACAATTGCATTATTGTTAGCGCAAGCCGTTGACCGACCATTTATTAGTTTATCTGCGCTCAATACTGGGGTGAAAGAGTTACGTGAAATCATCGCCGATGGTGGAGATTTATTGACACCTGTGGTGTTTATTGATGAAATTCATCGTTTTAATAAGTCACAACAAGATGCCTTACTGAATGCAGTTGAAAAGGGCAAAATTACTCTGATCGGTGCAACCACAGAAAACCCTTCATTTGAAGTTAATAATGCCTTATTGTCGCGTTGTCAGGTGTATACCTTAAATGCTCTGGATAATGACGCAATTCAGCGCTTATTGGATCAAGCCATTCAGCAAGATTCGTTTTTAAAAGAGCGTTATATTCAAATCGAAGAATATGAAGCTTTATTTCAATTTGCCGCAGGTGATGCTCGTAAAGCATTAAATCTTTTAGATTTAATCGCCAGTACGTTTGAGCCAGACTTAGAGAATATCATTAACAATGCGGTGGTAGTCAAAGTTGCGCAGCAAAATATTGCACGCTATGACAAATCGGGCGAACAGCATTATGATCTAGTTTCGGCTTTTATTAAGTCGATTCGAGGCAGTGATCCAGATGCCGCTTTGTATTGGATGGCTCGAATGCTCAAAGGTGGTGAAGATCCTGTTTTTATTGCCCGTCGTATGTTGATTGCGGCATCTGAAGATATTGGCAACTCAAATCCAAATGCTTTACTGTTGGCTGGAGAATGTTTCCGATCTGTGCAGGCAATTGGTATGCCTGAATGTCGAATCATTTTGGGGCAATGTGCGGTGTATTTGGCAACCAGTGCTAAAAGTAACAGTACTTATTTGGCCATCAACAAAGCCTTAGATTTGGCAGAAAAAACCTCGAATTTACCCGTGCCATTGCATTTGAGAAATGCACCAACCAAATTGATGAAAGAGCAAGGCTATGGCGTGGACTATTTATATCCACATAATTATCCTGAACATTTTGTCATGCAGGACTATATGCCGCCTGAACTAAAAGGCACTAAGCTGTATGAGTCTGCACGCAATAAACGTGAAGTCGAAGGTGAGCGTTTGCAGCAACGACGTTGGATGCAACAGCAGTAATAATTTGAATGATCATAATGGGAAGGCGCTTCGGCGCCCTTTTTTTATGTCTATTTCATGCAAAAAAAAGCCCAACTCAAGGCGAGCTGGGCTGAAAAAATAGGATGTCTTTGGGGAGATACATCCTAGAGGGTAGATGGAAAATCTGGTCGGCATACACATTGGAAACTTATAGATCCTGGTGCTGCCTGGTATGTAGGTATCTTAGTGTGAACATGGCTAAATGTGAAACAGAGGATTTTTATCGTTAACATTTGTTTTTTCGATCATAGATTAATCGAGTAATATTTCATTAAAAAACCGAGCTAAAGAGCTCGGTTTTTATAATCGATGGACGATTTAGATATCAGAAAGGTCGATACCTAAACGTGCAGCAACTTCTTCATAAGCTTCAACTACACCGCCTAAACCTTGACGGAAACGGTCTTTGTCGAGTTTTTTCTTAGTGTCTTTGTCCCATAGACGGCAGCCGTCTGGAGAGAATTCGTCACCTAGTACGATACGGTCGTGGAACACGCCAAATTCAAGTTTAAAGTCAACAAGCAGCATGTTGCCTGCATCGAATAGACCTTTAAGTACTTCGTTTACTTTATAAGTCAATTCTTTCATTTGAGCGAGTTGTTCTGCAGTCGCCCAACCTAATGCAATCGCTTGTGATTCATTCACCATTGGGTCGCCTAACGCATCGTCTTTGAAGAACAATTCGAAAGTTGGCGGAGTAAGTTCTTTACCTTCTTCAACGCCTAAACGACGGCAAAGTGAACCTGCTGCATAGTTACGAATTACGCACTCTACAGGAACCATAGTCAATTTTTTCACTAAAACTTCAGTTGGAGAAAGAAGTTTTTCGAAATGAGTTTCGATACCAGCCGCAGCCAATTTTTCCATGATAAAGGCGTTAAAACGGTTGTTCACCTTACCTTTGCGATCCAGTTGTTCAATTTTTTCACCGTTGAATGCAGAAGCATCGTCACGGAAAACTAGGATGAGGTGGTCAGAACTATCTGTTTCATAAACAGATTTCGCTTTACCAGTATAGAGCAAGGTTTGTTTTAACATGAGGGAACCTTTTTCGAGAAAAAATGCCTAGTACGACTAGGCTGGCCAATTTTGGTAAATCTGAGCTAACAGATCTGCAGCTTTTTCTTTGTCTGCAAAACTGTTATCGGCATTGAACACAGCGATGTTATTGCTTGAACCTACAGAAGAAAGTCTTAAGACATAGGTCTGCTGATCGACCTTGACAGTTACTTCGTAACGGTTTTTGCTCTGACCAACAATGGTATGGTTAAGGCTGCTGAGGGTAGCAAGTGTGTATTGCCAAATTGTAGCAGAATTTCCTTCAACTTTGATCAGTGGATTTTGATTTCCATCCACCAATAGTTGAGGGCGGCTAATATTTGTACTGTCTGTTGAGGAATCTGCAACGACATTATTTTTTTCCGCGGCTGGACGCGGAAGGGCATAGCGATTGCCGCGCTTATTTTCAAGCTTTGGTGCATGCTCAATTGCTAGTGGGTCAACTGATGGAGCGGGATACAAAGGCGTTGCAGGACGAACCATCGACCCTTCAGGGTATTTCAGCGGTTCAACATCTGTGGTTTGTTTATAGTCCAGTGTGCCATTATTAAAGGCAAGTGAACTACAACCGGCTAATGTAAATACTGAAAGTGCCAGGCTAAGTCCTAAACGTAATTGCATGATGTTTGCTCTTCTTTATTTGATAACGCCCGCAGTGATGAGTGCTTCACGAAGCGGAGTACGATATTGTTCTGCAAGGGGTGTTAATGGTAAGCGAATGCCTGTTTCAATCAGGTTCATCTCATGAAGTGCCCATTTCACAGGAATTGGGTTCGATTCGCAAAATAAAATTTGATGTAAATTTGCAACAGTATTGTTTTGTTGCTCGGCTTGGACTGCGTCACCCGCCAAAGCGCTTGCACACACTTCGCTCATTTCTTTTGGCGCCACGTTCGCAGTAACCGAAATGTTGCCTTTAGCACCTAAACCCATTAACTGATAAGCCGTTGCATCATCACCTGAGTACACCACCATATCTTTGCCTTTTA
Organism: Acinetobacter sp. SH20PTE14; assembly: GCF_021391555.1. Lineage (NCBI taxonomy): Bacteria > Pseudomonadati > Pseudomonadota > Gammaproteobacteria > Moraxellales > Moraxellaceae > Acinetobacter > Acinetobacter sp. SH20PTE14. The sequence goes on along the minus strand of NZ_CP090067.1, from coordinate 3,303,422 downwards.
AGCCTTCAATGAGTTCTTGACCACGAGGAACATCGCCAGTGGCGTCTTTAATGCCCACGATTTGTGGAATATCAGCAAGACGGATCACGGTGTCGTTGTGCATGTCTACACCGGTTCGGCCAGGTACATTGTACAAAATTTGAGGTAAATCAACAGCTTCAGCAATCGCTTTGTAGTGTTGATACAGGCCTTCTTGGGTCGGTTTGTTATAGTATGGTGTAACTAATAATGCCGCATCTGCACCTAATTCTTTGGCTTCTTTGGTGAGTTCAATTGCTTCGTGGGTTGAGTTTGCACCTGTGCCGGCAATAATTGGAATGCGTTTGTTCGCCACACGGATGATTTCTTTGATCACCTGAGTGTGTTCGGCCATGCTCAAGGTAGAAGCTTCACCTGTAGTCCCTACAGCAACAATACTGTTAGTGCCTTGCTTTATATGCCACTCAACCAGCTTCTCGAGGCTCTTCCAATCTACGCTGCCATCTTCAAACATTGGGGTGACGATTGCGACAATTGAACCTTGAATGGTCTGAGCTTGCTGAGTCATTTTGAAAAGCTATCCTATTTGTCCATCCGACAAGATGAAATATTGATTTCTGGATGGTTTCGAATTTTGATTTGTAGCATGTTCATTGGGCTATACCCAAATTGAATAATGCTTACGCAAATTATGACTGATCAAACGCATAAGAACAATATGCTTTGGTCAAAGCCATAAAATTCTTTATACAAATCAAACTTAAAACAATCAAGTGTAAAATAGCGGTTTTTTTGCAGCCTGAAAATTGTTCAGCAAGGGCTGAATCTTGAAAATGTGTTATTCAATCGAGAGGGTTGGCATGGTTGATGGGATTGATTAAATCATCAGCAAAAGGTTGATCTATGTGTATTCCGTGCTTTTTAATCAGAATTTAAGATTAAATAACAATGACTAAAGATTTAAAAACTATATCAATTCGCTCGGGTTTTATTATAAATGATTGTTAAAAACTTGGGTAATAATCTTTTTTATATCTAATAGAAATAGACATGTTTTTATGAGTGTTTAAAAAGATCGCTTGATTTGACTGTTCATTGCACGATTCATATTTTTTTATTATAAATTTTTAATTGTTTTTACGACTTTGTGACTTAAAGCACAAAAACTATTACACCATGCACGTAATCCAATTTTGGACGAAAGGCTTCAACTTATTGGTAGTTATATCCTTTATAAGGCTCAGCGATGATGCGACTTAATTTGAACGCTGATGACAACAAGGATTCTCCAATGGAAAAGTCAGATAATAAGCATGCTATTGTCACGGTAGCAATCTGCTTCCTTATTGCCGTAATCGAAGGTCTGGATATTCAGGCTGCAGGTATTGCAGCAGCAGGGATTCGTGAATATTTCGGGCTGGATAGCTCGCAGCTAGGGGTGTTTTTTAGTGCCGGTATTTTAGGATTATTACCTGGTGCTTTGTTGGGTGGTCGGATTGCAGACCGAATGGGCCGTAAAAAAGTATTAATTTGGTCTACGGGGATGTTCGCCATCTTTACCTTATGTACGGTATGGGTAAATAGCTTCCATAGCTTACTCGCTGTACGTTTTCTTGCAGGTGCAGGTTTAGGTGCAGCAATGCCAATTTTAATTACCTTGGCATCTGAAGCAGTAACGCCACAAAATCGTGGTCGTGCAGTCGGTTTGATGTACTGTGGTATGCCTGTGGGTGCGGCAATCTTGTCATTAGTTGCAATGACGGACTTCGGTGCAAACTGGAAAAATATTTTCTATTTAGGCGGTTTATTACCGATTGTTGTGATTCCATTGATGATTTGGTTCCTGCCCGAATCGCGTGAATTCTTGAAAGCCAAAGATCAAGCGGTTCAAGCGACCGCCAATGGCGAAGTGCAACAAGGTGCTTTCAAAAACCTCTTTAACACAGAAAACCGTTTACGTACTTTCTCAATTTGGGTGAGCTACTTCTTCACCTTGATGGTGGTGTACATCATGTTGAGCTGGTTACCGTCGTTGTTCACCGAACTCGGTTTCACTCGTAAAGATGGTGCAACTGCGCAGTTCTACTTCATGGTGAGTGCAACCATTGGTACGATCATTTTAGGTATGTTGACTGACCGTTGGAAGAAAGCTTATGTGATCATTTTGATGTACGGCGGTATTTTGGCAGGTCTATTTGCGCTGAATGGTGCAGGTTCATTGACCCAAATGTACATGGCGTCAGCTTTAGTCGGTGCATTCGTGATTGGTTGCCAAGGTGTATTGTATGCCTTCGGTGGTATCGTGTATCCAACACAGTTACGTGGTACGGGTGTTGGTGTAGCTTCAGCCGTTGGTCGTGTCGGTGCAATGTTAGGCCCTGCAATTGCGGGTCAGTTATTGGCAGCAGGTTTTGGTGCGGCAGGGGTGATTACCGCGGCAATTCCATGTATCGCAATCTCTGCAATATTTATGTTGTTATTGGTACGTCGTATTCCATCATAAGGAACATGTTATATCAAAAAAAGCCCGCATCATGCGGGCTTTTTTATGGCGACAATAGAAGTCGCACTAATGCTTTAAGCCAAGATAAATAAACGTATTTTATGTAAAAATGCAGCAGAATGAGAAAATAAAAAATCAACGTAGAGGGGCTATGTCAGCAAGAAAACTGATCGCAATTTTTAAAGTTGATCAACGTGAATTCAGTTTGTATCTACATCAATACGAACTGATCTTGGAACTCAAACCTGTATTTCAAAGACATCGCCAACAGCCGAGAAAAAATGCGTGGTTAGCCTTTGCCGATGAACCTACCCTAGAAGATGTTGCTGAAAATATTAATGCATTTGAGGTCATGCAACAGACACGCAGCCATTTATTAAAATATATCTTTCAACATCAACCGCGATATTTTTATTTTCATGCTTCGACTCGGCGAAAAGCCCGTATTTACCCACGCTTTGCACAACGTTTGGTTGAGCATTTGCCCAAGTATCGGTATTGTCAGGAAGGACAGTCATTTTATTTTTACGCACAGGACTGAATACTAAGGCTTTTAAAATATGAGCGAATCAGTAGAGTCGCCGAAAATGCATGACAACGGATGGAGAGATATGCAAAAAAATACAGCGCTGATTGTGGTTGATGTACAAAATGGTTTTACCCCAGGTGGTCAGTTGGCTGTTGCCAATGCCGATCAAATTATTCCAGGGATTAATCAACTGGGGCAATACTTTACGAATATTGTGCTGACTCAAGATTGGCATCCAGCCGACCATATCTCTTTTGCTGAAAATCATCCTGAGCATGCACCTTATGACAGCATAGAGCTGAATTATGGAACGCAAGTATTGTGGCCGACGCATTGTGTACAAGGTACACAGGATGCCGAATTGCATCCTGATTTAAATTTACCAACGGCGCAGCTGATTATCCGTAAAGGTTTTCATCAGCATATCGACAGCTACTCTGCTTTTATGGAAGCGGATCAGAAAACCTCAACAGGTTTGGCGGGCTATTTGCGCGAACGCGGTATTGATACAGTCTTTGTGGTGGGCATTGCCACGGATTTCTGTGTTGCATGGACGGCAATGGATGCACGTAAGCTTGGTTTTGAAACTTTTGTGATTGCTGATTTGACCAAAGGGATCGATTTACAGGGTTCCTTACAGCATGCATGGCAAGACATGTTGGCGAATGGGGTGAAGCGTATTTACCTGAAAGATATTGTGCAGCAGCATGCACAGGCATTATCTTTGGCATGACCCAGTGGGCTCAGTTGAGAAAAGGCACAAGGGTGTGCCTTTTTTTGTCCCTGTTTTTAAATGGAAGATGCCTATGTCGGCTTTCTTAAAATTCACTCAATTTGTGCAGAAAACATTTGCGATTTGGGTGGTGCTGTTTGCAGCGCTCGCCATGTTTTTTCCCGATGTATTTGTTTGGTTAAAAGCATATATTCCATGGATGCTAGGCATCATTATGTTGGGTATGGGCATGACCATGACACTGCAAGATTTTAAAAGTGTATTGCAAAGCCCTAAAGCTGTGATGATCGGGGTTTTGGCACAGTTTATTGTGATGCCGGGATTGGCTTTTTTCTTGTGTAAATTATTACAACTGCCGACAGAAATCGCGATCGGGGTCATTCTTGTCGGTTGCTGTCCGGGTGGAACGGCCTCTAATGTCATCACCTATATGGCAAAAGGCAATACCGCATTATCTGTTGCCTGTACCTCTGTTTCGACATTACTGGCACCGGTTTTAACCCCTGCGATTTTCTATTTGCTGGCAAGCCAATGGATTGAAATTAATGCGGCATCGATGTTGGTTTCAATTTTACAAGTGGTTTTATTTCCGATCATTGTGGGGTTAATGATTCGAACTGTATTTAAGCACCGAGTGGATGCCTATATACAGGTCATGCCATTGGTTTCTGTTGTGGCAATTGTGGCGATTGTGGCGGCAATCATTGCGGGTAGTCGAACACAGATTTTGCAATCAGGTTTACTGATTCTTGGGGTAGTGGCCTTACATAATGGCTTGGGCTATCTATTGGGTTTTTGGGCCAGCCGACTGTTTAAATTGCCCTATGCAGACTGTAAAGCAGTATCAATTGAAGTCGGGATGCAAAACTCAGGTTTGGGTGTGGCATTGGCGGCGACCCATTTTGCTGCTTCACCTTTGACCGCTGTGCCGAGTGCGATTTTTAGTTTGTGGCACAATATCTCGGGTCCTGCATTGGCAACCTATTGGGCAGCACGGACGAGTGAGCCCAAAGCATCGGAACAAGACAAGCCTGCATAAAAAACAATTCAGTAAAAAAGAGGGTAATCTCCCTCTTTTTTTATGTCGAAAATAAATTTTACGATTTGATGAACAGTGTTTTAGGGAATTGCATGCTTTTTTAATTGATTAATGCTATTTGTAACATAAGTGTCATCTCCGCATGCCTAACATGCCGGCAACCACTTTAGATATAGACTGTTTCAAGCAGCATTGAGAGGGTATGCAACATTTTCAGCATTCATCAGAGACCTATTATAATCGTGAATTGTCGCTTTTAGATTTTAATCGGCGGGTCTTGGCTCAAGCACTCGATTCAAGTTTACCATTACTTGAACGCTTGAATTTTCTCATCATTTTTTCACGCAATTTAGATGAATTCTTTGAAATTCGCATTGCGGGGCTGATGAAACAACGAGATTTGAATGCGATTGCACGGACGCCAGATGCCATTCCGACTGAAGTGGTCTTAGATGAACTTTCCCAAGTGATTCATGACACGGTTGCACAGCAATACCACACCCTCAATCATGCTGTATTGCCTGCATTACAAAGTGAAGGCATTCGCTTTATTCAATTTAAAGATATTTTAGAAAAACATCGGGCGTGGATTAGCCATTATTTTAGTAAAGAAGTTCAACCAGTTTTAACACCAATTAGCTTAGATCCATCGCATCCGTTTCCACGCTTGGTCAATAAAAGCCTCAACTTTATTGTGAGTCTAGAAGGCAAAGATGCCTTTGGTCGTGCCATTGAAATGGCAATTGTGCCTGCGCCACGCTCATTGCCGCGTTTAATCAAAATGCCCGCCGAGGTTGAAGGCAGTGCAGAGACACAAATTTTCCTGACCGCCATTATTCAGCAACACATCAATGACCTATTTCCGGGGATGAAAGCGACGGGCTGTTATGCCTTTCGAGTGACACGCAATGCAGATTTAGTTCTGGCTGAAGATGTGGATGACTTGGCGGTGGCATTAAAAGATGAATTGTCTTCACGGCGTTTTGGTCGGGCAGTTCGCTTAGAAATTGAAGATGATTGTCCGCAAAGCATTATTGATTATTTGTTAGATGAATTTGATTTGAGTGAGCAGGAGCTCTATCGCATTGACGGCCCGATCAATTTATCGCGTCTCAGTACCAGTTTTAATCGACCTGAACTGAAATATCCGGTCTATACACCGATTATTCCTAAAGTTTTTCGTAAACAAACCGCGATTTTTGATGTATTAAAAACACAAGATGTGTTGTTACATCATCCGTTTGACTCCTTTCAACCGGTCATCAACTTATTACGTGAAGCTGCAAAAGACCCTCAGGTATTAGCCATTAAGCAAACGCTCTATCGTAGTGGGCCAGATTCGGACATCGTACAAGTTTTAGCGGAGGCGGCACGCAACGGCAAGGAAGTAACCGCCGTCATCGAACTTCGGGCGCGGTTTGATGAAGAATCCAATATTACCGTGGCCAACTTATTGCAAGAAGCGGGCGCTGTCGTGGTGTATGGCATTGTGGGCTATAAAACCCATGCCAAGATGATTTTGATTGTACGCCGTGAAAATAATCAGCTGTTACGCTACGCCCATTTGGGAACAGGTAACTACCACGCAGGCAATGCGCGGATGTATACCGATTATGGCCTGATGACGACGCATCCCGATATTTGCGAAGATGTGCATCGCATGTTTCAGGAATTGACCGGTATGGGCAAGATGGCGAAGCTGAAAGCCTTACTGCATGCACCATTTACTCTGCATACTGAATTACTGAAACTGATTGAACAGGAAATTGTTGCCGCACAAGCGGGAAAATACGCACGAATTATTGTGAAGGTCAATGCACTCACGGAACCGCAACTGATTGCTGCTTTGTATCGTGCATCGCAAGCAGGGGTATCTGTAGATTTAATTATCCGTTCGATTTGTTGTTTGATTCCTCAGGTCAAAGGCATGTCTGAGAATATTCATGTGAGATCTATCGTCGGACGCTTCTTAGAGCATACTCGAGTGTATTATTTTGAGCATGCAGGCGAAAAACGATTGTACTGTGCCAGTGCTGATTGGATGGGACGTAACTTATTTTCACGGGTCGAAACCTGTTTTCCCATTTTGGAAAGCCGTTTGAAAAAACGCATTATGAAAGATTGTTTACTTAACTATTTGGAAGATAATCAAAATGCATGGGAAATGCAGTCGAATGGGCAATGGGAGAAAGTCGCGGTTGAAGCAGGTGCCGAACCGCATAATGCGCAAAAATATTTGATTGCACAGAAAATTTCGACTGTTTAAGACAAAAAATCCCGACTTAAGTCGGGATTTTTGATTTCGCTCAAACCTTTACGAGGCTTTTGACTGTTTGGATTTTAAAATTTCAGTTCTGAAGTTTTGAGCCAATTCAGCGGCATCACTGTCCATCCCATTGAGCATAAATGCATGACGAGTGAGCACATTGGTCGGATTTGGCAAACTGACCAATTGGAAATGATCTGAAATCTCTTTGAGCAAAGTTGTCGGCACATGAATGGCACTTTCTTTAGCAACCAATTGTTGGACTAAACGTTCAGCCGCTTGCACAGAAGACAATTGCATGGCTTCGACAGAGCTTGAAATCGCGCTACGGGTTTGTAAAACGAAACGTTTTTCTTCACGGTAGCGTTTATATAAAACATCTGAAAGCAATTGGAATACTGAGCTGATCATGGTGAGGCAACGCAGCGCATCTGGAGTGTCAGCGGTCATGCTGATGGTTGCGCCATGTTCATCAAACTTATGTACCGTACTGATGTCAGAACTGTTCAATTTATAATGTTGAACACAGAGTTCTGTGGTTTTATTTAAGAAAATTTGGCAGAGATTAAAATACGGCACAGACACGGTTTTGTTGACGCTATCGAGCAGCTGTTTCGGATCATAAAATTGAATATTTAATGCCAAGCTGTTGCTGTCGAGAACCACTGGTTTCATGTCTTTATGCTGTTTTGCTTTGGCTTGCGCATTTTGCTGCGCTTGAGCAATCGCCACAGCGGCATTATGTTTTTCTTGTTCTAAAGCCTGCGCTAGCGTTTGAATTTCATGTTTTAGACGTGATTCATTGTTGATTCGCGCTAAATATTCAGTACGACTAGGGCGAGCAATGGCACGATACGCTAACCACAACAAGCCATGTAGGAATAATGAAAATAGAATCGCGGCCCATTGCGTACGTAAGATTTCACCAATACTTGGTTTAATTAAGGTGATTTCAACCGTTCCGACTTTCTTTTCGTTTTGCAGCGCATCACGAACAAAGATTTCACCGTCACGGGTTTTGGTCAAACCGCCTGTAGCCAAGACTTGATTATTGGCATTTAAGATGCGGATGGAAGCCACGCTCGGGTTGGTTGCATAGCGGTCAGCAAGTAAGGCTAATGATACGGTATTGGCCGGCTCAAGCTCAGATAGGCTGTCTGTAACCAATTGACTGGTCATCAGTTGTCCCTGACTGGCACGGTTTTCGTTCAGTTGGTGGGTTGTTGCCAATACCAATAAAAAGGTATGCAAAGCAAAACAAACTACTAATAGGCTAGCAAATAGCCCTTGTCTAGGCGCATTCAACGTAAACTTCCAAGGCATTTCTATTCAATTTAGATTATGATTCTTACATTAGTTGTAGCTCAGACCCGAGTCAATTCATGCGAGAAATCATTCTTATATCACTTTTAGGACCTGACCAACCTAATCAATTTACACGATTAATGCAGGTTTTGTCCGCACATTCCTTACAGATTTTAGATGTCGGACAAGCAGTCATCCACAATCAGCTGACTTTAGGTATTGTTGTTTCGTCGGAAGACCAGACTGCGACAGCATTAGCCATGAAGGAGATGTTGATTTTAGCACATGATATTGGCTTAACTGTGCGCTTTAAACCAATCTCTACAACAGAATATCAACAATGGGTAAATGAGGGAGGCCGCACACGCTATATCGTTACGGCACTTGCGCCAGAATTACAGGCGTCTCATTTACAGGCAGTTACAAATATTGTGTCGAGCCAAGGCTTCAATATCGAAACTGTGACTCGTTTATCTGGCCGTCCAGAGTTAGATGGATCGAGCGAAGGTCCGCGCCGTGCCTGCGTTCAATTTGGTTTAAAAGGCCAAATGTTGGATGCCACTGCGATGCGTGCAGCATGTTTACGTCTATCTACTGAACTTGGGGTAGATGTTGCCGTTCAAGAGGACAATGCTTACCGTCGTAATCGTCGTTTGGTCTGCTTTGATATGGACTCGACGCTGATTGAGCAAGAAGTAATTGATGAATTGGCAATTGAAGCGGGTGTTGGCGCTCAAGTGGCTGAAATCACTGAACGTGCTATGCAAGGTGAACTTGATTTCCAACAAAGTTTCCGTGCACGTGTGGCATTACTCAAAGGTATGGATGCTTCGGTATTGCCTAAGATTGCAGAACGTCTGACCATTACAGAAGGTGCGGAACGTCTGATTTCAACGCTTAAATCACTGGGCTATCGCACGGCTATTTTGTCAGGTGGTTTTCAGTATTTTGCTGAATATCTACAAGCAAAACTGGGTATCGATGAAGTCCATGCCAATGTATTGGACGTCCAAGATGGCGCGGTAACGGGTGAAGTGAAAGGCCATATTGTGGATGGTGCTCGCAAAGCCTTCTTATTGACACAAATCGCTGAAGAAATGGGGATTTCATTAGAACAAGCCATTGCAGTCGGTGATGGTGCGAATGATTTGCCAATGTTGTCTTTAGCCGGCTTAGGCGTTGCTTTCCGTGCGAAACCTTTAGTGCGTCAAAATGCCAATCAAGCCATTTCAAGCGTGGGTCTAGATGGTGTTCTTTACCTGCTTGGTGTGCATGATAAAGATTTAAATCGTGCTTAAAACCATTTAAGGCACAGTCAAAAACGTAGCCAAAAGGCTGCGTTTTTTTATGCCAAGAATTCAGCTCATCCGATGAACGGTAGAAGAAAATTGTCGATAAAAACAACGATTAACAGCATTCGAAAAATTAATTTTTTTAGCCTAAAACCAGCTGTTTTTTTTGTAATGACACTCGAAACGAGATGCCATCATTGTTCTAGAAATTCTTTAAAAAGAAAAAATGTAATGACAAAATAATGTTGCGACAAGGTGTGTCGCATGGACAAAAAACGAGACTTTTTTTATGCAAAAAACTCAGCATAATGCTTGCAAGAGATTGAGATCGACCAAATCTATTTACTGAAGATACAGTAGTGAGACGGCTCAGCATCCTGTAAGACAAGAGATGTCAGTTGTCAAATGACGGAGGTTTTTATGTTAACAGCGAATTTAGCAACAATCGTTGGCCTGAGCTTGGTATCGGCGGCTGTGATTGCTGTTTTCTTCTCGCCTTATCGTCGCTGGTTAAGTTTTATGCTGGCGGGGATGCTGGTGTGGGGACTCATTGAAGTAATTCGATTTGGTACACAAACCATGTTTGAATTATCAGTGACTTATAGTTATTTAACGGCATTAATGGCCGCAATGGTGGTATTCACTTTAGTATTGTTACGTGAAGACCGCCGTGCAGAGCGTGCGATGGCAAAGCGCCAATGTATAGAGCACACGCCTGTATATGATGAAGAACAGCAATGTTCGAGCCGATAAGTGCCAGAACAAAATTTCAATGAAAATGCGCCTGAGGGCGCATTTTTTTATGAACGTATTAGTCCGATTTGAGATACAAAGCCTTACTTCTCAAAAGCCAAGTTATGGTAGGATGAAACCAGTCAATTTTCCAACAATTACAATAGGCTTTAAGTCATGAAACTATCATCAATTCCTGTCGTAAAACTACCTTTAGTTGATGTCAGTACGGATCCACTTGATTTACTCGTGGCAGGTTTAGCGCTTCGTATGAAACAGCTTGCACGTACTAGCCCTAAATTCATTGAATTGGTTCATGAACGTCAATTCCGTATTCAAATCGGTACAGATTTGGGTGTTGCACGTCAAATTATTGTAAATAATGGACAGATTGATACTGTTTCAGGCGATGCTGAAAAAGCAGACTTTATTTTGCAATTTGCGGACAGTGAACAGGGCGTGAAAACCCTAATGAAAGGTGACCCCACTGCATTCATGACGGGTATGCAAAATGGCAGTATTAAAATGGAAGGTGATTTTGGTTTACTGGTTTGGTTTAACCAAGTGGCGAAGTTAATTCCACCTAAACTTCCAAAACCGGTTAAAGAAAAAATCAAAATCGCACGTGCGTTTATTAAAGAAAAAACAGGTAAGTAAGATTTACGCCTTGTTCTCCTCCTTAAGCGGGAGGATTAAAAAAAAGCCCTCTTTTGAGGGCTTTTTTATTACTTAGTTTTTATTCAATTTCTAAATTAAAAGTGACCGGCCCATCATTAACTAAATGCACTTTCATGTCGGCAGCAAAGATACCTGTTTGTACATGGTCATATTGGCGCTTGGTGTAATCGACCAGCTGTTCATACAGTGCTTTGGCATCGCTTGGCGGCATGGCAGGGCCAAAATCAGGGCGCAGGCCTTTTTGCGTTTGTGCCATCAGAGTAAATTGAGACACCAAGAGGATACCGCCGCCAGCTTGACTGACATTCCAGCCCATCTTGCCTTGTTCATCATCAAAAAAACGGTATTTCAAGATCTTATCGATCAGTTTTTTGCCCTTTTCTAAATCGTCAGCTTTGCCAAGTCCTAAAAACACCAAAATACCGTGATTAATTTCACCCGTGATCTCACCATCGACTACCACTTTGGCTTCCAAAACACGTTGTAACAAGGCCCGCATAAATTCTTCCGAGTAGAAAATTGAACATAGGGCAGGGATTGTAGCAAAGACAGCATTCTTTCGAAGCGATGTTTAGAAAATTTTGGGCTCAAACATTTGAAAATGAAATGTATATTTTTTATAAATCTAATAATGCGATTGAATTTATAAAAATAATCTGTTTTATCTATTTATTAAATATCAGTATCTTTGCGGGGCAGGAAAGGTATTTAACAGAGAGATTAAGACGATGTTTAAGCGTTCTTTATTGGTTGCGATGTTAGCAACAGCAACAGCGGCAACTCAAGCAGCGCCATTAACTAAAGACAATGGTGCACCAGTAGGCGATAACCAAAACTCGATTACTGCGGGTCCAAATGGTTCAGTTCTACTTCAAGACGTACAATTGGTTCAAAAATTACAACGTTTTGGTCGTGAGCGTATTCCTGAGCGTGTGGTACATGCCCGTGGTACAGGTGCTTATGGTGAATTCGTTGCAACTAAAGATTTATCTGATCTCACCATTGCTTCATTGTTCAAAGCAGGTACTAAGACTCCAGTTTTCTTACGTTTCTCGACTGTAATTCACGGTAAAGGTTCTCCAGAAACTTTACGTGACCCGCACGGTTTTGCGATCAAGTTCTATACACAAGAAGGCAACTGGGACTTAGTGGGTAACCAAACTCCAGTATTCTTCATCCGTGATGCGATCAAATTCCCAGACTTCATCCATGCCATGAAGCCTAGCCCAATCAACAACGTTCAAGACGCAAACCGCGTATTTGATTTCTTGTCTAGCCAGCCATGGGCAACCAACATGTTGACTTATGTGTATGGTAACCAAGGCGTGCCTACCAGCTACCGCGAACAAGACGGCTTTGGTGTACATGCGTACAAGCTTTATAACGACAAAGGCGAATACAAATACGTTAAATTCAACTTCCGCTCTAAACAAGGCGTGAAAGGTCTGAACGTTAAAGAAGCTGCTGAGCAACAAGGTAAAGATTTTAATCACTTGACTAACGATCTTTATAACAACATCAACGCTGGTAAATTCCCGAAATGGGATCTTTATATCCAAGTGTTAGATCCTAAAGATTTAAACAGCTTTGATTTTGACCCGCTTGATCCAACAAAAATCTGGCCGACGAACCTAGTTCCAGAAACTAAAGTCGGTACGTTAACGCTGAACCGTATGCCGAAAAACTTCTTCAATGAAACTGAACAAGTGGCATTGGCTCCAGGTAACTTAGTTCCAGGTATCGAGCCTTCAGAAGACCGTCTATTACAAGGTCGTATCTTCTCTTACTCAGATACTCAAATGTACCGTTTAGGCGCGAACCACCAGCAAATTCCAGTCAACCGTCCGCTTGTTGCTGTTAACAACAACAACCAAGATGGCTACATGAATGTTAACGAGCGTGATTCTGACGTGAACTACGAGCCAAGCCGTAAAGTGCCTAAAGCTGCCACTGAGAAAGCACGCGCTGTTCAAACTCCGCTGACAGGCACAGTTCAACAGATCTGTACCAAAGAGCAAAACTTCAAGCAAGCGGGTGAGCTTTACCGTTCATACTCTGCTAAAGAAAAAGACGATTTAATCATGAACTTGGCTGCGGATCTTGGCAACGTAAAAGATTCTGAAACCAAGCACATCATGTTGTCTTACTTCTACAAAGCAGATGCAGACTACGGTATGCGTATGACTAAAGCAGTAAACGGTAACCTTGCAACTGTAAAAGCTAAAGCAGCACAACTGAAAGACTAATTTCGATCAGTCTGAAGGATTGGTAACTAGGGTCTAGAACGTTACCTCAAAAAAGTCCTATGAAGCTCCATACCTTTCCTGCACCCTAGGGGGAGTTTCATAGGCACTCCTTAAATATTCATTTTTATGAAATGAATTATTTCTAATTCAATTCTACATTCGATTTCTGTTGGAGTTCATCATGAAAGTTATGCAACATTTGACTTTAGCCAGTCTTCTAGCGTTTGGTTCCGCATTTACAAACGTGGCAATCGCGGAAGATATCTCCCCCGCTAAAGCAACTGCAAGCGATCAGATGACCCCACAACAGGAATTGATCGCAATCTTCTTTGCTGCAGCCAAAACTGGCAATGAAGAAGTCATCAATGAATTTCTTAAGCACGGTTTTCCGGTCGATGTGCGCAATGCTTCGGGTTTTACACCACTGATGATGGCGACCTATTATGGTCATCAAAATATTGTGACTCGTTTGCTGGAACACGGTGCAGACCGCTGCGCACGTGACAATAGAGGCAACACCGCATTGATGGGTGCCATGTTTAAATTAGAATGGGCGATTGCAAAACAATTACGCCAAGTGGATTGCGATGCAAATGCCAAAAAAACGGGGCAAAAGACTGCAGAACAGTTTGCGCGTGAATTTGGTCAAGAAGAAAAATATCGACAGTTACTCAAAAAATAGTGAGCTTGATCGCGCTCAGCTTCAGCAAAAAAATTGAAAAAAGTCGATGAATCGCGGTGATTTATAAGTTATTCCACTAAATCAATCGGCTTTTTATCAATAAAGTATGCTTTAATGCAAAGAGTTGATAAAAACTGAAAGTCTTTATGTCTCCAATCATCCAATCCTTATTAGACACAGATCTGTATAAATTCACCATGCTTCAGGTGGTGTTACACAAATTTCCGCAAACCCATAGTGTGTATCACTTTCGCTGCCGTAACTTGGACGATACAGCCTATCCACTGGTTGAAATTTTGGATGATTTAAACATGCAGCTCGACATGCTTTGTCAGTTGAAGTTTAAAGAAGATGAATTGCAGTATTTACGCAGTTTACGTTTTATTAAAAGCGATTTTGTTGATTATCTTGAATTATTTCAGCTTAAACGCCGTTTTATTAAAGCGGGTATTGATGATGAAGGTCGACTCGACATTTGGGTAGAAGGCCCAATGGTTCAAGCGATGATGTTTGAAATCTTTGTTTTAGCCATCGTCAATGAATTATATTTCCAACGTATTCGTACACCAGAAGTTTTAGCCGAAGGTGAGCGCCGTTTACAACATAAGGTTGCCTTGCTGAAGCAGTATGAAGCACGGCAAAATCCAAATGATCCACCATTCTTGGTCTCTGATTTTGGCACGCGTCGTCGTTATAGTTATGCATGGCAAAAGCATGTAATTGAAGAATTAAATCAGGCTTCACCGTATATTTTCCGCGGTACAAGTAATGTTCTGATTGCCAAAGACTTGAACATTACTCCAATTGGTACGATGGCGCATGAGTTCCTACAAGCATTCCAAGCGCTTGATGTTCGTCTACGTAACTTCCAGAAGTCTGCGCTAGAAACATGGGTGCAGGAATACCGCGGTGACTTAGGAATAGCCTTAACGGACGTTGTCGGTATGGATGCGTTCCTACGTGACTTCGATTTGTACTTTGCCAAACTATTCGACGGTTTACGTCATGACAGTGGCGACCCGTATGAATGGGGCGATAAAGCCTATGCACATTACAAAAAGCTTAAAATTGACAGTAAAACCAAAATGCTGACTTTCAGTGATGGCTTGAACATTGAAAAAGCTTGGGATTTACACAATTACTTTAAAGACCGTTTCCAAGTTAGCTTTGGTATTGGCACCAACTTGACCAATGATATGGGACAAACTGCGCTGAATATCGTACTGAAACTGGTTGAATGTAATGGTCAATCTGTGGCAAAAATTTCAGATAGTCCGGGTAAAACCATGACGGATAATGATACTTTCTTAGCGTATCTACGTCAGGTGTTTGACATCTCTGAAGTTAGCGCTTAAACACAGCATTAGATAAAACTAAAAAAGCCGAATCAATGATTCGGCTTTTTTATATCTAAAATATTGCTAAAGGAATGCAAAAATTCAGAATAATAGTGAAAATGACTTATGCTAAGATCGAATTTAATCGCACAAAATACAATACGAACAACGATGACAGCATCTACACTGAATTTTGGTCTGCTGATTGAAGCGGAAGAATTGGTTCCACATCTTGGTAATGAAAAACTACGGATCGTCGATTTGAGTCGTCGTTCGGTTTATGACCAATTGCATATTCCACATGCACTCCATGTGCAGCCGAAACTGTTAGTGCGCCAAGAAGAACAAGCGATGGGGCTTTTACCTGACCAAGCCGGTTTAGAACAGCTCATCAGCTATCTGAATATCAGTCCAGAACATCATGTAGTAGTGTATGACGATGAAGGTGGGGCATGGGCTGGTCGACTGATTTGGAACTTACATTGCCTCGGTTTTGAAAATACCAGTCTCCTCAATGGTGGCATCCATGCTTGGCTTGGGGCAGGCTTACCGACCTCGTCTGAAATTGAGAAATTTGAACCCGTGAGCCCATTGGTTGAAGTAAGTGCAGAGGCGCGTGCTCAGTATCAAACAAATTATGATGAGCTATTGGCTCGTGTGCAGCAGGAGCAGATCCAAGTATGGGACTGCCGTACCGAAGATGAATATACAGGCCTACGTTTGGCTGCGCGACGCGGCGGTCACATTCCGGGAGCACGACATTTCGAATGGAGTACTGCCCTTAACCGAGAAAATCATTTAAAATTGCATCCTTTAGAACGCACACAACAACGCTTAGAACAATTGGGATTCAATTTAAACGAACCTGTGGTGGTATATTGTCAGTCCCATCATCGGTCGGGCCTAGCTTATATACTAGGACGTTTACTCGGTTGGAATATTCGAGCTTACGATGGTGCGTGGAGCGAGTGGGGCAACCGACTCGATAGTCCTGTGATCACCGGAGAGTTGCCGTCTTGAGCCTTACATCTCAGTTAAAAAAACAAATTTTTATTCAAGCTCAGCGTGTTGTTCCACAGCACAAATTATCACGTATCGTCGGTAAATTGGCTGCAAGCGAAAACCCTGTGGTGAAAAATGCTGTGATTACCGCATTTAAAGCACAGTATGGCATCGACATGTCGATTGCTGAGCAAAGTAATGCCCTGAAATTTAAATCATTCAATGAATTTTTCACTCGTTCTTTAAAAGAAGGCGTACGTGTAGTTGATGCAAATGCCAACAGTGTTGTTTCACCCGCAGATGGTGCGATTTCACAACTAGGTAAAATTGAAAATGGTGACGTATTTCAGGCCAAAGGGCAGAAGTTCACCGTTGAAAACCTGATTGCCGATCCACAATTGGCAGAGCCGTTTAAAAATGGGCAGTTTGCTACGGTTTATTTGTCACCAAAAGACTACCACCGTGTACATATGCCATTTGCAGGGACATTGACAGAAACCTTGTATGTACCGGGTGAATTATTCTCTGTAAACCAAACCACTGCTGAAAATATTCCAGGTTTATTCGCTCGTAATGAACGCATGGTCTGCTTATTTGATACAGAAGTTGGTCGTATGGCGGTTGTATTGGTGGGCGCAATGATCGTGGCAGGTATTGAAACCGTGGCTACAGGTAAAGTTAAACCGACAGGGCGTTTGGAACTGAATCAACACGATTTATTCTTAGAAAAAGGTGCAGAATTGGGCCGTTTCTATTTAGGTTCAACAGCGGTTGTGTTGTTTGAAGAAAACAAAATGCAATGGGATGCGACCTTTAAAGCCAACTCGACTGTGGTGATGGGCGAAGCTTTAGGGCATACCATTTAATGAATTCCCTGTCCCTTTAGGAGAGGGTTAGGGAGAGGTTTTTGAGCTAAGCTGATGTATTCAAAAAAGAATCCCTTCTAACCTCCCTTTATTAAAGGAATGAATAAAAAAAAGCGCCATCAGGCGCTTTTTTTAATTGCAAAATTTAGCGTTTTACGACAATCGAGTCGATACTGCTATGACGTAAAGTTTGCTGTGCAATCACAGCAGCTTCTTGTGAATCATAGGGGCCAGACACGACGCGATACCAAACTTTGCCATTTTCATTACTTTGGATCACATCGGCAGATAAGCCATTTAAAATAATTTCTGCACGACGGGCATCGGCTTGGTCAGGGTCATCATAGCTACGCACTTGCAAAATATAGCTTGCAGGGGCAGGTGTTGTTTCTGTGGCTTCAATACCCGGCTCAGTCGGTGTAGTGGTAGCCGTTTCAGGTGCTTCAACGATCACCACGGTTTCTTTGGTATCTGTTTCAGGCACAGCTTGATCTGGAATCGGGGTGACTTGTTGCTGAGGCAACAGATCATAAAAACGGTAATCTTTATTGGTTTCTTCTTGGTAGTGTTCAGAGGTAATTTGACCTTTCGGTTTTACCGGCTCCCATGGTTTCCATAACATCAAGGCCACCAAGAAACTCAACACGATTAAAATGATCACAAGTGTACCTAACCATGCAGGAATCAATGGTTTTTTAGGCTGATTCGGCCGCTCTGATATACCGCGTTGCGTTTTTCCAAACACGAGGAAACCTCTTTAATTGTAATTGTTACGAACCTAGTAGGAACTGACCCAAAACCAAGTTCTGATTATTATATATTACATGACTGTCATGCTGTTTATGTTTAATTTTCACAATTTCAACATCTTCAAGTTTTCATTAAAAGATGACTGAATATCCATGAAAATACAGGCTCATAAAGAGCCTGTATAGGCGTCAATGTATATGGTCATACATGGACGGATTCTAACGTATGCTAATAATGGCTTACATTGATTCAGGCGCACTCACACCCAATAATTCAAGACCATTGCGTAAAACTTGCTGTACGTTTACAGACAGTAATAAGCGCGCTTGAGTCAGTTCTGCATCATCACCCAAGACTTTATTTTCGTTGTACCAACCATGGAACAACGCCGCCAACTCTTTCAAGTAGTTACCCACTTGGTGTGGTTCATAGCTGTTTGCAGCACGCACCACAATTTCAGGATAAGCCGCAAGTTTAGCAAGAACTTCAGTTTCAGCTTCTAACTCAAGTTTAGCTGCAAATTGACGCGCAGCTTCAGCAGAGAATTGAACGTCTGTCGCAGCGGCTTTTTCGAGCATACGGCAGATACGTGCGTGCGCATATTGAATGTAGTACACCGCATTGTCTTTGCTTTGAGACACAGCAAGGTCTAAGTCGAAGTCAATGTGTTGTTCTGATTTACGCATGACGTAGTAGAAACGAGCAGCATCGTTGCCCACTTCTTTACGTAAGTCACGTAAAGTTACGAATTGACCTGAACGAGATGACATTTGAACCATCTCGCCGCCACGCCATAGGCTCACAAATTGAACCAAAAGCACCGTCAATTTTTTAGAATCATAGCCAAGCGCATCAATCGCTGCTTTCACACGTGCAATATAACCGTGGTGGTCTGAACCCCAGATATCCACGATATCTGTATAGCCGCGTTGTAGTTTATTTAAGTGATAAGCAATGTCGGATGCGAAGTATGTAGTCTGACCATTACGACGTTTCACAACACGGTCTTTTTCATCACCAAATTCAGTTGATTTGAACCAGATGTTGCCATCTTTTTCGTATAAGAAACCACGTTGATCGAGCATTTGTAATGCTTCATCAATTTTTTCAGTCAAGGTTGCTTCGCTGAACCATTGATTGAAAGTCACGCCAAATTCACCGAGGTCATCTTTAATGTCATCGAGAATGGCTTTCAGCGCAGCTTGATGGAACACACGGTAACCCGCAGCCAAATGGTTTTGTGAATTATGAATTAGGCCATCAATGTGTTTTTCTTTATCGCCTGAAACAACGACTTTATTGCCTTCGCTATCGAGTTCAGCGGCATATTGCACATCTTCTGGCACATCTTTGTAGATGTCGGCAACAGGGCGTACATAAGCATCGCCATCTTTGTCGATAATACTTTGTGCGATTTCTTTAACGTAGTCGCCTTGATATGCATTTTTAGGGAAGACCAGTTGTTGACCCGTCAATTCTAAATAACGCAAGTAAGTTGATGTCGCCAAGATATCCATTTGACGACCAGCATCGTTGACATAGTATTCACGGTCAACTTTGGCACCTGTTGCTTCAAGAAGATTGGCAACGGTCATACCGTAAGCTGCGCCACGACCATGACCAACGTGTAGGCTAGACGTTGGGTTGGCTGAAACGAATTCCACTTGAACACGTTTTTCAGCATTGGCCTGTGTGCGACCGAACTGATCTTTCTGAGCTTGAATTTGGTCTAAGACAGCAAAACGTTGGTCAGCATTTAAAAAGAAGTTAATAAAGCCAGGACCTGCAATTTCTGCTTTGCTGATATCTGCGACTTCTGGAAGATTTGCCAGAATTTTTTCGGCTAAATCACGCGGCTTCATACCTGCAGCTTTAGAGGCAATCATGGCAATGTTTGACGCAAAGTCACCGTGGCTTCGGTCTTTGGTTCGGGTCAAATTGCTAGTATTGTTCCAGTCAGTTGGGAGTACACCTTCAGCTTGAAGGGATTGCACTGCATGATCGAGCGCTGCTTGTATTGCCGTATTCATAATCAGTCGAAAAATAAATGTCGCAGAAAAACGGTAAATATAGCAAATTTCAGGCTCTTTAGGTGAACCCATTTGTTGCGAATAAAAAATATTCGATAAAAGTGAAGCATTGCTTATATCGAAGTAAAACGATATAAGTAGTTTAGCGATTCAGGATCACTGCTTGAGTATATGGACATGTCACAACCCACCCCTAAAATTTTTGGCAATGTGCCGAAGTTAGCTGCACGCTGGGCGCTGATTATCGTGCCGTTTATTTTATCCTGTCTCATGAGCGGTATTATTTCGTTTATTAATATGCTCAGAAATTTAGGCTGGTTTGAGGGATTTGTGACTCTATGGCTGCATAATTGGATGATTTCATGGGCAATTGCTTTTCCCATTGTACTGATTTTATTGCCATTTGTTCGAAAGTTTACAGGCCTGCTGGTTGATATGTCAGGGCCACAGCCACCTGCAAAATAAGCCTGCATGTAAGTCACAGTTGAGTAAAATGGTGACTTACTGCATTTCGCTTTAAATATTTATAGGCTATCGCGACAACTCACTGCTTTAGAGAGTAACTCGGCTTTGTTGTTTTGGAAGGTATAGAGTTTTGAGGAATTAAACACTTTAATGACTTTGGCCTGAGCGACAGCGGTTTTAAAGCTTTGGAACTTTTGCTGATGGGCTGTCTCAAACGGATTTCCAAAGTTTTTATTGTCGAGCAGAATTTGAATTTGCCCCACATTTGTATCATGTGCTTTTAGGATCTCTTGGCCATCCGCGTTGCTTATACTGAAAGTTGGGCGCTGAGTGCTGATTTTGCAATTCAATTTGAGGCTCAAGGTGAAATTGTCTGCCGATTTATTTTTGAGGGTAGATGTGCCTTGTTGATCATTTTCAATATAGATCCACTGATTTTTCGGCATATTGGTTAGTAGGGTTTCTAACTGTTGTTGGGTACTTTTGCTGATATCGACTGTGCCTTTTTTATCGATTTCAGGGGCTTTTTCTTTACCGAGCATGCCCATCACTTTGTCGCTGACTGTGCTACTGGTTTTGGAAATGGTCTGGCAAGCGCTTAAGCTACTGATGATTAGAATGAATGGTAGTGTATAGATGGCAGGTAAATGCATAGATTTTATTGTTCTATTAAATTTTCGGATCGGCAAAGTTTAACGGTTCTACGCATAAAGCTCAAACCTGCGGCCAATCTCCTTTGAGGAGGACTGCTGCAGGCGGCTAAAGCAGCCATTCTACACAGGCACGAATAATCCCCAGTGCGAGGCCAATAAAACCACCGACCACGACACCATTGACTCGAATCATATGCAAGTCGCCACCGACTTCGTTTTCGATCTTATCGATCATTTCACGTGAATCCCATTCATGTATACGTTCACTGATAAACCGAATGACTTTTTCGCTATATTGATCGGAGAGATTGATGGCAATATCACTCATTTTTTCATTCAGCAATTGGCGTACAGCGACATTAGAGACAATATTTTCGCCCACTTGTTGAATGGCGACACGTAGGTTTTGTGCAATCCCAGAGTCGGGTTTTTCTAAATCAGAACGAATCGCGTCGCATAAAATCACCACTGCACCACTGATAAAATTCAACATTTGTGGACTATCGAGCATGGCATCTTTGGTACTGTTCAGGCGTTGGCTGGCTACACTTTGATTGTCTGCCAGTTGCTGCATAAGCTGCTGTGCCATTTCTTCAATTTTTCGACGCCAAGGATGTTCTGGATCGGCCAACATAGATTCGACACGGCTCACCAATGAATCAATGGTGCGTTGTTGTACATCAATGCCGATCCAGCTTGCACCTTTGGCGAGCTTCCAAACACCGAGTTCTTTAAACAACTGACGTGATAAATCACGGGTTTGTTCAGGGTGCTGTAACATCCAGTCATGGGCTAAATCTAATCCACGTTGCAGGACATCTTGATGGAAATCATTTTCTAAAACTGCTCGCAGCATTTCACTGGCAAGATGGTTGACTTGCGTATTGCGTACCCATTGCACGCTGTTATTTTGGATAAATCGTCCAATTTGTTCCTGACCGACAAATTCGAAAATTTTCGGTACCGTTTGCTGAATGACTTGAGTCACTTGCGCATTATTGTGCGGATTGGCCAACCATTTCCCGACGGCAAGAGAGAGATCCGTCTCCGCTAAACTTTTTTCAACCACTTGTGGTGAAAGAAAATTTTCCTGAACAAAGCGGCCCATGGACTCAGCAATGCGCGCTTTATTGCGTGGAATAATTTCTGTGTGGTCACGTAAAAATTTAGGAATCGGAATACGACCAAAGGGATTGCGAAATAAAACGGTTATCGCATACCAGTCTGCCAAACCACCAACCACTCCAGCTTCTGCTGAAAGCATTAAAATATGAATGAGCCAGACGTATTCAGGCAGCAATTTAGCTGCGATCATCAATGCAATCCACGCCAGCACCGCCACCACCAAAGCAATGGTGGCGAAGCGTTTACTGCGTTGCAGACTAGGTGAAACAGCGGGCTGTTCAGTTGGGCTCATCAATGATCGGGTCTCTATGGGTTGACTTATTTAGAGGTGGGCTCAGCGGCTACAGGCAAAGGATTTCCTTGGCTGTCTAAACCATATTTAGCTCCGAGTGACTGCAAAATCAAGCGAGCATCAAAGGCATCCTGAGGGGCTTTGGCACGATCTTTATAGCAAGTAATACTGTAGGAAACTTGAGTCGGATCGAGTGTGACCACCTGTGGAACGTCATAAAACGGGCCTGGCCAAAATCCGGGATGGCGACGATAATAGCCATATGGATAAGGCATAGGGTCTGGGTAAATCACCGCTTGACGCGGTGGTTTTTGACTCCGATTACTCGGATCATCCATGACTTTAAAATATTGAAAGCCATTGTGTAGGGTGGTTTGAGCGGCTTTAACCAAGGTAATTTCTTCGGCAGTACCATAGCTCATATTGGGGCGAGCTTGAAAGCTAATACGGTAGCTTTGCGCATTTAATGGTGTCGCAGAATATTGACCGAGTTGTTCAAAGGTCAAAGGTTTTGATGGGGTTGTGGCACAGCCAGTCAAACCGAGTGCTGCGGTCATGGCTGCTGCGATAATGAGTTTGTTCATGCGCATACTCCTGTTTAGTCGGTTCATGGCAAGGGGAGATACTGGCCAAAAGCCGTCAATTAAAAGCTAGAATTGGGCTGGGTTAAAAATTCCAATTCCTCTGCTGTAGATGTTCTGCCCAATACCGCATTGCGATGCGGGTAACG
This sequence comes from Acinetobacter sp. SH20PTE14, assembly GCF_021391555.1. Classification (NCBI taxonomy): domain Bacteria; kingdom Pseudomonadati; phylum Pseudomonadota; class Gammaproteobacteria; order Moraxellales; family Moraxellaceae; genus Acinetobacter; species Acinetobacter sp. SH20PTE14. Next base: position 3,280,188 of record NZ_CP090067.1, on the reverse strand, counting down.
TCCAAATCGATCGATAATCACTTTATGCTTTTTTTCAAATTCTAAGTTGATCGGATTGCCCAGTTGCTCAAATAATTTTAACGCGCTTTGATGGATTTTTGTCGATTCGCTATGCATAAAGGGCATATATAAAAATGAGCGCTGTTCAGGGCTTAATTGTAGATCTAAACCCTGCGCGATGGCTTCTTGTGCAAGCGCCAAAGCCAGTGCATCTTGGGCAAAAGCCAAGCCAGAGTCACGGAATAAATTTCTAGAAAATTGATCTAAAACAATAATTTCAGCCAATCGACCTTCGGCAGTAGTACGCCATTGCCACAGTTCTGCTTGACTGGCCGCTTGATGGATGTCTTTAAACTTTTTTTCGATTAAAACATCAAAATTATTGCTTTTAGCGAACCAATTGGGCTGATTTTCTGGGTTAAACCAAAATTCGAGAATATCTTGATAATTCATAAGTTTTAAGCATTATTAGCATATATTTGTTTATAAAATCACAAATTTCAAATGTCATATAGAGTAAGTTTGTGATAAAAAATTGCCAAAATAAAATCACGGTTTGTCTCAAAACTATACAGTGGGTCATTTGCCCACTTCAAATCGCGTTATACTGATATAAACTGATGATTTTATTTTAGTAGTTTCTTCCATTTAAGCGAGATAGCAATGAGTCAACCCGAATCGACCTCTCAAGACATTTTACCGACTTGGGTAGATTCTTCGCTGATTAAAGGAATGTTGCGCGGTATTGAGCGTGAAAGCTTGCGTATGCAAAGCAACGGTTTCTTGTCTCAGGCCGACCATCCCCAAGCTTTGGGTGCGGCTTTGACTCATCCGCATATCACGACAGACTATTCTGAAGCTTTGATGGAATTTATCACGCCGCCAAAAGAAACCATTACAGAGGCGTTGAACTATCTGCAAGATATACATGCTGTTGCGCATACGCATTTGGAACATGGTGAAAAACTTTGGCCGTTGTCGATGCCATGCATGTTGGATAAAGACGAAGACAGTATTCGTTTAGCGCAATATGGCAGCTCGAATATAGGACGTTTTAAAACCTTGTACCGTCGTGGTTTAGGGGTGCGCTATGGTCGCCGGATGCAGACCATTTCAGGGGTGCATTATAATTTATCCTTCCCAGATCATTTCTTTGAAGCACTACAACAACACGAAACTGACGATGCTCTCAAAGCATTGAGCTTACAGGATTATCGCAGTCATCGTTATTTTGGCCTGATCCGTAATTTTATTCGTTTAACGCCATTGGTGATGTTTTTGGTTGGAGCGAGCCCGTCGGTGTGTAAATGTTTTATGACTGGACGTGAACATCAGCTGTTACCGCTCTTAAAAGGCACGCTATTTTTACCTTATGCGACGGCACTGCGTATGGGAAATTTTGGCTATCAAAATTCAGCACAAAAACAGTTAGGGATTCACTACAACGACATTCAGGCGTATTTGGAAGGTTTGCAAAAAGCGGTGCATACCCCATATGCCGCATTTAGTCATTTAGGTTTAAATGATGAACACGGTGAACCGATTCAAATTAATGACCATGTGTTGCAAATTGAAAATGAGTACTACAGTTTGGTTCGTCCGAAACAAGTGCCGCAGGATGGTGAAACACCGTCTGAAGCCCTGCAAAATCGTGGCGTAGGTTATGTTGAATTACGCGCGGTAGATGTCAATCCTTATAGCCCGATTGGGATCAATGAAGACACGGCAGGCTTGCTCGAAGTGGTGGCTTTGTACTGTTTATTGCAAAACAGTCCAGCGTTGTTAGATGCCGAACAAAATGAAATTGAGAAAAATCAGGCGGAAGTAGTGAACCGTGGTCGTGCCCCAAATGCAGTGATTTTACAGCAAGGGCAAGCGATTCCAATTGAAACATGGTGTCGTACACATGTTGCTGCGATGCAACCGTTGGCTGAATTGCTAGATGATTCTTACAATACAGATATTTACACTCAGGCAATGGCTGTGATGCAATCACGCATCGATGAAGTCGATGAAACATTGTCGGCACGTATGATTAGCGATACTTTAGAACAAGGTGGAACTTGGGGCTTTGGTAGCTTTATGGCCTTACAACATGCTGAAGTGTATGAGCAGCATGTCTTGAGCCCAGAAATTGCAGCATATTTTGCACAAGCTGCTGAGCAGTCTTTAGAAAAACAGGCTCAACTTGAGCAAGACTGTACCTTGAGTTTTGAAGAATATTTGAAAAACTTTAGATAAAAAATTTTAAGAGGATTTACCATGAAATGGAGTTTCCGCTTCGTGAGTGGTTTGTTGTTTTTAGCCAGCGTGATCGGTATGTCTTTTGCGCTGTTTTTAGAACATGTACAAGGCTTAGAACCATGTCCGTTGTGCGTATTCCAACGTATTGGTTTGATTGGACTCGGCATCATTTCATTGATTGCATTGATTCACAATCCAGCATCGAATTGGGGTAAACGCATTTACGCATTGTTGGGGACACTATCAATTCTTTGGTCTGCTGGGGTGGCTGCGCGTCATATTTGGCTGCAAAATTTACCGCCAGACAAAGTACCGAGCTGTGGCCCAGGACTGGATTATTGGGTAGAAACGCTGCCGTTAAAATCAGTCTTTGAGCAAGTACTGACCGGCTCTGGTGAATGTGCCAAAGTGGATTGGACCTTCTTGGGACAATCATTACCGGTTTGGTCATTGGTGTTTTTTGCGGTATTAACCTTGCTCAGTCTTTGGCAGTTATTGCGTAAATATACAAGCAAACCAGTGCCACGTTTACGTGATAAATTTTAATTTAGTGATACATAAAAAAAAGCCCTCAGTTGAGGGCTTTTTTTTATGAGTCTCAATGGGGGGTACGTTAGGTTAGGGCAATGCCTTCCACACTTTCCAAGTCCATCATAAATTCATAGATATGATCACAAGCTTTATCGTCATTATTTGGATAGAACCAATGCACGATTTGCTCAGCCACTTGCGGATGATGCTGAATTTCAAAATGGTTCAAGCCATAAAAAATTGCTTTATGTGAATCTGGCACTTTCAGTTGATACCGTGCATTTGGGTGTTCTCCTAACGCACTTTTCACACTGACCAAATAATCTCCAATCACATGTCGCGTTTTATTGCGACGATGTTCATATTCAATGGTCCCTGCCACGAGGTAGGTATTGATATGCGATGGAATCGGGGCTGGTTTACGGTTGTCGTCCATGAGTCCAATACGGACATCATTATGTTCCCAATCATCATCACGCACGCTGCCATAGCGCAAATCTAAAATGCCGTTACTGCGAATATTCACCACATGCCCCACGATTTTGACCAAAGGGAAGCGCCCCAATTGATCTTGCAGATGAAATCCGACACGTTCAAGCACAGCACCATGATGTGGTGAGCCCAAGCAGACTAGATTTTCGACTTGATGAATCCATTGATACATATTTTGTTTGCCATAAAAAATGGCACTACGGGACACTAAGCCTCCCATACTATGACCAATTAAGTCGATACTGGTAATGCCGGGGTTGCGACGGACCAAATCTTCTAATGTATTGGCTAGGCTGCGACCATTGGTCGAGATACGACGACCCGTATTGTAATTTAAATACAGCATGGTGTTATGGTCACGTTGAGAAAGTAATTTTTCACCAATGCCGCCATATTTGGCTGTCGACCATGACAGATGATTCATGCAGAGCCCATGAATCAACAGGGTGATACGTCCGGTTAATTCGCCTTTTTGTACCGCACCATAATGGTCGTAAACCACCATTGGTAAGGCCATCGGGTTGTGATATTTCAGTAAATAGTCGCCCAAGACCCCATTCAGTGCGCCCACTAAAAAATGTAAAGACGGCGTGAGGGGTTTGTCGTGTAAGCGTGGGAATTTTTCAATAATGCTACGCAGCGTTGGCGCAAGTAAATAATTGCCATAATTGAAAAAAGTGTTGTAAGAAAATTCGTAAATCCGTGCAATGGTCGGCTGCTTATGAAAGGCTTTCGAGCCTTGTTCGCTCATTCCAAAAATACTGATTAAAATTTCACGTTGAATGTTTTTGATCAAGTCATGCACGACATCACTAAAACGCATTGTCACGAGTTGTGCCAAACCTTCCAGCACATCTGCTTGACTGGGTGGCGTGCGGTCCCATTTACAATAGGTTTCATGCAATGGTGTTAAGCTAGGCATAATGTTCCTATCCTTACATTCAATGCTATCCCTCGATTGTATTTATTACTGGAATAGCCTGAAGTTTCATTGTTTATTTTATAAAATTCTCACGAACAGCTTTTACAATACCGATAACAGACCTGTCGGTGAATGCCTTTTGTCTGACAATTTTACTAAAAATTCAAATTTAGAAAATGTGACGCAGTTAGCACTTATATGCCACTTTTAAAGCAATTTAAAGATCAATTTGGAATCAAAATGATGAATATTGTGTATTTGCATGGTTTTCAAAGTAACTCAAATTCAGTGAAAGGACAGATACTGCGGCGCCATTGCGCAGACTTAAATGGTGTGCACGTGCATTTGCCAGATTTGAATATGCCACCGCTACAGGTAATGCAGCAGATGTCAGAGCTGATTGAAGGTTTGGATAATGTGGTTTTGGTCGGTAGCAGTTTAGGTGGCTTTTATGCGACGCAGTTGATGGCACGCCATCAAATTCCTGCGGTGCTCATCAATCCTGCGGTCTATCCATGGCAATTATTTCGTGATTTATTTGGCGACACGGCATTGCCTTATCAGGTGACTGAAACGTGGTGCTTGGATGATGCACAGCTCAATCAAATGCAGGCTTTGGCTGTATCTAAGGTTGAAAATGCAGATCAATTGTTGGTCTTGCTCCAACAAGGTGATGAAACCTTGGATTATCGTGATGCCACTAGTTTTTATAGTGCGGTTCAAGCCGGCACGGCTATGCTGATCACTGAGGTGGGTGGAACGCATGACATGGATGATTTTGCAGAAAAAATACCGATGCTCTTGCAGTTTTTATCTGATGCTGTCAAAAATATGCCTAAATAAAATGATCCAATACAAATGCTGAAAAGCTAGATTCAACATACAAAAATAGGCAGTTACGACATCATTTGACGTTTAAATTGTTTAAGAAAATGGCGGCTGATCGCAAGAGATATGCATTTTAATAAAAAAGCATATACTGTAGCGCTTGAAGAAATGTTTTAACCAAAAAGCAGGGAATTTTGCAACGTGACGCAATATACGGCTCAATCACTTGAAGTTTTATCTGGCCTAGATCCGGTACGTCGTCGTCCGGGTATGTATACAGACACTACACGACCAAACCATTTGGCGCAGGAAGTGATAGATAACTCCGTCGATGAAGCGCTTGCAGGTCATGCCAACAAAATTACTGTGACGGTTTATAAAGATGGTTCTTTGTCGGTAGAAGACAATGGACGCGGTATGCCTGTTGATATTCATCCTGAGTATGGTCAAAGCGGGATTGAAATTATTCTGACCAAATTACATGCCGGTGGTAAGTTCAGTACCGATAACTACCAATTTTCAGGTGGTTTACACGGTGTGGGTATTTCGGTGGTGAACGCACTGTCAGATCGTGTTGAAGTGGAAGTTCAGCGTCAAGGCAATCTATATAAAATGGCCTTTGAACATGGCGTTCCTGTGGCACCGCTTGAGGTGTTGGAAGGCAAATGCGCTAAACGTGCAACGGGTACTACCGTGCATTTTTGGCCTGAAGCCAAATATTTTGATTCGCCTAAATTTGCGCTGAAAGCCTTAAAACACAACTTAAAAGCCAAGGCTGTTTTGGCGGCAGGCTTGCAGATTATTTATATCGATCAAATCAACAACGAAAAGATCGAATGGCAATTTGAAAATGGTCTAGTCGACTATTTGATGGATGAGCTACAAGACCGTGACATCGTTCCTGTTCCTGCATTTGTTGCGACTGGTGAAGCTGAACGTGCTAGTGCTGAATTTGCCATTTGCTGGAACGTTGAAGGCGGCGAACAGATTCAAGAAAGTTATGTCAATTTGATTCCAACTGCGCAAGGCGGTACACATGTCAACGGTTTACGTTCGGGTGTGACAGATGCGATTCGTGAGTTCTGTGAATTACGTAACTTGTTGCCGCGTAATATGAAGCTGTCTGCCGAAGATGTGTGGGATGGTGTCAACTTTATTCTGTCTTTAAAATTCCAAGAGCCACAATTTTCGGGTCAAACTAAAGAACGACTTTCAAGCCGTGAAGCCTCTAGTGTGGTGTTAAATATTGCCAAAGATGCCTTTGCACTGTGGCTGAATCAAAACTCCGATATTGCTATGCAACTGGCAGAAATGGTGATTGCCAAGGCCGGTCGCCGTTTAAAAGCTGCGAAAAAAGTTGAACGTAAAAAGATTGTTTCAGGTCCAGCTTTACCAGGTAAATTGGCGGACTGTGTAGGCCATACCTTAGAAGAATCTGAACTGTTTATTGTGGAAGGGGATTCTGCAGGTGGTTCTGCCAAGCAAGCACGTGATAAGAACTTCCAAGCGATCATGCCGATCCGCGGTAAGATTTTAAATACTTGGGAAGTGTCTTCTGATGAAGTTTTAGCATCGCAAGAAGTACACGATATTGCGATTGCCATTGGCGTTGATCCGGGCAGTGACGACTTGTCAGAACTACGTTATGGCAAAATTTGTATTTTGGCCGATGCCGATTCAGACGGTCTACATATTGCGACGTTGCTTTGTGCTTTGTTCGTTAAACACTTCCCAACTTTGGTGGAAGAAGGGCATTTGTTTGTGGCAATGCCACCACTGTTCCGTATTGATGATAATAAAGACGTTCATTACGCGCTGGATGAGGAAGAATTAAATAGCATTTTGAAAAAATGCAAAACCAAAAATCCACAAATTACTCGATTCAAAGGATTGGGCGAGATGAACGCGAGTCAGCTGCGTGAAACCACCATGGATCCCGATACACGTCGTTTAGTGCAACTGGACTTGGATGACGTACAGTTTACTTCAGGTTTACTCGACAAATTATTGGCGAAAAAACGCTCTTCAGACCGTAAACATTGGTTAGAGCAGAAGGGTAATTTGGCCGATTTGGCGGTTTAAAAGTGCAATAAGAAAAAACCACGCAAGTGGTTTTTTTTTGCTTCAAATGTAGGAAAAGCTGCATGATTTGTGTGCTAAAACACCGTGTTTTTTGAAAAACGTCGCAAAATTGTTCAATTATAGGTCAAATGTTGGATACAAGTTTGTATGCATCTTTGCGGTGATTTTACGGTGTTTGGATCGAACCATAAAAAATTACAAGCAAAGTTTTTTGTTATAACTATATGAAAAATAATATTTAAAAATAAATAAAAGCACTCAATCAAAATAAAAAATAAGGCTTGGCACAGTTATTGAATTGCTCTGTTGTGATGAAAGACAACAAATGCATTTTAAAAATGTGACTTACAAGCTTAGGTTGGGAGTGTGAATAATGTTTCAACGCAATGTATTTGCTAAAAGTATTTTAGCGGCAACGATGACTGGGGCGATTGCTTTAACGGGCTGTTCAAAACCTGCAGAAGAAAAAACAGAAAGCGCTGCATCTGAACCAAAAGCCGCTGCAGCAAGTGGTGACACCATTAAAGTTGGGATCTTACATTCGCTGTCAGGCACGATGGCGATTTCAGAAACTTCTCTTAAAGATACGGCCTTGATGGCGATTAATGAAATTAATGCCAATGGCGGGGTATTGGGTAAAAAACTAGAACCTGTGGTGGTTGACCCTGCATCGGACTGGCCACTATTTGCGGAAAAAACCCGTCAGTTGATTACCCAAGACAAAGTAGCCGTGATTTTTGGTTGCTGGACGTCGGTATCTCGTAAGTCGGTTTTACCCGTGGTTGAAGAATTAAATGGCTTATTGTTCTACCCTGTTCAGTATGAAGGTCAGGAACAGTCTAAAAATATTTTCTACACAGGCGCTGCACCGAATCAGCAAGCGATTCCTGCTGTTGAATACCTGATGAGTGAAGAGGGCGGTAAGGCAGAACGCTTTGTACTGTTGGGCACAGACTATGTTTACCCACGCACTACCAACAAAATCTTACGTGCATTCTTGAAGTCGAAAGGCATTGCCGATGCAGACATCATGGAAGAATACACGCCATTTGGTCATAGCAACTATCAAACCATTGTGGGCAATGTGAAGAAGTTTGCAGCAGGGAAAAAGACTGCTGTGATCTCGACCATTAACGGCGATTCAAATGTGCCGTTCTATCGTGAATTGGGCAACCAAGGCATCAAAGCTGCGGATATTCCTGTGATGGCGTTCTCTGTAGGTGAAGAGGAATTACGCGGTATCGACACCAAGCCGCTGGTCGGACACTTGGCATCGTGGAACTACTTCATGTCAGTGAAAAATCCAGTGAATACTGAATTCACCAATAAAATGAAGCAGTATGCCGTGGAGTACAAACTGCCGAATGCCGATAAATTTGTGACCAATGACCCGATGGAAGCTACCTATGTCGGTATCAATATGTGGAAACAAGCGGTAGAAAAAGCAGGAAGCACAGATGTCGATAAAGTGCGTGAAGCTATGGCCGGCCAAGAATTTAAAGCGCCATCGGGCTATACCTTGCAAATGGATGCGTCGAACCATCATTTGCATAAACCAGTCATGATTGGTCAGATCCGTGCCGATGGTCAGTTTGATGTGGTGCACAAAACCGCAAAAACCATTGCTGCAGAGCCATGGAGCCCGTACATCCCTAAATAATTCAATTCGAATGCCTGTTGCTATTGTGTAGCAGGCCTTTTTTGATGTGATCCCTGTATGGGGTTGTTCTATTACTCAATAGGGATGCTTATAAGATGAAAAAATTACGCAATTTCCCGATCCTTTTTCTATTCCTAAGCCAATTATTCTGTCTGCAAATCGTGCATGCAGAAACTGCAGCGGATGTGGTGTCTACGGTGCAATCTGTGCAGCAAGGTGACGCCATTCAGCAATTTGTTCGCGGGAGTTTTACCGAGCGACGTAGTTTACTGAATCAATGGCCGGGCGATATTGAATCCTTAGATCAGTTGGCCGCATTGGTCGAAAAAGACCAGTTATATAGTGGTCAAAGCGGTCAAACCTATATTTTAGAAACTGAAGAAAAATTATTGAGCTATCCAGATTTGCAAATCGTGACGGATTGGCCTGCCGATTTATCTCAAGTCACCTTGGTGAATACCCTTCGTAAAGCCTTAACTTTTGCGCAAGCGAAAGAAAAGCTGCAATCGAATGATTTAAACCAACGTTTGGATGCAATTGATATTTTAGAAAATAACTTGGCTGAGTTGGATGTTAAAAATATTAATCAATTGTATTTAAATGAAAAAAATAACAAAGTTAAAGCCCGTTTAGCGCAGCTCAAAGCACGCTTGGATTATCAAAACCCTGATGTATTACAAAAAATACAGGCGGCCAAAGTGCTGCAAGATTCTAACCGTCCCGATGTGTTGGCGATGGTGGAACAGGAATTACAACAAGCCAATCTGCATCCTGAGTTAAAAGCCGCACTGACAGAAGCCAAGAGCAATATTAAAACCCGTATTCAGGCCAGTGAATGGACTGGACATGTCTTTTCCGGACTGAGCACGGCCAGTATTTTACTGCTGGCGGCGTTGGGCTTAGCCATTACGTATGGCCTGCTAGGCGTGATTAATATGGCGCATGGTGAACTGATCATGATCGGGGCCTACACCACTTATGTGGTGCAAAGCCTGTTTAAGAGTTATCTCAGTAGCTATGTCGATTGGTACTTGATTGCCGCGATTCCTGCTGCGTTTTTTGTTAGTGCTTTGATTGGCATGTTGATTGAACGTGCCGTTATTCGTCCCTTGTATGGCCGTCAATTGGAAACACTATTAGCCACCTTTGGTGTGAGCTTAATTTTGATGCAATTGGTGCGCATGGTTTTTGGTGCGCAGAACGTTGAGGTGTCGAATATTTCATGGCTGTCAGGAGGGATCGCTGTGACACCGAGCCTGATGCTGCCTTATAACCGCATTGCCATTATTGGCTTTACCGTTGCGATACTCCTATTACTGGTTTACTTGCTGAATAAAACCCGCTTTGGTTTATTTGTTCGTGCCGTGACGCAAAACCGTCAAATGGCACAGGCCGTGGGTATCCGTTCTAGCCGCATTGACATGATGGCTTTTGGTTTAGGTTCAGGGCTTGCAGGTCTGGCAGGTTGTGCCTTAGCACAAGTCGGCAATGTCGGTCCTGATTTAGGACAAAACTATATTATTGATGCGTTTTTGGTGGTTGTGGTGGGCGGTGTTGGTCAAGTATGGGGTGCAGTACTGGCGGCCTTAGGTCTAGGTGTCAGTGGCACAGTGCTGGAAATCGGCATGGGTGCGGTCTTAGCGAAAATTATTCTACTGGTTCTTGTGATTTTGTTTATTCAAAAACGTCCACAAGGTTTGTTTGCCATCAAAGGCCGTTTTGTGGAGTAAGCGCATGAAAATCACTTCGTTATTATCGGATAAACCCTATAGCGGTATGGCGATTGCCGTGTGCTTTGCCATTTTGCTGATTTTACCTTGGTTACATGTATTGCCCGCCGATTCAGCACTGCATTTATCAGCGTATTGGGTCACGCTCATTGGCAAAATTATGTGTCTCGCCTTGGTGGCATTGGCCTTAGATTTGGTTTGGGGCTATGCCGGCATTTTAAGCTTAGGGCATGGTCTGTACTTTGCCTTGGGCGGCTATGCCTTCGGTATGTATCTCATGCGCGAAGCGGCAGGCGATGGCTTACCCGATTTTATGCGCTTTTTGAGTTGGACCGAGCTACCGTGGTACTGGATGGGTACTGAACATATCGTGTGGGCATTGGCTTTGGTGGTTTTAGTCCCAGGACTGATTGCCTTCATTTTTGGCTTCTTTGCCTTCCGCTCCAAAATTAAAGGCGTGTATTTTTCAATTATCACCCAAGCCATGACCTTTGCCGCTGCGCTACTATTTTTCCGCAATGAAACCGGCTTTGGCGGTAACAACGGCTTTACCGGTTTTAAAACCATTTTGGGTATGGATATTACCTCTGCACCAATGCGTGCAACCTTGTGTTTCCTCACGGCACTGACTTTGCTGGTCTGTTTTGTCGGCTTACGCCACCTGATGAATAAACCCTATGGTCGTATACTCGGTGCAATTCGTGACAGTGAAAACCGTTTGCAATATTTAGGTTACCGCACCTTATGGTACAAGCTCTCTGCATGGGTGTTGTCTGCCGTGATCGCAGGGATTGCAGGCGCTCTGTATGTACCCCAAGTTGGCATTATTAACCCGAGTGAGATGAACCCTGTCAATTCGATTGAAATGGCGGTGTGGGTGGCTGCAGGTGGTCGCGGTACGCTGATTGGCCCGATACTGGGTGCAGGTTTAATCAATGGGGTGAAGACCTATTTCACGGTGGCTTATCCAGAGGCATGGCTATTGATTTTAGGTGCGCTGTTTATTGTGGTAACGATATTCTTGCCAAAAGGTGTGATTGGGTTATTAGAGCGGTTTAAAAAGGAGCGCAGCGAATGAATGATCAATGGGTTCAACCGCATGGCGGTCATGCTGCTGAAGGTTATGGACGACCAAAGGAGCAGGGTGCGGATTTCAGTCACGGGATTGCCTTGTATTTAGAAAAAGTCAGCGTTTGGTTTGATTCTTTCCGTGCATTAAATGATTTGTCGTTATATATCAAAGAAGGTGAGCTGCGCTGCATCATTGGTCCTAATGGTGCAGGCAAAACCACGCTGATGGATGTGATTACAGGGAAAACTCGTCCGACAGAAGGTTCGGCTTTTTTTGGGCAAACCTATGATTTGGCAAATATGAGCACGGAGCAAATTGCAGAAGCCGGGATCGGTCGTAAGTTTCAAAAGCCTACTGTATTTGAAAATTTTACTGTGATGGAAAACCTGTTATTGGCAGCACCGAAAGATAAACGGGTGAAAAAGAGTTTTTTCAGCAAGCTTGATCCAGATGCGCAAAATGCCTTGGACGAATCTTTAGCACAAATCCGCTTAGAAGAATTGATCCATAAACCGGCAGGGCTGTTGTCACATGGTCAAAAGCAGTGGTTAGAAATAGGCATGCTACTGATGCAGCGTCCAAAGTTGATTCTGCTAGATGAACCTGTAGCAGGGATGACCGATGCTGAAACAGAGCGCACTGCAGAGCTGTGTTTAGAGTTGAAAAAGAACCATACCCTTGTTGTGGTTGAACATGACATGAGCTTTATTGACACCATCAGTGAAAAAGTCACCGTATTGGCGCAAGGTGCGATTTTGGCCGAGGGTACATTGGCCGAAGTCCAAGCCAATGAAGATGTCATTGAAAAATATCTCGGACGATAAGGAGCAGACCATGTTAGAAGTCAAAGACGTCAATCAGTTTTATGGCGGCAGTCATATTTTAAGAGATGTGACATTTGCCACTCCTGTGGGCGCATGTTCGGTGGTGCTCGGGCGAAATGGTGTGGGTAAAACCACCTTATTAAAATGTTTAATGGGTATGTTACCGATCAAGTCTGGGCAGATCTTACTGGATGGCAAAGATATTTCTAAACTGAGTCCAGAGCAACGTGTACGCGAAGGATTGGCTTATGTACCGCAAGGACGGGATATTTTCTCGACCTTGACCGTTGAAGAAAACATTTTGATTGGCATGGCGAAATTTAAAAGCGCTAAGACCCGAAAAGTGCCAGAACATCTCTATGAGATTTTCCCCGTATTGGATGAAATGAAACATCGACGAGGTGGAGATTTATCAGGTGGTCAGCAACAACAATTGGCGATTGCCCGTGCGCTTGCTTCCGAACCACGGGTATTGATTTTAGATGAGCCGACCGAAGGCATTCAGCCCTCGATTATTAAAGATATTGGTCGTGTGATTCGTCAGTTAGCCGATGGCGGAGAAATGGCGATTGTCTTGGTTGAACAGTTTTATGATTTTGCAGAAGAACTGGCAGATGAATATACCGTGATGGCGCGGGGGCAAGTGATTGCACAAGGTGTCGGTAGTGAAATGCCCGAAAAAGGCATTCGGGAACTGGTGGCGATTTAGGTTGTTTAATACCCTCTTTTGCTCCATATTTTGGGGCAAGAGAGGGGGGAGGTATTTTACTCACGGCTGTAATGCTTAAAGGGAGGAAATTTTTATGTGGATTAAAGTTCAATGTTTTCAGGCCAAAGAAAATAGCCACCATATTGATTGGGCTTGAATTCTCCTCCAATGAATTTACCTGAATCTGTAAGCGTATGCTTACCTTCTGCTTTTTCTTCAAGTAACCCTTTACTCACCAATAGTTCTAATAATTCAGGGGTTTTTAATTTGTGCTTTGCGGCGAGTTTTGAACTGGTTAATTTAGATTGTAAAAGTGATTCTTCTTCAATTTTTTCAATATTAGGTTTTTCTGCTTTCACCTCATCTAAAGTAATGCGTACTTCATCGCTGATGCGAATAATACGTTGGGCTTCTTCATAGGCATCTTTAAAGACTTCATCATCTTCGTATTTACGAACTAAAATCCCCATTTCATTGTTATTTACTTGGCTAAATTCATAAAGATTTAAACTTGAAATAATGCATTCACCTTCATTTAAATAGCACTTTGCATGCAAATTTTTACAAAAGCTCACGCGGACATAATCCAGTTTTTGCATCCATTTTATTTCATCTGGATGTAAGTCACTCTTACCGTAGACAATACGAATATCAATTTTCATACGGTCTTTATCTTCAAGAAGCTCCTTAATACGGTCATTTAAACGTAAATAGGGGCTGATTAAAATCAAACGTTCTTTGGCATTTTTGATTAACTCTTCAAGAAAGAAGTTAGTGCCACTGGTATTTAAGAATTTTGCCATTTATCCCCCTGATTATTTTTGATAATTTTAAATTTTAGCGCATAAAATTCATACTTTGAAATAATTCGCTTTTAAACTTTAGACATGCATTTGTTTTTTGAAAGCAAGTGGTCTAATTGAATTGGCGGTAAGCATAGTAATAGTGAGTTACTTATGATTTCAGTAAGAATAGATTGGGCTATGCATGAATTGAATAAGTCAGCTGATATACAAAAAATTGTATAATTATTGCTCAATAAAAGTTAATCTTAACTAAATACATAACAAGAAGATAAAAATATGGACGCGATATTATATTTGATCCCACCGAATGATTTGGAAACACTGATTTTAGAAGCAGAAACCCCTCAAGATGTCTTGGATTCACCCTTTGTACAACACTCCTTTTTTTTAGGGGAGGCATGGCAAGAGTTGAATCCATTATTAAGCGTGAACAGGGATTCAGCTGCGGCACTGAATTATGCCATTCAGGCAGAACATCCATTGTCAGAGCGACGACCGGGACTGAGCCTTGCAGTGCATTACAATACTGTAGTTCGCGTTGCAGAAATCCATCAGGCATTACAACAGTTAAGCGTGGATGAAATCAAAAAACGTTATTTGGTCACGATTGCTGAAAACGCACCTGAGCAAGAGCTCAAATTGGCCGAATTAAAACTGCTTTTTTTACAGTTACAAGACCTTTATCGTGATGCGGTGCGTCATAACTTATCGGTGCTGAGTGTAATTCAAGATGGTATTCGTTTGGATAAATTACCATAAACACAACTCAACACGGGTTATAACTGAAGTTGCATCAGGACCAGATCACGCCATTCACCAAACTTTTGTCCCACTTCAGGCACATAACCTGTTTGCTTAAAGCCTAATTTTTTGTGCAGGGCAATCGAGGCGCTATTGCCGTGATCAATGCCTGCAATCATGACATGCATATTTTGGCTTTTGGCATGCTGAATTAGGTGCTCTAATAATTGCTGACCGAGACCCAGTCGAGCATAGTTTGGGTCAATATAGACAGAATGCTCAACAGTATGTCGATAGCCAGCAAAATGACGGAAAGAACCATAGTCAGCATAACCGGCGATTTGCTGTTGATCCTGATCTTCAATCACCACAAATGGAAAATTTTGCTTTTGGAATTCCAGCAATTTCTGTTGAAAAGAGTCGAGGCTGTAGGCTTGATCATTCCATGTCGCAAAGCCGTTGAGAACTTCATGATTATAGATTGCGAGAATGGCCGCTAAGTCTTGTGGAATTGCAGGTCGAATGAGAAAAGACATGCGCAAATTTCTGATAAAAATAAAGTCAATTTAAAAACTTAGGCATAAAAAAAGCAAGGTGATGAACCTTGCTTTTTCTTCATAGCGTTCTGAGTCGAACTTAGAAGTGGTATTTCACCAACGCGCTGACATCGTTTTGGTCTACGCCTTTAATACCAAATTTGTTGTTCCAAACTGAATGTTCGATACCAACATATAATTTAGTTTTTGGTGAAATGTGTTTACCCACATTCCATTTGTACTGAGATGTCCAGTTTAATTCACTTGCATGGTCTGCTTCAGCAGTAGACCAGTCTAGGAAGGCATCTGCTAAAAACTCTTCTGAACCTAATTTGAACGGCACGGCATAAGTGATTGTCATTTGATAATCATCTTTAGTTTTGTCGTTTGCCGCTTTATAGAAGTTCACATTCGCATATTGTGTATATGGAATATCGAGAGAGAAACCTACACCGTACAAGAAGTTGTTAAATTCAGAGTTGTGGTGATCGTAACCGGCATTATGTTCCCAAGTCGTTGCAATAAGAACGTCTTTGATTGGACCCATAGAAAGGTCTTTACCAGAAACTTCACCTAAGCTTAAACGTGGCGCTAATTCTGCATAAGTTGATTGATCATCGTTACCATCCAATTGTTGGTCAACGAAGAAGAATACATCTGAATATTTCAGTTTAGCTGCATATTCGGCTGTGATCGTTGTACGGTCTTCAGTACCAACTTCATAGTTTTCACCATATAAGCCAGTTAAGCTGAAATCTTGCCATACGATAGGTGAAGCTTGAGTGAAAGCAGCAGCAGATGCTAATGCACATGATGCAACGATTTGTGTAAGTTTCATTAAAAAATATCTCCCCCCGAGAAGCACTGAAAGCATACAGATTATTAAGCAAAAATAAAGCCAAATTTTACTCAACGGGAAATTGTTTTGTAATTTGAAGGGGAAATATGCCGTGAATGATCAATGACGGTAAAAGCGAGATTTTGAGTTGGAGTGGAATTGTACAAATAGAAGGTGGGCGTTGAGGAAATGCACAAAAATATGACCCAAATCAATTAAAACAATGCAAATCTACAATAAAGTCTTACTTTTTATATGGATATTAAAAAAATATCAAAATAGCACTTGCAAAATTCTAACTTAAGACCGATATTCGAAGTATAAGGACACGGATCTGCAGACTCTAAAGTGTTCATCATTCAATGTGGAGGATGACGTTCCATACAAAGTTGAAGATGGTCATTGCTGTAACATTTACAGCAAATGTAACGTGCCAAGATAATAAGTTTTGCACAAATATTTATAGATATTACAGATAGATATGAGGATGATATTATGAACATAGAAATCCGTACAGATAAAAACATTATAAACAGTGATCGATTAATTACATACGTTCGTGCAGAACTTAATGAAGAATTTCAGCGCCATAGTGAACGCATTACTCACTTTTCGGTGCATTTAAGTGATGAAAATGGGGACAAGGGTGGTAGCGACGACATTAAATGTATGATTGAAGCGCGTCCTGCTGGTTTGAAGCCTGTCGTGGTCAACCATCGTGGTCATAATGTAGATACAGCTATTCACGGTGCAATTGATCGACTTAAACGTAGTCTTGAACATGTGTTCGAAAAGAAAGAGAACCCACGCAGTACACAACCTGCTTTTGCTGAAGCAGATGACAGCGTAGACGACGAATAAGTCTCAAAATTTAAAAAAGCCCTGCGGGGCTTTTTTTGTGTGTTTTGTATTTTGTTTTACATGAAATTCAAACAAACGCAGCTTTATTCGGCATAATAGATCAAAATAAATTGAAGTGAGCTTTCCAGATGTTAACAGCGCAACAACAGCTTTTTGTGCAAGCGTTAGAAGAACAAGATCTTGCACAGGTGCAACGCCTGTTGGCAGATGGTCTAAATCCAAATTTTATCGATTTTGAAAAAGGACCTGCGGTTTCTGTATGGTCTGATGGTTTGTTTAAATGGTGGGAAATGGTTTGCGAAGCATATGAAGCAGGTCAACCCTTAACAGCTGAACAGAAAACACAACATTTAGACGTACATATGCAAATCTTGGAAGCGCTGATTCAAGCCAAAGCCAATGTGCATTTATGGGATGCTGAAGAAATTTATGGTCCATTATGGGACGCCGCGAGTGCAGCATGTGTCCCTGCGGTACAGCGCTTATTGGATGAAAAAGTGAATCCAAATATGATTGATAGCGATGGTTTAACCATTTTATCGTCGATTAGTGAATTATTTTTTGACTGTGATTTTGACGCGGTAAATTGGTCAGAAGCATTGGAAGAAGAAAAACAAACCTTGGAGCTTTTGCGTAGCCATGGCGCAAAAATGACCAAAGAATTAGCATAATTGTGAGTAAAAACATGACTGTATTTAAAGTTTTAAGCATTGCAACATTATCCAGTTTGAGCCTGTCTGCATTTGCGGCGGATTTTTCATTTGACCGTCCGGGCGCGGGTATGGGCACAGGCATTACCCCTGTAGGTCGTTTGGCATGGGAACAAAGTTTGCCAGCAGCGAGCTATAGTGAAAGTCGTGATGAAAATGGTGAAAAAGTAAAAAATACCACTTTAAATGCAGACATGTTATTCCGTACTGGTTTGGCAAAAGATTTGGAATTGCAATTGGGTTGGCAAGGTCCTGCATGGTCTAAAACCAAAGTTGCGGGTCGCTCAGTTGAAGAAGATGGTTTGGGTGATGTCAGCATTGGCCTGAAAAAAGCCATTGATTTGAATGATGAGAAATTGTCGATGGCCATTCTTGCAGAAGCCATTATTGCAACAGGCAATGAAGGCTTTAGTGCTGAAGATGACATTTATAGTCTGACTTCCGCTGTGGCTTATGATTATAGCGATACAATTGCGACTTCAATGACCATGCGTTATGAAGTTCAAGATGGTGATTGGGCTGTGAGTGCTATTCCTGGATTGGAATATCAAATAGCGGGTAATTTATCGGGTTTTTCTGAGCTGGTTTATCGCAAAGCAGAGAGTACCGATCAGGAAGTGTCTTTGGCTTCAGGCCTGACATATGCCGTTTCGGATCGTATGCAGTTGGATGCGAGCGTTGGTCTAGAACTCACTGGCGGTCATAAAAATTATCAGTCAGGTTTAGGCGTATCTTACCTATTCTAAAAGAACCCTAAATTTTAAAACGTATAAATACAGACTGAGGATGAATTCAGCTGAATGAAACAATGGACTTATGTTGCGGCAGCGGCTGTGCTGTCGTTCAGTATGGGCGTCTCTGCTCAGGATGCATTACTTTCAGCTGAAGATGCTTTTCCTTTCTCGGTCGTCTCTGAGCGTGCAGATCAGGCGGAGCTGAGTTGGGATATTCCAGCGCATTATTATCTGTATCAGCACAAAATAGAGGTGAAGCAGGGCAATCAAGTTTTAGCTTTGGATTTGCCTGCTGCTGAGGATTTGAAAGATGATAACTATGGTCATACGCAGGTGTATTACCAACAGTTGAGTTTTAAAATTCCGACTCAAAAACTGCAGACCTATAAAGTCAGTTGGCAAGGCTGTGCCAAGGATCGAGTGTGTTATCCACCACAGAGTATCAGCTTTAAAACGGATGCTTCTGGTTTAGTCACACAGCAAAATCTAGCCACTCCAAGCAAACGTTTACTCGACTTTGCAGCAGAAAATACTGCCGAACAGCCTATGGCGAATCGTTTAGATCAGCAGCGGGCAGAGAATGCTGCATTGGCTTCTGAACGCTATACCGCAAGTGACCAAATGTGGTCTGAAAAATTAGCACAAAGCTCTATATTTTATGGACTTTTACTGTTTTTTGGACTGGGTTTTTTGCTGGCTTTTACCCCATGTTCATTGCCAATGCTGCCGATTTTAACCTCACTGATTGTCCGCGACAGCCGAGGTTTAAAAGCATGGATGATTGCACTGACTTTTGTCACCAGTATGGCGATGGTGTATGCCATTCTCGGCTTGGTGGCATCGTCTGCAGGTTTGAATTTCCAGCGTTGGTTGCAACAACCCTCGACTTTAATTGCCTTTAGCGTGCTCTTTGTAGTTTTTGCCCTGAATTTATTTGGTTTATTTGAACTGAAATTGCCACGCAGTTGGGTCAATCGCTTAGACCAAGCGCAGTCGATGCAAAAGGGCGGTAGTCTCGTTGGCGCTGGAGTCATGGGGATGATTTCAGCATTGCTAGTCGGTCCTTGTATGACAGCACCGTTGGCAGGCGCATTATTATTCATTTCCCAAACCCAAAGTCAGTGGCAAGGTGCGTTATTGTTATTCACCCTCGGCTTTGGCATGGGGACCCCACTATTGTTGGCCAGTGTCCTTGGCTCACGGGTATTGCCTAAAGCGGGATTGTGGATGAATCAAATCAAGGTGCTTTTTGCTTTCATCATGTTGGCATTGGCTTTGTATTTTATTCGACCATTGATCAGTGAAGCTTGGTTACAGTGGTTATCGCTTGCTCTGGGGCTGGTGTTTAGCGCTTATGTGCTTTGGCGCATTTTATGGCGCAGTACTCAGCTCAAATGGTTGTATATCTTGGTGTTCTGTGCAGCTGTACCTTATATTGTGTACAGTCAATATCAACACAGCCAACGTTTTTTAGTCGAAGAAAATCAAAAACAAAGTGCTTGGCATGTGGCACATACAGCGGAAGAGTTTCAACGTTTATTAAGTGAAATTCCCCAAGGTCAATCCGCAATTATTGATGTCTATGCCGATTGGTGTGTGGCCTGCCAGCCGATTGAACATAAAGTTTTAAAATCGGCAGCAGTGCAACAGGCTTTGGCACCGTATTACTTAATTAAGTTGGATTTGAGTCAGTATGATGCAACCCATCAAGTTCTGCTCAATCAATGGGATATTTTAGGGCCACCGACCTATTTATTTTTAGATACAGCGCATCAAGAGATACGTGGACTACGCTTGACGGGCGCTTTTAGCGAGAAAGAATTGCTAGCGCAATTGGAAAAATTTAAATCGCGTGGAGAATAAAAATGATGCAATTATATATTGCCAATAAAAACTATTCGACGTGGTCTATGCGACCGTGGTTGGTGTTACACGCGTTTAATTTACCCTTTCAAGAGATCTTGATTCCTTTTTCTGAAGAAGCAGATGGCGGAGCATTCAAGCAGCAAATGTTAGCCCTACATGCCAATGGTAAAGTGCCCCTACTGCAACATGACGGTGTGATGATTTGGGACTCATTGGCAATTTGTGAATATTTGGCAGAGCAGTTTCAAGATCTTCCACTGTGGCCTAAAGATCCCGCGCAACGCGCATGGGCACGTAGTATTTGCGCGGAAATGCACAGTAGTTTTATGCAATTGCGTAGCTTATGTAGTATGAATCTGCAGGCGGATTATGGTCGTCATGGTCAGAGATTATGGTCTGAACATGCCGAATTGCGTGCTGAAGTGACTCGAATCGAGCAGATTTGGTCGAGTCGTCCTGCGGTGGATGGCTTTCTATGCGGTGAATTTAGTATTGCCGATGCATTTTTTGCACCCGTGGTGACACGTTTACAGACCTTCCAGCTACCTGTGAGTGACAACACACAGCGTTATATGCAAAAGATTTTGCAGCATCCTTCTGTGGTGGCATGGATCACGGCTGCTCAACTGGAACAGCCAGTCCGTCGTATGGAACAGTATCCACGTTAAAAGCTTAATGCCGCATCTGAGCTATATAAAAGTTTTAAACCAAATGGCTAAAGCTTTGTTGTTCGGTGTAGGCCATGACCATGTTACGACCACCAGCTTTAGCTGCATATAGCGCCTGATCAGCATGGGTCAGCAATTGTTGCGGTACCAATTCAGGCGTAGAAATTGCAATGCCAAAACTAGCTGTCACATGAATTGACTGACCGTCATGCCCCCAAATTTCAAGCTGTTCAATGGCTTTTCGACAGCGCTCTGCAATGAAAATCGCTTGTTCTAAGTTAGAATTTTTTAACACCAAAATAAACTCTTCCCCGCCAAAACGCCCAACTACATCACTACCGCGTAAATGTTGGTTTAATACTTGGCTGACGAGAATCAAGGTTTCATCGCCTTTATCGTGTCCATATTCATCATTGATACGTTTAAAATGGTCTAAGTCCAATAAGACCAGTGCATATGTATCTGTTTTAGCACTATCGAGCTGTTCCAAACACTGATTGATACTGCGTCGATTAAATAAATTGGTCAGTGGGTCGACTTGACTGAGTTTTTGAATCAAATGCTCACGGTGACGCCATTGGCTCAGTAAGATTTCAAATAAAGCCAGACAGGTTAATAAAATAGGAACAATGAAAAAGATCATTGAGAAGAGCCAAAAACTATTTTGATAGCCATAGGCATGAGGTTGAAAAATCGGGGCATAGGGAATAATGCCGCGAATACTTAAATACATGCAAATAGATAAAAAAATCGTGGCTGGAATCAGCATGCTATAGACGATTTTTCGTGTAAATAGCACCAATCCAACGGTCACTAGGCTCACGTAGGAGATCATGGTGGCTGGGCTCATGACACCAATTAAATAACCATCACGACATAAAGAAATGACGAATAAACCGACTGAAAGATAAGGTAAAACAAGCTGAATTTTTGGGTTTTCTTTTCCAGCATAGCAAGGCCAAATCAATAGCACCATTAAGCTAAAAAAGACGATATTAGTCCATAATTGAGAATGGATTAGATCAAGGTTAACCCACTGCCAAAGTTCTGGCGTGACATAAACATAAAATTTCCAAATGATCCAAAGCAGATGAATGGCTGAGCCAAGCATCAGCATGAGCATACACTTTTTCAGGATGCTCCAATTCATGACCACTTCATCTTCCAGTAAATACTGGGCGATTCTATTGCGAAGGATCATGTCACGTATGCTTGATTTCACCGTCATCCTGTGTCATTGCCCTGTTCGAGTTATCAGTTTTTTTCTTAAAGTTTATATAGATATCATTTTATAGGCTTACATTAGCATGAAAATTTACACTTGATAACGGTCAAGAACCGCTCAGTAATTTTAAATTTTTTACGAGTTTAAAAAGATTGTTCTAAAAATAAAACATAGTGTCATAAGGATCAGGATTATTCTATTTATGAAAAGTGATTACACTAGGCTCAAGTTAATAACAACAGCTTTAGGTTTTAGTCATGAAAATTTTGCATATTGATTCAAGCATCATGGGCGACGCTTCAGTTTCGCGTCAACTCAGCGCTGAAATTGTACAACAGCTACAGCAAAAACATGGGGATGCGGCACAGGTTCAACATCTCGATTTATCTGTACAGCAGATTCCACATCTCAGCAGTGAAATTTTGATGGGTCAAAATGCAGAACAATCGGCTTTAGGCGAGCAACTGTTACAACAGTATTTAGATGCCGATGTGGTTGTGGTTGGTGCTGCTATGTATAACTTCGGTTTGCCATCAACTTTGAAAGCATGGATTGACCGTATCAGTGTTGCAGGTCGTACCTTTAAATATACAGAACAAGGTCCAGTGGGTTTGGCAGGTGACAAAAAAGTCTATATTGCCAGCAGTCGTGGTGGTGTGTATGGCGATAACAGCCCTGTAGATTATCAAGAAGGTTTATTAAAAGCCGTGTTTAATTTTACAGGTGTCAGCGATATTGATGTGATTCGTGCCGAAGGAGTTAATATGGGACCTGATATGAAAGCACAGGCAATGGCGACAGCTCAGGCTCAAATTCAAGCCATTTAATGGATTGACATTTCCCTCTTAGGTCAGCATCTGCTGACCTTTTTTTGTGGTGACTTTGATCGGTTCTTAGGGAATTAGTTTTCAGGGATTAGTCCTGATCTAGTCGGTGTGCAAAATCGGCTAAATCACTCAGCGCACGCTGTCCTTCTTCAAACCATGGGCTAAACATTTGGAAGTTATGCCACATGCCAGTGTACAACTTGAATTCGACATCTAGGCCGGCTTCTTCTGCTTTGACTTTAAAACGCTGCGCATCATCCAATAAAATTTCTTTAGAACCCACTTGAATATGAATCGGAGGTAGTCCTTTGAGCTCTGCAAAAAAAGGCGAGACCAATGGATCAGCTCGATCGACCGAGCGTGGTACATAATAATCAATGCCTGTTTCGAGAGCTTCTATGCTTAACAGCGCATCGTGCTTACGGTTATAACGCAAAGACTCACTACTCAGCGTCAAGTCTAAAAACGGTGACATTAACACCAAACCACTGACTTGTGGAAGTTGGTCCTGTTGAATTTTAAGGGCTAAGGCGAGCGCCAAGTTTGCACCACAAGAGTCGCCTGACAAAATAATATCTTTGGCTTGAACCCCTTGATCTAATAACACCGCATACACATCAAAAAGGGCATCGAGTGCTTCAGGAAACTGCGCTTCTGGGGATAAAGGATAATCCAAATGTAACACTTGCATTTGCGTGCGTGCGGCAACTTGGGTCAGAAACGCCCGATGCGTGTTCATCGAACCCAAGAAAAATGCGCCCCCATGAATATGAAAAATGAGTTGGGTCGATGCCTGTTGCGGCTTGATTTCTTCGGCTTTTAAGCCAGCTAAGCGAATAGGACGAATTTGTACATCGGGGTTTTGGGGAAATGCACGACACATTTGTTCCAAAGCAAACCTTAAAGTATTGGGCGGTAAATTGAATTGGCTCGGCCCACGAATTGTGGTTTTTAAAATGCTTTCTGTAATCAGTTGTTTCGTCAGTGGCGATATCTTCATTGTCTTTCCATGTTTTTCTATTTTTGGAATCGTGTGAGCATATTTACCAACACAAATTACAAGGTTACACTAAACGGTCACATACAAAAATTGATAAATTGTTGTGACTTTTGGATACTAATGTCGTCTATATCAGACCAGGGAAATAAACAAAAATGAAAAAAATTGCACTAGCATTAGGATTGATGAGTTTAGCCGCATTTGCAAATGCTGCAGATCCGCTAAATGGTACAACTTGGAAAACCATTGATGATAAAACCAAGCAGCCAAAAGCGATTGTAAAATTCACTGAACAAAAAAATGGTACGCTTTCTGCGAGCATTCAGTCAGTTTTGACACCAGGTGAAGAGAACGCTTGTAAAAAATGTGAAGGCCCATATCACAATAAATCATTAAAAGGCTTACGTATTGTGACAGGTCTTAAAAATGTAGGTGGTACAAGCTATGAAGATGGTTCAATTTTGGATCCTCAATCAGGTAAAACTTACAAGTTAAAAGGTCAATTGGCTGATGGTGGCAAAAAACTAGAGCTTCGCGGCTTTATTGGCGTTGCTGCTTTAGGTCGTAATCAAACATGGATTCGTGCCAACTAATTTGACATGATTCAAACAAAAAAAGCCTGACAATGTCAGGCTTTTTTATAGCCTATTTTCAGCCACAATTGAACTAGAGCCGTGCATGAGTGTGATAAAAAAATTTATTTCAATGCACGGTAAGCGCTTTCATCAAAGCCAACCAATAAATCGCTACCTGTATCGAGTACAGGACGTTTAATCATGCTGCTATGCGCTGTTAAACACTGAATCAAATTTTCTTCACTGGCTAACGCTGTCTGTTGCTCTTCTTCACTGAGTTTTTTCCATGTGGTGCCTTTTTTGTTGAGAATCACATCAGCGCCTTTGGCATTAAGCCATTTTTTTACGGTTTTAGCATCAATCGCTTGTTTTTTATAGTCATGAAATTCGTAGCTTAGGCCTAATTCGTTGAGCAAGTCGAAAGCTTTTTTCATGGTATTACAGTTTTTGATGCCATAAATTTTAAGCATGAACAGGTGTCCTCAATTATTCAAACAATAAGATAAAAATACACTTCAGCATTATCCTACAGGCTAATTCATTAATGCTCAAAGCTTGATCGTGATGTGGATTGAGAAATAAATATTTTGCTGTAAAAGTCGCATGTAATAAATATTGGGTATTGTCATCAAAACGACATTTTGGTCTTTTAGAATAGCCTACAGAACAAAATGATGCTCAGAAAAGAAAGCGCTGCGATAACTAGAAAATTCAGCTTAAGGTTGCATAGTCAAAAGTAGAAAGAAAGCGAGAATAAGAATTTGCTGTGCAGATCGAATTTTTAGCTGTTTTATTTGGGGGATGTTTGAGTCTATAGATGTGGGGACTAGATAAGAGAAAACCCGCATTTAATCATCCTGATCATGCGGGTCTCAATCCAACGTCCATTGTCACATCCTTGAAAACAAGCTAAATCATTTAGTTTGTTTTTATACTTCCTTCGGCGTCCAATCCTTTTATGTCATCCTGACATGTCCCTTTGCCGTGCGACCATAATGCTATGTTCAAGTTATGAGATAAATCCACAAATTCGTCATGTAATGTGAGAAATAAGCTCTAATTGAGTAAACAATCGTTCACTCAATTAATTGTTGGCAGCTTAAATTTTATAATCAATAATCACAGGGGCGTGGTCGCTAAACCATTCATCTTTAAATATCCAAGCATTGACTGTACGTTCTTTCCAGTCTGGTGAACATGCATGGTAGTCGATACGCCAACCCACATTTTTGGCACGCGCTTGTCCTCGGTTGGACCACCAAGAGTAAAGCTCGGCTTCTTTACGTACCTCACGGAAGGTGTCGACATAGCCAAGCTCATCATAAATATGATCGAGCCATGCACGTTCATGTGGTAAGCAGCCTGAAGCCTTTTGGTTCCCAGACCAATTTTTAATATCAATACGTTTATGCACGATGTTGTAGTCACCGCAAACAATCACTGACTTATTTTCAGCACGCCATTGCTTCAAAATTTGTTGATATTCGCCTAAAAATAGGTCTTTGCGCGCCTGAGCTTCTTCGCCCGATGAACCAGAAGGCAGGTAGAGCGAGCAAATATGTGCAGTTTGTCCAAGTCCTAAATCGAACTCAGCAGAAATAAAGCGGCCTTGAGTGTCTGCCAATTCAAAACCTAAACCATCTGTCACTGAAACAAAAGGTAGGCGGCTATAAATCGCAGTACCGGCATAGCCTGGGCGTTCTGCCGGGAAAAGGTGTGTAAACCAACCTTCGGGTTTAAATTTATCGGTCCATTGTTCATGGGTAATGCGGCTTTCTTGCATGCAGATGACATCGGCATCTGAAGTTGCCATCCAGTCAAAAATACCTTTTTTTTCAGCGGAACGCAGACCATTCACATTAATTGAAACGACACGTAAAATTTTTTGATCACTTGGATAGCTACTCTTTGGTATCATGCTCAGGTTTAACCTCAAACTTAAAAAAATGGAGCACCTCATGACAGCGCAAGCGGCATTTAATCCACAAGCTTTTATCGAACTCGCATTATCACGTGGTGTGCTTAAATTTGGTGAGTTTACTTTAAAATCGGGTCGTGTGAGTCCTTATTTTTTTAATGCAGGTCTACTAAACGATGGCGAGGCCTTATCATTATTGGCTTCTGGCTATGCAGCTAAATTAACAGAATGCGATAATGTGGAAGTGGTCTTTGGTCCAGCTTATAAAGGTATTCCATTTGTAGCAGCAACGGCTGTCGCACTGTCACAGAACCATGGTGTGAGCGTACCTTGGGGCTTTAACCGTAAAGAAGCGAAAGACCATGGCGAAGGCGGTGTATTGGTTGGTGCGTCTGTTGAAGGTAAAAAAGTCTGGATTATTGATGATGTGATCACTGCGGGTACAGCGATTCGTGAAGTAGTGACTATTCTGAAAAATGCCGGTGCACAAATTGCGGGCGTATTGGTGGCGCTAGACCGTCAAGAAAAAGGTCAGGGCGATTTGTCTGCGATTCAAGAAGTACAAAAAGAGTTAGAAATTCCTGTACATGCTTTAATCACTATGAAAGATTTAATGACTTTCTTAGATGCAAAAGGCGAAACTGAAGCTTTAGCGAAAATGGAAGCGTACCGTGTGAAGTATGGGATCTAAGATTTTTTAGATTTTAAGGTTATAAAAAAGGAAGCGGAAGCTTCCTTTTTTTGTGTAGTTTTGAGATTAGGATTGTTGAATTTAGCTAATCAAAAATGTGGAAAAATTGATTGGTTGGTATTCATGAAACGTGAAAAATCATTAAAAAAGCCAACCCGAGATGATTGGGTTTTTCTCTATCATATAACACTATGATTTTTAAGGAATAAAAAAGCATTTCGTATAGCGCGTATTATGTTAATTTTAGGAAAGCTTAATAAATCCGTGTTTAAAAATTAAACTAGAAAGATTTTGTATTACTATCAATTTAGAATTCCTCTCTTATAAATCTTATTTAATGACGCTATCTTTTTGTATTGATGAAGCTATTTTATCAATGGTAGTACGAACACGTATTGGTAAGAAATTTGATCTTTTCCATACAATTTGAATAGGATAGTTAGTACTTGAATAGTTAGTAAGTAGGTGTATTAATTGACCACTTTGTATATATTCTTGAATCAACCAGGAAGGTAACCAACCAATTCCTCCATGCATTAGTACATAATCTAATATGCTTTTTATGTCATCCATTTGAACTTTATTTTTTGGCAAATATTTCATAGTTTTATGATGAGAACTTTGAAATATCCACTTTTCAAGCTGCCCATTTTTCAAATATCCAATAGTCTGATGGTTATCTAAATCTTTGATGCTCTCAGGAACCTGGTATCTTTTTAAATATTCAGGTGTGGCACAGAGCCACATTGTATGCTCAGAAATCTTTTTAACCATTAATTGACTATTATCTTCTAAATTACCAATTCTTATCACTAGGTCATAATTATCTTCAATTAAATCAATATAACGATCATTAAAAGAAAGAACCATATTCAAATTTTGATGTTCATCTGCTAAGTCTCTTAATATCGGAACTATGAACTTTTGTCCAAATAATACAGGCATAGAGATACGTATCATTCCCTGAATATTTTGATTATTACTTTCAAATAATGTCTCAGCTATTAATAATTCTTGTACAGCCCGCTGGCTATGTTCATAGAAAATACTACCTTCTTCTGTGAGAGCTAAATGACGTGTATCTCTGTTAAAAAGTACTACTCCGAGCTGTACCTCAAGCTTTGAAATCATCTTACTGACAGCGGAACGAGTCAGATGTAATTTTTCTGATGCTTTAGTAAAACTTCCTTGTTCAACAACACTAATAAATGCCATCAAACTTTTCAGATCATTAACACGCATATTAGTTCCAATTGGGAATCAATGAGTTGATTTATTATCACTTTTGTATCCAATTTATCAATGATAATCTAATTAAAATTCATATTAGGAACCTTACTATGAACAGAATTTTAGTTATCAAATCTAGTTTTATGCAGGAAAAATCTCTAAGTAATCAGCTCATTAATAAATATTTATATAGACGTAAGCAAAGTGGTTATGTTGACCAAATAATTGAACATGATCTAGGAGCTATGAACTTACCAGTATTAAACTTAGAGATATTTAATGCCTTACGTGGAGAGGCGAATGAAAAACCTGAGGTAAAAGCAGCAGTAGCTCTCTCTGATCAATTTATTCAAGAGCTGAAAGATTGTGATCTATTATTGATTGCAGCACCAATGTATAACTTAAATGTACCAACCCAATTAAAAAACTGGTTCGACTTAATTGCACGAGCACGAGTAACTTTTCAATATACAGAAACCGCACCCGTAGGATTAATTAAAGGTGTTAAATCAATTATCTTTAGTTCACGTGGTGGTTTTCATCAAGATCTTCCAACAGATGCTGTTACAGCATATTTAATAGCAGTATTAGGATTAATTGGTATTGATAAGGTAGATTTTATATATGCTGAAGGCACTGATATTAAACCATTAGGGAAATCTAAAGCACTTGAATTAGCTTCACAGCAAATTGCTTTACAAACGAACGTAGGATTGTAAGTATATTCTTCCTTATGGCAATGAAATTATAATTTTCTATTGTTCTAAGGTTCCTATTTAACATAATGGCGGTTATGCGAAATTCAGCGTTTCAGGCTCCCCAAAACCAAGTTTATTTCTTGCATGAATGTATCCTATGGGATACATTTTGTTTATGTACTCAATATATACCACTGAAGTCTTTGATGACTGGTTCACCAAGTTAAAAGACCAACAGGCAAAAAGACGCATACAAGTCCGAATTGATCGGGTTGAAGATGGAAACTTTGGAGATACTGAACCAGTTGGTGAAGGTGTCTCTGAATTACGTTTCTTCTTTGGACCAGGCTATAGGATTTACTACTGCAAACAAGGGAAAAGGGTTGTTATTCTTTTAGCAGGCGGAGATAAGTCTACGCAAAGTAAAGATATAAAACTTGCCCTGCAATTGGCACAAGATTTAGAGGAGGAGCTATAAATGGCTATTAAACTTCGCAAATGGGACAGTGCTGAGCATCTTAAAACAGAAGAAGATATGCAGGCTTACTTACAAGCATGTATCGAAGAATCTAATGGTGATGCCGCATTCATTGCTAAAGCTTTAGGTAACATTGCTAAAGCTAAAGGAATGGCTCAATTATCACGAGATACAGGTCTAGGCCGAGAAAGTCTTTACAAAGCACTTTCTGGTGATGTGAACCCTAGTTTTGATACGGTGATTAAAGTTGTAAAAGCACTAAATTTGCGCTTAGTAATTTAAAAAAGTTATTAAAAAATGGAGCTTTAGGCTCCATTTTTTAATTTCTTATAACGTGTATTATGTTAATTTTAGATAATCTTTATGATTCAAAAAAATTTTCAGGCAACTCAGCTTCAGGAACAACGTTTAATTCAACTAAGGCTAAAGAGTTTTCTTGTACTTTTTTCTTCATTTCATTAGATTCATCTGACCAATCCTCATCGAAAACTAGAATAGTGCCTTCATTTAGATCGTTATTAACATCGACAATTTTGTAAAGGTGAGGCATTAATTTTTCATCTACTTTAATGGGTACATAGCAAATAGAAGTAGTTTCTAACCGATGTGGAAAAACATTGATATCTCCAAAGAAGTAGCTATTTAGATAAATGTATTCAAATTTTAATACCTTTAAAAATGCTTTAAAAAGTTCAATAATTTGTTCTGTTTCTAAAACTTTTTTAAACGTCACCATTAAACCAAAACTATCAAAATTAAAGCTAGCATATGATTTTTTTTCTTCTAAACCATTCCATAATAAGTAGCTTTCTAGATCATCATTTTTTTTCAGATTAAATAGATAGTTTTTGGCAATATCTGAAGGAAATGGATAATCCAAAGGTGCTTTAAAACTAGATTCACTAGCCTTATTCACATACCAATTAGAAAAAATAGGATCAATTTCAGCAATATCTTTAATGAAAATCTCTAAATCTTTTAATTGAGCATTAATTTCATTTTCGGATGACCCAAGTTTTTTGAAAATACGTGTACTTAGGAAAAATTCTTTCATTCTTAAATCCTATTTTTATAGAGGCATAAATATTGTTGAAACGATTACAGACGATTTAAAAAACTTATATGTAAACTTAAGAGACTACGACTTTTTTAACAGCCAAGCTGAATGGATCAATTACTATATCAACCATTTAGCCCCAATCTATCAAAAGCAAAGCCTACAAGATTCCTTGATGAGTCAGAGTTTCGATATTTTCTTTCAAAGCAAAGATGAATACGTGTTTGGCCATATTCCCAATACTCAAACTACAGCTTTAGAGTTTAGTGAAATTTCATCTAAATTTAATCCTATTTAACATAATAGAGCTTATACGAAACTCTCTTCATCACACTTCTTACATTCCAACATCACCCCTAACTTTTCATTCCGTCCTTGCTCCGTCAAAACCCAAGGGCGGTTTTGCCATGGAGGATCATGTCGGACATGCTGTGTATGGCCACAAGCTAAAATGGCATACCAATGATTTTCATCATCCAAGGCAAAATCAACAATGGCTTGCTGCATATCGGACACCTATCTAAATTAAAATGATGCTGAAAAAGAGACGAGAGTTCATGTTGAGCAATCACAACGGCTTGAATATCGAATTGCAAAATAGACTGTGAAATTTGGTTTATTTCTGCCGCACGCTTAGGCCGCGACAATTCTATTTTTCCCGCCATGTTTGGCTTTATACAGCGCTAGATCAGCACGTTTAATTGTATCTTCGTAGGTACAATCTTCAGGCATGATGGTCGTCACTCCTATGCTCACGGTGACATGCGCGTTATCTATTGAAAACCGACTTAATTCTTTTCTGGAATGTTCATGAATCCGTTTGGCAAACTGAATGGCCTGATCGCAGCCCGTGTTGGGCAAGGCGACCACAAACTCATCTCCACCTAAGCGGCAGGCGCAATCGGTCTTGCGCAGCGTTAAACGAAGAATATCTGCGACTGCTCGGATTGCTTCATCACCAACATGATGACCTTTGCTGTCGTTGATTTTTTTGAGGTTATCAAGATCTAACATCAAGATCGAGGTCTGTATGGAATGCCGTAGGTATGACTCATAATGTAATGCTAAGTCATGCTCTAATTTTCTTCGGTTGAAAAGACCGGTTAACTGATCTGTATGGCTGAGTTCCTTCAGCTTGATTTCCAAGTTGTGACGCGCTGAAATATTACTTGCGACCCAAAGTACAACGTCTTCTTCATCTACCGAAAAACTGAGGGATTGGATGCGCACCTCAAACCAAATGGGCTCTTCAGGACCATAGTCGGGCAGACCTTTTACATCCCTATTGCTCAGTTCATACTCTTCGATGAGTAGATTTCCTGACGCTAGAGCTTGATCGATCAGTTGCATAAAAAAGTTGGCTTTATCTGTCTTGATCACATCTGAAATATAGGTACCCACAAGACCGGAACCATCGTGGTAATAGCGATTATCGCGCCCACCAAAAACCACAACGTATTTTCCACTACGCGATATGACAAATGCAGGGTCTGGTAAAGCATCAAGAATGATAGCCATCTGCTCAATGTTGATCATCAATGAATTCTATTTTTTATTTACAATAATTAACAAAATAGCTAAAAAATAAAAAATCACGTATTTTTTAACCAAAAATAGGGCTAAGTTTATTTGGAAGTAATTAGACAGGTAGCAATGCTTTGGTATTTATTTACACAGACCTATCACGTAATGTTATTAAAGCTTATTTCCATTATTGAGATAAGGTGGATGATAGAAATGTTTTGAAATATTGCATGCATCACACGAATCCATACATACACATGCAAAATCAGAATAAACAAAAGAAAAATCTCGGCTATACTCGTTCATAAATTGATAATGAACAGAGCACTGAATAATGCGTGTACTTGTTGTGATGGATCCCATCGAAAATGTAAACCTAAAAAAAGATACCTCAATGGCGATGTTATGGGCAGCAGCACGTCGTGGACATGAGCTAGGCTATGCATTACAGCAAGATTTATATATTGATCACGGCAAAGCCTTTGGTTTGATTTCACCGCTAAAAGTTTTTGAAGACTACAACCACTATTTTGAACTCGGCGAAAAACAAAAAGAATCAATTGCTGCTTATGACGTGGTTTTGATGCGTAAAGATCCGCCGTTTGATATGAACTTTGTCTACACCACCTATATTTTGGAACAGGCTGAACGCGAAGGCGCATGGATTATTAACAAGCCACAAAGCCTACGTGACTGCAATGAAAAATTGTTTGCGACGCAATTCCCTGAACTTCAAGTACCGACCTTGGTGACTTCACAGCAAAGTCTGATTCGTGAATTTTTACAAGAACATGGTGATGTGATTGTGAAGCCATTAGACGGCATGGGCGGTATGGGCATTTTCCGTTTATACCAAGATGGCGTTAATATTGGTTCAACCATTGAAATCCTGACCAATAACGGCACACAGCCGATTATGGCGCAGCGTTATATCCCAGAAATTGTGGATGGCGATAAGCGCATTTTGATGATCAATGGCGAACCCGTGCCGTATTGTTTGGCGCGTATTCCGCAAAATGGTGAAGTGCGTGGCAATTTGGCGGCAGGTGGTTTGGGCGAGGCGCGTCCATTGACCGAAAATGATAAAGCCATTGCAGCCAAAGTCGGGCCATTCCTTCGTGAAAAAGGTTTAGTCTTTGTTGGTTTGGATGTGATTGGTAATTACGTGACTGAAATCAATGTCACCAGTCCAACTTGCGTACGTGAAATTGATGCACAATTTGGCACCTCGATTGCCGATGATTTATTTGATGTCCTTGAGGCAGGTTTAAAAGCTTAATTTTGCACTAGATTTAAAAGAGTCCTCCACGGGCTCTTTTTTTGTCCTGCCCTCAGGGGAGGGAAGCTTAAAAAGCAAAAAACTGTAAGTGAATGCAATTAAAGTGAAAAATTGTCTGATTTTTTTTCAATTCTCATAGATTAATAATAAAACTAGTTTAAACTTTTAAAATAGTAGAAAAAAACAATCATACGCCTGTTGAAAAAAAGTAAATTACCTTTCACGGTCATGCGTTTGTGATTACAATTGTTTGCTTAAAATCGAATATCATTAGCCTCTTTTTAGAAATGAAGAATTAGACAGTGACCGAAGTAACGCAAGTAAAGCCGAAACATGTCATGATGATGGCTGCCGGAACCGGTGGTCACGTCTTTCCAGCGCTCGCTGTTGCCAAAGAGTTGCAACAACAAGGCTGTGAAGTTTCTTGGCTTGCAACGCCAACAGGCATGGAAAATCGCCTGCTTAAAAATCATAATATTCCAATTTATCAAATCGATATCCAGGGCGTACGCGGCAATGGAGTCGTGCGTAAGCTGATGGCACCGTTTAAAATTCTCAAAGCTACTTTGAGTGCCATGCGTTATATGAAACAACTCAAAGTCGATGCTGTTGCAGGCTTTGGGGGTTACGTGGCTGGGCCAGGTGGCTTGGCAGCTCGTGCATTGGGCATACCAGTCATTATCCATGAACAAAATGCTGTAGCAGGTTTTACCAATACGCAGTTGTCACGTGTGGCTAAAATTGTCTGTCAGGCATTTCCAAATACCTTTCCTGTACAAGATAAAATCGTGACCACAGGTAATCCTGTACGTAAAGAAATTACAGAAATTTTAAATCCGTCATGGCGTTACCAAGAGCGTGAAAAAGCTGGGTTGCCATTACGGGTTTTAATTGTAGGGGGCTCACTGGGGGCACGTGCCTTAAATGAATGTGTGCCGGCTGCTTTGCAACAATTAGAACAGCCCCTGAGTGTATATCATCAGTGTGGTCAAAATAATGCTGAAAGCACATTGGCTCGTTATGCAAACGCACCTGAACATATACAAGTTGAAGTTCAGCCGTTTATTGAAGATATGGCAGCAGCCTATTCTGCAGCGGATTTGATTATCTGCCGTGCTGGTGCACTAACCGTCACTGAAATTGCGACAGCGGGTGTAGCAGCCGTCTTTGTTCCTCTGCCAAGTGCAGTGGATGACCATCAAACTGCAAATGCAGGGTTCTTGGCCAATATCAATGCTGCAAAAATTTGCCCACAAGCGGACATGACCGCAGAAAGTTTAACAGCGTTGTTGAAGCCGCTGATGAACCGTCAACTACTTATGGAAATGGCGGTTAAGGCTCGACAACAGGCACAACCCGATGCGACACAGCACGTGGTTGGTTTAATTCAAGATTTGTAAAATTCGAGTAATCTATGTCTCCATCAACGCCTGCCGATCAAGCGAAAAAGCTCATTAAAGTGCCAGAAATGCGCCGTATTAAACATATCCATTTTATTGGGATTGGTGGTGCGGGCATGTGCGGTATTGCCGAAGTATTGAAAAACCAAGGCTATAAAGTTTCAGGTTCAGATATTAAAGCGTCGAAAACCACGGCTCAGCTTGAAGAAAATGGCATTCAAGTTTTCATTGGTCATGCTGCTGAAAATATTCAAGGCGCCAATGTAATCGTGGTATCAACAGCTATTGATTCTGAAAACCCAGAAGTGAAAGCGGCGATTGAAACCCGTACACCTGTCGTGCGTCGTGCAGAAATGTTGGGTGAATTAATGCGTTACCGTCATGGTATTGCCGTTGCGGGGACGCATGGTAAAACCACGACTACCAGTCTTGTGACCTGCATGTTGGCAGAAGAAAATCTGGACCCAACTTATGTCATTGGTGGTTTGTTAAATCGTACTGGTGTGAATGCTGCATTGGGTGCAAGCCGTTATATCGTGGCTGAAGCGGATGAATCGGATGCATCTTTCCTGCATTTACAGCCGATGGCAACGATTGTCACCAATATCGATGCTGACCATATGGATACCTATGGCGGTAGTTTCGATGTATTGAAAGATACCTTCGTACAATTCTTACAGCGCCTTCCATTTTACGGTTTAGCTGTGATGTGTGGTGATGATGCCAACATCCGTGAAATTATGCCGCGTATTGGTCGTCCTGTCGTGACTTATGGTTTCAATGAAGACAATGACATTCGTGCTGTTGATGTGGCTCAAGAAGGCATGCAATCACACTTTACCGTTTTGCGTAAAGACCGTGAGCCGTTACGTTTAACCATTAACTTGCCAGGTCTTCATAACATCTTAAACGCCTTGGCAGCGATTGGTATTGCAACGGATGAAGGCGTTTCTGATGCTGCGATTGCGCGTGCCTTAGAAAGCTTCAGTGGTGTAGGTCGTCGTTTCCAAGTACAAGGCGAATTTGAAGTTGAAGATGGCTTGGTGAAATTGGTCGATGACTATGGTCACCATCCAAAAGAAGTGGAAGCGACCATTAAAGCGGCACGTGCAAGTCATCCAGATCGTCGTTTAGTGATGATGTTCCAACCGCACCGTTTTAGCCGTACGCGTGACTGTTTTGATGACTTCGTCGATGTCTTGTCACAAGTTGATCAACTGTTGTTATTAGAAGTTTATCCTGCGGGTGAAAAACCAATTGTGGGTGCAGATAGTCGTGCATTGGCTCGAAGCATTCGTCTACGTGGTGAAGTTGAACCGATTCTCATCGATCCAGTAGAAGGCAACTTACAAGCAGTGATGAAAAAAGTGTTACAAGCAAATGACTTGTTATTAACACAGGGCGCAGGTAATGTTGGAGCAATCTCAATCGAACTTGCTCAAAACAATCTCTATGTAAAATGATCACCGCTTGGTGATCCAAAGTTTGTTTAGACCGTAGATAAAAGTTTAAGGATATAAACGTGTCAAATGCTTCAAAATTCGGCAAAGTTGCCGTGTTATTAGGTGGGAAATCTGCCGAACGTGAGGTTTCTCTCGATAGTGGTAAAGCTGTACTTGAAGCATTGGTGCGTTCGGGTGTAAATGCCGAAGCATTCGATCCGCAGCAACGCAGTGTGACTGAGTTGGTGGCTTATGACCGTGCATTTATCGTACTTCATGGCCGTGGTGGTGAAGATGGTCAAATTCAAGGTACTTTGGAATGGTTAAACATTCCGTACACTGGAACGGGCGTTCAAGGCTCGGCGATTGGTATGGATAAAGTCAAAACTAAACAAGTTTGGCAAGGTTCAGAACTACCGACAGCACCATATCGTATTGTCAGTAAAGATTCAGATTTACAAGAAATTGTAGATTCAATTGGTTTGCCATTTATCATCAAGCCCGTGCATGAAGGTTCGAGCATTGGTATGAGCAAAGTTGAAAAAATTGAAGACTTTGCAACCGCAATTGCAAAAGCGACCCAGCATGATGCGGTCGTGATGGCTGAAAAATGGATTACCGGACGTGAATTTACCATTGTGATTTTAAATGGTCAGGCTTTACCGGTGATTCGTTTAGAACCGCCTGCAGATGTGGCTTTTTACGATTACGAAGCGAAATATAACCGTAACGATGTGCAATATGGTATTCCATGCGGCTTAACTGAAGATGAAGAAAAGCGTCTACAAGCTTTATCTTTACGCGCTTTCCAAGCGGTAGGTGCGAGTGGTTGGGGGCGTATTGACGCGATGCAGGATGCAGAAGGAAACTTCTGGTTACTTGAGGTAAATACTGTTCCGGGTATGACTAGTCATTCTCTAGTGCCAAAAGCTGCCAATGCTGTAGGCTATAGTTTTGATGATCTTTGTGTCGCGATTTTGGAACAAACCCTGACAGGTGCGGCACACTAAATTATGGCTCAACTTCCTGCGTCTATGCGCCGTAAACGTGCAGCAACGACATCGATACATGACAAACCACCGACACGTAAGGAAAAACTTACCAATGTGGGTGGATGGCTGTT
This sequence comes from Acinetobacter sp. SH20PTE14, assembly GCF_021391555.1. Taxonomy (NCBI): domain Bacteria; kingdom Pseudomonadati; phylum Pseudomonadota; class Gammaproteobacteria; order Moraxellales; family Moraxellaceae; genus Acinetobacter; species Acinetobacter sp. SH20PTE14. Next base: position 3,242,867 of record NZ_CP090067.1, on the reverse strand, counting down.
GTTGTTTATTGCATGTGTGGTTTTGATTGCCGGAATTTGGGGGCTATATAAAGTCATGACGGATGCACGTGTGGCTGAACTTGATGTGGTGGGTGTGCGGAGCGCCCAAGAAAAACAACAAGTCATATCATACGTTTCACCGATGATGACTGAAAACTATTTTACCTCTGATTTACGTGTCATTCGTGACCGTACTTTAGAAATCTCTTGGGTCGATCGCGTGGTGGTATCGCGTGCTTGGCCAAATGCAATTCGTGTACGGGTGATGCCGCGTCAAGCGATTGCACGTTGGGGAACTGGGCGACTGTTAAGCGATAGTGGTGATGTATTTGCCGAATTAACCCCGACCAATCATCAGAATTTGCCGTTATTGCATGGGCCGACGAGTCAGTCCAAAATGATGATGCGTCGCTATAATGAAATTAATCAACTATTTATACCTGTTGGCATTCGTTTAAAAGAATTATATTTAACCGAACGAATGACTTGGTTTATGCAGTTTGATTCAGGCTTACGCGTGATTGTCGATCAAGATCAGACCATGAGTAAGTTGCAGCGTTTAAGTTATCTCGCACACAGTGACTTAAAACCTGTTTGGCCACGAATTTCTGCCATCGATTTGCGCTACCGAAATGGTTTAGCGATTCAATGGAAAAACTCTGTGCCAGCAAAGTCGGTAAATGGTCAGTTTGTTGTAACCAGTGATGACATAGGCATTGCGAATGCAGCGCCTGTAAAGCCATAATGATCGGCTTTATAAGTAGAGGCTTTGAGCCATAAATTAAACAAACATGTGAATGGTAGTAGTAAATAATGAATGAAGCTGTTCCCTCGGTTGTTGCGATTGACATTGGGACACACAAAGTTTCAGTTTTGATTGGTAAGGTACACGCGCCAGACAATATCCAAGTGGTAGGGATGGCGACCGCTCGTAACCGCGGCATGAATAAAGGGAAAATTGTCAGTCTCGATAAAGTTGTTACCGCAATTAAAAATGCAGTGCAGGAAGCGGAAGATATGGCGGAATGTCGCGTACATTCTGCGTGGATTTCCATTCCAAGTGCTGAACTAAAAAGTTTTTATGCCTCTGGTCGCACTCCAATTGAAAATAATGACCATGCGATTACCACCAATGAAGTGGTGCGTGCTTTAGAACTGGCCAAAGCCAGTCATTTAACGTCTGACCATTATTTGGTGAGTGCTGTACCTTTAGGTTTTGAACTAGATGATGAACCTGAATGGGTGTTAAACCCGATTCGCATGTCAGCACGGAGTATGATAGGACATTATCATTTGATGATGTTGCCCATCAGCACCATGCAGAATTTGGATCGTGCATTAAAAGGTGCCAATATTGGTGTTGAACGCATGGTCATTTCATCATTAGCAACTGCTGAAGCCAGTTTGCTTAAAGATGAAAAAGAATATGGTGTGTGCTTGGTTGATATTGGTGCTGGTACGACCAACATTGCGGTGTATTTAGATGGTCGCTTGGCGATGACACACACCTTGCAACGTGGCGGTGAGCATGTAACACGTGATATTGCTGCTGTATTGCAAACCACAACAGAAGAAGCTGAACGCATTAAGCTGTTGTATGGTTGTGTTGATCTGAAAGTGGTTAAACCTGAAAGTATGATTCAGTTCCAAGGTATTGATGGTCCACAAACCATTAGCCGTATTGAACTGACCGAAATCATTATTGCGCGCTATGAAGAAATCTTTAATCAAGTGCGTAATGAGTTGGTCGATCATGGTGCGATTCATGGGTTATACCATGGTGTTGTACTCACAGGTGATGCCTGCCAAATTGAAGGGATGGTGACATTTGCGCGTCGGATGTTAGGTGTTTCTGCACATTTAGGTAATCCACCAATGCAAGTGTATGCTGATGATCAACAGCAAGCCGCTTTACGTCGTTCACAATACGCGACTGCCGCAGGTCTGTTAATTTTCAGTCAAAGTGAAACACAAGATACGATCGTTGAGCCAGAAGATACGGAAAAACTTTCAGTATTGAATCGGGTAAAACGTGCATGGTCGGGCTTCAATGACACCTTGAAGTCGATCTTTTAAGTTGAAATATTTGGGAATATTGTTGGGAAGTTGTACGGATTATTGCTTGTACTTGACAAGCTGGAACTTGGACAGCATTCTAAAAAACAATTTTTATTAAGATCAAGGCAGTATACGGGCTGAAGTGTCTGCCAATTATGGATTAGGAATTTTTTAGGCATGGCCTCATTTGAATTTTTAGAAGATGATCAAAGCGACAGCAACGGTCAAGCCCGTTTCACAGTATTCGGTGTAGGTGGTGCTGGCGGCAACGCTGTGCAACATATGTTGGAATCAGATATCGAAGGTGTAAAATTTGTTTGTGCCAATACAGACAAACAAGCACTCGACCGCATGAATGCACAATTTAAAATCCAACTCGGCGAGCAAAGTACGCGTGGTTTGGGTGCAGGTGCAAATCCACAAGTGGGTCAAACTGCTGCTGAAGAAAGCCGTGAGTTGATTCGCCAACACCTTGAAGGTACGGACATGGTGTTCGTGACTGCAGGTATGGGTGGTGGTACAGGTACCGGTGCTGCGCCAGTTGTTGCTGAAATTGCCAAAGAAATGGGTATCTTAACTGTAGGTGTGGTGACGACTCCGTTTAACTTTGAAGGTAAACGTCGTCAGCAATCTGCTGAGAAAGGTATTGAAGCACTTGAGCAACATGTTGATTCTCTGATTATTATTCCGAACCAACGTCTACTTAAAGTATTCCGCGATATTTCAATGAAAGATGCTTATAAAAAGGCAGACGATGTATTGTTAAATGCGGTACGTAGTATCTTTGATCTTGTCGTGCGTCCGGGTCATATCAACCTTGACTTCGCCGATTTGAAAACTGCCATGAGTACACGTGGTTATGCAATGATGGGTGCAGGTTCTGGTCGTGGTGAAAACCGTGCGCGTCAAGCTGCTGAACAAGCGATCCGTAGCCCATTATTAGATAACGTGACCATCATGAATGCAAAAGGCATTTTGATTAACGTTACAGGTGGCGATGACGTAACCTTCGGTGAAATTGAAGAAATCACTGATGTGGTGAACCAAATTGTGGATCTTGATGAAGGTCAAGTGTTCTACGGTACGGTATTTGATCCAGATGCACGTGATGAAATTAGCGTAACGGTGATCGCAACGGGTTTAACTCGTAATTCTGCCGATTCTGCTGAGCCAGTGAAACGCCCTATCGCACAAGCAACGCGTACAGTCGCTTCTGCACAAGTACCTGTAGATGAAGATGATGTGCCAGCGATTCAACGTCAGCACAATGAAGCAGCAGCTCCAGCTGCGGCAGCGGCGTCAGCATCCAATTCACGCCCTACGCCAATGAGTATTCAAGACTATTTGAAAAATCAGCAACGTAAATAACATAAATTCAATGACTTAAGTGTCTGTTGATTACAAAAGGTAGCTGATCAGCTACCTTTTTGTTTTTTATCAATGGCTAAATATGCTAACGTATAGCGGTTTTGTGAACTGATGATAGAAGACACATGTTGAAACAACGTACCCTGAAACGCATCGTGAAAGCGAGTGGCATCGGACTGCATAGTGGGCAAAAAGTGATGATTAACTTTGTGCCACATCATGCCGATGGGGGGATTGTGTTTCGTCGTATCGACTTAAATCCACCGATTGATATTCCAGCCGATGCTATGCTGATTCAAGAAGCATTCATGTGTTCTAACTTGGTGCAAGAAAATGCCAAGGTGGGTACAATTGAGCACATTATGAGTGCGATTGCTGGTTTAGGGATTGATAACCTGATCGTGGAAGTGTCGGCGTCTGAAGTGCCCATTATGGATGGGAGTGCCGGCCCGTTCATTTATTTGCTTATGCAAGGTGAACTACAAGAACAAAATGCACCTAAAAAATTCATAAAAATACGCAAACCTGTCGAAGCACTGATCGATGATAAACGTGCTGCCTTCCAACCCCATGACGGTTTCCAATTAAATTTTACGATTGATTTTGACCATCCTGCATTTAAGAAAGAATTTCAGTCGGCAACAATCGACTTTTCAACCGAAACATTTGTCTATGAAGTTAGTGAAGCGCGGACTTTTGGCTTTATGAAAGATTTGGACTACCTCAAAGCTAATAATTTGGCTTTAGGGGCGAGTCTCGAAAATGCCATTGGTGTAGATGACAATGGTGTGGTCAATGAAGAGGGCTTACGCTTCTCGGATGAGTTTGTTCGTCACAAAATATTAGATGCTGTGGGTGATTTATACTTGCTCGGTCATCAAATTATTGCGAAATATGATGCCTATAAGTCAGGTCATGCATTAAATAATCAGTTATTACGCAATGTCAAAAGTGATCCAGACAGCTATGAAATTGTAACATTTGATGACATTAAAGATTGCCCAATTAGTTATGTGAATGTGACATAAGTCATTGTCTTATAATAGTGATGTTATATTGTATCATTTGTAAGTGTTAAGTCTGTCACATTCTGAATATTCAAATTTATCTGTTACAACTCGGTGGTTACTTTTTATTGCTTGCCAAACGCAGCATTGCTTGGCTAAGCTTAGGGTCGCTCACAAAGTCAGCAGCATTACGGAGTAAATCCTGAGTTTCTGTACTGAGGGTTCTTGAAATTTTTTCAGGGGAATGGGGCGTTGGAGACGGAGTTCTCAGACGAACTTGAATCTTGTGTAAATCCTTGAATTCGTATATTTGTGATAACTGTGCAATATATTGCTTTTGTAAATAGGCCAACTGACTTATCAGTGCCTGATTTTCACCAGTTAATATAAGTACACCGTTTATATAACAAACGACTTGCCATTGATCCGGTTGGGGTAATAGCGGTTGGACAATTTTCGTAAGCTTCTGCCATGCAGCAACTTGCGTTGAGAGAAACGAAAAGTTTCCTGTTTTTATGTGTTTTCTTGTTGGTTGAAAGACGTTGACAGGTTCTGACATACATATTTCCTACATGTTTATGTCTTAATCTTATGCGCTCCTTTTGGCTGATATCAAGGACGAAATCACACAAGGAACAAAAGAGAACAGTTTATAGAGGTTTTTTATGCATTTACGACGTATTTTATTGGCGTTTTCATTGGCTGCTTCGGCCGCTTCAGTCGCTTATGCAGATTTAGTTGAATTAAATCAAGCAGATTCATCATCAGATCGTATTGAACAGTTAACTCGCACTTTGTCTCAAGGTGCTTACTCTGAAAGCAATGATATTGATATTCCAGCAGAAACAAAGTTGAATGTTCAAATTCGTGAAAAATCAATTGAACTCAATAATGCGACAATCGCAAAAAAATACGGTTCAAGCAATTCCTCTAAAAACTATTCAGCAAGTTCAAATAATCCATATTCATGGTTAATTGCCCACCCACTTCCAGACATGAAGCGTGTAAGTTCAAACTATGGTGGCCGTACCATGGGTGGCCGTGCGGAGAATCATTCAGGTTTAGATCTTTCTGCGGCTAGTGGCACACCTATTTATGCAACGGGTCCAGGCATTGTAACAAAGTCAGGTTGGGGCACAGGTTATGGTCAATATGTTGAAATTAACCATGGTAATGGTTACCTGACACGTTATGCACATGCATCACGCTTAATTGCACGTGTAGGCGACCGTGTTGCTGCGGGTGAGCATATTGCTAACGTTGGTTGTACTGGTCGTTGTACTGGCCCACATTTACATTACGAAGTAGTGAAAGATGGTCAACGTAAAAACCCATCAACGTATTTAGCGATGTTACCATAAGCACATATAACATCTATATACGAAGCCATTGTCTGAACCTCTACAGACAATGGCTTTTTTATTTATCGCTAATAACTATAAAATTATCATTCTAAAAAATATTGTCTGTATGAAAAATGGCGAAAATTGACCCAAAAATGTAAATTTGTGTAATTGTTAATCAATAAGTATTTAGTAAATAAATAACAGAGCTATTTCGTATTCATCTGTGGCGATAACTCAGCCTAGCCAAAATATGGTACTAATAGAGCCATATATTTAGCACATAGGATAGGTGAAGTATGGCGTTTTATGGCGATACAGATGCGCAAGAAACCCAAGAATGGCAGGACGCATTTGATTCAGTTTTACAGCACATGGGAACTGACCGCGCTGCATTTTTGCTTGAAAAACTCTATCAACAAGCGATTGCTAAGCACGTTCCCATTCAGCGACTAAATACTCCTTACTTAAATACCATTTCAGTTGAAGAACAACCGCCTATGCCGGGTGATTCGGATATGGAGCGCCGTATTCGTGCGTTGATCCGCTGGAATGCCTTAGCAATGGTACTGCGTGCCAATAAAACCGGTGACGATTTAGGTGGTCACTTGGCAAGTTTTGCATCATCTGCAACTTTATATGACGTGGGTTTTAACCACTTCTTCCGTGCCAATAGCGACAGCTTTGGCGGTGACATGATCTATTATCAAGGTCACTGTGCGCCGGGTATCTATGCACGTTCGTTCTTAGAAGGTCGTTTGACTGAAGAGCACTTAAATAATTTCCGTCGTGAAGTTGGCGGTAAAGGTTTGCCGTCATACCCACATCCATATTTGATGCCAGATTATTGGCAGTTCCCAACTGTATCGATGGGTCTAGGTCCAATCATGTCGATCTATCAAGCACACATCCAAAAGTACTTGATGAATCGTGGCCTGATCAAAGAAGAAAACCGTAAAGTTTGGGCTTACCTCGGTGATGGTGAAATGGATGAGCCTGAAAGTACAGGTGCCATTTCACTTGCAGGTCGTGAAAAGCTCGACAACCTGATTTGGGTCGTGAACTGTAACTTACAGCGTCTAGATGGCCCAGTTCGTGGTAATGGTAAAATTATTCAAGAACTTGAATCATTGTTCCGTGGTGCAGGCTGGCGCGTGATTAAGGTGGTATGGGGTCGTCATTGGGATCCGTTACTGGCAAAAGATGATTCAGGTGCCTTAAAAGCGGTGATGGAAGAAGCGGTTGATGGTGACTTCCAACGCTATCAAGTGAAAGGCGGTGCGTATACGCGTGCACATTTCTTTGGTAAGTATCCTGAAGCTGAAGAGTTGGTGCGCAACTTAAGCGATGAAGATATTGATAACCTGAACCGTGGTGGCCATGACCCATTCAAAGTGTATGCGGCTTATGCCGAAGCGATGAAGGAAACAGGTCAGCCAACAGTTATCTTGGCAAAAACAGTCAAAGGTTATGGTTTGTCGGAAGAGATTGAAGCAGTCAACAAGACGCATCAAATCAAGAAAATGCAGCTTGAGTCGTTGAAATACGTGCGTAACCGTTTCAACCTGCCATTTACCGATGAACAGCTTGAAGAAGTGCCATTCTATCGTCCGAGTGAAAACTCGCCTGAATTGAAATACATGAAGGCGCGTCGTGAGGCATTGGGTGGTTATTTACCTGCACGTCGTAAAGAAAGTGAACAGCTGGCGATTCCTGAATTGTCTGTGTTTGATGCGGTACTCAAAGGCAGTGGTGGTAAAGAGCAATCGACGACCATGTTGATGGTGCGTTTGATTTCATCATTATTGAAAGAAAAAGCCATTAAAGATCGTGTCGTACCAATCGTGCCAGATGAAGCGCGTACTTTCGGTTTGGAAGGTATGTTCCGTCAGTTGGGGATCTATGCTGCGCATGGTCAAAAATATACCCCTGAAGACCAAGAACAGTTGATGCATTACCGTGAAGCCAAAGATGGTCACATGTTACAAGAAGGGATTAACGAAGCGGGTGCGATGAGTGCTTGGGCTGCGTTAGGAACCAGTTATTCAACCAATAACTTGCCAATGATTCCGATGTATATGTACTACTCGATGTTCGGTTTCCAGCGTATTGGCGATATTGCATGGGCTGCAGGTGATGCACAGGCGCAAGGTTTCTTGCTCGGTGCAACTGCGGGTCGTACAACACTGAACGGTGAAGGTTTACAGCACCAAGATGGTCATTCACATATCTTGGCAAATACGATTCCAAACTGTATTTCTTATGACCCATGTTTTGGTTATGAGTTGGCAGTAATCGTACATGATGGTTTAAAACGCATGTACGTGAACCAAGAGCGTGTGTTCTACTACTTAACAGTAATGAATGAAAACTACGAACACCCTGCTATTCCTGAAGGTGCTGAAGAAGGCATTAAACGTGGTATGTATCTCTTCGAAGAAGATGAGAAAGCAACGGTTCAATTGATGGGTTCAGGTGTGATTCTGCGTGAAGTGATTAAAGCAGCGAAAATCCTTCGTGATGAATATCAAATTCATTCAAATGTGTGGAGCGTCACTAGCTTTAACGAATTAGCTCGTGATGGTATGGCCTGTGAAGAATACAACCGCCTACATCCATTGGCTGAAGATACGAAAGAAGCTTGGATCTCTCAATTACTTCGTGAAAAAGACGGTATTGTGGTATCGGCAACCGATCACATGCGTGCTTATAGCGAACAAATCCGTGCTTATCTTCCAGACAATCGTCCGTTCGTTGCATTAGGTACAGATGGTTATGGTCGTTCAGATACACGTGGCAACTTACGTAGCTACTTTGGTGTCGATGCCGCACATATTGTGGTAGCAACATTGAAAAAACTCGCGGATGAAGGCGAAGTTGATGCGCGTTTAGTCAAAGATGCTATCTCAAGCTTTGAACTAGATACTGACCGTCCAGTGGCATGGGCTCCGCAGGAAACGCCGGAACTGCATGCTGTGGCTGACTACAAAGAGGAGAACTAATCATGCAAATTACGACTCCTGATATTGGTGTAGATAAAGCAACGGTCGCTGAGATTTTAGTGAAAGTCGGCGACAGCATTAGCGTCGATGACAGCATTGTGTTGTTAGAGTCTGACAAAGCCTCTGTTGAAGTGCCAAGCACTTCGGCAGGCGTGGTGAAAAGCATTGCAGTCAATCTAGGTGACAGTGTTGCTGAAGGTGCTGTGCTGATCGAGTTGGAAGCAGAAGGTCAAAGTACTGCTACCGTTGAGCCAGTACAAAATGCAACTGAAGACCAAGCAGCAGAACCAACTCCGGTTGTGGAAGCAGAACAAGCTGCAGCAGCACCTGTTGCAGCCAATGCTCCTCAGTCGCAAAGTGTCGATGTGCAAGTCCCTGATATTGGCGTAGAAAAAGCTACGGTAAGTGAGATTTTGGTCTCTGTTGGTGATGAGATTGATGTTGATCAAAGTATTATCGTGGTGGAATCAGATAAAGCGACAGTCGAAGTCCCAAGTACTGTATCAGGCCGTGTCGAATCGATCACGATCAGCGCTGGCGATGTAGTGAAAGAAGGTGTAGTGATTTTAACGGTGAAAACGGCGGCTTCATCTGCTGCGGTTGAATCGGCTCCTGTGCAAGAAACTGCACAGCCTGTTGCTGCACCTGTTGTTGCAGAAGCAGCACCAGCGCCGTCTACGGCTGCGGCGTCTGGACCTGTTGAAATTGCAGTGCCTGACTTAGGTGTTGATAAAGCAGCAGTGGCTGAAATTTTAGTCGCTGTGGGTGATGTGGTTGAAAAAGACCAAAGCATCATCGTGGTGGAATCAGACAAAGCAACGGTAGAAGTGCCAAGCTCTACAGCTGGTAAAATCACCGCGATTCATGTCCAGTTAGGGCAAAGTGTCTCTGAAGGCGTCGCTTTAGTGACGATTGAAGCTGAAGGTCAAGCTGTTGCAGCACCCGCGCCAGCAGCGAAACTTGCACCAGCTTTAGCACAGCCTGCGACAGTTGCACCTAAAGCTGAAAGCAAAGTTGAAGCAGCAGCACCGCAACTACAAGGCGCAGATAAGCTCACCAAAGAGCAAAATGCTGCCAATGCCAAAGTGTATGCAGGTCCGGCCGTTCGTAAGCTTGCACGTGAATTGGGTGTGGTTTTAGCAGAAGTCAAAGCATCTGGTCCGCATGAGCGTTTAATGAAAGAAGATTTATTCGCTTATGTGAAAACCCGTTTGACCACTCCGCAAGCTGCACCTGCAGCGCAAGCTGTGGCACAGGTTTCAGGTTTGCCGAAGTTGCCAAGTTTTGATGCTTTTGGTGGTGTCGAAGAGAAAGTTTTGACGCGTTTACAACAAGTGTCGATCCCGCAATTGTCTTTAAACAACTTTATCCCGCAAGTGACGCAGTTCGATGCTGCGGATATTACCGATCTTGAAGCTTGGCGTAATGATTTAAAAGCTAACTTTAAGAAAGAAGGTATTGGCTTAACCATTATGGCTTTCATCATCAAAGCAGTGGCTTATTTGTTGAAAGAAGAGCGTGAATTTGCAGGTCATTTGTCTGATGATGGCAAGTCAGTATTGTTACGTAATGAAATCCATATGGGGATTGCCGTTGCCACGCCTGATGGTTTGACCGTGCCTGTACTGCGTAATCCAGATCAAAAATCGATTAAGCAGATTGCAATTGAGCTGGGTGAACTGAGTCAAAAAGCACGTGACAAAAAACTATCGCCAAAAGATCTACAAGGTGCGAATTTTACCATTACCAGTTTGGGTTCAATTGGTGGCACGGCATTTACACCGTTGGTCAACTGGCCACAGGTGGCGATTTTGGGTATTTCACCTGCAACCATGCAGCCAGTATGGAATGGTGAAAGCTTTGATCCACGTTTGATGCTGCCGCTGTCATTGTCATACGATCACCGTGTGATTAATGGAGCGGACGCTGCACGTTTTGCCAATAAACTGACGAAGCTGCTCAAAGATATCCGAACTTTATTGATCTAATCTGACCTGTTTAAGTTTCAAAATGAACCCTGCTTTGGCAGGGTTTTTTTATGGCGTGGTGGTGGTGGACTGACAAAGCCAATCAGGAAGTTCAATGGGTGAAGGGTAGAGCTTTAATGCCGAGTTTGCGTTGAGGTTATAGGTAAGTGGAAGCGTACGATGCGGGTGCGCCGTCGACCAAAGCTTATGTCGTAAATGTTCAAAGCGTTGGAAGTCTTTTAAAAATAAGCCCCAAAACTTTTCATAATGCTCAAGTTCTTGCACATGTTGATGCTGATATGCATGTGTTTGACCGTGTTGGTGCTGAAAGTCATAGCCCATCAGCCAAATACGCTGCGGTTGAAAGAGATGTGCGAGTGAATAGGCTTGAAGGCCGCAATTATTACCATAAACAAAGTACGGTGAATGAAATAACTCCGCTTGCGTATCGATACGCACGGTTTTAAAGTTAATCACTTCATGTTCAGGATATGGACGGTTGTGACCTAAACCACATCCGCTAATGATGTCACCTTGAAAGCAGGCTTTGAGCATGGGTTGATAGTGTAACCACCACGCATAATCTGAATGATGGGCAATTTGAGCCTGAGGAAGTTGAAGAAAACTTTGATTACAGCAAATGATTAGCAGTTTTTTTGAGGGCTGAATGGTGGTTAAGTCAAAACTGAGCTGAGACGGGCCGCCTGCAATGATTAATACATCCTGCACATGCATATAGTGTTGAATAAATTCTTGAAATTTTTGATTATTGTTTTGCATATCAAATTGAGTCATCGAAAATTAAAATTGCGAAAACATGCATTCCTCGCTAGAATAGCATTACTTCATTGGGGAGTAGCCGCTTTTTACGCAAAGTAAAAAGGTGATGGTCAACATATTTGCTCTAAAACGAGCATGGTCATCATAGCAAAGAACCAAATGAGCTCTTCGTAGCTTTCTTTTGTTGGCAAGACCTTTGATTTATCACTCTGCACATTGGCTAGCAGGAGGGATAAGTCATCGGTATATGTTATTGCTAGCCAGAGAAATGCACCATGTTAACCGCTTTCTTCATTTCCCTTGCTGTTGTTGCCCTGTCAGAAATGGGCGATAAAACACAACTACTTGCCTTACTGCTTGCTGCACGTTTTCGTAAACCCGTTCCGATCTTAATTGCAATTTTCCTCGCGACTGTGGTGAACCACGGGGTTTCTGCTGTGTTGGGTCAATGGATTACCACTGTTTTAAGTCCAACCGTTTTATTGTGGATCGTTTCTCTGGGCTTTATTGCTATGGCGGTGTGGATGTTGATCCCCGATCAATTGGATGATGAATCTGAAAGTATCAATAAGTGGCAAAAATATGGGGTTTTCGGCGCCACTTTCGTTTTGTTCTTCTTGGCTGAAATTGGAGATAAAACCCAAATTGCCACAGTCGCACTGGCTGCACGCTTTGACAGTATTGGCTGGGTGACTTTGGGGACGACACTAGGCATCATGTTGGTTAATGCGCCTGCGGTATTTATTGGGAACAAGCTAGCTGAAAAACTACCGATTTCACTGATTCATAAAATTGGCGCCTTGGTATTCTTGGTGATTGGTTTGGTTGCATTGGCACAACACTATTTATTTTAAATACCAATCCCACCATATTAAAAAATACATGAAATCCTGAGTTAAAAACTCAGGATTATTCGCCAATAAATGAGACCCAATTCACTGATATTTCAGATAATATTGACTGAATATTTATTGTAAGTTTCCCTAAATAAATATATGTTATTCACCTATAGAATATATATTTTTTGATAAAAAATTTGGGGAATGGGAATGGCTTTCGAACGCACAACATCACAGGTACTTTATGATGATGGAAAGCATAAATGTATTAGCTTTACCAGTTTGGTAAAAGGCGAGGGCGTACAGGCGAACCAGTTCCTGATTTTGGATAATGAGCGCGCAGCAGTGCTCGATCCGGGTGGTGACTTGACCTATGTCCCACTGACTATGGAACTGAATAAATATACCCGTTTGACCAATCTTGACTATGTGATGGCCTCACATCAGGACCCAGACATTATTACCTCGATGCCACGTTGGTTGGTTTATACCGACGCCAAAGTGGTGGCATCTAAGTTGTGGGCGCGTTTCTTACCACATTTAAACTCTGCATTTATGAGTGACCGCATGAAAGGTAACTGGTTGGATCGTCTGATTGAACTTCCAGATCATGGTCAGGTGATTCCATTAGGCAACAGTCATTTGGTGGCTGTTCCTGCACACTTCCTACATTCGGTTGGTAACTTCCAATTTTATGACCCGATTGCCAAAATTTTATTCTCAGGGGATATGGGCGCATCTATGGTGGATGATGCCTCTAAACCTTTAGAAAATTTTGCCGCTCATATTCCTAAAATGAAAGGCTTCCATCAGCGCTATATGTGTTCAAACAAAGTGATCCGTCTGTGGGTCAACATGGTACGGACGATGGATGTGGAAATGATCGTACCGCAGCACGGCACGCCATTTATTGGTAAAGAACAGATCAACCAATTCTTAGATTGGATCGAAACCTTACAATGTGGTGTCGATTTAATGGATGAGACAGTTTTTACTTGCCCAGTATAATGACTTGAAAATTTCAAAAAATAATTGAGTTTGCAGATAACATTTTTTAATATTTTTCGTCCATAAAATAAGCTTTTAGATGACGAGAATAGATAAAAATGTTGTCTCAAATACCGACTCAGGATGCATGTTTAACCTGTGGAGCATGTTGTGCTCACTATCGCGTTTCTTTTTATTGGGCAGAAGGGCTAAATATGCCTGAACATTATACAGAACCTGTGACATCGGTGTATTCATGTATGGTGGGTACGAATCAGGCAAATCCACGTTGTATTGCTTTGGGTGGAGAAGTAGGCAAACAGGTGAGTTGTAACATGTATGAGGCACGTAGTTCATCTTGTAAAGAAGTTCAAATCGCCGATGAGCAATGTAATAAAGCACGCATCGCGCATCAAATGATTCCATTGATCAGTATTCCACTGCATGATGCTGAAAATGACGAAGATTTCGATCAAGTCAGTTAAGGCTTTATTTCCAGAATAAATTTATTGAAATCTAAGAGGTAGAGTCTTCGGATTCTGCCTGTATTGCACTGGATGCTGACCAACCCCCAGAGTATTCTTGCTGAAAACAGTATATTCGATGGTAAATATTGAAAACTCCGTAAAGAATTGCCGCAATTAAAATGAAAATTGAACGGAAATTTGTATATAATGGCTCACGGAAATTACCAGCGAGACTGTTATGTTGACCATCGTTCAAGAAGCCCTAACCTTTGATGATGTCTTATTACTCCCTGCCTATTCTACTGTTCTCCCAAAAGATGTCTCTCTTAAGACACGTTTCACACGTGGCATCAATTTGAATATTCCACTTGTTTCTGCTGCGATGGATACTGTGACTGAATCACGTATGGCGATTGCAATGGCGCAAAACGGTGGTATCGGTATCCTGCATAAAAACATGGATATTGCTGCACAAGCTGCAGAAGTTCGCCGCGTGAAAAAATTTGAAGCAGGTATGGTGAAAGACCCAATTACCGTTACACCAGAAACGACTGTACGTGAGCTGATTGCTTTAACTCAAGCAAATAACATCAGCGGTGTACCAGTGGTGAAAGACGGTCAAGTGGTGGGTATTGTTACTGGTCGTGACACTCGTTTTGAAACCAATCTTGAGCAACCTGTTAGTAACATCATGACAGGCCATGATCGTTTGGTGACTGTTCGTGAAAACGAATCAAAAGAAAACATCCAAGCATTACTTCAAAAGCACCGTATTGAAAAAGTCCTTGTTGTAAATGACAACAACGAACTGAAAGGTTTAATCACGGTTACTGATTTCCGTAAAGCTGAAAACTATCCAAACAGTTGCAAAGATGACTTAGGTCGTTTACGCGTTGGTGCTGCAGTTGGTACAGGTGCAGAAACACCAAGCCGTGTAGAAGCATTGGTGGAAGCGGGTGTTGATGCGATTGTTGTTGATACAGCACATGGTCACTCTGCAGGTGTAATTGAACGTGTACGTTGGGTAAAAGCCAACTATCCACAAGTTCAAGTGATTGGCGGTAACATCGCGACTGGTGATGCAGCACTTGCATTATTAGATGCTGGCGCAGATGCAGTGAAAGTGGGTATTGGCCCAGGTTCAATCTGTACTACACGTATTGTGGCTGGTATTGGTATGCCGCAAATCTCTGCGATTGACAGCGTTGCCAATGCACTAAAAGATCAAATTCCATTGATTGCAGACGGTGGTATCCGTTTCTCTGGTGATATGGCAAAAGCGATTGGTGCCGGTGCGAGTACCATCATGGTAGGTTCATTGATGGCGGGTACAGAAGAAGCACCGGGCGAAGTTGAATTCTTCCAAGGTCGTTACTACAAAGCGTATCGTGGTATGGGTTCATTGGGTGCGATGGCAGGTGCTACAGGTTCTGCTGACCGTTATTTCCAAGACTCAAAAGCAGGCGCTGAAAAACTTGTACCAGAAGGTATTGAAGGTCGCGTACCGTACAAAGGTCCAATGGGTAACATCGTTCATCAAATGATGGGTGGTTTACGTTCATCTATGGGGTATACCGGTTCTGCGGTGATCGATGACTTACGTAAAAATGCACAGTTTGTCAAAATTACTGCGGCAGGTATGTCTGAATCTCACGTACATGACGTGACTATTACTAAAGAAGCACCAAACTACCGTGTTGGTTGATATTTAGTAGCTTTTAGCCGAAAAGGCCGTCATTAATATGACGGCCTTTTTGTTTTTGGTGTAAAGTATTTGCAGTAAAAAGTGATGATTAAGATCACCATTAAGAAGTGAGTACAACATGAGTTATTTTGGTACAGATGGCATTCGTGGCAAATTCGGTGAATTGCCTATTACCCCTGAATTTGCATTAAAACTAGGATTTGCCGCAGGTAAAGTATTAAAACAATACAGTAAAAAAGCAAAGCCCATCGTTGTACTAGGTAAAGATACCCGATTATCGGGCTATATTTTAGAGTCAGCATTACAAGCCGGTTTAAACGCAGCAGGTGTTTATGTTCATTTGTTGGGTCCATTACCTACACCCGCAATTGCCCATTTAACTCGTGCATTACATGCCAGCTTAGGCATCGTGATCTCGGCGTCGCATAACCCTTATTTTGATAATGGCATTAAGTTTTTCTCGAGCGAAGGTAAAAAATTGCCGGATGAAATTCAAGAAGCCATTAACAAAGAACTTGAAAATGACTTGGTGATCGAAGACCCTGCAAACTTAGGTAAAAGTGTGCGTGTAAAAGATGCCAATGGTCGTTATATCGAGTTTTGTAAATCAACCTTCCCGTACCATTTTGACCTGACAGGCTTAAAAATTGTGGTGGACTGTGCCAATGGTGCAGCCTATAGCGTCGGCCCTTCGGTGTATCGTGAACTCGGTGCAAAAGTGATTGCGCTGTTTAACGAACCGGATGGTTTAAACATCAATAAAGACTGTGGTTCGACACATCCTGAGTTTTTACAAAAAGCAGTGGTTGAACATCAGGCAGATTTAGGGATCGCTTTTGATGGTGATGCCGACCGCGTGATTATGGTCGATAAAAACGGTCAGCAAATTACTGGTGACCATATTCTGTATATTTTAGCCACTCAAGCGAGTCAAAAACCTGCGGGTATCGTGGGTACCGTGATGAGCAATATGGCGCTTGAAATTGCTTTAGATCAAGCCAAAGTGCCGTTGCTTCGTGCCAAAGTTGGTGACCGCTATGTTCTACAAGGCCTAGAAGAAAAGGGCTGGGTAACGGGCGGTGAACCATCAGGTCATATCTTGACTTTGGACAAGAGCACCACAGGTGATGCGATCATTGCTTCACTTCAGGTGTTAACGGTGATGGTTGAGCAAGGTAAAGCTTTGCATGAATTGGTGGAAGGGTTTGAGTTATTACCAAATGTCTTGGTGAATGTTCGCTTGGCTGCGATGTTTGATCCCTACGCCGTACCTGCACTGGTGAGCGAGTTTGAAAAAGCTGAAGCTCAGCTTAAAGGGCGTGGTCGCATCTTGATTCGTAAATCAGGCACAGAGCCGGTCATTCGTGTCATGGTTGAAGGTAATGACCTTGAAGAAGTCACCGCATTGGCAAATCATTTGGCCGATGCTGTTCGTGCCAATGCAGCTTAAATCAAGAGGGGAAATTGCATGAATGATGTGATTAAGGACTTAAGTGAACTGCGTTTAACTTATCAAAAAGGTGAGTTGCATGAAGATCAGGTGAACCGTGATCCGCATGAGCAGTTTTTATTATGGTTTAACCATGCCTTAGAAGCACAATTGCATGAACCCTATGCCATGTCTTTGGCGACGGCAAATGCCCAAGGTCGTCCGCACGTGCGGACGGTCTTGTTGCGCGGTGCGACCCATGCAGGTTATGACTTCTACACCAACTATGACAGTCAAAAAGGCAATGATCTGCTCGATAATCCTTATGCAGAATTATTGTTTTATTGGCAAGAGCAGGAACGTCAAATTCGGGTCAGTGGTCGTGTGGAAAAGATATCTCTAGAAGAATCGACAGATTATTACCATAAGCGACCGCGTGATAGCCAAATTGCAGCGCACATTAGCACCCCACAAAGTGGTGTTATTGCCAGCCGTGAAGAATTACAACAGCGATTCCAAAATTTGCATGATCAAGTGGAAAGCAAAGACGTATTGGCGAAACCTGAGTTTTGGGGTGGCTATCGTTTAGTTCCGGATTATTATGAATTTTGGCAAGGCCGTCCGAATCGTTTACATGACCGCTTGAGTTATAAACTACAGGATGGTCAATGGGTTTTACAGCGACTGATGCCATAAATGTCTAAACTTTTAATTCAACAAAGACCCTATTTGACGCGCCCTGAAGATATTCAGGGCGTTGCCCCGTTTATTGCTGATTTATTGGCACGTCGCGGGGTTTCTTCCGCACAAGAGCTGGAATTGAAGCTTAAGCACTTACATGCGCCAAACTTAAAGGGTTTAGAGCAAGCGATTGAAATAATCGATCAAGCAATTGATACTCAAAAGAAAATCGTCATTGTTGGTGATTATGATGCCGACGGTGCGACCAGTACTGCATTGATGGTCTTGGCACTGCGTGATATGGGCGCGGATGTTGAATATCTGGTTCCAGATCGTTTCAAATATGGTTATGGCCTGACACCCGCCATTGCCGATTTGGCCTTCGTGAGCTTTACACCAGATGTGCTGATTACGGTCGATAATGGTATTTCGAGCCATGCTGGTGTAGCGCAGGCACAGGCACATGGTATGCAGGTGATCATTACCGACCATCACCTAACCACAAAGGAAACACCACTAGCAGAAGCGGTGGTAAATCCGAATCAGTTCGGATGTGAATTTCCAAGTAAAGCCTTGGCTGGCGTAGGTGTTGCATTTTATGTGTTGGCAAATTTGGCCAGTATGCGTAAAAAAAATGCTAAATCCACAGCCAACCTCAGCCAATATTTGGACTTGGTGGCCTTAGGCACTTATGCCGATGTTGCAAGTCTAGATTTGAATAATCGGATTTTGATCGATGCTGGTTTGAAGCGGATTCAGCAAGGGCTATGTCGTCCAGGGATCAGTGCATTATTGGATATCGCCGGCCGTGATCCCGCACAGTTAAAAGCACAGGACTTGGGCTTTGTGGTCGGCCCACGACTCAATGCAGCTGGGCGGATGGAGACCATGGATATTGGGATTGAGTGTTTGATTGCGGCGGATTTAAGTACGGCTTATCCGATTGCGCAGCAGTTGAATCAACTCAATATTGAAAGACGCCAAGTCGAAGGGCAGATTAAACAGGAAGCTCTGGCTGAGTTAGAACATATTCAGCTTGATCAGGATAACTTACCTGCAGCCTTGATCATGTTCGAACAGCATTGGCATCAAGGGGTGATTGGGATTGTTGCAGGGCGTTTGAAAGAACAATTTCATAGACCTGCAATCGTCTTTGCCGCAGATGAGGATGGCGTACATATTAAAGGCTCTGCGCGTTCTATTGAAGGTATTCATATTCGAGACAGTATTGAGCGTATTGGTGAATTACATCCGCATTTGGTGAGTCATTTTGGCGGGCATGCTGCTGCGGCAGGACTAACCATTCAAAAGCAGCATTTTTCTGAATTTAAAACCGCTTTTGAAGCACTCATCGCTGCGCAAGATGAAAATTTATTTCAGGCCACTATTTGGACAGATGGCGAATTGCCCGATTCGGCCATTAATGTCGAAACCGTCGATCTTTTGCAAAATTTAAGTCCATGGGGACAAAAATTCCCTGCACCGGTCTATGAAGGCCTATTTAAAGTTTTAGATTATCGTTGGTTGAAAGATGTGCATCTGAAATTAAAACTTGCTTTAGATAATGGCTTAATGGTGGACGCAATTGCATTTAATGCGGCAGAAAAATATGAATTTAATCCTATGCAAGATAAAATCCGCTTGGTCTACGAACTCGATAAAAATGAATTTAGAGGAAATGTCAGTGTTCAATTGAGAGTTCTACACTTGGCTCAATAAATTCTATTTTTACAGGCAAATAAAAAAACCGCTCAGAAGAGCGGTTTTTTTATGGTTTTGACTTCAATGGATTAGAAGCGGTATTTCGCTGCTACACCAAATGAATTGTAGTCATTGTTGCCAACTTCACCGAAACCAACACGACCTTCAAGGCTCACTTGTTGGTTGAAGAATTTACGTGCATTGATCCCTACTTCGTTACGATCAGTGACATCGTTGTTGTAGTAGTCAGCACCAACACTGAATGTTTTGTCGATGAAGTAATCCGCTGCTAGATTGAATTCATCTAGATCACCGAATGCTGCACCCGCTTCAAGGTTGATGTCTTTACCATTGCTTAGTGTAGTGACATATTTTGCACGAAGTGTTGGATCTACACCGTCGTCATCGTCATTGTCCCAACCTTTTAGACCGGCAGCAACTAAGAAACCAGGTGCAGGAAGGTAACCCACTTCAGCTGCATAATAAGTTGTATCGTTGTCTACTGTGCCGAATGCAGTGTCAACTTCGACATTATTACGGCTTACATCACCAGATACATAGAAATCTGAGTTTGGTACGAAGTATTCGATACCTACGCCATAAGTATTGTCGTCAACATCGCCACGGTCAGCGAAAGTTGCATGTGCATTTACGTTACTTGCACGGTTTAAGAATGCAGCTTCTGCAAGAGGAGCGTTACGAGTTTGAACAGGGTTGAAGTAATAAGTACCGTTTACACCAAATTCACTGCCAGAGCTTCCATTATCTGGGTCGATGTAACCAGCTGAAGCGCCCACTTCTGCTTGATAAGCATGAGCTGTACCTGTAATAGCAAGTGCAGAAAGAAGTGCTGAAGCAATTGCGAGTTTTTTCATGGAAACTACCCCTCTAAATTGTTTGGCTAAATTTAATACATTTTTTGTTACAAGTTTTAGTCTAGAGAATTTTTAAAGATGGTCAATCGCTGCAAAGTTGCAGAACTGTGTATTCGGTAATTTTATGTAATTTTAATTATTTAAGATATTGAAAAATATATAATTATTATTAATGTTTTGTTTTATTAAAACTGTGTAGATATTATGAATTTGTAGATTATTTGGTCAATAACTGGACTTTTTTTAAAGTAAATATTACATCCAAAAGAAAAAAGCACCTCAAAATTGAGGTGCTTTTTTAATGCAAATTTCTAATTCAAACGAAATTAGAAACGGAAAGTTGCATTGATGTTGAACGCTTGAACGTCATCACCAAAACCAACTTGACCACCGATTGCTAGGTTCGGGTTAAGGAAGTATTTTGAACGGATAGCGAAGTAATCCGTGTCTTCATCACCATCATCTTCGATGTTGTAAGATGCACCAATGCTAAAAGCTTGGTCGAAGTAGTAGTCTGCACCAATCGTAACAGAGTCTAAATCACCAAAAGCGCCATCTGCCTCTAGGTTGATGTATTGACCATTGTTCAACGGCGCAACATATTTTGCTTTAACAGCAAAACGGTTGTCTTCGTCTTCATCATTGTCGCCTTGATAGCCATCAATACCAACAGCAAGTAAAAGGTTAGAGACAGGTAAATAACCTACTAATGCGCGGTATGTTGTTGAATCATAGTCCTCGCTTGCTGAAATACCAGCAACTTTTACTTCAGCTTTTTCTTCTTTGTAGCCTAATTCACCATTAAAGTAGAATTGTTCAAAGAAGTATTCAGCACCTAATGAAATATGGTGGCTGTCATATTCTGCTTTGCCTGCAAGCGGACCTGAAACAGGAAAATAATCTGATACATCAACTGTTTTTGTATCTAAATATTGATAGCTATATTTAGCATAAATATTGCTGTTATGACCTAAAAATGCAGCTTCGTTTAATGGGCCATTTTTAGGGTTTACTGAGTCTAAATATAACGTGCCTTGTAAGTTGAACAATCCGTTTGAATCTACGATGTCATTGTCCCAATCTGTATAAGTAAAACCGCCATCAACTTGACCATCATAAGCAAAAGCTGATGAAGTGATAACAGCTAACCCTAGTGCAAGTAATGTCTTTTTCATAAAACCCTCGAAACATTATTGTTGTAAATAAAATGTAATAAATAGTAACGCGAGCGTATTGTTCATATTATGTGCATTGAAGTCAATGATTTGGATGATCAATCTGGCTGAATCTGTGCAAATTCTCTGTGATATAATAGGCGGCTATTTAAGCCAAATTTTTTGATTGAGAGTAATTCACGTGGAAATTAATCCGTATCTATTACAGCTAAAAGACTTAAACGACCGTGGTCAAACATTACGGGGGTATCTTTGACTACGATCTGAAAAAAGAGCGTTTAGAAGAGGTTCTACGTGAGCTGGAAGACCCAGCAATTTGGAATGATCAAAGCCGTGCGCAAGCAATGGCAAAAGAAAAAGGTGAACTCGAAAACGTCATTAACGTGCTCGAAGGGCTTTCAACTCAACTAGAAGATGCCCAAGCGATGCTGGATCTTGCGGTTGAAGCAGAAGAAGAAAGCTTACTTGCGGATGTGCAAGCAGAGTTAACTTCAGCGGAAGCAGAACTTGCGAAATTAGAATTCCGTCGTATGTTCAGTAATCCGATGGACCCGAACCCATGCTATGTCGAAATCCAAGCAGGTTCTGGTGGTACTGAAGCACAGGATTGGGCATCCATGTTACTGCGTATGTATCTACGTTGGATTGAACGTCATGGCTTTAAAGCAGAAGTGATGGAAGAGTCTGATGGTGATGTGGCAGGGATCAAGTCTGCAACCATCCGTGTAGAAGGTGAGTATGCATATGGTTGGTTACGTACAGAATCTGGTGTACATCGTTTAGTCCGTAAGTCACCTTTTGACTCGGGTAACCGTCGCCATACTTCATTCTCAGCGGTTTTTGTATCGCCTGAAATTGATGACAATATTGAAATTGAAATCAATCCAGCTGATGTACGCACTGATACCTATCGTGCATCTGGTGCGGGTGGTCAGCACATTAACAAAACAGACTCTGCGGTACGTTTAACTCACGCTCCAACAGGGATTGTGGTGGCTTGTCAGAACCAACGTTCACAGCACGCCAACCGTGACCATGCATGGAAACAGCTACGTGCAAAATTGTACGAACTTGAAATGCAAAAACGTAATGATGCGGCACAAGCGTTGGAAGATACCAAGTCAGATATCGGTTGGGGCAGCCAAATTCGCTCATACGTTTTAGATGACTCGCGTATTAAAGACTTACGTACCAGTGTGGAAAGTTCAAACACCGGCGCAGTACTTGATGGTGATTTAGATAAGTTTATTGAAGCCAGCCTCAAACAAGGTTTGTAATTTAAATTTATATAGAAAACAAAGTTCTATCTGTTCTTGATCAATATATCTAAAAAAATCGATATAAAAATCGAAAAAATACGATATAGTGTATTCAAGATGCTGAATAGAACTTTGTTGTCCAAATTTTTATTTAATTAAACCCGTTTAAATTATGGATATTGATTTAATTTTTAAAGCACTTGCCAATCCGACTCGACGTCAAATCTTGGAATGGTTAAAAACACCTGAACAATTTTTGTCAGAAGAACAATGTGGCGGCTTTAATCGTGGTGTATGCGCTGGCAATATCGAAAAACTCGGTAATGTTTCGCAGTCTACGATGTCTAATCATTTGTCTGTGTTACAACAGGCGGGCTTAATTCAAGCCGAGAAATATGGTCAATGGTCGTATTTTTCACGCAATGAAGAACTCATTCAGCAATATATTGATTATCTGCAGAACTCACTTTAAATCATTTTTTGCATTTGAAGTGTCAGGCGAGACATATATGGCTGAACTTAATACTCCTCTCATTTTGGGTGATTTACACCTCAAAAATCGCGTTGTAATGGCGCCACTAACCCGTAGTCGTGCAACCATTGACCGTGTTCCAACGCCGATGATGGCTGAATATTATGCACAGCGTGCAAGTGCTGGATTAATCATTTCAGAAGCAACAGTCATTTCAGAAGCAGCTAATGGCTATTTGCAGACGCCGGGTTTATTTACCGATGCTCAAGTTAAGGGCTGGAAATTGGTGACCCAAGCCGTACATGAACAGCAAGGTTTAATTGTGGCACAATTGTGGCATGTCGGACGTGTCTCACATCCCGATCTTTTGAATGGTGATACACCAGTTTCTGCCAGTGCGGTACAACAGGCGGGTTATGTCAGTCTGCTTCGCCCAAAACGCGAATATGTCGTGCCACGTCCATTAGAGATTGCAGAAATCAAAAGCATTGTAGAACAATACAAACAGTCTGCGATCAAAGCCAAAGAAGCGGGGTTTGATGGTGTGGAATTGCATGCGGCCAATGGTTATTTGATCGATCAATTCCTACAAAGCAAAACCAATTTACGTGAAGATGAGTATGGTGGTTCTGTCGAAAACCGCACACGTTTATTGCTCGAAGTGGTGGATGCGCTGATCGAAGTGTGGGGTGCAGGTCGTGTAGGTGTGCATCTTGCACCGCGTGGTGATGAGCACGATATGGGTGATCATGATCCACGTGAAACCTTTGGCTATGCCTTAGAGCAGTTGGGGCAGCGGAAGATTGCATTCTTCTTTACTCGTGAATATCTGGCGGATGACAGTATTAGTGACTATCTGAAACAGCGCTCAAATGGTGTGCCGTACATTGCCAATATGCGTTTAAGCCGTGATGATGCTGTAGATTTATTGGCCTCTGGTAAAGCCGATGCAGTGTCTTTTGGTAAAGCTTATATTGCCAATCCAGATTTGTTTGAACGTTTGCTAGCGAATGCTGCATTGAATGAATTGCAGTTGGAAAACATGATTGGAACAGATGTTGCCGAAGGCTATATTGATTATCCAAGCATGAAAAATAAATTTGGTTCAGGTCGTTCAACCTATTAATCGACACTTGAATACGCATTATCCATTAACATGTGGATAATGCTCTGATATATTCTGCCGATTCAAACCGTTTTTGAGCGTAATAATTTGACTACTCCTTTTTGGTATAACGCAGCTTTGGCACTGATTAAGCCGCTATATCAATGGCGCCTCAAAAAACGTGCTGAAGATCTCCAACTATATCAGCAAGAGTGTCTTGAGCGCTTTGGGCCATTTCAGCCGGTTAAAAACCGCGATGCAATTTGGTTTCATGTGGTTTCCGTAGGAGAAACCAACGCTGCACAGCCGCTGATTGAACATTATCTCAAAGCAGGTCATCCGGTCTTAGTCACCAATACCACCAAAACCGGACAAGCGCGTGCGAAACAATTATTTTTAAAAGCACCGTATGAATCACTGTTTCAGGCCGTGTATTTGCCGGCAGATCAAAAAAAATTAGTCCGTCGTTTTATCGAAAAATATCAACCGAAAATGTTGGCTCTGGTCGAAACTGAACTCTGGCCAAATTTGATGATTGAAGCCGATCAGGCCAACGTTCCGTGTTTATTGATTAATGCCAGATTATCTGAAAAATCGGCGAAGGGTTATGGCAAAGTCCCGAGTTTGACGCAGCCGATGCTAAAGAGTTTAAAACAATTATTGGCGCAAGATCAGGCAACTTTAACGCGATTTATTGGGTTGGGTGCAAACCCGCATACCAGTCAGGTCGTCGGTAGTATCAAGTTTGATATTCATGCGCCCGATAGCTTTGTGCAACAAGCAGCGCAGTTACGAAAAGATTGGGCTTTACAAGAGCGTAAGATCATCACCATTGCCAGTACGCATGCACCAGAAGAACAAAAACTGCTCGCGGCACTGCAGCCGATTTTGCAACAACAGCCTGAGCTGTTATGTATCGTCGTACCACGTCATCCTGAACGCTTTGATGAAGTTTTTGTAGAAGCGCAGAAATTGAATTTACGTACACAGCGCCGCAGTTTAAAGCAAACCATTCAGCCTGAAACGCAGGTATATTTGGCAGATAGTATGGGTGAGTTATGGCTTTGGCTGGCAATGAGTCAGGCCTGCTTTGTCGGCGGGTCTTTAAATGAACCGGGCGGTGGACATAATATTTTGGAGCCTATCACGCTGCATGTCCCGACAGTATTAGGTCAGCATTATTTTAACTTCCAAACCATTGTGGATGAGTTTGTAGCGGCCCATGCGGTTGTGGTTGTGCAGGATTTTGAGCAGGCGGCCAGTGCATTGGTTGACATCATTCAAAATACTGCGAAAGCGCGGGCTTTAAATGATGCAGCTCAGCTGATTATGCAAAAGAATACCGGGTCGCTGCAAAAGCATATTCAGGTGATTGATCAGTACCTTTGATTTTTCACAATGAATTAAATTGTTGGATATTTTAAATAGATTTATGAATAGACTCGACGGAGTCTTACGTCTAAGTTTTGAAGAAAGGTGTTAGCCTTCGGCTGAAGGTACTCTTACGAAACGTTGTTTCTCATTTGGCAAAATGGGATGCGAAGCTTCGCAAGGAAATCATCTGGTGGTGCAATGCACCTCACCGACAAAACGCGTCGAATTTTTATGTCTAACAAATAATCGCTGAAACTCGAGTGATTCTATTGAGTGTTGCCTTGAACCGTTGTGGATGACGTTTTCGCGTATCCAATTGAACTGGGTAAGAGAATTTTTATGAACATCGTCTTGCTTGATCCTCGTCAAACTGAATCTGAACTTTGGAGTATTAGCGCCAAACGTCAAATTGAGCATTTAAAAAACCATGTGAATATACAGGTGGGCGATACACTCAAAGTCGGTATTCGGGAAGGAAAACGCTATTTAACCCAAATAGTCAGTATCAGTGATGAGCGCATTCAACTTAAACCATTACAAGAAGAAGAAGTACCTGCAAAGCATCCGGTGACTTTAATTGTGGCAATGCCTCGTCCGAAAGTGTTGCGCCGTCTGATCATGGATGCCGTCACCTTAGGCGTAGAAAAAATCATTTTGCTGCACAGTTATCGCGTGGATAAAAGCTATTGGCAGACACCATTTTTACAGCAGCTCGATCACTATGTGACGTTGGGTTTGGAGCAGGCAGGTGACACCATTGCGCCCAAAATTGAATTGTATAAACGCTTTAAACCCTTTGTAGAGGATGTTTTACCGAGCATGATCTCCTCGGACTATCCGGCTTATGTGGCGCACCCTTATGTCGAAGATGTGATGCCTGCAGGGATTCAACATGGATGTACGATCATTATTGGGCCTGAAGGTGGATTTATCCCTTATGAGGTCGATTTGCTCATAAAAAACGGTTGCCAAGCAGTCAGCTTAGGCAACCGAATTATCCGGACAGAAACTGTGATTCCGTACGTTTTAGGGCGATTATTTAGCTGTTGAAGCTTCTGTCTCAGCTTGATCACCACGGTAAACTTTCACTTCCTGTACAGGGTAAGGAATTGAAATACCATTTTGATTGAATGCTTGGATAACGTGTTCTTGCACTTCACTGATCGAGTTCGCAGTGGTGGTTTCTGTGGTATCTACCCACCAACGGACATTCAGATTGACTGAGAAATCAGCCAAAGCATTCACGTTTACGGTAAACGCAGGTTGGCTCAAAATCGTTGGGTCTTTGTCCAAAATAGCCAAAACAATATTTTTAGCTTTTTGAATGTCATCTTCATAACCAATACCCACCACAAATTCACAACGACGACGTTGATAAGCGGTATTCACCGTTACCGCACTGGTGTAAACCGTCGCGTTTGGAATCACGATACGACGACCATCTGGAGAACGTAGGAAGGTTGCACGGATCTGAATATCTTCAACCGTACCTTCCATGCCTGACACAATAATGTCGTCACCGATTTTAAACGGTTCACCGAGGAGAATCAAAATACCCGACAGTAAGTTCTGGAAAATATCTTTAAACGCGAAACCGATTGCGACCGAACCAATCCCCAATGCACTCATGAGCTGACCCGGTGTGAAACCTGGGATCGCAATGACCATTGCAATTAGGAAACCGAAGAACATAATGGCTGAGCTACCCACACGGTTCAGGACCAAAACTAGATTTTGTTTTGAGTAAGAACGGTCAGTGAGCGCTTTACGAACAAAGAATCTAAAGAGTTTAGACAGTAGATAGAAGATCGTAAAAACAATTAATGCGATACAAATATATGGCAGGCGTTCCCAAAATCCATCGACAAATTTATCGATCGTTGAGTATGCGTCATTATATTTAGAGGTATGTTCCAGCACGGTTTGTGCGGTTTTTTCTGTTGCCTCTTGCAAAAGTTGAGTCGTGCCTTGAGTGACATCACTCAGGGCATTTTCTTTTTCAGCCACGAGTTTTCCAAATGTTCCGGTTTTTCGCTATTTTGCCTGAAATTAGTGGCGAAAATAACCCTCATTTACAGGCTTGTGAACAGATGTATCAAAATTCAGACAGGCTCAGATTCGGTCAGTGGCTTAGAAATATTCAGTACCTTGTTGAATGATTTCTGTCGGCGATTCAATTTCACCGCTACCCATCATATACGAGGTGATGCTACCTGTAGCCAAGAGCGACAAGACACTGATTAAAATCATCAACCATGCCAGAATTTTTTCCCAAACTGCAGCAGGGCGTGGCGCGCCGTATTGATTTACGGTCGGTGTACCTGAGGCTAATAATAAATATAGGATAAAGAAAAGATTGATCACGGGGATAAATAATAATAGTAGCAACCAACCGGCTTTATTGAGGTCATGCAGCCGACGCACGACAAAGACACAATAGAAATAGATATAGAGAATAATAATCGCCAAATAGGCGAGGCCAGATATCCCAGTGAATATACCAACAAATTGCTCATTTAACGCCATGGTATTGATGTTGAAAATACCCACGGCAAGGCTTAAAGCGATTATGGCAAAAAAGCTGATGATATTGAGAAAGCCATACCAACCAATCATGCTCAGTCGACCAAAACGTCCATCAGGTTTCAGGGGATTATCCGATGTAGTGGTCGTCTGACGGGAAAAGAAAGAAGAGTCATTGGTGTTCATGATCGGATCAACTCAACGTATATGAAAGAATAAAAAAGCGGAGTGCTGAGTAAAATTACCTTTGCAGTATAGGTTTAATTGAACTGGTCAGATACTGAATTAAAACATGTTTTTGTTGAAATTTTGCTTATAGATGTGCTTTAAATGGGAAAGAATAATACGACCAAAGCATGATTGCTGCGATTAAAAATTAATCGCCATACTGCTGTGATGTAGGAATTATAAAAGTAGAAATGTGGCATGGCATCTCGTGATGAGATGAATCAGATCAAGGAAAATACAATATGAAAGAGATCTATCCAGTACCTGAAAGTTTCAAAAAAACCGCACGCATCAACGAGTCGGAGTACTTTGAGCGTTATCAAAAATCGATTGAACAACCAGATGAGTTTTGGGCGGAGCAAGCGCAAAAGATCGATTGGATCAAACCGTTTACCCAAGTTAAAAATACAAATTTTAAGCAAGATGATTTTAAGATCGAGTGGTTTGCTGATGGTGAACTGAATGTCAGTGCCAACTGTCTCGATCGACATTTAAAAGAACATCCACATAAACCAGCCATTATTTGGGAAGGGGATCATCCTTCGCGGCATAAAATTATTTCTTTTGAAGAATTGCATGATGAAACTTGCCGTTTTGCCAATGTGTTAAAAAAACATGGCGTGGGCAAAGGCGACCGTGTGGTGCTGTATATGCCAATGGTTCCAGAAGCGGCTATTGCTATGTTGGCCTGTACCCGAATTGGAGCAGTACATTGCGTGGTTTTTGGCGGGTTCTCACCAGACTCATTGGCAAGTCGTATCGATGATAGTCAGGCGAAAGTCGTGATTACTGCGGATTGTGGGATGCGTGGTGGCAAGCCCATTCCACTCAAAGAAAATGTCGATCTTGCACTCGACATTGAAGGCACATCTTCGGTTCAAAATGTCATTGTGGTGCACCGTACAGGTAACCCGATCGAAATGAAAGCAGATCGTGACCTGTGGTATCACATGGAAATCATGTCGGTCAATGATATTTGTCCACCTGAACCCATGAATGCCGAGGACCCGCTATTTATTTTGTATACATCAGGTTCGACAGGAAAACCGAAAGGTGTATTGCATACCACAGGCGGCTATTTAACCTATGTGAATTGTACCTTCCGTGAAGTTTTTGACTTAAAACAAGATGATGTGTTTTGGTGTACTGCCGATGTTGGTTGGATTACAGGACATTCTTATGTGTTGTATGGGCCATTGTCGAATGGCACCACGACCGTGATGTTTGAAGGTGTACCACAATATCCAAGTTGGGCTCGGACCGGACATATTGTTGATAAACACAACGTCACTATTTTATATACGGCACCGACTGCAATTCGCGCCATGATGCGAGAAGGGGATGCCTTTGTCCGAGAAAGTGACCGCAGTAGTCTGCGTTTACTAGGTTCGGTGGGTGAACCCATTAACCCAGAGGCATGGAATTGGTACTACACCGTGGTAGGTGAAAGCCGCTGCCCAGTGGTGGATACATGGTGGCAAACAGAGACGGGTGGTTTCATGATTACGCCATTGCCGGGAGCAACCGATTTAAAACCGGGTTCAGCGACGCGTCCATTCTTTGGTGTACAACCTGCGATTGTCGATGCTGAAGGCAATGAGCTTGAAGGTGCCGTAGAAGGCAATTTGGTGATTAAGGATTCTTGGCCGGGACAAATGCGAACCATTTGGGGTGATCCTGAGCGCTTTATTGAAGCCTATTTCTCCACTTATCCGGGGACGTATTTTACAGGTGATGGCGCACGTCGTGACGAGTCTGGCTATTATTGGATTACGGGTCGTGTGGATGACGTCTTGAACGTTTCAGGACACCGATTGGGAACGGCTGAAATTGAAAGTGCGTTGGTTGCACATGATGCTGTGGCAGAGTCTGCGGTGGTGGGTATGCCGCATGATATTAAAGGACAGGGGATTTGCGCCTTTGTCACCCTACAAGCAGGGACAGCTGAGACGGATGAGTTACGTCAGGAACTGGTGGCTTGGGTACGCAAAGTCCTTGGACCAGTGGCAACGCCAGATGCATTGCATTGGGCGCCGGCCTTACCGAAAACCCGTTCTGGTAAAATCATGCGCCGTATTTTAAGAAAAATTGCGGCTAATGAGTTGGACTCTTTAGGTGATACCTCGACCTTGGCAGAACCTCAAGTGGTTGAACATTTGATTGCTACGGTTTATCCGAAGTCATAAGAACAATTTGAGCGTGAGTGATCACGTTCTGATGAAAGTTCACTATGGCTTATATGAAGGATTATTAAAGCAATAATGAACGTCCTTTCTCCTATAAAAGTTGATTAGGATGAAGGGACGTTCATGATGCATTTTATCCATCCTAAATACGACGTATAAAATGATCAAATTATAAGTCGCCTGAATCTTGGTGACTTAGATTTCATTAGATATAGATTTTACAGATATAGACTGCAGGCATTGAGATAAGCTGAATGCCTTTACTTTGTTAAGCTAAAACGGTAACAGAATAATCAGACAGACATATGAATGCTTCAACTCCATTCACTCAAGATCCGATCGATATTGCCCAAAAACTGGCGGCAGAATTTGCCACGACGGCTGCTCAGCGTGATAAGCAGGGGGGAAATCCCAAAGCTGAACGTGATTTGATTCGTCAAAGTGGTTTACTTGCATTGTCCATTGGACAGCAATACGGTGGACAGGGTGCAGATTGGCAGACGATTTTTAAAACCATTCAAACCATTGCTCAAGTGGATAGCTCATTGGCGCATGTTTATGGTTTCCATCATTTATTAATTGCAACGGTACAGTTGTTCGCGCAGCCCGAGCAATATGGCCCGTGGTTTGAACAGACTGCACGTGAGCATTTATTTTGGGGCAACACCCTAAACCCCTTAGACCGTCGTACTACAGCGACGCAACTGTCTGAACACGAATACGTCTTTCATGGCGATAAAAGTTTTTGTTCGGGTTCTATGGATTCAGACATTTTGCTGTGTTCTGGCTTCAATGAAGATGGAAAATTATTGATCGGGGTGATTCCTACAGCACGTGAAGGCGTCAGTTTTCTCGGCGATTGGGACAATATGGGACAACGTCAAACCGACAGTGGAAGTAGCCATTTTGAACAAGTTAAAATTTCCAAAGATGAATTACTACTGAACCCAGGCCCATTAAGTACACCGTATTCGAGTTTACGTCCGTTGATTGCACAGTTGATCTTTGTACATATGTTCTTGGGGGTAGCCGAAGGGGCATTTGAAACAGCAAAACAGACGGTACAAAGCCAAAAAGCATGGTCAAAATCTTTAGCTGAAAATGCAGTGAATGACCCATTTATTCAAAAGCATTTTGCTGAGTTTTATGTGCAATTAGAAAGTGTACGTTTATTGGCAGATAAAGCGGTTCAGCGTTTGCAATGGGCTTGGGAGATTGGTGAAGCTTTAACGGCGGAACAACGTGGAGAAGTTTCTATTGCGATTGCAACAGCCAAAATTGCGGCCACCAATAGTGCGCTGTACATTACGCAAAATATTTTCCAAGTGATGGGCGCACGTGCCACGACGGCCAAATTGAATTTAGATCGCTTCTGGCGCAATGTACGTACCCAAACCTTACACGATCCGATTGATTATAAATATCAGGAGGTCGGTGAATGGGTGCTCACAGCGAAAGTGCCAGATCCAAGTTTTTATTCTTAAACGTATATTGCACATGAGCCAATAAAAAGCCTCCGTTTTGGAGGCTTTTTTGCAATGTGCTGTCAGTCGATTTAACGCTGATGAATATTTTCTAAGGTATCGACTAAGGTTCGCGTTGTTTGATCAATCTCATAATTCACGGCATCACCGACTTGGACATCTTTCCATGTAGTGAGGCGCAGTGTTTCAGGAATAAGATCGATTGAAATTTCACTATTGGCACGATCAACACGGTTCACAGTCAAACTGCAACCATTGAGTCCAATAAAACCTTTGAGAAAGAAATATTTAATATTGCCTGCCGGAATGTGAATATCGAGATGAAAGGTTTCCCCGCGATGCTCTAAGTTTTTGATCGTGGCTGTGCCTTCGATATGACCATACAGATTATGACCACCATTTTCTGCCCCAACTTTGGCTGAGCGTTCGACATTGACTTCATCACCGGCCTTGAGTGCTTTTAACGTGGTGAGTTGATTGGTCAAATCTGAGACATCAAAATGTACTTGGTTAGCTGCCAAATCAATATGTGTGGCCGTTAAACACACGCCATTAATCGCCACACTTGCCCCGATAAAGACATCATGAAAAAAATTCTGATGATTTGAAATCACCAAGGTTGTGAAGCCATTACCTTGACGAATCTCTAAGACTTTTTCTAAACCTTGCACGATGCCTGTATACATGGGAGCGTCTCTAAAATGATTTGCGTTTTCTGTATTGTAGGGACAAAACGAACGCTCGGCTATGCTTTACAGTGACCATTTCAGTACAGTGTTTTGATCTCTAACAGTTCGATCTTGGCAATATCTACAATGCTCGGAATGTTTCAATTGCAGTTAAGCGAGACTGCTTTATATCGACGATCGGTTGAGGGTAATTCAATTCCAGTTGAGGATTTTTGGCAAAGGGTTGGTGAATTTGTTTGGCATCCAAATCTGCCAGTTCAGGTAGCCATTGACGTAAATAATCCCCGTTCGGATCAAATTTCTGAGATTGGCTGATCGGGTTAAAAATCCGAAAATAAGGTACAGCATCTGTACCCGTCGAGGCGCACCATTGCCAACCGCCATTATTGGCCGCTAAGTCGCCATCGACAAGGTGCTGCATAAACCATTGTTCCCCCAACCGCCAATCGATCAGTAGATTCTTACTGAGGAACATGGCACAAATCATCCGCACCCGATTATGCATCCAACCCGTAGCCAGTAGTTGACGCATCCCTGCATCGATGATCGGAATGCCCGTCTGGCCGTATTGCCACGCAGCAAAGTCTTGTGGTGCATGGCGCCATTTTATTTTTAAGGTTTTGGTTTGAAACGGCTGGTGCTGAGAAACTTGCGGGTAGTCAAATAAAATGTGCTGGTAAAATTCACGCCAAAGCAGCTCATCGAGCCAAGTTTGTTGTCCTCTGTGGTCGATCTGGAAATAGCCGCCTTGTTCACGAAACAGGGCTTGCAGACATTGGCGAATAGACAAGATGCCCAAGTTTAAATACATGCCAATTCGACTGGTTCCATTGAGCGCAGGAAAGTCCCGATCATCAGCATAACGATGCAGATGTTGTTCAATAAATTCATCTAAGCACTGTAGTGCGTGATCTTCTCCAATCGGCCAAAGCTCGATTTGAGTAGCTAACAGCGATGTGGGATAAAAAGGACTTAAATCAAATTGATTTTGCCACAGCGGATGCGGTTCGAGAGCCGCTTGGGCTTCAATAGTGGGATAACAAGTAGGCAGACTGATGCTCAATTTTTCGTAGCAATTTTTCTTAAATGCACCGAAAACTTGATAAGGATGTCCAGATTGATTGCGAATACTGCCAACAGGAAACAGGGTGCGGTCATGGTACAGCTCAACAGAGATGTGCTGCTGTTCTAATAACTGTTGTACTTCGCGATCTCGTTTAAGTTCATTCACACCATGTTCAATATGTGCATGAACAGTGTGTATATTGAGCTGAGTACATAAGGTTAATAGCTCAGTGGCGATGTCTGACCAATGGGGAATATGCTGAATAATCAGTGGAATATTTAGTTCAGCCAATTGCTGTCGCAAAAGTTCCAGTTGGGCAAGATAGCGATGGATTTTAATGGGGGCATCATCATGCCTTGCCCATTGTTCAGGAGAAAGCGCAATAAAGGCAATCGTTGGACCAGACTGTGTCGCCTGCCACAGTGCGCTATGGTCATGTCGTCTTAAATCTTGTCGAAACCAAACCAGTTGCATGTTTATTGCCTCTTGTTTTGTTGGAAATATCACCAGAATTACGGGGGTGTCAATTGGTGATAAAATCATCTAAAAAATATCGATTTTAATAAAAAACCATATAATATCTATCGTTTAACTTAACCGATTGCGCACAATTCTGTCAGCTTAAGCGTACAAGCAACGAAGTTTTTGACGCTAGGCGCACTTTTAAATTTTACCTAAGATGAACTCATACAGGAACAGGACGTTCCGGAACATAAAACAATAACAAAGTGTTCACCATCAGGACTGTGAAGCAAGACAGGAGTCATGCTTAAGTATCCATATAGAAAAAGCCCGACAGGATGTCGGGCTTTTTCTTTGTCTACAGGTCAGCTCATTTTTCTAGAATCAGAGCATGTTTTTAAATGGTACTCGAGATAAAAAATCCCCTAAGCCGAGCCTTAGGGGAGGAAAGTGAAGTGAGCCGGTTGTGATTATTATGCTGATTACATGAGCTGTGACTGCATCAACAATTATGCTGATTTAGCCTGCACAACTTGCTGCTGTTGAGCTTCCAGTTCACGAACCAATGGCAACACTTTTTCGCCAAAGTATTCCACCTCTTCAATGAAGTGGAGAAAACCTGAGAGAACCAAATCGACACCTACACTTTTGAGTTCCACAATGCGTTCGGCAATTTGTTGTGGCGTGCCAATCAGATTGGTTTTAAAGCCGTCGTTGTATTGAACCAAATCTTCAAAAGTAGATTTTGCCCAGTTACCTTCGCCTTCTTTGGTGGATGCACCTGCTTCACGAGTTGCATCGCCAAAGGCATTGACCGCTTCAGTATTGGCATTGTCGATAATAGCTTGAAGCACCGCTTGGGCTTCTTCCTCCGTATCTCGGGCAATGATGAAGGCATTCACCCCGATTTTGACCTGATGGTTATTGGCCTTGGCTTTTTCACGAATATCATCGATCTGCTTTTTCAACTCAGCAGGGCTATTGCCGTTGGTGAAGTACCAATCGGAAACACGTGATGCCATGTCACGTGCTGCACGTGAACTGCCACCTTGGAAGATTTCAATATGCGGTTTTTGCACCGGTTTCGGAGATAGAGTGTAGTCTTTAAATTGATAGTATTTACCATCAAAACTAAAGTTATCCTGCGTCCAAACGCCTTTTAGGCTACGAATGAATTCTTCAGAACGCGCATAGCGTTGGTCATGCTCGGGCCATTCTTCTCCAATCGCATCAAACTCACCACGGAACCAACCACTCACGACATTAATCGCAATACGGCCATTGGTAAGATGATCGATGGTCGCCAATTGTTTCGCAGCCAGAGCTGGTTTCCAAGGGCCGGGTAAAATCGCTGCAATGACTTTGAGCTTTTCGGTTTTGGCCAAAATACCATGACTGAAACTCACCGACTCATGTTGATTTTCCGCGTTATAACCTGCGGTAAAACGAATTTGAGTCAGCGCATAATCAAAGCCACTTTTTTCTGCAGCTTGTGCCAAACGCACGTTATAGTCATAGCTCCAATCGGTACGCTGTTCAATATTACTGACCACCAAACCACCACTGACGTTTGGTACCCAATACGCAAATGTAATGTTTTTTTCTTGTACTGACATTTTGCAAACCCTCGGGATCGAATTGTTATGCTGTGGTGTTTAGGCCACTTGCGTTTTTGGCTTTTTACTATGCAGTCGAGCTTCAGCAGCATCCAAACTTGGAACGGCTGCAGAAGGAAGGACTTCTTCTTGCTCGATTTGCTTATTAATGCCCAAGTTTTGGTTGGCTTGTTGAGACTTGGCTTTCACCACTTCAGCACGCTGACCTTTGGCTGGAGCCCATTCCAAAATCGGCAGTGCACGTGCTACAGCTAAAGTAATGCGGTCACGGAGTAATTCACTATGAATGGTGTATTCAGGGGTGAAATCACGGTCTGTTGCATAGACTCCGATTGGTAATGTCTGCGCTTGGAAGAAGCTAAATAATGGACGCAGTTGATGTTCAAGCACTAAGGCATGGCGTTCAGAACCACCCGAAGCTGCAAGCAAGACAGGTACATCGACCAATGCAGTTTGTTCGACAAAGTCAAAAAAGTGTTTAAACAGACCTGTAAATGAAGCACGGTAAACTGGCGTTCCAACAATCAGCGCATCAGCAGCTTCAACGGCAGCAAGGTCGTCTTGTACACGTTGTGGCAATTGGTTACGGTAAATCGCGCCACCTAATAAATTGCCAATTTCACTAAACTTAATAAAATGCACATTGATTGGAGTTGCATCACCGAGTTCATCAACAATGGCTTGTACCAAAGCTTCAGTTTTAGATGGATTGTTTAGACCACCTGACACAGCAACAATATTCAGGGGTTTTTGTAGATTAACTTGAGACATTTTTTAAACCTAAAAGTGTGGTTTCTCGGAATGCCTTTTATTAATCCCGATGGGTGGATCACTGTAAAATAACGAAAATCAGAAAAGTTATCTGATTTTTAGATATGTTGGAAAAACCACAAGATTCGTGAAACTTCAAATTTTAAACTGTTGATATTTCAACATATAATGCTTAGATATAAGCATTTTTACTGTGTTGATAAAATTTATATGAAAATATGATTAGATTTAAAGATTTATAGAAAATGCGAAAAAAGACGCATTTTAGGTGAAAATCTACATTTTAAATGCAAAAAAATAAGTTCTTGCATATCCTTCACATAGCATGTGTGGTTAGAATAGGGTCATTGTGCACAAGATCTCTCACGTTGCTTATGAATATTTTAATCGTTGATGATCACCCGCTGTTTCGTCATGCTTTAATTCAGGCGGTTCGTTATAGTTTGCCTCAGGCGCAAATTCATGAGACTGCAGCAGTCAATGAATGCTATGAACGTCTTGAAAATGGCCCTGAGCCTGATCTTGTGTTATTGGATTTAAACTTGCCGGGTGCTTCAGGCTTTTCTGCCTTGGTACATATTCGCGCACAATATCCATCGATTCCAATCATTGTGGTCTCTGCGCATGAAGAAGCGTCGATTATCCAACGTGCGATTGCACATGGCGCGATGGGTTATATTCCAAAATCTGCGCATCCAAGCCATATTGGTGAAGCGATTCGTCAAGTCTTAGAAGGCGAGATTTGGTTGCCACCAAATTTACCTGCCAACATGAACTTTGACCCACGTGCTGCAGATGAAACGGCATTGGCAGAACGTATTCAGTCTTTAACACCGCAACAATTCCGCGTGTTAATGATGGTGGCGGAAGGTTTGTTGAATAAACAAATTGCCTATGAGTTGGATGTGTCTGAAGCAACCATCAAAGCACATGTGACGGCAATTTTCCGTAAGTTGGGCGTACAAAACCGAACCCAAGCTGTATTGGCAATTAATGCATTGAATATTGAAGAAAAGAAAATCTAAGGATTTTTTCCATAAAAAAGACCTCCACGATGGAGGTCTTTTTTTTCTGTTTAAGCACTAATGCTGGCGCTAGATCATTTCGGTGTAAATGCTGTTAGGTCTTTACATGCGGTTTAAAAGCAATAGAGTAATGCAACTTAACAATGACTTAAACAAACCACTTCAACTTAAGCAATATAGTCTTGCTTAGGCGTCAGATCGGTACAGTACAAAGGGTTGAGCGCACATTGCAGTTCATCAATTTGTTCATCGGACACATAGCCGCGCGCTTTGAGATAATCCGCGACACGGTCATCACGTAAACTCAAAAAGGCAGCATCATAAACACCTAAATCTACAAATAGGGCTGCAGTTTCTAAGCTGTTAAAACGGTCTAGATAAACATCATTGTCATACATCAGGAAGATATGGTCTTGCTTGGAGTTGGCATCAACATTTAAACGTTGTGCCAATTCAAATGGCGCTGTTTTAATAAACAGTAAATCGGATAATTCATCAAACTGTGTTTTATCCAACTGGTTTTTGTCGGTTTTGACTTTACCGAGCCAAGCTTTAAATACTAAGACCGCACCACCACGCAGTAGCATGCTCCAAATCTGATGACGGGTGTCCAAACCTAAGCCATTGGATTCTGCTTCTAAATTTTGCAGTAGTAGATCTTCCTGTTCTGCCAGTCGATCGAATAAGCCAAGACCTTGGGGTTTGTAGGCATTCGGTGCAAAGACATCAAAATTCAGTTCGTCAAATACCTGTAACGCAAGAGGAACGGCACTGCGATAGAGTGTTTCCAACGCTTCGACTTGCACATCACTTAATTTGCTGAACTTAAATAATTGACGCCAGTCGATCTCTGGCAAAATGGCATTGGCGCCATATTGACGATGAAACTGTAGATTTTGATCAAAACCATGCGGCATTGTTTCTGAAATATTCACAAGATCACTCCTAATATGCGGGGGAGATCAGCTTCTCAAGTGTTGAGTTATGACGCTTCTTGAATTGGCTTGAAACTGATCAACTTCTTATGAATATTTTTAAAACGAACGGCGGCAGCTAAATATACGACTAAAGTTTTAGTTTTTATTTTAACCTATAAAATACTGAGTTAAATCAAATAGATTTTTAATTGTAACTAAGTGTACAAGTGTTCACTCATGCATTCGATATTTTTTGCCATAGGCAATCTAAATTTGATATTTATGGCTAATAAATAGACGAAATGTCGGGGCTATTTTGAATGATCTTGCCGCTGAGACAAATTTTTTTGCCATTTAGGTAAGTTTAAGTAAGAACAAGGTAAACAAAAGCCCATTTCATGTGAATGAAATGGGCTATTTTTCACAGAGAGATGTCCTGTAACAGCGCTACTGATTTGAAATCTTCAAACCAGATAACCATGAACGGAGTGAAGCCGGTTTCAACGGTTTTTTCAGTAAGACGATGTTTAACTCTTTTAGACGTTGCGGTAGTTCAGGATCAGAATCTGCAGTAATCAGTGCCACAGGGACATTTTCCTGACGGTTATCTAAAATAAAGTCGAGACCGATCTTGTTGTTATTCAAATGTTGGTCAACCAACCAAACTTGAATATTCTCTTGTTGAATCAACTCCATGGCCTGTTCAGGTTCAGTGGCTTTAAAGACTTGATAGCCCCATTTGGTCAGTAAGGTCGACATCCCTTCCAAAATGGTTTCATCATTGTCTAAGCACAGAATCTTATAGGCTTTGGTTTTCAGCGGAACCGCTTGGGTCGGTGCAGCGACCACTTTTGGCGCAGCGACTACAGGGACTTCAATCATAAAGCATGAACCATGACCAAGTTCTGAGAACACATGTACTGGGTAGTCGAGTAAGCTGGTCATCCGTTGCACGATGGCTAAACCTAAGCCCAGACCCTGTTCACCCCATGGAGAGGTGTGTCCACAGCGTTCGAACTCTTGGAACAACTTAATGCGCTGTTCTTCCGCGATCCCAGGACCTGTATCCCAAACGCCAATACGAATATGCCCCGGACGTGCTGAACGTAGCACACCCACCACAACACGACCACGCGCCGTATAGCGTAGGGCATTGCTGACGAAGTTTTGGATAATACGACGAATCCACTGTGGGTCCGTGTCAATCCAGAACTGAGCATCGTGTACGGTCAGTTTGATATTACGCTGTGCTGCAATCGATTTAAATTGCAGTTCAAGATCACTGAGTAAGTCATGCAGCGGATAGGGCTGACGTTTCGGTTGAATGGTTCCACCTTCGAGTCGTGCAATATCCAAGAGGGCAGAGAGCATACTTTCCGCACCATGCAATGCACGATCTAGTTGCTGAAGCGTTTTACGATCATCATCATTTTGTACGCTTTGCTCGAGGGCTGTACTAAACAGACGCGCAGCATGCATCGGTTGCAATAAGTCATGGCTTGCAGCAGCGATAAAGCGGCTTTTCGACATATTGGCTTTATCGGCTTGCTCACGTGCCAATTGTTGTTCAGACAGGGCATCTGCCAACTGTTGGGTACGATCTTGCACACGGCCTTCAAGCAAGGCTTCATTTTCACGGAAAGCGGTAATATCGGCAAAGGTCGTGACGAAACCGCCGCCTTCGATCGGATTACCACGCATCTGAATTACACGGCCATCTTTACGAATCCGTTCAAATTCGTGTGCGCTGCCGACTTGCATCCAATGCATGCGTTTACGCACATGTTCCTCGACTGAACCGGGACCACATTCGCCGCGTTCAGCGTTATAACGAATTAAGTCTGAAATTGGGCAACCGACGTAGACAATGTCTTTTGGATAATCAAACAGTTTGAGGTATTGATTGTTCCATGCCACCAAACACATATTTTCATCAACCACGGACACACCTTGAGTCATATGGTCGATCATGGTCATGATCAGGTTTTGGTTAAAGCGCTGCCACTGTGAGGCTTGGTCAAGAATATTGGCGACCTGACCGAGTGCTAAACCATTATTGACCATGGCTGTGGTGAGTAAGGTACGGGCAGATGCAGCACCGATGGTGCCTGCAAGATATTGTTCGGTAAAACGCCACCACATGCCGTTGGCGCTGCTATTTTCATTTAAAACGACATTGTTTTGTGCGCAGAACTGGTTGAAGGCACGCATGGTTGGACCTTCACCGGTAATACGTTTTGCCAAAGTAATCAAATCACCTACTTTTAGACGCGCCACATCATGGTGAATATAGCTGATGTCGTTTGATGTACTTTGAGCAGGGAGCGGCTTGGTTTCATAATAAAAGAAACTTTCGGCCTGAATTTGCTCGGCAACACTTGGACGGAAGACGCGGGAAATCCAAATATAGAGGGTGATATTTAAACCGAGCGCCCAAACTACGCCATGGGTAAGTGGATCGAAAGATTCAAACCCTAACAGTGCTTCAGGACGTAACCAACTCAAGCCTAGCGGACCCTGACTTAAAAGATTTTCGGTAAATGTTTTAAATTGTTCAGGTAGGCTACGTAATACGGTTGGTAATAACAGGGTATAAGCCCACATGCCAAAACCGACCAACAGACCCGCATATACACCTTGCTTACTTCCGCCGCGCCAATATAAACCACCAATTAGCGCCGGTGCAAACTGTGCCACAGCACTGAAGGCCAATAGACCAAATACTGATAATTGGTCAATGTCATTGAAGAAATGGAAGAACAAGAAGCCCAATAACATGACTGCTAAAATACACACACGACGTGTGAATTTCAGTACGAGTGGTAGGCGTTTGTCATGACGTGACAATAAGCGTGTACGCCACAGTGCAGGCATGATCAAGTCATTACTGAGCATAATCGACAAGGCCACTGACGACACCAACAGCATACCTGTCGAAGCTGAAAACCCGCCGAGAAACGCAAGTAAGGTCAACCAGTCTTGGTTATAACTTAAAGGCAGTGAGAGCACGGCAACATCGGGGATTGCCAAGTAAGCCGGTGCTGCATGCAGCGCCCAACTGGCAATCGGGATGATCGCGATAATGGTTAAAATCAGATAAATGGCGAACCAACGACGAGCACCACGAATATGCTTTTCATCTCGCAGTTCAACCACCGCGACATGGAACTGACGTGGTAAACAAATAATCGCTAAAGCAGCCAATAAAGTTTGAATCCAGAAGCTTTCTGGCACACCTTTGAGCTGGACATCTTTAAAGGTAGTGTTGATGTCATGGCTGATTTGCGCCATGTTTTCAGGTGATTCAAAAACAAAGAAAAATGCGACTGCAAGTAGTGCAAACAGCTTGACGAAAGACTCAAATGCCACAGCCAACATTAAGCCGCCGTGCTGTTCAGTATTGGCAATCTGTCGTGTCCCAAACATCATCGCCAAAATCGCCAATACACCGGTCAAAAACAGCACACTATTGGTGGTACCTGTCAGACCAGCGGTCGGTTCTAAAATGACTGTTGCACTTAAGGCAATCGCACGTAGCTGCAAGGCTAAATAGGGAATAATGGCAATTACGGCAAGGATCGTTACCAGTGATGCTAAGGGGCCACTTTTACCATATCGTGCTGCTACAAAGTCGGCAATCGATGAAATGGCATGATGCTGACGGACACGCCCTAAACGTCGCCAAATATCATAGCCGAGCGCAACAAATAGTAGCGGTCCCAGATAAATTGGCAGGAAAATAATGCCCTCACGAACCGCGGCACCTGTTGCGCCATAAAACGTCCAAGATGAACAGTAAACCCCTAAAGTTAGACTAAAGAGAAGCATTCTGCCGCGAGTACTGAGCCTGCTGGCATGCTTTTCACCAAAGAATGCACATACAAAGAGTAATGCGATGTAAAGGGCCAATACCCCGACGATAAGCCAACTATTCATAGAGCCTGCAGCATATTAATTCTCGCTTAATGATAACGCATCCATAGGCTTAGGGAGGTTATTGCTCAAAATTTAACGACCAAAGTCTAAATTACAAGAGATAAGGAACATTGGTAAGTTTAGCTTCGAAATAATTCGAATTAGAAAATTGCGCGCCAAGGTTCGGCGTAAGGAGAACATTATGGATGAGAGACAGGTAGAACAAATTCTACAGAATCCAAAATTTAAGGAAATGGTTAGCCGTAAAAGTAAGTTGAGCTGGACTTTGACGATCATCATGTTGGTGGTCTATGTCGGCTTCATGCTACTTGTAGGTTATAACAAAGAGTTCTTGATGCAATCCGTGAGTGGTGGTGTGACCACGATTGGTATGCCATTAGGTTTGAGCATTATTGTATTGTCATTCCTGCTCTGTGGTGTGTATTCGTACATTGCAAATAATAAATTAGATGCATTAAACGAAGAAGCAATGCGTGAAGTAGAAGCAATTACTCAAGAAAAAGGACTTCACTAAGATGAAATGGAATTCATTGAAAGCAACAGCACTGGCGGCTCCCGCTCTGCTCATGTCAAGCATGGCAATGGCAGGACCAGATTTAGGTGAAGCACAGCAACAAGCAACCAACTGGCATGCGATTATCATGTTCGCAATCTTTGTTGGCTTGACCTTGTTTATTACCAAATGGGCAGCGAAGCAAACCACGAACACTGCAGATTTCTATACTGCAGGTGGTGGTATTTCGGGTTTCCAAAATGGTTTAGCGATTGCCGGTGACTATATGTCAGCAGCATCGTTCCTCGGTATTTCCGCAATGGTATTCAGTTCAGGCTTTGATGGCTTGCTGTATTCACTGGGCTTCATGGTGGGTTGGCCAATCGTACTGTTCTTGGTGGCTGAGCGTCTGCGTAACTTAGGTAAGTTCAACTTATCTGACGTGGTGTCATTCCGTCTTGCTGAGAAACCTGTTCGTACACTTGCAGCAGTAAGCTCGCTGGTGGTTGTAGCGTTCTACCTAATCGCACAGATGGTAGGTGCAGGTCAGTTGATCAAACTACTATTTGGTTTGAACTACAACATTGCGGTTGTGATCGTTGGTCTACTGATGATGGCCTATGTAATCTTCGGTGGTATGTTGGCAACGACTTGGGTACAGATCATTAAAGCAGTGATGCTGTTGTCTGGTGCAACCTTCATGGCATTCATGGTCATGAAAGGCGTGGGCTTCAGCTTCTCTGAAATGTTCTCACAATCTATTCAAGTTTTCTCTAAAGTTCACGAAGTTACTTTGGCAGAAGCGGGCAACATTATGGGACCTGGTAAATTGGCTGCGAACCCAATTGATGCGATCTCTCTAGGTCTTGCATTAATGTTCGGTACAGCAGGTCTACCACACATCTTAATGCGTTTCTTCACAGTAAAAGATGCTAAAGAAGCGCGTAAATCAGTGGTTGTAGCAACAGGTTTCATTGGTTACTTCTACCTACTGACTTTCATCATTGGTTTTGGTGCGATCCTTTACGTTTCAAACAACCCACAATTCCTTGATGTAGCGAAAATGGCGGTAACTGGCAAGCTAGAGCTTGTTGGTGGTAACAACATGGCTGCGGTGCATTTATCTGATGCATTGGGCGGTGACTTGTTCATGGGCTTCATTTCAGCGGTAGCATTCGCAACGATTCTTGCAGTAGTTGCAGGTCTAACATTGTCAGGTGCTTCAGCAATTTCACATGATTTGTATGCAAACGTATTCAAGAAAGGTCAAACAACGCCAGAATCTGAACTTCGTATGTCTAAAATCGCGACTTTAGGTCTTGCGATCTTTGCGATGATTTTAGGTATCTTGTTCGAGAAACAAAACGTTGCATTCATGGTAGGTTTAGCATTCTCTGTAGCAGCGTGTGCAAACTTCCCAGTGCTTGTATTGTCGATGTTCTGGAAAGGTTTAACGACGCGTGGTGCGGTGATTGGTGGTGTGGTTGGTCTAGCAACTGCTGTGATTCTAATTGTATTGTCTAAAGCAGTTTGGGTAGATACATTCGCAATCTCTGAAACACCAATTAACCCATTCAATGGTCCTGCTATCTTTGCAATGCCATTGGCATTCATCTGCTGCTGGTTGTTCTCTGTGACTGATAATTCAGCACAAGCACAAGCTGAGCGTAAAGCATTCGATGCACAGTATGTACGTTCACAAACTGGTATTGGTATCTCTGGTGCTTCAGATCACTAATCTGAATCGCCTAAAAAGCCCCCTAATAAGGGGCTTTTTTTATATTTAGTGAATGATATGACGTAGAGGTTTGTAGACAAATCTCTGTCCTATTTGCGTGTATAATTTTCTCCATTGATCGACATTTTCCAATGGCCTTGATCATCTTGATAAGGCGAGCGCTGAATGGTGAATTGTTGAGAGAAATTATCCTGACCGATGCTAAAGCTCTGATCACCAAAAC
The DNA here is from genome assembly GCF_021391555.1 of Acinetobacter sp. SH20PTE14. Classification (NCBI taxonomy): domain Bacteria; kingdom Pseudomonadati; phylum Pseudomonadota; class Gammaproteobacteria; order Moraxellales; family Moraxellaceae; genus Acinetobacter; species Acinetobacter sp. SH20PTE14. Next base: position 3,197,916 of record NZ_CP090067.1, on the reverse strand, counting down.
TGCTCAAATGGGCTTTTATTCGCGACTGTTCAGCACCAATGAAGGTTTGGTTGGCAATACTTTTTTCGGTATGTTCTTGATGATGATACGTGACTTCGCCCGACGCTTTGATCACTAATTCACTGTGGTTGTTTTGCCAAGTCCCCACATAATTTTCATGGCCTTTGAGGAGTGGACTGTCTTGTGTACAGGCAGCGAGCATGAGCAGACAGAGGGGCGCAAATACGAGATGTTTTTTCATAATGAAATCTACCACGCAGGAGATTTCTTTAAATGTGCGCCTGAAAACTGAAACTTACAATAGGCTTTTTGAGTCTTATGGGTGATCAAAAAATTGAGGCAGAACAGTATGCATATGTGATGTTTTTCAGGTCACGCTCAACAAATCTTTGCAGTAGAAGAAACTTACTTCATGCTAATTTAAAATCAATCAGTTGATGATACTTTAGATCGATCATTTCAGCGCATGATAAAAATATAGAGATTGAAAATAATGCAAGGATTCGTGGATTTTTGGAAAAGCTTTAGACTTTTGCCCTCAGCATGGCTGTTACTGGTGCAGTTTCTGATCTTGGTTTTAACTGCAATTACCCGAGAAAGCCTGTCTTTTCGTGCGCTGATTTGGGTACTTGGGGTATTGGTGCTGTTGATCATTGCCAAAGTGATTCGTCAAACTCCGATGTTTACGATTCTTGGGCTGAGTTTTGTTGGCTGTGCCGTATTGTTTTCTACTTTGATTATGCTCGGTGTAAATCATCCGAATATTCAAATTATTGCGCATGGTTTTGAAGCCTGTGCGTATTTTAGTGCAGCCTATGGTGTATTGCGCTATATGTTTGCCGATCGCTATTTAACCAAAGATGAACTTTTTGCAGCAGGGGCAGTATTTACCCTCATCGCATGGGGTTTTGCCTTTCTCTATAGTATTTGTCAGCTGATTTATCCGGATAGTTTTGTGAATTCTGCAGAGCCGGGTATGCAGTCGTGGCTAGATCTATTATTTTTAAGTTTTAGTTTGCAGTCTGCCACGGGCTTGTCGGATCTCATGCCTGTGAGTGCGCCAGCACGGGTCTTGGCTATGCTTCAAATGTTCTGTGGGGTGATGTATTTGGCTCTCATCGTTTCACGCTTAATAGCATTGCAATATATTGCCCATTTACCGGAACGCCATGAGCCCAAAGACAAATAATGGCAGAATAAAAAAAGGACGCAAATGCGTCCTTTTTGGTATTCAGTATCTAATATGAATTAGAAACGGAATTTAGCGTTTACGCCAACAGTTTGAGTGTCAAGCGCAACTTCTTCAGCATTAGCATTTACATAGCTAGCACCAACTGCAACAGCAGGAGTGATGAAGTAGTTTACGTTCGCGCCCCAAGCTGAGTCTGGAGTACCAGCAAAGCTAGATTCAGCGTAAGAAGCACCAACGCTTAATTTAGGAGTTACGAAAAGATCAGTTTTGAATTGGTAAGCAGTGTCATCACCGTAGATGATGCCTGATTCGAAACCAATTGCCATGTTAGTATCGTCGATTGCGCCAACATATTTAGCACGTGCAGTGATAGCGTCTTGGTCTTGACCAATAGTCGCAGCTTCTGCAGTAGCTTTAGCAACACCGTTGCCCATAACGTTGAACGCGTCAACAGCAGCTTGGTCAGCAACGCTAGTGTAACCAACAGCAACTAAGAAGTTTTGAGTTGGAAGCGCACCAACTTCTAAAGCATAACGGTCGCCATTGTTGTCAGCGAATTTTTGGTTTTTGCTGTCAAGAATAGTGTGGCTGTAAGACGCGCTTGCATATACAGGAACAACTTTAGTTGGAACATAAGCTTCAGCTTTAGCACCAAAGTTATGAGCAATTACGTCAGTACCTTTTGAACCAACTTCTCCGTAGTTGTAAGCAACAGATACGTTAGAAGCTTGGTTTAAGAATGCAGCTTCTGCTAAAGGACCTTTTGTAGAGTCAACATTTTTGAAGTAGTAAGTACCTTGAACACCACCAATGAAATCTTTGTCATTTGCAGTTGTGTCGATGTATTCTGCTTGGCCTTGAACTTCAAATTGGTAAGCTTGAGCACCGGTCATGGCTAATAATAAAGCAGTGGCTAAACCGAGTTTTTTCATGATTTTCTACCAGTTGTTACAAATGGATTAAACGTTGAGCATTGTATTGTAACAATATATTAAGTCAATGATCCTAAAGGTTATTATTCAGTCTCTGACTCAGATCTTTATTTCATAATAGGAAATTCAGTTTTTACTCTAACTAATAAGTCACTGAAAAAAAATCATTGAGAACAATCAAATAAGTTTGACTAAAGTCGTAATCGAATAAATAGGCTTGAAAAATTACACAACTTTTCGATCTAAAATAACAATCAATGTATTTTTTTTATCTAAAATAACATTTAATCCGAAGGGCAAATTCTAACGCTTTTCACGCATTTGAAGCGATAAATTGCGGCTTTGACTGCCGAATTGTTGGGCAAAAACTGTTTATTTGCATAGTAAATGGACGTTTTTGTTTTAAATATGAGGTCTACTTCACTTAAATGAATATCTTAGTGATAAATTTAATATCCTTGTGAAATACTTGGCTTTACATCAGATTTTATTTGATTCATAATTTGCCAATCGAGTCGTTACACATTTTAAAAGTGTGACTTTGACCCTGATTCTCCATCATTTGTTTTTTATTCGCCCAGCTTTCCCCAAGGTTGGGCTTTTTTTTGTCTAAAAATGGAACTTTACCGCAAAGGTTATAGATAAAACGGTTACGGAATAAAAATAAATGCACTTTTATGGTGCGTAAACTATTGGATTTATCATCGAATTCTGTAGGCACAGACAAAAAAAATCCTGATTTTCATGGAAAATCAGGATTTTTTAGCCAAAATTTTCGGGAAACTAAAATATTCTGCTGAGGAAGAAATCTAGTGTGCCCTAATACGGTGCATTCTGCACCAATTTATTGCAATTGTAAATATTTATTTAAGCAAGTTCATAGAAAAATTTATTCCTTTCAAATATGTTGCTGTTTTTTTTAGCGAATTATCTCGTTTTAAAGTGATAAAAATGTGACAGGTTAAACACATTTGTATAGAATTTAGAGGTATAAATGTTCACTTTACAAATTAATAAATTATTGATCATTAATTTAAATATTCCCGCGTTTAGTTGAGCAGTGGGTTGGGGTATGCAACAAGTGTGGGGCATAAAATAGATGGAAACATTACGAACAGAGCATATTAGTAAGCGCTTGCAACTTGCGATGCTAGTAATCGTCTTGTCTATCGTATTTATCAGTGTTCCATTGATTGTGAGCAGCAATCAAAACTACCTCAAAAGTGCCGAAGCGCTGAAAGAAATTCAGATGCTGAAAATGGTGGCAGATTTAACCAACCAAATTTCCCGCGAACGTGCGCCAGCTAACAGTGCAATGTCGAGTCAAGGTGAGCAGCGCGAGCAAAAAATTATTGAGTTGGCTGAATATCGTCAAGGCGTCGATCAGCAATATCAAGACACACTGAAGGTTTTAAAAGAAGCTGGCTTTGCACCGATCGCCCAGCAGTTAGAGTCCAATTTATATCCGTATTTGTTGCAGGGTCGCAAAACGGTCGATCAATATATTGCGCTGCCGACACAACAGCGTGAAGCTAAAAAATTGGATCATGCCATTTTGGCGATGTTTCAAGCTTGGGATCAAAGCTATATTGCCTTGCAGAAATTGGTCAATCATTCACATGGTAAAGATACCCGCGTATCGAATTATTACACGCTGATTTTATTACTGGCAGAATTACGTGATCAGGCGGGACGAGTCGCATCAAACATTATGGCTGCGGTATCGTTTCAACAGGAAATTCCAGAGCAAAATTTAGCGCGGACTTTACAAACCCAGCGTCAAACACGCTATTTGTGGGAATTGATCAATGTCGTGCAGTCCGAACATGATAAAACACCCGAGTTTAAACAGTTACATCATGCGGTACGGACGGAATTTTTAGATAAAGGTTTACCGATTATCGATGGTTTGGCGCAAAAAAGTCTTCAACATCAGCGTTATCACATGGATGGTACTCAGCTCACTGATGCAATGGTGGATAAATTTGTCACAGTGGTGGAATTGCAAAGTTATATTTTAGATTACAGCCTAAAAGTGGCTGCGGACGAACGACGTGAAGCGCGAAATAAATTGATCTTTACGCTTTTTCTCTCGCTCGTTTCATTACTGACTGCTGTATTAACCATGTTCTATGCCAAGAAATGGGTGTTTGAACCTTTAATTCGTGCACGTAATCAGTTATTTAAGCTGGCTCGGCACCGACAAATTGATCAAGGTGTGATTGAGCCCAGCAAATTAGGTTATCTCAGTTTATTTGACGCCATTCGGCATATTGAAAATATGCTGGAACAACGTGATGCCTTTGAATTTCAGCTTAAACATATTGCCAATACCGACTCACTCACCAATGTCGCCAATCGTTTTGCTTTAGATGAATATATTAAATTTCGTGATAGCCAAAGTTCAGGTTTTTTACATACAGCATTGATCGTGATTGATATCGATCACTTTAAACAGGTGAATGATCGTTATGGGCATATTGTTGGCGACTTGGTGATTCAACATGTTGCCAATCAATTACGCCAACATATTCGTTCATCCGACTTGATGGTGCGATATGGAGGAGATGAGTTTTTAGTCCTGATTGAAGGGATTGATATGCTCAAAGCCCAGCACATTGCCGAAACCATACGGCACGATATTCAGCAGGTGAATTTCAATTTGGCAGAAGACGAAGCCGATCTCATCGTGACGGTGAGTATTGGTGTTGCTGTTGGCGCAGAAAGCTGGATCGATTTATTAGAGCGCGCAGACCAAGCGTTGTTTAAAGCCAAAGCTGCGGGGCGTGATCGTGTTTCAGCCTAAACGCAGCTTGGTATTCATAAATAGCTTGGTAGATTCATAAAGTTAGCCAGAAAAATCAATTAATCTTCATCTTTATATAATTTATTGCAGGCTTGTTGGTTCATTTGACTACCATCTTCATTCCAACACTGGGCTTGGGTAATTTTGCCTAAATCGTACTGAAGCACCGCTTCAGGTTGCCCATCGTCATACCAAATTTTATAATTGTTATGACGAACGCCATTACGATAATAACCTTGGCGTTCTAGTTTGCCGTTTTCAAACCACATTTTCAGCTCGCCAATCAGTTTATTGTTCTGAAAATTGGCATAGGTCCATGGTTTACCATTACTGTACCAGCGTTGGCGCAGGCCATTTTCGAGACCATTTTTATAATTTTGAGAAAAAGCCAGTTGCCCATTTGGATGCCAAATTTTGTAATCCCCCTGAGATTCACCATTGCTGATGCTACTTTCTTGCTCTTTTATCCCATTGGCAAACCAAAACTCAAGTTTGCCTTCGTACACTCCATTTTTATAGGCAATACGGCTACGGGGTTTGCCGTTGGGGAAGAAACTTTCAAATACGCCTGAGCCTTGAATGCCATCTGGAAAGTGAATTAAATGTTCACATTCACCATTTTTAATTTTGCTGTTGCTCAGAAAGATGGTGGTCAGGGCATTGCCATTGGCATAGACATATTGATTTTCATAGATCCCTTTGTGTGAAGTCGGGGTACTGAGGGCTTTACACTGCGGCTTATCTTTCCATGGGCTAAGATCGGGGTCTTCTTGTGAGACAAACAGCACCATGTATTCATTCAGATAGCCATCGGCAAAGCTATAAATTGGAAATAATAAGAGGCTGAAACTTAAGATAAATTTATTCATTGTTAGTATGCTTTTATATTTTAAAAAGTTAAAAATATTCGTTGTTGAGTCCACGATAGGCGTCATCATAAGGATGTTTTGTTTAAAAATAAATAGTCGATACGTTGAGTTTTCGACAGATAGAAGACTGTTGAAAAGTAAACAATTCAGGTTTGAACTTCATCTTATACTATGGACTTTAAACACCATAAAAATAGTGCAATGAAAAAAATATATTTATCGTTGATGACTGTCTTGAGTTTGACGGCATGTACAGCAAATGAAGGCATGTTGGATTCATCTCAACACTTAAAACAAACCGCTCAAACCAATTTAGCAAATTCACGGGTGAGTGAGATTCCGTCTTTATTTAATCAAGCACAGACACAGGCGGTATTTGTCACATTTGATGGTCAGCGTTTGAGCCATTATGGCAATGACTTACAGCGTGCCCACACCGAATACATTCCCGCATCTACTTTTAAAATGTTAAATGCATTAATTGGTTTGCAGCATCAGAAGGCGACAGCCACTGAAGTTTTTAAATGGAAAGGTGAAAAACGTGCTTTCCCGTCATGGGAAAAAGACCTGACTTTGGGTGAAGCGATGCAAGCGTCTGCGGTTCCTGTATATCAGGAACTGGCAAGGCGAATAGGTTTGGCGTTAATGCAACAAGAAGTCAAACGAGTCGGTTTTGGCAATGCTGATATTGGCAAACAGGTGGATCATTTTTGGTTGGTTGGGCCGTTAAAGATTACACCTGAACAAGAAGCTCAATTTGCGTATCAGCTTGCGACAGAGAAATTACCGTTTGGTGTCGCGGTGCAAAGGCAAGTCAAAGACATGCTTTATATTGAAAGTCGTGGCGATGCAAAGTTGTATGCCAAGAGCGGTTGGGGCATGGATGTGGAACCTCAAGTCGGTTGGTATACCGGTTGGGTGGATGATGGTCATGGCAAGATCACGGCGTTTAGTTTGAATATGCAGATGGCGGCAGGGGATGATGTGGCGGAGCGTAAGCAGTTAACTTTGGATGTGTTGGATAAGTTGGGTGTGTTTCATTATTTACGTTAATTTTTTGAATTTTGAATTTTGAATTTTGAATTTTGAATTGGCACGTCCTCGCTTTGCATTAGGTTTTAGCTTCCATTGCGTAGGATTTATCTTACTTTTGTAAGCACAAAAGTAAGCAAAATGCTTTTGTTTGACTGAGGGCACATCCGTGCTGCCCCAGTCAAACGGGCGACATCCATGTTGCCGTCATGTGATTGAATTTCAGTTTTGATCTTTGGTTTTATCAATTAAATAGTTAATAAAGTTTGTGCATGCAATGAGCATAAATTTCGCATCTATATAAGTTAAATTCGATTTTTCAAGCATGGCATGGCGGATACCATCTCCATCAGAAGTGTACCCATAGAGTTGACTTAAACTTTTCTTTAATGCTTCATGTAATCCATATTTATCTTCAATAAGTTTTAAAGCTTGACCTAAACTTGCTTTATCATTTTTCGTGACGATCTTACAAATAGATTCGACGGAACTAATGGACTCTTTAATTGAATTTCGATAATCAGGATTTTGACGATCTGACATCAATTTGAGAGCTTGATTTAAATGTTGTTGAACACCTGAATATGGATTGGTTTTTGCTAAAGCTTCTTCGATGGATTGGATTTCTTGTTCGGATGTAATTGGTGTTATTTCGTCATTTATAATGCGATAAGCACTATTTTCTCTTTCTAAAGCATTATTGATAAAGCTTATAAAAGTTGCTTTATATCTGCCTTGTAATAGTTGGTTTGGCAAATACTTAATAGTAAATTCAATAAAATCATAAATCTCATACCACTCTAATTTTTTGAAAAAATAATCACGGATTAAGTTTGTAGTATCTAAAACAGTATCAGGGATTTCATCAATTGGCTTTTTAAATAAATGTGCCCAATATGATCTGAATAAAGGGTAAAGAGTGTAATTTTTTACAGATGGATAAAAACTATCACTAAATTTTCCTTGTTCTAAGATGATTTGATGATAGGCATTCCACAGTGCATTCTTTAAGTTATCATCAATACTTTCTTTCTGAATAATTTCTCGAACAGGTTTATATCCATATCTCTCTGAAAAACGCATTATTTCCCCCCAAAATTTTAATCTTATATTTTATTTTTAATCTCCCCTAACCCCTCTTTTTCAAAGAGGGGAACAGCATTTTGCTGGTAATGGAAACTCCCTCCTTTTTAAAGGAGGGTTGGGGAGGATTAAGTACAATAAATCGCGTTATTTCAACATCGGCTTTAAGAACTTCGCTGTATGCGACACTTTATTCTTAGCAACAACTTCAGGTGTACCTTCGGCAATAATCATACCGCCACCTGCACCACCTTCAGGGCCTAAGTCCACAATCCAATCGGCCGTTTTAATCACATCCAAGTTATGCTCAATTACCACGATGGTATTGCCCTTATTACGTAGCTCATGCAGGATGTCGAGCAATTTGGCAATATCATGGAAGTGTAGACCTGTCGTCGGTTCATCAAGCACGTACAAGGTTTTGCCTGTATCACGTTTCGCCAACTCACGTGCCAATTTCACACGCTGCGCTTCACCACCTGAAAGTGTGGTTGCAGACTGACCCAAACGGATATAGCCCAAGCCTACTTGGTTCAAGGTTTCCAAACGACGGTGAATCACAGGAATGGCATCGAAGAAATGCATTGCATCTTCAACTGTCATTTCTAACACATCAGAAATGTTACGACCTTTATAGCCAACTTCTAAAGTTTCACGGTTATAGCGCTTGCCGTGGCAGGCATCACAAGGTACGTACATATCAGGTAAGAAATGCATTGCGACTTTAATCATGCCGTCACCTTCGCAGGCTTCACAGCGACCACCTTTCACATTAAATGAGAAACGACCTGCGGCATAACCACGAGCCTTAGCTTCAGGTGTTTGCGCAAACAGTTCACGAATTGGGGTAAACAAACCGGTGTAAGTTGCAGGGTTTGAACGTGGTGTACGACCAATTGGGCTTTGGTCAATATCGACGACTTTATCGAGGAACTGTAAGCCATCAATCGAGTCAAATTTTTCCGCAGTCAGTGTGGTTGCACCGTTCAATTGAGTTGCTGCAAGTGGCAATAATGTCCGGTTAATCAGGGTCGATTTACCTGAACCCGACACACCCGTTACACAGGTCATTACCCCTAAAGGAATGGTCAGGTCGACATTTTTTAGGTTATGACCCGCAGCGCCCATTAACTTGATTTGTTCTTCAGGTTTGGGTGGCTGTACACGTTGCTTTGGAACTTCGATTTTTAACTTGCCTGATAAATACTGACCTGTCAGTGAGTCAGGGTTTGCCAAAATTTCATCATAAGTTCCTTCGGCAATGACATGACCGCCATGCACACCTGCACCCGGGCCAATATCAATAATATGGTCGGCCGCTCGAATAGCATCTTCATCATGCTCAACGACGAGCACGGTATTACCAAGGTCACGTAGGCGAACTAAGGTTTCAAGCAAGCGGTCATTATCACGCTGATGTAGACCAATTGACGGTTCATCGAGGACATACATCACGCCCATCAGACCCGCGCCAATTTGCGAAGCCAAACGAATACGCTGAGCTTCACCACCCGACAGTGTTTCTGCCGAACGCGATAAACTTAAATAGTTCAAACCGACAGAGACTAGGAAGTGCAAACGTTCACGGATTTCTTTGAAAATCTTGTCGGCAATTTCGCCTTTGGCACCGCTTAAGTTGAGGTCTTGATAATAGCTTTCAGCATCGCCAATCGACATCTTGGTGATTTGCGCGATGGTTTTATCTTTAACTCGGACATGGCGTGAAATTTCATTGAGACGTGAGCCACCGCAAGCATCACATGCGGCATTTGACAAATACTGTGCTAAATCTTCACGTACATAGTTCGACTCCGTTTCACGGTAGCGACGTTCTAAGTGCGGCAAAATCCCTTCAAACGCTTGTACACGTTTGTGCGAACGACCACGCTCATCAATATAGCTGAGGTCAACTTTTTCCTTGCCTGTACCATAAAGGAATTTCTTTTTGGTGTCGGCATCGAGTTCATTCCACGGTGTGTCTAAAGAATAACCAAAATGATCTGCCACTTTTTGGATCATGCTATAGTAATACGGACGTTGACGGTCCCAACCGCGAATCGCCCCTTGGCTAATCGAAACTTCATTATTGGGAATCAATTTGTCAGCACTAAAATGGCTGCGTGTGCCTAAACCATCACAAACAGGGCAGGCACCGAATGGATTGTTGAAGGAAAATAGACGCGGTTCGAGTTCACCTACGGCACGTTCACATTCAGGGCAGGAGTGTTTCGCAGAGAAGACACGGTCTTCTTGTTCGCCTTTCATCCAAGACAAAATGGCAATATCACCGCCCATGCGTAAAGCCGTTTCAAAACTTTCTGCAATCCGGTTGCCAAGATCATCACGTACTTTAAAACGGTCGACCACCACTTCAATGGTGTGCTTTTTCTTTTTGTCTAATTCGGGTGGTGTATCGATATCAATAACTTCACCATCGACACGGGCACGGACAAAACCCTGACCTTGTAATTGTTCAAATAAGTTGGTGTATTCACCCTTACGGTCACGGACCACAGGGGCAAGCAACATAAGCGCCGTGCCTTCTTCTAGACCTTTGACGGTATCGACCATTTCAGACACAGTCTGAGCCACCATCGGGAGGTCATGTTCAGGACAATACGGCGTGCCGACACGGGCATAGAGTAGACGTAAATAGTCGTAAATTTCGGTGATTGTTCCCACTGTTGAGCGTGGGTTGTGGCTCGTTGATTTTTGTTCGATGGCAATCGCAGGACTCAAGCCTTCAATCGAGTCAACTTCGGGCTTTTCCATTTGCGAAAGGAATTGGCGTGCATAGGCAGATAAGGACTCAACATAGCGACGTTGACCTTCAGCATACAAGGTATCAAAAGCCAAAGAGGACTTCCCTGAACCAGAAAGACCCGTAATGACCACAAACTTGTCGCGTGGAATATCGAGTGACACATTTTTTAAGTTATGGGTACGTGCGCCTCGAATACGGATATGGCTTTGGCTCATGCAAGGGGTCCTAAAATATTCATCGAAAAACCTATATATGATAGCGCATGAAAAATGTTCAAGTGTAATTTAAACCTAGATTTATGCGTGACTTTGTGAGAAAAATGGCCGAATCAAAATATAGCTGTCTGTGCCGATGCCCTAAAACATCTGCAAATCAGCAATCTAGGACTTTTAACATGAAATGGCAACTTCATCTCAATCCAACATTAGGTGTGATGGGTTTATTGATGTGTAGTATGTTTTTGAGTGCATGTACCCCGAACCACACACCGAAAGCGCAAAAATATGACAGCTTAGAACAAGCAACTTTGGCGCTGAATACCGAAAGTGAAAAAATTGATCTGTATATTGCGAAATTAGGTCAAGCCAAAACAGAAGCTGAAAAAAAGCAGCTGGCTTGCGAAAAAATTCCTCAACAGTTTGATTTGGTTTTGGCGATTGTCGAAAACAATCAACATTTGATGAGCGCTGAAGATTTAAAAGTTCAAGCGCAGTTTAAGCAAATGGCTGAGCAACAAAAGGCGCGCTTTACATCTAGCCTATGGTGTAAAGGTGCATAAATATAAAAGCGCTGTGACTGTTTTGAGTTCATCGTTTAAATCTCCTGTGTCATGCGCATAACAATCCATTGGAAAACCTCAGCACTATCGCAGAAAAGGCGTAAAATGCAGTTTTCTCGAAACTTTAGAATGCCATGTTGTCCTTATTTCTCAAAAGCTTAATGGGTGCCTTTGTTGTGGTATTAATTGCTTTGCTGTCTAAAAGTAAGGCGTTTTATATTGCAGGTTTGGTTCCATTGTTTCCGACTTTTGCGTTGATTGCTCATGTCATTGTTGCAAATGATCAGGGTGCAGCCGCATTACAAAAAACAGCACTGTTTGGACTCTGGTCTCTCATCCCATATTTCATTTATTTGTTGATGGTGTACCTGCTCGCAACACGTATGAGTTTAACGGCATGTTTGAGTGTAGCAACGTTGAGTTGGGTACTTGCTGCGGCTGTTTTAATTTATGCATGGCAGAGTTTTCAGTAAGCAGCAAAGCCAATATCGGTACTGATTCAGATCATTTATAAAACTATAGATTTGGCTAAAATTATGATGAATTTCCAATCGTTAAATGTGTGATTTTAAATGTAAGTATTTGAATATTTAATTATAATTCTGACAGAACAGCAAATAATCATGATAAGAGCAAATAATGTTAAAACAATTTTGGGTGATCATCTGCCTCATGTTTTCAAGCCAAATCCTGTGGGCTGAAGACAGTCAAATCCTCGCGTTTGAACAGTTTATTGACCCGGTAGCCGAGCAGCGTTATAGCGTGAGCGTGCCTGCGGTCGCGCAAAATGAACAGCTATGGTCTGTGGTATATATGGTGCTACAAACCAACCAAGTCCCTGACAATACCGTATTGGACTTTAAAGTCGTTCCCCAAGGCTTATTATTGAAAAATAATCCTGCACAAAAAATACAAGAGTATGCTTTTGACGGCGTGCAGTTGGCACAGAAAAAAGACTATGTACTGTCCCAATTTTCCGATTTGAGTGAGCAACTGGAAGATCAAACGGGCAAGAAAGTGCAGGATGCATCAATCTTTGATACCAGTCGTGCCCATGTATATGCCCGCGTCGAAGATTGGGTGCCTGACTATAATGCACAAGCAACTCAACTGAATATTGAACTGGGTAAACTCAATGAAATGCAGGTGAAAGGGCTGTATCTGATTTTAGGTAAAGGTGAAAAGCCCAAAGATTTATTGGCCATTGCTCAACTTGATCCGATGATCAAATCACAATTTCATTCAGAAGAAATGCAGGAACGCAAAGCAGCGCGCAGTGAATTGCGTGAAGCACGTTTTGCGATTTTTTTGGTGATTATCGCGATGGGGATTTTCCTCGGATGGTATCGTTTTAAACGCTAATACACTGAATGATCTTGCAAGGTCATTCTAAACACCAAATCCAACCGTATTAAAAAAAGGATCTAAAAGTAATTTTAGATCCTTAAATTTTTATACAATTTAATCAAAGGTTTATTCAACGGGCCATGTCCGCTGTTGATACGCGCTGTCCCAGAACATCCATTCTAATTTTGCGCCGTTCGTATAAGCCGCATGCATTTTTTCAAGTGTATCTGCATCGCAGCGGGCTGCCACTCGATCAATGGTTTGAATCACGTTTTGTACAGCAGTATTGAAGTCTTCACCTGAGTAGGTGTCGATCCATGCTTGGTAAGGGTTATTTGGCACAGATTGGCTTACAATGGCTTTGCCGACTTCCGCATAGATCCAAAAGCAAGGCAGGAGTGAGGCAAGGACCACAGGGTAACTTTCTGACCATGCTGTCGCTGTTAGAAATGAAGTGTAATGATGGCAGGCAAGGGTCAGTGGGGTATTTTCAAACTGTTCTTTGCTGATGTTGAAACCTTGCATAAAGTCATTGTGCAGACTGCGTTCCACCACGATGGCAATTTTTGCCGCTTCAGAAAACTGAATCACATCGTCGGCATCAAATGCCTTGGCTGCACACACTGCAAGTGCACGACCATAGGCCAATAAATAATGGGCATCCTGAATGACATAGTGACAAAAGGCGTCGCGGCTTAAGCTGCCCTGAGCCAATTCCTGATTAAACGGTAGATGGAGTATCTGCTGATATAACGCGGTATTACGTTGCCAAACTTCTTCAGAAAAACGCATTGAACATTCCTGTCGTTAAAAATGAAAGACGGGTCTACACCATGATGCGATGTAATTGAGAGACTCCATCTTAGAGTGTTTATTCAAAATGTAACGAATAATTTTTGGTTTCAATCCTGAAAAGCGGCATAATTGCGCCATAAACTTAGCTTCAAACTGGGTATTCCCTCATTTTGAAATCTTATTGAATGAATAGGTCGATCTATCATGATGAAACATTTTGGTTTCTCAATCGTCTTTACGATCGTGTGTCTTGCTATTTCTGCATATTGGGGGCTGAATCATGGCCCAAATGCAGGCGTGCAAGCCATGCTGACAGCACTGACCATCACTGCCATTTTAGCGGTGATGGAAGTGTCTTTGTCTTTTGACAATGCCGTTGTCAATGCATCTGTACTCCGTGGTTGGGATCATTTTTGGAAAATGATTTTCTTAACCGTCGGGATCGTGATTGCTGTCTTTGGTATGCGTCTGATTTTCCCAATTGTGATCGTGGCTGTTACTGCAGACATGGGTGCAATGGAAGTGGTGCAATTGGCGTTGAATGATCCAATTCAGTATTCAGCTAAATTGATGGCCCATCATGCAGAAATTGCGGCCTTTGGTGGTGCTTTCTTATTATTGGTGTTCCTGAACTTCTTCTTAGATGAAGGGAAAGATACCCATTGGTTCCGTTGGTTAGAGCGCCGTTTAGCTAATCTTGCAAACGTTCCTGCGATGTCCGTGTTTATTGCCCTAATTGCGTTATTGGTAATGGCAGCAAACGTGGCTGAAGCTTCTCGTTTAGCGGTAGTGATGGCGGGTATTTGGGGGATCGTGGTATATATCGGTGTCCAAGTACTGAGTCATTTATTGGGTGGCGAACCTGAAGTCGATGAAAACGGTAATGCGGTTGGACATGACGCAAATGGCGTACCGACGGGCGTGATCAAAGCAGGTTTTGGTGGTTTCCTTTACCTTGAAGTACTCGATGCCTCATTCAGTTTTGATGGTGTGATTGGTGCATTTGCGATTACCTCTGATGTGGTAATCATTATGCTCGGTCTTGCTATTGGTGCTATGTTCGTGCGTTCAATGACCATTTACTTAGTGGATAAAGGCACGTTAGATGCTTATATCTTCCTTGAACATGGTGCGCATTATGCGATTGGTGCTTTGGCCTTCATTATGTTGGCGAGTGGCACAGGTCTTCATGTCCCTGAAGTGGTAACGGGTCTAATTGGTGTGGCATTTATTGTTTGGGCTGTGATTGCCTCAATTCAATATAAAAAGCGTCAAGAAAATCTAGGCTAATTTAAATTTGCCTAAAATCTCCCAAAAAGCGCAGCGTCAGCTGCGCTTTTTATTTGTCCAATCATCAGGATATTTAAAATCAATAAAAATCCTGCTTCGCTTTAAGCTGAATGTCCTATAATCCCATTCCAAGATTAATGAATTTTTAACCAGCTATGATGAATGCTCTTGAACGACGCTCAACTTTTGCTTTGAGTAGTATTTTCGCCTTACGTATGCTGGGGCTGTTCATGATTATTCCTGTTTTCTCTGTGGCAGGTCAGCAATATGCAGGGGCAACACCGGCACTCATTGGTTTAGCGGTGGGTGTCTATGGCTTGACCCAAGCAATTTTACAGATTCCGTTTAGTTTGATTGCAGACCGTTATAGCCGTAAACCGTTGGTGGTGATCGGGCTGCTGTTGTTTGCTTTAGGCGGTGCAATTGCTGCAATGTCCGATAGTATCTATGGCGTAATTATCGGGCGTGCGATAGCCGGTGGTGGCGCTGTGTCAGCGGTGGTGATGGCCTTGTTAGCCGATGTCACACGTGAAGAACAGCGTACAAAAGCTATGGCGATGATGGGGATGAGTATCGGTTTGTCCTTTGTGGT
This sequence comes from Acinetobacter sp. SH20PTE14, assembly GCF_021391555.1. Classification (NCBI taxonomy): domain Bacteria; kingdom Pseudomonadati; phylum Pseudomonadota; class Gammaproteobacteria; order Moraxellales; family Moraxellaceae; genus Acinetobacter; species Acinetobacter sp. SH20PTE14. The sequence continues at coordinate 3,182,436 of NZ_CP090067.1, read as the reverse complement.
CGCGTTCAGCCTTGGGCCTTGGCTCACAGGTTTAGTCGGCATCTCGGGTTTATTTTGGGTGACCACCATCATGGGACTTGCCGCGATTGCGATGTTGCTATTGGTACCGAAAGTAACGCGTCATCATAAAAATTTTCAACAAGGTTATCTGACGCAGTTAAAGCAAGTACTGAAAATGCCTGATCTAAATCGTTTACATGTTTCAGTCTTTTCATTGCATTTACTGCTCACAGCGATGTTTATCTATGTGCCGTCTCAGTTGATTGACTTTGCCAATATTCCATTACATTCACATGGTCTGGTGTATTTGCCGCTTTTGGTCGTGAGCCTGTTTTTTGCATTTCCAAGTATTATTTTGGCGGAAAAATATCGCAAAATGCGTGGCATTTTCTTGACCGCCATTGGTGGCATTATTTTAGGATTGGGCATCTTAATTTTTGGTTTCGAATCAAAATATATTTTGCTGACAGGCTTAGGTTTATTCTTTATTGCATTTAATGTGATGGAAGCATTATTACCGTCATGGTTATCGAAAGCAGCTCCAATTCAATCCAAAGCGACTGCCATGGGGGTGAACGCCAGCAGTCAGTTTCTGGGGGCATTTTTTGGTGGTATGATTGGTGGGCAACTTCTGTTGCTAAATGATACGGCAATGGGATGGGGCATCCTGACAGGGCTAGCCATTTTATGGTTGATCATTAGTTTTGGGTTGGCTCAGCCGCGTTATTTATCGTCTATGGTTTTCAGTTTGCCTGAAGATAAAGAAACGGATGAATGGACTTCTCAGCTTTTAGCAATTCGTGGTATTGAAGAAGTTGTGGTGATGTCTGACCAACAAGTGGCTTATGTAAAAGTGGATAAGCAGCAGATGGATGAATCTGCGCGACAACATTTAACGCACTTGTTAGGGAAAGAGGTAGCCATTTAACCATAACTCTTATAAAGTAAATAATAGAAACAAATAGGAAGAATACGTCTGATGCGTGGTGTAAATAAGGTCATTATTACTCATTAATCTTTTACTCTAACATTTTACTATAAGAATGCTATGTATTCATTTATACTATTTCCTATAGAACATACTCTAGCAAAGTAGTTCGATAGGAGAAGAGAAGGTGTATATATGGCATATATTGATAAGTTAGCTGAAGTAACACTTGGTAAGACTACTTATAAGAAATTTCCTGTAATTTTAAATATACATCATATTCTCAATCGTCTTGTTCTAAAATATTTTCTTTCACATAGGATAGTGTGGAGTGAAAATACACTTCATACGTATAGTAAACACTTATGTGATTTTTTCTCTCAACTCGAAGTTGAAAATCCAGAAGCATCCTTTGATCATATTAATGATGTTTGGTTAGAAGCATATGCATATCAAATACTAGAGAGAAATCAGAATTCCCCTGTTTATATTTCACAAATTTTAACTACTGTTATTCATTTTTTAGTTTGGTGTGAAGATAACGGGTACTGTAAAAATTTAATTGGTCCTACTTCTTCTTTCAAAATCCAAATAATTTCAGATGAAGATTCTGTTACTCACCCATTGATTAAGCATTTTGCTAAGAAAAAGTCTCCACTTAAGCTTGCACCTAAAGAAGAATGGATTTGTAAAGTATTAGCAGTAAATCATTTCAAATCTAATAGGCTCGAAACTCGTTTTAGTTTAATGGTGGATTGGGCGCTAAAGGCTGGACTACGTGCTCATGAGATTTGTTCCTTAAACATTGATCAAATCCCTACTAGAGAGAGAATAGAAAGAAGTAGGATAGATGAGGAAAATCTTTATATTTATTTAATTGTGACGAAGGGGGGGAAGCGAAATTCAATTCCTGTTAATTCTGATTTATTGAAAAGAACCCGAGACTATATAGATTTTGAAAGACAGGAGATTATCAAAAAATTTAGACAAAAAGCATCTTTAGAAAAAGAAATATACGATCCAGCTAAAGAAATATTTCTTTCCTTAAAAACTGGTCAAGCGCTTCATCCACGAACGCTTTCAAATCAAATTAAGTCAGCTTGGCATCAGGTCGTGAAGAGTGGAGAGCTCGCAGAAGACCAACATGTATGGACACATGGATTAAGACATCGTTTTGCTACCAACCAATCAAAAGGTTTTTCAAAAGCGGATCATATTAGTAATCCTCAGCAAGTCGTGAAATTACTTACGAGACATAAGCATGAATCTACTCTCGATATTTACACAGCTCGTCTTCATTTAGAGGGAGAGGGTATCGATGAGTAAGTTACAACGTAGCCCTATTTTTCTAAAAAAATCTAAAAGTGACCCAATTGTAGATTTTCCAAAAGCAGAAATAAAAGTTGGAAATAAATACTATGATCTTAGTGGCTTGAGTACATTAGATAATTTTTATGAAATAGTTTCGGGAATTAAGTCTTATCTTCAGGGCAGGCGTGCACCTAGCAAGCAGTTCCTAATATTAAAATATTTTTTGATGATTGTTTCTAAATTTTCAACAAAAATTGATAAGAAAACAATGACCTTTTATAAGAATCAATTGGATGCTAATCCTGATATTACTTTATCTACTAAGTGGCAAAAATATTCAATAGCATGTAATTTTATTAACTATTTAATTTCAAAAGAAATTATTGATGATTTTATTGTTCCCCCAAATTTTGAGAACATAGAAAAAAAGCCAATACCTTCATTTGCTGATATAGCGCGGAATTATATAGAGAATGATGATAATTTCGATAAATTAGATATTGAAGAGATTAGTAGTTTTTTTTCGTTAGCTTCTTTAGAAGCTAAGACTTTAAGTTATTGCTTAACTTCAATTGATTTAATACATGCTAAAGCTATCGAGGATATACATAAATGGGAGAAAGATTGGGATAAAGTACAAGAAATTATTGATAATATAAATAAATTTAACTTGGATAAAATAAGTAAGGTGCATGATTTTAATAGGGATTTTCAGATTCCTGAGCGAACATTAAGTGAGGCTCTTCAAATATTATATTCCAAATTTGGGAACAATATTCCAGCAGTCAAATGCTGGCCTAAAGGTATGGAAGACTTCTTTCGTTCTATAAATTGGAAAACTAGCAGAGTTAAAAATTTATTTAAGGGTGCTGAAAAATATACTGGAGATTTGGAGCTTTTAAATAAAGCAATTAGTAATCTGTCTTTAGTTGAACAGAATAAATTTAAGGAACTTAAAGATTATTATTTTAATTCTGAAGAGAGAGACCCACGAAGTATCGAGTTAGCTCTATCGGTTCTTTTTGTACATTATGGACGTATTCTACCTGATTCAACTCAATGGCCAAAAGGTATAGTAGATTACCTTAAATATAGAGAATGGACACCTAATCGAGTTAGAGCTGCATTTTTCCCTCATCCTGATACTTTAGCTCCTTTTATAGTAGGGTTGCTGTCTCATCCAGAATTAGCTCCAAATGTTGATTCTGTAGCATTTTATTGTTATCTAAATAGTTTTAAATTAAGTACAAACAAAGAGAAGGTTAACGTTTATCTAGGAAAATTTAGAGGAAACGCTTTATATAGAGATGTAAATGAATCTGATCCACTAATTTCTTGTTGTAGGAGTCATGCTCAAAGAATGTTGGATGTTCTAAAGACTTTGGATGATAGAGAGGAGATTAAAGTTATTTTGACTGAAAAAAATATCCCTCTATTCTTACAATTTACTCCTAATAATAATAAATATATTCGAACATTAGACCCATCAACTGTGACTAATGTTATTAAGAGATTTTTAGCAGATTTAGCAACTGAAGCACCTTCAATTTTTCCTTTAGTACAAGGGAATTGCACGGGGAAAAACTTTAGACCAACTATAGCTTTGATTGAAAGATTAAGTGGAACTAGTCTACTTTCAATTCAAAAATTATTGAATCATGCTCATTCTACTACTACGGCAATTTATACTGAACGTGTCCATACCAATTCAATCCTATTAAATAAATCAAAAGAGTTCCAGCGTTACTTAGTTGATAACGCTTTAAATGGAGATAGGGAGCATAAGAATAAAACAAAGAATAAAGAATTTGATGAGCCTGCTGATCAGTGGCTCAACTGTGAAGCAAAAAGAATATGGTTTAAAGATCATGAAGTAATTGCAGAATGGATTGCGTGGGAACAGGCAATTCTAGAAGCTGAAGATGAGTTAAAATTTGACAATCTTCTAAGATGGGAAAATTATTGGATACCAAGATTAGTAAAGTTTCAAAGCTTAATAGCCATGGTGCTAGAGGTAGATAAAAAACATGCTTTGGAATTAGCTAAGCAAATTAAACTTCCACCACTATCTTAAAGAAAATTTATAATGGAACAGTCTAGAGATCACATTTTTTCTATAAAAAATAATAATGCTGTTGAAAGGGATGAAGAACTAGTCCAAAGACATACACCCTGGTTATTAAATAACTATGAAGATGATGTTTGGAAGTTAAAACCTCATATTCATTCGGATGATAATTCAAAATATACGGTTAATTGGAACATTTTTGATACTAATCAATACATTGGGATTTTTAATAGGTGGGATTATTGGAAAAGTGCTGCTAAGGAATTAGCTTATTGGATAATGAATGCCCCTACCAATAAATGTAAGACCACTACTTCCTTAGCTAATTTTAGTCGTTCTATTCGAGAATTATATGAGTGGTTATGTTTTGAAAGAAAATGTTTTTCTTTATCTGAAGTAAAACAAGAAGATATAACATCTTTTATAGAGTATATTGCCTCAAAAAATCTGACTGAAGGTACAGTCTTGAATAAATTAATTGTAATTTCACATGCTTATACTCATCGAGAATATTTGAGTGAATCTTTTACATTTAATCCATTTAAATCAAAAAAAGTAACAGCTTTAGCTAAAGCTTATTCAATTGAAAATGGTCATACGCCGACATTGTATCCTCAAGAAATATTTGGATTACTAAACCATGCTTTAAAATTAGTAAAAGAGTCTAAAAATATATTACATCTTTTTGATAAATATATGGAAATGCATTCTGATACTTCTGTAGCTCATACATCATTGAATGTACGGTTTCATAAGTTAATGGGGGTTAAAACTAGTGAAGTACAAATGCAGGTGCGTGCCTTATATGGAGCAGCAATAACAATAATACTAATCTTACTTGCTGAAAGAAAACATGAATTGTCTCTTACAAGAGAGGATGATGTTATCAATATGCTGAATAATGATCTTGATATTCTTGTTGGTTTAGAAATGAAAACAGCAAAAACAATCACAGGGAAAAAAACAGAAAGAGCAGTCATTCAAGAAGTTAAAGATGCTTTAAACGTGATCTTAGAATTAACTAAATACACAAGAGTAAAGTCTGGATTAGAAACTATTTTATTAAAATTGCCTTTTGGTCATTCTGCAAATGGACAAGGAAAAAAGAGTTTCTATCTCTCGACAAATGGTTTGTATGTGGTTTTAAGATATTTTGCAGATTCTGCGAAATTTAATAGAGTTGAGATAAGACCACATATGTTTAGGCGAGCATATTCGATGCTGTGGACTTGGAGGTATGAAATTGGTGACCTTGAAGAATTAAGATTAATGTTAAAACATAATAGTTTAAATTTTACTCAGAAATATACTGATGATGAAGAAGTCTGGGAATTTATGGGGAAAAATGAGCAAGATTTAGCTTTTGATTTGTTGAATAGAGCTTTTCAAAAGAAAATTGTTGTAGCAGGAAAAATGGGTAAGACTTTAGAAAGATACAGTCGCATTATTCAAGCGAAATCTACCTTGCTTGATGTTATGAGTATTGCGGATCATATAGATGAAATCATAATAGATACTGGTTTACGTGTGGTAGCTCATGCTGATGGATTTTGTTTTATAAATCATACAAGTTTGCAAAATGCTTTATGTCGAACTGAAGGGATAGGTTTAGATCCTGTTAAAAGAAAAGACTCAATATGTATGAATTGCCCGAACTTTGCTACAGATAATTCTCGTAAACCATATTGGGAAAAAAGAATTGAATTACATCAAGAAGTTGTTGAATTAAGCAAAAATGTACAGCTTGTTGAGAGTTCAAAAAATTTTTTAAAAAAAGCCGAAAAAATATTAGAGACCATATCTTAGCTAATAACTGGCATGCAGCAACTTAATGCTATAATAGGCATATATTTTCAGTTAATAAAAAGTATAGTTGCATACTATAAAAGATAACTTGAAGTAACTGATAGGTCTTAGAGAGAGATAACTTTTGGTGAATAGTAAGGATAGATTCCAAAAAGCAGTAAGAGAATCATTGAACCAATTAGTTGCTAATGGTGAAAAAAAAATTACTCACGCTAAAATTATTGCCAATGCTAAATATGAAGATGGGTCTCCAGTAGGAAAAACTACGTTATATGCAAAAAATGCTGTTACTAAAGAACCTATCCATGGAACTTTGATAGATGAGATAAATACAAAGATTGCTAATCTGCCGAAAAATGACTTCAGTAAAAAAAAGACATCAATTGAAACAAATAAAGAGCTCAAATTGAGGATCACAGAGCTTGAAGAGAAAAATAATCAACTTTTGATTCAAATGGTTGAAATAGAAAATAGTTTTGAAAATACAGCTCATCGGAATGATGAAAATCAAATACAAGATTTAGAGTTAAATTTGTATATATTAGCTTTCTTATTGAATTCACCACTTTTAGGGAGAGGGCATCCAGAGTTGTATAAAACAATAAAGAGTTTTGAAGCAAAGCATCATGGAAAACCGAAAATGGAGTTTGCAAAAGAACAAATTCAAAAAATGAAAAATGAGATAGAATGTTCTAAAGTCATTTCCATGAAAGGAAGTTTTAAGGAAGACTGATAGCCTTATGCTTCACGATAAATATGGTGTGTTCAGTTAAGTGTTAAATGTATTGAAATTAAGAGGTTATCATGGCTAGAGGTTCGGTTAACAAGGTCATTCTGATTGGCAGTTTAGGAAAAGACCCTGAGACCAAAAGTTTCCCAAATGGTGGTTCACTTACACAGTTTTCAATAGCTACTAGTGATTCTTGGGTAGATAAAAATACTGGTGAGCGTAAAGAGCAAACGGAATGGCATCGTATTGTGTTGCACAACCGTTTAGGCGAAATCGCTCAGCAATTTTTACGTAAAGGTTCTAAAGTTTACATTGAGGGATCATTGCGTACCCGTCAATGGACGGATCAAAATGGTCAAGAGCGTTACACTACAGAAATTCGTGGCGAACAAATGCAAATGCTAGATTCAGCTCGTCAACAAGGTGAGCAAGGTCAAGGTGGTGGTGAATTTAATCAACCACGTTTTAACAACAATCAAGGTGGTTATAATAATAACCAAAACCAAGGCGGCTACGGCAACCAAGGTGGTTATGGTAATAATCAACCGGCTCAAGGCAATAGCTACGGCAACAATAACCCGGGTGGTTTTGCGCCGAAACAACAGCCTGCACCGACACCAGCACCAGCACCAGCAGACTTAGATGACGATCTACCGTTCTGAGACACACTAGAGATATATTTTTGTAAAGTTTATAAAATTTATCTTTATATTTAGTAGGTTACAGAGAAAGTTTACAGATACTAAAATAGTTCTGTAAACTTTTTTTTATTATGATTTAATATATTTAATACTTAGACTTTTTGTAAAATTTATGCTTTCAGTTAAAAGATTTGTCATGAATAGTGGGGAAAGATTTGCTGTCTTAATTGATAGTAATGGTCTCCCTCTAACATACCCAAATCTTTATACGATGATTTATTTGAGAAACAGAGGGCATTCGGTTAACACAATTGTTGCGGTACTTGAAGATATTGAACTGCTTTACCATATTTTTCATAAATGGCTTTGTTGCACAAACCTATCTGTAAAGGGTTTTTCAGCGATATAATTTTCAAATGAAGAAGCCTGCACACAAAATCTACCGCACAACCAATTGGCCCGCATATAACCGAGCACTCATGAATCGCGGAAATATTGCCATTTGGTTTGATCCTGCTACGCAATGGTATGCGCCATCAAAAGGCAAACAAGGGCGAAATCAAACCTACTCCGACGCAGCCATCCAATGCTGCTTAATGATTAAATCTTTATTCCGTCTGTCTTTACGTAAGGTCACTGGCTTTGTGCAAAGTCTGATTAAACTTTGCGGATTAAATTGGATAGCTCCAGATTACACCACGCTTTGTAGAAGACAAAAGCATATTGATATTGTAATCAGCTACCAAAAAAGTAGTGATGGGCTGCATCTACTCATGGACTCTACAGGCATGAAGTTTCTAGGTGAGGGCGAATGGAAACGCAAGAAACATGGATCTGAATATCGTCGCCAATGGCGTAAACTTCATATTGGTATAGATGCTAAAACCCTACAAATACGAGCAGTTCAGCTTAAAACCAATAATGTCAGTGATTCACAGGTGCTTGGTGATTTACTTAATCAGATTCCACAAGATGAGCAGATTAACTCTGTTTATACCGATGGAGCTTATGACACCAAGCAATGCCGTCAGGTCATTGCAGATCGGCAAGCGCATGCGGTGATTCCACCTAGAAAAAATGCGAAACCATGGAAAGATACAAAGAGTAGCTCGCTAGAGCGAAATGAATTACTTCGAACAATTAAACGTTTAGGCAGGACACTATGGAAAAAATGGTCAGGCTATCATCGGCGAAGTTTGGTTGAAACTAAGATGCATTGCATCAAATTATTAGGAGATAAACTCAGTGCAAGGAGTTTTGATAGCCAAGTGAATGAGATCCATGCACGTGTAGCAGTCCTTAACAGATTTACGGAATTAGGTCGCCCACTTACCCAAGTTACGCCTTAAATTTAGCTCAATTAGGGGCGCTTTGCATTTCAAATCTTTGTGCAAAAAGCCTATCGCTGAAAAACCCTTTACAGATAGGTTTGTGCAACAAAGCCTAAAAATACTATAGAATAGATGAAAAATTTAACAATATTTTTATGGGGTTGAGGGTAGTTTAGTGGCTAAAATTTTTATTAGTTATGCACATAAAGATGAAGATCATAAGAATGCATTAACAGAGCATTTATCTCCCTTAGTAAGAACTGGTTTGATTGAAGAATGGAACGATAGAAAATTAGTACCAGGCACAAATTGGGAAAATGAAATATCAGAAAATTTACAAAATTCCACAATTATTCTTTTTTTAATTAGTTCTAGTTTTCTAGATTCAGACTATTGTATAGAAGTAGAAGCACAAACCGCATTAAAAATGCACAAGGAAGGTAAAGCACAACTTATACCAGTAATTCTTAGACCTAGTATGTGGAATAAGAACTCTGATTTATCAGAGCTTCAAGCATTACCAACAGATGCAAAGCCTATTACTAAATGGGATGATGCAGATGAGGCTTGGTTGGATGTAGTGCAAGGTCTTAATACTGTAATTACTACTTTTCAGCCAGTCGAGATTATGAAAACTAATAAAATTATAGATTCTGAAGAGAATATCGGTATAACTACAGATATTGAAAATTGGTTAAATGATACTGAAATAACTCTAACCCATAGAAATGTTACAAAAATAGGATTAGATCAAATCTTTATTACCCCTGATGTAGAGATAAAAAATGAAAATATAGGGGATGAATTAAAATTTTATCATGACTCAGGAGATGTATTAAGAAAATGGGATGAAATATTAATTGTAGCGGAAGAGCAACAGGGTAAATCATCACTTCTAAAATATCATTACAGAGATCAACTTATTAAGGGTTTTTTACCTTTATATATAAGTGCAGCGGAAATTAAAAAATCTAATACGGAAGAAATAATTAAGAAACAGTTAAAAAAACAATATAACAATTTAAGTTTTGATGATTATATTAATTCTAATAAAGCAATTTTATTATTAGATAATGTTGATCAAATCGGTTTAAATCCTAAATATCGCAATATACTTTTAAGTGAATTTAATAAAATTTTTATAAAGAAAATTTATACATCTCAAATTTCATATTTATTAATGATTAATGATATACCACCTCTTTTAAATTTTACAAAGGCAGAGATATTAGGCTTAGGGCATAAGAAAAGAGAAAAACTAATTCAAAAATGGGTTTCGTTAGGTATTGAAGAAACTATTCAAGAAAAATATTTATATGAAAGATGTGATGATTTAAAAGAACGACTTAATACTATTGTTAAAAGAAATATTGTTCCATCAAAGCCAATATATATATTAATGATGCTTCAAATGTTTGAAGCTCATAAAAACTTAAATTTAGAGCTATCTTCCCATGGTCATTGTTATCAACAATTAATTTACCAGTCATTTGAGAATGCAAAAATAAATGAAAGAGAATATGATAAGTATTTAAATGTATTAACAGAATTAGCATGGAGAATATTTGTTAAAGAATCAGATTTAAATGCTTATGAACTTGAAGAATTTTTTTCTTATTATCAAAAAGAATTTCTAAATATAGATAAAGAAATAATTCTTAAGAAATTAGTAGGACATTCAATATTAATGAAAAATGGTATTTATACAGGATTTAAATATCCATATATATTCTATTTTTTTGTAGGTAAGAAAATTGCTGAATCATTTTCAGAGGATGAAGAAGCTAAAGTAAAAGTGGATTACTTAATAGATAATATGCATCGTGAAGACTTTGCAAACATTCTTATTTTTATAACACATCATACTAAAGATGCATGGGTTCTTGACAAAATAAATAATATAATGCAGTCACTATTTGATTTTAATGAGGAGGCTTCTTTAGAAAAATCCCAGCTTAAATTTATGGATGAGTTTATGAAACAAATTCCTGAAATAATAATTGAACAAAGAGTTGTTCAAAGTGAGCGTGATAAACATAATGAAAATTTGGATCTAGCTGAAAGATCAGGTAATCATGAAATTAATAAACTTGAAGCAAATTATGTAGATGTTTCTAAAGATATATTAGCGAATATTAATAAGGCTTTTAAAGGGATGGAAATTTCTGGCCAAATTATCAGAAATAGACACGCTTCATTAAAAAGAAGAGCATTAAATGATTTAGCAATAAAAAGTATTAAATCAGGGTTAAGGTTTTTACAATATTTTATTCAGGTTACTGATATTGCTAAAAAAGAAATAGTTCAGTTAATTTCACAACAATTAGCTGAAAACCCTAGTCTTTCAAATAAAGAAATAGAAAAGTATGCTGAAAATGCTTATACACATTTAACATATAATGTTATGCAAGCAGTAATAAGAAAAATAGCAGCTTCGATCGGATCGAAAGAAGCTTTAGAAGTTTATGATAATATTAAAGAAGAAAATGAAACACCGGCTTTAATTTTATTAAACCAGTGCATTCATCTACATTTTAATAAAAAGCTAGATATGTCAAAAATTTCTAATACAGCGGATCAATTAAGAAGTAATCCAGTTTGCTTTAGAATTCTTAAAGAACTAATAGTACAACATATATATATGTTTCCAACTGACTATAAGGAAAAACAACAGCTTTCTCAATTACTGCGCCTTCCTATTCAACAACAAAATATAATAGGAAAAAAGCAAAAAAGCTTAGCTTAGTAAGTATTTAGTATATGTCTTTTCTTGCTACCCATTGAGTGTGTTCGCGAGAAAAGGCATTTTCTGCATCACCAACAAATACAGAAAATTCGTCTTCGTTCATTTCATCTAATGCTTGAGACTTGATAATATTAATTTCATGTGCAGCTAAAGTATATGAAGCAGCCAGTTCTGAAAATCTTTTAGCTTGTATCCATGTTAAAATGCTTGCTGCTGCTGCAATAAAAATATCGGTAGGCCACGGTGTAATATCAGCAAAAGCTATTTTTGTAGCTGCTAATATGACTGCGATACTATTCATTATAATCAATATTATGAAGAAAAAATTTGATTTATCTTGATTATATTTTGCTTTTGCTGAATACCAATCGTTCTGGTCTTTAATTCTATATAGGTGATAATTTTGTTGTCTTGTCTTTAGATCTTTTGAACGCATTTCGATCATTTTTTTAGTGATTTGTTCATCACCAAGATGATTTGAATAGTTTTGACAGACTTCTCGATTTTGCTGGACTGCTTGATTTAAAGTTTTAATAAACTCACTTTTAGATTCTTTATCTTCATTATTAAATGGTTCTGCTTTACTAATATATCTCCAAGTTAATGTCTTAATTGATTCAGCAAGAGCTCTGCCAGAATACCAAATTTTTTCCGGTTTTTGAGTGGCTAAGTATATTGAACACAATAAAGTGGTTAATAGTACAAGTAATTGTAGTAAAGGAATTATCCAATGTGATATAGGAATGAAGGATAAAATTGCAGCTATTACTAAAGTAATTAAATTTGTTTTTAAAACAAGTTTAAATTTATCTTGATAATTTTTCGCTACTTTATCTGCGGCTAGAAATAAACCTGGAAAGTCTTCCTCTTTCATACTCACTCTCAATATCCAAGTTGTTGATAAATAGAATCTGGGTAATACCAGTTTCCACTTGGCTGCTTAACCCAATACTGTAGAGCATAGGCTACGATCTCTGCTGAAAAAGGAACAAATACTGCACCAATATCTTGTAAAAAAGTTGGACAAGTAGAGAAATTTAATTGGCGTGATCCATCTAAATTTACAGCAATGATTCGGCAGTTTTTTTCTAAGGCAACTTCAACTTCCCACTTAACAAATGTATTTTTCAAATAAGTATCTTTTCCTACTAGTACAATTAATGTACCAGCCATATTGATACGTTCTCTGCATAATCTTTTTATATAAGCTTCATTTACCGATTGTATAGCAGTATGTAATTGGCAATCAGTAAAATTAAAATTTATGTGCTTATTGGCTTTCCATGCCTGCATTAATCTGTAGTAATGAATATCAGTACTACTGAAGCTAACAAAAGTTCGAGGTAACCCCATAATTTTATGAGCCTTGATGATTAGAAAATGATTAAAATCTTAACAAAATTTTCATACAAATAGTTTAAGAGTTTTAAAAGTGAATTAAGACGACAAAAAAATTAACATTATTGTATTAAGTGCATAAAAGAGTTAGAAAAAGTGGGGCTCAGCGGACGCTTCCGTTCTAGATCATATACCCAAGTAATTTGTTAAGTTGTTTAAAGGTTTATTGTTTTAAATTCATTTAAATTCAGTTTCTTAAACAGTAAAATAGCTCCTTTTATTTTGTAAATAAGAGGAGCTATTTTTTTAAACTTTAAAAATGTTAAGTTAAAAGTGCATATATAATTTATTTTGTGTAAGCGTCCGCTGAGCCCCACTTTTTCTAACTTCTACAAATCTGATTGTTGTTCACTTCCAGTGTGTTTTTTAGATTGGAAATATCTAGATTTATCTAAAAATATCTGAAATTTATCACTTGTGTGGTAATCCTCCCATAAATAACCGAAGTTAAAAGTAGAGGTTAAGCAGCCATTAGAGGTGGCTTTCCTTTGTTAGCTTGATGTGGTCTTTCATGGTTGTAATGCCACAACCAGTTTGTTGCATAATCTTGTACTTCATCCAAAGTATCAAATAAATGCTTGCTCAGCCAACTATAACGTATGGTCCGATTATAGCGTTCAATATACGCATTCTGCTGTGGCTTACCCGGTTGAATATATTCAATACGAATACCGTGCTCAGTAGCCCAGCGCACAAATTCGTGACTGATAAATTCGGGACCATTATCGCATCGGATCACTTACGGTTTTTCTCTCCACTCCAGCAATTGATTCAACGTACGAATAACCCTGATTGTGGGCAATGAGAACCCTGCTTCAATGGCTAGGCCTTCGCGGCGGTAATCATCAATCACATTCAATAATCGAAACTTGCGACCATCGGAAAGCTGATCATGCATAAAATCTAATGACAAAACCTGATTTTCTCGGATTGGTTCTTTCAATGGTTCAGGCGCATGCCGTTTTAGTCTTCTTCTCGGTTTAATACGCAGATTCAGTGCCAACTCACAGTAAATGCGGTAAACCCGCTTGTGATTCCAGCAGCAACTCTCAACATGCCGTAAATACGAGAAGCACAAACCAAAGCCCCAATCGGAATTTTCCTCAGTGAGTTCAATGAGCTGTTCAGCAATGAGTGCATTGTCATCGCTGAGTTTGGCTTGATAGCGGTAGCAGGTTTCACTAATGCCAAATGCTTTACAAGCCAAACGAATACTAATGGCATGCTGGGCAACTGCCTGTTGTGCCATCTTACGCCGGCAAGATGGCTTTACCACTTTTTTGCCATCGCTTCCTGGATGATTTCGGCCTTTAATCGCTCTTCCGCATACATCTTTTTAAGTCTGGTATTTTCGGCTTCTAGCTCTTTCAGTCGAGCCATTAATGATGTATCCATACCACCATATTTGGCACGCCATTTATAAAAGGTAGCATTACTCATGCCGTGTTCACGGCAAAGGGTCGCTACAGGTGTGCCAGATTCTGCCTGTTTCAAGATGGACATGATCTGACTGTCAGTAAATTTAGATGTTTTCATGCAGAATCTCCTGCTCGTATCTTAAGAGAAAATTCTACTTTTAGATCCTATTATTTTTAGGGGGGATTACCCTTTAAAAAAGCTTTCTTGCAATATATAAGCAGCTGCTTTAGCGATATCACGCTCAGATGTTGGTTTTTTAGTTGGCATATCAAAAACTCTCATAAGTGATAATTTTAAGCATGTTTTTAACCACTGCATAAAAATAGACCAAAAATTAAGCTTTTTTAGTTTTACAGATTCGAAAATAAATAGTAATAATTCATGAATAGTAGCCGAAGCTACCATTCATGAATCCAAATCATACTATTTTAAAAAACTAATTCGATGCCTGCACCATATTTCCATCCCTTTTCAGACTCTGTTGCCTCTTGCATAGAAGTGGCTTTCTGTCCTTTTTCAAATTGGTAAGCAACATCAATGAAAGGTTTAATTCGCTTAGTAATCTCATATCGGGTTTTGATACCAGTTTTTAGTTCTGATAAACCTGATTTTGCAGCATAGTTAGAATCATCGCTAAATATTACATCTGCTTCGATATAAGGTTGAGTAATAAGTTTCTGAGTTAAAAGCAAATCACGTTCTAATTCAAAACTTGCTCCCCAAAAATTATTCTCACCGCCATAAAGATATGCTTGTGTTTCAAAGAAATAAGGAGCTAGACCTAATATACCAATAACCCCATCAACTCGATCACTGTTGCTGCTATTTTTATCTTCGCTATATCTTACACCAGCTTGTATATCCCAAAATGGGGCTACGTTACGGCTATAAAGTGCTGATACAGCATATTTTGGATCATTACTTTCTGACTTTTCCGAATTGGCTTCAATAAATAGACGATTTTCATCTGTTCCAATCAAAGTTTCAAGCTTTGTTCCTAGGTTGCCCTTACCGTCTTCATCAACCATCCATGCATTTTCAAGTCTTGTTACTTGATAAATTTGTCCGCCATGTTCTTTAAGATGATCATCGTGAGATCCGTCTGATCTCTTTCTTGCAGTCAAAATAATATGGCACTGTTGCAAATAGGCTGACATGATAAGCTAAATATCTTATTTATTTCGAGATACAGCAGATGAATCCCTTCCACGGTCGGCACTTTCAAGGTGAAATCATTCTTTGGGCTGTTCGTTGGTATTGTAAATATGGCATCAGCTATCGTGAACTTCAGGAAATGTTGGCCGAACGTGGTGTGAATGTCGATCACACCACGATTTATCGCTGGGTTCAGCGTTATGCTCCAGAAATGGAAAAACGTTTACGTTGGTATTGGCGTAATCCTACAGATCGACATTTATGGCATCTGGATGAAACTTACGTAAAAGTGAATGGCAAATGGGCATATCTATACCGTGCAGTTGACCAACGTGGCCATACTCTTGATTTCTATCTTTCTGCTAGACGAAATACCCATTCAGCTTATTGTTTTCTTGGTAAGATTTTGAATCATGTCAAAAAATGGCAGATTCCACGAGTCATAAACACTGATAAGGCTCATACCTATGGCCGTGCTTTGTCGCGACTAAAACAGGAAGGAAAGTGTCCTGAAGACCTGGAGCATCGACAGATTAAATACAAGAATAACGTGATTGAATGTGATCATGGCAAGCTCAAACGGATCATCAAGGCTACGTTGGGATTCAAGTCTATGAAAACGGCTTATGCCACAATTAAAGGTATTGAGGTTATGCGTGCTCTACGCAAAGGACAAGCTTCATTATTTTATAACGGTAATATTCTAGGAGAAGTTTGGCTAGTAAATAGAGTTTTCGGTCTCTAAGCTTTTTTGAAGGGAAAATCATCGACTCAGATCCCTATTTGCAACAGTGCCGTATTACCCGGCATTCGCTGCGCTTATGGCAGAGCAGGGAAAGGAATTGCCGGGCTATGTGCAACGGGAATTTGAAGAATTTCTCCAATGCGGGCGGCTGGAGCATGGCTTTCTACGGGTTCGCTGCGAGTCTTGCCACGCCGAGCACCTGGTCGCTTTCAGCTGTAAGCGTCGCGGTTTCTGCCCGAGCTGTGGGGCGCGGCGGATGGCCGAAAGTGCCGCCTTGCTGGTTGATGAAGTACTGCCTGAACAACCCATGCGTCAGTGGGTGTTGAGCTTCCCGTTTCAGCTGCGTTTCCTGTTTGCCAGCCGGCCCGAGATCATGGGGTGGGTGCTGGGCATCGTTTACCGCGTCATTGCCACGCACCTGGTCAAGAAAGCGGGCCATACCCACCAAGTGGCCAAGACGGGCGCGGTCACCCTGATCCAGCGTTTTGGATCGGCGCTCAATCTGAATGTTCACTTCCACATGCTGTTTCTCGACGGTGTGTATGTCGAGCAATCCCACGGCTCAGCGCGTTTCCGCTGGGTCAAGGCGCCGACCAGCCCAGAGCTCACCCAGCTGACGCACACCATCGCCCACCGGGTGGGTCGCTATCTGGAACGGCAAGGCCTGCTGGAACGGGATGTCGAAAACAGCTATCTGGCCTCGGATGCGGTGGATGACGACCCGATGACACCCCTGCTGGGGCACTCGATCACTTACCGTATCGCTGTCGGTTCACAGGCGGGGCGAAAGGTGTTCACTTTGCAAACTCTGCCGACCAGTGGTGATCCGTTCGGTGACGGGATTGGCAAGGTAGCCGGGTTCAGCCTGCACGCCGGCGTGGCGGCCAGGGCCGATGAACGCAAGAAGCTCGAACGGCTGTGCCGGTACATCAGCCGCCCGGCGGTATCCGAGAAGCGGCTGTCGTTAACACGAGGCGGCAACGTGCGCTACCAGCTCAAGACGCCGTACCGGGACGGCACCACGCACGTCATTTTCGAACCATTGGATTTCATTGCAAGGCTGGCCGCCCTGGTACCGAAGCCCAGAGTCAACCTAACCCGCTTCCACGGGGTGTTCGCACCCAACAGTCGGCACCGGGCGTTGGTCACGCCGGCAAAACGGGGCAGGGGCAACAAGGTCAGGGTGGCTGATGAACCGGCAACACCAGCACAACGGCGAGCGTCGATGACATGGGCGCAACGGCTCAAGCGTGTTTTCAATATCGACATCGAGACCTGCAGCGGCTGCGGCGGCGCCATGAAAGTCATCGCCTGCATTGAAGACCCTATAGTGATCAAGCAGATCCTTGATCACCTGAAGCACAAAGCCGAAACCAGCGGGACCAGGGCGTTACCCGAAAGCCGGGCGCCACCGGCTGAGCTGCTCCTGGGTCTGTTTGACTGACGAGCCTGAAGGCCAACGATACCAATCAAAATGCTGCGTTCACAGCGCCGCGGCAGGGATCCGCCGTGCTGGTTGTCGGAAAAGGAGCCGCTAGTGGGAAAGAGGAGGGTAAATTTTCAGCGTTGCTGGCTCCCCGTCAGCCGGATTGGGTTGCATCGCAGGGGTGTCGAAAGAGTCAACTGCGGTCCAAAGCTGTTGGACTTGGGTGAAAAGGGCGTTTATTCTTCCTATACGTTGTTCAGAATAACATTGTTCCGCCAACAATCAATTCGGTAGATATTGAACCTGAATATAGGGATATATTTAACTTGACGTTACACCAATCACAACAACGGCAAGTGAATTACGCAATGAGTAATACTTTTGGTTTTGGCGGACACATTGCCACAAGTATTTTTAAAAAATATGCTGAATAGAGAGTAGGTGCTAACTTCGGTTTGCTCGTGTTGGCGCTAAATCGAAAGTTCAAGTATCCCAACATGTTCCTTCGTATAGAAGTTAAAAGTTGGCAATTATCGTAGAACAACCTACAGACAACACCAATATGTAACCGATAAATAATTACAAAATATGACCGACAGAGTAAACATCATCAATAACTACATCGATGGATACAACCAATTTGATATCAAAAAAATGGTTGCAGACCTTGACGATAATATTGTTTTTGAAAACATTCAAAATAATGATATAAGTTTATCGCTGAAAGGGTTAACAGCGTTTAAACAACAGGCAGAAACAGCAAAAACATACTTTGCAAAGAGAACACAGACAGTTAAATCGTTTAGGCATTTTGACAACAGCACTGAAATAGAAATTGATTATACAGCAATTTTAGCAATTGACTTTCCGAACGGCTTAAAAAAAGGGCAAAAGCTAAAGTTATCAGGAAAATCCGTGTTTGAATTTAAAAAAAACAAAGTGATTAAATTGACAGACATTAGTTGACATTAAAACCAGCGAACAAGAATATGACTTTACTAAAACATAAAAAAATTACAATAATTGGTGCCGGGCCTGTTGGATTAACAATGGCGAGATTGTTACAGCAAAACGGCGTGGACATTACAGTTTACGAGAGAGACAAAGACCAAGATGCAAGGATTTTTGGTGGGACACTTGATCTGCACAGGGATTCGGGACAGGAAGCAATGAAAAGAGCGGGATTGTTACAAACTTATTATGACTTAGCTTTACCAATGGGTGTAAATATTGTTGATGAAAAGGGCAATATTTTAACCACAAAAAATGTAAGACCCGAAAATCGTTTTGACAATCCTGAAATAAACAGAAATGACTTAAGGACTATCCTATTAAATAGTTTACAAAATGATACCGTCATTTGGGATAGAAAACTTGTTACCCTTGAACCTGATAAGGAGAAGTGGATACTAACTTTTGAGGATAAATCGAGTGAAACAGCAGATCTGGTTATTATTGCCAATGGTGGAATGTCTAAAGTAAGAAAATTTGTTACCGACACGGAAGTTGAAGAAACAGGTACTTTCAATATACAAGCCGATATTCATCAACCGGAGGTGAACTGTCCTGGATTTTTTCAGCTTTGCAATGGAAACCGGCTAATGGCTGCTCATCAAGGTAATTTATTATTTGCGAATCCTAATAATAATGGTGCATTGCATTTTGGAATAAGTTTTAAAACACCTGATGAATGGAAAAGCAAAACGCGGGTAGATTTTCAAGACAGAAATAGTGTCGTTGATTTTCTCCTGAAAAAATTTTCCGATTGGGACGAACGCTACAAAGAACTGATTCGTTTGACATCATCTTTTGTAGGGTTAGCGACACGAATATTTCCCTTAGATAAGTCTTGGAAAAGTAAGCGTCCATTACCCATAACGATGATTGGAGATGCTGCTCATTTGATGCCTCCTTTTGCAGGACAAGGCGTAAACAGTGGGTTGATGGATGCCTTGATATTGTCGGATAATCTGACCAATGGGAAATTTAACAGCATTGAAGAGGCTATTGAAAATTATGAACAGCAAATGTTTGCTTATGGAAGAGAAGCACAGGCAGAATCAATAATAAACGAAACGGAAATGTTCAGCCTCGACTTTTCTTTCCAAAAACTAATGAATCTATAAAACAGAAAGGCGAGGAAATGAAAGAGAAAATAGTTAAAAAAAACGGAATAAGACTTTTTACCGAAAGTTTTGGATGTGAAAAAGATCCGGCAATACTCTTGATTGCGGGAGCAACGGTATCCATGTTGTATTGGGATGCTGAATTTTGCCAGAAACTATCTGAAAAGGGATTTTTTGTTATTCGCTACGACAATAGGGACGTAGGAAAATCTACTAATTACGAACCGGGTTCAACCCCCTATGATATTGTTGACTTAACCCATGATGCTATTTCAATTTTGGACGGCTATAAAATAGTCAAAGCCAATTTTGTGGGAATTTCACTGGGCGGACTGATTTCTCAAATAGCATCAATAAAATATGCCGACAGGGTAAGTTCAATAACACTAATCTCATCAGGTCCTTGGGGCGACTCAGACCCCACAATTCCTGAAATGGATACGCGTATTTTAGATTTTCACGGAAAAGCTGAAACCGTAGATTGGACAAATGAAGACAGTGTGGCAAATTATTTAATTCAAGGTGCTGAATTGATGAGCGGCAGGAAACAATTTGACAAACAAAGAAGTGAAAAACTGATTAGAGCCGAATTTAAAAGAGCTAATAACTATATAAGTATGTTCAATCATGCGGCACTGCAAGGTGGTGAAGAATACTGGAACAGATTGAGCGAAATCAATCAACCAACCTTAATTGTACACGGAACGGACGATAAAATATGGCATTTTAAGAATTCAGCAGTTTTACTTGAAAAGATAAACGGCTCAAAACTAATAACGCTTGATGGAACCGGACACGAACTACATTTCGAAGATTGGAATAAAATTATTGATGGAATAACGCAACATACAACAAATAACAAAAGAATGAACAAATAGGGTATTATGTATTTCCAAATCAACGGTTTAGAGATTGAAGCTAATATCAATGTGTTATGACGCTCAAGCTGGTGGAGCCGCTGCGCGAGCTGTTTAAAGATGAGGTGCGCAAGATCGGTATGGAGTTAGGTCTGCCCTACGACATGGTTTACCGTCATCCCTTCCCTGGCCCTGGCTTGGGTGTGCGTATTCTTGGCGAAGTAAAAAAAGAATATGCCGACAGGTTGCGCTTGGCTGATGCCATCTTTATCGAAGAGCTGTATGCCGCTGACCTGTATCACAAAACCAGCCAAGCCTTCGCTGTATTCTTGCCAGTGAAGTCGGTTGGCGTAGTGGGCGATGCCCGCCGCTATGAGTATGTGGTGGCATTGCGCGCAGTAGAAACTATCGATTTTATGACAGCGCGCTGGGCACACTTGCCGTATGAGTTTTTAGAAACGGTTTCTAGCCGCATCATTAATGAGATTCCCGGTATTTCGCGGGTAACCTACGATGTTTCCTCAAAGCCGCCGGCAACTATTGAGTGGGAGTGACGGGCACTGG
This sequence comes from Acinetobacter sp. SH20PTE14, assembly GCF_021391555.1. NCBI lineage: Bacteria > Pseudomonadati > Pseudomonadota > Gammaproteobacteria > Moraxellales > Moraxellaceae > Acinetobacter > Acinetobacter sp. SH20PTE14. Next base: position 3,161,185 of record NZ_CP090067.1, on the reverse strand, counting down.
CTGGCAATGTCTAGCAACGGCAGGCATTTCGGCTGAGGGTAAAAGAACTTTCCGCTAAGCGATAGACTGTATGTAAACACAGTATTGCAAGGACGCGGAACATGCCTCATGTGGCGGCCAGGACGGCCAGCCGGGATCGGGATACTGGTCGTTACCAGAGCCACCGACCCGAGCAAACCCTTCTCTATCAGATCGTTGACGAGTATTACCCGGCATTCGCTGCGCTTATGGCAGAGCAGGGAAAGGAATTGCCGGGCTATGTGCAACGGGAATTTGAAGAATTTCTCCAATGCGGGCGGCTGGAGCATGGCTTTCTACGGGTTCGCTGCGAGTCTTGCCACGCCGAGCACCTGGTCGCTTTCAGCTGTAAGCGTCGCGGTTTCTGCCCGAGCTGTGGGGCGCGGCGGATGGCCGAAAGTGCCGCCTTGCTGGTTGATGAAGTACTGCCTGAACGGCACTGTTGCAAATAGTCGGTGGTGATAAACTTATCATCCCCTTTTGCTGATGGAGCTGCACATGAACCCATTCAAAGGCCGGCATTTTCAGCGTGACATCATTCTGTGGGCCGTACGCTGGTACTGCAAATACGGCATCAGTTACCGTGAGCTGCAGGAGATGCTGGCTGAACGCGGAGTGAATGTCGATCACTCCACGATTTACCGCTGGGTTCAGCGTTATGCGCCTGAAATGGAAAAACGGCTGCGCTGGTACTGGCGTAACCCTTCCGATCTTTGCCCGTGGCACATGGATGAAACCTACGTGAAGGTCAATGGCCGCTGGGCGTATCTGTACCGGGCCGTCGACAGCCGGGGCCGCACTGTCGATTTTTATCTCTCCTCCCGTCGTAACAGCAAAGCTGCATACCGGTTTCTGGGTAAAATCCTCAACAACGTGAAGAAGTGGCAGATCCCGCGATTCATCAACACGGATAAAGCGCCCGCCTATGGTCGCGCGCTTGCTCTGCTCAAACGCGAAGGCCGGTGCCCGTCTGACGTTGAACACCGACAGATTAAGTACCGGAACAACGTGATTGAATGCGATCATGGCAAACTGAAACGGATAATCGGCGCCACGCTGGGATTTAAATCCATGAAGACGGCTTACGCCACCATCAAAGGTATTGAGGTGATGCGTGCACTACGCAAAGGCCAGGCCTCAGCATTTTATTATGGTGATCCCCTGGGCGAAATGCGCCTGGTAAGCAGAGTTTTTGAAATGTAAGGCCTTTGAATAAGACAAAAGGCTGCCTCATCGCTAACTTTGCAACAGTGCCATTTTAAGCGTTATGCTAAGCCCAGGAAGCCGCAGGATCTTTTGAACCACAACTGCATTAACGTCCGCTATTCTGATACGAGTGGATTGTACGCCTGGGAATTCGAGAAAGATGCTCAGAAATTCAGTCTGAAAGTCAAAGGGCAATATATTGCGAACAGCACGATTCATCAGCTCGATGCAGCATTAGACGGGCTGGGGATTGCCTATATTCCCGAGTATGTTGCAGATGGATATATCAAAAGCGGCAAGCTGATTGCTGTTCTGACCGAGTGGTGTCCATATTTTGACGGCTACCATATTTATTATCCTCACCGCCGACAGGATTCTCCTGCGTTTATGGCTTTTCTGCAAGTTTTGCGTGACAGGTACAATAATGGAATAAGATAAATTTATGAGTAAAGGATTATGTCCACGATAAGCACCTGGGTCGATTCCTGGGAGGCGGCCATGAGGGTAGGGAAGCGCCGTCCCGTCAAGTCAGCGTAATGCTCTGCCAGTGTTACAACCAATTAACCAATTCTGATTAGAAAAACTCATCGAGCATCAAATGAAACTGCAATTTATTCATATCAGGATTATCAATACCATATTTTTGAAAAAGCCGTTTCTGTAATGAAGGAGAAAACTCACCGAGGCAGTTCCATAGGATGGCAAGATCCTGGTATCGGTCTGCGATTCCGACTCGTCCAACATCAATACAACCTATTAATTTCCCCTCGTCAAAAATAAGGTTATCAAGTGAGAAATCACCATGAGTGACGACTGAATCCGGTGAGAATGGCAAAAGCTTATGCATTTCTTTCCAGACTTGTTCAACAGGCCAGCCATTACGCTCGTCATCAAAATCACTCGCATCAACCAAACCGTTATTCATTCGTGATTGCGCCTGAGCGAGACGAAATGCGCGATCGCTGTTAAAAGGACAATTACAAACAGGAATCGAATGCAACCGGCGCAGGAACGCTGCCAGCGCATCAACAATATTTTCACCTGAATCAGGATATTCTTCTAATACCTGGAATGCTGTTTTCCCGGGGATCGCAGTGGTGAGTAACCATGCATCATCAGGAGTACGGATAAAATGCTTGATGGTCGGAAGAGGCATAAATGCCGTCAGCCAGTTTAGTCTGACCATCTCATCTGTAACATCATTGGCAACGCTACCTTTGCCATGTTTCAGAAACAACTCTGGCGCATCGGGCTTCCCATACAATCGATAGATTGTCGCACCTGATTGCCCGACATTATCGCGAGCCCATCTATACCCATATAAATCAGCATCCAGGTTGGAATTTAATCGCGGCCTCGAGCAAGACGTTTCCCGTTGAATATGGCTCATAACACCCCTTGTATTACTGTTTATGTAAGCAGACAGTTTTATTGTTCATGATGATATATTTTTATCGGCACTGTTGCAAATAGTCGGTGGTGATAAACTTATCATCCCCTTTTGCTGATGGAGCTGCACATGAACCCATTCAAAGGCCGGCATTTTCAGCGTGACATCATTCTGTGGGCCGTACGCTGGTACTGCAAATACGGCATCAGTTACCGTGAGCTGCAGGAGATGCTGGCTGAACGCGGAGTGAATGTCGATCACTCCACGATTTACCGCTGGGTTCAGCGTTATGCGCCTGAAATGGAAAAACGGCTGCGCTGGTACTGGCGTAACCCTTCCGATCTTTGCCCGTGGCACATGGATGAAACCTACGTGAAGGTCAATGGCCGCTGGGCGTATCTGTACCGGGCCGTCGACAGCCGGGGCCGCACTGTCGATTTTTATCTCTCCTCCCGTCGTAACAGCAAAGCTGCATACCGGTTTCTGGGTAAAATCCTCAACAACGTGAAGAAGTGGCAGATCCCGCGATTCATCAACACGGATAAAGCGCCCGCCTATGGTCGCGCGCTTGCTCTGCTCAAACGCGAAGGCCGGTGCCCGTCTGACGTTGAACACCGACAGATTAAGTACCGGAACAACGTGATTGAATGCGATCATGGCAAACTGAAACGGATAATCGGCGCCACGCTGGGATTTAAATCCATGAAGACGGCTTACGCCACCATCAAAGGTATTGAGGTGATGCGTGCACTACGCAAAGGCCAGGCCTCAGCATTTTATTATGGTGATCCCCTGGGCGAAATGCGCCTGGTAAGCAGAGTTTTTGAAATGTAAGGCCTTTGAATAAGACAAAAGGCTGTCTCATCGCTAACTTTGCAACAGTGCCCATTTGCAGAGTTTGAACGCTCCATGATCCGTGAGCGTCAAAAGGAAGGAATTGCAAAAGCCAAAGCGAAGGGCTTATATAAGGGAAGAAAGCGGAAGGTTGACTATGTTGAAATACGAAAAGCAATGGCTGAAGAAAATTCAACATTTAGAGGTGTTGCAGAAAAGTTTAAAGTAGGGATAGCAACAGTACAAAGAGCTTTAAAAGAAGAAACTAATAATCAATAAGGTTGATTAATGAAGACGCTTAGATATTCAAATTTAGAAAAGATCATGACCATTTATACTGAAATTTCTACTTATATTACATTTCATAATGCGACTGGTTTAACAGATATAAATAAATCAATGGAAGATTTTTGAACCGTACCGGGTTTGTCGGAGACCAAGCTTTCTGAGAGAATGTCCCGATGAAAAAAGTAAAATATACCCCTGAAATCAGAGAAAGAGCGGTTCAATTATTGATTGAATCCGAGAAAGATTATCCATCGAATTGGGCTGCGATCACCGCTATTGCTCCCTGAGCAGTATACTGCGCAAGGGTTGTACTCCTGAAACACTACGTGTTTGGTATCAAAAATATTTAGATAAACAAAATCCAGTTAAAGTACAGCAGCTTTCAGACCAAGAACGTATCAAACAACTCGAACGCGAAAATAAAGAACTGCAACGCGCCAATGAAATTCTACGTAAAGCAGCCGCTTTTTTCGCCCAGGCGGAGCTCGACCGCCCACACAAATAATGGTGGATTTTATCCATAATAATAAAGAGCTGTACGGAGTCGAGGCGATTTGTAGAATTTTACCGATCGCACCTTCAACCTATTACCGGACTCTAGATCTCTGTGAAAATCCAGAACATCGAGCAAAGCGAGATTTACATGACTTGCATCATGCTGAGGAGATTAAACGAATTTGGAAGGAAAGTTCAGGTCGGTATGGTGTACGTAAAGTCTGGCAAAAACTGAAACGTGAAGGCTATATTATTGCGCGCTGTACTGTTGCTCGATTAATGCAAAAGCTAGGTATAAAAGGTGTTTGGCGTGGTAAGAACAAACAAACCACCCGTAGCCGAGATGATCAAAAACGAGCGGATGACTTGGTAAAACGTAATTTTACTGCTGATCATCCTGACCAACTGTGGGTGAGTGACTTTACGTATATTCAAACAAATTCAGGCTGGGTTTATACTGCATTTATTATTGATGTGTTCTCACGAGCAATTGTTGGATGGAAAGTATCGACACGGATGAATACAGATATGGTGCTCGATGCATTGGAGCAAGCATTTAGGGCGGCAGAGGGGGCTGGAACGCTGAGTGCGCCCATGCCGCATTGCGAAGCAAAAGATAATCGGATAAAATGTAGCAATTCATATTCGTAAGCGTGGAGTAATCAGATGGGAAATTCCAAGTCAGCAGACAAGTAAGCCGCAACAACCAGTATTGTTGTTGCGGCGCTCTGTAAGGCTAGTCTCATCTGATTGCTGACGAGCAGACGTCGCCCGGTATTCCTTAATCGAGGGTTGATTCGTCATGACCACCACACGCCCCGCGTGGGCCTATACGCTGCCGGCAGCACTGCTGCTGATGGCTCCTTTCGACATCCTCGCTTCACTGGCGATGGATATTTATCTCCCTGTCGTTCCAGCGATGCCCGGCATCCTGAACACGACGCCCGCTATGATCCAACTCACGTTGAGCCTCTATATGGTGATGCTCGGCGTGGGCCAGGTGATTTTTGGTCCGCTCTCAGACAGAATCGGGCGACGGCCAATTCTACTTGCGGGCGCAACGGCTTTCGTCATTGCGTCTCTGGGAGCAGCTTGGTCTTCAACTGCACCGGCCTTTGTCGCTTTCCGTCTACTTCAAGCAGTGGGCGCGTCGGCCATGCTGGTGGCGACGTTCGCGACGGTTCGCGACGTTTATGCCAACCGTCCTGAGGGTGTCGTCATCTACGGCCTTTTCAGTTCGATGCTGGCGTTCGTGCCTGCGCTCGGCCCTATCGCCGGAGTATTGATCGGCGAGTTCTTGGGATGGCAGGCGATATTCATTACTTTGGCTATACTGGCGATGCTCGCACTCCTAAATGCGGGTTTCAGGTGGCACGAAACCCGCCCTCTGGATCAAGTCAAGACGCGCCGATCTGTCTTGCCGATCTTCGCGAGTCCGGCTTTTTGGGTTTACACTGTCGGCTTTAGCGCCGGTATGGGCACCTACTTCGTCTTCTTCTCGACGGCTCCCCGTGTGCTCATAGGCCAAGCGGAATATTCCGAGATCGGATTCAGCTTTGCCTTCGCCACTGTCGCGCTTGTAATGATCGTGACAACCCGTTTCGCGAAGTCCTTTGTCGCCAGATGGGGCATCGCAGGATGCGTGGCGCGTGGGATGGCGTTGCTTGTTTGCGGAGCGGTCCTGTTGGGGATCGGCGAACTTTACGGCTCGCCGTCATTCCTCACCTTCATCCTACCGATGTGGGTTGTCGCGGTCGGTATTGTCTTCACGGTGTCCGTTACCGCGAACGGCGCTTTGGCAGAGTTCGACGACATCGCGGGATCAGCGGTCGCGTTCTACTTCTGCGTTCAAAGCCTGATAGTCAGCATTGTCGGGACATTGGCGGTGGCACTTTTAAACGGTGACACAGCGTGGCCCGTGATCTGTTACGCCACGGCGATGGCGGTACTGGTTTCGTTGGGGCTGGTGCTCCTTCGGCTCCGTGGGGCTGCCACCGAGAAGTCGCCAGTCGTCTAACCGACGACTGGTAGCAGGCCCGCTCCGATGCGGCGCACTAACCATCGAAACCTCGTGAATGTCGGTATCCTGTCTGGCAGGATACCGCTCATTTCCCTTGTTCAGTTCATCGCCGTCGCCGAGCATCTGAATTTTCGGCATGCGGCCAAGGCACTTGGTATCAGCTAGTCGAGCGTCAGCGCGCGTGTGAAAGCGCTGGAGGATAACCTTGGTGTCCTGCTATTTGAGCGCCATGCGCGGGGCGTTCGGCTAACAGACGCAGGCAGGCACTTCATGGGGCACTGTTGCAAATAGAGATTTGAGTCGATGATGTTCCCTTTAAAAAGTACTTAGAGACCGAAAACCCTGTTGATTAGACACACTTCACCCTGAGGCTGACCATAATAAAATGACGATGCTTGTCCTTTACGTAGTGCACGCATGACTTCAATACCTTTAATTGTGGCATAAGCCGTCTTCATAGATTTGAATCCTAATGTGGCCCTGATGATCCGCTTTAGCTTGCCATGATCACATTCAATCACGTTATTTTTATACTTAATCTGCCTGTGCTCAAGGTCTGGTGGACATTTACCTTCCCGTTTTAACCGTGATAAAGCACGTCCATATGTGGGTGCTTTATCCGTGTTGATCACTTGTGGAATTTGCCACTTCTTCACATTATTTAAAATTTTTCCAAGAAAACAATAAGCTGAATGGGTATTTCGTCTAGCAGAAAGATAGAAATCAAGAGTATGGCCACGTTGGTCAACTGCACGGTATAGATATGCCCATTTGCCATTCACTTTTACGTAAGTTTCATCCAGATGCCATAAATGTCGATCTGTAGGATTACGCCAATACCAACGTAAACGTTTTTCCATTTCTGGAGCATAACGCTGAACCCAGCGATAAATTGTGGTGTGATCAACATTCACTCCACGTTCGGCCAGCATTTCCTGAAGTTCACGATAGCTGATGCCATATTTACAATACCAACGAACAGCCCAAAGAATGATTTCACCTTGAAAGTGCCGACCGTGGAAGGGATTCATCTGCTGTATCTCGAAATAAATAAGATATTTAGCTTATCATGTCAGCCTATTTGCAACAGTGCCTAACAGCCATATGTTAAATACAATAAAATATGCACGACATTTATAGTCGTTCTGCTTATATTTTATCCTTGTTATTTGGAATTAATTTTTTTAAATTAATTATTTATCTAAAGGCATTATAAAAATGAAACTTAATATTCCAGATCAGCAAATTACTTTATCTTGTCCAAGTTGTGATTGTACTCTTTTATCAATCGATGAAAATGAAATAGCCACTTGTGGTACTTGTGGTTTAAAACTTCATAAAGATGAGTTAATTGAACAAAATCATATTTTGGACAAAGTAGATACTAATAAGATAGCTACAGATTTAGCGAAGGAAATGAAAAAAATATTTAAAGGTAAGGGATGGAAATAAGAATAATGGAAATTAATTGGGAACTTACAATAGCAGCAATTTCAGCTATTTTTGCAGGACTATCAATAAGTTTTTCGATGTATAGCTTCTTTTCTTTTAAGAGACTGAATAAAAAGGTTCTGGAGCAGCAGCTTGAAATCAACCGCCTTTTAATTACAAAAGAGCAGGAATATTCTAATGAACAAAATAGGGCAGATATTAGAGCATATAGAACAGGTTCAAAAGGAAATTATCAGTTGATACTAACTAATGTTGGTAAAGCTACTGCTGAAAATGTCTACTTAGAGATTCTAATTGATAGTATGTATCGAGGGCATTTTTGGGATATTGATGAAATTTTCCCTATGAATATTGTTTCTGGACACTCAGGAAAACTTTCATACTCAAGAGGAATGGATTTTCCAAGTAAGTTTACTGTTAGGATTATTTGGGATGACCAATTTAAAAAACAGAACTCAAAAGATATCGAAATAGTTAGTTAAGATTCTATTACGTTTTGCGTTTTTTTGTTTTCCCTTTTTGCTGAGCCTTTTTTGGATAAAATATTTGGTACTCACCCTTTTTTATATCGGGTAATTGCTACCTAAATATTACATGATTAATGGAGGAAATTATTTATGACATTTAGTAACGTAGAAAATACACGAGTATGGTTTATTACAGGAGCGAGCAGTGGACTAGGATACGAGTTCACTAAAAAAGTACTAGAGTCAGGAGATAAGGTTGTTGGTGTTGCTAGAAATATTGAAAAACTTAATGAGTTAAAATACCAGTTTGAAGGAATGTTACTTCCGTTAAGTCTTGATGTTACTGATAGAAGTGCTGTTTTTACTACAGTGGAAACTGCCATTAAACATTTTGGAAGGATCGATATTGTCATTAACAATGCAGGAAATATGGTATTGGGAATGATTGAAGAATTTAGTGAAGATGAAGTTAGAAGTCAAATGGAGACTAATTTCTATGGTGCAATTTGGATTTGTCAAGCAGCTATGCCGTACTTACGGACACAAGGATCAGGTCATATTATACAGATATCTAGTATTGGTGGACTGATTACTGGTCCAATGTCGGGAATCTATAGTGCTAGCAAATTTGCTTTAGAAGGATTTAGCGAGGCATTAGCACAAGAAGCTGCACATTTTGGTGTAAAGGTATCTATCGTTGAACCCGGAGGCTATTGGACGAATCTATACTTAAAAATGAGTTTTACCACACAGAACAAAGAGTATGATTCATTACGTGAGAAGTTGGCTCAACAAAACTCAACCGAATCAGTTGATAGTGACCCTAAGTTGGCTGCCGAAGCTATAATGAAACTGGTTAATAGTGAGAATCCGCCTCTCCGATTGATTCTAGGAAGCCTTGTTTATGATTTAGCTGTTGAAAATGCAGAAAAACGTATATCTACATGGAAAGAGTGGGAATCAGTCAGTCGTTCTGCAGAACATGGGATTCCTGCACCAGAAGGATATGGAATAATCGAGGAATAGAAGATCAAAAAAATATTGAGATTATTTTTAAGTATGCCGCAATCGGGCGCGATTGTTGAATAAGTAAAATTAAGAGTGGCTACGGCTACTCTTTTTTTATTTGGCCAGAAGGAAAGATAAACGGGAAGTGTCAACGGTAAATGTCTGACTGGAGCAAAGCGGAAGGAATTTAAGGAGTTGATACGAGCCACTGATTTTCCACCCTCTCGGCATTGACAAAACTTTGTTTTGTCCTGCCAACCGGCGAGGGAGCCCCCTCAAAAAGTGAGGGGGTTGGGGGAGTTTTTTGGAGGGGGTCGAGGGGAAATTTTTCCCTCGTGGGTTTGGGCAAAGCCCATGGTTTTTTTACTTGATCTTGGGAATGAATTTGCAACCGTTGCGGAAAAGCGCAAAGGTGAAAATCTCATTTCTGTTACTAGGAAAAAGAAACGGCAGCAGCGGTTATTTTTTTGCTTTTGACTTTGGGAATCTGGCACAAGCCGGCACTGTTGCAAAGTTAGCGATGAGACAGCCTTTTGTCTTATTCAAAGGCCTTACATTTCAAAAACTCTGCTTACCAGGCGCATTTCGCCCAGGGGATCACCATAATAAAATGCTGAGGCCTGGCCTTTGCGTAGTGCACGCATCACCTCAATACCTTTGATGGTGGCGTAAGCCGTCTTCATGGATTTAAATCCCAGCGTGGCGCCGATTATCCGTTTCAGTTTGCCATGATCGCATTCAATCACGTTGTTCCGGTACTTAATCTGTCGGTGTTCAACGTCAGACGGGCACCGGCCTTCGCGTTTGAGCAGAGCAAGCGCGCGACCATAGGCGGGCGCTTTATCCGTGTTGATGAATCGCGGGATCTGCCACTTCTTCACGTTGTTGAGGATTTTACCCAGAAACCGGTATGCAGCTTTGCTGTTACGACGGGAGGAGAGATAAAAATCGACAGTGCGGCCCCGGCTGTCGACGGCCCGGTACAGATACGCCCAGCGGCCATTGACCTTCACGTAGGTTTCATCCATGTGCCACGGGCAAAGATCGGAAGGGTTACGCCAGTACCAGCGCAGCCGTTTTTCCATTTCAGGCGCATAACGCTGAACCCAGCGGTAAATCGTGGAGTGATCGACATTCACTCCGCGTTCAGCCAGCATCTCCTGCAGCTCACGGTAACTGATGCCGTATTTGCAGTACCAGCGTACGGCCCACAGAATGATGTCACGCTGAAAATGCCGGCCTTTGAATGGGTTCATGTGCAGCTCCATCAGCAAAAGGGGATGATAAGTTTATCACCACCGACTATTTGCAACAGTGCCAAGTTACCTAACTTGTGGTTAGTTGGATATGGAGATTGGACAGGTATGGCATCTGCAACATTAATTGGCGTTTCTAGAACAGCGAGAGCTACAGTAGATGAGATCTTCACTTATCTACAAGAAATTAATACTAAAAAATTTTCAGAATAATTATCCATATCGAGTATAAGAATTTTAGAATCGGTTTTGTGTCTAGGCTACTGGGAGCATTCCAATATTTTGATTATTATTTCACTAAAAGTGTCTACAAGATCATGCTCTTCATTAAGCCATAATTTTTGATATTTAAACCTAATTTCATGAATTGCACTAAAAAGAGGGAACTCTTTCATAATTTATAATTAAATTAGAAGTTTTCTTAGGAAGCTGTTTAATATTATTGATATCTATACAGTTTTTCTTGTAAAAGCGCTTCATTTATAGTGAGTATTTCAATAAAATAAGGGAGCTAGCTCCCTTATTTTATTCATTTGCTAATTAAAAATTACTCGCAACTTGATATGTGATGAATGAAAAGATGTAGGCTAATGCAAACAAATAAGTTGCCATAATGATGGGCTGTTTCCAGCTGCCAGTTTCTCGTCTAATTGTTGCTAACGTAGCAAGACAATGGGGAGCAAAAATAAACCATACCAATAATGATAAACCTGTGGCTAACCCCCATCCATCCGGGCCTGAAATTTGACTTAACAGACTTTGAGTTACTGTATCTTCATCACCTGACATCGCATAAATCACCCCAAGAGCAGCAATTACAACTTCCCTTGCTGCCATAGCAGGAATGAGTGCAATACATATTTCCCATGTAAACCCAATAGGCGCAAATATAGGATGAATTAAATGCCCTAACTGACCAGCTAAACTATAGTTAATGGCCGGCATGCTTGCATTATCTGGTGGTTGAGGGAACGTGACTAGCACCCATAACAAGATAGACAGCGCAACGATAATGCCACCAACTCGTTTTAAGAAAATAGTTGCCCTATCATATAAGCCTAATGCAATATTTCTAATATCTGGAATTCGGTATGTGGGAAGTTCAAAAATAAAAATACTTTCAGTTTTATCTTTTCGAACCAACTTCAGAAACACTGAAACTAATAACGCTGAGACTATTCCCGACATATAAAGACCAAAAAGGACTAATCCTTGCAGACTTAACCAGCCGTAGATTAATTGGTTGGGAATAAATGCCGCGATCAATAAAGCATATACTGGCAATCTTGCTGAACAGGTCATCAAGGGTGCAATCATAATTGTTGCTAATCGGTCCCGTTCAGAGCTGATACTTCTGGTTGCCATAATTCCGGGAATGGCACAAGCAAAACTGGATAGCAGAGGAATAAATGAACGGCCGCTAAGCCCGGCTTTAGACATTAATTTATCTAAAAGAAATGCTGCCCGGGGTAAATAACCTGACTCTTCAAGCATTAAAATGAAGAAGAATAAAATCAAAATCTGAGGCATATATGCAAGCACGCTACCTGCACCAGCAATTACCCCATCCACAACCAAGCTTTTTAATAGAGGATGTTGGATTAGTGGTCCAATAAAATCACTGAGCCATGCGACAAAATTTTCAATGAATTCAATAAAAGGCGTTGCCCATATAAATACCGCCTGGAACATCACAAACATGGTTAAAGTTAAGATTACTAAACCCAATACAGGATGTAGAAAAATTTTATCTAGAAATGCGGTTCTTTTATCACCACTGTCATTATTTAAAATAACTTGTTTGGTGATTTGTTTGACCTGTTCAAAATGACTTAATTCAGAATGATAAGGAGTAATAAAAAGATTTTTTTGATCTAATTGATTAATTAAATCTTGAATTCCTTTTGTTTTAACTGCGACAGCTTCAACTACAGGGATACCTAACAGTTGAGACAGTTTATCCTTATCAATGGAAATACCACGCTTTTTGACCTCATCCATCATATTTAATACAAGAATCATAGGGCGATTTAGAGCACGAACTTCGAGAACCAAGCTCAAATGTAAGCTTAAATTTGTGGCATCTACAACGCATATAAAAATATCGGGTAGAATTTCACCTTTTAGCTCGCCCAAACAAACTGCCCTGGTGACTTCTTCATCTAAACTACTAGGTTTTAAACTGTAAGTTCCGGGTAAGTCCAATACTCGTATTGCATCACCAGAAGGTAATTTAAAAGAACCTTCTTTTCTTTCTACGGTAACTCCAGCATAGTTGGCAACTTTTTGTCGCGTACCAGTAAGCGTATTAAATAAAGAGGTTTTTCCGCAATTTGGATTACCGACTAATGCAATGTTCTTAATCTTCATTGGATACTAACTCTACAAAAATTCTTTCAGCTTCATTCTTTCTTAATGCGAATCTTGAAGTTTCAATTTGAACTAAAACAGGATCTCCGCCAAAAACACCTTTAGCGAGTACTTGTAGAGTTTCACCCTCTCTAAAACCTAATAGTTGGAGCCGTTCCAATACGGGATCAGTGGTATGACTGTATTGATTACCTTTTTTGAGATCTCTAATTTTGACGATCTGATTTTGTTTAACTTGAAATAGATTCATTTTCGATACTCTTACTTCAAAGCCAAAATCTTTCGAGCACCATTAAGCACGAATAAAGAAACCAGGATGCCAATGATTAAGTCTGGGTAAGCTGATCCCGTCCACGCCACGAGTACACCGGCAAATATAACGCCCATATTTACCACAACGTCATTCGCCGAGAAAATCCAACTGGCTTTCATATGTGCGCCATCTTCTCGATGACCAGAAATAAGATATAAGCATGTCACGTTAGCTATAAGTGCGAGCAGGCCAATAACAATCATGAGCGTTGATTCTGGCTCGCTTCCAAACATGAATCGTCTAATGACATCAATAATCACGATGACAGCAAGTAATAACTGAATCCAACCTGCGAAATGGGCTGCTTTCACTTGATATTTCGCAGCTTTTCCGACGGCATATAGCGCAATACCATAAACGGCTGCATCGGCAAACATATCTAGAGAATCAGCAATCAATCCTGTAGACGCAGCAATAATTCCGCTGATGAATTCTATAAAGAACAGTAGAGCATTAATGCCTAATAACAGTTTAAGTACTTTAGCTTGTCTCACAGGATCAGGTTCATTAGGTATATCGCCTGTAGAAAGCTGTGTTTCATCAAGTTTCGCCCCAAAACCCAGTTCTTCAAGTTTGGCCGTAATTTGCTGACTCCCTTCATTATGGAAGACTTTCAGTTTTCGATTGGGAAGATCAAAAGTAAGACCTTTAACTGCTTCAATATCTGCAAGAGCCATACGGACCATTTGCTCTTCAGCAGAGCAATCCATTTTAGGAATGGTATAGGTACTTGTTTGCTTAGCCTGTTGATTGCTTATATAAGTTTCAGTCTTCACAAGCTTTGCACCAAAACCCAAAGCTTCAAGTTTGGTAGTTATATTTTCATCTTTTTGATTATGTAGAACCTTTAAAGACCGGTTAGGTAAATCAAAGATGAGTTTTTGAACACCATCAATTGAAGATAGCGCCATACGAACCATCTGTTCTTCCGCAGAACAATCCATTTTGGGAACTAAGTATTCACTCATGTAGTGCGAATCTTTTAAAACGTCTTCAGTGCTTAAATTTTCTTTGGGATCAGAACCACAACAGGATTGAGCGGTATCTTCACAACTGTTTGAAGTGTTACAGCAAGGAGATGAAGATTTTTTTTCTTCCTCTTCACCACAACAGCTAAGCGTATTATCACAATTCTTTGAATTGTTTGCTTCTGCAATTGATGGATGATTTTCTTGTTGAGATTTCTTATCTTCGCATGGTGTTTCTTTACTACATCCACAACCACTCATAATTATACCCATTAAAAAAATTTATAAACTTTGAATATTAGAATCCCTATAGTTACTATAGAGTCAAGATTTTTTGGAAATACTAACTCAATGCATTTAAAAATTGGTGAACTCTCTAAAAAAACCTCATGTTCAGTATTAACAATTAGGTTTTATGAAAAGGAAGGTTTAATTCCGGAACCCGAAAGAACGGAAGGAAATTACCGCCTTTACGATATAGGCTATGTTGAGCGAATTAAGTTTATTTTGAATTGCCGAACTTTAAATATGAGTTTGAATGAAATTCGTCAATTACTCACCTATAAAGATAATCCCAAGAAAAATTGTTCAGATGTGAATGAATTAATTGACTTACATGTCTGTGCTATCAAGGAAAATATAATCAAACAGCAAAAGCTGATTGAACAATTGTCTGATCTAAGAGGTACTTGTGATGGTTTATGTACAATTGACCAATGTGGAGTTCTAAAAAATCTAGCTTGATTATCTAGACCTATGCTTTTTCAAAAACTCTGTATATCTTTACTTAAGGCTGCAAAAAGATTAAGGTGACTTAAATTTTGTGATCAGATCTTAGATAGCTTTGGTTAGCTTCCGATTGGTGTTTTAAATACAGATTTGTGTATGAAGAGAAAAACATTTCTAATCCAGATATTGGTACTCTTATTCACATTCCAGAATATTTGGAGTGTGGCAGAGGCTGCTTGTCTGCATGAAATGCCAAACATACCCAATTCAATACTCTCTAATCCAATCGATTTAGACGAAAAGAGTGATAGTCCTCGTCAAGCACTTTATTCCCTAGAAAACTATAAAGAAATCTATGACTATTGTCAGAAGGTTTGTTTTAACGAAAAGTGCAGTCATTTCTCAAATACAATCGTGATTCAGATTGACCCACCCGATGATCTGAAGCTTAAAGCTAATTTTGAGACCGGCATTACCCCAACTTATTTGGGAATAACTTTTTATAAACCCCCTTATCTGGATCAATTAACCCCGCCTCCCGATTTGCCCCTACTATTGGTGGGGTAGTCTTATAAAAGCCCACCACTCCTAATTTCATTATGCGTGGGGCATTTTCATGTCAAAAAACAAATTACATCAGGATACCTCCATCCTGAATTTATCCTGGTCAGCCTTAGGTAGCGGTATCTTGCTATCTGCAATGATCAGCTTCAGTACTTCCGTAGTCGCCAGTACTCAAGATTTAACGCTGCAGCAAGCTATTGAGCAGGTTAACCAATATCAAGCGTCCCAAAATTTCTGGGAAACGCAAAATAGTATTAATGCCACGAATCTTCAGCAAAGTAAGCTGTTTAAAAATCCTGAATTGTCAGTTGAACAAACGGGCTTTGGTTCAAATAATGAAAAAGAGCTTGCCATCGGTATATCACAACCTTTGGATATTTTTGGTGAGCGAAGAGCAAACCAAAAATTAGCCAGTCTCTCAATAGATAAAACAGCGCTGAAACAGAAGATTTATCAAGCACAAATTGAGCTTGCAGTGAAATATGTATGGTCGCAACTGGCCATTGCCGAACTTGAAAAAAACATTGTCAATGAACAACTTCGGGTGAGCGAAGAAAACCTTCAAGCAATCGAAAAGCGCTTTAATGCAGGCAGTATCGCGCAAGTAGATGTGAATCGCGCACGTTTAAGTCATGCTGAAAATATCCGTCTTTTTAGACAGGCCGACTTACAGGTACAAGTGGCAACCCAACAATTATCAAATTTATGGGGAACCTCTGATAAGTCATTGAAGGTAAACCTCTCTTCGCAAAAGCTTTGGCCAAAATCGACTCATGGGCAGGTTCAAGAATATTTAGCGGATAACTACATTGAGAAATATCGGATTTTACAGGTGTTAGAGTCTCAAGCAACGGTTGATCAGCTGAAAGCAAAGTCACGTCCTAATCCTACTTTAAACCTGGGCGTTAACCGCACCCAATCCTTGGATAACTCAACACAAAATCAACTGGTGGTTGGAGTCAGTGTACCGCTCAATATTTTCGATCGTCAGCAAAATGGCATAAAAATCGCGCAAGAAAAAATGAACTTATTAGAGCGTCAGAAAGACTTTTATCTAAAGCAAAATGCGCTGCAAATAGGCACGATCTTAACCGAGTTGCAGGGTTTAGAGCTTCAATTCAAAGTCGTTGACGAGACTCAAATTCCTTTGGCGACTCAAGTTCAAAGTAAAACTTTACAAGGTTTTCTGGCAGGAAAGTTTGCTTTAACCGATGTTCAGCAAGCCACGCTTCAATTACAAGACATCCGTCTACGTAAAGTCCAGTTGTTACGGGAGGGCTGGCAAAAGGCCATCGAAGCAGAAAGTTTAAGCTTAGGCATTAGCCCAAGTGAAGTCATGTCGAAAGATGCTATTGCACAAATCAATCAAAATTTATGGCAAGACATACAGGCCATGCCTGTCATTGGTGGGGGAAATTAACATGTTCGATCTTAAAAACAGCTTAAAAAAACAGAGCGGAAAAATCTCTCAACCCCTACTGATTAGTTTGGTCATCGGCGCTACCGTACTCCTCAGTATTTTCTTGATCTTAACGGGTAAGAATAAATCTGAAACATCAGATGAACATGCCGAGGAAGAAGGGGGAGAAGAACATGGTGGTGAAACCGAAGAGCATGCAGAAGGTGTGAGCCTGACTGCCAAGCAACTGGTGGAACAGGGCATACAATTATCAGCGGT
Source organism: Acinetobacter sp. SH20PTE14 (assembly GCF_021391555.1). NCBI lineage: Bacteria > Pseudomonadati > Pseudomonadota > Gammaproteobacteria > Moraxellales > Moraxellaceae > Acinetobacter > Acinetobacter sp. SH20PTE14. The sequence goes on along the minus strand of NZ_CP090067.1, from coordinate 3,144,129 downwards.
CGATCAAGGCCCGGTGGTTAAATTAAGTTCTTATCCTGCCAAACTGAATGTGAATACTGACCAGCAAGCGCACGTCTCACCGAGTTTTAGTGGTCATGTAGAAAATGTCTATGTAGAACTCGGTCAAAAAGTTCAGAAAGGACAGCCTTTGGCTGCGTTGCTTGTTCCTGATCTAGTTGATCAGCAGGCCAATCTTAAAATTGAACAAACCAACCTTGAACTGGCGAAACAAGACTATGATCGTGAGCGTCAGCTTTGGTCACAGGGCATTTCAGCAAAACAGGACTATCAACGTGCTTATAACAGCTATAAACGGGCACAAATTCAGGTTCAAGCGGCCCAATCACGTTTAAGTGCATTTGGTGCAGTGAATGCCAGTAACGGACGCTATATTTTGAAAGCTCCCATTTCTGGCGTGATCAGTAAAAAGGATTTGGTTCTCGGGGAAAATGTTCAGTTAGCCGATCAACTCTTTACGATAGACCGGTTAGATCAACTCTGGCTTGAGTTTATTGTTCCAAATTCTGAAATTATGGGCTTAGCCCCGAATCAAAAGATCGAATTTAAATCCTTGCAAACGGAAAAGGTCTATCAGGCTGTTATTCAGACTTTAAATACTGAAGCGGATATTCAAACAGGCCGTCTTCAGGTGCGAGCAAAAGTTGAATCGAATGCAACCGAATTACGTCCAAACTTGATGGTAAACGTACAGTTGCAACAACGCAGTGAAAGTACCGCATTACGGGTACTTAAGTCCGCAGTTCAGAATGTCGATGGAAAAGATGTGGTTTTTGTCGCCACTCAGCATGGACAGAAAGTTGAATTCAGTCCGCAACCGGTGAAATTAGGTCAATCGTCTGGGGATAGCCAGTGGATTGAAGTGGTAAATGGGCTTAATCAGGGACAAAAATATGCAGCTCAAGGCAGTTTCTTACTGAAATCTGAGATGGAAAAAGGAGAGGCTTCACATGAGCACTAAAAGCCCTCACATTCCAGACCACGAATCGGTAAAACCTGAAGGGCTGTTTGATCGGCTGATCCAGTTTTCTATCCATAACGCCATTTGGATTATGCTGTTTATTGCAGCCTGGATTGCTATTGGTATTTATAGTTATCAAAAGTTACCGATTGATGCTGTACCGGATATTACCAATACTCAGGTGCAGATTAACACTTCAGCCAATGGCTTTACGGCTTTGGAAATGGAACAGCGGATTACCTATCCCATTGAGAATGCCATGTCAGGCATGCCGAAAATGGAACAAACCCGTTCGATTTCACGCTACGGCTTATCGCAAGTGACCATCATTTTTGAAGATGGCACGGATATTTACTGGGCCAGACAGCTTATCAACCAGCGCTTGCAAGAAGCAATGGGAGAAATGCCTGAAGATGTGCAACCTAACATGTCGCCTATTTCGACAGGTTTAGGTGAAATCTATCAATGGGTGATTAAAGCCGAACCAAATGCTAAAAAGCCGGATGGAACCCCTTATTCGGCGATGGATTTACGTGAAATTCAGGATTGGATTGTAAGACCGCAATTACAGCGCGTAAAAGGCGTTGCTGAGATCAACAGTATCGGTGGCTTTAATAAAACCTATGTGGTTGCCCCTGATCTGAACCGATTGCAACAATTGCAAATTCCTTTGTCTGATTTACAAACTGCCTTAACAGAGAATAATGAAAACCGTGGTGCTGGCTATATTGAGAAAAATGGACAACAGCTAACGGTTCGTGTTCCCGGCACTTTAAACACGATTGAAGATATCCAGAACATCAGTATTGCCAATAAAAACGGCTATCCGATTCGGGTGGCAGATGTCGCCAATGTCTCAATTGGTCATGACTTAAGAACAGGGGCTGCAACCTATAATGGTGAAGAAACTGTATTGGGTATTGCCATGATGATGATGGGAGAAAATAGCCGTACCGTTGCTCAAGCCATTGATGAAAAGGTGCAATCGATCCAGCAATCGCTACCTAAAGGTGTGGTGATTGAGACTGTGTATGACCGTACGCATTTGGTTGATCGGGCGATCAAAACCGTTCAGAAAAATTTGATTGAGGGTGCAATCCTCGTCATTGTTATTTTATTTCTCTTTCTAGGTAATTTCCGTGCTGCGCTGATCACGGCTTGCGTTATTCCACTGTCAATGCTGTTTACCTTGACGGGAATGGCAGAGCAGAAGATTAGTGCAAATCTGATGAGTTTAGGGGCACTGGACTTCGGTATTATTATTGATGGTGCAGTGGTTATTGTAGAAAACTGTATCCGTCGGCTAGCAGAAGCTCAGAAGCTGAAAGGTGGTTTACTTAGCCGTTCTGAAAGATTTAAAGAAGTCTTCTTGGCTGCAAAACAGGCGCGTCGTCCTCTGATTTTTGGACAGTTAATTATTTTGGTGGTTTATCTACCTATCTTTACCCTGACGGGTGTAGAAGCCAAACTTTTCCATCCTATGGCAATGACTGTTGTACTGGCTTTAATTGGGGCCATGATTTTATCTGTCACTTTTGTGCCAGCCGCAGTTGCCCTATTTGTCACTGGAGAAGTCAAGGAAACCGAAAGTCGCTGGATGCATTGGCTTAAAACCAAATATGAACTGCTTTTAGATAAAGCCTATGAGCTTCGTTTATTTGTGACTATTGTGGCTGCCTGTATTTTAGTGCTTACGGGCGTGCTAGCCACTCAAACAGGTAGCGAGTTTGCACCTCAACTGGGTGAAGGTGATTTTGCTGTTCAGCAAATGCGTTCCCCAAGTACAGGGTTAGAACAGTCACTGAAAATGCAGGAAAATACTGAAAAGTTACTGTTGAAAGAATTTCCTGAAATTAAAGCAATCTTTGCCCGTACCGGTACAGCAGAAGTGGCCACAGATGTCATGCCACCCAACATTTCAGATGGCGTGGTACTGTTAAAACCTCATGATGAATGGCCTGATCCAAAACAAACGATTGATGAGCTTCGCCAAAGAATGATTACTTTCTTAGCGACATTGCCGGGAAATAACAGTGAGTTCTCGCAACCCATTGAACTGCGCTTTAACGAGTTAATTTCAGGGGTGCGAAGTGATGTGGGTGTCAAATTATTTGGTGATGACATGGAGATTCTAAATCGCGAAGCGAATAAAATTTCTCAAAAAATTAACTCAATTTCAGGCGCGACAGCCGTTAATGTAGAACAGACCAGTGGCTTACCCTTGTTGAATGTAGAGGTGGATAAGTCCAGAGCTGCACAATATGGCTTGTCGGTAAGAGCAATTCAGGATCTGGTAGCTACAAGTGTCGGTGGCCAGAATGTTGGAACAATTTTACAGGGAGACAAGCGTTTTGATTTTGTCATCCGTCTAGATGAATCCCAGCGTAGTCCTGAACAGTTAGCGGTACTTCCTATTCAATTGCCGAATGGTGGTTTAGTCCAACTGCAAGATGTGGCACGCGTTGAAAATATCCTGGGTATTAATCAGGTCAGCCGTGAAAATGGTAAACGTCGAGTGGTTATTACTGCAAATGTAGAAGGACGTGATTTAGGCTCATTCGTAACAGAGCTTCAGAGCACGTTATCCAAACAAGAATTACCAAGCGGTTATTGGATAGATTATGGCGGTCAATTTCAAAATCTGATGTCTGCAAAAGCGCGTATGCAATTGGTGGTTCCGCTCGCATTGTTGACGATCTTTATTTTATTGATGGCTGTATTCCATAATATCAAAGAAAGCTTACTGGTCTTTAGTGGTGTACCGTTTGCCTTATGTGGAGGCTTAATCGCGTTGTGGTTGCGTGACATTCCATTATCCATGTCAGCAGGGGTTGGCTTCATTGCACTATCGGGGGTGGCTGTACTGAATGGCTTAGTCATGCTTACCTTTATCAAAGAGTTGCGACAACAATATGACCTTTATTATGCAACGTGGCAGGGTGCAATTTTGCGTCTTAGACCTGTGCTGATGACAGCTTGTGTGGCGTCCCTTGGGTTTGTCCCGATGGCTTTGGCAACCGGAACTGGGGCAGAAGTACAGAGACCTTTAGCAACAGTGGTTATTGGAGGAATTATCTCCTCTACCCTGCTTACATTGGTTTTATTGCCCGTACTGTACCGCTGGATGAATGAAAAGAAAGCTTCTTAATCCATTAGATTAAGCAATTTTTAGCAGAGATATTGAGCCTGTCTCAAGTATCTCTGCTAATCATGGATTGAATAAGGAAAATTTTATGTCAGAACATCATGATCATAGCCATGCGGTTGTTACTGAAGGAAATAGTAAGAAATTAATGTTTGCTTTGGGTTTAACGACTACTTTTTTAATAGTAGAAGTTGTCGCTGCTTTTATTACCCAAAGTTTAGCATTACTGTCTGATGCCGCTCACATGTTTACTGATGTAGCCGCATTAGCTATTGCTCTTGCTGCTATCAAAATTGGTAAAAAAGCCGCAGATGATAAAAGAACTTTTGGCTATCAGCGATTCGAAATTTTAGCGGCTCTGTTTAATGCAGTGATGCTTTTTGTGGTGGCGATATATATTGTCTATGAAGCTTACCAACGCTTTACGCATCCTGCTGAAATTCAAAGTGTTGGAATGATGATTGTCGCAGTCATTGGTTTGGTCATAAATTTGATTTCAATGAAAATCCTTTCTGCGAGTGCTCAAGAAAGTCTAAATGTGAAAGGCGCATATTTAGAAGTCCTTAGTGATGCACTGGGATCGATAGGCGTGATTATCGGAGGAGTGGTCATTTATTTTACCCAGTGGATGTGGGTAGATACCGTAATCGCTGTGTTAATTGGCTTCTGGGTTTTACCTCGAACTTGGGTTTTATTAAAACAAAGTATCCATATTTTGCTTGAAGGGGTTCCTGATGAGATTGATATTGAGTCGTTAAGAAATGATTTATTGATGCTAGAGGGTGTTGAAGGGATTCATCAGTTGAAAGTCTGGGCTATATCTTCAAAAAACATTCATTTAACTGCTCATTTGGTTGCTCCTAATAGCGATCCAGATCAGCTCTATCAAAAGGCCTTAGACGTTCTAAAACATAATCATAGTATTACTGAAATTACGTTACAAATAGAAAGTAAGGAATGTAATACATTGGAACAGCATAAACATTAAAGTGCTGCTCTTTCTACATAATGGACAGATGACTAGGCTGATAAACCTTACCATTTTCCTGTATTACACTTCTATTTATCACACGCACTTTAAACGGCACTGTTGCAAATAACCACGAATGGTAAGCTGAAGACTGTTTTAGCTAAAGGTGCAGCATATGAATCTTTTCCATGGTCGGCATTTTCAGGGCGAAATCATTCTTTGGGCTGTGCGCTGGTATTGTAAATATGGCATTAGCTATCGTGAACTGCAGGAAATGCTGGCCGAACGGGGTGTGAATGTTGATCACACGACTATTTACCGTTGGGTTCAACGTTATGCTCCTGAAATAGAAAAACGTTTACGCTGGTATTGGCGTAATCCTACAGATCTGAGCTCGTGGCATATTGATGAAACCTATGTAAAAGTGAATGGACGATGGTCTTATCTGTATCGTGCAGTCGATCAACGTGGCGATACCATTGATTTTTATCTTTCTTCTAGACGTAATACCAAATCAGCATATTGTTTTCTTGGAAAAATTTTAAATAATGTGAAGAAGTGGCAAATTCCACAAGTGATCAACACGGATAAAGCACCCACATATGGACGTGCTTTATCACGGTTAAAACGGGAAGGTAAATGTCCACCAGACCTTGAGCACAGGCAGATTAAGTATAAAAATAACGTGATTGAATGTGATCATGGCAAGCTAAAGCGGATCATCAGGGCCACATTAGGATTCAAATCTATGAAGACGGCTTATGCCACAATTAAAGGTATTGAAGTCATGCGTGCACTACGTAAAGGACAAGCATCGTCATTTTATTATGGTCAGCCTCAGGGTGAAGTGTGTCTAATCAACAGGGTTTTCGGTCTCTAAGTACTTTTTAAAGGGAACATCATCGACTCAAATCTCTATTTGCAACAGTGCCCTTGAAAGTCCTAGCCGTACTGAAAAGATACTGATTAAAGTCTATGCTGATTGTCGGGTAGTTGTATCGGCACCGTTAAATGCAGATGATAAAACAATTATTGATGCGGTCAAGCAGCGTAGTCGTTGGATCTATAAGCAATTAAGAGGGTTTCGTGAACAAAGTAAATTTATCACGCCTCGCCAATATAAAAGTGGTGAAAGCCACTTTTATTTGGGTAAACAGTATCAATTGAAAGTGATTCATGATGATACCAAGCCACAAGGTGTAAAACTTCTGAGGGGTAAATTAGAAGTGAATGCCTTAGATGCCAATCTTGAAAGTATTCAATCTCATTTAAAGGAATGGTATAGATCTCGAGCAAAAGTCATATTTGAAATACGTTTGCAACGTATTCTAGAACAAGCCTTATGGGTTGGAGACAAGCCTGAAATCCGTTTAGTGACCATGCGTATACAGTGGGGAAACTGTTCTCCATCAGGTGTGCTTACGCTCAACCCTCATCTAGTTAAAGCACCTACAATTTGCATTGATTATGTTATTTTGCATGAACTTTGTCATTTGGTTGAATATAATCATAGTGAGCGTTTCTACCAACTATTGAATCAAGTTATGCCTGATTGGTCGAAAATAAAAAATCAATTAGATATGATGGCGAATAAGTTAATAAATTGATTAAGATTTTTGTTTTTCGACAAGAGTTAAGAAAGGTTCTCTAATTTATTTAAGGAACTCATAAATATTAGAATTTAAGCACTCTAGCCAATCCATTAATTCAAGAATATCGATTCTTCGATCCAAATTCTCTATTTTTGCTACATATGACTGTGGCTTTTTTAAGCGTGAGGCAAGCTCTACCTGAGTAACTTCTTTTAACTCACGTATTCGAATAAGTTTATCAATTAGCTGTTTATAGCGAGGATCATGTATTGAGCTCATAGCTCGACATGTTGTACTATTCTTTTAAATATCCCAAAATGGGATATTTTAGGTTTTGGAGATGGTGTTTAGATATGAATATAAATCATCAACTTAAGTTTAGTTTTCTAGACTTTTTATCAAATCAAACATTCTTTAACTCTGAGTTTAAAAACATTCGAGCAGAATTTATAAAATATTCTCCTGAATATGAGCCTAAAAGATTTTATTCAAAAATCTATATTATTTTTAGGGAGTTAGTAAGTCAAAACTTGATATTTATGGATACTAGTAATTGTACGTACAAATATTCATCTAATTATTCAAAAAAAGATATTTGCGATTTAATTAGCCAATTGAAATCTTTAGAGGTTGAGAATTGTCTTTCGATGGAATATACACGTGTAAATGAGAATATATCAGATTTATTTCAGGAGTTAAGCATATATAAAAAGTATCTTATAAAATTTCCTAAGTGCTCTGAACTGATTAATCGATTTATAGATCAAAAAGAATCAGAAATTCACCTTTTAAGCTATGAGTTAAAAGCTTTGAGGAATTTATTAGAAGCTCAATAGGAGCAGGCTAGTCTTATAAATTTCAATAGAGCTGCGTCTGAATAATCAAGAACAATAATATCTTTACATCTGATCCTAATTCAACTGTATATAAAATAAGTATTGCAGAATAGTAATTCGAATGAACTTATACAGATGATCAACACCTTAATTTATAAAAAAGATAGGTTGAATTTAGTATAGATAGAAGCAATTTTTTTTGTTATAGTATTATTTGTAAAATATTCAATTTTTTTAAAAAAAACATATGGATACTGCAACTTATAGTAAAACTAATATGAGCAATGTCATTTTAGTTGGTACTTTGGGTCGTGACCCTGAAACAAAAACTTTCCCAAATGGTGGTTCTCTCACTCAGTTCTCAATTGCAACGAGTGATTCATGGACAGATAAAAATACAGGTGAACGTAAAGAGCAAACAGAATGGCACCGTATTGTGTTACATAACCGCTTAGGTGAAATTGCACAGCAATATTTGCGCAAAGGTTCTAAAGTTTATATTGAAGGTTCATTACGTACTCGTCAGTGGACAGATCAAGGCGGTCAAGAGCGTTACACGACTGAAATTCGTGGTGAACAAATGCAAATGCTTGACAATAATCGCCAACAAGGCGAACAAGGTCAAGGCGGTGATTTTGGTCAGCCTCGTTTTAATAATCAACAAGGTGGTTATAACAATAACCAAAACCAAGGTGGCTACGGTAATAGCTCAAACCAAGGCGGTTATGGCAATAACCAACCGGCTCAAGGCAATAGCTATGGCAATAACAACCCAGGTGGTTTTGCGCCAAAACAACAGCCTGCACCGACACCGGCTCCTGCAGCAGCAGATTTAGATGACGACTTACCGTTTTAATGAACCTTAAACACAGCGTTTAAAACGGTAGATCATCATCAAAAAAAGCCCTCAATCTTGAGGGTTTTTTTATGTGTATCTAAATGTTTGCCAGTACTGTGTTCAGCATTGAGCGAATAGATTATTGATTGGTAGCGTCGATTAAAATCTAATATTAATATAAATAATAAATCTAAAAATCCGATAGTTTTTATAAAAAAGTTCGGTTTTACCTATGATTTGATAAGTCGTATTCTAGCTTCAACAGATAAGCAATCCCTGAAATGAGTTAGAGGAATATCAAATGAGTTTAATTAATACTGAAGTAAAACCATTTAACGCTACCGCTTACCAAGACGGTCAATTTATTGAAGTTTCAGAAAAAGACTTCTACGGTAAATGGTCTGTGGTGTTTTTCTATCCTGCTGACTTTACTTTTGTATGTCCAACAGAATTAGGCGATCTTGCTGATCACTATGCTGAATTCAAAAAAATGGGCGTAGAAATTTATTCAGTATCTACTGATACACACTTCACGCATAAAGCTTGGCACGATTCTTCTGAAGAAATTAAGAAAATCGAATACCCAATGGTTGGCGATCCAACTTGGACACTTGCGAAAAACTTTGATGTTTTAATTGAAGCGGATGGTCTTGCTGACCGTGGTACTTTCGTAATTGACCCTGAAGGTAAGATCCAAATCGTTGAAATCAATGCAGGTGGTATTGGTCGTGATGCTTCTGAATTGATGCGTAAAGTAAAAGCTGCTCAATATGTACATGCACACCCAGGTGAAGTATGTCCTGCAAAATGGAAAGAAGGTGAAGCGACGCTTGCACCATCGATCGACCTAGTGGGTAAAATCTAATTTGGTGATCCAACCGTAGATTTAAAAAAGCCAGAACTCAGTTCTGGCTTTTTTGTGGTTTAGATCATTAGACTAAATAGCCATCATGTTCTGGAGCATAGCCACGAACTCCATCGACTAAATAGTCAATTAATCTTTCCATGACTAGGCGTTGACCTTTGCGCGAAGCATATACCAATTGTACCGTACCGACATTTGAGCACCATTCGGGGAAGAGGTGAATTAAACGACCTGCCTCAATATCTGCTTGCACGGTTAAATAGGGTAAGTCTGCAATGCCTAAACCATCGAGTGCTGCATAATAAGCACCGGCTAAGTCATTGCTTTTAATCCGAGGCTGTAAGGCAATTTCAATCTGTTCTTGCTGTCCCGTATGATGCAAATGCCATTGATAGCGGTTTTTCTGTGTGCCCAAAACGATACTCGGAAATTCTGTCAATTCGGTAATATGCTTTAACTCGCGTCCTTGTAGAAGTTCAGGACTAATCACTAAGCAATGCACGGTTTTAATCACGTCACGTACAATAATGCTCGAGTCTTCATTCTTACTAAAATTGGTGCGAATCGCCAAATCAATGTCGTCATGTAAGACATCCACACGGCGGCTAGACAGCTCGAGTTCGACCTGAACTTTGGGATGATCTTTTAAAAACTGATTTAACAAGGGGCGAATTTGATGTTCCATCATGACTGGTGGACAGCTAATTTTAACCAAGCCTTCAAGTTCACTTTTTTGCTTCAAGAGCACCTGATGCGCACATTCGACTTGTTCGATCACTTTTATGCATTCTTCATACAATTCTTGGCCTAATGTCGTGACCTTAAAGTGTCGGGTAGAACGCTGAATAAGGGTGACATTATATTTGGCTTCAAGATCTAAAATGCGTCGGCTTAATTTTGACTTTGTAATATTCGATGCTTCACTTGCAGCGCTAAAACCGCCATGTTTCACCACCAAGTAAAAGTAGTAATAGTCATCAAATGAATGCATGGATCACCTTATGCAGTGAAAAATTATTTCAATTCCAATTATCATACGTCAATTTATACATCAGGTATAAAAAAAGCGGCTCGAAGCCGCTTTTTACTACTGGAGGATTATTTCTTTTCAGTATTTTGCGTATAGCTGTTGATGAGGTTACGGTAGTCTGGAATATGATTGCCGAAAAGCGCACCTAAACCTTCAATATCATTACGCCAGTCACGGTGTAATTCACACGCGGTACCAAACCACGTCATGAGCTGTGCACCCGCTTGCGTCATACGTTCCCATGCTGAGTCGCGGGTTAAATGGTTGAAAGTACCTGAAGCATCGGTCACCACAAAGACGTCAAAGTCTTCTTCTAAAGCAGACAAGGTTGGGAATGCCACACAAACCTCAGTCACTACTCCGGCAATAATCAATTGTTTTTTGCCGGTTGCTTTGACTGCTTTCACAAAATCTTCATTATCCCAAGCATTAATTTGACCTGGTCGTGCAATATAAGGTGCGTCAGGGAACATTTCTTTGAGTTCTGGAACCAATGGCCCGTTTGGACCTTGTTCAAAACTTGTGGTGAGAATTGTTGGAAGATTAAAATATTTAGCAGCTGCAGCAAGTGCGAGCACATTATTTTTAAATTTATCTGGATCAATATCGCGAACCAATGAAAGTAGACCCGTTTGATGGTCAACTAAAAGTACCGCGGCATTATCTTTATCTAAACGAACGTAAGGTTTGCCCATTTTATTGTCCTCTTTCCTGTTTGCAAGTACGCAGGATCAGATGAAGTCTGCGTGTTAACTCGATTTAGCATAGCTATAAAAATGGGATAACGGAATGGGTTTAAATGAGAAAAACAATCATAAAATTGGGATAATTTATTGTTGAATATGACTTAAACCCCTATATTTTTCAAATCAATGCTTGTTTTTGAGTAAATTTTAGATTGTATTACTGATTATTGTTCTATATTTGAGATATAGAATGCTATCTGGATGATGGTCAGTAAGTATTTCAAAGTTTAAAATTAGCGCTATGTTCATCCTATCGTATGAATATAGGAGCTAAGAAATGAAAAAAGTAATTGGTGTTTATCGTAATCAGCAAATGCACTGGGTGGGCGATGGTTTTCCAGTCAAAAGCTTATTTTCCTATGATCGTCTAGGTCAGGCGATTAGCCCATTTTTGCTTTTGGATTATGCAGCACCTTATCAGTTCGATCCCACCACTGCACAGCATGGCGTGGGTTCACATCCACATCGTGGTTTTGAAACCGTGACTATCGCCTACAGCGGTGAAGTGACTCATAAAGACTCAAGTGGTGGTGGCGGCACAATTCAAACGGGTGATGTGCAATGGATGACCGCAGGTTCGGGTTTGGTACATGAAGAATTTCATTCGCCTGAATTTGCTCAAGCAGGTGGTCTTTTTGAGATGGTTCAATTGTGGGTGAATTTACCGGCAAAAGACAAAATGACTCAGCCTCGTTATCAAGCGATCACGCGCCAAGATATTCCACGCATAGACATGGATGAAGGTGCAGGGCATATTCGGGTGATTGCCGGTGAAATGGGTGGTCACCTTGGGCCAGCACAGACCTTTAGTCCAGTGAATGTCTGGGATGGTGAGTTGAAAGCTCAATATGAAACCACCTTACATGTACCTGAAGGGCATAACACCATTTTGGTGGTCTTGAAGGGTGAGGTTGTGGTGAATGAAAGCCATAAAGTGCAAGACAGTTCGATGGTCATGTTTGCCAAAGACGATATCGCCATTCAGCTACAAGCGTTGCAGGACACACAATTTTTGTTGCTTAGCGGTGAGCCACTAAATGAGCCGATTCAAGGTTATGGCCCATTTGTGATGAATAGCAAAGCTGAAATCATTCAAGCCTTTGATGATTTCAATAACGGAAAATTTGGTGAAATTGCACTGGCGCATGAAGCTTAAGCGAAATTCATGACATTGAAATAGCCGAAAAAAAAGCCTCTGAACAGTCAGAGGCTTTTTTATTAAGCGCTGTAGTATTTATAGTTGTCATGATTTAAATATCATTTTACTTTTTATAAATTGTGATGAATTTATCACTTTCTTATGTGGCGCATCTTAGCGAGACTTGGCTTTAAAGTAAACCGAAAGTTATAAAAATGGTTAATTTAATTGTTTGGTTTTATAGGGTAATTAAAATTTTAAAGAAAAATATGTTTAAAAAACAAAGCTTAAATTGTGTGCTTTTTGACTGTAAATATTTGTAAATTTAACTTAAAAACCGCTGTACTGAAATCCATACAAAAAATGCGAATCTGGTATTTTTTAATAGCTATTTTTAACTTCTGATCAGTCATACTTTTAAACTGTGTTTTATAGATGGAAAAGAAAATTGGAAATTGCAGTCATCGGTAGTGGCATGGCTGGGCTGGCTACCGCAAGAATTCTTAAAGACGCAGGGCATAACATTACAATTTTCGAAGCTCTGCCTGGTCGTGGTATGGATAGCCACAGCACTGAGTTTGAAGGTGGCTTGATCGATGCCCCTTTGCGTGTGATGAATCCACACCTCTGGAAAAATACCTTAAGTTTGGCGACCCATTTAGGGATTAAAACTTTCCCAGTCCGTACCTATATGGCATGCAGTTGGCTCTTTGAAGATCGTACAGAAACGTGGTTGACCACCAGTCGTAGCCGTATTGGTAATTTCCCAATTATTAATAATCGTAAAGGCTTACAACAATATGGCTGGCGTTTAGTCAAAGGAATGTTGCAACTCAAAGCCGCGATCACTCGATTTTTTAAATCAAAAAATCAGGACATTACGCTTGCTGAATTCATTAATAAAAATGAAATTGAAGAAGTATTTTGGCATGGTGCGGTCATGCCTGTGTTGTATACCATTTGCACCTGTAACCCGAAAACGATTGGGGAATGGCCTGCGAAACCGCTGTTGATTTTCTTGCGTCAATTGACCAATGGTGATGCCTTGCTGCGTATCCAAGGCGGTACACCTGCGTTGGTTGATAAACTGATTGAAGGTTTAAATATTCAAAGTGGTACGGCAATTACCAAAGTGCACGAGCAAGACGATAAAGTCTTGGTGGAAACTGAGGCCGGTGCACATCATCTATTCGATCGCGTGGTTGTTGCGACACCAACCACCAAAACGGAAGAATTTTTAGATCCAACCCAGTTTGCTGATGATATTGAGCTCTTAAAGAAATTTAAATTTGAGCAAGGTCAGTTGGTGATTCACACCGATCAAACCGTGATGCCGCCGAAGCGCAAAGATTGGTCTGTACTAAGTTATATGATGGATCGTAAATTTACTCGTCAGCAATTTACCGTGTGGCTGAACTCAATCGAGCCGAGCTTGGTGGGTAAAACTCCAGTGTTCCAAACTTGGCAGCCAGTGACACCGATTGATCCTAAAAAAGTGATCTCTTCGGTCAGTTTGACACGCGCAGTGGTGGATTCACATACGGTGGCGCTGAATAAAGAGTTACAGCAACGACATTTATCCCCTGAGCGTAAAGTCTTCTTCTGTGGCTCATGGTCTTGTGACGGTCTGCCGATTTTAGAGTCTGCGGTAACGTCTGCTATGCATATTGCAGAAATTTTTGGTGCACCATTGCCGTTTGTAGGTTTAAAACCTAAAGTGGAGGTTGCCCCTCAACTCGGTTACTAACATGAAATGGCTTCAAGCAATTCGTCAGTACATCCCTAGCCATAAATATGCGATTAACAGTCGACTACTCGGAGATGATGCGGAGCTTGCTTGGAGCAATTTGGGCTATTGGAATGATGCAAAATCATCCTATCCTGCAGCCTGTCAAAAACTCGCTTTCCATCTTGCCAAATCCATTCAATTAAAATCTACAGATCGTGTTTTAGACCTTGGTTGTGGGCAGGGCGCGAGCTTGGTTTTTTGGATGGAACATTTTCAAATTCAAAACTTATCCGCAGTCGAATTGCAAACCGAATGTGTGGAAAAGATCCAAAAAAATTTAAATTCAAAAATCGAAATACAACAAGATTCATTTTTGAATTTAAAAAATATTTATCCACAAAACTGTATGGATGCGGTGCTGTGTATTGATGCTGCGTATCATAGTGATTTGAATTTATTGCTTTTATCAGTTGTTAATGTTTTGAATTCAAAAGGGCGCTTTGCTTTTCACTATTTAATGTTGTCTGATGCGTTTTTGAATTTAAATTCATTGCAACGATTGAAATATCAAAGTCTGTTGAAAGCAGCAGATGTAAATTTGAAAAATTTAAATTCAAAACAAAATTTACAACACCAAGTGCAACAGGCAGGTTTCGAAAATATCCAGATTGAAGATATCAGCGAATTCGTATTTCAGGGTTTTGCCGATTATATTCAAGAACAAAAAAGTCAGATGAGCCTGAGTCATGTGGATCAATTCAAAATCAAGATGACGGCAAAATTGTGCGAAAAGTTGTATCGAGACGGGCTGATTCGTTATGTGCAGATTAGCGCGAGGAAGCCATAAAAGAGCGGCTCTAAAAACATCAAAGCCTCACTAAAAAGCGAGGCTAAGAAATGGTGCCGGCACACGGATTCGAACTGTGGACCTACTGATTACAAGTCAGTTGCTCTACCAACTGAGCTATGCCGGCGTTGTGGAATGCATTCTACAGATTTTTTGAAGCGGCGCAAGTTAAAAAAACAGCAAATCGAATGTAATTTATACGTTTGATTTATTCAGCATTCAACCGATGTTTGGCTCTAAAAACCAGAAAAATAAAATTAGGCAATGTTTCGCCCACAAGATGTGGGCGAAAAAATAGGATGGATGAACGTTGAGTGCTATTTCATTCTTAAAATTTGGTCTAGATCCTGGGCGCATTCTTCAAGTGTATATGCCATCTCCAGTTGCATTTGGGGGCGGAGTTCATTGGCGAGCTTTCGCCATTCGTCAATCAGACGCTGTGCTTTTTGAATTTTATGTTTATTGATGTCTTTGGCAAGGGTTGGGGTATAGCCACCACGTTTGGCGTTCTTGATCTGCTTAACATAATTCTGGCTGTTATTCATGTTCTCTCCCGAATAGCAGTGATATATGAAAGGTGTTTTTTAAGTTTTTCGTTGATCAAGTTAAAAGTACCGCAATCGCGTTTCAGTTCTATGATGTTTAAATTAATGAATAATTTTTTGAATAGTGCCTATATTGAGAGGATGATTATTTTTTAGCATAGGCTTAAGTAATTGTCTTTAGAATATAAAATTTGTATTTGTAAATATACGTGTACTTATTGCTGCCAATAAAAAATCCATAAGTCGTGCATTAGGAAAAAACGTGTGATTTAAATCCATCAATCAGGACTCAAATACTGTGAAGTCATTGAGCTAAAAGGCTAAAAGATCAATTAGGGGAATATTTAATATTGAGAACAATAAAATTAAAAAAGGCCTAAATTTTATCAATTTAGACCTTCATTCTGCTTGGTATAGCAGTTTATTCTGGCGGTGAAAGAGGGATTCGAACCCTCGAAACGCTATAAACGTTTACACACTTTCCAGGCGTGCTCCTTCAGCCACTCGGACACTTCACCTTTTGCGCGGTGGATAATAGCGAAAAAAATATATTCTGCCAAGAGAAACAATTGAATTAGACAAAAACATCTTGAGCGGTGCTATGATTCGCAAAAATCCTGTCTAAATTGAAGACAATTATATGCAAAGTACTGCACAAAAAGCCGCATTGCCTGCCATCACCTTGGCAGCTTTGGGCGTAGTATTCGGAGACATTGGAACGAGCCCGTTATATGCGCTGCGCCAATGTTTCCTCACAGCACACTTGGCGATTAGCGAAGCGTCTGTGCTGGGTATTCTGTCCCTGATTTTCTGGTGCATCATGCTGACGATTAGTTTTAAATACGTCAGCATCATCATGCGCGCAGATAACAATGGCGAGGGCGGTATTATGTCGCTGTTGGCCTTGAATCTACGAACCACACGAATTGCCGAAAACAAAAAAATCTACCTGATTGCCCTTGGCTTTATTGGGGCATCTTTGTTCTTTGGTGATGGGATCATTACCCCCGCAATCTCTGTGTTATCCGCGATTGAAGGCTTAAGTATTGCGACGCCGATGTTTAACCAATGGCTGCAACCCTTATCGATCGGTATTTTAGCGGGGCTATTTTTAGTGCAACGCCATGGCACAGGCACGATGGGTAAATTCTTTGGGCCTTTAACGCTCATGTGGTTTTTATCCATTGGTGGTTTTGGACTATGGAGTATTTCGCAAACGCCATTTGTGTTGACCATGATCAGTCCACATTGGGCCTTCAATTTTGTGGTTCAGCAGCCTTATGTTGCGTTTTTGACCATGGGTGCGGTTATCTTGACGATGACGGGTGGTGAGGCAATCTATGCCGATATGGGGCATTTTGGCCGACTCCCAATCCGCTTGGCATGGTTTATTGTGGTGATGCCGTGCTTGCTGTTGAACTATGCGGGTCAAGGTGCTTTGCTACTGCGTAATCCTGAAGCTTTAGCCAATCCATTCTATATGCTGATTCCTGAATGGGCATTGTATCCAATGATTGCTTTGGCAACTGCGGCCGCGGTGATTGCCTCTCAAGCGGTGATCACAGGGGTATTCTCCATGGTCAATCAGGCGATTCAATTGCGTTATTTGCCGCGTTTGACAGTGAAACATACCTCTGAAGTTGAACGTGGTCAGATTTATTTGCCATTTATTAACTGGGCATTGTTTATCTCGGTGCTGATCTTGATCTTGCTGTTTGAAAACAGTGCGAATTTGGCCAGTGCGTATGGCGTAGCTGTGACCATGACCATGCTCTGCGGTACGATTTTGATCTCAGTTTTGGCTTATGGTTTATGGCGTTGGCCCGTTTGGAAAGTGGCAATATTTGCAGTGCCATTTTTATTGATTGATTTGATCTTTGTTGCATCGACATCATTAAAAATTGCAGCGGGCGGTTGGGTTCCAATCCTGATTGGTGCGGTATTGTTTACGATTTTAATGACGTGGAAAGATGGTCGGGCATTGGTGCTCAATCGACTCGGTAAAGATGCCTTGCCTATTGACCTGTTTATTCGCAGTGTCAGCATGGGTAGTGAAACCAAGTTTGTTCCAGGTGATGCCGTATTCTTGACAGGAACGCCTGAGATCGTGCCTCATGCCATGTTGCATAATATTAAGCACAACAAAGTTCTGCATGAACGCAATATTATGGTTACGGTCAACACCCGAGATGTGCCATTTGTACCCGAAAATGAGCGGGTGATCACGGAAAAACTAGATGATCGATTCTATCGAATCACAATGTTTTATGGGTTTAAAGATCAGCCGAATATTCCTGCCGCTTTGGAGCATGCGTATCGTGAATTGGGCTTTGAATTTGATCTAATGCAAATCAGTTTCTTTATTTCCAGAGACCGTATTATTCATACCTTGGGTGAAGGCATGGCACCTTGGCGAGAAAAGCTGTTTATCTCTATGCAGCGAAATACCAGTCCAGTCAGCGATTTTTATCAAATTCCAACCAACCGTGTGGTTGAGTTGGGCAGTCAGATTGAAATTTAAGACGTAGATTGAACTTTTAGGCATAGATTTAAAAGTTAGACACGAAAAAGCCAGATCAATTCTGGCTTTTTTTTATCTGTAATAATTAAACTTTTTTAGTCCAAAGACATAGAGATCATTCTGTTACTTTTTCCTGGGAGGAGTATGCGAGCAAAACAACAGAATGAAGATGTTGCGTTATTTCATCCTTGAAAATACGCTGATTAGTTGATTGTCGCGTCTACATCTGCAGAGGCTTCAGGCGCAGCTTGGATGGCTTCGTCAGCAACAGGTGCTTCTGGGTTGGCTTGAATTGATGCATCTGCAGGATTTACACTTTGAGTCTCAGGTGCTGCCATAAAAGCATCTTGTTGTGCTTGAGGAGCTTCAGGCAATGCAGCCGATGCGCTATCGGCATTGACTGGCGCTTCTGCAGAAGAGGCAATGACGGGTGCAGCGTTGTTATCCGCTGATACGGCTTCAGGTGTATTGGCCACTGCTGTTTGTTCAGTTGGAACGGACTGCTCTGTAGGTGCAGCAGCTACACTTTGTTGTTCATTTGCGAGTGCATTTTCCGCTTCAGTCACGGCTTGTTCAGCATTTGCAGGGACTGCAGGGGCATTCGGATCGATTTGGTTTGCCTGAGCCTGTTCAGGGTTTAAGGGCTGTTCTGTTGCAGCGGCATTGACTTGTCCGGCAGGAGCTTCAACCAATTGAACTTGGCCACTTGAAACTAAGTCCTGAATGGAACCAGGTTGACCATTCACGGTGGTCACAATTTTGACTTTAGATAAGCTTTCTAATGTATCACCGGGTTGAATCGGCGGCTCTGCAAATGCTGCTGCGCTCATTAAACCTGAAATTAAACCTAAACCTAAAATTTTAGAATGCATAATCACTCCGTATATTTTTATCGCAATTTTTCGTATTTTTACCTTGTCATAATTCTTGAGGCGAATTCAATGAAACATACGCAACTGCTTCATGACCTCCTATAAAGAACTGCACAACTGCGACATAAAGTTACATCAACTGCTGCTTTGTTAAACAATATTTGTGTGATTGTTAAGCAAATTAAAAAAGAAAAGTGTACTAAAATATGCACCCTTGCTAAGCTGCGGAAAAATAGTCCTTTTAGAAGTCATTGTTGTAAGTCATGGTCAAAAAGAAACGCAATTCAGCAAATCCACTTTCACAGTTATTTGGGCAAAATGGCATAAAAGTGCTGTTGGGTCTGGTGGCAACAGGAAGCTTTGCTATTGCTTTCGGGCAAGAAAAAATTCAACAACTTGTTTCCATGAGCAGCAGTTCAAATAGCGCCTGTTTGGACCAATTTTACCGTGAAGTGCCGCCTTATTTGGTCCGTGAAAGCCTGCACAAAAATAGTTTCCCCCTGTGTTTTAATGGCTTTAATGTCATGTATTCAGGAATATCCAAGACACCGCTTTGGGTAGCAGAAGCCTTAACCCCCGCACGGCTGAGTCAAAAAATTCCGCGTGAAGATAACTTTCATGAAGAGACTCGCGTGCCGTCTGAATATCGGGCTTTGCTGTCAGACTATAAATCTTCAGGCTATGACCGTGGACACATGGCACCCAATGCCGATATGCCCAATAAAGCGGCACAGTTAGACAGTTTTTCTTTGGCCAATATGGTGCCGCAAGCCCCAAAAAATAATCAGCAAGTGTGGCGCGAGTTAGAAGAAGCCACACGGGCGATAGTGACCAAACAAAAGCAAGATGTCTATGTGGTGACGGGGCCGGTATACAGTGCGAAAAAATTAAAAACCATCGGGCAAGGGGTGATTGTGCCGACCGCCACCTATAAGGCGATCTATTTGCCGAAAAAAGGTGTTGCCGGTGTGTACTATGCGGACAATACCTTGCGTGATACCGCACCGACAGTCAAAGTGATGAGTATTTGTGCGTTAGAAGAGCTGACTGGAATTAATTTCTTTCCAGAATTAACCGAAGACCAAAAGCGTAATACCTACCGTTTGCCACTCAAAGCCACCCAAGTAAAAGCAAATCAAGATATCGCTTATTTGCATTGGGATGCTGAAAGCCAGTGTGCTGCAGATGTCGCAGAAGACAAGATTTTAAGTTTGCAAAAAGAGTTTAAATCGAGTGGTGGTTCTGTGGGAGAGACATCCATGGCAAGCAGTGAAAATGACAACAATCAAGATGCCTTGGTCAAACAATTGATTGAAGAAATTCTGCAATATCTGCTACAGATTTTGAAATAATTGAGTAGATAATAGCGCTGAACTGCGAGCGATGAAGAGGATCATTGCTTGCAGTTGAAATCTTTTTCACGTATTTCTATTGCTGCATCACTACAACAAAAAAGAAGGATATCCAACATGTTTAAAGCATTTGAAAATGACACAGCGTCGCATGCAATTCATGACTTAACACTAGAAAATGGCCAAGATCGAATTAATATTTATGGCAACTTACAGGTGACGAAAGACCAAGCAGGTTTAGCTGCAGCGAAAGCTTTACAGGCATTTTTCAATGATGTGGTGACCACGCTTGAGGCAGAAACCAACTTAGCTGAAAAAATAGCGCAGGGCGGTGAAGAAAACGAAGTAGAAAATCCATTTCTTTAAAGCTGTGTCATCGGCCGTCGAAGGAAGCAAAGCTCAATTCGGGATGAATGAAAAAAAGCTCACAGATTGTGAGCTTTTTTATGGTGTCTTCTTCTATTTATTCGTCTTTTGCCATCAGTTTATAGATGACCGCACCAATCACCGCACCAATGATTGGGGCTACCCAAAATAGCCAAACTTGTGATAGCGCAGCAGTTTCAGCAAAGAATGCCACACCCATACTACGCGCTGGGTTGACCGAAGTATTAGTGACGGGAATGCTGATCAGATGGATCAATGTAAGCGCAAGACCGATCGCAATTGGGGCAAATCCAGCAGGGGCACGTTTATCCGTTGCTCCCATGATCACAATCAGGAAGCCAGCCGTCAGCACAATTTCAATGACTAACGCTGAGAGCATAGAGTATTTACCTGGAGATAATTCACCATAGCCATTGGTGGCAAAACCGCCGACTCCTGTAAATCCGGCCTGACCTTGTACAATGATGAATAGAATAAATGCGGCGAGGGTTGCACCCAGCAATTGAGAAATAATATAGGGTGCTAGTTCTTTCGCTTCAAAACGACCACCGGCCCACAAGCCGATACTCACGGCAGGGTTAAAATGTCCCCCTGAGATATGACCCAGCGCATAAGCAGCCGTTAACACCGTTAAACCGAAGGCCAGTGCCACGCCTGCGAAGCCAATGCCAAGTTCAGGAAAGGCCGCAGCCAAGACCGCACTACCACAACCACCAAAGACCAGCCAAAACGTACCGATCAGTTCTGCTAAATATTTATTCATTTAAAATTCCATTTGTTTTTGTCATTTGGAATAGATTTTCAATCTTTCACTCAGCATGAGTGCAATATAGTTGTGAAGTGTTGTTTTATTCATTTATTGAATATGCATAGCTTTAATGGATTTTGCTGAAAATCACAATATATAAAATGATAACTGCGTCACATTTTAACTTGCTGCTTCAATTTGCGATAAGCGCCATTGCTGTGGGGTTAAATTTCGCCATTGTTTAAAAGCACGTTGAAATGCACTCTGTTCTGAATAACCCAGCAGTAGCGCAATTTTTTGCAAACTTAAATGTGGGTCTCTTAAAAATTCTTCAGCCATCATACAGCGGACCTCCTGCATGCGTTGCTGATAGGTGCTGCCTTGTTGTTGTAAATGGCGTTGTAATTGTCGGACGGAAAGATTGAGTTGCGTAGCGACATGTTCAATTTGGAACTGATTTTTTTGTAAACCCATTAAGATGGCTTGCTGTAAGCGTTGGTCGATTTGCGTGGTATTCGGCAGCTTTTCCAATAAAGACTGTGCCTGTTGCATTAACAGTTTTTGTAAGGTCTGATCGCCTTGGGAAAAGGGGCGAGACAGTTCTTGAATGGGAATAATAACTTTCGACTTTTCTTGGGAAAATCGAACTTTACAGCGAAAATATTGTTCATACTGAGCGACATTTTTCGGTGCAGGATTATGAAAATGCACTTCGTGTAAATTGATATCTTCAAAACGCATGAATAATTTTAGAAACTGCAGCATTAAGGCAATCGCAATTTCATCGGTCAATTGATTGGCCATATTCATGGGTAAATCATTCCAACCGATCGAGAAAAAATCATTTTGAATATCAATCAGCAATGGACTACCATCGAAGATTAAGCGATGAAAATCATGGTAGCGGAGCAGCGCTTCGCCCAAGTTTTCACAGGACAGGGCAATATACGCAATAATGCCAATATGTTTGGGTTGCACATGTTCAGCAATTTCTAAACCCAGCGCCGGCTTTTGGATCTTTTGATCTAAATCCATCAATAAATCACGCCAAATGGCATAATCAAAACGCTCTAAGTTTTTAACTTTATTCAATTTTTCAGGAATAGCAATGCCTTGAGCTTGGTGATAAGCATAGAGCAAATGGCCCAGTCCTCCATAGACCGATCCTGTATAGTCCTTGAGTTGTTGCATATTTTTTTAATTCTAAATTTTGTCGTGTTTTGTCAATAATATTAAAAAAAACGGTCAATATCTAGCCCTTTTCATTACCTATAGTGGAGCTAAGAAAAGGAGATATTGGTCATGTTAAAAGGTTTTATTGCAGGGTTGGTCGTCGCCAATGCCTTTGAATGGTTCGCGCATAAATATGTTTTGCATGGGACACATCGGTCAGGCAAGCCACGTTTTAGTCCAGTACCGAAAAGCATGAAATCACATTGGGAACATCATCGTGAAGTTCGAAAAACAGATTTTCATGATCATGGCTATGTTGAAGGTGTACAGAACTGGCGCACGAAAAATGAAATTATATCTTTGGCTATAGTTGCAGGTGTATTTACGCCGTTATTTTATCCTGTGTCGAAAGGAATGAGCTTGGCAGTGCTGTATAGTGCTTGCAATTATTATTATATCCATCGTCGCGCACATCTTGAGCCAGAGTGGGCGATGAAAAAAATTCCATGGCACTATGACCACCATATGAATTCAAATCAGGATGCCAACTGGTGTGTGACTAAGCCGTGGTTTGATTATATTTTAGGAACTCGGGTGATCTCCTCGGCGAAATTACAGGAACAGAATCCACTGGGTGTGCTACTACCGACAGCGATTGCCAAGCCATTGTCACACTGGGTGAATCGGGTATTTCCTGCAAAGTGGGTCGCTGAGCGTGAAAAGCCAGTTGCACTGCTTGAAACGGTCTAATATGAATGCACTGAGCGTTTTGACAACAAGCGTTGCCATTCAATTGAGCTGTCGCAATTTGTCAATAAATTATGAATCTACTGTCAATCAAATGCAGTGCAAATGCCCTATATTTAAATCATCAAAAGGCTTGTACACGACGAGTTGATTGATGAAGTTGCTATGTATATTTTTTCATTTGTTTTAAGTATCAGACCAAGTGCTGTAGTTTTTCTTGGTTTATAGGAGCCGAAAAGGCTCCTTTTTTTATGTCTATAGTAAATGAATTGTATGGACGATGCTCTGCTACAACGTCAATGACGTGGCATCAAAGCAACAAGGCAAAAAAAAGAGCGAATCATCGCTCTTTTAAATCTTCATTGAAAACGAATCAATTAAAGACGCATTTCAATGCCTTGTTCTGCTAGATATTTTTTCGCTTCAGGAATGGTGTGTTGACCAAAGTGGAAAATAGAGGCTGCAAGCACAGCATCTGCGCCACCTTTTAAAATACCATCGGCCAAATGTTGGAGATTACCGACACCACCAGAAGCAATGGTTGGAATGGTGACACGGTCATTGATGTTACGCATCAGTTCAAGGTCATAACCCGCTTTGGTACCATCTGCGTCCATTGAGGTTACTAATAATTCACCCGCACCGAAGTCAGCCATTTTTACAGCCCATTCGATGGCATCGATACCGGTTTCTTTACGGCCACCATGGGTAAAGATTTCCCATTTATTATCGCCGGTTTTTTTCGCATCAATAGCAACCACAATACACTGTGCGCCAAAACGCTGAGAGGCTTCTTGTACAAATTCAGGGTTATAAATAGCCGCAGAGTTAATCGAAACTTTGTCCGCACCGGCATTTAATAACAGGCGGATATCTTCTACTTTACGCACGCCACCACCGACTGTTAATGGCACAAATACAGACTCAGCCATACGCTCTACCGTACGGTAAGTGGTATCACGACCATTTGAGGTTGCGGTAATGTCTAAGAAGGTAATTTCGTCCGCACCTTGTTCGTTATAACGGCGTGCAACTTCAACTGGATCGCCTGCATCACGAATATCAAGAAATTGAACACCTTTCACTACACGACCGTTGTCCACGTCGAGGCAAGGAATAATACGTTTAGCAAGCATAATTTTTTCCAAAAATAACAGCCGATTATGAAACTTCGCGACTTAGATGCTACACCTTAGTAGTCGGAGCGGTTATTCTATCAAAAATATGTAAGTTTTTTCGCAGGTTTTCTATGTCGGTTTATACCACTTTGACTTTAAAGGAAGTTCAGGATTTTGCAGCACCTTATGGACTGGAGGTGATTGACCTGATTCCGATTCAAGGCGGTATTCAAAATACCAACTATTTTATTGTTTGCGAAAATGGCACGCAGTATGTATTAACCGTTTTTGAAGAGATGGACGAGCAAGGTGCAGGGGAGCTGGTTCCTGTACTCGAACACTTGGGGCAGGCTGGTCTAGCTGTGCCTGTACCACTGAATCATTCAGGTAAAGCGATTCATAGCTTAAAGGATAAACCTGCACAGATTGCGCCACGCATGCAAGGTCAACATCCCATGCCTGCGAGCTTAGCGCAAGCAGAAGCGATTGCTGTAGCCCAAGCGAAAATGCATGTGGCTTTACAAGATTTCCCTTTGGAACGTGCAGAATATCGTGATCATGCTTATTGGTTACAAGTTTCACGTGATATTCGTCCAACATTAAATGAAGCAGATACCACGTTACTTAACAATCTGTTGGGCTTATATGACATCTTAACGGCGATGTATCCAGACCGTCCTACCGGTTTTATTCATTCTGATCTGTTCCGTGACAATACTCTATTTGAAGGCGATCAACTCAACGGCATTTTAGACTTTTATGAGTTAAATAAAGACGAACTCTTGTTTGATATTGCTATTACTTTAAATGACTTTTGTACTGAATATCCGGATGTACATTTGAATGAAGACAAAGCCATTGCCTTTTTAAATGCCTATGAAAGCGTGCGTCCATTAACCGCAGATGAAAAATCATGCCTAGAGTTATATTTGGCGATGGCGGCGGGTCGCTTCTGGATGATGCGTTTACAGGTGGCACAGAAAAATGCTGCAGAAGGTCGTACAGGTGATGATATTTTGCAGAAAAACCCTGCTGAAATGCGTAATATGCTGATTGAACGATTAAAATTCGTCACTGCATAAATTTTAAAAACAACGAGAGGGAAAAGCATGCGTGATCAAGGACGCTTAGTAGAATGGTTTGATGATAAGGGCTACGGCTTCATTCAACCGAACGATAGCACCAAAGATCGCGTATTTTTGCACATTAAAGACTTTTCCCGTCCCGGCCCACGACCAATCGTGGGCTGCGCGTTGGATTATGCTGTGATCTTAGACGAACGCGGACGCTTTCGTGCGCAGCAAGTGCATTATTTAAAAGCCTCACAAACCAAAGCTACACAACGCCCCAATAAAAAAAATGTGGTGCAGATGCCGCGTCAGGCAGAGCCGATGCAAATCTTGTGCATTGTGTATATCCTAGCCTTGGCGGGCTTATCTGTGGCGGGTTTACTCAGTGGCATGGTGCTGCTTTTTGTGAGTATTATCAATGTCTTGACCTATTGGTTCTATGCTCAAGATAAAGAAGCTGCGCAAATAGGGAACCGACGTGTGCCAGAAAATACACTGCATCTTTTGTCTTTTTTAGGTGGGTGGCCGGCGGCATGGCTGGCTCAGCAACGTTTGCGGCATAAAACACAAAAACAACCGTTTCGAAAAATATATTTCTGTACCATAGCCTTTAACATATTACTGATTTTATGGCTAATTTCACCATTTAATATCCTGCATATCTAGGGTGGAATGATCCGCAAAATCATCATGACGGAGAGCGAAATGAATTATTCCATTGATAAAGATCCAAACCGCCTGCTCACGATTATTTTGTATATTCTTTATATTGTGGCGATTTTTTCTGCCGGCTTGCTTGCGGTCCTCGCGTTGATTATCAATTACGTCAAACGCAGTGATGTGCGCGGCACGATTTTTGAAAGCCATTTCACTTGGCAGATCCGTACGTTTTGGTGGTATCTCATTTGGAATATCATTGCTTTCGTGCCTTTTATTTTTCTGTTCTTTACTGGCAATAATGCCAATGCCTTTGCGGGTGTGGCACTGGGAGCGAGTACCTTCTGCGTCACGGTGATCGGACTGTCTTGGTTATGGATTGTGTACCGTGCGATTAAAGGTTTAATCCGTGTCAATGACAACCGACCGATGTATGAGTGATGCGAGTTCAGAACTTTTTGGAATAAAAATCTTAGCATCAAAAAAGCGACCGTATGAGTCGCTTTTTTGATCTAATAGAGGATGCAGAAATTAGCGTTTCTTTAACCATTTCGGCCGCCATTCACTCACAATCACACCAAGCACTACACACAGTCCGCCAATGAGAGCGAGCGGTGTTAAGCGTTCACCCGCAAGCCGCCCAATGATCGCGGCCCAAACCGGTTCACCTGCATAGATGATTGCCGCCTGTGCAGGGTCAACCATACGCTGCGCCCAGTTCATCACCAGTTGAATCACGGCGCTGGCCAGCCCCAATCCGCAGAGTACAGCGATTAATGGCCATTCAAATTTGGGCAATGTGGTTTCACCTACCAGTGGAGCAAAGCAAAAACAGAACAGTGAGGCAAATGCCAGTTGTAGAACCGTCACTCTGCGCAGATTGACGCGGGGCGCAAAATAGCTGATCAAGATAATTTCAAAGGCAATGGCAATCGAACCGAGCAGCGTAATGATTTGTCCAAAATTGAGCTGAATAGCGCCAAAACCATTACCCGTTAAAAAGACCAAACCAACAAAAGCCAAACACACACCCAGCCATGTCATCAGATGCGGTTTATGCCGAAAACAGAGCCACATAAAAATCGGCACCAGCGGTACATACAGCGCTGTTAAAAAAGCCGATTCACTGCTGCTGATGCTTTGCAGGCCGATTGTTTGCGTCGCATAGCCGATCGCAATCACCGCGCCGATACTTGCGCCCGCAATGACATCATATTGAGAAAAGTGTCTAAGATATTTGAGTGATAAAAGACTCACAGCCAGTGTTGCTGCGGCAAAACGTAGACCGACAAACAGCACGGGACTGCTAAAATTTAAACCGTATTGCACGGTGATAAAACTGGCGCCCCAAATCATGGTAATCAGGATGAGTGCGAGCTGCGGAAACTTGGCTTTCCAAGCAGATTGGACGGTTGGCATGTGTATTTGAATGTTCAAAGTGGAGAAATAAAAAAAGAGGCCCGAAGACCTCTTTTCTGCTCGGGTAAATTATAAGCTTTGTTGATCAAGCAGTAATTGAGCTTCACGAAGGTTCAATGTGCCTTCATAAATTGCACGACCGGTAATCGCACCTAAAATACCCGGTTGGCCTTTTAAGTTACGCACGTCGTCAAGGTTGGTCACACCACCAGATGCAATAACAGGTAAGCCAGAATACGTTGCAAGGTTAACGGTTTGTTCAACGTTCACACCTTGCATCATGCCATCACGTGCGATGTCGGTGTAGACGATGCTCGATACGCCGGCATCTGCAAAGCGTTTTGCCAAATCAGTCGCTTTCACGTCAGTGACATTTGCCCAACCATCCGTTGCCACCATGCCGTTCATGGCATCGATACCGACAATGATATGGCCTGCAAATTTTTTGCACGCTTCTTCAACAAATTCAGGCTCTTTTACCGCTTTTGTACCAATGATGACAAACGAGACGCCTGCATCAAGGTAGTGTTCAATGGTTTCAAGAGAGCGGATACCACCACCAATTTGAATTGGCAATTCAGGCTGTGCTTTAGCAATCGCTTCAACCACAGGCTTATGAATCGGTGTACCAGCGAAAGCACCGTTTAAATCTACCAAATGTAAGCGACGCGCGCCTTCATTTACCCAATGCTGTGCAGTTGCCACTGGATCGTCAGAAAATACGGTATCGTCTTCCATACGACCTTGTTTTAAACGGACACATTTGCCATCTTTCAGGTCAATTGCAGGGATGATCAGCATGCTTTCGCTCCTTGCTCAATCAAATTAAGAATGAATTTGTGCCTAATCTTATCAAATAAACGGCTATTCACTAAATGCTAATATCAGAATTGATGAATTAAAAAAGCCTGACATGTGTCAGGCCAGTGTAAATAGAGGATTGGATTTTATTCTTGGTCTAAAAAAATGCGCTGTGTATTCGCGTTTTTAGTCATTAAACATAAGCGGTTGTTTGTAATAAATCGCTGTTTACGGATTGAAGTAAGGTGCCGACATCGTACAAGCCTTGATTGAGAGCGGTGGTACTTTCACCGACCACTTGAACGAGATCACCGACCACAGGAAGTTCAGTGGCAATCGATGTAATCGGTGCAATGTCATCCAGTAAGGCATCTAAAGTGCCTGAAACATCTTGCACGACACCACCCACACTTGCTAAAGGATCGTTCAGGACGGATGTTAATAATTCGGTAGGATCAATACTGGCTACATAGTCGCCCGTTTCAGCCAACAAGCCAGTTAAATTACCCGTAGTTTCGCCTACTGCATTCAATAGCCCGCCCAGCAATGGCAGGTCAGAAAGTGCGTCTGTGATTGGTGCAGCAACACCACCTATATGATCAACCAAACCTGCAACTTCAGTCACAGTTTGACCGACCACACCAGTTACGCCATTGAGAGCGGTCTGTACACCGCCGAGAAGATCACCTGTCGCTAGTTGATCAGCTACAGCATGTAAGCCGTCACCTAAGGTGCCGACCAACTGATTTTCAACCGTGAGTACTTTTTCGATGGTCCCGCCAATGAGTGGTAGTTCAGTCAGTGCATCTGTTAAGGGCGCTGTTAAGCTATTCACGGTCTCTAAAACGCTGTCTACAGTATCCAAAACAGTATTTAAAACCAGTCCAACCGCTTTACTGATCCCTTGTAAAGTCAGGCTGAGTACACCGCTGATTTTTCCTGTAAATAAGTTCAACATGTCAGGTTCTCCAAGTTTTTAAATTATGATGTGTTATGTATTTGGCAGATTTGTTTTAGCAAAAGGGGACTGATGAAAAAAAATTATGAAAGTATAGAATGAATGAGATAAATCATGTAATTCTGCTAGAAAATCTAGAGAGATCAAAACCTTAGTCGAATAAAAATATAAATGTGTATTAATGTAATTAAAATGAGTTAAATCAAAGATATAAATGTACTTAAAAGGTGCGATTTTATTTTTTTTAGACTGTGCTGTGACTATTTTTAAGGCAATAACGTACTGTTTAAATCTCTAGTGCAAATAAACTGCAAATTCATTGGCACTCTTCAGCCGATCTTTGCACTTGGTCATGCCATAGATTGGGGCAATATCCAGTTACAGAGCGGTTACATCGCTGAATATAAATTAAATCATTAAAATAATTAAGGATTTAAAATTTCATGTGCGGACGAATTCTTAGTTTGAGAGACGTATTGGGAATGGTTTTAGGTAATAAGCCACGTTGTAATAATTCTTCAAAGACCAAAACAGGGGCATAGGCATCGGCAGCGGCATAACGAATTTGCTCCGGACTTAAGCGCTTTTTGGCCCAATTCGAGGTGCTGACCGATTTAGATTTTGGAAAATTCACACGAAAAAGCAGTGCCATGGCATTTTTTAAACCTAAAGGTTGGCTTAAGCCAAAAGAAGCAAAGCACTTGGAGAGTTCCAATACACTATTCAGTTCGATGCCTTTTTTACGAAATAAATGCGCATCATTTTTTAAGCCAAAACCCACTTTAATTTGATCACGATTACTCAAGATTGGTCTTAAAAAATCCCAAGTGCATTCGTTCATTTGAAACAACCACGCCTGTTGCGCCGTCGCAAGTTGGATTAAATGTGGACCGGTAGAGACCTCACCTTTACGAAAAGTCGGCTTAGATTCAGAGTCGAAACCGAATAAGGCAGTCGTCTGCAATTCATCGGCCCAGTGTTGGCATTGTTCTGCATTGTGAATGACATGGATCTGCTCTGGCACTAAATTTTGGAACAATGGAAAATCTTTAATCTGTTCTTTTGTTGGCAAAATAGGTGTCGGTAGAGCATCAGTCATTGTGATTCAATTCAAAGGCTTGTTGTTGCAGACTAGAGAGTTTAGGTCGGAAATGCAAATTCCGAGATGTGGCGTTGAGCATGAGCCATTGACTCATCTGCCTGTCATAGCGCGTTGCTATGACAGTGACGAGGGCACTTAAACACAGTGACTTAAAACAGAAAACGCGCAGTAAATAATACATTTACCAAGATCAGTAAGAATAAACCGATAAAGAGAAAGGCGAGGACCACTTCCCATGTTTTGGATGCACGTGGCTCGCCATATTGATTGGCATTTGCAGACCCAGGGATGAGCATCAGCGCAATGCACATAACGATATTGAGCAACGGAATCAACTCTAAGAGTGCAAACCAGCCTGAGAGATTAAAGTCATGCAGACGACGTACGGAAAAAATCATCAAAGGGATCAGCATTAAAACATTTAGGATAAATCCAATCACTTGCGTCATTGGATTTTCAGCGTGAGCTATTAGGGCATTGAGAGTATTGGGCATCATGCTGACAATCAGCAGCATCAGTATGCTTAGCATGAGGCCATAGAAGACATTCCAACCGATAAATGACATGCGATTAAAGCGACCGTCACGGTTCCAGCCAGAGTTAATATTGGGTGAATTATTCATATTAAATGATCTTAAATTATCGTAAAAAGTATTGTTATCATTCATTTTTAGCCGCAAAAAATTGAGCTAAAAACGACATAAAAATGTGAAAAAGTACAGGATTTGATCCTGTACCAAAAAAGCGCGTTGATTATAAAGGTAAAGTACAAAAAAAGCCCACTTGTGTGAGCTTGTTTGAGTAGATGTATTGCTGTTTAGGACGATCTCGGCGGCATCTAATGATTTATCATTATTGTTGTTGAATCGTGGCTTGTTGAGAGCGGATCACTTAGTTTTGGTAAGACGGAATCATGATCGCAGCAAGTATCCCGACTATAAACACCACGATATACAAAACAGCCAGCATTGTTTCCCAGCCTTTGGTCGGGCGTGGTTGTCCAAAGCTATTACTACCGCTATTACCCGGTGCAAATAACACATAGAGCGCAAACAATATATTCACTACAGGAACTAAGATCAGCAGTGCAAGCCATCCTGAATGGTCTCGGTCATGTAAACGACGGATTAAGAAAATGACGCTGTAATAAATGACGATGGCATACATGATAAAGAAAATAATCATGAGTGGCGTTGACATAGCACCCTCAGTCAGCGCATTTTGCGCACCGGGTATGAGCAGGCCGACCACAACAGCAATTAGCGTAAAAATAATGCCGAGAAGTAGATTCCATGCAAGATATGCGCGACGGCTAAAGCGACCACTGGCTTGGGTCGGTGAGTCAGATGTGAAGGTATTCATTATTATTCCTAGGCTTTGGTATTTTTATAAGTAGGCAAATTCTAAAATGAATATGTAGAAAATAAAAGGATGAAAAATAAACTGTACAAAAAAGCCCACAAGGAGCGGGCTTTTTTGCGGTGAAGGAATTTTAAATATCCCATTCCACAAAGTTTTTCAGCAATTGCAGACCGGCTGTATGACTTTTTTCTGGGTGAAATTGTGTCGCAAACAAGTTTTCCTTGTGAATTGCGGTACAAAATTCCAAACCATAGTCACAGGTAGCAGCGACAATGCTTGAATCTTGCGGCTCTACATAGAAGCTATGTACGAAATAGAAACGTGCATCTTGCTCAATGTTTTTCCACATCGGGTGGCTAGGGTCTGCCTGATGCACTTGGTTCCAGCCCATGTGCGGCACTTTTAATCCCTCTACGTCAGGAAAGCGTTTAACCGAACCTTCAAAAATACCCAATGCATCTGCACCGCCATTTTCTTCGGAATGCTGCATTAGGGCTTGCATACCGACACAGATCGCAAGCACAGGTTTATTAAATGCCGCTTTACGGACCACTTCATCAATGCCTGCATCATGCATGCCTTGCATACAGTCACGCATTGCGCCAACACCGGGGAACACAATTTTATCTGCTTGTGCAATCAGCTTAGGATCATTGGTGACATCAACAGTTGCGCCCACGTGTTCGAGGGCTTTTGCTGCTGAGTGAAGATTTCCCATGCCATAGTCAAGAAGGGCAATACGGGTCATTACAATGTTCCTTTGGTAGACGCAACAGTATTTTCGGCACGCGGGTCAACTTCACACGCCATACGTAATGCACGGGCAAAGGCTTTAAATACGCTTTCAATTTGGTGGTGGCTGTTTTTACCTTTTAGGTTGTCGATGTGCAGCGTCATTAACGCATGGTTCACAAAACCTTGGAAAAATTCAGAGAAAAGATCCACATCAAAAGTCCCGATGCGCGCGCGAGTGAATGGAATATCCATCCAAAGACCCGGACGGCCAGATAAATCCACCACAACACGACTCAGTGATTCATCGAGCGGCGCATAGAAGTGACCGTAGCGACGTAAGCCTTTTTTATCGCCTAATGCTTGAGCAAAGGCTTGGCCAAGTGTAATCCCACAGTCTTCTACGGTATGATGATCGTCAATTTCAAGATCGCCATCACAATGAATATCAATATCAAACAGACCATGTCGCTTGATTTGATCAATCATATGATCTAAAAATGGAACACCAGTGTTTAAAGTGCCTTGACCAGTACCATCAAGATTCACACGAACTCGAATTTTGGTTTCGTTGGTGTTTCTTACCACTTCACTGATACGATCTGTCATAGACACGTTCCTCAAATACGTCAAAATGATTGATGTAAAAATATTTTCGCTGTGACGAAAAGTCACCGCATATTAGATTGCTCAGGAGGGTTTATCAATGCCTATTACCGTACATGCCTATACTTCTTTGGAAAATGATGAAGTGCGCAGCCAGCTTGAGCGACTGTATGACACCAGCCCTGAGTTTAGCGACGGTTCCGATGCGATTAAACAACTTGAGCAGAACTTAGCTCAGTATACCTTAGTTTATACTGCAGAATTTAATACAAAATTGATTGGCGCGATTTGGTGTACAGGCCAAGGTGAAAGCAAAACCCTTGAATATATTGTGGTACACCCTGCAAATCGTGGGCGTGGTGTTGCAGAGCGCTTGGTCAGTGAGGCTACCCGTATGGAAGAAGAAAAAGGGGTGAAGACTTTTGAGCCGGGTTGTGGCGCGATACATCGCTGTTTGGCGCACATTGGTAAAATTACTGCGGCTGAATAACTGGTCCCCCAATTGAAAGCAGCCATTGAGCTGCTTTTTTGTTGGATAAATACGTTGTCGTCACAGTAATTTCAGCTGTGGAAATTTAAAAGCACTCAAAAAATAAGCAAATAATGTGAAATATTGATTTAAAAATAAACATTTGCACAAAAAAGTGCAACGGATGCTTGACGCCATGAGACTGAAATTGTTTAATACGCCCCATCGGCGTGATAGCTCAGTAGGTAGAGCAACGGATTGAAAATCCGTGTGTCCCCAGTTCGATCCTGGGTCTCGCCACCATATTCAAAACTGATTTTTCAGTTTATCAATCCCTGATCCCATCAGGGATTTTTTTTTGCCTAAAAAATATGCATACGAAAAATATTTTTATAAATATGATTGACTAATTGACTGAGATACGGCTTAATACACCGCATCGGCGTGATAGCTCAGTAGGTAGAGCAACGGATTGAAAATCCGTGTGTCCCCAGTTCGATCCTGGGTCTCGCCACCATATTCGAAAAAACCTCAAACCATTGTTTGAGGTTTTTTTTTGCCTGTTGTTTTTTCGGTTGTTTATCATTTACACAATTTAACTGCTACAATCTACCGAATATAATTTGACTAATAGTTAAAAAAATTTTTAAAAATAAAAGGTATGACAATGCATATGAACAAAATGTTAATGGCTTTAACTGTAATGACAAGTGCTTTATTAACAGCATGTGGTGGTGGAAGCAGTGGGAGTTTTAATTCATCTTATGAAAAAGAATTTACTTTTGGTACTCAAACCTATATTTGCCGCAGTGAAAAAGCAGCAAATGCATGCGGTAGTGCAAGTCGAGATTGTTCAGCGTGTGATCTTAAAACACCGTCTACAAATGTGATCACGGCAATATGTACTCAACCTGTAGCAAATACCCATAAAGTGACAACAGCAGGCTGTGTATTAAAGCTAACAAATGATACCCAGACAGGAATCTGTACATCAGAAGGATTAAGATTATTGTCAGGCAGTAATCGAACTAAAGAAGAAGTGAATCAGGGGGCATTATTTACAAATGGAAGTTTGAAAATCACGCTGGCGAATAACGTGACTGAAACGATTACGTGTAATTAATGCTGATGAAATTCATTGTGCCAATGTTGATTGGACTCGTCTGTTTTGGATTGGGCTATTTAATAGCCCCGTCTAATACTGTATCTGATGATCCTACAGTTATAGAAAGTAATAGAGATCAGACAGGGATTAGGTTTATTCAAAACCTTCAGCAGAATATACCTGAGCAGTCTGAAAATAATATCGAATTACAACAGCAACTTAAAAATCAAATGACTCAGGTGAATGCCGTCATTGATCAGGCGACACCACAACAGTTGGATCAATATTTAAAACAAGCTTTTCCCAGCTATGATTTATCGGCAATAAAAAACAAACGCGAATTTGCGAAGCATCTTGTACGCGAATTTGTTGATGCAAAAAATAATCCTCATGAGCCTATGAGTGGACGAGCCGCGGTTATGGCACAGCAAGAATACGGGGTTGAAAATGTACTGCCGCGTGACATTTATGCAGAGCAGCAGTTGTTTGCTCACTTTGATACTTTAGGAAAAACTCCGAATAATGAGCAGGTTTTTGTACGTTGGAGCGATCAATCTACTGGAGAAGTGCTGTTTTTTATGCCTCAACGGATTAGTGCTCAGCGTGAACAGAATTGGGTCAGTTTTAGTCCTGTCGCTGGCTGGAAGCCAGGGCACTATGATGTGAAATATTATCAAATGAATGATCAATTAAGCCCGATTGCACAGACCAGTTTTTATATACAGCACGTGATTGAGTAAATATTTGAAGCTCAAATTTTATCGCTGAAGCTATGACTTAAGTGCTAGTTTCCGACCCTAAAAATTCGATTAAACTGATAAAAAACGACCAATGAATCCCCGCAATGAAAGATCTTTTCTCTACAGGGAGTGCGCTGTATCAACAAGCACGTCCAAGTTATTCTGCTGAAGTCGTCGATAGCATCTTGCAGCATGTTGCCGTGCGTGAACTGGCATGGGACTGCGGTGCAGGTTCAGGTCAATTTACCAAAGGTTTAGCACCCTATTTTCAACAGGTTTTAGCGACAGATCTGAGTGCTGAACAATTGGCACACGCACACCAATTAGACAATGTGCGTTATGAGCAAGCCAGCGCAGAACATTGTCCGCTTGCAGACCATTCAGCGGATTTAATCACAGTTGCGCAAGCGATTCATTGGTTCGATTTTGCTGCCTTTTATGCAGAAGTACGACGAGTATTGAAACCCCATGGTCACATCGCCATTGTGGGCTATGGTCTGATTCAATTTGAACATGCGGAATTGAACCAGCTTTTACAGGATCTGTATTTTGTCACCTTAAAAGGCTATTGGGATGCTGAACGTCGTTACATCGACGAAGAATATCGCAGTATTCCGTTTCCATTTCAGGAGTTAGCGACACCTCAACTGTTTTTAAATTATAGGTGGAGTGCACAGCAAATTTTAGACTATTTGCAAACATGGTCTGGATTAAAACACTATCAACAGCAACATCCAACACATCAACCGTGTGCAGCTTTGAACGACTTCTTTAGCCGTCATCCGCAGCAAGAGTTTGCTTTGTCATTTCCTGTGCTATTAAGAATCGGGACCGTATAAAAAAGAAAAAGTAGCCGCAATATAGATAGATAAAGGATGAAATCTTAAGTCTAGAATGAGCAACGTGAGGTTTGAATCGGCTGTACTTTCGTGCCGTTTGTCGGGGTTAAATCTAGTTAATTGATTAATTGTTGTACAATAATAGCAGTATAAATTTTTTCAATTTTCTATTTTTAAATCTCTCGGAATGAACATGATGAATCTCCCTAAATCTGTTTCCTTTTTGGTTTTTGTTAGTGCAGCAATGACGGCTATGAGTACTTTGGCTGCGGAAAAAGCCATTACAAAAGCTGAGGATACCGAACAACAAGCTATTCAGATGCCTGCTTTAACCATTATGGCAGAGCGTGAAATGCGTGCAGAGACGGGCATTGTTGAGTATCAAGAGCAGGTGGATCGCCGTAAAGCCTTACAGCAACGGGTGATGCAACTTGAGCGCGATACGCAAAACAAAGGTGTCGATGCAACAATCGTGTCAAATGTAGATGTCTTGCCTGCCACAGCAGTGCCTGATATGTCGAATTTATCGCCTTTGATGCAGCAGCATGTTTTAGATATTGCCGCAGGTTTGCAGTCTTCTGACCCACGCAATGGTTTATATATTATGTTGCAACCCTTTGGGATAGACCGAAATTCGACCAATGTGCAAATCAGTCGTGATCAAATCAATCTCGGCAATATTGACCGTCAGTTAAATACCAATCCGATCAAGACCCCATAATCGAATACATCTCTACAGCAAATTGAAGGCGAAAATTCATGTTTTATCCATGAATTTTCGTTTTGATGACATGCGCAATTTAAGACTTTCTATATTGATGCTTTCAAATAGCCTCCTTAAAAAGCATGGCTATTTTATCGTCAATCTTCAAACTTTTGGTTAAACTGAATAAAAGGGCATTCGGAGCTCATTATGCCGCGTATCTTTGTTGTCTTAGCCAGTGCTACGGTATTGGTCTTTGGATGGATGTTTTATCAATATTCAGTACAGCAAAAAGAAGCTGTGCAACTCTCGACCTATGAAACGGTTTTGCGCGAAAAAACCGAGCAAATTTTTCAGCAAGCTCAGCACTGGGAAGAACCGATACAACTTAATGTGACAGATGCACGGCTAACGGGTGATTATAAAATCATGTCGGATTTTATTTTGAGCCAAATGCTGCAGCGTGCAGAAGCGCGAAATCAATATATTCGTGATCTTAAAGCACTGAATTGGGATAAATTTCTCGACATCGATCGCTTGTTGCAAGATAAAAAAAACCAATATCAAGAGACTGAGCAAATGCTGCAGCAGGTGCATGCAGTGGTCAATGCTTATGAACAAAAAACCACTCAACAAGAGGAAAATGGTTTAGCTCAGGCCAAACAGTTGGCGGTCAAACAGGTGTTTCGTCAGCAAATTGCCCAGAGTTTAAGAGACAGTCGTGATAGTGATGAGTCGCATGCTTTATTTGAGTTAGAAAAGCAAAGCT
Organism: Acinetobacter sp. SH20PTE14; assembly: GCF_021391555.1. Classification (NCBI taxonomy): domain Bacteria; kingdom Pseudomonadati; phylum Pseudomonadota; class Gammaproteobacteria; order Moraxellales; family Moraxellaceae; genus Acinetobacter; species Acinetobacter sp. SH20PTE14. The sequence goes on along the minus strand of NZ_CP090067.1, from coordinate 3,106,619 downwards.
TGGCGAAGGCTGATGAGGTCTTTGATGTGCTGAAAGCCAATAAATGGGAAAAGAAAAATAAATTATTTATGTTCTATGAAGATGCGCCTTTAAAGCAGTTTAATCAGCTTTATACAGAGATGTTGGCGCTCAATGCGCAAATGGATGAGATCCGCCAAAAGAACCGTTCAGAGTTGAAACAAAAGCTTTAACTGACTGTCATCACTCTTTCAAATTTGCGCGATAAAGTGGCTTATAGCAGGGTTTTACATCATATAGAGGTTCATGCTCATGCGAGCTATTCAGATTTTTGATGATATTCAGCAGGTCTATATCGACTTTATTGCGAACCGCCAATATCCACGTTTGGAAAGTTTAAACAATTGGGGCAAGAACCGTTTTTTCTTCAGTCAGTATTTTCGCATGATTGAAGATTGGCATCTGACTGAACAGATTGTGATTGAATTTAATCAACAATTTTATAGTTTGGATACAGGGACGGCGCCTGACTTTATGGATCAAGATAAATACATGGCTTGGTTGATGGAACAATTACAAATATTAAAATAAGTCCTTTTCATTCAAATTATTCAGCACAGCTTCAAGACATGTTATGCAATTGAAAGCCATCCTTTAGCGGATGGCTTTTTTGTTGCTATCGAGCATCATTTTGGGAACTGAGTTCCGAAGTAGCATGAATGGCGCAAAAAACATTGGCTTTAAAACAGTCTTCGATTGTTTAAATTGCAAATTTAATACAACTATCAACCAATAGTGTGACTTAAATCACTTAAAATACGCCGAAAATTTAAACATAAATTTTTAGCCAGCAGCCCATATCGCATAAGAAGCTGAGCTGTATTGAACTTGCAAGCATTCTAACCTTAGACCGATTGGCTTTGAATGAAAGGTTTATCGCCATTTTTAGAGACGATTTTTTTAGCGTATGAAAAAATTAATACTGCTATGGCTTGCCATATGTGCGGTTTCATTGGTGTCGATAGGCTATACCTATGAATTATTTATTAGCCCTGTTTGGGTGGTAAATGCATTCGCGGCCTATGGCATGATTTTAATGCGGAAGCATTTAAGCCACGACTTACTGATCGTGCTCTATGCTTTTAGTGCGATCTTTGTGGCCTCGCTGATGGTCGATCCCGCCAAAACTTTAGAAGATAAATTTCTCCTGTGTGCGATTTCGGCATTTCAAATTTGGGTGTTTATTAAAGCCTATTTGGCACTGAGCCATTTAAAAAAACGCCGCTTTAAACGAACCCTGATGCTAACTGTTCCGAGTATCGTGAGTGCTTTTGCAGGCAGTCTATTATTCGTGGCGTGCTTTCAGATGGACAACCAATACTTTGCCTTTGTTGATTATTTTCTAGAGCAATTTGCAACAAGTTTGGCTGTGGTGTGTTTATTATTTGGTGTTCAGCGCTGGATGAATGTACCGTGGATAGATTATGGCTATCTGATCGTGGCATTGGCCGTGCAATATGTGATCTCAAATGATCAGATCTTCTATGCCTGCATGGTCTTGCCTTTATTGATGTGTTATTACGCGATCAAATACGACCTCAAAACTTTTTGCTGGCTGATTGGTTTAATGACGCTGATCTGTGGCTGGTATGGTGCCATGCCCTTGGCTGGGGAATATTGGTCAGATGCACAGGTACATATGCTCTCGCGGATCAGTTCTTATCGTTTGGCATTGGGTATTTATCTGATCATTTTTCTGTTTATTTGTGAGTTATATGCACGAAATAAACGCCTGTATTTGGCTTTGCAACGTGTGAGTTTTTGCGATGAATTGACGGGGCTGAAAAATCGCCATGCTTTTAAAGAACAAATATTTATAGAGGGTGCGGTTGATAAAGGCTGTGTCATTTTGCTCGATGTCGATAATTTTAAAAAAATTAATGACCAATATGGACACCAAATGGGGGACAGTGTTTTGGTGCATTTGGCAAAAATCTTAAAAAATTGTAGTCCTCGCGCGAGTTTTATCAGTCGCTGGGGCGGTGAAGAATTTTTAATTTTGCTCGAAGGTGCCGATTTGGAGCAGGGTAAAATGTTGTGTGAAACAATTTTGGAACGCTGCGAACATGTACCGTTTCGAAAAGATCAATTAAGGCTAGATGTCAGCTTTAGTATGGGCTTGGCCGAGTTTCAACAGTTGAGTTTGTCCAATTACTCCACGACTCTACAGCATGTCGATGCCTGCCTATATCAGGCGAAATCACAAGGGAAAAATCAGTTTGTTTATCAAAAGATTATTCCGTTGGCAGAAAGCAGTATTGCAGTCTAAATGGGCAAAAAAAAAGATGCCGTGAAGGCATCTTTTTTAGCATTTAATCAATGATTAAGCTGCTTTTTTGAACCAAGAAAAGAAACCTTTTTTCTCAGCTTTCGCTGCTTCAGCTTTTTTCTCTGCACATTTTTTAGCGCAGTCTTTTTTCGCTTCAGCTTTTACTTCTTCAGTTTTAGTTTCAACAGCTTCTTTTGCATCAGTTGCTTTTTCTACAGCTGCATCTTTTGCTTCAACAGTTTTTGCAACGACAGCATCTTTAGTTGCTACAGTTTTTGCTACAGTCGCGTCTTTTGCTGCAACAGTGTTCGCAACAACAGCGTCTTTAGCAACTACAGTTTTTGCTACAGTTGCATCTTTTGCTGCAACTGCAGTTTCTTTAGTTGCTGCTGCTTTTTCTACAACTGCTTTTTTCATGTCAGCAGTTTTTGCTTTAGTGGTTTCTTTCACTGTTAAAGTTTTAGTTTGAGTCGCTTTTTCTGCAACAGCCACTTGAGTTTTAGCAGCATCTTTAGTTGCTTGAGCAGCAGCTACAGTTGCAGTTTTCGCTTGTGCAGCTTGAGCTTTTACAGCTTCAACAGCAGTCGCAGGTTTTTGTTCTACAGCAGTAGTTGCCATAGCAGAAGTTGTAGCAGCAACTAAAGCAACAGCTAAAGTAGTTTTGATCGCGTTCATAGTCATCACTCTATAAAACTTAGTTAAAATAAGGCATTGTAAATTTTATGCCTTATCAACAGCGCTTAGGTTACACTGCACAGAGTGAGGGATTTGATTGTGTGAATATTCCACCAATGTTACAAACGGATAACATGGTGTTACGCAGAAAAACAAACAAAAACAGCGTGCATTGCACAGCATTCGAAATTTTCAATTCAAAGCTGATTTAAAATCACTATTAAAGCCGTTATGGTGAATATACATTTGCGCCATTGGTATGGCATAAAAATAATGTCGCATGAGGGATAACGTCAGATGCAGCAGCTTATTTGTTATAAACAGCTCCCTGTGTGGACGCAGCAGTCGATTCCACAAGGTTTTAAACAACAGCACAATACTAAAGCAGGCACATGGGCAAAACTCACCGTGCTGCAGGGTGAAGTGAACTTTGCCATGCTGGATGCGTCTGGAAATGTCCTTTCCACGCATGTATTTAGTCCAGACCTACCACCGCCGTTTATCGAACCGCAGGCGTGGCACAAGATTATCTCTGCGAGTGATGATGTGCAATGTCAGTTGAGTTTTTATTGCTTAGCACAGGACTATTTTTATAAGAAGTATCAACTCAGCCCAACACATTCAGAGATTTTAGCAGCAACTCCATATTTGCAAGGTGGTCGAGCTTTGGATGTCGGCTGTGGTCAGGGGCGTAATTCGCTGTACTTAAGTCAGTTGTCTGAGCAGCGTTTTGAGGTAGATGCTTGGGATGTCAATCCACACAGTTTGCACAAGCTGCAAGAGGTGATCGCTGCGGAAGGCATTGAAAATATTCATGTGCAGCAGCGTGATCTGAACGCTGACCCAAGCATTACAGGTACATACGACTTTATTTGCTGTACCGTGGTGATGATGTTTTTAGAAGCAGCAACGGTGAAACCATTGATTACTCAGATGCAGCAAGCCACCAATGTAAATGGTTATAACTTGATTGTCTGTGCAATGGATACGCCTGATCTTCCTGCACAGCCTGACTTTCCTTTTGCCTTTAAAGCTGGGGAGTTAAATGCTTTGTACGAGGGCTGGAATATTGTGAAATACAATGAAAATGTCGGGGAGCTGCATCGGGTGGATGAGCAAGGCAATCGGATTAAACAGCATTTTGCGACTTTGTTGGCGCAGAAAATTTAAGCCAAGAATTGTAGGATGTTGAGTTGAAGGATTGGTGATCAACTCAACACTTACTTTACTTAAATTGGAAAAAGGGAACCATTTTTGAGCTAGTCAGGGTGTATGTGTACTTAGAAAATTCAACCAATTGAATATGATCATACTCTGATTTAAGGCTGATAAATAAAGCCTAAAGCTTTTAAAGGCAATTGAATGATGTCGATTGTGAGTGTTAAAGGCAATAGTGGTAATTCTGCCAATTTTTCCTGCCCTGACTTTTTAACATAGCCACTTTGGTCTTCGTAATGCTGGATACGGATCTTATAGGGATGGCTTAAGGGCTTTAAATCTGCGGCATTCGCAACTTTTGGGTAAACCGTACCTGCAATTTCTAAATTAAAGAGATGATCTTGCTGTTCTGCCTTTGAACAATCACATGGTGCTACGCCATATTGGTTGAATAATGCCCTTTCCGTAGGACTTAGTGTTCCATTGGGAGGCGCATAATAAAATTTAAAGCTTCCGCTAAATTTAGTGCTGTTCGGGCTCGGAGAATTAAAGTCAAGTTCTCGATGGAGACGAATATATTGTGGATTGAGTTGGCTTGTCAGTTGAATAAAATCAGCACCGCCTTTATTGATCAAATAGCTGTATTTATTGCCTGCGACTACGATGCTATCGATTGGTTCATTGGGTATTGCTTTAGCAGGTTTGCCAAATGCGATCACATCATCTTCAAGGATTGTTCTCCATGCATATTTTGTTTCGTATTTTTGAAACAGATCACGGGAGAGTTCACCGATTTGATTATTTGTAACGCAAGCTGTAAGAAAAATAAAAGTGCTTAGGCAGCTCATCTTTATGAGGTAGTGAAGTCGTTTATTTATCATTGTTATGCATATTTAAGTTTTGGTTCAGGCCTTACCATAATTCAAAAATCGCTGAAAATCGAGAATTAACGTTTTAAATTTTAAATATGCTAAGACGTTTTTAAGGGTTGTTTAGCACGGTTTATTGCTGAAGATTTTTGAACAAAATTTACTTCACAATGGACATTCCCTCTCCTTTTAAGGAGACTTGCGCAGAATACCGCTCAGGGAGAGGATTTATATGAAAAATTTTCCTCATCCTCTTGTGGCGCATGCTGCTCATCCCAGAGGGAGAAGGGGCTTCCAGTATGTATTCATGAGAGTTTAGTTAACAAATAAAAAACCCCGCAATAAGCGGGGTTTCTTTTATCTCAGTATTTAATTAAAAATTAAACACGTTCGATAATGGTCGCGATACCTTGACCAAGACCGATACACATCGTCGCAAGACCGATTTGCGTATCTTGCTGTTCCATTACGTTCAGCAAAGTCGTTGTGATACGCGCACCAGAACAACCCAATGGGTGACCCAATGCAATCGCACCACCGTTCAAGTTCACACGGTCTTGTTGGTCATAAATGCCTAAGCCTTTAAGAACAGACAAACCTTGCGCAGCGAACGCTTCGTTCAATTCAAACGTTTGAATATCAGCAATCGATAAGCCAGCACGTTTAAGTGCTTTTTGAGTTGCAGGTACTGGACCATAACCCATGATCGCAGCGTCACAGCCTGCAACTGCCATAGAGCGAATCACAGCACGTGGCTTCAGGCCTAAAGCTTGGGCACGTTCAGCAGACATAAGCAACATTGCAGAAGCACCGTCAGACAATGCTGAAGATGTTGCAGCAGTTACTGTACCGCCTTTCGGGTCGAATACTGGGCGTAAAGCTTGGAATGCTTCAAGATTTGCATCAGGACGAATCACTTCATCGATATCGCACAGGATTTTGAAACCATTTGCATCGTGACCTTCAATGCCCACGATTTCATTTTTGAAACGGCCTTCTTGTGTTGCAGCCCAAGCACGGCGGTGTGATTCAACACCAAACGCATCTTGTTCTTCACGAGAAATACCGTTCATACGACCTAACATTTCAGCCGTTAAGCCCATCATGTTAGACGCTTTTGCATAGTGCTTAGACGCTTTTGGGTTGATGTCGATGCCGTGCATCATGCCAACGTGACCCATGTGCTCTACACCACCAATGATGAAGATATCACCTTGGTTGGTTGCAATTTGCGCAGCCGCTGTGTGGATTGCTTGCATAGAAGAACCACAAAGACGGTTAACCGTTTGACCTGCAACAGTACGTGGTAGGTCTGCTAACAATGCAATGTTACGACCAATGTTCATACCTTGCTCTAGGGTTTGGTTTACACAGCCCCAGATTACGTCTTCAACTTCATTGGTATCAAACTGGTTACGAGCAACAAGCGCGCGTACTAATTCAGCAGATAAGCTGTCAGCACGTACGTTACGGAACATACCATTTTTGGTTTTACCCATTGCTGAACGTACGCCATCAACGATGACAACGTCACGTGGATTTAAAGTAGCCATTCACGTTGCTCCTTAACCGTAGAATTTTTTGTTGTTAGCAGCCATGTCACGCAACATTTGTGGCGCTTCATAAGCCTTACCTAAATACGCATATTTGTCGCAAAGCGCTACGTATTCAGCGACACCTGTTTGGTCGATGTAACGGCATGGACCACCACGGAATGGAGGGAAACCTACACCCATGATCATCGCCATATCTGCTTCAGCAGCAGTCGCTACGATGTTGTCTTCTAGGCAACGAACAGTTTCGTTACAGAACGTCAGCATCATACGGTCAATGATTTCTTGAGCGTCAAATTCACGTTTTTCCGCAGTTGCAACAGAAGCCACAAGTTCGTAAGCCACTGGATCAACCACTTTGGCTTTCTTACCTTTACGGTCAAGTTCGTATTTGTAGAAACCAACGTCATTCTTTTGACCAAGACGTTTGTTTTCGTACATGGTTAAAGTTGCGCCTTTGTAGTCTGGCTTCATGCGGTCAGGGAAGCCTTCTGCCATTACTTCCGCACCGTGTACGCCTGTGTCAATACCCACAACGTCGATGAGGTAAGCAGGACCCATTGGCCAGCCGAATTTTTCCATCACTTTATCAACTTGCTGGAAGTCAGCACCGTCTTTCAGTAGAAGGTCAAATGCACCGAAGTAAGGGAACAATACGCGGTTTACAAGGAAGCCCGGGCAGTCATTGACAACGATTGGGGTTTTACCCATTTTCTGAGCAAGAACCACAGTCGTTGCGATTGCCTCAGCAGATGTTTTCTCACCACGGATCACTTCAACCAATGGCATCATGTGAACTGGGTTAAAGAAGTGCATACCTACGAAGTTTTCAGGACGCTCTAGGTTTTCAGCCAAACGTGTGATTGAAATGGTTGATGTGTTAGACGCAATGATCGTGTTTTCACGAACATTTTTCTCAGTTTCAGCAAGTACGATACCCTTAACTTTAGGGTTTTCCGTTACTGCTTCAATCACGATGTCCACTTCTTTAAACTCGTCATAGCTTAAAGTCGGACGGATGCGCGCAAGAGTTTCACCCATTTTCGCCGCAGTCATTTTTTTGCGATCAACTTGTTTAGTCAACAATTTGTTCGCTTCAGACATACCTAACGCCAATTGTGGGTTACCAATGTCTTTCATGATGATTGGTGTGCCTTTGCTTGCCGCTTGGTAAGCAATACCACCACCCATGATACCCGCGCCTAATACAGCTGCTTGGTTGACAGGGTGAGCACCTTTTTCATATTTCTTCGAAGTTTTCTTCACAATTTGGTCGTTAAGGAATAAACCAATTAACGCACCTGCTTGTGGAGTCACAGCCGCTTTAGCAAAACCTTGCGCTTCGATTTTCAATGCTTCATCACGTGGAAGGCTTGCACCTGCTTGTAATGAGTCTAGAAGAAGTTTTGGCGCTGGGTATTGTGCAGGGTTTGCTTTAGCAAGAACTGCACCTTTCGCTGTATTGAATGCCATCATTTGTTCAAGCATGTTCAATTTAACAGGATCTAATTTTTCTTGACGTTTTGCTTTCCAGTCTACACGGCCAGCAATCGCTTGTTTCACAAGGTCAATTGCAGCGTCTTGTAGTTTGTCTGCAGCAACAACTGCATCAACAGCACCGTCTTTGAGCGCAGCAGCCGGCTTTTTCGGTGCAGCCATTGCCATCCATTCAACCGCATTGTCGATACCAATCACGCGGCTTAAACGAACCGTACCACCAAAACCAGGGTAGATACCCAGTTTGATTTCTGGAAGGCCAACTTGCGCAGCATCTGACATCACACGATAGTCACACACTAAGCACATTTCAAAACCGCCGCCCAATGCCATACCATTGATTGCAGCAACTTTAGGAACGTTTAGATCTTCAAACGCATTGAAGATGTCGTGAACAGGCAATGCCCAATCCACAATCGCTTGTTCGCCTTGAGCGAAGTTGTCACCGAATTCAGTGATATCTGCACCCACGATAAATGTAGATTTACCTGAAGTAACGATTAAACCTTTGATGTCACCGTTTGCTTTAACAGCGTCAATTGCAGCTTTAAAATCTTCAATTGTTGCGCGGTTAAATTTGTTGACCGACTCACCTTGTAAGTCAAAGCGGAATTCTGCAATTCCGTCCGAAAGCATTTGGACGGTAATGGCATTGCCAGCGTGGATCATGCCTGATCTCCTTTATTTTGGAGGACTTCTAAGTTGATGTTGTGAAGCGAGTACGCGGTTCCTGCGTACACTTTATGCCTCGCTAATCTTACGATAACTATATCTAAAAAGAACATAACAAGTTGTATCAAGCCGTGACGCTAGGGTCATCAAAATTTCTTTTGGAAATAGCCTTTGGATCTGCCTTTAATCGCTATCGCTCTAATTAAATATGTTGAAGCTTATGTTTCAGTTCACATTTTTTTATAAATGTAAGCTATAGATTGAGATGCGAAAGAAAAATTCAAGAAAAAAGCAAGTGTATTTTTCGGCAGAATGGTCAATTCACTTTTAACATTGTCATCCATCTTTGCTGAGACACAGTGTTCTATGCTGCTTATTTAGGCATCACTGAGCACTATGCTATACTCGCCGCGTTCTCAAAAGTTAATTTTTCATTAAGCACAATGCTTATTAGCACCAGGTCCTCATATGATTAAGTGGATTATCCTGGCGGTCTTTGTCATTTCTGCGTTTTATATTCAGCAACGCGGTAAAGTCCGTCATTCATTTTATCGTCAGTTTTTTGATCATTCGACATTGCTCGCACCGATCAATTTTCTCATGTACATGTTTTCAAAAGTGCCGAGTCAACCCTATATCGACACGCAGCATTTTAAAGATTTAAAAGTCTTAGATGAAAACTGGGAAATGATTCGTGATGAAGCCAAGGCCTTGTATGAAAAAGGGGGCATCAAAGCATCGAGTACTTATGATGACCTTGGATTTAACTCGTTCTTTAAAACAGGTTGGAAACGCTTTTATTTAAAATGGTATGACTCAGCTCATCCTTCGGCTGCTGAACTTTGCCCAAAAACTACGGCCTTGTTAAAAAATTTACCCACTATTAAAGCCGCGATGTTTACTGAGTTGGCGCCAGACAGTCGTTTAGTCCGTCATCGAGATCCCTATGCTGGTTCATTGCGTTATCACTTGGGCTTACTGACGCCCAATGATGACCGTTGTTTTATTGATGTCGATGGTCAGCGGTACTCATGGCGTGACGGCGAGAGTGTGGTGTTTGATGAAACCTATATTCACTATGCTGAAAATAAAACGGATCAGAACCGGATCATTTTCTTTGCAGATGTTGAACGGCCATTAAAGTCGAAGTGGATGGAAGCTTTTAACCATTGGTTTGGTAAAAATGTCATGACTGCTGCGAGTTCACCCAATGAAAGTGGTGATAAAACGGGTGGTTTAAATAAAGTGTTTGGCTATGTCTATCAAATTCGCATAAAAGCCAAAGCCTTGAAAAAAACCAATCGTTCACTGTATTACTTTTTAAAGTGGTTCCTGATGTTGGGGCTGTTTTTCCTGATTTTTGTACGTCCATATTTATTTTAAAAGTAGAATAAATATTGAAAAAATGCGCCCTTAGGGGCGTTTTTTTATGCTGACAGTCAGTGAAATATCAGTTATCGTGGAAGCAGAATAAAAATAATTATGCAGAGCAAATCAGCTAAATACAGGAATCGTGTTAGCCAAAATAAGCCAGAATCAGAATAAGCCAGAAAAAATGAGCCAATAGACGAGGAATATGATGTTGACGTCCGAACTTAAGCCCATGCAAAACCGTTGAGCTGAAAGAAAAGCGTCATCATCAATGATAGCCAAAACCCAAGGGTGAAAACGGTGGAAGCTTTGCATGCAGGCATGAAGACCTACTGCATAGAAACCCTGTGTAAACGCCTGAAGGGATTGATTTGGTGGGAAGGGTATCCGATTCATGAAAGCAACCAACCAAACATTGATGCATCAAATGCATATTTCGATGCAAGATATAGAACGACGTAAACAGTTGCTTGGCTTGACTGATTTAGAGCTGGCGGAACTGGCTTCGATTGGTGGAATTGTGGCTCCTATCCTTGACAGTATGGTCGATGAATTTTATGAAAATCAGACCTCAATTCCAGAAATTGCAACCTTGATTGGTGATCTTGATACCTTGAAGCGTTTGCAACGCGCGCAGCACCAGTATTTATTGGACTTATTTTCCGGGCGCTATGACAGCGCTTATGTGAATAACCGTTTACGGATTGGTTTGGTTCATAAGCGCATAGGTGTAGAGCCGAAGTTGTATCTCTCTGCGGTGCATACCCTAAAGACCATGTTGTTTCGCTTAATTCAGCGTACCTTTAATGATACGGAACAATATCAGCGGATTATTAACACGTTGGAAAAGCTCTTTATGTTCGACACTACATTGGTGGTGGAAACCTATGTATGGAGTTTGATTAATGAGGTGAAGATCTCCCGTGAAAAAATGGAACAGTATGCGCATGCGCTAGAGTTTCGTGCACAAGAAATGGAAGAACTTTCACAGCGCGATCCATTAACTGGACTGTTAAATGTCCGGCATTTATCGACCTTATTGACCAGTATTTTATATACCGCACAGCGTAATCATGAACCCGTAACAGTAGTGTTTATTGATATCAATGATTTTAAAAAGATCAATGATGAACAAGGTCATCCACGTGGAGATCAGGTACTACAAACGGTTGCTGCGGCCATAAAGTCGGTTGCACGTTTAGATGATCATTGCTTCCGTTATGGCGGAGACGAATTTTGTTTGGTCTTGCCTGGTTGCAGTGAAAAGCATGTGGAAGCGAGTTTTATCCCGCGTTTATTAGAAGCGGTGGCTGAAATGGAAGCAGGCTTAAGTTTAAGTATTGGGCTGTGCCAAACAGACCATCAGCAAGGCTATGTAGATGCCATGAGCTTAGTACAACAAGCCGATGCTAAAATGTATCAAGAGAAAAAGAATTATAAACGTTTGCAGGAACAACCCTTGCCGAAAGAAGCGTGATCCGAGCGTAAATAACGCCAAAAATAACAATAGATGACTAGCGAAACTTGAGCGAAATGGATCTCCATATTCTTGAAAATAATGTGATAAGTATGCTTATTTCCTGCGAAAAATAAAGCTGAAATAGCAGATGCATCCTGCAAAATCTTGTATAGAATAAAAACAGTTGATGGGGGATAAGATGCAAGTTTTTCGTTCAAAAAAAGATTGGTGGGTGGTGGCGTTTATTGTTTGTATGAGCGGTTTACTCATTCAATTATTACTCACCATGCATGCCAAAGGCACGATGCAACAATTTCCTCTTCATACCGCGGTGTATATTTTGACGGTGTTATTGCTGTGGTGGCCAATATTCAATACACGTTATCAAATTTCCGCTACAGAATTAAACATTCGTAGCATGTTTCTACGTTGGCAGATTCCTTTGCAGGATATCCAACGCATCAGTGCAAGTCAGGATTTGTCTGCGGCACCTGCGCTTTCCATTAAACGGTTAAAAATTGAATATATACAGAATGGACAACGCAAATTTGTCATGGTTTCACCGAAAGATCCGCAAGCTTTTGCTAAAGCGATTGGTGTTCCAATCCAATAAATATAAGAATGCTGAATAAAGGTATGTGAGCATGCCTTTTAAAGACCAGTGAATTATTTAATAATAACCAATTGTCCAAGTTGTGCATCTAGGTGTATTTTAGTTTGTTCGGGATGATTCAAAAAATACACCGCCAAAATAGGTTCAAGCTCGACCCGTATTTTTCGTGCTAAATGTCGTGCGCCATAACGAATATCATGGTTCTGATAAAAATGTGCTTTGGCTGCATCTGTGAGTTTGATGCTGCGTTTTTGATGCTGTAGGCGTTGATTAAGTTTTTCCAGTTCAATCTCCACCAAACGAGGTAAAGCATCATCTTGAACGGGTTGATATTGCAGTACACGGTCAATACGGTTAATAAATTCAGGGTCGAATTTACGTTGCATGACTTTTTCAATAATGCTGCTGACCGGCACGCGTTTGAGACAAACCTTCTGTATTTTTTCGGGTAAAAAATTTAACTTATCTAGATATTGCTGTGCCGCTTGTGCACCGACATTGCTGGTCATAAAGATCATACAATTACGAAAGTCGATGGTTTTTGTACCTGAGGTTAGGGTTAATTTTCCGCTATCTAGCACATTCATTAAGCCGCGAAGCACTTCGGTTGACGCTTTTTCCAGTTCATCAAAAAGCACGATGCCCGGACGGGTATGACTACCTGCAATGGCAACTTCATCAAATAAACTATGGCCTTCTTTAGAACCGACATAGCCCGGAGGCGCACCAGTAATGGCAGCCGCATAATGTTCCTGTGCGAGCGTGTTCATATCAATACGGCAAAAGGCATCAGGTCGGCCATAAATCACTTCACTGATTAAACGCACAGTTTCGGTTTTACCAACACCTGTCGGTCCAAGCATTAAGGTTACACAGAGTGGTCGTTCAGGACTGGAAAAATCAGCCTTGACCACATGCAGCATTTTTTCAATTTCGTCTAATGCTGCTTCTTGTCCAATGATCCGTTGCTTTAGGCGTTGCATAACGTCATGCGGTTCAAAATGAAAACGCGGCTTACCCATCAAACGGTTTTTTTCAGCAGTGCTATGCGTCGAAGTTGTCGGGTGTACGACATGGATGGCGGGATTGGCGTTCGTCATGCATCATGTTCCTAAAGCGTGATGTTTTGAGCATAGCAAATTTAGAATTTTGCATTAATAGCTTTTAGCAATCAGATCATTGCTATGAGCAACAATAAATTTGCGGGATTGCTTGAAAATGTAGGTAAAAGCATCACATCATGTCAAAGAGCAATATCGAAGACGGAACAAGGCAAAAGTGAACGAAAACGCACGCGAACATATTGAAAAAATTCTTGCCAATATGACGACTCTACCCGGTGTTTACCGCATGCTGGGTAAAGACGGTGAGTTGCTGTATGTGGGTAAAGCAAAGAATTTAAAAAATCGTGTGTCGAGTTATTTTGTGAAAACCATTGAGCATCCCAAGACGCAAGCCTTGGTCGCCCGTATTTATGATATTGGAACCTTGGTGGTGCGTTCTGAAACGGAAGCCCTATTGCTCGAACAAAACCTGATTAAGCTGCATCGTCCGCCGTATAACATCATGCTGCGTGATGATAAGTCTTATGTTTATATCTTTATTTCAGCCGATAAACCCTATCCACGAATTGCCGCAGGGCGAGGCAAAGCGAAGCATCAGGCCGGTAAGTTTTTCGGGCCTTATCCGAGTGCTTATAACGCGCGTGACACTTTGGTGGTGCTGCAAAAACTGTTTAATGTGCGTCAGTGTGAAAATAGCTATTTTTCGCAGCGCAAACGACCATGCTTGCAATACCAAATTAAACGCTGTTCCGCGCCTTGTGTGGGTTTGATCTCACCCGATGATTACAAAGAAGATGTCAATAACTCGATTCGGTTTTTACAAGGCGACACCAAAGAGCTTAATCAAGAGCTGATTGGGAAAATGGAAGCTGCGGCCGAAGCACTCGAGTTTGAAAAGGCGGTGTTTTATCGTGATCGTATGGCGCTGCTGCGTGATGTGCAAACTCAGCAAGCGATTTATAAAGTCAAAGGCGAGGCAGATATCATTGCCATTGCTTATCAAGCTGGTGTGACCTGTGTGCAAATCATGCATGTGCGCAATGGCAAAATGCTCGGCGGAAAGAGTTATTTCCCTGATATGCAGGGTGATGATCTGGGTCAAATGCTCTCTGACTTCATTGCTAATTTTTACTTTCAGGTGGCAGACGAAATCCCTGCAGAACTCATCATCAATGTCGATATTCCAGATCGCAAAGACATGGAAGATGCACTACATCAGCACTTTGATAAAAAAATTCAAATCAAACATAAAGTGCGTGAAACCCGTGCAGAGTGGCAAGAGCTTGCACAAATGAATGTGCAGCACGCCATTAAAGGTAAACTGGCTGACCATTTTGAATTGAATGAGCGCTTTCATCAGTTAGAGCAAGTCGTTGGGCGGCCGATTGACAGTATTGAGTGTTTTGATATTTCTCATACTATGGGTGAGGCGACCATAGCGTCTTGTGTGGTCTTTGATGCGGGCGGCGCAAGAAAGCGCGACTATCGCCAATTTTCCATCAATGACATTACCGAAGGCGATGATTATGCTGCCATGCGTCAAGCGCTGACCCGCCGTTATAAAAAGCACATGTTGCCCGATTTGTTGTTAATTGACGGAGGCAAAGGTCAATTACACATGGCGATGGAAGTCATGCAGGAGCTCGAGCTCGATGCCTTTATGGTCGGTGTGTCCAAAGGCGAGGGGCGTAAACCAGGTCTGGAAACCTTGCACTTTACCGATGGTGAAAAAATCCAATTGCCCGAAGACCATAAAGCCCTGCATTTGATTCAACAGGTTCGTGATGAAGCCCACCGCTTTGCTATTACTAAACATCGAGCGAAACGAGATAAAAAGCGTGGCTCATCGGTACTTGAGGTGATTCCGGGCTTAGGGCCAAAACGTCGTCGGGATCTGTTGACCCATTTTGGTGGCATTCAGGGGGTACTCAAAGCTTCGGAAAATGATTTAAAACTTGTACCGGGATTAGGCGATGTGATGGCGCGCACCATTTATAAAATCCTGCATGAATAGCGCGAACTAAGCCCAATCGATGACGCATCAAGTCTGAATTTGCCAAAATGCTCATTGACGCATGAGTCACTGATCATTCACATCATTTAATTTTTATACAATGATATAAAAATCAAAAATATGATCAGGGATGATGATGTCACTCGCACAGTTGTATCAACATATTGAACACAATGAATGGGGTGAGATTCCAGAAGGATGGTTGCAAGGACGTACGATCTATGGCGGCTTAGTGGCTGGCATGATGATGCACAAAGCCGTTGCTATCATTGCAGATCCGCAGCGACGTTTACTCAGTTGTAATGTGACCTTTGTTGGGCCAGTACAATTGGCGCCCGTGCGTTTAAGTGCGGAAATTTTAAGACAGGGCAAATCCGTCACCACCATTGAAGTTCGACTTTGGCAAGATGATGCTGTACAAAGCATTTTATTGGCGAGCTTTGGTGTTCCACGTGAATCAAGCATTGCCGTCAATCAGGAGCGTCAAGCACCCAATTTTCCTGAAGTGAGCAGCTTAAAGATTGCCGAACATCATCCACTTGCACCCCAGTGCTTTCAGCAAATGGATTTGGCCTGGGCAGATGGGCAGTATCCGTGTACTGCAAGCAAAAAGCCTGACTTTAGTGGTTGGATGCGTTTTAATCCAGAACGCCACGATAACCGTAAGATGACTGTTGCTGACCTAATGGTCTCGATGGATATGTGGCCGCCCGGTGTACTGCCTATGTACAAAACCATGGCACCTGCTAGTTCTTTAACGTGGACATTGACCTATGTACATCCCTTGCAATCAAACTTACATAATTGGTTTAAATATAAAGTATTTACCGATTATGCAGCGGATGGATACGCTACAGAATATGCTCATTTATGGGATGAAAATAACCAGTTGATAGCGATTGCGCGACAGACTGTTACGGTGTTTGCCTAGTGACACTGAGGGGCATTTCGTATAAAGTGAGTGCAACTAACGATGGATAAATCCTCAAATTATTTTGCATTTTCATCGTGCATGAGGGGAAAACTGGGGTGTCTATGACAACAGGTCGAATCCTGAATATTCCTAATATTTTAACATTGGCACGAATTGCTTTAATTCCTGTGTTTTTGTTGGTGGCGTACTGGCCACCTGCAATGGGCGTGGGTGAGCATGCTGCAAGCATGTCACGTCATATATTGCTGACTGCTATTTTTGTGATCGCAGCTGTCACTGACTGGTTTGATGGCTACCTTGCAAGAAGTTTAAATCAGACTTCAGCATTTGGACGTTTTCTCGATCCTGTTGCAGATAAACTGATGGTCGCAACTGCGTTGATCGTCTTGGTGCAATGGCAACCTACCATTTCGATGGCCTTTGCAGCGATTGTAATTATTTCACGTGAAATCACGGTGTCTGCCCTACGTGAGTGGATGGCTGAATTAGGCGCGCGTACCAGTGTTGCGGTTTCAACCGTTGGTAAATATAAAACAGCATTCCAGATGATTGCGATTTCAGTATTTTTGCTAAATTGGCAGCCCCTAGAAATGTTGGCGTATGGATTGCTCTATACAGCCGTGGTTTTAACGTTATGGTCGATGTTTATTTATTTGAAAGCTGCATGGCCGTATTTAAAACAACCTTGATTTAAAAGTAAGTTACTAAAAGCTCCGTGATCGGGGCTTTTTTATTGCCGAGCTTTTAGAAAAAATTGAGTGTTTGTCTAGTTTGAACAGCGCTTCATTTGATTAGAGCTTGAAGTTAAATGTGAGACGTTAGCGCAAATTTTGGATAAAAAAATTCCCAGATTTTGGGGGAAATCTGGGAAGAAAAATCGGGGTTATTTATCGCTATTATGGAAGATGTTTCCATCTCCTTGATTGCTATTATAGGAAAGCAGATTTAGAAATACATGGAGTTTATTGTAGTGTAATGTTGTGTTTTATTGAGAAATGTATCACAAATTTACATTCAGAATTTTTGATACAAATTGGCCAATAACTTTGGTAGGTTTTGTTTGGATTTAAACGATAAAAATCGATATATGTAATGGAAAAAATACAATTAACATTATTTAAATAATAAGTTCATTTATTTAAGTTTAAATAAAATTGATCAATGGATAAAAGATTTTCCAGCAATGATGAAGATCATTTCCCAATGAAAGCTTACACAGACGTCATCTTGGTTTTGCGGAGATAGCAGTACTCCGAAGCAAAAAAAAGAGTCCTTTCAGACTTAATTTTTGAAATTACGCACTTCGCTTGTCTTGCGTAATTTTTAGAGCAATAAAAAAGAATCCCCAAGATTGGAGATTCTTTTCAATTAAAGCCTACGCACAGCATAGCTGCTTGTCTTGCAGCGTGGCGGAGCAGTGCTCCGCTTTATCACGCCTCAGGCTTTAGGCCTTCGGCTTTTTCTAAAGATTCATCATTGCTGAAGAATTTTTCACGTTGCTCTTCAAGGAACTTTTTCGCGTCAGCTTCAAACACGTTTAAACGTTTTTCATTGATCAACGTCGTTTGGTGTTTTAGCCATTCTTGCCAAGCTTGTTTAGATACCGTATCAAACAATTCTTGTCCCTTCGCACCCGGGAATGGTGCAAAGTCTAAACCTTCCATTTCAGCCTGATATTTACGGCAAAAAACTTGTCGAGACATATCAATACTCCATTTAACTTGAAAAAGTTATGCGTAAAGTTTTTCTAAACGTGCGTGTGCGCGTTCAATTGCTGCTTCAACTTGAGCAGGTGCAGTACCACCAATGTGGTTACGTGCATTGACAGATGCTTCGAGTGTTAAAGCTTTTTCGAAGACATCGGCCTGAATCAAGTCAGAGAACTGTTGAAGTTGCTCAAGGGTTAATTCTGAAAGATCTTTGCCTTCTTGAACACCGAGAGCAACTGCTTTACCCACAATCTCATGTGCATCACGGAATGCCACGCCATTTTTAACGAGGTAGTCGGCAAGGTCAGTTGCAGTTGAGAAGCCACGCAGCGCTGCTTCACGCATGATGTCAATGTTTGGCACTAGTGCAGGAATCATATCGGCAAATGCCATGAGTGAGCCACGAACAGTATCAATTGCATCGAATAGTGGTTCTTTATCTTCTTGGTTGTCTTTGTTGTATGCCAAAGGTTGACCTTTCATCAGGGTCAATAGGCTCATCAAGTCACCATATACACGGCCAGTTTTACCACGGATCAACTCAGGAACGTCTGGGTTTTTCTTTTGCGGCATGATTGAAGAGCCAGTGCAGAAACGGTCAGGGATGTTCACAAATTTGAACTGAGCCGATGTCCAAAGAATCATTTCTTCTGACATGCGTGATAAATGCATCATGATGAGTGATGCTGCCGCATTGAATTCAATACCAAAATCACGGTCAGATACGGCGTCTAAAGAGTTTTCAGCGACAGCTTCAAAACCTAGTAATTCGGCAGTGAATGCACGGTCAATTGGGTAGGTTGTTCCTGCAAGTGCAGCAGAACCTAAAGGCATACGGTTGGTACGTTTACGGCAGTCAATTAAACGCTCTGAGTCACGTACTAACATTTCAAACCATGCCATTAAATGGTGACCAAAAGTCACTGGCTGTGCAGTTTGTAAATGCGTGAAGCCCGGCATGATGGTATTGGTATTTTTCGCCGCTAAGCCTAGGATGCCTTTTTGTAATTTTTTCAATAATTCTAAAATCGCATCGATTTCGTCGCGAACATACAGACGGATATCGGTTGCAACTTGGTCATTACGACTACGACCGGTGTGTAGTTTTTTACCTGTAATACCGATACGTTGAGTCAAGCGTGACTCAATATTCATGTGCACATCTTCTAGGTCAATGCGCCATTCGAAGTTACCCGCTTCAATTTCTGCTTTAATGGTGTTTAAGCCATTAATAATATCGTCACGCTCTTGTTCAGTTAGAACGCCAACTTTTGCAAGCATGGTTGCATGTGCAATTGAACCTGCAATATCTTGTTTATAAAAGCGTTGGTCAAACTGTACAGATGCTGTAAATTCAGCAACAAAAGCGTCAGTAGCTTCGGAAAAACGACCGCCCCACATGCCTGAAGTTTGGGCTTGTGACGGATTTGAGGAATTAGAAGATGTGGTCATGTCGGCTCAATAAGATAAAAAGCATAGAACTGAGCAAGAGTATAGCAAATTCGAACCCAGTTGCCGAAGGGCAAGTTGATCAAACTTTTAGACAAGGTTTAGGTCTATGACAATTTCTGTATTTTCAGGAAAAATGGGCCGTTGGCACTATCTGTGGGAGCTGTTTCTTGCGGGTAATATTGTGGCGTTGGTCTTGGCTTTGGCACAAGCTCATTCGTGGCAAGCCTTAAGTGTTTCCAGTGTCATGCAGCATGTGTTGTTTATTAACTGGATTTTATTGGCATTTGCTGCATTTTCAGAGCTTTTGCAGACTAAGACGCGTGGTTTAAGCATGAAAATGCTCATGTTTAGCGGGTTTGTTTTATTGCAAGCTTTGGTGTTATTCACCACCATAACTTTAAATGTTTTGATCTATTTTGGTGAAAATTTCAGTTTAGCTGGTTTGAGTGCAGACGTTTTAACTGCTGGTGTGGTTTTAAATCTGAGCTATGGGGTGTTGCTTGGGGCATTTTGTTTTCGATATTTATATTTAAGAGAACAGTGGGGTCGACAACATCATAGTGAATTAAACTCACGCATTCAGGCTATGCAAGCTCGGATTCATCCACATTTTTTATTTAATAGCTTAAACAATGTGATTAGCTTGATTGCGATTGACCCAGATAAAGCGGAGCAAATGCTACTGAATTTATCTCGATTGTTCCGTGCAAGTTTTCAAGAATTGAAGTTGGTAAGTCTCAAAGATGAGATCGATCTGTGTCAGCGTTATTTGGCCATTGAACAAATGCGTTTAGGTGATCGGCTTAAGGTGGAGTGGAAACTAGAAGGTATTGAACAATACGCTCAAGTACAAATTCCACTATTAACTTTACAACCTTTATTAGAAAATAGTATTTTTCATGGAGTTGAAAAGATTTTGACAAAGAGTACGATAAATATATTGATTGAAATATTACAAAATCAAATTAATATCGTTATTACAAATCCCTATACACAGGATACAATTAAATTACGTCAGGGGAATGGTATTGCCATCGAAAACGTGAAACAGAGACTTGAGGCATATTATGGTCAGCATGTCACTTTTCAAACCTACGCAGGCGAGGGAATGTATACGACTGTGGTGCAATATCAATATAAATAGAAATCTCAGTTGACCAATAAAAATAAATGACGTTAACGAGATAAGGAGGAGAAATGGACATCCTAATCTGTGATGATGAGCCTCTAGCAGTAGAGCGATTGTCACGTTTAGTCACTCAACTTGGACATCAAGTGGTTGCGAAAGCTTCACATGGTCAACAAGCGATTGACTTGGCTCAAAGCCTCGAGCCTGATGTCATCTTACTAGATATACAAATGCCTGAAATGGATGGGTTGACTTGCGCGAAATTGTTGCGTGAATTAGACCCCATGCCCGCTATTATTTTTTGCACTGCATATGATCATCATGCACTTGATGCATTTAAATCGAATGCAGAGGGATATTTACTAAAACCAGTTATGCAACAGGAATTGCAGCAGGTTTTAGATCATTTAACTAAATTAACCCAAGCTCAATTGAGCACGATAAAACAAAAAGAAAATATGGACGAAATTAAAATCAGCCGCCATCAAATCGCGGCAAAGACCTATCGTGGTGTAGAGTTGGTACCTGTGGAAAATATTTACTATTTTCTTGCAGATCAGAAATATGTCACTGTTCGGCACAAAAATGGCAGCGTACTCATTGATGAAACGCTGAAAGATTTAGAGCATGAATTTGGTGATCGCTTTATACGCATCCATCGTAATGCCTTGGTGTCTGTGAGCTTTTTAGATGGTTTAGAAGTCGTAAGCTCAGGGCAATATCAGGTGCGTTGTCGAGATTTAGAAGAACGTTTGGCGGTCAGCCGTCGACATTTACCGAATTTACGTGAGCGAATACAAAAATTATAGGGCAAGGGTCAAAGCACATTGCGAATTAAGCTTGCATTTTCAACTGAGCAAGTTAAGTTTAGAATAATAGCCCTATAGACTGTATTTAAAAATTTATGAATATCCTTAAGATCGCAACTCGACAAAGCCCGCTTGCACTTTGGCAGGCGGAACATATTCGTGCACGCTTAGAAGCACTTCATGCAAATTTGAAAGTTGAGTTGGTGACCTTTGTGACTCAAGGTGACAAGATTCTAGATACCCCTTTAGCCAAAATTGGGGGAAAAGGATTATTTGTAAAAGAATTAGAAGCGGCGTTGTTGGATGGTCGTGCAGACTTGGCAGTTCATTCGATGAAAGATGTGCCGATGGCATTGCCTGAAGGTTTAAGCTTGGCCGTGATTTGTGAGCGTGAAGATCCATTAGATGCTTTCGTTTCAAATACCTATAACAGTTTTGATGATTTACCACAAGGTGCGAAGGTTGGGACATCGAGCTTGCGCCGCAAATGCCAAATTTTAAAACAACGTCCTGATCTTGAGATTATTGATCTGCGTGGCAATGTGGGTACGCGTTTATCTAAACTCGATGCGGGCAACTATGATGCGATTATTTTGGCGAGTGCAGGGTTGAAGCGTCTGGGTTTAGCAGAGCGTATTCGTCATACTCTTGAGCCTGTTGTGAGTTTACCTGCAGTTGGACAAGGTGCATTGGGCCTAGAATGTCGTAGCCAAGATCAAACTGTATTGGATTTAATTTTGCCCTTAATGCATACAGAGACCAATGCCTGTGTACGCGCAGAACGTGCATTTAATGCATATCTAGAAGGTGGCTGCCAAGTACCGATTGCAGGTTATGCAACCTTAGAAAATGGTCAGATTCATTTGGAAGGTCGTGTCGGTAGTGTTGACGGTCAAACCTTGTTGAAAGCACAGCAAGTAGGTTTTCCTGAACAAGCTGAACAGCTCGGTGTCAAATTGGCACAAGACTTGTTAGCCCAAGGTGCAGGTGAAATTTTAAAGGCATTGTATTAATACATGCTTTTTATCAATACACGTCCAGCAGATCGTGCAACGCAGCTTAGCTTGACGCTGCGCTCTGCGGGTGTTGCTGTGGCTGAGCTTCCATTACTTGAGCTCAAGCCACGGGCATGGTCAGAAGCATTGGCAGCGTGCTACGCCCAGTTGAGTGCTGCGGATGTATTGGTTGTAGTAAGCCCCTCTGCGGTCACCTTTGGTATGCAAGGTTTGCGTAAAGCAGGCATCTCACTTGAGCAGCTCGAACATATTCAATGGGTTGCCGTCGGTGATGCAACTGCAGCAAAGCTGGCTGATTATGGTATTCACAGTGTCGTACCGCAGGTGGAAACCTCGGAGGGAATGCTCACCTTAAGCCATTTAGAACAATTAGAGGCCGGGGCTTGTGTAGCATTTTGGCGCGGTGAAGGTGGTCGTCAATTTATGATGCAGCAGTTGCTAGCACGTGGCATTCAGGTTCTCAATTTTGTGCTATATGAACGGCATCTACCAGAAGAGACCATCCAAAAAGTAAAAACACTCATTTCTGAACATCAGTTGTCATCTCCATATTGTATGTTGATTACCAGTGAGGCCAGCTGGCTCAATTGGCTTGACTTGATTCAGTCGCATTTATCAGTGCTGAGTCATGCACATTTTTTAGTTTTAGGTGTAAGGTTGTTCGAGCTACTTGAGCAAAGTCGTATAACACTGAACAAAGATTTTAAAATTATTCAACTCGAAGATTTAAACGCGACACACATATTGCAGCATGTGCAAGTCGTGCAGGGAAATACATGAAGAAGTTGTTTGTCGTTGTGGTCATTGTCGCCGTACTTTGGTTGGCTAAACTCAGTTTTGATCTATTTCAAGTCAATGCTCAACAAACCGAACTGATGCAACAACAAACTTTATTGCAACAGCGCAATGCCGGTTTGAATGATCAGGTTGTGGCTTTGAAACGACAGTTGAGCGGCAGAACGACCGAGATGTCGGCTGCAACGACATCGAATGCTTCGATTGCTGCTGAGGCGACCCATAGTATTGAGCCGATGTTGGTTGTGGGCCAGCAACTTGATTTGGTTGAATTTGCCATGCAGCAACAACAATTTGCTGTCGCCTTGGAAAAATTAAACCAATTAGACCAACAATTAGATCAGTTGAGCTTGGCACCTGCACTGCGCATGAGTTTGCATCAGGTGATTCAAAAAGACCGTGAAACCTTAAAGCAATATGTGACAGAGCGTCAGTTGCAGTCTGATAAAGTGAAAAATACTCTGCAATCGATCGATCAATTGTTAGAAAAAGAAATATTAAAGCCCTATAGTTCAAAAGAGCAGCAAAAAGGTCTTTCTTTTTGGCAAAAATGGATTCAAGTCGAATCAGTCGAACAACCGAGTCCCGTATTAATGCAGCGTAGCTTGGTATTAAAAGAAATGCAGTTACGTTTAATTTTGGCTCAGCAGGTTTTAAATCAAGGACAATATCCTCAATTTCAACAAGAAATCACTGAAATTATGCAAATTATGCAGCAATTGCCAGATGCTTCATTAAAACCAATACGCCAACGTTTAGAACAATTAAAGGACATTCCGGTTATTTCTGTACCGCTGTTAAATACTCGGGCACTCATAGGATAATCGACTATGAAACATATTTTATTGGCCTATTTATTTATTAGCTTATTGGTTGTTGCCATTATTAGTTTGCTGAGTTTTGGGCATGGTGCAGGCTATGTGTATTTATACTGGCGTGAATGGCAAGTTCAATCCAATATTTGGTTTTTAGCATTATTGCTGGCACTCCTGAGTTTGATCGTGCAAATGTTTTGGTATGCGGTTAAACGTTATTTAAGTCGAGAACAACGTAAATCTGAAACGGTCTTTAGTTTTAATAAACTACATCCCTATGAGCAATTGGCTGTCATTTGGCTTTTAAATGCTGCGCAAGATCAAAAAAACTTTATTCAGCAAGCTTTTACTGAGTCTGGATTATTAAAAGGGGTGATCGATGCGCGTTTAAATTGGATTCAGCAACAATATGAAACAGCATTAAATGCATTAACTCAGACCAATCCAATGGCTTTTGAGCTTGCAGAATTGCAACGGATTGAAATTTATTTATCTCAACAAGAGGGTGAAAAGGCTTTAACGCATCTCGAATTTTTGAATCAACATGAATTATCACCATGGTTGCAAAAAGTCAGTAGTGCCTATGAGCAGCGCTTAACCATGCTATGGGGTATGTTTGCGTTGCAGTTTCCTTGGTTGTATTTACGTTCAACACGTTATGGACATTTAGATGAGTTGACAAAACAAGCTTGGTTGGAACAATTATTATCTGCATTTGATCAAGCTGATGTCGATGACTTACAGTATTTAAAACAGCGTTATTTGGACTTACAAGATCAAATTACAGAGCGTAAATATGCGGTCAAAGTGCTATGGTTGAAAGTCTTGTCTCGTATGCCAGAGATGGGTCAGGAACATGAGCAATTGGCTATTCATTTGCTGGAACAGCAATTTAACAAAGAAGTGTTCTTTTTGTGGTTCCAGCAAAAAATGCTGAAGCAAAACCCTGATTATGTGGCTGTAGAACAGCAGATTCAACGTTGGGAAGAAAAGTATCCTGCGCTGCCTGTTTTTAGTTTTGCAAAATGGAATATTTACCAAGCGACAGCACGCCAAGCTGAAGCAGATGCATTGTTAGAATTATATCCAGATGATGTATTAATGAGTTATTTACGCATCAAGTCAGCCTTAAATCAGCAGGATGAATTGATCAAACAATTAAATTTAATATTTGAAAATAATGCCAATTTTATGGAAATTCGAATATAAGGACATTATATGCAAGAAGATTTAGCTCAATATTCATTGGTTCATACTCAACACGTCGCTTGGGGGGATATGGATGCTTTTGGTCATGTAAATAACGTGCATTATTATCGTTATATGGAAAGTGCGCGGATTGGTTATTTAGATCAGTTGGATATATTTAATCAGTCTGTGGTTACGGTTGTGGCTTCAAGCCAGTGTAAATATTTAAGCCCAGTGGTTTATCCTGATATTTTAAAAGTGGCAACGCGCGTTGAAGAATTAAGAAATAGTGCATTTCGTATGCGTTATATATTATGGAGTGAACAGCAACAAAAAATCGTTGCAACAGGCGATGCGGTTATTGTGTGCGTGGATAAAACTACCCTACAAAAAACTTCAATTCCAGAAAGTATAAAAACTAAAATAAAAGCTTTGGAGATTTCAGTCGGAAATAATATCTAAATACAATTTAACTTTATATATTTTAAGGAGTCGTGTTAAAATATTGTAGTAAAATGAAAATTATTTATTGAATAAAAATTTTATTATAATATTATGAGCGAGTTTTCATAAGCATTATTAAAATGAAATTTCGGAGTTAAAGATTATGCCTGATATTAGTAATTTATCAGTTGAAGAGTTAAAGAAGCTTCAAGTAGAAGCTGAAGCACTGATTGCATCTAAAAAAGATCAAGCGATTGAAGATGCATACAACCGTATTATTGAAATTGCAGAAAATTTAGATTTAAGTGTTGAACAAATCCTTGAATTTGGTTCAAGCAAACGTAAAAAATCAACTCGTAAAGCTGTTGAGCCACGTTACCGTAGCAAAACCAATGCAGATGACACGTGGACCGGTCGTGGTAAACAACCGCGTTGGTTAGTGGCTGAGCTAGAAAAAGGCGCGAAACTAGAAGACTTCTTAATTTAAGAATAATTCATGAAATCGTCATATCCTGAGTTCAGGATAATTAAACCAGGCAAATGCCTGGTTTTTTTATCTCTTTGAATTGGCTATGCAGAAAAAGTATGCATAATGTGTCTATAAAGAAAAATGTTTAAATGATGGAAAAAAATTGATGGATCGGTTGTGGTGGGATGATCAATAAAACTAATAATATTCGGTGGCTCATTTTTGCTGCGATCAGTTTTTTAATTTTCGTTATGCTGCAAGTACCTGCAGCTTGGCTCATTACAAAATTTTATAAAAATAACCAAATGCTACATAACGTCAGTGGCAATATTTGGCATGGGCAAGCAGATTGGACACGAGGAAATTTGAAAGGCTCGCTAAACTGGAGCACACGCCCGTGGGATTTGATTTTATTGCGCTTGGGTGCAAATGTTGAGATTCATAGTGGCAATACCAAACTACAAGGTGTGATGGGTTATGGTTTTGGTAAAAGTATTAGTATTAAAAACTTAGAGGGTCAAATTGCTCCTGAAACCTTAAAAAGTTTTGCCGATTGGCAATGGCCAACGAATGCCATTCAATTAAATGATGTGCAGTTTAAATATAAGCCACAACAGGGATTTAGTCAGTCATCAGGTGAGATGCAGTGGGCAGGCGGGGATTTATCCTTTAGCTTTGCACAGCGTCAAGAGTCAATGAATGTGCCTGCCATGTTGGCCCAATTAAAAGATGATAATGGCAAATTATCGATTGATGTTCGAGATCAACGTGAACAAAAAATGATGAATTTGTCACTTGAGCCAGACCTCATGTTGGATGTGCAATTAACCCAGCGCTTTTTGATGAATGTTGCTTCCTATGAAGGTAAGGCCGGATTAGATACGTATGTGATTAGTTCACGTCAACCCCTATTGAGTGGGGTGAACTGATGACTGACTATTTCGAAAAAATCCGCGAGATCAATTGGAAGCAAACAGATCGACTTGCACCTGTGGTCTTGGCTTTAATAATTTTGTACCTGTGCTGGAAGTTAGCCGCTTTATTTTGGTTATTGATTGCACCGCCACAAGCCATGCAGTTAGACCGAGTTGAATTGGGTTCACAGCAAACGCAAGTTCCTAATATTAGCTCTTTTGCCTTGTTTCAGGAAAATCGTAGTTCAGCAGCTGACGCGCAGTTAAATATGGTATTGCAAGGTGTGGTGGTGGGACAGCCAAGTCGCTACTCGTCAGCAGTGATTAAGGTTAATGAGAGTTCAGATCGCTATTTGGTCGGAGAAACCATTCAAGGTTCATCATATCAACTGGCTGAAGTTTATTGGGATAAGGTGATTTTAACGCAGGGTAATGGTGCACGGCGTGAATTGGTGTTCCAAGGTATTGAAAACGGATTAGATCAACCGATTGTCCCTACAGCCAATGCAACATCAGGCGGATCTTTGCAGAATAACAGCATGCAAAATACAACTGATCCTGTAAATTTAGGGCAAAGCACAACGCAGTCCGCGATTGGTCAGGCCGTACAACGCATGACTGAAAATCGTGAACAATATATGCAGGAAATGGGGGTAAATCCATCAGGTAATGGTGGGTTTGAGGTTTCAAACCGAACACCTGCTGCCTTAAGGAATAAATTGGGTTTGCAGCCGGGTGACCGCATCATGTCTTTAAATGGGCAGGCGGTCGGTGCGGGACAATCTGAGGCGCAATTATTAGAACAAGCCCGCCGTGAAGGGCAGGTGAAACTTGAAGTCAAACGTGGTGATCAAGTGATGACCATACAACAGGATTTTTAGTGATGTCTCATCACTTTATAGGGTTAGGAAACACAGGCGTATATGGCTTTATTTAATAATAACCGTTCAACTTTAGCTGCCTATGCCATGGTGCCCTTGGTTGCTATGGTCAGCACAGCAAGTTATGCACAAACTTGGAAAATCAATTTACGTGATGCAGATCTTACGGCATTCATTAATGAAGTCGCAGATATCACGGGGAAAAATTTTGCAGTTGATCCACGGGTACGAGGAAATGTAACGGTTATTTCCAATAAGCCTTTAAATAAAAATGAAGTCTATGACCTGTTTCTCGGTGTATTGAATGTGAATGGTGTGGTGGCGATTCCATCAGGCAACACCATTAAACTGGTTCCAGACAGTAATGTAAAAAGCTCGGGCATTCCTTATGATGCGCGCCACCGTGCGTCTGGAGACCAAATTGTCACCCGAGTAATTTGGCTTGATAACACTAATGCCAACGACTTAATTCCAGCGTTGCGCCCATTGATGCCACAATTTGCACATTTGTCGGCAGTGGCAGGGACTAATGCGCTGATCGTCTCAGACCGTGCAAGTAATATTTATCAGCTCGAAACGATTATTCGTAATTTAGATGGAACGGGTCAAAATGATATCGAAGCTGTGACGCTGCAATCGAGTCAGGCCGAAGAAATGATTGGACTGTTAGAGTCGATGAGTTCGACCGGCGCATCAAAAGACCCGAAAGGGTCACGAATTCGTATTATCGCGGACAATCGAACCAATCGCATTATCATTAAAGGTGATACAGCGACACGTAAACGCATTCGTAAGATTATTGAAACCTTAGATGTACCTGCGGCAGATCGATTAGGTGGGTTGAAAGTCTTCCGTTTGAAGTATGCAAGTGCAAAAAACCTGTCAGAAATCTTACAAGGCTTGGTCACGGGGCAAGCTGTTTCGAGTACGAATTCGTCGAATAGCTCAAATAGCAGCACGATGAACAGTTTAATGAATGATAGTAACAGTTCGAATTCACAGTCATTCAGCTCACAAAATAACACCAGTTCAGGTATTAACCTCAACAGCAATAACTCTTCCAATAATACGCAAAATGGTATTTCAAGTTTTAATGCCAATGGCGTCAGTATTATTGCCGATACCACACAAAATGCACTGATTGTGAAAGCAGATCCGCAGCTCATGCGTGAAATCGAATCCGCGATTCAACAGCTTGATATTCGTCGTCAGCAAGTGCTGATCGAAGCGGCGATTATTGAAGTCGAAGGCACGGATACCGATCAACTCGGTGTGCAATGGGCGTTGGGTGATATCAGTAGTGGTATCGGCTTAATTAACTTTGATAACTTTGGTTCGAGTTTAAAAAATATTGCCGCAGGATATTTAACTGGCGGCGCTGCGGGTGCAGGTAGCGCGGTGAGTGCCGGTACTTCTTTGGTCCTTGGTGATTATCGTGAAGGTAGTGATGGTTCACGCAAACTCTATGGTGCGATGATTCAGGCTTTAAAAGAAAAAACCAAATCGAATCTATTATCTACACCGTCGATTGTGACGATGGACAACGAAGAAGCCTATATTGTGGTGGGTGAAAACGTTCCATTTGTGACAGGTTCGGTCACCACCAATGGTGGCACAGCCAATCCATACACCTCGATTGAGCGTAAAGATGTCGGTGTTACTTTAAAAGTTGTGCCGCATATTGGCGACGGTGGTTCGGTGCGTTTAGAGGTAGAGCAAGAAGTTTCTGATGTAAAAG
This sequence comes from Acinetobacter sp. SH20PTE14, assembly GCF_021391555.1. Taxonomy (NCBI): domain Bacteria; kingdom Pseudomonadati; phylum Pseudomonadota; class Gammaproteobacteria; order Moraxellales; family Moraxellaceae; genus Acinetobacter; species Acinetobacter sp. SH20PTE14. Next base: position 3,077,094 of record NZ_CP090067.1, on the reverse strand, counting down.
ACAATAAAGGTCAAGCGTCGGATTTGGTTACGACTAAACGCGCGATCAAAACCTCGATCTTGGCAGAGCATGGTCAAACAATTGTGTTGGGGGGGTTGATCTCGGACAATACATTGCATGGACGCCAATCGGTTCCTGGGTTGGGGGCTATTCCTGTACTGGGTAAACTTTTTAGCTCGGAAGGAAAGTCCAACAGTAAACGCAATTTACTGATCTTTATTCATCCGACTATTGTTGGAAATTCTGCCGATGTGAAGAGAATGTCTCAGCAGCGTTACAGTCAGCTCTATAGTCTGCAACTGGCACTGGATAATGATGGTAATTTTGCGAAATTGCCTGAAAATGTTGATGATGTGTATCAGCAGCGCATACCTGTTTCAAAGGGTACAGCACCAGCCCCTGTGTATAAGACGGTACCGACAGCACCGCAAACGACACAGCCAGCGGCAGTGGTCTCCACGCCAGTAGCCATTGAGCCTGCGGTGAAGCGCGAAACCATTACCGTACCGAATGGCAAAGTGGCGGGCACGCCTTAGGTGAGACAGCAGGGTGGTTTAGCTTTGAAACCACAGCATGCTATGATGAAAAAAACGAGCAATAGAGAATTAACTTCATGACTTGGAAAATTCAAGCAATTTCTGGTGATTTAACAGGACAAGAAATTAGTATTGAGCGAGATATGTTGGTGGGTCGTCATCAACAAGCAGATATTGTTTTACAAGAATCTGATGTATCGCGTAAACATGCTGCCTTTGTACTGAAAGATCAGGCACTCTGGTTGCAAGATCTTAATTCATCCAATGGGACGTTTATTAATGATGTCCGTTTGACTGGTGAATCACTTTTAAAAGAAGGTGATATTGTACAGTTTGCCAGTGTGAAGTTTAGTTTATTGGCTCCAGCTAAAGCTGTTCAGATCCCAGCGGATATTGAACAAAGCGTTGAAGCGTTGCAAACAGAAGAAATTACACCTGTTCAGCAGCCGTCTGAAGCTGTTGCAGTTTCTGAAACTGTGGCACAAGAGTCTGTAGCAAACACGTCTGAAACTAAGGCACAAGAGCCTGTTGTTAAAACCGCAGCACAACAAATGAATGATCAAGGTATGCCAGAGTTGAAAGAGCGAGATGGCTCGGTTCAATTGACTCGTGATGGTATGCCGACCAATGTAGGTGTGCCTAAACCTGCACCAATTCCTGAGGGAATTGACGTAACTGCTGTTCCGAAAAATGAAGCATGTGATGTAGAAATTCCAGCGACATGTGTAGAGCAAGAGCATGAAGCGCAAAAAAATGCCTCTGTGGGCTTAATCTCAGTCATTGTTTTAATCATTCTTGCAATTATTGCATGGGTCTTGTTTAAATAAACCGAGACATTCCTCAAAAGGCATGCATGGGCATGCCTTTTTTATGGGGAAAATTTACAAAAAAATAGAGGGACATTATGTTTGAAGTTCGTTTAGCAGAACGCCAAATGATTTTATTTGATCTGGATGGAACGCTAGTCGATTCAGCATCTGACTTACATCGTGCGATGAATATGAGTCTAAATGCGTTGCAATTACCGTTGGTCACAGAAGCGCAGGTGCGAAACTGGATTGGGAAAGGAACTTCATTGTTTTGTCATAGCGTACTTGAATACTTGACCGGGAAGGTGGATGCCGCACAGCACCATCTTTTACTGGAAACTTTTCTAAAGATTTACAATGCAGATCCTTGTGTTTTGACGCAGCCCTTTGACGGCATTCTAGCGTTCTTGGATTGGGCAAAAGCAGAAGAGAAAATTCTGATTTGTGTGACCAATAAACCAGAGCAACCGGCACGCAGTATTGTGCAGGCACTAGGTATGCATGAATACTTTGATGATGTGATTGGCGGAGATCGTTTTGAAGAGCGTAAACCACATCCCAAGCAGCTAGAGTATTGTGCGGAGCATTATGCCTTGCCGAAACAGCAAATTTTGATGGTGGGTGATTCTGTCAATGATGTCGAGGCAGCACGTCGTGCGGGTATTGATTGTATTGTGGTCAGCTATGGCTATAATCATGGTGAAAATATTCGAGATTGTCAGCCGCAGCACGTGGTTGATAACTTAAAAGAATTATTGGGTTGAAATAAGTAGGGTTAAGGAAGTGAAAATGAGCAACTGTGTAGGTTTTCGATGGCGTCACTCAATCAGCATGAGAAGAAATTAACTGAAATTGACCACGCGAAATATAGAGAAACCCAAATGACTACACAAACTCAATTTGAACAACTGAAAACTGCTGGATATAACTTGATTCCAGTATATCGTCAGCGCTTGGCAGATACAGAAACTCCACTTTCTGTCTTTGCGCGATTAAAACAACATAAACAAGCCTATTTATTTGAATCTGTAGAGGGTGGCGAAAACTGGGCGCGTTACTCCATTATTGGCTTGGGCGAGTCCACCGTATTTTCGTGTAATGAAGGGCAGTTGACCGTTCAACATGCTGATGGCTCGGTTGAAAAACAACAATGTGCTGACCCATTTCAATACATTCGTGACTTCCAAGCACAATATAAAGTGCCTACACAGCAAGATTTGCCAGCGTTGCCGAGCTTTACCGGTGGATTGGTTGGATACTTTGGTTATGATGCTGTACGTTATATCGAACCAAAGCTCAATAATGTTCCAGAAGCTGACCCGGTCGGGATTCCGGATATTTGGATGATGCTATCAAAAACCGTCATCGTCTTTGATAACCTTAAGGATACCTTATTCTTAATTGTGCATGCCGATGTAAATGATGCTGAGGCCTATACCAAGGCGCAGCAACAATTGGATGAGCTAGAAGAACTTTTGGCAACCCCAATTGCACTCAAAGCAAATAAGCATACTGCACCACAGTTTGAATCCATCACTGGACATGACAACTTTATTGACTCTATTGCGAAAGTAAAAGAGTACATTAAAGCCGGTGATGTGATGCAGGTTGTGCCGGGCCATCGTATGGTATCCGATTTTGATGGTGAGCCTTTGCAGGTCTATCGTGCACTACGTCACCTCAATCCATCGCCATATTTGTTCTTGGTGCAAGGGCAGACACTAGAAAATGACATTCCTTTTCATATCGTCGGTTCATCACCTGAAATTTTGTCCCGTTTAGAAAATGGTGTGGCAACAGTTCGTCCTTTGGCGGGAACGCGACCACGGGGTAAAACAAAAGAAGAAGATTTAGCGCTAGAAAAAGATTTGCTATCTGATGAAAAAGAAATTGCAGAGCATTTGATGTTGATCGATTTGGGGCGAAATGATGTTGGACGCGTTTCTAAAATCGGTAAAGTTCACGTGACTGATCAAATGGTGATCGAACGTTATTCGCATGTCATGCACATTGTGTCAAATGTGCAAGGTGAAGTACGTGATGATGTCGATGCTTTGGATGTTTTTAAGGCAACATTCCCTGCGGGTACGCTTTCAGGCGCACCAAAAATCCGTGCTATGGAAATTATTGACGAAGTTGAACCAGTAAAACGTGGAATTTTTGGTGGTGCTGTTGGTTATTTAGGCTGGCATGGCGAAATGGACATGTCGATTGCGATTCGTACCTGTGTAATTCGTGAAAATAAGGTCTATGTTCAAGCTGGAGCAGGGGTGGTGTACGACTCAAATCCTGAATCAGAGTGGAATGAAACCCAAATAAAAGCTCGCGCAGTGATCAAAGCGGTTGAATTATCATCAAATGGATTGATTTTATGAGTTTTTCACGTTTTTTTTAGAAAAAACACTTGCAAGGATTTCAAGATTTGCTAAACTGCACACCGTTCCGATACGAAACGTACGAAACACTAAGAAACGCCGGCATAGCTCAGTTGGTAGAGCAACTGACTTGTAATCAGTAGGTCCACAGTTCGAATCCGTGTGCCGGCACCATCTTAGAAAGTTTGAGAGTGAGTAGAGAGAACAACACTGAAGTAAGTGTAAAATGGTGAGGTTCCCGAGCGGTCAAAGGGGGCGGACTGTAACTCCGCTACGAAAGTTTCGAAGGTTCGAATCCTTCCCTCACCACCAATTTTAAGACTTCAATAAGTGGTTTGTACCAACATCGTGCGGGAGTAGCTCAGTTGGTAGAGCGGTAGCCTTCCAAGCTACATGTCGCGAGTTCGACCCTCGTCTCCCGCTCCATATCTATTGAAGTGCTTATATTTGCTCTTATAGCTCAGTGGTAGAGCACTCCCTTGGTAAGGGAGAGGTCTCGAGTTCAAATCTCGATAAGAGCTCCAGATTTTACAGTTTAGCAACTTTAAATGTTGCGCAAGATTCCAGAAGCAGGCTTTTTAGTCTGCTTTTCAAGTATTGGGTGTTTATTTTTTTAGGCGATATGTCGGAGCTGGGTTTTACTCAGAATTGTGTTCGACGTAAACGAGGAAGAAAAGCATGGCTAAGGCTAAGTTTGAACGTAATAAGCCGCACGTTAACGTGGGTACAATTGGTCACGTTGACCATGGTAAAACGACTTTAACAGCTGCGATTGCAACTGTGTGTGCAAAAAAATTCGGTGGTGAAGCGAAAGATTACGCTGCAATCGACTCTGCACCAGAAGAAAAAGCACGTGGTATTACAATTAATACTTCACACGTAGAATACGATTCTCCAATCCGTCACTACGCTCACGTAGACTGCCCAGGTCACGCCGATTATGTTAAAAACATGATTACTGGTGCTGCGCAAATGGATGGTGCGATCCTTGTTTGTTCGGCGACTGATGGTCCAATGCCACAAACTCGTGAACACATCCTCCTTTCTCGTCAGGTAGGTGTACCTTATATCGTTGTATTCCTAAACAAATGCGATATCGTAGACGACGAAGAATTAATTGAATTAGTAGAAATGGAAGTTCGTGAACTTCTTTCTACTTATGACTTCCCAGGCGACGACACTCCAGTAATCCGTGGTTCTGCTCTTGCAGCGCTTAATGGTGAAGCTGGTCAATACGGCGAAGATGCTGTAGTTGCTCTTGTTGAAGCTCTTGACTCTTACATCCCAGAACCAGAACGTGCTATCGACCAAGCATTCCTTATGCCAATCGAAGACGTATTCTCAATTTCAGGTCGTGGTACAGTAGTAACTGGCCGTGTTGAAACTGGTATCGTGAAAGTAGGCGAAGAAGTTGAAATCGTTGGTATTAAAGATACAGTTAAAACAACTGTAACTGGCGTAGAAATGTTCCGTAAACTTCTTGACGAAGGTCGTGCGGGCGAGAACTGTGGTGTTCTTCTACGTGGTACTAAACGTGAAGACGTTCAACGTGGTCAAGTACTTGCTAAACCAGGTACAATCAAACCGCATACTAAATTCGATGCAGAAGTATACGTACTTTCTAAAGACGAAGGTGGCCGTCATACTCCATTCCTTAACGGTTACCGTCCACAGTTCTACTTCCGTACAACTGACGTAACTGGTGCGATCTCGCTTAAAGAAGGCGTTGAAATGGTTATGCCTGGTGACAACGTAGAAATGTCAGTAGAATTAATCCACCCAATCGCAATGGACGCTGGCTTACGCTTTGCGATCCGTGAAGGTGGCCGTACAGTTGGTGCGGGTGTTGTTTCTAAAGTAACTGCATAATATAATACAGTTATCTTTGTACAGATCGAGAGTTTCGACTCTCGATTTGCTCTGCAGGTCAGTAGTTCAATTGGTAGAGCGTCGGTCTCCAAAACCGAATGTTGGGGGTTCGAGTCCCTCCTGGCCTGCCAAATTTTTTTAAAAAGAAGCTTGATGCTGGCTCAACTGGTCATATAATAAGTCGCGAATCCTACGACGAGTACAAAAATGTCGAATGATAAATCGCGTGACGCATTAAGCGACGCGCCAATTCCTCAAAGAAATAATCCTGCTGAAGTTGTTAATTCTGGTTCCCCTTTAGACTATGTTCTGTGGGTTATCGCGTTGATTTTACTCGGTAGTTCTATGATGGTGAATCAACATTTGCCAGCATACTGGGCACCAGCGAATGATGTTTGGGTCCGTGTTGGGGTAATTTTGGCTTGTATCATCGTGGCTTTAGGTTTATTATACGCCACCCATCAAGGCAAAGGCTTTGTTCGATTGTTGAAAGATGCTCGAATTGAGTTACGTCGAGTGACTTGGCCAACCAAGCAAGAGACCATGACCACATCTTGGCAGGTACTTGCGGTAGTCTTAGTGGCATCTATTTTATTATGGTGCTTTGACTATGCTTTGAGCTGGTTAATGAAGTTTATTATCGGGTAAGAGAGCTATGAAACGTTGGTACATTATTCATGCCTATTCTGGTTATGAAAAACAAGTGTTACGCTCACTTAATGATCGAATCCAGCGTAGCGCTGTAGCCGATAGCTTTGGTGAAGTCCTTGTCCCTACTGAAGAAGTAGTGGAAATGAAGGATGGTAAGAAACGTAAATCTGAGCGTAAATTCTTTCCCGGCTATGTGTTAGTCGAGATGGAAATGAATGATGAAACTTGGCACATTGTTAAAGAATGTCCAAAAGTATTAGGTTTCATCGGTGGTACTGCAGAAAAGCCTGCACCAATTACGCAAAAAGAAGCTGATGCGATTCTTGCACGTGTACGCAATACTGGTGAAGCACCTCGTCCTAAGACGATGTTTGAACCAGGTGAAGAATTACTCGTAATTGACGGTCCATTCACCGATTTTAAAGGCGTGGTGGAAGAAGTTCTATACGATAAGTCACGTTTGACGTTGACGATTAATGTATTTAATCGACCAACTCAGGTTGAGCTGGAATTTCGCCAAGTCGAAAAATCGGTTTAATTTAACTTGGTTGATAAACGCCCGATTTGTTATGAGTCGGGCATTGTTGTTGTAACGGTATCGTTACTTATATGTATGGGGAGCCTAGCGGCGTTAGTACCCAGAGGTAATTGAAATGGCTAAGAAGATTGACGGCTATATCAAGCTGCAAGTTCCAGCTGGTAAAGCAAATCCATCTCCACCGATTGGTCCTGCACTAGGTCAACGTGGTGTTAACATCATGGCATTCTGTAAAGAATTCAATGCTGCGACACAAAAAGTTGAAGCTGGTCTTCCAATTCCAGTAGTGATCACTGTGTACAACGACAAGTCGTTCACATTCATCATGAAAACTCCTCCTGCTGCGATTCTTCTTAAGAAAGCTGCGGGCATCCAAAAGGGTTCAGCTGTACCTAACAAAACTAAAGTTGGTAAGTTGACTCGCGCTCAATTAGAAGAAATTGCGACTACTAAAGAACCGGATCTTACTGGTGCTGATTTAGACGCACGTGTACGTACCATTGCTGGTTCTGCGCGTTCTATGGGCTTGGAAGTGGAGCTATAAGACATGGCTAAATTAACTAAACGTCAAAAAGCCATTGTTGCTGCTGTTGAAGCTAACAAAGTTTACACTTTGGAAGAAGCAGTTGCAGTTCTTAACGGCCTTCCAGCAGTAAAATTCAAAGAATCTTTGGATGTTGCTGTAAACCTAGGTGTTGATCCTCGTAAATCTGACCAAGTTGTTCGTGGCGCGACTACACTTCCTGCAGGTACTGGTAAAACTGTACGTGTAGCTGTGTTTGCTCAAGGCGCTGCTGCTGAAGCTGCTAAAGCTGAAGGTGCGGACGTTGTTGGTTTTGATGATCTTGCTGAAAGCATCCAAGCGGGTAACCTTGACTTTGACGTAGTAATTGCAGCTCCGGATGCAATGCGCGTTGTTGGTAAGTTAGGTACGATTCTTGGTCCACGTGGCTTAATGCCAAACCCTAAAGTGGGTACTGTAACTCCTGACGTAGCTTCTGCTGTTAAAAATGCGAAAGCTGGTCAAGCACGTTACCGTGTAGACAAAGCAGGTATCATCCACGCTGCGATCGGTCAAGTAGGTTTCACTGCTGAAGCTGTTCGTTCAAACGTTGAAGCTCTTGTAGCAGACCTTAAGAAAGCAAAACCTGCTACTTCTAAAGGTGTTTACATCCAAAAGATCACTCTAAGCTCTACTATGGGTCCTGGTCTTGTTGTTGATGTGGCAAACGTTTCTAAATAAGTTTCGACTTATTACAGAATTTTAAAGCCCTGAGTAATATTTAAAGCGCTGCTTTAAATATTACGCAAGAAACGTTCCGTCGTATATTGCGTGATTCAGGCAAACTTTGAATTGATAAATTTAGATTTATCAGCGTCAAAGACCTCAGGCGAGGGGAGTTTTATGCTTTCTTCTTAATAGCCCAGCCTGAGTAGACGCGGTGGTGTGATTTGTTCCTCCTCCGCGTGTTGGTTCAGTGATGAGCTAACGAATTGGGAGTGCATCTGTATAGGTGCATAAATCACCGTTAGGAGGTTTTACAATGGCTCTTCTTATCGAAGGCAAAAAACAGATCGTAGCTGAAGTAACTGAAGTTGCTTCTACTGCGTATGCTGCTGTTGTTGCTGACTATCAAGGTTTAACTGTTGAGCAATTAACTGCTCTACGTGTTGAAGCTCGTAAACTAGGTGTTGCTACTCGTGTAGTTCGTAACACTTTGGCTAAACGTGCTCTTCAAGATACTCAATTCAATATCTTGAGCGACAACCTTGTTGGCCCAACAATCTTAGCTTTCTCAACTTCTGAAGACGATATGGGCGCAGCTGCTCGTTTGTTCGAAGAATTTGCTAAAACTAATAAAGCATTTGAACTTAAAGCTGCTGCATTTGACGGTAAGGTTTATCAAGGTGCTGAAGTTAGCGTTATCGCGAACCTTCCAAACCAAGAGAAAGCGCTTACTATGCTTGCAAACGTTCTTCAAGCTCCTATTTCGAAATTGGGTCGCCTTATTACTGCGCTCAAAGAGAAAAACGAGTCAGAAGCTGCTTAAGCTTAAATCAATTTACACACCATTCAATACCCATTTGGAGTTACTCTCATGGCTTTAACAAACGAAGAAATCTTAAACGCAGTTGCTGAAAAAACTGTTCTTGAACTTGTTGAACTTATTTCTGCTTTCGAAGAAAAATTCAACGTATCTGCTGCTGCTGTAGCAGTTGCTGCTGCTCCTGGCGCTGCTGGTGCTGCTGCTGAAGAACAATCAGAATTCAACGTTGAGTTGACTTCTTTCGGTGCTAACAAAGTTGCTGTAATTAAAGCAGTTCGTGAAGCTACAGGCCTTGGTCTTAAAGAAGCTAAAGATCTTGTTGAAAGCGCTCCTTCAGTTCTTAAAGAAGGCGTTTCTAAAGAAGAAGGCGAAGAACTTAAGAAAAAACTTGAAGAAGCTGGTGCTACAGTTACACTTAAGTAATCTTAAGGGGAGTCGATTTTTTTATAATCGGCTCCAAAAAATGGCTGGTGGCCCTTGGGTCATCAGCCTTTTTGCGTTACAATAATCGGCTCGATTTTTGTTTGCATGATATAAAAATCATACAAATTAAAAATAATTTATAAAACCAAACGCTTACCAATATTTTTCAGTAAAAAATATTGTTAAGCGTTTTAATACCACTAAAAATTGCAGCATTTGTGAAAGTGGTGGCCATATCGGCCTGCGTAATTCCTTCTAAGTTCGTTCTGCAGGCGGACTTAGTTTACTTTCCGAGGACTCCAGATGGCATACTCATATACCGAAAAGAAACGGATCCGTAAGAATTTTGGTAAATTGCCCAAGGTAATGGATGTTCCGTACTTGCTCGCGATTCAAGTCGACTCGTACCGAACTTTCCTTCAAGACGGCAAAACTCCAAAAAACCGCGAAGATATCGGTCTCCAAGCCGCATTTCGTTCAGTTTTTCCTATTGAAAGTTATTCTGGCAATGCTGCTTTAGAATTTGTTGAGTATAGTCTTGGTAAGCCTGAATTTGATGTGCGCGAATGTATTCTTCGTGGCTCAACTTATGCGGCGCCAATGCGTGTAAAAATTCGTCTGATCATTAAAGATCGCGAAACTAAAACAATCAAAGATGTGCGTGAGCAAGAAGTCTACATGGGTGAAATGCCACTTATGACAGACAACGGTACCTTTGTGATCAATGGTACTGAGCGTGTAATCGTATCTCAATTACACCGTTCACCAGGTGTATTCTTTGACCACGATAAAGGCAAAACTCACTCTAGCGGTAAAGTTCTTTATTCTGCTCGTATCATTCCTTACCGTGGTTCATGGTTAGACTTTGAATTTGATGCAAAAGATCTTGTATATGTTCGTATTGACCGTCGTCGTAAATTACTTGCGACTGTTGTGCTTCGTGCCTTGGGGTATAACAACGAACAAATCCTAGACATGTTCTACGAAAAAGTACCTGTATATCTTGATATGGGTAGCTATCAAATTGACTTGGTTCCAGAACGTCTACGTGGCGAAATGGCACAGTTTGATATCGTGGGTACAGACGGTAAAACAATTGTTGAACAAGGTAAACGTATTAACGCGCGCCATGTTCGTCAAATGGAAGCAGCAGGTCTTGAAAAACTTTCTGTTCCTGATGAATACCTATATGAACGTATTGTTGCTGAAGATGTAACGTTACGTGATGGCGAAGTAATTGCTGCAAATACAGTACTAAGCCATGAAATTATGGTGAAATTGGCTGAAGGCGGCGTTAAACAATTCAACGTACTTTATACCAATGACATCGACCGTGGCCCATTCATTGCGGACTCTTTACGTGCAGATACTACAACTGGTCGTGAAGAAGCACTTGTAGAAATCTACAAAGTGATGCGTCCGGGTGAGCCACCAACAAAAGAAGCTGCTGAAAACTTATTCAACAATTTGTTCTTCTCTTCTGAACGTTATGACTTATCACCAGTAGGTCGTATGAAGTTCAACCGTCGTTTGGGTCGTCCTTACGAAGTGGGTACGGATCAGAAGTCTCGTGAAGTTGAAGGTATTCTTTCGAACGAAGACATCACTGATGTATTGAAAACATTAGTTGAAATCCGTAACGGTAAAGGTGAAGTCGATGATATCGATCACTTGGGTAACCGTCGTGTTCGTTCTGTTGGTGAAATGACAGAAAACCAATTCCGTGTTGGTCTAGTTCGTGTTGAACGTGCTGTTAAAGAACGTTTATCTCAAGCTGAAACTGATAACTTGTCTCCGCAAGATTTAATCAATGCGAAACCAGTTGCTGCTGCAATCAAAGAATTCTTTGGTTCAAGCCAGTTGTCTCAGTTCATGGACCAAAACAACCCGTTGTCTGAAATTACACACAAACGTCGTGTATCAGCATTGGGCCCAGGTGGTTTGACTCGTGAGCGTGCGGGCTTCGAAGTACGTGACGTACATCAAACTCACTACGGTCGTGTATGTCCAATTGAGACTCCTGAAGGTCCAAACATTGGTTTGATCAACTCACTTTCTGTTTATGCGAAAGCGAATGATTTTGGTTTCTTAGAAACGCCTTACCGTAAAGTTGTTGATGGTCGTGTAACGGATGACGTTGAATACCTTTCTGCGATTGAAGAAGTAGGTACTGTGATTGCACAGGCCGATTCAGGTGTAGATAAAGACGGTAATTTAACAGAAGAATTTGTTTCTGTACGTCACCAAGGTGATTTCGTACGTATGCCTCCTGAAAAAGTGACGCATATGGACGTATCTGCACAGCAGGTTGTATCTGTTGCTGCATCACTTATTCCATTCCTTGAACACGATGATGCCAACCGTGCATTGATGGGTTCAAACATGCAACGTCAGGCAGTACCTACGTTGATCGCTGACAAGCCGCTTGTTGGTACAGGTATGGAAGCAAACGTAGCGCACGACTCAGGTGTATGTGTTCTTGCGAAACGTGGTGGCCGTATTGAATTCGTCGACGCGTCTCGTGTTGTTATTCGTGTAAACGAAGACGAAATGATCGCGGGTGAAGCAGGTGTAGATATCTACAACCTGATCAAATATACACGTTCTAACCAAAACACTTGTATTAACCAAAAAGTGCTTGTAAGCCTTGGTGATCAAGTGGGTCGTGGTGACGTATTAGCTGATGGTCCATCTACAGATGGCGGTGAATTGGCATTGGGTCAAAACATGCGCGTAGCATTCATGACTTGGAACGGTTACAACTATGAAGACTCGATCTTATTATCTGAGCGTGTGCTTCAAGAAGATCGTTTAACATCCATCCACATTCAAGAATTGTCATGTGTAGCACGTGATACTAAATTGGGTGCGGAAGAAATTACTGCCGATATCCCGAACGTGGGTGAAGCAGCACTTTCTAAACTTGATGAGTCAGGTATTGTTTACATCGGTGCAGAAGTAACAGCGGGCGATATCCTTGTAGGTAAAGTAACACCTAAGGGTGAAACCCAACTTACTCCGGAAGAAAAACTTCTTCGTGCAATCTTCGGCGAAAAAGCGGCTGACGTTAAAGATTCATCTTTACGCGTATCTTCTGGTGTTAAAGGTACTGTTATTGACGTTCAAGTGTTTACACGTGATGGTCTTGAAAAAGACGAACGTGCTCAAGCAATTGAAAAAGCTCAATTAGATGCTTACCGTAAAGATTTGAAAGAAGAATTCAAAATCTTTGAAGAAGCAGCTCGTGAACGTATTGTTCGTTTGTTGAAAGGTCAAGAATCGAATGGTGGCGGTACAACTAAACGCGGTGACAAATTAACTGAAGAGTTATTGTCTGGTCTTGAGTTGGTTGATCTTATTGAAATCCAACCAGTCGACGAAGCGATTGCTGAACGTTTAACTCAAATTCAAGTGTTCTTGAAAGAGAAGAGCCTTGAAATTGACGAGAAATTTGCAGAGAAAAAACGTAAATTGTCTACAGGTGATGAGCTGACAACTGGTGTACTAAAAGTTGTTAAAGTTTACCTAGCTGTAAAACGTCGCATCCAACCGGGTGATAAAATGGCTGGTCGTCACGGTAACAAAGGTGTTGTATCAAACATCTTACCTGTAGAAGACATGCCACACGATGCAAACGGTGTTCCAGTTGATGTTGTACTTAACCCACTGGGTGTACCATCACGTATGAACGTGGGTCAGATTCTTGAAACTCACTTAGGTATGGCGGCTAAAGGTCTTGGCGATCAAATCGACAAGATGATGAAAGAGCAACGTACTGTACTTGAGCTTCGTGATTTCTTAGACAAGATTTACAATAAAGTTGGTGGCGAACAAGAAGATCTTGATAGCTTGACTGATGAAGAAATCTTGGTGCTTTCAGGTAACTTGCGTAAAGGTGTTCCTTTAGCAACACCGGTATTTGATGGTGCTGAAGAATCACAAATCAAAGAATTGTTAGAACTTGGTGGCATTTCACGTACTGGTCAAACAGTATTGTATGATGGTCGTACAGGTGAACGTTTTGACCGTCCAGTAACTGTGGGTTACATGTACATGTTGAAACTGAACCACTTGGTTGACGACAAGATGCATGCGCGTTCTACTGGTTCTTACTCTCTAGTAACTCAACAGCCGCTTGGTGGTAAAGCACAATTCGGTGGTCAGCGTTTCGGTGAGATGGAAGTATGGGCACTCGAAGCTTACGGTGCAGCATACACACTTCAAGAAATGCTTACTGTGAAGTCGGATGACGTTGAAGGTCGTACCCGTATCTACAAGAACATTGTAGATGGTAACCATTACATGGACCCAGGTATGCCTGAATCGTTCAACGTATTGACCAAAGAGATCCGTTCTTTAGGTATCAACATTGAACTGAAAAATGGTGACTAAGTAACCATTCAATCCCCCCAACCCCCTTTATAAGGGGGGGATTTACTCCTCTTATTTTAAGGGGAGTTTCCCGCTTAAATCAGGCGGGATTGAGGGGGATTACTCAGTTAAAAAACAATATTTGTGACCCAGTTGTGAAGTGAAAATCTCCACAACACACGGAGAAAAAAATTGAAAGACTTGCTCGATATCATGCGCAAAAAGACGGATTCAGACGGTCATGCTCCTGTAGAGTTTGATCGCATCCGTATTGGTCTTGCGTCACCAGAAATGATTAAGTCGTGGTCTCATGGTGAAGTTAAAAAGCCTGAAACCATTAACTACCGTACGTTCAAACCTGAACGTGATGGTTTATTCTGTGCCAAAATCTTTGGTCCAGTAAAAGATTACGAATGCTTGTGTGGTAAATACAAGCGTATGAAATACAAAGGCGTCATTTGTGAAAAATGTGGCGTTGAAGTAACAACTGCAAAAGTACGTCGTGAGCGTATGGGTCATATTGACCTTGCTTCTCCAGTTGCGCATATTTGGTTCTTAAAATCACTTCCTAGCCGTATCGGTCTGCTTTTAGACATGACTTTACGTGATATCGAACGTGTATTGTATTTCGAATCATACGTTGTAACTGACCCAGGTATGACTCCACTTGAGAAATACCAACTTCTAAACGATGAAGAATACTTCACTGCTTTAGAAGAACACGGTGATGAATTCACTGCGAAAATGGGTGCAGAAGCAGTTCAAGATTTGTTGAAAGACATCGATCTTGAAGCTGAAATTTCACGTCTTCGTGAAGAAATTCCAAATACAACTTCAGAAACGAAGCTTAAAAAAGCTTCTAAACGTCTGAAATTGATGGAAGCGTTCAAAGAGTCGAACAACAAACCAGAATGGATGGTGATGAATGTACTTCCAGTACTTCCACCTGATCTTCGTCCGTTGGTTCCTCTAGAAGGAGGTCGTTTTGCGACTTCTGACTTGAACGATCTTTACCGTCGTGTAATTAACCGTAACAACCGTTTAAAACGTCTACTAGACCTTGCAGCACCAGACATTATCGTACGTAACGAAAAACGTATGTTACAAGAGTCTGTAGATGCATTGCTTGATAACGGTCGTCGTGGTCGTGCAATTACTGGTTCGAATAAACGTCCTCTTAAATCTTTGGCAGACATGATCAAAGGTAAACAAGGTCGTTTCCGTCAAAACTTATTGGGTAAACGTGTCGATTACTCTGGTCGTTCGGTAATTACCGTAGGTCCGACTTTACGTCTTCACCAATGTGGTCTTCCGAAAAAAATGGCGCTTGAATTATTCAAACCATTCATTTTTGCGAAACTACAAGCATCTGGCCAAGCGACAACCATTAAAGCTGCGAAGAAAATGGTTGAGCGTGAAACTCCAGAAGTTTGGGACGTACTTGCTCACGTAATTCGTCAACATCCAGTGATGTTGAACCGTGCGCCTACACTTCACCGTTTGGGTCTTCAAGCATTTGAACCAACCCTGATTGAAGGTAAAGCGATCCGTCTTCACCCGTTAGTATGTGCGGCATTTAACGCCGACTTCGACGGTGACCAAATGGCGGTACATGTACCATTAACACTTGAAGCTCAGTTAGAAGCTCGTGCGTTAATGATGTCAACAAACAACATTCTTTCTCCTGCGAACGGTGAGCCAATCATCGTACCTTCTCAGGACGTTGTCTTAGGCTTGTACTACATCACTCGTGATGCGATCAATGCCAAAGGTGAAGGCATGGTGTTTGCGGATACTGACGAAGTAAACCGTGCACTTGCAACAGGTCAAGTTGATTTACACGCTCGCGTAAAAGCACGTGTACACCAAACTGTCATTGATGAAAATGGTAACCGTGAACAACAAACCATTGTTGTAGACACAACTCCAGGTCGTTGTTTGCTTTGGGAAGTTGTACCTGAAGGTATGGATTTCCAACAAATCAACGTTGAGATGACTAAAAAGAACATCTCTAAATTGATCAACTCTTGCTACCGTAAATTGGGTCTAAAAGATACTGTTATCTTTGCTGACCAATTAATGTACTTGGGCTTCCGTCAAGCGACTCACTCAGGTGTGTCTGTTGGTATGGAAGACATGTTAATTCCGCCACAAAAACAAGCAATTATCGAAAAAGCTGAAGTTGAAGTTCGTGAAATCGAACAACAGTTTGAGCAAGGTTTCGTAACTGCCGGCGAACGATATAACAAAGTTGTCGATATTTGGGCGCGTACAAACGACCAAGTAGCGAAAGCGATGATGGACAACTTGTCTTTCACAACTGTTAAAAACAAACAGGGTGAAGACGAGAAACAAAAATCATTCAACTCGATTTACATGATGTCTGACTCAGGTGCCCGTGGTTCGGCAGCTCAGATTCGTCAGTTAGCGGGTATGCGTGGTTTGATGGCAAAACCAGATGGTTCGATCATTGAAACACCAATTAAAGCAAACTTCCGTGAAGGTTTGACCGTACTTCAGTACTTCATTTCAACACACGGTGCACGTAAAGGTTTGGCCGATACTGCATTGAAAACTGCGAACTCAGGTTACTTGACTCGTCGTTTGGTTGACGTAGCACAAGACTTGGTAATTACTGAGCCAGATTGTGGTACTTTCGACGGTCTTGTAATGACTCCATTCATTCAAGGTGGCGATGTCATCGAGAACTTAGGTACTCGAGTATTGGGTCGTGTACTTGCTGAAGATGCGAAGAAACCAGGTTCGGATGATGTGATTCTTCCACGTAATACATTAATCGACGAAAAACTTGCAAACTACTTAGAAGAGCAAGGTGTCGATGAAGTGAAAGTACGTTCAGTTGTAAACTGTGAATCTACTTTCGGTGTATGTGCGAAATGTTACGGTCGTGACCTTGCTCGCGGTCACTTGGTGAATCCAGGTGAATCTGTGGGTGTAATGGCTGCTCAATCAATTGGTGAGCCAGGTACACAGTTAACAATGCGTACATTCCACGTAGGTGGTGCTGCGAGCCGAACTTCTGCTGCTAACAGCGTACAAGTTCGTAACAAAGGTACAGTACGTTTCCACAATGTGAAAACAGTACAACACGCTAAAGGTCACTTGGTATCAACTTCACGTTCAGGTGAAATCGGTATCGCAGATGACATCGGTCGTGAACGCGAACGTTACAAAATTCCATACGGTGCTTCAATCATCATTAAAGATGGAGAAGCTGTGGAAGCTGGCGGTATCGTAGCGACTTGGGATCCGCATACACATCCATTGGTTACCGAAGTTGCAGGTAAAGTGCGTTTCAGCCAAATCGCTGATGGCGTAACTGTGACATCGAAAACTGATGATGCAACAGGTATGACGACTATTGAGGTACTTCCAGTAACTTCACGTCCAGCATCTGGTAAAGATATGCGTCCAGCTGTTGTATTGGATACAACAGATGGCGGCGAACAGTTCTACTTCCTACCACAAAACACGATTCTGACTGTGCGCGACGGCGAAACAATTGGTGTCGGTGATGTTATTGGTCGTGTGCCACAAGAATCTTCACGTACACGTGATATTACCGGTGGTCTACCGCGTGTAGCTGACTTGTTCGAAGCACGTAAACCGAAAGAACATGCGATCCTTGCTGAAATTTCAGGTATCGTAAGCTTCGGTAAAGAGACCAAAGGTAAGAACCGTCTTGTGATTACTCCGGATGATGGCTCTGAGATTTACGAAGAGCTAATTCCGAAATGGCGTACGATCAACGTGTTCGAAGGCGAGCATGTGAACCGTGGTGAAACCATTTCTGATGGTCCGCAAAATCCACACGACATCTTACGTTTGAAAGGCGAAGTTGCGCTTACAAACTACATCGTGAACGAAGTTCAAGACGTATACCGTCTACAAGGTGTAAAAATCAACGACAAGCATATTGAAGTGATCGTACGTCAAATGCTTCGTAAAGTTGAAATCACTGACGGTGGTGATACAAGCTTCATCAAAGGCGAGCAAGTGGAATACATCCGCGTTGTTCAAGAAAACCAAGCTGTGGCAGCTCAGAACAAGTTCCCAGCGAAGTTTGAACGTCAATTGATGGGTATTACCAAAGCGTCGCTTTCTACTGACTCGTTCATTTCTGCTGCATCGTTCCAGGAAACAACTCGTGTGTTAACTGAAGCTGCTGTAACAGGTAAAGAAGATGAATTACGTGGTCTGAAAGAGAACGTAGTTGTAGGTCGTCTGATCCCAGCGGGTACAGGTTTGGCTTACCACTTAGAGCGTCGTCGTCAAGAATCAGAAGCTGCAGAACTTGAGCTTCACAATGATTTCTCTGATGTTGACCAAGCTTTAAGCCAAGCATTTAGCGATGAGTTTAACGGTCTTTAATTAGCCCTTAAATCATTCCAAAAAGCCACCTTCGGGTGGCTTTTTTTATGCGGACGAATTGAAAATTAAAGCTTTCCTAATGTTGATTTATTTCCTATAGTAAAAATAGAACATAACAAATCTCTTGATTTTTAAACTTAAACATAACGGGGGCTTTTTGATGAAATTCACACAGCAAGTATTCGCAGTTTCTGCATTATTCAGCTCATTGACAGCGATTGCTGCACCTATGCCCAATTCGATTGTGGTTGAAGATAAAGCTGTAGTTCCAGTACTAAAAACAGAAGTGATTCGCCGTGTTGCAGGTCAAGAACCTGTACGCCAAGTGACTGCAACAGTGTTAGAAATGACTAATAAAGGTCAGGATATCGTGGCTCGTGAAATTGAACTTTCAGATCACCAAAGTGATTTTTCTGAAAAGAAATTATCGATTCCAGTACTACAACGTGGTGGTGTCATCGTTCCGACTTCTAAAATTGAAACCAAGACTACGGTGAAGCAGGATGGTCAGATTATTCGTCAAAACACCAATATTGATGCAGAAGGTGTAGAGTTTAAGAAAGGGCAGGAACCGATTAAACGCACGCTAAAACTAGATCAGGCAACAGATCCAGAAAGCAAAGCCAAACTCTCCCATGCTGTGCTGACTGAAAATGGTGAAACCACAAAAGATTTGATGATTTTGGATGAAAACCCTGAGTGATTCGTGAGCGATTAGGCGTGGTTTTTTACAAAATGCAGCATTTATGCTCCAAGCCGTAACAAGCTATGTTTAATTGTTTCATACAATGGTTTTAGAATCATAGGTATTGAAGAAGACAAGGAACATCACAATGAAAAAAGTAATGAGCGTATGCGCAGTCGCGATGATGTCGACCCTAATGCTTGCTGGTTGTGAAAGCATGTCGCCAAATGAACAACGTATTGGTGCTGCAGCTTTAGGTGGTGCCATAGGTGGTGGTGTGGGTAATAATGTCGGTGGTGGTGTAGGTGCAGCCGTTGGTGCTGGTGCTGGTGCAGCTGTCGGTAGTAAAACTCAAAACGGTTCAAACCGAAATGCCACATATAGTGGTGTAGGTGGTGCGATTGGTTCTGCAGTCGGTAAAAGTATCTTTGGTGGTAACACTGGTGCTGCGATTGGTGGTGCAATCGGTGGTGGCGCAGGTGCTGCAATTGAGCAAAATCGCTAATCCAATCCGATAAATTTGAATGAAAAGGCGCTTAAAGATAAGCGCCTTTTTTATTTGCGTGGACGAGGTTGCTTGCGACGAATGTATAGGGTTTTTTGAACTTCAGCGATACGTAAGCCTGCTTCATCAAAAATATTTAAGCTATAGTTCCGTAGTACAGGTGCGTGGTTATCTGCTAAGTTTTTAATATGATTGATTTCATTTGGGTCGAGCTGGATGTCAGCGTATACCGTTCCACGCCCGGGGGATAAAAATTGGATATTTGCAGCTTTGTCCCACACGATATAACGTGAGCCAAGGTGATGCATCAAAATCAACATATAAAATGGGTCAACCATTGAATAAAGACTACCGCCAAAATGTACACCGACGATATTTTGATTTTTACGAGTTAATGGCATTTTGACGCGAATGTGATAATTGGCGAGATCAATTTTATCAATCGAAATGCCAGCACCTTTATAAGGGGCATAATGATTGAGTAAGAATTTAGAGACAATAGGCATTGTCATTATTTTCTGGATTATGCTCATACTGGGTCAATTTTTTTTTATGCTGAACTTTGCATACTAAATGAGTTTCCAAACTGTGGCATTGATCACATTGCCCATGTTCACAAATAAAACGTCAATTCGATGGAATCGATAAAAGGACAAGAAGAATGCAACCACTAAATACGCAATGGGTGAATACCACAGATCAACAACGGCTCTATGTGAAGACATGGGGTGATGAAACAAAGCCAGCATTGGTTTTGGTTCATGGTTATCCTGATAATCAGGAAGTATGGGAACCAGTTATTGAACATCTTGGTTCTGAATTTTATATTGTGAGCTATGACGTGCGAGGTGCAGGGCAGTCATCTATGCCCCGTAAAGTACGAGATTATCGTTTGGAGCAATTATCACTTGATTTGGATAGTGTAACGCAAGCGGTATTAGGCGAACGTAGTTTTCATTTGGCCGCGCATGATTGGGGCTCTATCCAATCATGGGAATCGGTAACTGAGCCAAAATTTCGCTCACGTATTTTGTCTTATTCAACTATTTCTGGGCCATGTTTGGATCATGCGGCATTTTTGCTCAGAGATAGCTTTAAGCATCAGCAGAAAAAATTACTCAAATTATTAAGTAAGTCATGGTACATCGGGGTATTCCAATTACCATTTTTGGCACCGACGGCGTGGCATTTTTTGAATGCTGAACGTTGGGGAAAAATTGTGAATGATTTAGAATGTACTCAAGAATTGCCTTTGAATCATAATATTCAGCATGATGGTAAACACGGTATTGCGCTTTACCGTGCTAATTTTATTCCCCGCTTAACTCAGCCTAGACAACGTCATGCCGTCTGTCCTGTACAAGCGATTGTGTTGAAACATGATAATTTTGTCAGTCCAGATTACATTAAAGAATTACCTAATTGGGTTGAAGATTTATCTGTGGTTGAAGTCAATGCCAATCATTGGGCCGTGCTGAGCCAACCCGAAAAAATTGCAAGTTACATCGCTCAATTTGCGCAATCACAGCAGCTTTAAGTAAATCGTTCAACAGTGGCAGTTTCATCGATAGGGGGGCTAAATAGCGAGCAAATTCTGATAAAATACGGTTTTTTGTCAGACTCCCTTTTTTCTTATGTTTGCTATTCTTGCCGCAATTACAGTCATGTTTGGACTGTCGCTGGCACGCGTGCCTGTTGTATTTGCACTGATCATTGGTGCAGTAACAGGTGGCTTGTTAGCTGGTCTTGGTATTCATGGCACCATCGAAGCGTTTAATAGTGGCTTAGGCAACGGTGCTCAAATCGCACTTGCTTATGGCGTGTTGGGGGCATTTGCTTTGGCACTTGCGCGTTCAGGTCTGCCAGATTTACTGGCTTATCAACTCATTACTAAACTCAAAGGTAACAGTAATGTGAAAGCCCGGAATTGCGTGAAATACGTAATTTTCGCTACTATCGCTTTAGCCGCCGTATGTTCACAAAACGTGATTCCAGTGCACATTGCGTTTATTCCAGTATTAATTCCACCATTACTCAGTGTATTTAATCATTTAAAACTTGACCGTCGTTTGATTGCTTGTGTTCTGACTTTTGGTCTTGTGGCGACTTATATGCTGGTACCTTTTGGTTTTGGTGCTATTTTCCTTAATGATATTTTAGGTCAAAACATCAATACCTTTGGTAAGCCATACGGTTTCAACATCAGCTATGATCAAATTCCAACTGCTATGGCAATTCCAGTATTTGGGATGTTTGTTGGCTTATTAATTGCTGTTTTTTATAGCTACCGTAAACCACGAGAGTATGCTGACGTTCAGGTTAAGGAATCACAGCACACCATCTCATCTGATGTAAAAGCAGATGAAAATGGTAAACCACAAGTCGCTAAATTTACTTTGATCATGGTTGCGGTAGCAGTGGTTGCTACGCTTTCTGTTCAAGTCATATCTGAGTCGATGATTTTGGCGGGTCTCGTTGGTGTTGCGATCTTAAGCTGTGCAGGTATTTTTAAGTGGAAAGAAGCCGATGATGTCATTATCAGTGGTATGCGCATGATGGCACTGGTGGGTTTCATTATGATTTCTGCGCAGGGTTTTGCATCTGTGATTGAGGCTACGAATCAAGTACCAGTACTGGTACAAGCTTCGGTTGAATGGATTGGAAACAGCCAAGGTTTAGCTGCATTTTGGATGCTATTGATAGGGCTATTAATTACCTTAGGTATTGGTTCTTCATTCTCAACAATCCCAATTTTGGCCATTATTTATGTACCACTTTGTATTCAATTTGGTTTTAGCCCAGCGGCAACGATTGCCATTATTGGTACAGCAGCAGCTTTAGGAGATGCAGGTTCTCCGGCATCAGACTCAACTTTAGGCCCAACATCAGGTCTTAATATGGATGGTCAGCATGACCACATGAAAGACAGTGTGGTCCCGACCTTCATTCACTACAATATTCCATTAATGATCTTTGGTTGGATTGCCGCAATGGTACTCTAAAAAATTTTCAAAGATAAATAAAAAGGCGATTATATAATCGCCTTTTTTATTATTTAAACCTGATGAATTTAGTTGGTTTAAAATCATTCATTTGATTAATTCTGATTAAAATGGTTGGTATATTTTAAATATTAAGTTAATTATAATGGTTGATAAATAAAACCAACCTTTATACTTTGATTAAAATAAATATATTTAATTAATAATAACTTATATAATAGTGTAATAAATTATTAAATAATGTTATTGCATAATTTTAATACTAATGTTTAATATTAATTATTCATTCTAGAAGGTTGCTTAAAAATGTTAAAACAAGCTGCTCTTATTGCATTATTGGGTATGTCTGCTTCAGCGATGGCTGGTCAATGGCAGGTTAAAGTTGGTGGTTCTGTAATTTCTCCAACAGGTGACACTGAAACCGCATTAGGTACAGTAAAAGCGGATGATGAGTTAGCATTTACACCATCGGTTGAATATTTCTTTAATGACAACATTTCAGCTGAATTACTTTTAGCTACTCCAATTGGTCATGATGTACTTTTGGATGGTGATAAAGCTGCTAAAATTAAGCATCTTCCACCGACAATTACTGCAAAATATAACTTTAAAAATTCAACACGCTTTACACCATATATTGGTGTAGGTGGTACAGCATTTGTTGCTTGGGATGAATCTGGCGCGGCTAAAAATGTAAAAGAAGATTTTGGTTTTGCAGGTCAAGTCGGCTTTAATTACCAACCAGCTGATGCGAAAAACTGGGGTGTATACTTCGATGCTCGCTATGCTCAATTAAGCCCTGAAGTGACTTTAATTGATGAATTAGGTGGCGGTAAATTCGATTTAGATATCGATCCTATGGTGTATACAATTGGTTATAGCTACAAATTCTAAGCTTTAACTGATCTTAAAACCCTGCCGCCATTAGGCAGGGTTTTTTTTATGCAGCATATTCCATTCATCAGTTGATCGAATTGAACAAATAGGCAATAGAAAATTTAGGTGGAACTGTTAGAGTCGAAATAAATCAGCAAGTTGAAAGAAGAGAAAAGACGATGAAAAAAATTATTCAGGGTATGCTGGTCTTGGGCAGTGCTTATTTTATTTCGACAAGTTATGCCGCAAGTTTTGATTGTAAAAAGGCGAAAACCATTACCGAACATGCGGTTTGTGATAACCGGAGTATTAATGATGCCGATGTCAAAATGGCCACGACCTATACGATTATTCGTCATTTAGTTCCCATGGGGACACGTGGTGCAATTCAAGATCAACAAATTAAATGGCTACAACTACGCGATCAGTGCCGTGACAATGTCAGTTGTTTAAGTGATGTATATAAAATGCGGCAGCAAAAACTGGATCTCTACATGGACCGCGTTTATAAACAAGGACCTTTTTAAACCTTAAAATTTAGTGCGACAGAATAAAAATTTTCCATTCACACTATTGAAAAATAGTGAAGTCCCTCCATTCATATAGGCAATTGATAATTTTACTCAGTATGAACGGAGAGACTGATGAGCGAACAACAATCTCAAAAACACAGCTTCCAAGCGGAAGTGGCTCAGTTACTGCATTTAGTAACACATTCTTTATATTCAAATCCTGAAATTTTCCTTCGTGAGTTAGTATCAAACGCATCTGATGCCTGCGATAAATTACGTTTTGAAGGCATTAACCATCCTGAATATTATGAAAATGATCCAGATTTACATGTGCGTATTCATTTAAATAAAGAGCAGAAGACAATTACCATTTCGGATAATGGTATTGGTATGACACAACAAGAAGCGATTGATCATTTGGGTACGATTGCTAAGTCTGGCACTAAAGATTTTATGTCGAAGCTTACGGGTGATCAAAAGTCAGATGCACAATTGATTGGTCAATTTGGTGTGGGCTTCTATTCAGGTTTTATTGTTGCTGAAAAAATTACAGTGGAATCACGTCGTGCTGGGGTAAATGCCGCTGAAGGGGTACGTTGGGTTAGTAATGGTACAGGTGAGTTTGATGTAGAGCCAATTGATAAGGCTTCACGTGGAACCGACATCATTTTGCATTTACGCGAGGATGCTTTAGATTATTTAGATCGTTACAAAGTTAAGCAGATTATTAATAAATACTCTGATCATATTAGTTTGCCAATTGAGATGCAGAAAGAAGTTTGGCAACAAGAGGAAGCTGCCGAAGGCGAAGAAGCAAAACCTGGTCAATATGTACTGACGGATGAATGGGAAGCGATTAACTCAGCAAGTGCATTATGGACGCGTAATAAAAATGAGATCAGTGAAGAACAATATACTGAGTTTTATAAAAACCTGAGCCATGATTTTGAAGCCCCGCTTGCATGGACACATAACCGTGTAGAGGGAAGTACGGAATATACACAGTTACTTTATATTCCATCTCGCGCACCAAGCAATATTTTCACACGTGAAGCTAAAGCAGGAATTAAGCTGTATGTGAAACGTGTATTTATCATGGATGATGCGGATAATTTGATTCCAAATTATTTACGTTTTGTTCAAGGTGTGGTTGATAGCGCAGACCTACCACTTAATGTAAGCCGTGAATTATTACAAGAAAGTCGCGACGTGAAAACGATTCGTGAAGGTAACGCCCGCCGTATTTTAACGGTGCTAGATGGTTTGGCGAAATCTGAAGATATTGCTGATCAAGAGAAGTTTGCAAAATTCTACGCTGAGTTTGGTTCAGTCTTAAAAGAAGGCTTAGGCGAAGACATGGCGAATCGTGAGCGTATTCTAAAATTATTACGCTTTGCTTCGTCAAATAATGATGAAGTGAAAACATCATTTGCAGACTATAAAGCCAATATGAAAGAAGGCCAAAAGGCAATTTACTATGTGACTGCTGATAGTTTAAATGCTGCGAAAAACTCACCACAACTTGAATTGTTCAAGAAAAAAGGTATCGAAGTGCTGCTCATGACTGAACGAGTGGATGAGTGGGCGATGGAATTTGTTTTTGAGTTTGATGGAACACCATTACAGAATGTATCAAAAGGTGCAGTTGATTTGGGTGATCTACAAGATGCTGAAGAGAAGAAAGCACTTGAGGAAGCTGCTGAGCAGTTTAAACCTGTTGTTGAAAAACTGTCGGATGCGTTAAAAGATAAGACCTCTGAAGTGCGTGTAACAACACGTTTAGTGGACTCTCCTGCGTGTTTGGTGGTGGCTGAGGGTGAGTTATCACCGCAACTGGTCCGTATGCTAAAACAAGCAGGACAAGCGGTTCCCGAGTCAAAACCAGTCTTGGAAATCAATCCATCCCATCCATTGGTACAAAAATTAGAAGGTTCAGCGCAATTTGATGATTTGGCGAATGTGATCTTCGATCAAGCGTTGATTGCTGAAGGCGGTTTACCCGAAGATCCTGCCCAATACATCAAACGGATTAACAGCTTATTGCTGAAGTAACGGTAGATATGAAATGAACCTCCTTCGGGAGGTTTTTTATTTGGTTTTTCGATAGAGCACATGAATAAAAACGTCCATGTTTTAATCTTTAAAACAAATTAAAAATAAATAATTAATCTATAATAACAATCACTAAGTATTGGGAATTTTAAGATGAAAATTTTAGTGATCGCTGTAATGGGCTCGCTGCTCTCTATGGGCCTCATGCAATCTGCTCAGGCAGACAGCGCTAAGCAAAAAATGGTGCGTAATGACCGTGTGCAGGTTTCAAAGCAGATCGCACAATACGATATTAATCCTTTTGTAGATAGTCGCCGTGTGATACGAAATGATCGTGTTCAGTATAGTTTTCCTAAAGTGAAAAAAGTCGCTGAAAAACAGCCGAGTATTGTACGTAATGATCGTGTACGGTGATTAAGAAAAATTGAAGCTGAGTTATTTAAAAAAGCCCATCCTGTTGAGATGGGCTTTTTATTCGCTGTGAAATAGCGGGTTCTAGAACAAGGCTTCAAGGCGCACTAAAGCGCCCACAAAGTGGCTTTTATCGTCACGATGGTTGTTGAGGTAGTTGAGATCACCTTGGATATAAAACCATTCGCGCAGAAAGGGCTGTCGCCATGATACATAGGGTCCCCAACTGTTTAAACGCAGTTGATCGTTATTGTAAAAACCACCTGTATATAGGCCGTAGTTGAATCGGTTACCTTTAAAAAATTGGTGTTGGCGGTAACTGAAGTTATCCCATTTCAGATCATCATCCTGTGCATCTGCATAGGTCAGGTTGAATTGGTTTGAGATAAAGGGTTGGCCTGGACGGGCATGGGTTAATTCTAAATTGGTTCTTAGATAATTTTCACTATCGATACCATAACGATAAATTTGTTCGGCTAAAAAACTGTAATCATTGTCGAGTTGCCATTTTTTAGCTGCTTTTAAGCGGACATATAGGTCATCACCAGAACGTAAACCTAGATCAACGTCAGTTTCGAAAGGCAGTCGATCTGAAATTTCTGACCAACGTAAAGCCAGTGAACTGTTATCTTCACGGGTTTGCTTATTGTCATAATTTTTATCACTACGCCCCGCAGGGTTTTCATTGGTAATTGCAGCATTATTTTCTAATTCATTATCAAGTGAGTCATCACCAAAGACCACACTCAATTTTTTTTCTAAAGTGGGAAGCTTAATTTTACCGCGAATACGTGGCTTAATTTCGTATTCATCGTGCTTATTCCAACTGTTGTCTAAAATCACCCTAAGGGTAGCATTGGCTGGTTTATCAGGCTCACTTTGCCCAAACCAGTTATCCATGCGAACGGCCGTTCGATCTGCCCAATTTCGGACTTTCTTCTGTTGTCGATCGGTCCAGCTATTATTTTCCGTTTGTTCTGTTGTCGGAACAATGGGGTGATCTGATTGTTCAGGTAAGAAGGTCGGTGTTGCATCAATCCAACGTGGAATTTGATCTAAAAAATCATAGGTTTTTGGCATGATATACGGTGAACTTTGCTCGGTTGCAGGCACATCCTGCGAATGTTGCCCCTCAGTTTCATTGGCCCAAGCAACTTGATACATCAAGCTCATTGATGCGGAAAAAAGCAAAGTCCGAATAAAGTACTGTTGTTTTTTATGCATATATTTTGGCTCTATTTAATTATCATCTGAGTATCCTGCATCTGTAGTTTTGTTATTTTTGTCGGATAAATGCAAGCCAAACTACAAAATAAATGCAATTAATCTTCGGTCATTTGCTTAAGTGCTTGATAAAGCGAAATCACATCAATGGGTTGAGGCAATTTTTGGATCACATTTTGGATGCTTTGCCAATTTAAACCTTGCTGTCGATGGAGGATCAAATAGGGAAAGGTTTGTTCGGTACGCAAGAGTGCCATGCGTTTTTGACCGTGGATTAACCGTATTTTTTGACGTTCTTGTAATAATAACAAAGGGGTATGTAGCGTCGGTTCAGGTTCATCAAAATGAATGAATTTTTGCGTATGAATTAATTGTGCCGGGATAAAGGGGTAATAGTCGTTTTGCGACCAAATCATTTCAGCCTGCTGAGACTGTTGATAGAGCTGATCAGGTGCAGCACAGAGTTGCTCTAGATTGTCCCATGTCATGACTTTAATCGCAGCAAGTTCATGTTGATGTTGTTGGCAAAACAGCTGAGAGAGTCGAATGGCTTCCATTTGCGTTTGCGCACCAAACAACAAGAGATATTTGATGAAGAGACCTTCGGTATTGATTTGCTCTGCTAAATACAGTGGCTGGTTTTTCCAATCTGTACCATCTGTCGTATGTAATAGAACATCAAGCTGCGTTGTGAGTTCAGGCTGATCTATAAACTGCAATTCATACAAGGCCAATTGCGCATCGATGTTTTGCAGCGTTTGAACGCGAGCGGTATATTGAGCGATTTGAACCTGTTCAGGAAGTTCAACGCCTGCCATTGTCGAGTTGAGATTTTCCTCCGATGGGGCATGTGTTGGCTGCTCAATTAGAACAAGAGGAACGGTATCAGGTGCAGAAAGCTCCGGTTTATTTGTATTTGAGTTATCAAGCAACGTATCCGCTTCATTGATTTGCTTATCGCAATGATCTAGATCGACAGATCCATCTTTATTTATTGTTTCAATCGGCAGTAGGGCATCCACACTTGCTGCAACAGTGCTTGGCGCTGTGATGATTTCATCCTTTAGGCGTAAGGCATGTAGACGTAGATCGGTATCACTGATTAAACATTTATATAGCTGTTGTTGTTCAATTAACCAATCATAGCATTCACTGAAATTGCCCCATTCACTGAGTAACGCCGTGCGCTGTTTGGCTGGAATCATCCAAACTTGCCAACCTAACTCATGGTCATGCAGCAAGGCCCAACCCATCTCAGGATATTGATATAAAGCACTTTCGAGTGCAGCGTCATGGTTAAAATAGCCACGAAATAACCATGAATATGGCGTTTGTTTGGCAAATTCAGTGGCAGCCATCTGTGGTTCAGTTAATGCGCGATAACTTAATATTTGCTTTTGAAAAATCGGTTCGTCACATAAGGCAAAAATTTCATGAATCCGACGTTTAGAAAGCGCAGTTTCATAAAAACTCAAAGCACGGTGTTCAAGTTGATGGGTGAGTACATGGATTTCTTTTATTAATTGTACTTTCTCTTGTAAATTCATTTGTCCGCTTCCTAAAGGACTTTTTGTGCTTTTTCTAAATATTTAGCCAATACAATATTGGTTGCAAGTTCTACTAATTTATATTCAGCCGAATTCGGGTTTCGATATGTATTGGCCAATTCAATCAGGCGTTCAATATCGATAACCTGCGGTGAAATTTTTCCTTGTATCAGTGCCTGAAGTTCTTGCATAGGACAATGTAAATTTAAAAATAAAGAAGTCGATTAGTTCATTTGATTATAGAGATTTCATTAAAAAAAACATGGAAATAAATGTCAGCTTCTACAAATTAAGCGTTAAATATGACAATTAATGCGCATTTTGTTTAAAAATAATACCAAATCATTAGCTTAAAGATAGGTTTTGCAAAAGATATAGCGGTATGGTTTGATCAATTTTTTTGAAGTCATCATCAGCGATCGATCGCTTTTAGATGTTCATTTTTAATGTTAAGTAAAGAATAAAGCCCAAATAAAAGGCACAAAAAATAAAAAACCGATGGTGGGAGCCATCGGTTTTTTATGGAAAAATCAGCTAAAAATTAAGCTTTTTTTTCTGTGTTTGTTATAACTTCAGTTGTATCAGCAGCTGGAGCTTGGCTCTCTGCATTGGCAGTTTCAGCAGTTACAGCTTTTTTTACTGGAAAATCTGGTACGTAAACGATTTGTGCAGAAACAGTTGCAGAAAGCGCCATCACAGCAACAGCCATAGCATATTTGATTGCGTTCATTTGTGTATTCCTATCAATCATTAGTAACTCAAAAATTGAGTCAGGGAGAAAATTAATCACTTGAATTTATGTGAAAATAATATCAAAAAATAATCAATTAAAAATGATCGATTCGGCAACACAAGATAAATGGTAGGATTTAATATTTATATAAAACAGTATATTAGAGTTATTGCTCTAGAGTTTTTAGTGGCTGAGTGACAGCGGCGTATCACTCAGATATAGATGAAAAATCTATGAATGTTTGGCACATTTCTTTTCATAGACTTTGCCTGCGATACTACCAATAATGGCACCACTAATCGTACCAAAAACAGGTAATATACTGCCTGCAACAGCTCCGATCGCAGCACCTTTGACGGTCGGAGAAAAACGTGAGAGAAAGCTATTCTTCCCTGTTTGGGACTCGTTGGTGGTTGTTTGAGGGGGTGTATTGGTAGATAGTTCGGTTTCAGCAGAAGTTGCTTGAGGTTCAATAGTCATGACATTACTCCCGAGCATGATCGTTAGAAGAATGAAGCTTTTAGCCTAATCGGTAGTGGCCTTGGCTTAAACAGAAAGCATGTAATAAATGATGGTCAGTTTGTAATCCCTCGAAGTGGAATTCACTCCTGTGTAAGACATGTAATATTTTGCTGTTTTGATGTTTAAAAAATAACCAAAATAAGTGACTTAATCATATGATGAAGATTCAAAATCATAACAATGAGGATAAATACAATGTCTGTTGCTAAAGTCGTTGAAGTAAATGCAAGTAGCACAAAAAGTTTTGAAGATGCCATCCAAACGGGAATTAATAAAGTCACTGAAACCGTAAAGAATGTTCAGGGTGCATGGATTAATGAACAAAAAGTTGTGGTGAAAGACAATAAAATTGCGGAATATCGAGTGAACTTAAAAATCAGCTTCTTGGTGGAATAAGTTTCATTTTATTGATGTTAAAAACTGATCATAAAAAATCCCCGAAGTTCGGGGATTTTTGATTGAACGCGCTGAATTATTTTTCAGGTGTTTCACAGCTTTCATCATTACAGACAGGTGTAGGAGCAAGCTCAGGGAGTTCCGCAGCTTTGTCCATCACTTTTTTAAATACATCTTTCGGTTGAGCGCCTGCTAAAGCAATGCGTTGCTCAAATACAAAGAACGGTACACCCGTAACTTTAAGTTGATCGCGTGCTACTTCTTCATCGTATTTGACGAAATCAGCAAATTCATCTGAGTCTAATAAGTCATCGACTTCAACAGGGTTTAGACCAATACGAGATGCAACGTCTTCTAAGGTTTCACGTTCACCAATGGCCAAGCCTTGCGTCATATAGCTATAGAAGAAAGCTTCTTTGGCTTCACTGCCGAGACCTTTGCTTTGTGCAAGATGAATCAAGCGGTGCGCGTTGAAAGTATTGCCTGAATTGGCTTTTTGCCAGTTAAATTCAATACCTTCAGCTTTTGCCATTTCGGCGATATTGCGCTGCATTTCTTCAACTTCTTCAATACTGCGGCCATATTTTTGAGCTAGACGTTCAGTATTAGAAATTTCTAGACGAGCGGGCGCATCTGCGTCAAGTTGATAGCTATGCCAAAACACTTCAAGCTCTACACCCGATTCTTCGGCAGCAGCTTCAAGGCGTTTTTTCGCAATATAACAAAATGGGCAAACCACGTCTGACCAGATATCTACACGCATGGGAAATCTCTTTTCTATGTTCTGGGAAAATGATGGGGGCAAATCCTAAAATTTAAAGCCAAGCAATGCAATCCATTTTTGTCTCGATGGCGCAATGTCGGTTTTTTTTTGATTTTGTTACAAGGATTGAATGAAGATTTGTCGAACGATTAATCCGTGATTAAACGTTTACCCAAACATATTACTTCAACCTCTTCATAGCCCAATTGTTCATAAAAATTTTGTACATCAATGTTGTCTTGGCGAATCAGTAATTGAAGTTTTGGACAGCCTAGAGCAATTAAGCGTTTTTCTAATTGCTGAATGAGGGCAGTAGCGACGCCATTACGCTGAAAATGTGGATGTACGGCAAGATAATTGACCCAGCCTCGGTGTCCATCATAGCCACCCATCACAGTTGCAATCAGTTGATCATCTTTGACCGCCAACAAGAATAATTGATCACGTTGAGCCAATTTTCGAAATATATCAATTTCAGGGTTATTCCATGGGCGGGTCAGATCACACAGTTCCCAAAGTGCAATCACATCATCTAAATCAGATTCGAGATAGGGGCGGATAATAAACATAATTTTTGTTTTAGCATGTATTTTGACCAATTTAGATTAGTCGAGTTTTGCAGACTTGATAAGTCATATTGAAAAATAAAAGCCATAAAAAAACGCTCCGAAGAGCGTTTTTTTATTTCTCTGCAATTAAGCAGTTTTCACTTCAGGTTGAGCAGCTAACATATGGCCGTTCTCTTCGAAGTTGATGTGCCAAGACAATGCTTCACGTAGAAGGTGAGGTGTTTGACCACCTTTTGCACATGCACGGTCGAAGTAATCGTTCAATGCTGCACGGTAGCTTGGGTGAGCACAGTTGTCGATTACAGCACGAGCACGTTCACGTGGGGCAAGACCACGTAAGTCAGCAAGACCTTGTTCAGTAACCAAGATGTCAACGTCGTGTTCAGCATGGTCAACGTGAGAAGCAAATGGAACAACAGAAGAAATGTCGCCACCTTTTGCAATTGATTTAGTCACGAAGATCGCCAAGTGCGCATTACGTGCGAAGTCACCTGAACCACCAATACCGTTCATCATTTTTGTACCGCAAACGTGAGTCGAGTTCACATTACCGTAAATGTCAAACTCAAGTGCTGTGTTGATACCGATAATACCTAAACGACGTACAAGTTCTGGGTGGTTAGAAATTTCTTGTGGACGTAATACAAGTTTGTCTTTGTATTGTTCAAGGTTATTAAATACTTTTTCGCCATATTTCGCAGAAAGCGTAATAGAGGAACCTGAAGCAAATTTCATTTTGCCTGCGTCGATCAATTCAAATGTACAGTCTTGAAGTACTTCAGAGTACATGATCAAGTCTTCAAAGTTTGAATCTTTAAGACCAGTCAATACTGCGTTTGCAATTGAACCAATACCTGCTTGTAATGGACCTAGGTTTTTCGGTAAACGACCTTCAGCGACTTCTTTTTCAAAGAAAGCGATAAGGTGGTTTGCAATACCTTGAGTTTCATCATCAGGGGCAGTAACTGTAGATGGAGAGTCATGCAATTCGTTGTTAAATACGATACCTACGATTTTTGAAGGATCGATGTTGATTGCATGTGTACCAATACGTTCATCAACATGAGTCAATGGAATAGCTTGACGTGTTGGACGATATGTTGGGATATAAATATCGTGTAAGCCTTCAAATGCTGGGCTTAAGTTGGTGTTGATTTCAACAATCACTTTTTCAGCAAAAATTGCGAAGCTTGCAGAGTTACCTACAGAAGTTGTAGGGATGATGCCACCATCTTCAGTGATCGCAACAGCTTCAATAATTGCTACATCAGGCTTTTTAAGCTGAAGGTTACGCATTTGTTCAACTGTTTCAGACAAATGCTGATCGATGAACATTACATCGCCTTTGTTGATCGCTTTACGTAATGTATTGTCTACTTGGAACGGTAAACGACGAGCAAGAACACCTGCTTCAGTCAATTTTTTGTCCAAATCGTTACCCAAGCTCGCGCCAGTAATTAGGGTGATTTTAAGAGGATTAGCATGAGCCTGTTGAACCAACGCTAAAGGTACAGCTTTCGCTTCACCTGCGCGTGTGAAACCACTCATACCTACCGTCATACCATCCTGAATGAATTCAGCAGCTTTTTCTGCGCTGATAACTTTGTCGTGAAGGGCAGCTAAACGGATGCGATCTAAAGACATCATATACTCTCGTGAAATTCTCAAAACTGATACGGATTGTACCGATCAAAAAAGCCATTTTGCATCCCTGTTAGGCTAAGGTCTAATTTTTTGAAAAAATGTGGGTATAAGATTTTATTATGATTTTTAAGCTACTGAATAATAAAGTTAAAAATAACAATGGTTAAGGATTAAACAAAACTGTTCGTTGCTTTTTTGAACGCTTGTTAAAAGCGTTCAGTTAAACTTTGCTTAATTTTTTCCAATGGGCTGTTGTTTAATATTTCATCATTTTCGAGTTTTTGCAGTGGTAAAGAAATGATCGCTTCGAGTCCACCTTCTGCTCGATTGTGAATTGAAAGTTGACCTTCGTGAATATCCACAATACGTTTTACAATGGCTAAACCGAGTCCACTGCCTTGGATGGTACGTGCATCATTACCACGTACAAAAGGTTGCATCAGGTCTTCAATTTGGTCTTCAGGAATCCCTTCGCCATTATCGGCAACGCGAATTTGAATATGGTCACCTTCATATTCGGTAGACAGTTCAATCGGCTCGGCACCATAGCGTTTTGAGTTATTGATTAAGTTGCCTATTAGTCGTTTTAACGACAGGCTACGTGCTTGAATAATCGGTAAGTCTTGAGGTTCAAAGCGAATATCTAAAGGTTTAAATTGAATCACTAATTCCTGCAATAGCGCATTTAAATCGGTATCTTGCGGAACCTCATCAGAGCCATCTCGCATATACGAAATGAACTGATTCAGAATCGCATCCATATCTTCAACATCGTAAATCAGACCTTCTTTTAGGAAGTCATCATCAGGCATCATTTCTGCGCTGAGTCGAATACGGGTCAGCGGAGTACGCAAATCGTGGGAAATACCGGCCAACATGATGCGACGATCACGTTCAGTTTGTTCCAGCGTGTAGACCATGTGGTTAAAGGCTTGGTTTACTTCACGGATTTCTTGTGGCCCATGGTTGGTTTCTAAATAAGGAGCAGTGCCTTGTTTACTATAGTTGTTTGCCGCATCTTGTAAACGTTTTAGTGGACGGTTGAGCTGACGAACCAAGGTTAAGATAATGATGCCAGCAATCAGCGGAATACCCAATAACCAGCCTAAAATCAGCTCTGCGCTATAGTTGGCATAGGTTTTTAAAGGCTCGCGAACCCAGTTGCCATTCATTTCTGGAGTTTGAATCCAGATGCGTGGGTCAGGTTTAAATTGGAAATACACGGTCGCATTATCAATGCGCATTTCTTTGGCCAGTTTCTTTTCAATTTGATTGGTAAAGAACTCTGCAATGACTTTGTCTTTGACATTGGGGAATTCTTTCGGATCGGTCACATATTCGATCCCGACACGGTTGCGCATCCAGTCGTCGACATCTACTTCGGCATTGTTATGAAAAATCCGTAAATCAGGATTGTTAATGATTTCAAGTTCGACCGCGAGGTAACGAGCATGTTGTTGAATTTCGGGTAAATAGAGTGTGCGCCAAAAGAACCATAAGGACATAAACAGGCTAAAAAACACC
The DNA here is from genome assembly GCF_021391555.1 of Acinetobacter sp. SH20PTE14. Classification (NCBI taxonomy): domain Bacteria; kingdom Pseudomonadati; phylum Pseudomonadota; class Gammaproteobacteria; order Moraxellales; family Moraxellaceae; genus Acinetobacter; species Acinetobacter sp. SH20PTE14. Next base: position 3,042,117 of record NZ_CP090067.1, on the reverse strand, counting down.
ACAAATAAGACCAATACGGTGGTCCGCATGGCTGCAGAGCGGGGTTTGATTTTATCGAGGAAGCGTTCCCAAGGTGTCCGTTTTTTTTCGGAGTAGGTAACGTAGTCGGTAAATTCCTGTGGGTCGATGGGTTCGAGTTTCACGCAGAATCCTTTAAGCAAATTTTTTGAAAGGCAGTTTTTATTCTTTGCGATGGAATCTTACTGCTGGAACGTTCTTCGGGAGGAGTTCGTTATGTTACTTTTTAAAAAAGTAACCAAAATTTTTGCCATTCGCTGAACTCGCGCACATTACTTTTATTCATTCAATTTCAAGTGGCTCAGACAGCAGCGAATGGTATTTCCGGACATGAGGTACGGTGACTCGATTCTCAGGTCTTATTTTATGGCTTATTCAGCACCATCTGGAACAAAGACATAACCTACGCCCCAAACGGTTTGAATATAGCGCGCACGTGCTGGGTTTTCTTCAACCAAACGACGCAGGCGAGAAACCTGAACGTCAATTGAACGTTCCATCGCGCCCCATTCACGACCACGAGCAAGATTCATTAACTTGTCGCGTGTCAGTGGTTCACGTGGGTGTTGAACTAATGCTTTGAGTACGGCAAATTCACCCGTTGTTAATGTGACGACTTGACCTTCACGGGTTAATGTACGAGTAGACAGGTCGAGTGACCAAGGACCAAAAGACACCACTTCCATTTGTTGGCTTGGTGCGCCCGGAACTTCACGCACTTGGCGACGTAGGACCGCACGAATACGAGCTAATAGCTCATTCGGGTTAAATGGTTTTGGTAAATAGTCATCTGCACCGGCTTCAAGTCCAGCAATACGGTCTGAATCACTACCACGAGCGGTCAGCATAATGATTGGGGTATCGATGTTAGATTGGCGCAGACGGCGACAAATACTCAAGCCATCTTCAACAGGTAACATAAAGTCGAGCACAATCAGGGAAAAGAGTTCCCGCTGCAACAGACGATCCATCTGAGTCGCATCATGTGCGGTTTTGACCACAAAACCTTTATCTTCTAGGAAGCGTTGTAAGAGGGTGCGTAGACGCACATCATCATCGACAACCAGAATGCGTTCGACTCGGTCGGTTTCGGCTTGTACGGCATCTGTTTTTTCAGCAGGTACAACTAAACTCATGACGTGCTCCTTATTCTTTATTGTCATCGTAAACAAAAAGTCGATTTCACTTGAGTATACGATTCATTTATATAAATTTACTATGCTCTAAAGCAACAAATATTGCAGTTAAAATCAAGACATAGATACCAAATGTATACATGTTGTTCGAATCAGTTTGCTTGTCTGAGTCTCGCTAATTTGCTGTTTCATAGTCAGTTTCGTAAAAAAATGTGTATTTGAGATGAATTGGCATTAAAAACCACGAATAAATTTATAAAAACAATTGTGGATTTTATGGTCTTGGTCTTTATAATCATGGCTTTTAGAACTTATCCTTGCAGGGATCTAATACGATGACTGACTTAGTTCAGCAGTTGGCAAAAGAAATTGCCGTACGTCCAAATCAAATTGAAGCTGCCATCAAGCTCATTGATGAAGGTGCCAGTGTTCCATTTATCGCACGTTACCGTAAAGAAGTGACGCAAGGTCTGGACGATACTCAATTACGTCAGCTCGATACACGTCTGACTTACCTGCGTGATTTATTTGAGCGCCGTGAAAAGGTAATCGAATCTCTAAAAGAACAAAACAAGTTATCTGATGACTTACTTGCTCGCGTGAATGCAGCAGAAACGAAAAATGCTTTAGAAGAGATTTACGCGCCGTACCGTCCAAAACGTACAAGTAAATCATTTAAAGCCAAAGAAGCGGGTTTAGGCCCAATCGCTGAAAAAATCTTTAATGAAGCGATCGATCCTACGGAAGCTTTGGCAGGCTTTAGCCATGAAGATTATGCAGATGTTGAAAGTCAACTTGATGCGATTCAACACATTTTAATTGATGAATGGGCGCAAAATATTCCATTAACCACTGAACTCAAAGCAACATTTGCAAAAACAGCAATGTTAAAAAGTTTAGTGGCAAGTGATGAGAAAAAGGAAGTCGGTAAAAAATTCCGTGATTACTTCGATTTTTCTGAAAGCTTAAATAAAGTGCCGTCACATCGTTTATTGGCGATGCTACGTGGCCGTCAAGAAAATGTCTTAGGCTTAAAAGTCGATGGTGAAGATGATGCACCATTGGCACGTATTGAAACTGAATATAATATAGAAACAGCTCAGCCACAAGCGCGTGCAGATTTCTTAAAACAAACAGCAAAACTGTTCTGGTTGGGCAAAGTACGTCCTGCTATTGAGCATTCATTATTGACTGAAAAACGTTTGGCTGCCGAAGCTGAAGCGATGGATGTATTTGCTGAAAACCTACGTCATTTATTACTTTCTGCACCAGCAGGCGCGCGTACCACTCTGGGTGTTGATCCTGGTATCCGTACGGGTGTGAAATTGGCTGTTGTCAATGCATCAGGTGATGTACTTGCACACAGTACTATTTACCCGTTTGCCCCGAAAGAAGATAAAGCTGGTTCAGTTGCTGAACTTGCGCGCCTTTGCCGCGAATTCAATGTTGAATTAATTGCGATTGGTAATGGTACTGCAAGCCGTGAAACTGAAGCGGTTGTGGCCGAAATGATGGCTGCGAATACGGATTTGAATTTGATTCGTGTGTCTGTCTCTGAAGCGGGTGCATCTGTTTATTCAGCATCTGAATTGGCATCTCAAGAATTGCCAGAGCTAGATGTATCTATTCGCGGTGCAGTGTCGATTGCTCGTCGTTTACAAGATCCATTGGCGGAGCTTGTTAAAATTGATCCGAAATCGATTGGTGTAGGTCAATACCAACATGACGTGAACCAAACCGGTTTAGCAAAAACACTAGAAGCAGTAGTTGAAGACTGCGTGAACTCAGTTGGTGTAGATGTGAACACAGCATCATCTGCAATCTTGGGTTATATCGCGGGTTTGAATAAATCAATTGCACAACAAATTGTGGATTTCCGTAAAGAAAATGGTCGTTTTGACAACCGCCAAAGTTTGAAAAAAGTTCCTCGTTTAGGCGAGCGGACCTTTGAACAAGCAGCAGGCTTCTTGCGTATTCAAGATGGGTCTGAGCCACTTGATGCTTCTGCTGTTCACCCTGAATCTTATGGTTTAGTAGAAAAAATTGTGGCAGCGAAAGCAACCACAGTCAAAGATATTATTGGTAATACTGAAATTATTCGCCAAGTAAACGCCGAAGAATTTGTGAATGACCAATTTGGTCTACCGACAATTCAAGACGTTTTATCTGAACTTGAAAAACCAGGCCGTGACCCACGTCCAGAGTTCCGCACGGCTAAATTCCGTGAAGACATCACAGAAGTGGCGCAGTTGACTGAAGGTTTACAGCTTGAAGGTGTGGTTACGAATGTGACGAACTTCGGTGCATTCGTGGATGTGGGTGTACACCAAGACGGTTTAGTGCATATTTCTGAACTTGCAAATGAATTTGTTGCAGATCCGCACAAAGTCGTGAAACCAGGTCAAATTGTTCAAGTTCGTGTCTTGAATGTCGATGTTGAACGTAACCGTGTCAACTTGTCTATGCGTGCAGAAGGTGCTGCTGCAGCGAAACCACAACGTCAACCACGTCGTGACAATGCGCAGCAAGAACAACGTGGTGAGCGTAAGCCACATGCGAAACGTCCACAGCATGCTCGTCCGCAAGGCGACCGCCCACAAGGTCATAAAAAACCTCAAGCAGCGAAACCACAAGAAAATAAAATTGGTGGTTTAGGTGCGTTGTTATTACAAGCAGGGATTAAAGGTTCGAATTAATCTTTAACTGTTAAAAAACCTCCCAAATGGGAGGTTTTTTTATTTCTTTTAAGGCCTATCAAAGATAAATGAGCTGAATCTTAAACTTCGCAATAAAGTGTAAAAATCACACAAATCACGTATCAAAACACACTATAGAATCGTTCGATTGTCAGACAATATAAGTCACGCCATAAAGTGGTCACAAACTTTAGGCTTTACATACTTACATCTAATTATTTGATATTTATTATAAACGGTAAAATGATGATATCTAAAATTGAACGACATCGATTTCATATTCACGACTTTTTATCTGGAACAGTGGTATTTCTCGTGGCTTTACCACTATGTCTAGGCATTGCATTGGCTTCTGGCGCACCGATTCTCTCTGGCATTATTGCTGGCATTGTCGGTGGTATTTTAGTTGGGGTACTGAGTGGCTCACATATCAGTGTTGCAGGCCCAGCAGCAGGTTTAACAGCAGTCATTTTGGTACAGCTAGAACTACTCGGCGGCAACTATGCCGCCTTTTTATTGTGTATTGTTTTTGCCGGTATTTTACAGATTGGATTTGGCATATTTCGGCTCGGTTTCTTTGCCAACTTTATTCCGAACAATGTCATATTGGGTTTGTTGGCAGCTATCGGGCTGATCTTGATTGGGAGTCAAATACCTTATTTGTTTGGCTTGAACCAATTTTCATGGTCTGTGCTGTGGCAGTCACAGCCGCTCGATTTGCAATGGGATATCGGTGCCGTTCTGATCGGTATAGGTAGCATTGTCTTGATGTTGCTTTGGGAGAGGAGTCCATGCAAAAACTGGGTTCTGCCTTCAGCCTTGGTTGCTGTAGTCCTCGCTGCACTATGTAATGCCATGTTGGTGCTTAGTGGCTCGTCTTTTGCAGTTCATCCATCAAATCTCATCCAACTTCCTAACCTTTGGGATCAGCCACAAAATGTGATGATCTTTCCGGATTGGACCGCTTTAAATAATCCTCTGATTTATACGGGTGCAATTACTTTGGCGGTTGTGGCGTCATTAGAAACTTTATTGAATTTGGAAGCAGCAGATAAATTAGATCCGCATAAGCGTTCGTCACCCCCCAACCGAGAGTTATGGGCGCAAGGTATCGGTAATGTTGTTTCGGGCGCTATAGGCGGGATGCCGCTGACGTCAGTGATTGTTCGTAGTTCGGTCAATGCCAGTGCTGGAGCTAAAAGTAAATGTTCTGCCATCTTTCATGGCGTGTTGCTCCTGTTTGCCGTGCTGTGTTTAGTGCCCTTGATGAATATGATTCCGCTTTCAGCATTAGCTGCAATTTTAATCCTCACAGGTTTTAAACTGACACATCCCAAATTGTTTAAACAGCTGTATTTAAAAGGTTGGAAACAATTTATTCCTTTTATCATTACCTTACTGGCGATTTTATTCACAGACTTATTGGTCGGGATCTTGATTGGTTTAGCCAGTAGTGCGGCCTTTATTTTATACGCCAATTTTAATAAGGGACTGAAGGTGTATAAAGAGCATCATTTACATGGGGTGATTACACGGATTGAATTGCCTTCACAAGTCAGTTTTCTCAACCGTTCGGCATTAATCTCGGCATTGGAACATATCCATCGCGGCGAACAAGTGGTGATTGATGCCACACATGTGAGTGATATGGATGCTGATATTTTCCAACTCATTCAAGAGTACCAACAGGAAAAGGCGGCGCAACGTAAAGTGCAAGTACAGTTGATTGGTTTCAAGGCACATTATGCCGATGCGCAGGAGGCGGCATTAGATATTGATATCAGTACCGCAGCTTTACAGCAACGTTTGACCCCAGAGGCCGTGCTCGCTTTGCTTAAAGCAGGCAATGAGCGGTTTGTACAAAATGAGCGTTTGCAACGAGATATCTATCGTCAACTGCGGGTGACCGCTGAAGAAGGGCAGCATCCGATTGCGGCAGTGTTAGGTTGTATGGATTCTCGTGCGCCGACTGAAATGATCTTTGATGTTGGAATTGGTGATTTATTTAGTTTACGTATAGCGGGGAATGTCGCGGGGCAAAAAGTTTTGGGTTCATTAGAATTTGCCTGCGAAGCCAAAGGCGCCAAAGTGATCGTGGTGCTTGGTCATACGGACTGTGGTGCGGTTAGCAGTGCTTGTCAGTTGCATTTAGCTGGTCAATCGATTCAGAGCCTGACGCGTATGCCACATATTCAATATGTGCTGGGGCCACTCAATGAGTCTGTATCGCGTGTTGCCGAATTGATGCAACCACAAACGCTGAGTCCGGCATTTTTAGAGCAAGTGACGCAAATGAATGTGCATTACAACATCCGCTATATTTTGCAAAATAGTGAAGTGCTACAGCAGTTGGTGCAAGAAGGTAAAGTGGCGATTGTTGGTGCAGTGTATGATGTAAAAACTGGACGGGTTAATTTCTTCGGATAAATAAAATCCGATGACATAAAAAGGATCATCATGAACACATGATGATCCTTTTTATTGAACTAAAATACATTAGCGAATCATCGGTACAATCCAACTGGTAATGATCAGCAAAATACCGAAATGTCCCAATTTACGGGTGACATATACCAATTTTGACGGCTTTTGTTCCAATTGTTTCGCATAGTCTTCGATGCTAATGCCTTGTTTTGCATTACTGGTAAATAAAAACACCGCCAAATCGATACAAATTAAAATGGTACCGACATCTGCTACCACTTCCATTAAATCGTATTGGCCGCTGATCAAGGCGGTTGACACTTGATAAACAAGGAAAAGTGCAAAAGCGATGCAGGCATACTGCAAAACAGTTAAAAATATCCGCATAAATTTATACTAAATAAGCTCAAAATTCTGAAACAGGATTATAGCGTCCCTCGCAAGAGATTACTGTAAAGCTTAGAGTGCTTGCATGACTGCTGGGAAATGTTGCTTTTCAACCAACTCCAAAAACTCATCGCCCATACGCTGACTTTCAGCCACACATTGATTCCACATTTTAATGCGTTGTTGGTTGTCTAAGCCTTTGAGGGTAAAGTCTTTACGATCAGGCAGTCGGCCAAGCGGCAAGCTTGCAAGGTATTCTTGTGAAGGTGACAGCAACAGGGTACGCGCCTGATTTTCAGGATTGGCTTGGCGTTTAAATAATTTATCAAACCAACCTGGGGTGATGCTATCTGTGAAATGTGGATATAGTACGATGCCTTGACTTTGGAAGGGCAGGTCAATGTGATAGTCGATTAGGCCGCCATCGCGGTAACTGCCTTGTGGCGCATCAGGGATATCACGTATCGCGGCCATAACACCAGGAATAGATGCAGATGCCATAAGCCACGGCATGACACTATTTTGAGTCAATGCATGATAATGCGTGGTAAAGCCATCATCTGCCACAGTAAATTGATGACCTGACACAGGCTGACTAATCACACGCTGCATGAAATAACGACTGTGTTTACGTGCAAGCGCTGTTGTGCCCACGATCCCTGCGACAGAGGCTAACAGCGGCAGGGCTTTATCACTTTGGAAAATATGCTGAGCTTTGACTGAAAGCACAGTGAGGTGATAATCCGGGTGATTAACCAGTGCAGCTTCTTGACCTTGAATCAAATCGATCAGCATGCCACGACACACATCGCTGACTTCTTGACGACTCATCTTTTTATGAAAGCTCAGATTGGTATACAGCTCAGAGAGGCGTTTCGTGCCTTCGATAGCTCCCCAAGCAGCAATACTGGCAAAGCGCCAACTGCCAATTGATGAACCAATTAAAGTACGCTTTTGTTGCGCACGTGGCAAAAAGTCAGCAAAAATCGCCTGATCTAAACCTTGAATACCAATGCCTTTCGGGCCACCAGCAGCACCGGGCAGGATATCCACTTGAGCAGCGTTTAAACCTTCTTGTTCAATCAGTTGGCGTGCTAAATGGCCAGCACGGATATTGAGCGCAGGCGGTTTTTTTTGCAAAATTTGAGTCATGGCAGTCGCTTAAAATACAGTCGTAGAATTATTCTAGTGCGTTTTTGCACAGACCCAATGGCTGAAACTTACGACAAATGACTTCTCAGTCATATCAGGGTATCACTCAGGAATGCTGTAATAATTGTTCATTATGCCGATGCAATTGAAACAAACTGAGGCAGACGATTGCCCATGTCGCCATTGGAAAGACCGCCCAAGCAAATAGATTAATGATAAAAACCACGGCCCCAGCTAATAACCAATAATTTAACCCGGCCATCAGTTTTTGCTGTGGCAAACAAAGTAGGAATAAACAGGGAAGTGCATTAAAGAGAATGATCCACCAAAATGCAGCGCTATGTTGCATCCGATACAGGATGGTGTTGGCTGACGGTTGCCAGTTTAGAAACGGCATGTGTATATTTAGTTTAACCAACACATCAAGCAGGGTCGAAAAACTATACAGCGAGGCTGTTGCACATGCTCGGAGTAGATTTCGACCATACAGTACCCCTAAATAACTGTATGACATGGCGTTCAGCCTTATTTAAATTTTTTTTTATAGCTTTAAGCCCTTTATTGTCAAAAGGCTTAAAGGATTTATGGATACATCAAGATCATTTAAATACAGATTATTTAAACACACGCCAAATGGCAAGTAAGCTTGAAAGTGCAATTAATACGATGGAAACATACCATGGCGCAATTATCGCAATGGAGAGAAAGATGGCCATAACACTGCCAAAGACCCAACTACGCTTTTGCTGATGTTCCATTTGCAAGCGCATGCTTTGCAGTTCATTGAGTTGTTTGGCATGCCAAGCTGACTGATTTTTTAAACCATTCAGACTGTCGATCATCAGCGTTGGTAAATCTTGCGCACCTAAAAGTAAGTCTGGAATTTTTTGTCCGAGTTCTTTTAAGTTTTTCTGAGGATTCATTTGCGCTTTAATCCAATCGGTCAGGATTGGTTTTGCCAAACTCCAAATATCCAATTCAGGATAGAGATCAGTTCCTAAACCTTCGACATGGACCAAGGTTTTGAGCAGCAACATCAGTTGTGGCGGAATCTCTAAATGGAAACGACGCGCAATATCCATCACTTGAATCAGAATGCCGGCGAAGTCTAATTCATGCATTGGTTTAGAGACCATTGGGCCAACTGTGCGACGCATTTCACGTGCTAAGGCATCTTGATCTGTACCCGGTGGAATCCAACCCGCTTGATGCACGATTTGAATCAGCTGCATAAAGTCGCTGTTCATAACCGCAAGTAGCATGCGTGCTACGGTCATTTGGTCGTGCTTTGAAAGCTCACCCATAATCGCGCAGTCCAAGGCAATAAAGCGTGGATTGCTAGGATTGATGGTTTCGACGAAGACATTCCCCGGATGCATATCGGCATGGAAGAAGTTGTCGCGGAACACTTGGGTAAAGAAAATGGTGAGCCCTTTTTCGGCTAAATCTTTACGATCCATGCCCAAGCGATCAAAGGTCGCAATATCTGAAATGGGTACACCCGTAATACGTTCTTCGACCATTACATCACGGCTGTCCATGTAGACTTCAGGCACGTACATCATGCTTGAACCGGTGAAGTAATGACGCATACGACGGGTGTTATCCGCTTCTAAAGTCAAATCCAATTCATTGAGAATAATTTGACGGTAGTCCTGAATAATTTCAGATAAATGCAGGGCACGAGCGGCTTCTAGACGTTTTTCAAGGAACTGACCAAGCCACTCTAATATTTCAAAATCTTCCAGAATTTGATTGCGAATATTTGGGCGAGTCACTTTTACCACGACTTCACGGCCATCATGCAGGGCAGCAGTATGCACTTGTGCAATAGATGCTGCGGCTAATGGTTGCTCGTCAAAGCGTGCAAATAAGGTATTCACATCCGCTTTGAGTGATTCCTGAATGCGCATTTTGGCAACGTCATTCGAAAAAGGTTTTACACGGTCTTGTAGTAGTACCAATTGCTGTAAAACTTCAGGTGGAATCAAGTCACGACGGGTAGACAGTAATTGCCCCATTTTAATGGCCAGCGGGCCCATCTCTTCCATGGCTTCTTTGAGCTTGAGCGGATTTTTACGCTCGCGGCTTGACCATGCCGCAGGGTGCATGCGAATGAGAGAAAGAATATGACGGGCTTTTTCCGGTAATTCTTCCGCAGGAAACAACGTGTCGAGTCTATAGTGCGCAGCGATGCGCCAAAGGTCGAGTAAACGTGAAACGTGCGGAATCATATGTGCAATTACCTAGTCTTAAGTGTTGTCTTGTAATGAGTCAATTTGGCTATGCAGTTGCTGAATTTTTGCTTCTGCACGGTCCAGATTTTGATTCAAAATTCGTGTGTCTTGATTCAGGTCATCCATCTGCCAACGTGGGGCAAACAAGCCAGAATCTTCTTTTAACGCGTCTTCAGCAAAGAACAAATGGCTTTGTAAAGTACGTTTGAGATATTTGGGTGCAAGTTGCAACTTACCAATTTCATGCGCAAGGCTTGGACCTATCCAAGGGCTTAAATGCGAAGCTAAATCGGGCTCAGCTTGCTGCATAATGCGTTGGATATCCTGCAATAAATGATAATCACCTTGCAATGGGATATTGCCGACATCTTCAGCCAACAGCAGTTTAAGGAGCTCGACGACCGTTTTGACATGCAGGGTCGCCGTTGCTTCGGTCGTACTTGACTGCTGCTCGAAAGGGCGTTGCTCAAAGATAGATGCGGTTTCAGAGTGTCCTGTTGGCGTCGGTTCTAAGCGAACTTTCTGATTGTCAAAAAACACATCCACCGACAACTGTGGTGAATCGATCACCACACGAAGCATTTTGCCTTGCAATTCATTCAGTTGGATGCGAGTAATAGCATCCAGATCAATGAAATGATGAATTAAGCGTTCAACTGCACCAAGTGCGAGAATCGACCACATAGTTCAGCCTGCAGTATTAAAGTTTGAAACCACGATGTACGGCTACGATACCACCCGTTAAGTTGTGATAATCACAGTTTTGGAAGCCTGCATTTTCCATCATACCTTTAAGAGTACGTTGGTCTGGGTGCATACGAATTGATTCTGCAAGGTATTTATAACTTTCAGAGTCATTTGCTACGATTTTTCCCATAATTGGTAATGCAGTGAATGAGTATAAGTCATACAGTTTTGAGAATGGTTCAAATACCGGTTTAGAGAATTCTAAAATCAGTAAACGACCACCTGGCTTAAGAACGCGGTACATTGCAGCAAGAGCAGCATCTTTGTCAGTCACGTTACGTAGACCAAATGAAATGGTTAATAGGTCAAAACTGTTGTCTGCAAAAGGTTCTAAAGTTTCAGCATTGGCCAAAACGAAATCGACATTGGTACAACCAGCATCAATTAGGCGGTCACGACCGACATTGAGCATCGATTCATTAATGTCTGAAAGCACCACATGACCTGTCGGACCAACTTCACGACTGAACACTTTAGCAAGGTCACCTGTACCGCCTGCAATATCCAGTACGTGCTGACCGCGACGAACACCTGACATGTTAATGGCAAAACGTTTCCATAGACGGTGAATACCAAATGACATTAAATCATTCATGATGTCGTATTTCGCAGCCACTGAGTGGAAAACTTCCGCGACTTTTTGCGCTTTGTCTTCGCTGCTCACGGTCTGATAACCAAAGTGTGTAGTTGGCCCAACATTACCTGTGTTCGCGCCACGTGGCAGATTATATTTGGGTACTGAACCTGTCACAGGTGTGTCGGTCAGACGTTGTTCTAAAGATTGTTGCTGACCTTGCGCTGTCCCTTGTGGTAAAGGTTCAGTTAAGAATGGACTCGCTTTGTCTGTATTTTGTGCCGACTCAGGTGTAGGGACAGGCGTTTGATTCTCGTTAGACATTAGAGTCACTCCTAACTTATAAATAGGGTTAATGTTACTTTGTAAGCATGATGACAGATTCTCTGTTGTTATACAGCAGTCATTTGCATTTGTTGTGAATAATATACAGAAAAAATAAGGGGCTGCTGTAATTGCTTTGCAAAACCCCTATAAAAAATCTGAATTCAGCTTTGAGCGCCCTGTTTGTTTTATATCAAATGTGGGCTGAATGGGGATGATAATTTTGTTAGGCCGCCGGCTGAAACGGGTTAGGGTCTCCAGCATGTACACGGTCAATGATTTGACGTTCTACAGCGGTAAATTCGCGCACAAATTTTTCTGCTGACTTAAGTGGTTTCATTGCGAGAAAGCCATCTTGCATAAAGTCATACATCACTTCGAAGTTATATTTTATTGCTGCACCTTTGCACATCTTAAAGGCGGTATAGACCATAAATGAGCGCATATATTTATCTAGATTACGACCTAAATCGTCCAATAGTTGCAGCTGTAACATACGGTCCTTGCCCTGATCGAGCTTAAGATAAGTCTGGCGCATCATTTCATCGGTTAGGGGCAGATTGGATGGATAATCTTCTAATAATTGCATGGCCACTTGTTCATCAAGCTGTACGGCTAAAATGGCAAGTTGTACGCCCGAAGTACCAGTCTTTATAGCATTGTCTGGAATCAATTTTTCAGCTTTGTGTGCATAGCGCGTGAGACGAGCAATTTGTGCTGCTAATGCATCAAAATCAGGACCGCCATATAAACGATTAATAAAATATTCAGACATCAGCACATTGTGTTTTTCAGCAAATTGTATGGCATGTGTGCGTTGCATACGCTGTTTTTGCCACTGCTGGACATCTTGTAAACGCTGTAAAATTTCTGGCTTTTTGTGGTAGTTCAACTGGTAATACAGTTCAAGTAAATCATCTAATACTGCAAGTTTGGACATTGAGTGTCTCAATTATTTTTTAGATGTTTGAATCTTAGTGGGTGTTGGAGCTTAGGGCTATGACAAAGTGACGAAATTACAGGTCAATCTGAGTCAGTTTGTTGCAGAAACGGTCATATTTTGCATTTCAGCATATACATGAAAGCATTGTTGTGGGGTGAAGGGCATGGTTATACTCAAAACAGAATAAAACCAAGGGTCCGCCATGAGCTTAAAAGAAACAGAATTTCAATTGATGGATGAAGAACAACTCTCGGTTGAGCTGATTGAAGCGCAGTATCAACTGAAAAATACCAGCCGTCAGCCTAATGCCAAAAGCGTGTTGATTTTAGTCAGCGGAATAGAGCTTGCGGGTAAGGGGGAGGCCGTCAAACAGCTCCGTGAATGGGTTGATCCACGTTACTTAAGGGTGAAAGCGGATGCCCCGATCATATTTAATCCAAAACAAACCTTTTGGCAGTCTTATGCACGGTTTATTCCTGCCGAAGGGCAAATCATGGTGATGTTTGGAAACTGGTATAGTGATTTGCTCAGTACCGCCATGCATGTGTCAAAACCTTTGGATGAAACCTTATTTGATGAATATGTCGAGAACATGCGGGCTTATGAACGAGACCTAAAAAATAATCATGTCGATGTGATTAAGGTCTGGTTCGATTTATCTTGGAAATCTTTACAAAAACGTTTGGATGAAATGGACCCGAGTGAAGCGCGTTGGCATAAATTGCATGGTTTAGATTGGCGCAATAAAAAACAATATGACAACTTGCAACGTTTACGTCAGCGTTTTAGTCATGACTGGATCATTATCGACTGTGAAGATGAGCAAGTCCGTGATCAGCAATTTGCACAGTATATTTTACGCACTTTAAAACATTGTCCAACACATGAAACTAAAGCGGTAGGGCGTTGGAAACAAGCCAAAACACCACAGGCTTTATTGGAGCCAAGTACAGCCGTCGCTGATGAAGCCGATTATAAAAAAGAATTAAAAAAATTAAGCCGTAAGGTGGCTGAAGCTTTACGTTTTGATTCACGCAACGTGGTGATCGTGTTTGAAGGGATGGATGCCGCAGGGAAAGGCGGAGCAATTAAACGTATTGTTAAAAAGTTAGACCCACGCGAATATGAAATTCATACCATAGCAGCACCTGAAAAATATGAACTACGCCGTCCTTACTTATGGCGCTTTTGGAATAAAATTATCCCTGAAGAGAAAATCACGATTTTTGATCGCAGTTGGTATGGTCGTGTTTTGGTTGAGCGGATTGAAGGATTTGCTAATACCGTTGAATGGCAGAGGGCATATGATGAAATTAATCGCTTTGAAAAGGACCTATATAACAGTCAAACGGTTGTCATCAAGTTCTGGTTAGCCATAGATAAGGATGAGCAAGCTGCGCGGTTTAAAGCCCGCGAAGAAACCGCGCATAAACGTTTTAAAATTACTCCAGATGACTGGCGGAATCGTGACCGTTGGGATGACTATCTCAAAGCTGCTGCAGATATGTTGCAACGCACTAATACAGAATATGCGCCGTGGCATGTGATTGCGACCAATGATAAGCATAGTGCTCGTTTACAAGTGCTAAAAACGATTTTAGCGCAGTTGAAAGCAGATTGATTTTATGAAAAAAGCCACGCAATTCGTGGCTTTTTTCTTCATTTTCAAAACTCGCTCATTTTCAGATTTACTTCATCTTTAGATCTATGGTTTAAATCACTTTGATTCTTAAATCTTGTTGATGCGCTATACATCGTTTCGTTAACCATTGTTAGGCGTTGGGACAGGTTGGTTCGGAAATTTCTGTTGAATACGCTTCGCCAATTGGTAGCTTTCTTCTACATGGGTTTCAGCGACTTTTTTCATCACAATATAACCCAAACTGGCTGCCACCAATTGTCCACCTAATGGAATAAATTTAGTGACTTGTTTGGTAATATATTTTGCTGCAATGTTATTTAGCGATTTTTTCATCGCGGTTCGTGCAACCACTAAACCAGAAAATTCGACACCACGTTTACGCAGTTCAGTCCAATGAATTTGTTTGGTTTTTGGATCATACACACTAATTTGATCTGGCGCTAAACCAAAACGCGCATTAATTTCTGGAATGAGCTGTGACAAAATTCCGACATCAATCACCACATCCAAAAATGGCACAGGAATAATGGCTGCACCTGCTGAAAAATAAGCACGTTTTTTAACGAGCTCTAAGCATTCAGCGCGAATAATGTCCAGATTTAAGTTAGGGTCGATGGAATCAGGAATGTTATCAATTTTCATAAGCAAATACCCTTAATACTGGATTGGTTTTTTTCTCATAAAGTATCATTAAGATACTTGTTTAAAAGCATTTTTTGCAATCTATTCTCTTGTCAAAGTCGCATAGACAGCCCAAGATGTATAGTAAATAATCATTGTTGTTTTGTAGTAGTTAGTCACTCAGGCTGTAAAGGTAATCCATGGCAATACATGTAATTCAGAGTCAAAGAATCGAAGTTTTGGTGGATTGTCTAATCAAAAAATTGAAATCAAATCAGTCGACTAATGCATTATCTGTCTTGCAAGAACGGCATATCGTGGTACCCGATCAAGCCATTGCAGCATGGTTAGAAAAACAAGTTGCTGAAAAAATCAGTATTAGTGCCAATATTAAGCATCATCGTAAAATTTTAGGGTTGCAGTGGAAAGCCTACGATTGGGCCTTGCCTAATAAACAAGACCGTGAGCGAATTAAAGGTATCAACATGCCGCCATTGATTATGCAATGGCGTATTTATAATGCTCTAGCCGGTTTTATTGCGGCTGATAAGTTTGATGCTGCTCAGATTCCGACAGACGTGCAGTCCTTAGTTCAGCGTATTTTTGACAGCACAGCACAACTCTCAGATCAAAAAAAACGTGAGCAAAAGCGCCAAAAAATGTTGTACTGGATCGCTGCTCAAGTCACTCGGCTTTTTACCAACTACATGGCCTTTCGTGGCAGTTGTATTCATACCCCTGATGAAGGTGTTGAGCAATGGATTTGTCCACATTGCGATACCGACTGGCTAAAAGCGTGGAGTCATAACCAGCCATTAAATATTATGCAACTCACAGGTCTGAAACCTGAACAAGCTGATGAATATTTACCGACGCAGGCTCGACAACTAGAGCAGTGGCAGCGTTGGTTGTGGCATCAAGTATTCAAAAAGGATTTTAATGACCGTCAGGAAATAGACAATAAATTTTGGTTTGCCTTGGCGCATGCTGAGCAAAATCGGCAGCAGCAGTTTGATTTGGATGCTGAGGATGATGAACGCGATGATGATGAGCGTCATCAAACCTATAACGGTTTACCTGAACAGATTTTCGTCTTTACTACCTTAGAACTACCACCTGCACAACTCAAATTTTTATATCGTTTGGCGGCGTATACCGAAGTACATTTGTTGTATTTCAACCCATCGCGTGAGTATTGGGCAGACATGGTCGATCCCGTATGGAAAGATCGTTATAACTTGAAATTACAACAGCGTTATATTGAGCGAAATCCCAATGTCAGCACGGCACAAATTCAGGCCTATCTGAGTACGACCAATGCGGAATTTCGTGAATCTCAGCATTCATTACTGACGCGTTTAGGTAAACGTGCGCGGGATAACTTTGCATTATTGGTGAATATGTCTGGTGGCGAAGGTTGGGAAGATATTTTTCCAGACACCGAGCCGACAACGCTGCTCGCTCAAATTCAATATGACATCATGACCTTAGAAGAACCCAAGCAGCATCAATATGCACTCGCGGGTTCAGATGAATCGATTCAATTTCATGTCTGTCATTCTAGCCTGCGTCAATTAGAGGTTTTACGTGAGCAGTTGGTACATTGGTTGGCCGAGGGCACGGAACAGGAGCCACGCCATCCGAGTGATATCTTGGTCTTGGTGCCAAATTTAAAAGAGCTTGAACCGCATATTCGGACGGTCTTTTCGACGACTCGTGGCATGGGACGCAGTGCGGTGGATTTACCTTATATCCCAGTCAAAATTGCAGGGGTGGTCAGCCAAGATATTCAAAATGCATGGCAAGCTTTCGTTGGACGCATTGAAATTAGCCAAGGTCGTTTTACCGCAGAAGATTTTCATGATTGGCTGAATTTGAATGCGGTGCAAGAACTGTATCAGCTCGACCATGTGCAAATGGAACGTATGATGGAACTGCTGATTCAAGCTGGTTTCCGTCGTGGTTTAGACGAACAGCACATGTTGGCTTATTTGTCCGAGCAAGACCGAGATTATCGTTATACCTTTAAATTTGCATTAGACCGTTTAGCTTTAGGAATTGCGATACCACAACATGCCGTATTTGAGGACACCTTAAGTTTTGCAGGGGTGTCGAGTAGTGATTTTGAGTTGGTTCAAACTTTAATTCAGATCTACCGAGATATCAGTGCGCGTCGAGATTGGCTCAATCCGAATCTCAGCACACAGACTGTCAAAGTGTGGTTGCAACAATTAGATGCAGATTTAAAGCCTTTTGTGGAAGCCAGTGGTCGAGCATTTGAAACCATTCGCAGTGTAATGCGTGCGATGACGCAACGTCTGCATAATGCCCAAAGTGATAAAGTTGAGTCGCTCCCAAACAGCTTTAATTTGCCATTATCTTTGCTGCTCAAAGAAATACAACAAGGCATCGATAGCTCTGCCGATCAGATCGAACCGACAGGATCAGTGACCTTTGCGGACATGGGGAAAATCCGCCAAGTCCCATTTTCATTGGTGGTGTTAATGAACATGGATAGCGGCAAATTTCCGCGTCGTGATCAGCAAGTGCCTTTTGATTTGATGGATGTGTTTAAACCGGTTTTGGGTGATCGCTCTCGTTTGGAAGATGATAAAGGTGCATTTCTAGATGCCTTGTTATTTGCCCGACAGTCCTTGTGGATTTTCTATAATGGCTTTGATGTCAATGATGGTGAAAGTCGGGAGCCATCCTCTGTGATATATGAATTTAGCCAGTTCCTCGCACGGATGATTCAGCCGCAGCAATTGAACCAACCCCATGATGCCATGCTGGATTTGGATGGCTTACGCATTCCACAGCAGCTCGAGCCGCTATACCATATTTATCCTTTGCAGCCTTTTGACCCGATGGGTTTTCAGCAGTCGAAAAACTTACGATATAAAGATCAATGGTTTGCTGTGGCGGAACATATTTTAGATCAGTCGGGACAACGCCAATCGTGGATTAACCGTGATTATCCTGTGCATGATGAGCAAGAAGTACGGGTATTAGATGGTCAGGAATGGATTAAAGATGTGGTGTTTCCTGCCCGTGCATATTTGAAAACGCTTGGCGTGGCCAGTGTCTATACCGGTGACCAATTGCCGCAGCAAGAGCCTTTGTTGCTGGACCGTTTACAGCAATATCATGTCCGTGACTTATTGCAAAAGCATTATGTGCAGCCTGCCTCTCGTGTCGATCAAACAGAGGATCAGAACTCTACGACCTCAGCTGAACCCGATATGGCCTTGTTCCAAGATGTACTGCCTGTGGGACATAGCCAAATAGCGACTTGGAAGCTCAGTTTGCAAGAGCAGGCACAGTTATTAGAGCGTTTAGATGGACGCCGTGTAACCGCGACCACCTTACAAAATCTACAGCTTGAACCACATTTGATACTGAGTATCACTGTGCCTGAAGACCCTCAGAGTATGCATTGGTTAAGCTGTATGGCGTCTGGGGCAAAGCCTAAACGTCAGACGCAAACCTGGCTCGAATATCTATTGTGGTTGAGCTATTTAGACTTAGGCGATGAGGGCGCGACGTATCGTCGTGAAGTGATTTGTAATGATAAAAGCATTGTCTGTTGTGGATTAAGCTCTGCACAAGCCAAGCTACAGCTCAGTGAATGGATGGCGATGTGGAAACATGCACAAAAACGTCCTGTGGTGCTGCCTGCTGCTTTAATTCGCCAAGAAAAATGCACTTGGGTGGAAAATGAAACAGGCCAACTCATGCCAGATAATTTTGCAAAGCTTCAAGAGGAATGGCTGAAAAATCATAGTTTTGGTGGAATGGAGCTGGAGTCGAATGAAGCCAATAGCCACCATCGTGATTGGACTTTTATTTTACAGCAACAAGCGGCAGATGAGCTTCTGGCATTGTCCTGTCGTTATTATGCAGAACGTTTATATCATGTGATGGATACCGAGGCGGATGACGGCCTAAAAAAACTTAATGTCATCAAGCCTGAGGTCAAAAAATGAATATGCCACAGCAAACGATGAATATGTCCACCAACCCGATTGCAGACATGAGCTTTACAGGACTCCATTGGATAGAGGCTTCTGCGGGTACAGGGAAAACCTATACGCTATCCAGTCTGATGGTGCGGATTTTTCTCGATCGTTATATGCCGAATCAGGTCATTGCCACTACCTTTACACGTAAAGCCACAGCGGAACTCAAAGCGCGGGTACGACTGCGGATTGAAGAAACCCGTGACTTTATTTATAGCCTGTTGGCGACACCTCAAGATGAGTTGGCCGAACTTCAGCAGAGTTTGAATGACCCTTTGAATCAGCAGGTGTTGAAAGATCATGGGCATCATTTAGATTATGCCTACAATCGGCTGAACGTGGTCTTACAACAATATGAAGAACTCTTTGTCGGAACTTTAGACAGCTTTAGTCAAAAGTTATTACGTGAATTTGCCTTTGAAAGTGGTCGTATCGAACAGGTGCAAATCAGTGAAGATGAAGATCTACATATTGAACGTATTATTCATGATTTATTAAGAGATTGGATTCAGCAGCAGCCTGCGCATTTGATTGAATATTTGCTGTTGAATCATCAGTTGAAAGGCCCTGAATATTATCTGGGCGTGGTAAAGGAAAGTCTAAACTTCCCATCGGTGGATTTACGTGTCCCTGAATTACCCGAAAATGCTTTGGCACATTTTGAGGCGATGTGTCATCAGCTTGCGCAAATGCTGCCTGCTGCTCGTGTAGAACTTGCAGCGTGTTTTGATGCCGCAAGTCATTATAAGAACCTTGTCGACGCTCGACGTTTTAATAAAGGGGCATTCTTTGTCACCTTTAACACACGCATTCCCGAGTTTTTACAGCACTTTGAAGCTGCGGGTAGCCAAGGGGTATTGACTCAGTCTGACGTGTTACAACCGACAATGAAAGCCATTCGTTCATTGTTTTATGATCCGAATAAAACTGAATTCAAGCCACGTGTATTTAAAGACAAAGTCGTTGAAGAGCAGCCAGATGTCTCAAAAGAATTTTATCAACATGCTTTTGTGCAACAACTCCGAGCGGTGCTCAATGCTTATGAACATATCAATCAAGCAGAACAATTTCTAAACTTTTATTTGGCACAGGAAGTCAAAAAGCGTTTACCTCAAGTGTTGTCCCACGCTGGCGAAACCACCTTTTCACAACAAATTAGGACCTTATCGGAAGCCTTACAGCAAAGCTCAGCAGCAGGGAAAGACAGTTTTGCCGCTCATGTTTTGGCAAGATATCCACTGATTTTAGTCGATGAATTTCAAGACACCAACCAAGATCAAGATGACATGCTGTCTAGCATTTGGCGGGTCAAGGAGCGCTTACATCAGGGTTGTATGATTATGGTCGGCGACCCCAAACAGGCGATTTATGGGTTCCGTGGCGGTGACATGCTGACCTATCGTAAAGCGCGTCATGATATTCAAACTAAGGGTGGACGTTGTTATACCTTGAACAAAAACCATCGTTCAGTCAAAAATTTGGTTGAAGTGGTGGATGCCTTGTTTCATCGGCAAATGGATTTTGGTGAGCAAGTTGAATACACCCCAATTCAAGCAGGGGAGCGCGAGCATCCTCCGTTGATTGATCATGATCAAGTCAATCCACAACCGCTGCGTTGGTTGGCTTTGGATGAAACGCTAAATGAAGCTGAACAAGTAGCTTGGCAGATTCAGTCATTACTCAACCAAGCTCAGCAAGGACATTTATATTTTCAAGAAAACAATATCCAGCGAGCACTGACAGCAAACGATATTGCGGTCTTAGGGCAAAACCATTTCGACTTAGAGCAAGTGCAACAATGTTTATTGCAGCTGGGCGTTCCTTGTTATAAAGCCTCTCGGGACAGTGTCTATAAAAGTTCCGTCGCACAAGACGTAGCCGCTTTGCTGACCGCGATTTTGAATCCTTATCAAGAAGCCAAGGTGAAACGTGCGCTGCTGAGCCGTTTATTGGGTTTTGATCTGAAACAACTGGTCGCACTCGAACAGCAAGCAGATGGACTGAGCGAAATTGTCGAAAAACTTGAACAGATCCGACAAATTTGGAATGAGCAAGGATTCCGCAGCGCGTGGAATAGCTGCATGACGGTTTTTCAGGTGTGGACGCGTTTGGTGGCTGGGCAAAGTCGAGATAATGAACGCACAGTGGTGAATTTACGCCATATCGCAGAATTATTAAGTCAGCAAAGCGAACACTACACCGGTGCGCATAAGCTCTATCAATGGTTTATTCGCCAAATCAATTTAGGCATCAATAATGAAAGTACCCAAGAGCGAAAATTGACTGGGCAATTGGGGGTGCAATTGATGACGATCCATGCATCCAAAGGCTTAGAGTTTGGTTGTGTATTTTTATTGGGAGCAAATGCAGGCTTAAGTGAAAAAGGCAATTTGAATTTTTCCCTTAAAGACAATCAGCAAAAAAGCCTTGGGTTAGAACGTGTGATTGCTGTGAAGTCTTCGGACTTACCCGAAGATGATATTCAACAAAATGAAGCACGCAATGAAGCAGAGCACCATCGTTTGTGGTACGTGGCGTTGACCCGTGCCAGTTATCGTGTCTATGCCGTGCTGCGTCATCATGAGGTAGAAAAGAAACAAGTGGCAGAAGCGCGTTCAGGACTGACTTTTTGGCGTGGAAGCGCACCAGATCTGTTCCAACACGCAGATAGTGTGGATGCCGATGTCCTGCGTGCAGCACCACCGATTTTGACCCAGACTCAGGTTGAAACTGTTGTATTAGACGCGGAAGAAATTCCCAACAGCCATTTTTATCCACGGGAAACCACCAGCTTTACCGCGCTCACGCGCACGACGCATAAGGCACATATACAACGTGACCAACTGGCAGCGGTCATGACCGAGCCAGAAGACAGGGCTGCCGATGAAGTTGAACAAATTGAAATCATTGAAGCAGAAACTGCAGAGAAAATTAGTTGGATTAAACGGCACTTTCCAAAGGGAACCAAGCCCGGAAGTTTCTTGCACAAGTTGATGGAAAAAGTTCGATTTAGCACCCCAGAAGAGAAGTTGGCCAAAGCCATCGCAACGCGTTTTCATAGTGATGTTGAGTTTGATTCGCCGCAAATATTGCAAAATTTGATTAAACAGTTTGGGCAAACGGCGAACCCTGAACAAGACGAAGCTGAACTGATTGAAGAAATGCAGGAATGGTACAGTCAAATCATTCATACACCGTTGCATGATGGTTTTAGCCTGCATCAGTTAAACGATGGTGAATATCGTTCAGAAATGGACTTTCATTTAAGTATGGCAGATCGTGCATTGGCAATACGTAAAATACGCATGCTATTTGAAAGCCTAAATGAGCCAGATTTACGGATACAAGATTTGAATGATGTGTTTACAGCACGCTATCTGACGGGGTCGATTGACTTGGTATATTATGATGGTCAGCGTTATCACATTGCCGATTATAAAAGTAATTTCTTAGGCGATCAGACCGCACATTATAATCATGCCTATATTCGAGAAAGTATGAGTCATTCTAGTTACTGGTTGCAGGCGGCTTTATATTTGGTGGCCCTACATCGTTATTTGAAAGCCGTGATGAAAGACTATGACATGAAGCAGCATTTGGGTGGGGCGAGTTATTTGTATCTTCGCGGTATGGATGGACAGTCCGATCGTGGGGTATATCACTGGAAGCCGGCGGATACATTCATTCAAAACCTCGATGCAATATTGAGCGAAAAGGTTGTGGCTAAAACGTGAATAAGCACGAAAAAGATAAAAATATTCACGCTGAAACAATAGGTTGCATTGTGGATAAGTTTGAGGATAACTGTGTGGAAAATGATCAAAAAGCCTTGTCAGCACAGCCTTTGTACGCGGGACAAGAAAATACTGCAGAAACGCAGCTTTTAGTTCCCCAAAATACCCAAGAAAAAGCTGATTTAGATGCGGTTTTGCCGGATTGGATTGACTATTTAATCCAACACTATTTACCCAATCAGGCCAGTCATCCTGCTGCAAATCAGTTAATTCAACAATTGATGCAAGCCGTGGAAAAAGGCGATAGTTGTATTTTGGCCGAAGATGCAGAGATTCAATGTTTGGCTCAGATGGTTCAGCATGAGCATGCTGAAAAAACACCTGTTGCGCCTTTTATTTTTGATTCACAGCGACTTTATCTTTATCGCTATTGGGCACTAGAAAATGCTTTAGCCAAGCAAGTTGCACGTTTAAAACAGCAAACAGAGCAAAATCTCAATCAAACGCAGATGCTGAATATTGAAAAGGATTTACTGACCGATCCACATCAGATTCAAGCACTGCACATGGTGTGTCAGCACAATTTTAATATCATTACCGGTGGGCCTGGGACAGGTAAAACCTATACCTTGGCACGGATTATTGCCGTGTTGAATGAGCAAAATCCAAATATAAGAATTGCCATGGCAGCACCGACAGGAAAAGCGGCGCAGCGCATGGAAGAAGCCTTACAAGCAGCGTTTAAAGATCCTGCATTGCAGCATTATTCGATTATTCACAAACATTTGAAACCCGTGACTTTGCATCGTCTATTGGGATTAGGGACGCGCGCTATCCCGCGGTTTAATGAACGTCAACGCTTACCCTATGACGTCATTGTGGTCGATGAAGCCTCTATGTTGGACTTAAGTTTGGCGCAGATGCTATTCGCGGCAATCCCTCAGAACAGTAAGCTGATTCTATTGGGGGATGCAGAACAGTTGGCTTCGGTCGATGTAGGTGCAGTTTTGGCTAATCTTCAGGATGTGGATGCCTTACAAGCCCACCGCACCCATTTACAGACCAGCCGTCGCTTTGTACAGGGTGCAGCCATTGGTGAGTTTGCCCGTTTTATTCAACAACAAGAACAACAGCAAACAACCACAGAAGTTCTGGCGAAATTCGAACATCAGGTGGTATCTGCATCCGAACTTCAGCCGATTCAACTGACACCGAATATGAGCGATGTGATTCAGTTGCAATATCTCCCCGAAGCCACGAACAGTGCGGCACATTGGGCAAAATATTATGATCAACTGATGTATGGTTTTCAGCCCTATGTGGCATGGTTAAAACAATGGCCAGAGCAATCCGCTGAATATGCAGATTGGTTAGCCCAATTGATTCGTTATTTTGATGATTATCGAATTCTATCGGCCATTCGACATGGAAAATTAGGCTTACATGAGCTCAATCAGCAGATTGAACTTCGGGTCTTAAATGCCTTGGGTGTGTTGAAACAAGGGGATTGGTATGTTGGTCGTCCAGTTATGATGACCTATAACGATTATCAACTTGGACTATCAAATGGTGATATTGGGATTTGCTTAAAACGACCGATGACGGAAAAGTCGCAGTTTGAGGTTTATTTTCCAAGTTTGGATAAATGGGTTGTGGCAACACGGTTACCTAAAAGTATAGAAACTGCCTACGCATTGACCATACATAAGTCTCAAGGTTCTGAATTTACCCATACGGCGGTAGTTTTGGAAAATCATGCAACCGAAATGATGAGTAAAGAGCTGATTTATACCGCTATCACACGTGCAAAAAAAGTGGTGAGTTTACTTGTTGCAAAAGATGCATTGGCAAAAGCGCTTATAAAAAGAACAGCACGAGTTAGTGGTTTGTTAGAAAAAATTAACAATCACCTGTCTTTGTAAAGCCTGGCAAAAATGTACCGTATTTTGTAAGAAATAGCTTACATTGATTCAGGAGATTTGCGCATAGAGCTTCTTATAGCTTTTTGAGAAGATGACTTCACAGAAAAAGAACTCAACACGGATGGTTGAGTAAAATCGCAAAAGTATAAGAATAACGTCAAAAGACAGCGAACTTACAGTGAAGTAAGGAAATAGGAAACTTACAGCCGCTAAGCCTTGTAGTTTTGGGAGAGACTACAAGGCTTTTTTATGTATAGAAAATAAGAAATGCCTATATGCTGTAACAGAAAAGAAATAGAGCTTAACCGATGTACGAAAAAGCTTACATATAGATACGAAAAATACGACTTTTATCTAACAGCCGTTGTGGCAAAATCTACCACATAAGGAAGTGCAAGTTAAAACATGGAATGTTTGACATAAGGACGCGGAAAAGCGCCACATAAAACAATAAATAATAAAACAATAACTAAAAAAGAAGAAACTACAGCGCAAAAAAGCCCGAGCCCAGCTCGGGCTTTTTTTTAATCATTCCAGTTTAAGTTTTGTATCCTAAACATCGAGTGGCAAAATGTATCAAAAATAAGTTTAAAATTCATTCAATAATATGGAATTCAATGTGTTGGAAATATGCAGTTTTGTGTCGTATAGAGTATCGAAGCATATAAAAAATTTATAATGGAATCGAGAGGAAAAATAAGGCGTTATTGTCATTAAGAAAACCTGACGAAGTCGGCTATCTCTTTTTGCAATTAAGATGATTTTCCCTTAATATAATGCACTTGCTGTAGTGATGCACGGCAGTCAGCTGATTTATTGGTTGATTCGTATCAAAAGTTAACTTTATAAGCATCTCGGAGAAATCGAATGGCTTTAACAAACGCAGATCGCGCAGAGATCATTGCAAAATTCGCTCGCGCTGAAAACGACACTGGTTCACCAGAAGTTCAAGTAGCTCTTTTAACTGCTCAAATCAATGATTTACAAGGTCACTTCAAAGAGCACAAGCACGACCACCATAGCCGTCGCGGTCTTATTCGTATGGTTAACCAACGTCGTAAGCTTCTTGACTACCTTAAAGGTAAAGACGCTACTCGTTACAGCGCATTGATTGCTGCTTTAGGTTTACGTCGTTAATTCGATTTAAACTTTTATTTTCGGACTATTGCATGCTAAGTGCCGTATTACTGAAAACTAAAGTCTATCCAACCTTGGTTGGATAATGGGGAAGGGGCGATGATTCGCTCCTTCTTTGTGTCTTAAATTAGTATTTTAAATTAATGTTTTTAATCTCTAGTGAGGTCGGCTTCTAAGCTTTGTCATTTATGTTACAGCGTTTGGGGCGTTGAATGAATGCCAAACCTTAGGGGTCTCCACTAGAATAAAATCAGGAAAAAATAAAACATGTCGATGTTTAATATTATTCGTAAAGAATTCCAATATGGTCAGCATCAAGTTGTCCTAGAAACAGGTCGTATTGCGCGTCAAGCGAATACTGTGATCATCACTATGGGTGGTGTACAAGTTCTTGTTGCTGTTGTTGCTCAGCCAACAGCGAAAGCAGGTCAAGACTTCTTCCCATTGACTGTTAACTACCAAGAAAAACAATATGCTGCAGGTCGTATTCCGGGTGGTTATGGTAAACGTGAAGGCCGTGCGTCTGAAGCTGAAACGCTTATTTCACGCTTAATTGACCGTCCAATTCGTCCATTGTTCCCAGAAGGTTACTACAACGAAATCCAAGTGACTGCGACTGTTATTTCTTCTGATAAGACAATGGAAGCTGACATTGCTGCAATGTTAGGTACTTCAGCTGCACTTGCAATTGCAGGTACACCTTTCCGTGGTCCAATCGGTGGTGCTCGCGTTGGTTTAATCAACGGTGAATACATCCTTAACCCGAATCACGAACAGCTAAAAGAATCTGATCTTGACCTTGTGGTTGCAGGTACAGAATCTGCGGTATTGATGGTTGAATCAGAAGCGAAAGAACTTTCTGAAGACCAAATGCTTGGCGCTGTATTGTTCGGTCATGACGAAATGCAAATCGCGATCCAAGCGATTAAAGAATTTGCTGCAGCTGCTGGTGCAACAGAGTCTACTTGGACTGCACCTGCGAAAAACGAAGACCTTCGTGCAAAATTAAAAGAAGCGTTTGAAGCGAAAATCTCTGAAGCATACACAATCGCGGTTAAACACGATCGTTATGCAGCACTTGATGCGCTTCAAGCTGAAGCTGTTGCTCAATTCGTTCCAGAAGATGACGTTGATGGTATCGCTGACGACTTAGCTGAATTATTCGAAGACCTTAAATACCGTACAGTACGTGACAACATCTTGTCAGGTAAGCCACGTATTGATGGCCGTGATACCAAAACTGTTCGTGCGCTTGACGTACAAGTTGGTGTATTAGACCGTGCTCACGGTTCTGCATTATTTACACGTGGTGAAACTCAGGCGTTGGTAACAACAACTTTGGGTAATACACGTGATGCGTTAATGGTGGATACATTAGCAGGTACGAAAACTGACAACTTCATGTTGCACTACAACTTCCCTGCATACTCTGTAGGTGAAACTGGTCGTGAATCTGGTCCTAAACGTCGTGAAATCGGTCATGGTCGTCTAGCGCGTCGTGGTGTACAAGCTGTTCTTCCTGCAGCTGACCGCTTCCCGTACGTGATTCGTATCGTATCTGATATTACTGAATCAAACGGTTCATCTTCAATGGCGTCTGTATGTGGTGCTTCTTTATCACTTATGGATGCTGGTGTGCCAATTAAAGCGCCAGTTGCTGGTATTGCGATGGGTCTTGTGAAAGAAGGCGAACGTTTCGCAGTGCTTTCTGACATCTTGGGTGATGAAGACCACCTTGGTGATATGGACTTTAAAGTAGCCGGTTCTGCAAACGGTATTACTGCACTTCAAATGGATATCAAAATCGAAGGTATCACTGAAGAAATCATGGAAGTTGCATTAAACCAAGCGTATGCAGGTCGTATGCACATCTTAAATGCAATGAACCAAGTGATTTCACGTGCTCGTCCTGAAATTTCAATGCATGCACCTACATTCCAAGTGATCAACATCAACCCTGATAAGATCCGTGACGTGATTGGTAAAGGCGGTGCAACAATCCGTCAAATCACTGAAGAAACCAAAGCGGCAATTGATATCGAAGACAACGGTACAGTTCGCGTATTTGGTGAAACTAAAGCGGCTGCATCTGCTGCTGTTGCGAAAATCCAAGCGCTTACTGCTGAAATCGAACCAGGTACAATCTACACTGGTAAAGTGATTCGTATCGTTGAATTTGGTGCGTTTGTAAACATCCTTCCAGGTACTGATGGTTTACTTCACATCTCTCAAATTTCTAACGAACGCATTGCGAACGTTTCAGACGTATTGTCTGAAGGTCAAGAGATCAAAGTACAAGTTGCTGATGTCGACAACCGTGGTCGTATCAAATTAACTATGAAAGACATCGAACAAGCTTAATAGTTTGCTGATTCACAGAGTTTCGGCTCTGTGAATGGATTCACAAAAGCCTTGAGTGTAGTCAGAGTATGAACTTTGACTTGCTCAAGGCTTTTTTTATGGCATCATGCAAAAAGTAAACACAATAATAAATGAGATATGCAAACCTATTATTTTTTTCAGCATCCAACAGCCGCGCATATCTATGTGCAAGACCAAGTGCAATGTGAGCATCATCCTGAACTTGAACCTGAGTTTATTTGGATTGATTGTACACGTGAAGATGTCGTCAACCGCCCAGAGCAGTGGCAGAGTGATATTTTTCAGGCATCAGATCTACGGGTCAATGAATACCATCTGCGGGATATTTTAAATTTAGAGCATCCGTGTGCCTTTGACACACTCGATGATTATGATTTATTAATTTTTAGAAAAATGGTCACACCCGATGACCAAATTGTTGCAGGTGCAGAAGCTCTTGAAAAGCATGAGCGGGTCTTTGGTTTGGCGACCACCCCGATCAGTTTTTTGATCACGCCCCAAGTGCTGATCACGGTGCGCGAAAAAGGCAACAAAGCCATTGAAAGTTATATCCAACGGATTGAAACTTTAATGTCTCGTCCGATTGATGAACAAAATAAACCACGAAAATTAGCCATTACACCCTTAGATTTGGCATTGCGCTTACTGAATAATATGGTAGATGGATACTTGGATTTACGTGTTCCTTTGACCCGCCGTGTCGAGTTTTGGCAGCAAGAGCTGCTGCAAGGGCATCGACGTTTTACCAAGTGGCATCAGCTGCTGCAGGAAAATATGGCCTTTCAGCAAGTGGAAAATTTGTGTGAAGAGCAAATTGAAGCTTTGCAAGAACTGCGTGATGAAGTTGTGGATAATTACCCGCATTTGAAAGGCAAAAAGCGCAGTGAAAAGCAAGATATCATGCTGGTTCGCGTAGATGATTTAACTAGCCATATCGAACGCATTCAAAAACACACCACACGATTACGCAGTGCCGTGCAGGCCGCCATTGATCTGCATTTTTCAGCCGTTGCCAACCAAACCAATGAAAATATGCGTATTTTAGCGATTATTACGGCGATTTTCGCACCATTAACCTTATTAACTGGTATATACGGTATGAACTTTGAGTTTATTCCCGGACTTAAGTCACCAACCGGTTTTTGGATCATGCTTGGTATCATGTTGATTACCACGATTTTACTGCTGTATTATTTTTATCGACGGCATTTGGTGGGGCGTGGCGAAAAAAGTGTGATTGATATGCTGGCACAGCAACATGGCGATCAACACATGAATTTGTTTTGGTTTATGGATTATGAACCAATTAAACAAACGGTGAAGGGCACAGTCAAAGGTACGGTTAAAACTATGAAAGAAATTGAGAAGCTGACGAAACTCAAATAGTTCGCGTTAGCTTCTCTGATGGATGGGTCTGCTTTAAATCCTTTGATAACTTCGAGACTCACCAAGGGTGCATATTTGAGTTTGCCTTTGCGTTTTAAGCACACTTCGACTAAGGGCTTGTACGGCATTGGGCGTATTGCAGTAAGTGTTCCACTATACGTCCCGTCGGCATTTTTGACGATGGTCACATCACCGCGTGAATATCCTGTTTGGTCATCCATGGTTTTTCAAATACTCGTTTATCACTGGCATGTAATAGACTACTGAAACTGAGTAATGCCACCCAATAGGACATGATGCATGTGCATGATGAATCCTTTGTCATGATGTAATTGTTTTACATTTTGTTTTTTAAAGAATCTGCAGTACAACGCGATTTGACCGATCCTTATGGTCTTAGCAATTCAATTGCTTAGCCTCGTGGGTTGTACTGCGAACGACATGCATCATGAAAATTCCCCTATACGAGTCGATATCTCAAGAGATATCATCATTTTCATTACTTTTCAGTAAGCGATAAATTTCATCTTTTAGCTTTAATTTCTTACGCTTAATGGTCTCAATATCTGTGTTGTAGTGATTAACAGGATCTAATTCCAATTGAATGATTTCACGATCTAACTCATCATGTTCTTCAAAGATCCGCGCAAAATGCGGATTTTCATCACGTAACTGAGTGACCAAATCACGGTACTCAGGAAACATGTTTTTGACTTTTTTATTGCGATCTCGTGTTTTCATGGTTGTCGATCATTTCCTCTACAAGAAAAAAGAAAAACGCCCTGCAGGACAGAGCGTTCACGAATACATTTAGTGCGAATGAAGCTGTTGGTGTTTCACTTGGCGACGTAGTTGTTGGACTTCATCAATTAGGTCGAGCATCATGGCGACCGCAGTAAAACTGGCATCGAAATCTCGTTGAAGCCGATAGGCACGCCGTGCGCGAGATATATCATCGCCAAAAAATTGATGAATTCTGTCTTCTGAACGGCTAGGCAGAATATCGTATTCGAGTAGTTGCAGAACCCATTCTGGACTTTGCCCACAGGCAGAGGCAAAGTGTTGTAGATCAAAACTACTTTTTTCGTCTACGATTTCAGTCTGTTTACATCCGTCACAGACAATTTCACGATAATGAATTGTTGTCATGGTGCTCTCCTTAAGACTGTCGTGGATTAAATGACGGAAAAGCTTGAGCAAAAGCCGCATATGCTTGTTGCTCTTGTTCGGTTTGTGCAGCTGGTATCTGTATATTTAAAATCAGGTAAAGGTGTCCGGGTGTTTTATTTGGTATTCCTTTGTCCTTTAATCGTAGCTGCTGACCAGTACGTGCATTTTTAGGAATTTGTAGTTCTAATGTTTTGCCATCAGGACTGGTAAATGCAATTTTTTGACCCAATGCGGCTTCCCATGGACTGATATTCAGTTGTTGGAAAATATCAACGCCTTCTACACGGATTTGCTCAGTTTGTTTATACAAAATTTCAATGTATAAATCGCCGGCGGCTCCACCGTTATAGCCAGCTTGCCCTTGGCCGGAGAGTCGAATTTGTTGACCTGATTTAATCCCTGCAGGAATTTTGACTTGCAGGGTTTTACGTTGGACTTCAGGCTCACCATGGGCGTTGAGGCTTGGAATCTGTAAGGTGATATTCTGCGTTGCACCATGAAATGCAATATCTAAATCCACTTCTAAACTGGCGTGTTGGTCTTCACCACGGAAGCTCTTGGTTTGGCGGTTTGCACGTTGATACTGATAGTCACCGCCACCAAAGCCTTGCCCAAAACGACCAAACAAGTCTTCAAATCCACTAAAGTCCGCATGCTGACCATCACTCGTCGATTGGCGATAAAACTGAGATTGGTCAAAACCACCTTGGTTGCCAGCATTAAACCCAGCAAATCCTTGAGGATGATCGAGTTCAAAATCGTATTGTTTTTTCTTTTCGGCATCACTCAAGGTGTCGTATGCAACATTAATCGCTTGCATACGCGCTTCAGCATCAGCTTCTTTGCTGACGTCAGGGTGATATTTACGCGCCAATTTTCGATAGGCTTTTTTAATTTGATCTGCCGAAGCATCTCGGGCGATCCCTAAAGTTTGATAGTGATTGTCTGGCATACTCTCTGTATAAATATTGATTATGTTTTAATCAATATAGAAGGGTTCATCAAACTGTCATAGGGGCAAACAGCATCTTATTGTTTCAAAACATGACAATAAAAAAGCCTCACGAGGAGGCTTTTAAAAACACATTTAAAATTAATATTTTATCCAAGTGACACTACGACCAATCACAGATACACCAACATACCCACGTATAGTTAAATGTTTTCCTGAAGCACTAAGTCTTGCTTTGCCTTTATAGATTTTTCCACCAATCGGGTCCAGAACTTTACCGTTTTGGAATTCACGTGGATTTTTTGGATCTTGTTTAAAGTCCCAAATAAATGGCAAGCCGATAAAAGGTTTATTTTTCAATTCACCTGGGCAGTTCGAGCAGACGCCCATTTTTTCAGTGCCAGGGACATTGCGTGTGGTGACAATGATGCCTTCATAGCTTCCATCGGCTTTTTTGCGAATTTCAACGTCTGCACGCGAATATCCGGTGCGGTCATCGACAGTTTTCCACTTACCCACTAGCGGATCGGTTTCCGCAGCGATTGACAATCCTGACAAAGTGCTAAGTACTATTCCGGCAAATAATTGTTGATATATTTTTTTCATTTCATCCCCTGAAAATTCAGAATTGTGTTTTTAGAGTAAGTTGCCTAATTTATATATAAAGCCCTACAAAATCAATGTGATGGTTTGTGATGTATTTGGCAGATTTTTTTAAAACACTGCTTTAATATGGAGTTTTTACTCTAATTTTTAAGTTAAAAAAGGCCTTTAATGATTTAAAGGCCTCGTGCTTAGTTTTTGACCCAAGTGACATTGCGTCCAATTGCAGAGCCTTCAGTACGACCATTGATGATCAAATGCTTACCATTATTCATCAAACGAGCGCGTGCATTGTAGTGTTTGCCTGATTTGGGATCGAGCATCACTCCACCCACAAATTCATTGGGCTTTTCTGGATCAGCGCTTAGGCCGCTTAAAGTGGTTAAACCGACCATGGGTTTATTTTTCTGAGCACCGGTGCATTGCGTGCATGTCGAAACATTTGCTGTTCCGGGTACGCTTCGGCTTTGGATAATGGTGGCCGAATACAGGTCATGCTGATCTTTGCGAATCACCACATCGGCAAGTGAATAACCTGTTCGATCATCAATGGTTTTCCATGTCCCCACTAAGGGGTCAATCGCTGCAAAAGCAGAGGATAAACTGCAGATGGAGAACATGCCGAACAGGATAGAAGGGAGGAATTTAACAGCCATATAATTACCCACATTACACAAAAAGCGGATGCCTAAAACTTAAAGGCATAAAAATATTATGGGTTTAATGTAGCCTGAAATAATATGAATATTCTAGTGATTTTTTAAGAATTGGTATTTATATTTTGAGCCAAAACATGAACGTGTTTGCGCTAAATGAGGTTTATGCTGAACGTCTACGCACTAGTAAAATAGTCGGAATTCATCTCAAAGTAGATTGTTATCGGCATGATGAACTCGTTTGGAGTTGAGTTCATCATGCTAATGAAAGCCGAAATGCTGCTTTAGTTGACGCGGATCCAAGATACCGTCCGGCCGAGGAGCGTGGTTCCAACATAACCTCGAAGTGTCAGCACATTGCCGCGCGCATTCAATTGCCCTTTACCTTGATAGGTATTGCCTGAAAGTGGGTCGATCACCTTGCCATCGGTATAGGCATTCTCTTTTGCATTATGTTTGAAGCCAGAGAATATCGGTAAACCAATTAAGGGTGCATTTTTGAGTTTACCTTCGCATTTTTCACAAATCGTGGTGACAGGGCGGTTGGGGATGGCATGTACTTTGGTGATTTTACCGCTATAGCTGCCGTCTTTTAATTTGGTGATTTGGACTTCAGCACGGGCATAGCCTGTTTTATCATCTATGGTTTTCCATGTCCCGACAAGGTCTGCTGCATGTGCTGTTATTGTGCCAAAGCAGAACATGGCTAAAAGAATAGCGAGTGTTTTGAGTTTCATATTTTATCCAGTTTTTTTACATTATTTTTCTATTAAAAATAAAGCTTTGTTGATTTTTTTGACTTTATTTCTGGCGCGATTCTACTCGAAAAAAAATTGATCGCAAATACAGCTGATCATCTTGAGGTTATAAAGTTCGCAACCATTCGACTAAGCGGAAGAAAGTAGCTGTTCTAAATTTAATCGGAATAATAAAAAAGCACCCCGAAGGATGCTTAGATTTAGGCTTTCAATCATCACGATGATTTAGCTGAGGTGTTGACCAAAAAGGGATAAAGCTTCTTCTGCAGTAAAGGTATATTTTGTATTACAGAATTGGCAATCCATTTCAATTGGGTTTTGAAACTCTAGGGTTTCACGAACTGCAGCAACACCGATTTGTTCAAGTGCTGTCGCACAGCGTTCTTTTGAACATGTACAGCCAAATTTTAAGGCCTCAGTTTCAGGAAGACGAACTTCTTCTTCGTTATATAAACGATATAAAATTTCATTTGCGGATAAAGACGTTAACTCTTCTGCTTTTAATGTCTCAGTTAGCATGGTTAAACGTGGCCATAGATCTTCATCGACACGGCGTTGTTCTTCTTCGTTGTTACGTGGTAATAACTGGATCAACAAACCACCTGAACGGCTGTTGCTGCTTGCTAAGACGATGCGTGTCGGGATCTGTGCAGAGAGATCATAATATTGCATCAAGCAACCCGCTAATGTCGGTTTGTCTAAAGGTACAATCCCTTGATAACGCTCACCAAATTCAGGCTCGATATTAATGAAAAGTACTGGGTTTACCAAGGCTTTCAGTACTGTGCTGCTGTCTTCAGCGGCTTGAAAGTGCGGGTCTTCTTCATAAT
Source organism: Acinetobacter sp. SH20PTE14 (assembly GCF_021391555.1). Lineage (NCBI taxonomy): Bacteria > Pseudomonadati > Pseudomonadota > Gammaproteobacteria > Moraxellales > Moraxellaceae > Acinetobacter > Acinetobacter sp. SH20PTE14. The sequence goes on along the minus strand of NZ_CP090067.1, from coordinate 3,007,667 downwards.
CTGCAAGTGCGCGAACTTCACCAAGATGATTACATTCCGCCATTGCCCATTTAAATGTGCCTGCTGCCTGAATTTGTAAGCTAATACGACCTTTAATTTTTAAGGTGCTGGCCAACAAGGCAGTCGCGCTGAGCATTTCACCCAAGAGAATTTGTACAGCAGGTGCATAGTCACGCTGTGCAAGAATCGTTTGTAGGGCTTCTTCAAGATGAACCACTTCTCCACGAACAGGGCTATCTTCAATAAAAAAGCGTTGGCGTAAATCTGACATAAAATTCTCCATAACCCTGCTTTAATGGTGACGATATTGTAAAACACAAGTCATTCATTATCATCTCTTGTGACATCAATACGATGACGCTGTAAGCTGCGTTGTAAATCAACACCTGTAGGTTTTTCACGGGCTTGCGCATCGCTTTCAAACAAATGTTCCAGTTCAGCTAAAGCGTTACGATGCGTTTCATAAATCTTTTGTTCATCGGTATAGATTTGCTGCTGTTGAGTCAGCAGTTTTTCATCATAATCACGGAACAATTCGATACTTTTATAGGCATCTTCATCGCTGATACCTAAGTCGCACAGCATGTGATAGGCCATCCCTAAAGAAGATAAATAGGTTTCACGCCAAATATGCTCAATCCCCAAATCACGCAGCAGATGCACCTGATGACGGTCACGTGCACGGACCAATAATTTTAACTGAGGGTAATTCAGGCGAATATGACGCGCCACGTTCATTGAGTCTTCAATATCATCTATGGCAAGGACGAACACTTTGGCATGTTCAATGCCCGCAGCGCGTAAAATATCTGGTTGTGTGGCATCGCCATAATACAGATGACCACCATAATTACGTACGAAATCGACTTTGTCTAAGTTGCTATCAATGGCGGTAAAAGACAAATGCTGTAAATGCGCCACACGAGCAATGATTTGTCCAAAACGTCCAAAGCCCGCAATAATCACAGGATTATGTTCATCCGGAATGTCGTCATACTCTGGGATGGTTTTTGGATTAAAACGCGGCAAAATTTGTGATTGTATTAACCAGTACAACATAGGGGTCAACACCATCGACAAAGTGACGATGAGGGTTAATGGCTCCAAAATGGCTTGCTGTACGACATTTTCACTTTTCGCCACACTAAAGACCACAAAGGCAAATTCACCGCCTTGAGCCAAACAGGTCGCCAGTAAAATACTGTTGCGCCATGAATTTTTAAGATAACGCGCAATCGCGGTAAGTGACGCCATTTTGATGAGCATCAGTGCCAATGCACCACCGATAATGAACCATGGCATTTCAACGAATAATGAAAGTTCCGTGGTCATGCCCACGGTCATAAAGAACAGACCAAGTAAAAGCCCTTTAAACGGAGCAATACTGGCTTCGAGTTCATGGCGGAATTCCGAGTCTGCCAATAGCACGCCAGTCAAAAATGCTCCGAGTGTGGTACTGATGCCCAGCACATCCATCAAGACCACGACACCCAGCACTATAAATAAGCCGACAGCAGTGATCAGTTCATGCGCGCCACTTTTCGCGACGAAGCGGAAAAACGGTCGCATTAAGTATCGACTAAATAAAAATAAGCCTGAAAAAGTCGCAATGATTGCAGCGAAATAGGCGATTCCGTGATGTGATGATTCTGTCCCTGCGAGCAAAGGAATGACTGCAATCAGGGGAATCGCGGCCATATCTTGAAACAGCAAAATCGAAAAGGATTGTTGCCCATAGGTGGTGTTCAATTGCTGCTTTTCACTCAGCATCTGCAAGACAAAGGCAGTAGAAGAAAGAGCGAGAGCGAAACCGATAACGATACTGGCTGCAATGCCTTGTTGTAAGGAAAAAAAACTGCCTAGCGCTAAAAGCAGACCGGTCAGACCGACTTGTAAACTCCCCATGCCGAAAATAGAACTACGCATGCTCCATAGCCGCTGTGGACGCAGTTCGAGTCCGATTAGGAACATCAGTAAGATCACGCCAAACTCAGCGAGCTCTTGGATCGCTTCGGGATCACTGGCAATGTTAAAGACATCGGGGCCGAGCAAAATACCAGTGAACAGATATCCCAAAACCGTTGCAATACCAAAGCGCTTGAGCAAAGGGACAAGCAATAAGGATGCGCCAAGGAAAATTGTGATCTGTAACAGTAGTGACATTTACTCGTCCTAGAGTTGTGTTTTTGGTCGAAAGTTGCAATTCAGTATGACTGATATTTTCAGACTGAATTGTACGCGTTTAACTGAGTTCCTGTGGGTCTATATCGAGGCTCAATTTCATATTTGATGGCTTGTTATGTAAGATGTTTTGCCACCAATAACGCAGATAATAATGTAAGCGTGCACGATCTGTTGACAGCAAAACCATGTGGGATTGGTAACGCCCTGCTTTGCGCTCCATCGGGGCAGGAATCGGCCCCCAAATGTCAATAATTCCAGCAGAGTCCTGACGCAGCAATTGGGCATGTTGCTGTAAAAATTCAGTATTGAGTTCTTGGTTTTTTGACTCACAGCGTACCAATGCGGCATAGCGAAACGGTGGCATTTGTGCCATTTCCCGTTCTTTCATGGTTTCTTTGGCAAATTTTCGGTAGTTCTCATTGACCAAAATATTCAAAAGCGGATGGTCGGGTCTTAGGGTTTGTAAAAACACATCGCCTTTACGTTCACCACGGCCGGCACGCCCAGTGACTTGTACAATGAGCTGTGCAGTACGCTCGATGGCACGGAAGTCCACACTCAGCAGACCTGAATCGATATCTAAAATCGCCACCAAGGTGACGTAAGGGAAATGATGACCTTTGGCCAGCATTTGCGTACCAAGCAAAATAGCAGGCTCACTTTTTTGAATTTTGTCATAAATCTTTTGCCAACTACCAACGCGGCTGGTTGAGTCACGATCCACTCGAATGATGTCATGTTCAGGAAATAACTCATTTAAACTTTCTTCAACTTTGGCTGTGCCCATCCCAATAGATTTGAGCTCCTGATGATTACACTGTGGACAGTGATCTGGCATACGGTGAATGGTGCCGCAGTGATGACAATGTAAATGTTGATAAGGTGTGCGATGAACCGTGAAATTGGCATCACAGTGCGGACATTTGGCCTGCCATGCACAGCTTTCACAAATTAAAACCGGGGCATATCCGCGACGGTTTAAGAACACTAACACCTGTTCTTTTTTTTCTAGGCGCTTACGGATTTCACCAATTAATAATTGGCTAATTCCATGCTGTTTCTGTGCCACTTTCAAATCAAGGATGTGTATTTTCGGCATGACCGCGGTGCCTGCGCGTTGGTTTAGTTCCAAAATTGTCATCTTGCCTTGTTTGGCAAGGGCATAGCATTCAATACTAGGTGTGGCAGAGCCAAGAATGACAGGACATTGCTCTAAATGTCCACGGAACAGAGCAACATCGCGTGCATGGTAGCGAAAGCCTTCTTGTTGTTTAAAGGACAGATCATGCTCTTCATCAATCACAATTAAACCTAGATTAGGCAGTGGCGTATAAATCGCAGAACGTGTGCCTAAGATAATTGAAGCCTTGCCCGTTTGCGCAGCTTGCCAAGCTTGCATACGTTTTGAATCGTTTAGCCCCGAATGTAATAGGGCAATATTGCAATGAAAACGTGATTGGAAGCGGCTAATCGTCTGTGGGGTGAGTCCAATCTCAGGCACTAAAACCAAGACCTGTTTGCCTTGCTTGAGAACCTCTTGCATGATTTGTAAATAGACTTCAGTTTTACCACTGCCAGTTAAGCCATCGAGCAGGAAGGCCTGATATTTTTTACGTGCTTTTAATACGGTATCGATCGCTTTTTTTTGGTCAGGGTTTGCCGTAAGTGGCATTTGCGCCATGCTCATAGGCATCGGGCTAAAGTCCTGTTCGGCCAAGACACATTGGCAGATACCTTTTTTCTCTAATGCTTTGAGTGTTGCTGTTTCCACACCTGACAAATTTAAAAGATTTTCACCTGTGCCTGTGGGATGTAATTTTAGTATTTTATACGCTTCTTGCTGACGCTCTGAACGTTTAATTTTGGCTTCAGCATTATGGTCGATCAGATTCCATGTCCGTGCCAGTAAATTATAGGGCTTTCCTTGGCGTAACAGCGTCGGAAGGGCACTTTGCATCACTTCACCAATCGGAAATTGGTAATACTGTGCAGACCATGTCAATAAATTTAAAACTTTCTCATCTAAAATGGCACGATCATCAAGAAGTTCAGTAATGGCCTTGAGTTTAAAGCTTGAATCGAGTGGTGCATCGGGTGCAATTTTTTCCACGATGATGCCGGTCAAATTTTGCCGACCAAAAGATACAGCAACGCGTGCACCTACTTCAGCTTGTTGGTATTGCTCTTGGCTTAAGCTGTAATCGAAGCAGTCGTATAAATATACCGGAACGGCGACTCGAACGCGGTAAATAGGTGTTGCAATGCTCGCTGAATTTGCCATAAAACGTGGATAAGTTCCTGATTAAATTTCGTCGTGATCGTAAAGGAGTTGTGTTAGAGTGAGCTCATATTTTATATCTAAGAATATGAATGATTTTGATGGTCAGACGCAACTGCGCTGATAGAAATTTTGGAAAATTAGAGCATTACAATGCCTGCATATCAGTTTACTGCCATAGACGCTTCAGGGAAGCAGCAGAAGGGTGTACTTGAGGGTGATTCTGCGCGTCAAATTCGTCAACAGCTCAGAGATCAGTCACTTATTCCAGTTGCTGTCGATCCGATAGAGCAAAAAGACAAACACACGCAGCAGCGCTTGTTTCAAAAAGGGCTGAATGCCTATGACTTGGCTTTATTGACTCGCCAACTTTCAGTTTTGGTTGCCGCTGCAATTCCATTAGAAGAAGCGATTCGTGCTGTGGGAAAACAAAACGAAAAAGCCCATGTGCAAAACCTGTTGATGTCGGTGCGTTCTAAAGTTTTGGAAGGGCATTCTTTAGCCAACGCACTACAACAAGCGGGACGCTTTCCTGAACTGTATATTGCCACGATTGCAGCAGGTGAGCGTTCAGGTCATCTCGATCTCATTCTCGACCAACTTGCCGATTACACCGAAAACCGCTTTGCCATGCAAAAAAAAGTGCAGGGTGCGATGATTTATCCCATCATCCTGATGTTAATGTCTTTCGGTATTGTGATGGGACTCATGACCTATGTGGTCCCAGATATTGTCAAAACCTTTGACCAAAGCAAAGATGCCTTGCCGTGGATAACGGTCGCTTTAATGAAAGCCAGTGATTTTATTCGAATGGCCTGGCCATTTTTATTGGTCGGTAGCGTAGTCTCGATTTTTCTCTTGGTTCGATTCCTCAGAACAGCGGCGGGACATTATGCCTTTGACCGATTGACCTTGAAATTACCGTTATTTTCCAAACTGTCTAAAGGCATTAATGCCGCTCGTTTTGCCAGTACCTTGTCGATTTTAACCAAGTCTGGCGTGCCATTGGTCGATGCTTTAAAAATTGGCGCAGCGGTCAGTAATAATTGGGTGATTCGAGATTCGGTCAACCTTGCGGCAGAGAAAGTAACAGAAGGTGGTAATTTAGCAACACAGCTTGAGCGAAGTGGTTATTTCCCACCGATGATGGTACAAATGATCAAAAGTGGTGAAAGTTCAGGCGAATTAGACCGGATGCTAGAACGTGCGTCGACGATGCAAGACCGAGAAGTGACGACTTTAATTTCAACTTTATTGGCGTTGCTTGAACCGCTGATGTTGGTATTTATGGCGAGCATTGTACTGGTGATCGTGATTGCTGTGATGCTGCCAATCGTGAATATGAATAATATGATTTAAGACATTCGAACAATGATGTGAACAGAGATTTGTAACATGCAAGTGAAGACAAAAAATATGAAGCAACAAGGTTTTACTTTAATTGAAGTGATGGTGGTCATTGTCATTTTAGGTGTTTTGGCTGCGCTGATTGTACCGAACGTGATGGGCCGTGGTGAAAAAGCCAAAGTTGATACCACAGCAATTACTTTAAAAAGTGTCGCTGGCTCATTAGATCAATACAAAATGGATAATGGTAAATTCCCTTCAATGCAAGACGGTGGATTAAATGCTTTGGTCACTAAACCTGAGTCTGCTAAAAACTGGTTGCCGGGTGGCTATATCAAAGGTGGCTATCCAAAAGACAGTTGGGACAATGACATTCAATATGTGATCCCAGGTTCTGAAGGCCGTCCTTATGATCTTTATTCATTTGGTGCGGATGGTCAGTCTGGCGGTGAAGAAAATGATGCCGATATTTACTATAAACACTAACTGAGAATAATTATAAATTCAGTTTTAATGGAATTAATCACTTCACTTAATAGGATGTTTCAATATTGAGTGAAGTGATAATAAATCTTAATTATAAAATTAATATTAAGTTTTTGAATTTACTTTAAATAACATAATATGAAATATGTGATATTTATAATAAGAATTATTCCCAATTTTATTGATTACAATAATCGCAAAATATGAATAAATATAGGCTTTTCATTTAAATAAAACCGCGCATAATATCTTTTATGGTACTTTTTTAGCCATGGAGGATAGTATGAAAGCATTATTATTAACGGATGAAATTAACCAATTTCATTGGTCTATGCTGAAATCTGTTCTTTTGATCTTAAGTATTCTGCCGATCAGTCAAGGCATTGTGTATTTATGGCAAAGCACTGAGGGCAGTAGCCAAATTATGGTGGGCTTCTTTGCCATGAGCTTAATGAGTTCATTACTGGCTTTAAGTTTTTGGTCTGCATTAAAAGCGACTGTGGCAAATTTAAAACAAGAACATGCATCTGCCATCGAACAAATGGTTGTTCGTCTTTATCGATATATTCCAATGGTATCTTTAGCTGCCATGCTTTCCTATTTAGTTACGCAGTTATAACCCCAAAATTAAACTTTCCAAACTGGAGCTTGCTCCAGTTTTTTTATGTCCCGTGCAAATGAACAGTTCCTAGCGTACATCAGTGCATACTTCTACATGGTACGCGCTCTAACATAACCTTGCTTTGTCCGTTTTGGCGCATCGAATGTCTGCTTCACATATCGTCAGCCTGAATGAAATTTTTATAATGCATAAATAGTCAGATGAAGTACAACAAAGAATAGAAAGAGGGAAAAATGCAACAGATCGATTGGCAAGATTTTTTGAAAGTTGAATTACGTGTGGGGAAAATTGTGCAGGCTGAAGTCTTTGAGCAAGCACGTAAACCCGCGTACATTCTCCATGTGGATTTTGGAGAGGAGTTGGGCATTAAAAAGTCCAGTGCACAAATTACACAGCTATATCAGCCGGAAAATCTAGTGGGAAAATTAGTCGTTGCCGTCGTAAATTTTCCAAAAAAACAAATTGGTCCGATCCAGTCAGAGTGTTTGGTCACAGGTTTTCATAATGCAGAGGGGCATGTTGCTCTTTGTGTGCCTGATGCAGAGATTCCCCTAGGCACCAAGTTACTTTGAAAAAGTAGGATGAGCTGACACGTTGAACGTTTATCAATAAAAAACCGAGCCAAAGCTCGGTTTTTTTTGATCTTTTGTAGCGGAATCAACGGCGTGATTTAAAAGAAATATCAACTTTACGCGGGCGATAAATCCAACCGAGAACCAATAACAAGAATGAAAAAATCAACACAGGCCAATCACTTAAGCGAGTGTAAAGCGTTTCGCCTTGCATGGCAGGTAAATCACCACGCAGTACCGCATCTTTATCCATCGGTGCCTGCTTCACAATGTGACCATTATGATCAATAAAGGCGGTAATACCTGTATTGGTTGCACGAATAAACCAACGGCCATTTTCTTTGGCACGCATTTGAACCATTTGTAGGTGTTGATGCGGGCTCGCTGTTCCAGTAAACCATGCGTCATTGGAAATAGTCACTAGGTAGTCACTTTGACTGGCATTACGACGGGTTAAGTTGGGATAAGCCACTTCATAGCAAATCGCAGCACCTAAATCATGACCTTTAACATTCAAAGGCTTTTGGTTATTTTCACCACGTGAAAAGCCACTCATCGACGGGTCATTTTGTAGGGCAGGTAGTACCCAACTTAGCATCCCTGAAAGTGGAATGTATTCACCAAAGGGGACTAGACGTTGCTTCTTGTATAGACCAGAAGATTCATCACCAGTTGCCATGATGGTGTTGTAATACATAGGGTGTTGGTTTTGCTGTGATTCTGCCAAGTCCCAATAGGGAATACCTGTCACCCAAGCCGTACCTGTTTTATTGGCTTGGACTTTCATCGCATCCAAAAACGGCTCTATATCGGTTTGGAACATGGGAATGGAGGATTCTGGCCAAACAATGACATCACGGCCCCATTCTGTCCGACTTAATGACGCATACTTCATTAAGGTTTGAGCTTGGTATTCTGTTAACCATTTTAAATCTTGTGGAATATTGCCTTGAATTAAGGAAACACTCAGCGGTTTTTCATTTTTAGGCTGAACAAATTGCAGTTGCGCTGCACCCCATGCACCGAGCAAAACAAGGGCAGAGGGAACAATCCAAAAGATGCGTTTACGCAGGATTTCAACCAAGGCGCAGGCCAATACAATGACCGCGAAAGATACTCCAAAGATCCCGAATAATGGCGCATAGCCATCGAGGAATCGTTCAGTAAAGGCATAACCTGCAAACAGCCATGGAAAACCGGTAAAGACCCAAGTTTTACTCCACTCGAAAAACACCCACAGTGGCGCAAAGGTCAGTGGTGTTTCTGGAAAGAAGCGTCGGTAGAGCCAACTCTGAACTGCGGTAAACAGCCCCATCACAATTGCCATAATGGCAATCATCAAAATACTGAGTGCTGAATTGGTATCACCATAGACATGGATCGAGGTATACAGCCAAAAAGCCCCGACAAACCATAAGCCAAAGCCATAAGCTAGACCAATGAAAAACGATTGTTTAGGGGCACGCTGACTTAGGCAGGCATATAGCAGGGCTGGAGATAAAATTGCCAACCACCAATAATGATAAGGTGCCAGCGACAAGCTGAATATGGCACCTGAAAATAATGCGATCAGCAAAGGATAGATGAAAGGTAGCTGTTTTTTTTGTTGTGAATGGTTTAGCAGCTTATCAAAGTAGGTTCTCATTTACGGACAGCTCGGATCAGATGAATGGTACGTGCATCTGCCTCCAAAATGGTAAATTCCCAGTTTTCAAGTTCAATCACTTGACCTTGTAAATCACTGACCAAGCCCATTTCTTGTAGCAGTAAGCCGCCCACAGTTTCTACTTCATCATCTGAAAAATCAGCATCTAAAAGATTGTTAAAGTGTTCAATTGGTGTAAGTGCTTGAACCAACCATGTATTTGCACTTAGTGGGTCTTCATCTGGAATGATAAATTGAGCTTCTTCATCGACTTTGTCATGTTCATCTTCAATTTCACCCACAATTTCTTCAAGAATGTCTTCTAAAGTGACTAAACCTGAAGTTGTACCATATTCATCAATCACAACAGCGATATGGGTTTGAGTATTTTTTAACATACGTAAAACTTGGTCAGAGCGTGCGCTCTCGGGTACAAATAAGGGTTGACGCATTAATGCACGAATATCGACTTTGGTGGTCGGTTCTGTCAAAAATGGCAACAAATCTTTGGCCAAGAGAATACCGACGACATTGTCAGGCTGGTCTGAGGAAAAGACAGGGAAACGTGAGTGTGCTGATTCAACAAGTACATGCAAAATATCTAATAGCTCATCATCTTCTTGTAAGCTGATCATCGCAGTACGGGGGGTCATGACCTCGCGGATTTTAGTTGCAGGTAAGTCGAGTACCCCTTCGAGCATGGCAACTGTATCGGGTTCTAAGAAGCGACGTGAATCTTGTACCAATTTCAACAGTTCGTCACGGGTTTCTGGTGCAGTGCCCAGCCATTTACGTAAGCCGCGCATGCCCCACGACGGGCCGGATTCCTCTTGCATGATCTTTCCTAAAGACTCTTAATATCTAATAAATGATGATTTTATCATACCGTAGAAAATACAGTTGTCTATTGTTAATGTTGATCTAGATGATGAGCGATCAAGTCATTTTAAGAGACTTTCACCTGCATTTTTCAAGCTAACATTCAGTCTTCAGGATTATGCTAAAATAGCGTTAGATTTTAATGCTGAGTTTTCTAATGTCTGAGCCTTCTGTGCCCCCATCAATTCAATTAAACACCCGTGGCTTACGTTGCCCTGAGCCTGTGATGATGTTGCATCAAGCCATTCGTAAATCAAAATCGGGCGATATTGTTGAGGTTTTTGCAACAGATAATTCGACCTCTTGGGATATTCCGAAATTTTGTATGCATTTAGGGCATGAGCTTTTGCTTCAAGAAGAACGTCTTGATGAAAATGGAAATAAAGAATTCCATTATTTGGTTCAGAAAGGTTAATTTAAGAGATTGTAAAAAATAATAATTATTAAGATGTTACATTTTTATTAATAAAATAGGCTGGTCAAGTCTGATGGCTAGCCTATATCATTCGCAGCATAATTATACAAAGTTTAAAAAACAGACTTTTAAAATGTTAAATTCGATTGCTCTTATACTTGAAAAATTAGGCTTATCTGCCCAAAAACGTGCCATTCATGTGCAATTTTCCAACCCTGCGTTGAATGATGAGCTTTTTATTCAACGTATTGATGGGGAGCATGTCTTAAACCAAGGCCTGCAAGCGACTTTGATTTGCCTATCCACCAATGCCCTTATTCCGTTAAAACAATTTATTGGCGCACAGGTCGCGGTTGATCAAGTGACTGATCAGGGCGAACTCTTCCGTACCACGGGTATTATTACCGAAGCCACCCAAGGGCAGAGTGACGGTTCACTCACGCTATATAAACTCACTTTAGAAGATGCAACATCGCTGTGGCATAAGCGCCGCAACAGCCGTGTGTTTATGAACAAATCGGTGCGTGATGTCAGTGAAACTCTTTTTAAAGAATGGCAAAGCAAAAGTCCGCTCTTTGCTGCCAGTCTAACGCTAGATCTAAGCGGTTTAAGCCAAAACTATGATGTCCGACCTTTCATCATGCAGTCGAATGAAAGCGATTATGACTTTTTAACGCGACTTTGGCGCAGTGAAGGCATTAACTGGCTCATCGATGAAGCACAGTTGAAAGTGCCGCATTCCTCAGTGCTAATTGAAAAACAAAAACTCCGCCTGATTGATGACAATAGCCAATATCAAGCGCTCAGCCGTCGTAGTATCCGCTTTCATCGTTCTAGCGCCACTGAAAAACAAGACAGCATCACCAGCTTGATCGGTGAGCGTAGCATTCAACCGACTGCGGTCCATGTGCAGCGCTGGCAAGCTGATGGACTCAGCCAAGAAGAAGGCGCAGGCTCAGTTCAAAGTAAACATCAGCATAGCCAAAGCCAAGACAATGCCAGCTTAAGTTTGGAACAAGCATGGCATATCAGCCCTGCATGGATGCAAGACTTAAAAGGCGAAGACCAAGCTACGGCTTCATCCAATAGCCAAATTGAAAAACTGAATCAAAACCTAACGCGCTATCACGAGCTACAATCTAAAAAATTCAGTGCACAATCGACTGTGCGTGATACACAAGTCGGTTATTGGTTTGAACTGAATGAACACCCTGAAATTGATCAACACAGTGGTGCAGACAAACAATTTTTAATCACAGAAAAGAAATTCTATAACCAAAATAACTTACCCAAAGATCTCACTGAACAGGTCAATCAACTGATTGAACAAAGCCAGTGGAATATTAAACCCATCCATGAACAGGCCGAGCGTCAGGCCAATCAGCTCACATTACAGCGCCGCAATATTTCGACAGTTCCTGAATATAACCCACTCGAACACCGTCCAAGCACCCATCCGCAACGTGCTAAAGTCGTTGGGCCAAGTGGTGAAGAAATACATGTCGATGAATGGGGGCGTATCAAAGTCCGCTTCTTATTTACCCGTGGTGATGACCACAGCCATGATGGCGGTGCAGGCAGCAATGATAATGATACGGACTCTGCATGGGTCGATGTACTGACTCCATGGGCAGGTGAAGGTTATGGCGCACGCTTCTTGCCACGCATTAATGAAATTGTAGTCATTGATTTTTTTGACGGCAACATCGACCGACCATTTGTGGTGGGGCGTATACATGAGGCACAGCGCAGTCCGACCCAATTTGATGGTAAAGGAAAACTGCCAGACACCAAAAAACTAGCTGGAATAAAAAGTAAGGAAGTCCAAGGTGAAGGCTTTGGACAACTGCGCTTTGATGACACGACTGGACAAATATCGACACAATTACAAAGCACCCATGGTGCCACTCAGCTCAACCTCGGGAACCTCAGTCATCCCAAAGAAACCGCAGAAAGTGAGGGAAGAGGCGAAGGCTTTGAACTGAGAACCGACCAATGGGGTGCAGTGCGTGCAGGACAAGGGCTACTTGTCAGCACACACCCACAACAACAAGCAGCAGCAATGCACCTCGACGCACAAGCGGCGAAAGAACAAATCGAAGCCAATTTAAACAGCAGTAAAGCCTTAAGTGAAGTGGCGAAAAATCAACAAACTGACCCACTTGAAGTCTTAGATAACCTAAAAAACTTCCTTGGACAAATCGAAAAAGGCAGTAAAGAAAAAGCTGATGCCTTTAAACAAGCCTTAATGATTTTATCTGCACCAAACTCAATTGCTGTGAGTAGTCAGGAAGATGTTCATCTTTCAGCAGATGGACAGATCAGCCAAAGTGCAGGCGATAGCATCAACCTTAGCAGTCAAAAATCCTTAATTGCCCATGCACAAAGCAAGATCAGTCTATTTGCGGCACAAGAAGGATTACGAGCTTATGCAGGCAAAGGCAAAGTTGAAATCCAAGCTCAAGGTGATGGGGCAGATTTGATTGCCCGAAAAGGTATTCAAATTATTTCCACGGAAGATACAGTTGAAATTAAAGCGAGTAAGAAAATAGTACTGACAGCAGGCGGTAGTCAAATCGAAATCAGCAGTGCGGGTGTATTGCCTACTACGGCTGGAAAGTTTGAGGTGAAGGCGGGGCAGCATAAGTTTGTATCGGGCGGAAAAATTAACTTTGATGTTCCATATTTGCCAAGTAAGGATACATATTCCCATCAGTTTATTCTAAAGAATAATAAAGGAGCATTAATGCCAGATACGAATTATGTGTTGACTGATATTAATGGAAAGAAAATTAGAGGAATAACGGATAAAGATGGTAAAACTAAGAGAATTTATACCTCTGAGAAAGAAAAATTTAGTTTAGATGTAGATATTTAATATGAAAAATAAAGAATATGAAACGAATGTAGAGAAACCAATAACAGAAGTTCAATTAGATGAATATTATGTTGTGATTGGTACGGAAACAAATTTGCCCGAGTTGGCATACTTACCTAAAAAAACGGTTTTGTTAAAAACACGAAATCACCATGATTTAAAAACACCTTTGCCTGAAAATAATAATACTGCAGAGTGGGGGCATGGTTTTTTTTATGTTACAAAAAATGATGAAGTTTTTAGTTTTTTCAGCTATGGGCCTGCTGGAGATGAAAGTAATATTACAGGTAATACTTCAACATGTGATTATCCTATCACTGAAGTTACTCATTTATATAGGTTAAAAATTTCTGAACAACATGCTAAAAATATAGCTCTTGATGTAAATAAAATTAGAAAGAAAAGTAATAGTATTATTTTCGATGAAGAGAAGAATGAATATGTAAATAATGAAAGTGCTGGAAAAGACAAAAAAAAATATAGAGCCTTAACAAATTCGACATGTGCAAAAGAAGCAGAAAAAATTTTAAAAAAACATTTAGGAGTAAAAGTGCCTGATGGAAATGGTTACATAAAATATGGAGTTTTTTCTATACCAGCAGTAAATCCTTATTCTTGGTGGGAAAAATTACAAAAATCTTCATTGGAAAAGTTAAAATATCCTGAGTTTCCAAAAACTGGAAAAGCTGAAATTAAGCTAGGCAAAGTTCTAAGTGATGGAATGTCAGAATTTGTTCATCGGCTTTATGGACCAAATTTATCTGATTACTACGAAGCTGATAGTATTATTTGGCGAACTGGCGATGATGCTGCTAAAGATGAGTATTGGTTTCTACAAGTAGGTGATCCTGACCCTTTAATAGAATGGGGGTATATTAATGAAGAATAAATATTTTTTTTTCTTATTGTTTTTAGCCTGCAGTCAATTTTCTAATGCTCATTCTGATGATATGCAATTGTCTATAAGTGAAAAGGTTACTATGAATAGTCAAAATATATGTGATACTTTAAAAGGGCTTATTAGTATTGCAAAAACAAATAAATTAAATAGCGTTAAAATTTTAGGACCATTTCAGCGACATATTTTGAAGGATGGTAGGGTTGGTAGTTGGGGGATGTATATGTTACCTAAGGAAACACTTGGGATGCCTGGAAAAATTGTCCTTTATTTACAAGATAATAAAATCACCGATATAATTTTATCTCCTTCAGCAAAACATCATTTTAATTCTAATTTATTTTTAAATGAAAAGTGTTTTAGAGATGAAAGTTTATCTTTTATTAGGGCTGATGAAGTAAAAAATAGCGAATATAAATTTGTAAATATATTCTCATTATCAAATAATGGGTTTACATATGATTTTAGATTTTTTTCTGATGAAAAATATTTAGGAAAAGATATAAGTTTTAACAGGTTAACTATTAAAATTCAGTAGTAGGTTTTATATAGTGAGAGTGTCAAATAAACCATATAAAATTTTTACATGAAATGATTTTATTGACTATTTTATGATTAGTTTGTATGAAGTTTATGCCGATCAGATTATGGTTGATGCCAATTTTCGATTTGAATTATCACTAAAATACTGAAATAAACAAACCCGCCTAAGCGGGTTTATTTTTATCTCAAGAGAGATTACATATTCGGATAGTTAGGACCACCACCACCTTCAGGTGTTACCCAAGTAATGTTTTGTGATGGATCTTTAATATCACACGTCTTACAGTGCACACAGTTTGCCGCGTTAATTTGGAAACGCTTAGAACCGTCATTTTCTTCCATAATTTCATAAACGCCAGCAGGGCAGTAGCGCTGAGCAGGCTCATCCCATTTTGGTAAGTTCACATTTACAGGAATAGAAGCATCTGTCAATTTCAAGTGAGCAGGTTGGTTCTCTTCATGTACCGTATTTGATACGAATACTGAAGACAAACGGTCAAATGTAATTTTACCATCTGGTTTTGGATAATTCGGTTTGAAGTTCGCAGCATCGACAGTTTTTAAAGCGCTGAAGTCGGGCTGTAAGTCATGCAGCGTGAACGGCACTTTAAAGATGTTTTGATCAATAAAGTTGAACGCACCACCCATCCATTGACCAAACTTATGCATAGCAGGGCCGAAGTTACGAGAGTTATATAACTCTTCTTTCAACCAACTGTTGTTGAACTTGTCTGTGTACGCAGTTAACTCTTTAGCGAAGAAGTCTTCACCTTCAGTCACACGTGCAATGGCAAGGTCACCACCTTTTTCCACACCCGCAGCAATCGCTTCAAATACAGCTTCACCGCACAGCATGCCTGATTTCATTGCTGTATGAGAGCCTTTGATTTTCGCAAAGTTTAGGAAACCTGCGTCATCACCAATTAAGCTACCACCTGGGAAAGTGAATTTAGGTAGTGAGTTGAAGCCACCTTTTACAACCGCACGTGCGCCATAAGAAATACGCTTACCACCCTCAAGATATTGCTTGATCAGTGGATGTGTTTTCCAACGCTGCATTTCCATAAATGGATACATGTGTGGATTGGTATATGATAAGTCAACGATCATGCCCAAAGTCACTTGGTTGTTCTCAGCGTGGTATAACCACCAACCGCCTGAAGAACCTGTTTCACTTAAAGGCCAACCTGCACCGTGCATCACCAAACCTGGTTTGTGCTTAGCAGGATCGATTTCCCAAAGTTCTTTAATACCAATACCGTAATGTTGCGGATCAGCATCTTTATCTAAGTTGAATTTTTGGATTAAACGTTTACCCAAATGACCACGACAGCCTTCAGCAAATAATGTGTATTTGGCGTGAAGTTCATAGCCAGGGGTAAAGTTGTGCGTTGGTTCGCCATCTTTACCAATGCCCATGTCACCAGTCTGAATACCTTTCACAGTACCATCTTCATGGTAAAGGATTTCAGACGCAGCAAAGCCTGGGAAAATAGACACTTCTAACTCTTCGGCTTTAGCACCTAACCAGCGAACCACGTTACCTAACGAAATAACATAGTTGCCATCGTTATGCATGGTTTTTGGCACCATCCAATGCGGTGCTTCTTGTGATTTTTCATCAGACAATAAGAAGAAGGTTTTATCTTCAGTCACAGGCACATTTAACGGTGCGCCTTGTTCTTTCCAATCTGGGAACAATTCATTCATCGCGCGGGGTTCAAGCACAGCACCCGATAGAATATGCGCACCCACTTCGGAGCCCTTTTCCACGACACAAACGGACAGATCGTTTAGGTTATTTTCAATTGCAAGTTGACGAATTTTAATCGCAGCAGATAGGCCGGCAGGACCTGCACCGACGATAACTACGTCAAACTCCATCGATTCACGTTCGATGTGTTCCATGTAGGACTCCTCATATTTCGGAAGGTGGCATCCATTCAATTCATTTAAATGGTGCTGCCATGAGTGTTCTTAATGCCCAGACACAATTTTTCTATCGTGTCTTTGATATTGTGGGCTAGTATAGTTTTAAACCGAGTTCTAGCCAATTGGCTGAATCATATTATTTTTCCGTCACTAAGGTATTTATTAGGCGGATGAAGCAGCAATTGAACGAAAACCCGACGAAAAAATTCATTAATAGGGATGATAGAAATTTAATGAACATTGCACAATACTTAAAAGATGGACAGTCCGGTCACAAAAGGTCAATCCCCCCATTAGATCAATGGCATCCAAAGCATTGTGGTGCAATGGATTTGAAGGTTTTAGCCAATGGCGAATGGTGGCACGATGGTCAATTAATCAAACGGCAAGCACTCATTGATCTGTTCTCAACCGTGCTTTGGAAAGAAGACAGCAAGTTCTATTTAAAGACCCCAGTCGAGCAGATTGAAATACAGGTAGAAGATGAGCCTTTATTTGTTAATCAAGTCGATATGCTTGAGCTAGAAAATAAGCGCTATATCCAGTTTACGACCACAACACAAGACGTGATTGTTGTGGATGATGAACATCCTATTTTTATGCGTGAATATCAAGGTGAATTGCGCCCTTATGTACATGTACGTTTTGGAATTAATGCACTGATCCAGCGTGCCGCATTCTTTCATTTGGTTGAGATGGGTGAACTGCTTGAAAATGAAAAAGGTGAATCCATTTTAGTGTTACAAAGTGGTGATTTGCGCTTGCAATTAGGCACCTGAGGTTTAAGCTTTCCACCTTGTCATTCTGAACAACATATAAGTGATCCTATGACCGCCATTCACCCCATTTACCCACTGGATGTACCCATGCCGAAAGCTGGCGCAGATGCACCGATCGGTTTATTTGATTCGGGGATTGGTGGCTTATCTGTGGCTTTAGAAATTGCGCGCTACTTGCCGAATGAACGTATTGTGTATTATGCCGATACTGCACATGTACCCTATGGGCCACGTGATGATCAAAATATACGTGAGTTGACTGCACATGCCATAGAGTGGTTATACCGCCAAGGCTGTAAAGTCGCGGTGGTGGCATGCAATACGGCATCGGCATTTAGTTTGGATTATTTGCGTGAACACTACGGTGAGAACTTTCCGATTATTGGATTAGTTCCTGCCTTAAAACCTGCTGTATTACAGACCAAAAGTAAAACAGTGGCTGTTCTTGCAACGCCTGCGACTTTTCGTGGAAAGTTGATTAAAGATGTGATGCATCGTTTTGCTGAGCCGGCAGGGGTCAATGTTCTGACTGTTACCAGTTTGGAATTAGTACCCTTTGTAGAAGCAGGTGCGCAGATGAGTGAGGCTTGTCTTAACACATTAACTGAGGTTTTACAGCCAGTTGTAAATCAAGGTGCAGATTTTTTAGTGCTTGGATGTACACATTACCCCTTCCTAAAATCGGCAATTCAGTATATTTTTGGTCAGAAGCTGACATTAATTGACTCAGGTTTTGCAGTTGCACGACAAACAGCCCGAATTTTGATTAAAAATGAGTTATTATTTGATCAGAAACGAGAAAATTGTTTGCGTATAGAATGCTATGTCAGTGGCAATAATGCGGAAAATTTAAAACCGGTTGTGGCGCGCCTGATTCAAGATGATATTTCTTGGAACATTGCCAACATCGGACTTATAAGTTCAGAAGACTAAATCAGTCATTTTGGACAACGTTAAATGAAAAAATTAGTTTTTTATTGGGGTAGTCATGTCGCATTTTCCAGCTAAGATCAATTCGATGCTGAGTGCGTTATGCAGCGGGAGAGGATCACTAATGCTCGATAAGCGTTATCAAGTATTCATTTCCACATCTGGTAGCGAAATGCAGCCAGAACGGATTATTTTGGCTCAGACGCTTGTGGGAATGGGGTTTTTCTCATGGGGGCTAGAACAACGCACACCATTGAGCACTGCTTTTGCACGTCGTCAAATTGACGATTGTGACTATGTGATGATTTTATTGGGTAGTCAATACGGTGAGCAGTCTGTGTCTGGTGTGGGCTATATGCACCTTGAATACATCTATGCGGTGACCAAGCAAAAACCTGTCATTGTGTTTATGCATGATGATCCAAATTCACGTGATGATGCGTTACATGATGCTAAACCTGAACTTCGTGAAAAATTTAAAGAATTTAGAAAACTATTACAAAATGAAGTTGATCAAGTTTTTACCTATCGTAGTTTGCGTGATTTAGAAATGGCAGTTCGATTGAACATGCCACAAATGCTAGAACGCTATCCTGTTACAGGTTGGGTGCGACCACAGAATACTCAAGCTTTACATGATGAAATTGATCGTTTAAAAGCCCAGTTAGTTCAACTCGAAACAGAGTCGGGAAAACGCGAAGTTGATCCGTTCTTATCTTTACCAAAAGTGTCGATGCATGAACTATTTTCATTTGAATACCGCATGCACGCTTATCAAGATGGTAATTTCAAAGAATTAAAAGTACAGAAGAAAATGACGTGGGCGCAGCTCTTGTCGATTTTAGGCGCAACCTTTGTTAATCCAACCCCTGAAGAATTCTTCTCTAAACGAATGAATGAGTTTTTGAATGAAACAGGTTTGGATGATGCACGTATTGAGATGCCACGTGCTCATGCGGTTGCGCGGGCACAAGTGAATATTCGTGCTTTACACAGCATTAAAAGCCAGATGCGGCAGAATGACTGGATTGTGCCCAATGGCCGAGATGACCGTCAGCGGATGTTGTGGCAAGTGACCAGTAAAGGTCAAAAATTGCTAGAAAGTAATTTGCTTGATAATGATCGAGTTTTTCAATTTAAATCTGCATATTAATCTATTTTATTAAATAGACAAAAAGCTGCTACATTAGCGTCATTGAAATTGATGGAATAAGCGTAATGTTGCCTGCCGAAAAAGCTAAAGTCACCATTATTCTGGCGAATCTAGGTACGCCTGATGCGCCAACTGTGCCCGCAGTGCGTCGTTTTCTGCAACAGTTTTTGTCAGATCAGCGGGTGATTGAAATCCCGAAACCGATATGGCAAATCATTCTACGTTTGTTTATTTTGCCATTTCGCCCTAAACGTGTTGCACATGCTTATGACATGGTTTGGGGTAATGATTCGCCCATGCGTGAAATTTTATTTGAGCAAGTTGCCGCAGTAAAACAGCATCTCACAGCAAAATATCCAGAATTTGAACTGAATGTGATTCCGGCCATGACTTATGGTAATCCAGGGATTTCTACCGCTTTAGCGCAATTGGCTGAGCAGCCTCAAGACCACATTCTATTATTTCCGTTGTTTCCACAGTATTCAGCAACATCTACGGCACCTTTATACGATGCCATTGCTAAATGGATTCCACAGCAGCGTAATTTGCCGGGTTTGACCATTATTCGTGACTACTATCAGCACCCGCTATTTATTCAAGCTTTAGCGCAAAGTGTGCGTGATTATCAAGCGGAGCATGGGGTCGCGGATAAGTTGCTGATGTCTTTTCATGGCATTCCACAGCCTTATGCTGATAAAGGTGATCCCTATGCAGATCGTTGCCGTGTGACGGGTCATTTGGTTGCAAAAGCCTTGGGTTTAACTGCTGAACAGTATGAGATTAGTTTCCAATCGCGCTTTGGTAAGCAAGAATGGGTGAAACCTTATACCGATGCCACTTTGGAAGCGTGGGGCAAACAAGGCGTGAAATCGGTACAGGTTATGAGCCCTGCATTTTCAGCGGATTGTTTGGAAACGCTAGAAGAGTTGGCGCTGCAAAATGCTGAAACTTTCCAAGCTGCAGGCGGTGGTGAATATGGCTATATTCCCGCATTAAACGCGCGGGATGATCATGTCGCATTGCTCAATTTATTACTTCAAGCTAATCTTGATGCCTTAAAGCAAACATTAGCCCATTCATCGCCTTGAGGTTTTCGCCCTATGTTGCAAGTTAAAATCGTTCCCGTCACGGCATTTCAACAAAACTGTTCCATTGTTTGGGACTCTGAGTCGAAAGAAGCGGTCTTGATTGATGCAGGGGGAGAGCCGGAAAAATTAAAAGCTGAAGTTGAAGCGCTCGGTTTAACGGTCAAAGCCTTGTGGTTGACACATGGCCATTTAGACCATGCAGGTGCGGTTGGCGCATTAACCCAAGCATGGAATGTTCCAGTGATTGGCCCGCATAAAGAAGATGCATTTTGGCTCGACATGATTCAAGACGTATCAGCCAAATATGGCTTTCCGATTCCTGAAAATGTCCATGTGACCCAATGGTTAGAAGGCGGCGAAACACTGAAACTGGGTGAAGAAGAGTTTGAAGTACGTTTTGCACCGGGGCATACACCAGGCCACGTTATGTTCTATAACGCTAAATATGGTGTGTTATGGACGGGTGATGTTTTATTTAAAGGTTCTATCGGCCGGACAGATTTTCCACGCGGTAACCATCAACAATTACTCGACTCCATTCAGCGTGAATGTTTTAGCTTGCCAGATGACACCCAGTTTATTTCAGGGCATGGTCCAATGAGTACGATTGGTTATGAAAAACAACATAACCCTTTCGTTGCTGGTAAAGCGGGTTAAGCAATATGCTTTAACTGGATTCGTTAAAATAAAAAAAGGTCTACTAAGTTAGACCTTTTTTTATATTTAAATCTGAGCTAAACGTATTTAGAACTGATCTTCTTCACGGCCACCATCAGCCTGAGGTGCATCTTGTGTCGGCAGACGATATTCATCATTGGCCCATGCACCGAGATCAATCAATTTACAACGATCTGAGCAAAACGGGCGATATTCATTATTTTCCCAAGTCGTCAATGCGCCGCAGCGTGGACAATTCATGGTGGTGGGCATGCTTAACTCCAGCAAAAACGGATGATTCAATTAGGCAAATACAGTCGCAGTTGTTAGACTTATGCCGTTCTGTTTAGTTTGATCTGTTTATGCCTATTCGTCAATTTCAAGCGCAGCGTATGCGAGCTCCCCGTGATTTTCAGCCGATTGATTCCACACCGATTTGTGTGGAAATTGGGGCTGGTAAAGGTAAACATGCATTATTATTTTCAGCCAATCACCCTGAATTTCAATTGATTGCTGTTGAGCGGACACGTGAAAAATTTGTGGCAATGCAAAAGCAGCATCAACTTGAAGGGCAAAGCAATTTAACTCCAATTCATGCTGATGCATTACCTTGGGTAGTACATGCCTTACATCCTGCGCAAGTACAGCAATTCTTTATTTTGTATCCAAACCCTGAACCGCATAATCCTGCACAGCGCTGGTTAAATATGCCATTTTTTGAATTTCTATTGTCGCGTTTGCAGCCGGGTGGTCAGATTACCTTGGCGAGTAATATTCCTGAATATATTGAGGAAGCACAGCAGCAGTTAATCGATGTTTGGAAGCTACCTTTTGTCAAAGAACGCATTGCAGAGACTTCAGCACGCACGCATTTTGAAATTAAATATCTAGAACGCGGTGAACTCTGTCAGCAGCTAATCATTACCAAGCCTGTAGATTACACCACACGTTTTGATGATTTTCAGCCGCTACAAGGTAAGCAACCCACCGAAGCATCTGCGGAATAATTGGGCATGACTCAGCGTATTGCAATCATTGGGGCAGGGCCTGCGGGATTGATGGCTGCGGAAGTGCTTAGCCAATTTGACTATGACATTCATGTTTATGAGCAAAAACCATCGGCAGCCCGTAAATTTTTAATGGCGGGCAAGACGGGGCTGAATATTTCGCATGCAGAACCCGTTGAACAATTTGTGCAGCGCTATGATCAAGTGGAATGGCTGAGTCCATGGGTTAAGCAGTGGGATGCAGCATGGATTCAACAATGGATGAAGGGGTTGGGCATTGAAACCTATATTGGTTCATCGGGTCGGGTCTTTCCTATTGAAATGAAAGCTGCGCCTTTACTGCGTGCATGGTTAAAACGTCTCAGTCTAGATGGGGTGCAGTTTCATTATCGACATCAAGTTTTGGACTTACAGTCCAATCAGCTAACGATTCAAAACCTTGTTGATAAATCAAGTCAAGTGCTTGGCTTTGATGCAATTATTATGGCATGTGGCGCAGTGTCTTGGTCACGTTTAGGCAGTGATGGCGCATGGCAAAAATGGCTGCAGCCTGAGAGTATTGAAGCTTTTCAGGCCAGTAATGCCGGTGTGGAACGCGTTTGGTCGAAGTTCATGCAGCCCGTGTTTGGACAGCCTTTAAAGCGGGTCAATGCATGGGTCGAGCAAGCCGAGCCGACCCAAGGTGATATCATCATTTCACACTATGGACTGGAAAGTGGATTGATCTACAAACAAGGTCGAGCACTGCGTCAACAGGTGAAATCTGCTCAGCCCATGCAGCTGACTTTGGACTTATTGCCAGATCAAAGTGTTGAGCAATTGGCTAAGAAATTACAGCCTTCGAAAAAGCAATCTTTAACCAATGTTTGGCGTAAAGCCGGTTTAGATGTGGCGAAAGCTGCGCTGGTTCGTGAACTGGTGGATAAATTTTTGTGGCATGAGCCGGCCTTACTAGCAGCGAAAATTAAACATTTAGATATTCACCTTGATGGATTTCGCCCGATAGATGAGGCGATTAGCTGCGCAGGTGGTGTGAAGCGTTCAGTCCTAAATGATGGCTTACAATTGAAGAGCAATCCTGCAGTATTTGCTTGCGGTGAAATGTTGGATTGGGATGCGCCTACTGGGGGCTATTTGCTGACAGCATGCCTTGCAACCGGTCGAGCAGCGGGCGAAGGGGTTCAAAACTATCTGGTTTCTTTGCAGAGCTAAGCGCTTCAAATTGTCACAATCTTGCTGAGAAGTTGTGATATTTTGAGATGAAATTCTTCTAAGAAAGACCACTATGCGCTTACAAGAACAATATACTGGAAGCTGCTTGTGTGGAGCGGTTTGTTATGAGATCAATGGTCCGATTGGTGAGATCGTGCAATGTCATTGTTCTCTGTGTAGAAAAGCCTATGGTACAGCATTTGCGACCAATGCCCCGATTGCTAAAGCAGAATTTAAAATTGTGGCTGGTGAGCAGTTTCTGAAACAGTATGCGTCTACCGCTACCACACAGCGCTGTTTTTGTAGTGAGTGTGGTTCGCCGATCATCAGTATAAAGGCCGAAACGCCGGATTATTACCGTCTACGAATAGGCACTTTAGACACGCCTCTGACGCAGAAACCGCCCCGTCATATCTTTGTCGCATCCAAAGCAGAATGGGATGATATTGCAGGTGATTTACCACAATATGCTGAACGACCATAGCTTAAATCAAGATTGAGCAATCACTTCAAGGGCATGGATGTGCCCTTGAAGTTGAGTTTATGTTGTGTCTTTGAGCTCGTGTCACCTTCTCATTCATCCACGTTGAATTTCGGTAAATAGATTGCAACAGGGTGGATGATTAGGGTTGTCGAGTTTTTTGTAGTTCAGGATATTGTTCCTGCCAATGTCCCAATTGTTCTTGAGCATGAATAAACTGACCGAGACCTTTGATACTGTCACTTGGATTTTTTAACTCGCCATCGGCTGCTTGATTTTTCTCACGATAAATTTGTGATTGATTGTCCCAATATTGATACATCAAGCCTTGAATATAACGGCCTTGCTCAGTTTTCATTTCGAGTTCTTTGAGCATATTCAGCGCCGACTGGATGTTGTCACGCTTACGCTGTGTGGCAAATTCATCAGTGAGTTTTCCTTCCTCACGCAGTTTCATCAGCTCATCTTCCATCTCATCGCTAATTTGACTAAAGCTCTCGTCATATTGCGTCAGAAGCGTGAGGTCGTGTAGATCATCTGGGGTCTTGGCAAAGTTTTTAATAGGATCACTATTCAGCTCTTTCATGATTTGATCGTCGGAACTGATTTCACTATTTTGTTCCACCGTTTTTGATGATTTTTCACATGCAGTGAGTCCTAAGACTGTACCCATGAGGAAGATGACACTGAGTTTTTTTAAAGAGATTGGCAAGAGCATAATCGTGTCCTAATGTGTTTTTCTAAAGATATAGACATGCGTGATATAGGGGAAATCAATGAAATCCTGTGCCGTCTTTTGAGTTGATTCAGCCATGATATTTTCAAATTGTTGTTTCAGTTTTTGTTGTTCATCCGTGCTTAACGCTGCAATAAAACTGGTGGACAATAATCGTTTGGAAACCACGTGTTCCACTGTACCATGATGCAATTGTTGAAAGGTGGTTTCGGCAATTAATTTAAATGTTTGCTGCTGCTCAAACACTTTTTGCCATTGCCCACTATGATAACGTGGTGTGTCACCTTCGAGTTCACTCAAGACATCAGCGAGTTGTTTGACCCAATTGACTTGGATATCACGCTGGTTCCAAATCAAAACAAGATCCCCATTGGGAACTAAGATACGACTGATTTCATTGAGGGTTTCAGGGGTGGCAAACCAATGAAATGATTGGGCACAAAATACCGCTGCTACAGAATGATCATGCAGTGGAATCTGATCACTTTGGGCGGCTAAAGTTGCAATATGCGGATGTTTTTTCTGCAATTGTTGCAGCATTTCATGCACAGGTTCGATCGCGGTGATATTTTCACTGAGTGGGCGAATATACTCGAGAAATTTGCCTGTACCTGAGCCTAAGTCCACCAGATGGGCTTGAGGGGCTAAAGCTAAATGTTGTTGTAGCCACGCACTGATTTCAATCGGGTAGTCAGGACGGGCTTGTTGATAGAGTTCAGCTGCAGAGCTAAAGCCTTGTTGTGCGGCAGGATGTATTGAATGTGTCATATTCTGCACTTTTTAATCTGTATGGCCTCTATAAAATAGCATATTCGGAACAAGATAAACTTTGAATGCAACAAGGAAGGAAAAGCGTGACGCAACAAGGACTGGAGCAAAGTACAATGGAAAAGCACATCATTTTTGAAGATGATCAAATTCGTGTCATTTTTCAGCCTGGCAGTTCTCGTGAGCTTATTTTCTCCTTCGGTGATTTGATTACCCGCGCCAAGGGCTTGAGCATTAATGCTGAGAAGTCTTTGCAAAAATATGATTTTAATGTGATCGGTGTGATGCCGAAACAAAAATCGTGGTTTCCAGCATCATCAATGCAACCGATGTATCAAGCCATCAAACCGATCCTTGAACAATTTGATCTGCGTATTGCCTATGGTGGTTCCATGGGTGGCTATGCAGCCATTAAGTATGCCAATTTATTTGGATTCCAGCGCGTGGTGAGTATGGTGCCACAGTTCTCCATAGACCCTGAAGACATTGTCGATACACGCTATGGCATGTTCTTTCAACCTAATCTGCATGCCAATATGCGAGTACTTGCTGAAGATGTATCGACTACACGCGAATATATCGTGGTGTATGATCCTTATTGTCCAGAAGATCGCGCTCACTTTGAAAAACTACAGGCTTTAATTCCGCATGTGCATGTGTTGCATCTGCCGTTTACAGGGCATGATGCCATTGCGGTATTGGCGAGTTCAGAACTGTTAAATGATTTCTTGAGACATCCATTTGATGCGCCGTATTTTTATCAAAAAATGCGTCGGGTTAAGAAAAACAGTAAATTCTACTATCGAAAAGTCATCGAAAATTTACTGACACGTCATCGTGATGCCTTGGGTGAAATTTTAAAAAGCAATTCGTTTCAGCTTGACCCTCAGTTTTTTGATGCCAAACAAAAACAAACCTTATTACGGGTATTGTTTAATAACAAACAAGTCAGTGAGCAAGATCTGCAAAAGTTGGGGATCACGACCTTTTTGCCACAGGAAAATCGTAGCCTACTACTCGACCAGTTTGAACATGGTTTAGTGTTTAATGTGATTAGCCAAAAAATTGAAAGCTATGCAGCCGGTGTGATTGCGCTGAACCATAAGTTTTTGATTCCTTTACAGCCAAAAGGCACAGGTCTAGTTTACGTCCAAGTCCAAGATGAGCGTTACATGGTGGTGATGAATGACCGTCAGGTAATGAAATTGGTCTTAGCTCAAGATGAATTGGCGGCAGGTATGCATCCGATTTTAATGCAGAAATATGTGGGCTATTACACGCTGAACTATAAAGAATTGCGTTTGAGTAGCGATGAATTTGGTCAAGTCTTCTTTGTGGAAAATGCCGATGCATCTTGCCAGTTTGTGGTGCAACCCGAACAAATTTAAGCTCGACATTGGGTTGAAAATCCAAAGCTTGCTAATTTGTAGGAAGAGATTATGATGAGAGAAAGGTAGTATAAAAAACAATCATACTACCTAAAACATCATGAGGAATACGAGGGGTATCAGTATGCATTCAACACAGATGCTTGCTGTATTATTCATCTTAGTGCTGACCATGGGTTCAGCCTATGCACAGGGGGTTAGTTCAAGCATACTGATTTTTAGCAGCAGTATGTTGTTACTTACGATACTGACCATTTATGTCATACTCAAAATTCGAAATTCATTGCAACATCATCTCGATAAACCCGCGAAATAGCGGGTTTTTTTATATGCTGTTCGATTGCACTTTGGTGCATCACAGGTTTTAATCATCCACAATCGAATTTTTATAATCGGCCAGAAGGGAAGCAGCCATGAAAGCGGTATTTCTAGATTATCAGTCTCTAGATAAACAGGACTTAGATTTTAGCGGACTAGAAGCACAGTTTGATGACTTGACGCTCTATCCCGCAACAATGGCTGCAGAGGTTGCTCAGCGCATACAAGAGGCTGATGTGATTATCAGCAATAAAGTACACATCAATGCTGAGCACATGCAGCTCAATCCGCAATTAAAACTGATTTTAATTTCTGCCACTGGCACCAATAACGTTGACCTTGTACACGCACAGCAACAAGGCATCGTGGTGTGTAATTGCCAAGCTTATGGCACCGCTGCGGTTGCACAGCATACCTTGATGTTAATGTTGAACTTGGCGACATCATTTCGACAGTATGATCGGGCGGTTCAACAGGGAAATTGGCAAAAAGCGGATCAGTTCTGCTTACTGGATTTTCCAATTATTGAGTTGGCTGGTAAGACTTTGGGGATTGTCGGCTATGGCGAATTGGGTCAAGCCGTGGCACATTTGGCTAAAGCGTTTGGCATGAAAATTATGATTGGCGCGCTACCGAATCGACCTATGGTGGCTGAGCGAGTGGCCTTTTCTGAGATGTTAGCGCAGGTCGATTTTCTGAGTTTGCATTGTCCTTTAACTGATGAAACTCGTGATTTACTCAATCATGAAAGCTTGGCTCAAATGAAAGCATCGGCCTTTGTGATCAATTGCGCACGAGGTGGTGTTGTCAATGAAACTGCATTAGCCGAGGCATTGAAATCAGGAAAGATTGCAGGTGCGGCAACCGATGTCTTGACGGTTGAGCCACCTAAGCAGGGTAATGTGTTGCTCGATCCAAGTATTCCAAATTTAATCATTACCCCACATAGTGCATGGGGAAGCGTCGATGCGCGACAACGCATTGTGCAGCAATTGGTGGAAAATGTAGAAGCCTTTAAAGCGGGCCATCCTCGTCGTCAGGTCAATTAAATTTTGTCATTAACACTGCTTTTTCTGTGTTGGATTGATGCTTTTACAGCTCTGTATGGCATTGACCGTACTTGCGTTATATCTGTAAGCGATAACACTTTTACAGCTTGGTGATACTTTTGTTGGTAAATATGCATAGCATTAACAGGCTTTAATGAGGGCTGGTTTGAAATGATTTTTGATCCGCTCAAATTCAAGTTCAGTCTTGATACTGTTTGGCATCATGATTCGTAAATAACTTTTTTCGAGTTTAAAAGGCTCTTTGGTATTGGGTTCAGCGTAAAAGCCACCGTTTGGATAGGTCAGATATGTTTCATAGGCACGTATAATCTGACCTTTGTGAAAATAATAACTTGTTAGGCTTTGATAGGATTCACCAAAAACATAGAGGTTTATTTTGCATTGATCATCGAGTTGATACAGTGTCGCTTCATTGCCTTCAGTCGATTTGTATTCTTCGTCATCTAGCATCTCTAAGGTTTGTAATAATTTACCTTCGGCATCATGGTTATATTGGTATGAATCGTACAATTGGGGAAAAATAGTCTGCAACTGTGGATAACTTTTCAACAATTGTGGAAAACGTTGTAAGCCAATCACAGAGCCAACACAGAGCAGAATGCCAAGCAAGATACCAAATAAAATTCGCATTTTTTTCTCATTAATTCATTGTTTTTATAGGCATAGGCCAAAGACCAAAAGTATTTAATTTTGGTTTTAAAAAAGCCCAACCAAAGTTGAGCTTTTAAATGTAGTGTTAAATTATAAATCAGTCACAGGATAGGTTGTAGACGTCGAACTCGAAGGATAGCTACTTTGAGGATATTGATTGTTATTTTGCCCCGCATTGTTGCTTGGAGCTGTATTAATCGTATTACCTGAAGACGGTTCACTCAACGACTGTTGGCTGATGGGCGCAGGTTGGCTGGTTTTGCCTGTGATATTTTCACGGGTTTGCTTCAATTTTTCATTGACGTTTTGGGTGGCTTGCTGTGCGCCCTGATCAACCTGTTGTACTGTATTTTGTGTAGCAGTTTTCGTATTGTCCCAAGCTTGGTCAACCGAAGGCTTAATTTTAGAAATTCCACGTTCAGTCATTTCGCCAATATTTTTAGCAGCACCGACCACGCCTTCTTGGGCTTTATAGGCCCACACATGCAATAAATTTGGATTATCACCATAAGGGCTCACAGGCTTTTTCGCTTGTTGCTCAGTACTTTGCGCTGCTGTGTTATCTTGTGCCCAAAGCATGGGTGTCGTGAATATTAAGCTTAGGCATAACGTTGCTTTTAATGAAATCTTCACAGCTTCACCTCTGAATTTTATAGATTTTCTATCTGATGAATGGTTTTAACGCATTATAGGAAAAATTGCAGCGAAAAAAACTTGCCGTAGCAAAATCAATACAGCAAATGACAGCTTTGTACACGGTTGTATTTTGCATAAGGTAAAAAAGGCCCACCGAAGGGTGAGCCTACTCTCTGGAGGAGAGGGTATGAAAGCCAGTTTACTTATTTGTGAGCACCTAAGCTGGCTTCATGTGAGCTATGGACTTCAGCTTGTGCGACAGGCGTTTGCAACTGTACATTGCTACTGCCACTCACATTGGCTTCTTGACCTTTTTGGAAATTCGCTTTGGTTTGTTGCCATTTTTCACTGGCAAATTGGCGACCTTCCTGAGCTTTTGCACCTAAATAGCTCTTGGTTTGATCAACTTTATTGTCGACATTGCTTTTACGTTCATCAAGTTTTGCTTTGTCTTTTGCAGCTTTTTCATCGAGCTGTGCTTTACGCTCATCAAGCTTAGCTTTGTTTTGCTCAGCTTTGGCATCGATCTTGGCTTTCGCTGCATCTGACTTTTCATCTTTAGACTGTTTTAGTTCAGCCCATTTATTTTTTGCATCTTGCTTTTTGTCTGTACTAAATTCTTTGGTGTCTTGCCATTTTTCTTGAGTGAATGTTTTGGTCTTATCGACACCTTTTTCAATTTTATCACCTGCTTTATGTGCAGACTGATTAATGTCTTGTTTTAGATT
Organism: Acinetobacter sp. SH20PTE14; assembly: GCF_021391555.1. NCBI lineage: Bacteria > Pseudomonadati > Pseudomonadota > Gammaproteobacteria > Moraxellales > Moraxellaceae > Acinetobacter > Acinetobacter sp. SH20PTE14. The sequence goes on along the minus strand of NZ_CP090067.1, from coordinate 2,977,386 downwards.
TTGCAGTACAGACGGTTGCTGTGTTTCAACTTTCGCATTGGCTTCTACTGCGGTGTTCGCAAATAGTGGGGTGGTTGCGAATAATGCTGCGGTGATCAGTGTTGTTTTAAATAAAGGTTTCATCTTTGCATTTGTCCTCTTTTATTGAACGCTGCTGTTGCACTCAGCATTTGCGCTTTTGGAGCAGAGGACATCTTAAGAGTAAAAAAAAGCAAAAAGTGGTTTTGTGCGATAAGTCACACAATGCAATAACAGCTCAGATACGCGGAAGTTTGAAGTGTGGAAACTTGGTTAAGTTAATGCATTATTGTAATTTTATGAAAATACAGTGGCTTATATGTGTTTTGCGCGTTGCTGTGGTGTGGTGCCAGTTACGATTTTCATGATTAAAAATTATGGGTTTGAACGAATTATTGTGCAAGATTCAAGGAAAAATGAAACCATACCTCCATTTTGGAGATATGGTTTTTATTATTTATTCACATTGTGTAAGCGCATCTTTTGCAAAATGACCGCGTAATGCAAGGAAGTTTTTCTGTACATCCGCTGCATTTAAATCAAAATTGTGCGCTGAACTTGTACCATCTTTAGCAAAGGTTGCTGTACCACCTGAAATTAGGGTTAAGCCTTTAAATGACCATTGTTCAACCGATTTTGCTTCTTCTAAATTGCCTGTAAATTCAATCACGCATTTATCTACAAATTTAGTCAGTTTTGCTTTGTTATCTGTGGTATCTGGGTAGACATCAATGTTTTGAACTTCTTGTAATACACCTGTTTCAAGTTGTGGAATCGTTGGTGCAGATGTACATGCAGAAAGTGTTAGACCCGCAAGACCAGTCAAAAGGAATGCTTTCAATTTCATAAGTTTCATTCTTGTTGAGTGTTGTTGGATTGAGTATAGGGAATTGGTGAATTATTGGCTATAGATTTAAGTCTTAAGCCTAAATTCAACTTCATTCACTTAATATTTAACGTTTATAGGCTGCACTTCCTGGACCAACGGCATTGATGCTGACTTGGCGTGATGGATGGGTGCTTTTTTGATAATACACTTTCGAATTTGGTCCATAAATATTGATTTTATTGACTGATTCTACATAGACCGTTGTATTTGGACCTGCAACAGTAATCATCGGGCAACTGCCTTTTAGAGTAATACGGCTATCTGGAGCAGGAATATTCACTGAGCGTCCTGCGCAATCATAACTTGCAACGGTATCGGGTGAAGAAATGCTGATTTGGGAATGAGTCATTTCCGTTCCAGCATTTGCAGAAGAAAAAGATAGAATCAATAGTCCAAAGCTAAGTAATTTTTTATTCATCATTGGTATTTCATTTTATTCAGGTTGAGTTATTTTTAGCATGCCGAGATTTATTTGCTCAAGTTTTATTCATCTTTATTTAAAACGAGATATTGTATGCAACAGCAGATCTTTTTCACATTGATGTATTAAGAAGTGATTTCGCTTGGTGATTTAACTAATATTTCAAACGGTCTCATTGAGTATCAGCACGTTATCCTAAATATACAATGAAGCCTTAGCTGGTTTATTTAGCGATTAAAGTTTTGGCAAAAAGAACAACAGCATCAGTCCCCCCAATACTCCACCGATAATGAGCCAGTCTTTCTTACGCATATCAGCAACACGAATTATTGAAAAATACAGACTGCTAAAAAATAGAAAAACAAAGACAAATAGCACAAGGGGGTTATTGAATATAAATTTAGTACTGCCAAATAAAACGAAAATGGTTGTGCTCGACAACCAATACACCAAACTTAAAACAAATTTTGAAAGCGTTAAGTAACGCACAGTGCGGTCTAATCTGGGCAAAGTCACCGCAACGATGATGATTCCAATAAATCCACCCAAAACAGAAATAATCAAAAAGAATAAAGCCCCCATATCTGGCTTGTTTTGAATATATGGATAAACCTTCCAAAGGTAAAAGCTGCATGCCATCAGGACTGCATGTAAGATAAAAAGATAGAGATCTGGGCGGTAAGGATGATTGACTGTAATACTTTTCATATATTGTTCTTATCAAAAAATCCCGCTATTTCTAACAGGATTCTACCTAGATTTCAAATGGCATAAAAAAACCCGCTCTAAAGCGGGTTTTTAATGAATACTTAAACTTAGTGCTGTAACACTGAAATATCAGCCACTTTCGTGAACAAGTCACGAAGCTGTGCAAGCATACGTAAACGGTTTGCTTTCAGGTCAGCATCATCGGCCATTACCATTACACCGTCAAAGAATGCATCGACTGGCGCACGAAGTGCAGCAAGCGCAGAAAGGGCAGCAGTGTAGTCCTTCGCAGCAAATAACGGCTCAACCACAGGTGTGATTTTCGCAAGTTCAGCGAACAATGCTTTTTCAGCATCTTCAACCAAGTTGGCTTCAACAACGCTTCCTTCAGGTGCAGCTTCTTTTGCAAGAATGTTTGCGACACGTTTGTTTGCAGCAGCAAGTGCAGCAGCTTCAGGTAAGTCACGGAAATGATTTACCGCATTTACACGTTTATCAAAATCAAGTGGCGATTTTGGAGAAAGTGCTTGAACCGCTTGAATCACATCTACAGCCACGCCTTGGTCTTCGTATTTCGCACGGTAACGACCTTCAAGGAATGCAACAGCATCTGCTAAAGTCTTATCGTGATCTTTCAATACATCGCCATAGGCAGCAAGTGCAAGTTTGATTAGATCTTCAATCGAAACGTCTAAATCATTTTCAGTCACAAGACGCAAAATACCAATCGCAGAACGACGTAGTGCAAACGGGTCTTTAGAACCTGTCGGTGCCTGACCAATACCAAAAATACCTGTCAATGTATCTAGACGGTCAGCAAGCGCAAGCGTTGTACCGGTCTTGGTTTTTGGTAAAACGTCACCTGCAAATTTAGGTAAGTATTGTTCACCTAAAGATTCAGCAACTTCATCATTTTCGCCTTCAATACGTGCGTAGTAAGTACCGGCAATACCTTGAAGCTCTGGGAACTCACCCACTAACTCAGAGGTTAAGTCACATTTAGCAAGAAGCGCAGCTTTTTCAGCATCTGCTGGGTTTGCCCCAGTGATTGCAGAAAGTGCAACAGCCAAAGTCGCGATACGTTCAGACTTGTTCCATAGGGTGCCAAGTTCTGCTTGGAACACCATGTTTGCAAGTTTCTCTTTACGAGCTGCAAGCGGTTGCTTTTGGTCTTGTAAGAAGAAGAATTCAGCATCTGACAAACGTGGACGAACGACTTTTTCGTTACCTTCAATAATTTGAGACGGATCTTTCGACTCAATGTTTGAAACGGTAATGAAGTAAGGTTGAAGCTTATTGTCGGCATTTACTAAGCAGAAGTACTTTTGGTTGTCCTGCATCGTTGTAATCAACGCTTCTTGCGGCACAGCAAGGAAACGTTCTTCAAAGCTTGCACGAAGCGCAACTGGCCATTCAACCAATGCTGTTACTTCGTCACGTAAGTCCGCAGGGACAATCGCAATGGCATTTACTTCATCAGCCAAAGCTTTGACTTGTTGGTCGATGATGGCTTGGCGCTCTTCAAAGTTTGCAATCACTTTTGCAGTACGCAGGGCATCAAGATAAGCATCGGCATTTGCAAGTGTAATTGCTTCAGGAGCATGGAAACGGTGACCATAAGTCACGTTACCTGCTTGGTGATCCTGAATGGTTGCTTCAATTACATCACTGTCTTTCAACAAAACAACCCATTTTACAGGACGTACAAACTCAGTACGGCTTGCAGCAGAACGCATGCGTTTTGCAATTGGCAAGTTGTCTAAAGCGGCTTGTAAAATTTGTGGAAGTAAAACATCAAGGCTTTGACCTTTTACATCTTTTAAGTAGCACACTTTTTCAACTTTACCTGCTTGGAAAGTTGAAACTTGATCAACCGTAATGCCTTGACCGCGCATAAAGCCTTCAAGCGCTTTAGTTGGTTTGCCTTCGGCATCAAACGCTGCTTGTTTAGCAGGGCCATCAAAACGTTTTTGTGTGTCTGCTTGTGCACCGTCTACATTGACAATTTTCAATGCAAGGCGACGTGGTGCTGCATATGCTTCGATTGAGTCGAATGCTAGACCTGCGTCTTTTAAACCTTTTACCGTTTCTGCATGAAGCGCATCACGTAATTTTTTTAAGCTTTTTGGTGGAAGTTCTTCGCAGCCTAATTCGAACAATACTGTATGTTTAGACATTATTTGCTCTCCTTAGATTCTACTTTTGCTTCCGCTTCAACTTGTGCTTTAAGTTGAGCAAGGACTTCGTCACGTAAAGCTGGTTCTGCCATCGGGAAGCCAAGCTTCGCACGCGCAGCGACATAACTTTGGGCAATCGCACGAGCCAATGTACGTACACGTAAAATGTAACGTTGACGTTCAGTTACTGAAATTGCGCCACGTGCATCAAGCAAGTTAAAGCTATGAGATGCTTTAATCACTTGTTCGTATGCAGGAAGTGGAAGTTCCGCTTCCATCAAGCGAGTTGCTTCAGCTTCATAGAAGTCAAATAGCTCAAACATTTTTTCAACGTTGGCATATTCGAAGTTATAAGTTGATTGTTCAACTTCATTTTGGTGGAACACATCGCCATAGGTCACTGTACCGAATTGACCTTTGGTCCAAACTAAATCGTAAACTGAGTCTACACCTTGGAGGTACATCGCTAGACGTTCTAGACCGTAAGTGATTTCACCTGTCACAGGGTAGCACTCAACACCACCGACTTGTTGGAAGTAAGTGAACTGAGTCACTTCCATACCGTTTAACCAAACTTCCCAACCTAAGCCCCAAGCACCCAGTGTTGGAGATTCCCAGTTGTCTTCCACGAAACGAATGTCGTGAACAAGGGTATCAATACCAATGGCTTTTAATGAATCTAAGTACAACTGTTGGATGTTGTCTGGGTTTGGTTTCAACACGACTTGGAATTGGTAGTAGTGTTGTAGACGATTCGGGTTCTCACCATAACGGCCATCTTTAGGACGACGAGAAGGCTGAACATAAGCCGCGTTCCAAGTTTCAGGGCCTAAAGCACGTAGGAAAGTTGCAGTGTGGAATGTCCCTGCACCCATTTCCATATCGTAAGGTTGTAACACTACACAACCTTGTTCAGCCCAGTAGTTTTGTAAGGCAAGAATTAAGCCTTGAAATGTATCAATATGCGATATGGCGCGACTCATGTAGCATCCATTAAAATTAGTGAAAAATTGGCTCTAAGTATAAGGATTTTGCAGAGGAGTGGCAAAGGCTACTTGGTTCCTTTTAAGATTTTAATAGCGCTATTTATTTTTTGAGTTTTAGCTTTGGTTGCAATGTTGAAAAACTCCAAAAAATAATGGAAAGAACAAAACTAACGATCGCTATGAATAAGGAAAATGCTGTGTCCCACACTGTTCGACCAACAGATTCGAAAATTGGAAATCCATAGTAGAAATTTTGAAAAGTTGTAATGAAAAAGTAGATCATGACTAGGGTTAGATGCGCACCTAACCATATAAAAGGAAAAATAAATAATTTTTTGGCTATAAGAATTTGGCAAATTTTAAGTAAAATTGGATACAAGATAACGTAATAAATTCCAGCAAAAGTTCCTACAATTTCTAAAACATCAAGCTTGAATGAACCATTAATTAAAAAATATCCAATGAAAAGTAGTATAGGAATAAGTGGTGATAAAATAAGTGCTTCTTTAGGTTTGAAATTAAAAGGTTTTTCTGTATTCATTATCTGTATTTTATATAATTTTTCGATTTAAACATTTTAAATTTTAAACAAGTGATTGTCTAGATAATGAATCTTATACATAATGAACCGTGTTTTGATGAAATATATGTAAGTAAAATTTAAAAATTATTTGAAAAAATCTATAAAATTATGAGCTTAAAAAAATATTACCTCCTACTTGGTGTCGTTTTTCTGATTTTTATCGGTTTTTCGAGTGTAAAAAATAACCTTAACTATCTTAAAGCTGCTTTTAAATACAAGACACAGGAACTTAAAGGCGATGATTTAAATCGCTATGCTGCTTTACTCTACTATAAAAATATCTATGAAGGCGTTAGAAATCGAGATGAGGATGAAAATGATCAGCCGACTGAACAAGACATAAAAATCGAAAAACTATTTGAAAAAGCATCTCAGCAAGGAAGTCCACTCGCCAAATTAAATTTAGCAAGACTTTATGCATATAAGCATGATCCAGAGCTGTATCCTGAAATTTTTAGATTAGTAAAAGAGTCTGCCGAGTCGGGTAATGCTGATGCTCAGTTTAAACTTGGAGAGTCCTATCATTCAGGATTAGGTACAGAAGTTGATTTTCAACAAGCTAAATATTGGTATGAAAAGGCGATTGCTCAAGGTAATCCAGCAGCAATGAACAATTTGGGTGTACTTTACCAAAGAGGATTAGGAGTTGAAAAAAATGGAAAAATCTCAACCGAATGGTACATTAAGTCAGGTAATTTAGGATATTCACAAGGTCTTGAGAATATGTTTCAAAATTATTATCACGGTTTAAATGGACTGCCTCAAGATGAGGAAGAGGCGATAAAATGGCGTGAAAAATGCTATTACAGAACGGATGAAATACCGATTCAACCTGTCTTTGGTCTCAAATTGGAAGAAGAAGAAACTTATTTAAATAAATGCAAAAATATTGTGGATTAGTAAGAGGGTAAAAGCTATGGGATATGAACGTTAAAATAGAATAACCTTAAAATTCCATCTGATGCTGATGAAATTTTAGGACTAAATCTCCTATAATTTCTCATCCTCAAAAAATCAGGCATGACCATGTTTCACGCAAAATCAGCTTGGCTCAATACGCTTAAACCCAACTTTAAAGTTCTGCCTTTAAAAGACCGCATCCTGTGTGGGGTAGGTGCTTTGCTGGGCCTGAGTATTTCTTCGCTGATCAGTTGGCTGGCGCTAGGTGACTTAAATGCATGGTACATCGCACCGATGGGTGCATCATCTGTACTGCTCTTTGCGGTACCTGCCAGCCCATTGGCACAGCCGTGGAATATGGTAGTCGGTAATAGTCTTGCGGCCTTGATTGGCGTGACGTGTGCGATGTTTATTCCTAATTTAACCGAAGCATTTAGTATCGCGGTTGCATTAGCGATTATCTTAATGATGACCACAGACTCATTGCATCCACCAAGTGGAGCCGTGGCGATTACAGCGGTATTGGGCGGAGACGCAGTCCATGATTTAGGCTATGCCTTTCTTTTTTATCCAGTCCTTTTAAATTCGGTCCTCTTGATGGTGGTTGCTATCATTTATAACCGATTACTAGGCAAGCAGTATCCACAAAAAGCACAAGTCAATACTCGGACGACAGATCCAACACCGACACAAAAAGTGTCGATTCAGCCAGCGGATATTCAGCAAGTCTTAGAACAGCAAAGTCAGTTGCTTGATATTAGTGAATATGACTTACAAAAAATTATTTTAGAAGCACAGCAATTAGCCAGTCGTCGTGGCCTAAGCCAGTTTCATTGTCGTGACATCATGAGTCAGCAAGTGATTACCCTGCGTGCAGAAGATGATATTCAGTCAGCATTGGAAAAGTTTAAACAAGTCAATTTGATGAGTTTGCCTGTGGTGAGTGATTTGGATCGCTTGGTGGGAAATTTGGCTTTATATGATGTAGTGGAATGGTTTAAACGTGCCGCAGACCCCAAAGCCAGTTGGGAAAATCACGTTTATCAAATTATGAATCCCAAAGTGGTGACCGTGCAGCCGGATCAGCCGATTGAAGACTTGGTGCCATATTTTGTGGAAAGATCTTTTAATTATATTCCAGTTGTTGAGCAAAAACGGTTGGTGGGAATGATTAGCCGTGCCGATATGATTGCCGCCTTATATCAACAGTTAAATCAGCAAACAAAATCTTAAGCCTTAAACTTTGATTTAAATTCATCAGACTTAAATATGGCTTTGCCAATATATAGGCAAAAAAAAGCTACGGAATCTTGGGGGAGAAACCGTAGCGACCAAACTGGGTCAAAGGATTTTAACGTCTGTCATCATTCACAGTACGAATAGGGTCTGAATAGCCATTGGTACGGAAAAAGTTATCTTGTGCTTTAGGCATGACTAACCATAAAACCAAGTACACCAAAATACCGGGAAAGGCTGCGCTTAAGCATGATACAAAGATAAAAATAATGCGCAGTAAATTTGCGTTCCAACCAAAACGTTCAGCAATACCCCCCATCACACCAGCAATCATGTTAGAGCGGTTTGAGCGATATAAACCAACATTGGCCATTCAGGTCTCCTTCAAAAAAGAATAAATTTGAATATTTCCAAATTCATATTATAGAAATGGTGACAAGCTTTGCGATTTAAAGGGTGCAGAAAAAAAATTAAGTAAAGTTATGTAATTTGAAGAATTGGTTTGATTAGTTTGCCTTTAAAATAGCTTGAGTATTAATTAAATATCAACGATAACAATGAGATATGATTAACATATATCGCAAATATATGTATACAGCGTTGATTTTTTGATTACAATATTAAGTCAGCAAGAACTGAAAAAACCAATGAATGATTGGTCTTGGCACATTATATGAAAACATCGGCTTCACCTTTTTTGATGAAATTTGCATATCTTTCAGTGTTTGCAGGAGTGTTCAGCCTCTCTTTTATTGGTTGTAGTCCAACGCCTCAACCCGCAGCGGATAAGGGTGAAAGTTCGGCATCAACTGTCGCATCGGAAGTTCAAGCTAAGCAAGATCATGGAAAAAAATTAACCCAAGTGGCAGGGCAGGCGACATTGCCGAATGACGATGAATTAAAACCTGCTCCTGTTCCTGAGCATGCCAAAATTTTTATTGGACGTTTTCATACCAAAGTAAAATGCGATGACAGTTTTATTCCATGCCCAGAAGGCGATGCGGAGTTTATTCTTAACTTATTGCCAGATGGCACGGTACACCGCAGTATTATTCAAATTGGTAAAGTGTTTGCTGAAAAAACCAATACGCCAGGCATTAATGTGAAATACCGTAAGGATACGTGGAGTGTTAATGAAGCACATACCGAGCTGGTGGTTCATCGAAAAGAAGGCGTGAATTTTTATTATCATGTGATTAATGAAAATAAAATCACCATGGATTTAGACAAAATTCGTCAAGGTGAAGTCGACCGAAATCAGGAATTATTTTCTAAAGGCTATCCTCAGCCTCAACATGCCTATACCTTGGTGAAAGACCCAAATTAAATACTGCGAATGAAGTAAATAAAATTATAAATTGCGTTTGAGTGTCGGCGTGAAATTCGCAGATCTTGGCTAATCGAATGCAACTAGCTTATAAAAAATTGAATTATTAATACGACATAGTTAAGACTAAACAGAATTGGTGGGTTGTGTGGGGTTCGAACCCACGACCAATAGATTAAGAGTCTACTGCTCTACCAACTGAGCTAACAACCCTGAGAAAATTTTAAAAGAGCATTTTAAAATTTTAGCAAGATAAACGAAGCGCGTAGTTTTGAATACTAGGGAATATTTGTTATCTAAAGTTTTCAGGTCAAATACTTCATCTAGCAAAACAAGAATGATACTTCGCAACATCGCTATAGCAAAATTTCGAGAATGGCGAATCAAAACCAATAATGGTGATGGTTTGTCTTGGTCGGAACCTGCAGGTTTCTTTTTCTTCAACTGCCGGAAGAAAGAAGCCCTAAGAAAGAATGGTGGGTCGTCCGCGACTCGAACGCGGGACCAATAGATTAAAAGTCTACTGCTCTACCAACTGAGCTAACGACCCTTAGGGGGTATGCACAAGATTTTAATCTAAAACTGGAATTTTAGAAAGATGGTGGGTCGTCCGCGACTCGAACGCGGGACCAATAGATTAAAAGTCTACTGCTCTACCAACTGAGCTAACGACCCATCTTGTGGTATCGAAGGAAATGGTGGGTCGTCCGCGACTCGAACGCGGGACCAATAGATTAAAAGTCTACTGCTCTACCAACTGAGCTAACGACCCATTTCGCTTGATGGTGCGTATTGTAGCAAGATCTGCTTCAAGCGCAAGTAAAAAATCATAAACTTGCTTGTGTTTGATTATAAATACAACAATGTGGCTCATTTTGACGGGTGATTGTCGTCAAAATGAGCCACTTTGATTTAGAAACGATATTGATAGGCCTGAATATTGTTATAAATTTCAGGGGTCAAGTCACAATAAGCACTCGCGTTCGGCAGTAAAACCAAGATTCGCTCATCTGTTTGCTTGGGATCAAAAGCTTGTTCTTTCAACTTGTTTTTTTGGTATTTAAACGTACCTGTGGTTTCGACTTTTTTCTGTACACGTAAAAATACCGGTACAGCATACGCTGGTAAGCATTTTTTAAATTGCAGAACCATTTCACTACAATCTTGTTCGTTGAGTTCGGCACCATCGGTGAGCGTGATGGCAGCCATACCTGCACGGCCATTGGTATTTGGAATTTCTACGCCATAAACCACAGCTTCAGCAATTTTATCGTACTCACTCACCATGTTTTCAACTTCAGTGGTTGAAACGTTTTCACCTTTCCAGCGGAAAGTATCGCCTAGACGGTCGACAAATTGTGCATGTCGGAAGCCAATGTCTCGAACCAAGTCACCAGTGTTGAAGTATGAATCACCATGCTTGAATACATCTTTCATAATGACGGATTTGTTTTTTTCCGTGTCGGTATAGCCATCAAAAGGTGAGCGACGGGTAATTTTACCGATGAGTAAGCCAACTTCACCTTTTTTAACTTTAATGCAGCGACCTTTAGCATCATGTACAGCTTCATTTTTTTCTTTATCAAACTGAATAATCGCATAAGGCGTTGGTGAAAAACCAACAGTGTTGTCAAAGTTAAACACATTACTAAAGCCGACGTTGCCTTCACTTGAAGCATAAAGTTCAAGGACTTCTTCGACTCCAAAGCGTTCTTTAAACTTATCCCAAATGTTTGGTCGCATGCCGTTACCAATCATTTTTTTCACACGATGGCCTTTTTCAAGGTCTGAATGTGGAGCATCCATCAAATAACGGCAAAGTTCGCCCACATAGCCAATGGCTGACGCATCAAACTTTTGTACATCTTTCCAAAACGATGAGGTGGAAAACTTGCGACGCAGGGCAAGGGTGGCGCTACCGGCAATCACCCCACACCAACAAACTACAGTGCCTGTAGCGTGATAGAGCGGCAAAGTTACGTACATCACATCATCTTTATTCAGATTAAGGACGTGACCATATGTTCCATAAGCCAAAGTCCAACGGCTGTTGGTGAAAATCACCGCTTTAGGTAAGCCTGTTGTCCCAGAGGTGTAGATATAAAATAGGCCGTCTTTGCCTTTTACACTTGCAGTGGTGGGTGTGTTGAATTTTGGAAATTCATCAATCGCTTCTGCAAGGTTTAAGAAGCCTTTCGGTGCTTGACCGGCATCTACACGAGTGGCTTGATCTGCGAACCAATGTAAACGATCTGCAGCTACACTGAGATCACCACGAATATCTTCTACGGCTTGGCGGCATTCTTCGCCCACAATTACCGCAATTGGGTTCACTAAGTTGATGCTGTGTGTCAGGACTTTGCCGACTTGTGAGGTGTTTACCAAGGCACTGGTGACGCCAATTTTGGCTAAAGCCACGATGGTTGCAACGAGTTCAGATCGGTTTTCGATCATCACCGCAATCACATCACCTTTTTTTGCACCGAGTGCAAGGTAATAGTGACCAATTTGATTGGCCCATTCATTGAGTTCGTTATAGGTATATTTTTGCTCTTCAAAATAAAGCGCATAACCTTTAGGATTACGCTTTACGGCTTTTTCAAATGCAATTCCCAAGCCTGCGGAAGTATTTGGGGTACGTAAATAGGCTTGCTTTAGACCACTCAACAGGTTGGGTACTTTGCTAATGAACGCGGGAATTTTTGCTGCAACATCAGCAATCCCAATAAGGTCGTGTTGTGTAGTTTGGCTCATGTGAATCCTATTTATTTTTCGTAATCCGATACGGTCTATTTCTTTGCAATGAAATTTGCAGCAAATTCTACAATTGTCTTTTAATCGTTTCGATCTAGTGCAATCAACCTAATTTGACAAAAGTATCAAAAAAAAACCAGTCACCGAAATGACTGGATTTTTTTATTCACCTGCAAAATAGCAAATTACTGCTCAGTTGCGGTGTTTGCTTTTTTCGGTGGACGACCGCGAGGACGACGAGGGCGTGCAGGTTTTTCACCTTCAGCGGCCGAGTTTTCGTCTACAGGAACCTCAACTTTCTTTTCCGCTTCAACGGCTTGAGCTTTTTCTTCTACTGGTTTAGTAGGAGCTTCAGACACTTCTTCCGTCTTTTCAGGCTGCGCACTCACATCCAGTTCAGCTTGAACGGGTGTCAGTACTTCAGCTTGAACGGGTTCAGGTGCTTCAGTTTGACCTGCAACGTCGGATACATTGGCTTCAACTGTAGCAGCTTTAGCTTCTGCAACTACAGGCGCCTCAATAGCAGTGTCTGCGACAGGCGTAGCTTCCACCTCAGCATGTGCTTTTGCTTGGTCTTGTTTCGCTTGTTCAGCGGCAAGTTTAGCAAGGCGACGACGCTCACGTGGGTCATTAGCAACACGTTTATCTGACACAGGCTTTGGTGGTGTCAAATCCAACATTGGCGCTGGTTCAGCTTCAGGTGCAGCTTTTGTAACTTGAACATCACGAGTGACAGGCTTTTTCTCTACAGCTGCTTCAGCTGCAGGTGCAGTCAAAGTCGCGGCATATTCTTCCGTGAATTTTTGCAATGCACGGTTGAATGTTGGAATTAAGCCAAATTGCTCAATCAGTACTGAGCAGTCTTCACCGTATACATGCTTAATCAAGCTGCTTACAGTGTATTGACCCAGTGTCGGCACTTGAGATGGCGAAATTTTCGGAGCCTGTGCTTGTTGAGCGCGAGCTGCACGTTGTTCGCGGCGGCGTTGACGTGGGTCATTGCTTGCACGAGACGGTTTTTGCTGAGCATGCTGTGGTTTATGTCCTACTTCTTTTGTTTCAGTCGCAGGTTTTTCCACTTTTTCTGCTTCAACGACAGCGGCTTTTTGGACTACTGGGGTTTCTACAGGTTTTTCAACTGCTGGGGCAGTATTTAGCGCTACGATTTCGCTTTGAGCTTGATCAACATTTACTACAAGTGCTGTTGGTATCACGTCTTGACGTGGTGCATCAACAACTTCAACTTTAGGTTGACGTTGATTGCGGTTTTCAGATTGTTGCTCAGTTGCAACTTCCTGAGCAATCACTTGCTCGTTCAATACGCTTTGATCGCGGTGGCGATTTGGGCGATTTGGACGTTGTTGGTTGTTGCGGTCACGACGTGGAACAGACTGCGGTTGCTCATTATTTTGAACATCTTGCTGTACTTGTTCGTTGTTGTGTTGACGGCGTGAGTTACGGCGGTTTTCACGTTGGTCTTGACGGTTGTCTTGGCGCGGTTCTTGACGTTCAGAACGTTGCTCTTGGCGTTCGTTTTGACGTGCTTCGTTATTGCGCTGCTCTTGACGATCTTGACGTGAAGGTTGTAACACTTCTTCATGAACTTGATGCGGTTGAGCTTCTTGTTCACGTGGTTCTTTATGCTTAGTACGCTTTTTGTTGTGACGTTTTTCTTCACGGTCAGCTTTTTCTGAATGGCTGTCACGTTCTTGTTTGTGCACAACAGAAGAAGGCGCAAGGTAAGCATTATTGTCTACGACAACAACAGGCGCTGCCGATGCAGGGGTAATTTGACCAAACTGGCCACGGCTTGCAGCACCGCTATTTACCATTTGTTCAATTGCAGCAGCGGCATTGTTTGCAGTACGCGACTGGTCAACGGTTGCAGCTTGTTTTTGAACAAATAAGTTTTCTAACCATGCACATGGACTAGATGATGCTGCAGGAGCGGCAACTTGTGCAGGTGCTTGTTGAGCAGCAACGGATTGTTGCTTATTCTTTTTGTGGCCTTTTTCTTGTTGTTGTACAGGTGCTTGTTGCTGAGCAGCAGCGGCCTGTTCTTCACCTAAATGCCATTCAGATGCTTCGTAACCCAATTCTTTTTCGCTAGAACGTGTCGCTTCAGTGCGTTCATAGCTTGTAGGTGCAAAACCTTCAGGGTTATACGAAATTTCGTAATGTGGTGTTTCTAGGTGAGGGTGTGGAAGTACAGTCACACGAACATTTGAAGTTTGTTCAAGATATACAAGGCTGTGACGCTTTTCATTCAATAAGAATGCAGCAATTTCAACAGGCACTTCAACTTGAACTTCACCATGACGTTCGCGTAGCGCAATTTCTTCCACTTTACGCATAATTGAAAGTGATAAAGAACGTAGGTCACGTACCATACCTGTGCCATGACAGCGTGGGCACACATAACCAGTGGCTTCTTCAAGCGATGGACGTAAGCGTTGACGGCTCATTTCCATCAAACCAAAGCGTGACAGTTGACCGAATTGGATACGTGCACGGTCACTTTGTGTTGCTTCACGAAGTTTAGCTTCAACCATACGTTGGTTACGGTCTTTGGTCATGTCGATGAAGTCGATCACAACCAAACCACCGATATCACGTAAACGTAATTGGCGAGCGATTTCTTCAGCAGCTTCAAGGTTGGTATTGAGCGCTGTATCTTCTACGTCGCTACCACGTGTTGATTTTGCAGAGTTAATATCAATTGAAACCAATGCTTCAGTTTGGTCAATCACAATTGAACCACCAGAAGGAAGTTTTACTTCACGTTCATAGGCAGTTTGGATTTGACTTTCGATACCAAAATGAGCAAATAACGGTTCATTTAACGTATAGGTTTTTAATTTGTCGATTTGACGTGGCATCACCGCTTTAACAAAGTTATAGGCTTCGTTATACGCTTGCTCAGAGTCAATTAAAATTTCAGCAACATCATCACGTAAATAGTCACGGATCGCACGTGTAACCACACCGGCTTCTTGGTGAACCAACATTGGTGATGGACCAGAACTTGATGTGCTTTGGATTTGTGCCCAAAGGTCCAGCAAGTGTTGAAGGTCAAGTTGGAGTTCTTCTTGAGAACGACCAATACCTGCAGTACGTACAATCACGCTCATGCCACGAGGGATATTTAAAGACGCCAACATTTCTTTCAATTCTTCACGAACTGAACCTGAAATTTGACGGCTAATACCGCCACCTTTCGGGTTGTTTGGCATCAAGACCAAATAACGACCAGCAAGTGAGATAAATGTAGAAAGGGCAGCACCTTTATTACCACGTTCTTCTTTTTCCACTTGAACTAAAAGCTCAGTGCCTTCAGTGATCAATTCGCGGATGTTTGAAGTTTGGCGAGGATCTGCTTTGTAATAAGAGTTAGCAATTTCGCGCATCGACAAGAAACCTTGACGACCTGCACCGTATTCAACAAATACAGCTTCTAAAGACGGCTCTACGCGAGTCACATGACCTTTATAGATATTCGATTTTTTTTGTTCACGGGTACGATTCTCTAAGTCAAAATCGTAAAGACGCTGACCAGTGACAAGTGCAACGCGAATTTCTTCGGCATGTGTTGCATTAATCAACATACGTTTCATGGGTGTAACACCTAATAGTGATACACAGAAGAACATCGCCTGACTCGTAGCGAGCATCAGATAGCATGGATCAAGTTGCACAGATCGAAAAACATCATCTGTGCATGTGTACCGACCTTCTTTGGGCGGGCAACGGTTTTTGATTCACGTATTGATGATGGCAATACGGCTTCAATCTTTTAAACGATTAAAGTCACCTGAACGCGTTTCACTGGCGGACAAACGGTGCATTGGATGTGAGTAACTTTCACTGTCACATTGCTCGAAGAGCATCCATTCATATCTGATAGAGCGTCTTGATACGGAATTATCATCGTACCTTTACAAACTGTGCAGATCCAATGCATCAAACGTTGTGGCCTGAACACGATTTCCAGGGAGCGACTGGTCTGATGTGTATCAGTTTACGTTTAAAAACCAACCTTGGTTGGCACATATTTTTTTGGGGCAAACTGTTTTATGTACCTACGGCACAATTAAACGCAACAGTTTGCAGTTTTGCCGATATAATAAGCCTTCGGCGTCGGCATAATTCTTTTGGGACCTTTCCGAGCTAAATGAGTAATTGCTTGAAAGTTCAATGACAGTAAATACTGAAATGAATCAACTTTTACTCAGTTACGGTGGTTTCCGTGCGCTGACTATATCAAACCTTGCATCATCTGCCTATGGGCTAAGCTTATGTTTCTTGCGAAAAGTATAGCTTAAATGATCAATTTTTAATCAATTTTAGTATTTTTTTAGGTCACAGTAACTGTATGAATTCTACGCAAGAATGGCAAAGCGTCACCTGGTTTGAAGTGGACGAGCATCAGGCGGGTCAACGTATTGATAATTTCCTGTTTAGTCGTCTGAAAGGTGTGCCTAAAAGTCGCATTTATCGTCTGATTCGTGAAAGCCAAGTCCGCGTCAATAAAAAACGCGTCAAAGCGGAAACCAAACTCAATATTGGTGACCAAGTTCGAGTTGCTCCAATTCGTTATGAGCAAAAAGATGAGTCTGCGGTTCCCGTATCGGACAAAGTGGCACAAAGTTTACTGAGCCGTGTGGTGTACGAAGATGAAGGCTTAATGGTGGTAAACAAACCTTCTGGTATTGCTGTTCACGGCGGTAGTGGTGTGGCGTATGGCTTGATCGAAGGCTTACGTGCCGCAACAGGGAAGAAATACCTTGAGCTGATTCACCGAATTGACCGCGACACTTCTGGGTTGGTGATGATTTCGAAAAAACGTAGTGTGTTAAAAAGTCTGCAAGACATGTTACGTGAGCACAAAATCCAAAAAACTTATGCTGCTGTGGTGAAAGGCGTGGTTAGTTTGGATAAGCAGCTCATTGATCAGCCTTTGCATCGTTACGAACTGGCAAATGGCGAGCGTCGTGTTCGTGTATCACCTAAAGAAGGTAAAGAGTCGAAGACGCTGTGGAACGTGAAAGAACGTTTTATGCATGCCACCTTGGTGTATGCGTCTCCACTTTCGGGCCGTACCCATCAGATCCGTGTACATGGTTTAAGTATTGGTCATCCATTGGTGGGCGATGAAAAATACGGTCATGAAACTGAATACCGTGGTCCAAAGCCACGTCGTTTATGTCTGCATGCTATGCGTTTAGAAATTCCGGGTTACCAAACCATTGAAGCGCCATTGCCAGAAGATATGCAAAGCCTTGTGGCGCAGCTACGCGCGCAAAAAGCCGACAAAGTGGTGAAGTCTTCAGAAGATGACGAGTAAGTTTTAAATACGAGACTTCTCTCCCTGAGCAGGACTGCTTCGTAAGTTTTCTTTCTCCCTCTCCTTTAAGGAGAGGGCCGGGGTGAGGTAAATAAATTGATGCACTCCAGAATCTGAATTACCAAACACTGAATCAAATCTAGGAAAACGTATGAACTCAGCTGTAAAACTAGTCATTTTCGATTGGGATGGCACTTTATTTGATTCTGTGGGTCAAATTGTAACGAGTTTAAAATTTGCAGCAGATCAATATTCACAGCCGCTGACCGATGCTGATGCGAAAAGTATTATTGGTTTAGGTCTGCCGGAAGTCGCACAGCGGTTATTTCCGACGGTTCCTGAATTGCACAGCGACATTTTGCAAAGTTATGCCGATCACTATGTGGCCCATTCCAAAGGTGATATATGGTTTGAAGGTGTGGCTGATATGTTGCAGGAATTACGTGATGCCGGTCTACAATTGGCTGTTGCAACGGGGAAAAGCCGTAAAGGTCTAGACCGTGTTTTGGCTCAAACGCAAAGTCATGAGTTGTTTCGTGCGACCCGAGCAGCCAGTGAAACCAAATCTAAGCCAGATCCATTAATGTTGGCAGAAATTTTGGCGGAAACAGGGCTGCGTCCTGATCAAGCTATTATGGTCGGTGACACATCTTATGATTTAGAAATGGCCCTCAATATTCAGATGCCACGTGTAGGCGTGAGCTATGGAGTGCATACTGTAGAAACACTCCAGTATTTTCAACCCTTACATATTGCACATAGCGTAGGTGATTTGACTGAATTTCTACTAGAACACGTGAAATTACGTCTAGCTGTATAGTTTTAGATACAAATGAGTAAAAAGGGTGAAATTTGTTTTCACCTTTTTTGTTACCAAATGAATAGTAATTCAAGCTCTACTTGTTGAAATCAGTAAATTCAATTATTTAAAAAAAGTAATAACACTAGATTTTTCTACAATAACAAGCAGTCTTCTAGCAAATTTACCTTAAAAAGTTGAGCGCAACTATTTGGCCTTTTACCACAAGCTGGAATAGATTTTTTGTTTGAATTTTTGGTTTTATCTTATTGTTGTTTATTGATTTATTTTTAAATTTTCAATTTATTAAACTAAATCAGATGAAATTGAACACCTATGTGTAAAAGCTGGCTTGACGCTAAAATAATCTTTTAATCTTATCTTTTAGTCGTATAAGCCAAGTTTTTTAGTAGAGATTCAGATTTAAGGGCGAAAAAATAGTGAATTTTATTTAATTATTTTGAATTAAGTTTTTGAATATTAATAATAAATAATGATTAATTTATAGCTAATAGCTATAGTCATAAATAAAATAAGTATTGGTATTCACTTTCTAAAATCTCGATGCTAAATGCATCTAAACATAACGTGTAGTATGTCAAGTGAAATGCTTTAGGCGAATCCTGACATGACTTTCATCACTTTGATTTTGATGGTGATCGGGATGAAACACGTTGTGCATCCAATTTTTGCAGTTTAAGGAAACATTGATGTCGAATTCTGCTGTTGTTGAATCAGTTGCGCAAGCATTACGCGATGCGGAAGTAAATCAGGCTGCGATTGCACCGATCCGTCCACAACTTGGTGGTGAAAGTGCTGATGTAGATATTGCTTATGCCGTTCAAGAAGTGAATACCAAACGTGCGGTGGCAGAAGGTCGTCGCCTTGTAGGTCGTAAAATTGGCTTAACTTCAAAAGTTGTACAAGCGCAGTTAGGCGTTGATCAACCTGACTTCGGTATGTTGTTTGCTGACATGGCGTATGGCGATGGTGAAGAAATCCCTGCTGGTTTATTGATTCAGCCAAAAGTTGAAGCAGAAATTGCTTTGGTGATTAACCAAGATTTGACCAAAGAAAAACACACCTATGCAGACATTATTAGTGCAACAGAATATGCACTGCCTGCAATTGAAGTGGTCGATAGCCGTATTGAAAACTGGAAAATCTCGTTGATTGATACTGTGGCAGATAACGCATCTTCAGCAGGTTTTGTACTGGGTTCTAAGCCTGTAAAACTTGCAGATCTTGACCTTGTAAATTGCAAAATGGTCATGACGCGTGGTGAAGAAGTGGTTTCACAAGGTGTGGGTAAAGCGTGTCTTTCTAACCCATTAAATGCAGCAGTGTGGTTGGCTGACGAAATGGTTCGTCGTGGTCGTCCATTGCTTGCAGGTGACATCGTATTGACCGGTGCCTTAGGCCCAATGGTTGTGGCAAATCCTGGTGATGAATTCAAAGTTGAAATTGAAGGCTTTGGTTCTGTGACTGCAGCATTTGCAGCGAAATAAGCTTGGGTTTTACGGAATTTTTAAGAGTACACATTCATGAAAAAGATTAAATGTGCATTGATCGGTCCAGGGAACATTGGTACTGACTTGCTTTACAAACTTCAACGCAGCGAATTTTTAGAACCAGTATGGATGGTTGGTATTGACCCGACGTCTGAAGGTTTGGCTCGCGCTGCTAAAATGGGTTTGAAAACCACTGCCGAAGGCGTAGACGGTTTACTTCCACACGTAATTGAAGACGACATTAAAATCGCATTTGATGCAACTTCTGCTTATGTTCATGCTGAAAACAGCCGTAAATTGAATGAACTTGGCGTGTTAATGATTGACTTAACACCTGCTGCAATCGGTCCATTCTGCGTACCACCAGTAAACTTAGAAGCGTTATTGGATGCCGGTGAAGTTCCGAACGTCAACATGGTGACATGTGGTGGTCAGGCAACGATTCCTATGGTTGCTGCGATTTCACGAGTTCAGCCTGTTGAATACGGCGAAATCATTGCAACAGTTTCAACAAAATCTGTGGGTCCAGGTACACGTAAAAACATTGATGAATTTACTCGTACGACTGCTGGCGCTATTGAAAAAGTGGGCGGTGCGAAACAAGGTAAAGCGATCATCATCATTAACCCTGCTGAGCCACCACTGATGATGCGTGATACTGTGCACTGTCTGGTTGAAGGTGAACCAGATCAAGCAGCAATCACTGAATCTGTACATGCGATGATTCTTGAAGTTCAAAAATATGTACCAGGTTACAAACTTGTAAATGGTCCTGTATTTGACGGTAACCGTGTTTCAATCTTCTTAGAAGTTGAAGGTTTAGGTGATTATCTTCCTAAATATGCAGGTAACCTCGACATTATGACTGCGGCAGCTGCACGTACTGCAGAAATGTTTGCAGAACGCGTATTAAACACTGCTGAAGCTTAAGGAATACCAAAATGTCTAAGATTATTATTAATGATATGACTTTACGTGATGGTATGCATCCTATGCGCCATCAAACTACACCTGAACAAATGGTTGCCATTGCAACTGCTTTGGATGATGCAGGTGTACCTTTAATCGAAGTTACGCATGGTGACGGCTTAGGCGGTAACTCTGTGAACTATGGTTTTGCAGCAGCAACCGATGAAGAATACCTAAAAGCGGTGATTCCAAACCTGAAACAGGCGAAAGTATCTGCACTTTTACTTCCTGGTATTGGTACGGTTGACCATTTGAAAATGGCACATGATGTTGGTGTAGCAACCATTCGTGTTGCAACGCACTCAACTGAAGCTGACGTTTCTGAACAGCACATTACTGCTGCACGTAAACTTGGCATGGACACTGTGGGCTTCTTGATGATGGCGCACATGGCAACTCCTGAAAAACTTTTGGAAGAAGCCAGCAAAATGGTGTCATACGGTGCAAACTGTATTTATGTGACTGACTCTGCTGGTTATATGTTGCCTCAAGACGTGACTGACCGCGTGGGTATTTTACGTGCCAACCTGGCTTCAGAGATCGAAATCGGTTTCCACGGTCACCATAACTTAGGTATGGGTGTTGCGAACTCTGTTTCAGCGGTTCAAGCTGGTGCAACGCGTGTCGATTTAGCTTCTGCAGGTTTAGGTGCAGGTGCAGGTAATACTCCACTTGAATTGTTTGTTGCGGTTGCCAACCGTATGCAAATGGAGACAGGTGTGGACTTGTTTAAAGTTCAAGATGTTGCGGAAGATTTAATCATTCCAATGATGACACATCAGATCCGTGCTGACCGTGATGCAGCAACTTTAGGTTATGCCGGTGTTTACTCATCATTCTTGTTATTCGCGAAACGGGCTGAAGCGAAATATGGCGTTTCTGCGCGTGAAATTCTTCTTGAGCTTGGTCGTCGTGGTACTGTTGGTGGTCAAGAAGATATGATCGAAGATTTGGCATTGACCATGTCTAAAGCAAAAGAAGCCAATGCTTAATTTGCTTTAAATCAAAAAGCGCCCGAAATGGGCGCTTTTTTTATGTCTCAACTGACTATATGGGCTTGGTTTTTAGTTGAGATTGAATTGATGCATAGAAAGCGGATTGAAATAAGAAAAGTTCTGCGAACCAATGGCTGATTTCGAGCAGCCATAGTAGTAAAATTTAACTTTAAGCTGTTGATGATTATATAAATTAAATATTATGTGATAGCTAAATTTTATAACTTAAATAAGGATAAATCTCAGTAGAAAACTTTGATTAAACTTAAAAGCAATTAATACAGCGTATGTAATTGCGAAAAATAAAAAACTTTAAATTTTACGTTAATAAAACATGGGGTTAATTTAATCAGTTGTTCTAAATGATAAAAAAGAGTTATTGTTTTAATCTCTAAGGAAAATAAGCAGAAATAGCTTCCAAAGTTCAAGTTGTACAAAAGCCTGATAAACCTTAATACTGTAGTCGGATTTTTTTCCAAGGTATTGTTGAGCATGATGGTGCCATAGCTTAATTTGATTACTGGGAAATAAGCCATGCGTCGTCAAAATTTATGGATAGCAATTCTTGCTGCGACAGCAACATTAGGAACATCTGCAACTTATGCGGACTTTGTTGACGACAGCCAAGTACAATTGAAATTTAAAAACTTCTACTTAGACCGTCAAATTAAAGAAAATCCGGCGGGTAATTGGGGTTCATGGTCACAGGGTGTGACTTTGGATGCCAAGTCAGGGTATCAAGATATTGGTGCAGGTATTCAAGTGGGTGCTGACCTTTTGGTTCAACATGCATTTAAACTTAATGCACGTGATAAAAACCCAGATTGGATCTTGCCGCACGATGGTAAAGAATCAAAAGATAACTTTGGTAAAGTGGGCGTGACCCTTAAAGCCAAAGTATCTGAAACTGAGTTGAAAGTCGGTGAGTTATTACCGGTTTCTCCAGTGTTGGTTTTCGATCCATCACGTCAGTTAATGACGACTTATAGCGGTGCATGGTTAGAATCGAAAGAGATTAAAGATACCAAGTTAACTTTGGCTTACATTGACGGGATTAATAACCGTTATGACAATCAATTCCGTGATTTATCAATGTTCGCTCCAGGTAAAAGATTACCAGATGGCAGCGTGGGCCATTATGATCTTGGGCCAACTTCTGATGGTATGTATATTGCGGGTATTGACCATCAATTTACACCTGAAATTGGTGGTAGCTATTGGTATGCCGATGTTCAAGACATTTACACACAGCAATATGTCGGCGCGAACTATAAAACTAAGTTAGGTGACAAAGCCAAACTGGATAGCCATATCCGTTATTTTGACAACTCAGATTCGGGTGACAAACTGTATGGCGAAATTGATAACCAAGCGTTATCGGTTGGTGCGAAAGTGAATTACGGTTCGCATACCTTTGGTTTGGGTTATCAACAAATGTTTGGTGATAATGCATTCCCAACACTGGGTGGATGGGTGCCGCAGCCGTACTTAGTCAACTGGGGTATAGCAACATTTACTGCAAAAAATGAAAAATCATGGGGCTTTACTTATGGCTATGATTTCTCAGAAATGGGTGTGAAAGGCTTAAATACAACTGCTGTGTATTTCACAGGTTCAGATGCAGAAATTGCTGGTCTTAAAGATCAGAAGTCAGATGAATTGAACTTAATTGTGAACTACACCGTGCCTGAAGGTAAGTTGAAGGGCTTAGGCTTCCAGGCAATGTATATCGATGCCGATTTCGATTACAAATCTGACTTGCAAGAGTACCGTGTCGCGACAACTTATACCTATAAGTTCTAATTTCTCAGGATAAAAAAGAGGGAAGTCGATTCATCGCTTCCCTTTTTATTCGCTGGGTTATTCAAAAAAGAAATACCTCAAAGATTTTATGGATATATTTTTGAGTTATGTATTTAAAAACAATAACTTAAATTATAGTCTATTTATTGTTTATGATCGTAAATATGTATCAGTTAGCAGTGGCTGAACAGGTAATATGAGACTGTAAAAACCACAAAATCCAAAAGAGTCCCCCTTGTGTTTAAATCCGTTATGGATTGAAACATAAGCTCTACGCAATACGAGGAGCATGTATGAGCACTGTTCAGATTCCTGACTATACAACTGATTCATTCTTTGGTTTAGAAGATAAATGGATTGAAACTGCTGAAGGCGAATTAACGCATTACCACGAAGTGGGTGAAGGCACACCAATTCTATTTTTACACGGTTCAGGTACAGGTGTATCTGCTGCTGCAAACTGGTGGTTAAACCTTCCACAAATTGGTGAACAAGCACGTTGTATCGCTATCGATACTATTGGTTATGGTCAAACTGTTGTTGCACCGAATACTGCTTATGGTATCCGTGCTTGGGTTGATCACGCTGTACGTACGTTAGATGCCCTAGGTATTGAAAAAACTTGGTTAGTGGGTAACTCACTCGGTGGCTGGTTAGCATTCCAAATGGCTTTGGACTATCCAGAACGTGTATTGGGTATCGTTTCTATGGGTACAGGCGGTGCTAAACAAACTGCAGCACTTAAAGCACATGCAAACCCTGTATTAACCGAAGAAGGCATCAAGAAAACCTTGTCTATGTTTGTTGTAAACAAAGACTTGATCACAGACGAATTGGTAAAAGTACGTTTTGCATCTGCTGCAAATGACTATGCATCAAATCGTTTGATGGATGTTGTTGGCGCACGCGACCGTGACCGTTTCGAATTCCCACTCGACTTTGAAAAAATGAAAGACATTACTGTGCCAGTATTGCTTATTCATGGTGTACAAGACGTGGTGATTCCTGTATCTCGTACGTGGGATATTTTGAATACCGTTCCTCATGCTGATGCGCATATTTTCAGCCAATGTGGCCACTGGTCTCAAGTTGAAAAAGCAGAAGAATTCAACACCGTGATTAAAGATTATTTAAAAGCGCGTGGTGTGTAATTTCTTGTCACTGACATGAAATTCAAAAAAAGGATGGTTTTGCCATCCTTTTTTTTATATAAATCTTTTGAAAGAAATAATTTAAATGAGTATTATTCTCATTAAAAGGTCGACAGTGTACGGTCTAAATCAGTAAAAAGGCATAAAATAAGCTCATCTAAATGGTTGGGGAAGGGGAATTATTTATTAGACTTAAGTTGTAAATCGGCTATTTTTAGCAATTTTTATCAATGTCTAAACTAAAATTTATAAGTTATTTTCCATCAAGTCGATATGTATGATAGATAAAATGCGTCGATTAAAACATTTAAACGATTAAAAAAGCGACTTTTTAGCCATAAAAAAAGCACCATTATTCATTTTAAAAATAATGGTGCTATATCTATAAATTATGACTTGGCGAAAATTAACGCTGTTCGCGATTGATATCGAGATAAAAAACTTTGGTTAGCAGTTCAAGGAATTTATCTACAGCCACAGAACTCGCCGTTTTTCGGTAACTTACGTACAGGTCTAGATACGGTAATTCGACATCTAAAGGACGAATCACAGTATTGTTCATGGTTAATGGCGCGATGTATCCCGGTAGGATCGTGCAGCCTAAGCCCATGCCGATGGAGTTAATGTTAAACAGGATATTGTCGGCTTTTTGCACAATATTAAATTGAACGCCATGGTTAGAAGCAAAGTCTAAAATGGCTTCATGCAATGTGCCTGATTGTTCGCGTGCAGGAATGATAAAATCAATACCATTCAATGCTTTAACTGGAATACGTTCGTACTTCGCTAAAGGGTGATCTTTGGGTAAAATAAAGATCAATGGTTCACGTAGTACAAACTGACTTTCTATTTCGTCGCTATGAAAGTTATTGCGAGTAAAAGTGATATCTAGTTCACCTTTTTGTAGCAATTTCATCTGATCGCGATTATTTAAACTAAGTAATTCAATTTTGAGTTCTGGGTTTTGAACACGTAGATTAGGCAGTACATAAGGGAAGATTTTCATCTCTGCGACAGGCACAAAACCAATCCGTAGCATCTGTTGTTTGGCTTGTGAAACCTGACGTGCCATCGCTACGGCCTTGTCTGCTTGAGCTAGTGTCAAACGTGCTTGTTCTAGAAATACGGCACCTTCTTCTGTGAGCTCAACTTTGCGTTTAGTCCGGTGCAACAATTTTACGCCGACATCTTCTTCAAGATCTTTAATTTGTTGGCTTAAAGAAGGTTGAGCAGTATAAAGTTTTAACGCAGCTTTACTGAAATTGAGTTCTTCAGCGACAGTAATGAAGTAGCGTAAGTGTCGTAATTCCATATAATCAACCCGTGGAGTAATCCAAAAAATGTCTTACTTAGAAGTTCGTTCAGTATAATCTATAAACAACTATTGCGTGAGGATTATTTTGCCATTCACGAAATAAATGGTGTTCTCGGTAATTTAAAAAAAATACTATAAAAAAAATCTACCGTAATAATCCATAAAATCTCTTAATTAAAACAAAATAAATATTTCCCGAATATCGCTCTAAAATCCATCATCGTTGAAAAGTTGAGTCTATTACTTTGTGCCTTATGGTCACAGGAGAGCTTTTCATGAGTGGAAAAATTGATGTGCGCGAAATCGATGCTTTAGTCGATGCACAAAATGGACGTATCACGCCATCTATCTATACCGATCCAGACATTTACGAACTTGAATTAGAACGTGTGTTCGGTCGTACATGGTTATTCCTATGCCATGAGAGCCAAATTCCTAAAGCCGGCGATTTCTTCAATACCTATATGGGTGAAGATCCAATCATCGTGGCACGTCAAAAAGATGGCTCAATCAAAGCATTCTTAAACCAATGTCGTCATCGCTCTATGCGTGTGAGCTTCGCGGACTGTGGTAATACACGTGCGTTCACTTGCCCATACCACGGCTGGTCATACGGTATTGACGGTTCTCTAAAAGATATCCCGCTTGAAGATCGTGCTTACCCACATGGTGCATGTAAAGAGCAATGGGGTCTGGTAGAAGTTAACCGCGTTAAATCATACAAAGGCTTAGTATTCGGCTGCTGGGATGAAACAACTCCAGATCTAGAAGAATACATGGGCGATATCGCTTGGTACCTGGACGGCGTTGTAGACCGTCGTGAAGGTGGTACTGTGATCGTTGGTGGTGTACACAAATGGGAAATCGACTGTAACTGGAAATTTGCAGCTGAACAGTTCGCTTCTGACCAATACCACGCGTTGTTCTCTCATGCATCTGCGATTCAGGTGCTTGGTGCTAAACCAGATGATGAATCTTCTAAGAAATTAGGTGCTGCACAAACTGCCCGTCCAGTTTGGGAAACTGCCAAAGACGCGATCCAATACGGTTCACGTGGTCACGGTTCAGGCTTCTTCTTCACTGAGAAACCAGACGCAAACGTATGGGTGGATGGTGAAGTAGCAAACTACTTCCGTGAAACGTATGAAGAAGTGAAAGAACGCCTAGGTGAAACTCGTGCACTGCGTCTTGCTGGTCACAACACCATGTTCCCAACACTATCTTGGTTGAACGGTACTGCAACGCTTCGTGTATGGCACCCACGTGGTCCAAACAAGACTGAAGTATGGGCATTCTGTATCTGTGATGCGGACGCGCCAGAAGATGTACAAGCAGCATTTGAACGTTCTGCAACACGTGCCTTCGGTCCTGCTGGTTTCCTAGAGCAAGATGACTCTGAAAACTGGATCGAAATCCAAAAAGTATTACGTGGTTATAAAGCACGTCAAAACAAACTCATTATGGAAATGGGTAAAGGCAACGAGAAAGTACGTGAAGATGGTATCCCGGGTATCACTAACTATATTTTCTCTGAGACTGCAGCACGTGGTATGTACCGCCGTTGGGCAGATTTATTGATTCATGAAAAATGGGAAGACGTTGAAGCTGCGGCTGACGAATATGAGAAGGAGCTTATGAAATGAGTCAAATTAGTTTAGAACTCCATCACCAAATTAGTCAGTTTCTTTATCGTGAAGCAAAATTGCTTGACGATTGGAAGTTCCGCGATTGGTTAGCTGTATTAGCTGAAGATATTTCTTATACGTTACGCACAACACCAAACGCGCAAACACGTGACCGTCGTCGTTCGATTGAGCCGCCAACAACTTGGGTATTTAACGATACTAAAGATTTGTTGGAACGCCGTGTAGCTCGTTTAGAGACAGGTATGGCTTGGGCTGAAGAACCTCCTTCACGTACAACACACATGGTTTCAAATGTGATTGTTGAAGCGACTGAAGTTGAAGGCGAATACGACGTTTACGTAACGTACTTGTTGTACCGCACCCAGAAAGAGAAAGATGTAACAATCTACTGTGGTAAGCGTCACGACAAGATCCGCAAAGTTGACACTGAGCAAGGTTTCGAAATCTTCAACCGTAAGATTACCCTTGATCAGGTGACTTACAACTCACATAACCTGAGCGTGTTCTTCTAATGAATAAGATTTTTGTTTGCCAAGTTGACGAATTAGACGAAGGCGAAGCATTGAAAGTAGATTGCGGCGTTAACGGTATCGATGCGCTTGCAGTATTCAACAACAATGGCGAATTTTTCGCGATGAACGACCGTTGTTCACATGGTAATGCTTCAATGTCTGAAGGTTACCTTGAAGATGATGGCACTGTTGAATGTCCACTTCATTCGGCTCGATTCTGTTTGAAAACTGGTCAAGCATTATGCTTACCAGCAACAGATCCTATCAAGACATTCCCTGTGATTGTTGAAGATGGTGCTTTATACGTAGAGATGGCAGGAGAGTAATCATGGGTTGGCTACAAGGCGAAGTTGCACTTATTACCGGTGGTGGTTCAGGCTTAGGCTGGGCATTGGTTGAACGTTTCTTAGAAGAAGGTGCACAAGTTGCTGTTCTTCAACGTTCTCAATCGAAAGTTGATGCATTGAAAGAACATTTTGGTGACCGCGTGCTTGCGATCGCAGGAGATGTAGCCAGCTATGAGGATAATGTTCGTGCAGTTCAAGCAACTGTAGAACATTATGGCAAACTTGACTGTTTCGTCGGAAACGCAGGTATCTGGGATCATTACGCAGATATCGTCAATACATCGGGTGAACAGCTGGAGAAAGCTTTTGATGAGATTATGGGTATTAACACCAAATCTCTCATCTTAGGTGCCAAAGCTGCACTTGATGCATTGATAGCTTCGGAAGGTTCTATCATATTTACTTTGTCTAACTCAGCACTGTATTCGGCAGGCGGAGGCCCTGTATATACAGCGTCTAAGCATGCTGGCGTTGGGATTATGAAAGAATTAGCCTACGAGCTTGCGCCTAAGGTACGAGTGAACGCTGTTGCTCCGTCGGGTATGAATGTAAACATCAAAGGTGCTGCTTCTTTAGGCCAAGAAAACCTCGGTCTACTCGATGCACGTGATCCTGAGAAGATTGCACGCGGCATGCCGCTCAATTTCTTACCCGAACCTGAAGATATGACTGGTTCATACGTGTTATTGGCTTCTCGTCAAAACAACCGCCCATTAACTGGTGTTTTAATTAATGCTGAATGTGGTCTGGGTATCCGTGGTTTACGTCAACCACGTGCTGGCTTCTTTGACGAGATTTAATTCGCCAAATACGTAAAGGACTTACTCGGCAGCCGTCTTGGCTGCCTTCCGTTTAGGAGTCACCCATGGCCGTTAAACTTATTTGTGCATCGCACAGTCCCCTAATGGAATTCGCTTCTCCGCAAGAGAAATACAAAGAGGAAAAAGTTCGCGAAACTTTTGCCAAACTTGCTAAAGAAGTTGAAGACTATAATCCAACATTGATCATTACTTTTGGTCCAGACCATTTCAATGGTTTCTTCTATGACCTCATGCCATCTTTCTGCGTCGGTATTCGTGCCAAAGCAGCAGGTGATTGGGATTATGGTAAAGACAATGACCACATTAATGTGCCTGAAGAAACAGCAATCAGTCTGGTTCGTCGCGTATTGGATGAAGGTGTCGATGTTGCATACTCTTATCGTATGCAAGCAGACCACGGTGTGACTCAACCATTACATTTCCTTTGTGGTGGTCAACTCGATCGTTATCCAACGATTCCAATTTTTATCAATGGTGCAGCTGCACCGATGCCAACAACCAAGCGTACAGTCGCTTTGGGTCGTGCAGTCGGTCAGTTCATTAAATCATTGAACTTAGAAAATGAACGTGTACTTGTTTTGGGTACAGGTGGTTTGTCTCATGATCCACCAACGCCGCAAATGGGTTCAGTTCCACCAGAAGTGGAAGAGTTCCTGATTGCAGGTCGTAATCCAACTGAAGAGGCACGTAATACACGTCAAGGCAAAATCATTGCTGTCGGTCAAAAACTCGCAGCGGGTGATACTTCTGTCGCAGTGCCTTTAAACCCAGAATGGGATCGTGCATTGCTTGATACTTTCGCCAAAGCTGACTTTGCTGCCATTGAAGCGATGACTGAAGCTGAAATTCGTGTTGAAGGCGGTCGTGGTGGTCAAGAAGTTCGTTCTTGGATGGCTGCTTTTGCTGCACTACATGAAGTGGGCGAATACGACATGACAACACATTGCTACGAAGATATTAGTGAGTGGATTGCGGGCTTCGGCATCGTATCTGCAGAATTGAAATAAGGAACAAACCCATGAGCCAAAATGGTATCGAAACCATCGTTATTGTTGGAGCTGGTCAAGCTGGTGCTAGCGCCATTTTAGAACTCCGTGCGAACAAGTATGAAGGCAAAATCATTTTGGTGGGTGATGAAACACATCTTCCTTATGAACGTCCGCCTTTGTCTAAAGACGTAATTCTAAAACCTGAAGAGACCAAAATCGAAATTCTGTCAGAAGAAAAATTGGCAGAACTCGGTGTTGAACATATTCGTGGCAATGGCGCTGTGAAAATCCATAGCGATGCAAAAACAGTTGAACTGAAAAATGGCGAAATTGTTGCATTTGACAAGTTGCTTCTAGCAACCGGTGGTGCAGCACGCCGTTTACCGAATTTCGATGCTTTGGGTAAACACGTTTATACCTTACGTAACCTTGAAGATTCACAAGCATTGGTGCCTGTATTACAAGCGGGTCGCCGTATTGTATTGATCGGCGGTGGTGTGATTGGTCTTGAGCTTGCTTCTTCAGCACGTTCTAAAGACTGTATCGTGACCGTGATTGAAATGGGTCCAATGGTGATGGGGCGTTCATCTCCACGCGTATTGAGCGAATTCTTATTGGCTCAACAACGTCTTGCAGGTGTAGATGTTCGTCTTTCGACTTCTATTGCTGACTGTAAGCTTGATGGTGAAGAAGTGGTGATCACGCTTGAAGGCGGTGAAGAACTTCGTGCAGATGCTGTAGTTTACGGTATTGGCATTGTGCCAAATGCACAGCTTGCTGTTGAAGCAGGTTTAGACGTTGATTTTGCCATTAAAGTGAATGATAACTGCCAAACTTCACATCCAGATATTTATGCAGCGGGTGATGTTGCGACTCAGCTTCGTGACTGTGGTAACCACCGTCGTGTCGAAACTTGGGAAAATGCCAATCTTCAAGCAGGTATCTTTGCTCGTCATGTAATGGGTGTTGAACATCCAACCCCAAATCCAGCGTGGTTCTGGACAGATCAATTGAATATCAACTATCAATTTGTAGGTGATATGGCTGCAAGCGAATGGATTGCACGTGGCGAAGTAAATCCTGAATTAGCTGCAGAATCATCATTTGTTTTGTTTGGTGTTACTGACGGTGTAATCGTGGGTGGTATCACTGTGAATGCTGCGAAAGAGATGCGTCATTTGAAAAAATTGATTAGCAAGAATGCAGCGTTTGAAGCGGATAAATATTTAGATTTAAGCCAAGATTTACGTAAACTTGTAAAGTAAGCTGAATGTCTAAGATGAGCAGACTTGCGGTAACGTAGGTCTGTTTTTTTATGTCTTTAGTTTTAGCATCGCACTTATAAAGCTATTTTGTAGTCCATGTATATAGTTTTAGCTTATGTAGATCTATTCAACGGCTTTAATCCTCCCCAGCCCTCCTTTTTCAAAGGAGGGAGTAGTCTTTGTGAAGAATGGATTTCTTTTGGATGGTTCCCCCTCTTTTTTAAAGAGGGGCTAGGGGAGATTATTGATCGTTTGAGGAGAAGTCCATATACCCCAAACGATCGGTGGCATTCATACCGCCTCCAATTTAGTTGATAAAGTGGAGAGCAATAATTGGTCTTAAACTTTATTAGTTACTGGTCTTACGAGTAGTTCCAGATCTGAATAGTGGGTTTCAGGTTAAGTCGTTAGAACAATCAAATTTGAGAATGAAATGAAATCTTCACTGCCGCTGACGGCAAGTATATATGCTCTTTTGGTACTGATTTGGGCGACGACGCCGCTCGCGATTGTGTGGAGTGTACAGGAAATACATCCGATGTGGGTGTTGATTATCCGTTACTTCGGTGCATCTATTATTGCGCTGTTTTTGTTGAAATTGATGCGTGATCCTTTGCCGTTTGATGAAACCTCATTAAAAAGTTATGTGGCAGGGAGTTTGAATTTGATTGGCGCACAGTTATTTATTTATCTGGCAGCCAATTATCTCACCTCTGGTTTAATGGCACTGATTTTTGGTTTTTCACCCTTAATTGCCGGTTTGATTGGCCATGTAATTTTAAAAACACATAAATTGGTCGCTTTGCAGTGGTTGGGCATGGCGGTTGCAGTGGGTGGTCTAACTTTTGTCTTTGCAGATTCTGCTGATAGCAAAGTCAATCCAATTGGCGTTGTACTGATGCTAATCAGTATGGTGTCATATATCAGTTCGATTTTTTGGGTGAAACAGATTAACGCACCGTTAAAACCGATGTCTCAGGCAACAGGTTCTCTGATTGTTTCTGCCTTGGGTTCGGTACTCATCATTCCATTTATTTGGCAGCATTTTCCAACCGAATTGCCAAGTGGCCGTGCCATGATAGGTTTTGTCTTTACCATGATCATGTCATCTATTGTGGCAATGCTGTGTTACTTCTGGCTGATCAAACGTTTGGCGGCATCAACGGTGTCACTCAGTAATGTGATGACACCTGTCATAGCATTGGTTTTGGGAGCGACGTTGAACAGTGAACATATTAGCTCCAATGCCTTTGTTGGAATCGTGGTCGTGATGTTTGGTATTGTGATGTACTTTTGGAAAGAGTGGCGCGAGCAATATTTTAATAAAGTACGTTGAACCGTGTACATCTACAGAATTATAAGGAAGCTGCGGCTTCCTTTTTTTTTCTATACCTTTGCGCTAAAGAGCGTGTTTCACATGGAACATGATGGCATTGTCGAAACAATCGACAGTTGGTGTAAAAACAACAAAATAACAAACAACAGCTACAGTCAGTTTGAGTACTATGGAATGAGCTATAAAATCAAATAGATCTGTTTGATAAAAATAAATTTAGGACAATTTTAAATGTCTGAATCTAACAAAATCGTGGTATATGCAGCGCTCTTCGGCAATTTAGCGATTGCACTGGTGAAGTTTGTCGCTGCCTATATCACGAATAGTTCGGCCATGTTGAGTGAAGCTATTCACTCTGTGGTTGATACTTTAAATGAAATCTTACTGCTCTACGGTATGAAAAAATCGCAGCAGTCAGCAAATGCACGCCATCCGTTTGGCTATGGGCGAGAGCTGTATTTTTGGGCTTTTATTGTGGCGTTGATGGTCTTTGCTTTGGGTGCGATCGTGTCGATTTATCAAGGGATTAGTCATATTTATCACCCCGAAGAAATGCAAAATCCGATGATTAACTATATCGTATTAGGTATTGCGATTTTGTGTGAAGGGACCTCTTGGTTTGTGGCATTGAAAGCATTTCGTAAAATCAAAGGGAAACAGGGCTATTTTGAAGCATTTCGACGCAGTAAAGATCCGACGACATTTACCGTGTTATTTGAAGATTCAGCAGCGCTGATTGGTCTGTTTATTGCCCTGATCGGTATCTATTTATCACACGCGCTGAATATGCCAATGCTTGATGGTCTGGCATCAATTCTAATTGGGGTTGTACTCGCTATTTCAGCAATTTTACTTGCACGTGAGACTAAAGGATTGCTCATGGGAGAAACTGCTGACCCACAATTGAGGCATAATGTCTTGATGGTTGCAGAGCAAGATCCAGCAGTGCATTCTGCCAATGGGGTGTTAACAGAGCAGATGGGTGCACATCAAGTTTTGGCATCTTTGAGTCTTGAATTTAAAGATAATTTAACGTCAGATGATATAGAAGCTTGTGTCAACAGAATTGAAGCACAAATTAAACAGCTTCATCCTGAAATTGTGGCACTCTTTGTCAAGCCTCAATCTCGGAAGGTTTGGCTTGAGCGCATGAAAGGTCGTCTTGATCAATAGGTCTGCGAGGTTAAATACTTTGCAAGGTTTGTCAGCATAGTGAATGAATTTTAAATACACATGAATCAAAAAACTCAATCAGCACAGTTTCAAATCAGTACTAAAAGCTGTATGAAACATACGTGGACGAAGCCTGTATTTGATTATCTGGCAACTGACCATTTTAATGGGGAAAAATTCTTTAATACCCTTCAAAATCCAGATGCGTTTACGCGTAAAGATATGCTGAAATGGATCATGACGCGTAAAAGCGATACATGGAAAGTAGATCGTGAGCAAGAATACCAACAGTTTTTTGCTTCTTCGCGTAGCATTCCGCACAATCGGCCATTGGCTAAAATGGATGATTGGTTGGTTTGGTTTGTCGGACATGCGACGGTTTTGATTCAAATTGGGCCATATAATTTTTTGACCGATCCTGTATGGGCGGAGTATGCAGGCCCACGTCAAGGGACTGGACCACGACGTGCTTGTCCTGCAGGAATTGCCTTAGAAGAATTACCTACAATTCATGGGGTTTTACTGAGCCATAATCATTATGATCATATGGATTTAGCAACCTTGAATTGGTTACATGAACAATTCGCTATGCCGATTTATACTGGTTTAGGCAATGCTTATTATTTACCCACACATTTCAATGTCATTGAACTTGATTGGTGGCAATCGGAAATGTTTGAAGATTTGCGCATCGTTTATACGCCTGCACAGCATGGTTCAGGTCGTGGTTGGCGAGATCAAAATCATGCCTTATGGGGAGGTTTTTCCATCGTGCATAGTACAGGACATTTCTTCTTTGCTGGAGATACGGGTTATGCTGCACATTTCAAACAAATCCATACACGCTTAGGTGCACCCCGAGTAGCATTATTACCGATTGGAGCTTATGAGCCACGTCGTTTAATGAAATATTTGCACATGAATCCCGAAGAAGCTTTTCAGGCTCATAAAGATTTACAGTCAAAATGTTCATTGGCAATGCATTATCGGACTTTTCAGTTGACTGATGAAGCTAGAGACCAACCTGAACATGACTTACATCATGCAATGCGAAAAACATCAAAGTTAATGAATCCATTTTTAACCATGCATGAAGGCAAAAAATTGATTGTTTAAGGATTAATTAAAAGGTAATTGGAATATTTAATGCCAAGAAAAAACCACCTTAAAAGGTGGTTTTTTTATTCAAAGATAAAACTTAAAGCAAGCCTGGATTACCTTGAGCTGGATCAGTTGCACGAGCAGCTTGCGCATCCGCTACAGTTAAGCCTAATGCTTTTGCAACACCTTCACCATAAGCTGGATCACATGCGTAACAGTTACGGATATGACGATATTTGATGAAGTCGAGTGCATCGCCCATTGCGCCAGCAGTGTTATTAAACAATGCTTGTTTTTGTTCATCATTCATTAAGTTGAATAATGCACGTGGTTGACTGAAATAGTCGCTGTCATCTTCGCGGTAATCCCACAAGTCAGCATCACCAGTAATTTTCAATGGTGGTTCTTTGTATTGTGGTTGCTCTTGCCATTGGCTGAAGCTGTTTGGTTCATAATGCGGTGTTGCACCATAATTACCATCCATACGGCCTTGACCATCACGACGGTTGGAATGAACAGGGCAACGTGGTGCATTTACAGGAATTTGGTAATGGTTTACACCCACGCGATAACGTGCAGCATCAGCATAGTTGAATAAACGCGCTTGCAGCATACGGTCAGGTGAGAAGCTAATGCCCGGCACCAAGTTACTTGGTGCAAAAGCGGCTTGTTCAACATCTTGGAAATAGTTTTCAGGATTACGGTTGAGTTCGAATTCACCCACTTCAATCAACGGATAGTCGCCTTTAGGCCATACTTTGGTTAAATCAAATGGGTGATAAGGTACTTTTTCTGCATCAAGTTCAGGCATGATTTGAACGTACATTTTCCATTTTGGAAAATCGCCGCGTTCAATTGCATTGAACAGATCGGTTTGTGAGCTTTCACGGTCTTTGGCAATAATCGCTTCAGCTTCAGCATCGGTTAAGTTTTTAATGCCTTGTTGAGTGCGCATGTGGAATTTAACCCAGAAGCGTTCATTATTGGCATTAATAAAACTGAAAGTATGACTGCCAAAACCATGCATATGACGGTAACCATCTGGAATACCGCGGTCAGACATCACAATCGTAACTTGGTGTAGAGCTTCAGGTAGTAAAGTCCAAAAATCCCAGTTATTAGTTGCACTACGCTTATTGGTTTTAGGATCGCGTTTTACTGCTTTGTTTAAGTCAGGGAATTTACGAGCATCACGTAGGAAGAAGACGGGGGTGTTATTACCAACTAAATCCCAGTTACCTTCTTCAGTATAGAATTTAAGGGCAAAACCACGAATATCGCGTTCTGCATCTGCAGCACCACGCTCACCCGCTACGGTAGAGAAACGAGCAAAAAGTTCAGTTTTTTTACCAACTTCTGAGAAAATTTTAGCGCGGGTATATTGGGTAATATCGTTAGTCACGGTAAACGTACCGAAAGCACCAGAACCTTTGGCATGCATACGACGCTCTGGAATTACTTCACGAACGAAATTACCGAGTTTTTCATTAAGCCATAGGTCTTGGGCAAGCAAAGGACCACGTGCACCTGCCGTCATACTATTCTGATTATCTACAACAGGAGCACCAGCATCAGTTGTTAGGTGGGTGACAGGACATTTTTTAACGTCGTCGCTCATTGAGTATCTCCATTATTATAATCATGTATTAAAGTTGGGAGTTATAACCTTTCAATTGATAACACGCTCAACAGCACATGACATTAACCGTTTTGTTAATTCATTTTAAAGTGACAATGTGACAACAGTTTTTCTCTCATTCTAAAATTTTTCAAGCAGCAATCAATCGAAGATAAGTCATAAAACTGTAGCCGTTAAAAGCTTAAAAATCTTTATATACTTATTGACTCTAAAGCTTTCTGTGGCTTTTGACAAATGGAAAAATAGTTTTGAATAAATGGTTAATTCGATGAATCAAGTTATTGAATTTATATTATTTATTTATATATTTTGTTTTAATATTTTATCGATGAATTAAACTCAAATATATCGCTATGATAGGTAGAACAGGACGAAATATTTAAACCCATAATTTTATTATGGATTTTAGTTTTCAGATATTTTTTTTGGCAGATTATAGTTAATGAAAGACTTTTTTATGTTGTTAATATTGGAGAGCTTTTTTAACATTAAAAACATTATTTAATACTTAAAATAAGCTAAAAATACAGCTGAAGAAATATTGGCAAGTGGTCTAAGTTGTTTTAGAAAATTGTAAATAAATTTTTTATGGGGTGATGCTAGTTGGCACACCTATCTTTATTGTTGTCAGGTCAGCTGTTGTCACTCCAGCTTGAATCGATTCCTACATCATATCAACATACTAGGGAACCTTACGTGATCGCATATCGTAGTTGAGGGGGTTAATGGCGAACCCATTTTGATCTCGGGATATATTTTACGCCCAAAAGAATAAGCACTTAAACAAGACTGGACCGTATTGGCATGAGCACATGGCACGACTGTGTGGCTGATACAAGTGCTCCTTCAAGTGATTATACAATAGGCCTGTATATAGTTTGTAACTAGTCATAGATGGTGCAATCGACAGTTGTTTGAGGCATGGCTATGTAGTGGTTGCAACAGGTTATAAAGACTGGGTAAGTCAAAACTGCACCCTCATATGAATGTAGTCAGTTAAGTTTATAATTTGGTGCATTCTGTGCGTGCATAGCATTCTTGGAAGCCGTGGCAATTTAATAAAGACTGGATGGTGATGGG
Source organism: Acinetobacter sp. SH20PTE14 (assembly GCF_021391555.1). Lineage (NCBI taxonomy): Bacteria > Pseudomonadati > Pseudomonadota > Gammaproteobacteria > Moraxellales > Moraxellaceae > Acinetobacter > Acinetobacter sp. SH20PTE14. The sequence goes on along the minus strand of NZ_CP090067.1, from coordinate 2,939,591 downwards.
GCATAGTCAAGGTGGTGCAGCTGTGATTGCGGTTGCAGCTCAGGGACAAAAAGATGCGCTTGAATTGAATCTTAAAGCTGCAATACCCTTGGCACCGGGTGGTTATCAATATGAATGTATTGCTGAATACGTAGAAACCAATCCAAATCCAGATACCAATGTAGCGGCATTTTTCCCAATCGTGTTGTTGGGAGCAGCCGCAGCAGATCCATCGATCAATTTAAATCAACTGGTTAGTCCAGATATGCGGTCTTTATTAAATCAGGCCCGTAAACGCTGTTTGTCAGAACTACAAACTGAGTTAAAACAAGCACCTCAGCCAATCTTTTAAAAAATTCAGACTTAAGGCCATCCTTAAGCTATTTAAAACGGCAGTCGATTGAATATAAGACCCTAACCGTAACACTGATGTTTGTTTAAGGCGCCGCAGACCATTTACTCGATCACCTTGGTACTCAAAGTTATTACCAGAAATTGTGCAAATAAAAAATTGCCAGTAGTTATCAGGCGATCCCAAATGGCTATCCTCGGGGTGCATTAGGCCATAGTCCAAAATATACGGCTGAATTTTTAAAGAGCTTACAACTGGCCAGCATTGCAAAGGCGTATAAATGAGATAAGTAAGCTGGCAATAAAAGCTTAACTTCTAAAGCACTTTTATTGAAGGATGAACCAAGTGATGAATGATTTTCTTCTACCGAAAAATGAATTTCCTAAATATCTAAAATAACTGGTTTAAGAGCCGGTTTTTTTGTAAATAACATGACTTTATTTTATTCACTGATACATTTGAAACGTCATTAGACTTGTCCGCGAAGTCTAATCGCGCAACATATGAATTATATCTCGCTTTAATTCATCCCATTCAGTAAAGTTGGGTACGATCAACAAGCTTTGCGACACAAAGCCATAACACACTCTTTGTATATTTAAAGCCATTGGCTTGAGCTTTTCCTCGTTATTTATAAAAGGCTTAAGCATGTGTTGCCACATTTGCACCATCATGACATAACTTTTACGGTAACTTTCAATATCTGAAATCCGCCGTTCCAATAAAAACACCTGTGACCATAAAAACTGCTGCGCTTGAATTTGCTCAATTTGAAAGTGGATGATTTGCTGTAAATACTCTTGAAAATCCAAATCTGTGGATAACTTCATCAGCGATTGTGCATAAGTTTTCATCTGTTCGGCATTGTGTTTCACATGCAAATGAATGGTTAGCGCAATCAAATCTTCTTTTTTTGAAAAATACTCATAAAATGTCCCTAAGCCAACGCCTGCAAGGTCGGTAATTTCACGAATGGTAATTTTGTCGGCAGGGCGCTCATGCAAAAGCCGAACAAAACTTTCCTGTAAGGCTTCTTGGGTGAGCTTTGCACGTGATTGACGCGGCTTACGCCGTATCTGAATGGCTGAATTCTTCATATTGTTAAGCGCTGAAAACCGAACGTCTATGCTTTAAATTTTCTCTATACTGAAATGAAAAGCAAACAAGAACAAGTGGAAAATATAGACGATGAATACATTAGAACAGCCATGGATGACGCATCAAATCAGCAACCAATTTGATGAACTAGAAAACTACAATCTATTTTCAAGCGATACGGTTTTACATGAAATCTTAAAACGCTGCAGCAGCCATGATCAGCCGACTTTATGCGAAATGGGCAAAGTGGCAGGTTCGAGTGAATACTTTCAGCATGGGGCTTTAGCCAACAAACATACCCCAATTTTACATGCCTTCGATGCGCGAGGCCGCCGTACTGACTTTATCGAGTTTCATCCTTCATGGCATAAATGGATGGGACTCAACCGCCAGTTTGATACCCATGCACATCCATTTAATCAGCCAAATTCCAAGGCAAAATGGGTGGAATGGGCAGCACGTTTTTATTTAGCAGGTCAGGTCGAGTGCGGCAATTTATGTCCAAATTCAATGACACTCGGCAGTATTCCACTCATTCAGCGTGAACCTGAACTGTGGGCCAAAATTGGAGAGAAACTACTATCGACTGAATATGATGAACGCAATGTACCGATTGCGCAGAAAAAGTCGATTTGGCTCGGTATGGGCATGACCGAAAAGCAGGGCGGTTCAGATGTACGTGCCAATGAAACTATCGCTGTGCCTGTGGCAGAAACAGGACGAGGCAAAGCTTATTTGCTGACAGGGCATAAATGGTTTTTCTCTGCACCGATGTGTGATGCGCATTTGGTGGTGGCAAAAACCGAACAAGATGGCTTGGCTTGTTTCTTTGTGCCGCGTTGGTTGGAAGATGGCACGAAGAATAATATTCAGGTGCAACGCCTAAAAGAAAAAGTCGGTAACCGCAGTAATTCAAGCTCGGAAGTCGAATTCAAAAATGCGTGGGGCATTATGATTGGTGAGGCAGGGCGTGGCATTCCAACCATTATTGAAATGGCGAATTATACCCGTCTGACCTGTTCGGTCGGTTCGAGCGCCATGCTGCGTCAAGCTTTGGTGCAATGCATTGCCTATACCCGTCAGCGTCAGGCTTTTGGTAAACATTTGATTGAACAACCCTTAATGCGTGCAGTTTTGGCAGATTTGGCTTTAGAGAGTGAAGCAGCGACGCAGCTCAGTTTCCATTTGGCGCAGTGCTATGAATCAGATGATGCCTTGTCTGTGGCATGGAAACGCATCATGACGCCTACAGCCAAATTTTGGATTTGTAAGCGTGCGGTGGAACTGACAGGTGAGATGATGGAAGTCTTTGGTGGTAATGGCTATGTCGATAACGGCATCATGGCGCGCATTTTTAAAGAAGCACCTGTAAATACCATTTGGGAAGGTTCAGGCAATGTTATGTGCCTAGATGTGCTGCGCGCGATTGGGCGTGATCCTAAATCTATTGAGGTGCTGTTTAAAGATTTGGCCAGTACAGCAAGTACAGATGAAAGCTTGCAGACAGAATTGCAGGACTTGTTCAGGTTGTTCCATCAATCGCCTGAAGATTTACAATTTATGGGGCGGAGTTTGGTCAGTCGTTTAACGGTACTTGCACAAGCGGTGTTATTGAAACGCTATGCGCCTGATTATGTAGCAAATGGTTTTATTCAAAGCCGTTATAGTGCGAAACATGGGCAAGTGGTGGGGATGTTGGATGCCAAAATGGTCGATGTAGAGCGTTTGTTGGAACGGGCTTTCGCAAGTTAAATACAATGTATTTCCCTCTCTTAATGGGAGAGGGTTTTGGAGATGGGAATAATGTGGGAAAACAATTTTTTATGGACATGGGACTAACTACGCTGTATCAAAAAGCCATAGGAAAGTGCTTGAAAAAATCTAAAAATAGACCAATATATGCACTACAGCACGAGGGTGCTGTATAGGCAAAAAGGTGAATGTAAATGGCAAAGAAAAAAGTCCTGCCTGAAGTTGAAGTTCGCAACTTTGTGGCAAAACACATGAATGATTTTAACAAAAGCCAAACTTTTGTAGATCGAAAGAAAAATGCAAAACGTGGCTATGCAAAGCACAAAAAAGGGGGATATTCGAATGATTATCTCCCTTTTTATTTCAGTGTGTTTTCTCAGTTTGTAGTCTACTAAACGATTCGGCTTCAGCATCTGCTTAAACAAAGTTCACATCATATTCCATACGTTTTACTGTTCGCTTCGCAATCTCTAGGCCATGCAATTTGGCCACAATATAAAGAGATGCATGGATCCCCGAAGAAATCCCCGCATCATCTAAGACTTCAACTTCGTTGAATAATAAGATACCGACGTTCATTCAGATAGTTCCATGCGGTATTTAAAGGATTGGATTTGAATTGAAATGTAAAGCCTTAAAACAGAGCTTATTTTGAAAATAAGTCTTCAAACATTTTGTTGAATGTGGATTTTTGTTGTGGTCTAGACGCTGTGCTTTGATGTTTTGAGGCGTCATTAGGTTGTTGGAGTACGTGTTCCATTTGACTGGTCAATTGCTCAAACCAAGTGGAGTCAGTATGTTGCATGTGATTTAGCTGTTTGACGCGCTGTGCAGCCAGTACCGATGGATCATTTTTCCCTAAGTGGCGCTGCTGTGAAGTAGTAATTTCTATACCGAGTAAGGGGGGATACGAGAGCGGCTGACCGGAGCTTTGGATTTTGTTGGCTTGGTTGGGCGTGTATTGACTTGTTGTGCTTGGGACGGTCTAGGTCGAGTTGAGGATGCTTTTTCAATCAATGTGTCGTGTTGCAGCTCTAACATTTTTTGTTTGAGTTGTGGATGGATCTTTGTCATATAAAAGGCAATTGCGACAAAAGCCAGAAAAAATAAAAAATCCATCATCACCTCGTTTTATTATTTTACATGAGTGGTCTTAAGCACTCACGATGCGTGTGGCAGATTTCACCATATCACCAAGACCATGAGTCTTGAAGTAATACTCCATCATGCTTTTCACCATCAGTGGATTATTCATGCTCAAGGCTCGATCCAAGAGCTCTTTTGCATCTGGCATCGGCACGTGGCAGATGGCTTTACGGACTTTCAGGATATTACTCGAACTCATCGATAGGGTATTAAAGCCCATTGCCATCAATAAAATAGCGGTGAGTGGATCACCAGCCATTTCCCCACAAATACTAATCGGCTTGTCGTATTTATGACATTCTTGCACCAAACGAGTCAGCGCACGAAGTACGGCTGGGTGTGAGTGTGAATAGACATTGGCAACACGTGGGTTATTACGGTCCACTGCGAGTAAGTATTGTGTTAAATCGTTTGATCCCACTGAGAAGAAGTCAACCAATTCAGCAAATTCATCGATCTGTAATAGCACACTCGGCACTTCGACCATGATGCCGATTTTGGGTTTAGTAATTTTCACCTGTTCTTCTTCTTGCACCGCTTGCCAGTCACGATCGAGCAAATACAACGCTTCTTCGACTTCGCTGACACTGGTCACCATCGGCAGCAAAATATGCAAGTTGTTCAGGCCAATACTGGCTTTGAGCATTGCACGAATTTGGGCTGAAAAAATCTCAGGATGATCAAGGGTAAAGCGAATCCCACGCCAACCCAGTGCAGAGTTTTCTTCTTCAATCGAGAAATAAGGAAGGTCTTTATCTGCACCAATATCGAGGGTACGCATCACTACGGGTTTATTGGCAAAATGACTGAGCTGTTGACGGTAAATCGCCCGTTGTTCTTCTTCACCTGGGAAGCGATCACGCAGCATAAATGGAATTTCAGAACGGTATAGACCGACACCTTTGGCGCCACGTTGTACACCGCGAACTACATCGATCATCAAGCCGGTATTTACAAACAATCGAACTGCGACGCCATCAGGGGTGATGGCATCTTTGGTTTCGTATTGCTTCAGATCTTTAGCAATTTGCTCTTCTTCTTTTTGAATCTCTTTATAACGTGTGCGTAAACGACGAGGTGGATTGATGAATACACGACCTTGATGTGCATCGACAATCATTTCGACATCATCAAGGGTGTTAATCGGAAGTTCAGTCACACCAACCACAGTTGGAATGCCGAGAGCACGCGCTACAATCACCATGTGTGAGTTCATGGCACCTTCAGTGGTCACAATCGCTGCGATTTTATCGACAGGGAGTTCAACCAAAGCAGCTGTAGAAATTTCCTCACCAATTAAAATACTTTCATCGGTGATTTCACGGTGACTGGCATCTGCTTCTTGTAAAAAAGCCAGGATACGACGCCCCAGATCTTTTAAGTCTGAAACACGCTCACGGAGATAGTCATCTTCCATCTGTGCAAAGAGCGCAATGTGTTTATCAATGACAATGCGAACAGCACCTTGTGCCCAGTTACCGTCGCGAATTTCACTTTTGATTTCCGCGGGGAGGGCATTGGCATCGAGCATCCGTAAGAACACGCTAAATAATGCCCGTTCTTCAGCCATGAGGGCATCTTGCATTTTTTCATCAAGCGACTGAATTTCTTGGCGAACTGCGTCTATGGCATTGTCGAGTAATTCGAGCTCCTCACTAATGTCATCGGCTTCACGATCGGGGACTGAAGCCAAGTCAGCAGGTGGATATAAGATAACTGCCCGACCTAGGGCAATACCGCCTGAACCTGAAATGCCTTGGAAGGTTTTGTACGCTGGCAGATTATTCGGCTTACGAAAGACTTCGATATTGCCGACGGCATGTGCATGGGCAATCACCCCTGAAAGCTGAGCGCATAGGGTCACGAGGAAGGATTCGGCAGCTTCGCTAAAGTCTTGAGGTTCTTTGTTTTGAACCACCAAGACGCCCATAACTTTACGGCGATACATCACCGGAACACCGAGGAAGGAATTGTAAATTTCTTCCCCTGTTTCTGGCAGATACATAAAGCGTTCGTGTTTGGGAGCATTGTCTAAGTTGACGATTTCTTCACGTTGTCCCACTAAGCCAACCAAACCTTCACTGGTATGCAAAGAGACATGCCCAACGGCTTCAGGGTTTAAACCCTTAGAAGCCATCAGTAAATAACGATGGTTTCGTTCATCAAGCAAGTAGATTGAGCAGACATCCACATGCATGGCTTCTGCCACTTGATTGACCATTATGTCTAAAGATTCATGCAAACTGGCTGACGCATTAATCTCTTGGACTATGCGTCTTAATGTATCCAGCTGCATGTTCGACATCGTGTCTGCTCCAAAATTTATTCTGCTTTATTTATAACAACACTCATCCTAAAAATCTGCATCCATTCAGCAAATTTTTACGGCTTTTGTGGAAGCTGACTGCAAAGTTCCACCATGGCTTTACGATATACATCGCGTTTAAAATTCACCACTTGTCCTAGTGGATACCAATAGCTGACCCATTGCCATTGATCAAACTCAGGTGGATCTGACAAATCAAGCTGAATATGCTGTGCTGAAGCTGTCAGTTTCAATAAAAACCACTTTTGCTTTTGACCAATACAAACGGGGGCTGAATCAGTACGTATATACCGATGTGGCAAACGATAGCGCAACCACCCTTGGGTTTGTGCTATCACCTGGACGTGTTCGGGCAGTAAGCCAACTTCTTCTCTCAGCTCACGGTAAAGTGCCTGTTCGGGGGTTTCTCCATGTTGGATACCTCCTTGTGGAAATTGCCAGGCATTGTGACCAATGCGCTTTGCCCATAAAACTTGTCCAATGTCGTTTGCCAAAATGATCCCGACGTTGGGTCGGAAACCTTCTGAATCGATCATTTGGCTACCTAAATATTGTGTAATTTATGACTTTGCTCACGGGGACGTTTATTTCTGTGTCCATCTCGAAAAAGCAAAGTGTAAAAATGTTAAAATTGTTATGATCTTAACGAATTTCTATCGACTAGCGGAGATAGATTTACAATTTTTTTCTTAAATTTCAGCTTTTACGAGTATTTTCATGAAATTGGCACTGTTTGACCTTGATCACACCTTATTAAATACTGACTCAGACCATTCTTGGGGGGAGTTTTTGGTCAATGAAGGCTTGGTTGATCCAATTCGTCATCGTGCCATGAATGACAAATTTTATGATGATTATAAAAAAGGCCAGCTTGACCCGATTGCCTATAACGAATTTGTATTTGAGTTTTTAACCCAACATGATAATGCCTACTTAACTGAGTTACATCAGTTGTTTATGAAAAAAGTTATTCGTGCGCAAATGCGTCCAGAGGGCTATGCTGCCATTCAGCGCCATCAAGATGCAGGGCATCAATTGGTCGGGATCACCGCAACGTCTGATTTTATTACCGCACCGATTTTTCGTGAATTCGGCATTACTGAAATCATTGCGACCAATGCCGAAATTGTGAATGGTAAATATACAGGTAAAGTAATTAATACTCCGTGCTATCAAAAGGGCAAATTAGTCCGTTTGAATCAATGGTTAGAAGGTCGTGATGTTACAGAGTCGTGGGCCTATTCAGATTCAATCAATGATCGATTCTTATTGGAATATGCGGATCATGCAATTGCAGTCAATCCAGATGATCGTTTAGAGGTCCTAGCAAAAGAACAAGGTTGGGACATTCAAGACTGGTCAATTCAAGCCTAAAGATGAATAGGAAAAAAAGCATCTTGAGATGCTTTTTTATTTGATGTTCTTTTGATTAACCCTCGACTCACTTATTTGAACTATCGCTCCGTATGCAGACAGAAGCTTCTTTTAAACATTTAATTCAAATCTTTATTGGGCCACGTGCTCAATCTTATTTAAATTTCATTGAACAACAAGTTGGACAGAACAATGGTCTGAGTTGGGCAGGGCTAATTTTTGGACCCTATTTGTTACTCTATCGAAAGATGTACCGCTATTTCTTCTTATTCTTTGCGGTTGGTTTTTTGATTAGCATGTTGGCACTCATCATCGGTGTGCCTGAACAAGTCTTGATGGGGCTAGCCTTGATTCCTAACCTCATACTCGCAGGGATCGGAAAGCGGCTTTATAGCGATTTTGCTGTGCAAAAGACCAAAGCCTATATGCAGCAGCCGAAATATAGTGAACAGGTGTTTGCTGAAGAAGGAGGAGTGAACTGGGGGCTGCCTTTATTGTTGGTATTTATTCAATCTGTCGTGATGATTATGCTCAGTTTGCCTTTTATTCAATTTTCACCGCTATAGAATTCTGTAATTGAGTGCGTGTTCGTTCCGTGTTATATCCTTAAAACAGAAATTTTGTATCCATAAACAATAAGTTTTAACACGGAGAATGACAATGAGTGTACGTCCACGCATGACTCATCTATTTGAACAACTGGGTTTAGATTCGAGTGAAGACGCGATTGCTTTATTTATCGTGACACATCAACTCAGTGCCCAAACTAAAATTACCGAAGCAGATTATTGGACAGATGCTCAGCGCCAGTTCTTGGCCGAAAAAATTAAGTCAGATGGTGAATGGGCGATTATTGTCGATCAATTGAATGAATCATTACATGAAGATTCATTGACGAAGTAAAACTGACAGGTCTTCCTTAGTTTTTAATGGGATCGGCTGAAAAAGGCGATCCCATTTTTAATGCAAAAGAAATTTAAGCGACCATTCAATATATAGAAAATTATTCGCTTTTTCTAAATGCTTAAACAGATGAATATAAAAAGCCACCATAGCGGTGGCTTGATTAATAATTGAATTTTGTAGGCAAAAAAATGAATTAGATGTGTTTCATCAATTCAACCAGCTTTTGTGCAGCAAGTGACTGAGTACGGCCTGGGTGCCATACCATGCCCAATTGACGATTCATGTTTGAAGGTAAATTCAGTTGTTTTAAATCTTGGTTCAATAAGGTTTTAGGAAGGACTGACCAACCGAGACCAATTGAAACCAACATACGAATCGACTCAAGTGAGTTATTGCTCATGGTAACTTTTGGCTTGAGTCCATACTTTTCAAACTCAGCTAAGGTAATTTGACTGGTATAGGTTTGCGCCGCAGGCAATAGACTTGGGTATTGGATCAAATCCTCTAAGGTTAAATGTTCAACTTGCGCCAAAGGATGGAAAGGCGCAACCACGAATACCAGTGGATCATTCCATGTCGTAATGTATTTTAAACGGCTGTCACCCTGTGGCGGTAAAGTCAAAAATGCCAACTCTAAGTCACCTGCCAAAACTTGCTCATGGGCTTGTTCAGAATCAACAAAGTGTACATCTAAGGTCACTTCTGGAAACTGTTGTACATATTGACGCAAATGCGCCGGTAAATGGTGTAAGCCGATATGATGGCTAGTGCCAATTTTCAGTTTACCTTGAACCTGACCTTGCTCATGGCTGAGCGTATGGTGAATATCGCCCAACTCATTCAGCCAGCTTTTTACTTTTGGCAAGAGAGAGTTTGCTGCATGCGTCGCTTGAACACCACGACCCGCCGATTCAAAAAGTTTGACACCGAAGTATTCTTCTAAACTGTGAATACGCTTGGTCACAGCAGGTTGCGTAATGAAGAGCTGATCTGCTGCCAAAGAGATCGAACCAGTTTCCATGACTTTTACAAAGGCTTCAAAGGCTGCGAGATTCATCTTCATTCCTATAAAGAATTTTTATGCGTAGTCTCATTGTTATAATATTTTAAGAATAAATCAAAGGAAAAGTTGTATCTTTTGATTTAAAACTAGGCGTTCAAGCCAGATGACGCTTTAAATCTGAGGGAATTTTCTTAGTTCCATAGCGTTATTCGAGTACTTGGTCGCTGCATGATTTAAGGTTGGACTGTGACGTTTTCAGCTCAAATGCGTTGTTACAAAGTTGTTTTTTAAACCGAAACCAGAGTTATGCATAATATAAAAATACAGGGCTGGAAAGTACTTCAACCGTTTGACTTGAAAAGGAGCGATGGCGTTTCTTGTTAACTCAGCATTGAACTAAAAAAAATGAACTCAAGTTTTGATGGCTTGGGGAACAACTTTTCATTGAATAATTAAAGCAACAGGTACAGTCAGGGCGGCATCGATTAGCAATGTTGTACCTCACAGGGAGAAGGCGATGGATATTAAACACATTAAAAATTTATTGGATATTTTTGAAGGGACAGTCGAAAAGCGCTGTGCGATATATGAAATCGCAGATGACGAAGACGACGAAAACCGCGCAGCTGCCGAGTGTAATGCGGCAAAAAACAAACTGATTCTTGCGATAGAACAATTGGTTGAGGCGCATGATCAGTTGGCCTTACAGCAAAAAAACAAGCTTTGATGATCCGTCTGCAATTGAATCTATAGGATGAAAAAAATAGAAAGTTAAAGTGGATAGAGTAAAAGAACGTTTTAAGGTCATTAAAAAAACCACCGTGATGGTGGTTTTTTTACAAGGAGCAGGGTTGGATTAAGCGGGGATATTTTCCTCTGCTGCTTTATCTTTCTTTTCCCATGCTTTTTCGTGGAAGAAAAAGGCAACCGCTTGAACAGTTGGTTCAAGTAAACTTAAGGTAATGGCCATTGCAATACTGCCAGTCACGTAATAACCAACCAACATCGCAACCGTGATATGCATGATGTAATAGCTCAAGGTTTTTTTGAACATGCGCTGATTATTTTCGACGAACTTGTTAATGTGTGCCATGAGAATGCTCCTTGTTAAATTGATAAATCTTGGCAATGAGTTAATAATAATGATTCTTATTTGCAATGTAAAAGAGAAAATTCAATTTATGATCATTGAATTTCTAAATCACCATTTAAAAATGGCAGAAAGTGATCAAAAACTCGGAGAAAAATCTAAAGTTTCATCTGCTGAAAGTATTGAAGTGAGTGTGTTTTGAACGCATCAATGGTGATTAAAATGCAACGGAAATCAGCAGTTAAATATCATTCCTATAAGTTTTTAAACTAATAAAAATGATAAATTAGATTTATGTGAATACGTGGTTATAATCGATTTAACGAAAGAATTTACCCAGTCCAGTGGAGCAAATCGACATGGCAGGCGAAACCCAAAAAGCGGAAACCCAAATAAAAAAAACCTTGTATGACAAATTGTGGGATGACCATCTAGTAAAACAGCGAGATGATGGCTCTTCATTATTGTATATCGACCGTCATTTATTGCATGAAGTGACTTCTCCACAAGCCTTTGAAGGGCTACAACTTGCAGGTCGTAAACCGTGGCGTTTAAGCGCTAATGTTGCAACGCCAGACCATAACGTACCTACGTCTACTAAGGAGCGTGCTGAAGGTATTGCAGGTATTGAAGATGATACCTCACGTATCCAAGTGCAAACTTTAGATGACAACTGTAAAACTTTTGATGTTGCCCAGTTTGACATCAACGATGTACGTCAAGGTATTGCGCACGTGGTGGGGCCTGAACAAGGTTTAACCTTGCCCGGTATGACCGTGGTATGTGGTGACTCACATACTGCAACGCATGGTGCATTTGGTTGCTTGGCTCATGGTATCGGCACATCGGAAGTTGAACACGTATTGGCGACTCAATGCTTAGTTCAAAAGAAAATGAAGAATATGTTGGTGCGTGTTGATGGTCAATTGGGTCAAGGCGTAACTCCTAAAGACGTGGTTTTAGCGATTATCGGAAAAATCGGTACGGCGGGTGGTACAGGTCACGCGATTGAATTTGGTGGTCAAGTGTTCCGTGATATGTCGATCGAAGGTCGTATGACGGTATGTAACATGGCGATCGAAGGTGGCGCGCGCGTGGGTATGGTGGCTGTCGATGACAAAACCATTGCCTATGTGAAAGACCGTCCGTATGCACCGAAGGGCGAACAGTGGGACGCTGCAGTAGAGTATTGGAATACTTTAGTGTCTGATGAAGGTGCGCATTTTGATACTGTTGTGGTATTGCAAGGTGAAGATATTGAGCCACAAGTGTCTTGGGGGACTTCTCCTGAGATGGTGATTCCTGTATCTCAAGCAGTGCCAACTTTAGAACAAGCCAAAGATGACGTACAGCGTAATGACTGGACACGTGCATACAACTATATGGGCTTAGAAGCGGGTCAAGCTTTGGCAGATATCCAATTAGACCGTGTATTCATTGGTTCATGTACCAACTCACGCATCGAAGATATTCGTGCAGCGGCTGAAGTGGCCAAAGGCAAAAAAGTGGCGGCATCGATTAAACAAGCCATGGTGGTTCCGGGTTCAGGTTTAGTTAAAGCACAAGCAGAAGCAGAAGGCTTAGATAAAATCTTAATTGAAGCAGGCTTTGAATGGCGTGAGCCGGGTTGCTCAATGTGTTTGGCAATGAATGCTGACAAGTTGCAACCGGGTGAGCACTGTGCATCGACGTCTAACCGTAATTTTGAAGGTCGTCAAGGCAATGGCGGTCGTACACACTTGGTGAGTCCAGCAATGGCAGCAGCTGCGGCAATTGCAGGTCACTTCGTTGACGTTCGTACCTTCTAATCAGGGCTAATAGGAGCAAATCGCATGAAAAAATATACCGTTGAACAAGGTATCGTTGCACCATTAGACCGTGCCAATGTGGATACAGATTTAATTATTCCAAAACAGTTTTTGAAATCTATTAAGCGTACAGGCTTTGGTGCCAACTTATTTGATGAGTTGCGCTATTTGGATGAAGGCTATTTAGGTCAAGACATTTCAAAACGTCCAATTAACCCAGATTTCGAATTGAATAAACCGCGTTATCAAGGTGCGTCGATTTTGATCTCTCGTGCAAACTTTGGTTGTGGTTCGAGCCGTGAGCATGCGCCTTGGGCATTAGAAGAATATGGTTTCCGTACCGTCATTGCACCAAGCTATGCGGACATTTTCTTTAATAACAGTTTTAAAAATGGCATGTTGCCAGTGATCTTGTCTGAAGAGATTGTCGATCAGTTATTTAAAGAATGTGCTGCATCTGAAGGCTATCAATTAACCATTGATTTGGCTGCGCAAGAAGTACGTACACCGAGTGGTGAAGCATTCACATTTGAAGTCGATCCATTCCGTAAACACTGCTTATTGAATGGCTTGGATGATATCGGTTTAACTTTACAAGCAGCCGATGAGATCCGTGCTTATGAAGAAAAAACCAAAGCATCTCGCCCTTGGGTATTTGCAGAAATTAAAGCTTAAGTCAGTGTCACTGTAGAACTTCTTAGTAGTCAGTCGGCTTAAGTCTTGTTAATATCAGGCGAAACAAAATTTATACGTTAGCCAGAATTTATCAGGTTGGGTTCGAAAAATGAAAAAGTTCTTCGGTCAGCTGGTTGTAACGGGAGCGCTGTTTGCAACGCTCTCTGCGTGTCAAAGCTTTGACACGGCACGCATTAAAAATGTGAAAGAAACTGAAAGTACAAACAATAATGCTTTGATTTACTGTGCAGGTACAGCGCACTGTGAATTTGAGCGTTTTGATCAAATACAGGTGGTTGATCCAAACAATCAACATGTACAACGTGCTGCGATTAAAGCAGGTATTGTACGGTTGAATGGTCGTTCATTGTCTGAGCCTAATCCTTTGTATTTGTCCGTACCTTCAGGTCAGCATGAAGTCGTGATTCGCTATTATCCTATTTCTCAGGAAAAAGCAGAGCGCTTGCATGTCATTCACAACTTTAGGTCCAAACACGAGTACACCTTTAAAATGTACCGAGAGCGTTCAAAAAACAGAGGCAGTTTACTGGATAAATCTGCGCCTGATCCGCTCTGTGTAGACTTAAAGCAAGGTGCAAAAACGATTCGACGTTTCTGCCGACCGTACAATGTCCTCACAGGACTTGGTGAGTTTGTAGAAAAGAAACTTTAAATCTGACTGGTAATCAAGCCAGCGTATAAATGGAAAGACTCATGTCAAAACATATTTTGATTTTACCAGGTGATGGTATTGGTCCTGAAATCGTGAAAGCGGCTGAACAAGTGCTGACACGTGTAAACGAGAAATTCAACTTAGGTTTGACTTGGGAACAAGGTCTTTTAGGTGGTGCAGCGATCGACGCGCACGGTTCACCTTATCCAGATGTAACAGCAGCACAAGCGAAGACTGCTGATGCGATTTTATTGGGTGCAGTGGGTGGTCCTAAGTGGGATACTATTGAGCGTTCAATTCGTCCAGAACGTGGCCTATTAAAAATTCGTTCAGAATTAAATTTATTTGCCAATTTACGTCCAGCAATTCTTTATCCGCAGCTTGCAGATGCGTCGAGCTTAAAACCTGAAATCGTAGCAGGTTTGGATATCTTAATCGTACGTGAGTTAACTGGCGGTATCTATTTCGGTCAACCACGTGGTATTCGTGAACTCGAAAACGGCGAAAAACAAGGTTTCAATACTGACGTATATGCAGAATCTGAAATCAAGCGTATTGCCAAAGTTGCTTTTGAAATGGCGAACTTACGTGGTGGTAAAGTGTGTTCAGTGGATAAAGCCAACGTGCTAGAAGTGACTGAGCTTTGGAAACAAACTGTAACTGCGTTAAAAGAAGAGCAGTATCCTGAAATTAACTTGTCTCATATGTACGTCGACAATGCTGCAATGCAATTGGTCCGTGCGCCAAAACAGTTTGATGTGATCGTGACTGGTAACTTGTTTGGCGATATCTTGTCTGATGAAGCGGCGATGTTAACCGGTTCTATCGGCATGTTGCCATCGGCTTCTTTAGATGAAAATGGTAAAGGTATGTATGAGCCTTGCCACGGTTCAGCGCCAGACATCGCAGGTCAAAACATTGCGAACCCATTAGCAACGATTCTGTCTGTTGCTATGATGCTGCGCTATACCTTCCGTGAAGAAGCGGCGGCAAAAGCAATTGAAGATGCTGTAGGTAATGTCTTAGATCAAGGCTTACGTACAGGTGACATCATGTCAGAAGGCAGTATTCAAGTCGGTACTGTTGAAATGGGTCAAGCTGTAGTTTCTGCATTGAACTAATGGCGAATTAAAAAACGCAGCGTTTATGCTGCGTTTTTTTGTGCCTACAAATTATCAATCCTAGAATTGATGCGCTAACAGGTGCGACCAGTTAATCGGACATCAGTTGCAATATTATGCTTTATGCGAAATTGAATAAGGCAGTTTAACTCAACCTCATAGAGTGTATTTCCACTGGGAATCGGCACAGCAGCGCCGCTGCCCATGCCCATCGCAGGATTTTCCGCCATCGGTAAAGGAATACTGATCGGGCGTGCGACACGATAACGAAGGTAGTCTGAATTGACCTCTACGGGAGAGGTTCTTTGATAGCCGAGTTTGCTGAGATTAAGTTCTGCTTGAATCGTTTGGCTCGATTGACCAATAAATGAGGCTAAATAGCGTTCACGTTCAACGGAGGATATCGTTGATGTCGTGGTACAACCAGCCAACCATACAATGCTTAGAACGCATCCCATGCTCAATATTGGGCGAATAAAACGCTGATCTTTGTAAACCTGATGTTCTAAAATAAATTCCATGGGTCAGTTCCTCACGAAATAAATTCAGTTTAGTCAGATCGGTCTGTATAACACTGTAGTCATTTGATACACGGTCAGCTGAGCAAGATTAGCCTCTAGGATTCTCATTCAGGATCAACAAGCTCTGCCAACATAGTCAATGGATTCAACTATTTGATTGCGTAATTTGAACTCGATTTTACATTCCATATCGACAGTGACACCACCTTTAGACGGCGTTGGGATAGGGGCGCCCATGGCTATACTGGTGCCGATATTTGGTGTACCAATCGGGATTGGCATCGAGCGTAAAATGGTATAGCTGAGTTTTTCATTGCTTTGTACGGGTGCTCCCATCACTTTATAGCCCAATTGACTCAAGTTGAGCTCTTTACGAACTTGATCAGCTGGCTGCCCAATATAGTGTTGTAGGGATTGATTGAGTTGCTTTTGGCCTGTCGTGGCGCAAGCCACACAAAAGATAGCACTGACTAATCCTAGATGTTTCATATGATTTTATGTCCTTATATTTTGAATTTTATAATCGAATTTTTATGTTTTTAGACTGTAAAGCAAATTTGCAGTCAATTTTTATCATTGTATTGAAATAAATACAAAAAAAAGCCACTGATAAAGTGGCTTTTTCGCTTCGCTAAAACTTAGCGCGCACGGTAAGTGATACGACCCTTAGTCAAATCATAAGGTGTCATTTCTACTTTAACACTGTCGCCAGTCAAAATACGGATATAGTGTTTACGCATTTTGCCAGAGATGTGAGCAATCACTTCATGACCGTTTTCTAAACGTACACGGAACATAGTATTAGGAAGCGTCTCGGTGACAACGCCTTCGAACTCGATGAGTTCCTCTTTATTGGCCATAGCCTACCTGAATGAATAAATTAGCAAGGCGCAAATTATAGTCAATTTTTTTTCAGAATACAAGCCGTAAAAGGCTTTGAACTGATCGACTGTCAGTAAAATAAGCGAACAATTTAGTTAAATATTTTCAACAAAAAATGTGCAGTAACTGTTGTCAGTTTGGTCAATCGCAGTTAATCTAAAATCAATCTTTTTAGGTATAAATGAAGTACATACAAGGAAGGTTCTGGAGTGGGTCAGCTAACTGATGCATCTGTTGTGTTGCGTTTAGGGTATCAAGCGATTCGTCGTGCCGGATTGCCAACAGAAGAAATTTTAACAAAAGCGGGTGTGGCATTAAATCAGGTTGAAACCAATGACCGTACCCCATTGAATGCACAATTTGCATTCTGGGTGGCTGCAGAAGAAGTCAGTAAGGATCCTGATATTGGTTTGCATCTGGGAGAGCATTTGCCTTTATATCGAGGGCAGGTGATTGAACACTTATTTATTTCATCTGAGAATTTCGGTGAAGGTTTAAAGCGGGCTTTGGCCTATCAACGCCTAATTAGCGATGCCTTTCATGCGCAATTGGTGATTGAAGATGACCGCTGCTATTTGACCAATGGTCATCAGCCTTGGGCAGAAAATATCGTGAATCGTCATTTTTCTGAATGCGCGATGTCCGGTGTTTTGCGTTTCTTTAAGTTTATTACTGAAGGGCGTTTTCAGCCGATTTATATCGACTTTAACTTTAGTCAGGGCGCGCCAGATGATGAGTATTTCCGTGTTTATGAATGCCCTGTGAGCTTAGGGCAGAAAGAAACCCGATTGTATTTTGATCCGGCTATTTTAGAGTATCAATTGTGGCAGGCAGAACCTGAGTTATTACAATTGCATGAGCAGTTGGCGATTGAAAAACTTCAGGAGTTGGCGCGTTATGATTTGGTCGGTGAAGTTCGCCGTGCTATTGGTTCAACGCTTGAAAGCGGTGAAACCACACTCGAAACGGTCGCTGCGCAGCTCAACATTACTCCGCGTCGTTTACGGACTCAGTTGTCAGAAGCCAATACCAGTTTTCAGCAAATTTTGTCAGACTATCGCTGTCGTTTGGCTAAAAAATTATTGGCCAATACCAATGAAAGTGTGGAGCGCATTGTGTACTTAACGGGTTTTTCTGAGCCAAGTACGTTCTATCGCGCATTTAAACGCTGGACCAATGAAACGCCTGTGGAATATCGTAAGCGGAAGCAGCGTTAAGGTTGATCTTCGATAAAATCCTTCCCTAAACAGAATCCCCCTTTTTCAAAGGGGGATTTTCATCTTTAGAATCTGGCAATGGCGGAAATGAAACACCCTCTCTGTGAAAGTGAGGTTGGGAGGGATTGTTTATTCAGGCATATTTAGCCAATGTGGTCCTAACGGAACTTGAGGAAGTTCAAACTGAGCTGGATAGTCTGCATGGATAAAATATAGTCCATCGGGTGGTGCGGTGACACCTGCTGCTTTTCGGTCTTCAGCAGCAAAAATATCGTCAATATGGTCAACGTCATACATACCTTGCCCAATTTCCAACAAACAGCCCATGATGTTACGCACCATGTGATGTAAAAAACCATCGGCCTGAATATCTAGGACCAAGTAGCATCCGTGTTGGATCAGACGGCAATGGCTGACATGACGAACAGGCTGATTGGACTGACAGGCTGCGGCACGGAAGCTTTCGAAATTATGAGTGCCTTCAAATTTGGCCGCGGCACGTTGCATTTTTAGCACATCTAATTTTGCATAAACATGGGTCACTTGCTTGTGCAGTAAAGCTGGTCGCTGTGGATTGTTATAGACCACATAGCGATAACGACGTGCTTGCGCTTTAAAGCGGGCATGGAAGTCCTGATCCATTTCCTTAATCCATTGGATGGAGATGTCACGAGGTAATTGGCTATTGCTGCCCATTAACCATCCACGAATGGGACGAATCGCCTGAGTATCGAAATGTGCCACCATATTGGTTGCATGGACGCCGGCATCTGTTCGGCCAGCACCGTGCAACATGATTGGCTCATTGGCCACTTTACTAAGGACGGTTTCAATGGTTTCTTGCACGCTTGGTACGCCCGGTTGCTGAGTTTGCCAGCCCTTGTATTGCATGCCACAAAACTCAATCCCAATCGCAAAACGTTGCATAGTTACCTCAAATGACTTAATCGTTCCAATGCGCAGTCCAGTCTGCGGCACTGCCGTATTGTAAATACATTTTCAAACATTTGGCATAAAGATCTGCATGACCCAAACAATTGCTTAGTAATATTCCACTGTCTTTGACCCAGTCACTCACAGCATAGCGTTGATCTATACCGCCATGAACAACCTGTGTACTTAAAATAATTTTGCAATTTTTTTGTTGTATAGCCTTTAATACATTGAGTAACTCAGCATCAACGGCAATATTGCCTGTGCCAAAACCTTGCAAAATTAAAACATCTGGCGTGTGTGTAAGCAGGGCTGCTAAATTTTGACTGTGTAGATCAGTTGCTATCGGTTGCCACATCCAATTCAGGCAATTGAACTGAGCCGCTTTGTCTAAATCATTGACTTGAACAATATAAGGCGATGTCAGCATTGAAAGTGGTTGTGTGGCTGGCAGTCCATCAAAGGCTTTCAGATCGGTTGTATGTACTTTTAGTGCGGATTGAGCATGCATCAGTTGATGATGAAAGGCCAAATAAACCCCAACACTCGATTGGTGTACCGATTCCAATGCAAAATTTAAATTGTCGATGGCATCGGTAAATTCACGGGTGTTGTCACCAGCCACATTAAACAACGGATATTGGCTGCCTGTAAGCACGATATGAGCAGACTGCCCCATAAAGTGTGCAAGCATGGCGCTGGCATAGCTTAGCGTGTCTGTGCCATGAATAATTACGAAATGCTGAAATTGTTGTAATTGTAAACTTTGAATTTGTTGGATCAGTGCCAGCCAGTCAGGCGCCGTACAGGCACTACTGTCACGAATGACAGGTGCAACAAAACATTCAATGTTAAGGTGCAGTGGCAGCACATGCTGTAATTTAGGTAAAAACACATTCGCTGGCATGGGGCTTAAAGGTTCACCGATACAACCGAAAGTACCACCCATATAAATAAGAGCAATTTTTTTCATCATAAAAAAAGCAGCCTTGAAAGACTGCTTTAGTTTAAATCGCTTTTGTTTAAGATGCGATTTGATTCAGTAACTGATCTGCTTGTTGACGTTGAGCTGAAGAAAACTCAGCCTCTTTTTCAGTCAAAATTTCACGTGCAGCGTCATAAGCACCTAGTTTGATGTATTGCGCTGCCAATTCAAGATTCAATTCAATTTCATTGACTTCAACCAGTTCAGGGAAAGATTGAACCAATGGATCGTTTTGGTCTGTAGCAGATGGGGTTGACGGTGTTCCTAAACCGCTAATGTCAAAACTCACACCACTTGAAGCAGGGGCTGCAGGTTTAACTTCAGGCGTAGACTCTAAGTTAAACTCTGTTGCAGGAGCGACAACCGCGTCTTCGGTTTTTGCTGTTTCAAAAGCACCTAAGTCAAAGTTTAAGGTTGGAACTTCAACTTTGTTTTCTTCTACAACCGATGTTTCTGTTGTAAATGAAAAATCTAAAGGCTCGATTTTTTCTTTTACAGTTTCTGTTTTGGTTTCAGCCGCAGCTTCAGTGCTTGGGGCAAAGTCCATTGCAAAATCAATCGGTTTGATTTCTTCAACGGTAGGAGATGGCTGAGCAATCTCTTCGGTTTTCGGTGTTGCTTCAAGTGCAGGTTCTGGTGAAATTGAAAGCGTGTCAAATTCAAGCGGCTGTATGTTTTCAGCAGGAGCACTTTCAACTGGGGTAGAAATGTCTGCTTTTGCAGGCGTTTCAGTGGTGAAATTAAACTCTAGAGGCTTTTGTTCTTCAGAGATTGGTTTAGTTGGCGCTGAATTCATGAGCGCATCAAAATCTGAGGTATTGTTTGTAATTTTAGGAGTTGATGATGTAGAAGAATGATGAATCGCAATATCTTCATCAACATGTGAATTGTCAAACTCTACTTTTTTTGCTTCAGCTTGTTCTAAAATTTCATCGAGTTCAAGTGAACGAATATGGCTCAGCAATTGGCTGATGGCAAATTCGTCTTTTTGTAAAATGTGAATATCTAATAGATATAGGTATAACTCATGTTGTGAGTTGTCACGTTTTAACGATTGATTGATTTGCGCTTCAGCAGAAAAGAAATTACGTTCTGCAATTAATTTTTCAATTTTGCCACGAGCTTCTGTCGTTAATGGTGTCATTGATTTTTTTTCAATGACACTGTTTTCAACCACTTGAGTTTTCTTCGGAGTCGCTTTAGCTGAAACACCCGTTTTCTTGGTTTTAGTGGATGTTGGTTTGGCTTTATCTGATTCTTGACCTTTTTGGCGTTTGTTTAAAAAAACCAATACGATCACTAAGATCACTAATGGAATCACATAAATCAGCATGTTTTAACCCCTTGGAGATAGAGCGATATAAAGTTGCACTCATCTCTATAAAATCTTGATTGGTAACGTTTTAGTTTATTGGCTTCTTTTATCTGCTTGTTGAGCTTTCAACTGTTGTTGCAGTTGAGCAAGACGAGCATTTAATAATTGAATTCTGTGATCCTTTTGATTTAGCGCCAATTCTAATTGAGTTACGTTTCTCTGTAATTTAACGGTTTTTTCACGAGATGTCATAACTTTTAATGACAACTCTTTCGAAGTTTTATTCTTTTCTGCCGCACTGTTGGCAGAAGATTGTGCCGAATCTTGCGCTTTCTCTGCAACCAGACTCATTTCAGCTTGATTCAAACGGTATTTGGTTTTGCCTGACTGCTTCGAAGGCACTTTGGCAAGTTCTGCCGCAGAGACTTTTACAGGCTGTTTTGCTTGCTGCATACCATGCAGATTTAATGCCGCACCACGGCGCAGACGGTTTACGTCGCCCTGAATGAATGCATGTTCGTTGCTGTTTTTAATCTGTTGCATGACTTCAGAGACAGGGCGGTTTTGTTCTGTCGCAATACGTGAAGCAATCCCCCAAAGGCTTTCATTCGAGCGAACCACATATTTTGCCGCAGGTGTTGCTGTTGATGCAGCTGCAGTACTTGTTGGTTTTGGTGTAGATGCTGTTTGAGTTGTCGTTGTTGGATTTTCACGTTTTTGTGCTGCCTGCTCCGCAGCAAATTTTTGTGCCAATGGGTCTTGAGATCTTGCAGTTGATGCTGTTGCAGTTTGTGTGGCTTGCATTTCTGAACTGACAGAGCCGGTCGAATTGGTTTTTGTAACTTTCGAAATTGATGTTTCAGCACCTGATGAAGTACTTGCGCTATTTTGCTCCGCAGGTGCAACGCTATAATTTTGCACATGCGTGACAGGTTCAATCGCAACAGGCGTTGACGTTGCTAATTGTGCTAACTTCGGCGGTGTTTTGGTGCTGAGTAGTAAGGGTTGTTCTACAGCTACAGGTGCTTTTGCGGTGTAGAGGGTGCTAACAGGTAAATTTAAGGCAATTTCTTTTTCATTTACAATCACGACAGGTGTTAAAGCACGCTCATTGGCGGTTTGATTCGCATTCGATGTGGTTGGATTGCGTTTTAATGGGGTACGAATTTGTTGCAGGCGTGAAGCATTCCCTTCTTTAATATTAACAATAAAATTAAGTTCTGCATCGGTTACTGGACGCGAAGAGGTAATGGTAATTACCCCATTGCCCGCACCATCACGACGCGTAAAGAAGTTTAAATGCCCCGGTGGTTGATGCCCTGTACCCATACTCAACAAATCCTCTGCAGTGGCTAAACTTGCATTGAGCGGCACAGATGTATTTGAGTGGCGAAAATGAATCTCAGCGTACAGCAATTCCCCGGGTGCTGACTGGACTTGTACAGG
This sequence comes from Acinetobacter sp. SH20PTE14, assembly GCF_021391555.1. Lineage (NCBI taxonomy): Bacteria > Pseudomonadati > Pseudomonadota > Gammaproteobacteria > Moraxellales > Moraxellaceae > Acinetobacter > Acinetobacter sp. SH20PTE14. The sequence continues at coordinate 2,916,989 of NZ_CP090067.1, read as the reverse complement.
ATCAATGCTGATCGCTTGAATGTTTTGAGATGCAATAACGGCTAAAATGGCGATCTTTAATTTGTTATATACGGTCATCTTAATCTTTAGCTCGAATATATGTCGCATGGCGAAAATTATAGATTAGCGAGTTGTCAAAGAATTGTAAAATATTTACACGACAGTTACATAAAAAAGCCGATCAATTGTGATCGGCTTCCTGTTCAGAGACTTAAAAATGCTTAAGCATTTTTATAATCAATGAGAATTCTTAGCATACGACGTAAAGGTTCAGCAGCACCCCAAAGCAATTGGTCACCTACAGTGAATGCACCTAGGTATTCTTTACCCATGTTGAGCTTACGGAGACGACCAACTGGAACAGACAAGGTGCCAGTTACAGCAACAGGAGTCAAATCAGTCATTGACGCTTCACGGGTATTTGGAACCACTTTAGACCAATCGTTGGCACTTGCGATGATATCTTCGATTTCATCCAGTGGAACATCTTTACGAAGTTTTAAAGTCAATGCTTGTGAGTGACAACGCATTGCACCGATACGGACACAGTGACCATCAATAGGCACGATTTGCTGGTTGCCTAAGATCTTGTTGGTTTCAACTTGACCTTTCCATTCTTCTTTCGACTGACCGCTTTCAAGCTGTTTGTCGATATAAGGAATGAGAGAACCTGCTAAAGGCACACCGAAGTTAGCAGATGGGAAACCTTCACCGCGTTGTAGGGCTGCAATTTTAGAGTCGATATCTAGAATTGGAGAACGTGGGTCATCTAGCAAATCTTTGGTATTGTTGTACAAGTAGCCCATACCTGAAATCAGTTCACGCATGTTTTGCGCGCCTGCACCAGATGCCGCTTGATATGTCATTGAGGTTGCCCATTCCACTAAATTATTTTGGAATAGACCGCCTAAACCCATTAACATTAATGAAACGGTACAGTTACCGCCCACGAAGGTTTTTGTACCTTTCACTAAGCCGTCTTTGATTACGTTCATGTTTACTGGGTCAAGTACGATGATCGCTTCATCATCCATACGTAAAGTCGATGCAGCATCGATCCAGTAACCATTCCAGTTTTCAGCTTTAAGCTTAGGGAAAACTTCAGTCGTATAATCGCCACCTTGGCAGGTGATAATGACATCCATTTGCTTCAGACTATCAATGTCCGTTGCATCCATAAGTGCTGGGGCAGTCTTACCACCAAACGCAGGGGCTTCACCACCTGCATTACTGGTAGAAAAGTAAAACGGTTCGAAATGAGCGAAATCGTTTTCTTCAACCATACGTTGCATAAGGACGGAACCAACCATCCCGCGCCAACCGACCAGACCTACTTTCATGTCACTTTGCCTCGGTGCGTTAAAAAAATAAAAAGGGGGTTCGAGTGTACCAAAAGGGCGCATAACTGCAAGCGCTACATAATGAAAACACCAATAATATTGTGCAATATATCTTGTTTATGTTACATGCAAAACTGATATAAATTTATGAATCAATAAAAAATAAAGAATATAAGGGAGGCGTAATGATTTGGATTGAAATACTGGCTGGCTTCGTCATTTGGTTGACATTTTGGTCACTCATACCACGAGATGAATGGTGGTTTCGTGGTGCAGATTTTCCGCGTCTGCAAATCTTGGCTTTGGGCATATTTGCCTTCATAGGCTTAATTTTATGGAATGCCGAATGGGACTTGGCACGTGAAATCATTTTAATTGGGTTGATTGCTGCCTTGGCATATCAATTAAAAATGGTTTTGCCTTATACCTTTCTTTGGAAAAAACAAGTCAAAAAAGTTCGTTCAGACCAGTTAGACAAACAGAAACAAATTTCAATCATTGTCTCAAATGTACTTACGCCGAATACTCAATATCACTTATTATTGGCACAAATACAAAAGCATCAACCTGACTTAGTACTCACGCTAGAAACCGATCAAACTTGGCAAAATGAATTGGCAGTGATTGAAGCTGATTATCCTTATCGCGTACCCGTACCTTTGGATAATTTGTATGGGATGCATTTGTATAGCAAGTTAGAACTTAGTGAAACTGAAGTCAAATTTATTCTCAGTGATGAAATTCCTTCGATCCATACCCGAGTCACCTTAGCATCAGGAAATCAGGTTCAACTGTATTGTTTACATCCCAAACCGCCAAGTCCAACAGAAGCCAAAGATTCAACTTTACGCGATGCAGAATTGCTGATTGTGGGCGATCAGATTAAAGATTTAGATGAAAGTTGCATCGTTATGGGGGACCTGAATGATGTGGCATGGTCACGTACTACACGACTCTTTCAACGAATCAGTGGGCTTTTAGACCCGCGTGTTGGACGTCATTTCGTAAATACCTTTCATGCCAATTATCCACTGCTGCGTTGGTCGCTCGACCATATTTTTCATAGTACAGATTTTGCATTGGTACATATGGAACGCTTGCCCAATATCGGTTCAGACCATTTTCCAGTCTATGTGGTGCTGCAAACAGGCAGGGTATTTGAGCAAATCCAAGAAGAATTAGAGCAAACAGATGAAGATGAACAAGAAGCGCAAGAGGCAATTCAGGAGGGTATAGAAAAAGCTGAGGAAGAGGAGAAGATTGTGACTGATGAAATCGCCCGTGATTATAAGGATGGTACGAAGGCACCTTGATTTTGTTTGATTTAAGAGAAAAGTGTAAGAAATAGCTTACACAGCTTTCGGCTTCTGACGAATGGTCAGGTCAAGTGTATTGACTTATTCTTTGTTCATCGGCACATGGAACTGGGAACGGAACATCCCACTAAGGAAGACGAAGCCGATGGAAGCATCACGGAACGGATGTAGGAAAGGAAAGCCAATAAAAAATAAAAAGAATACTTGTGAAAGCACAACCTCATAGACCCGAGTTTTGCAGGATGCAGAACTCGGGTTTTGCTTTTGTGATATAGAATTTTTTGCTTTTCTTTTGATCAATTTCTTTATACAGTGTGCCAAGAAAAAAACGATGAATTTCCAATAAAAATATAGGTATGAGACGTTCTATGCTGTACGAATGGCACCAAAAAATATTGCAGATTACACACTTATCCACCGATGCACTTTCCATTTATCTTGGCTTAATCCTGTTCTTTTTTGTGGCCTTTTGCCATCACCGCCAATTGAAATCACCTTATGCGATTTGGACTGTTGTGGTCGTCGCAGTGGGATTGGAATTGTTTAATGCACGCCATGATATTTTAGATAGAGGCTTTTGGCGTATAGGGCAAAGTTTGAAACATATTCTAAATGTCATGTGGTTGCCGCTAATTCTTTGGTTGATGTCCCGATACCGTGTATGGAAGGGCTAAATGGAAGGATTAAATCGCCAGTTAAAAAATCCTAATAGAAAAAAAGATATTGTGAAATTCACAATATCCTTTCTAGATGCTGATCTAGGTGCTTAATTAAAAAAATTTTCCGAGCGCTATCCTGCACAGCAAAGATCTATGGTGTGTAGTCAATTAAGCTGAATGCTGAGAGACCACTTGCGTATACAACTCCAAAGTCTGATCACACATCTCTTTTAAACTAAACATGCTGATAGGCTGCACGTGTTGTGGTTGGTCTAAATGCAACTTTAAGGTTTCGAGTAATTGGGTTTCATCATCGACAGTGACTAAACCTTGCGGATAGACATTGGATAAAATTTCAGCTACCCCACCACGGTTCCAACCAATCACAGGTGTACCTACAGACAGTGCTTCGAGTACAGTCCGTCCAAAGGTTTCCGCTTGGCTCGACAAAGATAAAACCAAATCGCTAAAAGCTAACCATTCACGGATATCTGAACGATGACCGACAAAAGTAATCCGATCACTCAGCCCTTTAGCCGCAATACTGTCTTGCATTTCTTGTAAATAAGCCGCTTTTTTCGGATCAGCACCACCGACCACCACCGCATGTACGTCGGGATACTGTGTTTGTAGCTGTTCCATTAAATGGATCAGGGTTTCATGACCTTTCAAACGGGTGATACGGCCTGGTAAGCAAATCAGACGCTTATTTTCTAGTTCAGGGAAATCTTTTAGGGTTTGATTGAGCCAGTGTGCTGAGGGTTGATAGCCATGTGGAAAAGCAGCGGGGTCAATGCCACGATAAATACGCACAATGTCCTTGGTAGGACAGTTTTTGTAGTTGTCCGTGATGTATTTGACAACACTATCCGAGACCGCAATGACTTTTTCAGCCTGCGTCATGATTTGACTGTAGCGATTAATCGAATAAAAACCATGTACAGTTGAAATCAGGTGAGGTCGCTTGTTAGCTGGAATCCCTTTGAGGGCAAAATGCGTGAGCCACGCGGGGACACGTGAGCGCACATGCACGATATCTGGTTGATGTTGCTCAATCAGTTTACGTAGAGGACGAATTTGCCATAAGCTTGATAAGGCTTTTTTATGGATTGCGAGCGTGAGGTGAGTTGAACCTTCAGCTTCCAATTGAGTTACCATGCGACCACCATTTGAAACCACTAAGGACTCATGACCGGCGGTCACTAAAGCACGAGCTATTTCTAAGGTTCCTCGCTCGACACCACCACTGTTCAATTCAGGTAAAAGCTGCATTACTTTCATAGCATTTCTCTTTTTTATGTGCTGAGTTGAACTCAATAGATTTTGTCATAGCCTTGTGGGCGGGTTTTAAAGCGGCGATGGAACCACATGTATTGTGTCGGTGCGATTCGTAGCTGATTTTCAATAATTTTATTGGTTCGAACAGCATCCGAAACTTCATCTTCACTCGGAAAATTATCCAAAGCAGGTTCAATCAGCACATGATATTGAGGGTTGCTGATGTCGCCATCGCGATAAAAATACAACGGGATCGCCACGGCTTTAGCAATTTTTAATAAGCGACGATGTGCAGTAACAGTGGCTGCGGGAGTACCAAAAAACGGTGCCATGACCCCTTGTTTTAAACCAAAGTCCTGATCAGGACTGTACCAAATGGCATGGCCATTTTTCAGATTACGAATTAAGCCACGCATATCATCATGGTCGATTTGGTTGGCATAGATGGTGGCACGGCAACGCACAATCAACATATCCAACAGCGGATTATTTTGCGGACGATAAACCACATCCGGCTCAAAGAACTGTGCGCATAAATAGCCACCAGCATCGAGCAGGGTAGAATGTGTGCCGAGGAGCAATATACCTTTGCCTTCAGTTTGTGCATTTTGAATATGTTCTAAGCCTTCGATTTGCACCCGATTTTTGAACCATTGCGGGCTGTACCATGCATTTAAGGTTTCAAAAATACCAATCATTTGGTCGATAAAAACCTGTCTTGCATTAGCTTCAATCTGTTCTGCCGTCCATTCAGGAAAGCAAACTTCCATGTTGCGAATCGTGGTTTTACGACGTGACTTAAGATTGTTAAATGCAACAGAACCGAGGAATTGCCCAAGTCGATACTGAACTGCCCATGGAAGAATCGCCAAAATCATAAGAAATACAATCCCTATCCATATTCCCCAATACTGAGGAAGTAAGAAAGACCATTGGAATTTTCCGGGTTGATATGTTGGCTTTTGACTCATAGGGCTAAATCAAAGATTAAAAAATAGGGTTCAGTTTAGCATGAAGCTGAATTGAAAGAGAAAGTTCAACCTCATGCTGCGCTAGCCTTAACCTTTGACTAAACCGCCATCGACAATCAAATTCTGCCCTGTGACCGCACGTGAGTAAGGGGACAAGAACATCATGATGGCTGCAGCAAATTCTTCAGGCGTGGTCACTGTGCGTAAAGGTGTCGATGCCGCAATTAAATCAAACACGGCATCGGGTGTGGCTTTACTGGCATCGGTGCTTTGTAATAAGCCGCCTGAAAGCATATTGACGTTAATCCCAAACTCACCTAGCTCATGCGCCGCTGTGCGAGTGAAGGCCAAAAGTGCCGCTTTTGCTGCAGTGTAGTCGTGGTAAGGCACGACGGGGTTTTGTACTAGGTTGGTACCAATATTGACAATGCGACCAAAACCCTGTGCTTTCATATTGGGAAGCGCCGCTTGAGTGGTGTTGAGAGCAGCAACGACTGCTCCATCAAATTGTTGCTGTAAGTGCTGTGCGGTCAGTTCTTCCATTTTAGGACGGGCATCGCCATTAAATTGAAAATGGATGAGGGCATTATTCACGACAGAGGTGATCGTGGTACCAAAATGTGCTTCTGCTGCGGCAAAAAGCTGTTCTACTTGAGCTTTATCTGTGACATCTGCTTGATAGGCAAACACTTGCTGAGGAAATGCGGTCGCCAACTGTTCTGCCGCAGTTTGACTGGATAGATAGTTCACGACCACGCGTGCGCCTTCAGCTATTAAAGTTTGGCTAATTGCCAAACCGAGGCCACGTGCGCCTCCTGTAACCAAGACAATTTGATCTGAAATTTGCATGCTCGTGACTCAATCTAATGTTGAGTGTCACCATAGCAAGCTTTTCGCATTAGCGGAATCATCTTTACAGACGCTGTATGCTCCAATTTGAAACTGAGTTATCCGATCTAATAATTCAGCCGAGTCATATGACAAAAAAAAGCCGTATCGAAATACGGCTTTTTCTGTGTGGAATATTTGTAGATTTAGCCTTTAGCGAGCGTTTCTAGCTCATCTAAACGTTCCATTTTTTCCAACATTTCGTCATCAATTTCAGCAAGACGCTGTGATGCTTTGGTGGCAGCATCGGCGTCAGTCATAAACCAAGAACCGTCGGCTAATTTTTCAGACAATTCAGCTTGCTCTTGTTCCAATGCTTCAATTTCAGTCGGCAGTTGTTCTAAAGCACGTTGGTCTTTATAGCTGAGCTTGACTTTTTTAGGCACGGCAGCGGCAGCCGCTGCTTCGGCTTTAGCCATGGCTTTTTTCACATCGCTTTTTTGATCCACGACAGTTTGGTCAGGACGCTGTTCCAAATAGTCTTGGTAACCTCCGATGTATTCATCGATTTGACCTTTACCATCAAATACCCAAGTCGAAGTCACCACGTTGTCCATAAAGGCACGGTCATGCGAAATCAGTAACAGTGTGCCTTTGTAAGCGCTGAGCATTTCTTCCAACAGTTCAAGCGTCACCATATCCAAGTCGTTGGTCGGTTCGTCCATCACGATAAGGTTCGATGGTTTTAGTAGAAGCTTAGCCAACAGAATACGGTTACGCTCACCACCAGACAGTGCTTTAACCGGTGTACGTGCGCGTTCTGGAGAGAATAAGAAGTCTTGTAAATAACTGTAGATGTGACGACGGCTACCATTGACATCGACATGGTCTGAGCCTTCAGAGACGTTATCTTTCACTGATTTTTCAAGATCAAGTGCATTTCGAAGCTGATCAAAGTAAGCAACTTCAAGTTGTGTACCTGTTTTCACAGTACCAGTATGTTCTTGCTCACCCAAAATAGCTTTGATGAGAGTGGTTTTACCTACACCGTTGTCACCGACTAAGCCGATACGGTCACCACGTAATACCAGTGCCGAGAAATCTTTGATGATTGGTGAGCTGTTGCCAAATTGTACAGCTAAGTTTTCAATTTCAAAGACCACTTTACCTGAGCGCTGCGCATCTTGCGTTGCCATGCTCACTTTACCTTGTTGTGAACGGCGTGCTTTAGACTCTTCACGCAATGCTTTTAGGGCACGAACACGACCTTCGTTACGGGTACGACGCGCTTTAATGCCCTGACGAATCCACACTTCTTCTTCAGCGAGTTTTTTATCGAATAGCGCATTTTGCTTTTCTTCCGCTTCCATTTGCTGAGCTTTGAGTTCGAGGTAACGTGAATAGTTACCTTCATAGCTACGCAAAATACCGCGGTCAAGTTCCACAATACGGGTTGCGATGCTGTCGACAAATGAACGGTCATGCGAAATAAACAACAGGGTTAAGTTGTTTTGATCAAGCAGGAATTTTTCGAGCCATTCAATACTTTCAACGTCCAAATGGTTAGTTGGTTCGTCGAGTAGCAATACATCGGGCTGCGTTAAGAGAGCACGTGCCAATAGAACACGACGCTTACGACCACCAGACAAATCTGCAAGGTCAGCTTCTGGGTCTAGGCCCATTTTACTGAGGATAGCATTCACCTTGGTTTCAAGTGACCAGCCATCCATTTGATCCATCTGATGTTGTAGGTTACCCATGCGCTCACAGGCGTCCATATCACCAAGTACGCAGGCTTCGCTGGCTTCATGATAAGCACGTAATACAGTTGCAGCTTCACCTGCACCATCGGCAACAATATCAGCAACTTTGCCCGAATCCATGGGTACATCTTGAGCAAGCATTGAAATCGTAATGCCGTTTTGCAATGAAACTTCACCGCCATCTGGCAATAAAGTTCCCTCAATCAGTTTAAGTAAAGTAGACTTACCTTCACCATTACGACCGATTAGACACACTCGCTCGCCACGTTCTAAACTGAAGTTCGCGCCGTCGAGTAGGGAAGGTCCGCCAAATGCAAGCTGGACGTCCCTTAAAGTAATATAGGCCATAATGTTTCCTGAAATCTTATATGAGGAGTGTAAATTGACTACACAACAAAATCTTGATGAACAGGCGTCATTTTCCGCACCCATTGAAGATTTGCAAGTCCGAATTGCATTTTTAGATGATTTAGTTGACCAACTGAATGATCAAGTTGCGCGTCAAAACGCCGAAATCGCTGATTTAAAGAAACAAATGCAGATGTTGTATCGTCGTATTGAATCGGCAGATTTATCTGAAGGTATTGCGGCATTTGACCCAATGACCAACCGCCCACCGCATTATTAATGTCACTATTGAATGACAGGCAGATGACGAATCAGGGCCAAAGCTGTGGATTGGTGTAAATTTATTTGACCTTTTGCAGTGTGACAGGTCTAATGCACCGCATCTGCTGATCGAAACCCATTATTTCATCTCATGAGTCAAAAAGTTGTCCTGCTAGATTTGGAAAATAACCCGCCCACAGCAAATCTATTGCGCAATATCATTGAACATTACAGTACTTTGTATGTGTTTAGCTGCAGTGGAAAATTTGAATATGCACTTGAAGATTTAACTGAAATTGCAGGGTGGATCGCGAGTGGTCAATTGGTGGTTTTGGATATTCCAGAAACGCCGCAAAAAGAATTTGAATATGCGGTGATTGTGGGGCAACTGATGGCCTTGATGGATCCAGATGCGCATATTGAAGTGATTTCAGCGATGCCGGATATTGGCTTATTGATAGAACAATTGGACGGCTCTGGACTCAGCGCACATCTCATTCAAATTCAGTCAGAACAAGAAGTTTCACATAAAGTGAAGTATAAAATTCCTGACCTAGAAACCATTCGGAATAAACCTGATTTATTACTGATTAAACACTATTGTGATGGTCTGGAAAAACTCAGTGGCAAGCCCAACAGTTTGGATAAACTGAAAAATTCGCTGATGAATATTTTGCAAGTCTCTAGCGAAAAAGCTCAGCATTTGGTCGGTATGTTGATCAATCTAAAAATCGTCAAACGCTTTGATGAGCAAATTTCGATTCGAAAAAAAGTACTCAAACAATGGGTGCAGCTAGATTTAAATGCGACGGCTGAAACAGCATTGCCGATAAAAACAGACCTGAATGCATTTACTGCTTCACTCGAAGAACAAACCTCAAATACTGATGATACGGCGTCGATGATTCAGGCTGCACAGCAAGGCTTATTTAAAAATTTCAATAAGATTGATCCTGTGCAAATGGAAGTGATCCGAAAATTGCATGAATTAAAGTCAAATAAACCAAAAGATATCTATGCCTTACGTGATTTATTGGAGCAAATGTTCCCACAATCTGACGTTCGATTATTACTTAAAGAGTTGATCGAAAAAGGATATATCTACTGGAATGGTCACGAAGTGCTGTATAGCCACGAGATGTTCCTGAATTAATTTTATCGAGTGAACTTGCGTTTTATATTGCGCTTATGCAACTCTAATAAAGGAATATAAAGGTTGTGCTATGGAAAATACTGGAATCTGGGTTACCGTTTTTATTGTGGTCTTTGTACTTGGGTCGATTTTTGGACTTCGAGTAAATCCTAGAGAAAAAGCTCTGGGCATTATGCGTGAGAAGGCGCGTAAGATGGGGCTGCACCCACGTTTAGTGGCTGCACCTGCTTGGACCAAGATTCCAATGGCATCTGAAAAACGTGCCAGTATGGTGGCGTATTACAGTGTGCTGATTCCAGATGCGCGTTTGCCTTTAATGCGTGCTTTAGTAGTCGATGACAAACTTGAACTGGTGCATGGTGATGACAAGTTCAAGGATTTAGCCATTACATTAAAGGGCATTTATGCTATTGATATGCAGGCAAACTGTGTAGGACTCTTTTGGAACGAAGAATCTGACTTAAGAGCCACACAGCTTGATGATATGAAAGCATTTTTACATTCATTGGCTGAACTTTAAATTTTAAAAAACCTATTAAACAGGAATGATGGTTAACTATGGCGAACGCTCCTCGGTCCACATCTAAAAGTACCACAGCAAAATCTGCCGATGCTGGGAAAAAGCGTGCGTTAGTGATTGTGGAATCGCCTGCAAAAGCGAAAACAATCAATAAATATTTGGGCTCTGATTACATCGTGAAATCATCGGTGGGTCATGTCCGTGATTTACCTACAGGCGGCTCGAGTAAAACAGCAGAGAAAAAGCCAGTAACTCGTGCAAAATTAACTGAAGCTGAAAAAGCCAAAAAAGCACAAAAAGCTTTGGTTAATCGTATGGGTGTAGACCCTGAAAATGACTGGAAGGCACAGTACGAAGTCCTACCGGGTAAAGAACATGTTGTTGCGGAACTGAAAAAGCTTGCATCGCAAGTTGACGAGGTCTATCTCGCAACGGATATGGATAGGGAAGGAGAAGCAATTGCTTGGCATTTAAAAGAAGTGATTGGCGGTGACGACTCACGTTATCAACGTGTGGTGTTCAACGAAATTACCAAAAATGCCATCCAAGAAGCGTTTAAACATCCTTCTCGCCTCGATACAGATAAAGTCAATGCTCAGCAAGCCCGTCGTTTCCTCGACCGTATTGTGGGCTTTATGATCTCGCCACTCTTATGGGAAAAAATCGCCCGTGGTTTATCGGCAGGTCGTGTGCAATCTGTGGCTGTTAAACTTGTGGTTGAGCGTGAACGTGAAATTCGTGCCTTCGTTCCAGAAGAATTTTGGCAAGTTTTTGCAGATACCAAGTCGAAGAAAGACGACATCCGCTTAGAAGCGGTGAAGCAAAATGGCAAGACTTTAAAACTGCACAATAAAGCTGAAACGGATGCTTTACTGAACCTGATTAAAGATGCCGACTACACAGTTTCAGCACGTGAAGACAAACCAACCAAGGTTAATCCAAGTGCGCCTTACATCACGTCTACACTGCAACAAGCAGCAAGTACACGTTTAGGTTTTTCTGTGAAAAAAACCATGATGTTGGCACAGCGCCTATATGAAGCCGGCTTTATTACTTACATGCGTACAGACTCCACATTCTTGAGTGATGACGCTGTGAATATGGTTCGTGGTCATATTGAAACTGAGTTTGGTGAAAAATATTTACCGGCAAAACCAAACCGTTATGGTAATAAAGCTGGTGCGCAAGAAGCCCATGAAGCGATTCGTCCATCAAATGTAGCGCTAAAAGGCGATAGTTTGGTGGGTGTAGAGCGTGATGCGCAGCGTCTTTATGACCTGATCTGGCGTCAGTTCGTTGCATGTCAAATGACCCCTGCAGAATATTTATCATCAACGATTTTAGTCAATGCCAATGGCGTCGAACTCAAAGCCAAAGGCCGTACACTGGTCTTTGATGGTTTCACTAAAGTGCGTGGCCAAAACAAATCGGATGATGATGTACTGCTACCTGCTGTAAAAGTTGGGGAAGTACTCAAGCTTGAAAAATTAGATCCATCGCAACACTTTACTAAACCACCTGCGCGCTTCACTGAAGCATCATTGGTCAAAGAGCTTGAGAAAAAAGGGATTGGTCGTCCATCGACGTATGCTGCGATTATCTCAACCATTCAAGACCGTGGTTATGTGAAGCTCGATAACCGTCGTTTGTTCGCCGAGAAAATGGGTGAAATCGTGACAGACCGTCTCGATGAAAACTTTAATAACTTGATGAACTATGCATTTACGGCAGACCTTGAAGGCCAGCTGGATAAAGTCGCCGATGGTGATCGTAACTGGAAAGAGTTACTCAATAGCTTCTACGGTGATTTTAAAACACGCTTAACCACAGCTCAGGGTGAAAATGGCATGCGCCGTAATTTACCTGTAGAAGTGGATGCGGTGCACTGTAAAGAATGTGACCGTCCGATGCAGATTCGTACAGGGACTACAGGCGTGTTCTTGGGTTGTTCAGGTTATAACTTACCGCCAAAAGAGCGTTGTAAGGGAACTTTAAACCTGACACCTGTAGAATCATTGGCTGCATTGTCTGACGATGACTCGGCAGAAACAGCAGATTTAATGTCGAAAAAACGTTGTCCAATCTGTGAAACAGCCATGGACAGCTATGTGATTGATGGCGGTCGTAAGTTACATATCTGTGGTAATAACCCAGACTGTGCTGGTTTTGAGCTTGAAGAAGGTGAGTTCAAAATCAAAGGTTATGATGGTCCAACCATTCCGTGCGACAAATGTGATGGCGAAATGCAATTGAAGACAGGCCGTTTCGGTCCTTATTTTGCATGTAATAGCTGTGACAATACACGTAAAGTGTTGAAGAGCGGTCAGCCTGCACCTCCACGTGTAGATCCGATTAAAATGGAGCACTTACGTTCAACCAAACATGATGACTTCTTTGTTCTTCGTGATGGCGCAGCAGGTTTATTCTTAGCTGCAAGTAAGTTCCCGAAAGTACGTGAAACTCGTGCACCGAAAGTGGCTGAACTACGTTCTGTCGCAGATCAGTTGGATGCAAAATATCAGTTCATCTTACAAGCGCCGGATGTCGATCCTGAAGGAAACCCAACATTGGTGAAATTCAGCCGTAAAAACCAAGCGCAATATATTGGTTCTGAAAATGCTGAAGGCAAGCAAACCAAATGGTCTTTGGTGTACCAAGATGGTAAGTGGGTTGAGGCTTAAGCTTTAAAATCAATAAAATGCTGACTTCGGTCGGCATTTTTTATGTCTTTTGATCAAGGATTTTTTAAAGTAAGTAATCGATTGAGCTTTTAAATTGAGCAAGACATTCTAAGGATGTTCTGTTTTAATTCTGAAAATAAATGCTAAAAATTAATTGAGATCTTGGGGAATGTGGAAAAAAATTCGGGTACTGTGTTTACTGCTGATTCTACTAGTGGTCGCAGTCAATGCCTATAAAGACAAAAACCAAGACTGGAGTAAACCGATCTTTGTATTGTTACATCCAATTAATGCCGATGGTCGAGAGAGCACTCAAGCTTATATACAGCAGCTCTCTGTCAATGATTTAAATGATGTTCAACAATATTTACAAGCGACAGCACAGAAATACCGAGGGCAACCGACTTATGTGTATTTTAAGTTAGGTCGTGAGCTGAAAGTTTTACCTCCCAAAGTACCCAATGACGCCGGTATGTTGGACGTTATCTTATGGAGTTTGAAATTCCGCTACTATGCTTGGCAGCAGCATGAAAATGTAGATGGTGTTTCGAGTGTCACGCTATTTTTAAATTATTACGATCCGACCCAAACCAAAGAACTTAAACATTCCACAGCTTTGGAAAATGGTCGAATTGGATCGGTGAATTTATTTGCATCGAGTAAACAGACAGCGCAGAATAAAATCGTTTTAGCCCATGAGTTATTACACGCTTTTGGTGCAACTGATAAATATGATTTGGCCACAGGTCAGCCAATCTTCCCTGTCGGTTATGCAGAACCCCAGCGGCAGCCTTTGTTTCCACAAAGCAAAGCTGAATTAATGGCGGGGCATATTCCTACCTCACAGACGCAAAGTAAAATGCCTGAAGATTTAGCTGATACTGTGGTGAATGACGTCACAGCGATTGAAGTAGGATGGAAAAAATAATGTGGATAAAACGTATCTTATCCACAGTTTCAATTGGTAGTGTGGATAAGATTTGGACTTTTCTTTCATTTTTCTTCATCATGAAGTTGCATAATCCATTGAATAACGAATAACTTGAGAAAAAACATGAGAACAGTAGGCAACGATTTAATTCGCAGTCAGCTCCATGAAAACCGTAAGTGGTATCTCGGTTTAGGTGCTTTATTGGTGGTCTTCGGATTGGTCCTTTTGGCAGCTTTGCCATTTGCGACACTTACGGTAATTTATATTTTTGGTGTGCTGATGATGTTAGGTGGCGTAATTCACTTCATCGCAGCATTTAAAATTTTTGAAGGCGGTTACCGCTGGTTCTGGGCACTATTTGGTGTGCTGTATTTGGTTGCAGGCTATTATGCATTTACAACGCCTGTCAAAACAGCCATTGTCCTGACCAATTTATTGGCGATTATCTTGATCATTGCAGGGGTCATTCGTATCTTTAATGCTGTGCTATTTAGAGCATTTCAAGGTTGGGGATGGACGCTATTTTCAGGTCTATTGACCTTGATTACGGGTGTGATCATTTTGATGTCGCCTGATGCGCCATTTTGGGTATTAGGATTATTCTTGGCGGTTGATATTTTATTCCAAGGGGTCAACTACCTTACTTTGGCTTCTTATATTCGACGTGAAGTGCCGAAAAGCTCAGCAGAGCAGTAAACTGCTTGCGGATCTGATAAATAAAAAAAGAGTGCTGAGGTACTCTTTTTTTATTCACTTTTAATGTGTACAACCCGTTAAGGTTTCACGCTATAGCGGCTACTAATTGCAATTCGGTTCCATGTGTTGATCACAATAGCCAGCCATTCCACGGCACTGATTTGCTCATCTGTTAAAAAGGGCAAAGCATCTTCATAAACTGCATCGGGAACTTGGCCTTCAGCAATTAACGTGATCGCTTCGATCAAGCTCAAAGCTGCACGTTCTTTTTCATCGTAGTACGCAGTTTCACGCCATGCATTGAGTAGGCTAATACGTTCAATGCTTTCACCAGTTTTCAGTGCATCGTGTGCATGCATACGAATATAGAAGGCACATTCGTTGATTTGGGATGCACGTAATTTGAGTAAATGAGCTAATCCTTCACTTAGGCCAGCTTCATTTATTTTTTGCATTGCCAGTGCATCAAGTTCTGCAACTTTTTTATATAGCTCAGGTGCAGACTGACCTAGGTTGATTCGTGACATTTCGAACCTTTCAGATGTTTTTAGATATACCTGCTATTTTAAAACCGTTATGGTTGAGGATAAATTTTATTTTGAGCATTTAGATGACCACTTTTGTTCTTGCGCCCGATTCATTTAAAGAAAGTATGAGTGCTCAACAAGCCTGTGACGCGATGCAGCGTGCAATTTTAAAGCTCATACCAGATGCAAATGTCATCGCTGTGCCAATGGCAGATGGTGGTGAGGGAACTGTAGATGCGTTACTCAGTGCTTGCGACGGCCAAAAAGTGACGATAGCGCTTACAGGTCCTTTGCCCAATCAACGTGTGACGACGTATTTCGGTTTGTTCGACGGTGGGAAAACCGCAGTGATTGAAATGGCAAAAGCCAATGGTATTCATCTTGTCGATATTGCTCAGCGAAATCCTTTACTGACGTCAACTTATGGTACGGGCGAAATGATCAAGGCTGCTCTAGACTTCGGAGTAAGTAAAATTATCATTGGCTTGGGCGGGAGTGTGACCAATGATGGCGGTGCAGGTATGGCGCAGGCCTTGGGGGCACAATTTTTAGATGAAAATGGCTTGGAAATAGCAGTTTGTGGTGGTTGTCTCGATCAAATTAACAGTCTTGATTTGACGCAGCTCGACTCACGTTTAGCGCATACAGAAATTATCATTGCCAGCGACGTCATTAATCCACTATGTGGTGAAAATGGTGCAACCCATATCTTTGGCCCGCAAAAAGGCGCAACGCAGGAGATGGTGCGTCAGTTAGATCAGAACCTCAATCATTATGCTAATGTCGTTGAAGCGACACTGGGTTGTACTTTACGTGATGTAGTAGGTGCAGGCGCTGCAGGTGGATTAGGTTTTGGGTTGATGGCTTTTGCAGGTGCATCGATGCAATCAGGTGTGGAATTGGTTATTGAACAAACTCAGTTGAAGGAAAAAATAGCACAGGCAGATTATGTGCTGACAGGTGAAGGGAAAATTGATCATCAAACCAAGTTAGGTAAAACACCATTTGGTGTGGCGCAGGTTGCAAAAAAGTTTAATAAACCCGTGATCGCCTTTGCTGGTCTAGTGGGTGAGGAAATAACAGAACTTTATGATTTAGGTTTCACACAGATTGTTGGGATTAATCCACCAGATTGTAAGTTGGAAGATGCATTAAAAAATGCCGAAACATACTTAGAAAAAAGTTGTACAGATCTCATCAATTCTATATGTAAAAGATCAGAACCTACTCCTCTTAAGATGGATCGGTTCTGAAAAGTGTTACTTCTATAAGCGATTTTCTAAATAGTGCTGTGCCAATGTGACTTCTGCATCGTACTCAGTTGGATTTTGCGGTTTAGGGAGGCGAATATTAGGTGCAATACCAATGTCGTCAATTTGCTGCCCCGTACGGCGGTGGATAAATGTGGTTGCATAATACAGTGTGAATTGTTGAGATGGCGTTTTGATGGTTCGAATATTCGATGCATCTAAAGCACCATAAGTGTTACGCCCCATGACTAAAACATTCGGATTTTGACGTGCGGTTAAAATAAACATTTCACACGAACTACCGCATTCTTCATCTGACAGAATAACAACTTTTTTGGGCGTAGCTTTGACGTCTGAATGGGCGATCACATATTTTTCCTCTTTCTGCTTCGTCATCCCAACCCAGCTATTTTTATTGCTTTCAAGTTTAGCAATCATACGATTAAATTCTACCTTGATTTCCCCATCAGGTAAGGTTTTGGCTGTTTCTTTCCATGATTGAATATTTTCTGTAGATGCATAAATTTGGGGTATTTCAAACCAATACTCAGCTGCTCCCAAAAGTGGATAAAGGGGTTGTGCTGATGTATCAAATCCGCCTGAGTTTTTGCGTAGATCAAGAATTAAATAACGTGCGTCTAACACTTGGTTTTGATTGTCTTGAATGATCTTTTCAAGTTGATCTTGAACAGACAGAGCAAAAGTTGGGATGGTAATTAAGGTTGTCTGCTCAGATAATTTTTGCGTGGTCACGAGATTGCTTGATTGTATTGTTGAACTCTCTGTGATGGCTTCTGATATGGTTTTTCGGCCTAAGCTCAGATGGCCTTTACGGATAGATTTCAGAAAGTGATTGGTGATTTCTTTACAGGCATCGACCGAATTTACTTGTGTAATTTTAGCGTTTTGCTCATTTATGACCTTTTGAATATTTTCTGGATAGTTGTCCCAGTTTTTTGCTCGAATACCCGCATCATTTTTGAGTATAAATTCAGAGCTAAAGTTAAAATCTTTTTGGCACTCACTAGGTGTCATGGGGCTAAGTTTATCTGCAGCTTGAATACTTGGACATGGAAAAAAACTACTACTCAGTACCAACAGAGAAAGCTGTGAAAATCTATTGAACATGTCATGATTCCTAGAGACGGTTATTTTCTAAAGTTATAAGCCTATGGATTTAAATAGGTCTTTGTTTTTCTAATGATATTGATTTGTAAATCTACTGATTTTTTACTGTATAAACAATGAAAATTTTAAATGAATAGTCATGGTTAAAACGGTGTGTTTCCGCGTCAAGTTGAGTCACTTTGTAGTCGTCTACGCTGTGAATTTAGGGTAGCTCTGTTAAACTACCAATTCACATAGCACGATGAGACACCATGAGTTTAGCCAACCTGATTGATGAATTAAATCCTCAACAAAAACAAGCCGCAACAACAGAAGCACAGCATAGCTTGGTTTTGGCAGGAGCAGGTTGTGGTAAAACCAAAACCATCGTGGCGCGTGCAGCTTATTTAATTGATCAAGGCGTGCCTGCCAATCAAATTCAAATTTTGACTTTTACTCGCCGTGCAGCGAGTGAAATTGTCGCTCGTGTGGAGCTGGCTCTGGGTGAGCAAGCCAAAGGGTTACGTGCATCAACCTTTCATACCTTTTGTATGTACCTCTTGCGCCGTATTCCAAAAGCCTTTGGTCTAGAACAGTTTTCGATTATTGATCGTGATGATCAACTCATGATGTTCCGCCTGATTCGTGGCCGTGATGATAAGAAAAACCCCAATCACTTGCCCAAGCCAAAAGAACTCTGTGATCTATATTCTTTTGCGCGGAATACGCGTCAAAAACTTAGCATTGCCATGGAAAAGCAAATGCCTGAGTACTTTGCGTTGAAAGATCAAATCGCGGATATCATGAAAGAATACGAAGCTCGTAAACGTGCGCGTAGTTTTCTCGATTATGACGATATCTTGGCGATTGTGGCGAAAGCCTTGGCGGAATCAGATGGACTGGTCGATTATGTCGCTTCGATTTGTCGCCACATGTTGGTTGATGAAATGCAGGATACCAATCCGCTGCAATGGGCGTTACTTGAGCCACTAAAAGAACGTGTCAGTTTGTTCTGTGTCGGCGATGATGCACAGTCGATTTACGGCTTCCGTGGTGCGGACTTTGAAAACATTCATCATTTCAAAGAGCGTGTACCAGACGCACAGATTTTCAAA
The DNA here is from genome assembly GCF_021391555.1 of Acinetobacter sp. SH20PTE14. NCBI lineage: Bacteria > Pseudomonadati > Pseudomonadota > Gammaproteobacteria > Moraxellales > Moraxellaceae > Acinetobacter > Acinetobacter sp. SH20PTE14. Next base: position 2,898,245 of record NZ_CP090067.1, on the reverse strand, counting down.
CTCGAAAAAAATTATCGTTCAACCCAAGAAATTTTAGACTTGTCGAATTGGTTGTTGGATGAAAGCGAAATTAAATATGACAAACGCTTAGATGCCTATCGTGGTGAAGGGATTAAGCCGAAAATGCATATTTTCCCGAATGAGTTTGATGAAGCCAAATGGATTGCCATTGATATTAAAGAGCGTCATTACCTCGAAGGCAGCAAATGGTCGGATCATATGGTGCTTGTGCGTTCAAGCTTTGCTGCTCGTCATATTGAAGCGGCCTGTATTGCCGCAAACGTGCCGTATCGCTTTATCGGCGGAATGAAATTACTTGAAACAGCCCATGTAAAAGACTTGCTCAGTGTGCTGCGTGTAGTGGCTAATCCCTTAGATGATATTGCATGGATGCGTTTTCTGACGCTCTGGAATGGTGTGGGTGATGTAGGTGCGAGTAAGTTATCGCAGCAGATTTTACTTGAGCCAGAAATGCAAGCCATTGCAACCAAGTTGGAAAAGTTTGGCAAAGTACCTGACCAAGCGATTCTGATGATGAAGCAAATGTCGGTGTTGAAAGATCAGGTCAAAGAATGTGTAAGCTTGGCTGTTCAAGCGATTTCTGAGCAGCTAGAAGAAAACTATAAAAAAGATTGGAACCGCCGTGTCGGGGATTTTGATTTGGTGAAACAACTGGCATCAAAGCATACACAGCTCAGTGAATTTCTTGAAGAGTATGTGCTCGATCCTGTGTCCATTTCTGAAATTGAACGGCAATCAGATAGTGATGTCGTGACGTTAATTACCATTCATTCGGCAAAAGGAACGGAGCAAAAAGTCTGTTATGTGGCGAATGTCACGCCAGGGCAATACCCGCATGCACGTGCCCAAGGCAATTTCGATGAAGTGGAAGAAGAGCGCCGCGTGTTATATGTGGCGCTGACACGTGCGCAAAATGAATTAATTTTGACAAAGCAAAACTTGAACCACTGGGCACGTGAAACTGTTGATGAGCAAGGCCGTAAAGTAGAAAGTTACTTTATGAATGATTTAACTCGAAATTTATGTAGTTTGGAAACACACTATAAAACCCGTCAGCAAACCGTAAAAAGTGCCTTAATCGAAAGAAAATCGATTAATTTAGATTTTGGTATCGATCTCGATTAAAATAGATTTTTGACGTGATTTACACGCAAGTTAAAAAGCAAAATAGACAAATGCTTTTTGATGATGCTGTCTATTTGGAAGATTGAATGAAAATTTTAGTACGTAACTTAGAGCGTTCAGTTACTGAAGCAGAATTGGTTGAACTGTTTAAACCATTTGGCGCAGTAGAGTCTGCTGTTGTTGTTATGGATGCAAGCACAGGTAAATCGAAAGGGTTTGGTTTTGTCGAAATGCCAAATGGTCGTGAAGCTGTAAAAGCGATTAAAGGCCTGAATACTTTGAAAGTCAAAGGTGCGGGTATTCGCGTAAAAGCGGCTGAAGATAAGCCTAAAGCATAAATTCAAAAAGGAGCGTAACGCTCCTTTTTTTATCGGTGATCTATGAAAAAATGCTACTCGGCTTTGTCGATTGTTGCGCCATCTGGTTTGAACATTGCGTGCGGTCTTAAAACGCTTGAAGTCCGCTCATGGCAGCCCGAACATTTGCCTTTAAAAGATTTAGTGATCGTGGAAAATCAACGCTACTTACATGAAAGCGGAGATGAAGATATTGGACGTGCAGTGGCGATGGTCGATGTATATGACGTTCATGCATGGACTGAAACAGAGGTAGAGCAAGCGCAGGCGACATATTGGGCAGCATAGTACTGGGCTTGGCATCTGGAAAATATCAGGATGATCCATTGGGATATGCCTGTTCCCGCCAAGCGTGACATTTATTTCATTGAATTCGATCATCCATAATATTTATTGTGAATTTCCTAAAAATCCGTTTAAGCTTGTTCCTGTAGAAAAACGCCAAAATTTAGGAAATTGTTCATGTCTCGTGTTGCTCGCTTTCATGCTGATCGTACCAATCAAAAGTTATATTTTACCCGTCTTGCATGTCAGCAAGCCGAGCAGACTGATCATGTTCAACAAGCTCAGGCTTATCGCGAAGCAGCAGTTTTTCATTTGCATGGTGCAGTACTTGCGTTTTTACAAGAGTTGGTGCGTTACTATCGTTTAAATGAGCCTGCGCCCACGTTAAAGTCGATTGAAACGCTGATGGCTGAAAAAGGTCAGGTATCACCTGAAGTGACTGTTATGCAGCAATTGGCAAAGCAGGGCTTTATTGCAGAGCTGAAACGCGCACATCGTATGTGTCAATATGCACCTGAACCGTCTGCACCAGAGCCAGAAGATGAAACGTCTTCAAATTTAATTATTAAAGTTACCCAAACACCGCAAGCATGGTTGCCAGATACCGCTATTTTGCGTGAATGGCATCGTGATCTAACTCAATTAATTGATGGATTTCGTAACGAGATGGTGGAGTTCTAATCGGACTATTGCTACTTGAAATAAATTTATTTAACCCGATATAAGATTATCTAAGTAATACAAAGTGCAGATGCCTTTATCACCATGTTGCGCATGGAGGGATATATGTCTATAGAACAGTTGAAAGAACTCTTTGGGAACCAGGAAGCAATTTTAGAGCTGGTTCAATTGGAAGGTGGTGAGTTGGCATTGCGTAATGCAGGCTCAGAAAAAGAGCCTTTGGTGACTATCCAATTCAATGAAGAATTACGCAATATTTTGGGCGATCAAATGAGTGTGATCGCTCAGCAAATGATTCAGGCTGCATTGTTTGGTTTGTTAGAAAAACAAGTGGATGAATGGCATGCCGAAGTGGTCGATGAAAAGCCTAAATATATGAGCTAATCATATAGGCACTGATTTTTAGATCATGATGAAAACGCACCTTTCGGTGCGTTTTTTTATACCCAAAATGGCACTTAGACTGTGCCCAGTTCAGTAGGTGAGATCAGTATCGAACCTAAAAATACAATAAAGACCCCGATGAGCTGTAAGAAAAAAGGATTTTTGGCATCTTGCCAATACAGAATCAGAAAGACGATGGAAATGGGATAAAACAATAGACAGCCCAGTCCCCATAAAATACTGGTTTTAAATGCAGCGATGAGAAAGCCCAGACCGCCAATTAAAATAATGGCAAAGCCTAAATAGAGAATGAACATGTTTATCTCGTATCTTGTTTGAAGTATTTAACATGATGCTTCGTTTGATGCTTATTTTATCAATATATTTTTTAAATTCAATTATTTGTAATTTTAAAATTAATGAATTATATCCATTAAAAAAAAGGCGATGCTTAAATGCATCGCCTTTTTGGTATCACCTTTAAGCGCTTAATTTGACATCTTAGTGTGTCGGTGTTTGGTGATGGGCAATTTGGATTTGATTTAAAATATGATTGCTCATATTTTTCGCCATTTCCTCTTTGGCATAATAAACCTCACCGACATTGTCACGACGAATGACTTCAGCTTCTTCTTTACTTTCCGCACACACCAATACTTGGATAGAAGGATTCAGCATTTTGGCAATATCGACAATTTTATGAATATCTAAAATATCCATAGGTGAAATGACCAAAAGGCGTGCGTGTTGAATATGCGCTTGAATTAAAACCCCAGGTTCTGTTGCTACACCGGATACCGCAGCGATGCCTTTTTCCCGCAAGTTTTCCACGATTTCACGGTTTTCTTCAGCAATAACCACTTTAATGTTTTCATTCATTAATTCGCGGGTAATACGGCGACCGACTTCACCATGACCAATCAGCACCACCTGATCACGCAGATAATCCTGTGAGACCTCATCCGGCAACATGGCTAATGGGTCACTACTACGTTCCAGTAAACGGGCCAAATTCGAGCGCTCACGGATGAGTCGCTGCATAGGCTCGATGGCAGAAAATACAAATGAATTTAGCGTAATCGAGATTAATGCACCTGCCAATATCAGGTTTTGTCCTTCCATGGAAAGGAGGTTTAGAGATACACCTAAGGTCGCCAAAATAAACGAGAACTCACCAATCTGCGCCAAACTCGCCCCAACGGTTAATGCGGTATTGATGGGGTAACGGAAGAACAACACCAACGCCATTGCAGCGATGGTCTTACCAATCATGATAATGCCGACCACAGCTAAGACGTGAAGCGGTTGTTCAATCAAGATCCGTGGATCAAACAGCATGCCGACGGAGACGAAAAACAAAATCGAAAAAATTTCACGAAGCGGCAGAGTTTCTTCTTCTGCACGATGACTAAAGTCCGACTCTTTGACCACCATGCCGGCAAAAAATGCGCCCAGTGCCATGGATACACCAAATACCTTGTAGGCACCAAAGGCAATAGACACGGCTGCTGCAACCACGGTAAGCGTGAATAATTCACGTGAGCCTAAGCGTGCAACCACTTGCATAATCATTGGCACTAAGCGTTTACCAATGATCAGCATGAAGGCAATAAAGCCAGCAACTTTGAGTAAAGTTAGACCTAAGGTCAGCCAAATATTTTCATCAGCACTGCTTGATGTGAGCGGTTGACCGCCAAGCAGTACGGCAGTAGCAGGCAGAAGGACGAGGACCAAAACCATCACCAAGTCTTCAACCAATAGCCAACCCACGGCAATTTTACCATTGACGGAGTTGAGTAAGCCGCGATCACCTAAGGCTTTGAGTAGAACGACAGTACTTGCACACGACAAACTTAAGCCAAACACTAAGGCTGAGCCCATGCTCCAGCCCCAAAGCATGGAAATTCCCATACCCAGTAAGGTCGCCACTGCAATTTGTAAAATGGCACCGGGCAAAGCAATACGACGGACTTGCATCAAATCATTGAGTGAAAAGTGCATACCCACGCCAAACATCAGGAACATGACACCGAGTTCGGCCAACTGGTTAGCGAGATGGATGTCACCAACTACTCCAGGCGTATTTGGGCTAATAATAATACCGGCAATCAGATAGCCGATGAGGGGAGGAAGTCGCAGGCGCGCAGCTATATAGCCAAAAATTAAGGCAAAACCAAAGCCAACAGCAAGTAATATTATGAGTTCTACATCATGAGGCACTAAAAACTCCTTAAGCCTAAGTTAAGGGTAAAAAAGACAAGCACAAAAAGTGCCAAAAGCATTTTGAAAGTTTAGCAATTCGAATAAAAAAAATGCAAAAAAAAACGACCTAAGCAGGTCGTTTTTTTCAAAAAACTAAAATTATTTGATTTTAGCTTCTTTGAAAATTACGTGTTGACGGATTTTTGGATCAAATTTTTTGATTTCCATTTTTTCCGGCATAGTACGTTTGTTCTTAGTGGTAGTGTAGAAATAACCTGTACCAGCAGAAGAAACTAGGCGAATTTTATCACGCATGTTCGTAGCTCCTTAGATCTTTTGACCTTGAGCACGTAGGTCAGCAACAACCTTTTCGATGCCCAATTTGTCGATAATACGCATACCTTTAGTAGTTAGACGAAGACGTACGAAACGTTTTTCGCTTTCTAACCAAAAACGGTGGTGATGCAGGTTCGGCTCGAACCGGCGTTTAGTTTTGTTGTTGGCGTGTGAGACGTTGTTACCAACGACTGGACGCTTGCCGGTAACTTGGCAAACCTTAGACATGGTGTAACTCCATTGATTTAGCCAACAGCAAATCTGTATGGCCAGTCAAAAAAAACATTGAATTCATTCAAGGGGCGTTTTATATCAAAAATGCGCTTAAAAGACAAGCGATTTTGCATAAAACGAACGATCACCTAGTGTGATCGTTCATGCCTTGATCGTTTATCGAAGAAGTGTCTTCGAAATCAGTTTGTGGATCGGCTTATTGAACGGTGGAAGAATGAATTTCAAACTATAGAGTTTTGGATTCGACATCACCGAGCGTTCATGCGACAAACTGAAGAAACCTTCTGGACCATGATATTTCCCCATACCCGAAGCCCCCACACCGCCAAACGGCAGGTCATCTTGAGCAACATGGGTTAATACCGTGTTTTGTCCGAAATGTCCTGAATGGGTACGTGTTGCGACATAGTCGGCACGTGCCTGATCAAAGTCGAAATAGTATAAAGCAAGTGGACGAGGACGGCTATTAATAAAAGCAATAACCTCGTCAATTTGATCATATTCCATGATCGGAAGGATCGGACCGAATATTTCATGCTGCATAATTTGCATGTCTGGAGTGACACCTGTTAACACAGTCGGTGCAATTTTACGTACAGCGTCCACATCTTCATTTTGTGGGTTAAAACTGATGATTTGTGCGCCTTGATCACGCGCATCTTCTAAATAACCTTGTAGGCGGTTGTACTGCTTGTCATTAATAATCGAGGTGTAGTCCTGATTATGAGCAATACTTGGGTACATAGCTTCAACGCACACTTTATAGTGATTTAAAAATTCAGCAGTTTTACCACGAGGTAAGAACACATAATCAGGTGCAACACAAGTTTGACCTGCATTCCAAAGTTTACCAACCGCAAGACGCTGTGCAACATCCGCAAGGTCAATAGACGGATGAACCAATACAGGTGACTTTCCGCCTAATTCTAAAATCACAGGAACTAAGTTTTCAGACGCTGCCGCCATGACGGTTTTACCGACATTGGTTGAGCCAGTAAAAATCATTTTATCGAAGGCAAGGTGACTAAACGCATCTGAAATTGGGCCACCACCGTTGACGACTGCGACCAATTCTTGAGGAAATGCTTCTGCGAGGGCTTTTTCTAATACATCACCGAATGCCGCAGAGGCACTCGAGATTTTGATCATGGCATGGTTGCCCGCAGCCAAAGCACAAATCAGTGGACCTATAGAAAGAAGCAGTGGGTAGTTCCATGGCGTAATAATGCCGACGACACCAAGTGGTTGATATTGCACCCATGCTTTTGCAGGTTGATGAATAATTCCGACATGGCGTTTGGATGGTTTCATCCAGTCTGTCAAATGCTTGCTATAATATTTGATGTGTTCAAGACATGTGAGCAACTCACCAATCTTGGTTTCACCAATAGAACGGTTACCATAATCTTGATTAATTGCATCAGCAAATTGATCTTGATACTTAACTAAGATACGCTTAAGCCGAGCCAAACGGTCAATACGTTCCTTCGCTGTAGGCAATGGGTAACGTAAATACGATTGTTTCTGCTGTTCCAACATATTGTTGAGATGCTGGTGATCAAAAGAATGTGGTGTCATTGAAGTTGTTTTTGTTTGACTATTCATGTCGCACGACCATATCCAAATTAGCGATTAATTAATTTTTAGAGCAAATACTCTAAATAGTCAAGTTACTTTATGTGTTAGTGTTCTAATGCTTTGAAATAAATGGTTGTTTTAGGATGTCTCACACCAAAACCTTAAAAACGAAAGAACGTATTTTGCAGCTGAGTTTGCAGTTGTTTAATGAGCGTGGCGAGCGTTCAGTGACAACCAATCATATTGCTGCTGAACTGGGAATGAGCCCAGGTAACTTGTATTACCATTTCCGAAATAAAAGTGAAATTATTAAGGAATTAATGGAGCAATATCAGCAAGAAACGCTAGAAATGTTAGCGCTTCCTGATGATCGTCAATTAGATGCCAATGATAAAATTCGCTATTTTCAAGTATTAAGTAGCCAATTATGGGCTTATCGCTTTTTACATCGTGATGTTTATCACTTGGTCGAAAATAATGAAGATTTCCGTAAAATGTATCCACGTTTTGCCGGTCAAGTCATGCAACAAGGGCAGAAAATTTATCGTGCCTTTGTTGATGCAGGCTTAATGCAGATGACCGATTCTGAAATTGAGGCCTTAACCATTAACTTGTGGATCGTGCTGACCAACTGGACCAACTTCCTTTATATGTCGGGCCATATTACTGACTCCAACACTTTGGAAGAAAAGTGGGTGTGGCAAGCACTGCGACAAATGGTGTTCTTAGAAGGCGCATATCTACGTGGTGAAAGCCGTGAAACCTATGAGCGACTGCTCGAAACTTTAGGGCCGTCGGACTTATTTGCAAGTCTTTCAAACGTAAAGCATCAGGTTACTGAATAAGACTATTTAGTCTGGCTTTAAAAAGCGTTAGAATACTCGGCTCTTTTTTCAATTTAACTGATTAGTGATATAAACCAACATGAATATGTCGACCGCTAACACAGCACGCTTACTCATTACCTGTGAAGATAAACCAGGGATTGTGCAAGCTGTATCGAGCTTTTTGTATCATCAGGGAGCAAATATTACCGCACTTGATCAATACGCGACTGAAGCTCAAGGGGGGCGATACTTCATGCGTGTTGAGTTCGAATTGGACAATTTACAAAGCCGTAAAGAAAGTCTAACTCAAACATTTGCGAGCAATGTTGCTGAGCGTTACAACATGCACTGGCGTTTAGCTTTAGTCAGTGATGTGAAGAAAGTCGGTATCTTGGTGTCTAAAGTTGACCATGCATTGCTTGAACTGTTGTGGCGTCATGCACGTGGTGGTTTGCCATGTGAAATCACCAAAGTCGTGTCTAATCACGAGGCTTTACGTGAATCTGTAGAAAATTTCGGTATTCCGTTTGAAGTTGTTCCTGTGAATAAAGAAAACAAACGTGAAGCTTATGAGCAAATTGATCAGTTGATGCAAGGCAATGATTTGCTCGTTCTTGCTCGTTATATGCAAATTTTAGACGAAGAATTTGTTCAAAAATGGGAAATGAAAGTGATCAATATTCACCATTCATTCCTCCCAGCCTTTGTTGGTGCAAACCCATATAAGCAAGCGCATGAAAAAGGCGTGAAACTGATTGGTGCAACAGCGCACTATGTGACTGCTGATCTTGACCAAGGTCCGATTATTGAGCAAGACGTAGAGCGTGTCAGTCACGACTTTACCGTTGAACAATTGCGTGAGTTAGGTCAGGACGTAGAGCGTAATGTACTCGCACGTGCAGTCAAATGGCATCTTGAAGATCGTATTATTGTCGATGGTAATAAAACTGTTGTATTTCAATAAAACGAGATGAATTTTTGAATAAAAGGGCATACTTTAGGTATGCCTTTTTTATATTATGATTAAAAAAAGTCATTAAAACTGACGAATTAATAGTTGCAAATGAAAACACTTCTCATTTATTATTGCCGTACTTTAATTGTGCTAACCGATGAGCATGATTGTATTTTTGACAAAATAAATGCAATCGCTTCTTCAAGGTAACTGAGTTTAATGAGTCAATCTCCCGCTCCAATGATGCAATCACCTAACCCGATGAAAAAGAAAATCATTACTGCGCTTCTCGCTGTTGTGGTAGGGCATATGGGGGTATTGTGGGCGGTCAGCAATATGAAAGCACCAGAACTTAAACCGATCGAAAAAGATCCGATTAAAGTTCGCTTTGTGAAGATTGTTGAAGAGAAAAAACCAGAACCTCCGAAGCCAAAACCAGAACCGAAGAAAGAGCCACCAAAGCCAAAAGAAGTTAAAATTGTAGATAAGCCTTTACCACCTCCACCGAAGAAAGTGGAAAAAGTGGAACAGGTGAAAAAGAAAGATGCGCCGAAACCAACTGTTGAAGCGGTCAAAAACGTACCACCAACACCTGTTGTTTCAACTGTGGTTTCTGAAACGAAAGTCGTTCGTGTTGAACCAACACCTCCGGCACCTGTTGTACCACCACCTGCGCCTCCAGCACCACCTGCGCCACCGACACCTAAAACAGTCAGCATTGGTAATGGTGTCAGTTGGATTAAGAAACCGAATGTTCAATTTGAAGATGGTGAATTAAAAGCGTCGTGTACAGTTGAAGTTGCGATTGCAGCAAGTGCTGAAGGTAAAGTCGAATCAGCAACGATTAAAAACTCGACTTGTGGCGCTGCTGTAAACCGTAAAGTGACTGCTGCAGTGAAGCGTGCACGTTTATCCAAATATATTGATAATGGTGTGGCAACTCCGACGCGAGTTGATCAACCATTCAACTTTAAACTTAATTAAGATTCCGGCTAACCCATTAGGAGTTCGAATATGAACTTTTCAGTTTATTGGCAACATGCAGATGCAGTCAGCAAAACACTGTATTTCGTGTTACTTGCAATGTCGATTGCGACTTGGACGATCTTCGTTCTTCGTATTATGGGCACACGTCAGCTCAAGCAAGTGGCATATAACCACCTTGCAGATGCACTAAGCAAACTGAAAGCGAAATTTGCTCCTTTAGCTTTTGAACAACGTAAGGCTGTGGCAGAACAAGCGTTACTACGTCAAATTTCGGTAGAAAAAGCTAATGCTGAAAAAGGCGTATCTGTATTGGGTACGATTGCTTCAATTGCACCGTTCGTAGGTTTGTTCGGTACAGTGTGGGGTATTTTCCATGCCCTTGTAGCAGTGGGTAAAAGCGGTCAAGCGGGTTTAGCGCAAGTGGCAACTCCAGTCGGTGAAGCTTTGATCATGACCGGTCTTGGTTTGGCTGTGGCGATTCCTGCGGTATTGGCTTATAACATTTGTGTTCGTTTTAACCGTACACTGTCGAATGAATTGCAAGATCAAGCGCATGGTTTATTGATTGATACTATGTTGCAACAAGAATCTGCAGCGAAGAAAGAAAACGTGAAAACTGCACAGCAAAGTTTAGCTGGAGGTCAAGCTTAATGGCTTTTCAATTGGGTGAAGACAACGATGCTGGCATGAATGAGATGAACCTCATTCCGCTCATCGATATTATGTTGGTATTGATGATCATCTTCTTGGTGACTGCGACTGTTGCCAACCCATCAATTCCATTAACCTTGCCACAAACGACTGCAGAAGTGATTGATCTGCCAACTGAAAGCGTAACCATCAGCATTAACTCAGCGGGTGATATTGCTTGGAATGGTGATATTGTCACGCTCGAAGATTTAGAAAGTCGTCTAAATACAGCTGGTCAGCAAGAACGTAAGCCTGCATTGGTATTAAAAGCCGATAAAGAATCACGTTATGACACAGTTGCACAAGTGATGTCGCGTGCGAGTGGAGCCGGACTCAGCGATATCGCCTTTGCCAGTGATAACTAAGCACTGAGCTAAGATAGAAAAAAAGCGACTGAAATGTCGCTTTTTTTTATGTCTCTATTTTGAAAAGACGTCGTACAAATAGATCACTCAGATTTGAGTAGGTCTTGAAATTTGCTACGTAATTTCATGAGTTTAGGTGGTATTGAGAAATTACAATAGCCTTGGTTTGGGTTACGTGCAAAGAAGTTCTGATGATATTCTTCGGCAGGGTAGAAGGTCGGCATTGGACTCAGTTCAGTCACAATATTGATGCCTTCAGCTTTTAATTCTTCAATACGTTGTTGAGCAAGCTGCTTTTGTGATTCATCCTGATAGAAAATCACTGAGCGATACTGTGTACCGACATCATTGCCTTGACGGTTCAGCGTGGTTGGATCGTGAGTTGCGAAAAATACATCTAGCAATTGGCTAAAACTGATTTGGCTGTCATCAAAATTGATCTGAATGACTTCTGCATGTTGGGTGTTTCCCTCACAGATTTGCTCATAGCTCGGATGCTGAGTAACTCCCCCTGCATAACCACTGACGACTGTTTGCACGCCCTTTAGTTGTAGAAAAACTGCTTCTACACACCAAAAGCACCCACCACCAAATACCGCTTGTTGCATAGTGAAATCCTATCTTGTTCCCTGATGTTTAATATGGGGTTATAGCTAAAAACTGCAATGTACGTCTGTATACTAATCACAAGTTTATGTGCATTAAATGTCTCTGGCATGACTGAACAGTGAATAAAAAAGTCTGCCGAAGCAGACTTTTAAAATGATTTAACGCGGTTGAACAGCGCTTTCATATTGAATTAATAAATTGCCGTGACGGTCTAGCAATTTCAAGGTTTTTCCAAAAACTTGATAATGCGTTACCTTTTCGAGTGCTGAATGGTACTGTCGCTCTAGCCCATTGTTATTGAGACAAGCCATTTGTGTCGCAGCAATCGGGCCAAACGTTATGGTGTCTTTGCCAGCATTATAGCCACCCATTATACGATTACAGCCGTCTGCACCTGAGACACGTTTTGAAGCCGCATCGAATTGAATGCTTGGAATATTATGCGCATTGGGTGCTGTTTTGATTGGAGTGTTGCCAATCTGAGTGGCAATCCAAGTACGATTCTGTAATAGGTTTAAATTTTCAGTTATGGTGTTGTCTTGTGCAGGCATGCTTTCACAGCCTGTCACCACTAAAGTTGAAACCAAAGTTGCAGCAACAAATATTTGTTTTAGCATCGGAATTTCCCCGCGGAAGCATTTCAACTATCTAAGCAAATATCGCACAGATAAGCTAGCCATATTTGTATCAATATTTAAGAATTACAATTGATTGGCGCTTGGATTGGACTGTGAATGCGGCAAACCTTGTCGAATTAATTTGGAATATTGTTCACTGCTCAGTTGCTTGATTTGAGAGACACGAGGGTTAACATGGGCTTTTTGATACCATGTTTTCATATCCCAATTTTGGTCTATGGCATGGAGGTCATATAAATAATTCGGCAAATAACCGGATGCAAATAAGCGGTAATCGGTTGGAAGTTGATGTTTGGAAACCGCTTGAATCATGTCAAAAACCAGTGTTGTACAATTACTGGTGAGCGTGTTGTACCATTTAGGTTGAGTCTGTAGTTCATCAGCTTTATGGAGATATTCAATAAACAGCGCCTGCATTTCAGATTTTGGCATGTTTACGGGGAAGAAATAGACCTGTTCTCCGCGTGTATTGCTACGAGTATAGATGATATCTTTTTCATCAGATGCAATAAGGCTCAGTTCATATTTACGGAAAAAACCACCAATCGCAGAGAATTCTTCATTTTTCTCTTTGCGAATTTCAATCGAAAATGTCAGCGGTGGTCGGTCAGCAAAATCAAAACTGACCAAGGTATGGGCGATTTGCGGCCCCATCCAATACGAGGTAATGATGTTGACGCCATTGATTTGACTTAGGTCATATTGGCGGGTTTCCCAATGTGGGGTATAGCTACCATCGGCATGCCAGTCGAAATTACGCACATTGTGCAAGGTGACAAGATTGCCTTGCTTTTCATAATGTAGAATTTCTGCTACTTCAGGATTCCATTCACGATCTTGGCGTGCTTCCATGCCAAAATACCAAAATAGACCACAGATAAAGCCCACAATATAAATCAAGACATCTTTACGACGGCTAAAAAAGTGTTGGGTAATATAGATGCCTAAAATGCTCAGGGCAAAAGCGATCCAGATCCCAATGATAATGCGGCTGCCTAACCAGCCTGCCGGTTGCTGTATCCACAGGGCGGCACAGAGCCAAATCGAAGAACAGAGGACAAACACACTAAATAGAGCATGAAGAATACTTCGCCCTATTTTTTTGAACATTGCTTGTTGGTCTCTCTGTTGCATATTTTTCTTTTAGCTTAAGATTTTTCTTTATTTTCGGTAAGTTGCGAACTCAAAAGCAATCCCAGTTTTGTCGTCGATGTGTTGTTCTGACGCCACTTTTTGAAAGTCCGCAGGAATTTCAGGATAATGCGCATCACCTTGAACATCGAGTTCAACATGTGTGAGTTCTAAACGGTCTGCGATGCCGATGGTTTGCTTAAAAATTTCACCACCACCAATAATAAAAAGACTCGTTGGTTTTTCTGAACTTGCGACATCAGCAACAGCTTGCGTTAACGCCTCGTCGATACTATATGCAACTTTGGTGCCTTCAAATGACCAATTGCTATCTCGTGTAATGACCCAATTGACACGCTTCGGTAGGGTACGTCCCATAGACTCTAAGGTTTTGCGTCCCATAACCACCACACCACCTTGGGTGATGGCTTTAAAGTGCTGTAAATCGGCAGAAATATGCCACGGCAAATCATTCCCTTTACCAATGCAGCGCTGCTGATCCATAGCGACAACGTGCACGATTTCTAAATTTTGAAATGCCATAGTTTGAACTCAAATAGCCGAAATATTTGCCGTCTATTAGAATGCAAAATCCCGCTTGAGGTAAAGCAGGATTTTGCTTTTCACTTGGGATTTCTAAAAATTAAACAGCAACAGGGGCTTTAATCGCAGGATGTGATTCATAACCTACAATTTCAATATCTTCAAATTTAAAATCGAAAAGATCGGTAATTTCAGGATTGAGTTTTAATTGGCACAGACCCATTGGTTCACGTGTCAATTGCAACTGCGCTTGTTCGAAATGGTTGGCATACAAATGTGTATCCCCACCGGTCCAAACGAAGTCACCTACACCTAGACCACAAACTTGTGCAATCATGTGTGTTAACAGGGCATAGCTGGCAATGTTAAACGGCACACCCAGGAAAACGTCAGCACTACGTTGATATAATTGGCAAGATAATTTTCCGTTTTGAACAAAAAATTGAAACAAGGTATGGCATGGTGGCAATGCAACATTACCTGCCTCATTTGGGTTCCAACCAGACACGATTAGACGACGTGAGTTAGGATTGGTTTTGATTTCATTGACCAACCATTTAATTTGGTCAAAACCATCTTGTTCATATAGGCCATCGGCTTTTTTGGTCGCACCGAAATTACGCCATTGATGACCGTAAACAGGACCTAATTCGCCGGCAGGACGACCGAAGCGTGCAGTTTGTTCTGCTGTAGACCATTCATCCCAAATGGAGACTTTATTGTCTTGCAAATATTGAACATTGGTATCGCCTTTAAGGAACCACAACAGTTCAATCACGATAGAGCGGAAATGAACTTTCTTGGTGGTGAGTAAAGGGAAACCTTGAGAAAGATCGAAGCGCATTTGATGACCAAATACAGAACGTGTTCCCGTACCCGTACGGTCGCCCTTGTCGCCGCCGTTGTCGAGAATGTGTTGTAAAAGGTCTAAATACTGGCGCATGTCTCTCTCATAATTTGCTAAATTTCTTGTGGCATATATTAGCTTGTTTTGCGTGTGGAAGGAACTGTGATGGGCGCTTGAATATGGTCAGGTTTAAAAAATCCAAAACATACGGTGTTTATTGGGTGATGACCAAATTTTGCAGGCAACAAGCGCTGGATTTTCTGAGTTGAAGACGTCTATTAATAACAACTACATCAAGCGTTAACGAGACAATATGTCTGTTAAATCAAGCATGAGCTTAGAAGACTTAAGCTCTATTGTTTGTATATTGAGCGATGCTTCATTCGCAGCGTTGAAAAAAATACAGATAAGTTTGATTAAAAAATAAACGTGATTTTTCTCATTATGAAGATATGATTTTGGGCTATTATTTCTGAATAAGAGTTTGATATCAAAAATAAATCTATTTGAATTAAAAATAGACGGTTGTATTTAAATGTGAAGATTTGTTTAAGAAATCTTACATTTTTTACATGAAAAAACATGATTTACGCGGTACTATCACCCTCGTTAAAATTTTTGAATGCCTAAATATAGGCGGGAGTGTGGGTTAAAGAATGGCTTATGATCACAATGTAAACTTGAGTGAAGTGCATGCTCCAGTTCAGGCAAATATCATAATTCGTTCTCAGGCGAGTAAAAATACGGGCAAGTCCAATACCACTCAAAAAGCAGCGACTAAAAATGTGGTATCCCGAAATGGTCAGCGTATCGATATCGATCGTTTGACTGGATTTTTACAAGGCATTACCCGCAAAAGCAGTACTCAGAAATGTGCCCGCAGTGTTCGTTTAGCACTTGAGTCCGCAGGGGCACGTTTTAACGGTCACCCCGTTGCCGCAGCAGATTGGGGCAGCACATTACAAAAAATTGGTTATCAAAAAATTAATTTAGCGTTTGATCGACCTAAGAAAGGCGATATTTATATTATCGACCGCAATCAAAGTAGCCGTTATGGTCATATCGCAGCATATTCAGGTAAGGATTGGGTGTCTGATTATCGTCAAGCGGGTTATGCGGTCTATCGAACTCCAAATGTGAAATATAGCTATTATCGCTTAGCGGATTAACAGCCCGTGGCTGAATAAAAGGTTAGTCTTCAAACCTTTTTGCACGCTGACTGTAGATCGAGACGATAAATAATCCAATTGCAGTAAAGCCCACACATTGCAGCGCTAAAATCCAGCGTTGCTCATTGGGTAGAAAATAAATTAAGCACATTAAACATAAAATGGGCAAACCAGCCAAACCGCATTTTAATGACGGAGACAGTGTTTTCAATCTATCTTGTCTGAGCTTATAAAGCAGATCAATCATCAAACCAATCGCTAAACTTATGCCCGCAAAGCGGGGATCAAGTTGTTTTTGTTCAGCGCATAGAAAAATAAGCACGCAGGTACTGATACAAATGATGAGCTTGATTTGTCTGTTACAGCGCTCAGAGTACCAAAACGTCAGCATTTAAACCTTACCTTCGGGCGAAGTTTTCTCGTTTTTATTCAGCAGTGAAATCGGGGAGAGCAGGCAGATTGCCAAAGCCATAAAGCCAATGCCTTGAGCACCCGGAATCAAAATTTCACCCTTATTCATGTTGATAAAAACCAAAGCCAACAGCAGTGCAATCGGTATCCACGTCAATAAACGATAGAGTAAACCAGTTGGGTTTTTTGCTGCAAAATGAATCTTACAATAACGACAAATCAGGAAAATCACGCCTGTAACCATGAACATTAGAATGGCTTGAAGTGTTAAGGGTTCCATCCAATACAAAACACCGGTCAGTACGGCCATCGCAATAAAAAACAAGATTTTTTTAAGTACAGAAACGCTGGGGTTAAACCAAAATTCAAGCATGGATCGATAGTTTAAAATTAAGCTGAATAAACTTTAGCACAGATCGGTTGTCTAATTCAGTCACTTCATGTGCAGTAAATACGTATGAAGGGATAAATTTCAGCGCATAAAAAAGCGAGGCTTAGACCTCGCTTGCTTAAAGACAATTATAAAATATTAATGATTTTTTTGTGGACCCCAGTCATAGATTTTTTTCTGGTAGGCATACCACATCATCCATAGTCCAATCAGAATCATCGGAACTGTCAGGAACTGACCTTTACTCATCCATCCGATGAACAGTTGACCATTGTCCGGCTCACGGAAGAATTCAACGGTGAAGCGTGCGATTCCATATCCGATGAGGAACAAGGCTGAAACGGCATAACGTGGACGAGGTTTTGAACTAAACCACCACAGCACGATAAACAGAATTAAACCTTCACAGAGGGCTTGATAGAGCTGCGACGGATGGCGCACCAACTGAAGCGGATCGGTCGGGAAGATCATGCCGAAAGCAAAATTTGGGTCAGTCACTGCACGACCATATAGTTCGCCACCAATAAAGTTCCCAATACGACCAAACATTAAGCCTGTCGGAACGCAGGGTGCAATAAAGTCGAGGGTCTGGAACCAAGTCATTTTATATTTCTTGCACCACAGTAACATGGCAATCATGACCCCAAGGAAACCGCCATGGAAGCTCATGCCGCCTGTCCAAACTTGGAATAGCCACAGTGGGTTGGCAAGGAACTGATCGAAACCATAAAAGAAGACATAGCCAAAGCGTCCACCAATCACGACACCTAATGCACCATAGAAAATCAGGTCAGAGACCATTTCTGCGTTCCAGCCGTCACGTTGTTTTGCGCGGTAGCTTGCCAAGCCCCATGCAAATAAAAAGGCCAATAAATACATCAGACCATACCAGTGAACTTGTAGTGGCCCCAGTGATATCGCCACAGGGTCGATATTTGGATATGTCAGCATTGCTGTTCCTTGTCATTATGTTTTGCACAGATTTTAGCTTAATGTGCTGAAAAATGTTGTACATTCAATGTGTAAAGATATTGAGAGTTGAATATGTGCATTGTGGCTTTTGCTTGGCAGGTCTTGGATGACATGCCACTCTGCCTGATTTCGAATCGTGATGAGTTTTATCATCGACCGACGGCAGGCCTAAAGCAATGGGTAGATAGTCCGATTATTGCAGGGCAGGACTTACAGTCTGGTGGAACATGGATGGGGATAACCGCTCAAGGGCGTTGGGCGATTGTGACCAATTTTCGTGATGGTCGTGATCAGACCACATATCCCACTTCACGTGGCGCTTTGATTCAGCAATTTTTAGAATCTGAGCAAACGCCCATTCGTTTTGCGCAAGCACTTGAACAAATCCAATGTAATTATGCTGGCTTTAATTTATTCGTTGGCGATGCCACTCAAGCCGTTTATATGAGTAATCGCGGTGAAGCGCCACAAGTCTTAGCCAAAGGGGTGTATGTCACATCCAATGGTTTAATGACTGAACATTGGGAAAAGACTCGACATTTGCGTAAACGTTTCACGCAAGAATTTTTGCCGATGCTACAAAGCCAGCAACCACAGGCGGACATAGATGCCGCTGCGTGGGATATTTTGGAAGATGAACGTAAAATCATTCCAGCGCTGCTACCCAATACTGGGATTCAGACAGAGATGGAACATTTGCTGTCTTCAACCTTTATTCAAAGTCCGGTGTATGGCACCCGCTGTTCAAATTTATTGTGTATGCGGGATTCACAGTGGCATTGGCAAGAAAAACAGCAGCAGGGTGAGCAACAAGGACAGATCACCCAGATAGAAGTGCATTTAAAGCCATAAAAAAAAGCCGACGATTCGTCGGCTTATTTTTTAGAGGTGTCTTATGCGGTTTTTTGCGTTGGCTGAGCTTGTTCTACCGCTTCGCCAGCAATCACACCACCATCTTTACGGGTGATGACAACGGTCGCTGAGCGAGGACGTGAGGTCGCTGCAGCATTGGTTTGTGATGCCGGCCAGTGGCTGGTCGGTTCAGCATAGGATGCTGAATCTTCACCGGGATGTTGCACATTGATAAAAATCGCTTTGTAGTCAGGTGTCATTGTTACACCTGTGATTTCACACTCTTTTGGTCCGGTCAGGAAGCGACGTAAGTTTTCATCATTCAGTTTTGCCCCCACAATGGTTTCTTGACCCGATGAGGTCGTGGCTTTTGTACCATCACCGACTTGACCCGGAAGCGCAGCAAGCATCATACAGTTGGTGGTATCAGTATAAGCACCGTCATCGGTTTGAATCCATAACACACCACGTGGGTCGAACCACATCCCATCAGGTGATGACAAGTCATTGTTGTCATTTAGACCAGATAAGTTAATGTTGCTCGCCATTTTTGCTTCAGCACCAAACAGGTAAATATCCCAAGTAAAGCTGAGTGCTGTGGTTGTATCCCCATCTTCACGGAAACGGATAATATGACCGTTGACGTTGCCTTTACCACCTTCAGGGTCGATGTAGTTACGAGGGTTGGCAGCATCTAGTGCATGCGTCGTACCACGGTTAGAGTTATTGGTGAGGGTCACATAGACTTCACCATTGTCTGGATGCACAGCGACCCATTCAGGGCGGTCCATTTTGGTAGCACCGACAGCATCTGCGGCAAGACGTGCGAAGGTCAGCACATCTGCTTGTGAGCTAAACGGATAAACGCTGTTGCTTTGGTTTAAACCATTGACGTTATAGCTCAATTCAATCCATTGACCTTTGCCGTCGTTGTTAAATTTGGCAACGTATAACTTACCGTTGTTCATGTATTTGTCGCCCGCGGCATAGCCACCGTTGACATCTTTTTTATTCCATTTTTGGTCGGATACAAATTTATAGATGTATTCACCGCGCGAGTCATCGCCCATGTAAAACGCAAGGTTGTCATCTTCACGCAAGCGACTTGCACGGCAGTCTTCATGTGCAAAGCGACCCAGTGCAGTACGTTTTACTGGGTTTTCACGGCGGTCAAATGGATCGATTTCGACAATCCAACCAAAGGTGTTTGGACCATTACGATAATCTTCTGCTGCCTGAGTACCGGTAACATTCGCCGACCAACGGTCATATAAATCTTGAGACTCATTACTTCCAATCGCTGTTTCCCAACCATAGCGCGAGTTCGCACCCGCTTTTAGGCCATAACGGTTGAGTGCCACAATTTCAGCAGGACTACGTTTGGCATCATCGTCTTTTGCACGAGCGAAGTAACCAATGAAGTTTTCTTCTGTTGTCAGGTAAGTGCCCCAAGGGGTATAGCCATTACCGCAGTTGTTGTGTGTACCACGGGTTTGTTGACCATTGGCTGAAAACTTTGTACTGACTAAGCTTGAGCCTGCAACAGGGCCTTTAAAGTCCATTACGGTCGATGCGGTAATACGACGGTTAAATGGAGAGTTTTGTACCAGTTTAACGGCTTGAGTCTTACTGTCTTTTTCAATTTGAATCACAGAAACACCGTGTGCATTGACTTCACGGATAACTTCATCTTCAGGGCGACGACCTTCCACTTTGGTTGGGCCTTGCGGGTGCAAGAAGGTCGGGTTGATGTATTCATGATTCATTACCAACAAACCTTGGTCAGACTGCTTGGCATCATAACGTCCAGAGGTGGTATTTAAACCAAAGAAGCTCATACCGTCATGGCAGTCACCAGAGCGGAATTGGAAGCTCGGGCCAGAAGGAACATTGTTATCATCCCACGCTGGGTATGCAGGGTTAATCGAGTCACCCATCGCATATAGCACATGCGCTTGATAGCCTTCAGGAACAGTCACAATATCGTCTAAATTTTTTTTCACCGGTGTGAAATTGAACTTGGTCGGTTTTTGATTTGGATCGGTTACAGGTGGTTTGGTATTGCTATTTGAATCTGAGTCATTGTCATCATTACACCCCGTTAATGAAGATGCCAATGCAAGTGCGACTGCACCACTCGCAGTCTTGGTAATCAAGCTACGACGGCTGATGCGCTGTTCTAAAATGTCACGAAAATGAAGGTTATCCGAAGTGTTGTTATCAAGTTCTTGATCTTCGTTATATGGCATGTTTGTCATGAATTTAAATCCTGGCAAAGGTGTGCTGGGTAAAAGTTGATCACATAAAACTATCGATAAAATATGACAATGCTTTGAAGCTAATGTTGCAAACTGATGAAATAGGCGTTTGGCTTTCACGGCGTGAAAATTGCAAAACATTAAGATGGGCGCATAAAAAAAGAGGCTATCTCAGCCTCTTAGGTGTAAAACTCACCAAAATTGTCGAAACATATGTCTATTTAAGTTGCAGATGCACGTCGTTTTTCAATCAGCTTGCCAAAGAACAAACCCAGCTCAAACAGCATCCACATGGGAATGGCCAACATGATCATCGAAAGCGCATCGGGTGGGGTGGCAAACATGGCGACAAAAAAACAGCCGACGATAATAAAACGACGCTTCTCCACTAAGGTTTGAGTAGACACCACCCCGATCAAAATCAAAATTAGCGTGATGATGGGAATTTCAAAGGTCAGCCCAAACACCAAAAAAAGCTTTAAGCAGAAACTTAAATAACTATTGATATCCGTCATCGGGGCGACTGTTTCAGGGGAAACACTCATAAAAAAATGTAGGATGGAGGGCAGAGCAACCCAATAGGCAAATGCAATTCCGACATAGAAGAGGACGATACTGCCGAATAATAAGGGCATCGCCAAATGCCGCTCTTTTTCATACAGTGCAGGTTTGATGAAGGCCCAAAGTTGATAAATCACGAAAGGCATCGCGAGCATAAGCGCGACAAAGAAATTCAACTTGAACGGCGCCATAAAGGTGGCGGTCACATCCGTTGCGATCATGGATGAGGTCATCGGCAACTGCGCACGCAGAGGCTCTGACATCAATTGATAGCTTTGATTGGCAAAGGGCAATAAACAAAAGAACAGAATCAAAATGAGCCCTGTAATTTTGATCAAATGCCGACGCAAAATCACCAAATGTTTGGTGATCGGCATTTCTTCCAAATCAGGCACAGTGTTCTGGGAATTGTTCAGTGAAAGATCTGTCATACGGCCACCTGATATTCTGCTAATGCATCGGTCGAGCTTAATGCAGCAGATTGATCTGTTTTAATTTCGTGCTTTATTTTCATTTGGGGTGTAACCATGGCAAAGATCGTGCTCTGACCACGTTCGATGTATTGATAACGTGGGGATAAATTTTTATTGTCAGGTAGGACTGCTTCTTGTTGTTTTTGCGCAGTCTGTTCTATGGGATGTTGCGTTTGTTGCAATTCATTCATCTGCGCCTGCATACGCGCTTCGAGCTTTTGAATACGTTGCATTTCTTTTTGCATTTCTTCACGAAGTTCGGACATGCGAAGTTCACGGTCAATATCTGTTTGCACGTTACTGATCAGTCGTTTAACTTTCCCGTACCATTTGCCTGCAAAGCGGATACCTTCAGGCAGTTTTTCCGGGCCGAGTACGATCAGCGCAATAATGCTGAACACCAGTAATTCGCTAATACCAATATTAAGCATTATGACAACTCCTTAGCTTTGAACTGAGGAATTGGTTTTATTTTGAGCTTCATGCTCTAGCGTGCGAGGCTCATTAAGCTGTGTATTTGCTGCGTCTTCATCACGCATCGATTTTTTGAAATCTTTGACCGCGCCGCCGACATCTTTGCCCAAGTTTTTTAGCTTAGAGGTACCAAAGAGTAAAATCACCACAATTGCAAAAATCAGTACATGCCAAATCGATAGTCCAGCCATCTTGTTATCCTCTTGTTGGTCTGCACAACATTTCAGCAGTTGTAGATGACAGTGAAGTGACCAAGATGTTGCAGTTTAAAGACAGCCGCGAAGCTTATGTTCAGTGTTACTATGCATGGATTGAGCAGTGAGGGTGGTGTAGTGGCGTTTCTTCTTCCGATATTGGGTTTTTTAAGTGGCCTCGGATTGGCATCATTATCAGGAACCGCATCGCTCAAATCGATTTTCTCGAGCTTACTTGCACGCTGTTTTATTCCAGCCGTAATCATCTACAACATGGTGTTCTATCAAGCAGGCAGTTTAGCGCTCATGCTCTTTAGCTTTAGTGTTGCCGTGCTGATGTTTTATTTATTTCGCTGGCTGTTAAAAGATAGTTTACGTGCCTTGTGTGTCAGTTATTTGAACTTGGCTTGGCTGGGTTTTCCTTTTGCCTTAGCACTGTTCGGCCCTGAAATTAGTGCAGCGATGGTGGCTCTGTATGTCGGTGGCTCTATCTTTGGCAATATGTGGGCCGTTACAGCCGTCAGTTCAGCCCAACTCCCATGGTCGAGCGTGATTCAAAAAGTGGCGATGTCACCGCCTGTATTTGCCTTGATGATTGCAGGTGTCTGTCGAATAGTTGGATTACAACATTTAGAAGAACATCAGATCTTAGATTGGCTGTATCAGGCTGCAAAAATTGGAATGAGTTTCACAGGGATGTGCGTCTTAGGCATGTGGCTGCGCCAAACTAAGGTACAGTGGAGTGATCTGATGAACAGTAGTCGTATTTATGCGATGAAACTCACCGTTGGCGCGGTGATCTGTAGTTTGAGTTATGCCTTTCTTCCGATTCCTCAGATCGAGAAATATATTGGGGTGATGTTCATGCTGTTCTGCTTACCCCCTGCAGCCAATATTGTGGCTTTAGAAACGCATTATCAAGGAACAGGCACTTCGGCACGTTATATTGCTTCAGGCACGATTATGAGCTGCATCGTCGTCAGTTTTTATGGGTTAATTTTGCATCTTTTTTCGCTTTAAAATGAAAGTGAATTATAGATGCCCACAAAGGGTGACTACTTGAGCTGTTTGCGAATCTGCCAATCACGCACGAGGGCATATATCATCGCGATACCTATCAGGCCTGGAAATCCAACCTGACCTTGCGACAGATTAAGCATGATCGACAGTACGATCAACACTGCAAAAATAGCGTAAGTGGTACGAAAGCCTGAGGTGAGCGGGTAGGTTAGTTGCGCATGGCAATGAGGGCAGTTTAGTTTTTGAAAACCAAGAAAAGAGCGTGTCGGGATTTCAGTTGAAGTGTGATGGCAAGTGTTGTATATGATCTGTATCGGTTGAAGTGCCATAATTATTCTATTTTTATTCAGGGATTGGAGTTAATCTTTGGCATTAAGATTAACTCCAATTCAAATTATTTCAAACTTGCTTTAAATAATTTCATCGCCTGACCACGATGGCTGATTTTATTTTTTTCTTCTTTTGATAATTCAGCGCTAGAAACGTTTAGTTCAGGCAGCCAAAACAGTGGGTCATAGCCAAAGCCATTTTCACCACGTGCTGCTTCCATCACTTCACCGCGCCAAACCCCTTGGAAAATTTGTGGGAGTGGGTCTTCTGCATGTTGGACCAAAGCCAAGACACATACAAACATACCTTCGATGGCTTCACCCTCTTTACGGAGTGGTTTGAGGTCAGCAAGCAACTTGGCATTGTTAGCGGCATCATTGCCATGTTCACCTGCATAGCGCGCAGAGTAAATCCCTGGTGCGCCACCGAGTACAGGAACGCAAATGCCAGAATCATCTGCAATGGCTGGCTTGCCTGAAATTTTCGATGCGTGGCGCGCTTTGATAATGGCATTTTCAACAAAGCTTAGACCGTCTTCGATGGCATCTTCAATGTTCAACTGACCTTGTGGAATCACTTCAACAGGAAGATTAAGCTCGGCAAACATTTTTTCAAATTCTGCAATTTTACCTTTGTTGTTGCTCGCCAGAACCAAAGTGCCTTGAGATAACCAATTAGATGAAGCCATGCAGAATCGCTCTTTATGTTGAATATTGAAAAGTATTTTAACGGATTTAACGTATCTGGTTGAAGTTAAATGCGCTTTAGACTCCTATTACTGTAATACCATCAATTTTGTTGATTTGAATGTTTTTTAAAAATCCAATGACTTGGTTAATCATAGTGATTACTTTAGTTTTATATTTAGGGAATTTCTTCCTAAAATTTTTTGTTTCTTTTTTAAAGAGAAGCTGAACATTATCTTTATAAGTTAAAAATTTTTTTTCATTTAGATAGTTTTTATAATGATTCAGCCTTTCAATAATTGTAGTGATTTTTTCAGGATAAACATAAGTTGGTCCCCAGTGTGACCAAGGGCTTTCATGTTCAAAGAAGAATTTTTCGATAAGTGAAAAAGCTAGTTCATCAATAACGATAGAGTTTTGCAAGTTTGGATTTTGATCAAGGTTAAAAGGAATAATCTGTATGTTTAATCCAGAATAATATCCACTTGAATATTGAATGACTTCAAAATTTATTTTCATGTATTGCCCTTATAATTTTAAAAATATGGGTTGTTTTAGAAGTATATATTTAATAAAAAAGCACCCGAAGGTGCTTTTTAAGATTCAAAAACTTATTGTGCTTGAATCCATTTGTCTGCACGGTCACGTGCTTGACGAATTTGGTCTTGGCTTAAGTTGGCTGCCAATGCCGTTTTCTTACCTTCAGACAAGCTGATCACTTTGTTGTCGAGCATGCCATCACGAGTAGAAAGCTCATACCATTGGTATGCACCCATATAGTTTTTCTTTTGCT
The DNA here is from genome assembly GCF_021391555.1 of Acinetobacter sp. SH20PTE14. Classification (NCBI taxonomy): domain Bacteria; kingdom Pseudomonadati; phylum Pseudomonadota; class Gammaproteobacteria; order Moraxellales; family Moraxellaceae; genus Acinetobacter; species Acinetobacter sp. SH20PTE14. The sequence goes on along the minus strand of NZ_CP090067.1, from coordinate 2,872,867 downwards.
CTTCCATCATGGCTAAGTTAAAGCTTGCACGGTTATCACCACGGCTGGCTGCTTTTTCGAAATATTGACGAGCAAGCGCTTCATCTTTTTTAGTCCCAATGCCATCTGCGAGCATACGACCTACATTGAGCTGTGCCGCAGATAAACCTTGATCAGCAGCAGCCTTGTACCATGCAAAAGCTTGACGTTCATCTTTTGCAACGTCTTTACCTTGTTGATATTTAGTGCCTAAGTAAAACTGAGCACCGGGCTGACCTGCTTTAGCAGCTTTACTTAAGCTGTGAATATCCATAATTGAATATTGAGCAGCTTGGCTAGAAACTGAAGATGATGGAGCAACATAATCCGCATGGGCTTGTATGCTAAAAAGTCCAATCAGTAGCGTCGTGCTTAATAATAATTTTTTCATAGAGCGCTCACTCGATAAATTGCGACTTCACCAAATAGATTTGGAAGACGTTTACTGAGTAAACTGTCTTGTTGATCCCCATTCACGGCAAGTCGGTTAATAATCCGGATGTTATTTTCAGCACACAGCGCTTCAAAATCACGGAAAGTACATAAATGAATATTGGGCGTGTTATACCACATATAGGGTAACGCGTCTGAAACGGGCATCATTCCTTTTAATGCAAGGAAAGAACGAGTCTTCCAATGTGCAAAGTTTGGAAAGGTAATAATAGCCTGTTTCCCCACACGCACCATGTCTCTTAAGAGAACGTCTGGTGCATCTACAGCTTGCAAGGCTTGTGCCATAACCACATAGTCAAAAGACTGGTCGGCAAAGCGACTTAAACCTAAGTTCAAGTCCTGTTGGATGATATTTAACCCGCGACTGACTGCAATTGCAATCTTTTCTTGATCAATTTCTAAGCCATATGCACGAATATTGTGCTTTTTGCTCATATGTGCAAGCAGTTCACCGTCACCACACCCTAAATCGAGTACGCTTGAATCTGGTTTAATCCAACGTTCAGCCAGTTGATGATCAATACGCATTAGTTGGTCTCCTTCGGTGTTTCTTGCAGGTGTTTTACACCGCCTAGGAATGCACGTAAGCTTTTCACATATAACGGAATCGGGAACAAGAAAGAGTCATGGCCTTGTTCAGCATCAATATCCACATAGCTCACAGGCTTATGATTGCTAATTAATGCATCTACAATTTCTTGCGAACGAGCAGGGGAAAAACGCCAGTCCGTTGTAAACGAAACAACTAAAAATTGACACTTGGTTTTAGACATCGCGGTTTTTAATGATTGCTCATATTCACGTGATGGATCGAAATAATCTAAAGCCTTGGTCATGATCAAATAGGTATTGGCATCAAAGTTACGGCTAAATTGCTCACCTTGATAACGCAAATAACTTTCGACTTGGAATTCGACGTCAAAGCCATACATAAATTTACCTGACTTTAAGTCACGGCCAAATTTTTGTTTCATGGCTTCTTCAGAGAGGTAAGTGATATGACCCACCATACGGGCCAAGATCAAACCACGCTTAGGATAACTGTCATTTTCTAAATAGCGACCATCATGGAAATCTGGGTCAGACAAAATCGACTGACGTGCCACTTCGTTAAAGGCAATGTTTTGCGCAGACAGTTTTGGTGTACTGGCAATAATCACGCACTTTTGTAAACGATCTGGATAGTCCACAGACCATTGTAGAGCTTGCATGCCCCCTAAAGAGCCGCCAATCACCGCATACCACTGCTGAATCTCTAAACGATCAGATAACATGGCTTGGGTTTTGACCCAGTCACGGACAGTCACTAATGGGAAATCAGGACCATAAGGGCGATTGTCATTTTCAGGATTTGGAGAGGTCGGTCCAGTAGAACCGCTACAGCCGCCGATATTATTTAGTGCTACGACAAAGAATTTTGACGTATCAATAGCTTTGCCTGGTCCAATACATGCGTCCCACCAACCCGGCTTACGGTCATCTTCATGATGATAACCTGCTGCATGGTGATGGCCTGACAGAGCATGACAAATCAAAATGGCATTGGATTTGTCCGCATTCAGTTCGCCATAAGTTTCAACCATGAGCTCAAAACGTGGGAGTATGCGATCGCATTCGAGCTCTAACGGCTCTTCAAAAATAAACTTTTGTGGGGTAACTAAGCCCACTGAGTCAGCTGGAAAAGACACAGGAATAATTCGCCTTAAATCTTTAGTATGAATAATAAAAGGATACCACTTGAGGGTATCCTTCTAAAGTCATTTTATTGCTATTTGATATTTATAGCATTGAATTAGACTGCAGCAGCAATCACTTGTTCAGTACTCAAAACACCTTGTTCAATTAAACGGTTAGTGCTGGCAATAATCGCCTCAATAGATGCAGTCACGATGTTGTCATGTACACCTGCGCCGAATGCAGACTTACCTGTACCTTTCACTTGAAGTTCAATTAAAGCTAATGCTTTGGCATGCGCACCAGAACTGATACTACGTTCTTCATAGTTCAAGACATCAATCGGCAACTGCAATGCATTTAAGATAGCAGAAATTGGGCCGTTGCCTTCACCACGTAATTGCTGGATCTCACTGTTCACTTCGATATCGAGTTCAATGACTTGCTTGCCATTTTCATCATGTAAGCGGTAGTTTTTCGCCGCATAATGTGTATCTTTGGCCGCCACATACGTGTCTTTAAACAATGACCAGATCGCTTGTGCAGAAATCTCAGTACCGTCTTCATCTGTTTTTTGCTGTACGATTTGCGAGAACTCAATTTGAATACGACGAGGCAACACCACGTTGTAATTTGATTCTAACAAGTATGCAATACCGCCTTTACCAGACTGTGAGTTGACGCGAATCACGGCATCATAGTCGCGGCCCAAATCTTTCGGGTCGATTGGCAAATAAGGCATATCCCACATTTCTTCGTTCTTTTGGAACTCGAAACCTTTTTTAATGGCATCTTGGTGTGAGCCAGAGAACGCGGTGAAGACCAAATCACCAGCATACGGATGACGAGGGTGTACCGGCAAGCCTGTGCATTCTTCAATGATTGAAATGATTTCGTTAATGTTTGAGAAATCTAAGTTTGGCGCAACACCTTGGGTATACATGTTCAATGCAATCGCTGCAACGTCGACGTTACCTGTACGTTCACCGTTACCAAACACACAACCTTCGACCCGGTCAGCACCAGCCATAATCGCCAACTCAGAAGCGGCAATACCACAGCCACGGTCGTTATGACAGTGCACAGAAATAATCACACCGTCACGGCGTTGAATATTACGGTGCATCCATTCCACTTGGTCGGCATAGACGTTCGGACCTGAAACTTCAACCGTTGCAGGCAAGTTTAAAATCACTTTGTTCTCTGGCGATGCTTCCCAAATTTCAGTGACCGCATCACAGACATCTTTAGCAACTTCTAGTTCTGTTGCAGTAAAACACTCTGGACTGTATTGGAATACAAATTCAGTTTCAGGCTGTTTTGCAGCGTATTCTTTGACTTTCGTTGCGGCATTAATCGCTAATTGTTTTGCACCAGCAACATCAACATTCAACACTTTATTGCGGAAGGTTGGAGAGTTTGAGTTGTAGATATGCACGATGGCACGTTTTGCACCTTGTAAAGATTCAAATGTACGTTGAATCAAATGATCACGTGCTTGAACCAAAACTTCGATGTACACATCATCAGGAATATGACCGCCTTCGATCAACAAACGCGTGAAATCAAAGTCGATTTGTGATGCAGAAGGGAAGCCGATTTCAATGTGTTTGAAACCAATTTTCACAAGCATTTGGAACATTTTAAACTTTTGTTCAATGTTCATTGGCTCGAAGATCGCTTGGTTACCGTCACGAAGGTCGGTACTCATCCAGATCGGCGCTTTATTGATTTCGTTATTTGGCCATTGACGGTCTGGTAAGTCTACACGTTGGTACATGCGACGGTATTTTTTGCTTGGATCTGCCAACATCATGTGAAAACTCCTTATAGCACCGTGGATAAATGTCGTGGATAAACGGCAAGGTACTACTTATATAGATTGTGTCTATTCTAGCAATTTACAAGTTTAATATCGGAGTCTTTAGTCGAAAGTCGAAATAAATCTGTAAAGATTCACATGACTTAGCTTTACCGTAAGCTCGTAAATGTATAACTAAATATTAGTCCATATATTCCGGAAATAATTTCCTATTTTTGCGTCAAGATGCCATTACTGGAAAATATTTTTCTATAAAATTAGCTTTTTTGAAAAATATAATCTTTATTGATCTCATCGACGGTGGCTGTTCCCATCAATGCCATCGTAATCTCAAATTCTTCTTTCAGTATTTTGAGTACATGGGCAACGCCTAAAGCCCCCGCAGTCGCTAAACCATAAATGCAAGGACGTCCAACTAATACGGCAGATGCACCCAAGGCTATCGCTTTAAACACATCTGAACCTCGACGAATACCACCATCATATAAAACTGGAAAATCCGTAGGCACAACTTTTTTAATCAGTTCTAAAGCGGTGAGAGGGGGAATGCAACCATCCAGTATGCGCCCACCATGATTCGACACAATAATGCCTTGTACACCGTGTTGCAGGGCAAGTTCAGCATCATGTGGATTGACAATGCCCTTTAAAATAATCGGTAATGAGGTGTTTTGACTGAGCCAAAGGATATCCGCCCATGTTGGTGCGATTTTCATCAGACCGTTAAATACGGGATGGTCGCCATCATTGAGCTCAGGCAATGGGATATGTGCAGGGGTATGCGGATGTTGCATGCCTTCAGGCAAATGGAAAAACACTCGACGTTCACGGTCACGAATCCCTGTATGCGGGGAATCAATGGTTACTACAACCGCTGTGTAAGCATGTTCTTCTGCCATCTTGACCAGTGATAATGACTTTTCGCGCTCACCTTGCCAATACAATTGGAACCATTTGTACGGATTGTCCTGCTTTAACTCACGCATATCTGTATTGGTAAACGTACTGAGGATCATATTGCTGCCAAGGACTTCGGCAGCGAGGGCTGTTGCAGCTTCAGCATCAGGATGAAATTGTTGTTGGTGACCAATGGGTGCTACAAAAATAGGATGCGGGAAACGTTGCCCTAAGATTTCGATTCGGGTATGACCTTGGGTTAGATCTTTCAGCATACGTGGTAGCAGTTGTATCTGTTCAAACTGAGACAAATTGCCACGGACACTGTGTTCATCCATCGAGCCGCCTTGCAAGTACTGCCACACCATTTGAGAAAGGTGTTTTTCAGCCTCGACTTCATAATCTGCAATGGTTTGCAAATGAGCTGGTATTTGTGTCAGTGGCGCTAAAATGTTGTGATCAGTCATTGGTAGTTTGTCCATGTCTATTGACCTTAAGCTTTAAATTTCGGCCCATTTGCGGATTAGGTTGTGATACAGACTGGTCAATTTGACGACTTCACTATGTGCATCACCCAATTGCATACGCAAATTTTGAATGCTTTGATCGAGATTAAATAACATGTGACGCTCAGCATCTTCACGGATCATACTTTGCAACCAAAAAAATGACGCAATACGACAGCCTGCAGTCACAGGAGTAACTTCATGTACACTGGTAGATGGATACAAAATCAAATCTCCGGCAGGCAATTTCACTTCGTGGTAGCCATAGGTGTCTTCTACCACAAGTTCACCACCCTCATATTCTTCGGGTTCACTTAGAAAAATCGTGCAGGACAAATCGGTACGAATTTTTTGATTGCTGTCAGGCATCCAGCGAATGGCATTGTCGACATGGAAACCAAACGTTTCACCATTTTCATAGCGGTTAAAATAGGGCGGCAAAATATTGAGGGGGAGAGCCGCTGATGTAAAAAGCGCGTGTTGTGACAATTCATGCAGAATGATATCGCCCAAATGCTGGGTGAGCGGATGTTCAACATCGAGTTGCTGATTATTTTTTACATTTTTAGACAGTGAGCCCGTAGTTTTTTGACCATTAGTCCATTCTACTTTTTGCATTTCTGTGCGGAAGTAGTTGACCTGTTCTTTACTCAATACATTTGGAATATGGTGAATCACGGTCTGACCTTTTGAAATGTAATGTTTGTGTTTCGATCATATACAAAAATAGCCTCGAAGCGAGGCTATTTGAGTCAATACCATAAATTATTTATGGTATTTATTTTTTCTTAGTATTTGAAGTTTACAGACAGAACTGCGCTGCGGCCTTCTGCTTCAGTTGCATAGTGTGAGGCATACGCTTTAGTGAAGTAGCGTTTGTCAGAAAGGTTATTTACATTCAACTGTAAATCCACATTTTTGTTAACGGTATAACGCGCCATAGCATCGTAGCGTACGTAACTTGGAACCCATTTTGTATTGGTAGCATTACCAAATACTTTATCCATGTAGGTAGCGCCACCACCGATTGTGAACTGTGGAAGGACTTGGTAAGTTGTCCAAAGTGTTGCTGAGTTTTTCGCAACGTTTTGAACTTGGTTACCATTGCTTGGATTTGCAACATAGTCGTCACCGACTTTCGTGAAACCACCGTCAACTAATTCGCTGTCTAAGTAGGTATAACCTGCCATTACAGCCCATTTATCAGTTACATTACCAGTAACACCAAGTTCGATACCATCAACACGTGTTTCACCAATGTTGCTTGTAGTACCCTCTGTTGTTGTTGCACGTGTATTGGTTTTTTCTGTACGGAAAATTGCAGCAGTTAAGTTTAAACGGTCGTTTAATACATCCCATTTCGTTCCTAACTCGTAAGTTTTAACCTCTTCGGGTTTAAGGTTTTCGATTGCTGCAGTAATACCTTCTGAGCCATCACCACCATCAACACCGACTGGATTTGAGGATGTCGCATAGCTTGCATAGATACTGCTATTTTCAGTTGGTTTAAATGTTAAACCCGCTTGCCAGTTAATAAAGTCTTTTTCATTTTTGATTGATACTTTATCGCCAGCTTGAGCTTTAGCAGGATTTGAGGTCACATTGCTGTTGAGCGCACCATAAGTCATCGTTTGCTCTGTTGAGTAATCATCCCAACGTACACCCAAATCTAAGATCCATTGTGGGTGTAATTCAATGCTATCAAGGAAATATACTGAAGTATTTTTAGTTTCGATATTATAAAGATCTGCGCCAGCAGTACTTAAAGAGCCTGTCCAATTACCACGGTCAGGGTTTTGCACTGATGTACACCAACCATTTGCGATCGAATCTGCCGGACAAGATTGATGTGCAGAGCCGGTCGAATTTTTACCATCAATAATATATTGAGTACGATCCGTTTCTTGATCTGAATATTCAGCACCTAAGTTAAAACGGTGTTTTAAAAAGCCAGTGTTGAACTTACCTGCTAAAGAAAGTTGATCGGTAAAGCCATCTGTATCCGCAATTCGTGAATTTGCACGTGCCCATACATTTCCCGTTAATTGACCGGTTGATTTATCAAAAAAATTACCTTTTGAGTCGTCTGGGTTTGTCCATAGATAGTCATTTTTTGATTTGCTATAAACTGCAGTATTGGTCAATGTCAAATCGTCAGTTAAGTCATGTTCTAGCTTGATAGTACCAATGTGATTTTCTTGTTTTTGGAAATCACGATCTTTCCAGCCGTAATACATACCTTGTTTTACATCTATTGGCTTACCGTTACCGTTTAATGGGCGGTAGTCCATTTCACCAGTTTTAGGTGCGCCAAATGGATTGTTATATGGCACACCAGAATCAGGTGTATCATCCGATTTTAGATAGTAATAGCCAACAGTTGCACGAGTAGGTGTGTCTAAGCCGAAAGTAATACTAGGGGCAATACCAGCACGTTTGTATTCAGCACCATCAGCTTGACCAGCTTTCTCATTCATGTGGCCCATAACGGCAACACGTGCAGCAATCCCATTGCCAAAATCTTTGTTGCCATCAAGCGTCACACGTGCATAAGCATCTGTTCCACCAGCAACTGAACCTTCTAAAAAGTCACCTTTTTTCGCAACTTTCGAAATCATATTGATACTGCCGCCAGAAGTACCTGCACCACCCATAGCAGAAGCTGAACCTTTGGTAACTTCTACTTGTTCTACAGCAAACATCTCACGGTTTTGAGAAGTTGAGTTACGTACACCGTCAACATACATTGAGCTTTCAGAGTTATAACCACGAATAAATGGACGGTCGCCATTTGGATTGCCACCTTCACCAGCACCGAGGGTAATTCCAGGTACTGTACGTAAAGCATCACTTAAAGTTGTGACTTGCGTGTCTTCAATCAGTTGCTTAGAAATCACTGATACTGATTTTGGTGTATCAAGAAGGGGAGCAACAAATTTAGCATTCGCAGATTTATCAACTTTTAAGCTTGGTGCTTTTTCAGCAGCAACTTCTTGGTTAATCGTTGGAAGTTGAGTAACTTGCTCTTGTGCGATTGCATTAACAGCAATAACAGAAAGTGAAGAAGCAATTGCTGAAGAAACAATTTTCTTACGTGTTTTAATGAAGGCCATTTCGAACCCGATTTGGAATAGTGAATTTGTATGCGAATAATAATGATTCTTATTTTTTCTTACATCTTTATGTAATTGTAAATCACGATAAATAATCATATTGTGATAGTCCTATTTAATGTAATGATATAACAAGTATTAATTAAGACTATGTTTTATTTAAATATTGATAAAATGTATTGTTTTTTTATGTTTAATTGAGATTATAAATATAGACATGATTGTGAATTAAATAAGAAGTAATCGTAAATTATTTATGCAAAAAAACCTGCCGAAGCAGGTTTTTTATTATGCGGTTATTTAGAATTTAAAGGTTGTACTTAATTGTACACGGCGGCCTTCCTGAGTATTGCTATAACGGTTGTAATAGCTATCTGCGACTTTCTCGTAATCGTTAAAGTTTTTATCAAATATATTGTACAGAGCAACACCTATATCCCAGTTTGGCGTTACATTAAAGTTTGAACCGACGTGTAATAATGCGTATTCCTTGTAGTCACCTAGGGCGTCATAAACCTGTTGATTCGCTACAGTTAGATTGTCATAGGTTGAGGTGAAACGTGCACGTTCACTTCGATACTCGCCACGCGCCCATAAATTCACAAAGTCAGCAGCTTGCCATTTAAGCGACGCATTGACCATGTGTTCTGGTGTGTCATTAAGTACAGGATTGCCTAAACTGCTATCTTTAATTTCAGTTTCAGTCCAAGTGTAGTTCAGTCCAAATTTCCAATTGTCGGCAAATGCCCAGTTTAAACCAGCTTCAATACCATAAACTTCAGCTTCTTCGGCATTCACAGGACGAGTCACATTCCATGAATCTGGTTTGCCACGGTTATAATCCATCACCCACGGCGTTCCAACCGATGCCATGAAAGCTTCACAGTCAGCTTTAGACCAATTAATACCCGAAGTCGTTGTGTTATCAGTATTACAGCTAATTTCCTTGTTACCCGTCATAATTTTATCTTCGATTTGACTAAAGAAAGCCGTAACGTTGAAGTCAAAATTATGATTGGTTGAGAAATATGTACCAAACTCAAAGTTCTTGCTGGTTTCAGGTTTTAGATTTGGGTTGCCAAAAGTTGGTGTACGACCCTGACCACTGACATTGACCACACCATTAGTTAAACGTTCTAAACGTGGGGCTTTATAACCTTCACTATATCCGCCTTTGAAGGTCCAGTTTTCATTTGCATTCCATACCAAATATGCACGTGGTGTCCAAAAGTCACCAAACGTATCGTGGTCGTCATAACGAAGACCAAGTGTTAATGCAAGATTGTCGTTCAGCGACCAAGTATCTTCGGCGAATAGACCCAATTGCTCAAAAGAAACTTCTTTTTTTACACGTAAACCATCACTAATACTGGCTTCCCACCATTGACCGCCTAGAGTAATACGGTGGTCTTCAAAATGTTGAGTGGTAAATTTAGTATCAAAAATCGTATCTTCACTTTCTAACACACGAGGAGTGATGGCTGTTGACATTCCTTGTGCACGTGCAGGAATTAAACGTCCAACCGTTTCTGTTTGAGTATTGATAATACTTGACTCAAGTTTGCCAATAGCATTATTCCAAGTATGTGCGAGGATCATTTTCTCACGATTATATTCTTGAGCATCACCATAACCACCGTTTGCGCCAAGAGTGCCTAATTGACCTTTGCTATTGTCATACCATTGTTCAGTTTTTTCATATTCAACTGAAATATCATGGTCGCTGTGCGGTGTCAGGGTTAAGCGAGCACCGATAGTTTCTAGATCTGATTTAGTTGGGCTATTTCCGCCACTAAGTTCAGCACCAGTATCATCGTCATCATTACGTATTAAATCTGATTGATCACGTTCCGCTTTACGTGCACGGATTTGTAAGCCCAATAAATCTTGAATGATTGGCCCTGTTAAAAATGCATCGACAGCGCGTTGGTTACCAAAGTCTGAGTGATTTGGCAGTACTGTCCCTTCTAACGTGACCGAACCAGTCCATTCAGGTGAAACTTTTTTGGTAATGATATTGACTACACCACCAATTGCATCAGAACCATATAAAGTAGAAGCTGGTCCGCGGATGACTTCGATGCGTTGGATAGCCGAAACAGGGGGGATAAAACTATTATTCGACTCACCAAATCCATTAGGGGCAATGTCACCTGTACTATTTTGTCGGCGGCCATCAATTAAAACCAAGGTATATTCGGCGTCCATACCACGAATACGAATATTTAATCCGCCGGTTTTCCCTGCTGTAGGGCTAATATCGACACCTTCTATATCACTTAATGCATCTGCAACGGATGTAATTCGTTTATTTTTTAAGTCTTCAGCCGTAATCACGGTAATCGAAGCAGGAGCATTCTTGATCTTTTGTTCAAAGCCCGCTGCAGAAACAACAATGGTTTCCATCTGTTGAGCTTGAGATTCAGTCGTTTCAGCATGTGCGTAACTCGTAGTAGTTACAATTGCCCCAAATAAAGCAGCGGAAAGAGGGTTGAGATTAAATTTACTCATAAAAGAATACCAAATATGGACAAGATAAATATATGAAAATAAATTAAAAAAAATATCATTAAGAATAATAGTGAGAAAGTTTCTCATTTTCAATGGTGAATTAAAAAATAATCAATATTTCTTCGAAAAAAGCTGAAAAATTCTAAAAATAAGAAGGGCATCCATGCCTGAATTTATAGTGTTATAATCCATTTTTGTATATCTTTAATTGTTGTCATATAATGTGGCACTTTTTTTTAAAACTGTTTTAACTAACAAATTATCGAGGAAGCCATGCAAGTAACTTCTGAAGCGGTTTCGGGCGTTGCCCGTCGTTTAAATGTATCTGTACCGACGAGCCGTATTAACGAGCAGTTTGAAGCTCGCTTGAAACGCACTGCCAAAACTGTGAAGATCAACGGCTTCCGTCCAGGTAAAGTACCTGTAAACGTTGTTCGTCGTGAATACGGTGCTGGTATCTATCAAGAAGTTGTAAACGACATCATTCGTGACACAGTATTCGAAGCGATCCAACAAGAAAAAATCAATGCTGTTGGTATGCCAAACATTGAAAAAACTGAAATGAAAGATGATGCTTTAGTTTATGAAGCAACTGTAGAAGTTTATCCAGAAGTTGAAGTTAAGTTTGAAGGTCTAGAAGTTGAACGTAAAACAACTTCAGTTGACGACAAAGACGTTGAGAAGATGATTGAAAATCTTCAAAAACAACGCGCTTCATGGGTTGAAACTAAAGGCATGGCTAAAAAAGACATGCAAGTAACGTTCGACTTTGAAGGTACTGTTGATGGCGAGAAGTTTGAAGGCGGCGCTGCTGAAGACTTTAAACTCGTTCTTGGTTCTGGTCGTATGATCCCTGGCTTCGAAGACGGCATCGTTGGTATGAAGAAAGGCGAAGAGAAAGTTATCGATGTAACTTTCCCTGAAGACTACCAAGCTGAAAACCTTGCTGGTAAAGCTGCTCAATTCAAAATCACTGTTAAGCTTGTTGAAAAACAAAAACTTCCAGAAGTTGATGCTGAATTCTTAAAAATCTTCGGTCTAACTGAAGAAGAAGGCGTTGAAAAGCTGAAAGCTGACGTGCGTAAAAACATGGAACGTGAAGTGAAAAACGGTCTTCGTAACCAAGTGAAAGGTGCAACTTTTGATGCGCTTGTAGCTGCAAACGAAGTAGAACTTCCAGAAGCAATGGTTGCTCAAGAAATTGACCGTCAACGTCAACAAATGATCCAACAATTCACTCAACAGTTTGGTGCTCAAGGCGCTAAAGCGTTTGATTCAAGCATGCTTCCAGATGACCTATTCAAAGAGCAAGCTGAAAAATCAGTTAAACTTGGCGTATTGGTCAGCAAAGTATTAGCTGATGCTAAAATTGAAGTTGATGCTGCACGTGTTGATGCTTACATCGAAGACATGGCTTCTTCTTACGAAGATCCTAAAGAAGTAATTGAATACTTCAACAACGATAAACAGCAACGTGCTCAAATCGAAGCTGTTATTCTAGAAGACCAAGTTGTCGATCACATCTTAGCTTCTGCTAAAGTAACTGATACAACTGTGAGCTATGAAGACTTATTGAAAGAGCAACAAGCTCGTCAACAAGGCTAATTTCTAGCTTTCAAAAAAAGGCGCATTAAGCGCCTTTTTTTATCGAAATTTGCCCCCAAATAAGTTGTCCTGATTTCACAATGCTTATGAAAAAAATATCTGTTATTTAATTGGGAATCTTTTGCAATTTCGACAAATATCCCTCATATTGTGAATTATGGGTTGAGTCAGAAAAATTTAGGAATAAATAACGTATGTATGTTCCAACAATTGAAAACGCACTAGTGCCAATGGTGGTAGAACAGTCATCTCGTGGCGAGCGTTCTTTTGATATTTATTCACGCCTTTTGCGTGAACGTGTGATTTTTTTAACCGGTGAAGTTGAAGACAACATGGCAAATTTGATTGTTGCCCAAATGTTGTTCTTAGAAGCAGAAAACCCAGATAAAGATATTCATTTATATATCAACTCACCAGGCGGTTCGGTTACTGCAGGTATGGCGATTTACGATACCATGCAATTTATTAAACCTGATGTTGTGACTTACTGCATGGGGCAAGCAGCATCGATGGGTGCATTCCTGCTTAATGCCGGTGCTAAAGGCAAACGTTACTGTCTTGAAAATGCCCGTGTCATGATTCACCAACCACTCGGTGGTTTCCGTGGTCAGGCATCTGACATTGAAATTCATGCACGTGAAATTCTATTCATCAAAGAACGTTTAAATCGTTTAATGGCAGAGCATAGTGGTCAAGACTACGAAACTGTTGCTCGAGATACTGACCGTGACAATTTTATGACAGCGCAAGCTGCGAAAGAATACGGTCTTGTGGACGAAGTTTTATCTAAACGCCCATAAGTTTTAAAGAATTAATTATTGGAGTGAATATGTCCGAACATCCTCAAGGACAAAAGCATTGTTCATTTTGCGGTAAAACGCAGTCTGAAGTCGGGAAACTGATTGCAGGTGAGGACGCGTACATCTGTAATGAGTGTGTGGACGTATGTCTTGACCTAGTTCAGACCAGTCAGCAAGTTGAATCAAATGACTGGGCAACTCGTCCTTTACCAAAACCGCATGAAATCCGTGCTGCGCTTGACCAATATGTGATTGGTCAAGATGTTGCGAAAAAGACCCTCTCTGTTGCGGTATACAACCACTATAAACGCCTAAAAGTTGGCACCAGTGGTAAAAAACCAGAAGACGGTGTAGAGATTTCGAAAAGTAACATCATGTTGGTTGGACCAACAGGTTCAGGTAAAACACTGCTTGCTCAGACACTTGCGCGTCTTTTAGATGTGCCATTTGCGATGGCAGATGCAACGACTTTAACTGAAGCCGGTTATGTGGGTGAAGACGTTGAGAACATTGTTCAAAAACTCCTTCAAAAAGCCGATTACGATGTAGAAAAAGCGCAAAAGGGCATTATCTATATCGATGAAATCGACAAAATTACCCGTAAGTCTGAAAACCCATCTATTACTCGTGATGTATCGGGTGAAGGTGTTCAGCAAGCGTTATTGAAAATGATCGAAGGTACGGTTGCGTCGATTCCGCCTCAAGGTGGTCGTAAGCATCCGCAGCAAGAATTTATTCAAATTGATACTTCAAATATCCTGTTTATCTGTGGTGGCGCATTCTCTGGTCTAGAGAAAATCGTACAGCAGCGTCAGGAAAAAGGAGGTATTGGCTTTACAGCTGAAGTGCGTAAGAAAGATGAAACTAAAAAATTATCTGACTTATTCCGCCAAGTTGAAGCGACAGATTTGGTTAAATTCGGTCTGATTCCTGAATTTATTGGTCGTTTGCCAGTCATTGCAACCTTGGAAGAACTCGACGAAGAAGCATTGATGCAGATTCTGACAGAACCAAAAAATGCATTGACACGTCAGTACCAATATTTATTTGAAATGGAAAATGTTGACCTTGTATTTGAAGACTCAGCATTACGTGCCGTGGCTAAAAAAGCCCTTGACCGTAATACGGGTGCGCGTGGTCTACGTTCGATTTTAGAAAATTCATTGCTTGAAACGATGTATGATCTACCAAGTCGTTCAGATGTGGGTACGGTTGTCGTCAATGAAGCGGTGATTAATGGTGAAGCGGAACCTGAATTTAAATCAGAACGTCAACCAAAGAAAACTGAAGAAGCTGCACCGAAATCAGATTTAAAAGTTGTGAACTCTAAATCTGCTTAAGCGCTATTCGTCTGAAACGTGTGTAAATCCAAGATTTGCACACGTTTTTTATTTCCAAAAATAAAAGCAGAATGTTAATCTCAGCAGGATGGCGTGGATGCCTGAATGTAAAAAACTGAAAACAAAAGTGTAAAAATAAAAAAAGACGCAGTGAGGGATAATCATGCGTGGAGTTGCAATTCTACTTTTAAGCAGTGTAGCGCTGCTGGGTTGTCATGGAAAATCAGCCATTGAGCAAACGTCATTGGCTTCGACATTAAAGCCTGTGGATCCTGAAAGTACACCGGGTCATATTGAGCAATATCGATTGGGTATGTTTACCATTGGTGGTTGGGTCAATCAGAAACAAGGCCGACATTTTCAAGAAGTGAAAGCTCAGCATGATCAAGCAGCGATTGTGTATTTATATCGTCCAGACAGTAAATGGAATCGTCAAGAAATTGTGGCCAGCAGCTTATTTCTGAACAGTGAGCGTATTCCAAGTTTATTGAATAATCATTATTACTGGGTGGAGTTACCTGCGGGGAATTACCGCTTATCATCGAGTCGCCCTTTGGGGGTGAATCATTTTCAAAAACCTAAATATTTAGACTTTGATGTTGAAGCAGGTCAAACTTACTTCATTAAATATGATGAAGAGAATTTATCCAGTAAAAGAACGGTTTCAGGGCCATTGCTGCTCATGCCTGAAAAAATTGGTCGAAATGAAATCGCATTTACAGAGTTGAAATCCAACAGTTTTAACTTTGTGGCAGAAGATCAAAACTCTGGAAAAGTACGGAAAAGTGCTCAGAAGTTGAAGGCACCTCATTATGATCCTGCGGAAGATGTGCAGTTGACCAAGCTTTTTAAACTGTGGAATCCATTAACTTGGTAATGTAATTAGCTCATGTTTTTGAGTGTGTGAAAGCATTAAATAGCGAATGTCATTCGACAGACAGTCTAAATATTGACAATAAAAAAGCACCCGATGGGGTGCTTTTTTTGATCTTGAACGTGGCGAAATTAGTTCGCAGCAGCATCAACTACTGGGATTTTACCAATTTTTGCTTGCCAAATTTTTGGTGCAGTTGCGTGAACAGAAGTACCATTTACGTCAACGGCTACCGATACAGGCATGTCTTTTACAACAAATTTGTAGATCGCTTCCATACCTAAGTCAGCAAATGCTACAACTTCAGCTTCACGAATCGCTTTTGATACTAAGTAAGCAGCACCGCCGACAGCCATGAGGTAAGTCGCTTTGTTGTCTTTGATTGCTTCAACAGCAGCAGGACCACGATCAGCTTTACCAATCATACCGAACATGCCAGTTGCTTCAAGCACTTGACGTGTGAACTTATCCATACGTGTTGCAGTTGTTGGGCCAGCAGGACCGACGACTTCGTCACCGACTGGATCAACAGGGCCAACGTAGTAAATAAATTTACCTTTTAGGTCAACTGGAAGTTCTTCACCTTTGTTTAACATGTCAACCATACGTTTGTGCGCAGCGTCACGACCTGTATAGATTGTACCGTTAAGAAGTAGTGTGTCACCTGGTTGCCAAGAGTTCATTTCTTCTTGAGTGATGTTGTCTAAGTCAACACGTTTAGACGTTGATGAATCCCAAGTCACTGCAGGGTAGTCTTCAAGGCTAGGCGCTTGAATATGCGCTACACCTGAACCGTCTAATTGGAAATGCGCATGACGAGTTGCAGCACAGTTAGGAATCATACCTACTGGTTTACCCGCAGCGTGACATGGGTAGTCTTTGATTTTGATATCAAGAACAGTCGTTAAACCGCCAAGACCTTGAGCACCAATACCTAAAGCATTTACTTTTTCGAAGATTTCGATACGAAGTTCTTCGATTTGGTTTTGTGGGCCACGACGAAGGAGTTCGTCCATGTTGATTTCTTCCATCAATGCTTCTTTTGCAAGCATCATGGCTTTTTCAGCAGTACCACCAATACCGATACCGAGCATACCAGGAGGACACCAACCTGCACCCATTGTTGGAACAGTTTTAAGTACCCAATCTACGATAGAGTCAGAAGGATTAAGCATTGCAAGCTTAGATTTATTTTCTGAACCACCACCTTTAGCAGCAACAGTAATATCAACTTTATTACCCGGAACGAGTTTGTAGTGAATTACAGCAGGGGTGTTGTCTTTGGTATTTTTACGACCAAAAGCAGGATCAGCTAATACTGATGCACGAAGAATGTTTGAGTTTTCAAGATAACCTTGACGTACACCTTCGTTGATTGCATCGTCTAGGCTCATGGTTAAATCAAATTTAACGTCTAAGCCCACTTCAAGAAATACGTTCACAATACCCGTATCTTGACAGATAGGACGATGGCCTTCTGCACACATACGAGAGTTAATTAAAATTTGTGCAATCGCGTCTTTTGCGGCTTTGTTTTCTTCACGGTCATACGCACGGCTCATCGCTTGGATGAAGTCCTGTGGGTGATAGTAAGAAATGAACTGAAGCGCATCTTTTACCGATGTGATCAAGTCATCTTGCTTGATAATAGTTGTCATACAAATATCTCTTGAGCGGGCTGATAGCTAGCGGGCTAAATTATAAGACAAAAACACAGTTGTGTGGGTATTTCGCTTAATCTTTGGCCGAAAGTTTAATAGGGTTTAACAGTGCCATGTTTCGCTGTCATCAATATCCTAAAAATGACGTTTTCACTGTCATATTTCATGAAATATTTGTCACATAACTAGAGGAGAAAATTTGTTTTTGTTTCTAAGATTTTGAAATTAAATAATATTTATTATTTTTGAATATTTCATATTTGTCATATAACTGTCATAAAACTTTTACATAATGACCTCATCAAAGTTAGAGTGTGAAATATATGGTTACTCCAGTGTTGTCAGTTATTGGTTTTTCTCTGTTTATCGCAGCAACTTGGTTCTACGGTCAACAAGAAGATCAAGCCTAAAGCTTTATCTTCTTTTTTTTTGCTTTAAATTTTATAAAAAATAATATTCTTCTTCAAATCTTCAAATCTTCAAATCTTCAAATCTTCAAATCTTCAAATCTTCAAATCTTCAAATCTTCAAATCTTCAAATCTTCAAATCTTCAAATCTTCAAATCTTCAAATCTTCAAATCTTCAAATCTTCAAATCTTCAAATCTTCAAATCTTCAAATCTTCAAATCTTCAAATCTTCAAATCTTCAAATCTTCAAATCTTCAAATCTAATCATGAGTAATAGCTAATTTTTAGTCTTTGCGTCAGTGTGTGTGATAATCATCGATGATCTTTGTTGCTTTCAAATTTTTTACAAGACTTCAATTCTAAACGTTATGATTTGAAGCAAATAGATGACAGGTAAAATTAAAAATGAGCTCTGTTACTGTACGACCAACTGTTGAATCAGATTGGGAGATACTGAAAAATTTACGGCTAGAAGCATTACAAGACAGTCCCGATGCATTTACAGCAACTTTTGAAAAAACTAAAACTCATAGTGATTCTGAATGGCGTGATAGAGTTGCGCAAAAAAGACCATGCCAGTTTCTATTGGCATTTGACGGAATGAGAGCTGTAGGCATGGTTGGAGGTACTATTGATAAACAGCATGAATTTACTGTAGTTGCAATGTGGTTGTATGAGAATTATCGGGGAAACAGTGTTGCTGATCTTTTAATATCTAGTCTACAAAATATGCAGCAAACCAAGGTTATACAAAAATTGTACTTCGTGTTGAATTAACTAATTTACGAGCTACTCAATTTTATTCTAAACAAGGTTTTATAAAAGTTCTTGAGCAATCTTCTTTAAAATCAGGCTTAGAGCTTAGTAGTCAAAAAATGGAGTGCTTGCAGTTCTTTTAATGGTCAACTTTTTTCGTATTTAAGTGATTAAAAACAAAAAAATAAAAAATAACTTTAATTTTTATATTATCAAATATTTATATTTAATATTTGTTTTATTTTTTCATGTAATTGTCATGGGATTGCAAGTGTATTGTCATACAGAGTCTTTAGGTTATTGCAGTATTTCTCAAGGACCAAAGAGGTTAGACGTTGAATTACAAAGCACTCATCTGCTGTATGGTTTTCACCCCCATGCTGACAATGCAGGCAGCACAAGCAGAATTTATTAAAGATAGTAAAGCAGAAATAGATTTTAAAAATTATTATTTTGATCAAGATCAAGAGCCTAACGATAAAGATTCGACAGTTTGGGGACAAGGTATTGAATTGAGTTATCAATCTGGCTTTACCGAAGGTCAAGTCGGTTTTGGTTTAGATGCGACTGCGGCAGCAGGTATACGTTTAGACGGCAGTAAAGATAAAGCCAAAAATTCGTTGATGTTTCCTTTAGAGGGTGATGGTAGTCCAACAAATTATTGGACACGTGCATATCCCACTTTAAAAGCGCGCTATCAGAAAACTGATGTAAAAGTCGGGGAGTTACGCCCTAATTTGCCCATTTTAAGTCGAAGCTTTGCTCGCTTGCTCGAATCTGCCTATTTAGGTGGTCAAGTCACTTCTAAAGATGTAAAGGGATTGACTTTAACGGGTGGTTACGTCACTAAAGCAATTCCACGTGCATCACGAGATGCTTCAAAGCTTTCTATTAAAGGCGCGACCGAAACCAGTGATGGGTTTATGTTTGGCGGTGCGGACTGGAAGCCCAATAAAAATTTAACGCTACAGTACTATGCCGGTGAGCTGGATGATTTTTATGTACAGCAATTTATCGGCGTGAAACACAAATTTCCATTCAGTGAAAACCAGAGTTTTAATACGGACTTACGTTTATTTGATACTCAAGCGACTGGAGCTAATGAGCGTGGTGAAAAAGGCTATGGCGCTAAAGTAGATAACCAGACAGCCAGTGTGGATTTCAAATACAAATTCAATAATCATCAGCTGCAATTCGGCGCGCAGAAAATTGGAGATGATGGCGATTTTCTGCATATGAATCAGGGCAGTTTAGACAACGGTGCAGATGGGACTTTCATTTACTTACCAACCAACCGTTTGTTGCAGAACTTTACTAATGCAGGCGAAAAGTCCACATGGTATGGCTATCGATATGACTTCAATAATCAATACTTAAAAGGCTTAAATGTATCGTTCCTGAAAGTCCAAGGTCGTGACTTTGGTAAATGTGGTTGTGCAACTGAGTCCGAAATTGACTATACCTTGCGTTATAAAGTTCCAGAAGGGAAATTCAAAAATTTAGGTTTTACCGCTCAATACGGAAAATTCAAAAAAAGTACAGGAACCAAGCAGGAACAAAGCCGTATCTACTTGACCTATACCATGCCAATTTTCTAATCCAAAACTGATCAGATTAATTTATTAATAAGTTTATAGAGAAATAAAAATGAATCATATTAATTCGAATCGTCGTCAATTCTTAAAGGGTTTGATGGGAGTCGGGTCTTTAGCGTTATTTTCTGGACTGAGTCCAGTAAGCACGTGGGCAAATGCCAAATTTCCGATTAGCCCATTTCAATTAGGTGTTGCCTCAGGCGAACCTTGGCCAGATGGCTTTGTGATTTGGACCCGAGTTGCACCATATCCACTTTCAGTGGATGGTGGGATGCCGAAAGAAGCTGTTGAAGTGGATTGGGACATTGCTACAGATATTGAATTTAAGAAAATTGTGCAAACTGGGAAGGCGCAGGCACATCCTGACTTACATCACACAGTACATGTAGAGATAAGTGGTTTAGCACCGATGACACGCTATTATTATCGATTTAGATTGGCTGGTTATGAAAGTTCTGTAGGTACAGCAAAATCGGCGCCAGCAGCACATCAAATGCCAGAACGAGTTCGTGTTGCTGTAGTAGGTTGTCAGCATTATGAAACAGGCTATTACACGGCTTATGATTACTTGAGCAAAGAGAAAGAGATAGATTTAGTTTTCCACTATGGTGACTATATTTATGAAGGACCAGAGGGTAAAGGCGGGGGACGTGCAATTGGAGATCTAAGAGTTTCAATTCCTGCACGTCAACATATTGGTCCTGAAATTCAAACTTTACTGCAATATCGTATTCGTTATGCACAGTACCGTGCAGATCCTGATTTACAAGCTGCACATGCATCTGCACCTTTTGCGATGACTTTTGATGATCATGAAGTGGATAACAACTGGGCTGCAGATATTGAAGAAAAAGGCGAGAAGAAAGACATATTTTTACTGCGTCGCGCAGCAGCGTTTCAAGCATGGTATGAATATATGCCTGTGCGTTTAAAACAGAAGCCGAACGGCCCAGATATCCTTGCTTACCGCACTTTAGATTATGGCAAAATGCTACGGATGAATATTTTGGATACACGCCAGTACCGTTCTCCAATTTTATGCACCAAAGCTCAGTTAGAAGATGGGTTTGATAAAATAGATTACTGCCGTACTGAGAATAGCCGAAATGAGCAGGTTCTTGGTAAAGCACAAGAGCAATGGTTGGCGAAGCAAATGCGCCATGATAAGCGTTGGAATGTCTTGGCACAGCAAATTCAGGTTATGCCTTGGGTACGTTATAACAAATCAGGCAAAGCTTATTTTGGGAAAGATACGTGGAATGGCTATCCATACGCACGCGAGCGCTTGATTGAATCTATCAAAAAAAATGCACCTCATGGTAATACAGTAATTTTATCAGGAGATTTGCATCAATATTTTGCAGCGAATATTCCAAGTGATTTGAATGATTTTAAGAGTCCATCGATTGCAACCGAATTTTTAACTACATCGATAACCTCTACCGGCAATGGTCAACCAATCCGTCCAGGGCAGGAAGATGTGCTGAAGTTAAATCCACACATCAAATTTATCAATGATCAACGCGGTTATCAGACTTTAGACTTTTTTAAAGACTATATGCGTACAGACTTGAAGGTTCTAGACTTTGTTGAAAAACCAGGTGGAAAAATGACGACCGTCGCAAGTTTTGAAGTGGCTTACGGCAAGCCAGAACTGAAGCAGATTAAATCAAAATAAAAAGGGATCACTACTCCTGCTAAATTAAATAAAGCGCTTAGATGGTTCTAAGCGCTTTATTTTTATATTGGACATGCACATCTATTAAAAACCACTGCCCACGCATGTGATCTACTATCTATGCAATGGGACAAGATGCTGAT
The DNA here is from genome assembly GCF_021391555.1 of Acinetobacter sp. SH20PTE14. Taxonomy (NCBI): domain Bacteria; kingdom Pseudomonadati; phylum Pseudomonadota; class Gammaproteobacteria; order Moraxellales; family Moraxellaceae; genus Acinetobacter; species Acinetobacter sp. SH20PTE14. The sequence goes on along the minus strand of NZ_CP090067.1, from coordinate 2,851,012 downwards.
TTTTTTAATCAGATTTTTTGTGTGTGGCAGAAATGAGATGGTTAATTTCAGTTTTGGCTTTGATCATATCGGCTTGGAATTGTGGATCTGCCTGTAGGCGTGAAAATTGCGCTGCTCCCATAATACGGCCAGCATCGACATCACTTTGCCAATGCATATTGCACACGACTCGGCTTTGACCAAATTCAATACCACGTTTAAAAATTTGACTTTGACGCTCAGGACGTAACTCTGCTAAGACTAATGCATATGTCCAACCGATAGTTGTATGTCCAGAAGGATAGGAAACATATTGATTTTTTTCATTTTCTTCTTCAGGGGTACAAGTGCTGACATTAAAATAGCCATATGGACGTTCACGGCTATATTTCTTTTTTGCAGTTTGAGTAGAGTATCTACTATCAAGTTTAATCTTTCTTAAAATTTCAAATAAAGTAGGTGTATTTTTCTCATTAATTTCTACGCCAAATGCAGATGAAAAAGGTCGCCCTAAGTGTGCATTTGAAACATCAGCATCAATTTGTGCTTGCTGCCAGCGAGCCGTATTTTTCAAATATTGAGATTGTTTAAAAATACTTTGATCACGAATAAAATCTCCACTATAGGCTTGTGGAGGAGTAGATAATATTTCAAGACTATTTGGAGCTGAGTCAGGTGTTAGATATGAATCTGCGGCCATGGAGTGTGCGCTTAAGCAAACCCATATTAATGTAGAGATGGCACATGGAGTATAAAATTTTAAGTTTGTCATGATATAGCTAAGTTTTGAATAATTAAAAAAGCGCTCATACCATAAGCAATAATATTGACTCTAAGATGACAAGAATTAATAAGATGAAAATTATCGCAATATAAATAAGATTGAAATGTGGGAAAATCGGAATGAATAAAAAAACCACCCAATCTTTCGAAAGGGTGGTTTAGAACTCGAAACTAAAATTAAGCTTCTTGCTGTTCGGATTGGATTGCCGTTAATGCAATGGTAAACACGATGTCATCGACCAAAGCCCCACGTGACAAGTCATTTACAGGCTTGTTTAAACCTTGAAGCATTGGGCCAACACTGACTACATTTGCAGAACGTTGAACTGCTTTATAGGTTGTATTACCTGTATTTAAGTCAGGGAAAATAAACACATTGGCACGACCAGCCACTTTAGAGTCAGGTGCTTTAGAACGTCCCACACTTTCCACCGATGCAGCATCGTATTGAAGCGGGCCATCAATCAGTAAATCAGGACGGCGTTCTTTGGCAATGCGTGTTGCTTCAGCCACTTTCTCGACATCTGCACCTGCACCAGAAGTACCTGTTGAATACGAAATCATCGCAATGCGTGGGTCAATACCAAAGGCTTTCGCTGAATCTGCAGATTGAATCGCAATCTCTGCAAGCTGTTCTGCATTTGGATCTGGATTAATTGCACAGTCACCATATACATAGACTTCATCCGGTAACAGCATAAAGAACACAGATGAAACCAATGAATATTCAGGTGCGGTCTTAATCAATTGGAATGCAGGACGTACAGTATTTGCCGTAGTATGTACTGCGCCTGAGACTAAGCCATCCACCTGATCGAGTGCAAGCATCATGGTGCCTAAAACCACAGTATCTTGTAGCTGTTCACGTGCTTGTAGATCATTGAGTTTACCTTTACGCAGCTCAACCATTTTAGGCACATAGTTTTCACGAATCAGATCTGGATCAATAATTTCCAAATCATGTGGAAGTTCGATATTACGTGCTTTTGCAACTTCAATCACGGCTTCAGGTTTTGCCAATAAAATACAGTGTGCAATGCCACGTGATTGACAAATGGCAGCCGCCTGAATGGTGCGTGGTTCATCACCTTCAGGTAGAACAATTCGTTTTTTCGCAGCAATAGATTTTTGTACTAATTCATGACGGAATGCAGAAGGGGACAAACGGGGTTGATACGAACCATTCAATACTTCAGTAATCCACTCAGCATTAATGTGGCTTGAAACAAAGCGAGTCACTTGCTCTGCACGTTCTACGTCATCGACAGGAATTTCATTGCCTAAATTTGAAAGTTGTTGTGCCGTTTCAAAAGTGCTTAAAGGCGTATGTAAAATCGGTAAGCCTTGCTTAATCGCGGTTTGGCAGAAATCCAAAACTTGCGGGTTCGGTTGATGATGTTCAGTCAAAACCAAACCGGCAAGTGGAATACCATTGCTACTTGCAAGGCTAGAAGCCAACAACACATCAATACGGTCAGAGGCGCTGATAATCAGTTCACCTGCCACAAATTTGTGAAGTTCATGTTCAATATTCGACGCAACTAAGCTGCTATGTAGTACACGACGATGAGCAGCATCGCCTTGGTTGATCCATTCCGCTTGAATATGCGTCGCCAAGTCAGACATGCGCGGTACGCTGAGCGTATTACTAAATGGAACGAGGCCAATGACAGGTAGCTGTGTAGAACCAATTTGCGGATTACTTTGTTGTAATTCGAGCACAAATTTATTGGTATCACTGATTAAACGCAGATTTGGATCAAGCGTGACAGGAATTTGCGCAGATTCTTCTGGCAAACCACGTGTGCGCATAAACAAAACGCCCGCAGTACGTTCAGATGCTGCACCACCGAATTGGCGTAGAGAACTGTCAATTTTCTCAGCAGTTTTCGTGGCATTTTGAATATCTGCTGTGCTGACAATAATTACTTTAGCATCAAGAGCTTTTGCTAATGTCGCGTTCAGTTCTGAGGCAAAGTTATCTCGGCTGTTTGGAACCAAGCCTTCAACAATAATCAGATCATGCTTTTTTGCAATTTCACGGTGCAAACGAACTGCTTCTTCGAGCAATTCATCACTTTCATCATGACTCAGTTGTTTCACGATGGTGGCATGATGAATGGGTTCTACCGTTTCATTATTAAATAAATGACGATAAAGAGCCGTTGTACGGTCTACAGTATCTGCGACATTTTCCTGTGAAAATGGTTTCAGAAAACCTGCTTTGACCCCTTGGCATTCCAAAGCATAAATTAAACCTAAGCATGCAGATGTTAAACCTACACCTTCCCCAGTTGGCACGAGTAAAATTGTTTTCATACGGTGTCTAAATTAAAGCTAAAAATTAATATTGAAGGCGAAGGGGCTGATGCGATTGCTTATGCAATCGCAGCTTCAGCATCAGACTTTTTTGTAACAGACGCTGTCACCTCGTCTACAACATGCTCAGTTTCTTTGGCAATACGGCCTTCTTCATCGGTAGGAACAACCCAAATTTGTGGGCCAGTACCGTGGTCAATACGACCCTCAGTACCGCGTTTTAGGTTGTCATTTAATTCTTTACTCAGGTTGAAACCAAAGTGCGGTAAGTATGAAACCGTTTTTTCACGAATGTAGGCAGAATTTTCACCAATACCACCGGTAAAGAATAAACCGTCAATACGTGGTAGACCACAGCTGAGACCTGCCAAAGATTTTGCTAAACGGTAGCAGAATACTTCAATGGCAAGTGCGGCATCTTCGTTGCCTTGTTCCGATGCTTCGATCAACGTACGCATGTCATTTGAAAGATCAGACAAACCGAGTAGGCCTGATTGGCTGTTCAGCATCTTATCGATTTTGTAGATATCCCAACCTAAGTTGCTTGCAAGGAAGCTGTGAATACTTGGGTCGACATCACCACTACGTGTGCCCATCACCACACCTTCAAGAGGTGTTAGACCCATTGACGTATCTACAGATTGACCATTCCAAATCGCACAAGTCGAGCTACCATTGCCTAAGTGAGCAGTTAACCAACCACCTTGTTTAAAGCTGCCTGCCAACATTGAGCCACGCTCAGATACGTAGGCATGGCTAGTACCGTGGAAGCCATAACGACGCACGTTATGCTGTGTGTACAAGAATTTTGGTAAAGCATAGCGGTATGCATGAGACGGCATGGTTTGGTGGAATGCTGTATCAAATACGGCTACTTGCGGAAGTTCAGGGAACAAACGCATGGTTGCTTCGATACCCACCAAGTGAGCAGGGTTATGCAATGGAGCAAGCGGTGTTGCTTCACGAATACGTTCAATAATTTCTGGTGTTAATAGCTCAGCTTTGGTTAATGTACCGCCGTGAACAACACGGTGACCAATCGCTTGAGGATTATGGTGAGCCAAACGCTCTAAAATAGTTTCGAGGGCTTTTTCATGGTCAGCATGTGGAATAGACAGCTCAAGCGCATCACCACCTGTAGTGACCCCTTTAATACGTGCATCAGCAGAACCTAGGTTCTCGGCTAGACCAAAAATACGATCTTCACGGCGCTCAGAAACTAACGCATATTTGATAGAAGAAGATCCGCAGTTAATTACTAATACTGATGTAGACACGTTTAAATACCCGAATTCTAATTGAAATACTTATCCATAATGTTGATCTGATTGCAGTTGTATTGATTGATGCAATTTAGATCTGTGATGATGTTTTATCATGGGTTTTTTTATCGTCCTAGATAGACTTTAGGAGATTAGACTTAAGCACTATCGACCCTGAGCACAATAATAATTAAAATTTATCAGTTCATAGTTTTCATTTATTAATAAAATAATCCTCAAAATTTATACGATTTAAGGGGTATACATAGAACATAACATGCGGTTGCTGCGCTGTAATCCTAAAATTGTTGCAAAAAAGCAGGTGATTTGAACTTTTCTTATTCTTCTTAAGCATTTAATTGTCAAAAAATCTGTTTTCGATTCTATATCCTGTGTGTTTGCAGGCTTATATTTCAATATGTGAACCCTGGGTCTAGTTTTTTAATTCGTCATAAAAAAAGCTGTGCCTTTACTCAGAAAAGCACAGCTTTCATTGTCTTATTGGGTGTTATTGGCGAATTTGACCATCACCAAACACAATCCATTTTTGAGAAGTCAGACCTTCTAGGCCGACTGGTCCGCGTGCATGGATTTTATCGGTTGAAATACCAATCTCAGCACCAAGACCATATTCAAACCCATCCGCAAAACGCGTTGAGGCATTGATCATCACTGAACTCGAATCTACACGCGCTAAGAACTGACGAGCCAAACTAAAGTTTTCGGTAATGATCGAGTCGGTATGGTGTGAGCCATATTTGTTGATGTGCTCAATCGCTTCATCTAGGCCAGTAACGACTTTCACTGCCAAAATCGGGCCTAAGTATTCGGTGTACCAATCTTCTTCAGTTGCAGGAACAATCGATTCACCCAAAATGCGCTGGGTTTCAGCACAGCCACGCAGTTCAACTTTTTTCTCAGCATAAAGTTCAGCAATGCGTGGTAAAAACTCTTCAGCGACATTTTCATCGACGAGCAAGGTTTCCATGGCATTACATACGCCATAACGGTGTGTTTTGGCATTGAGCGCAATAGGTAATGCTTTTTGCAAATCAGCTTGAGCTTCCACAAAAACATGGCAGTTACCATCAAGATGTTTGATAACAGGCACACGTGCTTCATTGGTGATACGTTCAATTAGGCCTTTGCCACCACGAGGTACGATCACATCGACATATTCAGGCATGGTAATTAATTGGCCAACCGCAGCACGGTCTGGGGTATTAAGCACTTGAACGGCATGTTCAGGTACACCTGCGGCAGTTAAGCCATGTTGAATCGCTGCCGCAATTGCTTGGTTAGATTCCAAAGCTTCAGAACCACCACGTAAAATAATCGCGTTACCTGATTTAAGCGCTAAAGATGCGGCTTCAAGCGTTACATTTGGGCGAGATTCGTAAATCATGCCGACAACACCTAGCGGCACGCGCATTTTGCCCAGCTGAATACCTGTCGGACGAAAGGCCATATCGGTAATTTCGCCAATCGGGTCAGTCAGTGCGATTACATCTTTTAGACCTTGGAGCATGCCTTTAAAGCGTGTGGGGGTAAGTTCTAAGCGATCAAGTAGAGCACTATCCAAGTTGTTGTTATGCGCTTTGGTCATATCCACTTGGTTAGCTGCCAAAATTGCAGTTTCACTGTTTTGCAAAGCAGTATAAATTGCTGATAAGGCATTATTTTTAGTCTGGGTAGAAGCCCCTGCGAGCACACGTGATGCTGTGCGTGCTTGCTGTCCTACCGTTTGCATGTATTGTTCAATAGACTCTTGCATAGCGGTTTGATCACTTAGAAATTTCAACTCGATATTAACAGCCTGTGACTGAACAATGAAGCACTTAAGTGCATATTCGACTGTACTTGCTGAGCAGAATTAACATTTTGAAATTGTTTTTAGAGCAAAAGTAGATAAGCGGCGGGGATATCAGTTGCTTGTAAAATGAACCTCTGTATAGAATGAAACAATAGCGACATTGAAGTCGTACAAATAACGATTAAAGAGCAGGACGCTAAGTCGAGCAGAGTCTCTAAATGAATTCCTGACAATAAAAATAAGGCAGGAATGGAGGAAAGGAATATGAATTCCATTATCCAAATGGATCCCACCGTACAGGAAAGTACGCATTACAGTTTTTTCGATCTATATGACAAGCAAAGCTTTAAACAGCCTGCCAGAACGACATGGATTGATGGCTGGAAGGTCGAATATATGGCCATTGCACAACCTGAAACCATTCATCGCACCCCGATTGTTATTATTGGTGGGGCATTTCAAAACTTTAATTCCTACAAATATTGTGTCGAACAACTATTTGCGGCAGGACCTATTATTTTAATTGATTTACCCTCTATGGGCTCAAATCAGCAAATTACCAATGTCGATACTTCGGTGTCGGCAGGGACTTTAGAGTTGGGTGATCTGGCACAGATGTTAGGCGTTTGGTTGGATATCGTCGGGCTAGAAAAAGTATCCGTGATGGGGATGTCACTAGGTTCAGTGGTGGCTGCAGGACTGGCGGATCAACGTCCTGAATTGATTGACCGCATGATATTGATGGGCGTAATGCAAAAAACGCGCAAGAGCTGGCGCATGTTGCTTGAAGAATCCTTGCATTTGATGAAAGAACAGCGCATGGATGAATTTGGTCAAGCGGTGATTTTGTATTTGGTTAATCATGCCAAACTGGATGTGACGCGGATGTCACCGACAGCGAAGCGTTTGTTCTTTAGACAAATGGCTGAATTCACCAATACCGAACAAGAGCGTTATGACATTAACTGTAACCGTTTGCTGCGTTTGCAAGACGTGCCGATTCCACAGTGTGATGTATTGGTGTCTTGCGGGCAGTACGACAGTTTTACTTTGCCACATGAAAATGCGGGCTTTGCCTTGCAATGTCCGAATATGCAATTTGCCATGATTGCCAATGCGGATCATTTACCGCAGTTGCAACGCCGTAAGGAAACCATGAATTTGTTTGCAACTTATCTACGCGGTGAGTCTATTCAGCAGTTGGAAGGAATCATTCCAATGAGCCGAGAGCAAATGCAAAATATTGAACGCCGTGGCGAAGCGCGTGTAAGTGTACAACAGCCATTCACGCATTTATCTCATCGCCATTCAGACCTCGTGGTTGAAACTCAAATTACGGATTTAAATTATTTCGGCGTGTTGCTGAATGTACAGGCTGAAATGTTGGACTGCATGCACGCATATCCACGGGATTTGGCATTACATCTAGAAGACGAAGAAGGTGAGTTTAAAATTGAATGTCTCATCTTTGACGTTGTGGATACACAGGTTCGCGCTTTGTTTAAGCATGGTAGTTTTGAGTTGGCAGAACGCTTATTGCGCTTTGTACAACGCCAAAAAGAAGATGTGTTGTTATTAGAAGCCGTTAGTTAAAACATGAAAAAGTGAAAAAACAGCGCTTTAGCGCTGTTTTTTTGTTTTGGCATGGACCATCCAAACCAAATCCCCACAATGCTGATCTGCATCGTGAAAAGGGATCACTTGTTCTTGATGATGTTGCGGAAAGTATAAGGCCGGCTGAACGACTTTTACTTCTTCAAATCCTGTATGGGTGAAAAACTGCTGTAATTCAGCAGGGGATTGAAAATGAAAAGTAAAAGCGCTGCGTGACATAACTTTGAGTAATTTACTACTGGCCCAAATAAAGCGTGCTAAACGGTTTTTAACGGGTTCTGGATAGATGTCGGTCAGATAATGCAATTCCTGAAACGAGGCGCCATATTCGGTGATCCCTTGCAATAATTTATTAAGCAGGGCTTGATCAAAGTAATTAATTAGCCCCTCGCTAATCACCACCAAAGGACGTTCAGGGTCAAAACTCTGAAAAATACGTTCAAAATCTTGAGTGAAAATGTCCCCAGTTAAGACCTCAGGGGCATGCGGGTCAATCTGTTTGAGTGCCTGTGTTTTGATTTTTGCCATATCTGGCAAGTCGAGTTCACGATAGTCAATTTCAGGATGCTTGGTGCGAAAATTCCAACCGCGCGGGGAGAGGCCACAGGCAATTTCGAGTACTTGTAGCTGAGGGTGTTGGGCAATGAGTTGATCTAAATGTTGATCGATCATGGCATGGCGCTGTTTGAGCGTCGAGCGCATGCTACCGCCCACATTCTTTTCTGCCCAGCTTTCTAAAGGATGGACTAAACGTGCTAAAAATTTACCTTTACGTGTGGCAAAAACGGGATGCGAAATCCCCATGCTGTACCAAATATAGCCGGTGTAATGTGCAGTAAAGGAAATGTGTCGATGTTCCGATAAACTTTGTGTCATGTCGTCCTGACCTAATGTTGTTTTTATTGGCAATTTTTGTATAGCGCCGAAGCACTTATTTTGACTTCATCATAAATCAAAAAGGAGCACCTTGTCGTGCTCCTTTTTATGATTTTAAAAGTCGTGGATTAGCAATATTGATTTTTAAAATCCACAATACGGTTACGCACGCTCTGCCAGTCCGCCCCGAGTTCAATGCTTTGTCCAATCTCAATTTGTGGGATTTTACCGCGCATACGTTCTAGGCGTTCTTGATTTGGGAGAGCCAAGTTTTGAATGCCATCCAGCGCAATGCATGCAGATTCACGGTTATTACATACAAGGCCCATATCACAACCTGCATTTAATGCTGCTTGGATACGAGCATCTGCGCCGCCAGCGACACAAGCGGCTTGCATGCTTAAATCATCGGAGAATAAAACGCCATCAAATTGGAGCTCTTGACGTAAGACTTTCTGAATCCAATACGGTGAAAATCCAGCAGGATTAGGATCAATATTTTCATAAATCACATGCGCAGGCATTAAGGCATCAAGCTGTGGTTGCAGTTGAATAAAGCTTTGCATGTCTTTTTGGTAGATCTCTTCATAACTACGATGGTCAATAGCAGCAGCGACGTGTGAGTCTGCTTTCACTGAACCGTGGCCTGGGAAATGCTTACCTGTAGATGCCATCCCCGCACGTTTCATACCTTTTAAGAAAGCACTTGCCAGTGGAATGATGTCTTGCATATTTTTGGCAAAACCACGGTCACCAATCACATCACTGACATCATTTAGGTCCAGCACTGGTGCAAAACTAAAATCGATGCCGACCGCAAGGACTTCAGCTGCCATCAACCAGCCACATTGTTCAGCCAGTTCAACAGCTTTTTCAGGTTCAGTTAAGTAAAGTTCTCCAAACTTACCCATAGCTGGTAGGAGTGTGAAGCCTTGTTTTAAGCGTTGTACACGACCACCTTCCTGATCGACGGCAATTAAAATATCAGGACGAATTTGACGCATATGGTCGGTCAGGGCACGAACTTGTTCAGGAGATTCAATGTTACGACCAAATAAAATCATGCCGCCAACTTGTGGTGCCTGTAATAGTTCAATATCTTCTTGGGTGAGTTCTGTGCCAGCAATGTCGAGCATTAATGCGCCAATCATATTCGGTGTCCGTGTTGGAATTTTTAAGGAAAAACAATACCTGAATTCTGCAATGATTTGCTACACTTTGTCAGCAGAGAATATGATAAAACTACACGACATAAACATATTAAGTTGTTTAAGATTTTGAATCTATTCAATTCAGGTCGAAAACCAACACGGTAATATTGGTCTTAATACCAAGGAAGTACAAATTATTTATGAAACTTCAAACATTAGCTTGTGCCGTTGCGATTGCGACAGGTGGATTCTTTTTCACTCATGTGGTGAATGACGCAATTGCTGCCAATAATACAGAAGCAGTGAGCGCGGGTGCTATTCAACCCACTCAAGAACAAGCCTTGGTCTCACGTCAGCTTGCAACATTGGTAGACCGTCAACACTATTTAAATCAGCGTTTAGATGCCAATACATCTAACCGTATTTTAGATTTTTATATTGATAGTTTAGACGCTGAACATACGTTGTTCTTGGCATCGGATATTGAAAATTATAAAAAACGTTATGGTTCAACTTTTGGTGCAAATCTCAAAGCGGGCAATTTAACAGGGCCGTATGCGATTCATGCGCAATATCGTGAGCGCTTAAAACAGTTCTACACCTATATGTTGGAAGAGCTGAAAAAGCCACAGAATTTAAATCAACCGAATAACTACATCGAAACTGATCGTGAAAAAGCGCCATTCTTTAAATCGACAGAAGAGCAGCGTGCGCATTGGAATAAAATGTTGGTCTCTCAGCTGATCAATTTAACCATCAGCAAAGAAGAAGAGAAAGCCAAACAGAAAGCGTTGAAAGATGATCCTGCTTTGGCAAATGGTCAAGATTTAACTGGTCCTGAAGATTTAACACCTGAACAGACTTTAACCAAGCGTTATACACGTCAGTTAGAGCGGATTAGTCGTTTAAAAAGCGATGATGTGCTTGATAAAACTCTGAATGCCATGATGCTGACGTATGATCCGCACAGTAACTATTTCCCACCTGTAGATGCGATGGAATTGAACCGTCAAACCACGCTGCAATTGGAAGGGATTGGGGTGTCGATTCGTCCTGAACGTGGCAACGAAGACTACACTAAAATTGAAACGATTGTAGAAGGTGGTCCAGCCAGCAAATCAGGACAAGTCAAGTCAGGTGATCGCATTGTTGGTGTTGCCCAAGATGGCGACAAAATGGTGGATGTGATCGGTTGGCCGAGCAATGAAATTGTCGGACTGATTCGTGGTAAACGTGGCACCAAAGTGACTCTACGTTTATTGGGTGCTGGTGCGTCCATGAATCAAGCGCGAAATGTCACAATTGTACGTGATGTGATTCAAGAAGAAGATGCAGGCGTGCGTTCACGTACCGTTGAAATTGAGCGTGATGGCAAAAAGCATAAGTTCGGTGTAATTGAAATTCCATCGTTTTACTTGAACTATCGTGCACGTCGTGCAGGTACAGACTACCGTTCTGTGTCAGAAGATACCAATAAAGCCTTAAAAACTTTAGATGCTCAAAATGTTGAAGGTATCATCATTGACTTGCGTAACAACCCTGGTGGCTCACTTGAAGAAGTGGCACGTATGCTTGGTCAAGTGATTAAATCAGGTCCAGTGGTGCAAATCCGTGATGGCAATGGCAATGTCAGCGTGTTTGAAGATGATGATGGGGGCGCGCAAACTTATGCAGGTCCATTGGCAGTATTGATTAACTTGGCTTCGGCGTCTGCGAGTGAAATTTATTCTGCTGCGATTCAAGACTATGAACGTGGTGTGGTGATTGGTAGCACCACAACGGGTAAAGGAACAGCGCAGGTACAACTTGACTCTTTAGCCTATGGTCAAGCAACCTTAACGCAACGTAAATTTTACCGCGTGACTGGCGGCAGTACCCAAAATAAAGGGGTCGTGCCTGATATTAAGTTGGTTGATATTTACAATGAAGAGTTTGGTGAACGTAAAGCGAAAAATGCTTTACAGTGGGATACCATTCCTACAGCACCGTTTAAACGTGAAGGCTCGATCCAAGCCTATGTTCCCGATTTGATTAAGTCATCTCAGCAACGTGTCAGCATTGATCCGCAATTTAAATATTTAGAGCAACGTACTGCGATTGCGAAAAAGACAGAAGAGCAAAAGCGTGTGGTGCTTGACTTAGCGAAGCGTAAAGCCGAGCTGTTGGCACTAGAGCAAAAGTCTTTGGATGCTGAAAATCAGCGTCGTAAAGTGGTGGGTCAAAAACCTTATGCCAACTGGGAAAGCTACCAAGCGTCTATGGATGCATTGGTGGAGGCACGTGCAAAAATGAAGGCAAACCAACGTCCAGCACTGCCTGAAGAAGAAGTCTTTGTGACGGAAGCAGCAAACGTGCTAATGGACTATGCCAAATTACAAGGCAAAACGCATACAACAACAGCCAAAAAGTAAGTAATTCATCCATAAATAACATTGAGATGATTGCTTGAGTTTTGACAGAAAAGATGAATTTACCCATTGAAAAATAGCGAGCTACAGCTCGCTATTTTTTTTTGTGTGTAGAGTGGTGTTAGATTTAAATCTAAAAAGCAATCTAGAAATGATTCTAACTTATTCATTTTATTATGATTAGAAACTGTTCTAAAATAATAAACACCTGATGCAATTTTTATCAAAAGTTTAAGTTTTAGTGAACTTCATCAAGCTTTATTTTTTTAAATTAATCAGTTGCTTAAAATCTTGAAAGAAAGACTTGACCATTACCGTAGACTAATAGATTCTAAGAGAAAATAAGTAAGTAATTGAAAATGTAACAAGTTAAAGGGAAGAGATAGATTGGGTAATTCGGTTAAAGAAAGTGCCACGATAACCTAAGCGGAACGCTTGATATGACCCATATTCATTATGATTACAATCTGGTCGTTGGTTCAATCGTAGTTGCATTATTAAGTTGTTACTTAGCGGTTTCACTCGAACAAATGTTGTTTCGTGGAACACGACCAAGATATGAAAATGTCATATTATTATTCAGCGGTGCAATTTTAGGTGCTGCGATTTGGTGCATGCATTTTGTAGGTATGATGGCCAGCCATTTACCTTCAAATCATAGTTTTGATACCAGTCTTACTCTGACATCCTATTTTATTGCCTTTGTCGCGTCCACTTTTGCCGTGTGGTTAACCACACGACTGACGCTACCATTTCCTCGTTTAATTTTAGGCTCAGTTTTAATGGGGCTAGGCATTTCCGGAATGCATTACACGGGGATGCTGAGTTTAGACGTTCAGGGTTATGAGCAACGATACGAACCTTTAATTGTTATCTGTTCAATTTTAGTTGCGATCTGTGGCTCGTGTTTGGCATTTTGGCTAACGTTTAAAAATAAATACTCGCCAAAACGTAACATCATGAATGCTTTTGTTGCCGTGATGCTGACTTTTAGCATTGTTGCTATGCATTATATTGGTATGGTGGCTGTTGATTTTGTACCGCTAAACTCGATGGATATATTGGTTGCGGCTCAAATTAACCATAATTTATTGCTATTTATTGTCTTATTTGTCACCAGTTTATTGTTGATGGCGGCCTTTAGCGTTGCAGTACTTGAGCAACGTTTAGAACATCGCAGTTTGCAGTTGATGCGCGCAAATCGAGAACTGGCCAATCAAGCGGTACAGGACAATTTGACCCGTTTACCTAATCGACTATTTTTGGCTGAATATGCACATTTTCTATTTACAGAGCATCGCTTAAGACAAGATAAAATTGCTTTTATTTATATTGATATCGACCGTTTTAAAGCGGTCAATGATGTGTTTGGACACCATGTGGGTGATCAACTACTGATTCAAATTGCTACGCGTATTCACCGTTTAATTAATGATAAAGCCAAATTGCTACGAATCGGTGGGGATGAGTTTCTGATTGTACTTGAGTCGGCAAGCAATGACTCTGCCACAGCAATGTCTGAAAAAATATTGGAATTGATGCAAGAAAGCTTTTTGATTGCAGGTAAGGAAATCAATATTTCAGGCAGTATTGGTATTGCGATGTACCCAGAACATGGTGCGAACTTACAAGATCTGCTGATCAATGCAGACACTGCAATGCTGAGTTCGAAGTATCAGGGGCGTAATACCTATTCATTTTTTAATTATACTGCCGACCAATTTGAAGAAAAAAGTCAGACGAAACTGATCAATGATTTATATAAAGCGGTAGAAGAACAACAGTTTATCTTATTTTATCAGCCAAAATTTAATGCCGTTGATCGTGAAATTTGTGGGGTTGAGGCCTTAATTCGTTGGAATCATCCAACTCTAGGTATGTTGACGCCAAATAAGTTTATCAATGGTGCAGAAAAAACTGGACTGATTATTGCCATGGGCTATTGGGCGCTTGAAGAAGCCTGTAAGCAAATTCAGCACTGGGAAAAGCTGAATATGCCGCTGTATTCGATTGCGGTCAATTTATCAGCGATTCAGTTTGAACATAAACATTTATTTAGTACCTTAGAGTCGCTTTTTGCACGGTATGAAATTAACCCGTCACATTTAATTATTGAAATTACCGAGTCAACTGCGATGCATCATATCGATGCCAGTATCGTAACTTTTGAACATTTGAGAAAGATGGGGATTAAAGTTGCGATTGATGACTTTGGAACGGGACATTCAAGTTTCTTGTATTTAAAAGAACTGCCTGTAGATGAGCTGAAAATTGACCGTGAGTTTATCCGTAATTTGAGCGTCGGTTCTAAAGAAGAAATTATTTTAGAAAGTATTATTCACTTGGCAATTCGACTGGGTTTAACGGTCACTGCAGAAGGTGTAGAGACAGAACAACAAGCAGAAATTTTAAAACGTTTAGGTTGCCAACAGTTGCAGGGATATTTGTTAGGAATGCCGATGCCAGTGGCACAGCTTGAAGAACGCATGAAAATGAAAGTTGAATAAAGTCCTCGTAGTCTGATCGCATTGCCAATGAGTGAGAAAAAAAGACAGAGAAATGCTTTATATCGTCGATAAAAACAGGTCGTCATCCAATGTAAAACATCAAGACACGCCACGCTAAGATTTTGACTCAACCCGATGTGGTTGATTATTTTTAATGGTCAATCTGATACAATATCGCCAATTTCCCATATTGATCAGATCTGATCTTTTGCACTGCGAGTTTTGCAGTAGGTGTCTTTCATGAGTTTTAAAGAAGAATTAGCGACACAGGTCGCTCAGCGACGTACTTTCGCTATTATTTCCCACCCCGATGCCGGTAAAACCACAATGACAGAAAAACTGTTGTTATGGGGACAGGCGATTCAGGTTGCAGGTATGGTAAAAAGCCGTAAATCTGATCGTGCGGCAACGTCTGACTGGATGGAAATGGAAAAAGAACGTGGTATTTCGATCACCACTTCTGTTATGCAGTTCCCGTTTAAAGACAAGATGATTAACTTGCTCGACACCCCAGGGCATGAAGACTTTTCTGAAGATACCTACCGTACATTAACCGCTGTTGACTCTGCGCTTATGGTGATTGATGGTGCAAAAGGTGTCGAAGACCGTACGATCAAATTGATGGAAGTGTGTCGTATGCGCGACACGCCGATTATTTCATTCGTCAACAAAATGGACCGTGAAATTCGTGAGCCATTAGAATTACTTGATGAAATCGAAAACGTTTTAAAAATTAAATGTGTTCCGATTACTTGGCCACTGGGCACAGGTCGTGATTTTGCCGGTGTATTTAACCTACTCGAAGAAAAATTCTACGTTTATAAGGCAGGTTTCGGTTCAACCATTACGGATATTGAAGTCCGTGATGGCTATGACTATGCAGATTTGCGTGAAAAAGTTGGCGATCTCGCTTGGGCTGCATTTGAAGAATCATTGGAATTGGTTCAAATGGCCAACGAGCCTTTAGACCGTAATGAATTTTTGGCAGGTCGCCAAACGCCAGTTTTGTTTGGTACGGCACTCGGTAACTTTGGTGTGGACCATGTGTTGGATGCATTTAGTCAATATGCACCTGAACCTAAAGCACATCCGACGCAAGACCGTAAAGTTGAAGCGACTGAAGAAGGCTTCACAGGTTTCGTCTTTAAAATTCAAGCCAATATGGATCCAAAACACCGTGACCGTATTGCATTCATGCGTATCTGTTCAGGTAAGTATGAAAAAGGCTTGAAAATGAAACATGTGCGTCTAGGTAAAGATGTGCGTATTAGTGATGCTTTAACGTTCCTTGCTGGTGACCGTCAGCACCTTGAAGAAGCATGGCCGGGCGACATTATCGGTTTGCATAACCATGGTACGATTCAAATCGGTGATACTTTCACTTCGGGTGAAGATTTACACTTTACCGGTATTCCTCACTTCGCCCCTGAAATGTTCCGTCGCGTGCGTTTAAAAGATCCTTTGAAGTCAAAACAGCTACAAAAAGGCTTAAAAGAACTTTCAGAAGAAGGGGCGACTCAGGTCTTTATGCCGCAAAACAGTAATGACTTAATCGTGGGTGCTGTGGGTGTGCTTCAGTTTGAAGTGGTGGCATATCGTCTGAAAGAAGAATACAAAGTGGATTGTATTTATGAGCCTGTAAGTATCAATACCGTACGTTGGGTATCGTGTGATGACGAGAAAAAATTCAACGAATTTAAGAAAAAAGCACACGACCAATTGTCTGTCGATGGCGGTGGTCATTTAACTTATCTTGCACCAAGTCGTGTGAATTTACAGTTAATGCAAGAACGTTATCCGGATATCGTGTTCAGCAATACACGTGAACACTAAGTTGTTCTTTTACAGAAATAAAACAGCTTCTTCGTGAAGCTGTTTTATTTTGTGGTAGAGTTTTTAAATCCATACATTACGCAATCATTTGGTCGTTTAGGACATCATGAAAATATTCAAGGATGCTACAGTTTTTGCACTTTTGGGGAGTGTTTTGCTGCTCAGTGCATGTGATTCAGGAAAAGAAAACAAAGCGACAAAGCCGGCCGATGATGGCGCTTCTGAAGCGGTCGTGATCAATCCAGATGTTTTGCCCTATTTAAATATTCGAGAGCAAGCAGCAAAAATTGCCAAACCGTTTTGTGAAAATAAAAGTTGTATTGATTTAGAGATACAAACCATTCAGACCGTAGATACGTGGTTGAATAGTTGGATTGAAAAAAATCAGGCCAGCGTCGTACAAGATCAGATTGCATTAAAGCAAAATATGAATCTCCAACAAGCCGTCGATGCGTATGTGAAAAAATCAGATGCTTGGCAGGCAGAGTTTAAAACCAATAAAGCCTATGAATTGGCCATGTACACACGAGTTCCTTATCAACGGAATCAATATGTGTTGCTGCAAATCGGTGTTGATACCAAACAGGAAAATATCACGGTCAAAGAGCGTTATTATTTTTTTGTGGCAGACCGTCGTGCGAAAAAGAATCTTAAACCTTTAGATATTATTGAAGCAAAGCAACAGCAAAATATGGATGCTATTGTGCAGCAAGCCTATAGCAAATGGTTAGATGAACAAGAGGTAGATGTCAAAAAATCGGCACCGAAAAAACTCTATTGGGGCCAAGCAGATTGGTTCTTTGATCAAGAAGGTATCGGTTTGCATTATCGTACAGATGAAATTGTCAAAGATAGTAAACAACTGGATATTTATCTCAGCAAAGCGCAAACACAACAAGTATTGAAAGCTGACGTTTATCAGCATATGTTCTAATCAACGAAAGTATTTAATTTGATAAGATATTTACCAAAATAAATATCAATTATTCAAAATGAAAGGTTGAAGCAATGGTGCAAAAAAATAAAATTTGGGCAAGCTCAATATTGGCAGTTTCTGTTGCATTCACGGCGTGTCAGCCACAACAAGCTGAACCTGAAAAAAAGCCGGATCAAGCAAAAACTGAACAGCCAGATTTGAGTGCAAAACTGATTGGTGATGCGGAAAAATTACAACTGAATTTACCTGAATGTGATGGCGGGGTCTGTCCTGAAATTTCAGTTGAACGCTTAAACAGTAATCAAGCCTTTATTGATGACTTTATTGATGCGGAAATTCTAAAACAGTTAGGTGAAATTCTATCTGTATCGCCTTTAGAAGATAAAACGCTGAGTACTGATGCTCCCGCTGCAAGTGAAGTTCCTGCAGCGTCTGAAGCAAAATCTGCTTTGGCAAAGGTTGAAACGCCCAAATTAAAATTGGAAAAAGCCACGCAGCCTTACATGCAAGCGTTCTTAAATTTAGATAAAGAATTGAAATCTTTAAGTGCCAATCAGCAAATCAGTTTGATGATTAAACCTAAAATATTAAATGCTGAAAAACCCTTGGCAACAGTGGTTTTAAATACCAGTTCATATTTAGGTGGAGCGCATGGTTCTTCTGCACAGCAATATTATAACTTTGATTTAAGCACTCAAAAATTGGTGCAGCTCAACGACATATTATTGCCAAATCAACGTGCTGAGCTTGAAAAGCGGGGCTATGAAGTCTTTAAAACTTGGGTGAAAGATGCCAAGTTGGCAGACAATATTCAAGAATACGAACAGATTTGGAAATTTAAACTGTCTGATAATTTTTATCTGAGTCAGCAAGGTTTAATTTTGCAATATGCCGAATATGAAATTGGGCCGTATGTGGTGGGTTTACCACGTTTGACCATTCCGTATGATCAATTGCAAAGTGTATTGAAAAAGCAATATCTACCTCCAGTTGAAGCTGTTGAAGCCTCAGCCGCAAAAGCAAATTAATTAGTTCAATGACTTACTCACTGTTTGATACGCATACGCATTTTGATGTTGCCGATTTTGACGCTGATCGGGAACAGTTGGCGTATGCTGCCAAACAGGCGGGTGTCGATGCTTTGGTATTAATTGGTTTTGTACAGTCACGTTTTCAAGATTTGCTGCATACTCAAGAGTTTTTAGATCGTTTATCCAATGTTCCAACAAGCTATTTAGCTCCCGGCTTACATCCGTTTTATATTGAGCAACATCGTACAGAACATTTGCTCGATGTGGAGCAGATGCTAAAGCAGCATGATTGTCTTGCTGTCGGTGAAATAGGTTTAGATACCTTTTTGAAACAGCATAAACAGCCCGAACTTTTTCAAAAGCAGCAGCAGTATTTTTCCGCACAACTTGAATTAGCACAGCAGTTTGATAAACCGATATTGCTGCATATTCGCAAATCCCATGCGGAGGTGCTTTCGATGTTGAAAAAGCATCAATTTAAGCTCGGTGGTATTGCACATGCATTTAGTGGTGGTGTTGAAGAAGCGAAGGCATTTACCAAGCTAGGTTTTAAAATTGGTGTAACAGGGCAAATCACCAATCCCAATGCAAAAAAATTACATCAAGTGGTTCAGACTTTGGGTTTAGATCATTTGGTCTTAGAAACCGACTGTCCCGATATGACACCCTTATGTTGTCAGCATTCGACGGAAGGGCGTACCCGCAATACGCCGGTCAATTTGCCCTATGTCTTGCAGGGGCTAGCTCAGAGCTTAAACCGTACTGAATCTGAGATTGCACAGATCTTATGGAGTAATTCATTACAAGCATTGCATCTGGACGCTTAAGGGCCAATAAATATGACGCCGCTTGATTGAATCTAGTTTCATTCGCATCGTGCATGCAATGATGGTTTTCTAAAAAAAGGTGCATTATGCAATTTCTAAAATGCTTTAGACTTGGCATTATGCTGTTAAATTATTTTGAGTGAGTTTCACATGGCACAAGGACTATTGGCTGGCAAACGCTTTTTAATCGCGGGTATTGCAAGTAAGTTATCAATCGCATTTGGTATTGCGCAAGCTTTACATCGCGAAGGTGCAGAACTGGCTTTTACTTATCCAAACGAAAAATTAAAAAAACGTGTAGATGATTTTGCTGAACAATTTGGTTCAACTTTAGTTTTCCCATGTGATGTCGCAGTAGACGCTGAAATTGATACCGCTTTTGCTGAACTTGCTAAACATTGGGATGGTCTAGATGGTGTTGTGCATTCAATTGGTTTTGCACCGGCACATACTTTAGATGGCGATTTCACTGATATTACCGACCGTGAAGGTTTTAAAATTGCTCACGACATCAGCGCATATAGTTTTATTGCGATGGCTCGTGCAGCAAAACCTTTATTGGCTGCGCGTCAAGGTTGTTTATTGACACTGACTTACCAAGGTTCTGAACGTGTAATGCCAAACTATAACGTTATGGGTATGGCAAAAGCGTCACTAGAAGCAGGCGTACGTTATTTGGCAACAAGTCTTGGTGCTGAAGGTATTCGTGTAAATGCGATTTCAGCAGGTCCGATTCGTACCTTAGCGGCTTCAGGGATTAAATCTTTCCGTAAAATGTTAGATCTAAATGAAAAAGTTGCACCGCTTAAACGCAATGTAACTATTGAAGATGTCGGTAATGCAGCATTGTTCCTTTGCTCGCCTTGGGCAAATGGTATTACAGGTGAAATTCTGTATGTTGATGCAGGCTTTAATACTGTAGGTATGAGCGCTGATCTAATGGCAGATGCTGAGTAATTTGCTCCTCCCTTTTTAAAAGGGAGGGTGGGAGGGATTTTGTTAAGTAGAAGTAAATCCCCCTCATTCCCCCTTTTAGTAAAGGGGGAAGCTAAAAGGCAATAAAAAAGACCGCAAAAGCGGTCTTTTTTAGATTTGAAGATAAGCGATTAAGCTTGGCCTTCAGCAGCAGTTTGCGCACGTTGCAAATTCGCTTCGAATTCAGCATCGAAGTTAATTGGTGTAAGCAATAATTGTGGGAAGCTGCCTTTAGTAACCATATCGTTCACAGCTTCACGTAGGAATGGGAACAAGATATTTGGGCAGTAAGCACCAAGAATGTACGGAAGACGTTCTTCTTCAACGCTATCGATCAGGAAGATGCCTGCTTGAGTAACGTCAACGATAAATGCAGTGTCACCCGCATTGTTCGCTTGAACGACAACTTTTAGTGAAACTTCGAAGTGTGTTGGATCAACTTTTTCTGCAGAAGAAGAAAGGTTGATATTTAGTTCAGGCTGCCATTCTTTAGTAAATACTTGAGCCCCAGGTACTTCGAAAGAAATATCTTTAGTATAAATACGCTCTAATGCCAATTGTGGTTGAGCTTGTTGTTCTTCACTCATTGTTTATTCCTTAATATGAGGTGACGATTTATGTTTAAAATTAAGATAGCATGCTGTCGAGTTTGCCTTCACGCTCTAAAGCATAAAGTTGATCAAAACCGCCAATAAACTGATCATTAATAAAAATTTGAGGAACGGTACGGTGGTTGGTGCGTTGCATCAATTCAACACGTACTTCAGGCGCTTCATTTGATAAATTAATTTCTTTATAAGCCACGCCTTTACGCTCTAGGAGCTGTTTTGCACGAATGCAGTAAGGACATACAGTTGTTGAATAAATCGTAACTTCAGCCATGTTAATCTCCTAAGAAGCGCTTATTTGCTTTTAACTAGAGGTAAGCCTTGAGCTTTCCAGTTGCTAATGCCGCCGTCTAAACGGTATGCATCTGCATGACCGACTTGTTGCAATGCAGAACCTGCCACTTGACCAAGGTTACATACAAAAACCAACGGGCGATCAGAAGTTTTTAACTCTTCAATGTGTTTTGTAATTTGGCTATATGGAATATTACGGCTACCGCTAATATGACCTTCGCGGAAGTCTTTCGCATCACGTAAGTCAATCAATTGAGCATTTTTAGCTTTAACTAAAATCCCTAAAGATTGAGGTGAAATTTTGCGACCATTACGCTGGCCTTCAAGAATAAAGAACAGCACGACCAATACAGCCAGCGTTCCAAATAAGAAGGGGTGATTCCCCATAAATTCGAACCAACGTTCCACAATTCACCTAACTACAATTTTAAATTGCCAAGAGTATAGCCCATAAATATGGTGATCAAAATCACCCCTTCAAGGGCATGAACAGAATAAAAATTAATTTTTTTGCTGCGCTTCCGTGATTTCGTCGATCAGACGTAAATAACTGTCTAATCGGCGCGGTAAAATTTCTCCATTTTGAGCCGCCATTCTAAGCGCACATTGCTTTTCATGTTTATGCGTACAGTTACGGAACTGACAATAACCCAAATGTGACTCGATCTCAGGGAAACCTTGTTGAACTTTTTCAAGTTCTAAGTGCCATAAACCAAATTCACGAATTCCTGGTGAATCAATCAATGCAGAACCTTCACCAAACGCAATTAAGCGCGTAGAGGTGGTGGTGTGCTGACCGAGCGCGGAGTTTTCCGAAATAATATTGGTTTTTTGCGCAGCATCCGGAACAATGGCATTAATTAAAGTGCTCTTACCAACCCCAGACTGACCTACAAATGCGACAGTTTCACCAGAAAGTCGAGCAGAAAGTGCGCTTAAGTCACCATCAGATTGGGTTTGCATGACCTCATAGCCCAAGTCACGATATTCTTGTAATAGCGTTAAGATCGGATCGTTGTCTTTAAGTAAGTCTGATTTATTTAAGACCAATAAGGCTGGAATATCAGCATCTGCACAGGCCACCAAATAGCGGTCAATCAGGCCAGGTGCTGGCTCAGGAAGCGGTGCAAATACAATCACAATCAGGCTGACATTGGCTGCGACAGGTTTCACTTTGTGATAACGGTCAGGGCGTGTCAGTAAAGATTGGCGTGGATGAATCGCGGTAATAATCCCTAAACCTGTAATCGGGTCAGCTTGCCATTTGACACGGTCACCCGTCACCAATAATTCGAGATTGGTACGGGTATGGCAGCGCCAAACACTGCCTAATTCGATGGGTTTCCAATGTGGTTCAGGTTCACCTGCTTGCACAATGGGTTTTTCAGGATGCTGGTCGGGTGTAGACAGCGCTTGAACTTCAAGTTGACGACCATAATGTTGGACGACCAAGCCTTCCAAATCTGCAGAAGTATCGATTTCTTCCTGACGAGATTTATGTTGCTTCTGAATGCGACGTTGCTGCTGTTCAGTCAGTCGGCGCTTACGAATTAAAGCCATTCATATCCTAAAAAACCATGAAAACTAGATGGCAAAAATAGCATGAAAGCAGGGTCTATTTACAGCGCAAGCCCAATAAATTTGCTACTATGTTCATTTTTACAGCCTAACAAGATTGCACATTTATGAGCAGCACACCTGATACACGCCTGATTTGGATTGACCTTGAAATGACAGGTCTAGATACAGATAACGACCAGATTATTGAAGTTGCAACAATTGTGACGGATGATAATTTAAATATTCTGGCGGAAGGGCCTGTGCTTGCGGTACATCAGTCTGACCGTGTGCTCAATGCGATGGATGAATGGAACACTCGCCAACATGGTCAATCAGGTCTGATCGAACGTGTACGTCGTAGTAAATTGACAGCACAAGATGCTGAACAGCAAACTTTAGAATTTTTGAAAAAATGGGTGAATCCAAAATCATCACCGATGTGTGGTAACTCAATTTGCCAAGATCGTCGTTTCTTGCATCGTTTAATGCCTGAAATGGAACAATACTTCCACTACCGTAATCTCGATGTATCATCAGTGAAAGAATTGGCGAAACGCTGGCGCCCAGAGATCATGGGTGGCTTGAAAAAGAATGCTTCACATTTAGCGATGGATGATATCCGTGACTCGATTGCAGAGCTCAAATACTACCGTGAATATTTCTTTATTATGAATAAAGACTAAGGTTGTAAGATCGAAAAAGAGGCGAAAGCCTCTTTTTTTATCCGAGATATTTTCTCTATCGTTGATAGATGTTGGCTTGATGAATCTCGAGAAAATTTGCAGGCTGAGCCAAATCGGTAAAGCCAAATTGGCGATATAGGCCATGTGCATCCGCCGTTGCAAGCAACATGCGTCTTAGATCTGCGGAGCCACATTTTTCAAATAAAGTACTCACAATTAATTTTGAATAGCCTTTGTCTCGATGCTCGTCGGCTACATAAATATCGGCTAAATAAGCAAAAGTTGCATAATCCGTAATGGCACGACCAAAACCGATGAGTTCATCATCGAGAAGTAAGGCTACGGCCAAAGAGTTTTCAATCGCTTTTTTCACCACATGTTTTGGAATATCTTTTGACCAATAGGTATGGCTTAAAAAGCGATGCACGGTGTCTAAATCCATTTCATTTTTGTCATCGGTAATTTTTAAATTATTTGGCAGAGGATGGATGTCCATGGCAATACACACTTGAGTTTGAGATCTATGGTTATACTTTTTAAAGCAGACCTCCGTTTGCTGTAAATGTTTATTTTGATGGATTTAGACCTGATGCGAATGCCGCTCTGTTGCGCTGACTGCTGAATTGCGTTTTATCAAAGAAAATAAGTAGCAAATTTGCTAAAATGGCGGCTGATTTAACACTGCCTCCAAACCTATGACTGAACTGCTCCAAGATGATGAATATGACCGCCGTTTTGCTGGCGTAGCCAAAATATATAGTGATGAAAGTTTTCATCATTATGAAAAAAGTCATGTCATGGTGATAGGGATTGGTGGTGTAGGCTCATGGGCGGTCGAAGCTTTAGCGCGTACTGGTATTGGTGAGCTGACCTTGGTCGATATGGATGTCGTTGCTGCATCGAATATTAATCGACAATTGCCTGCCATGAGCACGACATTGGGACATGAAAAAATTGAAGTGATGGCAGAGCGCTGCCGTGCGATCAATCCCCGAATCAAAATAAATTTGATTGATGATTATCTCACACCCGAAAATGTCAAAGAAATTTTGGCAGGTGCTCCTGACCTAATTTTAGATTGTATTGATGATGTGAAGGCCAAATTTGCCTTAATGCTACATTGCCGTTTTAATAAAATTCCGTTGATCGTTTCCGGTGGAGCAGGGGGTAAACTTGATCCGCTGAAAATCCGAGTCGCAGATTTATCAAGAACAGAGCAAGACCCGATGTTAGCTAAATTGCGGACACAATTACGCGGCAAAGGCATTTGTAAAAAGCCGAAAGAAAAGTTTGGGATTACCTGTGTTTATTCGATTGATAATCCATTTTCCAGTGCTGATGTTTGTCCAAGTGCAGGCTTACGTTGTGGTGGATATGGTTCAGCAGTAGTCGTGACGTCCAGCTTTGCGATGGTGGCTGTGTCAGAGGTGCTCAAAAAACTTGATGCAAAACGAGCAAAAGCATGACAGCTATCTCATTTTGAAAAAAATAAAGCACCGAATTCGGTGCTTTTTTTGTATATAGAATTAAAATCAGACACAATGTTGGAATAATTAAAATATTGATTTTTTTGGGGCGAGTATGTGGTTTTTACTGATACTAATTTTGGGGATGGGAGCACTTGCGTTTTGGATGTGGAAAAGACCCGATCCAGTGAAACGCGATCAGGCTAAAGCGGTTGGGCATGACTTGTGGATAGACCAATTAGATGCACAGCTGAAATTTGCAGAACGTTTAATGCTTGATGCACCAACCGACTATGCGCGTGCCTATGAGTTGTATCAAAATTTGGCCAAACAGCATGAAATTCCGCAGGCCTATGTCGCTATGGGGCAGATGCATTTACAAGGCTTAGGCCGAGAAGTCAGTGTGGAAAATGCGCTGGCTTTATTGGAAAAAGCCAATAGTTTAGGTAGTGATGATGCTGCATATGTGTTGGGGCAAGTTGAAGAAGGTATCTATGGCGGTATGCCCAATATTGAAAAGGCGCAATATTGGTATCGACATGCGATTTCACGCGGTCATTTGGATGCACAATATCGACTCGCCGAATTAAACCCAGAAGATCAAACACATGCCGAGCAGCAACATTTAGATTTGTTGCAAAAAAATGCGGACAATGGACATGCCAATTCACAGTATCAATTGGCACAGTTCTATTTAAACCAAGCCACGCCAAATATTACTTTGGGAGTGGAATATTTACTGAAAGCTGCTCAACAAGACCATATGGCGGCTATTCAGCAATTGCAGCAGTTCTATGCTCAAGGAAAGTATCTTGCACAAAATGATGAAAAGTCATTGCAATATTTAAAGCGAGGATTGCTACTCGGGCACCAGCAGCAGTTGTATGAATATTATCAAGCAGTATTGATGGGTAAAATCGACGTCGATCAGCGTCAGCGGGTTTATCATGATCTTTTGCAGCAGGCCAAAGAGCACAAAGTTGCAGCAGCCAGCCGATTATTAGGCATTGCACATTTTCATGGTTGGTACTTGGAGAAGCAGGAAACTTTAGGTTTTCGCTTTCTGACCGAAGCTGCTCAACTTAAAGATGCTGAAGCGATTAGTCTTATTGCCGCACTGTATTTTGAAAAGTATTTGGTTCGTGATGATCCGCAAAAAGCATTTGAGTTATATCAAACAGCGTATCAATTCAAACCCTTATTGATTAACCAAGTTGGTTTGGCCCTATGCTATCTACATGGGGTCGGTGTTGAGCGAAATATCAAGCAAGCGCAGCAACTTTTAGTTGAAGCGGCAAGACACTTAAATGATATGTCCATTACTTGTGTCGCCGATCAGAATTATGTGATTGGACGTTTTTATGCATTGCCAGAATATCCTTTACCACACCGTGATCAGTGTCTGAGTTATCTGGAAAAAGCCGCAGAACAAGGTTCGCAGGATGCTGCTTGGTATCTCTACCGTTTAGCTGTGGAAAATATCTTGCCTGATCTACAGTTTGATGAAGCTCAAACCCAGCGAGCATTGTTGAAGGCGGCAAAATTAGGTCATCCTGATGCACTCACGCAACTAGGTCTAGTTAATTTAAAAGGACAATGGGGAACACAAGATTTCCAACAAGCGTTGCAGTATTTCTCGCAAGCGACAGCATTGGGAAATGTGACTGCCTTGTACCAGCTTGGTGAAATGTCAGAACATGGTTTAGGTGTACAGCAAGATTTAACCCAAGCGCATAGCTATTATGCACAAGCGGCTCAGGGGATGAATGCTGCGGCGTTAACGCGATTGGGCTATTTATATATTCATGGCATGGGCGTAGAGCGTGATCTTAAAATTGCACAGCAATATTTGGAAAAAGCGGCCTTGCAAGGCTATGTCGAAGCACAAGAACAATTGGAGAATATTCACGCATTTTTAAATACCAATTAATCGCGATGCAAAGCAGTAAGGTGGTATTAAGAGACCTGAAGTTTAGTTTGATGGTCTCTATATTTTTTTAATGCAGAAATAAATAGAGTAAAAATAACATAAAGAATTAATGTGGAAATTTGAATTTTTACTTACATAAAACCCAACAAAGCAGGCAGTTTATGCCTAGAAAAATATGAGTTTTTTTGATTAAATACCCCGCATATTTTATAAAAATCTGATTTTAGATAATAACGATGCTGAACAATATATATTCTGCAATTGAAAAATTGGGCATTAGTCCACAAAAACGTGCTTTGCACATTCAATTTTCAAATTCGACATTAAATCAGGCGGTATTTTTACAACGCATTGATGGGGAACATGCGCTTAGTACGGGTTTAAATGTTCAACTGATTTGTCTATCGACTTCTGCGACCTTAGAACTCAAACAATTTATTGGCACGCAAGTCGCAATCGATCAGGTGACCGATGCGGGGCAACTTTTTCGTATTACCGGGATCATTACAGAAGCATTTCAAGGCCAAAGTGATGGTGCATTAACGCTATATAAGTTGACCTTAGAAGATGCAACAGCACTATGGCATAAGCGTCGTAATAGCCGTGTGTTTATGAATAAATCGGTCAAAGATGTGGTCGAGATTATTTTTAAGGAATGGCAAAAAAAGAGCCCACTTTTTGCAGCGAGCTTAAGTTTGGACTTAAGTGGCTTAAAAAAAGAGTATGACGTTCGACCATTCATGATGCAAAGTAATGAAACCGACTATGATTTTATTACCCGCTTATTACGCAGTGAAGGCATTCATTGGTTGGTTGATGAAGCTCAATCTTTTGTAACATCGTCTGCGGCACCCATCGCAGCCCAAAAGCTACGTTTGATTGATAATAATAGTCAATATCAAGCTTTGGAGCGACGTAATATTCGTTTTCATCGCAGTAGTGCGACTGAAAAAAATGACAGTATGACCAGTTTTATCGGTCAGCGCAGTCTGCAACCAACGTCGGTACATGTACAACGATGGCAAGCGGATGTGCTTGAACAGGACGAGGGTGGTGGTGCAGTACAAAGCAAGCATCTACATAGTCAAAATCAAGATAATGCGAGCTTAAGTTTAGAGCAGGCATGGCATGTGAGCCCTGCCTGGATACAAGATCTGAATGGTGAAGATGCTGCAACAGCTTCTAATAGTGCTCAAGTTGAACGTCTCAATCAAAATTTTAGTGATTATTATGCGGCTCAAGCCAAACAATTTATTGCTAAAAGTACCGTGCGTGATACACAAGTTGGTTACTGGTTCAAATTGGATGAGCATCCAGAGATTGACCAGCATCGTGGTGCCGATCAAGAATTTTTGATTTTATCCAAGTCTTTTTATAACCAAAATAATTTACCCAAAGACTTAACCGATCAAGTTACACAACTGATCCATCAAAGTCAGTGGCAAGTCAAACAAAGCGAGGCGGATGAACGCCAAGCCAATACCTTGGCTTTGCAACGTCGAAATATAACGACCGTCCCTGAATTTAATCCGCTCACACATCGACCAGTAACACATCCACAGCGTGCTAAAGTTGTGGGTCCTGCTGGTGAAGAAATCCATGTTGATGAATGGGGGCGGATAAAAGTTCGTTTTCTGTTTACCCGTTCTGATGATCATGGCCATGATGGCGGTGCAGGTGCGAATAATAATGACACAGACTCGGCTTGGGTTGATGTACTGACGCCTTGGGCCGGCGAAGGTTATGGCGCACGCTTCTTACCTCGCATTGGTGAAATAGTCGTCGTTGATTTCTTTGATGGCAATATTGACCGACCATTTGTCGTGGGGCGTATTCATGAAGCGCAGCGTAGTCCTACTAAATTTGACAATAAAGGACAATTACCAGATACCAAAAAACTCGCGGGAATTCGTTCCAAAGAAGTGGCGGGAGAGGGATTTTGTCAATTACGCTTTGATGACACCACGGGACAAATTAGTACGCAGTTGCAAAGTAGCCATGGTGCAACACAACTGAATTTAGGTCATTTAAGTCATCCTAAAGAAAAGGCTGAGAGTGAAAGTCGGGGTGAAGGTTTTGAGCTGCGGACCGATCAATGGGGGGCAGTACGAGCTGGACAAGGCTTATTGGTGTCGACACATCAGCAAGCACAGGCAGGTGGGGTGCATTTAGCGAGCAATGAAGCCCATACTCAAATCGAAAGCGCATTGAATAATGCTAAAGGGCTGAGTGATGTAGCGAAAAACCAACAGACCGACCCTCTTGAAGTATTGGAGAGTCTTCAAGCTTTTATTGAGGTGTTAAGTCAGGATGATCAGCAAAAAGCTGCTGAGTTTAAGTCGGCAGTAATGGTATTAGCTGCGCCAAATTCGATTGCGATGAGTTCCAATGAAGATGTACATATTTCCGCAAATGGCCAGATTAGCCAAACTGCAGGCGATAGTATGAACATTTCCACGCAAAAATCTTTAATAGGTCATGCAGGCAAAAAAATCAGTTTATTTGCAGCGCAAGAAGGATTGAGAGCATTTGCTGGGAAAGGGAAAGTTGAAATTCAGGCACAAGGTGATGGACTCGATCTAATTGCACGTAAGGGCATTCAGATTATTTCAACCGAAGATACGGTATATATCACCAGCCCTAAAGAAATAAACTTAACTGCGGGTGGTTCACAGATCAAACTTAACGGGTCTGGGATATTTCCGACTACGGGTGGGAAGTTTGAGGCGAAAGCGGGGCAGCATTTATTTAAAAAAGGAAAAAAAGTAAATTTTGAAATACCAAACTTAAAACTTATAGATTATAAAAATTATAGTATTAGATTTGATTTGTCAGATTATTTTTTAAACACTAGTTATTCTGAAACAAAATATCGTGTATATACAGAAACTGGGCAGTATTTTACAGGTGGACTAGATTCTCGCGGAAGAACTGAAAGATATTTTACGAATAAGGAAGAAAAATTCACATTATTTGTTGATGTTGATATGGATGTTGAAGAAGAAACTTTAGATATCAAATTGGATGAAATATAATGAAATTAAAACTTACATTTAAATTTGTATCTTATAGTTCTCAAACAGAGGTTATAAATAAATTAGAATATAAAATTGTTGCTCAGTCTACGGTTTATCCAACGATAGCATCTGTTAAAAGTAAAGATGGAGATGTTTCTAACCATAAAGGTTTATCTAGAGAAATTATAACGGATGGATTTAAAGGTTATTATAGTATTTATATTAAAGGATATCCTACTAAGTATAACACATGGACATTGGTAAAAAGATTGAAAATTGATACAGGTGCCTATGTATTAAGATCAATTGAATACTCGGAACAAATTTTAGTTAAAGTTCCAGTAGATAAAATTTGTCTAGCGACTAGTGGGGAAGCGTCGATAAAAACTAATCATCGTAGTGAATTTTATGAAGTAAAAAAAGGAGATACAGTAGAATCAATAGCAAATAAGTTTGGAGTGGAAAAGGATGTATTATTAAAAAATAATGGATTAGCTCACGAATATAAAATTTATGTTAGTCAAAGGCTTTATATTAAAAAAGAACCAATAAAGTTTCCTAAACCAAAATTAATTCTAGCTGATGAAAAAACATTTATAAAATCATCACATATAGTAAGGCGAGGGGATACATTGACTTCAATTGGTAAGGAATATGGTATATCACCATCTGTAATCGCAATTGATAACAATATTGAAGTTGACTCTACACTAAAAGTTGGTATGGAGCTTAAGTTGATAAATCATAAGTATTTTAATAATGCTTTTGAACGAATAAGAATTGATACAAAAATGAGAAGTGAGCTTATTTATAGTAGTGATAAGGGATTTCCTACAGAATTGTCAATCAAGAAAGGTGCAACTCAAGCTTCTGTGAGTCTAGGAGTTGATTTTTTTAATTTTGTAGGGGCGGTGGAATTAGGTTTTGCATATGATGTAAATGGTAATAAAATGCTTTATGTTTCTACAATTGAACAAGTCAATTTATCTACGAATATTATAAATAATATTATAAGCGATATACAAGCTGGGAAAGGTACAGCTAAAGATGTAATCGAAAGTTATAAAAAAAAGGGTGGTCTTACTAAACGAAAGTGGAGTGTTAGCGAAATAAAAAAACAATTAAAAAGTATGTCTTTTACAATAGGTGACTCAGTTGTGCGAACAAATGCACAGCATGTAGAAGATTTGGAAGGGTCAGGAATATCTAAGAGCAACTCTGTCAATCTTGTCATTGGTGATTTAAGTAGAATTAATACTACAGCAACAACAAATGATGGCCGTATAATTGATGGGTCAGGCTATGGGGCATCAGCAGATGTAAATAAAAGCAAATCTGAATCGAATCGGAATGCACCACATGTAACAAATAGCTATGCAGCATCCCAAACATATGGTTTATTTATAATAGATCCTTATAAGAGATTTTCTCAGGCGTATCTTGATAAAGATCCAATAATTGAAATTGAAGTAACACCCAAGGATTAATGATGAAGACTAAAGTAGTATTTATTCCATTTGTATTAATTATTTTGTTGTGTGCATGTTCTTCAGGTTCTTCAGGTTCTTCAGGTTCTTCAGGTTCTTCAGGTTCTTCAGGTTCTGTAGATATAATTGAAAGAAATGATAAAAAGGTTTCTGAATATCGTGAGCTTTTAAAGAATAATAATTATGAAGGTGCATATAAAAAAATACAATTACTCAAAGAAGATGATGAGTTGTCAGATTATGCAAAAAATGAAATCGGATATTTTTTTGAAAATGGACTTTATGTCGAAAAGAATATTGATACAGCATTAACCTATTATGGTGATGCTGGTAATAATAATTATATACCTGCGGTTTATAATGTTGGTCGGATTAAAATGGAATCTGGGCAGTATTCTGAAGCGCTATCAATATTGAAAAGTATTGAAACTCGGAAATATCCTCCTGCTTTGAATTTGATTGGAATTATTTATAATTATGGGTATGGTGTTGATGTGGATATAGATAATTCATTGAAATATTATAAAGAGGCAGCAAAACTTAATAATCCTGATGCTCAATTTAATATAGGGCAATTATACTTTAAGGGTGATGTTGTTAGTAAAAACTATGGTGAAGCCTTAAAGTGGTATAATATTTCATCTGATAATGGATATTCATTGGCTAAATTGCAGTTGGCAACGATGTATTCTAAAGGGTATGGTGTTGATTTGGATTTAAATAAAGCTGTTAATATAATTAAGCCATTGGCTGATGAAGGTAACGCAGATGCGGTTTATAATATTAGATTGTATTATGAAAAGTTGGGTAATAAAAAAGAGCATGACTATTGGGATGTGAAATGTAAAAAAACAATTGGATGTGACATATAATAATATTTTTTGATTGTAAAATAATTCATAATGGGGTGTTTTCTTCAGTGTGCTCTACATCTTTATTTTATTATATTTTGGGGGGGTATTTAAATGAAAATTATTGCTTTCTTATTGAAAAATAATTGGAATTTTATTCATGAATATGATGGAAAAGAATATTTGCTGTGGTGATGATGATGAAAAGACTATGGTAATGGTGAAAACCTTAACTGAACTGGAGGATTTAAGTAGTGGTACTTTGGTTGTGCTAACAAAGAATAAATATATAAGGGGTATTTAGATAAGAAAGAAGAATAATAATTATTTTTTAAACTTTTTAGCGCTTAATTCAGATCAAATTAGGCAAAAAACTAACGCAAAAATCAATAAGCTTTTGTCAGAAAATCTAAATGGCGCAATAGCTACCCAGCCTTTTGGAGATTTAATTAATGCATTTAATGGTTATTTATCAAAAATAAAAGCTGAAGACGGTAAATATACTTTATTGAGTAATATTGCGAGAGGTTTTTTAAATGTCACTGGATTACAACCACCGAATAATCAAAAGGTGCATTCAATCGCTCCAATGATGATCTCAATGTTTATACTATCTGATATTGAATATGAATGTGTACATTTTAAAAGTTTGAGTGAATTTAATACAAAAATGCGACTTTATTATTCTTCACATTTTAATCTGATAGGACAACATAATAAAATTGGAACCTATATAAAAGATAGTGAATGGAAACAGTTATATCAGTTGCTTGAAAAACAAAAATATATTGATATTCCAAAATTAGAAGTGAATAAGGACGTGCTGAATAAGTTACCCGCAGGACTAAGGAATGCTATCGCCAAGCATGGAGAATTATTAAATGCAAAAAATAACGAAGTACGTGTTACAGCTATTGTTCCAGATACGATTGAAGAAAAGCCGACGGCTGATTTTTTAAGATTTTTTGTGATGAAAGCAGGTATTGTAGGTTTACAATATTGGGCATATAAAACAACTTTCGATAACCCAAGCCTTGATAGTGCGCCAGTAGAAAAAAATGCCAGACGTAGTGCTGCCACTGTGGGTTTGTCTATGTCTATCGTTGAGGCATTTGGTGCGCTACTGAATAGTTCAAGTAAAGTGAAGGCAAGCTCTAGTGTATTAAAGTCTTTAAATACGTTTATTTTAGAGTTGACCACGGATAATAGAAGCATTATCAAAGGTTGGATTTGGCGTGGTTTTGGATTGTTTTCAGGTTTAATATTTGGTGGGTTTGATGTTTATAATGGTTGGCAAGCTGCAAAAAATGGAGAGAAAGGTTATGGTCGCTTACTAATACTCAGTGGTAGTTCTATTATATTTGGTAGTTTTTTAATATTTGCTTTAAACCCTTTAGGTTGGATTGCTATTTTAGCAGGTATTATTTTTTCATTACTTGCATATTTTATTCAAGATAATGAGATTCAAAAATGGATTCGTAAATGCTTACTATCTACGGATCAGAGTATACCAAGATTCCAAACGATTGGAGAACAAATGTTAGGCCTTAAGTTAGTATATAGTTAATATGAAAAGTAAAATAAAAAATCATGACTTTGGTTATGATGTATTTAAACAGGATGTTCCTTTTTCTCAGTTAGATGAAGGAGACGTTCTACTTAAACCAGAAAATGATTCTAAACGTAATCATAATTGGTCATTTATTAGCATGAATGATGATTATATCGAATTGATTGATCAATCTTATGCAAGGTTAGGAAAAGGAATAAGTTTATTAATTCCAGTGTTTCCATTATTTTTATTTTTATTTTACTACATTGGTATTCTTTCTTTTCTTGATAATTCTAGTGTAGGAGAGGCTTTTTTTTTCCTTATAGCTGTACTTTTTGTAATAGGACTTCCTTGTGTTGCATTTCTACGTCTTTACTTTAAATATGATCATAAACAACCTATTTGTAAGCCTGTTCTTTTTAATAGAAAAACAGGTAAAGTTTTTTTCTATATTAATGATCAAGAATATATAGAAAAGAAATGGACAGATGTAGTTTATATTATGGGCAGTAGTTTTGGGTTGTCTGGCATTCCATTACGAGAGCTTCGGGCACATATCATCGAAGACGGCATCCTAAAACATACCTTTGTGATTGGCTTTCCAATGATTGGAATATTTCGTACTCAAGGTTTATGGACTTTTATTTGTCATTTTATGATGAAAGGACCAGAAGAGCTTTATCCGAAACCGCATCCTATGTATGGGACAATCGATCCGTTTACCCAACTAACCTATTGTCAAAAGGTCGTGGGTGCAAAAGAAAGTTGGAGAGATACATGGAAATCATTTCGAATCATTTATCATTATAATTGGGTTCCAGCTTTATTTGCTTATCCATTTGATGTGTGTAACTTTGTTGCACGAAGAATTTTACTGCATATCAAACCATTGCCCGTTTGGCATGAAGATGTAGTACGAAAAAACAAAATGGATTTAGAGCGCCCAGAGGAAATCAGCGCAAAAGATAATTTTGAATTTACGATGTTTAAAATGGTGGATAAATAAAAAGCCCTTTCGGGCTTTTTTTATATTAATCAAGGCAACTGCTTAATCGGACTGCCACCCAACGCCTGCATCAAAGTCACATAAGCATTGTATTGACTTTGCTTGGTTTGAACCAAAGACAGTCGAGCATTACGTGTGGTCTCCTGTGCATCAAGCAAGTTTTTCAACGCAATTGCACCATTTCGATAACGTACTTCAGTTAAACGTTCAGTCTTTTCTGCAAGCTGTACATTACGCTCTTGCAAAGCAACTTGTTGACTTAATTCAGTACGATTGGATAGCGCATTTTCCACATCGGCAAAAGCCTGATACAGGGTCTGACGATATTGAATAATAGATTTTTCATAATCTAAATCACTAATCGCAAGGTCTTTCTTCATATCATTATATTGCAAGAAAGGTAAACTCAAACTTGCACCCAAAGCCAAAGCTGGGTTTTGTAATAAATTACTCAAAGAGGTACTACTCGAGCCTAAACTGCCAGTTAAACTGATTGAAGGATAGTAACTGGCTTTCGTTGCATCTTTATTTGCCAAAGCTTTACGTAATCTTAATTCGCTCGCTTGTAAATCTGGACGGCGAGACAACAACTCGGCTGGTAAACCCGCTGCAATCGTCGGTAATGCAATTCGAGGTAAACGCTGCGGCTCTGAAATATTCAGTTGTTGCACAGGTTCATGCAATAACACAGCCAATGCAGTAAGTGTTTCCACTTTTTGTTGGGCAATTTGGCTTAAGGTCGATTTTTGACTTTGGACCGACTGTTCTGCTTGCGTTAGATCTAAACCTGACACGGCGCCGGCTTTATATTGCACCTTGACCAAGTCATAGGTTTTTTGCGTACTGGTTAAGTTTTGCTGCGCAATACTGTAGCGCTCATTTAAATAGCCAAGTTGCCAATATAGGTTTGCTGTTGTTGCAATCAAGCTTTGGGCAGTGGCTTGTAGGTCCTGTTCAGTTGCTAGAGCTTCCCATTTTGCGGCCTCAGTCTGGCTAGCCAAGCGACCAAATAAATCTACTTCATAACTAACGCCACCACTGAGTGATACACCTTTTGATGAGTCATCACCTGAGTTAAGGTCAAAGTTATGTCCAGTAGAGACACTTGAACTCACGCGTGGCCATTGTTTATTTTCAGCTAAACCTGCTTGTAGTCGAGCTTGCTGTAAATTAATACCTGCAACAGCAAGGTCTGTATTGGCAGCTAAAACTTGATTCACCAACTGGTTTAATTGAGCATCATTAAACAATGTCCACCATTGGTCAGCATAAGTATCTGCATGAACTTGCTGACTCATGGCTTTCGCATTTTGAAATTGCGTCGGGATTTGTGTTGCAGGGGCTTCATAAGGCGTCTTAACCACAGCGGCACAGCCGACTAAGCTACTTACGAGAATGAAGGCGCTTGCAAGTTTAGTTAAGGTCATTTGCATCATTATTTCCTTATTCGCGAGAAAGCGCATCGACAGGGTTAAGCTGTGCGGCATTACGTGCAGGAATAAAGCCAAACACAATACCAATCATACTTGAGCAGACAAATGCAGCAACGATAGACGTTGTTGAATAGGCCATTTGGAATGTTCCACCGGCAAAATGACTAATCAATTGTCCAATACCTAAAGATAATAAAACCCCAAGCACACCGCCTAAGATACACACCAACACCGCCTCAATCAGGAACTGCTGTAAAATGTCACTTTGACGGGCACCCACGGCCATACGTACACCAATTTCTTGGGTACGCTCAGTCACCGAAACCAACATAATGTTCATGACCCCAATACCACCGACGATCAATGAAATCACCGCAATCGCAGACACCAATAAAGTCATTGTTGCAGTGGTTTGTTGAATGGTTTCACGGATACTATCAGAGTTTTGTGTAAAGACATCTTGCGCGCCATGACGTTGCACTAACAAGTTTAATATGGCGTTTTCAGCAGCAGCACTTGGGTATTCATCTTTCACTCGAACAATAATGCTGCGCACATTCGACTGACCTAGCATACGACTCATGACCGTTGAATAGGGCAAATACACATTCAGGCTATCTGAGTTACCCATCATGCTTTTTTGTTCTTCGATCACGCCAATGATACGGCTTGGCACACTGCCTAATAAAATCACTTGCCCCACAGGGTTGGTGCCATCTGCAAAGAAGGTATTTTTAGTATTACTATCAATCACCACATCTTGCGCTTGCTCAGTCACACTTTCTTTATCAAAAGGTTGACCCGAAGCGAAGTTCATTCCTTTGACATAGAAGAAATCTTCACTCACGCCATTCACTGTGGTCGACGCTTCTGTGTCTTTAAAACGTGCTGTGACAGATGAATTGACCGAAGGACTAACGCCATCGACATAAGGCTGCTCAGCAAGGGCCGTCGCATCGGCTGGAACCAATGTTTTTACTTGCGATGATCTTGAGTTATCACCAAATCCACGACCTTGATACACCGTGATGGTATTGGTACCTAAACTGCTGATATTTTCTAAAATTTGCTTTTGTGAACCATTCCCAAGAGCCACAACAGAAACCACAGAAGCGATACCAATAATGATCCCGAGCATGGTTAAAAATGTACGCATCCGGTGTGCATTCATGGCAAGGATCGCCATACGGAATGCTTCACCTAAACGGTCAACGGCAGAGCGCCAGCTTGAAGTTTTTTTCTGTGTGTTTGGAACGAGTTGTTGTTTTTCTAAAGGTTCATCATCTGTTTCAGGTACATTGGGCTGATCTGAGATGATATTACCGTCAGAAATTTCAATAATTCGAGTCGCATTTTTTGCAACATTATGGTCGTGCGTGACCAAAATAATGGTATGATCTTTGGCATTGAGTTCGCGCAAAATCCGCATCACTTCAATACCACTATTCTTATCCAATGCACCGGTGGGTTCATCGGCAAGAATAACATCGCCACCATTCATGAGGGCACGCGCAATCGATACACGTTGTTGCTGACCACCCGAGAGTTGGCTCGGACGGTTTTGGGTTTTTTCACCCAGTCCAAGATCGGTTAGTAGTTGCTTGGCGCGTGCATTGCGTTCGGTTGCATCTGCACCGGCATAGATTGCGGGAACTTCAACGTTACCTGCAGCATTCAAATCACCGAGTAAGTGATAGCGCTGGAAAATAAAGCCAAAATATTCACGGCGTAACTGTGCCAGTTCATCTGGTTCAAGTTCACGAGTTTCACGCCCTTTGACTTTGTAGCTGCCATTTGTGGGTTTATCTAGGCAACCTAAAATGTTCATGAGGGTAGATTTACCAGAACCGGACTGACCTACAATCGCCACCAGCTCACCTGGGTAAATCTCAAGATTAACCCCTTTTAGAATTTGGACTGTGCTTTCACCGGCAGGGAATTCACGCGTCAGATTATTGACCTCAAGTAGAGGCGTCTGATTTTGACTCATGATTAGATTCTCATTGGGCCGCCAGCACCACCGCGGTTGCTGCGTTTCGCTGAATCATTTGAAGTATCAGAACCGTCGGCAATCACGACTTTGTCACCCTGTTTTAAGCCACGGATCACTTGTGCGGTCACACGGTTATTTAAACCGAGTAATACCTGTTGTGGTTGAGCTGAACCATCGGCTTGTAGTACACGAACCATCGCAACGCTGGCTTTACCTTGTTTGACCAATGCTTTTTCAGCTTCAGTCAGTTCTAAACGTTTAGGACGGTTTGGATTGTCTTTGTTCGATCTAGCTTCTGCGATGGCATTTTTATCAGCAGATTGACCATTTGCAGATGCATTATTACGGCTACGTTGTGGGCGGTTCGAGGTTTGAACGGCTGCGGCAGGTACAGTCAAGACATTCTTGGCTTCATCTAAAATGATATACACCTGAGCAGTCATATCGATACGCAATTTACCGTCTTCATTTGGGACATCAAATAACGCATTGTAGTAAACCGCAGTACTTGAAGACGAAGAGGTGTTGTTGTTACTTTCGGTGTTAATTGAGTTTGGCGCAGGTTCAACTTGGCGCAGGGTAGCATAGTGTTTTGTTTCACTGTCGCCCAAGGTTGTAAAATAGACGTTTTGACCTTCTTGGACTTTCATCACATCGGCTTCAGAAATTTCCGCCTTAATGGTCATGGTGTCGAGTTTTGCCAATTTCACAATGGTTGGCGCACTTTGGTTGGCATTTACGGTTTGACCTTCTTCAGTCACAATCGCCACGATGGTTCCATCCATAGGTGCAACAATTTGTGTATAGCCTAAGTCTTCTTTTGCAGTCGCTAAAGTTAAACGTGATTGTTCGATTTGTGCATTAATGGCTGCAATATCAGCTTGCGCAGTTTTATAACTTGCTAGCGCAGATTCAAGTTCTGCACGACTAGTCGCGTCTTGAGCGTACATTGCTTGTTGACGATTATATTCAGCTTGGACTTTTGCAAGATTTGCTTGTTTAACTGCCAATTGCGCTTGTTGGTTTTTGATGCTGGCTTCTGCAGTTTTTAAATCATTTTCCTGACGTACCGAGTCAATACGGGCAATCAGCTGACCTTGTTTCACTTCATCGCCGAGCTGCACATACATCTTTTTCACCTGACCAGAAACCTGTGCACCAACACTCACCATTTTGGTTGCTTCAAGTACACCTGTTGCAAGTACAGAGTTTTCAATGTCACCACGACTCACTTCAGCAGTAATATATTGCGGCTGAGTTTCTTTAGGTTTTAGGAAATGCCATGCAGTGACAGCGATTGCCAAAGCAACGATGATGGCTACGATCAATTTTGCTGGTTTTATTTTTGGCATGATTGGCAGTTAAAAGTTTATAAAGATGATTGAATTATAAGATTTAAATACGGATAAATTGTGAACTTTTTGAACAAACAGTAATGATAATTATTCTTTTATACTGCAATGCAAGTTATTACAGCCTTTTATTAGACTAGAAGAGTCTGCGCCCACACAAGCTGGCAATCGCTTGTTGTACCAAGTGCTCAGGATTTTCATGACCTAAACCTTTTATTGACGCGTCTAAACGAAGTAATAGGGCAGGCCAAGTCAAAAAATCGTTCGCATTTAAACGGCGTAACGCTTGTTGATACAGCCCGACTTTGGTTTTCCAAATACCAATTTGCAAGGCATTTTGTGGCTGCTCAAACAGTTGCATCAGCAAACGCATTTCCTTACTGATACTCCATAAAATCAGCGACATCGGCTCGCCTGAAGCGATTAAGTATTGAAAAATTTTAATTGATTGCGCCAAATTGCCTTGCAGCATGGCATCATTTAAATCATAGGTGGTGTAGCGTGACTGATCTTGTAAGCAAGAGTACAGATGATCAATCTGAATCATCTCTGCTTCAGGAAAAGTATCTGCGACACGCATTAAACTATTTTTTGCCGCCAGTAAATTGTGCTCATGATGCTGTTCTAGCCATTGCCAAGCATCATTGGCGAGTTGAATGCCAAGCTTTTGTGCTTCAACGGCCAAAATTTGCTGACGATCTTTAGGGTAGTTTGCAGTCAGTGCAACATTGACTCCATTGGCATCAATGGTTTGGAAAAAACTGGTCTTTAAACTCGCACTGTCTTGCTTCGGCATGACCACGAGCAGCAAGTTACTTTCATTTTGCTGTAAATAGC
The DNA here is from genome assembly GCF_021391555.1 of Acinetobacter sp. SH20PTE14. Classification (NCBI taxonomy): domain Bacteria; kingdom Pseudomonadati; phylum Pseudomonadota; class Gammaproteobacteria; order Moraxellales; family Moraxellaceae; genus Acinetobacter; species Acinetobacter sp. SH20PTE14. The sequence goes on along the minus strand of NZ_CP090067.1, from coordinate 2,810,628 downwards.
TTTTTAACAGTTTTAGTCCATTGGCATCGGGTTTAATGCTGCCATGTGCCTCAATTGCCAGTTGACTGGAAAATAATGACAAGCTATTTAAAGCATTAAAGACATTTTTCCAATCAGCAGCAGAGCTAATGTCATACCGTTGACGCTCGATTTCTCTAGCGTTCCAACTCTTACGAAATGCATCGAGGAGATTTTGTTCAAGTAATGGCTCTTGACCATGTAGCACCCAGGCACCTTGCGCTTCATCTACACGTTTTAATGCCTGAAGATAGTCAAGTTTCATGGATGGTTCTTACTCAGCTTTGGTCGGTGCAGTTAGTGGATTCGCTTTTGGTAAGCGGTTTGATGAAATTTGGCGCACGATCTGTTGTGCAATGTCATCAATAATCACTTGTTTTAAATATTTTTCTTCTTGGTCATCAGTGTTCACGGTTGCTACGTCGTATTGGTAGCTACGTGTTGCCATCAATGTACGGGGTTCTGTCACAGGGTTACCTTGAGCATCTTCAATTTGGAACGTCACATTCAAGCGCAGTAAAGTTTCAACCAATTTACCATTGAGTTCTAAACGTCGTGGAGTGTAATCCAACACATGTAAGACATAGGCATTTTGATTATTGCTCAATTGCACGCCTGCAGAACCTAAATAAATCGCTAACTTTTCATGTAAGTCATCCGTATCTTCAGGAAGTGCCAATCGCATATTGGAATAGGCTACAGGTACAGCAGCAGGGTTGGTGCCTTTTAAATGAAAACCACAACCGACCATGCCTGCGCTCAGGCCCATAGTTAATACAATTGCAGCAACACGTTGAACCAAGTGCATAAAGTGTCCTCTGTTTCCCGAAGGGATAATGTTGAAATCCTGTGTGGATTGTAAAGTCAAAGCCCGTTGACTCGCAACGGGCTTTGTTTGGGAATTGTTTTTTAATCCCTCCCGACCTCCCTTTAAAAAAGGGAGGAGATCCGATTTTTTGTTGGGAGCGGGAAGTCCCCTTTTTATAAAGGGGGATTTAGGGGGATTAAATTAAACCACCAAGTTCACTAATTTATTCGGCACCACAATTTCTTTCTTGGTTGGACCAGTCAAGAATTGCTGAACTTCAGGTAATGCTTTTGCTTGTGCCAAAATGTCATCTTTAGAGGCATCGACAGACACTTCTAATTTGCCACGAAGTTTACCGTTCACTTGCACTACAATCGTTTGTGTATTGCGAGTCAGCGCAGATTCATCTACCGCAGGGAAGCGTGCTGATGTTAATTCGATACCAAACTCAGCCAATAAGGTTTGGCTTAAATGTGGTGCAAACGGAGCAAGTAAAGTTAGAAGGGTAATGATTGATTCACGTGCAACGGCAACGTCATTGTCATCTTTGGCTTCAAACTTATTGTTTGCATTCAAAAGTTCCATCATCGCAGCAATTGCGGTGTTGAAGGCGTGACGACGTGCAATGTCATCACCCACTTTTTGAATGGTTTCGTGTGTTTTACGACGCAAGTCTTGTGCAGCGGTAGATAGTGTCGCTTTGTCGATGTTTGCAGCAGAGTTGCCTTGTTCAAGGAAACCAGATGCTAGGCGCCATACACGTTTTAAGAAACGGTTTGCACCTTCAACACCTGCATCTGACCATTCAAGTGATTGATCTGGTGGCGCAGCAAACATCATGAACACACGCGCAGTATCTGCGCCGTATTGATCAATAATCGCTTGCGGGTCGATACCGTTATTTTTCGATTTCGACATTTTTTCTTGACCGCCAACCACGACGTCTTGACCATCACCTTGATATTTCGCAGAAATGATACGGCCTTTTTCATCACGTTCTAAATCGATGTCAGCAGGGTTAAACCAAGTTTTCTTACCTGACTCAGATTCACGGTAGTAAGTATCCGCAAGAACCATACCTTGAGTAAGCAAGTTGGTGAATGGCTCGTTCCCTTGTACCACACCTTCATCACGCATCAATTTGTGGAAGAAACGTGCATAAAGTAAATGTAGAATCGCGTGTTCAACACCACCGATGTATTGGTTCACAGGTAACCAAGTTTGACCCGCTTCAGGTTTCACCATACCGTCAGTGAAATCTGGAGATGCATAGCGTGCATAGTACCAAGATGATTCTACAAAGGTATCCAAAGTATCTGTTTCACGACGAGCATCGCCACCACAGCATGGGCAAGTGGTTTCATAGAACTCAGGCATTTTGTTGAGTGGATTGCCTGAACCGTCTGGAACCACGTCCGTTGGCAATACAACTGGAAGCTGTTCTTCAGGTACTGGAACCTGACCACATTTTTCACAGTTGATCATAGGAATTGGACAACCCCAATAACGCTGACGAGAAACACCCCAGTCACGTAAACGGAATTGAACTTTTACATTTGCAAGCTTTTGAGGCTCAAGTTTTGCAAGGAATGCATCGAATGCGCCTTGGAAATCTAAACCGTCAAATTCGCCTGAATTCACCAGTTTGCCTTCTTTAGAACCGTACCATTCTTGCCAAGTGGTTGCGTCAAAGTCTGCATCGTCTGCACCTTTGGCATCAATCACTTGCTTGATGGTTAAGCCATATTTGTTGGCAAATTCGAAGTCACGTTCATCGTGTGAAGGCACTGCCATCACCGCACCTGAACCGTAAGACATCAAGACGTAGTTTGCGATCCAAACAGGAATTTGTTCGCCAGTAACAGGGTGCTTCACAGAAAGACCAGTTGCCATGCCTTTCTTTTCAGCAGTCGCAAGATCAGCTTCTGCAACAGAACCCATACGGCATTCTTCAATAAATGCAGCAAGCTCAGGATTGCTTTCCGCAGCTTTAAGTGCCATCGGATGTTCTGCTGCAACCGCAACATAAGTCACACCCATGAGTGTGTCAGCACGAGTGGTAAATACAGTTAAGCCATCTGCATAAACGTCTGGATTCGCTGAAGGGAAGGTGATTTCCATACCCTGTGAGCGACCAATCCAGTTACGTTGCATGGTTAAAACTTGCTGTGGCCAGCCGTCTTTTAATGTTTCTAAATCGTCAAGTAATTCTTGCGCATAGTCAGTGATGCGGAAGTAGTACATTGGAATATCACGTTTTTCGACCAATGCACCAGAACGCCAGCCACGACCATTTTCAACTTGTTCGTTTGCCAAAACAGTTTGGTCTACAGGGTCCCAGTTCACTGTTGAAAGCTTACGGTAAATTAAACCTTTTTTATAAAGCTGAACGAATAACCATTGTTCCCAGCGGTAGTATTCCGGTGTGCAAGTCGCGAATTCACGATCCCAATCTACAGAAAGACCTAACTTTTTAAGCTGATTACGCATGTAATCAATGTTTTCAAAAGTCCATTTTGCAGGAGCGACTTGATGGGCAATTGCAGCATTTTCAGCAGGTAGACCGAAAGCATCCCAACCCATGGGTTGTAGCACAGTTTCACCTTGTAAGCGGTGGAAACGGCTGATCACGTCACCAATTGTATAGTTACGCACATGACCCATATGCAGTTTGCCACTTGGATAAGGGAACATAGAGAGGATATAACGACGTGGTCCTTCTACTTGGTCGGCAACTTTGAAGGCTTTGCGATTTTCCCAGTCTTGTTGGACTGTAGGTTCAATCGCACTGGCTTGATATTCAGGGTCAATGTGAGTAGTCATAAACGTAAATAGAAATAACGGTTAAAAAGTTTGTGCTACAGCATAGCGCAAAATACGCCTAGAGTGAATTTTGCGATGCTGCCTAGATGTAAATAATTTAAGTCAAAATTGCAGATGTTGACGTGAATTATTGTGCTTCGGCAGCTACCGCTTGAGCTTGGCGGAGTGCTGCATTGGCTTCGCGTTGTTGTTCTGCTTGTTGCTCATTTTGTTCATTCGACTGTTCGGCTTCACGTGAAACCTCTTGTTGGTTTTTTGCTGGAGTTGATTGCGTAGTCGTTGTTGCGCCATAGGTATTTACTTTACCTTTACGCTGCGCATTTTTTGGCGGTGGCGTGGTGGTGTAATGCGTTGAACCTTTAGCATCCACCCATTTGTAATATTCTTTCGCTGAAAGGTCCAAACTGGTCAGGCAAAACGCCATGCTAGATAAAATACATGCAGTTCGTGCAATCATCGTCTTCATCATAAATTCAGTCCCAAAGTTATAGTGATCATGCAAAATTATGCTGAAAATTTTGCGCTTTTTTGACAGCAGAATCTATGCATTTTTTAGCACAAAGGATAAAAGGGGCATCGCGTGGGATGAGTAACTTTGTGAATGATGAATTGTGGAATTAATAAGCAATCAAAATATTGGGTTCTTATCATTCAATCCATGCATTAAGTTGAAAGTGGGGCAATTGAATGAAAAACTAACAGCCATTCATTTAATTTATTTATTAGATTTATAAAAGTATTTTATTAAATGCGTGCTAACTGGTTATAAATAAACAAACTACAAAGAATGCAAAGAACGGGAGTGTGCTTAAAAAACAAACGGTCTGTAAGTAATCAGAAAAAAGCCGATTTTTAAACTTGACTTTAATGGTTGAAACTACAAAAATGCTGTCTTTAGTTTTATATGCCTTAGATCGATCACCCTTCGAATGAGTGCATTTTAGCAATGGACTTCTTCTCTAGCCGAGAAGTTGAACAAAGCCAACAAAATATGTTTATCCCAACATGTTTTAGACCCCATATTGCTCAAACAGCAAGCAGGTCAGATTTTTTTCTTATTGCTATGAAAACTATGAAATTTGTGTGCTATAACAGAGCACACAGTTAATGAATTAACCACGACAAATGCCCTCCATTTGTGCGTGAAAAAAGATTAGGGTGAATCACGTTGGAACTTTTATCTGGTGGTGAAATGCTTGTTCGCGCTTTAGCGGACGAAGGCGTTGAACATGTTTTTGGATACCCAGGCGGCGCAGTACTGCATATTTATGATGCGCTATTTCAACAAGAAAAAATCAATCATTACCTAGTGCGCCACGAGCAAGCTGCTGGTCATATGGCTGATGCTTACTCACGTGTCACAGGTAAAACAGGTGTCGTATTGGTGACATCTGGTCCTGGTGCAACAAATACCGTAACTCCAATTGCAACTGCCTATATGGACTCAATCCCAATGGTGATTTTGTCAGGTCAGGTTGCAAGCCATCTTATCGGTGAGGATGCGTTCCAAGAAACGGATATGGTCGGTATTTCGCGCCCAATCGTAAAACACAGCTTCCAAGTACGTCATGCAAGCGAAATCCCTTCGATTATTAAGAAGGCATTTTATATCGCTTCAAGTGGCCGTCCTGGTCCTGTTGTTGTTGATATTCCAAAGGATGCGACGAATCCTGCAGAGAAATTTGCTTACGAATATCCTGAAAAAGTGAAAATGCGTTCGTATCAACCGCCGCATCGTGGTCACTCAGGTCAAATTCGTAAAGCAATTGATGAATTGATTCATGCTAAACGCCCAATTATTTATTCAGGCGGTGGTGTGGTTCAAGGCAACGCTTCTGCACAGTTGACAGAACTTGCACATTTATTGGGTTATCCAGTAACCAGTACCTTAATGGGTCTTGGTGCGTATCCAGGCAATGATGAACAGTTCATCGGTATGTTGGGTATGCATGGTACTTATGAAGCCAATATGACCATGCACAATGCAGATGTGATTCTGTGTGTAGGCGCGCGCTTCGATGACCGTGTAACCAATAATCCAGCGAAATTCTGTCCAAATGCAAAAGTCATTCATATTGATATTGACCCAGCAACGATTTCAAAAACAATTATGGCGCACATCCCAATTGTGGGTGCAGTAGAGCCTGTATTGACTGAAATGTTGGCGCAATTAAAACAATTGAATGTGTCTAAACCAAATCCTGAAGATATCGGGGCTTGGTGGAAACAAATCAATGAATGGCGCCAAGTTCATGGTTTGAACTATGACAAACCAACTGATGGTTCGATGAAGCCACAGCAAGTTGTTGAAGCATTGGATAAAATTACCAATAGTCAAGCCATCATTACTTCAGACGTTGGTCAACACCAAATGTTTGGTGCGCTTTACTACAAATACACACGTCCACGTCAATGGATCAACTCAGGTGGTCTAGGAACCATGGGTGTAGGTTTGCCATATGCTATGGCAGCTAAACTTGCCTTCCCAGATCAACAAGTAGTGTGTATTACTGGCGAAGCATCGATTCAGATGTGTATCCAAGAACTATCTACATGTAAGCAATATGGCTTGAATGTAAAAATTCTATGCTTGAATAACCGTGCATTAGGTATGGTTAAGCAATGGCAAGACATGAACTACGAAGGTCGTCACTCAAGCTCGTATGTTGAGTCACTTCCAGACTTCCCTAAATTAATGGAGGCGTATGGTCATGTAGGTATTCAAATTGACCATGCAGATGAACTCGAGTCGAAGCTTGCTGAAGCGATGGCGATCAATGACAAGTGCGTGTTTATTAACGTGATGGTTGACCGTTCAGAGCATGTATATCCAATGTTGGTTGCTGGCCAGTCAATGAAAGACATGTGGTTAGGCAAAGGAGAGCGCACACAATGAGACATATTATCTCTGTACTTGTAGAAAACGAAGCAGGTGCGCTTTCACGTTTGGTAGGTTTATTCTCGCAGCGTGGTTATAACATTGAGACATTAAACGTAGCGCCAACAGAAGATCCGACGCTTTCGCGTTTGACTTTAACCACGTATGGCGATGAGCATAAAATTGAACAAATCACCAAACAACTCAACAAGCTTGTCGAAGTTGTTAAAGTTGTTGATTTGTCTGAAGGTGCTCATATTGAACGTGAATTGATGTTAATTAAAGTCAAAGCACTTGGTTCAGCGCGCGCAGAAATTAAACGTACTGCGGATATTTTCCGTGGACAAATCGTAGACGTAACACCAACGACATATACCATTCAAATCGCAGGTACAACTGAAAAGATAGATGGTTTTATTGATGCCTTAGCTGAAAATACAATTCTAGAAGTTGTACGTTCAGGTGTTTCAGGTATCGCACGTGGCGAAAAAGTTTTAACTATCTAATTTTATATATTCACCTCACTCCTATGGGTGAGGTACTTGAAACGTGAATAATCAAACAGAATCACGGTATCAAGTTAAAGGAAACGAAAGCATTTTAGCGGAGACAGCAATGCAAATTTTTTACGATAAAGACACAGACTTATCTATCATCCAAGGCAAAAAAGTAGCAATCATTGGTTATGGTTCACAAGGCCATGCTCATGCGCTTAACCTTAAAGATTCAGGCGTTGACGTAACTGTAGGTCTACGCGCTGGTTCTACTTCTTGGAAAAAAGCTGAAAATGCTGGTCTTAAAGTTTCAGAAGTTCCTGCTGCTGTAGCTCAAGCTGACTTAGTTATGATTTTGACTCCAGATGAGTTCCAATCACAACTTTACCGTGACGTAATTGAGCCAAACATTAAGCAAGGTGCAACGCTAGCATTTGCTCATGGTTTCTCTGTTCTTTATAACCAAGTTGTTCCACGTGCTGACCTTGACGTAATCATGGTTGCTCCAAAAGCGCCAGGTCATACTGTACGTTCAGAATTCCAACGTGGTTCAGGTGTACCTGATCTTATCGCTGTTCACCAAGATGCTTCTGGTAATGCACGTAACGTTGCGCTTTCTTACGCTTCAGGTGTTGGTGGTGGCCGTACTGGTATTATCGAAACTTCATTCCGTGAAGAAACTGAAACTGACCTTTTCGGTGAGCAAGCAGTTCTTTGTGGTGGTGCTGTTGAATTGGTTAAAATGGGCTTCGAAACTCTTGTTGAAGCTGGTTATGCACCAGAAATGGCTTACTTCGAATGTCTACACGAACTTAAATTGATCGTTGACTTAATGTTCGAAGGCGGTATCGCGGACATGAACTACTCAGTATCAAACAATGCTGAATATGGCGAATACGTAACTGGTGTTGAAGTAATCAACGAACAGTCTCGTGAAGCGATGCGTAATGCGCTTAAACGTATTCAATCTGGTGAATACGCGAAGATGTTCATCCAAGAAGGTGCGTTGAACTATCCTTCTATGACTGCTCGTCGTCGTCAAAACGCGGCGCATGGTATCGAAGTAACTGGTAACAAGTTACGTGCGATGATGCCTTGGATCCAAGCGAACAAAATCGTTGATAAAGAGAAAAACTAATTTCTTGAATCAATTGATTTGAATATGAAGACCCACTCATTTTGAGTGGGTTTTTTAATATCTAAAGTTACGTGCCTTAAAAATAGAAAAGCATACTTTTCTATTTTTGCGTACCTTGGATCCAAGCAAACAAAATCGTTGATAAAGAGAAAAACTAATTTCTTGAATCAATTGATTTGAATACGAAGACCCACTCATTTTGAGTGGGTTTTTTAATATTTAAAGTTACGTGCCTTAAAAATAGAAAAGTAGTGCTTTCATTCCTTACGCGTCACTCAGAACAGTGTGCTGCCTCGTTGTACTTCGTACAAAACAATGTTTTGTACTCGTTCATACTTTGGATCCAATCGAACAAAATCGTAAGCAAAGAAAAGAATTTATTTAATTATCTTTTGAGTTTTATGATACAAGGAACCCAATATTAGCGTGGGTTAGAATAATGATTTTATATAAATATGTGAGTTTTGAAGCTGCTTTAACGATTTTGAAAACAAAATCTCTAGGTTTTTCACATTTAGAAGATTTTAACGACCCATTTGAATGCACTGGTTTTGGTTTTTATGATTTGGATGTACCGACATCCGTAGCAATAGGGGCATTCCGTAATCAGTTTTCTAGAAAGTATGTGATTTTAAGTTTGACTAGAACCGCTTTAAATCCACTCATGTGGTCACATTATGGGGATAGTTACAAAGGTGTTGTGATCGGAATTGACACATGCAAAGCAGGTTTTGAAGATGGTGATCAATTTATTATTCCTTCAACAAAAGGAGAGTTGAGATATTTAAAAACAGCGCCGAAGCAGGCCAATGTGGCAAGTGTTGAAAAATTAATGTCGGTAGGAAATTCAAATATTTTAAATTGGGATAATGAAGAAGTTTTAATAAAGTATGGTTTGCTTTATAAAATGCAGGAATGGGCATACGAAGAGGAAGTACGTATTGTAAAAAAATATTAGCGATGCGCAATTCGGGTATCACTTTTCTACAAAAACACATGCATATATCAATGACCAACTTTGGCAAAGAGTCCAATTGCAAACGCGTCCAATTTATACGTTAAAATTGCCTTAAGAAGCCTTTGTTGAAGTATATGTTGGGAAAAATGCATATATTGATCTTAGAAGAAAGTAAGAGCTTGTGAAACCAGTAATTGATCATAAGGTAGATCAGTTTGAATTGCTGAAAGATCTATGTATTCAATTTAATATTGGTTTGAAATGTATTTCATTAGATTTGGAAACTTGGGTTTTAAAAGCGACTCCAATTTAATCTGATGATTTGAGTTGTAGGTGGTTTCAAAACTCCTATATTTGTGTCATCTGTGTTGAATTTAGGTTGTGATAGAGTAGGCATTATTCATGCTGCATGGAGTGTGTAATTGCAATGAAAATATCAAAACTCTCTCTTTTACTCGCTCTTTGTCTACCTGTGGTGAGTTTTGCACAAGAGGCAGATATAACACTGCCTGAGTTAAAGCCTTTACCTGAGGTTCGGATATCCATGCAGCGGATGCTTCGCTCGACTGAAGGACGCTATTTCTTAGATTTGTATGCTGGTATATGGAATCCGCACGGGACTTTGACTGATCTGCAAGAGCCCAAACAAATTAACTTTAAAGGGACTCAAAAAGCTGATTTTATAGATCTGAATTCAGTCCATGTTGGAACTGAACAAAGTGCGGCAACTGCTTATCGATTGGCAGGAACCTTGAATGCAAATACAGGCTCGTTTAAAGCTGAACTGATGGAAAAAACGGTACCACCATCTACAAGTTATCTACAGTTTGAACCTGCATTTAAAGCAGTAGATAAACCTATCCTGCTGTTTAAGTTTTATGGGGTGCAATCTGCAGACCAACCTTATGGGAAGTCACTAAAACGCGTAGATGTGATTAATAAATCAAATGGCAAAGTACTACAGTCATTACAAGGCTTTAATGCTTTTGGGAATAGTATGGGATTCTTAGATGTAAACTTTGATGGATACTATGATGTTGTACTCTCAGATACCTCTGATGGTCGAAAAATAGAAGATAAGCGATTTATTTATTGGATGTACAATCCTAAAACGAAGAATTTTCAACGTTCACCGCAATTGGAGAAAATTGCTGGCTTCCCAAAATTAAAAGGAGAGCTGCAGCAGATCGACTTTGGATCAGGTCAAATCTTTCGAGTCGATCAAGGATTGCTTTATCCAGTCAGTGAGTAAGTTAAATTTTTTAAAAAGCCCCATAACTTGGGGCTTTTTTTATTTATAGAATTTTCTAAAGAAGAATTCAGGCAGTTTTAAAAGAGGTAGTCCGTATTTTGAATAAAAAAGCAAAGTAAAATGAGTGTTGAAAGAGAGGGGGGAATTTCTATATATGTGATAATTCACGTAATAAATGAGATTCTAAAAATTTGAAAAACAAAAACTGAAATTTCAAGAAAGAAAATATGATTTACAAAAGTTTAACATTGGAAACTAAGACGTGTTTCAAAACCTGTAATTTAATACAAAGGCTCAGTATTTGGTGACGTAATTCTTGTATTGCGTTTCAAAAGACATACCTGAAAGTGGTGATTATACATTTGAGATTCTATTTAAAATTTAAATTTAATCGGTCTTTACTATTAATATAGTTGAATATTCACGTAGTATTTTTTTGTTTGAAAATTATTTTGAACTATTTCACAAATATTTGGTGAAATATGTAACAGCCTATATTATTTTTAATGTTACTAAATTTAATGAAAACAATAAGATATAATATACCAAAAAATAGGGATATGAAAAAAATCCCCAAAATTTGGGATAAAGAGGAAAATTAAATAAAAATATAAAAACTAAAAATATTTAATATATTACAGTCACATAATTTAAATATTTGTAAAAAACAATATTACATGAATATTCGTGTGAATATTCCATATTAGGTTTTTTTTTTCTCAACATGATTAAGAATGAATCAGCACCTAGGGAAAGTAAGATTAATTAGTTTTTCTTAAGAATATCCTTTGATGCACATACTAATAAATCTCATATGAGAATGGAGAAGTGAAATGTCTACATCTAAAATTTTAACCGCAGTACTATCTGCAACATTGTTCGTAGCACTTCCAGCAACATCTGCAATCGCTGGTGGTAAAAAAGAATCTAAACAATGTGGCGGTGCGCCGTGTGAAGGCGAAATCGACATCGAGTTACAGATTCTTAAAGCATGTGAGCTTTTGGTAGGTAAAGACATCAAACTCGTTGAAGACAGTTATACGGGTGCTAGTGGCTTTACAGTTACAACGAACACTCCATATACATTAAATCTATCTACGCTAAACGCGGGTTCAAGTGCAGATACTTTTGTAAAACATGAAACCACTAGTGATAAAGTATTTACAAAAATCACGACTTCAAAAGGTGGTGTGAATTATCCAATCGGTTCTACACCTGTAGCTGGTATGAGTGTTGATAACTTCACAGTATCTGTTGCTCCAAAAAATACAATTTCAGGTACTCAACGTGCTGGTACATACAAAGATACTTTATATATCAAAGTAGCTTACTAATCCAAATTTCGGGAGTTGATTCTACACAGTTAGGGTCAACTTCTTTTTATTTTGAATTGATAATAATATTTAAATGTACTGGGGTGGGTATATGAAAAGTTTATTCAAAGTCGTTTCATTTAGTTTAATGACTTGCTTATTGAGTCCTCAAATATTTGCAGGTATTTCAATTAGCCCTGTGCAGTTATATTTAACCGATAAATCTAAACAACGCAGTGCGACATTTACTTTGGAATCGAAAGGAGATGATGAGACACCACGTATTTTTGAAGCTCAAGCATTTAAATGGACTCAAAATGCTGCAGGCGAAGATATTCTTTCACCTGAATCCAATATTATTATCAATCCAAAAAACTTTATTTTAAAACCAAACTCAAAACAAATGGTTCGTGTGGGCTTTACTCAATCTGTAGAGAGTATGAATCTACAACAAGAAGAAGCATGGCGTATTATTTATACTGAGCTACCTCAAGTGACGAACTCTGAATCGAAAATTGCACTGTTATTAAGTATTAATGTGCCATTTTTTGTCGGCAAACAAGAACCCGCTTATTTAAAATTTATTGCCAAAAAAATGAATGGTCGCACCATTATTCAGGTTGAAAATTTAGCAAAATCACACATTCAAATCCAAAAACTTTATGTCATCGATAAAAGCAAGAAAACAGTCGCTGAATCTTCCGATATGAAATATTTATTGGCATTAGGTAAAAACCAATACGACATCGGGAATGTTTCTTTACAAGGCGCTAGTAATTATAAAGTCGTTGTGGAAACAGATAAAGGTGACACTCCTTTGGAGTTTAATTTAGTTGAGTAGTGGCTATGAACAGAATTACATTGCTTCTATATTGTATTTTATGTGCTAATTCTGCTCATGCAGAAGCCGTTGATATGCCTGATGATTTATTTCCAACCAGTATTTGGGTAAACGAAGTAGACCGCAAGAGCGAAGTATTATTACTGACTGAAAATAACAAGTTTTATATAGAGTGCGCAGATCTTGATAAGCTGCAAATTAAAGTAGAAATTCTGAAACGACATGCAACTAAAAATTCATTTTGTTTGGTAACGGATCAAGATATTCAGTCTGGATTTGATCCTCAATTGCAAGCCGTCAAAATTAATCTTCCATCAAAATATTTCTTTGGGCTAGAAACTGATACCTTAATCAGCCAGCCGATGCCTGCAAATTTTGGTGCATTTCTTAATTATGAAATGCATTTTGAAAATAATACTCAACATAATAATTTTGGTGTGCTACCTGAGCTGGGCGTGTTTAAAGACAATTGGATTTTAAGAAATAATGCCTTTTATCGAAATAATAAAGGTGATGATTATCGTGAAGAAAAATTCGTCAGGTTAAATAGTAGTCTTGAGTTTGATTTTTCTAAAAGTGCGACCAAACTGGTTATTGGTGATACGACCTCTGCATATAGTGCATTAATTCATGGTGTACGATTTGGTGGTTTGAGTTTTGGTACAGACTATACGTCACGCCCAGATTTTGTGTATTGGAATATTCCAAGTTTAAAAGGCAGTGCGGTTTTACCTTCGACTGTTGATTTATATATTGATGGCGTAAATATTTATCAGAAAAAGATTTCACCTGGAGATTATAACTTGCAAACAGGTGCCAATATTGAAAGTGCCGGTACAGCGCAAATGGTTGTACAAGATGTATTGGGGAATACTACTGTTAGAAGCTTCCCGGTATTAATTAGTAGTAAATTGCTTAAAGAAGATTTAAATGATTACAACATATCATTAGGGAAACTACGCTTCAGTTATGACGAAGAAAATAGCGATTATCGCGATTTTTTTAGTTCAGCCTATTGGCGTAGAGGTGTTACCAGTCGTACCACTTTGGGTGCAAGTGCTACCTATAGTGACAAAGTAAAAAATGCAGGACTGCTATGGACGCAAGCGGTCAATCGATGGTTTGTTTTAGACAGTATTTTTTTAGGCAGTAAAACCGATAATGACGATGGTTATTCTGCAGGTTTGGCTATCAGTCGTAATTTCGGGAAACTCAATTTTGGTGTGAGTTCACGCTACGCTACAAATGATTATCGGGCGTTGGGCTATGAAGATAATCATATTTTTCCAAAATTTGAAAATATGGCGTATTTAAGTTTTGCTAATTTTCCATTCTTTCAAAATTTAAACCTGAACTATATCGAACAAACCCAGTATGAATCTAATGATCCTTTATTTGAATTAGAGGATCGCAAAATGCTCACAGTGGGTGTGAGTCGCGAAATCACACAGAATTTAATGTATACCGCCAATTATTTTAAAGAATTTGGTGATAGCGATGACTCAGGTGCTTTTATTACATTTTCTTATAATTTTGGGGGTGGTAAACGTATTCAGGCTGATGCAGGTACCAATAAATCTGGCGGTGTACGTTTTATTCAAAATGCATTCGGTGAATATGGTGCAAATTATGCGCTCGGTGTGGATTATCGTAATGATGAAACGGTATTAAATGCCTATGGTGGTTTGTCCACTGATGTAGGTGATTTAACCCTAAGTCATCTCTATAGTGAAAATGATTCAACAACCCAGGTTGGCTACCGTGGTGCTATGGTGTGGTTGGGCGGTCAATACGCATTGACCAGTTTTGTAGATAATGCCTTTGCTTTAGTGAATGTTGGTGGTCGTGAAGATATTGATGTCATGCGATCAATGTCTCCGGTCGCAAAAACCAATAAAAGAGGCTATGCCTTTGTACACGATATCGTTCCTTATATTAATTACGATATTTCATTCGATGAAAACCAATTGCCGATCGAAAGCAAAGTTCCGAATGCTGCACATCGTTTAGTTGCGTTAAGACAGCGTGGTTATAACATTAATTTTTCAGTATTTGATACACAACAAATATTGGTCAAAATATTGGATGAACAAGGTCATCAATTTGTGGCAGGAAGTGAAGTTGCAATTGATACCCCAGAAGCTGATGTTTATCCAGTGGGTTCAGATGGCACGGTAATGTTATATGGTTTGGTTGAAGGCTACTACAAGTTGACGGTGAGGACCAGTGGTGGTCGATCTTGCCAAACAGCGTTAACAGTGCCGAAAAAGGTAGAAAACCAAACTCCTGAATTAATTACATTGCAGTGTAAATAAAGGAGTATTTCCAATGAAAAGTATTTTACTCATCTCAGCAGCGTTATTTAGTTCAATAACATTTGCAGCACCGAGTCGCTGTGAAATGGGACGAATCAGTGAAACCAATATGCGCTTGGCGAATTACTATAATAGTCAAGCGGCGAGTTCATTTAGTGTCGATTGTTCAGGTAAATACCGCATACGCTTTAATAGCCGTAATTTGCAGGATACTTCGGGCAGTAGTTTTGTGACGAATGGCCCGATTAAGCTCAAAACACGGATGACTGTTTCAGGTGCGATGGAAAATCTGTGGAATGTTTCTACCGAGCAAGGCGCTGGCAAAAATAACTATGTGATTGCAGTGCGTTTGGTAGAGCGAGTGAATGCAACGACACCTGCAGGAATCTACCGCGATACAGTCTTTGTAAATATGGTGTTTTGAGATGCTTAGCGACCGATTTTCTTCATGGCTAAGGTGAATAATGTAGAGTGCTGATTTCGTTCATACCGCTAGATTGAAGCTTGATGATAGATATTTAGGTGAATCTTGGGCTCTAATCTAAGTAGCTTAATTTTCTGCTATGCGTATAAAGTCAGAAATGAAGGAAATTTGATTTCAGCATATGCTTCCCCGATAACAACTTTAGGCACCATTTTATTCAGTTATTTGATGAGCTCGATATACACGCTAAATGGTCAGTTCCTGCAAAATGTGAAGTGGATGTTACCCCATTGGAATGTTTAAGCTTACAGCGTATAGCCGAAGAAGCATTAACCAATATTGTGAAGCATAGTCATGCGACCGTGGTGCAGATACGAATTTATTATGAAAACTCGGCGTTGATAATGGAAGTTGAAGACAATGGCGTGGGGGTTGATGTGGATCTGGTCAATCAAGCCGGTTTGGGTGTGGGGCTTCGTAGTATGAGTGGGTTTTAGAAAGGATGAACGCAGATATGCAAATAGCTTCTCGTGCGGGTCAGACGATTTTAAAAGTGATTAAAAATTACGGATAAATCATGATTTTGTAGATGAAATAAGATAATTTCTTTCAATAAACTGTCATCAAATAATCATCAAAATGCAAAAAACTGCTGCTTAAACTGTGGATAAACATTTATAAGAAGCATGTAAGATCATGACAGAATCGGCTAACGATTTGGGGTGTATGCAGGATGAACCTGCACGCTTTCAATTCCAATTTAAGCATATGCAATCACGAATGGATGTGCAAACGGTCTCAACTTTAATCCGTCCAGGTCTAAAAATCGCCATTGTTACAGATACGTGGGCGCCAGAAATTAATGGTGTTGCACATTCTTTATTGCAGTTGTGTAAAGGCTTGCAGCAACAAGGCAACTCAATTTTTTTAATACGTCCTGAACAGTCCGAAAGTTGTCATGATTTCAGACCTGATCAAGAGTGTCTGGTTCGAGCGCAGTCGATTCCTAAATATTCAGGTTTACAATTTGGCTGGCCGCAATTGATCAAACTCAGTAAAGCTTTAAAAAAAGCCCAAGTCGACATTGTGCATATAGTCACTGAAGGGCCTTTGGGTTTTGCCATACTTCAATTGGCGCGTTCTTTACACATCCCTGTGTCTAGTGGTTTTCACTCGGCCTTTCATGACTTTAGTCGTTTCTTTGATTTAGCGTTTTTAATGAAGCCTGTACAACATTATTTACGATGGTTTCATAACAATACTCAACTCACCTGTGTCCCGAGCCAAGATACTGCGGATGCCTTGCATCGATTAGGTTTTAGTTGTCCATTGGTGGTGGTGGGGCGAGGTGTGGACCATAGTCGATTTTCTCCCTCACATTATCGAGCAGAACTGAGACAACAGTGGCAAGCAGATGAACATACCCGCGTGATGCTCTATGTCGGTCGGCTATCTCCTGAAAAAGAGGTGGATGTTTTAATTTCAGCCTATCGTTCGATGTTGGCCATGGATGCACGAACGAAATTGGTCATTGTGGGGGATGGGCCAGATCTTGAACGATTAATGCAACTGGCAAAATCCCTAGATGTTATTTTTATGGGAAGTTTAAGTGGTCAGGCTTTATCGGAAGCCTATGCCAGTGCGGATGTTTTTGTTTTCGCAAGTCAGGTTGAGACCTTTGGTAATGTGGTTTTGGAGGCAATGGCCAGCGGATTGCCTGTGATTGCATATAATGCCGCATGTGCCCAACTGCACGTGAGAAATCAGCAAACGGGATGGTTATGTCATTTATCTCGAACCGATGAATTTATTCGCCTCATGCAGCAATTACCGCAACGCGCTAAATTAAAAACCATGGGCATCGAGGCGGCAAAGGACGCAGCTAAAATTGGTTGGCAATATCCCGTACAACAATTTGAGCAAGCGCTATATTGCGTGGTGGATCAAGCCATGATGAGCCAATGGAGCTAGCGCTATTAGTTGTATAGAAAAGTTGAGCATCCTCATAACCAATATTCATTGAACTGTCATCAAAGCATCATTGCACTGTCAAAAAGATAACTTAAGCTGAGTCAAATACAGAACTAAACTTGTAAAAATAACAACACAAATCTAGCTCAACCCCAACACAGTCAGGCTTTGACTGTAGATAGGAGATTAGCGATGAATTTTAAAAATGCAAAAACAAGAATGCTGCACCTCGATTTAAAAGGCTGTATTTATCTCAATCATTTTTCACATCAACAAGTTGTGGCTGACATATTTAAAATGGTGAGTCGACTTGGTGATGGTGTGTTTTGGTATGTCATGTTGGCGACGGTCTGGATCGTGCAGGGCATGTCTTACAGTTTGCAAATCGTTTATGTATTACTAGGTGGTTCAGTCGGCACCTCGATCTATAAACTCCTCAAAAAGAAAACTGTGCGCCCAAGACCGTACCAAGTGCATCAAGTGATTCGCTTAGGTGAACGCCCTCTAGATCATTTTAGTTTTCCATCGGGGCATACTCTACATGCGGTCATGGCAACAACAGTGCTGGGCTATATTCAACCCATGTTGTTGGTCTTAATGTTGCCCTTTAGCTTATTGGTGGCATTATCTCGCATGATCTTAGGTTTGCATTACCCGAGTGATGTTGCTGTCGGTGCTGCTATAGGTGCTGCAGTGGGTGCGGCGATTATTCTCTGTGCACCTCTTTTGGGTTTGGTTTTATAGTTTGATGTGGACATCACAATTGCAAAATCTGGTAATAAAAAAATTAAAAGGGTTTATCACGTCCAATTGCTGAAATTTGTTAAAGTAAGCCATCATTCTATAGACGATGTTAGGAAGACCCATGGGTTTACGCTGGACAGATACCATTGATATCGCAATTGAGCTGTATGAAGCTCACCCTGATGTTGATCCGCAATGGATTCGCTTTACTGACCTACATGCATGGGTATGTGCATTGCCAAATTTCACTGATGACCCAGAAAAGTCGACTGAAGGTCTGCTTGAGGGAATTCAGATGGCCTGGATTGATGAGGCAAGTTAATCCCTACATCGAAAAAAGCAATTTTTTTGTATAGCAAAAGCAGAAAATAGCGCATTATTCGGTATAATGCGGCAAATTTTTCACGTCAAATTGACTTAAGGAGCCTCTCATGGCTATTGAACGTACTTTATCTATCGTTAAACCAGACGCAGTTGCTAAAAACCACATCGGCGACATCTTTGCTCGTTTCGAAAAAGCTGGTCTTCAAATCGTTGCAACTAAAATGAAACACTTGACTCAAGCTGAAGCTGAAGGCTTCTACGCTGAGCACAAAGAACGTGGTTTCTTTGGTGACCTAGTTGCATTCATGACTTCTGGTCCAGTTGTAGTTTCAGTTCTTGAAGGCGAAAACGCAGTTCTTGCTCACCGTGAAATCCTTGGCGCAACTAACCCTAAAGAAGCTGCTCCTGGTACTATCCGTGCAGACTTCGCTGTAAGCATCGACGAAAACGCTGCTCACGGTTCTGACTCTGTAGCATCTGCTGATCGTGAAGTTAACTACTTCTTCGCTCAAACTGAGATCGCTCCACGTACTCGTTAATTCGAAGTATTCAAACCAGATAAGTGGTATACTGCTTGTCTGGTTTTTTTATTCTCTGAATAATTCTTTGCTCAATAACTGAGCTTCTCCTTTGATCTTTAGACATGGTTTAGGTAATTACACATGAGTACTGAAGTAGTCGCTACATCAGCTGTTTCTGATGCACAGCAACAATCTCCATCCGCTCCGACGCAGCAAAACACTGTGGAGAAAGTGAATTTACTGGGCATGTCACGTCCACAAATGGAAAAATTCTTCGAAGATATGGGGGAGAAGAAATTTCGTGCTGGGCAGGTGATGAAATGGATTCATCAGTTCTTCGTGACTGATTTTGCTGAAATGACCAATATTTCTGGCAAATTGCGTGAAAAACTAGAAAAGATTTGTGAAATTAAAGCGCCTGAAGTGGTGCATAAAAATTACTCAAAAGACGGTACTCGTAAATGGGTGTTCCGTGTAGGTGAAGGTGCAGGTTCATTGGTTGAAACTGTGCTGATTCCTGCGGAAGATAAAACCGGCGCACGTAAGACCTTGTGTATTTCATCACAAGTGGGCTGTGCTCTGGACTGTTCATTCTGTTCAACTGGTAAACAAGGCTTCCAACGTGACTTGAGTCAAGCTGAAATTATTGGACAGCTTTGGATGGCGAACTTCTCTTATATGGAAGATGTGCCAGTTGCGGATCGTGAACGTTCAGTGACCAACGTGGTGATGATGGGCATGGGTGAGCCGCTGTTGAACTATGATGCCGTATTGAATTCAATGCGTATCATGTTGGATGACTTTGCGTATGGTATGTCGAAGCGTCGTGTGACTTTATCAACCTCAGGTGTAGTGCCTAAAATTGACCAATTGGCACAAGACATTGATGTAGCCTTGGCAATTTCACTTCATGCACCAAATGATGAACTACGTAACGAACTTGTTCCGATCAATAAAAAGTATCCGTTGGAACAGTTGATTTCCGCGTGTCAGCGTTATATCGCCAAAGATGGTAATGAAAGTTCACGTAAACACGTGACCATCGAATACGTGATGTTAGATGGTGTAAATGACCATCCTGAACATGCACAGCAAATGTTAAAGCTGTTGAAAAACCTACCAAGCAAAATTAATTTAATTCCGTTTAACCCGTTCCCGCATGCGCCATACGGTCGTTCAAGCCGTAACCGTATTATTTCTTTCCAAAAAACTTTGTCTGATGCCGGTTTTGTGTGTACGATTCGTCAGACACGTGGTGATGATATCGACGCTGCGTGTGGACAACTCGTGGGGCAAGTTGCTGACCGTACTCGTCGTGCGGAGCAATGGAAAAAGAAAGTTGCGCAGCAAAATGAGATACTGCGCTCACAAGGATAATAAAGAGGCAGCCAATTGAAAAAGTTAACGTATAAGTTCACTTTCGTTTCAGCTTTATGTGCATCGGTTTTGGCATTAACAGCATGTCAAACGCCTGAGATTGGGAAAAAAGACCCAGAGAAAGCCGTAAAAATCAGAACGCAATTGGCTGTTGAACACCTGAAAGCAGGGGATTTGGACTCTGCTAAACGTGCATTAGATCAGGCTTTAGAGGTGGATTCTCGCGATTCCCAAGCCAATATGATGATGGGTGTCTTACTACAACGAGAAGGCAGTCCAGCCAACTTAGAAAAAGCAGATAGTTATTTTAAGCGTGCAATTTCAGCAGACTCAAAAAATTCTCAAGCACGTAACAACTACGGTACGTATTTATACCAAGTTGAGCGTTATAATGATGCGATTGAACAGTTCAGCATCGCAGGTTCAACTTTAGGTTATGATCAACGTTTCAAAGCATTGGAAAATTTAGGTCGAATTTACCTGAAAGTGGGTGATGTGGCGAATGCTGAAAAATCATTCAAACAAGCTTTGCAGGCTAATCGTGATTCCTATGTTTCAATGTTAGAGTTGTCTGAAATCTTTTATTTGAATCAGCAGTTCCCTGCTGCCACACAAATGTATGAACAATTTGTACGTGCAGTAGGGCAAAAAAATCAGGGTGCGCGTGCACTCTGGATTGGCATTCGAACAGCGCGTGCCAATGGCGACAATTTGGGTATGCAAGTACTGGTTAACCAGTTACGTGCTTTGTTCCCAGAAAGTCCTGAATACCAACGCTATTTGCAATTACAGTACAGTACTGAGGCCGTATGGAAGTAAATCCTAATTCACCGCAATCGAATGGTTCGAGCGTAGCTCCAAATGCATTAGGAAATGTACAACGCCCAGGTGAGTATTTACGTCAAGTACGTATTACGCAAAAACTGGAACTTGAAGCTGTCGCATCAGAACTCAATATTCCATTAAAAACACTGACTGCACTTGAGCAAGATGATTATAAGTCATTGCCTGAAGCGACCTTTATTAAAGGTTACTACCGCACTTATGCCAAATATTTAAAAGTTGATGCAACCAATATCATTCAACGTTTTGATGATATTTATGCTAACGATACGGGTTTGTTGCCAAATCACGCGTTAAACAATTCACCGATTAAAATTATGGGTAAATTACCCGGTTCTAACCGTGACCGTAATCGTAAATGGATCAAACGTGGTCTGATTGCATTGGCGGTGTTGGTGGTCATTGGTGCGATCGTGGCAGCGATTCAGGGCATGACCTCGGGCAGCGATAATGAAGACGCTGTGACCAGTGAAGTCGCTTCAGAAGTTCAAGTCCTCGACATGAATGGCGGGAATGCAACAGTTAGTGGCGATCAATTGACATTGACCTTTAGTAGCCCGACTTCAGTACATATTGTTGATTCGACGGGTAAGGTGTTGGCGACAGGTCGTCAAGCATCGACGCTCAACTTAAACGGTGAAACACCATTCCAAATTCGTTTGGATGATGCAACAGCAGTGTCATTAAGCTTAAATAATGAAAATATTTCATTGTCACCATATACCGTAAACGGCAAAGCAGATTTCCGTTTATCACGTTAAGGGACAACAGAGCAGACTGAACAATGATTGAAAATCCAATTAAGCGCCGTCCAACGCGTAAAATTAAAGTAGGTTCGGTGTATGTCGGTGGTGATGCGCCGATCAGCATCCAAAGTATGACCAATACTGAAACCTGTGATGTCGAAGCGACCGTGGCACAGATTCAGCGCTGCGTAGATGTCGGCGCAGACATCATGCGTGTTTCAGTACCAAGTATGGAAGCCGCTGAAGCTTTTGGTGAAATTCGCAAACGTGTGCAAGTGCCATTGGTTGCCGATATTCACTTTGATTATAAAATCGCTTTGGCGGTTGCGGACTTGGGCGCGGACTGCCTGCGCATCAATCCGGGCAATATCGGTTCGGAAGCTAAAATCCGCGAAGTGGTTGCGGCAGCGCGCCATAACGATATTTCAATGCGTATCGGGGTGAATGCAGGTTCGCTCGAAAAAGATATTCAAAAGAAATATGGTGAGCCTACAGGTCAGGCCTTGCTTGAATCTGCAATGCGCCATATTGATATTTTAGACCGCTTAAATTTCCATGAATTTAAAGTGTCAGTTAAAGCATCGAATGTCTTTCTGACTATGGATGCGTACCGTTTGTTATCTAAACAAATTGATAACCCATTACACTTGGGTGTGACCGAAGCAGGTGTCTACCGTACGGGTTCAGTTAAGTCTGCTATCGCTTTAGGCGGTTTGTTGATGGAAGGCATTGGTGACACCATGCGTATTTCATTGGCCGCAGAGCCTGAAGAAGAAATTAAAATTGGCTTTGACATTTTAAAATCATTGGGCTTACGTTCAAACGGCATTAACTTTATTGCGTGCCCAAGTTGTTCACGCCAAGAGTTTAATGTCATCAAAGTCATGCAAACATTGGAAGAGCGTTTAGAAGATATTCGTACCCCAATGGATGTATCGGTGATTGGTTGTAAAGTGAATGGTCCGGGTGAAGCCAAAGAAGCCGATATTGGTGTAGTAGGTGCAAGTCCGCGTTCACTGGTGTATCGTAATGGCGAAAAGAGCCATTTAATTGACACAAATCAGTTGGTTGACGAAATCGAAGCGATGGTTCGTCAACGTGTTAGCGATCTTGAAGACGCTAAAGCTAAAGAGATTATTCGCACAAGTTTTTCTGAGTAGATCATGAGTTCAATCGTCGCAATCAAAGGTTTTAATGACATTCTCCCTACGCAAAGTCCTGCATGGAGACGTCTAGAACAGCATCTATCTAGCCTGATGGATGCTTATGGTTATCAGCAAATTCGCTTGCCGATTGTGGAGCAGACTCATCTGTTCAAACGTTCTATTGGTGATGCAACGGATATCGTTGAAAAAGAAATGTACACATTCTTAGACAAAGGTAATCCGCCTGAGTCTTTGACTTTGCGTCCAGAAGGAACAGCAGGGTGTGTGCGTGCAATGCTTGAACATAACTTACTTCGTGGTGCTACACCGCGTGTATGGTATGTCGGCCCAATGTTCCGCTATGAAAAACCACAAAAAGGTCGCTACCGTCAGTTCCATCAATTTGGCGTAGAAACCTTTGGTGTTGCAACACCAGATCAAGATGCAGAATTGATTTTAATGACTGCGCGTTTGTGGAAACGCATGGGCGTTGCAGATAAAGTTCAATTAGAACTCAATACTTTAGGTGAGTCTGATGAACGTGCAGCTTATCGTGCGGCATTGGTTGAATTCTTAGAGTCACATAAAAATGACTTAGATGAAGATTCACAGCGTCGTCTAACCACGAATCCACTGCGTATTTTGGATTCTAAAGATGCAAAAACACAAAGCATTTTGGAAAATGCGCCAAAACTTCACGACTTTATGGGTGAAGAAACGTTGGCTCACTTTGCTCAATTACAGCAGTATTTGACTGATGCTGGTATTGGTTTTGTGATCAATCAGAAATTGGTTCGTGGGCTCGACTACTACAATAAAACGGTCTTTGAATGGACAACTACGCATTTAGGTTCTCAAGGAACAGTATGTGCTGGTGGTCGTTATGACGGTTTAGTCGGTCAGCTTAAAGGTAAAGCAGACCAGTCAGTGCCCGCTGTTGGTTTTGCAATGGGTATGGAGCGTTTGCTTCTTCTACTTGAACAAGTGGAAGACAATACCCCTGTGCGTGACTGTGAACTATTCTTGGTTTCAGATCCAGCAACTCAAGGTAAAGCGTTGGTACTTGCTGAACAAATTCGTGATCAACTCGAAGCGGCGGGTAGCAACATTCGCTTAAAAGTTGGTTCACAAGGTTCAATGAAATCACAAATGAAAAAAGCCGACCAATCGGGCGCTTTATTTGCTGTGATTTATGGTGAACGTGAGCAAGCAGCAGGGCAAGTGCTGGTGAAAGAGCTAGCTATTGCAGAACAACACGAAGTGAATGTGGCAGATTTTGTTGCCTTCATTATCGAAAAAATTTCTTCAAAATAATCCCTATAACATAAGGAAAAAGGTAATTTCATGAGCGCATTGAGTGAAGAAGAACAACTTGATAATTTAAAATCGTTTGCTAAAAAATATGGCTCTGCCATTGTTAGCGGCATTTTAATTGCGTTGATTGCCTTTTTCGGATGGGAATACTGGCAGAAGAAAACTTTGGCTGAATCGCAAATGCAAACAGCCAAAGTACAGCAGTTAATGGATGATGCTCAGTCGGCGACTGGCGATGCGTTTACACAACTTTCTGCGACTGCAGATAAAATTGTAAAAGAAGCGCCAGATTCGCCACAAGCCATCCAAACGCAGTTGCTTATGGCAAAATTGGCGTATGATAAAGCGGATTATGCCAATGCTGAAAAAGCTTTGAAAAAAGTTGAAAATTCAAAAGTTGATGATGCAGGCTTAGTTCAATTGGTGAAATTACGTTTAGCGTATGCACAATTGGCACAAAAGAAATTTGATGAAGCATTAAAAACCTTAGAAGCGGTTAAAGAACCTGCTTTTCAAGCAACTGCAGATGAAGCCCGTGGCGATGTCTATGTTGCAAAAAATGATATCGAAAATGCAAAGAAAGTTTATCAAAGTGCATGGGATGCTTTGGTTGAGCGACAAGAAGAACGTCAAATTTTACAAATTAAACTCGAAAGTGTAGGCGTTTTAGTTGATGATCCTGAAATTGAACGTCCGATTATAGATACACAAGTGGAAGCAACTGAATGAATAGAAAATACAAAATTACCTGTGCGCTGACAGTTTTAACACTTGCTTTGGCTGGTTGTGCAAATAAAGGAAAAGTAGAAAAAGTAAAACCAAATCCTTTACCAAAATTGGAACAGGCAAAAACTTTAGCACCTGTATTTTCAAACAGTGTGGCTTCAACTGAAGAAGCAGATCCACTGCGTTTACGTATGGATGCAGATAATGGCGTTGTTTTTAGCGTAAATCCTAACGGTGAAGTTCAAGCCTATAAAGGCAAAGAGCGTTTATGGCAGAAGAAAATCTCTAAACAAGGTTTGACTGCAGGTGTAGAAGCTGCTGACGGTATTGTGGTTGTCGGTAATGCAAAAGGTCAATTATTTGCATTAGATCAGGCAACAGGTGAACAAAAGTGGACAGCGCAATTAACCGGCGCGTTACTTTCACCGTCGTTGATTCAAGCAGGTCGCGTTATTTCAGTTACCAATGATGGTACGGTATACGCAAACGATGTGGCAACGGGCCAACAAACTTGGACCTATAACTTGCCAAATGTACAGTTTAGTTTACGTGGTATGGCAGCACCGGTATCACTCGATGCGCGTCATGTTCTCATCGCTTCTTCAAATGCCTATATCTATGTGATTGATGCATTGAGCGGTATTCCGAAAATGCAGCGTCGTGTTGCAGTGTCAGACGGTCGTTCAGATGTACAACGTCTCATTGATATTGACGGTGAACCGACTGTAGCAGGTCAATTTTTAATTACCACCAGTTACCAAGGCCAAGTGACAGCGCTTGATCTTGCCTCACAACAAGTGATCTGGAGCAATGATGCGAGCAGCATTCAGCGTCCTGAAGTTGCGGGCAATGGTGTCTTTGTGACACAAACTGATGGTAAAATTGTGGCTTATGAAATTACCACTGGTCAAACATTGTGGGAAAATGACCAATTGCTTAATCGTAATTTGAGTAACCCAGTGATGTTAGGTCAAGACCTTGTGGTTGGTGATCTGGATGGTGTACTTCACTTAATCAACCCAGCGACAGGCGAGTTGGTTGGTCGTTCTAAAACCAGTGGTGAAGTACGTTCACTACGTGTAATTGACAACCAATTATATGTGTCGACACGTAAGGGTGCATTAAGCATTTGGCAGAACCGTTAATTTTTCTGCGGCTTATGTTAAAATAAGCCAAACCGTATTTTTAACGCGGGGGATTGAATCATCAATGCCCCGTGTTTTTATTTATTTTAGGCATTTATCCTATTTCCATTCTTCCTAAGCTTTCTGATGTTCAGACCAGACCAAACTGGCTGATCTGGAATAAAGGTTAATCTATGAAACCCGTAATTGCGCTCATTGGTCGTCCGAACGTCGGAAAATCAACGTTGTTTAACCAGATAACCAAGAGCCGTGATGCTCTCGTTGCTGACTTTGCCGGTCTGACTCGTGACCGTAAGTATGGTGACGCGACTTATCAAAATAAATCCTTCATCGTCGTTGATACTGGGGGTATTGGCGAAACTGAAGGCGGTATCGACTCGTACATGGCAGAACAGTCAAAAACTGCCATCAATGAAGCAGATATTATTGTCTTCGTGGTCGATGCGCGCGCAGGCTTATTGGCATCTGATGAGCAAATTGCACGTGACTTACGTACGCTGGGTAAAAAAGTTTATCTTGTTGCCAACAAAGTTGATGGTGTACATGCCGAAGCAGCTTTAGTTGAATTCTTTAAATTGGGTATGGGTGAACCACTTCAAGTGGCTGCCAGCCATGGTCGTGGTGTTCAGCAAATGCTTGAAGAAGTGTTAGCTGAAGTGCCTGAAGATGAAAGTGAAGAACAACACGATAAAGACACAGGCTTACGTTTAGCGATTATTGGTCGTCCAAACGTGGGTAAATCGACTTTAGTGAACCGTTTGTTGGGTGAAGACCGTGTGGTTGCATTTGACCAGCCGGGTACTACACGTGACTCAATTTATATTCCATTTGAACGTGACGGTCGTAAATACACATTAATCGATACTGCGGGTGTACGTCGTAAAGGTAAAGTGGACGAAATGATCGAGAAATTCTCGATTGTGAAAACTTTACAAGCGATGAAAGATGCGCATGTTGTGGTTATTGTTGTCGATGCACGTGAAGGGATCGTTGAGCAAGACTTGCATTTGATCGGTTATGCGCTTGAAGCAGGCCGTGCGATGGTGATTGCCATCAACAAATGGGACAACATGTCTGACTATGACCGTAAACAGTGTAAATTAGATGTTGAACGTCGTTTTGACTTTATTCCATGGGCAAAAATTCACTTAATTTCTGCACTTCACGGTACAGGTGTTGGTGATCTTTATCCATCGATCCACCGTGCTTATGATTCTTCGCATTTGAAAGTATCACCTGCGAAAATCACTCAGATCTTGAATGATGCAACTGATGCGCACCAACCACCAATGGTTCAAGGTCGTCGTATCAAAATGCGTTATGCGCATATTGGCGGACAAAATCCACCGACGATTGTGATTCATGGTAACAAGGTCGATAAAACGCCAAATGACTATCGTCGTTACCTAGAAAACGTGTTCCGTAAAGTTTATAAACTTGAAGGTACGCCAGTCAAAATTGAATTTAAAACCTCTGATAACCCATTTGAAGGTCGTAAGTCGCAAATCGATGAGCGTACGGCGGCACGTAAACGTCGTTATGTTCAGAAGTTCAAAAAGGCGGAAAAGAAATTCAAACGCTAAGTTTAGATGAACAAAAAAAGCCTGCAGATATGCAGACTTTTTTATTTCACTTTATTTATCTAAAAAGATGTAGAAATTAGTTTTTACACTTTTTAGCTTGGCGGTAAATATCAATATTATCCAGGTTAGCTTGAGCAATTTCCATGGCTTGCTGTGCGCTGCTGCTATCCTTTTGTGTATTTTTATTGCCAGAAAAAGCTGTCGCAAATTGTCCCATACGCGCGGCTGTTTCAGATTGACCTGAAAATGCGGATAGCGCGTTGCCAGCAAGACCAGCCCATTTTGAAACTTGATTATTTTGCTGTGCTGACGCTTGGCTTAATGCCAGTTGAGATGCTTCCAATGTACGTTCAAAGGTCTTACGCTCAACGCTCAGATCAGTGCAATCTAAGGTTTTTAAATAACTGGTGCTATAAACACTATTGTTGGTTTGGTTGGCTTGATTGAAATTTGAGGCATAGCCACGGTCTGCTTGAGCTACAGCATTGGCAGCTTCTTGACGGCTTTGATTCATACGCGCTTCAGCTTGGTCCATAATCGCGCCATTTTTGGCACCCATTACTGCAACAGCTGCATCCAATAAGCCTGCTTGAGCGAAACATGGTAGGACACAAAGTGAACTGATTAACGTGATTTTTCTTAGCATCTGGTTTACCCCGAGTTTTAAATTAAAGTTATAAGAATCTAGAGTATTTTATCTAATTAAAGATGTATTTGAAATATTTATTATACTTAAGTATTTGAATATATTTATAATATTAAGTATTTCTTAAGGGGTTTGAAATATTTTTAAACTGAGTTTTAAAATCTCGACGAGTCAAAGGACCGATGCGCTCATCTGTATTGTGGTGTATTTTGTGTCGGAGTGTCGCATAAAATATAGCGTCATGGACGTAGTGTAAAAGATATTGGATCAATAACTTATGGCGAAAATTCAGCTTGAATATAGTGCAATTACTGACTTCTTTGTGGAGCCGCATGGCTTGAGTCGTCAAGAGGTAATTGCCGTGCGTAAACAAGCCATTTACCAATATCGCAATCAATTACTTGCGCAGCGGCTTAATAGATCAGTTGAAAATTCAGATTTTTCAAAGTCTGCATTTGGTAAGCCTTTTCTTCCTGATTTTCCACACTTTCATTTTAATCATAGTCATAGCCAGCAGCATTATGTTTTGGCCAGCAGTGAAAAAATCACCAATATTGGTGTGGATATTGAAGATTTAAATCGAAAAGTTCGTTTTGATGCGATGGCTCAACATAGCTTTCATCCCGAAGAATTGCTCAATTGGGAGAACTTTGAGCATGATCCTGATTTTTGGTTTAAAGTTTGGACCACCAAAGAGGCGGTACTTAAAGCGTCAGGTTTAGGGATTCGAGTGAACCTGAATGAACTGAATACACAGTGTCATCCTGAGCAGAATGGTGGGATGTGTAGCCATCCCGCAATTGGCACTTTTGCTTATCAGAATATTCAACTGCCGCATGTCATGTTGACGGTGGCATGGCAAAGTGAACAATCTTGCCGAGGCTTTCATTTACCGAAAATTGAGTTGAGTGTCTTATAAATCGGTATGACATATAAATCACCATGAAAAAAGCCCTGTTCTGGCTGAACAGGGCTTTTTTTAAATCAATCTAAACTGGCTTTAGATTAGATTTTGCATTTTTTAGAACCTTGATAGATACCAATGTTGTCGATGTTTGCTTGAGCAGCTGATTTGTTCGCTTGTTGAAGTTCAAGGTTGCCTGCATCAGAAGTATCTTGCTCACCAGCCAAGCTGTTTGCAATGTTGCCTGCACGAGCAGCTTTTTCAGAGTTACCACCGAAAGCAGCAAGAGCGCCACCCGCTAAACCAGCAAATTTGCTCAATGATTTGCCTGGCGCTTGAGCAGATGCTTGGATGTTTGCAATGTTTTTGTCAGCAGCTTCTAAAGAGCGCTTAGCATTCGCTTTTTCAACAGCAAGAGTTGCACAATCCATCGCTTTTAATTCTGAAGATGCGAATTGAGTTGTAGCAAAAGCAGAAATTGAAATAGAAGTAACAGTTGCAAGAACAAGTAATTTTTTCATGAAATAATTCACTTTTATTGTTAGAAAATAAACGCCCGAAAGTAATGGGCGGGTGAATATTATTCAAAAAAAAGAATTTTGTCCTGTTAAAATGTGACAATTGTGTAACTTTGTGTAATTTGCGTACAAATATGATTGCAAAATTAAATGATTAGTAACACGTTACTATTTGGGTTTTTGTGCAATCCAAATATTACTTAAGCGGTTGACAAATTGCGGGCTAAACTTCGATAAATTAAATAAAAATTTAGCTTTCATTCCCACAGGTGTATGTGTGGCCATTAAGACGGTATCCTTTTTTTTGTACCAAGGCATAAATTTGCTGAGCAACATCGCTCGGTTGAAGATTGATGCCCATTTTCTTAATACTTTGTGCATCCATGTCTTGCACCATCGCGGTTTGAACAAATAAAGGCATTACATCTAAAACGCGAATATTGTATTTTTGCCATTCAATATCCAAGCTTTCAGTGAGCCCACGTACAGCAAATTTAGATGTGGCATAGCTGGCTAAATCTGCTTGTCCATAAATAGCTGAAGCCGAAGAGAGGTTAATCACACGAGCAAAATTGCTTTGTTGTAAATAGGGGAATGCCGCATAGCAACCGTTTACCACCCCTTTGACATTGATATCAATCGTTCGGTGGTGTGCAGACAATTCCGTATGTTCAAAGCTGCCTGAATACAGAATTCCGGCATTATTGACTAAGATATTCAACTGACCTGCCCAAGCAACAAATTCAGCTAAAGCGCTTTGCCATTGCTCTGGTTGTGTCACATCTAAAAGCCCAGCTTTGGCATGGCTACCGAGTTCGGCAGCTAAGGAGGTAACTTGAGATTGGTTAATGTCGTAGAGCCCAACTTTATATCCTTGTTGTATGAACAGTCGTGCAATTGCTGCGCCAATCCCTTGTCCTGCACCGCTAATAAAAATACTTTGCATGTTATGCTTCCCTGAATTGAGTTGCTCATTCCTTGAGTGAATTTTGAGCATATCAAATTCTGTAATCGAAACAATGTACTGATGAGTAAATAGCTGGAGTTCACATGGAACAATTATTAGCAGTGATGAAAGAATTACGTGAAAAATGTCCATGGGATCAAAAGCAAACCCCAGAAAGTTTGACTCGTTATGCCATCGAAGAAGCCTATGAAGTTGAAGCGGCAGTTCGTTCAGGTCAGAGTGATGATGTACGAGATGAACTGGGGGATTTGTTGCTGCAAGTG
Source organism: Acinetobacter sp. SH20PTE14 (assembly GCF_021391555.1). Lineage (NCBI taxonomy): Bacteria > Pseudomonadati > Pseudomonadota > Gammaproteobacteria > Moraxellales > Moraxellaceae > Acinetobacter > Acinetobacter sp. SH20PTE14. Next base: position 2,779,629 of record NZ_CP090067.1, on the reverse strand, counting down.
GTATTTCAGTCGCAGATGTATAGCGAACAAGGCGCATTTGATTTTCAAGATGTGGTGCAAGCGATTACAGATAAATTAATTCGCCGTCATCCCCATGTATTTCAGGCAGAGCAATTCTCAGCACTCAATGCGGATGATGTGGCAATACTATGGAAACAGATTAAACAACAAGAAAAAGCAGGGAAATCAGCATCAAGATTAGATGAAGTTAAACATGCACCTGCATTAAGCCAAGCAGATGAAATCCAAAAAAATGTGGCGAAAATTGGCTTTGATTTTCCAGATATTGAAGGGGCTTATGGCAAACTTGAGGAAGAGCTAGGGGAGTTAAAAGAGGCCTTGGCAGGCAAAAAATCCGACGAAATATTTGATGAATTTGGTGATTGCTTATTTTCTCTGGTGAATGTTGGACGTAAGATTGGCATCTCAAGTGAGATGGCACTTTTAAGTACCATTCATAAATTTAGAAGCCGCTTTGCTTATATTGAAGCACAGGCCACATTACTACAAAAACATGTAGAAGACTTGTCCTTAACTGAGATGGATCAGTTGTGGGAACAGGCAAAACAACAATTAAAACAACAGGCTGAATATGTACCACATCCTAAAGAATAAATACTCTACACAATTACTTGTCTTGGTTTTGGGTTTAATGGCAGATTTGACTTATGCTCGAAACCCTTCGGGTTACGCGGAATGGAAAGCTTTACAGCAAGCCAAAGATCAACAATTAAAAAAGCAATCTGAGGCTCCTAAGTCTAATGTGACAACTGCATCCAGCAATGCCAACTATTATTTGTCACGACCCAGCACCCAACAAAATAGTCGAACAGATCAGGTACGTTTAAATACAGCCTCAGTCGATGAACTGCAGACATTGCATGGAATTGGTCAGAAAAAAGCAGAAGCCATTGTGCAATATCGCAAAAGTAATGGCTTATTTAAAAGCATTGATGATATTCAACAGGTTAAGGGAATCGGTCCTGCGCTGTTTGCTAAAAATAAAGCAAAATTGGCACTTTAAGTGAAGTGTAAAAAAAAGAATTAGGTTAAGCTCAGCTTGAGCATCGAGATAATCAAATTGCCCTTTGATTGTGTTAGAGATATCATTAGCGACATCTTAAGAATTTTACGTTCAGACGTAGGAGACAGCGTCTTTTGCAAACTTTGCGCGCGTCCAAATGTGGTTTATCAACCACACAATTACCTTCTTCCATTTTAGATGTGATTGATGCCTTAACTAAGGCAGGCTATGAAGCTTATATCGTGGGTGGCAGTGTCCGCGACCTAATGTTGGGTCATGCACCTAAAGATTTTGATGCCGTAACTAATGCGACACCAGCTCAGGTGAAAGAGGTCTTCGGGCGACGTTGCCGAATTATTGGTCGTCGTTTTGAGCTGGCGCATGTCTACTCAGGACGTGAACTGATCGAAGTTGCGACCTTCCGTGCGCCGCCTAAAAAAGCCGTGACTTCTGCTGCGGGCATGATTTTACGTGATAATAATTGGGGTACGATTGAGCAAGACTTTGCACGCCGTGACTTCTCGATCAATGCGATGTATTACCAACCACGCAAAGGCGAAGTGTTAGATTTTTGTCATGCAGTAGATGACATAAAACATAAAACGTTGCGTTTATTGGGTGATCCACAACTCCGTTTTGAAGAAGATCCTGTGCGGATGCTTCGGACTTTACGTTTTGCAGCCAAATTAAACTTTAATATTGATCAAAAAATTCTGGATGTCTTTACTCCAGAACTTACTCAATTGCTGCGTGATGTGTCTCCACATCGTTTATACGATGAGTCACAAAAGCTTTTTACCATGGGGCATCTCAATCGCGTCTTACCGATGCTGATCGATTTTGGTATTTGGTATCAATTATTTGCAGATATCAAACCGGTTGTAACGCCATTTATTGAGTTGGCTGCAAAAAATACCGATCAACGTATTTCGATTGGGAAAACCATTAACCCTGCATTTTTCTATGCCGTGTTATTGTGGATTCCGTTCCAAGAACGTTGTACGTTCTATCTAAACAAAGGTGTAGTTCCTGCTGAAGCACGTGCTCAAGCTGGTTTAGATGTATTGAAACGTCAGGCTACACGAACCATTATTCCACGCTTTGCCGAAACATTTATTCGTGAAGTTTGGGAAATGCAAACCCGTTTGCTGAATCCAAAACCACAGCAAATTGAAGCACTATCAGGTCATGCGCGTTTCCGTGCAGGCTTTGACTTCTTGCTTCTGCGTGAAAAATCGGGCGATACAAGCACGCAAGGTATGGGCCAGTGGTGGGATGCTTATCAGCAGATGAGCACTGACGAAAAAGAACGAGCAATTAGCCAATACAATCGTCAGCGTGCCAAGAGTCGTCGTAAAGCGGCGCATGAAGATGTGGAAGCCAAAACTTCTACTCATCAGCAAGTTGAAATTGAACCGCTGGTGAATGAACCAGAAAGCAGAAGTCGCCGTCAACGTAAGCTTAAATCACATGCCAATAGTCTAGAGACAGTGTCAATCGTTGCAGCGTCAGCCAGTGGTGAAATCGGTGCAGATCATCCGATTTTAAAACGTAAACGTGTGAAACGAGATTTGACTCAGGTTATTTTTGGGCCAACACAATGACGCTGACATATATTGGTTTAGGCAGTAATTTAGGTGATTCTCTACAGATCCTTAGTGAAGCGGTGCATAAACTTGCAACACTCGGAAAAGTGAAAGTCTCAAAACTGTATCAAAGCCCGCCAATGGGGCCACAAGATCAGCCGAATTATTTAAATGCAGCGGTTGCATTAGAAACTGATCTAGCACCTTTGGCCTTGTTGGATGAATTGCAACGCTTTGAACAAGAGTCGGGGCGTGTACGCCTACGTCATTGGGGGGAGCGTACACTGGATTTAGATTTACTGATTTATGGTGAACAGCACATTCAAAATGAACGTTTGACGGTGCCTCATGTTGGTGTTTTAGAACGTGATTTTGTGTTGAAGCCTTTGTTGGATTTAGATGAGAATCTACATATTAAAGGACAACCATTAAAAGATTTACCTATTTTGAATAATCCAAATTTAACTGTATTGGATGCAGGAAACTGGGCCCATCTTTAATTTTTGTATGACCACTTGAGAAAGCCGTCATCTGAGGAATATTGAAATGATTAGTCTAAGTGACTTGAAAAAATTTAAAGCGGAAGGCCGCAAATTCTCCTGCCTGACTTGCTATGATGCGAGCATGGCAAAAGCAATGGAAGTTGCTGAAGTCGATAGTATTCTGATTGGTGATTCATTGGGGATGACCATTCAAGGGAATGACTCAACTTTGCCTGTCACTGTTGAAGATATGGTATATCACACTGCTGCAGTGCGTCGTGGCAATAAACATGCGTTTATTTTGACTGATTTGCCATTTATGACCTATGCCACTTTGAATGACGCTTTGGTGAACTCAAAGACCGTGATGCAAGCAGGCGCACAGATGGTCAAATTGGAAGGTGGTGCATGGTTGTCAGAAACAGTTGAAGTATTGACCCGTAATGGTATTCCAGTGTGTGTGCATTTAGGGTTAACTCCGCAATCGGTTCATGTGTTTGGCGGTTATAAAGTGCAAGCACGTACACGCGAAACCGCGGATCAACTCATTGCAGATTGTAAAGCTGTGGTTGATGCAGGTGCAGCACTTTTACTTTTGGAATGTGTTCCTGCCCAAGTGGGTAAAGAAATTAGTGAATTATTCCCAAATACACCTGTGATTGGGATCGGTGCCGGTGCAGATACGGATGCTCAAGTCTTGGTTCAACAAGATATGTTGGGACTGACGTTTAGTCACGTGGCGAAATTTGTTCGCAACTTTATGAAAGAGCAAGCAGGGGAAACAGCAATTGTGGATGCGTTTAAGGCGTATCATACTGCCGTACTAGATGGTAGCTTCCCTGCCAAAGAACATACATTCCAAATTGAGCTGTAAGACATGAAAACTGAAACAACGATTCAAGGTTTAAGTGCATCGCTAAATCCAGCACGTGCTGCGCGCAAAATCATTGGTTTTGTACCAACGATGGGGAACTTGCATGAAGGTCACCTTAATTTAGTTCGTGAAGCACGTAAACTGTGTGATGTCGTGGTGGTGAGTATTTTCGTTAACCCAATTCAGTTTGGTCCAAATGAAGACTTTGACAACTATCCACGTACTTTGGAACAAGATCAGCACTTATTGGCTGAAGTGGGTTGTGACATCGTGTTTGCACCGACTGTTGAACAAATGTATGGCAACAAACCGCGCTTAACCAATATTAGCGTGGGCGGCATTACCAATGATTTGTGTGGCGAACAGCGTCCGGGTCATTTTGACGGTGTTGCTGTTGTTGTGACAAAACTCTTTAATATTGTTCAACCGAATTTTGCATTCTTTGGGCAAAAAGATTACCAGCAACTTGCAGTGATTCGTCAGTTTGTACGTGACTTAAATATTCCACTAGAAGTGATTGGTGTGCCGATTACTCGTGCTGAAGATGGTTTGGCATTGAGTTCACGCAATGGTTATTTAAGTGCGGAAAATCGTGCGATTGCACCAACGATTTACCAAAGCTTGAAAACGGCTGAGGCAGAATTACATGCTGGAACTCAGCTTGCAGATGTGTTAGCGAATATTAAAGCAACATTGACAGCGGCGGGTTTTGTTGTGGACTATGTTGAAGCACGTACACCTGAATTACAGAAAATTGAAGAATTTGATCAAGACGTGGTGTTGTTTATTGCGGCTAAATTAGGCGCAACACGTCTTATTGATAATATGCAGGTTAAATATACTGCAGTTTAAAACGGCTATGGGGTAGCAAGCGATGAAGCGCATTTTAATTGTTACAGGACAATCTGGATCTGGAAAGTCATCTGCATTACAGATACTTGAGGATTTGGGCTATTACTGTATCGATAATTTGCCATTGGCCTTACTCCCCGAAATTGTTGAAAAACTTGATTCAGAAAATAATCTTGAACAATTGGCACTGGGTGTGGATGTCCGCAGTACACGTGCAGATTTACAAGAGTTCGATTTGGTTTTTCAACAGCTACAACGCCATGGCTCAGTCGATATTATTTATTTGACCACGCGTGATCAGGAATTGATTGCGCGATTCAGTTCATCTCGACGTCCCCATCCGTTGGCAAGTCGTTTCAAAAGTTTAAATGAGTGCATACAGGAAGAAAAATCTTTACTGTTGCCGATTCAATTACGCTCGACAGTACATATTGATACTACAGATAAGAGCGTACATGATTTAAAACATACCTTGCTGTCTAAACTTGGACAGGCAGATAATTTAATTTTGATCTTACAGTCTTTTGGCTATAAGCATGGTATTCCACTCGATGCAGATTATGTTTTTGACGTCCGTCATTTGCCCAATCCGCACTGGGATATGGAATTACGTAAGTATTCAGGATTAGATGAGCCAGTTCGTCAATTTTTACAGCAAAGTGAACAAACCAATGAAATGTTCCAAGATATTTATCATTTCTTGGATAAATGGCTGCCGGCATTTGCCGAAGGGCATCGTCATTACATGACGGTGTCGATCGGTTGTACAGGTGGGCAACACCGTTCGGTATATATCGTAGATAGACTAAAAAAAGCACTTGAGGCAAAATGGTCTATTCAGGTTCTACATAGAGAAATGAAGCACTGGTCATGATCGACACAACTGTTGACGTAATTAATAAACTGGGTTTACATGCGCGTGCATCTGGCAAGCTAATCGAAGTCACGACCAAATTTCGCTCGTCGATTCAAATTGGTAAGGGTGGAAAATTAGTAGATGCCAAAAATATTATGTCTTTGCTGATGCTTGGCGCAGGCAAGGGCACAACTTTACGCTTAGTGATTGAAGGTGCAGATGAAGAAAAAGCTTTATCTGAAATTCAAGCACTGTTTGCGGCAAAATTTTACGAGGCAGATTAAACGTGGCACGTCGACCGAACCGCTATACCGAAGAAGACTTTGAATCCTTAGAAGGACGTGCAAGTAAAACTGAGCAAAAGAAAGCTGTACAACGTATGGCTGCTTTGGGCGAGGAACTTGCAAAACTGAATCCTAAACAGATTAAAAATCTTCCTGTTGAAGAGCGTCTGATCGAAGCACTACTAGATGCACAAACAATTACTTCACATGAAGCACGACGCCGTCAGTTTCAACGTGTAGGTAAATTACTGCGTAATGAAGATGAAACCATGATTTTATCTTACTTAACCCCGCAGCAAGGTGCGAAAAAAACAGCACAGCTTCAACGCTGGACTGAACGTATGATTGCCCAAGGTGATCCCGTCATTAAAGAGTTCATGAAAGCACATAATGCTGCTGAACATCATCCTATTCGTCAGCATATTTTGCGTATTCAACGTGATATAGCAAAAAATGTAAGCGAAGAAGAACTGACTGCGTCAAAGTTGAAATTGTTTAACTACATTCAACAAGTGGCTTTATTATCTGATAACTAATGCATGATTAGATAGCCAAGTACTTAGATAGCTCAATGATCAGAGAATTCAACATGATCTGATCATTGAAGCAAAACGTGAAGTTATAGACTTCACATCAAAAAAGCGACCTGATTAGGTCGCTTTTTTTGCTTAAATGATTGAAAAAATCATGCTTGGCTTTTGAGTTTTAACATTAACCAAATTCACCAACAGCGCGCTCTTTAGCCCATTCACGGAGAACGAACTTCTGAAGTTTACCTGTCGAGGTTTTTGGAATTTCGGTAATCACTACATCTTTAGGTACTTTGAAACGTGCAAGGTGCTGCTTACAGAATTCGATTAGTTCTTCAGGCGTTGCTTCTTTACCTGCTTTTAATTCAATAAAGGCACAAGGCACTTCTTGCCAACGAGGGTCAGGTTTTGCAACTACTGCAGCTGTCAGTACAGCAGGGTGTTGATATAGAATTTCTTCTACTTCGAGCGATGAAATGTTTTCACCCCCTGAAATGATCACATCTTTAGAGCGGTCAGTAATTTTGGCATAACCGTCAGGTTGGCAGACTGCTAAGTCGCCGGTATGGAACCAGCCACCGGCAAAGGCTTCAGCCGTTGCTTCTGGGTTTTTCAAATAACCTTTCATTACGATGTTGCCACGGAACATGATTTCACCCATGGTCTGGCCATCATGTGGAACAGGTAACATGGTTTCAGGATCAATGACTTTCATGCCATCTTGAAGCGGGTATGGCACACCTTGGCGAGAATGCAACTGTGCTTGTTCTTGAATGGAAAGATCAGACCAGCCTGCTTGCGATGCGCAAAGTGCTGATGGACCATAGGTTTCAGTCAAACCATAAACATGTGTGACATTGATGCCAATATTACGCATCCCTTCAATAATCGCTGCAGGTGGCGCTGCACCAGCAACCATCACTTCAACGCGATGGTCAAATTGTGCTTTTTTCTCTTCAGGCGTATTGATCATCATTGAAAGTACGATTGGCGCACCGCAGAAATAATCTACTTTGTGTTCTGCGATCAGTTTGAAAATCAGTTCAGGGTCGATTTTACGTAGACAAATATTGGTTCCACCATTGGCTGCCATTGTCCAAGCAAAGCACCAGCCATTACAGTGGAATAGAGGAAGCGTCCACAGATACGTTGCACGTGGCGTCATGCCGCAAGCAATGATGTTACTCGCTGCATTGATATATGCGCCGCGGTGATGATACACCACGCCTTTTGGATTCCCTGTGGTACCCGAGGTATAGCTTAAACTAATCGCATCCCATTCATCTTGAGGTAAGTGCCATTCAAAGTTGGCATCGCCTTGCGCCAACCAGTCTTCAAATTCGATTTGTCCAATCGGTTGTGCTGTGCCTTCAAATTCAGCATCTGCAACATCAATGACATAAATGTCTTGATCGATCAAAGCCAAAGCTTCGGTGGCAACTTGAGCAAATTCAGGGTCAACCAACAGGACTTTGGTTTCTGCATGTTCCAGCATGAAGGCAATGGTTTTCGCATCAAGGCGTGTATTTAGCGTATTTAGTACAGCACCCGCCATCGGTACGGCAAAGTGTGCTTCAACCATAGCCGGAACGTTCGGTAATAACACAGACACGGTGTCGTTTTTGCCAATGCCTAATTGTTGCAACTGATGTGCAAATTGACGACAGCGGTTATATGTTTGGCGCCATGAAATATGACGATTGCCATGGATAATGGCATCCTGATCAGGATAAATATAAGCTGCACGCTCTAAATAACGTAGAGGCGAAAGTGCCACAAAATTTGCCGGGGTCCGTGGCAATTCATCGTATGCGCTAACCATCGTGGTACTCCAAGTCCATGTCTATTTGTTTTAAATCTGACTTAACAATAATTCAGTCCGTAGCTTCTCTGCATTTATGCTTTAGTCGAGTATTTACACTAAATTTTTAAGCGATTGAAATTTAACATAATAAAAAACAATAAGGTGACGAAAATGAACCCTGTGGTTCTCAAAATTGATTTTTTAGCATAAATAATTTAGTTGAAAAACATACAGGGTTTGTTGGTTTTTTATACTAATTTGGCAGATATTTCCGTGTGTGATCCTCTTTGTTGATTCGGTTTGAATGATGCTTAACGAATAATGTAGAGCGCCTTGAATAGTCTTTGTGGGGATATAAACGAATGATATTTTCTTTAATTGATCGTGGCTTATTTGCTGTTTTTTAACAATAAACTTAAATTTGAGAAGATGCGAAACTTCGTATAATCTAAGTAAAAAATCAAGATGGCTTTTGCATTAACATTGCAAAAGCGGAAATCAAAAATAAAACAATACGGCTAAATACAATAAAAAGTATGGCGACAAGGATGAATATGACAATTCAACACGACATTGCATGGGAAAATTGGTCAGGTGCTCAGAAGTCGATCCCGAAGTCATTTATACAACCGCAAAATCTTGAGCAATTAATGGATGTGGTGCAATCCCATCCTAAGATTCGCTTGGTTGGCGCAGGGCACTCATTTAGCCCTTTGGTAAAAACCACAGATACCTTAGTAAGTTTAGATCATCTCAAAGGCATTCTAGATATCGATGCTGAACGCTGCCAAAGTACCGTCCAAGCTGGCACACGATTATTTGATTTGGGGGAGAAGCTCGCGTCTTTTGATCAGGCACTGATTAATCAAGGTGATATTGATCGTCAAAGTTTGGCTGGGGCTATCGCAACAGGAACACATGGTACCGGACTCGAATTACCATGTTTATCGGCATTGGTTACGGGTTTTGAGTTATTAACCGCGCAGGATGAATTAATACAATGCAGTGCTGAACAGAACAACGAAATTTTCCAAGCAGGGCGTGTTTCACTCGGGAGTTTAGGCGTGCTGACGCATGTACAGCTGCAAAATCGGCCGATGTATAAACTCAAAGAACAAACGCGATTATGTCCGCTGAAAGACGTCATGCAAAATATGCAGCAATGGCAATATGAACATCGACATATTGAGTTCTGGGCATTTAGTCATGCCGATCAGGTTATTTTAAAAACCTTAGATGTGACAGAAGATGACCTTCAACCGCGGAAAGAACAGTGGTTAGATGATGACGTATTACTCAAATTTTGTGCAGAATTGACGCGAATTTTTCCACCACTGAATCCATGGCTACAAAAATTATTGGGTGTTTTTGTCAAACCTTCGATGAACGTAGACTGGTCAAGTCGAATTTTTCCTTCTGCTCGAAATACCAAATTTAATGAGATGGAATACCAGATTCCGCTGCAACACGGGATGAATTGTTTAGAAGAAATTTTGCATACCCTTCGACGACATAAGGTTCCGATGTTTTTTCCGCTAGAATATCGACTTGTACGTGGGGATGATATTTGGCTCAGTCCGTTTTATCAGCAAGATTCGGCCTCAATTTCGGTGCATCAGTTCTATAAGCAAGATTATCAAGTCATCTTTAAGCTCGTGGAGCCGATTTTTTTAAAATATGGCGGGCGTCCGCATTGGGGGAAATTGCATAGCCTAAATGCGCGGCAGCTTCAAAATGTGTACCCCAAGTGGCAGGATTTTTTAAATATTCGACAAGAATTAGATCCGAAGCAAAAGTGGCTCAGTCCAGAGCTACAGCAAATACTGATTGAATAAGCATCGTGGAACGTTAAACGTTGAAGACCAATTGAACGATATGAACAAGGGGATGGCATGGATGCATATTTTCAAAAGTTGAATTCGCTGTTAAAACAAAATGGTACGGGGATGCCCCAGTTAATCGTGGATGTTGATGCATTAAATCACAACTTGGTGATCACTCAGCAGCAAATGCCAGAGCGTCTGCATCCGCGCTTGGTGGTGAAATCCTTGGCGTGCATGGCTCTGCTTCAACACTGTGCTACACAGCTCAAGACACAGCGTTTCATGCTATTTCATTTTGCACATCTAAAAACACTTTTCGAATCGATACCGCAAGCCGATGTGTTGTTTGGAAAACCGATGCCGATTCAGGCTTTGAACCATGCAGACAAGGCGTTTTTGCAGGCAACGCAATCGCAAGTGCAATGGCTGATTGATAGTGAACAGCGTTTAGCCCAATACCTCAAATTTGCTGAGCAGCATCAACTGTGTCTACGCATCAATATCGAAATCGATGTGGGGCTACACCGTGGTGGCCTGAAAACGATCCATGAGCTAAAGGCTGTTTTGGATCTAATCGTTCAACATCCCCAACATTTAAAATTTTCAGGATTAATGGGCTATGATGCACATGTGGCGAAGATTCCACGGCTGATCCAATCTGCTGAACAGACTTATCAACAGTCCCAGCAAAGTTATCAACAATTCAAAGCTTATGTACAACAGCGCTACCCAACCTTATGTGATGAACACACCTGTTGGAATGGTGGTGGTAGTCCTAGTTTTAGTTTTCATTGTCAGCAGAGTGTCTGTAACGAAGTCTCGTTTGGCTCGATGTTATTAAAACCTGCAGATTTTGAACTGAAAAATTTACAAGCTTTCCAAAGTGCCTTGTGGATCGCCACACCTGTGTTAAAAGTGTTGCCGCGGACTGAATTACCACAGTTAGAATGGCTCAGTCGTTGGGCAAAATATCAGGCTGTATTTATTTATGGAGGCTATTGGCGAGGGGACTATGTTTATCCTCAAGGCAGTCAGCCCCATGCGTTATATGGTCGCAGTAGTAATCAGGAACTTGTGCAAATTCCACAGACAAGCAGCATAGACGTAGATGATTATATTTTTTTACGTCCTGCACAAAGTGAAATGATCATCCCTCAATTTGCACAGCTTTGGTTGTACCAAGCCGATCAATTCATGGCCTTTGAGACCTTCAGAGAATAAAAAAGAGCCCGTTTGGACTCTTTTATTTAGGCTCAATGGTTTTGAAAAAAACTCACGATTTGAAGCTTACTCAAAACCGCCATAGTTAATACCCGTGAGGTTCGACATTTCTTTTTTCCATGTGGTCAGGTCATCTTTGCAGAATTGATTCAGATGATGATGTCCGCAGGCACGAGCCATGACTTGCATCAGTTCAACGGATGCATTTAGAAAATTCGCCAGTTGCTGTGCCGATTTGTCTATCTCTAAACGACGACGTAAATGATCTTGTTGCGTGGCGATGCCAACAGAACAATCATTGCTTTGACAGGCACGCATAGCTAAACAGCCAATGGCTTGCATGGCAGAGTTTGAAATCGCGATGGCATCTGCACCTAAAGCGAGTGCCTTAATAAAGTCAGCGGGTACACGAAGTCCACCTGTGATCACTAAACTAATATCTGACCGTCCTAAACGGTCTAAATGACGACGTGCTCGTGCAAGTGCAGGAATGGTCGGTACAGAGATATTGTCACGGAATAAGGTTGGGGCTGCACCTGTTCCACCGCCACGACCATCTAAAATAATATAGTCCACACCGATGCTGAGTGCTGCGTCAATATCACGTTCAATATGCTGTGCGGAGAGTTTATAGCCGATCGGGATGCCGCCGGTTTCTGCTCGGACATATTCTGCAAATTCACGATATTGTGAAAGATGAGTCCAGTCGGGGAAAGTTGCAGGAGAAATGGCTGCGGTGCCTTCTGGTAATTTGCGCACTTCAGCAATTTTTCCAACCACTTTATGGCCTGGCAGATGTCCTCCCGTACCTGTTTTTGCCGCTTGACCGCCTTTAAAATGAAAGGCCTGGCACTTTTTAACTTTTTCGATGTCATAGCCAAAACGACCCGATGCAAGTTCATAAAAATAACGTGAATTGGCCGCTTGTTCCTCAGCAAGCATTCCACCTTCACCTGAACAAATGCCTGTACCTGCAAGTTCAGCACCTATTGCAAGGGCAACTTTGGCTTCTTGAGATAACGCACCAAAACTCATATCTGACACAAACAGGGGGATTTTGAGTTTTAAGGGTTTTTTAGCATTTGGGCCAATCACTACTTCGGTTGCTACGGGTGCATCATCTAATAATGGAATTTTCCACAGTTGTGCGGTGATCAGTTGAATGTCCTCCCATTTCGGGAGTTGATTGAAAGGCACGCCCATCGCCGCTGTCGGACCATGATGTCCAAATTTACTTAAGCCATTTCGTGCGAGTTCTAAGATCAATTTATTATGTGGTTCTTCTGGCGCGGGCGCGGAATCAGCATATAGGCCTTGGTATTGATTACGCTTATATTGTTGAGGATTTCTTTTCTCCCACGCTTGAATTTCTTCAAGATCGACATACACCTGATCGCCTTCCACCCACGCTTTAAATTTTTGCAGATTTTTATTCAGATAACGTGGATTGATGCCAGTTTTATAAATATAGTGAGAACCATGCAGCCCACAGACGATTTTATCTCCTTGAATATGGGCATCGGCCATGAGTGCGCCGCGATGCTGACAGCGACCATACATGACTACGACTTGTTCTGCATCATCATCTTCGAGCCTTAAGACCACAAGATCGACATTGGCTGCGAGGGCATAAGCGGGTTGGAGCGGTTTTAAACTAGACCAAGATATAAGTGAGTGTGCTTGCATGATACCTGCCTACATAAAGATTTCAGTGGGTATTGGTGTTCGAAATTCGGAATAATTTTATGAATTAGAACGTGATTATTATGTTGACAGCATAAAACGCATTTCGGCTGAAATCTGCTTGAATTATCAGGAGTCTTGTAAAAGGCGGTAGAAAAATCAACTTCCATGGGATTAGAGGTTTATTAAAGTTGGCAGGGCGTGTAAAATTTAGGTCGAATTTTATTTATCCACCGTTTTTATCTTTTGAGGGTTTCCCTCGATCATAATCTCGCGGTGACATGCTCTATTGTACGGGGCATCACTCCTTAAGGATTTTTTATGCCAATTATCACTTTGCCAAATGGCGATCAAAAACAATTTGATCATGCCGTATCTGTGATGGAAGTTGCTCAAAGCATCGGTCCTGGTCTTGCAAAAAATACAGTTGCGGGTCGTGTAAACGATCGTTTAGTTGATGCGTCTGATTTAATTACAGCAGATGCCAGCCTGCAAATTATCACGCCGAAAGATGAAGATGGTATTCACATCATTCGTCACTCTTGCGCACACTTAGTGGGTCATGCAGTTAAGCAATTGTTCCCAGAAGCAAAAATGGTAATTGGTCCGGTCATTGAAGAAGGTTTCTACTATGACATCTGGATGCCACGTCCATTCACTTTAGATGACATGGCAGCGATCGAAGAGCGTATGAAAAAGCTCATCGACCAAGATTATGACGTCATCAAAAAAATGACGCCACGTGATGAAGTGATTAAAGAGTTCACTGCACGTGGCGAAGAATACAAACTACGTCTGATTGAAGACATGCCTGACGAAACTGAAATGGGCTTGTACTACCATCAAGACTATTTGGATATGTGCCGTGGTCCGCACGTTCCAAATACCAAATTCTTAAAATCGTTCAAGTTGACTAAAATCTCGGGTGCTTACTGGCGCGGTGATGCGAAAAACGAACAGTTACAACGTATCTACGGTACAGCTTGGTCAGACAAGAAACAGCTGGCTGCGTATATCAAACGTATTGAAGAAGCTGAAAAGCGCGATCACCGTAAAATCGGTAAAGCTTTAGACTTGTTCCATATGCAAGAAGAAGCGCCAGGTATGGTGTTCTGGCATCCAAATGGCTGGACGATTTACCAAGTGCTTGAACAGTACATGCGTAAAGTGCAGCAAGACAATGGTTATGAAGAAATCCGCACTCCACAAGTAGTGGATTTTACGCTTTGGGAAAAATCTGGACATGCTGCCAACTATGCAGACAACATGTTTACGACGCATTCAGAAAACCGTAACTATGCGGTGAAGCCAATGAACTGCCCATGTCATGTGCAAGTTTTCAACCAAGGTTTAAAATCTTACCGTGATCTTCCTGTACGTCTTGCAGAATTTGGTTCATGTCACCGTAACGAGCCATCAGGTTCATTGCATGGTATTATGCGTGTACGTGGTTTTACTCAAGATGATGCGCACATTTTCTGTACCAAAGAACAAATCGGAACTGAAGTTGCAGACTTTATTAAACTGACTTTAGATGTGTATAAAGACTTTGGCTTTGAGGAAGTGCAAATGAAATTGTCGACACGTCCAGAAAAACGTGTGGGCGATGATAAACTTTGGGACATGGCAGAAAAATCTTTGGCGGATGCTTTAGATGCTGCGGGTCTTGAATGGGAGCTTCAACCGGGTGAAGGTGCATTCTACGGTCCAAAAATTGAATTTTCATTGAAAGACTGCTTAGGTCGTGTATGGCAATGCGGTACAATCCAATGTGACTTCAACTTACCAGAGCGCCTTGATGCGTCTTATGTAACTGAAGATAACGACCGTGATCAGCCTGTAATGTTGCACCGTGCAATTCTTGGCAGTTTTGAGCGTTTTATTGGTATACTTATTGAACACTATGCTGGTTTCATGCCACCTTGGTTGTCTCCAATTCAAGCATGTGTGATGAACATTACCGATTCACAAGCTGAAGCATGTGAGTCAGTCGTCGCTAAACTTAAAGAAAGCGGTATCCGCGCGATTTCAGACTTGAGAAATGAGAAAATCGGCTTTAAGATTCGTGAACGTACTTTAGAGCGTATTCCTTACTTATTGGTTCTTGGGGACCGTGAAGTTGAGGAAGGTACTGTAAACGTCCGTACTCGCTCTGGAAAAAATTTGGGTACTATGTCAATTGATGCATTCGTTGACCTAGTAAAAGCAGCCGTAGCCGAACGCGGCCGGTACATTGTGGAGTAAAAGCGATTAAACAGCCTGACCGTAATCAACAGGGCGGAAAATCAAACCGTCCTGCCTTGAATGATGAAATTCGTGCAAAAGAAGTCCGTCTAGTAGACGAAAATGGCGAGCAAAAAGGGATTGTATCTATTGCTGACGCTTTGCGTGCTGCAGAAGCAGTAGATCTTGACCTTGTTGAGATTGTTGCTAATGCTGAGCCACCAGTCTGCAAAATCATGGATTTTAACAAGCATTTGTTTGATCTAAAACAAAAGCAAAAAGAAGCGAAGAAAAAACAACATCAAGTACAGGTGAAAGAAATCAAGCTACGCCCTGGTACTGATGTTGGTGACTACAACGTTAAACTACGTGCCATTATCAAGTTCCTTGAAGAAGGCAATAAGGTAAAAATCACGCTTCGTTTCCGTGGTCGTGAAATGGCACACCAACAGTTAGGTTTGGCTCAATTGCAAAAAATTGAAGCTGACGTGGTTGACTATGGTGTTGTTGAACAAACACCAAAAATGGAAGGCCGTCAAATGGGTATGCTGCTTGGTCCTAAAAAGAAAAAGTAAGTATCCATTAAAAAAGCACTGCATTTGCAGTGCTTTTTTTTGCCTATATTTTGCTTTTTTAATCTCAATGATGTTCAAGGGCACCAATAATTTTTGCTGCGTATTGATTGGAAAATAGAGCAAAATTCATGAATGCGAACTTATGTCTGAGGGTATTAAGTAAGTTTCTTTAAGAAAGACAAATTTGATTATATTTTAATTGATATTCAATCGTTGTTTCGATTCAGACGTTTTGAAATGCTTTAATTTAGTTTTAATGTAGGTATGAAGTGAGCAAAGCTTTTTATTGAGCTAACTATGTGAGATCTATTTACATAACACCGGCAGTGAGATGGGGATTTTCAGTACCCTCCAATAGATCTTTATCTTGGTTATATTAGGTCGTATATTCCATGTCATAAAAGCAATCAGAACAAAGTACATTTCATAGAAATAGATAGTAATACAAAGTAGGATTATTTTTTGCAAGATAAGCTAAAATTGAAAAATAGGGTATGACCGGTCTGTGACCCAGACCACCAAAGAATTACTAAAGCACCTATGGGTAAGATTAAGTTGAGAATAGATAAAAAACGAAACATATAAATTGGAATCAAGACACTATATTCTTGAGATGGCATGATTTTTTATTCTTGTTTGTCATGTTTTGAATCTAACTAATTTTCTTAATATAAAAAAGACCCCGAAGGGTCTTTTTTTTATGAGGGTTTACTCAGCGATATTTTCTTGGACAGGACTTTCTATCAATGCCTTTTTGCCAATTGGAATTTGGCGTGGTAGTTTTTCTTCAGGAATAATACGCTGTAAGTCCACTGTCAATAAACCATTTTCATATAGGGCTTGTTGCACTTCTATATGTTCATCTAAGCGTAAAGACAGTTTAAATGTACGACGAGCAATGCCTTTATGCAGGAATTCCACAGTTGTATCTTGCGCTTCAGTTGGTTTACCTGAAATGCTTAGCACTTGATTTTCTAAGTTTAGCGAAAGTTCATCTTCTGTAAAACCTGCGGTTGCCACCACAATGCGATAGCTATTTTCAGCCGTTTTTTCAATATTGTATGGCGGGTAATTTGGTGTGTCGCTTTGCATGGCATAATCAAATAAATCGTTGAAACGATCAAAACCAATGCTACGACGGAAAAGTGGGTTAAGATTTAAACTACTCATAATTAGAACTCTCTTTAATAAGCAAAGTTGTAACAATAAGAAATGTTCAGTGATGCTTGGCATCCACTGTTCACTAACAAGATCGTTTGATCCTTGTACATGTATCAATATCGGTCTGTGCTGATTTTTTTCAAGGGATTTTTATAAAAAAATTATATTTTTTGAATTTTTGTACCTTAAGTGATTTTAAAAGCAAAGTGATAATTCACATTTTAACGTTACTTTTCAGAAAAACTGACAAGCTTTCACTGGATTAAACATGTTATACATAAAGCAAAATGAGATTGCCTTACTGAAAATTAAAAAGGAATATAGATGATTGATCTCTACTATTGGGGTACACCCAATGGACATAAAATTACCATCGCTTTAGAAGAAATGGGTTTGGAATACCAAATTTTTCCGATTAATATCTTGGAAAATGATCAATTTCAGCCAGACTTTTTGAGAATTTCTCCGAACAATAAAATTCCTGCAATCGTGGATCAGAATGGCCCACGAGGAGAGTCAATTTCAGTTTTTGAGTCTGGTGCGATTCTGCAATATCTTGGACGTAAAACAGGTTTGTTTTATCCAGAAGATGAGTTTGAGCGCGTTGAAGTTGAACAATGGTTGATGTGGCAAATGGGTGGTTTTGGGCCCATGTTAGGACAAAATCATCATTTTAGTCGTTTTGCACCTGAACGTATTCCGTATGCAACTGAACGTTATGTAAATGAATCTAAACGCTTATATAAAGTTTTGAACCATCAGTTGATTGGTCAAAAATTTGTGGCTGGAGAGTATTCGATTGCAGATATGGCTATTCTGCCTTGGGCACTGCGTCATGAATGGCAGCAAATTCAGCTGGAAGATTATCCATACGTGAAAGACTATATTGATCGACTGACGGCCCGTCCAGCGGTACAAAAAGCCTTAGCAATACAGGTTTAAAAAAAGAGCATGGAAACATGCTCTTTTTTTTATGAAATGAATAGAAGCTTTTTCCACCAAGGTCTTTGGTTTTCTTTCAGGGTCTTGAGTGAGAAGGGCTGTAGGGCAACAAAGGGGTAGGCTACACCATTTTCGATATAAGGTTTGAACTTGGCACGTAAAAGTGACTGCTCAACCCGCTTATCAATGTGTGTAAGTCCAGAGCTTTTGATTAATTCAGCTTTTTGAACTTCGCCGGTGGCTAAAACATACAATTTAAAACTAAGGTCACGATTTTGATTGCCCAGATCGTCATTGTTGAAGTTAAAGATAGGTCGCTTTTGCCAAATCATTTGATCTTGTGTAATCACGTGTTGTTTGGCAACTTCAGAAGGACTTTGTGCATATAAAGCGGTCAAAATTTGTAATAACACGATAAAACTTAAGCAAAGAATTTTTTTCATAAAGTGAGTTAAAATTATTCAATATTTGCGTGGCAGATTAGAAGTCTCATGTATAAAAGTAAAGTGCGGAAAGACTCACCTTAAGATTTTAGATAGGACGGAAGAAAATTCTAACGCTGTGTTAGAATGCGGCGCTGCCGAAAAGAACGCGTTGTTGACGGCTTAGTTGGACGATTTTGCGATGAAAGACTTTTTCTTAAATTTTACCCGTATTGTTGAAAATAACCCAAGAATCTATTGGAGTATTATTTTTGGTATTGCAGGCTGCTTAGTGCTATTTGTCGCTGAAATTGTGCATGTTCAAAATATTCTTGCAGATTTACATACCAAAGATCAAAACTTGATGCGAGCTGCGATTGAACCGATTTCTTCACAATATAAATGGTCGAGAATCGTTGTAATTGTTGCAGCAGTGCTTTGGTCAAATTTTGAATATTTGAAGTCGAAGAAAAAATTAGGTCTCTAAGCATTCGTTTCGATGTGGTCGTTTTTAGTTTTATTCTTCGCGGCATTTGGGGCTGCGACCTTACTTCCTTTACAGTCCGAAGCCGTATTGCTCGGCTTGTTGAGCTATAGTCAACATAATCCATGGCTGCTGATTGTGGTGGCCAGTATTGGTAATATTCTCGGTTCTTGTGTGAATTGGTGGCTCGGTTTAAAAGTAGAACATTATAAAAATAAAACATGGTTTCCCGTGTCAGAGCTGAAAATGCAGCAGGCACAGGGTATTTATCACAAATATGGTTATTGGTCTTTGCTACTGAGTTGGCTGCCGATTATTGGAGACCCTATTACTTTAATTGCGGGTTTAATGAAAGAAAACTTCTGGCGCTTTGTGTTCATGGTGACCGTAGCGAAAACCGGGCGTTATCTCTGTATTTATCTTATATTTTTAGGTTTCTTCTGAGATAAAACAGGGCATTGAAACATTCAATCCCTGTTTGAAATGTTGAATCTATTACTTATTTACAGCCATTTACTTGAAACTGAATTTCATCTTTAAAGTTCGACTTTTTGTAGATCCAAAGGGTGCTCGCAGTACGTTTAACCGAGATCTGACTATTTCTCAATGCTTCAACGACTTTCTGATCGAGTGCATAAATGCCAGAGCCTTGCTTGATCTTCACCTTTTTCACTTGTCCGTGTTTGTCCACTTTAAAGTTAAATTTGACTTTACGATCGTGCTGTTTCAACTCATGACTAGTGAGATCTAATTTTGGTTGAGATACATATTGGAATGGCGTTTTCTTATCTGCACTCTGTGCATTCCAAACTTTTGAATCAAAGTTGAAATCACATTCAGGCATATTGCCTTTAACTCTCAAATTAAACGCTTGATAGCCAATAATGGCTTTGGATTCACCATTTTCTAAATGTGGTTTGACTTTAGCTTTTTTGACAGCAGCAATTAAGATTCGGTCGAGTTGATCGACCCCTGTACTTTCTTCAACACTTGCATCGGTAATGGTGCCTTTTGCATTTGCTGTAACACGAATAATGGCCGCGCGGTCACGTTGCTTGAGGTCTTCATTGGCATATACCGGTTTTGGAAAAACCGACCAATTTAAACGCGTGGTTAAATGCGCAGGAGCAACTTCAATATTCTGTGCCGGAAGTTGATGGGTTTTGGTTGAAGCACTAAACGCTGTAGAAAATGGAGCGCAGGCCAAAAGGGTTAAGCACAGATATTGTTTCATAAGTCTATTCTAAGATCACAAAGTGAGTGATGAATGCGTCGATATTGCTGCGCAGTATTTCCTGTATTGGAAATACTGGCAAGGTTTAAATGGAAAATATGCCATTATTTTTTTGACTGATGGGTAATGTCGATCCCAAACAAGTCACGGGTTTTTGCCCAGCTGATTGCAACAACAGCCATGGTCATACAACCACCAAAAAGTGTCGCCATGATCGTGCCCATGTATTTTGCTGCAAGTCCCGATTCAAAAGCTCCAAGTTCATTACTGCTAGAAACAAACATGCCATTGACCGCGGCAACACGCCCACGCATATTTTCCGGTGGGTAGAGCTGTAAAATCGTTTGACGCACGACGACAGAAACACTGTCACATGCACCAGTCATTGCCAGTGCAAAGAGTGATAACCAAAGATGGCTTGAAAATGCGAATAAAATGGTAAATACACCAAAACCCGCTACAGCCAATAACATATTACGCCATGCATGATGAGTTGGAGGGAATTTGGTCAATGCAATCATGGTGATCAGGGCGCCAATGGATGGTGCTGCCCGTAAGTAGCCTAAACCTTCAGGCCCCACTTTTAAAATATCTTCGGCAAAAATCGGTAAGAGGGCAATCACGCCACCAAAAAGCACAGAAACTAAATCGAGTGAAATCGCCCAAAGGACAATTTTGGTCTTCCAGATAAATCGAAAACCTTCACTTAAACTATCTTTTAAATTGTCAGATTCAATTTTAGGAAAACTGCGTTTATTGAGTAGGTTAATGAGAACGAAGCAGACCGTTAGTAGCGCCGCAACACTGAGTAAGCTGGTTTCACGGCCTAAAAATGCCAACATAAAACCGCCAAGCATTGGCCCAATAATCACCCCACTTTGCCAACCAATCGTTGTCCATGTTGCACCATTGGCATAGAGCTCCCGCGGGATTAAAAAAGGTTTAAGCGACGTTGCCGAGGGATTATAGAAACCACGGATCGTTCCAAGCCCAAAAATGACCGCATAAATACCCCAAGACAGTTGGGTGACATCAATTTGGCCGAGACCATATTGGTGAAATAACCCCCAAAGAATCAGTGGCATCGGTACAGAAAAAAACAGACAAATTTTCATAATGGTCTGTTTATTGAAACGATCTGCAAAGTATCCTCCCCACAAAGAGAGAGCAATAAAAGGAATTGCTTCGGCTAAACCAATTAAGCCCAGTGTTAGCGGGTCTTTAGTGATTTGATACAGTGAGTAAGCAACAATAATTTCTTGAATCAAAATGGCTAAGGTCAGACAAAATTGATTAAGCGTAACAATCGAGAAATCCCGATAACGTAGGGCTGCAAAAGCATCCTGTGCAGGTTTCATAATGGACATTAATAGTTGGCGTGCCGACATTATATAAGCCTTATTGGGTATCGCTTATAAAATCATCGGAAAATCTATATTAGAAAATTAATTAAGTTCGATATTCGGTAGAAAGATTCGCTTTTGTTTTGAGCAAAGATGCTTTAGAATACTCGCTCCCTTACCTGCAGGGCGTCTTTGCAATGGTGCAGACGTGCCGAACAGGTGTTCAAAAGAGGTTCTTATGCCTAAGATGAAAACTCGCCGTGGTGCAGCTAAACGCTTCAAGCCAACTGCAAACGGTTTTAAACGTCACCAAGCGTTCAAACGACACATTTTGACCAAAAAATCTGCTAAGCGTATCCGTCAATTACGCGGCTGTGTAATGGTTCACGTAAGTGACGTTGCTTCAGTTCGCCGTATGTGCCCATACATCTAAGGAGATTATAAATGGCTCGTGTTAAACGTGGTGTACAGGCTCATCGCCGTCATAAAAAAATTCTTGCTCGTGCTAAAGGTTACTACGGCGCTCGTTCACGCGTATATCGCGTAGCGTTCCAAGCAGTAATCAAAGCAGGTCAATATGCTTACCGTGACCGTCGTCAAAAGAAACGTCAATTCCGTGCTCTATGGATTGCGCGTATTAATGCTGGTGCTCGTCAAAATGGTTTGTCGTACAGCCGTATGATCGCTGGCTTGAAAAAAGCTCAAGTGATTATCGACCGTCGCGTACTTGCTGACATCGCTATGCATGACGCAGTTGCGTTTGCTGCTTTAGCTTCTAAAGCTAAAGATGCATTAGCTGCATAAGTCTTTATGACTTAAAAAGGGACCGCTTTTAGCGGTCTTTTTTTTGGGCTTTAAATTCTTATGTAAGCTTAACCAATATTAATCGGTTTTTGTTTTAAGCTGGACATAAGCAAGGTCTAGGTGCTGAAAATGATAGTTATGCCAATGATAATAAATGGGAAATTCATAAATTGCATTTATTTTAAAGTGCGTGTTGTAGAAAGGTGTTTTGGGTAAAATATGAAAAGTTTGCTGGTTGTCTAATAACAACCATTTCTGACCATCTGCATCCATTGAGAGTAATTGCGCATCGGTCATTTTATGAGTGCCAAAATGCAAAGCATAATAACTATGCAATACCGGCATTAGAAAAAAGCTCAGGCTCAGCGTTAAAAATGTACTGGACAGCACGCTTCCTGTAAACGCCATTTTGGGAATATCTTTTTGTATCCACAATACGCTTGGAATGAAAATCAGCAGAAAAATAATGGCCAAACACAGCAAAACCGGATAATTAGAAATATAAAAGAACTGCGCTTGCGC
The DNA here is from genome assembly GCF_021391555.1 of Acinetobacter sp. SH20PTE14. Classification (NCBI taxonomy): domain Bacteria; kingdom Pseudomonadati; phylum Pseudomonadota; class Gammaproteobacteria; order Moraxellales; family Moraxellaceae; genus Acinetobacter; species Acinetobacter sp. SH20PTE14. The sequence goes on along the minus strand of NZ_CP090067.1, from coordinate 2,756,900 downwards.
GTTTAAATATAAGCCCAAAATACCAATAGGAACGCTGCCGATAAGCAGGTAGGCGATCCGCGGGCTGATCTTGGTTTGCAGAATTAAATTTTGCAGATCTTCTTGAGAAAGCGTCAGCGCCGCAATCTCATCCTGAAAATTATAATATTGTTTGAGTATTTGAATCAGCTGCCCTTTTTCATGTTCACTTAAGCATGCAAGGTGCAATTGAGATTGAACATTTTTAAGGGGGAAGAATAAAAGCTGTGGATTTTCTTTGTTGGCAGTCTGATAAATGGGACGTTGCAGCCATGAGATTCGTTTTGGGCGTTTTATACCAAGAATGGCAAATTGACAGTATTCTACCTCCTGCCGCTGAATGAATGTGCTGAGAGGTATTTTCCACAAGCGGTAATAAATTTTATCAGGCGTAATGACCAGTTTAATCTGCGTTTTTAAGTAATCAATGACAATTATAGATACGATGTAGAGCAGGATCAGCTGGGCATGATCGGCTTGCAGCTTGTAAATCGGGAAATTTTTTAGGGTGAATTGCAGGTATTCAATCACTATGCTGACGTTAAGCGGTTGAGCTTGATCTCTAAACCATTTGAAAAAAGGTATAATAAAGACCATCGCAATGCCTAGTAAAATAAGCATTAAAATTGTTGGCCATGAAATCAGCGGTTTTCTAGCATAAATGTCAAATTCTGTTTTCATAAAGTCTCATAATAATTATGTTGAAATTTTATATTTAAGTGTTTGGTTACTATATTTAAATTTTGAATATTTGATCGATGCTTAGCGTTAAATTATATCTGAAAATGAATAGGCTAGGTAGGTGCTGCGCCCCGAGCCACGGTTTGTGCGTATTATGTCGGGATTTCAATGTTTAGCATCGATCTTGTTGCCTGGCCGGTTTGTTTAATGCTCAGTTGAAGGCCCGCACATGCACACGGCGCTTTTCGCTCAGAACGGGAAGGTATTTATATTGCGCATGTTCATCATAATTGCGGGCAGAATTAATTCATTCATCTGGGGACAGCTAGAATCTGTTTTTTTTATAAGGCGTGCAGATAGGGGGACGGCCATAAATGAATGGATAAATACCAACTGAAAAATTATTGGATCAATATAGGCTGTGAAAAGTGTGTTTTTATACCGCAATTGAACCTGACTTTATCAATATCGATGCAGATCTTTTGGATTATCGTGAAGAATAAAAGTTAACCTACAGATCCAATGCTGTTATCTTGAAGTAGATTCACCAGACTCAAGTAGATCATCATGACAATGAAAAGAATAAATGTAGTCGGTACATCGGCCACTGGAAAATCAACCTTTTCCAGAGCTTTGGCGGACAAATTAGGACTAAATTATATAGAACTGGATAATCTATTTTGGCTAGATGATTGGCAGGAGTGTCCTGACGAAATCTTTTTTGCACGTATCGGAGCTGAAATTGCTAAAGCGAAAAATGGTTATGTTATTGATGGCAACTATACTCGAACGATTCCTGTTAAATGGTCTGAAATAGATACGGTGATATGGTTAGACCTTCCGTTTCCAGTCAATTTATACCGCTCTGTAAAGCGCGCAATTTCTCGGGCTAAGTCCAAACAAGATCTTTGGCCAGATTCAAATAATCAGGAAAGTTTGTGGCGGATGTTGGGTCGAGATTCCATTGTCTGGTGGATGATTAAGACCCATAAAAAGAATCGTGAAAAATATCTACAGATGATGAATGCACCTGAATATCAACATATTCAATGGATTCGTTTAAAGTCTGCAAATGCAGTTGATGTATTTTTAGAACAATTGGACTCTTATGTTTTTGATGTTTAAGTTTTGATGTTTTATCAATAAAAAGTGCAGTTAAGTTACAGAAATAATCTTTATACCGCGCTTTGCGACATGCCTAATGTATGGATAGAAAAGAACAAAAGGAAAATAAAATGTTGGCTGAAATAGTTGGTATGGGTCAAGGTAGCATTACTGTAGAGCTCGAAATGATTCCCCGCAAAGGTGAGGCGGTCAAAATCATGTATGGTGCAGACGCAGAGCTTGAGGGGGAAGTAGTCTCTGTCAGTCATTATATTAATCAACATGCCGATCAGCATCGCGTTCGATTAGAAATTCGTCCGTTTAATTATTTAACGACCTCATAATTTTGAGGTCTTTCATACATAAGCATGGTCATAAAAAAGCCCTTCCATGAGAAGGGCTTTTTAGTGTTGATCACATTTATACAGTTAAAGTCCGAAGTAATAAGCCAATAAGCAAATCACTACCGTAATAATAACTAAGGTAATCACTCCTCCTGCACCGGGTTTATGAGGCGAGTTAGCCGGGTGTGCATGCTGAGGATTTGATTTTCTATCCTCAGTTTTAAATCCATCCAGAGGAGAGCTTTCGACTACAGGAGTTAAACGTGCAGTTTTATAGTGATTGGCGACTTTTACGATAAATTTAGCCGTTAAATCTTCAGTTTTTTGAGCAAAATGGCGCAAATTTAACTGTTCTTCAGGTGTATAGATGCTGCCATCTGCGTGATAGGGATGTTGAATTTTAGACTGAATGTGGCGGTTTAGTGCATCTAAGCGATGTAAGCTATCATGTGCGAAATCTGCTTGTGCATCCGTTGGCAAGAGTGCAAGTTTTGTAGATTCATTCGATTCGCTGCTCGGATCAGGCTGCGTACCATAATAAGGTGTGCCCAACACCTCCGGCTCAATAAAACCTTCCGCAGGTTTTTGTAAAAATAATTCTGCTTCAGTGAAGTTATGAATATCATCCCATCTTGGTAACTGCATATCCGCTTCGATGCGTTTAATGAGTTTATGGTTCAGCTCATAGCGCCAAAAGGTTTCTCGACGAATTTGCAGTTGTTGGGATGCCGGTGCTTCATAGTCATTTTCTGCGTTATACCACTCGGCAAGTTCTTTACCAAAAATCCATGCCTGCTTTTTATTTTTTTCGTGGCTTACAATAAAATGGGCAAAGGGAAGAAGTTCAACGTTAGCATTCGGATTTTGTTCATCATTCAGCAAGCTGGAGCTATGTAAACTTAAGCGTTGTACCCCTTGTTTTTTTAAGCCTTCTAGCCAAATTTGGAAATGTTGAGCCAATAAATGCTGTGATAGCAAATCACGAAAATGGAAACTGTGCTGATCAAAAATGTGGTGATTCAACCAACGTTGAAAACTCAAACCTTGGTTGAGAAATTCATTGCCATAAGTGACGAGTGTGAGCTGTTGTTTCCAGATTGGATCGAGTGCCATAAAGATTGGATCCTATTGATATTGTGTTTATCTTATACTTTTTTTAAAACTTGATGCTAATGCAATTTTAACTTGTGAATGCGCTTCATCATAACGGCTAAAAACTGTTAGAATAAGGGGTTTATATTATTTTTTTAAATTGTTGCTTTTGAGAGTTACTATGTCACTGGAAGCCCTGACCACTGAAGCGCTCGCTGCGATTGCAGCAGCAGAGGACCTTGCTACACTCGACCAAGTGCGAGTGCAATTTACAGGGAAGAAAAGCCAGCTCGCGGAACAATCGAAGTCGCTCGGTAAAATGGACCCAGAAGAACGTAAAGTTTTTGGTGCTCAAATTCATGCCGTTCGTGAATCGATTACTGGCGCACTGACTGCTCGTCAAGCTGAATTACAAAAAGCTGCATTAGAACAAAAGCTTGCTAGCGAAACGATTGATATTACTTTACCCGGACGTGGTCAAACGGTGGGTAGTATTCACCCTGTGACTCAAGTTCAAGAACGTATTTGCCAATTCTTTACCAAAGCTGGCTTTACTGTTGCGACCGGTCCAGAAGTTGAAGATGATTATCACAACTTTGAAGCATTGAACATTCCGGGTCATCACCCTGCACGTGCGATGCACGACACTTTCTATTTTGATGCGAATCATTTACTTCGTACGCATACCTCAGGCGTGCAAATTCGTACGATGGAAACTCAGCAGCCTCCAATCCGTATTGTGTGTCCTGGTCGTGTTTATCGCTGTGACTCGGACCAAACGCATTCGCCAATGTTCCATCAAATCGAAGGTTTGTATGTGGCTGAAAACACCAGCTTTGCAGAACTTAAAGGTTTGTTGGTGAACTTGTTAAATGAATTCTTTGAAAAAGATTTGAAAGTACGTTTCCGTCCATCTTATTTCCCATTTACAGAGCCAAGTGCAGAAGTGGATATCATGGATGAACGTGGTAAATGGTTGGAAGTTTTGGGCTGCGGTATGGTGCATCCAAACGTTTTACAAGCCGCTGGCATCGACCCAGAAAAATACAAAGGCTTTGCCTTCGGTTTAGGTGTAGAGCGTTTTGCCATGTTGCGTTATGGCATTAATGACCTGCGTATGTTCTACCAAAATGATGTGCGTTTCTTACGCCAATTTGCTTAAACAGTTTTATACCTCTCCCTAACCTCTCCTAAAAGGAGAGGGTGTCCATCATGACTTAGGGTTCGTCCTCTTTCTTTAAAGGGGCGCTAGAGGGGATTAGAAATTTAGAATTAATAGGTTTTTATACAATGAAAATTAGCGAAAATTGGTTGCGTACATGGGTTAACCCAGCCATTGATAGCGATACACTTTCTGACCAACTGACCATGTTAGGTTTAGAAGTTGATGATTTATCTCCTGCTGCAAAACCATTTACTGGTGTAGTAGTCGGTGAAGTTTTAACAGTGGTTCAACATCCTGATGCTGACCGTTTACGTGTCACTACTGTAAACATCGGTTCAGGCGAGCCGTTACAAATCGTTTGTGGAGCTCCAAACGTACGTGTAGGCATGAAAGCTCCTGTAGCAACCATTGGTGCAGTACTTCCGGGCGATTTCAAAATTAAAAAAGGCAAGCTTCGTGGTGTTGAATCACAAGGCATGCTGTGCGGTGCGTCTGAAATTGATCTTGAAGATAAAATCGACGGTCTATTGGAGCTTCCTGCAGATGCTCCTGTAGGCACAAATATTCGTGAATATTTAGATCTTGATGACAATGTAATTGATATTAGCATCACGCCAAACCGTGGTGACTGTTTCAGTATTCGTGGTATTGCACGTGAAATTGGTGTGATTAATCAACTCCCTGTGACTGCCCCTGAAATTAAAGAAGTTGCTGCAACAATTACTGATGAGAAGAAAGTTGTTGTTGAAACTGATGGTTGCCCACGCTATTTAGGTCGAGTGATCAAAAACGTTAATACCAAAGCACCAACTCCTGAGTGGATGGAGCGTGCATTAGCTCGTGCAGGCATTCGTCAGCACAGTATTTTGGTCGATATTACCAACTACGTTTTAATGGAATTGGGTCAACCTTTACATGCATTCGATGGCGGTAAAGTTGAAGGTTCTGTTCGTGTGCGCCAAGCAACAGCAGCAGAAAAATTAACGTTGTTGAATGAACAAGAAGTTGAATTATCTGAAAACGTGATGGTGATTGCGGATGATCAAAAAGCTTTGGCGATTGCAGGAATCATGGGTGGCCTAAGTTCAGCGGTTTCTGATGATACCACTGAAATTTTCCTTGAGTCGGCGTTCTTTGATCAACTCTATATCGCAGGTCGTGCACGTAGTTTTGGTTTGCATACTGATGCATCTCAGCGTTATGAACGCGGTGTAGACTTTGAATTGCCGATGACGGCAATGCACCGTGCTTCTCAACTTATCGCTGATTTAGCTGGTGGTGAGTTTGGTCCAATTACTGTTGCTGAAAAAGTAGAGCTATTACCAAAACGTGAAGCCATTGAACTGAACCAAGTGCAAGTCGATCAACTCCTCGGTTATAAAGTTGAATCTGCATTTATTACCGATGCTTTAACGCGTTTGGGTTGCAATGTCACTGTGAAAGCAGAAGGTGAGTGGACAGTTGTACCGCCATCACACCGTTTTGACATGGCGATTTATCAAGACCTCATCGAAGAAGTGGCACGTATTCACGGTTACGACAATATTCAAATCAGCTTGCCGGTGATTGATGTCAAACTGGCGAAATACCAAGACCAATTTGAATTGGTTCAGTTACGTCAAACTGCAGTGGCTTTGGGTTATCAAGAAGCGATTAGCTTTAGCTTTGCAGATGCGAAACTAGAGAAACAATTGAATCCACAGGTTCAACCACTAGCGCTTGCAAACCCGATTTCTAGCGACCTTGCAGTGATGCGTTCAACCTTATTATCAAGTTTGATCCCATGTGTGCAATACAACGTGAACCGTCAGCAAAATCGTGTTCGTTTCTATGAGCTTGGTCTACGTTTTGATTATCAAGGTGCGAACAGCATTCATGATCTCAAACAGATACCAACCTTTGCACTAGTTGCAACAGGTTCACGTACGACTGAATCTTGGCATGGTAAAGCACAGCCTATGGATTTCTTTGACTTTAAAGGCGATGTAGAGGAGATTTTAAATTCTGCACGTTTAAATGTTGAATATGTACGTTCAGAGCGTACGTGGTTACATCCAGGTCAATCTGCTGAAATCTTAGTCAATGGTCAATCAATTGGTTACTTTGGTCGTTTACACCCATCTTTAGAAGATGAGTTGGATTTGGCGACTACTTGGGTCGCTGAATTAGATCAATCGGCTGTTTTGCAAACTTATGTATCTAATTTTACAGAATTATCACGTTTTCCGTCGGTTCGACGTGATATTGCGCTTTTAATTAGTGATAAGATTAATGTTAGTGAAATTCAGCAACTTATCGAAAAAACCGGCGGTGAGCTTTTAGACGCAGTTTGGTTATTCGATGTGTACACTGGTCAAGGTGTCGAAGAAGGCAAGCGCTCATTGGCATTTGCAATTCAATGGCAACATCCAACACGTACATTAGAAGATGCTGAAATCAAAACCGGTATGGATAACATACTTCAGGTGTTGGAAAACACTTACCAGGCGACATTGAGGGCTTCATGACAGCATTAACAAAAGCAGAAATGGCTGATCATTTAAGTGAGCTCACGAGTTTAAACCGTCGTGAAGCAAAACAAATGGTCGAGTTATTCTTCGATGAGATTAGCCAAGCGCTAATCTCTGGGGAACAAGTTAAACTCTCAGGTTTCGGTAACTTCGAGTTGCGTGATAAACGTCAACGCCCAGGCCGTAACCCGAAAACGGGTGAAGAAATTCCGATTTCTGCCCGTCGTGTAGTGACCTTCCGTGCGGGACAAAAATTCCGTCAACGTGTTGGAAATGAGCAGATCAATTGATCTGCTTTTTTTTCCTTTGATTTAGGAGGCGCAGTGCTCATCATCTTTCGCACAATTCATGTTGAAGAATATTCGTTTTAAAGTGAGACGATATAGTTGAGTTGAGTTGAGTTGAGTTGTCGTAGAGATTGATTGTGGCTTTCTTTGAGCTAAATTGTCAGTTTTTATTTTTCAATAAGCATGGGCTTAGTATTTTGAATTTTAGCTATTATTATTAACTAGGGTCTAAAGTTTGAGGCGATAAAAAAGAGAGCCAAAGGGCTCTCTTTTTGTACTGAATAATCGGTTAGATTATTGAGCAGCAGCTTGAGAAGCAGCAGCAGTAGCTTCAGAAGCAGCAGCAGTAGCTTCAGAAGCAGCAGCAGTAGCTTCAGAAGCAGCAACAGTTGCAGCAGAAGCTTCAACAGCAGCAGCGTCAGACGCAGCAACTACTTCAGAAGCAGCAGCTTCAGAAGCAGCTGCAGGAGCAGCTTCTTCAGTTTTTTTAGCACAACCAACGAAAGCTAAAGTAGTAGCAACTGCAGCAGCAATAGCGATTTTTTTGAATAACATGGCATCACTCTCTAAAATATGAGATTAAAAAATAACCTGCGTTAGTCTGTTGTGTGCTTTTTATTATGCCTAATTTAAATAGGTATTAAAAATGCATAGAGCAGTCTAACTGGTCTGCGTGTATGCTATCACTGAGTATTTTGAAATGCTACTAGTGACTTTGAAAAAACCGTGAAAAATAGGTGAAAAATGGCCATTTTTTAACAGAAAATAACAATTAAGAGAAAGTTTTATATTGGCGAAATAGCAAATAAACTACTAAAAAGAATAGGGTTTTTTAAAATATATTTTTTATAATCAGAAGCTTGAAAATAAGTTTACATGGAAATCCATCAAATGTTTCTTTGTGTAACTAAAGTCAACCAAATAAAAAGGCCATCGTTATAGATGGCCTTTTCAGTCAAACATTCAACTTAGTTGGATGCTTTACGTTTCATTTGATCGAAGAAATCATCATTGGTTTTGGTTTCTTTCATACGATCAAGCAAGAATTCCATCGCTGCAAGTTCGTCTTGTGTATGAAGCAATTTACGTAAAATCCAAACTTTACGGAGGTTATCTTCAGACATTAGGCGCTCTTCACGACGTGTACCTGATTTTTTGATGTTCATCGCAGGGAACACACGTTTTTCAGCAATACGACGGTCTAGGGTAATTTCTTGGTTACCTGTACCTTTGAATTCTTCGTAGATCACTTCATCCATCTTACTGCCAGTTTCAATCAACGCAGTTGAGATAATCGTCAGTGAACCACCTTCTTCGATATTACGTGCTGCACCGAAGAAACGTTTTGGACGTTCTAAAGCATGGGCATCCACACCACCAGTAAGAACTTTACCAGATGAAGGGATTACAGTGTTGTAAGCACGTGCTAAACGAGTAATTGAGTCAAGCAAAATCACTACATCTTTTTTGTGTTCAACAAGACGTTTCGCTTTTTCAATCACCATCTCTGCAACTTGAACGTGACGAGCTGGTGATTCATCGAATGTTGAAGCAACCACTTCACCACGAACAGTACGTTCCATTTCTGTTACTTCTTCAGGACGTTCGTCAATCAGAAGGACAATCAAGAAACATTCAGGATTGTTACGAACAATCGACTGAGCGATGTTTTGTAACAACATGGTTTTACCCGCTTTTGGCGGTGCAACGATAATTGAACGTTGACCTTTACCAATCGGAGCAACCAAGTCAACCACACGCGCAGTTAAGTCTTCTGTTGTACCATTACCTAATTCCATTACCAATTGTTCGGTTGGAAATAAAGGTGTTAAGTTTTCGAAAAGAATCTTATTACGTGAGTTTTCGGGTGTGTCGTAGTTAATTTGATTAACTTTTAATAATGCAAAGTAACGTTCGCCTTCTTTAGGTGGACGAATCGTACCTGTAATAGTGTCACCAGTACGAAGGTTGAAGCGACGGATTTGTGATGGGCTCACATAGATATCGTCAGGGCCGGCTAGGTAAGAACCCGCTGCAGAGCGTAAGAAACCAAAGCCGTCCGACAGAATTTCTAGAACGCCATCACCAAAAATCTCTTCGCCGTTCATTGCGTGGCGCTTTAAGATGGCAAAAATAATATCTTGCTTACGGTTACGAGCCATTCCTTCGAGGCCCATAAACTCGGCAATCTTGATGAGTTCGCCAATCGGTTTTTTCTTGAGTTCGGTTAAGTTCATAGGTGGTCAGATAGAATCTAAAATTCTGAGGTACAGGTTGGAAAAGGGAGCAACAAATGTGCCGCGATCATGCAAGAAACGATAGCAATTGGTTTGCACAAAACAATTCAGAGATCTGATTCGTTATTTGAAGAGAGATGTGAAAAACAATTCTGTTGCCGAGCGGCATTTTATGTGTTGTGTTGTAAGAAAATGACAGGATTTGAGATCCTTAATTTCTTGAGTAAACAATATAAGAGAGAACACAGCATTTGTCAATTTATCAACCAAAAAAATACGCTGTGTAAAACAGCGTATTTTCGAGTGTTTTTATCGAAAAAATATTAGATGTTTTCTTCGATGAAAGCTGTCAATTTAGATTTTGGTGCGGCACCGACTTGGGTTGCTACAACTTCGCCGTTTTTAAACATTAATAATGCAGGAATGTTACGGATGTTGTAGTTTACAGCTGTTTGTTCGCAAGAAGTTACGTCTACTTTAACGATTTTAACTTTGCCTTCAAACTCAGTTGAAAGTACTTCAAGTACAGGTGCAATGGCTTTACAAGGAGCACACCAACCTGCCCAGAAATCTACAAGTACAGGAGTATCAGACTCTAGTACATCGGCTTGGAAGTTTTCATCAGTTGTATTTACGATATTGCCAGACATGGATTTTGCTCCGGAATTAATTTTTAAGTTGACTCTATGTTTATAAGTATTACATAGCCAACTATAACAATGTAGGGGGTTATGTAAATTTTCGACCTGAATGGCGAGTTTGTCTAATGGATGATCACGATGCCGATGATCGTGTATGACTATCATTGCTTCAGATAAAAAATCGATAAGTTCAGCCCGAACTACTCATAAATGGCTTTTAAATTGCATGTATGTGAATTAATCTAAGCACAATTCTGAACAGGTTTTTTTGAATAATGTCTGATTTTTTGATTGATGAAGAATTACTTGCTGCTATCGATATGGGATCGAACAGCTTCCACTTGGCTATCGCACGCGTAGACCATGGTGAAGTGAAAAAAGTTGCATCAATGTCAGAAAAAGTACAGCTTGCCGCAGGTCTAGACGAAAATAAAAATTTGACTGAAGCCGCACAGCAACGAGGCTTAGCCTGCCTAGCACGTTTTGTGGGGCGTTTAAATCCTGTACAAGCTAACCGTTTACGTATTGTGGCGACTAATGCCTTGCGTCAAGCAAAAAATGGTCATGAATTTATTCAAAAAGCCGCTGAAATTTTACCAAAACCAATTGAAATCATTGCTGGTCGTGAAGAAGCGCGTCTAATTTATTTAGGGGTTTCACATACTATGGCAAATAGTGGTCGCCGCCTTGTGATTGATATCGGTGGGGGTTCAACAGAGTTGATTATTGGTGAAGAGTTTGAACCGATTCATACAGAATCTGTGCAAATGGGCTGTGTCGCTTTTACCAAAGCGTTTTTTGCTGATGGTGAAATTAACCTGAAAAATTTTGATAAAGCGGTAAATGCTGCTCGCAAGGAAATCGCAGGCATTGCCAACACTTATAAAGCTGCGGGCTGGGATACTGTTGTCGGTTCAAGTGGCACGATCAAAGCATGTCGTCAGATTTGTGTCAATATGGGCTGGAGCAACGATCAGGAAGAACTGACACGTGACGGTTTATTTAAACTCAAAGATAAATTGCTTAAATATAAGCATGTCAATGAAATGGAATTTGATGGTCTAAAAGAAGACCGTCGAGCAGTTTTGCCAGCCGGCATTGCCATTTTGTATGCCGTCTTTGATGTGCTGAATATCGATAAATTGGTTTATTCTGATGGCGCGTTACGTGAAGGCGTGATGTACGACCTATTGGGACGTTTCCAACATGAAGATGTTCGTGACCGTTCTGTACATGCGTTGATGGGGCGCTACAACGCAGATATGAAACAAGCTGAACGTGTGGTAAATACCGCTCAACAACTGTTTAATGGTGTGGCGACCGCACTGAATTTGACCAGTGATGACAGTGATTTACTGCGTCGTGCAGCGTATTTGCATGAAATTGGCTTAGCAATCAGTCATAGTGGTTACCATCGTCATGGTGCCTATTTACTGCAACATTCGGATATTCCGGGTTTCTCACAAATTGATCAAAATCATTTGTCGCATTTAGTGGCGCATCATCGTCGTAAGTTACGCAGTGATGCACGTGTTGATGTGATGAAAGTCGGTGGTAACAAACTTGTTTACTTATGTCTATTGCTTCGTTTAGCAGTTTTATTAAATCATAGTCGCAGCGATGAGATGCTTCCTGCCATTGAATTAAGCGTGGACAATGCGCAACAATGGCAACTTAGTGTTTCTGGTGATGCCAAACAGTGGCCTTTGTTGGTTGCAGACTTGCATGATGAGCAACTGCAATTTAAGCATTGGGATATTGAACTGAATATCCAGTCGGAACAATTTATCAATTAACAGACCAGTTAAGTTAGGGATAATGATCGACCTATGAAAAATAAAGCAGCTCAATCTAAAGCCTGGACTACGGTTCAGATCGCACGTCATCCTGAACGTCCGCAGTTTTTGGATTATGTTGGCGAAATTTTTACAGAGTTCGATGCTTTGCACGGTGACCGCCTATTTGGTGATGACGGTGCGATGATTGGTGGTTTGGCTCGTTTAGATGGTCAGCCTGTGATGATCGTAGGTCAGCACCGTGGTCGTAGTACACGTGAAAAATTACAGCATAATTTTGGTATGAGTAACCCAGAAGGTTATCGTAAAGCGCAGCGTTTATTGGATATGGCGGAGCGTTTTAATCTGCCCGTCTTTACCTTTATTGATACCATGGGTGCGTACCCAGGTGTGGGTGCAGAAGAACGTGGTCAGGCTGAAGCGATTGCAACCAGCTTAGCTCAGCTTTCTTCACTTAAAGTGCCTGTAGTAGCAACGGTATTGGGTGAAGGTGGTTCGGGTGGTGCGCTGGGTATTGGCGTAGCTGACCGTGTGATTATGCTATCTCACAGTATTTATTCAGTAATTTCACCTGAAGGCTGTGCATCTATTTTGTGGAAAACTGCAGAAAAAGCAGAACAAGCAAGTGAAGCATTGGCATTGACGGCAGATAAATTGCAGAAGATGGGCATTGTGGAATACGTGGTGGACGAAGCAGAGGGCGCACATTTAAACCCTGAAAAAGTCATGCAGGATTTGAAAGTGGTCTTGAAGCAAGCTCTAGAAGAACTGCAACCAATGGATGCAAACGAACGATGCGAAGCGCGTTATCAGCGTTTAATGAAGTTTGGCAGCGACAATTTAGGGCTGACTGCTTAAGTCAAATTCAGGCGCTGCCTGAACAAAGCCGATTTTTAATAGGATGTAGTGGTGGCATGGATTCCATGTTGCTGCTGCATCTTATGTCGTTTTTGTGCCCTGAAAAAATGCGGGTAATTTATATTGATCACCAACTACAAGATTGTAGTCATGCTTGGGGCGAATTTGTACGTGCTCAATGTAAAGCGCTGAATTTGCCATTCATCATACAAAAAGTTCAGGTTGCGCAAGGTAACCTTGAAAATCAAGCACGCTCGGCCCGCTATCAAGCCTTTCGCCAACATTTACAAGCAGATGAAATATTGGTACTCGCACATCATCAGCAAGATCAGGCGGAGACATTGATGTTGCGGCTACTTTCAGGTGCTGGTGTCCATGGCCTTGCTGCCATGAAAAAATTCGATGTACGTGAAGATTTTACTTTATGGCGTCCGCTATTAGATCTTTCACGTGAGCAAATTTGCCAATGGGCAGCACAGCTGCATGTGCAAAATATTCAAGACCTCACCAATTTTGATACCGACTATGACCGTGCGTGGAGTCGTGAAATTTTGTGGCCGCTACTCAGTGAGCGATTTCCTAAAATGCAGAAAGCTCTGAGTCGAACCAGTTACTTGATGCAAGATGCTGATGAAATTTTACTTGAGGTGTTGCAACAAGATTTAGCGGCCTGCGGCTCATCGCAAGTGTTATCTTTGGAGGCTTTACAACAGCTCAGTCTGGCACGTCAGCGTCAGTTGTTATCGCACTGGATGAAAGGTGAGGGGCAATATCGTCCAAGCTTTGAAATGGTACAGCGTTTAGTTTCAGAAGTGATTAACTCACGCGAAGACTCGCAAGCGGCACTACACTGGAATGGATTTTATTATCTGCGCTTTCAACAGCAACTTCATCGGATTGCCAAAGCGGATTATCTGCCAGCAGAATCCATTCAAGAGGTTGAGGTTGTAACTTGTGTTGCAGGTCAGTGCCTCAAGTTGCCTGCAGGACATTTCGTGATTCAACCCTCAGAGGTTGGCTTATCACCTGAATTATTGGGGCAGCAACTGCAGATACGCCCACGCCTTGGCGGCGAAAAAATTCATTTATATGGTCGTGTCGGAAGTTGGCCTTTGAAAAAAGCCATTCAGCAGGCGCAAATTTTTCCATGGCAGCGTCATACTATTCAAATATTAAGCCGAGATAATGTTATGCTAGGCGTCTTTACGCCTCAGGGCTTTTGGTTGGCGCAGTCTGAATTTTGTACTCAAGCTGGCTGGCAACCGACATTATCTCTTAACGCTAAATCTGCAATATCGGATCTTCAATCATGAGCGCAATTCTAAATTGTAATATCAGTTTCATTGGTGGCGGCAACATGGCACAGGCTTTAATTGGTGGCCTGATTGCACGTGGTGTCCCGACTACACGTATTACAGTTTCAGATCCCGTAGAAAAAGTACGTGAGCTTTTGGCTGAAAAAGATTTGCATGTGACCGATGATAATGTTGCGGCAATTCGAGATGCTGACATTGTTCTTTTTGCAGTTAAACCTCAGGTGTTGGCAAAAGTTTTGGCACCATTACAAGGTTTGCTAGAAGGGAAGTTGGTGATTTCAATTGTTGCAGGTGCAGAAATTGCAACGATTTCAAAACTATTAGGCACAGAGCGTATTGTTCGTGTCATGCCAAATACACCGGCTTTAGTTCAAACCGGTGCGCATGGCTTATATGCAGGTGAAGCGGTTTCAGCTGAAGATCGTGATCTTGCAAGTCAAGTTTTGGCTTCAACGGGTTTAACACTTTGGGTAAACTCAGAAGCGCAAATTGATGCGGTAACAGCAGTTTCTGGCTCAGGTCCTGCATACTTTTTCTATATGATGGAAAGTATGATCCGTGCAGGTAAAAACATGGGGCTGGATGAAAAGGTAGCTACAGCGCTAACCTTGCAAACTGCATTAGGTGCCGCACAAATGGCAATTACCAGTGCCAATAGTCCTGCGGAGTTACGTAAAAATGTAACCTCTCCAAACGGTACAACACAAGCCGCGATTGAAGTGTTTGATCGTGCTCAAATTTCACAAAATATTCAGGCTGCTTTAGCCGCAGCGCAAAAGCGTAGCCAAGAGTTGGCACAAGAGTTAAGCGAAAGCACCAAATAATTCGATTTGATTTAGGAAAGTTCAAGTATGGGCTCTGCTCAAATTTTTGGAATCATTATTAACGTTGCAATTTTGCTCGTATTTTTCCGTTTTTTAATGCAGCTTGCTGCCGTGAGTCCATATAACCCTGTGGTTTTGGCAACAGCAAAAGCAACAAAAATTGTCGATATCTTTAGCCGAATCTTCCCAACTTTGGCCAAAGGTCGAGTGAATACCGCAGCATTGGTGTTGGTGGTGATTCTGTATTTGTTAAAAATGTTTGGTTTGATGTATTTGTCCGGCGTGGCAGTGAATAGCCCATTCCATCTGATCATTATGACCTTTGTGACCATGATTCAGGATTTAATCCGTTTCTGTCGTTACTTAATTTTTGCATCGATTATTTTGAGTTGGGTGGTGATGTTTAGTCAGTCACGTTCGCCTTATATTGAAGTGGTTCAAGAGTTGGCAGAACCGCTACTTGCGCCATTCCGTCGTATTCTTCCAAATATGGGGATGATTGACTTGTCGCCAATTTTTGCGATTTTGGCATTGTTGGTTGCGGAAACTATTATGAAGCAAGTCGCAATTGCATTATTGACTGGTCTTTAATCTGAGCTAAGACGAGTTAAATTAAAAAGGACGCCGAGGCGTCCTTTTTTTGTGGATTTAAATTGAGGTGTAAAACAATAAATATCTACGAGGAGATATCTCACCTCCATCCCAACCTTCCTCCTAGAGGGAGAAAGGCGTGAATGAATTAGTGCGCTTCTTCCCAGTTATTGCCTTGACCCACTTCCACAATCAGTGGAACGGAAATTTTCAACACAGACTGCATCACTTCAGTCAGTTGTGCAGAGAGTTCATCGGCAATTGCAGCATCAACTTCAAACACCAATTCATCGTGTACTTGCAGTAACATTTTGGCTTGATCTTTAGGTAAGATTTTATCGACGGCAATCATGGCCAATTTAATAATATCCGCCGCAGAACCTTGTAGTGGTGCATTGATCGCTGCACGTTCAGCGCCTTGTTTCACCATTTTGTTGCTCGCCATAATGTCCGGTGTATACAGACGACGACCTAAAATGGTTTCCACAAAACCTTGTTCACGTGCGACTTGGCGAGTACGTTCCATATATTCCAAAACACCAGGGTAGCGTTGGAAGTATTTACCAATATAGTTACGTGATTCTTCACGAGTGAAACCTAGCTGACGAGTCAAACCAAATTCAGACATACCATAGAGCAGACCGAAGTTCACCGCTTTGGCTTGACGACGTTGGTTGCTAGTCACTTCGTCGAGTGGAATGCCCAAAACTTCTGCCGCAGTACGTTTATGTACATCTTGCCCATGATTGAAGGCATCGACCAAGGCATGATCTTGCGAGAAATGCGCCATTAAACGTAATTCTATTTGCGAATAATCGGCTGCCAATAAAATGCGACCTTCAGGTGCAATAAAGGCTTTACGGATTTGACGTCCAATATCTTCACGGACAGGAATGTTCTGTAAGTTTGGATCGGTAGATGACAAACGACCTGTAGCCGTTAAAGCTTGGTGGTAACTGGTATGCACACGATGTGTGTCATTATTCACTTGCTTTAATAGACCGTCGGTATAGGTGCTTTTCAGTTTAGAGAGACCACGATATTCCAAAATTAAATCAGTAATCGGATGATCGATTTTTTCTAACACACTTTCACTGGTGCTGTACTGACCTGTAGAGGTCTTCTTACCGCCTTTTAAACCTAATTTATCAAACAGAATCTCACCCACTTGTTTTGGTGAGCTGACATTGAAGCTTTGACCCGCAAGATCGGTAATTTCTGTTTCTAAATTTTGAATGGTATTGGCAAATTCCACACCGAGTTGGTCGAGGAAGTTCATATCTAGCTCAATGCCGTTTTCTTCCATAGAGGTTAGAACACGGGCAACCGGCATTTCAATATTGTGCAAAATATTGATCAGTTCCGGATGGGCTTGTAACTTCTTATCGAGTACTTCATATAGACGATAGGTCACATGGACATCTTCTGCGGCATAATGGGCTGCCGTTTCGAGCTCAATTTGGTTAAAGGTCTTTTGTTTTGCACCTTTGCCTGCCACTTGTTCGAACGTCGTTGTGAGATGACTTAAATACAAACGCGCGACGTCATCCATTCCATGACGAGTTGCCACAGAGTTGAGGACATAAGAGGCTAACATGGTGTCGAAATACCAACCTGCCAAATGAATACCATGATTTTCTAAGACATGTGCATCATATTTGAGATGATGACCAATTTTTTGTACGTCATTATCTTCAAGTAAAGGTTTGAGTTGATTCAGAATTGTGTCGCGATCAAGTTGTTGCGGCGCACCTTCATAATCATGCGCAAGCGGCACGTAATAGGCATCATGTGCATCTAAAGCCACCGAGAAACCTACAATCTGCGCCACGCGGTAGTCAAGGCTAGTGGTTTCGGTATCAAAGGCAAAACGCTTTTCAGTACTTAGACGCTTGAATAACACATCCCAATCTTCTTGAGTTAATACCGTGTGATAACGTGCTTCACCAAGTAAATCATCAACACTGGTTTTGTCCGCTTGATCTTCCACTTCAGGTGCATTGGCTACAGTCGCCGTGGTGTTGATGGCTTTGGCTGCTTGTTTGTAGGTTGCACCATTGGGGTTGTTCGGATGATCTAATGACTGCAGTTGGTTACGGAATTCTAGTTCCGTATATAAATCACGCAGTGCTGGAATATTTGGATCAGCAAGTTTCAGATCTTCGTATTTAAGGCCCATGTCGAGATCACAAACAATGCTCGCCAGTTGGTGGTCAAGAGCAATTCCTTCGACATTGTCTTTAATGTTTTGACCGACTTTACCTTTAATACTGTCGACATTTTCTAAAATGCCGCCAATCGAGCCGTACTCGGTTAAAAGTTTCGCTGCCGTTTTTGCGCCAACACCGGGTACACCACGGATGCCGTCAGAGGCATCGCCCATCAGCGTGAGGTAGTCAATAATTTGATTCGGCCACACCCCAAATTTTTCAAAAACACCTTGAACGTCCATCGGTTTGTCTTTGAAGCTGTCTTCTAAAGTGACACGCTCAGTAACGAGCTGCGCCATGTCTTTGTCACCGGTGGAGATCAAAACTTGATGACCGGCTGCTTCAGCGCGTTTGGCTAAAGTTCCGATAATGTCATCGGCTTCAGCACCTGGCAACATATGCAGCGGAATCCCTAGAGCACGAATTAATGCATGAAGATATGGAATTTGTTGTGATAATTCTTCAGGCATGCTTGGACGGTCACCTTTATAAATCGGGGACAATTCATGACGGAAGGTTGGTTCAGGTGTATCGAAAATAACGGCCATGTGCGTCGGTTGGATACGACGCATTAATTTTTGGATGGCAGAAATGGCACCTCGGATTGCATTGGTATGCAAACCGGTTGAAGTGGTTAATGGTGGCAGTGCATGGTAGGCACGAAATAAAAAGTATGAGCCATCGACCAAGACAAATGGTGGCATTGATAATTTCCTAATCCTAAAAACGGTTTTATTGTACGTGATTTTTTGCCCGCACGCAGAGTCTAGATTGTATATGTAACTTACCGAATCACTGATGAATAGTTTTAATCCATCCGTCGGGCTCATGTATCATCAAAACATTCAGGAAAATGACGAAGCAGGTATGCTGAAACAGAATAATGAACTCAAGATGATTTGGTTGATGTCGCTGATTATGGTAGGGATCGGGGCATGGTACTTAGACATCCGTATCTTGAGTTATATCAGCGGCATTGGTTTTATGCTCAGTTTGATGAATTATGTCGATGATTTACAGCACGGCGCTGATGCACTGAGTTCATCAAAACAACCATTCCAAGTGACATCAAAGGTTCCGTTATATATTGCATCGTTATTAACGGTCGTTGGACTGTTAACAGAATTGGGATACTTGGTTGCGATCGGGATTAGCCTGTGGGTTTATTTTTTTCTGCGTTGGCTGAAACGATTAGAACGTCAGCTGCATCTATTGCAAGGACGTGCGCTTCAGTCGCAATCGTGTCATGTGGCTACTTCAATGTCAGCATCGACAATAGACCGTCCTGAAAATTTTGATTCTGACGATACACCATCTGTACATCCCGCGACTGCAATTGGTACAGCTAGACATCAGGCAACATTCAATTCAACGCCTTCTAATACATCATCCAAGTCTGCACCAAATTTATCCAGTCAAATTCAGCAATGGCTTTTCCAAGGTAATCCCGTGTTAAAAGTGGCGGTACTGGTCTTGGTGATTGGCGTGGTGCTATTACTCAGATTTGCCACAGAGCATTGGCAACTTAGCTTGGCCATGAAACTGCTGATCGTGAGTTTGATCAGTGCTGGTGTTGTCGGACTGGGTTTTTGGCTACAAACCAAAAATCGAAGTTTTGCCTTAGCGCTAGAAGGTCTAGGTCTTGCAGCGCTGTTTTTGACCTTATTTTTTGCCTATTACAATGCCGTGATTGCGGGTTTTGGCGTGGTCTGTGTACTGTATGCAGTGCTTATGGCATTGACGATTTGGCTCAGTCTGAAACAACAGTCAGTTGAACTGGCAATTATGGCAATGCTGATCGCCTATCTTGCGCCATTTACCTTGCCTGTTCGTGATGCAACTGCAACGGAATTTATTGCCTATTATCTTGTAATTAATATTGCTATTGCAGTCATGAGTACATTAAGACCGTGGAAATATCTGAATCAAATCGCTTTTTTGATGACGGTAATCATGGGTGGTGGATATGCTTTTTACCACGGATACACCACCGAACGTCAGATGATGAGCGTGCTGGTTTTAGCCCATGCCGCGATTTTTATCTGGTTAGGTTTTCGTTTTAGTCAGTTATTGGCGAAACAAGATCTTGCGCATTTTCAGCTTAAACCTGCCTTGGATATTGCACTGATTTTTGCTGCACCAGTGCTTGCTTATCTGGCATTGTATTTGATGTATTTTGAGGAAACCGTATGGCAGGCGGGGTATAGCTTGCTATTTGCAGCGCTTTTTGCCGCACTGTATAGCATCAGTAAACGTAGTGCTGTGATCCCACTGATTGCACAAAGTTATTTGAGTTTGACCTTAATTTTCTTGGCATTGATTCCACCGATAGTATTGAAAGAGCAGTGGAGTGTGGTCGGTTGGGCAGTTGAAGGTGCATTGATATTTATATATGCCCTATACAAGCAGTCCAATATCAGCCGTTATTTAGGCATGGCGCTCTTGGTGATGGCGGGTTGTTCAAGTCTGTATTATTTGGTTCAACTGCCACATTTCCCTGCACAGATGTATTGGGGCGTGTGTTTGAGCTATTTGGCGGCCATTATCGTGACGCATGCTGTTCCTGCATTTCATAAACAGCTTTCAAGTTCGAGTATTGCCTTTCAATGTGTGCAAATGCTCTCAGCAACCACCATGTTCATCATGTTGCTCTTAGATTGGCTGCAGACTAGCCATCAATTGGCCTTGAGTCTATTGATCGTCAGTCTTGCCTATCTGGTGGTGAATGAAGGCTTGTTAAAACAAAAAGCTTCGTGGAGTTGGTCCATCATTAAATGGACGGGGCTAGTGCCTGTTTATGTGATGGGGCTGTACCAAGTCATTTCAGTGAGTGAGAACGGTCAGTTACTTTGGCATTCAACGATGGAGCAGATTTATTTTGCATTCGCTGGGCTGTGCTTGACGCTGCTTTGGCTACGACCATTACTTGGTGTGCGTGAAGAAAAAGAATGGGTCAGTCTCGGAATTTTGAGCAGCTTGGCGTGGATCAGTCTGACGCTGATACCTAGTATGCCATATATCAGTGTGGTGATTTTGCCGCTATTATTTTGTGCATGGTGTTATTGGCAAGCGCAGCAACCGGCCTGGAAAATGTTTTGGCAAGCACGTAGCAGCTTGTTTTTGGCTTTAAGTTGGATCATTAGTTCGCAATTATTTAGTCAGCAGGCCTTTGTGGGATATATCTTGCCGATACTGAATCCTTTTGATGCTGTGAGTTTGCTGTTGTTAGCGGCTTTTTTATGGATGTTGAATCAACAGTTAAATGCTGGTTTAGATCGTAGCTTGGCTGCCGTGTTGAGTGTTCTTGGGCTACTTTGGTTAAGTAGCTATGTTGTGCTTCGTGCCTTACATAGGTATCTGGATACGCCTTATAACAGTTTAGACATTTGGAGTGATGCGACCGTTCAACTGAGTTTTACTGTGCTGTGGGTATTATTGGCTTTGGTGAGTATGCGCTTTGCCACTCAGCGCCAATTACGTTCAGTTTGGCTGCTCGGTGGCAGTATTTTGGTCTTGGTCACTTTGAAATTGGTCTTGCTGGATTTATCTCATGTTGGCACCCTCATGCGAGTGATTTCATTTATGGCGGCAGGTTTTGCCATGCTTTTGATCGCCTATATTGCGCCCATGCCGAATGACAAGATTGAACCATGATGAAGTTCTTAAATAAAGGTACGAGATCACTAAGCCGTATAGGTCGATGGCTATAAAAAGTGGATGATAAAAAAGCCCTGCACATTTGAAGATATGCAGGGCTTTTCATATCAAGTCGATAGACCATTATTTGAGTTGAGGCTCTCGTTGAATTTCTTGCGCATTGGCATATTGATCGACGTTAGCATCGCTTGCTTGTGTAGAAAGTGGGTGGTCAACAAAACCCATTTTCGGGACAGGGATTTCAATTTTATTTTCTACAAAGGCATTTCGAATCCGTTCCTGCATTTCATCACGGACTTTCAGGAAATTCTCTCTTTGGCACCAAATGGCAAAAAGCAATTCAATGGATGACTCTCGAAAGGCAGTGACGGTTACGGCAGGTTTAGGATCGGCCAAGACCAATGGATATTTACTAACGGCATCTAATAAAACTTCACGGACTTTGATGATGTCTTCATGAAAGTTAATCGCAAGGGTAATTGGAATTCGCCGTATTGGAAACTTAGACAAGTTATGCACAGGTGCCCGAATCAGTTGTTCATTCGGCAAACGGACATAGACATTGTCTTGCGTGAGTAATTTGACCGACAACAAATCAATCGAGATCACTTCACCTTCAATGGTATGCCCGCGAATCAGTGTCAATTGAATGGTATCACCAACTTCAAAAGAACCTTCACCGATCAAGAACATCCCGCTGATCAGGTTGGATGCGGACGTTTGCGATGCAAAACCCAGTGCGACCGTTAAAATACCCGCTGCACCCAAGAACACGCTGAGTTTAAAGCCGGCTTCTTTTAAACTGGCCATCACAAAGATTAAAAAGATGAAATAGAAAATCCCGCGACGCCAAACCAACTGCTGATGGGCATTGAAACGCATACCTACAGTACGAATAAAGGTATTCGAGATAAAACGGGCAATCAGAAAGCCGATGACTGCCAGTAAAACAGCCACCAATAATTCCGTCAGCCGATCGGTATTGAGATTGGCGACCATTCCTTTTAGGCTGCTTGTGATTTCTGTCGAAATATTTAAATCTGCCATGGCTCACCGTTAGAAAAATGAATCAAACATATTGAACAGCACGTTGGCTGACTCGCGTGGCGGATGCAGATAAATTACGTCACCGGCTTGTGGCGGTGTACGGTTTTCAATTTTGACCCGCGGCGGTTTGTCATGACCTTCATGCACGACTCGAATTTGTGAAGTCCATAAACGTCCTGTACTTTCACTATAAAATAATGGCAAAGCCGGTACAGGGACATTCATACGGTCAAAACGAATCTGTTGATTACTCACGTTATGAAACTCAATAGGGGTTACTGCACGAAAAGCACGAGGTTTGAGTTGTTTAAGTTCGGTACGACCATCAACTGCTGTGGCATAGCAAATTTCACCCATTCGATGGTTCGGACCAAACCAGGTATCTTTTGGTAGAATCACAGGTATATCAAACAAAGGTTCTCTAAGACCTTCGACAAAACCAGCAATCCAAAGCGGTGTGCTGATATATAGCGTTCCGCGCTGTCCGGCTGGAATATAAATCGGATCGACCGGTTTAATCACCACAGACCGATCTGCCAAACGTGGCATGATTTGAATTTTGTCATGCGTCTGGCGGAACATATAACGTTCCATTTTAATGGGTTGTGGAAAACCAAATTCAGGGTCTTGAATCGGATGCCATTGCTGCTCATAGTCAAACTGAAAGGTCGGGCGATGATATTCCATACGCCACTCTTGCATGCCGCGCGTCACACGAAACAATAAAGACCCAAACTGCCAACTGCGCGGGTGATTCAGTTCAAATTGATATTCCCCCCACCATTTACGTTTTGGGGATTCCTTTTCAGTCAAATCATTTTCTAATGGCAATGCGTATATCCCTTGTCCTGATAAATCCTAAAAACAGACTTCACGCTGTCAGATGCTTAGAGTACACTCAAAACAACTTTTTTCATCATTATAATGCGTGATGCAAGTACTTAAACAATTACAAATACCATATAGTTTTGCCAAACGTCATGGCGTATTGCTTCGATATGAGGGTGATCAAGCTTTTATTGTGCGTCGTGACAGCACGCCACTGTTGGCTTTACAAGAAGCACGTCGCTATTTAGGGCATCCTGCACAATATCAATTATGTAGCGAGCAAGAATTTAATCAATTACTCAGTGCAAGCTTTGCCGGAGACACCGGTGAGTCTCAACAAGTGGCAGCGGGTCTGGAAGATCATCCTGATTTACTTAGCCTTGCGGACTCTGTACCAGAAGCTGAAGATCTGATGGATCAGGAAGATGATGCACCGATTGTACGCTTAATCAATGCCTTATTGTCTGAAGCGATCCGTGTCGGTGCTTCAGATATTCATATCGAATCTTTTGAAAAAAAGCTGTCTGTCCGCTTACGTGTCGATGGTCAGTTACGTGAAATTGTGCAGCCACGTCGTGAACTAGCACCACTGTTGGTGTCACGGATCAAAGTCATGGCCAAACTCGATATTGCAGAAAAGCGAATTCCACAAGATGGTCGTATTTCACTACGTTTGGCGGGCCGAGAAGTTGATGTTCGTGTATCAACCTTACCATCTTCCTATGGTGAACGTGTGGTGATGCGTTTACTCGATAAACAAGCTGGGCGTTTAAACATGACCCATTTGGGCTTGATGCAGCATGACTATGATCGATTGAAACAACTGGTACATCGTCCGCATGGCATTATTTTGGTTACGGGACCAACGGGTTCGGGTAAAACCACCACCTTATATGCGGCATTGTCTGATCTAAATGATGGTTCAAAAAATATATTGACTGCGGAAGATCCAATTGAGTATCAACTTGAAGGGATCGGGCAGACGCAGGTCAATACCAAAGTGGATATGACCTTTGCTCGTGCATTAAAAGCCATGCTCCGCCAAGACCCAGATGTGGTGATGGTCGGGGAGATTCGTGATTTAGAAACTGCTGAAATTGCAGTACAAGCGTCATTAACAGGCCACTTGGTACTTTCCACGCTGCATACCAATACAGCAATCGGTGCTGTGACCCGTCTTAAAGACATGGGGATTGAACCCTTTCTACTTTCAAGCTCTCTGATCGGTGTTGTGGCGCAGCGTTTGGTTCGAACCTTGTGCCGTCACTGTGCGACTTGGCATGATGCCGATGATTTTGAAAAAGACTTATTTAAGCATCTCGATGCCTCGACCGAATTAAAATTGCCACAACCTAAAGGCTGTGAACAATGCTCGCATACTGGATTTACAGGGCGTACCGCAATTTATGAAATCGTCCCGATTGATGAGCAAACACGTCGCCTCATCCATGGTAATGCTGCTGAGTTTGAGTTAGAAAATCATGTACGTGCAAATGCGGGTTCAATTCGTGATGATGGATTGCGTAAAGTTTTGGCAGGTAAAACCACGATAGAAGAGGTTTTACGTGTAACCAATGAAGCGGCTGAATAGTCGGTGTGAATTATAAAAAAAGCCCCCAAGCCTGTGCAAGGACTCGGGGCTTTGCTTTAGTTAATCTTTTCAAAATGAATAACAGCATCGTATGCTTTATCTGTCAGAGTGAGGTGAGTTGCATCACTGAGTTTCATTTCAATGCTATTGCTCTCTTTATATTTCAAAACATCATTATTCACTTCGGCCATACCGGATGAAGCACTAGAAGTGCGCTCAGTATTATTTTTATCGAGCCAAAATTCGTCTTTAATTTGGTAGTCATCGCCTTGTTTGCTAATGGAAAGTTTGCGTAGGCTCTCCGTGTCAGGTGTTTGTTTCCATTCCCCTGAAAAATCAGGCGCAGGTGTTTGGCTACATGCGGCTAAGGCCAAGCTTAGAAAAAGCATCGAAAAGTATGTTTTCATTGTAAAGTCCTGAAAATGATTTTAATTTTTTATGGATGTATAGTTAATTATAGTTTGAATATTAAACATTTTTTAAATTTTATTCATTATTCTTTCTATCGAATGTCTCATAATTTTTTATTTTAATTTGAACAAAAACAGCCCAAAAATATGGGCTGTACGGTCTTTCACTTACCACAAACTGACAACTTTCTTCATCAATTCAGCACGAATGGGCGCGGTTGGGTTACCTGCATTGCGCTGCGTTTCATTTTCATAAAACTTTTGCCAAGTTTGAACCATCTCTAAAGTGACATCTTGAGTTTTAAGCTTTTCAACGTCGGCTTTGGTGATGTTGGCTAAGCGCGCTGCAGCACCTTCTGGGCCTGTACCCCAACCAATGATGCCTTGACCATAGGCAGGTAAAGACATGTTGTTCGGTGTTGGCGGTAGCGCAAGACGTTGAATATCTGGATTGACCAAGGATTTAATCTGAGGACGGACTTTTTCAGATAGGGTTAATTCGGCAAAACTTAGTGTGGATGCGCTGATTAGCAATGTACTGATAAGGAGAGGTTTAAGCATCATAGATCAACAAATGAATGTAAATAATAATCGTTATATATTTTAGCAAGGTTTTGGTAGCTGAATAAGAATATTTAAATGCATTGGAAATGGATAAGGCTTTATTTTGAGCTCAGCTGTAGATTTGTAGAAGTCAAAAAAGTTCAAAGCACTATTTTATAAGGAATTAAAACAGTGCTTTGTATAGATAGGTACAAATGGATTTAAGTCAAAACATTTAAAGTGACATTAATATTGTTTCGGGTCGCATTTGAATAGGGGCAAACAATATGTGCAGCATCGACCAATTTCTGTGCCTCGCTTGCATCCATACCCTCAAGATGAATATTAAGCGTCACTTCAATACCAAATCCTGTCGGAATAGGGCCGATACCAACATCACCTTCAACATAGGCAGCAGGGGCAATCGAAATTTTATCTCGGTTAGACACAAATTTCATTGCACCTAAAAAACAGGCTGAATAACCAGCGGCGAAGAGTTGTTCAGGATTCGTACCATTACCTGTACCCCCCATAATTTTCGGCACCGCCAATTGAACATCTAAATGACCATCGGACGTCGTTGCACGACCATCACGACCACCAGTGGCTTTTGCATGGGCTGTATAAACTGCTTTTTCTAAAGTCATTTTTCTAATCCCTCAGATGATGGTTCAAAATCATATCGTGGGGGATTTTGTTTAAATAATATTCAGTTTTTTTGTAATTTTATACAGAGTGAAAATCAATATTGAACCAAAACACGGTGCTGCATCAGTGGCATTGATGCACGAATCTGCTGCTGTTCGTCTAAGTCAAAAGGAAATGTGAGTAGTTGAGCGCCTTCTTCTGCGGTGATTGCTAAAATTTGACCACGGCTGTTGCTTGCTCCAGCATGACCCCAAGTTTGACGCTTTTCACCATGCCAGCCTTGTTGTGCGGCACCCAGTACAGCACATTGACTATCCATGGCACGAGCTTGCAGTAACAACTGCCAGTGCATTTCACCTGTGGTATAAGTAAAAGCTGCAGGCGCCGTTAAAATGTTTGCACCTTGGCTACGAAGTTTCAAAGCCAGTTCAGGAAAGCGCAAGTCGTAGCACACCATCAGGCCAATATTGCCAAAAGGTGTTGTTGCAACTACGGTTTCAGTACCAGGTTCAAAGAATTTTGATTCTTGATAGCCACCGACAGCGTCACCAACTTGCACATCAAATAAATGAATTTTGTCATAACGTGCTTCGGTACGTTCAGGGCTGATACACAGGCTGACCGTACGGACACGGCCATCTTGAATGATTGAACCATCTGGACGATAAGGGCATGGGAGTGTGCCCGCAACAATCCAAAGTTGATAACGATGTGCGAGTTGTTCTAGTCGCTGCTGAATACTTTCAAATTGCGCCGCGGTTTCGCGTTGTTTACCTGCGGCAAAGCAGACAAAATTTTCAGGAAATACAATGAGACTCGCACCTTGAGCCTGACTTTGTTGCATCAATGATTCGATCACTTTGAAGTTATCTTCAATGTCATTTTGAGAATTCATTTGTGCAACGGAAAGTAAAGTCATGCGAAGAGGGTCTCTGCTGTGATTAACCTAAATTAGACATTTTGCTGCTTGGGTTGCTCTAGATTGTCCTGCTCTTTTTGCAGTTGTTTGACCAAAGGCTCAAACATATTTTGGTTGCTATCATTTAGTTTCATCAGCGTTTTGTGTGCATCTAAAACCGTATTCAGCATATTGCTATGGGTAATGTGTTCTTCCATAAGTGCGCGAGTGCATACACTTGGATCACCACAATAATTCAAAATAACAAACACCTGACCTAAACCCATGCTATTGGCAAGCGTTGTGATATCAGAGTTTGTAGACAACATTACCGCTTGGATATGGTGAACTTGTTTGAGCTTCAAACCCAGTTTAGCCAAAATGCCAAGGACAGTACTATCGATAAATGTCGTTTGGGTTAAATCAACGATTGCACCGACGACATTTTGTTGCTGTTCAATTTTGTTTAATAACTTGTCTAGACTAATACAAGATTGGGCACGCACTTCGCCAATAAGCTTAAAAATATGCGTTCCGTTCAAGCTTGCATATTCAACATGACCTGTTGACATATAAATGCCATTTGCAGAGAAGGATAGTAAATTATCCCATAGGGGCACAGCTTACTCAAGTAGCCGACTATGATCAGAAAGTCGTATTCGGTTTAAGTGATTGATTTCGTGATTAATTGATTCGACGTAAACTTAGGATGGCAATATCATCAGCAACATGGTCTGGTGCTTGAAATGATTGATTTTGCAAGTGATAGACCAATTGACCTAGCTGTTCATTCAATCCACCGTCAAAAGGTTCAAGTGCGCCATCCGAGCAAATTACAAAGCGTGAATAACGATTTAAGGTAAATTCAAACTCTTCAACTTCTAGGTCTTCAGTTAAGCCAAGTGGAAAGCTACTGGTATTTAAAATTCGCGCGGGAAGACCGGGTTCAAATAAAATGGCCGGCGGATAATGGCCTGCACTAGACCATTTCAAGACATGCGTATCGAGATTAAGTATCCCCGCAATCATGGTAATGTGCTTTTCAATATTTTCTTGAACCAACATGCCATTGAGCTTTTTGATGAGTTCTCTCGGGGTTTTTGAACGACCGTGGAAAGCAGCCATCCAAGAGGTTAGTAAACTACTCGTTACCCCATGACCAGACACATCTGCGAGATAAAACATGATTTCTTTATCACTGATTTTCCAGTAATCGTACCAATCACCCGATAAATAAGCAGATGGTTGGAAGAATGTTTCAACTTTATAGTTGTGGAGTTCGATTGGATTTGGCAGTAAACGTTTTTGCAAATCTGCAGCAGAAGGGAGATCACGGCTGTCTTGATTACGTTTGTATTGCGCATCAATTTTAGTGAGTGCCACTTGAAGGTTGGTTGGAATATGATCCCAAACCCATCCTGCTAAAGCACCTTGTTGCCAAGCTTGAGCTAATGCAGCACCTTCATGCTCAAAAGCGAGCACAATGGTAGGAAGTGTCCATTGGTGATTTAAAAAGTCAGCAACATCAGCAATTGCAATGATCGTTGGATCATACAAGTCTAGATCTTCAATGTTAATCATTTGTACGCTAGGAAGCGCATCAAGTACCTGATCTAAATATGGAATATCACGAGTAGGTTGAATGAAATACATAAAGAATTAGATGAATCCTTCGATAGACAATAAGTGTACTATAGCAAGCTAATGATGGCTGGAGGGAAAAACCACACCAGCCAATTGAAAAATTTTATTTATTCAGTTGTTACCGTGTCAGTATCATCTGAACTGCTATCATCAATGAAATCGGTAGAATCATCAGATGAAACGTCTGTTGAATTATCTTCAGATTCATCAATATCGTCATCTTCTTCATCAATAAATAAGTTTTCTTCAGCAATACCTTTTTTCTCAGCAATAGAATAGTTCAGGCGTTGCAAATAAATATCACGAATTTGAGCGTATTTATCGCCTTGTAATACACCTTCAATATCCAGTAATTGAGCGCGAGTATCGATTCCACGTAAAGTTTGCTCAGACCAATACGCCACATCATGACCATCAAGCATATATTTCTGTGGACGTCCTTGACTATCTACTGCTAGACCGACGGTTTGGCGCAATGTGCTTGGACCAAGCACTGGTAGAACAATATAAGGACCAGAAGGAATACCGTAATAACCTAAAGTCGCGCCAAAGTTTTCATCTTCGGTTTCTAGACCTAGACGGCTTGCAGGGTCAGCAAAGCCTAAAGTTGTCAGTGTATTAACAGTAAAACGCCCCAGACTTTTTGCGGCACGTGTCGGTCGTCCTTGAATGAGTTGGTTAAATGCATTCCAAGGTTCGCCCAAATTTTTACGGAATAAACGATAAGATTCACGAATATCCTTTGGAGTTTTTGCTACATATTGCACAGCAGCAGGGCGGGCAATATGGACATCTAAATAATCATTAAATGCGTAAACTTTCCGGTTGATCGGTTGGAAAGGGTCTTTATCTTCTTCTGATTGTGCTGCATTGGCATTTACAGATAATTTTTTTGCAACTTCAGATGACTTGACCATCGCAGCATGCGCAAGTTGTTGTGTTTTTGATTTATTGGCAGCTTCTGAGTCTTGAGCAACAGGTGCTGAAGCCTCGTCATTTGCAAATACAGGTGTTGTTACGACAAGTGACAATAATCCTGCATATAAAAAAGAAGTTTGGCGCATATATAGTCCTGACGCTTTTAGCGCGGCAAAATGTTTGCCGTATAATAAGTAAAAACGTTCAAATAATCCTGATTTATTACTATTAAACCAAATTTGATCAAAATATGAATGAAAAAATGTAATTTGAGTGAAAAATGTGCGCTCAAAATAATTATTTAAAAAAAGGTGTTGCGTTGGATCAGAAATGCTGTAGAATGCACATCCATCGGCGGTGATGAAGATTAAAACTTCTGATAAAACAATGACTTGGTTGAATTGATTAAGTTGGGTTTTAGAAAGAAAGTTTAAAAATAATTTGAATTACTGGTTGACTCTTTAGAAATAAAGAGTAATATAGCCGACCTAGCTTGCTGGTGACGAACCAACAAGAAGATCATTAAGAGATTATGAAGAACAACTTGTGTGGATTTTTACTGATTGATCGATCGAAATTATTTTCATTGATTGATGGTAGAAATTACTCGAAGTTTATTTGAGCAAATTTTTGTCAGTAATTGATGAGCCAAGATTGGTACACTATATGTACTATTGATTTTAAACTGAAGAGTTTGATCATGGCTCAGATTGAACGCTGGCGGCAGGCTTAACACATGCAAGTCGAGCGGGAATAGGTAGCTTGCTACCGATTTCTAGCGGCGGACGGGTGAGTAATGCTTAGGAATCTGCCTATTAGTGGGGGACAACATTTCGAAAGGGATGCTAATACCGCATACGTCCTACGGGAGAAAGCAGGGGATCTTCGGACCTTGCGCTAATAGATGAGCCTAAGTCGGATTAGCTAGTTGGTGGGGTAAAGGCCTACCAAGGCGACGATCTGTAGCGGGTCTGAGAGGATGATCCGCCACACTGGGACTGAGACACGGCCCAGACTCCTACGGGAGGCAGCAGTGGGGAATATTGGACAATGGGGGGAACCCTGATCCAGCCATGCCGCGTGTGTGAAGAAGGCCTTTTGGTTGTAAAGCACTTTAAGCGAGGAGGAGGCTACTTTGGTTAATACCCAGAGATAGTGGACGTTACTCGCAGAATAAGCACCGGCTAACTCTGTGCCAGCAGCCGCGGTAATACAGAGGGTGCGAGCGTTAATCGGATTTACTGGGCGTAAAGCGTGCGTAGGCGGCTTTTTAAGTCGGATGTGAAATCCCCGAGCTTAACTTGGGAATTGCATTCGATACTGGGAAGCTAGAGTATGGGAGAGGATGGTAGAATTCCAGGTGTAGCGGTGAAATGCGTAGAGATCTGGAGGAATACCGATGGCGAAGGCAGCCATCTGGCCTAATACTGACGCTGAGGCACGAAAGCATGGGGAGCAAACAGGATTAGATACCCTGGTAGTCCATGCCGTAAACGATGTCTACTAGCCGTTGGGGCCTTTGAGGCTTTAGTGGCGCAGCTAACGCGATAAGTAGACCGCCTGGGGAGTACGGTCGCAAGACTAAAACTCAAATGAATTGACGGGGGCCCGCACAAGCGGTGGAGCATGTGGTTTAATTCGATGCAACGCGAAGAACCTTACCTGGTCTTGACATAGTAAGAACTTTCCAGAGATGGATTGGTGCCTTCGGGAACTTACATACAGGTGCTGCATGGCTGTCGTCAGCTCGTGTCGTGAGATGTTGGGTTAAGTCCCGCAACGAGCGCAACCCTTTTCCTTATTTGCCAGCGGGTTAAGCCGGGAACTTTAAGGATACTGCCAGTGACAAACTGGAGGAAGGCGGGGACGACGTCAAGTCATCATGGCCCTTACGACCAGGGCTACACACGTGCTACAATGGTCGGTACAAAGGGTTGCTACTCCGCGAGGAGATGCTAATCTCAAAAAGCCGATCGTAGTCCGGATTGGAGTCTGCAACTCGACTCCATGAAGTCGGAATCGCTAGTAATCGCGGATCAGAATGCCGCGGTGAATACGTTCCCGGGCCTTGTACACACCGCCCGTCACACCATGGGAGTTTGTTGCACCAGAAGTAGGTAGTCTAACCGTAAGGAGGACGCTTACCACGGTGTGGCCGATGACTGGGGTGAAGTCGTAACAAGGTAGCCGTAGGGGAACCTGCGGCTGGATCACCTCCTTAACGAAAGATTGATGATTGGTAAGAATCCACAACAAGTTGTTCTTCATGACGATGTATCTGAGGGTCTGTAGCTCAGTTGGTTAGAGCACACGCTTGATAAGCGTGGGGTCACAAGTTCAAGTCTTGTCAGACCCACCATTCTGACTAACGAAGTATTTGAATAAAATACGGAAGCAAACAGAGAATCAGAAACATTGACTTATTGATAAGCTGGGGACTTAGCTTAGTTGGTAGAGCGCCTGCTTTGCACGCAGGAGGTCAGGAGTTCGACTCTCCTAGTCTCCACCATACATTCCTTCGGAATGTATAAAGAACGAAGCTAAAATAAACAATCAAATGATTGTTAGCTTAGTCCTTAAGCGATCAAGTGTTTAGGTTATAGAGCTTAGCAACAAAGTAGCGTATGATTCGCTTCATTGTTATTAAGCTCTGTGATTTATCACAGTTTCCTGACCTGACGAAGGCTGGAAAAATCATTAACAGAATATATTTGAGTTGAAATAATTTGTTCATACTCGTTTGATTTAACCTAACAAGCAATTGTGAAAGTTGAATGAAATGAGTTACTAGCGAAATTAACTGAATCAAGCGTTTTGGTATATGAATCTAATTGAAGCTGTACAGTGATTAAATTCACGAAGCTCTAAACTGTAATGTTGGTTGATCTACTTGTAGGATCAAACGACTGTTTGGGGTTGTATAGTCAAGTAATTAAGTGCATGTGGTGGATGCCTTGGCAGTCAGAGGCGATGAAAGACGTAATAGCCTGCGATAAGCTCCGGGGAGGCGGCAAATATCCTGTGATCCGGAGATTTCTGAATGGGGAAACCCACCCGCTATAAGGCGGGTATCATAAACTGAATACATAGGTTTATGAGGCGAACGAGGGGAAGTGAAACATCTCAGTACCCTTAGGAAAAGAAATCAATTGAGATTCCCTCAGTAGCGGCGAGCGAACGGGGAAAAGCCCATTAAGTTATCTAAGCTTTAGTGGAACGCTCTGGGAAGTGCGACCATAGTAGGTGATAGTCCTGTACACGAAAGGGCTTAGATAATGATGTCGAGTAGGGCGAGGCACGTGAAACCTTGTCTGAATATGGGGGGACCATCCTCCAAGGCTAAATACTCCTGACTGACCGATAGTGAACCAGTACCGTGAGGGAAAGGCGAAAAGAACCCCTGTGAGGGGAGTGAAATAGATCCTGAAACCGCATGCATACAAGCAGTGGGAGCCAACTTGTTTGGTGACTGCGTACCTTTTGTATAATGGGTCAGCGACTTACATTCAGTAGCAAGGTTAACCGATTAGGGGAGCCGTAGAGAAATCGAGTCTTAATAGGGCGTTTAGTTGCTGGGTGTAGACCCGAAACCGGGTGATCTATCCATGAGCAGGTTGAAGGTTGGGTAACACTAACTGGAGGACCGAACCCACTGTCGTTGAAAAGCCAGGGGATGACTTGTGGATAGGGGTGAAAGGCTAATCAAACTCGGTGATAGCTGGTTCTCCCCGAAAGCTATTTAGGTAGCGCCTCGGACGAATACCATTGGGGGTAGAGCACTGTTTCGGCTAGGGGGTCATCCCGACTTACCAAACCGATGCAAACTCCGAATACCAATGAGTACTATCCGGGAGACAGACTGCGGGTGCTAACGTCCGTAGTCAAGAGGAAAACAATCCAGACCGCCAGCTAAGGCCCCAAAATTATAGTTAAGTGGGAAACGATGTGGGAAGGCATAGACAGCTAGGAGGTTGGCTTAGAAGCAGCCACCCTTTAAAGAAAGCGTAATAGCTCACTAGTCGAGTCGGCCTGCGCGGAAGATGTAACGGGGCTAAAACTATATGCCGAAGCTGCGGATTTACACATAAGTGTAAGTGGTAGGGGAGCGTTCTGTAAGCCGATGAAGGTGGATTGAGAAGTCTGCTGGAGGTATCAGAAGTGCGAATGCTGACGTGAGTAACGACAAAACGGGTGAAAAACCCGTTCGCTGAAAGACCAAGGGTTCCAGTCCAACGTTAATCGGGGCTGGGTGAGTCGACCCCTAAGGCGAGGCCGAGAGGCGTAGTCGATGGGAAATTGGTTAATATTCCAATACTTCAGTGTAATGCGATGAGAGGACGGAGAAGGTTAAGTCAGCCTGGCGTTGGTTGTCCAGGTGAAAGGAAGTAGGCATGTATCTTAGGCAAATCCGGGGTACTCTATGCTGAGATCTGACAGCAAGCTGTACTTGTACAGTGAAGTGGCTGATACCATACTTCCAGGAAAAGTCTCTAAGCTTCAGTTACACTGGAATCGTACCCGAAACCGACACAGGTGGTCAGGTCGAGTAGACCAAAGCGCTTGAGAGAACTCTGCTGAAGGAACTAGGCAAAATGGTACCGTAACTTCGGGAGAAGGTACGCTGCTTTTGGTGATGGAACTTGCTTCCTGAGCTGAGAGCAGCCACAGAAACCAGGCCCCTGCAACTGTTTATTAAAAACATAGCACTCTGCAAACACGAAAGTGGACGTATAGGGTGTGATGCCTGCCCGGTGCTGGAAGGTTAATTGATGGGGTTAGCGTAAGCGAAGCTCTTGATCGAAGCCCCAGTAAACGGCGGCCGTAACTATAACGGTCCTAAGGTAGCGAAATTCCTTGTCGGGTAAGTTCCGACCTGCACGAATGGCATAATGATGGGGGCGCTGTCTCCAGCAGAGGCTCAGTGAAATCGAAATCGCCGTGAAGATGCGGTGTACCCGCGGCTAGACGGAAAGACCCCGTGAACCTTTACTGCAGCTTGACATTGAACTTTGATCTTACTTGTGTAGGATAGGTGGGAGGCTTTGAAACCGAGACGCTAGTTTCGGTGGAGCCAATCTTGAAATACCACCCTGGTAATATTGAGGTTCTAACTCTGCTCCATGATCTGGAGCGAGGACCATGTCTGGTGGGTAGTTTGACTGGGGCGGTCTCCTCCTAAAGAGTAACGGAGGAGTACGAAGGTGCGCTCAGCGTGGTCGGAAATCACGCGTAGAGTATAAAGGCAAAAGCGCGCTTAACTGCGAGACCCACAAGTCGAGCAGGTACGAAAGTAGGTCTTAGTGATCCGGTGGTTCTGTATGGAAGGGCCATCGCTCAACGGATAAAAGGTACTCTGGGGATAACAGGCTGATACCGCCCAAGAGTTCATATCGACGGCGGTGTTTGGCACCTCGATGTCGGCTCATCTCATCCTGGGGCTGAAGCAGGTCCCAAGGGTATGGCTGTTCGCCATTTAAAGAGGTACGCGAGCTGGGTTTAGAACGTCGTGAGACAGTTCGGTCCCTATCTACCGTGGGCGCTGGAAATTTGAGAGGATCTGCTCCTAGTACGAGAGGACCAGAGTGGACGAACCTCTGGTGTACCGGTTGTGACGCCAGTCGCATCGCCGGGTAGCTATGTTCGGAAGGGATAACCGCTGAAAGCATCTAAGCGGGAAGCCTACCTCAAGATAAGATTTCCCTTGGACTTTATGTCCACTAAAGAGCCGTTGAAGACTACGACGTTGATAGGTTGGATGTGGAAGTGCGGTGACGCATGAAGCTGACCAATACTAATTGCTCGTGAGGCTTGACTATACAACACCCAAACAGTTGTATGTAAAGCATCAATTGATTCACATATAATCAATCAAACTTGATTTAGTTGAAAAGCTAGATAAAATGAACACCTTAAATTAACTCAAGTACTTCTGTTAATAACTCATTTGGTAGAAAACTTAGCACGAAGAGCACTGCTCTGAGATTAGACTAAGCAAGTATCCATAACAGTT
This sequence comes from Acinetobacter sp. SH20PTE14, assembly GCF_021391555.1. NCBI lineage: Bacteria > Pseudomonadati > Pseudomonadota > Gammaproteobacteria > Moraxellales > Moraxellaceae > Acinetobacter > Acinetobacter sp. SH20PTE14. The sequence continues at coordinate 2,721,032 of NZ_CP090067.1, read as the reverse complement.
GTGCTGGCGACAATAGCAAGAGTGAACCACCTGATCCCTTCCCGAACTCAGAAGTGAAACCTCTTAGCGCTGATGGTAGTGTGGGGTTACCCATGTGAGAGTAAGTCATCGCCAGCTCATTATTCGAAACACCCCCTGACTAGTGCAGGGGGTGGTTTTTTATGTGCGGAGAAAAGAGGGAAGAAGAAAAGCAGAAGAATAGAATAGGAAAATGAATAAGTTAAAGTGAAGAATAAATGAAGATTTCTGACTCAAATATAAAGTTAATAGTCTTCAATATTTCTATAAAGTTTATTGATCCGCTGAAATAATTGATTGCGTTGCAGCTTTAAGCATATATAAGACTTGGCCTAATAAAATGTCCTTATCAGTCAATGCCACAATAATCATGGGATGATTTTGTGCAGCAACAGATGCAAGTATCGCTTTTCCATTTTCGGCATCTAAGGTTATATTTTGACAACCGACCAAATGAATTTCTTTAATAAATGCTGACACCATTGCAAGGATAGAGCTGCTAACCGCAGCTAACTTGCTATTGTTATATTGCCCACGTTTGTAAACACTCGTTAGCTCAAATCCATCTGTTGAACACACCATGATGAAATGAACGCCTCGTGCATTGTTAATAATATTATTTATTTGTTCACGGGCATGTTGTATTAACTCATTCGAAGCGGTGCGTTTTGTGACATTAAACATTAATAGCTCCTTATGCGGTAATGTAGTGATTTACTTCGATTGAGGTAATTAAAGCTTCAAGTAGCAGTAAAACGTCAGATTTTTTGCGACAGTCAATAAAGAATAGGGGCGAATATAAGTCCTGACTAATCAGCCAATCTTTGTAGATAGCAGTATTCGTTGAACTTGTGATTTCGTCTGTATGGGTAATTCCAATGGCTATGTTATCTGTATAGTTTTGGAAGGTTTCTAAGTAGCTTTCGAGTTCACTTAAGGGGTCATTAACATTATGATCAATCAGAATAATCGTCCCGATTGCGCCTTGACAAATCACTGGCCAAATAAAATCAAAACGACTTTGTCCAGGGGTACCATATAAACCTATTTTTAAACCATCTTCTAAGGTCACTTCTCCGTAGTCGATACCTACTGTGGTTTCAAGTTTTTGATGGCTGGTTTGATCTGTATTAAACGCCTCGGTCAGTAAAACTGGGATATCAGAAAGTGAACGGATCGCTTCAGTTTTTCCAGCACCCATAGAACCAGCAAAGACAATTTTATATTGCTGAAGAATCATGTTTGATGTCCTATTCTAAAATCCAAATTTACGGCGTAACTTACTAAAGAAGTTTTGTACAAAGTTCTTTTCTTCTGTTGGTTCATGCTTTTCGGGTGGTGTGTAATGTTTATCCCAAAGATTTATTTTTTTTATATTCAGTGATGCCATATTCGCAGCAATGAACTGTCGAACAGTGCTGAGGGGAATATCATACTGTTCTGCAATGGTTGATATCTTTGCACCCTGGATAAAACATGCAGAAAGTTGAAAAATTTGTTTATGAGATAAATGTTCAGCAGGTTTTGGCCAGCTTAAAATTCGAAAATGACCATCTTCAGGAACTGTTTGGTAAAAATTCGGAGTTTGCCAAAATAGATTCCATATCCAGTCTTGAAGGATGACGGGGTGCTTTCGACTTACATGGGTCATATCTTCAATTGATGCGAAATCATATTTAAAACTAGCATCTGTGTGTTGAAGTTGACGCTCGAGGTTGAGCCAAGCTATATTTTGCGCGGTATCGATTACCGCTATTGTGCCTAGATCATCATATAGGTGTAATTTTTCATGATTATCTTCTGCATACATTTTTTTGAAGTAATCATCCTCCAAATTAAAATCGCTAAAGCTCTGGATTTGATCATGTTGAGCATGCTCAATGGATTCGTTAAGGTCATTATGGCTGACGAGATGTTTATCAATCCATTGATTGAGCTCTTGATTGTCATCCATGGGTAGGAACAGCGTATTGTTTCTGACACGCCCTGATTGTTGGTTGTCTTTCGAGATCTTGAGCCAAGGTAAAGCGCGGCGCGTTAATATTTTTTGAATTCCTTCGGTGTCAAAAAAACGCTCATGAATAAATAAGCAATCGAGATTCATATCAGATGCACTTTTCCATTGGATATTAAAGTGCTGTGGAAAAATTGCGTAAAGCTGATGTTTGAGTTGATCTGAATCATGAATACTTAATCCAGCAATGCCGATATTGATATATTGCTTATTCATGGTGTTCCTCGACTAATTTTATTCAAATCTGTAAAACATTTTGGGAATAAAAAACCCTCTTATTGGTATAGGAGGGTTGGGTGAAATTAAGCAAAATCTAAACTTTTTTCATAAGTTTTTAATTCGTGTCGAGCCATGGCTAGGTTTGCTTTGGCACGATCAAGTACTAAATATAAGAATACGGATTCATTATTTTCCAGTGGACGAATTAAGTGATACTGCTTTCCTAAGGTAATTAAAATATCGACAATGTGATCATCTAAATTGAGTGACTGAGCAACACGTCTTTTGGAGCGAACCACTTCAGTATTTCCGGCAGCTGCTAATTCTAAATCAATATCTCAACCGCCTTGTGTCGCCATAGCTAGGCCACTTTCACCGTCTACCAGTGCCGCTGCATAAAAACCGTCGATTGTTGTGAGTGATTCTAATGAAACTTTAGCCATTTTTATGCCCCTCTTTTAGGTTATACATGATTATTATTTGTAGATATTTAGGTAATTAAACTAGCGTTTTTAACTACATAATTTAATTATAGGAAGCGTAAGGGGCATTGCAATAAAATTAATTTTTTGCTTTAAAAGGATAATATTTTCTAAATATAGCGTTAAGTTTTTGGATTTAAAAAATGTGATTTAATTTACTGTATATATTTTTTTATGTGTTTTCGGACTTCATTTTTGATATAAATTTTACCAAAAATTCAAATGTAATATTTTGTAAATGGTGTGACAAAACTCTATTTTTGCAAAATAAAGTTAAGTAATTTACAAAATATAAACAAAAAGTGATCTAAAGGCGTGTAATTTAGAAAATTCGATTTAAAAAAAAACCTGCTTAAAAAGCAGGTCATTGATTTAGACAAATGAAGCTACTTAAGCAAAAATATTACAAGCTGCAGATGCCAAAATCCATAAAATCACCACTGCAACAATAGGCTCTACAATTTTTGACCAAGTTGGAACTTGTACTTCTGTTGTCACATCTTCTTGAGTATGTTGTTGATTAACCATTTGATTGAACTCCTTCATTGATGTTTCTAATGATATCTCTTCTTGCAGATTTGGTTTAGAACCAAGAAGCTCTGTTAGGTTGTTTGTTGACCAAACCCAATCATCCGCTTGACCAGAAAGGTGCTCAATTTGTCCATTGAGTAATTCTTGAATGCTTTGTGGTGAGTGTGAGCCGGTATCATGAAGTTGCTTTAATTCATTTAATTGTAAATGAAAAATTTCAGTTGTTAGGTGTTCAAGTTCAGAGCGCTCTAATATTGATGCATTCGATGGATTGGTGGTCAGATGGCGTGAAACTTCTTGAATATAGAGTTCATCAGGATGAGTAATTTCTTGATAAACCTTTTGAGCATTATTGCGGAGCTGATGAATCAATTCACCAAAAGTTAATGCATTAATTTCACGTATATGTTGACGTTTTTCTTCACGATTTAAATGACTTAAAAGCGTAGGCTTTTGAGATTCTATTTGTTCGACAAAATATTGTACTAAATCAAAAGCCATTATTCGCTTCCTTATTCTTTAATCGAGCAACCTTAAACCTGGTTTTTTCTTCGGCTGCTCTTGTTGTTCTTGGTCGTTTGATTTTAAAGCATTTTGATCATTCTGAATACCTTCATATTCTTGAGGATCGAAGAACATGCCTTGACCATTTTCACGTGCATAGATACCTAGAACAGCAGAAAAGGGGATATAGAGGTTTTGCGAAACGCCACCAAAGCGTGCAGAGAAAGTAATCGTCTCATTGCTCATATGCAGTGCATGAGTTGCATGGGGTGCAATATTCAGGACAATTTGGCCATCTTGGATATATTGAACTGGCACCATCGTACCATTCTGTGTCGCATCGACAAGTAGGTACGGTGTAAGTTGATTGTCACAAATCCATTCATAAAGTGCCCGTGTTAAGTATGGACGCGTTGGAGTGAGTTGTAGTTCTTGTTCAGACATAATGCTTACTCGAATATTAATGGGAAATTAATTTTTTGCTAAAAGCTCGCTATAGCGATTTTTTTCCTGCAATGTCATCGATTTGATAAATGCAGGACGGCTAAAGATGCGTTGGCAATAGAGAAATATAGGGCGGCATTGCTGTTTGGGAAGCTCAATCCCCATGGCTTTTAGGCGCAGAAATACAGGTGCGAGCATACAGTCTAACATGCTAAATTGTTCAGACATAAAATAAGGATAATGCTGAAACAAGGGGGTTAGTGAAATGAGTGTATCACGTAATTGTTTTTGTGCTTTTTGCTTGGCTTTTTCATCGAGGGTATCGGGATGACGAAGCATAATATCGGCAAGTCTTAACCAATCTTGTTCGAAGCGCCATACATATTGACGTTGCTCTGCACGAGGCATGGGTGCATCTGCATACAGTTTATTTTGACGATATCGGTCATCCAGATATTCGGCGATAATACTGCTGTTATAGAGTTTTAGGCCATTTTCAATCATCATCGGAAGTTGATTGTAGGGATTTAAACTTGCAAGATCTTCGTCTTCATCATCAGCAATAATTAAATTATGTTTGATTTGCTTCTCTGCAAGTACATAGCGTATCCAGTGTGAGCGAAAGTCATCCGCATGACTGTAAAGCGTAATCCCTTGGAGAGGTGCATTTTCGACTGACATAATCCGAGACGATGAGAAATGAATAAGATAGGATACTAAAATTAGACAGTAAAATCACGGAGACTTTAGCAATATCAATGCAGCTACAGTGAAAATTACAGTTTTGTTTTATTTGATTTTATCTGATAGCTTTTCATGTCATTCATTTACCTGATCGTCACCGCATGATGATCATTGCACTTGTAAAAAAAATATTATTTTTCGCTGCAGTTATTTTTATGGGCATTGGCTTTTATACGGCACTCGCTGGAGGTTATGCCTCTGATTATGGAGCAGAGGATGATAGCCCAGAACAAAAAAGCAAAATGACCATCTCTACAATTACACTAACATTGTCGGTTATATGCTTAATTGCGAGTTTGAGTCTCTTTGTTTATCGGATCGTTATTCTATTTGCATCATCTTCATAAAAATTAAACATAAAAAAACCTTGGCATAAGCCAAGGTTTTTTGTCCGATTCGGTAAACGAATTAACGTTTAGAGAATTGAGGACGTTTACGAGCTTTACGTAAACCAAGTTTCTTACGTTCAACTTCACGAGCATCACGAGTAACGAAACCAGCTTGACGAAGAGCAGGTTTAAGAGTTTCGTCAGAAGCAATCAATGCACGAGTAATACCGTGACGGATAGCGCCTGCTTGACCACCGATACCACCACCAGCAACAGTGATGTAAAGGTCATATTTCTCAGTAGCTTCTAAAAGCTCAAGTGGTTGGTTAACAACCATACGAGCAGTTTCACGACCGAAATATTGTTCTAAAGAACGGTTGTTGATTACGAGTTTACCAGTACCAGCTGATAGGAAAACACGTGCAGTTGCGGTCTTACGGCGACCTGTACCATAGTTAGTAGCCATGTGCTGTATCCCTTAGATGTCCAAAACTTGTGGCTGTTGAGCAGTATGTGGATGCTCAGTACCAGCGTACACTTTCATTTTCTTGATCATTGCATAACCAAGAGGACCTTTTGGTAACATGCCTTTTACAGCACGTTCGAAGATTTCTTCTGGTTTGTGAGCAACTAATTTTTCGAAATTAGTTTCACGAATACCACCAGGGAAACCAGTGTGGCGATAATATTTCTTATCAAGTGATTTTTTACCAGTCACTTGAACTTGCTCAGCATTGATAACAACGATGTAGTCACCAGTGTCAACGTGAGGAGTATAAGAAGTTTTGTGCTTACCGCGTAAACGACGAGCGATTTCAGTCGCAAGGCGACCTAAAGTTTTGCCAGAAGCATCAACAACGTACCAGTCGTGTTGAACTTCAGCTGGCTTAGCGCTGAGAGTTTTCATTAAACCACTACCTATTATAGTTGGTTTGGACTATGGAAGCTGTCCAAACAAAAGGAGACGCGATTCTATACGAATACGTGAAGAATCACAAATGAAAATATAAAATTTCAAGCGCTGTATTGTAGTATATTTCTTCAGCAATAAACAGCAGATAATCCAGAAATTATAAAAAAAGCGGATGAAAGTAAATCATGTCGAATTCTAATCTGTTAAAAAACACATCTGAACCCTCATTCTGGCGGCAATGGTTGCAATTAATGGGCTTATATAGCGCCTTGGTTTTAAGCCCAACTTTTTTGTATTTGGTGTATTTGCACGGGGCGGATGGTGCGATCATCGTTTTGTTAATGATGCTCACTTTATTTTTCCTTAGTTATTTATTGGTTTATCTGTTGATTGGATTATTGCTTCTGGGTGGTATGTCTTTTTGGCTGATAACGAAGTACCCGCAACATGTGTCAGCCGTTCAGCGCGGCATTGTCATTCTTATTGCATTGATTTGGATCATTGGCATTTCAGGTTTTGCTTTCGATTTCATTCCATACAATGTCGCACAACGCGCTTATTTTTGAGTTTTAGTCCGATATTTTTAATCAATAAAATTAGGTCTGTCATGTGCATCACACAGTATAATAATGCTATTGCACACACAGGATAGACCCATGCTGCCTTTATATATCACGAGCGGTGAACCCGCAGGTATCGGACCTGATATTTGTTTGAGCTTAGCCAATCGAATAGATGAAAGGCCACTTGTGGTTCTTATTGATAAAGATTTGCTGCTCAAGCGTGCTCAACAGTTAAAGCTCGAAGTTGAACTGATTGACTATGTTGGGCAGGAGGGTTCGGCAGCTCTAGGTCAGCTTTATGTGGAACATGTACCTGTAACTACACCTGTTATTGCAGGTCAGTTAGATGTGAATAATGCAGCCTATGTGTTGGAACAATTACGTCGTTCTGCAGATTATGCGATGTCTGGCAAAAGTGTAGGTGTTGCAACTGCACCTGTGCAAAAGTCGATTATTAATGATGCCGGTATCCATTTCAGCGGACATACGGAGTTTTATCAAGAATTTGCAGGCGTTGATCGTGTCGTGATGATGCTTGCGACCAAAACGCTCCGTGTCGCATTGGCAACTACACATTTACCGCTTCGTGATGTAGCCGATGCCATTACTCAAGAACGTTTGCATCAAGTCATTGATATTGTAATTCATGATTTAAAAACCAAATTTAAAAAAGATCATCCGCATATTTTAGTCTGCGGTTTAAATCCGCATGCGGGTGAAGATGGCTATTTGGGCATGGAGGAGATTGAAGTGATCAATCCGGTGCTAGAGCGTTATCGCGCTCAAGGGGTGAATATGAGCCTGAGCTTACCTGCTGATACCTTATTTACCCCTGAAAATTTAAAAGATGCCGATGCGGTTTTGGCGATGTATCACGATCAGGGCTTACCTGTGTTAAAGTCGCAGGGCTTTGGCGAAGCCATCAATATCACTTTGGGCTTACCGTTTATTCGGACTTCAGTGGATCACGGCACAGCACTGTCACTGGCTGGAACTGGTCTTGCTAAAAGTTCGAGTTTACAGGTGGCGGTTGATTTGGCTTTAGAATTAGCACGTGCGAAAAATAACGAAACTTAATAATAAAGGTTTGAATTTTATATGAATAATAGTAAAAAATTATCAAAAATAAAACAGGAAAATAACAAGATGCTTAGGGCGAAATCGATCATTCGCCCATTTTTTGGGATTGCGTTAGCGTTGATGCTGTCAGCATGCTCAACGCTCGCTACAGATCATCATTCTTGTGAATTAAAAGTATTATCGCTGCAAATTCCAAAACAGACGGAAGGATTTATACGTTTTGCATCACCGGCTGCCGTGGATGGCTTTAAACATAATCAGCAAAAATTTAATCAAGCGCTGACTGCGGTGCATAAAAAATATGCGAATCGTGGCGGTGCTGATAAAATGCTTCAAGATGGACAGGCAATCAATGCTAATATTGATCTGCTTGTACAGCATCAAAATAGCCTGAATGCGCTATATGAATATCAAATTCTTGTAAGTGAAACCATTCCAGGTATTCAAGCTGAATATAACATTCTGGCTGATATGATGGCTAGAGCAAACAATTCAGCAATTCAAGCAATGATTGCTAAAAATCAAGTCTTTATTGCGGGACGGGTGTTGGATTCTTTGCTGAATTTAACTGATGTGAATTCTATTCATCCAGACGATTTAGATGACTTTTTAGCAGATTTTGAAACTTTCAATATTTATTTGAAGGCTCAACTGAATGGTAATCCCGAACTGGGTGTAGAGCGCGTAAACAATGCTGAAATGCGTGAAAGTTTGCTCTCCATTCAGGCTGAAACTGAAGAAATGATGAAATCTGAAACAATGGCTTTGTTACAACAAAGAGAGCCATTGCTCAGTGTAATTAAAGCGGCTCGGGACAATGTGACCAAGTCCGAAGAAATTTTTGCTCGCTTGAGTGAATTTGAATCAAGTCAGTAATCGTTGTAATAAACCTATGCGGAGAATTTTATGTATCAAATTAATGCCCTAAACCCAAAAGATGAAGGGCATCACACGCGTAAGCGGTTTGGACAGAATTTCTTACATGATCAACGTGTTATTGCCAAAATTGTACGTTCGGTAAATCCGCGTACTGGTGACAATATTGTCGAAATTGGTCCCGGTCTTGCTGCGCTTACATCGCCTTTAATTGGGGAATGCGATGCTTTAACTGTGGTTGAGCTGGACCGTGACTTAGCCGCAGGTTTGCCGGGCCGTGTGCCGCATCCCGAGCGCTTGACCATTGTTGAAACCGACGCGCTGAAATATGACTTTACCGAGCTGTTTGCCGAAGGCCGTCCACTGCGTGTGGTTGGCAACTTGCCGTATAACATCTCGACACCGCTGCTGTTTCATCTCTTGGAGTTTGGCGACAAAGTCAAAGACATGCACTTCATGTTGCAAAAAGAAGTCGTGGACCGTATTACCGCTTCACCGAATACCAAAGAATACGGCCGTTTATCGGTGATGATTCAATACTTCTGCAAACCGACGTTTTTATTTGAAGTGCCGCCGGGTTCGTTTAATCCGCCGCCAAAAGTCACCTCTGCGGTATTCCGTTTAGAGCCTTATGCCGTTAAACCGATTGTGGCGAAAGATGAAAAAGCGCTTGCGCGTTTGGTTTCACATGTCTTTACTCAGCGCCGCAAGACCTTGCGTAACAGCTTAAAAGGCATGTTGGTTGAAGATGGTTTTGAAAATGCAGGGGTTGATCCAATGGCGCGTCCTGAAACCCTAACACTTGCAGAATTTGTCGCATTAGCAGATCAAATGGTGGCTTAAATAATTATGACTCGCTCTATTCGCTATAACTATGTCATTGGTGATGTTCAAGGCTGTTTTGAAGCATTAAAAGCTTTACTGAAAGAGATCAAGTTTGATGCAGACCAAGATTTTATATGGTTTGCCGGTGATCTCGTCGCACGGGGTGAAAACTCGGTAGGCGCTTTGCGGTTCATCAAAAAATTAGTGGATAGTGAAGTTGCGGCGACGGTACTGGGCAATCATGATCTGACTTTGCTGGCATGCGCTCGTGGTATTAAGGATATCAATCCTAAAGACAATATCGATGATGTGATTCACGCTTTAGAAAGTGATGATTTGATTGATTGGTTACGCAAGCAGCCGCTGTGTCTATTTCCGAATGAGCAAACCATTTTGACTCATGCGGGTATTCCTTTGAATTGGACTGCGCAGCAAACCGCAGACTTGGCAAAAGAGGTGGAAGCGGTGATTGGTCATGACGACTTTGATGTGGTTGATGCGTTTCTTCAAGTGATGTACGGTAAAGAGCCAAACCTATGGTCGGATGATTTGTCGGGTCATGCGCGCTTACGCTGTATTACCAACTATCTGACCCGCATGCGCTTAACCGATGCTGAAGGCCGTTTAGAGTTTAGTTTTAAAGACTCACTCGATGACCCTATGCCGAAGGGTTTTAAGCCATGGTTTGAGTTTGAGTCACAAGCAGCGCAGACCCATCAAATTCTTTTTGGTCATTGGGCGGCTTTGCAAGGAAAAAGCATTTCAGCAAAAATCCAAAATGTGGATGGCGGATGTGTCTGGGGCAATCAGTTGATGGCTTATCGTTTAGAAGATCAGCACATGTTTGCTGTCGATAATCCTGTGATGTAAGTATTTAAAAATAAAAAAGCCGCATTGATGCGGCTTTTTTATTGGTGTGAGGATTAGTCTAAACGAATCCAAGTTTGGTTACGGCCCAAGACTGAAACGCCAATACTTGCACGGATCGAAATACGTTTTCCTGTGCTGTTTAAGCGCACTTTAGCATCATAAACCTTGCCAGAAAGAGGGTCGATAATACGACCTTTTTCATAATTATTTGTATTATTAATTTGCTTTAAACCTTTAACAATTTCCATGCCGAGAATCGGTTGGTTGGTATAAGGCGCAGGGCACTTATTACAGTTTTTTTGCGGTGTATAGCCAGGACGTGGTGTAATTTTAATAATTTTACCGGTATAGGTATTATTGGATTCTTTGTGAATCGAAATAATCGCTTTGGCCGCTCCTGTTTTATCGTCAATTTGTTGCCACGTGCCAGTAATGTCATTTGCAAATGCGACATTCATCAATCCGAATGTGCAAAGGCTGAATAATATTTTTTTAAACATAATCGCTTTTCCCCTAGAAGCGTGATTTATGAGCACGTATGTTAGAAAGTTTACGAGAATAGTCAACTTTATTTTTAAAATAATTTGATTATCTTAGGCATAAAAAAACCGCCATGGCGGCGGTTTTTATAACATTGAACTTATTCTTGGCGAATCCAAGTTTGGCTACGACCGAGTGCTGATACACCCATATAGCCACGCAGCGTGAGACGTTTTCCGCTGGCATTTAAGCGAACTTTTGTGTCGTAAATTTTGCCAGAAAGTGGGTCAATAATACGGCCTTTGTCGTAATTATTGGTCCCTTCAACATGTTTTAAACCAGTTAACACATCAAGGCCTAAAATCGGTTTGTTTTTATAAGGTGCAGGGCAATTTACGCAGGTGTCACGCGGTGTATAGCCCGGACGCGGCGTTACTTTGATGATTTTACCCACGAATGTGCCATTACTTTCTTTACGGATTTCAATAATGGCTTTTTGTGAACCTGTTTTATCATCAATTTGTTGCCAAGTCCCTGAAAGGTCTTGAGCAAAAGCTGAACCACTCATTACAGCAGCTAAGAATAAGAGGCTCACTTTTAATTTTTTCATCAGATATTCCCTGTAGGTGGTTCACCTATATCAAATCAATTAACTGAATAAATTCAAAATTTATTCAGCGCGAATCCATGTCTGTGTACGACCAATCGCGGAAATCCCCAGATATCCACGTAAATGTAAGCGCTTACCATTGGCAGAAATTTTGCCTTTTAAGCTGTAAATTTTGCCTGCTAAAGGATCAATAATTTTTCCTTGAGAGTAGGTATTTTCACTTTCAAGTTTCAGCCCCTTAAATACATCCATCCCTAAAATAGGCTGGTTGGTATAAGGTGCAGGGCAATTCACACATTTTTCCTTTGGTGTATAACCCGGACGTGGCGTCACTTTGACAATTTTGCCGGTATAGGTGTCTTTGGCATCTTTTCGAATTTCGATCAGTGCTTTAGGCGAACCGGTTTTATCGTCAATTTGTTGCCAAGTCCCTGTAAGATCTTGAGCATAAAGTGCAGAGCTTGTGACTACAGCACCGAATAATGCAGCCCATTTCAAACTTTTTTCGATCATATTAATAATCCTTTATCAATACACTTTGTGAGGGTTTATTGATCATACTAGGTAATATCTGAACTTAGAGCAACTACTCTAAGCATAAATATTTACATTTTATTCGGGAAAGTTGACATGTTGCACAAAAGTGCCTTTACCAAAAATGTAACATCCACAGCACATCGTTCAATGTGTTGTGGTGTACCCTAGAATTTATATTAAGTTTATTTTTTATACAAAACAATCATTTAAAAGTGATTGCTCAGTCACATATTTTGTAGATAGAGTATGAAAGTTGGCAACCAGATTGCTGTGAATACTGCATTTACCGCCATGCCAAATGCCGCATAGCGCCCAGCAATGCTGCCGCGCTGCCAAGCTTGAGCTGTGCCAATCGCATGTGCAGCAAGTCCTAAGGCGAGTCCTGATGCACGTTCATCATGAATATTTTTGAGTATGATGGGTGAAAATGCTGCGCCAATCACCCCTGATAAAATCACAATCAAAATTACCAAAGGAATCGGGGAATGCAGCAGCGTGGCAATGTTGATGGCAATAGGGGTCGTCACAGCTCGTGTAGCGAAAGCCATAATGGTTGGATCAGACAGATGCAGTAAATAAGCCAGCCCCATAGGGAGGGCAACGGCACTGATACTGGCAAAGACTAAAATCCCGCCTACGGCTTTTAATGGTAAGTCATCGTAACGCATCGCTGCTAAAGGAATGGCTAGAGCCACCGTGACATAGCCGAGTAAGTTATTGAATAGTGGATTCACCTGTGTCATATAACTTTCATAGGAAATGCCAAACAGATAGAGCATACCAATGACGAAAAACATCCCAATCACAATCACGGGGATTTGCGGTAATTTTTTATTAATGGGTTTTGCTACAAGATAGGCGATCAGGGTAATGATGAATCCAGAGAGGATTGAAAGCATGTTGATTCTCCTTATAGCCATTTCTTAGACATTTTTGCGTAGACCCACAGCGGTATGAGGGTGCTGACAAAGAGAACAATCAAAAATATCGGAATTTCATCGCCTAAATGCATCATCATCAGCAATGAGCCTGCACTAATGGGTAAGAAGGCAAAGGCACTTTCTTTCATGATTTTATTATTGGTATCGACCAAGCTGGCTGGAATTTTGTTGAATTTTCTCCAAAATGAAAGCACGATCAAGAGGGCAATCAAACCGACTAGATTGCCTAATTCTGGGTGATTGAATTGCTTCATGACCCAGACCGCGCCTTCACGGAAAATAATAATTAATGCAATAGTGCCTATCCAGGCTTTCCAGTCGATACGCTTGATCCAGTCCATTTTTGTCTTTCGTTAAAATTATACTAATCAAGTTTTAACCGATTTAGTCTTTAATTTCAAATTCTTCAAGTGGACGTTGGAATTGTTGCGCACGCGTTCCCAAAATTTCTTTGATGGGTAAATGCGCCTGTTTAATCAGTTGTTCTAACTTATGCGGGGCAATGATGACGTGCAAAATTAAGTTGCCTTGTTCATCATAACTTTCATTTTGGATCACATTGAGCGCATACAGTTGTGTTCTTAATTTGCCATAAGCCGGTTTTAGACGGACTTCAAAGCTTTGAATTTGGCCCATCAAGCATTCTTGAACCGCTTGGCGTAATAAGGGAAGACCTTTACCACTATGTGCTGAGACATAGACACGTTCCGGCTGATGTGGCTTGCCATAGATGATTTTAGGATCTTCGCCACTGACATCAATTTTGTTATAAACGCGCAGAATCGGAACATCGACACCAATTTCTTTCAATACTTTTTCGACAGCCTCGATTTGTTCCATCATGTCAGGACTGCTGGAGTCAATGACATGTAACAATAAGGTCGCCTCCAACGTTTCTTCTAAGGTCGCTTTAAACGACTCGACCAGTGAGTGCGATAAATTACGCACAAAACCTACAGTATCTGCGAGAACTAAGTTGCCGATACCATCCCAATGTAGACGGCGTAAAGTTGGGTCAAGTGTCGCAAAAAGTTGGTCTGCTGCATAAACATCACTTTTTGCTAAATTATTAAATAAGGTCGATTTACCAGCATTGGTATAACCCACCAATGACACGGTTGGAACAGCAGCTTTTTGACGTGCAACACGACCTTGCATACGTGTTTGGCGGACTTTCTCAAGTTTCGCTTTAAGTTGTCCCATACGGAGCTTGAGTAGACGACGGTCAGTTTCCAGCAGGGTTTCACCCGGTCCACGTAGGCCGATCCCACCTTTTTGGCTATCGAGATCGCCACGACTACGAATCAGTCGTGAAGCCATATGTTGTAATTGAGCCAACTCAACTTGCAATTTACCTTCATAGGTACGTGCGCGTTGGGCAAAAATATCTAAAATTAATTCTGTACGATCGACCACACGACAACGCATGATGCGTTCAAGATTACGTGCTTGGGCAGGGGTGAGAGCATGGTCAAAGATGACCAATTCGGCTTCATATTCTGCGACTACTTCTGCAATTTCTTCAGCTTTCCCTGAGCCGATAAATAATTTGGCATCAGGCTTAATACGCTGAGCATGCACATGTTGCAAAATATTGGCACCTGCAGATTGAGCAAGTAAGTGGAATTCTTCGGCATCAAGGTCTGCAAGCATTTGTACTGCCACACTGACTAAAATTACGCGTTCACCGCTCGCTTGATGTTGATTTAAATTTTCCACTCAGCACACACTCCTGTTTAAAGATTCATTTTAGGCGAAAATGCAGTACGAGGGTTAATCTAAGTGAGGGATTAATGGCTAAGTTCTGTATGTCGTGCTATTCAATTAGAGAAAGCTTCGAAAGCTCAGCGCCAATAAGAAAAGCACACAAACATATATCAATGAAAAACCAGCAATGGCTTTTAACGCTTGCCATGAAGAAATAGGGGGATTGTCTGAATATGAATGATTCATAATTTTAACCTTTAAAACCGATATAAAAATAATATTTGATTTTTAAAAACGATTAAAATAGGGAAATATTATCTTCGACTTCGGTTTTTATGATCAATGCAAAAAAACTGTCTTCGGTATATGATGATGAAAATTTACGCCAAATTGTGGCACCGTGTCCTTTTAGTGAACCGTTTATGAATCAACCTCAAATCGTCAATACACCGCAAATTAATGTGTTTTCAAAATTTTATTTGTATTGTAAAAAAGTCGGTGCAGCAGCTGTTGCCGTGACGCAGGGTTTTTATTTGGTTTATCGTCATCAATTGTATAAAGACCCGAATAACCCGCAAAATACCCGCTATGTGCAGTATTTTTGTCGCAAGTTATGCAAAGTATTTAATCTTGAAGTCAAAGTGCATGGCGAAATTCCACGTCAACCAGCCCTTTGGGTAAGTAATCATATTTCATGGTTAGATGTGGCAGTTTTGGGTTCTGGCGCACGTGTTTTCTTTTTGGCGAAAGCTGAGATTGAAAAATGGCCGGTACTGGGTAATTTGGCGAAAGGCGGTGGCACCTTATTTATTAAGCGTGGTTCTGGCGACTCAATTAAAATTAAAGAACAAATTACGGGCTTCTTAAAACAAGATACGCCGGTACTCTTTTTCCCAGAAGCCACCACTTCAGATGGCAGCAAAATTAAAAAAATTCATGGTCGTATTTTAGGTGCGGCAATTGAAGCCGAACGTCCAGTCCAAATTTGCTTAATTTGCTATGTGAATCAGGACGGTGAACTCGATAATATTGCGCCCTATGTCGGAGACATTAGCTTTGATCGACATGTCAAAAATGTCTTAGAAATGCCGAAAGTCACAGCGCATCTGATGACATTGCCCGCAATTGATTCGGCAGGTCATACTGTTGACAGTCTGACACAAGAAGTGCAGCAAAAAATGAATCAAGGATTGGCAGAACTTCAAGCCAAAGTCCTTAAAGCGCCAGTTCCAGTTGAAGCTTAATGAATTAATGATTCAGGCTGCAAGGGGATGCCTTTGCAGCATAATCCTTACATAAAGCCTTCGAGCGGCAACCAAGAGATAAATTTCACCCCTGCTTTTTGCCACCACTTGATTTTCGGTTCACGTGGATAAATACGCGTTTGACCATTTGACAGCTTAATTTTCCAATTGATCTGTTGGTCTGCATTGAGCACTAACTTATAGGCATATTTACTCAAATTTTCATCCATGGTGTAGTGGACGGCTTTGGCTAAGCGTGGGCTATTCAGTAATACCCCAATTTCAGTATTTAAATATGCTGAGCGAGGGTCAAAGTTAAATGAGCCGATAAAGACTTGTTTTTCATCAATTGCCATCAGTTTGGCATGCAGGCTTGAACGGCTTAAACCTTTTAGACTAACTTTAGATTTTTCCGCCAACTCTTTGGTATTGGTGTTGAGGTTTTCTGCATCAGGTCTAGAGAGGAACTCATAGAGTTGAACATCGTGTTCCAAGAGGTCTTGACGATATTTGCTATAAAAAGCATGAACCAATGGCACGTCATTGGCCTGGAATGAGTTGGTCAAGACTCTGATTTTTACGCCATCTGCACGAAGGTTTTTTAGGCGTTCAGCCCCTTTTTTTTCTGGGACAAAGTAGGCTGAAACGATATCGACACTTTGTTCCGGTTTATCTAAACGGTTGAGGAGCTGAAAGTTGAGATGCTCTTCTTTTTTAGCCTTTGATTTGATTTTGCTCGGGGAGTCTTTGACCACTTCGGCTTTGACCCAGTCAAATTGGATTTTATTATTGAGCCAGTCATCAAAGGCATGTGAACGGTTAGCTAAGTCCAAATAATTGACCACAGTGGCTTCTTGGTTATAGTCATCGAGTTGTTGTTTGAGACTGTCGAAGCGCAAACTATAGTGGCGTGGATTGACCAATTGACGTACTGGAAAGGCATAATCATCATTCCAATATTCATCAAAAGAATGAATGATTTCATCGGATGCCGCACCGACCAACATGACGTCGACATCGGAAAATTGATAATTATCACTGACGTTATAGTATTGGTTACTCATATTGCGACCACCAATCAGAGCAATTTGATTGTCTGCAATAAAGCTTTTGTTGTGCATACGGCGATTGATGCGTTTTAGATCCAGTACCATATCGACAGGGCGGAAATGTCGGAAGCGGTACGGGTTATACAGTTTGACATCAATATTGGCATGTTGGTCGAGTGCCATATAAATACCTTCCATTTTTTTGGCATTGTTGTCATCGACCAATAAACGAATTTTGACCCCACGATCTGCAGCTTTGATCATGGCATGCAGGGCCAAAGCACCAATTTTGTCGTTATCCCAAATATAGTATTGTAGATCTAAACTTTTTTCGGCCTTATTGATCAGTTCGATTCGAGCCGCTAAGGCTTCTAATGGGTCATATAGAACATGATAACCAGTTAAATTAGGATTTTGTTCACGTAGCGGCAGCACAATTTTCGCAAGGCTAGTATCGTCAGTGGGAGTATTAAAGGCATATTCCACAGGTTGAGTTTGCTGTTTAGGCAAGGTACTACATGCAGATAAAGTCAAAACAAGGCTACAACTCAGCAAAACCGCCTTAGTGTGGTTGTGTATGAAGGGCAAATTTTGCTGTTTCGGTGTAGCTGAGTTCATACTGTTAGACATACTAAAAAATTTGATTTGAGTATAAGTGTCAGCTGTGAAAAGATAAATATAGTGACCGAGTTTTCTCGTTAGGCAAATTGTAGAGCAAATGTATGTGGGAATTAGATTCCGTAGTGATGTATTTTTATATCGGGTTGGCTGTGCTGGGCGTTTGGGCAATATCCCAAGCTTGGTTAAGTCAGTCGCGTACGGAAACGATTCATCCTTTTAAAGCCTTCGTACATTTGTTGGCATTTTATCTTTCTTATTTACTTATCCCTTTATTCTTCTTTAGCTTTTATGCGGGTTGGAGTGGCTATTATTCATTACATGAAGCGATTTTTGTCGGTGCTGTTACGGGGCTTTTATGCTATGCCCGATTTATCGAGCCGCACATGATTCAGGTGAAAAAATGTCAATATCAATTGCATGAAACACGACAATTATTAAAGCCTGTACGCATTGCTTTAATTGGTGATTTACACATTGGTTTATTTTCGGGCCATGAACGTCAGTTAAAAATGATCGTCGATAAAATCAATGCACAAAATCCTGATTTGGTCGTGGTTGCAGGGGATTGGACTTATGAGCCAGAAAATAAGTTAGCTGAAGAACTGGCTGTACTGAAAAAAATTATTGCTCCGATTTATTCGGTGAATGGAAATCATGATGAGCAATATCCCGGTCCGCCTATTCAAGCGTTGTTAAAGCATGCATTAGAAAGTAACCATGTGGTGGATATCGAAGGGCAAGTGGTGGAGTTTAATGAGTTTCGCTTATTAGGTGTTGGGGATTTGTGGGCTGGTAAAGCCGATATGCGCTATTTGCCAGAATTGCCACAGGATAAGCCTTGGATCATTTTGTCGCATAATCCAGATACAGTCGATATGGTGCCTAAACTTCCCGGACGACCATTGATGTTGTCGGGTCATACGCATGGCGGGCAGGTACAACTGCCATGGTTGACTGATTATGTAATGAAAAAAGTGTCCATTTTAGGCCATAAAAAAGGGCTATATCAGCATGACAATGCAGATGTCTTTGTCACTGTTGGTACGGGCATGGTTGGGGTGCCTTTTCGTTTTCTTGTGCCACCGACCATTGATATTATCGAGTTGGTTTAATCAAAAACTACCGTTCATTATCACTAACCGTTTGGTGACTGTACCTCTTGATGTAGAGCTACAAACCTTGTTTTGTTAATAAAATTCAATCGTGCCATTCATTTGCTGTTTGAAATTAAGTGAATGACCGTGTCTTGGAACAGATAAGGTGTATTGCTTAGTTGGATCTAAGTTGCTTTCATGAATAAAATCGAAATGATGTCAACTATAGAGTAGCTAATCAGGTCATTGACTCAATTTGAGATATAAAAAAGCCAGCAATAGGTGCTGGCTTTTTTATTATGTGCAGATTAAACCTGATTATTCACATCATCATTTTTAGTTTCGCGAATCATTAAGAATGCGATCAATGAAAGGATTGATGCTGCAGTTAGGTAGTAACCTACTGCATATAAACCATAGCCAGTTGCAAGTTTAGTTGCGATCAGTGGCGCGAAAGATGCACCAAAAATACCAGCCATGTTAAAGGTTAAAGCTGAACCTGTGTAACGTACAGACGTTGGGAAGATTTCAGACAATACCGTACCAATTGGACCATAGGTTAAACCCATGATCGCAAGACCGATACATAGGAATAAGAACACCATCGCAGTACTGCCAGACTCAAGCATGCTTGAGAAGACTAAGCCAAACAATGCAGATACAACACATACCGCAATCGAAGTCGTTTTACGACCAAATTTTTCAGCAAATACAGCAGAAAGTGGAATGAAGGCAGCGAAACAAAGTGTGGCAACCAGTTGAAGTTTTAAAAATTCTTCACGTGTGTAACCAAGCTGGGTTGTACCCCATTGTAAAGCGAATACTGTGGTTAAGTAGAACACAACGAATGTACAAATCGCGGCAATCGTACCGAGAATTAACATCCCCCAGTGCTTAGTGATCACTTCTTTGAACGGAATATTTACTTCTTTTTGCTTATCCAAAACTTTTTGGAACGCTGGTGTTTCATGTAATTTTAAACGAATCCACAGACCGACAATAACCAATAGCGCACTTGCAATGAATGGAATACGCCAACCCCATTGCATAAACTCAGCTTCAGACATGAAGTGACCTAAGGTCAAGAATGAGCCTGTTGCAAGAATAAAGCCGATTGGCGCGCCCAATTGAGGGAACATACCATACCAAGCACGTTTGCCTTCTGGCGCATTTTCAGTTGCAAGCAGCACGGCACCTGACCATTCACCACCTAAACCAAGACCTTGACCTAAGCGACAAAGTGCAAGCATGAGCGGAGCAGCGATACCAATTTGAGCATAGGTTGGAAGCAAGCCGATACATACCGTTGAAATCCCCATGGTGAGGAGAGCGGCAACTAATGTGGCTTTACGACCGATACGGTCACCTAAATGGCCAAAGAATGTTGCACCAATCGGGCGAGCAATAAAGGCAATCGCAAACGTTGCTAAAGATTGAATTGTTGCGGTTGTTGGATCTGTACTTGCAGGGAAGAACAGATGCGGGAAGATAATTACAGCCGCAGTTGCATAGATGTAGAAATCGAAGAACTCGATTGTGGTACCTACAAGACTTGCTGTAAGTACGCGGAATTTTGAATTTGTTGGTTGCTGTTCAGTGGCAGCAGCACTTGAAGACGCCATGGTGGACCTTACACTTACTAAAAATAATTGAACTTAGTTTTAAAAGCGTAATCTTTTTAAAAAAGGCGTAATTTCTTAAAAAAATACGAAATACCAACTTACGAACTGCGGAATTAGGGTCACTAAAGAATGCAGTGTCAGTGGGTTATATCACGTAGAGATAAATCGACAGGAAATGTGATCCTGCACCTATCAATACAAAAATATGCCAGATAGCGTGTGTATATCTTACCTTTTTTAAGGCATAAAACAATGCACCGATTGTATAAGATAACCCACCAATGATCAGGTAGGTTAAAGCTTGATCAGATAAAAAGCGTTGCATATCATCAATTACCAGTACTGCAAGCCATCCCATCACCAAATAGGCAATCAACGAAATCTTTTGAAAACGATGAATGAAAATTAATTTGAATAGTGTTCCAATTGCAGCAATGACCCACAGTGCAATGAGTAAATAATGCGCTTTTGCGGTAGGCAATGCGATTGCCAGAAACGGGGTGTAAGTACCTGCAATTAAATAATAGATTGCGGTATGGTCGAGCTTTTTGTACCAACCACGGCGCTCAGGAGACTCTGCGAAGTGATATAGACTCGAGGCTGAAAACAATAACAGCATACTGAATGCATACACCCAAAGTGCAAGCCATTGTCCATTTGGAAGGTATGATCCTTTTAAAATCAGTAGGATACCTGCGATGGCAGACAACGCTGCACCGAAAGCATGGGTATAGAAATTCAGTCTTTCTTCAGCTGGGTCATAAGCTAAAAGATGGGGAGTATTCATAACGTATCTTTTATAATAATTTAAATATACACATGTATAGTAATTCAATTTTGCTTTTGGGGTAAGAAGATTTAAAATTGTTTTGCAAATTAATAAATTTGTAGAAATTTTTTCAGGCGCTTTAAGCCAGATCAAAGAGACCGATCAATCTCTACATGTTGTAGATTTTGGTTCAGGTAAAGGCTATCTGACTTTTGCATTATATGATTATTTAGCAAAACACCAGCAAGTGCCTAAAGTGACAGGGGTTGAGTTGAATCCGAAAATGGTGGAATTTTGCCAAAGCGTTGCGCAGCAGTCAGATTTCAGCCAACTTGATTTTTTCCAAGGCGATGTTCGTACCTATGCGCCTGAGCGCTTAGATGTCATGATTGCGCTGCACGCCTGTGATGTGGCAACGGACTTTGCGATTCATACCGGTATTCGATTAAATGCGCAAATGATCATGTGCGCGCCGTGTTGTCATAAAGAACTGCGTCCGCAATTGAAAGCGCCGCAAGTACTTGCACCGATGTTGCAATTTGGTATTCATGCAGGCCAGCAAGCAGAGATGCTTACTGACACGATTCGTGCACTTTTATTGAAAGCATATGGTTATGAAACCAAAGTCTTTGAATTTGTGGCACTTGAACATACCAGTAAAAATAAAATGATCTTGGCAACCAAACGTGCAGACTATGTCGAACCTGATCAAGCGGTATTGGCGCAGATCCAAGCTTTAAAAGACATGTATGGCATTCAAAAGCATTCGTTAGAATTATTATTGAATGATCAATGGGACCAGCAAGATATTGGCTGTAAATGCTAAAGGATGAAGGGATGCAGCAGTTAAATATTCAATTTGGTCCGTGGGAGCAACTGGCATCTGCAGCTCGGCCGATACGTGAACAGGTCTTTATTTTAGAACAGCAGATATCGCCCGAAGATGAATGGGATGCAGAAGATGCGATTTCACTGCATTTTATTGTTCATGATGGGATGAAAGCTATTGCAACTGCACGTTTGTTGAAAAATAACAGTATAGGTCGTGTTGCTGTTTTAAAGGCTCATCGCGTTCAGGGTATTGGTAAAATCTTGATGCAAGCTATCATCGAACAAGCGAAATTAGGGCAACGTGAATATTTAAAACTATCATCACAAGTGCATGCTATACCGTTTTATGCAGCTTTAGGTTTTGTTGTTGAAGGTGATGAATATTTAGATTGTGGTATTCCGCATCAAGATATGTACATGGCTTTGGCTTAAATACGTAAAATTGGACATCTATAAATAAAAAAACGCTTAATATTTTAAGCGTTTTTTTATATAGATGAGGTCAAAGCTTAGTGACCATGATCATTCGATGCAGTAGGTTCAGGGCTCATGTCATCCATATGTGCATGTTGTTCTTCAGTCATATGCATATCTGCTGCAGTCGGCGCAGAAGCTTCACGAGCTGCTTGATCAGCTTGCGCCTTTTTCAACGCTTCTTCTGACATCACAGGGGCATTTTTAAATGCATGCTGTTGAGTATTGTCTTTTTTCTGTTGGCTAGGCATATAGTCTGGTTCATTGGTCACAGCAAGCCAGAAAATACCCATGAATAGCGCACCTAAAATACAGAAGATAATCAGTGCCTTCCAGCCCCACGGTGATTTTTCAGGAGAAGTATGATCAGTCATAACAAGCTACTCAATCGGATAAAAAGAAATCAAAAAACTTGTTACTTTATAACATAAAACAGATGAGAGTTCGCGTAAATTCTAGACTTGTTTGCAAACACGCGACTGCGAAGGAAAATAAAAAGGAGCCGAAGCTCCTTTTGATGTGATTGAACAGCAAAATTTGCATGCTCAAAATGAATTATTAAATCTGCTCAGCTTTCGCCACTTTGTCTTTCAGCAATTGCGGTGCTTTGAAGCGTTCGCCATATTTTGCTTCTAGTGTATTGGCACGAAGTAACGCTTTTTCCAAACCATATTGGTTTAAAAATTGAAGTGCACCACCTGTCCAAGGGGCAAAACCAATCCCGAAGATTGAACCGACATTGCCATCGACAGTCGATTCCAAAACACCTTCTTCTAGGCAGCGCAGCGTATCGAGCGACTGTACAAACAGGAAGCGGTCAATCATTTCCTGTTCAGAAATAGCATTATCTTTCTGCCATTTGCTCAAGCCATCCCAAAGGTGCTTTTTACCGCCTTCAGGATATTCATAAAAACCTGCGCCGGCAGCTTTACCTTTACGTCCGAACTCATGAATCATTGTCTGAATCACCTCATCCGCACCTGAACGTGGTAGGTCTTTGCCTTCGGCTTGCAAGGCTTTACGTGTCTCGGCCGCAACATGCTCAGAGAGTGTTAAAGACACTTCATCTTGTATGGCCAATGGACCTACAGGCATGCCGGCTTTCAGCGCAGCCATTTCAACGCGGGCAGGGTGCACGCCTTCAGCCAATAGACGTAAACCTTCTTGCACAAAGGTGCCAAAGACACGGCTGGTAAAGAAGCCACGGCTGTCATTGACTACAATTGGCGTTTTGCCAATTTGCTGCACAAAGTCAAAGGCTTTAGCCAAAGTTTCAGCCGACGTGTTTTTACCTTTAATAATTTCCACCAATTGCATTTTGTCGACAGGACTAAAGAAATGTAGACCGATAAATTTAGCTTGATCTTGAGATGCATTGGCCAAGCCTGAAATCGGCAAGGTTGAGGTGTTGGATGCAAAAATACCGCCATCTGCCAAATAGGCTTCTGCTTCTTGTGTCACTTTGGTTTTGAGTTCGACATTTTCAAATACCGCTTCAATGATCAAGTCGCAGCCTTTTAAGTCGGCAGCATCTGCAGTGGCATGTATCAGGCCTAAGACTTGATCACGTTTTTCTGCGCTTAGACGGCCTTGAGATACTTTTTTATCCAGCAGTTTTTGGCTATAGGCTTTGCCTTTTTCAGCAGCTTCTACAGAAACATCTTTGAGTACAACTGCAATGCCTTTCGATGCTGTGGCATAAGCAATGCCTGCACCCATCATGCCTGCACCCAAAATACCAACTTTGGTGGCTTGCCATTTCGCGACGTCTTTTGGACGGCTTGCACCTGACTTAATGGCATTGAGACCATGCCAAAAGGTGCCGATCATATTTTTAGAAATTTGACCAGTTGCAAGGTAAGTAAAGTAACGTGATTCAATCGTGAGCGCCGTATCGACATCCACTTGAGCGCCTTCAACCGCAGCTGACATAATGGCTTCAGGCGCAGGGTAACAGCCCTTGGTTTTGTCACGCAGCATAGCAGGGGCAATGGCGAGCATTTGCGCCACCGCTGGAGTCGATGGTGTGCCGCCCGGAATTTTATAGCCTTTTACATCATAGGGCTGCTGTGATTTTGGATTGGCTTTGACCCACGCAATGGCTTTGTCCATCAATTCTTCAAGGCTATCTGCAGTGTCTTGAATCAGCCCCAATGATTTGGCTTTTTCGACACCAATTTGTTTGCCTTCCATCAAGAGTGGAAATGCATTTTGCAGACCCAATAAACGGACCATACGTACAATACCGCCACCGCCTGGCAGTAAGCCTAAAGTTACTTCAGGTAAGCCAAATTTTGCCTTAGCATCATTCAGTGCGATTCGATAATGACAGCCAAGAGCTAACTCCCAACCACCGCCAAGCGCCGTGCCATTTAAAGCTGCAACAACAGGAATGCCACGGGTTTCGATATAACGCAGTTTGGCTTTCATCTCTTCAATCATATTGAAGAATTCAGTTGCATGCTCAGGTGTAGCTTGAATCAGTTCGTCTAAGTTGCCGCCGGCAAAGAAGGTTTTTTTTGCGGAACGGAAAATAATCCCTGCAATATTTTCATCTGCTTGCAGTTTGTCTACCGTTTCAGCCAGTGCCGTGCGGAAGTCTGCATTCATTGTGTTTGCGGATTGGTTTGGAGAATCTAAAGTTAAAATGACGATATTGTCGGCATTTTTTTCAAATTGAATTGCGCTCATTTTTATTCTCCTTATACCAACTCAATAATCGTTGCGATGCCCATACCGCCACCCACGCAAAGTGTTGCTAAACCGCGTTTTTTACCTTGGCGTTCCAGTTCATCCATCAGGGTGCCTAAAATCATGGCGCCTGTTGCACCCAGCGGATGTCCTAATGCAATTGCACCGCCATTCACATTGACTTTGGCAGGGTCAACCTTGAGTTCGGTAATAAAACGCATCACGACTGCTGCAAAAGCTTCGTTCACTTCAAATAGGTCAATATCATCAATGGTTAAGCCAGCTTTAGCTAAGGCTTTACGTGCAGCAGGTGCAGGGCCAGTCAGCATAATGGTTGGGTCTGCACCCACCAATGCAGTGGCAAGCACTTTGGCACGCGGTTTTAGGCCTTGTTCTTTGATCGCTTTTTCAGAGGCAAGCAATACTACGGCAGCACCATCAACAATGCCCGATGAGTTCCCTGCATGGTGTACATGGTTGACTGCGCCGACTTCAGGATATTTTTGCAAGGCAATGGCATCAAAGCCCATTTGCCCCATCATGGCAAAACTTGGGTTGAGCTTGCCTAAGCCTTCTGCTGTGGTCGTTGGTTTAATAAATTCATCTTTGGCTAAAACTGTCACGCCTGCTTTGTCTTTAACAGGAACGACAGATTGGTCAAAATAACCATTGGCTTGCGCTGCGGCGGCTTTTTGCTGAGAGTTGGCTGCAAAGGCATCCACATCTGCTCGGCTGTAACCGTCAATGGTGGCAATTAAATCGGCTCCAATGCCTTGTGGAATAAAGTCACAGGCCATATTGGTTTCAGGGTCAAGCGCCCAAGGACCGCCATCTGAGCCCATCGGCACACGAGACATCGACTCTACACCGCCAGCCACCACCAGATCTTCCCAGCCAGAGCGGACCTTTTGCGCAGCCATATTGACTGCTTCTAAACCTGAGGCGCAAAAACGGTTGATCTGAACGCCTGCAACATCATTATCCCAACCGGCTGCAATGGCTGCGGTTTTGGCAATGTCCGCACCTTGGTCACCAATGGGGGTCACGCAGCCCAGTACAATGTCGTCTACTGCAGCGGTGTCAAATTGATGTCGGTTTTGTAATTCGTTCAATAAACCGGTCAGTAGGCTAATCGGTTTAACGGCATGTAGTGAACCGTCTTTTTTTCCTTTGCCGCGCGGTGTGCGAATGGCATCAATGATGTAAGCCTCGCTCATAATCCTGTCCCTATGATCTATAAATTTTTATTGGTTTTTTGAGTGTACGGATTAATCAAGCCAGTGCAATGATGAGAACGGGTGAGTCGTTTGATATTTTTGGTCAACGCTTGCTGCTGAATAAGATAAAAATCAACCTGCATATTGAAAGCGAGGATCGGCTAAGATCAGTTGCTATCGATTCAGTACAAATTGAAGATCAGCTTATGCATAAAAATGTGAAGCGAGTGTTGAAAGGTCTGGCTTGGCTAGTACTAGTAGGCTGCTTAGGTTTTGTATGCATGATCGGTTTTTATATTTGTATGATTTATGGCATTCATCCCGCAGATGAGGGGACGGGCGGTTTAGCCTGTGAGTATGATCGAAATGATCATGTGACCAAGGCAGAAATGTATCGGATACAGGATGGCAAACGCGTGATCACGCCCGTCGATCCATTGCTTTGTCAAAAACAACGTGCAGATTTTCCGAAATAAAAAAACCTGATCGAGATCAGGTTTTAGAGAATGCTATTTTTGAATATTGCTTAATGATAACCATGTAATTGGCGATATAGGCCTGGTGTTACACCGGTCCACTTTTTAAATGCACGGTGGAAAGTACTGGTTTCACTAAAGCCGACTTGCTGTGCAACATCTTCAAGCGTTAAGTCTGGATTAAGCAATAAGTGAATTGCAGCATCTCGACGTAAAGCATCTTTTACACCTTGGTAGCTCTTACCTTCAGCGGCTAAACGACGACGTAGTGTTTGCGGAGATAGATACAGCATTGAAGCAACATCGTTCAATGTTGGCATTTCTTCGCCAATTTGACTCTTCAGCACATCACGGATACGAGATGTTAATGAATTGGTATTTTTAAATTTAACCAATAACTGTGCAGGAGCCGCTTTTAAGAATTCTTCAAGCGTTTCTTCGTTTTGACGAATGGGTAAATCTAAATAATCCGCTGCAAATGTAATTTCAGTTCGTGGTGTATCAAACTGCATGACAGGTGCAAAAAACAAGGCATCATATTCGTCAGCATGTTCAGGACGTTCATAACCGAAGTGAACACGCTCTAAAGGCAGACGACGTTCAATCAACCAAGAAGCGAGACCATGCCAAATCATCAGCATACTTTCTGTAATGAAATGGTCTGGGTCCATAGATTTCGGAATTTGAGGAACTAAACGTGCTTCGTGCTTATCACGTTCTAGTGTCACCGACCATTCATCACCAAACAGTTTGTAGAACTGCGAAGACAATTCGAGTGCATCACCGAGGGTTTTTGCATGAATAATCAATTGGCACATAATGGCAAAAGTACCCAAGCGGCGCGGTTGAATATCAAAACCGACATGTTCGTCTTGAGTCACCATCCACAACATTTTAATAAAACGTGTGTATTGTTCAGGTGAAATACGCGCTTTGGGTTGGCGTAGAAGTTCAGCCTCAATGCCAACATGAGACAATAAAGTTTCGACATCCATGCCGAGACGTTTCACACCAGTTAAGGCTGCGTTGACGAAATGGATACTGATCGTATCACGACTCATGTTTAATCCTTCAGTCTCTTTAATGTTCACAAATGTTTGACCTAAATGACGCTAAAAAAAGAAATCATGGCAATTTACAACAGCGGTTTTGCCATTTTTACATGGTAAATTGCCGAAACTATCAAGGTAAATGGCTGAACATGACATTGTTTTAATCATTTTATATTTCTACCATGGATAAAAAATCTACACAATTAGAGAAAAATATCCATGGAAGCTGCTTTAAAAGGATTGAAAGTACTCGACTTTTCGACATTACTCCCAGGGCCATTTGCGACCTTGTATTTGGCTGACATGGGTGCGGAAGTTGTGCATATTGAGTCACCGACGCGTCCCGATCTGGTTCGTTTGATGCCACCTTATGCCAATGGGCAAGCCACAGCGTATAGTTATTTAAATCGCAATAAACAATCCATCGCATTAGATTTAAAAGATCCGAAAAGTATTGAATTGATCAAAGCCAAAATTTCAGATTTTGATATTGTGGTAGAACAATTTCGTCCAGGTGTTATGCAACGCTTGGGTTTGGATTATGCAGATTTGGCCGAAATTAATCCGCGACTTATTTACTGCTCGATTACGGGTTATGGTCAAACCGGACATTACAAAGACCGCGCAGGGCATGACATCAATTACTTGGCTTTATCAGGCATTTCAGGTCATAGCGGACGCCAAGATAGTGGCCCGCCACCGATGGGGATTCAAATCGCCGATATCGCAGGCGGATCAATGCATGCGCTTACTGGCATCTTAGCTGCGGTGATTGAGCGTTACCGTAGCGGTTTAGGACAATATATTGATATTTCCATGACCGATTGTGCCGTAGCATTGAACAATATGGCTGCAGCTGGCGTATTGGCTGCCAATGCGGTAACCGCGGCAGAGACGGCACATCTGAATGGCGGAAGTTTCTATGACTATTATCGAACCCAAGATGGTCGTTATCTGTCTATAGGTGGTTTGGAGCCACAGTTTTTACATGGATTGGCGCAAATTCTAGATTTGCCCGCTTTAGCGACGCAAGGCATGTCATTTGATCCGCAAGACCAGACTGAAATTAAGCATGCAATTGCCCGAAAAATACTAACCAAAACATGGGCTGAGTGGAAAAAGATTTTTGCCTCTCAAGATGTCTGTGTGGAACCAGTTTTAAGTTTGGACGAAGCTCTAAATTCACAATTGGCCCAAGAGCGGCATTGGTGTGTTGAAGTTCCGCTACAAGAAGGCGACACAATGACACAAACTCAACTGGCATGTCCGATTAAATTTTCTAGATCAGCATTGATTTATACCCATGTGGGTAAAACTTTAGGTGCGGATAATTGGTTATGAATGGTATAAAAAAAGGTGATAAGTTAAACAATAAAGCCTTTAAAATCTCTTAATTAGATAAACATCTATGTAAATATTGAGAGTTGTTAACAAAAAAATAAATAAATTATACAAATGTGAGAGTATTATATGAACTATTAACACAATTGGTATATAGGTCTCCAAATGAAAATAGCTGTGAGTAAACTTGGATCTTTATATCTTAGCCTCGTAATAATGCTTGCGGGTTCAGCAACCCAAGCGGCAACTACTGCAGATGCTTTCAGTTCTGAAAGCCCATGGATGTTCGGTGATTGGAACGGTCAACGAACAGCGCTTCAACAGAAAGGTTACGATTTTAGTTTTAGTTATGGTGGCGAATTAGCCACTTTGTTAGATGCAAAGCATGCTTCTGGTCATGGCACTGAATATGCGGACCAATTCGCGATTGGTGCACATCTCGATTTAGAAAAAATTGCGGGTTGGAAAGATACCGAAGCACAAATCAATATCACTGAACGTAATGGTCGTTCATTGTCTCAAACTTCAGATGCATTAAATGGTCATTTAAGTGCAACACAAGAAGTGTGGGGTCGTGGTCAAACTTGGCGTTTGACTGATTTTTGGATCAAGAAAAAATTCTTAGACCAAAAATTAGATATTAAAGTCGGTCGTTTCGGTGAAGGTGAAGATTTCAACAGCTTTGACTGTGACTTTCAAAACTTAGCACTTTGTGGCTCACAAGTGGGTAACTGGGTCGGTGACCAATGGTACAACTGGCCAGTCAGCCAATGGGCTGCTCGCGTGAAATATAACATTCAGCCTGAACTCTACGCACAAGTCGGGGTTTATGAATACAACCCTGAAAATCTAAAACGTGGTAAAGGTTGGAACTTGAGTACTGATGGTTCTAAAGGTGCGATTATTCCTGCTGAAGTGGTGTGGACTCCAAAAGTGGGGACACAAAAGCTACCGGGTGAATACCGTGCAGGTTACTACTACAGTACCGCTGATGCCGATGTCATTGATAGCGCAGTAAATGAAAAAGATCACCATCAAGGTGGTTGGATTGTGGCGAAACAACAACTGACAGCACACAAAGACGATGCCTCACGTGGCTTAAGCGGTTTTGTGAATGTGACTGTGCATGACTCAGACACCAACAATGTGAGTGATATGCAAAACATTGGCTTGGTATACAAAGGCGCATTCGATGCACGTCCTCAAGATGAAATCGCGATTGGCTTAGGTCGTATCAGCATTAATGATGATGTGAATGACGCCAATATTGCCAATAACAGCGTTGATGCACGCGGTCTACAAAGTGAAGAGTATGACGCAGAAATTTACTACGGTATTCATGCGGCAAACTGGCTAACTATTCGTCCTAATATTCAATATATCCGTCACGTCGGTGCTTACAAAAATGGTGAGAATGCGTGGGTCGGCGGTATCAAATTTCAAACAGCATTTTAATTGATGTCCAATTAGAGTTCTTATAAAAGCAATTCGGTAATTCTGAGAAAAATTACGATATTTCCCCTTGAATTGTTTTTGTAACAACTTCTCTTTGCGACATAAAAACGGTGGTGTGTTGAATGTGTTTCACGCACCAAATACAACATTCGACAATAGAGGTGGTCAACATGAGCAACCCATCTACTGGAACTGGGATGCGAACATTTACCGTCGTTGTGATGGCAATTTTCGCCTTAGTTCTATTGATTGGTGGTATCTGGCTGGCAGTCCTTGGCGGTTCTTGGTACTACATTATCGCCGGCCTGTTAATGCTGGCTTCAGCAATATACTTAAGAAAAATTCAAAACAGTTCTTTATACATTTATGCAGCGTTGATGCTGGGTACAGTGATTTGGGGACTTTGGGAGGCAGGTTCTGACTTTTGGGCACTTGCACCGCGTTTTGATATTTTAGGCTTATTGGGCCTTTGGTTACTGATTCCTGCCGTGACACGCGGTATGGAAAATGGCAAAACTGCGAAAATTGCATTATCAGGCACACTGGTGATTGCGATTATCGTGATGATCTATTCAATTTTTAATGATCCGCAAGAAATTCACGGTGAAATTAAAAATGCACAACCTCAAACAGCCAAAGCGATTGAGGGTATTGCTCCTGAAGATTGGCCTGCCTATGGTCGTACACAAGGTGGTGTACGTTATTCTCCACTCACCCAAATCAATAGCGACAACGTTAAAGATTTAGAAGTAGCGTGGACTTTCCGTACAGGTGAGTTACCAACAGAAAATGACTCAGGTGAAACCACAAACCAAGTCACTCCGATTAAAGTCGGCAATGACATGTTTATGTGTACAACTCACCAACGTTTAATTGCACTTGATCCTGCGACAGGTAAACAAAAATGGGCATTCGATCCTAAACTTAAAGCGGACAATACCTATCAACATTTAACATGTCGTGGTGTGTCTTATTTTGATGCAGCAAATACCACTCAGTTTGCAAAAAGCTTAGAGAACAAACGCTCGACTTCAACTGAATGTCCGCGCAAAGTGATCTTGCCTGTAAATGATGGTCGATTGGTTGCAGTCAATGCTGACACAGGTAAAGCATGTAGTGATTTTGGTCATAATGGCGAAGTCGATCTACAAAAAGATATGCCTTATCCGTATCCGGGCGGTTATATCCCAACTTCACCTCCAGTGGTTACTGGCACAACCATTGTGATTGGCGGTTCAACAACTGATAACTTCTCGACTAAAGAGCCATCTGGTGTCATCCGTGGTTATGATGTTAATACTGGTGAATTATTGTGGATCTTTGATACAGGGGCGCAAGATCCAAATGCCATGCCAGGCGAAGGTCAAAAATACTCTGTAGCCTCACCGAATGCATGGGCACCTTTAGCATATGACGAAAAACTTGACATCGTTTATGTGCCAACAGGTGTAGGCACACCAGACATTTTTGGTGGTCACCGTACGCCATTAGATGAACGCTATGCAAACTCAATGTTGGCATTAAATGCATCAACAGGTAAATTAATTTGGAATTTCCAAACCACACATCATGATTTGTGGGATATGGATGTACCATCACAACCTTCATTGGCAGATATCAAAGATAAATCAGGTAATACTGTTCCTGCGATCTATGTCTTAACCAAAACAGGTAATGCATTCGTCCTTGACCGTCGTACCGGTAAAGCGATTGTGCCAATCACCGAAAAAGCAGTTCCACAAACTGTAAAACGTGGTCCACAAACTAAAGGTGAGCATTATTCTGCAACTCAACCGTTCTCTGATTTTGATTTAGCACCAAAAGATAAATTGACTGATAAACAAATGTGGGGTGCCACTATGTTTGACCAGTTGATGTGTCGTGTGTATTTCAAATCATTAAACTACGACGGTATTTATACACCACCATCTGAAAATGGCACATTAGTATTCCCAGGTAACCTTGGGGTATTTGAATGGGGTGGTATGTCGGTGAACCAAGACCGTCAAGTTGCTGTGATGAACCCAATTGGCTTGCCATTTGTCACTAAGTTGATTCCTACAGATCCAAACCGTGAGCAAACTGCGAAAGGTGCGGGTACTGAACAAGGCGTGCAACCGATGTATGGCGTACCTTATGGTGTGGAAATCAAAGCATTCTTGTCACCACTTGGCTTACCTTGTAAACAACCTTCATGGGGCTTTACTGCAGGTGTAGATTTAAATACACATGAAGTAGTCTGGAAAAAACGTATAGGTACAATTCGTGACAGTTTACCGAAATTGTTCCAATTACCTGCTGTGAAAATTGGTGTACCGGGTCTTGGTGGATCAATCTCGACTGCTGGTAATGTCATGTTTGTAGGCGCAACACAAGATAACTATATCCGTGCAATTAATGTAACGAATGGTGATACTTTGTGGGAAGGTCGTCTACCAGCAGGTGGTCAAGCGACTCCAATGACTTATGAAGCAAATGGTAAACAATATGTTGTGATCATGGCTGGTGGTCATGGTTCATTTGGTACAAAACTTGGTGATTACCTTGTTGCGTATGCTTTGCCAGATAAAAAATAAGTGATTTTACATCGCTAAGTAAAAAGCCCGATTTATCGGGCTTTTTATTGGCTTAAATTCTTTATGTAAATTTATGCTAAGTAATAGAAAAATAATTCAATATATTAATAAATAAAAAGTAAAGGACCGAAATCCGCTATATTAGTGAAATTGCGACAGTCTTATCAATAAAATCGCTATTAAATATGTAAAAAACGCATTTTCTTGATAGATAAAATCTCGTTATGCTGTGCATTGTTATAATAGAAATTACTAGCTGTACGCCATGTATTTATATACTGATTTTGACCAGCAACTGGTTAATGAACGTGTTGCACAGTTCCGTGATCAAACGGAACGTTATTTAGCAGGTAAATTGACGGAAGATGAATACCGTCCACTGCGTCTTCAAAACGGCCTTTATGTACAACGTTATGCACCGATGCTACGTATTGCAGTACCTTATGGCCTGATGAATTCTAAACAATTACGTAAAATTGCGTCATTGGCTCAGGACTATGACCGTGGTTATGCGCACGTATCTACTCGTCAAAACATTCAGTTTAACTGGCCTGCACTAGAAAATGTGCCTGATATGTTACAAGAGCTCGCATCTGTTCAAATGCATGCGATTCAAACTTCGGGTAACTGTATTCGTAACACAACTACTGACCAATATGCAGGTGTGGTTGCGGGTGAAATTGCTGACCCACGCCCAACGTGTGAATTGATTCGTCAATGGTCAACTTTCCACCCAGAATTCGCTTTCTTGCCACGTAAGTTCAAAATTGCAGTTTCAGCACTGGAAGAAACTGATCGTGCGGCAACGTCTTTCCATGATATCGGTGTGTATATCGTGAAAAATGAAGCAGGCGAGATTGGCTATAAAATCAAAGTTGGTGGTGGTTTAGGCCGTACCCCAGTGATTGGTAGCTTTATTCGTGACTTCTTGCCACGTGAAGATTTGATTGCTTATTTAGAAGCGGTACTTCGTGTATACAACTTACACGGTCGTCGTGATAACAAATATAAAGCGCGTATCAAAATTTTGGTGAAAGCATTAACACCAGAAGTATTTGCAGAGAAAGTGGAAGCTGAATTTGCACATACCATCAAAACTTTAAAAATTGATGCTGATACCTTGGCGAAAATGGATGAGAACTTCACACCATTTGATTACCAAGATTATGCGGATGAAGATTTTGCAGAGCAATTTGCCGCAGAGCCGAAATTTAAACAATGGTTCAACATCAACACCAATGCACATAAAGTCAAAGGTTACCGCATCGTTACGATTTCTTTGAAACGTGCGGGTATTGCACCGGGCGATATGACTGTTGAAGAAATGAACCTGATTGCTGACTTGGCTGACAAATATACCTTTGGTGAGTTCCGTACCACACATGAGCAAAACATTGCGCTTGTTGATGTACCGCAAAAAGATTTGTTTGATCTGTGGAAAATCCTTGATCAACATAATCTTGCACGTGCGCATATTGGGTTCTTAACCGATATCATTTGCTGCCCAGGTGGTGATTTCTGTTCATTGGCAAATGCGAAATCGATTCCAATTTCTGAAGCGATCTCTCGTCGTTTTGATGACTTAGATACCATTTACAATTTAGGTAAATTGGATCTGAACATCTCTGGTTGTATGAATGCGTGTGGTCACCACCATGTCGGTAATATCGGTATTTTAGGTGTAGATAAAAAGGGTGCTGAGTTCTATCAAATCACTTTGGGTGGTAATGCCGACCATGATGCATCAATTGGTGACATCTTAGGCCCATCATTTGCAGCCGAAGTTGTACCAGACATCATTGAAGAAATCTTAAATACTTATCTAGACCTTCGTGCAGAAGGCGAAGAGTTTATTGATACTTACCGCCGTGTTGGCATCCAACCATTTAAGGAGCGTGCATATGCTTAATACAGCACTACAAGTCCTCTCTAAAGATGGCTCGATTGCAGACAATACTTACCAAGTCATTGGTGAAGATGGTGTGTTGCCACAAGGTGACGTGGTTTTAACAGTTGAGCAGTTAGATCAACTTGCGAATGTGTCTGGTAAAAAAGCACTTTTCGTAACGGTGGATGCTTCACCTGAAACCAATGAATTCCCGCTTGATCAGTTAGATGCAATCTTTATCGAGTTTGCTGGTTTTAACGATGGTCGTGGCTATTCATTTGCTGCGTTGTTACGTCGCCAAGGTTTTCAAGGCGAGCTACGTGCAACAGGTGATGTATTCAAAGATGTGTTGAACTACATGAAGCGTTCAGGTTTCGATACTTTTGTAGTGAAAGAAGGTAAAGATATTGCTGAAGCTGCTGCTGGCTTAGGTGATTTTACCAATCCATATCAAGCTTCAACTGCAGTGCCGCAAGCGCATTATCAAACTGGTGCTTAAGTGCCTTGATCAATAAAAAAGCCTCCATTCGGAGGCTTTTTTATTGATCAAAATACTTTTAATGAGTGATTATTCATTTTTAAGCTGGCAATTGACCATCCATTTAATACCGAAGTGATCGGTAAATGCGCCATAGAGTGCACCCCAAAAGGTCTTTTCGAGAGGCATTTCTATAGAGCCACTTTTGGACAATGCATCAAACAATCGTTTGGCTTCAGCTTGTTCACTGCTTTCTAAATTAATCGAAATATAGTGATTGCTGCCTAAGGTAAAGGGTTGATTGGATTGCGCACAGAATTGTTCGTTGACATCTGAGGCCATCAGCACGGTAAATTCATTGATCGGTAGGGAAATATGCATAATCTTGCTGATTTGCATCGGATAGTGAAATGCCTTCCTCAGCATGCATATCACCATAACGCATCACATTGAGGAACTCTCCACCAAGTACAGAGCGATAAAAATTAAAGGCTGCTTCGGTATTGCCTTGAAAATTCAAGTAGTGATTGAGCTGCATAATGGTCATCCATTTTTTATTATGTCGACATTTATTTTAAGAGCCTTTGCTGACCTGTATGTGAACAATTTATGTCTAAAATGTAAGCATAAAAAATCCCTCTTACAGAGGGATTTTTCAGTCTCCCTCCTTTATTAAAGGAGGGGTTAGGGGAGGATTAAAGAATATTCCCTCTAAATCGCCCTTTGCGAAGGGAGTTTACAGAGCATTAAAGCAATTCAATCGCCACAGCAGTCGCTTCACCGCCACCAATACACAGTGCTGCAATACCGCGTTTACCACCTGTCCGTTTTAATGCATGGATCAGCGTTAATATAATGCGTGAACCTGTAGAACCAACTGGATGTCCAAGCGCACAAGCACCACCATTGATATTTACTTTTTCAGCATCTAATTTAAATTCATCAATAGGGCACATCGTGACCATGGCAAAAGCTTCATTGATTTCCCATAAATCTACATCAGCAACATTCCAACCCGATTTATCTAGAACTTTTTGAATTGCGCCTACAGGTGCAATGGTAAACTCGGATGGATGTTGTGAATTTGATGCATAAGCCACAATTTTTGCGAGCGGATTTAAACCTTTTGCTGAAGCTTGATCTGCTGAAGTTAAAACTAAAGCAGATGCACCATCAGAAATAGAACTTGCATTGGCAGCGGTAATCGTTCCATCTTTAGCAAAAGCAGGGCGCAGCGTTGGAATTTTTTCGATATTAGCGTTAAAAGGCTGTTCATCTTTATCGATAATCACATCGCCTTTACGACTCGAAACAGTGACAGGCACGATTTCGTCAGCAAAATAACCCTCAGTAATTGCAGTTTGAGCACGTTTAAGCGAGCGAATGGCGAAGTCATCCATTTGTTCACGTGTATAGCCTTTGGTATTTGCCATATCTTGCGCAAAAGAACCCATGAGTCGGCCCGTTTCTGCATCTTCTAGGCCATCTAAGAACATATGATCTTTAACGTCACCGTGGCCCATACGGTAGCCAGCTCGTGCTTTGGTCAAAACATAAGGGGCATTGGTCATTGACTCCATACCACCTGCAACCACGACTTGAGCCGAACCTGCCTTAATCATATCTGCCGCTTGCATCACGGCCTTCATACCTGAACCACACAGCTTGTTGATGGTTACGGCACCAGTTGAATCTGGAAGACCGGCTTTACGCATCGCTTGACGGGCAGGACCTTGTTTCAGACCAGCCGGAAGCACACAGCCCATAATGACTTCTTCAACATCTGTCGGTTGTAAACCCGCGCGTTCGATGGCTGCTTTAATCGTAACTGCGCCTAATTCTGGTGCAGTGACAGCGGCTAAACTCCCTTGAAAACCACCCATTGCTGTACGGGCACCATTCACGATGACGATATCAGTCATTACATGTCTCCATTTTCTTATACATTAATTTTTGAATACGTCAGCAGTATAAGTAAAATTGAACAGGAATAAAGCAAATTTAAAAGGCTGCTTTGGACTCACCGGTTCTCAAATTAGCAACTGGTTGGGTTTTCAAATCGGATATGTCCCATTCGACTTAAGACTGCTCGGATCGGTTGAAGCGTTGATTTCGAACAGTAGTAGAAACTACCATTTGAACCATTGGGTAAACCGGAGCTAGCCTGAAAGGTGAGACTTGGAATGTGTAGAGTCCCACGCCAAGACAGATCGCCATATTTTAAATTGAGTTTATCTTGCAGCAATATTTTTTCATTTGCGTCGACTTGACGGTTTTTATTACTGTCAATAAATATGATCAGACCACTGTTCCAGTTGTTAGGTTGGCAAAGTTTAAAGTTAAGACTAGGACAAATCACAATATTGGAATGATAAATAGTGGCCTGAGCCCGTGCGAATGCATTGTGATTCTGAATAGTCAATTTGATGTTATTTGCTTCTCGCTGCGCCATTAAATTGTTGAAATGTGGTAAAGCTATCGTCACGATAATGACCATAATCGCAATTGAGACCAAAAGTTCAAATAACGTAAAGCCGGTTTCTTTATTGTAAAGCATTGATTTAATCCAAAAATTAATATTATTTTTATATGTCTAATGTTATATGTGTTTTTAATGGCGATATTAATTTTGAGTATAGAATTTTATTACTCAATTTTAGATAAAGCTGTTAAAATGAAAATAGCAAGTGACAATAGGCGATTCACTGCTCAAAATTGAGTAAAAATTTACCGAATTACAACGGAAATTGTAAGTAATTTTGTCAATAATTTACTTGATTAGATTAATCAAGCACTTGGAAAAAGAAAAAAGTGTTTGTATGATTCAGCGTGAATAGCTTAAAAAAAAAACTGGGGTATAAGAAAGCCTATCTCAGGATAGCCAATTTTTCGGCTTGAGCTTGAACAACAATTGTTATCTCTGGAGGATAAATCCATGAAAATGAGTCGTATTGCATTAGCAATGCTCGTAGCTGCTCCTTTAGCAGCTGCAAACGCAGGCGTAACTGTTACTCCATTAATGCTTGGTTACACTTTCCAAGATTCTGAACACAACAACAGCCGTGGCAACCTTACTGAAGGTCCAGAGCTACAAGACGACTTGTTTGTTGGTGCAGCACTTGGTGTTGAATTAACTCCATGGTTAGGTTTCGAAGCTGAATACAACCAAGTTAAAGGCGATGTGGATACTGATTGGGGTGAGTACAAACAAACTCAAATCAACGGTAACTTCTATGCTACTTCTGATTTGATCACTAAAAACTATGACAGCAAAGTTAAGCCATATGTATTGTTAGGTGCTGGTCACTACAAATACAAATTTGACGAAGCTGCTGCTCGTGGTTTAGGTGCTGACCGTGGTACTACTGAAGAAGGTACTTTGGGTAATGCTGGTCTAGGTGCTTTCTGGCGCTTAAACGATGCTTTATCTCTACGTACTGAAGCTCGTGCTACTTACAACATCGATGAAGATTTCTGGAACTACACAGCTTTAGCTGGTCTTAACGTAGTTCTTGGCGGTCACTTGAAACCTGCTGCTCCTGTAGTTGAAGTTGCTCCTGTAACTCCAGTTGCTCCAGTTGCTCCAGCTCCTCAAGAGTTGACTGAAGATCTTAACATGGAACTTCGTGTGTTCTTTGATACAAACAAATCTAACATCAAAGATCAATACAAACCTGAAATCGCTAAAGTTGCTGAAAAATTAGGTGAATACCCTAATGCTACAGCTAACATCGAAGGTCACACAGATAACACTGGTCCACGTGCTCTAAACGAACGTTTATCCCTAGCTCGTGCTAACTCTGTTAAATCTTCACTTGTTAACGAATACAACGTTGACCCAGCTCGTTTATCTACTCAAGGTTTCGCGTGGGATCAACCGATCGCTGACAACAACACTAAAGAAGGCCGTGCTATGAACCGTCGCGTATTCGCTACGATTTCTGGTAGCCGTACTGTAGTGGCTCAACCTGGTCAAGCTCAATAATTTGAGTTTAACTTCGGTTAGAAAAAAGCGGCTCTTTTGAGTCGCTTTTTTTTGTTAAAAAATTAAAAAAGAGACTTAAATTTGGCTAAAAGGCACTAACCAAAATGCCTTATTAACTTTTGAATAATCGTAGGATGTAAATGGATACATCTATTCAAAGGTTATAAAGCATGTAAAAATTCAAATTATTTGTATATTAATTAATCATTTGTTTGCCTAAGAGCTTTAATTTAACATGCACAGTTTTTGATTTAATTTTTTATAATATTAATTAAAAACAAATAGTTACATTTATTTTATCTACAATTTATAGAAAATGAATATTTATATTTTTCATTAAAAAAATATATTCATCGGGATTCATGATGCAGTTAAGAATTATTCTAAATATAATAATGATTCTTATTCAAATAAAACTAATCTTGAAATGATGAATAATTTTGCAAAAACACACTTAGTACGTTCAATAACTATGGTGCTACTCGGTGTTGGAGGGGCTACTTCTGCGCTTGCAGCGGATACAACGGTGCTTGAGAAAATTGAGGTTGAGGTACCTGCAGAAAAACAAATTGCGAATGGCAAGTTAAAAGCAAATACAGACCTTGGTGCATTGGGAAATCAAAAAATTGTTGATACGCCATTTAGCGTGACGGCATATAGCGAAAAGTTAATTGAAGAACAGCAAGCGATCACCGTGGGTGAAGTGCTGAGAAATGATGCGAGTGTTCGTATAACAACCAACCAAGGTCATTTAAACGAAAACTTTAATATTCGTGGCTTTGACATCAATCACGATGACATTGCACTCAATGGTATGTACGGTATGGCGCCTTATGGACGCGTACCGACTGAATTTCTAGATTCGGTAACGGTTTTAAAAGGTCCGAATACCTTGGTTGCAGGTATGTCGCCTGCTGGTGGCGTCGGTGGTGTGGTCATCGCTAAAACTAAGCGTGCAGATAAAGAAAAAACTCAAGTTTCAGCTTCAATGGAAGAAGGTGGGTTTTACCAATCGGGCTTTGATGTATCTCGTCGTTTTGGTGTTGAAAAAGAGTTTGGCTTACGTGTGAATGGTGCTTATGGTCAAGGTGAGCACATTATTGAAGGCATGGAAGATAAACATGCATCAGGTGCAATTGCTGCAGACTATACAACGGATAAATTGAAACTGAATTTTGATGCCTATGCGGTACGTGATGATCGTAATGGCGGTTCGCCTGCGATGGTAGCATTTGGTGTCAAAGATGCACATGGCCATACCTATAATGGTGTGCTTGCTGCACCTAAAGGTGATACCAATTATTTTAAAAATTTGGAAGGCCATACTGATAGTGAGTTTGTAGGCTTAAGTGGTGAATATGCATTTACACCTGACTTAAATGTTTATGCAGGTGTAGGGCATATTGAAAAGGCGTATAGTGGTCATATTTTTGGTACGCGACTTGTCGTCGGCCAAGCAGATGGTCATGCCACATCTCAGTACTATCGTACGGGGTCATCTGAGTCGATTACATCAGCAAATACAGATATTCATTATAAGTTTAATACGGGTGCTATAAAACATGCTATAAATGTCCGAGCTGATTATTTGACCAAAGAAACAGATCAGCATGTGAAAGCGACGCAAGAGAATATTGATTCAACTAATTTGTATGATCCCAACACGACTGTAGGGATGCCTTCAGCGTACCCAATGGTTAAACCGAATTTAGATAATAAATATACCAGCTATACGGTATCTGATCAGATTTCAATGTTAAATGATAAATTGCAGCTGATTGTTGGTGCACGCTATCAGGATATCGATACCAAGAATTTACAGAAAAAAACAGGCTATCAAGACGATAAAATATCCCCAAGCTTAGGTGTTGTGGTTAAACCATTTGGTGAGAATCTTTCTATTTATGCAAACTATGTTGAAGGTCTTTCTGAAGGTGTAACGGTGAATAATGTTGCAGATGCCAACAATAATGTCACCTTTGCGCCATTCCAAACCAAACAATATGAATTGGGTGCTAAATATCAAACAGGTAGTTGGTTAAATACATTTGCACTGTATCAAATTGAAAAACCATCGACGATGTCTTCTGATTATTCTGATGGAATTACAGGTAGTAGTGTCAATCAAATCACAACAGATGATGCAGAAACAAGGTCGCGTGGCGTCGAGTGGGTATTTTCTGGAGAGATTTATACTGGACTAAATTTGATGGGTAGTTTGGCTTATATCGATGCTGAATATACCAAAGCAGCGGTGAAAAATGGTGTAACTAATCAAGGCAATACGGTATATGGTATTCCTGACTTTACCGCAACGCTTGGCTTAGATTATGCGGTACCTTATGTAGATGGTTTAAATGTGAATGCGCGTGCAAATTATGTGAGTGAACAATATTTAAATGAAACTAATAGTCTTAAATTACCAGACTATACAATCTTAGATTTAGGTGCGCGTTATAAAACCAATTTGGGTGGTGTAAATACTACATTCTTAGCCAATATTGCTAACGTGACTGATGAGAAATATTGGGAAGGTACATTCAACTCAGGTTATGCCTTAGTGGGTGGTCCACGTACCTATAAAGTCGGCGTGACTTTTGATTTCTAAGTTAGTTTAGTTATATTATATAAAAAGCCACCGTCAGGTGGCTTTTTTGCAAATGAATGATTTACGGAATA
Source organism: Acinetobacter sp. SH20PTE14 (assembly GCF_021391555.1). NCBI lineage: Bacteria > Pseudomonadati > Pseudomonadota > Gammaproteobacteria > Moraxellales > Moraxellaceae > Acinetobacter > Acinetobacter sp. SH20PTE14. Next base: position 2,678,803 of record NZ_CP090067.1, on the reverse strand, counting down.
TATTGCTTAACCACACCGTCATCGAGGAGTTGTTGGAAATGTTCAACCACACTTTGTTGAATATCTCGGTACTCAATGCCCAATTCTTTTTTACTTTTTTCAGCATTAAAGTAAATTGGGTAACCCATATTCAGTTCAACAAACTTTCGTGGGAAACCTGCAAGAGGGCCAAATGCTTTAAAGGCAAACTTCGGTAAGGTATTGCGCGGAAATGGAAATTTATTCCCAAAATGTGCGCGCAATAATTTGCCCATATCTAATAGGCTTAATGTGCCACCACTAATTATATAACGTCCGCTCGCTGAGGGATTGAGAGCTGCTTGTACGTGCGCATCGGCAACATCGCGAACATCGACGATACCATTCCACATTGGTGGAACACCGGCCAAAGTCATACCATTGGCAAACTGCTGTAAAACCTCAACACTGCCAGACTGAGTCGATGCTGTTAATGAAGGGCCCATCACTAAGGCTGGATTTACACAAACCAAATCCCAGCGTTGTTGTGCTTTTTGCATTTCCCACGCTTTGCGCTCAGCCATCACTTTTGAATATGGATAAGGCTGATGAGTTTCTGAACTGGAGGTATTCCAATGCGATTCATCAAATTCATTATGCTCGGTCTGTAGAATATCAATGGCATCACCATAGGTTGATGCGATGCTTGAAGTCACGACAACACGTTGTACAGATTCTGTTTTATTGACACTGTTGAGTACATTTTCAGTGCCTAAAATAGCCGGCTCAATAATGTCTTTTATTGCGTCTTTATAGTTGGTCACTACAAAAGGGGATGCCATGTGGATCACAATGTCACAACCTTGCATGGCTGAATCAAATGCACCCTCATCTAATAAATTGGCTTGGAACAGTTTTAAAGTGCCAGTTGTATCAGCTGCAATTTTTTCGAGATGTGCAAATCCTGATGTTTTATTCAGATCACGAACTGTGGCATGTACCGTGTGCCCTAATTCAAGTAAGTTTTTAATGACCCAACTGGCAATATAGCCTGTCGCACCTGTGACGAGTATCTGTTTTGTTGTCTTGCTATTCATATTCTTCAACTTTAATTGACGCATTTTTTTATCATATTGAGAATATTTGGTTTTGTCTTTGATTGATTTGAAAAAATATATGTTGATGATTGGGTTTAATACGCTCTAAATTCAGCAGAAAATGCATGTGAATGCTGTAAAAGTACTTTTTTATGATCTTAAAAAGTGTGAATATGGGATGAATGTTGGATAGATGCATATTATTATGATTATGGACGCAAAATCTCACAAATAAATGGACAAAGAGTCATATCTAACTTGTGAGCTTTAATTTAAAGCTTAGATCAGAGTTATAGGCTTCTTCATTTCGTATAACAGCCATTATGTTAAATAGGTTATTTCTATTAGCTTCTGTAAAGCTCAATAGTAAATTAAGCTAGTTTCTTAATGTGACAGAACCTTATTATTTGCAGGAATGTATTTGAGATTTTGGTAAGTAGATCAGAAATTATGGAACAAAGAACAAAACGTAAGAGAATTAAAGAAGGTGATGTGATTGCAATTAATTTGGGGAATCTAAGCTATGGCTATGGCATAGTTTTAAAATCTCCATTGGCAGGGTTCTACAATTTACAGACGAAAAATTTAGAATTGAATGTTAATTTCATAACATCACATTCGATTTTGTTTAAAGTACCTGTCATGAATTACGCATTTAAATCCGAGAAATGGTATATTATTGGGAATGTAGAATTAAATGACGATTTAAAACAGAAGGTTTACTTCTTTAAGCAAGATATGTTTGATCATTCAATTTCTATTTATTATGAAGATGGAACTGAGGGTATCGATATTCCAGCAACATATGAAGAAGTAAAAGATTTGGAACGTGCTGCTGTATGGGATCCTGAACATGTAGAAGATCGTTTAAGAGATCATTTTAATGGTGTTCCGAATGAGTGGGTTAAACAATTACGCCCTAAACCCTCTGCATCTTAAAATTAACATAATACACCTTACACGAAATTCTATTTTTTATTTCATATAAATCAATATCTTATACTTATATAAAAAGCCCAATCAACACTGATTGGTTTTTTTTGTTGATTCTTCATGTTTTGCGACTATTATTCAATCAATGTTCCACGGTTTTGTTTAATGAGATAGCAAACAAAAATGTTCAGATAAAATAAGCATAGATGTGTAAGTCGTTATTAATTTTGCAGATAGATAAATAAAAGGATGGGGGCGTCATTACGGTCAAATTCACGTACAATATTGACTAATTTGCAGGTATAGATCCTGCCTTATCAGATGATTCTGTTCTCCCGTTGAATATTGGCATACACATGGCGCAAGCAAAGAAATCTTTTCCGCAGCAAAAATCGGAATTACATGCACGAAATCTGCATCGCAGTCGTTACGATTTTCCGCAGTTAATCAAGAGCTGTCCGGAACTTGCACCTTTTGTCAGCCCAAATAAATATAATGATTTATCGGTAGATTTTTCTGATCCACACGCAGTGAAAATGCTCAATAAAGCATTGCTCAAGCATTTTTATGGCATTCAATATTGGGATATTCCCAAAGATTTTCTTTGCCCGCCTATTCCAGGCAGAGCTGACTATATTCATTATTTGGCTGACTTGTTGAGTGCCAACAATAAAGCTCAGATTCCAACTGGACACGCTGTTCAAGTTTTAGATATTGGGGTTGGCGCGAACTGTATTTATCCGATTATTGGTCATCGCAGCTATGGCTGGAAATTTGTAGGCTCAGACATACATGCTGCATCGGTTAAAAGTGCTCAATTTATTGTGGAGGCAAATCCGAATCTGCGTAAAGGCATTCAGATTCGATTGCAGAAAAAAGCGAGCAATATTTTCAATGGTGTGATTAAACCTTCAGATCGTTTTGATTTGACTATGTGTAATCCACCATTTCATGCCTCACAAGATGAAGCCAACGCGACAGCAACGCAAAAATTAAGAAAACTGGGCAAGCCAGTTGATCGGAGCAAGGTGGTATTAAACTTTGGCGGTCAAAAGAACGAACTCTGGTGTGATGGCGGCGAAGAGCGATTTGTCTGCCAAATGGTACAAGAGAGCATCCAGTTTGCTGAACAATGTCTTTGGTTTAGTACGCTGGTTTCCAAGAAAACAACATTGCCAGTGCTTTTAAAGGCCTTAGCGAAGAGCGGTGCAGTGGATGTGAAAACCATTAAAATGACGCAGGGACAAAAAGAAAGCCGTTTTGTCGCTTGGACTTTTCTAGATTTAAGGCAACAGCAAGCGTGGAAGAATGCACGTTGGACTTCAGCTTAAGTCTGTCTTCGTTGGAGATTTTCGCCTTGTCTTTGACAGCAATGCATAGGGCATCAATATAAAGTTTCCCATAGCGATAAGCTCAGTGTGTTGAATCAATCAGGAGATATTTTTGCTAAACAAGACGCATTGTTAATTGTTACAAAAAACAGCATCCAGCGATTTTTGATTATTTCGTGTTCTAAATGCCTTAAATTTTCTGCAAGGGCTTCTTTTATATGTGAAAAATGCGCGGAATTGAACTGCAAATGCGTATGTTTATCATTTAAATTTTATATAAATCATAAACTTACAAAAATTATATTTTGCATTCATTTTGAAACTTGTCCATAATATTTGAAAAGGGTATGGAGTGAAGAAAATGCGTGGCAATCCAGAAGTCGTAGACTACTTAAATATGCTGATCGGTGGCGAACTGGCTGCTCGTGATCAATACTTAATTCATTCCCGTATGTATGAAGATTGGGGCTTAAGTAAAATCTTTGAACGTATCGATCATGAAAGCCAAGAAGAAGGCTCACATGCAGATGCATTGATTCGGCGCGTATTGTTCCTTGAAGGAACGCCGAATATGAATCGTGATGATATTGAAGTCGGTACAGACGTTGTGACTTGTTTAAAAGCGGATTTGGCGCTTGAATATCATGTTCGTGAGAAACTTGCACAAGGCGTAAAATTGTGTGAAGAAAAGGGTGACTATGTGACCCGTGATATGCTGCGTCAGCAAATGTCAGATACTGAAGAAGATCATACTTACTGGCTTGAAAAGCAAATGCGTTTGATCGAACTTATTGGCCTACCAAATTATATTCAGTCTCAAATGTAATTTAAAAAATATCCAAAAAACCCAGCTTCTGCTGGGTTTTTTATTGGGGCATGAAAACTATTGTTGTAGTCTTTTGATATCTGCCAAGACTTGCGCCGCATGTGTCTGTGTAATCACACTGGTGTAGTGATAAACAATAATACCTTTCGGGTCAATGAGAAAGGTTTCACGTTTGGCAACTTTCAAAATCCCTAAGTTTCGTACAATACCTAACTGAGTAGCCAGCTTGTGCTGTTGGTCGGCAAGAATTGGAAAGGGAAGTCCGAGTGCTTTAGAGAACTTTTGATGTGATGCAACATCATCTAAGCTTGCGCCCAAAACAACCGCATTACTTTTTAAAAATTGTGGATATAGGGTTTTAAATTGATTGGCTTCTTCTGTACAACCGGGTGAGTTGTCTTTGGGATAAAAGTACAGAACAAGCCATTTGCCTTGATATTGCTTCAGTTCGTGCCATTTTCCATTTTGATCTTGCAATTTAAAGTTGGGTGCGGGTGTGCCTACCCATTGTTTTTGTTTGTTTTGACTGGTGCTGAGTATTGATGTTTCGGCAACTGTGATTTGGGTAGTTGCTATTAAAGCACATGTCATTAAACAGATTTTTAGCAATGAAGAAACTTTCATAGAGCATCAGTTTATATCGTTCTTTATCTGATCTTAGCAAATTTTAAAGTGCTGTAGGCTAGCTGATTTTATATTTATCAAAGTCGATTGCGAATGTCTTTTGGCAAATCGGTTGATGTGCTGAAATGCCACTTTCAAACTTGCTTTGAGCTTTTATACTATTTGGAATCGTTTAATTTTAGAGTTTGCATTGAAACAAAAGATTTTACTTATTACTGGTTGGGGCGGCGGTCGTAAATTACTGGCTCCTTTACAGCAGGCATTGATCGCGCAAGGTTATCAGGTCGAATTATGGAATATTTTTGATGCCTTAAATCTAGCAGTGCTCGAACAGAAAGTTGAATCGGCGCAGCAATTTGATGTGATTATTGGCTGGTCTCTTGGTGGTCAATTGGCGACGATTTTGGTAGATGAAATTCAAAAAAAATATCAACAACAAAAAGTGCTGATCACACTTGGCTCAAATCCAAGTTTTGTGGCTGATGAACAGTGGCCTGCTGCGATGGATCAAGTCAGTTTTCAAAGCTTCAAACAATCTTTCGAGCAGGATGCAATTTCGACCCTAAAAAAGTTTGGTTATATGGTTTGTCAGGGCACTGATAGCAGCAAGCAAGATTTCATCACCTTGCAAAGTTTGATTCAAGCGCAAAATTTAGATGTGCTTCGAGCAGGATTGAACTGTTTGGAGAAGCTTAAAAATGTCAGTATCTTGAAAAATTACACTGGTCATCAATACCATTTGTTTGCTAAGCAAGATTTTTTAGTTAGTTACAAAGTTGAACGCTTACTGCGTAATTTAGCTGTAAAGTTTTTGGAGACTGAATTGGTTTCTGGCTCACATGGCTTTCCATTGTTTCAATCTGAAGTCATAAGTTGCAAAATCTGCCAATATTTAAAGAAAATAGAACAAATCTCTGAATAGCTGGGCTTTATGGCAATTTATTTTTCCTTGCCGTGGGTTTAACATCTTGCCACATTGATGTTTAAGCCTGATACATGGAGTGAGGGATGGCCAATTTAACCGATCTACAATTTGATCAGCAGCATATTTGGCATCCCTATACATCGATGACTCAGCCCCTTCCAACGTTTAAAGTGAAACGTGCGCAAGGGGTGATGATTGAGCTTGAAGATGGTCGTCAATTGATTGATGGTATGTCTTCATGGTGGTGTGCGATTCATGGTTATAACCATCCTGAGCTAAATCAAGCTGTGACCGATCAACTGCAACAGATGTCTCATATCATGTTTGGTGGATTGACACATGATCCCGCGATTCAACTGGCTAAATTACTGTTAAAAATCACCCCGCCCAGTTTAGATAAAATCTTCTTTGCTGATTCAGGTTCGGTTGCTGTCGAAGTAGCCTTGAAAATGGCAGTGCAGTATTGGGCGTCTTTGCATCAACCGAATAAAACCAATTTTATCACACCACGTTCTGGCTATCATGGCGACACTTGGAATGCGATGTCTGTGTGTGATCCAGTGACAGGGATGCATCAAATTTTTGGCCCAAGTTTGCCAAATCGAATTTTTGTTCCTGCGCCGCAAGTTGGCTTTGACCAAGCGTGGAATCCTGCGGATATTGCTGAACTAGAAAAGACTCTCTCTGAACAGCATGAAAATGTTGCGGGATTGATTCTAGAGCCTATTGTGCAAGGTGCAGGAGGCATGCGTTTCTACCATCCTGAATATTTGCGTCAAGCTAAATTACTCTGCGAAAAATACAATATCTTGCTGATCTTCGATGAGATCGCGACAGGTTTCGGGCGTACAGGAAAACTCTTTGCTTGGGAATGGGCCGCAGTTGAGCCAGATATTATGTGTATTGGTAAAGGACTGACAGGCGGTTATATGACCTTGTCTGCAACTCTAACCACGCAGAAAGTTGCGAATACGATCAGCCAAGGCGAAGCTGGTGTGTTTATGCATGGCCCAACCTTTATGGCAAATCCGTTGGCATGTGCTGTGGCTGTAAAAAGTACCGAACTGCTGCTGTCTCGAGATTGGCAAGCGAATATTCGACGTATCGAAACACAATTGAAGTTTCATTTACCAGCACTTTCATCGCTTGAACATGTCAAAGATGTGCGAATACTTGGTGCAATTGGTGTGGTGGAATTGACCTTTAATGTAGATATGAAAACCCTACAACAGGAGTTTGTCCGTCGTGGTATTTGGATTCGTCCATTCGGTAAGCTGGTTTATGTTATGCCACCCTATATTATTTCAGAGCATGAATTAAAAAATTTGTTAGAACACATGGTTGAGGTGGTAAAAAACATGGTGCAGCCAGCATGAATCTGCTCAACCATTTTTCAGATCAACTTGATCAACTAAAACAGCAAGGCAACTTACGTCAGTTCACTTCAAATCATCAGCACGATCGTTACATTAGTATTCACGATCACAATATGTTGAATTTAGCGTCAAATGACTATTTAGGTTTGGCTTCAAACCTTCGTCTACGTGAACAGTTTTTTGATGAAACCCCGAACGCACAGCGTTGGATGAGTTCATCCTCATCGCGTTTATTGACAGGAAACTTTTCTGAATATGAACAACTTGAATCAACATTAAGTGATGCCTTTCATGGTCGATCTGCACTGTTATTTAACAGCGGCTATCACATGAATATCGGGATTTTACCTGCACTGGCAGACAGTAAAACCTTGATATTGGCGGATAAGTTAATTCATGCCAGTTTGATTGATGGCATCCGATTATCGACTGCGAAATATGTACGTTATCGCCATAATGATTTGGCGCATCTTTCTCAGCTTTTATGTAAATACCATGAAGATGAGGCTTTTGAGCGGATTATTGTGGTGACTGAATCGATTTTTAGTATGGATGGTGATGAAACCGATTTGGCTGAATTGGTACGGATCAAAAAACAATTTCCTAAAGTGATGTTGTATGTCGATGAGGCGCATGCAATCGGTGTACGCGGTGAGCGTGGTTTAGGCTGTGCTGAGCAATATCGGGTGATGGATGATATTGATCTTTTAGTCGGGACATTTGGTAAAGCACTGGCTTCAATAGGGGGGTATCTCATCTGTCATGCGATTATTCGTGACTATTTGATTAACTCGATGCGACCGTTGATTTTTAGTACTGCACAGCCCCCGATCTGTATGGCGTGGACAGATTTTATTTTCAAGAATGTTTTAAATTTAAAAGCAGAGCGTCACCATTTACAGCAAATCAGTCAAAATTTGCAACAAGCGGTGCAAGACAAAGGTTTTGATTGTCCATCTACATCACATATTGTGCCCGTCATTATTGGCGAGTCGAATAAAACTGTTGCCAAGGCTCAAGCTTTGCAAGCGGCAGGTTTTTATATCATGCCTGTACGTCCACCCACTGTGCCGCAGCATAGTTCGCGCTTACGCATTTCACTCACTGCTCAGATTACACAAACTGATTTGGATCAGTTGACTCAATTGTTGTGAGTGAATTGTGAATAATATTGAAATTGATAAATCCCAAGTGGCATTGCGCTTTGCTCAGGCAAGGCAGAGCTATGCTGAACATGCCGTTGTGCAAAAGCAAATTGCAGTACATTTGGCAGGCTTAATGGCTAAACATCTGCCGTCAGACGAATTCTCTGAAGTTTTGGAAATTGGCTGTGGTTCAGGAAATTTAACCGATCAATTATTAGAGCAGTTTCGTATAAAAAAATTGCTGTTGAATGATCTGTATGTTGAAGTTCAGCAGCATTTTTCAGCACTTTCAAATAGCTCAACTCAAATTGATTGGCTGATTGGTGATATTGAACAGGTGGCGTTGCCAAAGGCTTTAAATCTAGTTGCATCGTGTTCGGCATTGCAATGGTTAACGGATTTCAATGCATTAACGGCTAAAGTGCATAATTCACTTAGTGAGGATGGCTATTTTTGTTTTTCCAGTTTTGGCCCACAAAATTTGATTGAAATAAAAAACTTGACTGGGCAAGGCCTGAATTACTTTAGCGCAGCACAGATAGTGGATATCTTAGTCGGCAATCAATTTGAAATTTTGCATCTATCTGAACAGCGGTATCACTTGGATTTCACTCATCCCAAACAGGTGTTACAGCATTTAAAAGCCACTGGTGTCACGGCAACAGCGAGTGGTTATCGCTGGACAAAACAAAGTCTGCAAAAATTTTATCAAGATTATCAACAGTTTTCTGAAAAAGATGAAGCAGGTCATCTGCAATATGCACTGACCTATCATCCGATTTTTTGTATTGCACGGAGAATGCCATGACAGGGCAAGTTTATTTCATTAGTGGGATCGATACAGGCATCGGTAAAACATATACCACGGGCTATTTGGCTAAAATATGGAATGAACAAGGGGCGCGAACGATCACGCAAAAGTTGATCCAAACAGGCAATGTCGATATTTCTGAGGATATAGAACAACATCGTCAAATTATGGGTACGGGGTTGTTGGTCGAAGATGAAACCAAACTCACGATGCCTGAAATATTTAGTTATCCTGCGTCGCCACATCTCGCCACCAAACTCGATGGACGTGACATTGATTTTGCTAAAATTGAATATGCGACAAAACGTTTAACTGAAAAATATGACAACGTTTTACTCGAAGGTGCGGGTGGTTTGATGGTGCCATTGACTACGGACCTTTTAACCATCGATTATGTTGTAGAGAAACAATATCCCGTTATTTTGGTGACATCTGGTCGTTTGGGCAGCATTAACCATACGATTTTAAGTTTGGAAGCACTAAAAAGTCGGGGCTTAGCACTTTATGCACTGGCTTATAATTTAAATGATGAATCTCAAGATGCATTGATTTCTAAAGATACTGCTGAATATTTAAAAGCATATTTAGCCAAACACTTTCCAGAGGCGTTATGGATTGATGTTCCTGTATTGGCATAATGGGCTAACTCTATATATTGACAATGATGGGGTGTAATTATGACGGATCATGCGTTTATAGAACTTGCGATTCAACTTGCGAAAGAAAATATTGAGCAAGGTGGGCGACCATTTGGTGCTGTGATCGTTAAGCATGGTGCTGTGGTGAGTACAGGGGTGAATGAAATATTAATCTCGGGCGATCCGACATCTCATGCCGAGTTAAATGCATTAAGACAAGCCGCACAAAATTTAAATACGACGTCTTTGAAGGACTGTGTCGTTTATGCGAGCGGACAACCATGTCCAATGTGTTTGGCGGCTCTGCGAATGGCTGGAGTTGAAAAAATTGTATATGCTTATTCAAATGCTGATGCAGAAGCCTATGGTTTATCTACAGCAGAGATTGCCGAAAAATTAAGACTTGAACCACATGAACAGCAAGGGTTAAGTTTTAGTCAGTTAAAGCCAAACTGTGATCATGAGCTATATGATTTTTGGAAGCAGAAAAATACTTAATAAATACTATGTGTTTATTTCTGAGTCACTAACTGGATAGATTTCTGTGAAGAATTAAAAAAGCCAACTGAGGTGATCAGTTGGCTTTTTTTGTTGGGGAGCAATTATTGATTTGCTGAGACCCCAATTTTTTTGACATTCAAACGTTGTGCTGCTGCCATCACCATAGCGACATCTTTATATTCTGTCATTTTGTCAGGTTGCACTTTGATCGTATCTTGATCTGCTTGTTGTGCAACACCAGCAAAAAGTGTTTCTAAAGCTTGCTTATTGGCAACGGGTTGACCATTCCAAAATAATTTACCCTGCGCATCAATCCGTAAAGTGACTGGCTCAGGCGGCTTTTCATTGGTTGGCGGTGGCGTACCGTTTGGCAAATCAATATTGATCGAATTATTTGGAATTGGAATTGTGATAATAAACATAATGAGCAAAACCAACATCACATCGATCAATGGCGTCATGTTGACGTCCAACATAACATCATCGTCTTTATCGGAACCGACATTCATTCCCATACCTTGTCCCTCATCCGATTATGGTGCGGCAACAGGGGTGGTGACAAAAGCAATTTTGCCAATTCCTGCTGCTTGTGTTGCACTAATGACTTCATCAATCGCTTCATATTTTGTCACCTGATCGCCACGGATATGAACTTCAGGTTGCGGACGCTTTTTAGCTTCCGCTTGTAGTCGACTGATCAGCGTATCTTTATCTGCAATGTATTTTTCATTCCAGAAGATATCGCCATTTTTATTGACAGCAATCTGAATATTGATCGGTTTGGTTTCATAAGGCGTGTTCTTTTCCTCAGGCAACTTCACCGGAACTGTATGGATTGCAACAGGTACTGTAATTAAGAAAATAATGAGCAGCACCAACATAATATCAACCAAAGGTGTTGTATTAATGGCTGAAATTACATCATCTTCGTCACCATCTGAATTGACCATCATTCCCATGGCTGATGCCTCTCTTATTTTGTGTCGTTATTATTGTTTTTGATCTCACCGCTTAAAAGTACGGTGTGTAGATCTGAACCAAAGGTACGAACATTATCTAGAACTGCTTTATTACGACGCGTTAACCAGTTATAGCCAAGAACTGCAGGTACTGCTACAGCCAAACCAATTGCCGTCATAATTAGGGCTTCACCGACCGGGCCTGCAACTTTATCAATAGATGCTTGGCCTGAAATACCAATTGCCGTTAAAGCATGGTAAATACCCCAAACTGTACCGAACAAACCCACAAATGGTGCAGTCGAACCTACAGTTGCGAGGAAAGCTAATCCACCACTTAAATGGCTTTGAATTTTATCGATAGCACGCTGGATTGAAATAGTCACCCATGTGTTGAAGTCGATACGTTCTAACAGGTTGCCACCATGTTTTTTAGTTGAATTGATGCCTTTTTCTGCAATGAAGCGGTAGGCGCTAGACTCATCAAGCGTTTCAGCAGCGCTATCAATTGAAGCAGCATCCCAAAATTTAGCTTCGGCTTCTTTGCCTTGACGTTTAATTTTAGCTTGTTGAATAAATTTAGTGACCATGATGTACCAAGTTCCAATCGACATCAGGACCAAGATAAAGAGTGTCGATTTAGCAACGATGTCACCTTCACGCCATAGTGCTTCTAAGCCATACGGGTTATAGACTTCTTTGGTTGCTGTAGGCATTGGTGGCGGTGCAGGTGTATTTGTTGTAGTCGTAGTTTCTACTTGTGTTGTTGCAGTATTTGCAGATTCTTCAGCAAATGCAGCTTGCAGTGGGAGTAATGTACTTGTTACTAAAACTGTAGCAGATGCAAAAATACGTGCAGATTTCATCATTTTATTCATTCATATTCTCCAAATTTTTGTAGATTTATTAATCAAGTTTAAATTCGTATTCAAGTTCATACCAATCTTCAACTGGCTCACCATTTTTGAGTGCAGGTTTAAAAGTACATAAGCTGAATGCTTTACTTGCGGATTTATCTAAAGATTTAGTACCACTCGATTTTTTAACCTTCACTTGCTTTGCACTTCCATCTGTACCAACAAGAACAGAAATATGGACTGTGCCTATTTCTCCAGCCATTTCGGCCTCACGTGGATATGGTGGTTCTTTACATCCAACACTTCCTTCAGAAGCACCACGTGTTTCTCCAGCTGGTTTTGGAGCAGGGGCAGGTGCTGGAGCTGCTGCAGCTACAGGTGCTGGTGCTGGTGCTGCCACAGGACTAGGAGATGGGGAAGCTGTAGGCGTAGGTGTTGAAACGGCTTTAACTGTTTGAGTTGGTGCAGCTTTTTCAACGACCTTTTGTTCAGGTTGAGGGTCTGGTGTTTTGAGCACTTCCTTAACGAGTTTTGGTAATTCAGGTGGTTTTTCAATTGGTTTCGGTTTTTCTGGCTCAGGTTTTTTATCTTGAATAATGATTAATTCAACAGGTTCTTCTACAGTTTTCTCACCTTTTTTGGACAGGCCAGTAATTAATCCGTAGAGTACAATGAGATGCAGAAGAATGACTGCCCCAATTCCGATCAGGCGTTTGCCGGAATTATTTTCTAATTCGGAAAAGCTTTTGCCCATTACTACTCCTGAAATGTGAGACAAACAATCAATAGTGAAATTGGCACTTGAGATATAAGTGTTTTTTGCATTTTTTATGTTTGACTAATTAATTAAATAAATAGTGCAAGTACGATTCCTATTGGAATCGTACTTGCAAATTTAGCTTTTAGAACTTGTAAGTACCGCGGACATAGAATGTACGACCAGTAGGATCGCTATAACGTGGGTCATAGCCATATTGGAAGTTATCTAAAACGTTCGATGCTGCAGGTTCTTCAGCAAAGATATTTTTGATACCACCAGTGAGCTCTAAGTTTTTAAATCCACTGTAAGTTGTTGCAATGTTATAAAGGGTGTAGTCAGGAACACGATGTTTGTCGAACTGTGCTTTCCCAGTTTGGTTTTGGTCGTCATAACCACGGAAGAACTGTTGTTCAAAAATCATTTTCCAGTTTTCATAACTCCAGTTTAGATTTGCTGTGTGTTTCCAACGTAAAACAGCTGGATCGTCATACACGCCAACTAAGCCTTCCCAAGCACCATCTTTTTCTTCTTGATAGTCATTTTTGATGACATAGGTACCATTAATGCCAAAGCCGAAACGACCTGTCGCGGTTAATGGTGAAAGATAATCTAAGCTAATGTCGATACCTTGAGTTTTAATACCCCCTGTATTCATTAGAATGGTATTGATGTATTCAATACGACCATCGGCACCACGCACGAATAATGAAGCATATTTCTCAGGATCTTCAAAAATTGAAGTTTCACCCACTTGGCCAACTAATTCTTCAATTTCAATGTTGTAATAATCAACAGCTAAAACTAAGTTTTTAATTGGTTCGTAAACAAAACCAGCGGTAAATGTTTTAGATTCTTCTGGCTGAAGATCTGGGTTACCACCTTGCATACGGTAGAACTGAGTATTACATTCGGTTTGATATTGAGGTGAAGTTGGATTACCGCCTGGACAAAGGACAGGGTCGTTATATTTTGCGCCAGTGTAGGTTTTGCTTTGTTGCGCATTAATTTCCCAAAGGCTTGGAGCACGGAAACCAGTACTGTATGTACTACGGAACATAAGTTGCTTCATTGGTTCCCAACGAATACCGACTTTTGGATTGAAAGTGTCGCCAAAATCGCTGTAGTCGTCATAACGTGCTGCAAGTTGAGCTTCAATCGTTTTGGTAATTGGAATTTGAAGCTCAGCAAAAGCGGCAGTAATATCTCGGTCACCTTTACTCAGAGGTTTGTCAGGGTCAATACCACTACCCGGTACAAGGCGTACTAACTCAGAGTTAACTTTTGCTTCCCAATCTTGAGTTGTAAAACTTCCACCAAATGCAAAACCAACATCACCAGCTGGTAAGGTGTAAATCGGGCGGCTCACGGTAAAGTCAAATGTTGTGGAATCAAGTGTTGCTTCGTTTGTTGTACCACTCACATTTAAAGAGTTCCAAACGTTAGCATCTGCAGATGGACCAAATGGGTTGATTGTGCCGTCATTTAATCCTTCTTGTAGTTTGTTACGATTTAAGTATCCACTAACAAAGCTATCCGATGCTTCGCCTTTTGCGTAAGTTACGCCACCGTTGATATCCCAACCGTATGCTTCACCTTCAAGTCCAGCAAAAATACGATGAGATTCATTGATAGATTGTGAAACACGGTTGCCCGCTTGAGAGCGTAAGTAAAGTTGTAATGGATCACCACTTAAACCATCAACACCAGGGGTAATACCCTCGCCTGGATAATATTGACTGCTTTTAGGAATCGTGACAGAGCGGCTGTAGACGTCTGGAGCAATAGATGTCGTCACTTTGCTTTTTGCATAGACATATTCACCAATAGCGTTGAAGTTATCGCTAAGTTTGATGGTTGCACGACCAATTGCAGACAAGTCCTCAGTTTCTGGCTGAATACCAATTAAAGCTTGCGTATTAAGGAAGCAGAGTCCGCCATCTTCAGTGACATTGGTTAAATTATTACAATTGGCTGCACCACCATACGGGTTCGCTAATACACCTTCAGGATTTCCGTCAGCATCTAAAGGCCCGCCGTTTGGATCAAGAAAGTTAGCAGGGAAGCCATTTGCTGAACCAGCATCGATACCTAACTCAGGTAGAAGGCCACCACGACGGCTGACTTTACGGTCTTTTGCCATAATTTCTTTGGCTTTACGGTAGTCAATTGCGCCATAAACGTTAAAACCTTGTTCATCTAAGTCGCCATAGCCACCAAAAATCGAAACATCGTATTCTTCGCCGCCTTTATCTTCTGGTTTGAGTAAACCACCGCTAATACCTAAGCCAGTGTATTGTTTTTTTGTAATAAAGTTAATTACACCTGCGATTGCATCTGCACCATAAATTGCAGAGGCACCATCACGTAAAACCTCAATACGTTCAACCATTGCAAGCGGAATAGTATTTAAGTTGGTCTCAGATGTACTAAATGGGCTATAAGCCAAACGACGTCCATTAAGTAAGACGAGGGTTTTATCTGATCCTAAGCCACGTAAGTTCGCTGTTGAGCCTGACGTATTACTTGCACCAACGTTTTGCGCTGTACTGTAGCCCGCTTGGTTCGCACTAATTTTAGTTAAGGCTTCTTCAGTCGTTGTAACCCCTTGTTTAGTTAATTCTTCAACTTTAATCACCGTAATAGGTGAAGAACTTTGAGCAGAAACCCCTTTAATGGATGAACCAGTCACAGTTACTTTGGCTACTTTCGTTGGCTTTACTGTTTCTTCTTCATTTGTTTCTGCTGCATGCGCTAAAGATAAACACAGCATACTTAAACTAAGAGTACTTAATTTAAGTATTGTTTTGCTAAATGGTGTGCCCCCCACAGATTTAGCATTTTTTTTCTCTTTCATAGTAAAAGTATTCCTTTTTGTTGTAGTTAGCGATATTGCTTGATTCTTTTTAAGCAATTCAAGTGCCAAATTTATATTTAAATTTTATTTTCAAATATAAAATACTGATAAATATCTACATTATTGAGTTTAAAGTGGAGAACTTTAAGATGAACGGTAAGTATATTTTTTTTAAAGTTATCCTTTTAATTAGGTTTTATCAGGAATTTAACTTTTGATCAAAAGTTTTTTTAAAAATATGATTAGGTGCAAATTAAACCTTAAAAAGTGTGAATTAATTCATATTTATGTGTTTGATTTATAAGGTTAATAAGAGAAATAAATAAAAAATAAAAACATATAATTCATTGGTTTATATGCTGATGACTTGTCATTTCATCTGAAGGTGATCCATTATGAATCAGGAATGTATTATATTTGTGCAAAATATGCTTGGATGCGTTCAACAACAAGAGTTGAATTTTTGATAAAAACGAGCTTTACTCAGAAAGTCGCTATTAGTATAAATTTATCTTAAAAAATGAATTTAAAAGGATATTTAATTCAGATAACTTTCAACCAAGGAGTGGTGGCATGAATTTCGCTTTATATTAATTACTGTATTAAGTTCTACGTTTAAAACTTAATTTAAACTGGTTCATTTTATTTTAGTAAAGTGGCTTTATTTAAAGTCTGCTTGCGGCTTTGTATTATTAAAAAATCATCAGAAAGGAAAAGGTTTGGAAACTAGAAAATTTAAAATAGCGCTCCTTGCATTATTAATTTCAACAGGGATGATGGCCGAGGTTCAAGCTTCTGCACAATCGAATAAAGTTTTAAATATTGCATTTGAAGCACCGGATGATGGTTTTGATATGGTCAAAACCTATAATTATTATAGTGGCAATATTGCGGAAGCCATTTTTGAACCCTTATTGAAATATGACTATCTAGCACGTCCTGTTGTTCTTGTTCCAAATACTATTGAAACGATGCCAAAGATTGAACAAGAAGGAAAAGTCTATACCTTCAAAATCAAACGAGGCATCCATTTTTCAGATGATCCAGCCTTTAAGGGAAAAAAACGCGAGCTAGTTGCGCAAGATTACATTTACGCGATTCAACGAATTTTAGATCCAGCTAACCGTTCTCCGACCTATTCATTTATTGATGGCAAAATCTTAGGAGGGGATGCGGTCGTTGCGGATGCAAAGAAGTCAGGAAAATTTAATTACAATGCGGCTATTGCCGGCCTAAAAGCGATAGATCCTTATACTTTGCAAATTACTTTGACGCGCCCTGACTATAATTTTCAATATATTTTGGCCTATGTTACGTTTGGTGCAATTTCAAAAGAAGTTGTTGAATTTTATGGCAATAAAATTGCACAGCATCCTGTGGGAACAGGACCGTATCAGCTCAGTAAATATGTTCCACGTAGCAAGATAGAATTGGTTGCAAACCCGAATTATCGTGGTTTTGTCTGGAATTTTAAATCGACAGGCACCGCTTGGGACAATCAGTTAGTTAAAGAAATGAACGGGAAGAAAATGCCACAAATCGGCAAGGTTTCCGTCAGTATTATTGAAGAAGAACAGTCACGGTGGTTAGCATTTAAAACAGGGCAGCTAAATTTTGATAAATTGACCTCAAATGCTGTCCCACAAGCCTTAGATTCGCAAAATAAACTTAAGCCTGATATGCAAAAGCTCGGCATTAAGCATTATCCAAATAAAGACGCTGAAATCACCTACAGCATGTTCAATATGCAAGACCCGCTTGTCGGTGGTCAAAGCCTTGAAAAGATCGCTTTACGCCGTGCCATCAGCATGTCATACAATCAAGCTGAATCGATTAAACAGTTATATCAAGGGCAGGCCGTAAAGGCTGAAATGTTTTTACCAGAAGGCGTGAGTGGCTTTAATCCAAAATATCGCAGTAGTTTGGGATATAACCCATTGCTGGCTAATAAATTACTGGATCGATTTGGGTATAAGAAAGGTGCTGATGGTTATCGAACTTTGCCCGATGGTAAAGCGTTGACCTTAAAAATAAATACTGAAAATAGCTCTAAATCGGTGATTCAATCTGAGTTGTGGAAAAAAAATCTCGATGCCATTGGGATACGGGTACAGTTTAAGGTCAGTAACTTTGCTGACAATTTAAAAGAAGCAATGCAATGTAAATATATGATGTGGTCTGGAGCGTGGATTGCAGATTATCCTGAAGGGGAGAACTTTGCTCAATTACTATATGGGCCAAATTCAGGACAAGGGAATTTAAGTTGTTATCAATCTAAAGCTTATGACGCATTATATAAGCAAGCTATTGTGTTGAAACCTAAAGATCGTGAACCTTTTTATGAAAAAATGAACCGTCAAATTGAAGCGGATAACCCTTGGATTATCCATTCTACACGGATTCGTAATTGGTTAATTCACCCTGAAATTCAGGGGTATAAAACACATCCAATGATGAACACCAGTTGGCAATATCTCGATATTCAGCCTAGTAAAAAATAATTGAGTCAGGATTACAATGAAGCGAAATTCGAATTTTACGCTCACCAAATTTGCTACAGCGTGTTTGATGGGGGGAGTGTTGTTCAGTGCGATGCCGACATTAGCATTGGCAAAGAATCCAGCAGATCCAAATAAAGTTTTACGTCATATTTTCCCTGTCGCAGAAACAGGTTTTGACCCAGTTGGCGTGCATGATCTGTATTCTGCACATGTGAATACATCAATCTTTGAAACCTTATATACCTATGACTATTTAGCATCGCCGGCAAAGTTGGTTCCTAAAACGGCTGCTGCGATGCCAGAAATCAGTGCTGATGGTTTGACTTATACCATTCGCCTGCAAAAAGGCATTTTTTTTGCTGATGATCCTGTATTTAAAGGCAAAAAAAGAGAATTAACCTCGGCTGATTATGCATATACCTTTAGACGTTTAGTCGATCCACAACTTCGTTCACCAAACAGTTGGCTACTCGATGGTCGCATTTTAGGCATGGAGAAGGTTCTAGAAAAGGCGAAAAAAACAGGTAAGTTTGATTATGATGCGCCCATTGAAGGCATACAAACCCCTGATCGGTATACCCTTGTCATTCGTTTAAATTCTCCAGATCAAAACTTTCCAATGTTATTGGCTCATCAACCTGCATCGGCCATGGCACGTGAAGTGGTCGAAAAATATCGAGACAAAGCGGGTTTTGTGATGGGTAAACCTGTGGGCACAGGGCCATATATTTTGACACGCTGGACACCTGGTTCACGAATTATTTTAAAGGCCAATCCAAACTTTCGTGGCTTTGTCTGGGACTTTAAAGCATCAGATGCCAAAGATGAAAAGATTGTAAAAGCCATGCAAGGTAAAAAAATGCCGCAAATTGGCGTGATTGATATTCAGGTGATGGAAGAATCACAATCACGTTGGTTGACCTTTGCAAAAAATGAAGCGGATTTGTTGGTACTAGATGGAGATTTGTCGGTACAAGCCTTAAAAGATGGAGAGCTAAAGCCTGAGTTGGCTAAAAAAGGCATCCAAATGTCGCGGATTTCTGACCCCTCTATCGACTATCACTATTGGAATATGCAAAACCCTGTGGTTGGAGGTTTTAGTAAAGAAAAAATTGCATTACGTCGTGCAATGGCGATGGCTTATTCAGCAGATAATCAAATCAAAATTTTGATGAATGGTGATGCACAAAAATTACAAAGCCCAATTCCACTCGGCGTTGTCGGCTATGACCCGAATTATAAGTCGAGTATTCCATACTCAGTTAAAGCGGCAAATTTATTGCTCGATCGTTATAACTATAAAGTCGGCGCAGATGGCTGGCGTACTCAACCGAATGGTAAACCGCTAACGATTGAAATGACGATATCGGGCAATAGTAGCCGTAGTCAGCAGTTGGGTGAATTTTGGAAGAAAACTTTAGATAGCATCAAAATTAAAATGACAACAAAGTCGATGCCATTTGCAGAAGCTTTAAAAGCCGAAAAACAGTGTAAAACCATGTTTAAAGCATCTGCATGGATCGCAGACTATCCAGATGCAGACAATTTTATGCAATTGTTCTATGGCAAAAATATCAATGTCACCAACAACGGCTGTTCAAAAATTCCTGAATACGACCGTTTATATGAACAGACGCAGCGTATGAAACCGGGACCGGAGCGTGATGCAATCTATCGGAAAATGTCACGCATATTAGAAGTGTACATGCCTGTCCAAATTAATTATGCACGTTACCGTAGTGTGTTGTCGCAACCACGCGTGATTGGTTATAAAAAGCATCCAATTTTGGCAACAGAATGGATGTACATCGATATTGACCCGAAAAAATAAAATGGAACAAAACTGGAGAAATTATGAAAAATAAAGCTTTGAAACTCACCACCCTCAGTATGTTGATGATCGGCGCTAGCCAATTCGTTCAAGCCGAAGATTCAATACGGAGTACTTTGCCAAAGTTCCAAGCCAAAGAAATACCTGCGCTGTGTGATGCCAAAATTCAGCAAGTGAAAACAGATTTAGCGGCATTTGAGCAAAAAAAGATAAAAAATAATGCAAAAGCAGCACCTGTTTTGGCGGAGTGGGATCAAATTTTTGCCAAATTTGAAGATTTTTATGGACCAATCGGACTATATAGCAACGTCGATCCTGATGAGGTTTTACGTAAGGCTGCGGAAGATTGTGAAATTAAAATTATGGAGTTTCAAACTTCGGTTTATCAAAATCCAAAACTTTATGAGCAAATTAAAAAACTCAAAACCAATGACGAAATTGATAAAAAAATGCGTCAAGACATCTTGGATGGTTTTGAAAATACAGGGGTACAATTTACACCTGAAAAACGTGCTCGTTTGAAAGCTATCTTTGATGAATTAGCAAAAATTGAACAAGAATATGCGCGTAATGTACGAGATAATAAAGAAAAACTGGAGTTTACACCGGCGGAGTTGAAAGGCTTGCCAGACAGCTATATTTCGGGCTTAAAGAAAAATGAAAAGGGCAATTATTTGCTCGGTTTTGAATACCCAGAATACCGTCCATTTATGGAACTAGCAGAAAGCGATGATGCGCGTAAGCGTTACCAAACTGCATTCACGCGTCGCGGTACTGAGAAAAACTTAGTATTGTTAAAGCAAGCAATGGATTTACGTTATGAAATTGCGCAGCTCTTTGGCAAAAAAAGCTATGCCGAATGGGTGTTGCAACACCGTATGGCAAAAGACCCTGAAACAGTGAATAAGTTCTTAGCCGATGTTCATCAAACGGTGGCACCTTTAGAGAAAAAAGAAGTTGAGACTTTACGTGAGTTCAAAGCGAAAAGCCTGAAAATTCCATTCGAAAAAGCTGAAATCAATCGCTGGAGTGAGAGTTACTGGAGTGAAAAACTTCGCAAAGAAAAGTACCAAATCGATCAAGAAAAATTGCGTGACTATTTCCCAACCCAAGCATCTCAAGAATGGATTTTTGCCATTTCATCTGACCTTTATGGTATTGAATTTAAGCCTGCGAAAGTCGATGTTTGGCAGTCAGAAGTTGAATATTACGATGTAAAAGATAAAAAGACCGGTGAGTTGCTTGGTGGTTTATATATCGATAAATACCCACGTGAAGGGAAGTATGGTCATGCGGCTGTTTGGGGCGTAAAAGGTGGTAGTACCTTGACTAAGCGTAAACCGATTTCTGCTTTGGTGACTAATTTTAACCGTAAAGGTCTAAATAGTGATGAACTTGAAACCTTTGTTCATGAGTTTGGTCATGCTTTGCACGGTATTTTGTCCAATACACGCTATGCATCTCAATCGGGGACTTCAGTAGAGCGCGACTTTGTAGAAGCGCCTTCACAAATGTATGAAGAGTGGGCACGTCGTAAAGAAACTTTATCTACGCTTGCAAATTACTGTAATCCAGCGTGTCCACCTGTAGATGATGCCCTGATTAATAAATTAAAAGCAGTTCATAGCTATGGACGTGGTTTACATTATGCACGTCAAGCCTTGTATGCAAAATATGATATGGCACTTCACTCATCAGATGCTTTGAGTGTTAAACCTTTAGATGTTTGGAAGAAAATGGAAGGCGAGACAGCTTTAGGCTATGTCTCAAGTACTGAATTCCCAGGACAATTCAACCATATCATGGGCGGTTATCAAGTTGGCTATTATGGCTATATGTGGTCTGAAGTGATGGCACTCGATATGTTGTCTGCTTTCGGAGATAACCTAAATAACCCTGAAGTGGGACAACGCTACCGCAAAACGATCTTGTCGCAAGGTGGTCAATATGAAGCAGAAAAATTGGTGCATGATTTCTTAGGTCGTAAACCTGATAACAAAGCTTTCTTTGATGAAATTACTGGACAACGAGTGAAGTAAGGACAACTTTATGCTGGCATATATCATACGGCGTATATGGCAGATGATCCCAACGATGTTGGGGGTTGTTCTGCTCATATTCTTCTTATTTAACTGGGTAGGTGGGGACCCTGCATATATTCTAGCAGGCAAAATGTCGAACCCAGAGCAAATTGAAAACATCCGTCAACAGTTGGGGGTTGATCAACCCTACTATGTCCAATTGTGGATTTTCATTAAGCAGATTTTAACTTTTGATTATGGAATGAGTTGGAGTACAGGTGAGTCGGTGTCAGATATTATTTTGACCCGTCTAGGACCATCACTGACGATTTTAATTCCTTTAACCATTTTGCAAACGATCATTTCAATTGGTTTGGCACTTGCTGTGGCTTCAGTTCGTGGCACATTAACCGATCGTATGATTATGATGCTATGTACGATTGGTATGTCGATTAGTATTTTGGTTTACATTATTGTTTTCCAATACGTTTTTGCATATCAGTTAAGCTGGTTTCCGGTTCAAGGCTGGAGTGATCACTTTAGCGAAAACTTATTTAAATACGGGTTATTGCCTATCTTAATTATGTTGGTGGTGAGTATTGCACCAACTTTGCGCTTGTACCGTAGTTTTGTATTGGATGAAGTCAATCAAGACTATGTTCGAACTGCGCGTGCGAAAGGGGTGGGTGAAAGCCGTATTTTAGGTGTACATGTACTGCGTAACGCCTCAATTCCAATTATTACCGATGTCATGTCGAGTCTACCGGCACTGCTGATAGGCGCTTTCCTGATTGAAAGATTCTTTGGTATTCCGGGTATTGGTCGTGAAGTCATTATTGCTGTTGAACGCAGTGACTTCCCTGTCATTAAGGCGATTACGGTCTACGTTGCAGCGGCTACAATGATTTTTAACTTAATCGCGGATTTGATTTATAAACTTGTCGATCCACGCGTTCAGTTGAAGTAGGTGGCCTATGCTAGGAATATTCAATAAGACCAAAGCAACGGCATCAACACCTGCATCGACTGGCTTGTGGAAGTTGGCGATGCGACGCCTAAAGGCCGATAAATTAGCGATGGTGTCGTTGTTCGTTGTACTGTGCTATTTCGTGGTGTTGCTATTGTCGATGACAGGCTTGGTTGCATCCAATTGGAATAAAGAAGTGGCTGTTAGTTATGCACCTCCAAGTTTTATTGGGGCGGAACTCAATGAAACAGCCAAAACCAAAGCATCAGCAGAAGATATGGCATTGCCTGAAAATCCTGTTGATCCTTTAAAAGATGTAATTGCTGAACTGAATGCAGAGATTGCGACTGAGCAAGGTGTTGCCAATGCAATTGACTACTATGGCGTTGTAGATCCATTAGCAGAAGATATGAAGGCGATTGATCAGCAATTGGGTGGTCATTTGTTAGATCAACAGAGTGAGCTAAAACAAACTTTACCGTTTGGTGCGGATAAATGGGGGCAGGATGTCCTGCAAAAAACCATTAAGGGTGCTGAAACATCTATTATTGTTGGCGTAGTAGCAGCATTACTTGCTGTCGTGATTGGGACAATTTTAGGGGCTATTTCTGGCTACTTCGGTGGTTGGGTCGATGATATTTTAAACTGGTTTTATAACATTTTTACCTCGATTCCGTATTTGCTCTTGGTTCTTGCGATTGCTGCTGTACTACAGCAAAAGGGGATCTTGTCAATTGTCCTCATTCTAGGACTTACTGGGTGGACGGGGGTGTATCGTCTGATTCGTGCAGAGTATATGAAACATACGTCGCGTGAATATGTGCTCGCTGCCAAAGCGATAGGGGTGAGTCATTTCCGACGCATCTTTGTGCATATCTTTCCGAACGTCAGTCATATTGCATTGGTGCAAATCTCGATTTTAGTGGTGGCCTTTATTAAGTCAGAAGTGATTTTGAGCTTCTTGGGATTTGGTGTTCCTGTTGGGGTTGTGTCATGGGGTAGCATGCTTAATGAAGCACAAAGTGAATTGATTTTAGGTAAATGGTGGCAGCTTATAGCAGCATCTGTAGCAATGGCGGTTTTAGTTACGGCATTTTCGATGTTTACTGATGCACTGCGTGATGCATTAGATCCAAAATTGAAATAAGGAGGAGTAAAGGATGACGGAAAAAAATCAAACTGTTAAACCAACGCTCCTCAGTGTTCAAAACCTGAAAGTGAGCTTTAAAGCCGAAGATAAAAGCTATATCGAAACGGTCAAAGGAATATCTTTTGACATTCCTGCCAATACAACTGTGGCACTTGTGGGAGAATCTGGCAGTGGCAAGTCGGTGACCTCGTTGGCAACTATGGGGCTGTTGCCACGTGATCAAAGCCGTATAGATGCAAGTAGTAAAATTGTTTTTGAAGGGCAGGATTTACTGAGTCTGTCACCAAGAGAAATGCGTAATATCTGCGGTAAAGATATTGCGATGATTTTTCAGGAACCGATGTCGTCACTCAATCCTGTCTTTACGGTGGGCGATCAAATTGCCGAAGTATTACGACTTCATCTAGGTATGGGGCGTAAGCAGGCAAGAGCAAGGACTTTGGAATTATTGAAGGAAGTGGGTATTCCTTCTCCTGAAACGAAAATTGATGCTTATCCTAGCCAAATGTCAGGTGGCCAACAGCAACGTGTCATGATTGCTATGGCGATTGCATGTGAGCCAAAGTTGTTAATTGCTGATGAGCCAACCACGGCACTTGATGTGACAATTCAAAAGCAAATTTTAGATTTACTTGAAGCCTTGCAAAAGAAACGTGAGATGTCGATGCTGTTCATTACGCATGATTTAGCATTGGTAAGCGAAATTGCCGATCAGGTGATTGTCATGCGTCATGGAGAAATCCGTGAACAAGGCTTGGTCAATGAAGTGCTGGATCATCCTAAAGATATCTACACTCGAGCTTTGCTTAAGTGTCGTCCACAGATGTCAGAGCGTCCTTATAAATTACCGATGATCAGTGATTTTATGCGTCAAAATGGTGATGAGCTGATTGAGGATGTGCATTTATCTGAGGAAACCCGTAGACAACGAACGCGTGGTCTTACGGGTAATGAACAGATTATTTTAGATGTCAAAGACCTGAAAAAATCGTTCTATAGCCGCAAGGGTTTATTTGGTAAGGATGAGTATCAGGCGGTCAAAGGTGTCTCGTTTCAACTGGCGAAAGGTAAAACGCTCGGGTTGGTTGGAGAGTCTGGCTCAGGTAAAACCACAATTGGCCTTTTACTGATGCGTCTACAGGAAGCGACAGGTGGTCAGGCGCTGTTTGAAGGTCATGATATTTTGGCGATGAGTGACAAAGAATTTACTCAATATCAGCGCAAAATACAGATCATTTTCCAAAACCCATATGCTTCGCTCAATCCACGATTTACTGTGGGTCAAATTTTGATGGAGCCGATGCAAGTGCATCAGATAGGGAAGGATGATGCTGAACGCGAGCAAATGGCGTTTGATTTGCTTGAACGTGTCAGTTTGCCTGCCCAAGCATTTTATCGCTATCCACATGAGTTTTCTGGTGGTCAGCGTCAACGTATTGCCATTGCACGATGCTTGACCTTAAAGCCAGAAATTTTGATCTGTGATGAGTCTGTCTCTGCCCTAGATGTTTCGGTTCAAGCCCAAGTTCTGAATTTATTGCAAGATTTACAAGATGAATTTGGTTTGAGCTATATCTTTATTTCACATGATTTATCTGTGGTGAAATATATTTCTGACCAAATCATGGTGATGAACCATGGTGATATCGTTGAAATTGCAAACTCGGATGAGCTGTATCGATCACCACAGCATGAATATACCAAGCGTTTGCTGAGTGCGATTCCACAAACCACTGAACAATTTATTTAGTGTTGGTATAAAAAAACCGCTCAAATGAGCGGTTTTTTTATACTTAAGAAATTAAAATTTCTTAAAGCCTTTGTTGTTTCCGCTAAATGCACGACTTGGCACAGAGTCATTACGACGCTCACGATTGCCAAAATTGTCGTTACGACGTTCACGGTTACCGAAGTTTTCACTGTTGCGATCATTACGGTTATTGTTGAAACCGTCGTTGCGACGCTCTGAACGATTAAATCCATTGCCTTGGAAACCACCTTCAGTACGACCAGTACGACGTTCGCCACGATTGTCTTGATAACCATTGCTTTGTTGTGGCTGGTTTTCGTCACTGTCACGACGTTGTTGGCGTAAGTAACCACCACGACGTGCTGCCATTGGTTTGTCTTGCATACGTTCAGTACGACGTTTCGCCATACCAAACAGGCCAGTACCTTGACGTGGTTTAAGCTCAACTGACTTGGTTAAGTTGTCAATATCTTGTTTATCTAGCTCGATCCAACGACCAGTACGTAGTTCGCGTGGCAGAATTACTGAACCATAACGTGTACGTAAAAGACGGCTCACTTTTAAGCCTTGAGATTCGAAAATACGACGAACTTCGCGGTTACGACCTTCTTTTACAACCACTTGATACCAACGGTTAATACCGTCACCACCAATTTCAGAGAATGACTCAAATTTTGCAGGGCCATCATCTAAAACAACGCCTTGTAACATGTTGTTTTTTAACTGAGGAGTGACTTCACCCATGACACGAACGGCATATTCACGTTCGATTTCGCTAGAAGGGTGCATTAAACGGTTCGCCAGTTCACCGTCATTCGTGAACAGCAATAGACCTGTAGAGTTGATATCTAGACGACCCACCATCACCCAACGATCACCTGTAATTTGAGGTAATTGTTCAAATACCGTTGGACGGTTTTCAGGGTCATTGCGTGAGCAAATTTCGCCTTCTGGTTTGTAGTAAATCAACACACGGCGACGAATCTCGTCTTCAATTTGGAACTGAACTTTACGACCATCGATGCGAAGCTCATCACCCGGTTCAATACGTTCACCCACTTGGGCAACTTGCCCATTTACGCTCACACGACCAGCGGCAATGACTTCTTCCATATAACGGCGAGAACCCAAACCAACGCGTGCGAGCACCTTTTGCAATTTTTCACTCATGACAGCATAACCTTAGAAATTATCATCAACAGTTCACCTATTTATGACTTCGGTGCATTTGCATCGAGGGCCATAAAAGCTTCCTTGGCATCCTGCAGGGGAGGCAATTGGCCCAAAGAGGTTAGACCAAAAGCATTTAAAAATTGAGGCGTTGTAACTAACAACGCGGGTCGTCCTGGGAGTTCACGAAAACCAGATTCTTTAATCCAGTTCCAGTCAAATAACGTACGTAAAATTTGACTATTGTTGGTCACCCCACGGATTTGCTCAATATCTGCGCGGGTTACCGGTTGATGGTAAGCAATGACAGAAAGAGTTTCGAGCAAGGATGGCGATAAACGAGTTGGTCGTTCAGGCCAGGTCTGTGCAATAATATTACGATATTTTGCACGTACTTGAAAACGGAAACCTTGAGCGGTTTCAACAAGTTCAATTGATCTGCCGTGTTGCAGCATTGAAAGTTGCTGCAAATATTGGCGTAATTCGGTTTTACTGAAACGGTCTTGGAAAGCCTCTTTTAAACGGGCAATACTCACCGCCGCTTCACTGGCAAAAATAATGGCTTCAAGCTGCATCAAAATTTCATGCAGATTATCTTCTGAAGACACTGCAGTCATTTGTTTAAGTTCAGTGTTCATGCACGTGCTCCCTGAATTGCAAGCGGTGCTTCTACACCTGATGCGACAATTTGAACTTTTTGTTGGCGTGTCAGTTCCAACACGGCCATAAATGTCACGACAACACCCATGCGGCCTTGGCTTGGCTTGAGTAAGTCCGCAAAATCTAATACTTTACCTGACTCAAGCTTAGTTTCGATATAAGCAATGCGTTCTTCGAGTAAAACAGGCTCTTGTAAAATTTGGTGGGTAACCGGTTCTGGTCGATTAAAAACACAGAGTATGGCATCACGAAGTAATTGAATGTCATAGCCATCATTGGTTTCGACTATTGTTCCTAAACTGACATTGGTATCGAAAGTATCTCGATCCAACACTGACATTTGACCTAATCTTTCCGCAGCTTGTTTGATGCGCAAATACGTTTCTAAACGGTCAATCAATTCTTGTTTAGGATCTTGTTCATGTGCCGCGGTCGATTTAGGTTTTGGCAATAATAGACGCGATTTTAAATCGGCCAATAGGGCTGCCATCACCATATAGTCTGCGGTTAATTCAATATCTAGGGATTTCATTGCATCCATATAAGACAAATATTGGGATGCAATCGGGGCAATATCGACTTGTAATAAGTCGAAGCCATTTTTTTGAATCAGGTAAATCAGAAAGTCGAGTGGTCCTTCGAAATGCTCTAATAGAATTTCAAATGCAGCGGGTGGAATGTACAAATCTTCTGGAATAGCTTCTTGCCACTCATCCAAAACGCGAATGTGTGGAGCATCTTCCATAGAATTATGGACAGTTTGGTTCATTGCAATTATAGGCCACGCGAATTTTCAAAGGCATGCAGACAGCTTTCGCTTCGATCTCACATCGAAAGTAAAAGCACAAAAGTTATGGGGAATAGTGTAATGGAAAAATGCGTTTAAAGAAATTACTGAACGGTTGAATTGGGTAAAAAACTTAAAATTTATAGGGAATAGGCTTTATTTATACACATGTAAAATTTTAAAGCTGTGATATCGATCACATCTTGTGTTAATTGTAAAAAATACACTCATCACTCAATGAACTCATTTAAGCTGTGATATCTGGATGATGGGCGTCCAGCATGAAATGATTTGAATGAATTGACTAAAAGAATATTTGCTATGCCACAACAATATAATCAATGGGGTCAGGCCGTAGGGATGACGTTGGCGCAGTTTGAACCTTGCCAGTTCAGGTGTAAAACCGAAGAGGGGCAATCTGTTCGACTTATTCCGATGTTGCCCGATCAGCTTGATGATAGTCTTTTACAGCGGCTATGGCAGACAGTACAACTAGAACCTGATGAACGCTGTTGGACGTATTTGCCTTATTCTCAAATTCTAAGCATGCAGCAATTGCTTGATTATTTTCAGCATTCCTTTCATTTTGCCGGTTCGATACATTATGTCATTGAAGTTGGTGATGCCATTGTAGGATGGGTTGGTTTGCTTAATGTACGCCCAGCACATGCTGTCATTGAAATTGGCAATGTCTATTTTTCAAGTTTAATGAAGCAATCAACCGCAGCAACAGAAACCATTTATCTATTGTTAAAAGCATGCTTTGCAGCGGGATATCGACGGGTGGAGTGGAAGTGTGATGACTTGAACACGCCTTCGAAAAACGCTGCTTTGCGTTTTGGCTTTCAATTTGAAGGGTTGTTTCGTCAACATGTGATAGTGAAAGGTCGTAATCGTGATACTGCTTGGTTTGCGATGTTGGATCAGGATTGGCCAATGTTGTCTCAAGCATATGAAGCTTGGCTCAATACAAATAATTTTGATGAGCAGGGACAACAAAAAATTCACTTAAAAGAATTTATGCAGCTTTATTGCGCTTGAGCAAAAGCACACTATCAAGGTTTTAAGCCTGTTAGTAAGACCCTTTGTTCAAGTGCAAATTCGATAATGTGTTGGCACTGTGCTTGCGAGCAGAGATTTTGACTAGCTCTACGTTTAAACAGCGATTTGACCGTTGATGCATGTAGAAAGTAAGAAAAAGCCTGCGGCTGTGTTGTCGCTATTGGTGAAATTAAATTTTTATCTATTGCCCTTAGTTGAGCCGTGGATTCTAAAGTCCAAGGCTCAGTGGCATATATAGCAAGATGATTGAGACTGCTTTGCTCGGAGACACTGAGGTCTGTCGCATTTTGGAGCTTGAGTAAAATCTGAAATAAAGTCATCAGGTCGATTCCTTTATCGAAAGGTGCTTTAACCGCGTTTTGAGCCGATGTATTTTACATGCTGTGCTTCTAATCGACAGCATGTATTTAATAGTACATGCTATTCAAATGCACTGACATCACCGACACCACGGCGAATCACTTCAGGGTATTCACCTGCAAGGTTTACAACGCTAGTGGTATTTAAAGTACCTAAACCGCCATCAATCAATACATCTATGCGTTTGCCGATTTGCAGTTCAATTTCGTAAGGATCATCAATCGGTTCTTTTTGGCCTGGTAAAATTAAGGTCGATGTTAATAAAGGCTCACCGAGCTCTTTGAGTAATAATTGGCAAATCGGGTTGCTCGGAATACGCAGTCCAATGGTTTTCTTTTTAGGATGCATTAAACGGCGAGGAACTTCACTGGTCGCAGGTAAAATAAAGGTAGTGACAGCAGGGGTGTTATTTTTCAATAAACGATACATGGCATTGTCGACTTTGGCATAAGTGGCAATGTCAGATAAATCTGCACAAATAATCGCATATTGATGTTTAGCATCGAGCTGACGAATTTGGGCAATGCGTTCCATGGCATTTTTGTTCCCAATCTGGCAACCGATGGCATAGGCGGCATCTGTAGGATAAACCACCACATCGCCGGCACGAATCCGTTCAACGGCCTGCGTAATTAAACGGGGCTGAGGATTTTCCGGATGTATTCTTAAATGCAACATGTCGTTTTCCTCTTATTATTAAAAGCTCTAGACATTATGTCGCGGTCCATTCGCTTTGTGCAACGTGAAATGCAGTCAAATTGTATAATTTAATCAAGCATTTCACGTTGAAATTCATTCGCCTGTAACATTTTGCCAGCACGTGTACAGTGGCAAATGCATTGGATAAAGCGCCAAGCATCGCGTGGAAGTTTGGCTTCACCTTTAAAATAAGCCTGTAATTGTGCATAGACATTATCTTTAAAGCTGCTGCCATCTCCTCCTTCACCAGTGAGGTTATCGAGTGATACACGAAACTTACGTCCAAAGGCTTTGGCAAATAACCATTCGATCGCTTGGGGCTTAATTTCTACCTGTTCAAAGAGGGCTTGTTGCTCTTTGCTGCGACCATCTGGTGCATACCAATAGCCTAAATCGGGAAGTAAACGACGTTGATCGCCAGCAATAGTCCAATGGCTAATTTCATGCAGGGCGCTATTGAAATAACCATGGGCAAATTGAATACGGGCAGGGCCGTTTGAATCGGCAGGAAAGTACTCGGGCTCAAAGTCACCTTTCACTAAGCTCACATTCAGGTGGGAAAACCAATGATTAAAGTGTAAGATGAGCCAATCGACGTGTTCTGTTTCTGTGGAAAGTTTCTCCCAAGCCGAGAGTTGCACTTGGTCAGTTGAAATGTCAGAATCAAGCGTTGAAATTGTGCTCATAAGTGATGAAACATTCACTTCTGTTTGCGGCTGCAACAGATGCATAACTTAAGTTACCCAAATGGTCTGTCTAAATAAGTACAAAATTGTATCTTAATCTTTGACAGAGTACTGATGAATTTGTAGAATTGCCGCCTTAATTATGTCAGCAAATACCTTTCCGGCACAGATTGAGCCGTTTAAATGGGCTGAACAGGGCTTTAAATGGTCAGGAACACTGCCATTATCTCGCTTTGTTCGTATTGCTCGTGAAGCTGTTGGATCAATTGATGATCAATTGATTAACATAGACTGTAAGCTATCAATGGATGCTTATCATCGCATTGTATGGCTAGATGGTCATGTTGAAACAAATGTTCCAATGGAATGCCAGCGTTGTCTGGATACTGTTGAGATTCCACTTGTTTTAAGTTTTCATCTAGCTCTTGTAGATGACGAGTCACTGATAGAGCGCTTGGATGAGGATGCTGATTTCATCGTTTTAGGTGAAAGTGAAGCAACAACCAAAGGTTCATATGATGCGCCTGCGACTGCTGATTTACTCTCACTGATAGAGGATGAATTGTTATTGTTGATGCCTTTGTCACCTAAGCATGACGCTTGTGAACATAAGCATCAACCTGCCGCTGAAGAGCTTGTTGAAGAAAAACGGGACAACCCGTTTGATGTTTTGGCAGGTTTGAAGGGTAAACTTAACTAATTTTTGTGTTATACTCTTGAGTATAAGACAATCGAATTTGTTCTGATCCATTTTTTCGATCTTTGTAAGGAGCCATCATGGCCGTTCAGCAAAACCGTAAAAGTCGCTCTCGCCGTGACATGCGCCGTTCACATGACGCTTTAACCGAGAATGCATTAACTGTAGACCAAGCTACTGGCGAGACTCACCGTCGTCACCACGTATCTAAAGATGGTATCTACCGTGGTCGTCAATTATTCGCTAAAGCATCTGCTGAATAATTGGTGATGTATTAAGCGTCAAGCTTAGTAGAAAAAATGGGAGCGTTAAGCTCCCTTTTTTTGTACCGATTTTTTGTTGCATTTGGCAATTACCAAGACAAAAATTAAGTGTTAAATTTCCGTCCTTGAAACAAGCTTACATGGGATTGTGTTGAATAAATGTCCAAATAGCATAAATTCACCAGTCTTGATAAAGGATTTTTTTATGTCTGCTAAACAACTCGAGCAAGCAGCTCAAGCTACTAAAACTGCATTCGTGTTCCCGGGTCAAGGGTCACAGAAAGTCGGCATGCTCGCTGAACTTGCAGAACAGTTTAGTAGTGTGCAAGCAACATTTGCAGAAGCATCAGAAGCGGCTGGCTTTGATCTTTGGCAAATTGCTCAAAGTGGTGAAGGGTTAAACCAAACAGAATTTACTCAACCTGTGCTACTGACTGCCAGTATTGCTTTATGGCGTGTGTGGTTAGAGTTAGGTGGTGTTGCACCGAAATACCTTGCGGGTCACTCTTTAGGTGAATACAGCGCCTTGGTTGCTGCGGGAGCGATGAGCCTAGGTGATGCCGTTAAATTGGTGAACCTACGTGGTCAGTTAATGCAAAGTGCTGTACCTGAAGGTCAAGGTGCAATGGCGGCAATTTTGGGTCTAGATGATGCAAAAGTCGTTGAACTTTGTGCTCAAGCAGAAGGCCCAGGTTCAGTAGATGCTGCAAACTACAATGCACAAGGTCAAGTTGTCATTGCGGGCGATAAAGCCATGGTTGAAGCGGTTATGGCTGCTGCTAAAGATAATGGCGGTAAGGCAATCGCACTTCCGGTTTCTGTGCCATCGCATTGTGCATTGATGAAACCTGCTGCTGAACAGTTTGCGACAGCATTGGAACAAACTGCCATTGAGCTGCCTACTATACCTGTAATACAAAATGTAGGCGCTGAAATCGCGACTGATGTAGCGCAATTACGTCAGGCGTTAACTGCACAGTTATACCAATCTGTACAGTGGACAAAGACCATGCAGTATTTGCAAGACCAAGGTATTCAGTACATTGCTGAATGTGGTCCGGGTAATGTCCTTGCGAATCTCGCAAAACGTTTGCCAAATATTGAAAAAGCATTCCCACTCGACACGAAAGGTCGTATGGAAGATGCACTGAATGCCATTTTAGTGGCAGAAGGGAAAATTGCATGACACAAGAACGCAAAGTTGCTTTAGTAACAGGTGCGAGCCGAGGGATTGGAGCAGCAATTGCTCAGCAATTGATTCAAGACGGTTATTTTGTTGTAGGTACGGCAACATCAGAAGCGGGTGCAGAAAAATTATCTGCTGCTTTTGCTGAAAATGGTGCGGGTAAAGTTCTAGATGTACGTGATGCAACTGCAATTGATGCATTGGTATCAGACATTGAGCAAAACTTTGGTTCTGTATTGGTTTTGGTGAACAATGCTGGTATTACCAAAGATAATTTGTTACTTCGTATGTCAGAAGATGATTGGGATGACATTCTCAACATTCATTTGAAAGCCGTTTATCGACTTTCTAAACGTGTTTTAAAGGGTATGACCAAAGCACGTTTTGGCCGAATTATTAATATTAGTTCTGTGGTTGCACATTTTGCTAACCCAGGACAAGCAAACTATTCTGCTGCAAAAGCAGGGATTGAGGCCTTTGGTCGCAGCCTTGCAAAAGAGATGGGAAGCCGCCAAATCACTGTAAATGCAGTGGCTCCGGGCTTTATTGCAACAGAAATGACAGAACAGTTAAGCGAAGAAATTCGTAAAAAGATGAGTGATCAAGTGGCTTTAAACCGTTTAGGTGAGCCACAAGATATCGCAAATGCCGTAAGTTTTCTTGCTTCTGAAAAGGCAAGTTACATTACCGGAACTGTATTACATGTAAATGGTGGTTTATACATGAGCTAAGCGCTCAAGTATAAACTTTCAAAACGATTTAGATTCAATTAAACTAACGGCATTAAAAACGCCACAAGCAATGAGGAGAATTCCTGTGAGCGATATCGAACAACGCGTAAAACAAGCAGTAGCTGAACAACTTGGTCTTAAAGCAGACGAGATCAAAAACGAAGCTTCTTTCATGGATGACTTAGGTGCAGACTCTCTAGACCTAGTTGAATTAGTTATGTCTTTCGAAAACGATTTCGACATCACTATTCCTGATGAAGATTCAAACGAAATCACTACTGTACAATCTGCAATTGACTACGTTTCTAAGAAACTAGGTTAATTTTAGATTTCAGCGATGCTGATTTAAAAAGCCACCATTCGGTGGCTTTTTTTATGCCGAATATTTTGTTTTTACATTAGCTTACGTTTCTGTCACCAACAACAACTCAAAAGCGGTTATTTTTTAGCTATAAAAATAGAGTTTGAACAATAGTTAAATGATTTAAAACAGTAAAAACAACGGAGAAAAACATGGGTCTTTTTGATTTTGTAAAAGGTATTGGTAAAAAAAATACAGCGCCTGCAGAACCTCAGGCAGCGCCAGCAACACCTTCTGAACCATCTGCACAAGAAATTGCCAATAAGTTATTGGGTCATATCAAAGCACTGGGCTTACCTGTAACAGGCTTGTCTGTGAGTTATAACGGGACTTCAGATCTAGCAACAGTGAAAGGTCAGGTACAAAGCCAAGCAGATCGTGAAAAGATTATCTTAGCAGTAGGAAATATTGATCATGTGGCGCAAGTGGATGATCAGTTAACAGTGACGAGTCCTGAGCCTGAAAGTAAATTCTACACTGTTAAATCAGGCGATAATCTTTCTAAGATTTCTAAAGAATTTTATGGTGATGCAAATCAATACAATAAAATTTTTGAAGCAAACCGTCCTTTGTTAAAAAATGCTGATGACATTTTCCCGGGGCAAGTGCTGCGTATTCCTGCATAAATATTTGTGTTTACAGTAAAAAAGCCATCTTTCGATGGCTTTTTTTTTGTTTTGCTTTTTTAAAGTTAACGCAGTAAACGTTGTATTTCACTAAGTAAACATGCAGGGTTAATTTGCTGGTGCGGTAAGCTTAGTGTGCGGTAACCGTCTTTACGCATTTTGCGGTCTATTTCAAACAGAATGTGTGTTTGCTGTGCTTCTGTGACAAAAGAAATCTAAACTTTATTAATTCCAGCCCCCCCTCATTGCTGTTGGCGGAACTCTAACTCTTGGTAGTAACTTAGAGTAGAGCGAAAATGCCCGCCATTAAATTGTCCGCGTTCAACATCTGCTGAGCAGAGGATATAACCGCATTGCTTGAATAATGCCTTGCATGAGAGGTGTTAGATAGGTTTGGATATAATCACGATCACTGGCATCTAAGCCCCAATCGACATCTAAGTGTGTATGCAGCCAAACATGTGTGCTGTTTCGTGCGCACTGTAACTGTGTCACTGGGGTTCAAAGGGTAGCTGGATGTTGAATGGCAATTGATGTGACTGGTTTGCTAGGAATTGAAATGCGCCGCTTATATGCCATTGTGCAATACAAAGCTCTTGCTTATGTTCATGGTCACCAGATTCGACTTCTGCTTGCGTCATCAGCTGCAGGTAAATGCCATTAATATTTTTATTGCTGGATGCGCCTTGGAAATTAATTTGGCCTTACAGGCTTTGACCGGGGTAAAGCCGTGATGTGTAGAGATGGGTGTCAATTTTAATGCCTTGCAGGCTAAGATTGGATAACACTTTATTGAGCATGAAATTTAAAGATATAAGAGACTGGGAAATATTGAAATTATACAAAGAGAATATTACGGTAAGGTGTTGTTTTGGTATTTATTTTGAGCTTTGGGGTGAATAAATTTGCTTTGTCATGGTGTGAGTGGCATAAGATGCAAGGCTGTTGAATAGAATAATGAAAACTAAATTAAGCAGGGGTTTATGCGATTATTAAAAGGTATTTTCGGATGTTTTTCTGTTTTGGGTATTTTATCTTGCGGTTTTGTTTATGCGGGTGAATATCAAACTAAATGTATTTCAGATAGTACTCAGCATAACGAGATTGGCTTGTTATATGGAAGAATTTGAGCAGGTGGATCAAAAACTGAATCAGATTTATCAGGTAAAAATCCATTCATTATCTGCGATTAAGGCAAAAGCTTTGCGAGAGTCATAGTGTCATTGGCTGCATTTAAAAGAGCAGGCGTGTATTGCAGATGAGGAGCAGTATGGTCGAGAAAGTCATTTTGATGCAATGCAATGTGAGATTGATTGGGTAAGCGAGAGGATTTTATTTCTCGAGAAGCAATAATGGATAGTAACAAATAAATAAAAGCCCCGAATTTTCGAGGCTTTGTGTATTTGGCTTAGAAGCTTGGCTTCACCACAACTAAAATAACCACCGCAAATAAAATCAAAGTTGGCATTTCATTAAAATAACGCCAGAATTTATGCGACTTATAATGTGCATTTTCGATAAGCTTTTTACGGTAATAACCACAAACCAAGTGATAAACAACTAAAAGGCCAACTAAACCTACTTTGAGGTAAAACCACAGTGCTTCATGGTAATGGCGTGTTGCATCGCCCCAATCTACTAAAAAGTGTGCAGTAATAAGTGTTGCGATCATCGCAGGCCACATAATGCCACGGTATAGCTTGCGTTCCATGATTTGAAAGCGCTGATGACTCGTAGCATCATCACTCATAGCGTGGTAGACATAAAGGCGAGGGAGATAGAATAGCGCTGCGAACCAGCAAACAACTGCGATGATATGTAATGCTTTGACCCAGAGGAAAGCATCTGATGGAGCATCCATATATTGACCCTTAAAAGGGCGGTGGGTGTGTGCTTTGGCACCGAAGTACCAAAGCAGCAAACTTTATATTAAGCTTCCCATTTTTTGAAAACGAGGCAAGCGTTTACACCGCCAAAACCAAAACTGTTACTCATCACAGTATTCAATTTTGCGTCACGTTTTTCAAGTACGATATCAAAAGGTTTTGCACCTTCGTCAAGTTCAGTCACGTTGATGTTTGGTGCAATAAAGTCATTTTGCATCATCAGAATAGAGTAAATCGCTTCTTGTACACCTGCAGCACCCAGGCTGTGACCAGTCATCGACTTGGTCGAGCTGAGTGGAGGAACTTGTCCTTCACCGAAAGCACGCTCCATTGCTTTAAGTTCAGTAACATCACCTGCCGGAGTAGATGTGCCGTGTGTATTAACATAGTCGATGGTATCTACACCATGTTGTTTAGCTTCTTCTAAAGCCATAAGGATACAACGCGTCGCACCTTCGCCAGATGGTGCAACCATGTCAGCACCATCAGAGTTTGCTGCATAGCCGACAACTTCAGCCAAAATGTTTGCGCCACGTGCTTGAGCATGCTCAAGAGATTCTAGTACAACAAAGCCACCGCCGCCAGCGATCACGAAACCGTCACGGTCAGCAGAGTAAGGTCGGGAAGCAGTTTCAGGGGTGTCATTGTATTTTGAACAAAGTGCGCCCATTGCATCAAATAAAAGACTTTGTGACCAATGGTCTTCTTCACCACCACCGGCAAGCATTAAGTCTTGTTTGCCTAATTGAATCAGGTTGTATGCATAACCAATGGCATCTGCAGATGTTGCACATGCGCTAGTAATGGTGTGTGCAATACCTTGCATTTTAAATGCAACACCCACGTTTGCAGTAATGGTGTTGGTCATGTTACGTGGTACAAAGAATGGACCAACTTTACGTGCACCTTTGGTGTCTAGAAGTTCTTTCATTTCAACAACAGATGCAGTTGAACCACCACCTGACCCACCCGCAATACCGTAACGTGGATTACCGCCAATTTGTTCTGCTGTTAAGCCTGCATTTTCTACCGCAGCCAAAGCTGAGTTGTATGCATACATTGCGCATACGCCCATAAAGCGTTTTAAACGGCGGTCAATACCGTCAAAGTTTTGTTCTGCAGCCGCACTGACATGACTTTTAAAATTAAGTTCAGCATAACTTGGGTTGAAACGTGTTCCAGAAATCCCGTTTTGCAAAGAATGAGTGACATCTTCTAATGTATTACCAATGCATGAGTTGATGCCCATACCAGTGATTACAACACGTTTCATCTACAGATCCTTTATAGGTAGTGTATGAGCAAGCTATAGAAAGTATACGAAGGAAACTTTCTAAATAGGCGAACTCATATAATTTGATTGGAATAATGATAGCAGAAAGCTTTTTGAATTCTTATGGCAAATCCTATGCCTATTGTTGACTGAGCTAATTTGCAACTTTACAGCAAAAAACTTAACTTAAAGATACATATTCAAGTTGTGATAAAGTTTGACTACACCTAGTATTTATCAATAATTTCAAGAATAGTTTTAATGAGGTAGGGAATGGCGAAAACGAATAATAAACCAACGGCAGGTCTACTCTCAAACGCCTTTGGAGTGGCTAAAAAGCTCAGTTCTACTGGGGTGTCCATCATTAATCATGTCGCACCCGAATCCGTAACTAAGGTCATTCAACCTCAAAAAAATGGTCAAACCTTGGAGGGGCAGTCAAGGCAAGCGGGCGTATTTGATGTAAAAAAATATGATAATCCTCAGCAAATCTTACGTGAACACGTTCCAAATGTTTCTAGACAATTATTCGGTCGACATTTTAATACTGTAAATAATGTGGCTAATTTTGTTGCTCCTCAGTTTAGTGACAAAATTTCTGATTATTTATTTGATCGACTTAATCATTTTAGTTCGGATATTTCATCTGTAGATGCTGTACTGGATGAAGCTGGGGTACGTGATTTAGAAGAGTTGACACAAGATGTCGATCGTTCGCGTCGTATTAGTCAGGCTCTGGGTGAGCAAAATAAATGGATTGCTTCGATTCAAGGGGCTTTAACAGGTGCGACAGGTGTCATTGGTTCAAGTATTGATATCCCTGCTTCACTGATTATGACTCTGCGAGTGATTTATCAAGTTGGACG
This sequence comes from Acinetobacter sp. SH20PTE14, assembly GCF_021391555.1. NCBI lineage: Bacteria > Pseudomonadati > Pseudomonadota > Gammaproteobacteria > Moraxellales > Moraxellaceae > Acinetobacter > Acinetobacter sp. SH20PTE14. The sequence goes on along the minus strand of NZ_CP090067.1, from coordinate 2,639,675 downwards.
TTCTTATGGTTTCGACTTAAGCAAAGAAAGTGACCAAGATATTGTTCAGTTTATTTTTAAACAGGTCGACTTGAGTTTAATTGCAGAAAAACAAACTTTGCTTATGGCAATAAAAGCTCTGAGTAGTACGCTACAAAATAGTGATTTACATCAATTGCAGCAATTGGTGGGTTCAGATACTGATGCAGCAGCATTGAAAAAATATGTACTAGATGAAAATGGTCAGTTTAAGTGGGCATGGCTCAATCAAATGCCAAAAGTTTCATTGTTAAATCAGCTATCACGATTATCTCCTGTGGCGAGTGTTGGTGTAAGTGTGGTGTATAGTCGCCGTTTAGTGGATGAAGTGAATCAGAAGGCACAGCAAGTCTTTTCTAATGCGCGCCAATATATTTTGCAGCATCAGGATATTAGCTTGTCACCTTTACATGCCTATGAGCGATCTCTTGAGTTGCTTGCTCAAGCAACACCTAAATTACTAGAAGGTATTAAGGCGAAAGATATTGATTTGGCTGAGCCGGTACTAGATCAGACCATAGATGTTACAGGTCATGAGAGTATCCGCGCAGTAAAAGTCATCAAAAAAGCACAAGTTAAAAACTCTGATGCAGCCGAAGTGGAAGTAGAGCAGGAACAAAAAGTCTCAGAAGGTTTGGAGGCACTTGCGGAGAAAGTTGTTGAGCCTCATGTACTCGGGGCTGCGCAAAAACCTGCTTTAGCTGAAAAAGATGAGTTTGAGGTGTTGGAATCTGTACAGCAGGAGGATGTCCCAGTGGAAAAAGCTGCACCCAAAACTAAGCCGCGTAAAGCCAAAACAGCAGCCGTAGATAAAGTTACAAAAAAATCAGCAGATTCTTCTGAAAAATAAACTATTTATTTGTGGGTGAAAAATTGCGCAACTCATGATGAATAAATGTTTTCGATGATCGTATATTGTTGACCAATTTTAAGTCTTCGCTTACAATTGCATGCCCTCAAAAAGTAGTATTTTTTGGGGCTTTTTATTAACGGGAGAATTGCCAAATGGCAACAACAAATCAGTTGATCCGTAAGGGTCGTACAACTTTAGTTGAAAAATCTAAAGTTCCTGCGTTGAAGGCTTGTCCACAACGTCGTGGTGTTTGTACACGTGTTTACACAACTACACCTAAAAAACCTAACTCAGCAATGCGTAAAGTTTGCCGTGTTCGCTTAACTTCAGGTTTTGAAGTTTCTAGCTACATCGGTGGTGAAGGCCATAACCTACAAGAGCACAGTGTTGTTCTTATCCGTGGTGGTCGTGTTAAAGATTTACCAGGTGTACGTTACCATACCGTTCGTGGTTCTTTAGACTGTGCTGGTGTTAAAGATCGTAACCAGTCTCGTTCTAAATACGGTGCTAAACGTCCTAAGAAATAATCTGAAAAGATTGGCTTCTTAGTTCCTTAGAACTGCAATCCTTTATCGTCTCGCTTGTCTGATTTCTGCATTTTTTGTGAAAATTCCAAGCGACGTATAGTAAGGCCAGCGAAAGCACATGACACTTTGTGCACCTGCTGGAGTAACCTGAAGTGTCATATTTATTAGGTGTATTAAAATGCCAAGACGTCGCGTAGTTGCTGCCCGTGAAATCCTTCCGGATCCTAAGTTCAGCAGCCAAACAATCGCTAAATTCATGAACCACGTAATGCAAGATGGTAAAAAATCTATTGCTGAAAGTATCGTTTACGGTGCTTTAGACCGCGTTCAAGAAAAATCTAAAGTAGACCCAGTTGAATTTTTCGAGACTACTCTTGAAAAAGTTCGTCCTATGGTCGAAGTAAAAGCACGCCGTGTTGGTGGTGCTACATACCAAGTGCCTATGGAAGTACGCCCATCCCGTCGTACTGCCTTGGCTATGCGTTGGTTAGTAGATGCTGCTGCTAAGCGTTCTGAAAAAACTATGGCTTTACGTCTTGCTGGTGAGTTGCTTGATGCAGCTGAAGGTAAAGGCGCAGCGATCAAAAAACGTGAAGATGTGCATCGTATGGCTGAAGCCAACAAAGCCTTCTCTCATTACCGTTTCTAAGCGGATAAAACAGCCCCTATTCAGGAGGGTGATAAATCAGTTGTCACTGTTTTGTCATCGAATCGCTTTAAGTTGCTATGCAGCTTAAAGCGTCCTGTTTTAAACAACAAAATTTAGGAATGCTAGAAATCATGGCTCGTCAAACCCCAATTTCTCGTTATCGTAACATTGGTATCTCTGCGCACATTGATGCTGGTAAAACTACCACTTCAGAACGTATTTTGTTCTACACAGGTGAGAGTCACAAACTTGGTGAAACTCACGAAGGTTCTGCAACTACAGACTGGATGGAACAAGAGCAAGAACGTGGTATTACTATTACCTCAGCGGCAGTAACATGCTTCTGGAAAGGGATGGGTAACCAATTCGAACAGCACCGTATTAACGTAATTGATACCCCAGGACACGTAGACTTCACGATTGAAGTTGAACGTTCTATGCGTGTTCTTGACGGTGCATGCATGGTTTACTGTGCTGTAGGTGGTGTACAACCTCAGTCTGAAACTGTATGGCGTCAAGCAAATAAATATAAAGTTCCACGTATTGCATTCGTGAACAAAATGGACCGTACTGGTGCGAACTTCTTCCGTGCTGTTGAACAAGTTAAAACACGTCTTGGTGGTAATCCAGTGCCAATCGTTGTTCCAATCGGTGCAGAAGAAAACTTCCAGGGTGTTGTTGACCTAATCGAAATGAAAGCGATTATCTGGGACGAAGCGTCTCAAGGTATGAAGTTTGAATATGGCGAAATCCCTGCTGAATTAGTTGATACTGCTAACGAATGGCGTACTAACATGGTTGAAGCTGCTGCGGAAGCATCAGAAGAACTCATGGACAAGTACCTTGAAGAAGGTGAGTTAACTAAAGAAGAAATCGTTTCAGGTTTACGTGCACGTACATTGTTGAATGAAATTCAACCAATGCTTTGTGGTTCAGCGTTCAAAAACAAAGGTGTTCAACGTATGTTGGATGCTGTAATTGAATTCTTACCTGCGCCGACTGATGTCGAGGCGATTAAAGGTATCCTTGACGACAAAGACGAAACTGAAGGTTCTCGTGAAGCGTCTGATGATGCTCCGTTCTCTGCGCTTGCGTTCAAAATCATGAACGACAAATTTGTAGGTAACTTAACATTCGTACGTGTTTACTCTGGTGTGCTTAAAGCAGGTAGCCCTTGCTATAACCCAGTTAAAATGAAGCGCGAACGTGTTGGCCGTATCGTACAGATGCACGCAAATGACCGTCACGATATTGAAGAAATTCGTGCGGGTGATATCGCAGCATGTGTAGGTCTTAAAGATACTACGACTGGTGATACATTATGTGATGAAAATAATGTAATTACACTAGAGCGTATGGAATTCCCAGAGCCAGTAATTGCGCTTGCGGTTGAGCCTAAAACTAAAGCAGACCAAGAAAAAATGTCAGTTGCTTTAGGTCGTTTGGCGAAAGAAGACCCTTCATTCCGCGTACGTACTGACGAAGAATCTGGTCAAACAATTATTGCTGGTATGGGTGAGCTTCACCTTGACATTATTGTTGACCGTATGAAGCGTGAATTCAACGTTGAAGCGAACATTGGTAAACCAATGGTTGCGTATCGTGAAACTATTAAAAAGTCAGTTGAACAAGAAGGTAAGTTCGTACGTCAAACTGGTGGTAAAGGTAAGTTTGGTCACGTATACGTACGTTTAGAACCACTTGCTGAAGATGCTGGCAAAGATTACGAGTTCGCTGAAGAAGTTGTTGGTGGTGTAGTACCTAAAGAATTCTTCGGTGCGGTTGACAAAGGTATCCAAGAACGTATGAAGAATGGTGTCCTAGCTGGTTATCCAGTTGTTGGCATCAAAGCGACATTGTTCGATGGTTCTTACCATGACGTCGACTCTGACGAATTATCGTTCAAAATGGCTGGTTCTTACGCATTCCGTGACGGTTTCATGAAAGCAGATCCTATCTTGCTTGAACCAATCATGAAAGTTGAAGTAGAAACTCCAGAAGACTACATGGGCGATATCATGGGTGACTTAAACCGTCGTCGTGGTCTTGTTCAAGGTATGGACGATTTACCTGGTGGTACTAAAGCTATCCGTGCAGAAGTTCCACTTTCTGAGATGTTTGGTTACGCAACTCATATGCGTTCTATGTCTCAAGGTCGTGCGACTTATTCTATGGAATTCGCTAAATACGCTGAAACACCACGTAACGTGGCTGAAGGCATCATCGCTAAGTTCCAATCTGGCGGTAAAAAAGGTGACGACGAGTAATCTTTCGATTACTATAAGCCCAAACTAATTCATAGTTAAAAACCAAATGCTCATGCAGTATCCCTGCATGAGTAGTTTAAAAAGGAAGATCTCATGGCTAAGGCTAAGTTCGAACGTAATAAGCCACACGTTAACGTGGGTACAATTGGTCACGTCGACCACGGTAAAACTACTTTAACAGCTGCAATTGCAACTGTATGTGCAAAAAAATTCGGTGGTGAAGCGAAAGATTACGCTGCAATCGACTCTGCACCAGAAGAAAAAGCACGTGGTATTACAATTAATACTTCACACGTAGAATACGATTCTCCAATCCGTCACTACGCTCACGTAGACTGCCCAGGTCACGCCGATTATGTTAAAAACATGATTACTGGTGCTGCGCAAATGGATGGTGCGATCCTTGTTTGTTCGGCGACTGATGGTCCTATGCCACAAACTCGTGAACACATCCTGCTTTCTCGTCAAGTAGGTGTACCTTACATTGTTGTGTTCTTGAACAAATGTGACATCGTTGATGATGAAGAGCTAATTGAACTAGTAGAAATGGAAGTTCGTGAACTTCTTTCTACTTATGACTTCCCAGGCGACGACACTCCAGTAATCCGTGGTTCTGCTCTTGCAGCGCTTAATGGTGAAGCTGGTCAATACGGCGAAGATGCTGTAGTTGCTCTTGTTGAAGCTCTTGACTCTTACATCCCTGAACCAGAACGTGCTATCGACCAAGCATTCCTTATGCCAATCGAAGACGTATTCTCAATTTCAGGTCGTGGTACAGTAGTAACTGGCCGTGTTGAAACTGGTATCGTGAAAGTAGGCGAAGAAGTTGAAATCGTTGGTATTAAAGATACAGTTAAAACAACTGTAACTGGCGTAGAAATGTTCCGTAAACTTCTTGACGAAGGTCGTGCGGGCGAGAACTGTGGTGTTCTTCTACGTGGTACTAAACGTGAAGACGTTCAACGTGGTCAAGTACTTGCTAAACCAGGTACAATCAAACCGCATACTAAATTCGACGCAGAAGTATACGTACTTTCTAAAGACGAAGGTGGCCGTCATACTCCATTCCTTAACGGTTACCGTCCACAGTTCTACTTCCGTACAACTGACGTAACTGGTGCGATCTCGCTTAAAGAAGGCGTTGAAATGGTTATGCCTGGTGACAACGTAGAAATGTCAGTAGAATTAATCCACCCAATCGCAATGGACGCTGGCTTACGCTTTGCGATCCGTGAAGGTGGTCGTACAGTTGGTGCGGGTGTAGTTTCTAAAGTAACTGCATAATCACTAAATGTGTGTAAAAAAGCGCCTCTTTGAGGCGCTTTTTTTTATGCTTATTCAATGTGATAGGGAAATTGTCTGACAATATTTTTTAAAGCTGTCCTTTAGTGATAATTCACTGTCCTTAACTGAAATAATTACGTGTCAATAAAACCGTAATATGAACTCAAGAAAACCAATAAAAGTTTGAGTATTTCATAACTCAAAAAGGAGTTAGGCATGAACGCTAAAGTAAAGATTACTAATCGAGCAGGTGCAAGTTTCCCTGTACGTCGCATGAATTTTGATTTTGATGCGGTACCAGAGTACTGGATGAATGGCTCAGCAGGTTTGACACATTTTATGACCGCATTGTCTGCTTTATTTCCCGCGGGTGAAATGTTCTTTATTGATAGTGTGCGTGCAGTACGTAAACACCCCGCGATCGCAAATAATGAAGCCCTACAAAAAGAAATTAGTGCTTTCATTGGTCAAGAAGCAATGCATACGCAAGAGCATGAGGGTTTTAATGCTTCTGCACAAAAATACGGTCATGATGTCGAAACACTTGATAAGGCAACGGGTCGTGTTATCCAAGGTGTGCGTAAAGTCTTTGCACGTATTGGTAAACCTGTTGGTATTACTCAAGAAATGGTGGATCTTACTGCAACTACGGCACTTGAGCATTTCACTGCAACAATTGCTTCACAGTTATTGGTAAACCCACATATTCAAGCCTTGATGACTGATGAAACCATGAAAAATATGTGGTTATGGCATGCGATTGAAGAAAATGAGCATAAAGCCGTAGCTTATGATGTATTTGAAGGTGTCTTTGGTCAGGGAATAAAGGCCTACGCACTCCGTACAGGTTCATTGATTGGCGCAATGGTGACTTTATTCTTCGTACAAAGTTATTTTGTCGCTCGTTTATTAAAAGAAGATAACAAGCTTAATTTTGAAGCATTAAAAGATATTTATACCTATGGTTATAGCCCTTCAAAAGGCATCATCACTGGTATGGGTAAAGAAATGCTGATGTATTTTAAACCAGGTTTTCACCCGAATGATTTAGATACTTCTGGTTTGTTAAAAACGTGGAAAGCATATTTGGGTCTCTAATCACAGCGCTGTGGTGACTTTTTCAGAAGGGCGATGTAAATCGCTCTTTTTTTTATTCAACTTTATAGACAAACTTTTTATAATGCGCATACCCTAGCTATAGAAAGATAAACGAAGATGATTCGTTTGATGCAAGACGCTGATGTCCAGCAGGTTTACGATATCGAGCGCCGCGTACAAAGCCATCCTTGGACCATAAAACAATTTCAAGAATCGATTGCTGCCTATCAAAGTACGGTGATTGAGCGACAAGGAAAAGTTGTAGGTTTTTGCATTTTACAACCCGTTTTAGATGAAGCAAATTTATTGTTAATGGCGATCGATCCGAGCCAGCAAGGCAAAGGATTAGGTTTTCAATTACTCGATGAATCTATTGCCTTACTCAAAAATAAACCCATTCAAATCTTCTTAGAAGTGCGAGAAGGTAATCAACCAGCGATCCGTTTATATGAAAAAGCGGATTTTCATCAAATCGATTTGCGAAAGAATTATTATCCAAATGCCGATGGAACTCGTGAGCACGCCATTATTATGGTGAAGACTTGTGGTGATGATTTTGCAGCTTTATTTAAATAAAAGCGGTGAAGAGTGATCAAATTTAAAGAAAGCATTCGTGAATAAACGAATGCTTTTTTATTGAATATCTTTTGTTTGATCCCTTTTATTTAATAATAGGATTGTTCCAGCCGGAAGGTAAGGTGGTCATCAGGGAATCCCCCAGTTGGCTAATTTCTTCTTGGGTCAGTGGTCGGTTGAGTCGACGCCATTGTCCATCAAGCAGAAGTTCCAGTGGAATGTACTGAGATTTATAATTCATTTTTTGCGAATCGGGCACCCAATAGCCCAAGTAGACATATTGCAGTCCAAGCTTTTGTGCATGCTCAATTTGTTTCAGAATGGCAAAAGTACCTAGTGAGCGACGGCTTTCATCAGGATCAAAAAAGGTATATACCGCTGAAATACCATCATCAAGTGGATCACAGGTAGATACACTGATCAGTTGCTCATCCAACCATAGCTCTAAAAAGAAACTGTCAGTGCAGCTATTAATTAAAAATTTTTCAAATTGATCTTGGCTAGGTGGGTACATATCACCATCAGCATGTCGTTCATTGATGTAGCGTTCATACAAGGCATAATGCATTGCATCGGCATCTTGAGGACGGCAAATTTTCACCGTTAAATCTTGATTCCGTTTCCACGCTTTTTTTTGCACGCTGTTCATTTGAAATTCATGAACAGGAACGCGAGAGGATAGACATTGACGACAAAGATGACATTCAGGGCGGTAGACAAAATCCCCACTACGACGAAAACCCATGCGGGAAAGTTCAGATAACGTGACCACATCAATACGATGGACAGGATCAAGAAAGACCATCCGGGCAGATTTATTTTCTAAGTAGCTACAATCATGCGGAGGCGTGATGTAGTACTGTAATTCGTTCAACAGGGACTTCGGTTGATAGGAATTCATCGTAATATCCCTCTTTTATTGTCATGCGCTGAGACTTGCCCATTGCGCTATTGTTTTACTTGAAAATACACTGTCCTGATACTTTTTCCAATCGATAGAGGGTTGTTTCACAACATCTTGTAACGAATTAAGGTATTGTTGGCGAGAAAGTGTACTCGCACCTAAGCTTAAGAGGTGATCGTTGACTAATTGGCAATCAATCCATGGTAGTTGATTCTCTTCCCCAATAAGCATTAAGGTGTAAAACGCCATTTTAGAGACATCTGTTCGTGTACTAAACATAGACTCGCCAAAGCAGCCATGACCAATATTAACGCCATAGAGGCCACCGACAACGATCTCGTTTTCCCAAACTTCAATGCTATAAGCATAGCCTGCGTCAAACAGCGCAGAATATCCCTGAATAATATCTTCTGAAATCCATGTTTCATTGGCATAACTACGCGGCAGTGAACATGAGCGAATCACAGTTTCAAACGCATGATTAATGGTGATCTTATAGTCCATTTTTTTCATGCTGCGTAATAACGATTTGCTCGGATGATAGTCCTGCGGTCGAATAATGCAGCGGGGTTCAGGACACCACCAACAAATCGGATCACCTTCACTGAACCATGGGAAAAGACCGTGACTATAGGCTTCAAACAGTGTGGAAGGGGAGAGGTCAGCACCGATGCAAATTAAGCCTTCACCTTCGGGATCGCATTCAACTGGATCGGGGAAAGTAAATTCAGAAGGAGGGAGTATCGGCATGCCAAGCTTCTTATTGAGGTACACGGATATTTATCATACATAAAAAAGCCGACCATTAGGTCGGCTAATTTTTTAAAACTATTTAGCTAAGCAAATGACTTAAGCAAAAGATTATTCGCCGAGTGCATCAAGGTATTTTTCAGCATCGAGTGCAGCCATACAGCCTGAACCTGCAGAAGTAATCGCTTGACGGTAGATACTATCGGCAATATCACCCGCAGCAAATACGCCTGGAATAGACGTTTGTGTTGCGTTGCCTGCGGTGCCACTTTGAACTTGGATGTAGCCATCACGTAAGTTCAATTGACCTTCAAAAATACCGCTATTTGGTTTGTGACCAATCGCCACGAACATACCAGTGACATCAACGTTTTGAGTTGAATCATCTTGCGTAGATTTAATACGTACAGAAGTCACACCGGTGTTATCGCCAATGACTTCATCCACTTGGTGATTCCAGATAATACTGATTTTACCTTCTTTTTCTTTTGCAAAAAGATGATCTTGAAGGATTTTTTCTGAACGTAAAGTGTCACGACGGTGTACTAGAGTGACATGAGAAGCAATGTTTGAAAGATACAGCGCTTCTTCCACAGCAGTATTACCGCCGCCGACAACCATTACTTTTTGGTTTTTGTAGAAGAAACCATCACAAGTTGCGCAAGCACTTACACCTTGACCCATAAATGCAGCTTCAGATTCAAGACCTAAGTATTGCGCAGTTGCACCTGTACAAATAATCAATGCATCACAAGTAAACTCTTCCATATCGCCTTTAAGCACGAACGGACGAACATTGAGGTCCACTTCGTTGATATGGTCATACACAATTTCTGTACCAAAACGTTCAGCATGAGCTTGCATTTGTTCCATTAGGGCAGGGCCTGTTAAACCTTCTGCACCACCTGGCCAGTTGTCTACTTCTGTCGTTGTAGTCAATTGACCGCCTAATTGAATACCTGCGATGAGTGTCGGTTTCAGGTTCGCACGGGCAGCGTATACCGCAGCGCTATAACCTGCAGGACCAGAACCTAAAATAATTAGACGTGAGTGACGAGCGCTCATCCGTAGAATCCTTTTTTTATATGATAATTTGTGGAATTATACGTCAAAGTTTGAAACGATTGTGTGAGATTAAAGTCGATATTATTGATCATCGAAATCGTTTTGAGCTATATACAATAAAGTTAACAACTATACTTAAATTATCTTGCATCTTTTTTATTGAACAGGTGCATAATAACAGGTTTAGATTCAGCCCATTTTGTTGTGGGTAATGACAAAAACATTCATGAAGAATTGGTTACAGGAACGTATATGACAGCGGTGTCGGGTGCATATGCACAGCGCTTAATAATGACATTATTCCTTGTTTCATTTGGGATATATCTGTTCCTTGCAACAGTCACATATACGCCATTTGATCCGGGATGGATGCATTTATCCAGTGATACTCAGCAAGTTTCAAATGCCAGCGGCGTCGCAGGTGCATGGATAGCTGACTTACTCTATGGATTTTTAGGTTGGGCAAGTCTGCTGATACCTGTCTATTTATTTCTCGAAGCAATTCAAGTATGGTGGCCACGTAGTTTTCTAAACCGTCCATTTCGCTATGCCGCTCAGTTCTTTATTTTACTGGCAACTTCAAGTTTACTTTTCCTATTTTGGAACGTCCCTGAAGATACCTTAGAAAATGCATCGGGCGGGATCATTGGCTATGAACTGGGTCAAAGTCTTGAACAAATTTTAACGGTCTATGGTGCAGCAGTATTTCTCATTGCATTTTGGATCATGTTGTTCACTTTGGCCTTTGGTATCAAGTGGAATAAGACATGGGCAACCATGAAGTCCACACCGGCTTATCTCCAAGATTTGTTCTATCGCAATGTCCCAGAAGGAGATACTGCTTTTGACCGTACCGTACCAACGACTAAAAAAGGCAGTGTGATTACTAATGTATCAAAAGTGATTGCACCAGTCACACCCGCCCATGAGCATCATGCTGTAGAGGTTGACCCTGTAGTACGTGATCGTGTTGCTGAGCGTTTATTTGATGATATTGCTGATAAAGAATGTGCAGACAAAGAAGGCAATGCACAGCATTTATCTACGGTAAATTCGCCGGAGACTGCTACACCATCCGATGAAGATTTTGAACATACTTTGGCGAAAGTGCGTCAGCTTGAGCAAGATCAACAACGTGTTGTTGCGACGGGAGAGGTTTGGCGTGCCTTGCATTCAAATGATGACCAACGGCACAAACAAGATATTGATGCTTTACTGAAAGCTGCAGAAGAAGAGCAGCCTGCCAATCAAACTGAATATTTCAACAAAACAGCAGATGTGCATTCGACTTCTCCGACAGAAGCGGCGCCAGCGGCTAAAAAATCAGTGGATTGGGATGATGATGAAATCTTCGATGAGCTGTTAGCGGCTGTCCCAAATAGTAAAACAGCGACGGATGTGCATAGTCCATTTAATACAGCGCAAAATGAAAGTCCAGCAACGCATTCAAATGAATTTGCTACAGGTGCTGCTGCCACAGTTGCAGGTTTAGGTGTAGCAGCTGCACAGATTACACCGCTGACCACACCGAAAAATATCAGTGCTGAAACTGAATTTAATGATCTCGATGATTTGCTGGTTGAAGAAGCAGAGCGAGCGATAGAACAGGCGCAACCGGTTCGTACAACCAGTAGTTATGCGCAATCTACGCCTTTGGTTCGTGCTGAAATCAATACGCAGCCACAGACTTTTATATCTGACGATGAAAAAGCGTTAATCAGCTCGAATAAAGATGCTTTCCGTGAAGTATGGCAAGAAACAGCAGGTAAGCCTGAAGACATCGATTTAGATCTCGAAGATGATTTTGACTTTGATGCGCCTTTAACCGATGCCTCTGGTCGTCCAATGTCTCGTGCGATGCAAGTGGCACAAAAACGTTTGGATTTACCGACTTTGCCGGGATTGGAAATATTAGATCCTGTAGATCCGAATAAGAAAGTTAATTTTACCGCAGAGCAATTGTCTCGCTTGTCTGAACTTTTAGAAATTAAGCTGCAAGAGTTTAATGTCAAAGCTAAAGTTGTAGAAGCACAGCCGGGCCCTGTCGTGACACGTTTTGAACTAGATTTGGCACCCGGTGTAAAAGCATCGAAAGTGACCAATATTTCACGTGACTTGGCACGCTCAATGTCTATGGCTTCTGTACGTGTGGTGGAAGTTATTCCGGGTAAACCGTATATCGGGATTGAAGTCCCAAATAGTTCACGTGAAATGGTTCGTCTTATTGAGCTGTTAGAAACGCCGGCATACCGTGATCCAAATGCCTTACTTAGTATGGCGATGGGTAAAGATATTTCGGGTAATCCTGTCTTGGCAGATTTGGCGAAAGCACCGCATATGTTGGTGGCAGGTACCACGGGTTCTGGTAAGTCAGTCGCAGTTAATGCCATGTTGTTGTCGATGTTGTTGAAATATACACCTGAGCAACTGCGACTCATCATGATTGACCCGAAACAGTTGGAACTTGCCAACTATAACGATATTCCACATTTATTAACGCCTGTTGTAACCGACATGAAAGATGCGGTGAGTGCATTGAACTGGTGTGTGAATGAAATGGAGCGTCGTTATAAGCTGATGTCTTTGATGAAAGTGCGTAAGCTGACTGACTTTAACCGCAAAATTGAAGAAGCAATGGCCAACGGGGAAGATCTCATCGATCCAACTTGGAAGCCAGATGACTCTGCAACCCAAAGTCGTGCGCCACGTTTACAGCCTATGCCGTTGATCGTAATTGTTGCCGACGAATTTGCCGACATGATCATGCAAGTGGGTAAAAAAGCTGAAGAAATGATTACCCGTCTTGCACAAAAATCACGTGCAGCAGGGATTCATTTGCTGTTGGCGACGCAGCGTCCAACCGTAGATGTAGTGACAGGTTTGATCAAAGCCAATATTCCAACGCGTGCTGCGCTACGTGTCAACAGTAAACTGGATTCACGTACTATCTTAGACGCTGGTGGTGCGGAAGACTTACTGGGCCATGGTGATATGTTATTCCTCGGACCGGGGAAAATTGAACCTGAACGGGTACATGGCGCGTTTATTTCAGACGATGAAGTGAACCGTATTTGTGATGCATGGCGTGAGCGCGGTGAACCGAATTATGTCGATGAAATCCTCACGCCTTATGATGAAGAGCCGACATCTCGCGGTTTTGAAGATGGTGATGGTGGATCAGACCGTGATGCGCTGTATGATCAATGTGTTAGTTTCGTTTTGGAAACACGTAAAGCATCGACGTCATCTTTACAGCGTAAATTCAGTCTCGGCTATAACCGTGCTGCACGGATTATTGATCAGATGGAAGAAAATGGTATCGTCAGTGGGATGGGGCCAAATGGTAAACGAGATATTTTGGTCTAAGTCCTAAAACAAAAAACCTGCTTCGGCAGGTTTTTTTATTTTTAGATTGTGAACTCTTCTTGGTAGAACATGGACTGGGCCAGTTCGATAAAAGCTTTGCAGGCCGGGCTCATGAGTTTTTGATTTTTTACGGCGAGTCCAATCTGCCGTTGGGTATTTGGAAAGAGTGGACGTTTAACCACATGTGGATGTAGCGCCAACAGCTCAGCAGGCATAGCCATATCCGCAACGATAGCAATCCCTTCCTGTAAATTCACCATGTTTAAAATGGTTAGCAGTTGCGACATTTGATAGGTGATTTTAGGTTGTATGTGGTGTTGTTTAAGCAGTTTTTCCACATGGGACTGGCTGCCTGCACGGGTCATAATAAAGGGGTAGTTTTGCAGGTCTTGGATATTTAAATGACTGTGTTTGGAAACTGAATAACTATCTGGAATCAAGGCAATGAAAATGTCTTGAATTAGGGGGAAAGTGAACAGCTGCGGCTTAGGGAGTACGGCAAAACCAACATCAATCTGACGTTCAGAAATCCAACGAGACACTTCTGCATCGGTGCCTTCCTCGACATAGATCTCAATATGCGGATAACGTTCTCGATACGCCTTTAATAGCTCTGGAAGCAGATGAATCGAACTAGAAGAACCAAAAGAGCCAATTCTCAGCGTTCCTTGTTGAATACCATGTGCGGCATGCACTTCTTGCTGCATGATTTGTGCGGTATTGATGACTTCTTTGGCATGCAGCAATAACTGCTGACCAATGTGGGTCAGGCTAATTTCGCCTTGCTCACGGCTAAATAAGCTGACATTCCAATGCTGCTCTAAACACTTTAAGGCGTGAGAGACAGCTGACTGAGTAATTCCCAGCTGTCGAGCAGCGAGAGTAAAGCTTTGTTGTTCTGCGACTTTAATAAAAATTTCAAGCTGAGAAAATGTCATTGCCATGAGTAATTACTCATTTTGTTATGAGTCTAGATGAGGATTATATTGTGCTACATAAATGGTTAAAGATGAAGTAGCTACTTTATTTCAAGGCGTACAGCATGAATATCGTCGTCGCATTGTTTCCCCTCGTTGCATTAATCGCGATGGGATATGTGCTTAAATATACACAGTTTGTTCAGAATGAATTTTGGGCAAATTCAGAAAAACTCAATTACTACGTTTTATTTCCTGTGCTGCTATTTTTGAATGTATCAGCCGTGCAATTGGATATGAACACTGTTTCACGAATGTTGACAGTACTGGTTGCGGGCACCTGTTTGATCAGCATTGTGTTGTGGGGGATCAAGCAGTTTATGCATATGCCCGTGCAGCGTTTTGGCGTGTATATCCAAAGTCATATTCGTTTTAATACCTATATTGGTTTGTCGCTCATGGGTGCTTTATTTGGCTCCACAGGCATGCAGATGTTTGCCATGTTAATTGCCGTTGCCGTCCCCTTAGTGAATATCATTTCAGTATTGGCGTTTTCAAATTTAAGTGTGAAGCAATTGGGGCAGACCTGTCAGTCCATCGCAAAAAATCCCTTAATTTTAGGCTGTGTTGCAGGGGTATTGTTTAATTTATCAGGCTTGAGTCTGTTTGAAGGCTTACCTGAACTATTAAAAATCTTGGCAGCCATGAGTTTACCGCTCGGACTACTTTCTGTTGGGGCAGCATTACAGTTTCAGCAAATGCGCGCCGATCTGCGTCGTTTAAGTTTTAATACGATAGGGCGTCTCATGTTAATGCCATGTATTGCTTATCTATTGAGTACTTGGATGGGTCTGACTGATTTTGAGCGAATGATTTTAGTGGTCTTTTTTGCTTTGCCAACTGCATCATCGTCTTATATTTTGACCCGCTATTATCGGGGCGATTCACAACTGATGGCAGCGATTATTAGTGTACAAACCATTGGTTTTGGTTTGATGTTTCCATTGCTCATGTTGATCGTGCATTGATCATGATGATATTCAATAATGCTAATTTTAAATCAGATAAAAAAAGCCCGCATGATGCGGGCTTTTTTTTTGTTACTCGAAATTAAGCAAATTTTGCCAATACTTCGAGGAAACCTGCGCTTTGACGTGGATATTGAGCAATCACGTCATGAATACGCTGACCTTCAGGATTAGTTGCGTTCACATCACGGCCATCGGCAACGAATTGAGTCAAAAGACGCTCATAGTCATTTGGACGCATATGTTTGAAAGCGTGGTAAAGCACGTGAAAGTCGCCATTCACTCCTTCAGGAGGAAGCTGAGTAAGGTAGGCAAATACACGCTCATCTGACCATTCTTCGTTGAACGTTGCTGGCTGAGATAATGCCATCGCAATCTCCTTGCTGGTTTAAAATACAAAAAGGCAAAAATGAGTACGCAAGTAAAATGGTTTTATTCGCCATCTCTAAGTTAAGCGACTCATTTTATGGTTGGATCAAAAGTTATTTTTTATCCCGTTTACTCGAAGCAAAGCTTTTGATCTAACACAGGAATAAAACTAATCCAGCCCACTCGAAGCAAAGCTTCTCGTCTTGCGGCTGGGTAAAGCAGCGCTTTACTGATCCAGCCTCACATTTTGCCTTGATTCAATTTACTTGGCTAATCAGAATTCAGATTAACGTTCTTCAGGCAAATTGATATTCATTTCAAGCATTTCAATATTCGCTTCAGAACGAACAGACATTTGAATATGTTGCTCATCTACACCACGAACATAGCGGTTTACCACTTGCATGATTTCTTTTTTCATCATGTCTATTTTGTCTTGGCTGAGGCGTTTACCTAAACCATTTTCAGATGCCACGATGACTTTTAAACGGTCTTTTGCCGTTTGTGCGCTTGACGGTTTCTCGTCGCTGCTAAAAAGTTTGCTCCAAAATCCTGCCATGATTACGCTCCAAATAGACGTGCTAACCAACCCTTAGGTTTTACCGTAATGTGACGGTAAGGGCGCTCTTCACCAAGGAAACGTGCAACAAGGTCATCATACGCTTGGCCAGCCGCTTCTTCTGTAAACAGAATCACTGGTTTACCTTCGTTCGATGCTTGTAGAACGCTTTTACATTCAGGAATAACACCTAAAGTCGGTACGCGTAAAATATCTTTTGAAATGTCATCAATCGTCAACATCTCTTGTTTATCCGCACGTTCTGGATTGAAACGTGTAATACAGAGATGCTTACGGATACGACCTTCGTTTTGTTCTACTTTTTTGGTTTTGCTGTCGAGCATACCAATAATACGGTCAGAGTCACGTACTGAAGAAATTTCTGGGTTCGTCACAATGATCGCTTCATCAGCATGATACATTGCTAAAATTGCACCACGTTCGATACCCGCAGGTGAATCACAAATAATGTAATCGAACTCTTGAGAAAGTTCGTCCATTACACGTGCTACACCTTCATCTGTTAACGCGTCTTTATCACGTGTTTGAGATGCTGGTAAAATGTAGAGATTTTCAATATCTTTATCGCGAATAAGCGCTTGTTGTAATCGAGCTTCGTTATTCAATACGTTTACAAAGTCATATACAACGCGGCGTTCACAGCCCATGATCAAGTCAAGGTTACGTAAACCCACATCAAAGTCGATCACAACAGTTTTGTGGCCGCGAAGGGCTAAACCTGTTGCAAAAGATGCGCTTGTAGTTGTTTTACCTACGCCACCTTTACCTGATGTTACGACAACAATTTTCGCCACCGAATCCACTCCTGTTATGGTTTAAATCCCCTTTTTTAATTAGGGGTTTGGTGATTATTTATACATTAAAATTGCAAAGCTTCAAATACTAGCTCTTGCTGGTCATTCAAATAAATATGTACGGGCTGTTTGACCACATGAGGTGGAATATCATCAGCGACACAGTAAGTCCCTGCAATTGAAACTAATTCAGCTTCTAATGAATGACAGAAAATACGTGCAGCCGTGTTCCCACCAGCTCCGGCAATGACTCTACCACGAGCACTACCATAAATATGTATATTTCCTGAAGCAATTACTTCTGAACCGCTATTAATACCAGCATTAATAATGATATCGCCATGGTCTTGGACTAAACATTGACCTGTACGCAAGATTTCATTGTGATACGACGTAGCATGACGAATGGTCGGTACTTCGACTGCAGCAATTTTATCTTCGGTTTTTTCTTCTGCAGGCGCGGGCTCTTCAACCACTTGTTCGCGTGTCGGTTTAACTTGTTGTAGTTTGCGATCCGCAGGAACTACGGGAAATTGGATAGCACGTGCTTGGTCCGATAGCGGACCTTCAGTGACACCAATTGGTTGGATTTCAATACTAATAAGCAGTTGAATCAATGCAATTAGTTCTTGATCAACCGTACTTTCAATCACGGCTAATGTTCCGGGTGGAAAAGCCTTTTGGAACATTGGAGTAAGTTGCTGGCGGATCGCATCATGATCATTGGTATCGAGGTGAATGCGAATCGCATTGACCATTTTGCCTTTTATCCGTATATCAGCCATATTGAATCCTTGAGACTTCTAACTATTACTTTTGTGCCGAAGTAGTTATGTTGTAAATAGAGCAAATCCTAGAACAATTTGCATGAATACTCTAGCGGAGTTCGCAATTATTTTTGACTAAGTGTTTATTCTGTAGCTTGGTCCTGCTCCTGCATAATCTGCTGCCACTGTTTTACTTTCACTTGCTTACGAATAGCTTCTAGACTTTCAAAAACCGCAGAGCGAACCAACTCATCCAGCTGGGCATTATTTTCGATTTCAATACGGCTAACACGCTGTGAAATGTCTAAATATAGATTGGGTTTTTGAGCCGTCGATGTATTGGGATAAGCCAATGGGGAAATTAAACCTTGGGTAATATTTTCACCTAAACGTTGCCCGATACTTTGAATCTGCTGTTCAATGCGGCTGCCAACGATTGGCACTAAGCGCAATAGCTGCGTGAGTTCTGGAGTGTCTTCGATGGCCTGACTGACGATTTGTCCGACATTTTTGGCGATCAATTCACGTTCAGTACGTAGCTCTTTGCTTAAATTTTCTTGAAAAATCTCAGCTAAAACTTGGGTGAACATCTCACGGTGATGCTGCACAAGATTACTAATTAGGTCTTTATGGGTTGTACTGGTATTGAGCTCATGCTTAACACCATCTAACACGGTAAGTACTACTCGATCAGACAGTTCTTCCATCACCACACGATAATAAAACAAAGCTTTCTTTTGCCATGCCGATGGCACAATCTGATAACCCATTTCATAAAGTCGATAGGCAATCACGCCCGCGCGAAATAAACGCAGGAAACGTAAATGCGGCACAATGGCTAAAATTTCGTACCAATGTATAAACGGGAAGAAGAACCAGCGCTGATGGTGCTTGTTGATGATGGCAATCGCCCAGCGCACCAACAATTCTACAATCAAAAAGATAATGAACCACGCTTCGGTAGTAATCACCCATGGATGTAAATGTTCACGGTAAAAACTCAGCACATCGGGCAGGTAGATACTGTTAAAGAACCAACTGCCAAGATTGCTCATGAGGAAAAAGTTCATGCACAGGCAGAACAAGTTAAAAACAATAATAAACACCATGAATATGTCATAAATCAAAAACAGTTTGAATGACCAACTGTTTGGATTGACATGATGATATTTAGATTTCTTGTTTTGCGGCATGCTGTTCTGCGACATAAAACTTCTTCTTAATTATTCAGTAACTGAGTATTTAGCTTTCATACGAGTAATGAGTTGGTCTTTCTCCGTCCACAGCTCATCTACCCAATGCTGAAATTTTTCACGGAATTCTGCATCATCTTCATAGTTGCCGCCATGCACCCACGTTGGAATTTCAATTTTACGTAAATCCACGGCGATACGCGGAACTTCACCGAGCCAAAATTCGCCATAACCTGGTGCACCATTTGGATAGACGATGGTCATATCTACGAGAGCATCAACTTGATCCCCTAAAATATTGAGTGCCAGTGCTAAACCACCCGCTTTCGGCTTAAGAAGGTTTTGATACGGTGATTGCTGCTGCGCATGTTTTTCAGGGGTAAAGCGAGTGCCTTCCAAATAGTTCAGCAGGGTAAAAGGCTGGCTCAATAACTGTTCACAAGATTTACGCGCTTCTTCCATATCTCGATATTTAAGTTCAGGATTTTTCGCGATTTGTTCTTTGCTATGTCGTTTCATCATTGGGAAGCCTAAAATTTTAAAAGCTTGTCCAACAAATGGAATGAAAATGAGTTCCCATTTGGTAAAGAAACGCGTCAGTGGCATACGAGTTAAACCAAAATATTGGTTGACTGTCGTATCGACCCAACTCTGATGGTTACAGGTCATGAGATAGCGACCCTGCAAATTTAAGTCGAGGCCTTCATCGATGGTGATATCCCATTTTGTGTTGGGTAAAACGTGATCAATTAACCAGTTATTAACCATGAGCCAACTGTTGGTAATTTTTATGTTGGTTTCATCAACCTTTTTTGATTTTTTAAAGAGTTTGGTTAGACCAAGGGCTAGTACAGGAGGGCCATGGAAAAAAGTACTGCCTGTTATAACTGAACCGACGGTAAGTCCTTTGCTAATTTTTTTTAGTGTCGGTTGCTTATTTGTTTGAGATGACATATAAAAAGTCCTAGCGGAAATTGTCCAAATAATGATTGATTCTAGTAAATATAGTTCGAGTTGATTAAATAAAAAAGGGCATCCGCAGAACTGTGAAGAAATTGTGATGGAATTAACAAGTAAATCTCGTATTCATATTACAAATTGTAACTAAACGTTTTATTATTAACAAAAAATCAATGGTTCAGCCATTTGTTTTACTTCATCATTTCAACCATACAACAAAACACAAAGAAGGAGGCATGCAATGCGTGCACTAGTAATTTCGGCAGTAGTTGGGGCAATGGCACTTACTGGTTGTCAAAACATGGAATATGACAAAGCAGCAATCGGTACTGGTCTAGGTGCTCTTTTAGGCGCTGGTATTGCTTATTCTAATGCTGATAAAGACAAAATGGGTCAAGCAGCTGCAATTGGTGCTGTAGTTGGTGGTGGTGCAGGTCTTCTTCTTGATAAGAAAGAAAAACGTCTTAAACAAGAATTGGCTGGTACTGGTGTTGACGTAGGTCGTAATCCAGATGGTTCGATCAACCTTGTTATGCCATCAGTAACTTTCGCAACTAACTCTTCAACTATTCAATCTCAGTTCCAATCTGCGTTGAATGACGTTGCTAAAGTATTGCGTGAAGACGGTACTGCAAACAAACTTGCAATCGTTGTACATGGTCACACAGACAACACTGGTACTGATGCGATCAATAACCCACTTTCTCAAAACCGTGCAAACTCAGTGAAAAACTACCTAGCGTCTCAAGGTATTTCTTCAACTCGTATTACTGCACGTGGTTACGGGTCAACTTCTCCAGTAGCGGATAACTCAACTGCTGCAGGTCGTGAACAAAACCGTCGCGTAGAAATCTCAGTTTACGAAACTAAATAAGTTTTAGTTCGAAACGAAAGGCCACCCTCGGGTGGCTTTTTTTATGGCATTTTTAATGACCGATAAAATACATTTTGCATTAGGCAAGATCGTTTCAGATGACTATAATCATCCTCGAATTAATAAGAGGAAAGACTATGTCACTGGCAAGTCAGTTGAACGACAAGCAACTTGAAGCAATGAAATACACTCAAGGACCCTTGTTAGTACTTGCAGGGGCAGGTTCAGGCAAAACATCGGTGATTACCCGTAAAATTGCCTATTTGGTGAAGCATTGTGGTATTCCTGCGCACCGTATCACCGCGATGACCTTTACCAACAAAGCTGCGCGTGAAATGAAAGAGCGTGTGACAAAGCTGATGAGCCGTGAAGAGGCAAAAGGGCTGTCGGTTTCTACATTCCATAACTTCGGGCTAAACATGCTCCGTTTGGAATTAAAAAATACACCACTGAAAAATAACTTTTCAATTTTAGATGCAGATGACTGCAAACGCATTTTGATGGACTTAATGCATCGCGACAATTTATCCGGTGCAGAAAGTAAAGAGCTGATTGCCAAAGCCATGAAAATGATTTCAGATTGGAAAAACGATCTGATTCCACCTGAGCAAGCGCATACCACCTGTGAAACAGCAGAAGACGTTCAGTTTGCACATCTGTATCAACTGTATGAGCGTAATTTACGTGCCTACAATGCTGTGGATTTTGATGATTTGATTGTCATGCCGACGCGCTTATTACAAGAAAATGCAGAAGTGCGTGATCGTTGGCAGAATCGAATCCGCTATTTATTGGTCGACGAATATCAAGATACCAACACCGCGCAATATATTTTGGTGAAATTACTCGTGGGTGTCATGGGACAGTTCACCGCGGTAGGTGATGATGACCAATCGATTTATGCATGGCGTGGTGCTAAGCCTGAGAACATGGCTTTATTGAAGGAAGATTTCCGTAATCTGAAAGTGATTAAGCTTGAGCAAAACTATCGCTCGACCAGTCGTATTTTAAAAGCTGCCAATACAGTTATTGGCAATAACCCACATATTTTCGATAAAAAGCTTTGGTCAGATAAAGGCCATGGTGAAGTGATCCGCGTGATTACTTGTCGTAATGACGATGATGAATCAGAACGCGTCGTAAAAGACTTGATTACGCACAAGCTGATGAACGGTAAAAATTGGAAAGACTACGCCATTTTATACCGTGGTAATTTCCAAGCGCGTGCTCTAGAGACACAGCTACGCCAAATGCAGATCCCGTATAAATTATCGGGTGGTCAGTCTTTCTTTGCTCGTGCTGAAATTAAGGACTTGATGAGCTACTTACGTTTGATCATCAACCCTGAAGATGACAGTGCATTTTTACGAATTATCAATACGCCAAAACGTGCGATTGGTCCTGTGACTTTGGAAAAGCTTGGCTTATTTGCGCAGGAAAGTAATTTATCCTTACTCAGTGCAGCAGGTGACCAGCGCTTAAGCATGGCGATTCCGAAAAAAGCCACAACCCAATTGGCCGAATTTGCGGACTTTATTTCGACCTTTACTCGTGAATTATTAGAAGATGATGAACCTGTTCCGATCATTCGTCGCATGATGATTGAAGCAGGTTATATCGACTATGTTAAAGAATCTGCAGCTACACCTGCGCAGGAAAAAACCAAACTGGATAATATTGAAGTGCTATATAGCAGTATTCAAAGTTTGATAAACCGCGCTGAAGATGTAGATGAAAAGAACATTGAAAGTGTGATTCGTAAAATGGTGCTGCTCGATATGTTAGAACAGCAACAAGAAGAAGAAGACACCGATAAAGTCAATTTGTTAACACTTCATGCGTCGAAAGGTCTGGAATTTCCATTCGTTTATTTGATTGGTCTGGAAGAAGAAATTCTACCGCATAAAAACTCCATTGCTGCTGACACGGTCGAGGAAGAACGACGTTTGATGTACGTGGGGATTACTCGTGCACGTCAAGGCTTAACTATGACTCTAGCAGAGCAACGTAAAGCCGGTGGTCAAATGCGACAAATGACACCAAGCCGTTTCTTGGACGAACTGCCACAAGATGAATTGGAGTGGTTAGGCCGCAAGAAAAAGCTGGCAGGGGATATCGATCCTAAACAGCAAGCACAGCATTATTTAGAAAATTTACGCGCGCTGATTAAGCGTTAAAGCTGAATGCGTAGAATATTTTATTTATTTTTTGAAATTCGTTTTATTGAAACAGGAATGAACCATGAAAGTTCAAGTTAAAGTTCTCGACACACGTTTAGGTACGGAATGGCCAATGCCAACTTATGCCACAACAGGTTCGGCAGGTCTTGATCTCCGTGCATGTGTAGAAGAAACCACCGTAATTGAACCGGGTCAAACTGTTCTGGTAAAAACAGGCCTATCGATTTATATCGAAGACACTAACTTTGCAGGTTTAATTCTGCCACGTTCAGGCTTAGGTCATAAACACGGAATCGTGTTGGGTAACTTGGTCGGTTTGATTGATTCAGACTACCAAGGTGAATTGATGGTATCTGTTTGGAACCGTAGCCAAACGGCATTTAGCCTAGAGCCGGGTGAGCGTTTAGCACAATATGTTTTAGTGCCAGTTGTACAAGTTCAGTTTTATATTGTGGATGAGTTTGAAGCCACTGAACGAGGAGCAGGCGGTTTTGGTCATACAGGTAAAAACTAATCAGCGCAAGACTTTTGCTCCAGTGTGTTGACAAGTAAATGCCTAAAATCACGTAGCGAATAAAAAACCATCCTCGTGATGGTTTTTATTTATATCATTTTATTTAAATTTTAATTTATTCAAATTCAAATCTATATTTAGAGTATTTTGGATCTTATCAGGATTTTTAATTCTGATGAGTTTACTTGGTTTATATTTTAGGGGTGAGGGTAAAGAATAATTAGAATTTTGTGTATTGGTTTAAATTTGATCGATTTACTATATTTATACACATTTGAATAAATAATCAAAAATATTTGAAAAGTAAAATATTTAAGACTGAATGATAATTTGATATTTTTTATTAATGTAAAATATTGATTTTATTTTAAAAATAAATTATTGGATAAATGTGAGTGTAATTTTTAGATCAGTATTTAAATATTATTAATTGATTGTTAACTAAATTTGTTATAAAAAAAGCTACACTTTTTTTCAGGATTTTATCCTTTAATTAAAAGCTTAAATTCTCAATAGAATTTTAGATTTTTTAATTAATAAAGATGTAATTAGAAGAACATAGTATGGGTTCACTGTTTAGTCACTTTCCGCAACATATTTTTCGTACATATGACATTCGCGGGAAAATATCGCTCTTAAATGCTGATTTAGTTCAGTCAATTGCTTGTGGCTTAGTCAAACAATATTTAGATGTAGGGCAAAAGAGACTTGCTATTGGCTATGATGCGCGTTTAACCAGTCCAACCTATGCAAAAATAATTCAAAAAGTCTGCCATGAGGCTGGTCTTGAAGCGGAAATTATTGGCTGCTGCTCAAGCCCGATGTTGTATTTTATTGCGGGACAATTTCAAGGCAATGGCATTATGGTGACGGCGAGCCATAATCCTAAATCAGATAATGGTATCAAGTGGATTATCAAAGGTGAGCCACCTTGTCCGGAGATGATTCAACACGTTGCAGTCGAAGCACGAAATTGTTTTTCATCGGAACGTGTGCATTTGATGACTGAACTTGAGCCACACGAAATCAAGCCTGAATATTGTTTGGCCTATCAGAAATTTATTTTAGATGACATTCATTTACAGCAACCACTTAAAGTTGTGATCGATGGCATGCATGGTTCAGCTGGGCATTGTGCAGCCTTATTATTAAATAAATTAGGCTGTGAAGTTTTGGCATTACGTTGCCAAGCTGATGGACATTTCCCTGATCATGCTCCAGATCCATCACAGCTAAAACATTTAACTCACCTTCGCCAAGCCATACAGTTGAAAAAGGCTGATATTGGTATTGCTTTAGATGGTGATGGTGATCGTTTAGTACTGATTGATGAAACTAGCAAAGTGGTTTCTGCAGATCGATTATTGTGTTTATTTGCTGAAATTTGTTTGACTCAAAAACCACATGTAGAAGTGGTATTTGATGTGAAATGTTCAACAATGATTCGAGATACCGTGTGCGATTTAGATGCGCAGCCTGTGATGATTCGAACAGGTAGTAGTTTCTTGCGAAAGTATATTTCCCAATCTAAAGGCAAAGCGGTTTTTGGTGGTGAATACGCAGGGCATTATGTTTTTAATGACGGTCGTGGTGGTGGCTATGACGATGGTCTATATGCTGCCTTAAGGGTCTTAGAATATATTCAAACTCAGGGGCTGACATTGTCAGAAGCTTTGGCAAAATATCCGGAGCGCTTTAGTACCGAAGATTTATATGTCAGTACGCATCAGCATGATCCAGCGGAAGTTTTAAAGCAGGTTGAAGCTAATTCTGCGCGAATTCCGGCACAAATCAGTAAAATTGATGGAATACGCCTTGATTTTGATGATGGATTTGGCATCATTCGAGCATCGAATACAGGTGAGTATTTCACTTTACGCTTTGATGCCAACTCATCAGCACGCTTAAAAGAAATACGAGATCTGTTTGTTTCCATGTTAGTTGAGCACTATCCAGACATTGCTCATGACATTCCAGATGCTCAATAAGGAGAGGCAAATGCCACATCAACATACTGGCATCGACAAAGCACAAATCCTGACGGAAGCTTTGCCGTATATTCAACGTTTTGCGGGTAAGACGCTGGTAGTGAAGTATGGTGGTAATGCCATGACCGATCCTGAGCTTGAGAGCTCATTTGCACGTGATATTGTGCTGCTAAAAACGGTTGGTCTAAACCCGATTGTGGTGCATGGCGGTGGTCCACAAGTGGATTCATTCCTCAAACAATTAGGTCGTGAGTCTGATCGTATCGACGGTATGCGCGTGACTGATCCTGCAACGATGGAAGTTGTCGAGATGGTCTTGGGCGGCAGTGTGAACAAATCGATTGTGAACTTAATCAATAAACACGGTGGCCGTGCAATTGGTTTAACGGGTAAAGATGGTAATTTGATCCGTGCGCAAAAATTATTGATGGAAAAAACTACCGAAGATGGTTCAGTAAAACAGATTGATTTAGGTCTCGTTGGCGAAGTGGTTGGTGTGAAAACTGACGTACTTGAAATGTTTACCCAAAGCGATTTTATTCCTGTGATTGCACCATTAGGTGTAGACGAAGACGGCAATACCTATAACATCAATGCTGACTTGGTTGCAGGTAAAGTGGCTGAAGCATTGGGTGCGGAAAAGCTAATTCTATTGACCAATATCACGGGTGTTTTAGATGAAAATAAAAATCTGCTGACTGGGTTAACCACCCAAGAAGTTGATCGTTTGATTGAAACTGGCGTGATTTATGGCGGCATGATTCCGAAAGTTGGCTGTGCATTAGATGCAGTCAAAGGTGGCGTAATCAGCGCGCATATTGTTGATGGTCGTGTACCTCATGCAACATTACTTGAAATCTTTACGGATCATGGTGTGGGTACATTAATCACCAATCGAACCAATGTGAAAAAAGCTTAAGATACTTAGCATTTTTTGATATAAAAAAGCCTCTTTTGAGGCTTTTTTATTATTTATCAGTTGGCTAAGTGAGATTTGAAAAGATCAAATAATGTATTTACCCTGTTGGATTATAAAAACTCTTATAATGGCGCCGATTTTAGATTTACAACAACTAAAACTGTCATGCACAATAGAGAAATCATAGATTTACTGCTGAAATGATCAATATGTGCCAGCTGCTCGGAATGAATTGTGCGACTCCCACCGATATTACATTTTCGTTTCGGGGATTTTCGCAGCGAGCAGGAATTACCTCAGATCATTGTGATGGCTTTGGTATCGCTTTTTTTGAAGATAAAGCATGTCGTTTATTTGTCGACAATCAATCTGCTGTAGAGTCTCCGATTGCCGAGCTGATCCGAAACTACCCGATTAAATCTCGCAATGTGATTGCACACATTCGTAAAGCGACACAAGGCAAAATTAATCTTGAAAACTCACATCCATTTAGTCGTGAATTGTGGGGCAGACAGTGGATTTTTGCGCATAATGGCGACCTGCATGGCTTTCAGCCCGAGCTCACGGGGCGCTTCACTCCCGTCGGCAATACCGACAGTGAATTGGCCTTTTGCTATTTGCTCGAGCAAATGGTGAAACGTTTTGGTTATACCGAACCAACACTCGATCAGGTGTTTGATCTGTTATTAGAAATTTCTCCGAAAATTGCAGAACATGGCACCTTTAATTTTTGTTTGTCGAATGGGCAGGCGCTATTTAGTTATGCGATTACCAAGCTGCATTGGCTGGTTCGAGAGTATCCATTTCAGCCTGCACAGTTGATTGATATTGATGTTGAAGTCGATTTTAGTGAAGTCACTACGCCTGAAGACCGTGTTGCCGTGATTACCACTGAACCCTTAACGCAAAATGAAGTTTGGACAGCATTTGAGCCGGGTGAAATGATTTTATTTCAACATGGTCGTCCAATACGTGCTGCAAAGACGGTTGTTGAACGTTTAGAACGTGAGCGGCTGGACCCATCTTTAAAACGTGTCACACGTGCAGATCAGTATTAATTTTGAATGAAAGATATTCATTATAAAAATGAATATCTTACACTTTATTGAATTAAGGGTGTTTTCTAAGATATTGAATTGATTAAAAAATATCTTAGCTTTATACTCGGGATTAAATAAATTAACATAATAAAAACAATTGATTACAATATAAATGGCAGTATTTCAATTAAAACCAACCTTTTTACTTCATTTTTATTTAAGTTCTTTAATTATATGATGAAATTTACGTGATAAGTCCTTCATATTTATAGGTGGTCGTAATGAAAATGAAATGGGTTCCAGAATACAATACTGGTATCGATGTGATTGACGATCAACACAAACGGATTCTTGACTACATCAATGAAATTGATGGCATTGACGCAAATACAGATCGTGATCGTGTAAAACAAATTCTGGAAAACATTATTGATTACACGCAATCACATTTTACCTTCGAAGAATCTTTACAAGAAGAAGCGGGTTATAAATATCGTGTGCCACATAAACGCGTACATGATTTATTTATTAAAAAAATTGAATCTTACCGCGACCGTTTTGAAATGGGGCATGCGATTGAAAATGAATTACATGAAGTGCTTTCAAAATGGCTGATTAACCATATTCAGCACGATGATGCTGATTATGTCGGTGCGGTTAAAGAAAATATGATGGGTATCATCAAAGAAAAAGAAAAGAAAAAAGGCAAAAATTGGTTTGCACGTTTCTTTTCATAACCTCAAAAAATGAAATAAAAACAATTAAAATCTAATAATATTATTTGCGCAGCAAATCACCTTTAAGGTGATTTGCTTTTTGTTTTTGATTTTCAAGGCACAGCAAGGCAAAATAGCGCTAGAATTTTCAAAGGAATTTGTCATGCAGGACAATGCGATGTCGAAATGGTTATCGCCACTGATGGCGTTCTGTTTATCTTTTATCATTATTGCAACTTTAGCACCGGTAACAGGTATTCAAATTGAACGTCAGCTAGATTTCTGGCTGTTGTGGCTAGGTACAATGCTTATTTTAGCTTTACCGCTATGTTATTTGGAAATTGCTTTAGCAAAACGTTCAAAAATTACAGCAGTTCAAGCACTGTCTTCGCTAACACGTGATGCGGATGCTTCACCCAAATGGCGTATAGTCGGTTGGCTTGCCGTAGTATTTATTCCATTTTTAGCAGGTGCCATGCTTTCAGCCGCGTCGCAATATGTGGCAATTTTTACAGCTAATGGTTTTGCCTATAGCATTATTTTGGCTGTCTTTGCGGTCATTGCATTTGCATTGTCGTTTGTACCACGCCAATTTTTAGTGATTTTGACCGCTATTGGTGTGATTGCTGCAGTGGTCTTGGCGAATGTTATGGGAACGGCATTGCCAGAGTGGAAAATGACTGCGCTCGAATTTAGTGAGTGGGGCAATGCAACTGTTTTGGCGCTCGTAGCAAGTGGTTTGGGGATGGGCTTGTACTGGCAGTCAAGTTTGCCAGCCGTGAAGCAACAAGAGATTGCAAGCAAAACGGTATTTCCAATTTGGATCGCTCAACTTTTGGCAGTGGTTGCTTTTGCCTTTTTCGCAGCAAAAGCACAAGTACCTGCTTTAGCACTGGTTGTGGGTTTAGTCGCAGCTTCAGCATTGCTGATTCAAATGGCACGTGAACAATTACAACAACGCCAATTGGCCGTAGTGGTGCAATGGGCGATTTTATTGGTTGCGGTTTTTGTATGGGCACTGAGCACTGTTGTTCCAGTATTTAATATTGCCTTGTTGATTTGGGGCTTAATTATTTGTCTGATTTATGCGATTTTCGCAGGGTGGATTATGAAGATTAGTCATCTACGTAAGTCAATGAACTTCAGTCATGAAACCTTTTATAATATTTGGCGTATTGCCGTACGTATCGTAGTGCCCTTGTCAATAATATTGGCATTGGTGGCTGTGATTGGGCAGTTATTCTAATGACAGCTCAGTTACAAGTATGGGTCGCTTATGCGAGCGTGGAACAGCAGATATTAATTCCGCTGAGCTTTAATCCCGGTATGACGGTTGAAGATGCTATTGTGCAAAGTGGCATTCGAAAACAAGTGGATTTACCCGAAGAATTAACACTAGGAATCTTCGGGGCGCGTGTAAGCGATTCATCTCAGTTACTTGAAGCAGGTGATCGTGTCGAAATCTATCGTGCATTAACCATTAATCCGAAAGATATTCGTCGTAATCGCGCCAAGAAAAATCCCGTTGGCCGTTATTGTCGAGGCAATCGTTTCAAACAATTGTACTTATAAAAAAAACCCCTAAATTTAGGGGTTTATTTTTATCTGAAAGCGACTATAGTGGTGGCGCAGTTAAAATCGCTTCTTTAGAACCTGGTAAGCCAGGTTGAGACTCTGGAATGGTTTCTAAGCCTTCAATTTTTTGAACGATACCGTTTTGGTCAAAGAAGATTTTTAAGTGTTGACCATGTGCAGCAGGAATCTTGGCTTTTTTAGCATATGTTCCTGGGGTATACTTATAAATGTAGTCCCAACGTAACGGATTCATTGGATCGGCAACAGTTGGACTACCTAGCAAAAAGCGAACTTGTTGGTGGCTCATTCCCACTTGAATTTTAGCCGCTTGTGCTTGAGTTAAAGGTGTACCTTGTGGAATATCAACTTTATAAACGCCCAAGGTTGAACAGCCTACGAGCAATGAAGTGACGAATAACGTCAGCATGATTTTTTGCATTTTGCTAAACTATCCCAAATTAATTATGATGCATTTGATCCAAGGATAGATCATACTGCATCTACACTTTGTTGCATATTCCAACTTTAATTTTGTTGAGAGACCTTTTTTCATGCCTATTTCAAATCAAGATTTACGTAAAGCTGGACTTAAAGTTACACTTCCACGAATTAAAATATTGGAATTGCTTGAAAATTCAAGACAACATCACTTAAGCGCAGAAGATATTTATAAGACTTTACTTGAACAGGGTGAAGATGTGGGTTTAGCAACTGTGTATCGCGTGTTAACACAGTTTGAAGCTGCAGGTATTATTCAACGCCATCATTTCGAAAACAATCATTCTGTTTTTGAGATTATGCAAGAAGATCACCATGACCATATTGTGTGTCAAAACTGCAATAAAGTGGTGGAATTTACTAATGATGTGATTGAGCATGAGCAACATCAAGTGGCAGAAAAATTTGGTTTCCAACTTACAGGTCACTCATTAAATCTTTATGGCTATTGTGATGCGCCTGAATGCCAAGAAGCATATCGTAAAAAATAATCCGATGCGGATGAGAATAAATAAAAAAACAGACTTCATATGAAGTCTGTTTTTTTATTTCCGAAAGCATCATGCAGAATTAATGTTGACCATCAAAGGTAATATTTGAATTTGCACGCAGTAAATGCTCACCGCCTTCTTCAGACAATTTAATTTGTAGACGCAGGTCGTTCGGTGAATCGGCATGTTTGAGCGCATCTTTATAGCTAATTTGCTTGGCTTTATATAGATCATATAAAGCTTGGTCAAAGGTTTGCATACCCAGTTCACGAGAACGCTTCATCAGGTCTTTAATTTCATGTACTTCACCCTTACGGATTAAATCTGAAATTAAAGGTGAGTTGATCAAAATCTCAATGGCAGCACGACGTGAATTACCATCAATGGTTGGAATCAATTGCTGCGCAACCATTGCTTTTAAATTCAAAGACAAGTCCATGAACAGCTGACTATGGCGATCCGCTTCAAAGAAGTGAATGATACGGTCGATGGCCTGGTTGGCGTTGTTGGCATGCAGTGTTGCAAAAACCAAGTGACCGGTTTCAGCAAAGGCAATCGCATAGTCCATGGTTTCACGTGAACGAATCTCACCAATCAGAATCACGTCAGGTGCCTGACGTAGCGTATTCTTTAAGGCAACTTCGAAAGAGTCGGTATCAATACCCACTTCACGTTGGGTAATGATACAGCCTCGGTGTTGGTGTACAAATTCAATCGGGTCTTCAATCGTAATGATATGACCTTTGCTATTTTCATTACGATAGCCAATCAAAGATGCCAAAGAGGTTGATTTACCTGTACCCGTTGCACCTACGAAAATGATAATGCCACGCTTGGTCATCGCTAATTCTTTTAAAATCGGCGGTAATTTCAACTCATCCATCGTTGGAATAACGGTTTCGATACGACGAAGCACCATGCCTGGCTGGTCACGTTGTTGAAAGGCGCTGACACGAAAACGAGCAGATTTACTGGTATTGCTAATGGCAAAGTTACATTCGCGCGTATCGGCAAATTCCTTACGCTGTTTGTCAGACATAATCGAATGTAAGATTTGACCGACAGTCGGGCCCGGTAACTTAGTCGAGCCAATTGGCAAAATTTGCCCATTGATCTTAATCGAGGGTTCAACATCGGCTGTAATAAACAAATCCGATGCTTTTTTCTCCACCATATAATCAAGTAAGCCGTTAAAATCCATAACGATCGCCCCAAAAAAATAAAAAAATTACAAGAAAGATTCGGGTTGTTTCGCTGCAGTCCGTGCAGTTTGCGTACTAATAATGCCTTTTGCGACAAGGTTTTTTAAGCTTTGATCGAGTGTGGTCATACCGTAGTTGGCACCGGTTTGAATCGCAGAATACATTTGTGCGACTTTGTTTTCACGAATCAAGTTACGGATCGCAGGAATACCGATCATGATTTCATGCGCAGCCACACGACCGCCACCATTTTTCTTGAGTAGGGTTTGTGAAATTACGGCTTGAAGTGATTCAGATAACATGGCACGAACCATGTCTTTTTCTTCAGCAGGGAATACGTCAATCACACGGTCAATGGTTTTTGCGGCAGAGGTTGTATGGAGTGTACCGAAGACCAAGTGACCGGTTTCAGCAGCTGTCAGCGCCAAACGAATGGTTTCAAGGTCACGCATCTCACCGACTAAGATAATATCCGGGTCTTCACGCAGTGCGGAACGAAGTGCTTCGTTAAAGCCGTGCGTATCACGGTGTACTTCACGTTGGTTGACCAAGCATTTTTTTGATTCGTGTACAAATTCGATCGGGTCTTCGACCGTTAAAATATGGTCATAACGGTTGTCGTTAATGTAATCAACCATCGCAGCAAGCGTGGTTGATTTACCCGAACCTGTTGGACCGGTCACCAATACGATGCCACGTGGATATTCACAAATATCTTTGAAGATTTGGCCCATGCCAAGATCTTCAATGGTTAGTACTTTTGAAGGAATGGTACGGAATACGGCACCAGCACCACGGTTTTGGTTAAATGCGTTCACACGGAAACGAGCCACACCAGGTACTTCAAATGAAAAGTCAGTTTCTAATTTTTCTTCGTAATCACGACGCTGTTTATCGTTCATGATGTCGTAAACCAATTTGTGCACTTCTTTATGTTCAAGAGCAGGAAGGTTGATACGACGAACTTCACCATCCACACGAATCATTGGTGGCATACCAGAAGATAAATGTAAATCCGAAGCGTTATTTTTGGCAGCAAAGGCCAATAGTTCTGTAATGTCCATAAAATCCCCGAGATAAAAATTAAATCTTAATTATTTTGATAGAATAATAAGGCTTTCCCACAGCTTAACCAACACTTAGTTGCAGGGCAATGCAAAAAAAGATGAATGAAATGAGAACCCCGTCAATGAATAAACTTCAAGAAGCACGAAATCAAGTCTTGCAGCAAATTGAGCAGGCTTGCCAACTTGCGGGTCGACCACAGCAATCGGTTGAATTGTTGGCTGTATCTAAGACGCATCCTGCTGAAATGCTAAGAGAAATGTATGCAACGGGGCAACGCTCATTTGGTGAAAATTATCTGCAAGAAGCGCTTGAAAAAATTGAGGCTTTGGCAGATTTAGAGATTGATTGGCATTTCATTGGTCATGTACAGCGCAATAAAACCAAACATTTGGCTTCAAACTTTGCTTGGGTGCATGGGGTAGACCGTTTGATTATTGCGGAGCGTTTATCAAGCCAGCGAGAAGCGACGCAAGCACCTTTGAATATTTGCCTACAAGTCAATATTGACGCGCAAGATACAAAGGATGGCTGTCAGCCGAATGAAGTAGCAGATTTGGTCGCACAGATTTCTACGCTACCGAATTTACGCTTACGTGGACTGATGGTAATTCCTGCTCCAAACAATCCACAAGCTTTTGTTGATGCCAAAGTGCTCTTTGAGCATGTCAAGGCACAGCATACGAAACCTGAGGATTGGGATACCTTAAGCATGGGGATGTCAGGTGATATGACAGATGCGATTGCTGCCGGATCCACCATGGTTCGCGTGGGGACAGCATTGTTTGGCGCACGTGATTATTCAAAATAGGACAGAAGATTCAGCCTGCTTTCAAAAACTAGGCTTATAAAGTGTAAGCACAGCAGATAAATTTTCACAATAGATGAAACCTATGGGTTCAAAGTGAGCCTTTTAATTTGAACTTTCCATTAAAGTTGAGTACAAAATAATCAGGATGTTTTTGATATTGAAGTAATTCACACTTGGACAAATAGGGAAGTTCATGACGGCATATTATCAGTTGATTCAACGCGACGTAGATGCGCAAGGCTGTGTCACGGCACATTACCATTCGACCAATTTAGCACAAGGTGCATGGAATGCACATGAGCAACACATGGCACCAGCTACAGGCATTATTTGTGCTGAATTAGACCGTTTTTCACCACGTCATGATATGCGTATCGGGCGCATTAGCCTCGATATTTTGGGCTTAATTCCTGCTGGCGAGTTTGAAATAATCACGCAAGTGATTCGTCCGGGAAAAACCATTGAACTGATTGAATCTGAAATGCGGGCTCAGGGCAAAACCTGCATTGTGGCACGCACTTGGCGCATGATGACGCAAAATAGCCAGTCCGTGAAAGGTTTGGAGGATGCTGATGTGACTGGGCCAGAAACTGCGCCGATTTGGGACGGTATCCGTCAGTGGCCGGGGGGATATATTCAGTCGATTGAAGCAAGAAGCCATGGGCGCCGTGCAGGTCAAGGCATTGTGTGGCTGAGAACACAGCATGACATGGTTGAAGGTGAGCCGACTGCTGATTTTGTCCGTTTAATGGGCATGGTTGATACCGCCAATGGTATTGTTCCGCGTCAGGATTGGCCATTTGGCTGGGGCTTTCCAAATCTGGATCTACAAATCCATTTGCACCGTTTACCACAGGGACAGTGGTTAGGTCTGGAAACCGTGCAGCAGTATGGAGCGGATGGTGTTGGTTTGAGTAGTTCTGTATTGCATGATGTCCATGGCCCATTTGGGCGTAGTGAACAGATTTTAACGCTACGTCCACTCGGGACGTAATGATCTAGAGAATCAAAAATTATAAAGCCTGCTTTAAGCAGGCTTTTTTTAAGATACGATTTGGATGGTGCTTGCACCTGCTCCGACAGGATTGACTTGAATTTGCACAGGGATTCGTTCGTGCATTTCTTGAATGTGAGAAATTAGCACGATTTTACGCCCTTGGTTTTGTAGCTGATCCAGAGCATTCATCACCATGTGCAGACTTGAAGCGTCTAGCGTACCAAATCCTTCGTCAATAAATAGGCTTTCAATTTTTGTTGTACCTGATGCCATGCTCGCAATGGCTAAGGATAAAGCGAGCGCGGTTAAGAAAGACTCACCGCCTGAAAGCGAAGAGACCGAGCGGGTTTCACCATCCATATCATGATCGACAATGGCTAGGCTTAATGAGTTTTCAAGGCGCTTTAAGGTATAGCGCTGTGAAAGCATCGCCAATTGCTGATTGGCATATTCAATTAAAATATCGAGGTTATATTGCTGTGCCAAATCACGGAATTTCTTGCCCGTTGCATCGCCCATTAAGCTCGAAATCTTATTCCAACGATGTTCCTCAGATTGGATCTGTTGAATCTGATCGGTAAATTGCTGCTGTTTTGCTACATTGCGTTGATGTACTTCGAGTTTGAGTTTCACTTCATCACGCTGTTCCATCACTTGGGTTATTTGTTCAACCAAACTTTGTAATTGTGAGAGTAGTGCTTCAAATTCGATTTCAGGCTGCAGCATTAAGTGCTGCTGTAGTTGCTCATCCAATGTTTTCTTAGCAGACTGAGCATCGCTATATGCACGTTCAGCCGAGCTAATTTGCTGTTTCAGTTGCAGCTCTTGCTCATGTGTAATTTCACTGAGCTGCTGTAACAAGGCGTCATTAAAATCAATATGCAGCGCTAACCACTGTTGAATACTCAACGCGGCTGCATTTTGTTGAGTTTGCAACTGTAGTTGCTGTGCCTGATATTTTTGCAGTGTTGCTTGTGCCGTATCAAAGGCTTGGCGTCGCTGCTCAAATTGTTGACGTACCGTATTAAACTGAGTCTGCAGCTGTTGTCGGTTTTGCTCAAACTGTAATAACCATTCATGCGGTTTTTCAACAGTTACTTGAGTCATGGTAAAAATAGCTTGGATTGCAAGATCGCTATTTTGTTTACCTTCTTCTAACAGTGTCGAAATGCGTTTTTCAGTTGCAGCAATATTCTCTAGACTGAATTTACTGCGCTGTTTTGCCTGTTCCAGCTGATGTGTTATTTGATTCAGCTGAGCATTTAGTTCATTACGTTGTTTTAAGGTGTTAAGACGTTGCTGTAATTGAATATAAATTTCTTCAGCAGCGGTGCGGGTTGACTGCTGCCATGCGTATTTTTCAGTGTCATCCAATAAAGACAAAATAGGTTGAATATTTTGTTCCGCATGCTGTATTTCTGTCAGCTGCTTTGTCGTGTGCTGAATGTATTGAGTCAAAGTATGGCTGTTTTGCTGCGCCTGTTCATGGGTTTTTAAATCAGCTTCTGTTTGCTGCAAAGATTGCTGTGTTTGTGCAATATGATGCGTTATAGCCGTTTCAAGCAAGCTCAAATCTGAGTGCAAATCGTATGGAATATTCAGTGCATTAAGTGATTGCTCAAGCTGGGTTTGGGCATTGCTCTGTTGCGTGCTGATTGAGGTGAGTTGCTGTGCATTGGCTTCAAAGGCAGTGGACTGCTGTGTGCATTTTTTTTGCAGTTGCTGCCACAGATCAAACGTTATTTTTTCCTGCGCTAGTGCTTGCTGTTCCTGTTGTACTTGCAGTTTCAATAGTTCATGGGAAAGCACATCTTGGTTATATGTATAAGGGTGCTCGGTGCTGCCACAGACCAAACATGCTTCACCTGCAACCAGATTTGCTCTGAGCTGTTCAATATTTTCTGCATGCAGTAATCGCTGCTGCTGCAGTAAAGTTTGCAAATTCTCTCGAGCTGCTTTTTGTGCATGAAATTCAGTTTCAGCCATGCTGCATTGCTGCTGATTCTGTGTGAGATCACTTTGCAGTTGGTGCTGGTCTTGCAATTTTTGCTGATGTTCAACATGAATGGCGTGGTAATGCTGCCAATGACTCTTGGTGATATCTAATTGATTGATGCGATTTAATAAGTCTTCACGCGCTGTACGCAAGCCCGTAATTTTCGAGTTAAGTGCTTGGTCTTGCCCAAATTGCTGAATGAGCTGGTCAAGTTGCTGTTGTTTTTGTGCCACTTGTTGCGTGGCTTGAGCGACATCACCATATTGCTGCTCAAATTGCGCATAACTTTGAATAAAACGCTGTAAAGGACTGAGATGTGCAGACAGTGCTTCATCCAAAATTTGAAAATGTGCTGTTTGCGAGAGTAGGGTATTTTGCTGCGCTATATTTTGTTCTAACTGCTGCTGTACTTGTAACAATTGCTGTTCGGCTTGAAGCAGCGGGGCATGCTGATCTTGCAGTTTTTTGAGTTCATCTTTTACAGCAATTAGCTGATCGCCTAGCACTCGGCGGTCGGCAATTCGCGCACGTACTAAATCAATTTGATCTTGATGATCAACTTCAAATTGGTGCTGCTGTTTTTGCTGTAGATCAAGTTGTTTAAATTGAGTTTTTTCATGATTAAACTTAATTTCAATTGCGCTGAACTGCTGCTGTGCTTGAGCCAATTGAGGCTGCAGCGTTGCTATTTCAGTACTTAAATTCTTGCGTTGAATGATGCTTGGACGGATTGAGGCGAATTTTTCCAGTTGCTGCAATTGCTGCTTCTGCGGCTGCAGTGCATCGAGTTGCTGCTGTTGAATAGCCAAATATTGCTCACGTTGCTGAATATCCGCAATCAGTTTATCTTTGTGTTGAAACCATTGCTGCTGTTTGAGCAATTGCTGCTTTTCACTTTCGAATTTTTGGTAAGACTCTGTATGACTTTGAAAATTCGCCGTGTATAAGGCAAGATCTTCATCCGATAAAATTTCAATATCACCGAGTCGAACTTCCAAAGCCTTACGCTGATTGGCAATTTGCTTGGTTTTTTCAAAGGCCAATTGACCAATTTTCCCGAAAATACTGGAATTGGTTAGATACTCCAATAGCTCGCCACGTTCATTATCACGCGCTTTTAAAAAAGCGGTCACTTCTGACTGAGCCAGTAAAACGGCACGGGTGAACTGTTCAAAACTGAGTTGAGTAATGCGTAAAATTTGGCTCTCAACCGCTTTGGTTTTATCCGCAACAACAGTGCCATCTGTTAAGCATTTCAGTGAGCGCTGTACGCTTTGCAATTTACCGTTTGGGTTTTCACGGGCACGTTTAATTTCCCAACGTGCAGAATAGACTTTTTGGTCTTGAGCAATAAAACTGAGCTCGGCAAAGCCTTGGCCTGTACCACGGCGCAAGACTGTTTGCGGTGAGTTGGTCGGCAGCTCTGAACCATCTACATCGATGAGTTTGCCATCGCTGTCTTTTAAGCGCGGCACACGGTTAAACAGCGCCAAACACATGGCATCTAAAATAGTCGATTTACCAGCACCTGTTTTACCAATAATTGCCACTAAGCCTGCACTTGCTAAGGGTTCAGATTCAAAATCAATAAAATGCTCACCCGCTAAAGATGCCAAGTTTTTAATGCGTATAGATAAAATTTTCATGGCAATTCCTTAAGTGTTCGCATCATCTTCAAGTGATTTTTGTGCTTCATCGACCAAACTTAAAAAATCTTTCATTACGGTGTCATCAGCACCGTAGCCCTGTTTTTCCCAAAGGTTTTGGAATAATTTTTCAGGCGTAGGCGGATCAAGGTTGATTGCGGCTTGCTGCGGATTATTTTGATCTGAATTTAAATAACGGCGGCTGATGCGCACCAAACGATAACGGTTTGGCGCTAGCGCTTCTTCAAATTGCTGTCGTAAATTCGGTGCAGGCGGAGTGTCGGTATGATATTCAATTTCGACATATTCACGCTGATCAATATCTTCAATTTCACCGCTCGGCAAAGCGGATAATTGTGCCAAAACTTCTGGAATTGTGCCTTTGATGCGATGCAATTGCACGCTGCGCGGAATCGCTAAGGACTCTATTTGAAAGCGTGATTCATCGCTTTGAGTCGGGTCAATACTGATATCAAGCACTTGATGCTTATAATTGATTTCACTAAATGACAGGGGAATCGGTGAGCCGCTATAACGGATATGAGTTTGTCCAACTTTTTGCGGTTTATGCAAATGCCCAAGAGCCACGTAGTCAATTACATCATCAAACAGGGCGGTTGAAATTGCTTCTTCATTGCCCATAATAATCGGGCGCTCTGAGTCTGACGTTTCACCGCCTTGCATGTGGGCATGGGACATTAAAATTAAGGCTTGATCTGGAGTTTTACGTGCATTGGCTTCAGCAATTAATTGTTGATGTACATAGGCAATGGCATTTTGACTATTGGTGGTTTGATCATTGAAACCGGTGATCTCGGCAGCACGTAGAAAAGGTAAAGTCAGGCACCATGCCACTACATTTTTGTGTTCATCATAAATAGGTACCAGCAGTCGGTCTAAATCGAGCTGACCTTCGGTATTTTTATGGACCACGCCTACAGCTTTGGCATGGTATTTTTCTAATAAAGGCTCAACTTGTTCAATACGGTAGCCTGAGTCATGGTTGCCTGCGATCATCAGGGTTTGCATGTGCGGAGCCCGCTCATGTGCATCTGCTAGAAACTGATACAACTGTTTTTGCGCTCTGGAAGCGGGGTTGATCACATCAAAAACATCGCCTGCAATGAGCAGGGCATGTGGCTGTTTTTGTGCTATTTGTTCAAGCAGCCAATTGAGAAACTGTTCATGTTCGTAGTCACGTGAGTGGTTATAGAAAAATTGTCCTAAATGCCAATCAGAAGTATGAAAAAAACGAACAGTCATGCAAGCACCAAAAAATCAAAAAATTGATTGGGCTATAAAGTATCACAGATGGTTATGTTTACGAGGGAGATTAATCATTCATCAGTCCAACTAAGTCGTTTTCGACAGTTACAAAGTATCCAATCTAAACTATGCCATAACTGTATTAATGTGCATGTGCATCTACTTGCAGGAGGCAAAAAGTATTATGGGCTGGATTTATGAAATAGCCTTGCTAGTATTATCCAAGTATCACAAATTTTTCTATAGCAATTTGGCCATCTTGTACTAGAATTTTCTTAGTGATTTGGTCGAAATCTTTAACTTCAAAACTACGAGTAAATGTATTGGTAATGCAATGCATCGGTGGAGGCTGTACAGAGCATTCTAAGAGGTCACCATGAAGTCTGGGGTTACTGATTAGGGAATCCTGTAACTCGTGTAAATGACCAACCAAAAACGGCAGAATAATACACAACTTAAAGCTTGGTATCAGAACTTTGAATTTCAAAATAGTAGGCTGGTTCATTGTAATTATATTTTCTTTGATGGATTACACATTTCAAATAGTAGAGATCTGAAATTAGGTTAAAAAAATACCAAGAACTAGGAATATAAAATGTTGTTCTAATCCTGTATATAGGTGAATTATTGTACAGCGGGTATATTGCCTGCATTTGGGGTAGCAGGAGATGCAACATGCCAAATAATCCTTTTGATGAAGAAAAACTTGCAAATAGTATGGTGTATAAGACTTTATTAGAGTCTACATTAGCCATTCCTTGGTGTATTGATTGGGACAGTAAAACATTTAGTTATATTGGACCGCAAATTGAAAAGTTACTCGGTTGGAAACAAAGTAGTTGGAAAACGGTAGATGATTGGGCATCACGTATGCACGAGGAAGACCGTAATTATGTACTGAATTATTGTGTTTCACAGTCGATGGCTGGTATAGATCATGAAGCAGATTATCGTGCACTTAAAGAAGATGGTTCATATCTTTGGATACGTGATGTTGTTCATGTCGTGCGTAAACCAAATGGTGATGTAGATTGTCTTGTCGGCTTTATGTTTGATATTTCCGAGCGGAAAAAACAAGAGGAACAACTACAAAAATTGCAACGTCAGCTCGAAGAATATTCATATAAAGATGGCTTAACTGGTATTGCAAATCGACGTTTGTTTGATGACTTTTACCAGCGTGAATGGTTAAACGCAATCCGAACGCAAAAGCCGCTGAGTTTAATTTTGATCGATTTAGATTATTTTAAACAATACAATGACTTGAATGGTCATGTGATTGGGGATACCTGTCTGCGTCAAATTGCTAAAAGTTTGGAATCTTGTTGTACACGACCTCGTGATTTAGTTGCGCGTTTTGGTGGCGAGGAATTTGCTTGGATTTTACCAGAGACCAATGAAGCCGCAGCAGCAGTGATGGCTGATAGAATTATGGATGCCGTGCGTGCTGCACGATTACCGCATAAAGCCTCAGCAGTGTCGGAACTCGTCACACTCAGCATGGGGGTAAAAACCATTATTCCTTCAGATCTGGATAATCCAATGCAATTTCTGGATCAAGTTGATAAAAACCTCTATATAGCCAAAAGACAGGGGCGTAATCGCTACTGTGCTGCATAACATAGATTTACAGTTGTGACTTATTTTAAAGTTGCATAGATTTTTCAGTCAGTCGATATTTTATCGGCTGATTTTTTTTGAGTGTAGAATATAAAAATTAAATTCGATGCTAAATGCATGAGGCACAAAATAAAAGACCGACGATTCGAGTGATGATGAAATCGTCGGTCAAAAAATCGATTTTAAATTTAAGTGATGGCTGCTGTTCATACTTAAATTCAAAATGAAACTTATTGCTTTTAAAAAGGCCACCGAAACATTGTGGATGCCGTCCAAATCATCGGTTGCTACAGACCTTGTACCCTATATAACGTAGTCGATTACAGATTGGTTGACATGAAAATGAAAAAAAATGCATTTTTTTTTATACTAGGTGTCAACTTCTTCTTGGGTTAGGGTCATGGTGTCTTTAACACGTTATTTTTTATTGTTTTTTTTCATTTGTTTAATCATGACCTGTATTTGCGGTGTGATCGCTGCATTATTGCCACAGGGTGTGGGTGGTATTTTAACGGTCGTACCCTATCTGATTGCCATGATCGTGGTGTTATTTCGGTTTTTAAATAAAAATCATAGAGCACCGACACAGGCAGAACGTAAAAAATTTACCTTAGGTTTTAGCATGATTTTTTGGTTATATAATTTAGCTTTTGTACTTTTGGGTATCGCAATTTTTTCAAGAAAAGATCCTGAAATTTGGCAAAATTTAATGCTCTATATTCAACATCCTCAGTTTATGAGTTTAATGGTGATCATGTTGTTACTGATGGCTATCCCTTTGTATTTAATCACCTATTGGTTTTATGGTCCGCAAGCACAGCGGATGGCTGCTCAAAAGTTTGGTGCATAAAGCTTGATCGTTTGGTGATCTTGTTCTATAGATAATAGTATTATTTCATATAGATAAGAACAAATTATGCATCAGCCCACAGTACTGATGACGGGTGGCAGCGGTTTTATTGGCACACATCTCATCAAGGCACTTTTAGCTGCGGATTATAAAGTGATTGGGCTCAGTCGTAAGACTGGGCGTATTTCTAAATCACCACATTTAACTTGGGTACAGCAGCTCGATCAAATTCCTCATGACAGAATTGATTATGTGATTAATCTTGCAGGTGAAAGTATCGGCAAAGGTCGCTGGACAGAAACGCGTAAACAGCAATTATTAGAAAGTCGAGTCAAAACCACAGAAGCGCTGTATCAATATTTACGAAAACGTAAAATTTTTCCGAAATGCATTATTTCAGGTTCAGCTGTTGGCTATTATGGTATTGATATTGAAGAACAATGGACAAAAGTGTGCGATGAAAATGCTGCACCACAAGCCATTTTTATGTCAGAGCTATGCCAAAGTTGGGAGCAAGTCACACGCCAATTTCCTGAACAAAATACCATTATCACACGACTAGGTGTGGTCTTGGCTGAAGGTGGCGGGATCTTACCGCAAATGCTGCGACCGATTCAGCTCAATTTGGTCAACAAAATAGGTTCCGGTCGGCAGCCTTTTGTGTGGATACACATACAAGATGTGATCCGAAGTATGCTGTTTTTAATGAAACAAGCTGAGAAAAAACATGCGTTGCTTGAACCCACGCCAATCGATCCGCATATTTTTAATTTAGTTGCGCCTGAAAAATCGACGCAGGCTCAGTTTGCGCAGATTGCAGCACGTCAATTAGCGAAAAAGCCATGGCTCAATGTGCCTGCAATTGTTTTTAAAATTTTATTGGGTGAGCAATCGCAATTAATTTTAAATGGTCAATTGGTTCAGCCAGCCGCATTATTACAGCAAGGCTTTGAGTTTAAATTTCCGACGTTAAAAGAAGCCTTGCAGGATTTATTGGCTTAGTTGAATTTGACGGATCGACCATTATTCGACGCTTAACAATGCATCTTGAAACAGGCGACTCGGACTATAGTGGTCTGCATTGAATGAAGGCGTTTCCCCAGTCATCAGTTCAGCCAATAACTGAGCTGAAGCAGGTCCCATGCATAAACCATTTCTAAAATGCCCAAAGTTTGCCCATAGATTGTCGAAATTTGGCATCTGCCCAATATACGGAATCCCTTCAGGGGAAGATGGACGCAGGCCAGCCCAAGACTTCACAATCGGAAAGTTGGCAAGCTCTGGCACCATGTCAAAGCATGATTCTTGAATATGCTGCAAGGTTGTATTTGTTGTCTGAGTATCAAAGCCACATTGGCGCATACTTGAGCCGCAAACCACATGACCGTCTTGGCGTGGAATCAAGTACATGACTTTATTCATGCACATGGTCGGCAACCAGTTCTGCGGAGTTTTAAAGAGAAGCATTTGTCCCTGCACGGGTTGTACGGGTATCTCAATGTCTAGTTGTTCACTCCATGCGGCTGACCAAGCGCCCGTGGCAATAACGAATTGATCAGCTGTATGTTGTTTGCCATCTGCGGTGGTGATGGACTGGATACGATTGTCCGAACGGTTTAATTGGCGGATCGGGCAATGTTCATGAATGATCACTTTGGGATGCTGCTGTAAATAAGCCGTTAATGACTGCAAAAGTCGCGGATTACGGATGTTGGCTAATTGCGAAAAATAAATGCCATGTGCAAAGCGTGCTGAAATGTGAGGATTAATCTGCTCAATTTGCTCGGATTGTAAATATTCCGACTGTTGCATTGGGTCTTGGTGCAAACGGGCATAATCTAAGCCAATTTCAAAATCATCTTCATCAAAAATCAACATGCCAGTTTCATGAATTTCAAAATCAATCCCAGTGATCGGTTT
The DNA here is from genome assembly GCF_021391555.1 of Acinetobacter sp. SH20PTE14. NCBI lineage: Bacteria > Pseudomonadati > Pseudomonadota > Gammaproteobacteria > Moraxellales > Moraxellaceae > Acinetobacter > Acinetobacter sp. SH20PTE14. The sequence continues at coordinate 2,595,542 of NZ_CP090067.1, read as the reverse complement.
TAATTTTTCATTCCATTTTTGGTAGCTCTGCTTGCCATAACGTGCGAGCGCATTGACTTCATTGGGATATCGCCAAGGATACATCGGGGAGAGGATGCCACCACCAGCCCAAGATGCGGCAGAACCTGTGCGTTGTTGGTCAAAAATCGTCACCGTACAACCGCGTTCAACGAGTTCCAATGCGCTGAGTAAACCACTAATACCCGCCCCAATAATGGCAATATTCATGTTCTTTTAACCGATGAATGTATGAGTTTGATCTTAACTTCAGCAACGCCGAAGTTTTTCTTCCAAGACTGTTTTTTAAATTTTACAGATATAAAAAAGCCTTCCTGAACGTTACCATTTCAGGAAGGCTTTGCAGGTTATTTCATGTCTTTCAACATGAGTGCTGCATCTTCAGCAAAGTAAGTCCAGATCCCATCTGCACCTGCACGGCGGCAGCTCATAAGCGATTCGATAATCACGTTTTCAGATAGCCAACCATTTTGAATGGCACCTGCCAACATGGCGTATTCGCCACTCACTTGATAGACAAATGTTGGAACACCGAAATTATCTTTGACTTCACGGACGATATCTAAATACGGCATACCCGGTTTTACAATCACCATGTCGGCGCCTTCTTGGATATCCAGTGCGATTTCATGTAAAGCTTCTGCACGGTTACCGATGTCCATTTGATAGTTATATTTATTGCCACCTTTGAGGTTGCTTGAAGAACCTACCGCATCACGGAATGGCCCGTAAAAGCTAGACGCATATTTTGCAGAATAAGCCATGATGTTGGTATAGATATGGCCATTGGCTTCAAGGGCTTGGCGAATTGCACCGATACGACCATCCATCATGTCACTTGGTGCAACCACATCTGCACCCGCTTCGGCATGGCTGAGCGCTTGTTTAATTAAGCATTCAACGGTTTCATCATTCAGTACATAGCCGGTATCATCAATGATACCGTCTTGACCATGTGTGGTGTATGGGTCGAGCGCACCATCAGTGATGAGAACCATTTCTGGTAGTTCTTTTTTTAATAAACGGATGGTGCTTTGGACTAAGCCATCTTCATGCCAAGCTGCTTCAGCAGTTAAGCTTTTATCTTCCTGTGGTGTAACTGGGAACAAAGCTAATTTTGAAACACCCAATTCGAGTAAACGTTCTGCCTTTCTTAGTAACAAGTCAGCAGATAGACGCTGTACGTTTGGCATGCTTGGAATATCTTGAGTTTGTTGCTGGCCTGGCAACACAAATACTGGATAAATGAGATGATCAGTCGTCAGTTGAGTTTCACGCACCATGGCACGAAGCTGGTCATTTTTACGAATGCGACGCATGCGAGTGGCAGGAAAAGCTGGACGATTGAACGTATAGGTCATAACAATCTCATTGATCAGTATTAAACTTTGACTATTGTAGACGCATAATGAGGGTTTGGCGCACCCCGTATTATTTTTTTATTCAATGACAGCGATTCGAGTAGGCTATGACAGATGTAAATAAGAGTTGGACCGGTAATATTGACCTAAACTCGAAGAATGAAATCGATACTTTATTAAATAACATTGCTCAAGCATTTAACAGCTCCCCATTTTTTGTACACAATGCCATGAAAATGACGGTGATCGATGGTCAGATCGAAGCACGTGTGGATATGGCCAGTAATTTAATTGGAAATGTCGCATTCCAAATTTTACATGGTGGTGTAGCGGCAACCTTACTCGACAGTATCGGTGGTATCTCTGCAATGGCAGAATTGTATAAAAAGGCCACAGCTGAAGATCTAGCAGAAACGAGTAAAAAGGTATCTCGCTTAGCGACCGTCGATATGCGTGTGGATTATTTAGCGCCAGGACGTGGACAGTATTTTGTTGCACGAGCTGAAACCTTACGTTTAGGTCGTAAGGGCTGCACCATGCGTATGACCATGGTCAATGATGAAGGTAAAGCGATTGCAACAGCGATTGCATCGTATGCTTATTAAGCCATTTTTAAGTTAACACATTCAAAATGATGAAAAAATAAAGTCCAGTATTGGCAGCAGGGCATGATTTTATCCTGTTGCCGACGAAAAAAAGACTGACGAGTTACATTTTCTATTCTCAGGATATGATTTTTTAGCTTTAAAATGCCGGAAAATTGAAGAAGATAGACTTTCTCACGACACCATTATCTGACAGCAAAGTTGACATGCTTTGCAAAGCTCATGATGCCATGACCAAGTCTGCTAGATTTAGGACAAATCTATGACAGATACCGTTAGTAACCTGCCAGAAACCCCATCTACAGAGCAGCCCACCGATCAGGAATTAAAAGCACGCAGAAAAAAAGGCCTTGGTATAGTGGCTGTATTGATCGTGATTGCTTTGGTGATGTATTTGATTTGGTCAATATTTCTGAATCATTCAGTCAGTACCGATAATGCCTATGTCGGAGCAGAAACAGCATCGATTACCTCGATGGTTACAGGGCAAGTGGCAGATGTTTTGGTGAGTGATACGCAGCAAGTAAAAAAAGGCGATGTGCTCGTCCGCATTGATGCTCGTGATGCTGAAATTGCCTTAGCTCAGGCACAGGCTGAATTACTTAAAGCAAAACGCCAATACAAACAAACTGCGGCGAATAGTAGTTCTTTAAACTCACAAATCTTTGTCAGTGATGATGCAATTCATAGTGCAAGCGCACAAGTCGCCAAGGCACAAGCCGATCTGAATAAAGCACAAGATGAATTACAACGTCGTCAACAATTGGCTGCTTCGGGTGCGATTTCTAAAGAAGAATTAAGCACAGCGCAAAGTGCTGTGAATACTGCTAAAGCCAGTTTTGATGTGGCAAAAGCAGGACTTGCTCAAGCCAAATCTAGTCAAAAAGCGGCACAAAGTAATAAAGCGGCGAATGATGCATTAATTCAAGACAGCAATGAAAATTCAACCCCAGATGTTTTAGTTGCACAAGCACGTCTACAACAAGCCCAGTTGGACTTAGAACGTACACAAATCAAAGCACCCTTTGATGGTGTGGTGACACGTCGTAATATTCAAGTTGGGCAACGCATTGCACCCGGAACGTCATTAATGATGGTGGTGCCTATCTCTCAGTTATATGTCGATGCCAACTTTAAAGAAAGTCAATTGGCAGGGGTGCAAGCGGGTCAAAAAGTTGAACTGACGTCTGATCTGTATGGTGACAAAGTTAAATTTAATGGCACAGTGACCGGTTTTTCTGGTGGCACAGGCTCAGCATTTGCCTTGATTCCAGCACAAAATGCCACGGGCAACTGGATTAAAGTAGTACAGCGTTTACCTGTGAGGATTCATTTAGATCCAAAAGAGTTGGCAGAACACCCACTACGTGTGGGGCTGTCTATGGAAGCGACGATTGACCTGAAATCGAAGTAATTGCCTATGAATCAGCAAATGCAAATGACTGACCTGAAAGGTGGTCGTCTGATTCTCGCTGCCTTGGTCTTGGCTTTGGCGAACTTTATGGTTGTGCTCGACATGACCATTGCCAATGTATCTGTACCACATATTACCGGTAGCCTTGCAGTATCGGCATCCCAAGGGACTTGGGTCATTACTTCCTATGCCGTGGCAGAAGCGATTTGTGTGCCATTAACCGGTTGGCTCGCTGGGCGCTTTGGTTCTGTACGGGTTTTTGTGATTAGCCTATTTGGCTTTACTGTATTTTCGATACTGTGTGGTTTATCGACCAGTTTGGAAATGTTGGTGTTTTGCCGAATTGGGCAAGGCTTATTTGGTGGCCCGATTATGCCACTGAGCCAAACGTTGTTAATGCGCATTTTCCCTCCTGAAAAGCAATCCCAAGCCATGGGGATGTGGGCAATGACCACTGTAGTTGGCCCTATTTTAGGTCCAATTTTGGGTGGTACGATCAGTGATAATTTATCTTGGCATTGGATTTTCTTTATCAATATTCCAGTTGGGATCGGCTGTGCAATCGCAGCGATGCGCTTACTGAAAACGGCTGAAACCCCTACACAAAAATTGAAAATAGACCGTGGAGGTTTGTTGCTGTTGGTGTTGTGGATCGGTGCATTGCAGTTGATGTTGGACTTGGGCCATGAACGAGATTGGTTTAATAATCCATTTATTGTGGTGCTGGCACTGACGGCATTTGTTGGGCTGATCGTTTTCACGATTTGGGAGCTGACTGAGCGGCATCCAGTGGTGAATATACTGCTGTTTAAGTACCGAAGTTTTACCATTTCGGTCTTGGCTTTGGCCTTTGGTTTTGGTGCCTTCTTTGGCAGTATTGTCCTGATTCCGCAGTGGTTACAAATCAACTTGGGCTATACCGCAACATGGGCAGGTTATCTCACTGCAACGATGGGCGTCGGTAGTTTGACCATGTCGCCAATTGTTGCGAAGCTTGCAACCAAATACGATCAACGTGCTTTGGCGAGTTTTGGTTTAAGTATCTTGGGCGGTGTAACCCTTATGCGCGCCTTTTGGACTACGGATGCAGACTTTATGGCCTTGGCTTTACCGCAAATATTACAAGGTTTTGCCGTGCCATTTTTCTTTATTCCTTTGTCCAATATGGCCTTGGCATCGGTATTGCCACAAGACATGGCATCTGCGGCAGGTTTGATGAACTTCTTAAGAACCATGGCTGGGGCAATTGGAGCGTCGATTGCAGTAACCATTTGGGATGATCACACCAAAGTTGCACGCAGTGAAATGGTCAGTAATTTACATGTTACTGAGGTACAAAATACCTTGGTGAATCATGGAATGAGTTCAGAAGCCGCATTGGGTTACATCTCCAGTTTGGTGGATAAAGAAGCCTTAACGCTTTCATCCAATCATGTGTTTTTAGTCTTGACGGGTGTCTTTATATTCGCTGCACTCATCATTTGGCTCTGCCCACGGCCTAAAGCAGGTGTGGGTGGTGGTCATGCACATTAAATATTATCAAGTATAAAAAAACCGCTCGAATGAGCGGTTATTTTTATTGCGCACGGTGTAGATTGAAAAAAATTAAAGGTCCGAGCGCGCCCGTTTGAGTGCAGATTGCCACTGGGCCAAATGAAATTCACGTTGATCGGCATTCATTTTTGGTTCAAAAGCACGTTCTAATTGCCATGAAGCGGCAATTTCATCAAGATTTGAAAACACACCCGCTTTGAGTCCGGCCATTGCGGCAGCGCCCCATGATGTTGATTCTAAGAGTTTAGGACGCAGTACAGGCACATTTAAAATATCGGCCTGAAATTGCATCAGCATATCATTGCTACTGGCACCTCCATCGACCCGGAGTTCTTTAAGTGGACTAGACAGGTCTGACTGCATGGCGGTCAATACATCCGACACTTGAAAGGCAATGGCCTCTAAGGCGGCACGAGCTATGTGGGATTTATTTGTACCACGTGACATTCCACAGAGGAGGGCACGGGCATCACTATCCCAATGCGGAGCGCCTAGCCCAGTAAAGGCAGGAACCAAAACCACGCCATCGGTATGCTCCACTTGGCACGCGAGTTTCTCAACATCACTACTTTTTTGAATAATCCCTAAACCGTCTCTTAGCCATTGCACGATTGCGCCAGCCATAAACACACTGCCTTCTAGTGCATAATGGGCTTGACTTTGAGCTTGCCATGCAAGGGTTGAGAGTAATTTATTGTGGCTATATTGAACTTCAGTGCCGGTGTTAAAGAGCATGAAACAGCCGGTACCATAGGTATTTTTTGCTGTTCCTGCGTCAAAGCATGACTGTCCAAATAACGCAGATTGCTGATCACCTAAAATGCCGGTAATGGGAATGTTTGCGCCAAGTAAACCTGTAGCGGTATCCGCAATATATTCATCTGAACTGATGATTTTAGGAAGGACCGACAGGGGAATATCGAATAATTCTAAGAGTTCTTCATCCCAAGCTTGTTGCTGTAAGTTCATCAGCATGGTTCGTGAGGCATTGCTGGCTTCAATCACATGCTCTGCACCTTGTGTCAGGTTCCACACCAACCAACTGTCAATCGTACCGAAAGCCGCATGACCTTGCTCAGCGAGTTCACGTAGACCTTGAGTGTGTTCTAATAACCAGACCAATTTCCCAGCACTAAAATAGGGGTCAATACGTAAACCGGTCTTTTTGTGAATGAGGTCATTAAGGTTTTGCTGGGTCAGTCGTCCACACCATTCTGTGGCACGGCGGTCTTGCCAGACAATTGCAGGAGCAAGCGGTTGACCTGTGCGTTTATCCCAAACCACAGTGGTTTCACGCTGATTGGTCAGTCCAATGGCTTTAATATCTTTTGCGAGGATACGAGCAGAAGCGAGTGCTTGTTGCACGACGGCAATTTGTGTACTCCAAATTTCTTGAGCATCTTGCTCCACCCACCCCGAATGCGGGGTTTGAATATGGGTTTCCCGTTGAGCTGTAGCTTGAACTTGTCCATGTTCGTTAAAAATGATCGCACGACTTGAAGTCGTTCCTTGATCGAGTGCCAATAAATAGCTCATATATTTTTCTTTTGCGGTCTTGAAAAATAAAATATTAACGCAATTATGTAATTAAGCGCAGATCAATGTGTAATTGTTTCGAAATTGCATCGCAATTTTTTGAAGTTATGCTATGATGACGCTACTTTGGGGATGTTTCTGGCTTCGACGCTGGTGATGAAACTCATAGATGCATGTCGAGAGCGCATTTTCTCTCGTAAATCAAATTTGCATATTTTAGTCGCAAACGACGAAACTTACGCTCTAGCTGCCTAAGGGCAGCTTGTCCGCATCCCTGAATACTTGTGGTTAGGGGTCCCGACTGAAGCGAACGCACACAAGTCCGTATAAGATCAAGCCTTGGGGTCTTATACTAAATCTTAAAGGATCGCGATTTGTACCCTGTTCGTCGGGTCACAAAGAGCTAAATCAATAGACGATATCTAAGCATGTAGTATTCTCGAGCGTAGTGCTGGCGGACGCGGGTTCAACTCCCGCCATCTCCACCAAAATTCAATTCAGAGATGTTCGACTGAATGTGAAAAAGCCCTTAAATTCAATGTTTAAGGGCTTTTTTATTGGTTATATTGTCCGATCCTATCCTAAGCTGTGTGACCCAATTTTTGCCTTTTGTGGGTAATTATTGGGAAAATTTACCCAATTATTTTTAGTCTTGATAAAGGGTATATACAGATGAAACTCACAGATACGGAATGCAGAAAAGCACAGACCCAAGATAAGCGTTATCGTCTTTCTGATGAAAATGGCTTATCTCTATTGGTTACACCAGCAGGGCAAAAATATTGGAATGTGCGCTATACCGTTCATGGTAAGCGCAAGTCAGAGTCACTGGGTCCATATCCTGATATGAGCTTAAAGAAAGCAAGAGAGCTTGCCCTTGAGCTGAAATACAAGCATTCCAAGTCAGTCTTATACGAAGACATCAAGCCATTTTTTAAAGAGGTGGCAGAAGATTGGTTTGATAACCAAAGAGAGACTTGGTCATCTAAACATATTAGTAATGTACGAGCTTCTTTGGACGAGCTTTACGGTACACTTGCAAATAAACGAATCAATCAGATTCAGGCACCTGAGATCTTGCAGGTTATTAAAAAAATTGAAGCTAGAGGTTCTACTGAAGTAGCTAAACGCACGCTATCTCGATGCGGTATGGTGATGAAATATGCCATAGCCCACGGCTACCGATATGACAATCCAGCCAGTGATTTGGTTTATGCGCTTAAGAATAAAAAAGTGAAGAATTTAGCGTCATTACCTGAAAGTGAAATGCCTGAATTTCTTAGAAGGATTAAAGCCTATCCAGCAGATGCTCAGACTCACCATGCAATCATTCTGGTTATGTTGACTGGCGTTCGAGTAAGTGAGTTGTTGCAAGCACGTTGGGAAGAATTTGATCTTGAAGAACGTAAGTGGGATATCCCTGCTGAGCGTATGAAGAATGGTTTACCCCATCGTGTACCCTTAACAGATATGATGATTGATGAGCTTCAGGCACTACGTTTGACTCACAACCAAGATCTATTATTCCCACATCGTTTAAACAATAAAGAACCTATGCGTAGTGAAACAATTTTAGCTGTAATTAAGCGTTCTGGTTATACAGGTCGAATGACAACCCATGGTTTTAGATCGCTATTTAGTACAGTACTGAATGAGTCAAATTTGTTTAATTCAGATGCAATTGAGCGTCAGCTTGCGCATGTGCCACAGAACCGTATTCGTTCTGCATATAACCGAGCACAGTATTGGGATGAGCGTGTAAAGATTATGGAGTGGTATGGGACAAAAGTGAGTGCTTGGTTAAAATAAATCACAAGGAGAAAAATCTAGATCAAATTTAACCTGACAGACACAATAAAAAACGGGTAACTGTCAGATTAGGTTTGAGCTAATACAGCTAAGTGTAATTTAGTGCCCATTAAAATAAGAATGTAACTAACAAGAATATATAAAAGCGCTAGTTTCTACTACTTTTCAATCTAAGTAGGTTCTTAAATTATTTCTTATTTCAAATTTATACTTTTCAACAGTCTCATCATCAATTATAGGTCGGTTAAAATTAACTCCGTTCTTTTGTAAAGTCTCTTTAAAGAAGTCATTTAAAATATATGCTCTGGCTAAGAGGTCGTCTAATGCATCAATGCGAATACGTAAATTTTGTGTATCTTTTAGGGCTTGTGCACATAAGTTTTTATTATTTTCCAATTCATTTTTTAAGTTTTGAACACGAATAGTTGATTGGTCTATTTTTTTAAAGTGTTCATTTTGTAGTTCTTGGTTCTGTTTATTGCTGACTAGATATTCAATGACAATCTCTTCACGATCAAAGTGGTTTTTTTCTTTAAATTTAGATAAAAAATTCGCAGTTTTACGGTCTAGATAATATTGCTTCTTAACTTTGTCTTTGTCTTTGTCTTTTTTCTTAAAAGTGCGGAATTTAGCTTTTAATTTTTCATAGCAGCTTTGCGTGATTCGAACTTGTGTGCCATTCCTCAGCATCCCAAGATTAAAAATTCCTGTCTTAAATTGAGGGTAGTTATTGAAATTTGGAATGTAGCCTTGCTGGGGATCTTTGATAACTAGACCTATCGGATTTTCCGATTCGTTTTTCAAGAATTCTGCTTTAAGTAGACTATCTTCTAAACACCAATCTTTTAAATAAATTTGAGGACGGCCCATATTGGCTCCATTTTTATATCCGATAAATCGATTTTTAATCATTAAGTAAATGATTAAAACGATATTTAATTAATTATGTTAATAAACATTATATATTAAATTAAACTAATTGTTATTTAATTTTTAATAGTTGTTTTTATGAAAAAATCCAAGAATAAGCTAAATAGACAGGGGGAACTAAGATCAATTTCAATACTTATGCTAAGGCAGATGGAAACTACTTTATCTCCAATAGATCGGATAATTTATCTAAGATTATTGGTCTGTTATGGAGGTCGTAAAATTTTAATATCGGATCTGAAGGCTTTGGCTGAAGACGTGAAAGTGAATTGGTTAACATTAAAAAAAACATTGGATGTATTGGTTGAAAAAGGGTTATGCGAACGGGCAGAAGAAAAAGTTATAAAACTGAATAAAGTACTTCTACCGAGACAAGTAGGTTATCAATGGGGGGGAAAACCATCTGACCAGTTGATTGTTGCTTTAGATAAAGCAAAAGATAGTGATCAATCTGCATTAGAGTTAAAAGAGAAAAAATTGGGTAAACAAAGTATAAAAAAAATGAGGTTAAAAAAAACTGCTTCTGAGCTTGTAGCTAGTCATCCACGACATGATTTTTTGGAAGTTTTATTTGGTTTAATGTTTGATGTCAAAATTAGCCATAAGCAAAAAAATGCTAATGAGTTGTTGGAACTCAATTATAAGCAGTGGCTTGTTTTAGTGAACATGGTGCTGTCTAGTGATTCTAATGGGATCATTTTTGATGTCGGAACTTATGAATTATCTAAATGGACTGGAATGAGCCGTAATGCATTGCAAAGAGCAATTGCTGATTTATTTGACATGGGGATTCTTCGCTCCAAACTAGATGGAACATTGAATAATAATTTACTTAATTCTGTTGCTCCGGTGTATTGCTTAAATCTCTCAGCCTCCATTTGGAGTAAAAAGAGGATATTTGGACATTATTACTTTTTGAAATTACCCAATGAATATACATCTGTCGTAGAGCAAGCTTTTAATTTTATACAGTATCTGGCTGCATTTGATCAAGCAAACAAAGCATCACACCCTTGCGATAGTGTTGTGAAAGAGCTTGCCAAAGTATCCGATGAAACTAATTATCAAATTATTCAAAGCAAACTGAGCTATGAGATTCGAGAAGAGTTTAATTTTGTGAGTAAATTCGAAAAGAATTTTGGTCAGTATATACAACTTATTTTACCCAGCTTCCGCATGGGGAAATCATCATTGAACACTGATCAATCGAATGTTACTAGAATTGATTTCTTACTTAACTATTTACTTCAGATAAAAATTTCAAATTTAGATCAAGCACAAGTGTGGGGGAATTCACCAATGCCAAGATCATTACTAGATTGGTTTGATAGGAATTTAACTAAAATTACATTACCTGAAGTTAAATCTCAGCTAACTTCCTGTGAAGAAAACACTCAGGTTATACAAATTCCACTGAAGCAGCTAGTTGAAGAATCAAGAGCAAAAATCTTATATGCCATAAGCCAAACCCTATTACGTAGCGAAATGATGCTTATCATCAAAGATGTGTGCAAGTTAGTAAGTTCAAAAGTATATTTTGATCTTGTGGGATTACCATTACAAAAAGCAAGCCTTTGTGACCGAGTTTATTTTTGTCGATATGGTGCTGAAGAGTTAAAGCAAAATACTGAACAAGATGCTTTTCATATACTTGAGTTAGAGCGAATTTCAGTTGATCCTGTTGAGTATGCACTTAAAAGCAAAGAGTTGGACCTAAGCTTAGCGGATCAGAAGCTGTATGGACTGTTCAATCCTAAAAAAATAAAAGCTAATTTCTGCCTTAACTCTCGTAAATAGATATTTGAGTAAAATTGCAAGAATTTTGTGAGAGCGAAAAGTACACTACCTTATATACAGATTAGTTTTGTTCCAGTTGGTTTGTAGACCAAGTCGGTAAATAATATTATTAATTAATAAACTAATTATAAATTTATTTACTTATACAGATCATAGATATCAACAGTGTAGATCACACATACATAATAAATAACTGTAACTCCTTAGTTATGCATCAAAAATAACTAAGGAATCTTCAGATGTTGCAATACGATCTCTCTCATCAAGCAGCTGTAATGAATGCAGTGACTAACTTTGTTGATTACTTATTGAATATTGAGCTATGTGATACATCGTTCATTTATCACCTGTGCAAATTGATTCCTGCATTTAAGGTTTTTGACCAGGCGGATATTGAATACTGTACTTTGATTGGCGCGTTTAAAGAAATGGTGCGCTTAGTTGACGCTAGTCGAGGTGATTTAGGGATTAACGAATATCTGACACAGTTACGATATAGAGAAGTATCTAATCTTCGAAATCAGTTGAGACGTCATAGGTCTCTATACCTAGATGAAATTCGAATGTTTGAAGGGCAGGAAACTGATAACCAAAAGAGTTTTCTAGCTTATGTGCAGAGGATTCTTAAAGATCATTATAAAGTCTTGATTGTGCGTGTTGATTTGGGATATTTAAAAGTATCTATGTCAAATATTACGGTGCAGGATTTCTATAACCATATTGAGTCAGTGCGTAATTTATTGAAAGATAAGAATGGCTGTTTTAAGCATCTTTTGGGTTATGGGCTGGCATTAGAGCAGGGTGTTACAAAAGGCTACCATGCACATTTAATGCTGATCTACAACGGTTCTGAGCGTTGTAAGGATTGGTACTTGGCTGATGAAGTGATTCAAAAGTGGCAAAAGATCACTCAAGGCTTAGGTTACGGACTAAATAACAATACCCCTGAAAAGAAAAAACAATACGCTGATCGAGGCTTATTAGGGATAGGCATGATTCATCGTTATCAGTCTTTAGAAGAGCGGAATGCTTTGAATGTTGCCCGTTATCTCACTCAGCCTGAAAAGTTCATGCAGAGGATGTTGATTAAGCCATCGAATAAAAGAACTTTCTTTAAAGGAATTTACCGCGAGCATGGTCGTAAGTACAAGATCAATCATCCAATATCAGCAGAAGTAGGAATTTGGTCTGAACAAGATGTAGATGATTTATTGGATGAGCCAATCGTCATTTAACTGTAAAAAAATATGGAGTGGACAGTTCTATGAAAAATATCACTTTATAGGACTCTCCATGGACATTACCTACATTGAACACCAGACTGCACCACGTTTAGAGCAAGATATACACAACTTCTTTACTCAAGTGCGATTTGGTTCACCCATCCCGCCCATGACTCATGATGAACATATTCAGAAAATCATTGAACAAACGGCTCAAGTATTACTAGAGTACTTTCGAGAGTGGAATGAGCTGATGTTTCATCATCGAGATTCAGATTGCAGTTTCTGGGTGACACAATTCAGAAACGCCTATTTTACCGTCTTACAGCAAATCGATTCGCGTCAGCATTATTTTAATCCAACAGCCAAACATACTGCGAAATGGCTAGCTGAGTATATTTTAAGTAAATTGAAACTGTTATTTGTAACTACTGGTTTCCATGAGACTTTAAATCAAACTAATGAGCAATACGAGAAGAGAGTTAATCATTTACGTGACCTTTATTGTGAAGTCAGCAAATTGAGCGTAGATGCGCCTGATTTAAAATTTTATCTGAGTTATCCAGCAGGTACTGAACTGTTGCTATCAGTCGATCAGGTAATTCAATCATTTAGAGAATTTGAAAAGAAGTTAACATTCCTGCCATGGTTTCGCTCACAAGTGATATTTAGTTATTATCACTTAATTCGCGACACAACTCGAAACTGTTACGTGATTAGATTCTACCTCACCTTTCAAACAGTCTTGTATTCTGATGATATTGACTATTCAATTGATCTTCTAAGACTGTGGCAAGATGTTACGTACGGTATGGGTATTTTATTTGACATTCCAGATGAAGAAGTACAGAAACCACAGGGTAATCCCTTTGGATATAACCCAGATGGGCTTTTGAACTTTCCTGAGCCTAAAAATCCATTGGATGATCTTAGTGACTTACCTGATACGCTGACGAGCGTAAATGAGCAGATGAATAAGATATGTATCACAACACGTGGTTTTAAAATCTTCAATGGCAAGAAACGGTGATTGGGGCTCATCCAAGTCAATGAAAATAGATAGATCTCTGTATTCAATCTAGTGGATAGATGGGACTTTCGATACGTACAGTATTGAACTTAGGCTTATGTACCACTATTTATTCCCATAATTCCTAATTTAACGTAATGGAATGCCAGTTTTCCTTAGCTGATTAAGTTAACCGGTGATCGGGTGGGAAGTATGTAGGATTAGTCACAAGATCAGTGAACGTAGCATGATCACAAATTGAGATAAAACACAAAGCTATGAATGAGATTTTTGCCCCATCAGTTGTAATGCCAGCGCATAAGCAAAATCCGGAGACATTGATTCTGCAATGAAGAATGCTTGAGGTGGGGTAAAGTCTAAGATTAGCTTACAGTAAAGGGTTTCTTTGCCTGTTTGCTTATCAATGTATCTAAATGAATCCTGCGAGTGTGAATATTCGAGCCCATACAGTGGACCTCCAATACACGTCAAACTCTGCATATACAGATTCCTTTAATAAAGCTAAACACCATTATAATTGAGTATGTTGTCTAATTCATGTTGAGATTGAAGCCTCAGTTGAAGTTTAGATGATATTGATTATTCAATAGTCATTCTGAATCAGAAGTATAGCGAAAACACTCAATTGATTATTCTAGTAAAAATACAACGTTGACACTTTAAATCCTGCCAATTATCCTTGACCTGCTGGCCCATATGGTCAGTCGGTTTTGACAGACCGTTTACCCAAAGCACACGAAAAAGTCTCTCTTTTTTGTGGGCATCCCTACGTGCCCCCTCTGCGGCGGAACGGGAGGGGGACATCTTCGGATGTGCTGATCTTTTTGGGTATCAGTCTGTCAACCCTCTTTCGTTTCGCCACCATTATTTGACAGTAATGTGGTGAAACTTCTTTATACCCAAAGGAGTCCGCCATGCGTACTACATTATTAAATTCTCATTCTCTTTTTTACCCCAGTACTCTCTGTGGCGTTGTCTTCGCAAGATAGAACCGCATTTTAAAAATTTAGCAATTGGGGGACGCTCAGTAAAGGCGCTTGTTCCTTTATTGGCCTGCACATCTGAATTATTTTATCGCTGATTTGTAGATCAACTCATTCTACGCAACAGTTACATCAGAAGAAAAGGCAGAACTCCAAGAAGAACATCAAACCGCTATAAGTCCAGCTTTGCGATTGCTGAGAGGCACTTATGGACAAAGAAAGAGAATGATGCACGATGACAACAAAATTAAAGTATCTGTCTTTATGTATTTTATTGATGGGACTGGGCGCCTGCTCTAGTAAAGATCAGCCTGAAAGTGATCCTGCTGTAGAAGAGCAAACAACAGAAAGCAAAGAAGCTTTGCAGAGTGTTACTGAAACATCAGTCGTGATTGTACCGAAAGCGGAAATCAGTCCTGATCAAAGTTGGGAGAAAATAGACAGTGATGTACTGCGAAGTAATTTGATTTACTTTTACCCTGAAAAAATGAATGTGCTCCATTACAAAGAACCGAGCAAGCTTGAGAATGATTGATTCTTCCCCGACAATCATGAATTTATCAAGAAACAATTACATTTAGATAAGAGTCAGCTTCTTGTTATTGGAATGCCGGGGCATAACTTAGACAACAATATGTTAGTCGATTTGAGTAATGATGAATATTTCAAATATGCTAACAATCTCGCCATAAACTATATACGTGCCTTACAAGTACCAAAGGTTAAACCCAAACAGGAATTTGAAAAAACACAGCATTATGAGGAACGAGTTAAGCAAGCTCAGCAAAATTCCCTAAATAATGTAATCGACTATGATGTTGAATTATTGGAAAGAGTGTTGAATTATATTGCTCCTGATATTACTTCAATCGGAAGCGAAAGCGCTTACCAATATAATGCTGATAAAGAGTTAATGACAATTAACTTTAAACAGAAAAGCCGATATGTTTCCTCTGTGGTTAAATCAGAACTAATCATCAAGGTTCCGCCTGATTTAGCAAAGACTCTCGCAGAAAACTTTGGACAACTTAACATCGGCTATGTATTTACACCCAAAAATAACACCTTGAATTTGGATGGGATATTTTTTTATTTAGTACGTTATGGCAATCCTGATCAGCAGAACTATACCTCTAGATTGTATCTCTCCCCAATCATTAAGCCGAATACATTTAAGCAAAAAAGTGCGGTCAATGTATTCTGGAAAAACAATGATGCTGTTGAGGAAATTGACACAATACCTTTTAAAGACGTGCTGACATCACCGATATGGAAATTTAAGTTTGGCCTAGAAAACTATTTATCTCCAGAATCATTATTACAAAAATACGTTAAGCCAGAAATTCCTAAAGAACCTGATGAGCTTCAGTATTTGGGTCATGGGTGAAAATGAAAAATTTGTATTTTAGTGCTTTTTAAAAATAAAGAAATTTCAAATACATATTACCCAGATGTAATGGCTTTCTCTTCTCAATGCCAATTGACGGGAAAGTATATATCTACATTTGAATACACGATTTAGGAAAAATTTATAATGAACAACTTATTTAAAAATCTGAGCTTTGCTGTATTGGCATGTATATCTGTACTGACTTTACAAGGCTGCAGTTCAAGTCTTGATCCTGATATGTTTTCAGTAGAGTTAAATGAAGCGGGTTTGTACTCGTGGAGTACTCCAGTGATTTCCATTCGTTCTAATACAGCTGAACCGATAGAGGTGACGAATGTCATAGTCAATAACGGACAGTGCGGCTTTATCGGTCATGATCGAAGATTTAACTTTCCATTGCATTTTCAGATGGGGCAACTTGCTAGATTAAGAATCACTAAATGCAGCTTTGCCAATGTGGTACAGGTGGATATTGAAACCACTGAAGGAACGGTAAGTTATAGCTTTAACTAGCGAGCTCATTTGTTAAGACAGTAAAATCAACGAATCAAAAAGCCGAGTCCATGAAGGACTCGGCTTTTTTTATGTCTAAACTTTAAGGAAATAAAGATGAATTTAATTATTTGTCCTGCATGTGGCGGTGACCAAATTGAAAGGGTCGGCCTTCAACTTTCTACATCCATTGAATTTCAGCAGCCAAGATCTTTAAAGCCGCCTATTCAAAATCTGATTCAGAACGTTGTGAATTATGCCGCGATGGGTGCATCTAGCGCTCGACTGATTAAGGGGCAGCGTACGATGATTTATGTATTTGGGGCTTTAATCGGTGGGGCAGTTGGCTGTGCAGCCTGCATCTTGAAACACATCCACGAGCAGCATTCCGAAACCCTGATGAAAGATGAATCTCAGCCGCAAGTACATCACCATTGTTTGGAGTGCGGACACTACTTTAACTAGATTTGATGGAATTTAGACGGTAGTTGTTTTTAATCCCCCTAATTTGAATAGTCAGTAAAAATTAAAAGGAAATAAGTATATGGCACATTTAATTGAAAAAATGGCTTATGTCGGCGAAACCCCTTGGCACGGTCTTGGCAATCAACTGTCGCAAAATCAGCCGATTGAAGTCTGGGCGAAACAGGCAGGCATGGATTGGCGTATTGAATCATCCAATGTCAGCTACATGGCGCAAAACGAACGCGGGCAAAGCATCATCATGCCTTTCGAGGAACAGCGTGTACTTTACCGCTCGGATACCCATGCACCATTATCCGTGGTCAGTCAGCGTTATCAGGAAGTCCAGCCTGCAGAGGTGTTAGAGTTCTACCGAGATCTCACTGAACAATCAGGTTTTGAGCTAGAAACAGCTGGGGTACTCAAAGGCGGAAAAAAATTCTGGGCTTTGGCTAAAACCGGGCAGACAGCAGCACTCAAAGGTAAAGATGTCAGTAATGGCTATATCTTATTGGCTACGGGCTGTGATGGAACACTAGCGACAACTGCACAGTTCACTTCAATCCGTGTGGTGTGCAATAACACCTTAGCGATTGCGTTAAAAGGACAGAACAGCAGTGCAGGTGTGGTCAAAGTCCCGCACAGCACTCGTTTTGATGCCCAAAAGATTAAACAGCAGTTGGGAATTTCTGTCCGGGCATGGGATGAACATATGTATGAAATGAAACAGCTCAGCCAGCGTAAAGTCACTCAAAGTGAGGCAGCAGCTTATTTTGATGCCGTGTTTAACAATAGTAGCTTGAGTCCGAATGAGCAGGACGAAGGTATTATTCAGTTTTACCGCAATGTCGCTACCCAAGCTAATTCAGCCCCTAAAGCTGAAAACAAGACTGAGCCGAATGGACGTGCCATGTCGAAAGTCATGACCATGTTTAATGGTCATGGCCGTGGGGCAGAACTGAGTTCAGCTAAAGATACCGCTTATGGTTTGCTATGCAGTATTACAGAATTTGCCGATCATGAACGCCGGGCTATGAGTCAAGATCACCGACTCGATTCAGCATGGTTTGGCGCAGGTGCTGGGTTGAAGCAGCGTGGGCTCGAACAGGCGCTGCGAATGCTTGCTTAAGATCAATAGTTCTCCTTTTTATAAATTAACCTAAATATTACAGAACAAGGCCAAATATTTTTCTTCACTTATGAATCAAATACCAAGCTCTTAAAGCCGTGTCTTTAGGCACGGCTTTTTTATGCCCAAAATTTAAATTAGAGGAATTAACAATGAATCGTTTATCAAATCTACCTGCAGCATCTGCACAGCCTAAAGTATTCCGTGCTCCTAAAAATTTTACCGCAAAACGTTTTATGGCGACTAAAAATATGACTCAGGCCGAATGGCTGGAAGTGCGAAGGCAAGGCATCGGCAGCAGTGACTGCGCAGCAGCCTGTGGGCTCAACCCTTATATGTCGATGCTGGAATTGTGGATGATCAAGACTGGAAGGATCAAGCAATCGATTGAAGATGAAAGCGAAGGCCATGCTCCGCTGTATTGGGGCAAGCGTTTAGAGCCCTTAGTGGCTGAGTATTACAGCATGCATACCAACTATAAAGTCCGCCGCGTCAATGCTGTGCTGCAGCATCCTGATCCAGACAAGCATTTCATGTTAGCAAACTTAGATTACTCTGTAGTGGGTGACGCAGATGTGCAGGTTCTAGAATGTAAAACCGCAGGGGAATATGGTGCTAAGCTTTGGCGGGATGGTGTGCCTCTATATGTACTGTGTCAGGTCCAGCATCAACTGGCTGTGACGGGGAAGAAGGCAGCACATATCTGTGTGCTGATCTGCGGACATGAAACCCGCATATTTAAAGTGACCCGTTCAGAATCGGTGATTCAGCATATCGTGAATGCTGAGCGTTACTTCTGGGAGTGCGTGGAAAAGGATACACCGCCTGATGCAGATGCTAGTGAATCGGCCGCTAAAGCTTTGCAATTACTGTATCCAGAGCATGTACCGCTAAGTACGACCGATCTCTCGTTAGATGATCAAGCCAACCAACAGTTTGAGCAGCTGATTCAAGCACGCAATCAAATTGAAAAGCACCAAGAGCAATTCGATCTACTGAAGCACCAGCTGCAGGCCAAGATGCAGGAGGCTGAGCGCGCAACCTTCAAAGCAGGTTCAGTCACGTGGAAAAAGGCCAAAGACTCGATTAGCTTAGATAGCAAAGCACTACTTAAAAAGCACCCTGAATATCTGAACCAATTTCCGCAAAGTAAATCTGGCACAAGACGCTTCAATATTTATCCAGATGGTGAATGAGATGAAATCAATCTTTTGCTATTCGCAAGCAAATCAATTTAAGGACATAACGATCCCATGCCAAACAGCATGGGATTTTTTATGCCGATTTCATTGTTAAAAAGAGGAATATCATGATTAAAGGCTTAGCAATCACACCGCCTATTTTAGGGCGAATCAGCATTGGCCGAATGGTGGAAAAGAATGGCAAGCGTCTGCCTGAAAAGGATGACCAATTCACCATTACCAGTCAAATCCAAAGTAAAGATAGTGGTTGGATCAAACATCCGTTAGATGAACAGCTGCGGGCTAAAGCATCCAATCAAAAACTCCGCTCAATACCTGTACGGATGATCTTCAATGATCCTGAGCTGAATCTGCGTGCAGAGTACAGCTTATTTGATCGTCAAACAGGACGACCCGTTTGTGTGGGTAATGGTGAAACCTGCCAGCGCTTGACTAGTCAAGGTGTAGAGCAGCATCTTTGTCCATCCCCTGATTTATGTTCAATGGCTCAAGGTGGACACTGCAAGCCTTACGGTCGACTACATGTCAATTTAGATGAGTCGGATGAGCTTGGTACTTTTATATTTAGAACCACTGGTTTTAACAGTATAAGGACCTTGGCTGCACGTCTGAGCTACTACCATGCAGCATCGAATGGATTACTTTCATGTTTACCGCTGCAACTCACCCTTCGGGGTAAATCTACAACCCAAAGTTACCGCCAGCCTGTGTATTACGTAGATTTAACTTTACGTGAGGGCGTTGATTTAAAGTCAGCAATACAGACTGCTAAAGAAATTGATCAACAGAGTAAATCTAGTGGTTTTAATCAGGAAGCTTTAGATCATAAGGCGAGGCAGGGCTATGCTAACGCAGTTTTTGAAATGGATTCAGGTGATGGATTAGAGGTTATTGAAGAGTTTTATCCATCTGAAGGAGGCAGCGATGATGCTCAACAAAAGAAAACCACAAGCTTGAATTTACAGAAGGAGTTACAGCGTTCTGTTCAAACTTTGAATTGAATGATTGTTTAGGTTTAAGGAGATTAAATTTTTACGGAGCTGCATATCATTTGAGCGAATAACCGCTCGCATGAATGATTAGGAGTAAACTCATGAATGCGTTTGTTGGTCAAACTTTTCAAATGAATCAACTCATCAGTATTAAGCAGGTTGTAGAAATTGTAGGTGTTGCACGTTCTACTATCTATGAAATGATGGATGAAAACTCACCGTATTACGATCCGACTTTTCCAAAGAAAGTTAAAATTACGCAAAACCGTATCGGTTGGTCAGCTTATGAGATCCATCAGTGGATTGAAAATAAGTTGGCGAGTCGAGAATAAGGGATGCTTTGCTCCCTTATTTTTTTATTTTTTTGTAGACTAAGATTAGTTTTAGCCTAAGTACTAAGAATGAAAACAATAGATTATTACAATCAACATGCGGATGAGTTTGCACAAGCATCGTTAAACGTTGATATGGAAAGATAGACTACATCCGTAAGAACAGTAGTAATGCACCGATTTTGAATCAGTTACCTAACCTTGAACAATTCATGTTTGAGCCAAGTCGTAACCAATTAAATGCAGTGGCAAATATCTTAGTTGAGTTACAAGATTGCAAATGTTTCTACTGCAATAAATCGATGCGGAAAGGTCGTTATGCCGTCGATCATTTTATTCCATGGTCAATGTATCCATCAGATACAGGGCATAACTTTGTGTTGGCTGATTCAAGCTGTAATTCTAAGAAGAGTAATTTGCTTGCGTCAGATGAGTTTTTGCATAAATGGCAGGAACGGAATGAAGAACAGGATCTGATCATTGTTGATCGGATCTCAGTGCTTGGTTTTCTGACAGATAAGGAGCGGTCGCATAAAGTGGCGGAGTGGGCTTATGCACAGGGAAAAGAAAATAATTACTTGATGTGGTTTTGGGGATCAATTGATTGAAGTTAATATGCATAGTCGATAATCATAAGGTGTAACCCCTTACTCCTATCAGGATATATTTAATGGTCTTTATTGGAATCAGATTTAATATTTATCAACCAGTGCAAAGTTGTAGCAACTGAATTATAAATATTGAAAATAAATGAGCTAAGTTCGCAAAATAGAAAAGTAGTACCAGCTACTAAGAATGTAAGAACTAAATAGTTAGTGTATTTATAGATGTCCCTTAGGGTATCTATTTTAAAAGTATCGCTTCCTAAACTTAAATTTAGGTCTTTAAGAAAATATATAATAAACAATAAGAAGCTGAATATTATAAAATAAATGAATACTCTAATAAATGTAAAATGAACTTTCTTAAAAAAAATTAGCTTAGATTTGTTATCAGTGTATTCAATCATTTTTTTTTGTAAATCTAAGGGAGTTATTGTACAAAATATTGTATATCCAGCTACTAAAAAACCTAATGTTGCAAATAATGATGAAAACAAGAAAGAAACCAACTCGTTAATTTTAGTGTAACTTGTTTCAATGCTTACATCATTAATTATAAGGATGAAGAAAAAGAATAGGCCGAGTAGGATTGGGAAAAACTTATTAAAATTTGACAAAGGTATAGCTTTGGATTTTTTATAGATCTCACGAATATTTTTTTCTTCCAATAATCCGTTCATCATTCGGTCTCATTCTGATGGATTGTCATAACCTTATTTGTATCAATAGTATTTAGAATTTCTTGGGTTTCCGCATCTGTTTGTTTGACTTTAATTTCTTTGGACTGAATAAGTTTTGTAAAGGCTGAAAACATATGTACAACGGTAGCAAAAATATTATTTTGAACGACATCAATAGTTGTTTGAATTTTAACATCTTCATTGTCAATTTTTAATTTTTTTCCAGTGGCGTCAGTACCAAGAAGTATAATATTTTGGTTGCCTTGTATAGTTGCTTTATTAGCTTCTTTCGCAATAACTTTTTGGTTTAAACCTTTGTTATTAGTAATTTCAAATTTTCCTTGACCTCCGGCTTCATCTGAAGTTTCTTGCATTTGACGGAACATATCCTCTCCATCAATTTCAGAATTACGATCATTGAGAATAAATGTAACTTTTTTCAACTTATTGAATAAGTATATATTCTCATTTAAAGTTTTTTGGTTGGTCAGCGGAGTCAGTGTCAGCTCAACAATTGGGAATTCTTTTAAAAAGGGATTTCTTTCTTCTTTCGGTAAACTATCTTTATAATTAATTTGTTCATTTCTTAAAAAATATGACAATGTACTTCTAAAATTTTCTGGAGTTGGAGCATATTTCGTTTCAGCAGCATAAAGTAATCTATGGTTGTTTAAAATTAAAGCAAAAATCGCAGAAGGTGCCGAATCAAGTTTTTTCTTATCTTTTACTAGTTTTCCATCTGCATCACGATACTGTTCACGTTCAAGTTTGGTCTGTTTAACAAATCGGCCAACTAAAGCAAGCGTATCCTTTTCTCCTAGGATATCATCTCCTAGATTTACCAATGAAACTTCATCAAAATAGAAATTACTTTTGCCAGCTTTTCGATTTTTGTTTTTGAAAAATGAAGGCTCCACAACTTCTTTATATAAGTCTAATAAATTGTGATCCCCAAATTTACATACTAAATTTGCTATTTCTAAGTTTTTTTCTAAAGTTGCCATATGGTGATTATCATTTAAGTTAAATGCATGAAAATATTATATTAAATTTGATGAAAGATAAAACACTTTAAAATTTTAAATATTTCTTATTTGACGGTTCTTATTGAGAATACCCCCCAAATCAACGAGAATACAGGCATCATAAGCCTTCTGGTCATTAAAGGCTTTAACCTTATTTAAGAACTGTAGACAACCCTATGAACAAGCAACAACTCGCTTCCAAAATCTGGGAATCAGCCAATAAAATGCGCTCAAAGATTGAGGCAAATGAATACAAAGACTATATCTTAGGGTTCATGTTCTACAAATTCTTGTCTGATAAAGAACAAAGCTTTTTAGAAGCCAATGATTTTGCACAATCAGATATTGAAGCACTGACAGAAGAAGATGCTGAAACCGTAGAATTTATTAAAAATGGTATCGGTTATTTCATTGCTTATGATGACCTGTTCTCAACATGGCTCAATAAAGGCTTAGACTTTACCGTTGCTGATGTCCGTGATGCTCTATCCGCTTTCTCACGTCACATTCATAGCTCTCACAAAAAAGTGTTTGATGGCATTTTTAAGACATTAGAGACAGGTCTGAGCAAGCTTGGCGATAACTCAAATAGCCAGACCAAAGCGATCAGTGATTTGTTGCAACTGATTAAAGTGATTCCAATGAACAACAAGCAAGACTATGACGTGCTTGGCTTCATTTATGAATACTTAATTGGCTCTTTTGCTGCGAATGCAGGTAAAAAAGCAGGTGAGTTCTATACACCGCATGAAGTTTCAGTTCTCATGTCTGAAATTATTGCACAGCATTTAAAAGATCAACCTGAAATCAAAATTTACGATCCAACAAGTGGTTCGGGGTCATTACTGATTAATATTGGTAGTTCTGTGGCGAAGCATGTGAATGATGCCAATAAAATCAAATACTACGCACAAGAGTTAAAGGAAAACACCTATAACTTAACCCGTATGAACTTAGTCATGCGCGGAATCTTGCCTGCCAATATTGTGGCGAGAAATGCCGATACTTTAGAAGATGACTGGCCATT
The DNA here is from genome assembly GCF_021391555.1 of Acinetobacter sp. SH20PTE14. NCBI lineage: Bacteria > Pseudomonadati > Pseudomonadota > Gammaproteobacteria > Moraxellales > Moraxellaceae > Acinetobacter > Acinetobacter sp. SH20PTE14. The sequence continues at coordinate 2,571,949 of NZ_CP090067.1, read as the reverse complement.
TTTTGAAGACAATGATCCTATCAATACTTACGAACCACTTTATGTAGATGCAGTGGTATCAAATCCACCATATTCACAAGCCTGGGATCCTGCAAATAAAGATGCAGATCCTCGATATAAAGAATTTGGTTTAGCCCCTAAAACTAAGGCAGATTACGCATTCTTATTACATGATTTATACCATTTAAAACCAAATGGTATTATGGCCATTGTGTTGCCACATGGCGTGTTGTTCCGTGGCGGTGAAGAAGAGCGTATCCGTACTAATTTGATTAAGAAGAACCATATTGATGCGATTATTGGTTTACCTGCCAATATTTTCTTTGGTACAGGTATTCCAACGGTCATTATTATTTTAAAACAACAACGTCCAACTACAGACGTGTTGATTGTTGATGCATCTAAAGGCTTTGTGAAGCTCGGTAAAAACAACCATCTTCAAGCATCGAATATTAAGAAAATTGTCGATGCTGTGATTGAGCGTAAAAATGTTGAGCAGTTCTCACGTGTGGTGACACAAAAAGAAATTCATGATCAAGGTTATAACCTAAATATTCCTCGTTATGTGGACTCTTCAGCAACGGCTGAAACATGGGATATCTATGCCACGATGTTTGGTGGTATTCCGAAAAAAGAAATTGATGCACATGCTGCATATTGGAAGGCATTCCCACAGTTACGCCAAGACTTATTTACCGACAGCGATACGCCTTATGTGAATTTGGCGACGACAGAAATTAGCCAAGCGATTCACAGCCATCAAGATGTGAAGGGCTTTGTAACTCAGTTTAATACCGCATTTGCTGATTTTAAGGATTACTTAAAAGGCGAACTCATTGGAAAAATGCAAAGCTTGAATATTGCCCAGCAAGAGGATGTTTTAAGTAAGGATATCTTTAAGCGTTTAGCTGATATTCCACTGGTGGATAAATATCAGGCTTACCAAGCTTTAGATGACCAATGGCAAGGTATTGCAGGTGATTTGGAGATTATTCAATCTGAAGGTTTGGATGCTGGCAAAATTGTTAATCCAAATATCGTGATTAAAAAGAAAGATGGTAAAGAGCATGAAGTACAAGAAGGTTGGGTAGGCTATGTATTGCCATTTGATCTTGTACAGCAGCGCTTATTGTCTGAGGAATTGGACGCATTAAAAGCCAAAGAGCGTGAACTTGCAGAAGCCAGTGCAGAGATTGAGTCTTTGATGGAGTCTTTATCTGAAGAAGATAAAGAGCAGTTGTTAAATGAGGCTAATGATGCCTTTGTACCTGCCGAAATTGCTAAAGCCTTAAAGCAAGCTTATGCCGAAATTGAAACACCTGAAATTGTGGCACTCAATGAATATCTTGAGTTTTTAGGGACAGACCCTAAACCGAAAAAGCCTCAAAAAGAGCAGTTTGTAAAAGACCATGCAGAAGTGAAATGGTCAAACATTGAAGCCAATAAAGATGGCACTTATGCAGCACCAAAAGTTAAAGCGTATTTAAAGCAATTACGTTCAGGCTTTAGTTTTGAAGTAGGAAGCCTAGAAGCAACTTTGGTACAGGTGGATGAATTACTTGCACAAGAGAAAGAGTTAAAAGCGCAGATTAGTAAAGAAGAAACTGTACTGCATCTTTTAACTAAAACCACCATTGAAGCTTTAGAAGAAGCTCAAGTGAAAGCGTTGTTAGAAGCGAAGTGGGTTGAACCGATTGTTTCTGCGATTTTGGCGTTGCCGAATGAGGTGATTGAGCATTTGACCGATACGGTACAGGCTTTAGCAGATAAGTATGCAGTGACCTATACAGAAACCACGCAGAAACTGACCGAAGCAGAACATAGCCTTGCGAACTTGATTGATGAGTTAACAGGTGATGAGTTTGATATGCAAGGCTTGGCACAGTTTCAAACATTGTTAAAAGGGGTGTAATGTGGAAAAGCAAAAATGCCCTGAATTAAGATTTGAAGGTTTTGATGATGGTTGGCAAGAAAAAGCTTTGAATGAAATATTTATTCCATTGCCAAATAATACGCTTTCAAGAGCGGATTTGAATTATGACAATGGAGATATCAAAAACATTCATTATGGGGATATTCTTGTAAAATATACAGCTGTGCTGGATTACAAGAAAGACAAGATACCATTTATTACAGAGGGAAAAATTTCCGACTTTAAAAGCCAATTTTTACGGGATGGTGATGTTATCTTTGCTGATACGGCAGAGGATGAAAGTGCTGGAAAAGCAATCGAAATAAATGGAGTAGACGATAATTATATTGTATCTGGTCTGCATACTATGGCATATCGTCCGAGAATAAAATTATCACCTTATTACTTGGGGCATTATCTCAATTCAAATGCTTATCACCATCAACTTTTGTCATTGATGCAAGGTATTAAAGTACTATCTGTTAGTCGGACTAATATTGCTAAGACGATTGTTAAATATCCTGCTTCTGAAAAAGAACAAGCTCAAATAGGTGAACTTTTCCAGAACCTCGACCAATCTATTGCTTTACATGAAAAGAAACTTGCTCAAACGCAAAACTTTAAACAAGCGATGTTGGAAAAAATGTTTCCAAAACAGGGAGGCAAGCGTCCTGAAATTCGTTTAAAAGGTTTTAGTAGGGATTGGCATAGCTCAAAATTATCAGATTATATTTCGATTAAGCATGGTTTTGCATTTAATGGTGAGTTTTTTAGCGATAAAGAAACCGATTATTGCTTATTAACGCCGGGTAACTTTATGATTGGTGGTGGATTTAAAGCTGAAAAATTTATCTATTATAAGGGTGAAGTTCCTAAAAATTATATCCTTAAGGAAAATGATCTTATTGTAACTATGACTGACTTAAGTAAAGAAAGTGATACTTTAGGTTTACCTGCATTATTACCATCAATTGCAGGAAAAACCTTACTTCATAATCAGCGATTAGGATTCATTATTTTTGAAAATTTAGAGTTAGAAAAAGAGTTTCTATTCTACCTATTGCAGACCAAATCCTACCATAAATATATCGTACTATCAGCAACAGGTACGACAGTAAAACATACTTCTCCAAGTAAAATTTTAGGATTTACTTGTAAAATTCCAGAGCCAACTGAACAGAAAAAAATAGGTGAATTCTTCCAAAAAATTGATGAAAAAATCAATTTACATCAGCAACAGCTCCAAACCTTAAAAAATCTAAAACAAGCATTTTTAGAAAAAATGTTTGTTTAATCATTGCAATATCCCCCTTTATTTAAAGGGGATTTTTAAAATTTAAATACTGACTTTATAAAACCAAATTTGATATGACTTTTAAAAGCGAAACAGAATTTGAACAAGCACTCATTAACCTCCTTTTACAAAAAGGTTGGCAAGATGTCATTAAAAACCCAACTGAACAGGATCTGATTGATAACTGGGCAGAGATTCTTTTCCAAAATAACCGCGAAATTGATCGACTCAATAATCAGCCACTCACCGATGGGGAAATGGCTCAGATTATTGAACAGATCAATACGCTACGTACGCCTTTTGCACTCAATGGATTTATTAACGGTAAAACCGTATCCATTAAACGTGACAATCCAAACGATGAACTACATTTGGGTAAAGATGTCAGCTTAACCATTTACGACCGTCAAGAGATCGCAGCAGGAAAAAGCCGTTACCAAATTGCGCAACAACCGAAATTCCCAACCAAATCAAAAATTTTAAATGACCGTCGTGGCGACTTGATGCTCCTTATTAACGGTATGCCAGTTTTTCATATCGAGATGAAACGCTCAGGTGTACCCGTCAGTCAGGCAGCGCATCAAATCGAAAACTATGCACGTTCGGGTATCTTCACAGGTTTGTTTGCACTGGTACAAATCTTCGTAGCAATGAACCCAGAAGAAACATGGTACTTTGCCAACCCGGGACCTGAGGGCACTTTTAACTCAGATTTCTATTTTAATTGGGCAGACTTCAACAACGAACCAATTAACCAATGGAAAGAAATTGCGGGCACATTGCTGTCTATTCCAATGGCACATCAGCTGATTGGATTTTATACCATTGCAGATAAAACCGATGGTATTTTAAAAGTTATGCGCAGTTATCAGTACTTTGCTGTACGTGCCATTTCAGATCGTGTCGCTCGAATTGAGTGGGATGGTCGAGATCGTTTAGGTGGGTATATTTGGCATACCACTGGATCTGGTAAAACCATGACCAGTTTTAAAGCTGCCCATTTAATTGCGACCTCCAAAGATGCAGATAAAGTCATCTTTTTGATGGATCGTATTGAGTTAGGTGTACAGTCACTTGAGCAATATAACAACTTTTCTGAGATTGAAGACTTTGTGCAAGCGACTGAAAACACACATGCCTTGGTCAGTAAACTCAAAAGTACGGCTACTAATGAAATCTTGATTGTAAGCTCAATTCAAAAAATGAGTAATATCAAAGATGAAGATGGTGGTTTAAATGCACATGATATTGAACTGATCAATAAAAAACGGATTGTCATCATTGTAGATGAAGCACATCGCTCTACCTTTGGTGAAATGCTGATGGCCATTAAAGACACCTTCCCACAAGCGGTGTTCTTTGGTTTTACAGGTACACCTATTCAGGAAGAAAATGAAAAAAATATGAATACCACTGCAACTGTATTTGGGAATGAATTGCACCGTTACAGTATTGCAGATGGTATTCGAGATAAAAACGTTTTAGGTTTTGACCCTTATTTAGTTTCAACCTATAAAGATTCTAAGTTACGTGAAGCTGTTGCACTTGATGAGGCTAAAGCCAATACGGTAAAAGAAGCCTTAGATGATCCTGAGAAAAAAGCAGTTTATCAGCGATTTATGGATAGCAAGCAAGTAGCAATGGCAGGACATACGGATAAGACGGGTAAATACATCAAAGGGATCGAGGATTATCTGCCAACGTCACAGTATCATCGTACAGAGCATCGCAATAAAGTTGTTGAAGATATCAAAGATAATTGGGTGCAGTACAGCCAAAATAATAAATTCCATGCCATGTTTGCGACCAGTAGTATTCCTGAAGCAATTGAGTACTATCGACTGGTTAAAAAGGCGATGCCAAAGCTCAAAGTCACAGCCTTGTTTGATCCAAATATCGATAACACAGGCAATGCTGCTTTTAAAGAGGAAGGTCTGGTCGAAATCATTGAGGATTATAATGCACTTTATGGTATGGAATTTACTTTAGCCAACCATGCCAAAATGAAAACCGATATAGCGGATCGTTTGTCACATAAAGAAACTTATAAGCGTATTGAACATACGCCGGAAAAACAGCTTGATCTGTTAATTGTAGTGGATCAAATGCTGACAGGTTTCGACTCAAAATGGGTCAATACACTGTATTTGGATAAGGTGTTAGAATATGCGAATCTGATTCAAGCCTTCTCACGTACCAACCGCTTGTTTGGCAAAGATAAGCCATTTGGCATTATTCGTTATTATCGTCGTCCGCATACCATGAAGCGTAATATCGACGCTGCGGTAAAATTATATTCGGGTGATAAGCCATTGGCTTTATTTGTCGATAAATTGCCAAGCAATTTAAAAAACATCAATGACATCTTCGAAAAAATTGATAGCGTATTTAAAAGTGCCCATGTGTCTAATTTTGAGAAGTTACCAGAAGATGATCAGTCCTGTGCTTTATTTGCAAAACTGTTTAAACAACTCAACGAATATCTTGAAGCGGCTAAAATACAGGGCTTTAAATGGGATAAATTGAGTTATGAATTTACTGATGAGCAGAAAAAGAAATTTACCATTCAATTAAAGTTGGATGAGCAAACCTTCTTAGTTCTGGCACTACGTTATAAAGAACTGTTCTCGAATGGTGGCAATGGTGGAGGATCAGGCGGCGGTAACATACCTTTTGAAGTGGAAGGCTATTTAACAGAAATCGATACGGATAAAATCGATTCAGATTACATGAACAGTCGTTTTGATAAATATCTAAAAGCACTGCATAACGGCGATTTAGAGCTTTCTGTTGAAGATGCGTTAAATGAATTGCATAAGAGTTTTGCAATGCTCAGTGCCGAAGAACAGAAGTTTGCTAACATCTTCTTACATGATGTACAGCGAGGTGATGCAGAACTAATCGCTGGTAAGTCATTTAGAGATTACATTACTGAGTATCAATTCCAAGCACAAGAAGATGGAATTCATGATCTTGCAGAAGCACTAGGACTCGATGAAACGAAGTTAAGACAACTCATGAATACTCAGGTCACTGTAAATAATATTAATGAGTTTGGACGTTTTGATGAACTTTTAGCTACGGTAGATAAAGTCAAAGCAAAACAGTATTTAGAAGCTAAGGATGGAGCAACCATTCCTCCCTTCAAAGTGAATATTCGAGTGGATGGAATGTTGCGAAAATTCATCTTAAGTAACGGTAAAGATTTAGCATAGTGATATAAGACAAGGCCATATGGCTTTGTCTTATTTTGATTCTATTGTTATTGCTTCAGCTTCTAGTAGGTATAACTCATTGATCAATAAAAACTCTCGGTACTGATGAATTAAGTTTTTATCTTTCTCGCGATGGGCACGAGCATTCCTGAATGCCATATATGCACCCGTAAATAAATTGATTCGACCTTTGATCTCGGCACTGTCTGGTACATCCCAAGTGAGAATGGCATTTTCACCTTGAAAGACTTGAGCAAATAGCTTGGTGCTATGCTCACGAATATCTGTACGTGTACGAATAATATCTTCAAGACGTTTATACGCTTTTGTTAAAGCAGAGTCGGGATCTTGCTTAAACAGTAACGCTAAGTCAAAAATTCTGTCATCAATAATGGAGTAGGGTAATTCTAAAGGGTAGTAACACTTTGACTTAGTATTTTGAGCTACTTCATTTTCGAAGGGATAGATATAATCATGTAGACGAATAGGACGAATGATTTTTTGCTGATAAATAAAATCGATATCCTGATCATTTAATGATGAGTTATTCAATCTATTGAGAAGCTTTGTAGGTATTAGAATTTCTTCAGTTTCAATTCTATGTTTGCTTAAAAGAGCTAATGCTTTCGCTAGGCCCTTTGGTCCTTCACCTGAATAACCAGATGTAAAGCCAGAGCGAATGACGTAATAATTTTCGGTTAGATCTTGCAGGATAAAGGCATGAGATTGTTTACTTGTCAGCAATAGAGCGTAACTTAGATCTGCATGAGTTTGGATCAAATTGTGCAGGCTTAATAGACATGTTTCTGTCATGCCTTCTTCACCTAAATAATCGACACGATAGTAATTTTCTGTTTTAAACATTTTTATAAATAGAGAATTATTGTTCGAAAAGATGATGGGGTAAATTGGGGTAAAAATCTAGTACTTCAAATTTTCTAATAGTTAGATTTCATTAAAGATTTCGGGTGAGTTCAATTGCCACCACCTCCAAATTGGAGTGGATCAATGCTTTTGGAATAAGACATTTGTCCTTCATTATTATTTTTAGAACTTAATGAGATTATTCGGTGTCCCCCCTTTATGAAATAAAAGTGTTAAAGATAATTTAGACTAAGGCCTGCAACAAAAAGAGACACAAAGTGTCGCTTAAATATAAATCAATATAGACTTAACAAGACCGAATTTAGTAAAATTGGCCACAGATTAAACCTACAAAAACTAAATAGAATGCCCAATAATATTTATACTGAATTAGAGCAACTTGGACTTACCGCACAAAAACGTGCGATACACGTACAGTTGAGTAACGGCACGCTCAACGACCAAGTCTTCCTTCAGCGTATTGAAGGCACGCATGAATTAAATAAGGGTATTCATTTACAACTCATCTGCCTTTCGACCTCAGCGAATATACCTTTAAAGCAGTTCATTGGTGCACAAACAGCAATTGATATTGTCAACGACAAATCCGAACTCAATCGTATTTCTGGTATTGTGACCAAAGCCGATATTGGTGCAAGTGATGGATCGCTCACGATTTATCGCTTAACCGTAGAGGACCCAACAGCACTCTGGAAACACCGTCGAAACTCACGCGTGTTCATGAATAAATCTGTGGTTGACGTAGTGCAAACCATCTTCTCTGAGTGGCAACAAAAAAGTCCATTATTTGCTTCAAGTCTGACATTGGATAAAAGTGGACTCACTAAAGACTACGATATTCGTCCATTCATCATGCAGATGAATGAACGGGATATAGACTTTGTTCAACGGCTTCTCGCATCTGAAGGTATTAACTGGTTAATTGATGAAGCACAACTGAAAGTCTCCAGTTCAAGTGAACAAATTCAACCCCAAAAACTCCGTTTGATTGATGATAATGCCCAGTACAAAGCTTTGGATCGACGTAATATTCGCTTCCATAGAAGCTCGGCAGTAGAACAAACTGATTCGATCACCAATTTTATTGGACGGCGTAGTATTCAACCGACTGCGGTTCACATCCAACGCTGGCAAGCTGATGCACTCGAAACCGAAGAAGGCGCAGGCTCAATACAAAGCAAACACAGCCATAGTGAAAACCAAGACAATGCAAGCCTTGGCTTAGAACAGGCATGGCACTTTTCCCCTGCATGGATACAAGACCTCAAAGGTGAAGATGGTGCAACCAAATCAGGCAATAGTCAGATTGAAAAGTTTAATGAAAACCTGAGCAACTACTACGACTCACAAGCTAAACAATTTACTGCAACCTCAACCGTGCGTGATGCACAGGTAGGTTACTGGTTTGAATTCAATGAACACCCAGAAATTGATGAACATGATGGCGCGGATAAAGAATTCCTAATTACTGCTAAGTCCTTTTATAATCAGAATAATCTTCCCAAAGACTTAACCGATCAAGTCACAGCCTTGCTTAAACAAAGTAATTGGCAACAAGTTGATATTCAAACCAATAACCAAGATGAACGTCAAGCTAACAACCTCGTATTGCAACGACGTAATATTGCCACCGTTCCTGAGTATAATCCTCTCACCCAAAGACCAACAGTACATCCCATGCGTGCCAAAGTGGTGGGTTTAAGTGGAGAAGAAATTCATGTCGATGAATGGGGACGCATCAAAGTTCGATTTCTATTCACCCGAAATGAAGATAATACTCATGATGGTGGTGCAGGCTCAAACGACAATGACACCGATTCCGCTTGGGTCGATGTACTGACGCCATGGGCAGGTGAAGGCTATGGAGCAAGATTCCTACCTCGTGTGAATGAGATTGTTGTCATCGACTTCTTTGATGGCAATATTGACCGCCCTTTTGTCATCGGACGTATTCACGAAGCACAACGTAGTCCAACCAAATTCGATAGCAAAGGCAAACTACCTGATACCAAAAAACTGGCAGGTATTCGTTCTAAAGAAGTCAAAGGTGAAGGCTTTGGGCAACTACGCTTTGATGACACTACAGGACAAATCAGCACCCAACTGCAAAGCAGTCACGGTGCAACACAACTTAATTTAGGTAAGTTGAGTCATCCTAAAGACAAAGCTGAAAGCGAAGATCGTGGTGAAGGTTTTGAACTGCGTACGGATCAATGGGGTGCAGTCCGTGCAGGGCAAGGTTTACTTGTAAGTACCTATAAACAAGACCAAGCCAAAGGTGAACATCTTGATGCTGAAATTGCCAAGAAACAACTGGAAGGCAGTCAGACCAACAGCAAGGCTTTAAGTGACATTGCCAAAAACCAAAAAACCGATGAAATCGAATCAGTTGAACAACTGAAAGAATTTGCTGAACAGCTTGAACAAAAGATCGCGAAATTTAAAAAAGCGGTACTTTTACTCAGTTCACCTGATGGTATTGCATTGAGCACACCTGAAGATATTCATCTCTCTGCGGATGCACAGATCAACCAGATTGCAGGCGATAGTATCAACTTCAGTACGCAAAAGAACTGGATAGCACAAGCACAAAATAAGCTCAGCTTATTTGCTGCGCAAGGTGGGATCAAAGCTGTAGCTGCACAAAGTAAAGTTGAAATACAAGCGCAGTCGGATGCTTTGAATGTATTGGCTAAAATGGGAATTACCATTTCTTCGACAGATGACAAAGTGGTGATTAGCAGTCCGAAAGAAGTTCAGATCACAGGTGGATCTTCTCAAATCACTTTAAATGGTTCAGGGATATTTCAGAAAACAGGTGGGAAGTTTGAAGTTAAGGCTGGACAGCATGTTTTCCAAGGTGGGGCGAGTGTTAGTGCTAAATCTAGTTTACCTCCACCGCCGAAACGTGCTCAGGGTATCTTAGAATTGATTCATGACTATACACATGGCGAGTTCGTCAAAGCTGGTGAATACACAGTTACAGATACTTTAGGTAAAGTGGTTAAGGGTAAACTTGATGACAAAGGTTTTGCCCGTGTATCTGGATTGGCTGCTGGTGCAGTTAAAATTAACTTTGAAGATGATAAACGTGATCCTTGGGATGTAGCGAGTGATTTTAAACGTGAAGTTGAGTGGCCAAATAAAAATGATCCTGATTTAGCAGAAACAGCTTCAATTTTAGAAAGTGTAAGTAGAAAAGCACAATCTGCTTTAGGTGATTTTGCTAAGCAACTCAAAGATCCTAAAAGTTTGATGAAAAATATTGAATTAGCTAAAAAAATTAAATCAGATGGTGCAAAAACGCTGCTTCCGATGATCAATAGCCAAGCTCAAGGGCTAGTTTCAGAAACAATTTCAAGTTTATTGCCGATTACACAATCAAAAGGTGGTTTGATGGCAGATATGGGGGGAGGCTTTATCGCTTCACAAACTAGTGGGTCAAACCTGACGAGTATAAGTGGTATTGCTCAAAATAACTTACCTCAGTATTTAAAAAGCCCTTTTGATAAAAATTGATAGAGAATAAATAGAATGGCTCAAGCTAAAACAGAAGTCGTAAAACCACTTAATGAAGTGGCAATTGCAGATATTAATAATTCTAAGCAAAAAATTGATAAGTGGTTAAAAGATCATACCCATCAACTTGTGGGATTAGACCTTGTTAGTAATGTATTGGGTACAGTTCCAATTATTGGCAATGTCATGGCTGCAATTGATGTGGTGACTGACATTCTTCATATTTATGATAAGGGCTATCAAAAGGCGGATGTCTTTGATTGGACAACCGTGGGTATTGATTTAATTGGTGTTGCTCCTGTTCCTGGTACAACAGCTATTCGTACTTCAGCTCGACCAGCTTTATTCTTAGTCCGCCAAGAAGTTAAAAGAGTTGGCAAATCTGCACTAACTGAAGCTGTTATCACAGTCATTGGTAAACATCTTAATGATCAAGTTGCAGGAAATATTGAGAAGTTTTGTAAAACAGGATTGACACAACTTAATACAATTTTAGGGAAATGTGGGGATACCATACAAGGAGCTACCACTGAAATTAATGGTGGTATTACTCGCGTTGTAACACAAGGTAAAGTATTTACCAACGCAGGTTCTAATCTAACGCGAGCACAGCAACAGGCGGTAGGTATTGCAAAAGGTTTGCAAAGCGGAGACCTGACTCGTGCAGGAAAAAACCTTGTATATATGACAGAAAATTGGGGTAAAGCATTATTTAAATCCAATGTAAATAATAATGCAAAAGTAGTTTCAATGTTGGTTCCCCAAAATTTAAAACAACCTGTTTTAAATGTAGGTGCAACAATTGGTAAAGTTGGCGTAACCGCCAATCAAAAAATCAGAAAGCTTGGTAATAAAGCAGAACCGCAAACGATAGGCTGGTTATTTGAAGTCCTAAGAGTAGGTGCAGGACGTTTCAGAAAGAATAATAAGTCAGCCCAAGTCAAAGCAACACAGACCACACAAGCAAAGAATGATAAAAATAACGCTAAATTAGAAAAATCAAGGAATGAACATCAGGCAACAAATAATGCCAATCAATGTAAGAACTGTAATGGCAGTACTGCAAAATCTATCACCTTCGCAATGGGTACAGAATTTTTAACGCATGCCGATGCTCAGATTCATTCTTTAATTCCTGAAATGTTGATGCGTTCTTACGTTTCTAACTTATATCAATACGATGATTCAATTTTTGGCGCACGTTGGACTACACCATTTAGCAGTAAAATTGTGCCTTGTACCCAATATAATGAAAAGAACCCTAAAGAGAATACGGTTTTAAAGGGATGGGAATACATTGGTGTAGATGGACGTCCAATCAAGTTGAAAGAATTAAAGGTTGGGCAAAGTTTTTATGATGAGGTAGAGACATTTACTTACACGGTCGTCTCTAATGAAATTCGGGCAATTACTTTTGGTTCAAATGAATCACGTTATTATCAAAAATATAACAATGAATATCGACTTACATCAATAGAGCGACAAAATGGATTTAGTGTCGGATTACGCTATGACCATGTATTTGACGATCAAAGTTATTTGTCAGACATCATTTTTAAACAAGACCAAAAAGTTTTAGCACATATCGCATTACAATTAAATCAATATGGCTTGGTAGAAGCGGTATGGTTAGTCGAAGATGGACAACTTAAACGACAACTCTCCGCCTATGTTTATAATGATCAACGCGATTTGATTCAAGCAACCAATGAATTTGGCGCATCATACCAATATACTTATCAGCATCATCTTCTAACTCGTTATACCGATTTAACCCAACGTGGTATGAATCTGAAATGGGATGGGAAATTACCAAGCTCAAAAGCGATTGAAGAATGGGCAGATGATTATAGTTCAGCTCGAAAACTGGAGTGGGACGAAAATGTACGTGTCACCTCAGTAACGGATGTTGAGGGAAATGTTACTGAACATTATTACGGTATCACTGGTTATACCTACCGTATTATTTATCCTGATAATTTACAAGAATGGTTCTTTAGGGATGATGCTAAAAACATTACCTCTCATGTAGCCACAGATGGAAGTGAAACAACATACTCGTATGATGAACGCGGTAATGTTTTAACGACAACCCAAGCTGATGGCGCTACCAGTTATTTTGAATACGATGACAAAGACAACCTCATTGGTATGGTCGATGCTGAACAAGGTCGTTGGTTTAAAGAGTACGACGGTTCAGGAAATTTAATAAAAGAAATTGATCCGCTGAAACATGAAACTGCTTATGCCTATAATGGGATGGGTTTAGTGACATCAATCACCGATGCCAAAGGTGGCTCTAAAGCCCTGAAATACGATGATCAGGGCAATTTACTCAGCTATACTGACTGTTCAGGCAAAGAAACAAAATGGCAATATGATGAACGTGGGCGTGTTAAATCCGTAGAAAATGCTCTAAAACAAAAAGTTGAATATTTCTATACAGAATTTAGTATTGAGAAGCGTGAGTCAATCATCAAAGGCTTACCTTTAAATGCCTTCGGTCAGCTTGAAAAAATCAAACATGCTGATGGGACTGAAGAACATTTTGTCCATGATGCTGAAGGACGTTTATTAGTCCATATTGATCCAAAGCAACAGCAGACACGCTATGAATACGATGCAGCAGGTTTAATAACCAAACGCATCGATGCATTAAACCATACGCTAAAATATCAATGGGATCGTTTAGGACGCCTAAAACGATTGACGAATGAAAATGGTGCAAGTTACGAATTTGTTTACGATGCTGGCGGTCGTTTGATTAAGGAAATTGATTTCGATGACAAAGAAACAATTTATCATTATGATGAGTTAAATGGTCGACTCACCACAAGTATCGAGGTTGCGTCAGCTTATGGACAAGATTTAAAAGATCGGGCAGCACCGAAAGACCGAATTCAACAATTCATCTTTGACAGTATGGGACGTTTGGAACAACGTACCGCAGGCTATGGGCACTATGGCTTAGAACTAGAAGAGAAACAGACTGAAGAATTTGCTTACGATTACATGGGACGTATTCTGCATGCCAAGAATGCAGAAAGTAACCTACAATGGTTCTACGATGCTGCGGGTAATGTGATCAAAGAACACCAACAGGATTATAAGAGCAACACAACAGCGGTATGGAAACACAGCTACGATGAAATCAATGATCGAATCAAAACTATTCGACCAGATGGACAAAACATTGATTGGCTCACCTACGGTACAGGTCATGTACAAAGCCTGATTGTCAATGGACAGGATTTAGTCAGTTTTGAGCGAGATGATTTACATCGAGAAATCACAAGACACTACGCCAATGGCATCAGCCAAGAACAACAGTTTGACCTTGTAGGACGCTTACACAGCCAAATCATGCTCAATGAACATGACAATGGCTACCAAAGCCAGTACAAAGAAAAAAATAACCAACAGAACAATGCGCTGCAACAGACCAGTCAATTGATTCAACGACTGTATCAATACGATAAAACAGGTGAATTGACTGCGATCAAGGATACACGACGTGGTAACATTGCCTACAAATACGATCCTGTAGGACGTTTACTTGAAGCAAGCAGTAAACTCGGTAAAGAGACCTTTAACTTTGACCCTGCTAGTAACATCATAGATCGTTACAATGATGATAAAGCGCAAAATCATGACCAAAGCCACCAACAACAAACAGAAGAAAAAGGCTTTGGCTACAACCGTCTAGTCAATAACGTGGTGAAAGAATATCTCGACCAACAATACCAATATGATGCTTACGGACAACTCGTTCGACAAAAATCTACGCAAGGCGATTTAAACCTTGAGTGGGATGTGTATGGACGCATGATTAAAAGCCGTAACAGCCAATACACCGCAGAATATCGTTATGATGCTTTAGGGCGAAGAATACAAAAGCGTAGTAAGCACCATCATACAGGTGATGAACACAACATCATTTATGGATGGGATGGTGACACACTGGCTTATGAGTCAACGGAACAAGCCACCAAACATTACATTTACGAAAAAGACAGCTTTGTACCGATGCTACAAGTGGTCTATCAAAGCCCGATAGAATTACACCAAACGCCTGACTGGTCAGATAAACCTTATAGCGTACATCGTGATCCATTATGGAAAACTACCAAACAAAGCAAAGGCTTTGATGATGTATGGTTCTACCACTGTGACCATTTAGGCACACCACAAGAAATGACAGATCATACTGGTTCGATCATTTGGAAAGCAGAATATAGGGCTTGGGGTGAGTGTAAGGTTGAAAAAATTAAATCGAATTTCTTTGAAAATTCAGAAATTATTTCAAACAACATCCGTTTCCAA
Organism: Acinetobacter sp. SH20PTE14; assembly: GCF_021391555.1. Classification (NCBI taxonomy): domain Bacteria; kingdom Pseudomonadati; phylum Pseudomonadota; class Gammaproteobacteria; order Moraxellales; family Moraxellaceae; genus Acinetobacter; species Acinetobacter sp. SH20PTE14. Next base: position 2,556,801 of record NZ_CP090067.1, on the reverse strand, counting down.
GGTCAGTATTTCGATGAAGAAACAGGATTACATTACAACCGTCATAGGTATTATTCACCTTATGTGGGAAGGTTTGTAAGTAAAGATCCAATTAGTTTATTAGGTGGAAATAATGCATATATGTATGTTAAAAATCCGACGGGGTGGATTGATAGATTAGGGCTTTGTAGCACTACATTAAATAGAAACCTAGGAGGAGTCACAGGTGATCATTTACAAGCACATCATATAATTCCTGAGGAAATTTGGGCAAAACGTAAGGACTTTCTTGATGATATCGGTATTGGTGGGAATAGGGATAAGGCTGAAAATGGAGTATTAATGCCAGATAGTGAAGCAAAGGCAAAACAAATGAAACGTAAATTGTATCATTGCGGGTCCCACCCGATATATTCTACATTAATAAATCAAAAACTGATTAGGATTGAAAATCAATTTAATGATGGAAAAATAACTGCAGCACAAGCACGAGAAAAGGTTGCAAACGTACAAACTAGTATGAGAGTTGTTTTATCAGCACCTGGAAGTAACCCAATTAGATTAAGTTAGGATTGAATAAATATGAATTATTTCGTTTTAAGTGCTACACAAAGTGAAAATTGCCCAATTTCTCTTGTTGAGGATGCAATTTTATATTCGGATAAAGAACAGGCTAATTCAAGTATAGAGCCAGGTTCTTTACCTTGGTATAGTTATAAAACTAGCGGAGATTGTGAATTACCTAAAAATGGAATTTTAGTTCTGAAAAGTAAAAAAACTAAAATGTCATTTCGAAATATTAATAAAAATATTTATGTTGTTAATGAACATTTTAAAAAAATTTTACAAAATTATATAAATGCTGACTTTTTAAATGTGAATGTAGTGAGTGAAAAATTAGAAGCAATTGATGAAAAAGGATATTTTATTTTTAGATTTAATAATTTAGTAAATTACATTGACGTAATTGATTTAAATAAATCTAAATATGAGTTTAGTGAAGGTGCTTTGATTTTAGAAAAAGTTCAAATATTAGAAAGTATAAATGAGAATATTTTTAAAATTAAAGATATTGATCCAGCACAAGATACCTTTTTCATAAGTGAAATTGTTAAAAATGGTATAGAAAAAATCGAGTTTAATGATATAAAAATTCATATTGTTTCTACAGCAAAGTGGAGAGATTCAGATGATTTTACTGTCATGTTTTTAGAAGAAAATGAAGTGAATGAATATGTGTGGCCGATCTAATGATATTGTAAACTGTAATTTTAGAAACAGATATGAATATTATTAACTTCCTTTAAAAATAATAGTACCATTGGAGGTTGTAAAAGGCTTTGTTGCATAAAGATTAGGAAGATAAAACTATCCCAAGTATTCCAAATTTAAGAGACAACTTGGGTATGAGGGCGACCTAATTCTGTGAATCTATTCAAGACGGCCACACGTGCACGAATCTCATTCACCTGACTTGGAAAACTCCTTGCTGTTAATTAATCGCCTAATAATTTGATGCAATACATCTTGGTTTCAACCAAACTTCGACGATGATATCCTGTCCATTTTTTCCATAGCGTCCTACCTATATGTTTAACAGTACGAAGTAATTCATTTCGCTCTAGCGAGCTGGTCTTTTTATCTTTCCATGGCTTCGCATTTTTTCTAAGTGGAATCACCGCATGTGCATCTAGATCTGAAATGACTTGTCGGCAGTGCTTTGTGTCATAAGCTCCATCGGTATAAACAGAGTCAATCTGCTCATCTTGTGGAATTTGATCCAGTAAGTCACCAAGTACCTGTGAATCACTTACGTTGTTTATTGTAAGCTGAATAGCACGTATTTGCAGAGTTTCAGCATCTATCCCAATATGAAGTTTTCTCCATTGGCGACGATATTCAGGCTGATGTTTCTTTCGTTTCCATTCACCTTCACCTAAAAACTTCAAACCAGTGGAGTCCACGAGTAGGTGAAGTCCATCGTTACTTTTCTGATAATTAATCGAAATATCAATATGCTTTTGTCTTCTACAAAGCGTGGTGTAATCTGGAGCTGCCCAATCTAACCCGCAAAGTTTAATCAGGCTCTGAACAAAACCTGTGACCATACGTAAAGAGAGTCTGAATAGAGATTTCATCATTAAACAGCATTGAATAGCGGTGTCAGAGTAAGTTTGATTTCGACCATGTTTGCCTTGTGGTTGTACATACCATTGTGTTTTTGGATCGAACCAAATGGCAATATTCCCACGATTAATGAGAGCTCGGTTATATGCGGGCCAATTGGTTGTGCGATAGATTTTGTGTGTAGGCTTCTTCATTTGGAAATTATATTGCCGAAGAAGCCCTTAAGAACAGCTTTGTGCAATAAAGCCCAATCGAATTAGACGGCATTCTGCAAATGGCTGGTTAAGCCCTGAAGCTTTTGAACAGAATTATTTTAAGAATTTAGAGGGATCGATTGTCCATGATACTGTCTAGGATCAGAATAAATTTAAATCCCCAATACAACTTGATATGGTTTAAATCCATCAAGCACAGCCTCAGAAACTAATTGGATAAATGCTTCAGTTTTACCATAAGCCATCCATTGATCTAAAGCTTCATAGTAAGCCAAACGATTTTCTACTGTAATCACACAAGGCGGATATCCAGCTTTAAGTAATTCGAGATTCATCAATAAGCGTGATGTACGACCATTCCCATCAATAAATGGATGAATGCCTACAAAGTCTGCATGTACTTTAGCTGCACGTTCAATAGGATGTAGCTTATGTGCCTCAGTATTGTACCAATCGACAAGCTGAGCCATTTTATCATTCAACAGTGTATAGTCGGGTGGGTTAGTCGTAGCACCTGAAATCAACACGTTTTGTTGGCGATAACGTCCTGCATTGTCATCATCGATATTTTTTAGAATGAGTTGATGGATATTACGAATCTGCCATTCAGAAAAAGGTTCTTCTTTACGAATAATATCTTCAACATAATAGATCGCATTTCTATGGTTAATTGCCTCGAAATGTTCTCGTAATGCTTTTCCACCAACGGTAATGCCTTCCAAAACCACTTTTGTTTCTAGCAATGTCAGTGTATTGCCTTCAATTGCATTTGAATGATATGTCCAGCGAACAATAAGATCTTCTTGTAGATTTTTTACAATTGCAGGAGAAAGAGGACGATGCTGATCTAATTTTGTTTTTAAGGCATCTATATTGTCAAACATAACTTTCACCCTGAAGTTGTACTCTTGAATGATACATGAAAAAAACAAATATAAAAAAAGGAATGTTATAACATATCTTTTAATGTTAAATGCATACGTGTTAAAATCAGTAACCATTTCAAATCCTGTTCATGAATTTGAACAAAATAAATTTTGTGATTCAATGCGCTAAATCTAATTTGGGTAAAAAATGGGTACAGGTAAAACGCTATTGACTTTATGGTTCACTAAATCAATAGCTTAGGAGTTGAGTTCAATTGACGCCATCTCCACCAAAATTCTTTCCGAAGTAATCCATCGGAATCTAAAAAAGCCCTTAAATTCAATGTTTAAGGGCTTTTTTATTGGCTGTATTGCTTTTCTCTTAAGCAGTGCACCTCAATTTTTGCCTTTTAAGGGTAATTATTTGAACAATTTCTCCATTTAATTTTTAGTCTAGATAATGGGTATATAGATTAACTCATAGATATGAGATGCAGAAAAACATAGGCCCAAGATAAGCATTATCGCCTTTCAAATAAAAATGGCTTATCACCATTAGTCACACCCATTGGACAAAAAGAAAGAAACGTATGCTATACCGTTCAAGGTGAACGCAATTCTGATTCATTCTGTCTATATCCTGAGGGGGAATTTAAAGAAAGCAAGAGAGCTTGCCATTGAACTGAAATACTTGTATTACAGGTCAGTCTAATACAAACATATCAAGCAATTTTTTAAATTGGTCGTTGAGACATGGTTTAAGAATCAAAGAATAAATAGCCATGATCTAAAAATGATAATCTGCTTTATTCAACTCTTTTGAGACAACAGTGTAATCTTTAATCCCTTAGGAAAATTCGGTTCAAATTGGATGGTATAAGCATATTGTTGCAGCATTATTTTGACCAAAGATAAGCCCAGTCCATGACCTTTCTGCTGAGCCGATTTACGCCAAAAACGTTGTCCTAAGTAACGAATGTCTTCGGCATTTAAATGTCGGCCGTTATCTTGAATGCGTAACGTATTTTCCTGCATTCTCACCTCAATTACATCAGCGTTTGCATGCAATAAGGCATTTTCAAGCAGGTTTTTAAGAACAGAATACAAGACAAATTGAGGTAATGCCAAATCACCAAGACTGTGCCAATCGACCTGAATTTTAGCTGTTGCTTCAGGATAAATCAGTGCTAAATCATCGAGTACTTTTGCAATAATGGGCTGTACCTGAATGCTTGCTTTGATCTGTTCAATAGATTGATCAGTATTCGACAACATCAGTAATTGCTCAAGTAAATCAGCATAGCGACGGACACTTTGATTTGCTTGATCCAAGCTATATTGCAATTTCATATTGCCGTCCGTTTTCGCTATCAGTTGTGCCAATTGCACATTGGTTTTAATTGCGGTTAAAGGACTCCGTAATTCATGCGCAGCGTATGCACTAAAGACTTTTTCATTTTCAAGACTTTGATGCAGTTTATGGACTAAGCGATTCGCATTTTGAACAAAAGGGTAGACCTCTGAGGGCATGGTATTGGCATCTAAGCTTGTGAGATATTGGCTTGCCTCATTGAGCGATAAATTTGACTGACTTAAATCGCTTACAACCAGATCCAAGGCTTTAAATTCTCGACGAATAATCAAAACAATTAAGCCGATACACAACAATAATGACAAGATCAGCGGAATTAAGACCGATTGCAAAATCTGTTTTAGCAAAGACTCCCGCAAAAACATACGCTCTGCAGCCACCACTTGAATCTCACCACGGCGTAACACATAACTGCGCCATTGCGTCTCACCTTGTTGCCAAGTACTAAAACCAACTGCTTGCTGACTTAAATCTTTAGGTGCACCGCGTGTTTTGGCAATCACATGCTGTCCTACACTGATGTCAGAGCTAAATAAAGATACTTCGCAAGCGATCAATGGTTCTTGATCTGTGGAATGAAGTTGTTGAGCTAAGGCAGACTCATCCAAGCTTTGCAGTGGTAATTGTTGAATCAGCCGTGCCACCATTTGTGCGGAGGCATGTAGACGTTGATCTAGAGTCTCCTGAAGACGCTTTTGTAAGTCGATATACAGCCAAACAAACACCACACTCCATAAGCCGATCATCACAGCCAAAAGACTACTGACCAAGCGCCATTTTAAGCTGTGTGATTTTTGCATGGGATTGACTCAGGAATTTTAAACATATAACCGACACCACGAATAGTCTGAATATAGTCCGCATGCAATTTTTGCCGTAAATGATAAATATGGACATTCAAGGCATTACTTTCGATACTGTCTTGGAAGCCGTATAACTTATCTAACAGCACTTCATTTTTGAGCACTTGATTTGGATGGCTCATCAAGGTTTCAAGCAAACTGTATTCACGTCGTGAAAGCTGAATCATTTGATCTTGATAATGGACTTCTTGAGTGTCTTTATTGAGCTTTAAGTGGTCAAATTGAATGACATTCGATGAAAAACCGCGGTGACGTCGGGTGAGTGCATGAACCCGTGCAATTAGTTCATCCAGTTCAAAAGGCTTGGTTAAATAGTCATCGGCACCGACATTTAATGCCTCAACACATTGTTGGGTCTGTAACCGTGCGGTTAAAACCAAAACAGGGATATGGATCTGATCTCTGCGCCATGATCGCAGTAAGTCTAAACCATCTTGGTCAGGTAGGCCTAAATCCAGCATACATAGATCGACCGCACTGTGACGGATAAAATAATCCGCATCACGCGCATGACTCACATGTTCTACTGAAATATTTAAAAAATCCAATGTGGCACAAATACTTGAGGCAATATATGGATCATCTTCAACCAAAACAACAAACATAGCGTTTTCCTGACTTCCTGCCTGTATTTTATAAATGATTTATCTTGTTAATGCTCCCTTAATTTATGCTTTTGCATAATCAACTGAAATAGATTTATGTCGGGTATTAAAGTCATCTATGCGTATAGGGTTAGCAGGGGTGTGTGGAATATTCAGTATTTTGAGTATGCAAAGCGCATTGGCTGATTTTTTACCTCCTGATCAAGCATTTGCTTTTCAGGCTGTATCCACAGCTCAAGACAAAGCCAGTTTCACGTGGCGTATTGCTGATGGATATTATCTATATCATGATCAGCTTAAAGTCATTGAAAATGGCAAAGCATTATCACTGCAACTGCCTCGTCCACAGCAAAAAGATGATCCCAATTTCGGCATGACCGACGTACATTATGGTCAAGTGCAAGCGACTGTCGCCATGCAACCCAATCAAAGCTATAAAATTGAATGGCAAGGCTGTGCCGAAAGTGGCTTATGTTATCCAGTACAGCGTACAACCATTCACACCGATGCCGATGGATTATTGCCTGAAAGCAAGCTGAGTCAGCAAAGCACAACGCAAAAGAAATTATTAGATGCAGTCACATCCACCTCATTACCCAATACTGCAATACCTGTAGAACTACAGGCGAAAAACACTGAAACTGTAACAGTTGTAACGCCAGCAAATACAGCAGAAGTCAAAGAGGATGAAAATGGCTTAAATCCATCTTCTGAACCGACTGCATTAACAGGACCTAGCGAAGCCAGTGCGCCAGAGCTAGATGATGCCTTGATGATGCAGGCAAGTTCTGAATCTGTGACTACAAGGAATGCTGAACAGCGCACGAAGCAGGCCGATTGGAACAATGATCAGTACTTCTTTCATTTACTTTCAACAGACAATATTGCACTGAATCTGATCATTTTTTTAGGTTTAGGTGTATTGCTCGCATTCTTACCATGTTCCTTACCACTGATTCCGATCTTATCCAGTATTTTGGTACAACGTCATCGTGGCTATCGTGCCGGCATGATTGCAGGTGTCTTTGTGGTCGGAATGGCATTGATTTATGCCTTGATGGGTTTAGCTGTGGCAGGACTCGGCTATAACTTCCAACGTTGGTTACAAAGTCCCATATTTATTGGGTTATTTGCCGTGATGTTCGTGCTATTTGCATTGAATTTATTTGGCGTATTCCAGTTGTCTTTACCACAAGGTGTATTACAGCGTTTAGATCAATGGCAACAACGACAAAAAGGTGGAACCTTATGGGGTTCATTCATTATGGGCATGATCTCTGCGCTAATTGTCGGACCCTGTATGAGTGCGCCATTGGCAGGGGCTTTGCTGTTTGTTGCGCAATTGCCTGAACCGTGGATGGGGGCTAGTTACCTGTTTATTCTAGGTCTAGGTGTGGGCTTACCATTGTTGATTGCTTGTGTGTTTGGTGCACAGTACTTACCCAAACCGGGCGTATGGATGGATCGTCTGAAATTCACTTTTGGTTTTGTCATGCTGTTGTTGGCGGTGTATTTCCTACGTCCTTTACTGCCGAGCGTGGTTTATTTGACGTTGATGGGACTCTTATTCATCGATATCACGGTTTACATTTTATGGAAGATACGTCCGCATATTTCGCAGATGCCGACGCAACTACTGTTTATTGTTATGAGCTTAGCTACTGCAATATCCGGTGGATGGTATATCACGCAAGCATGGTCACAACTGAGTACAACACAAGCCACATCATTAGTCGCATGGCAAAAAGTACGTACCCAAGCTGAGCTTGAACAGGCACTCAATAAAGTCAAAGGACAAGCAGTACTCATCGATGTGTATGCTGATTGGTGTGTGGCTTGTCAGCCGATTGAAAAAGAGGTGATGCCTCGTGCCGATGTACAAGCTGGTTTAGCACATGTTGCTCGGATCAAACTCGACTTAACAGAATACGAAGTAAGTCAGGATGTCATACTAAAACAATGGCAAATTTTAGGGCCACCGACCTTAATTTTCTTAGATACAGAGCATCAGGAACAGCGCAATCTACGTTTGACGGGTACCTTTAGTGCAGAGCAACTCTTGAACCGACTTAAGGTAGGAGCACAGCGATGATTTCAAATGAAGCCTTGCATCTTGGACCATTCATGTTGCCTTGGGGATTGTTATGTTTGGTGTTGGCTTTGCTGATCACTGCCATGGTTGGACGAAAAATCGGGCAACAAGCACAGTGGTCAACCGAAATCCAACAGCGTTTTCAAGATTCGATTTGGAGCAGTGTTTGGATCGGATTAATAGGTGCACGCCTAGTCTTTATTGGATTAAATCTGGAATCTTATCTCGCATCGCCCATTGATATGCTAAAAATTCAAGACAAAGGGTTTCATCTGATTGGCGGAATAATTATAGGAAGTGCATGGTTTTGGTGGCGAAATTCAGCCATTGCGAACAAAGCAAAGACCACATTATTGCTGATCTTTGTCATGCTCGTGGGGGCAGGATGGACAGCACAAAAAATCACGCATCAAGACAGCCATTATCCAAGTTTGAGTTTTCCAAGTCTGAACCTAGCCAATCAAGGTCAGTCAGAAATGATTGCGCTAGAACAATTTCAAGGTCAGCCGACGGTTGTGAATTTATGGGCGAGTTGGTGTCCGCCTTGTCATCGTGAAATGCCTGTATTACAGCGTGCGCAGGATCATTATCCTGAGGTGCATTTTGTCATGCTCAATCAAGGTGAAGAGGTCGATACAGTCCGTACTTATCTCACAAAACATCAATTCAGTTTTCAAAATATTTTGCTCGATATGCAGGTTGAAATGCCACAAGCAGTGAACAGTTTAGGTTTACCCACTACCTTATTTTTTAATGCACAAGGTCAGTTAATTGAGCGTCATCAAGGCGAAATCAGTCAAGCGATGTTGCAACAATACTTAAAGAAAATGAATCCATAAATTAATCATAGGATATGCGTCATGAATACTTTACTTAAAACCAGTTTATTCATCGGAACACTGTTGACGGTGGCATGTGGTGTCAGTGCTAATCCGAATACCATTAAAAAACAACTAGAAAAAGAAGGCTTTCAATTTGTAAAACAAATTCCTGCACCCGAAGGTTTAACAGGTTGGGTAGGGCATGAAGATCAATATTCCAATACCATTTTTATTTCTAAAGATGGTAAATATTATATAAAAGGTGAGTTGTTTGATACCCAAGGCAATAATCTTTCAAACACCCAAATTGAAACCCATATGAAAAAAGCCATTTTGGATGATGTATGGAAAACATTAGAAGGTTCAACTTGGATTCAAGATGGCAAAAGCGATGCACCACGTATCGTCTATGTGTTCTCTGATCCAAATTGCCCGTATTGCCATAAATTTTGGCAAGAAGCACGTCCTTGGGTAGAGTCAGGCAAGGTTCAATTGCGTCATGTTCAAGTGGGTGTGATTCGTGATGAAAGCCGTGCTCAGGTGGCAACTTTACTGATGTCAAAAAATCCAACAGCCGTATTTAATGACATTAATATCAATCGTGGCAAAAATCGTCTTAAACCAGCTGAAAATATTCCTTTAGAGATTGCAGAAAAAATTGATTTTAACCAAAGCTTAATGGGCAAATATGGTTTCTTCTCCACACCATCCATTGCTTGGCGTGACAGCACAGGGAATTTCCGATCAGCACAAGGGATGCCGAGTGATCTCAAAGAAGTCTTTGAAAAATAAGTCAGAGAGAGGGTCACCAAGCCAGCATAATAGTTATTATGAGATCATGTTAAGCTCAGCATTAAAATAAGGAAATCAGGAAACTCGATGTCAAATTTACAAGATCCACGCGTATTGCTTGCTTTGGAACGTACAGCATTGGCATGGAACCGCAGTGGTTTAGCGCTGATTGCCTTTGGTTTTGTGATTGAAAAATCAAATGTATTGCTACAATTACTGCACCCTGAGCAATATCAGCACAAAATTATCTATGGACAATGGCTTGGCATTGCCGTGATTGTGTTTGGTTTATTGGTGAACTTTGCCTCAATTTTGCAATATCGTCGAGGATTAAGCTCATTAACCGAACAGGAATTTATTGAGGATTATCAGACCCAACATCCCGTGTGGCTGAATTTATTGACCATGCTGACTGGATTTTTACTGATCATCTCATTTTGGATTTACTAAACTTGGCTGAGCCTCCATACAAAAGCATGCACAAAAATGTTTATTCCTGACAGTACAATTGATACAGCGTTTGCATAATACCCAGCACTTTAGGGTCTGCCAATTGATAAAAAATTTGTTTGCCTTCGCGACGTGTCGAAACAATTTTATTGTTCCGTAAAACGGTCAATTGTTGCGATAGGGTCGGCTGATGAATATCGGTACATTCCTCAATTTGCTGAACATTTAATTCGCCATTGATCAACACACATAAAATTTTTAAACGGTCAGGATTTGATAACACTTTCAAACAATTGGAAACGGTATCAACCTGCGTAAATTCAATTTTTAAGTTATCGAATGCGATGTTCATAACGTCTAACCTGAATCATAAAAAGCAAAAGGAGCAAAGTATATCGAGATAATAACATAAAATGACTTGATTAATATATAATATTATATAATATAAGTTTAAATATTGTTTTATGGCGCATTAACTATGCATGATTTTGTGACAGCGTTTCTTGGTGGTGCTCTGTTGGGTATAGCAGTGGTGGGTTATTTGTATGTCCATGGGCGTATTGCAGGCATCAGTGGCTTGATTGCGCAGGTACTGAATCCACAGACGATTTTTAAAACGCCTGCACTGTGGTTTCTTTCAGGCTTGATCATCACGCCATTTATTTATGGTCTTTTTGTACAACCAGAGATTATCGTGTCTGCTAGCCCAATAATGATGATTATTGCTGGTTTACTGGTGGGTTTTGGTACCCGCTTAGGTTCTGGTTGTACCAGTGGTCACGGTATTTGTGGGATCAGCCGATTATCTAAACGTTCCATCATTGCAACTATGACCTTTATGTTTGCAGGCTTTATTGCTGTATATGTCGTTCGTCACTTGATTGGAGCATTCTAAAATGAAAAACTTTTTAGCTTTTGTATTTGGTTCGCTTTTTTCAGTGGGTTTGATGTTCTCTGGCATGTCTAATCCGCAAAAAGTGATCGATTTTTTAGACATATTTGGTAATTGGGATGCAAGCCTTGCCTTTGTAATGATGGGGGCAATTGCTGTGGCATTTATTCCATTCCAAAAAGCGGTACGTAGCAGTGCACCAACCACAGTATTTAATGAGCAGATTGATTTACCAAGTAACAATAAAATTGATTCAAAGCTTATTATAGGTGCCTTAATATTTGGTGCAGGATGGGGGATTGCCGGCATTTGCCCAGCGCCAAGTTTCACCTTAATTGGCTTAGGACATTATCAAGTTTTATATTTTATAGGGGCGATGCTTGCAGGCGTGTTGATTCACCGTAAATGGTCAGGAGCTTAATTATGCAACAACCGATTGTTCAGGATTTTTTTGATCAAGCGACCAATACATTTAGTTATGTGGTGAGTGATCCGGTAACCAAGCGCTGCGCTATCATTGACAGTGTTTTGGACTATGATGCGGCTTCGGCAACCACCTCGACCACCCATGCTGATGCAATCATTGCATATGTCAAAGTACAAGATTTAAAAGTAGATTGGATTTTGGAAACCCATGTGCATGCCGATCATTTGACTGCAGCACAGTATTTAAAATCTGTACTCGGTGGCAAAATTGCCATGAGTCATCATATTGCCTTGGTGCAAGAAACCTTTAGTGCCATTTATAATTTAGATATCAAGCAGTTTAATGCTCAACAACCATTTGATTATTTATTTGATGATCATGAGCATTTTCATATTGGTGAGCTAGAGGCATATAACATCCCGACACCAGGTCATACGCCTGCATGTTTAAGTTATGTAGTGGGTGATGCAGTTTTTGTCGGTGATACTTTATTTATGCCAGATTATGGCACAGCACGTTGTGATTTTCCGCGTGGTAGTGCAGATACCTTATTTGATTCGGTGCAAAAACTGTATCAATTGCCAGCCTCCACCCGGGTGTTCTTGTGCCATGACTATTTGCCAAAAACGCGTGATGAATATCACTGCCAAACCGATATTCAAACGCAAAAAGAGCACAATATTCATATTCATGAGGGAACTACAAAATCTGAATTTGTGCAGATGCGTCATGAGCGGGATGCAACTTTAAGTATGCCTAAACTGATTTTGCCATCGATTCAAATCAATATGAAAGCGGGTCAATTTCCCGAACCTGAAGAAAATGGGGTGTCGTATTTAAAGTTACCGCTTAATTTTTTTAAAACCTAAAAATATTGTATTTCAAATTATTAAAGACTTATTTATGTCTTTATCTTAAAAATTCATATTTAGATCTTTAAAGTGAATATTCACTTTAAAGATCTTGGTATTTTAGGTATATTTATTCTATAAAGCTGACTTGTATGATCGGATTTCAAGGAATCACTGCTTTTTAAGTATTTTTGCTTTCGTTGGCATCTGTTGAGAGAATATGTTGCTAAGACAGAGTGGACTGTTTTTTGCAATTTTAACTTTAGTTTTGCAAATCGCAGTATATTTACAACCACTATTACCCGAAGAATTTCAAATTGCTCCGGTATGTCTCTCTATTACACATAATTTACTGTCCCCAGAAAAGCACAAACACGTACATGAGACGTATAACGAACTTGTTCATCATCTGACCCACGATCATAATCACGACGATCACAATGGACATAACCATCAATGCCAATACTGTACCGTCTATGGTGATGTTGTCCTACCTTTTGATTTTGAGATAGTTGAAATCATCGATAAGATTCAAGTCCGTCTTAGTTTCTATAAAGATGCTTTCCGACATGTATATTTCTCGCTGCAAAGGCTTTACTTACTTCCACAAGGTAGGGCACCTCCACACACACTTTAAATCCTAATCAGACCAACAATTTGAATTGTTGATTTACCTCGGTATTTAAAGAGTGATTTTATGAAACTTTATATTTTTGCATCGTTTAGCGGATGCGAACAGAATCGGTTCGCCTATATCATTAGGCTAAAACAATTGATCAAATCCCAACAGATTCACAACAGTCTGCGTCATCGTACTGATCTATCTTTCCTAAAGCAGTCCCGAAATTATGGGCCGTTAGTGGTTCACCGCATAATTCCACAATAAGGTGATAGACATGGATTTAGGTTTGACAGCACTTGAATTGGCGCGAATTCAATTCGCTTTTACAGTTTCTTTTCATATTATTTTCCCTGCAATTTCCATTGGGCTAGCAAGTTTTCTTGCGGTCTTAGAATGGCGTTGGCTTAAAACACAAGATCCCGTTTACCGTGATCTGTTCCAATTTTGGATCAAGGTGTTTGCATTGTCTTTCGGAATGGGAGTGGTTTCAGGGGTAGTCATGAGCTACCAATTTGGCACCAACTGGAGTGAATTCTCTCGTATTGCGGGTAGTGTCACTGGCCCCTTACTCAGTTATGAGGTCTTGAGTGCCTTCTTCTTAGAAGCGGGTTTCCTAGGCATTATGCTGTTTGGGTGGGGAAGAGTGGGTCCTAAAACCCATTTCTTTGCCACACTGATGGTGGCAATTGGCACCTGTATTTCCATGTTTTGGATTTTATCTTCCAATAGCTGGATGCAAACTCCACAAGGCTTTAGCTTTGAAAATGGCATTATAGTGCCGCAAGATTGGTTTGCTATCGTTTTTAACCCATCATTCCCTTATCGCTTAGCGCATATGGCTCTAGCAGCATTCCTTGTATCTGGCTTATTGGTCGCTGCTACTGCAGCATGGCACTTACTCAAAGGTCGCCGTGATGCCTTAGTAAAAAAATCATTTTCTATGGCGATGTGGATGATTCTCGCACTTGCACCTTTACAGGTATTTGTGGGGGATATGCATGGTCTAAATACATTAGAACATCAACCTGCGAAACTTGCTGCAATTGAAGGACATTGGGAAACTAATAAAGATCATGGCATGCCGTTATATTTGTTCGGTATTCCTGATATGGAGGCGGAAGAAACCAAGTATGCAATTGGCATTCCGAACCTTGGTAGTCTGATCATGACGCACACCTTAGAGGGAGAGGTGAAAGGCTTAAAAGAATTTGCCCCTGAAGATCGACCAAACTCGCTCATAGTATTTTGGAGCTTCCGCATTATGGTCGGTATGGGAGTCTTGATGATTTTGCTTGCTCTGATGGGTGCATGGTTGCGTAAAACTGGGAAATTTTATGAGTCAAAATGGCTCCACAAATTTGCCTTATGTATGGGACCTTCAGGCTTTATTGCCTTGCTTGCTGGTTGGTTTACCACAGAAGTCGGTCGTCAACCTTGGGTCGTGTATGGCGTACTGCGTACCAAAGATGCCTTGTCACCAGTATCGGCAGAACAAGTCGGTTTAACCTTAATAATCTTTGTGATTGTCTACTGCGTCGTATTTGGTATTGGGATTTATTACATGCTCAAATTGATGGTTAAAGGACCACAGTTCATTCATTCTCAAGCCCATAGCGATGGTGAGGTCATTCGTGCATCAAATCGTCCAATGAGTACCATTGATGAGTCGCTTGAAGTACAACCACAGGAGAAAAACCATGATTGATTTATCCTTAATTTGGGTAGTAATCATTGCTGTAGGTGTGCTGATTTATGTGGTACTCGATGGCTTTGATTTAGGGATTGGTATCCTTTTTCCTTTAGTAAAAGATCGCCAAGAACGCGATGTGATGATGAATACCGTTGCACCAGTTTGGGATGGCAATGAAACATGGATGGTTTTAGGTGGTGCAGGCTTATTTGCGGCATTTCCATTGGTGTATTCGACTGTGCTTTCTGCGCTGTATATGCCGATTATCTTAATGGTCATCTCACTGATTTTCCGTGGTGTCGCCTTTGAGTTTCGTTTTAAAGCGAACCGCACTAAACATTTATGGGATCAAGCGTTTATTTGGGGCTCGATCTTAGCATCATTCTTCCAAGGTATGATTTTAGGTGCTTATATCCAAGGGATTGAAACCACCAATGGTATTTATAGTGGTGGCGGATTGGATTGGCTGACCCCATTTTCAATTTTTACTGGGATTGCTGTAGTGGTGCTGTATGCCACCTTGGGCTGTGGTTGGCTGATTTTTAAAACGGATGCACGTGTTCAAAATCATATGTTTAGCCTCATGCCAAAACTGATTATCGCCTTATTTGTGATTTTTGCTGCAGTGAGTATTTACACCCCATTGGTACATGCAGAGATTGCAAATCGTTGGTTTAGCTTGCCGCAACTGTACTATTTTAGTCCTGTGCCGATTTTAGTATTGATCTTCACATTATTGGCTTTACGTGCCTGTAAAAGACGTCAGGAATTTGCGCCATTTATTTATACACTTGTCTTAGTTGTGCTGGCATATACAGGGTTCTTAATCAGTCTATGGCCAAATATCATCCCACCATCCGTCACCATTTGGCAGGCAGCAGCACCGCAAAGCAGTCAATTGTTCGCCTTGATTGGAGCATTGGTGCTGATACCGATTATTTTGTTCTATACCGCACTGTCGTATTGGGTGTTCCGTGACAAAGTTCGTGTCGGCGATGATGGCTATCATTAAGGAGAATCATCATGAAACTGAATCAAGCAGGCTGGTTTATTGTGCTATGGCTTGGTGGTGTCTTGAGTTTGGCGCTTGTCGCAGGGTTCTTTAGACTGCTGGTGCAGTGGGCTTACTAGAACCTATTCCTTAAATCTGAATCCACTATCTTGCCGGGTAAGATAGTGGATTTTTTTTGAGGGACTAAAGGTGAATTGAGTAGGTAGAATATGACAAGTTAAAGTGTCGAAATACATAAAATATATTTTTTATATTCAATACTTCTTTTGAATGATTTTTCTGTTTTTTTTGCTTCTATATTGTTAAAACTAACATGAAGCATTGAAAAAATCTTAAGGAGCGTGAGTGGAACTTAAACAGCTCAAATATTTCATCACCATTGTAGAGTCTGGAAGTTTAGGCAAAGCTGCACAAAAACTTGAGGTTGGCACATCGGCACTCAGTCAACAGATTGCCAAACTTGAAGATGAACTTTGTACACGTTTATTACAGCGAAATTCTACAGGTGTGACGCCCACGCCAGCGGGTTTAGCATTTTTTAAGCAAGCTCAACTTTCTCTACGTCATGTGCAATATGCCATTGAGGCGGCGCACTCATCTCGTCTGACGGGTCATGTCAGCGTTGGATTTTCACCCAGTATAGCGTCAGTTCTGGGCATACCATTTATGCAGCTCATGTCAGAGCGTTATCCTGATATTAAAATTCATTTAGTTGAAAGTCTCTCGGGAAATTTAACCAATTTAGTCAACTCAAGACAGCTCGACATTGCCATTATTTTTACCCAAGATGTCGATGCCAATTGGGCAGTACAACCGTTATTAAAAGAACAAATGTTTCTTATGGCAAATCGTTCTTTACTGAAAGGGTATGGCTTTGAACACTGCATTGAAAATGGAAAAATTGATTTAGAAAATGTGAATCGTTTGCCTCTGGTACTACCAAGCCAACGACATGGTCTACGTAAATTCATAGATCAAAAGGTTGAGGGGCTGGACGTAAATTATGAAGTTGATGGTTTACACTTACTCATGAACTGTGTCAGCAACTTAAATATGGCGACTATTCAACCTGTCAGTGCACATTTTGATTATCTCAAATCAGATATTTGTTTACTCAAAGTAGTCGAACCAGTGCTGGATCGAATTAATTATCTTATTAGTATTGCTGAAGAAGAGCTATCACCTGCCAGTCTGGCAACCAAAGTAGCCATTAAAAGTTGTGTTAAAGAGTTGATCAACAATGGTTTATAGCCTAGCGCTGAACTATTAGACTTTTAGCCTATTTAATTTTACTAAACACCTATTTAAAAGTTGCCTATCACAGCGCTAGGCAGTTTTGGTCTTAAATTACATCAAATTCGAAAGGGAAGACATCGAATGCATGATGTAATTGTAATTGGCGGTGGGAATGCCGCTTTATGTGCAGCATTGACAGCAAGGGAGGCTGGCGCTTCAGTTTTATTGTTAGAAGCAGCACCAAAGGAATGGCGCGGTGGAAATTCACAACATACCCGTAACCTGCGTTGTATGCATGATGAACCTCAAGATGTGTTAGTCGATGCCTATCCAGAAGAAGAATATTGGCAGGACTTACTCAAAGTGACTGCAGGTAAAACCAATGAGCATTTAGCGCGTTTAGTGATTCGAACTACGGCAACTTGCCGTAATTGGATGCGTCAACATGGGGTAAATTTTCAACCACCATTATCTGGTGCATTACATGTAGCACGGACCAATGCTTTTTTTATGGGTGGCGGTAAAGCTTTGGTGAATGCCTATTTTAGAAGTGCAAAAGATTTAGGGGTCGAGATTCGCTACAACACAAAAATCAATGAACTGATTATTGAAGATGGGACATTTATTGCGGCTATCGCTGAAGATGGCACGCGTTTCGAAGGCGCTTCATGTGTATTGGCTGCAGGTGGATTTGAGTCCAATCGTGAATGGTTAAAAGAAGCGTGGGGACAAAATGAAAATGGCGAATGGCCTGCAGATCATTTCATTATACGAGGCACACGTTTTAACCAAGGCAACTTATTAAAGTTCATGATTGATCAGGGTGCAGATATTATTGGCGACCCATCTCAATCACATTGTGTCGCAGTTGATGCCCGCGCACCTCTCTACGATGGTGGCATTTGCACCCGTATTGACTGTGTTTCACTCGGCATCGTGGTCAATAAAAATGCGCAACGTTTTTATGATGAAGGCGAAGATTTCTGGCCGAAACGTTATGCCATTTGGGGGCGTTTAGTTGCAAAACAGCCAAGTCAGATTGCGTATTCAATTATTGATTCAAAATCGGTTGGGCGTTTTATGCCACCAGTCTTTGAAGGTACTAAGGCAGATACGATCGAAGAGTTGGCAGAAAAATTAAATCTAGATGTTGCGACTTTAGTTCAAACAGTGAAGGACTATAACCAAGCCTGTGTGGCGGGTGAGTTTAATCACACGGTACTGGATAATTGCCATACTGAAAATTTAACGCCCGCAAAAACACATTGGGCTGTTCCTTTAAACCAACCGCCATATTATGCCTACGCTTTACGTCCGGGCATTACTTTCACCTATCTAGGCTTAAAAGTCGAAGATGATGCCGCTGTGCGCTTTGAAAATGTCGCGAGTCCAAATCTATTTGTTGCAGGCGAAATGATGGCAGGCAATGTACTTGGGCAAGGTTATACGGCCGGTGTAGGTATGTCGATCGGAACGACATTTGGCCGGATTGCAGGAAAAAATGCGGCTCAAGCTGCGTTTAAACTGGGAGTTTAAAGAATGAATGCAAATGTTAAAAACTTAATACCAGTTGTGCAGCTCACGGATCATGAACAACAAGTAAAACAGGCTTTACAGATTTGTAATGCATGTCGTTACTGCGAAACATTCTGCGCGGTTTTCCCTGCAATGACCAAAAGACTTGAGTTTACTCAAGCCGATATTCATTACATGGCAAATTTATGTCACAACTGTGGCGCATGTTTACATGCCTGTCAGTATGCGCCTCCGCATGAATTTGGCGTCAATATTCCTCAAGCCATGGCACAAGTCCGCCTAGAAACCTATCAAGAATTTGCAGTTCCTGCATCTTTTGGTGCGATTTATAAAAAGACCGGAATTCCGCTAGTTTCTGCGATGTCGGTATTTTTTGCATTACTGATGCTCTTGGGTGTTTGGCTCAATGGCACCAATATCTTTGGTCAATATCAAGGGAATTTTTATGCAATTTTTCCGCATAACTTTCTTGCCGTGTTATTTGGTTCTGTATTTATCTTAGCTTTTATGCTTTTGGGCTTGGGAATAGCAAAATTTTGGAAACAAACTTCAAAAATTATTCCAGAAGGCGTTGCTCAACCCGATATTTTACAAGCGTCAAAAAATGTCCTGACCTTAAAATATTTAGATGGTGGACATGGTAAAGGCTGTAATGAAGAAGATGATCGTTATACGCAAATCCGCCGTGTTTTCCATCACTTTACGATGTATGGATTTTTACTTTGCTTTATGGCAACCAGTGTCGCGACGATGTATCACTACTTTTTAGGCTTAGAAGCACCGTATGCCTACACCAGTTTACCGGTGATTTTAGGTACATTGGGCGGTATTGGTCTGATCATTGGACCGATCGGGCTGCTTCATCTCAATATTAAACGACATCCGATGCATGGTGATGCAAAACAAAAACCTATGGACCGTGGTTTTATCTTCCTTTTATTGCTGATCAGCATTACAGGTCTGGCGTTATTGGTATTTCGCGATAGTTCCGCAATGGCTCTCTTGCTGATTGTTCATCTTGCAACCGTTATGACTTTCTTCTTGACGATCCCTTTTGGTAAGTTTGCGCACGGCTTTTACCGAAGTGCCGCATTACTAAAATTTGCCGTCGAAGAACGTGTCGCAAAACTTAAAACGAATTCAAAAACCAAGTAAGCACCCAAACCACAACCGGACCATGGAGGTCGATGATGGCTATAGGTAAGAAAATTGAATTTTTAAATGGACTACAACGTTATAAGGATATTTTAACAATGAAGAAATTAAAATGGTTAGCCGTCGCTTGCACCAGTATTGCAGTCGTTGGCTGTGGCACAGGCAATGCCTCAAAAGATCCTGGTCATCCAAAACGTGCAGAATGTATTGCACCTGCAAAGCCGGGCGGTGGTTTTGATATGACCTGTAAGCTGATCCAATCCGGCTTTAAAGAAACAGAAGTATTAAAAGACCCCATGCGTGTGACGTATATGCCAGGCGGCGTTGGGGCCGTAGCTTACAATAAAATCGTGAATAATGATCCAGCAAATAACAATGCGGTCATCGCATTTTCAACTGGTTCTTTACTGAATTTGGCTCAAGGTAAATTTGGTAATTTTACTGAAAAGGATGTGAAGTGGCTTTCGGGTGTAGCTGTTGATTACGGTTTAGTGGCAGTGCATAAGGATTCGCCATTAAAAACACTGGATGATCTGATGAAGGCGCTAAAAGAAAATCCCAAAGGGATCAGTTTTGGTGGCGCTGGCAGTGTGGGTGGTCAAGATTGGATGCAAACGGCAATTTTGGCTAAAAAGGCTGGGGTAAATCCTGCCAACATGAGTTTTGTGGCTCTTGAAGGCGGGGGCGAAGTATTAACAGCCTTGTTAGGTCAACATATTCAAGTGGGTGTGGGGAATGTGAGTGAAATTGGCTCGCATCTCGAAGCGGGTAATATCCGTGTTTTAGCCGTGTTTTCAGATAAACGTTTAGCGGGTAAATTTTCTAAGTTATTAACTGCGAAGGAACAAGGTTATGACTTGGAATGGCCTGTGATTCGTGGTTTCTACATGGGACCAACGGTCAGTGATGAGGCATATGCTTGGTGGAAAAATGCCTTTGATAAAATGATGACCAATCAGAAATTTGATGCCGTTCGAGAAAATCAGGATCTGTTGCCATTTGAATTAACGGGTGAAGAAATCAGTGCTTATGTCTATAAGCAAACGGCTGAAATGCGCCAATTATCAGAAGAATATAAATTATCAAAATAACAAAGATGCTGAGTTGAACGCCTTTTCAACTCAGTTTTTTGTTTTCGAGGATAGATGATGAAATCTGAACGGATTCTTACGGCCATCATTGCGGTCTGCGGCTTTTTCTTATTAATTTACGCATGCAATTTTGAAGCGCCTATTTCCTACGATCCTGTAGGACCGAAAGCCTTTCCAATTTTACTGATGGGTTTAATTACAGTGAGTGCCATTTATTTGACTGTGCGCCCAGCCATGATGTTTGAACCTGTTGAACTAGGTTGGACTAAGCATTTAATCGGCAAACTTGTTCTATGTACATTGGCATTGTCACTGTATGCGCTTTGCTTCGAATGGTTGGGATTTATCGCAGCAACGCTACTGATGACCATCGCGGTTGGGAAACTTTTTAACGGTAAAACAGTGCCAGTCATTATTACTGGTCTGGTACTAAGTATAAGTACCTATTATCTGTTTGACCGTGTTTTGGATGTGCCATTGCCACTAGGCTTCTTGGGTTAGGGATGACAACGACATGGACATATTTAATTTCTTAATGACAGGTTTTGAAGTTGCCTTACAACCACAAAACTTACTCATTGCTTTTATTGGTGCATTTATTGGAACGATTGTCGGACTGTTGCCGGGATTGGGTCCAATCAATGGTGTTGCCATCTTATTACCTTTTGCCTATGCCTTAGGATTACCCGTTGATAGTGCCTTAATTTTATTGGCAGCTGTTTATCTCGGTTGTGAATATGGTGGACGAATTTCCGCAATTTTGCTGAATGTGCCGGGCGATGCGGGTGCAATTATGACCACTTTAGATGGTTATCCTTTGGCTCAGCAAGGTAAGGCAGGTATTGCTTTATCCCTTTCATCTATTAGCTCATTTATTGGTAGCACGATTGCCTTTATCGGGATTGTTTTATTTGCACCGATTTTAGCACGATGGGCAGTTTCCTTTGGACCAGCGGAATACTTTGCCTTGATGGTTTTTGCAATTGTTTGCTTGACTGGTTTAGTTAGTACGCAACCATTTAAAACGTTAATCATGGCGCTGATCGGTCTGGCAATTTCGACCGTGGGTATGGATGCGATTACTGGTGTTTATCGTTTTACATTTGATAGTGTGGGTTTAAGTGACGGCATTGCCTTTACAACTGTGGTGATTGGTTTATTTAGTATCAGTGAAATTCTACTGCTGCTTGAACGGACCACGATGGGCAAAGTGGTTTTAGAACAAGGAAAACGCTCATTATTTAATGTCAAAGAGTTTCTGAGTGCTTTAGCCACCATGATTCGTGGATCCTTGATTGGGTTTTTCTCAGGGATTTTACCGGGCGCAGGTGCCAGTGTGGCGAGTGCCATGGCGTATACCACTGAACGTAAAATGGCGGGGGATAGTAGTCAATTTGGTAAAGGTGATCTACGTGGTTTGGCCGCGCCAGAAAGTGCTAATAATGCAGCAGCATGTGGTTCTTTTGTCCCAATGTTGACTTTAGGTGTGCCGGGTTCTGGAACAACTGCAGTCATGATGGGTGCTTTGACCATGTATAACATTACCCCAGGTCCGCAGTTATTTACAGAGCAGCCTGTATTGGTTTGGGCATTGATTGCATCCTTAATGGTGGGGAATATTATCTTATTGGTATTGAACTTACCCTTAGTTGGCTTCTTTGCGCGTTTACTTTCGATTCCAAGTTATATTTTGATTCCTATTATTGCAACCGTCAGCTTTGTTGGGGTATTTGCAATTCATAGCACTGTTTTCGATCTTGTGCTTTGTATGGGGCTCGGTATTGTTGGATATATCCTTCGAAAATTTGATTTTCCATTGGCACCTCTGATTCTTGGTTTTGTACTGGGTGAATTGATGGAGTCAAATCTACGACGTGCACTCTCCATTTCTCAAGGTGAGCTCAGTATTCTGTGGAGCAGTAACATCAGTATGGGACTATGGGTCATGTCAGCACTGTTGTTGATCCTACCGATCGTCCGTAAATATCTATTCATTAAGAAGCAAAAAGCTTAAATGGAGAAGCAATGGTCAGTCAGTCTGACCATTGCTGTTAGATCATATGGAAATCATAAAATTAAATGCCAAAGGATTGGTATGCGCACTGATCGGTGCGCTCATCGCAAATTTACTTCATCTCCCTTTACCGTGGTTGCTCGGGCCATTACTCGCGGCTTTATTGTTTGGTTGTATAGGCCAACCACTCACATGTTCACCGCATTGGCGTAAAGTGGGACAAGTCATTATTGGTATGGTTTTGGGACTATATTTTACCCCAGCGCTAGTCCATGCTATTTCTGCCTATTGGATATTTATCGTACTCGGCATCTTATGGTCATTGATTTTGGGAACACTTATCGCAGGATTACAATATCGTATCAATGGTTTAGTTTGGGCAACGGCGTGGTTTTCTTCTGCAATCGGCAGTGCCAGTGAAATGGTGAATATCGCAGAACATCACCATGCGCAAGTAGATAAAGTCGTTGCTGCACATAGTTTAAGAATTGTGGCACTTGTGGTGCTTGTACCAATCGTTTTAGCAGCATTATTTGATATTCATTGGGTGAGTCTAGACCCACACATCATTGATCACTTTGGAATTGTGCAAATTCTTCTTTTATTTGCTCTAGCCTGCTTGATTGCGCAAATATTTCAAAAATTCAATGTATTAAATGCGTGGGTTCTCGGACCATTAGTTATGGTGGGATTTCTTTCATTTTTCGGAGCATTGGAATTAAAATTTCCGACGTGGTTTACGGCCTTTGGACAAATATGTATAGGTTGGTCATTAGGCACAAAGTTTCCTTTTGGCTTTTTAAAAAGCCATAAAAAATTCATCGCCATCACGACCATTTTGAATTTGTTGGCATTAGGATTATCCATCCTGTTTGCATTATTCTTGATGTATATCAGTCATGCTAATGGGAAGATTTTAGTTTTAGGCTTATCTCCCGGCGGCATTGCAGAAATGTCTTTAATGGCAAAAGCCCTTGGATTAGCTGTGCCTATCGTGGTTGCGTTTCAACTATCACGGCTGATTTTTGTGATATTGACCACCAATTATTTCTATCAATTGAGCAAAAAAATATTTTTTAAAACAACAGATAAGCCTTAATCGTCCACTCAATTCGATCTTTGATTCAGATGAATTAAATAGAACACTTTCTATAGATTGCATTTGAAATAAAGTGGAGTAGAAGTTAGAAAAAAATGAGATTAATGAAAGATAGTTGAGAAAAGGGTCTTAAATGATGGTTTGAAAGTGAAGATGAGTAAGAGGGATCAATTTGATTCAGGACTGCTCTCGTCAGTCCCTTATTATTTTAATGCCGTTTTAGATCAGTAAATTTTAAATTTCATTATTATGCAAAATTCGAAGATTTAAAGATTTAAAGATTTAAAGATTTAACGTCAAAATTAAATTTCGCGCCAAACATCATTCTTATCTTTGAATGAAATCATAAAGTTAAATTTATCATCATTACTTACCAAAAGGCCTTCTGGCGTTTGCATAATCACTTTCAGAACGGTACCAGTTTCAAAAACCAAAGGACTGCAATTTTCTTTATTTAATGTAATTGGTTTGAGTAATTCAACAATTGCACTTTCCATTTTACTTCCCCAAGCATAGGTTGTTAATTGAACTTAGCATATTATTGGTGAAGAAACATGTTTTGTAAATGACGTGAGCTCCATCGCAGAAAATATTTTAGAGATTTCCATAACTTAAGTTTAAATAATGGTTAAATAAATTATGGTTTTTTAATCTGTTGATATCAAAAAAAATTTTAAAATATGACAAACTTTTTAACAGTAATTATATGTCCTAAGATGTGTTTTTTGTTCCACAAACAATGACCAGATCATCAAAAGGGCATGATCAATAATGAATTTAAGGTGAACTTCAGTTTTCATCCTTAAGCTAACCGAAAGATGTGTCGTCTTGTATTTGATTGTTAAATTTCAGATTAAACAGCATTAAATCTTCAATCTGAACAAGAAAATTAATGAAATAAAACTTATTATCAGCAACTCAATCTAAAAACAAAGATTCAGGGAAATGTAGGACCAATGTTTAAATCTTTTTTTCCAAATCCAAAATGGTTTTTTGGATCATTCCTTATATGGTTCGTGATCAATATTGTCTTGTGGTATAGCGGTGGCAATAGTTGGGGTACGATGTTTGGTTTAGCTACAAATTATCATCAAGCAGAGCTGCCTATTGGTATTAGCCGATTTTGGAGCCCCAAATTTTTATGGTTCTATGCTTGGTTTTTTGTAGCAACGGCACTTTTTGCAGCCTTTTGGAAGATTAAATCAGATAATCCTTGGCAGCGATGGTCTGTGTGGGGAACCGCACTTATTCTATTTAATGTTTGGTTTAGTGTGGAATGTAATGTCGTGATCAATGCTTGGTATAACCCATTCTATGACCTGATCCAGAAAATGCTTTCAGGTGGTGGGGGCGAAGTGACGATGCTATATTCTGAGATACTGACTTTTCTCTATGTGGCCATGGTGTATGTCACACTGGCTGTATTGAACCTGTTTTTCGTCAGTCATTATGTTTTTCGTTGGCGTACTGCAATGAATGACTTTTATACTGCGCATTGGGAAAAACTGAGAACCATCGAAGGTGCCTCACAGCGTATTCAAGAAGACACGATGCGCTTTGCAAAAACCACAGAAGGACTTGGGGTTAGCTTAGTTGAATCGGTGATGACCTTAATTGCATTTCTACCTGTGCTGTTAACTTTATCAACACATGTAAAGAAATTACCTGTCGTGGGGGAAATCGCCTATGCATTGGTTTGGGCGGCAGTTCTTTGGGCAGTATTAGGGACAGTTATTTTAATGTTGGTGGGTTATAAACTACCGGGTTTGGAGTTTAATAATCAAAAAGTCGAAGCAGCATATCGTAAAGAATTAGTTTATGGTGAAGATTATGCAGATCGAGCAGACCCTCTCACATTAAAAGAATTATTTACTAAAGTCCGATTTAATTATTTTAGACTGTATTTTCACTATGCTTATTTCAACCTGGTTCGTATTTGGTATATGCAGCTTGATAATATTTATGGGTTCTTTATATTGTTCCCAAGTATTGCAGCGGGAACAATCACGCTCGGTATATTAATGCAAATATTAAATGTCTTTGGGCGTGTACGTGATTCTTTCCAATACCTGATTTCCTCATGGACAACCATTATCGAACTGATTTCTATTTATAAGCGTTTAAGAGCATTTGAAGAAAAAATTAATAATTGATTTTATAAGTTTAAAATAGACCTGCACTAAAATGCAGGTTTTTTTATGACTTTAATTTTAAGTTAATATATTTCAATAAAATCAATAGATTAATATTTTTAGATGAGCTGTTTTTTTACTCGATTCCATATTGTCGCTCGAATCATGGATAGGCCCAGCTTTATATTATTATTAATAATAATAGAGGCTTGTTCTGATGGCAGATTTGATAAGCACATAGCGATACATAAATGCTTGCGAAATAACCTAAAAGGGAACGATGATGACCGTTCACCAAGGATAAACAAATACACTTAAATAAAATGTGAAATTCATCAAATTAAAATTAACAACATGTGTATACATCTCATACGTATGCGATTTTAGTGATTAAAGCTATAAAAATAATAAATAAAATCAAGATTATAAAATTGTGAAAGGCACTAAATTACGCTATTTTTTAAGGGTGAAATTTTTGAGATTTTTGCTGTGAATTTAAAGGCAATGTTATGGGTGGGGAGTATTGGATTTGCATTACATGGTTGTACAACCATGCAGAGTTTAAACCCAAATTCATTTAATCATTATGCAACACCACAAGATGTGATCAATCAAAAAGGGCTAAATAGTTCAAATGGGAAGGCGAAAGAATACGTCTATGATTGGGGACCACAAAAGAAAAATGTTGAAGCAGAATCACTGATACCCAAGCAAAATATGAGTAGTTACTGCCAAGCCAAAAATGGCAAATTTATTCAACTGAATAAAAGTAATTTGAACCAAGTCAAAAATGCATGGAGTCGTAAATTATTAGCGACCTATAGCAGTATAAAACAGGGCACAGGCGTATTTCAGTGTAGTCAGGCAGATGGACAACGCTGGATGGTTGCAATTGAACCCGTTTCAGAGCGTAAATCAAATGACCGTTCTGAAACCCGCTTAGTGAGTTTGTATACAGCAATTATTGGACCCGAAGAACGTCGCAAAAACTATAATAAACAAGAAGAAACTGTAGCTAAAAAAGCCACACCAAGCAAAGCAAAAGCAAAAGCAACGACAACAAAAAGCAATGCGAAAGATGAAGCAAAAAAAGAAGTAGAGACTAAAAAAGAAACCAAAGCCAAAGAGCCTGAAAACAAACCTATAGTGAAACCAGTTGCTGAAACATCTCAGCAGATACAAATGCGCTTATATGTGAATGCACGACGCGATCTGAATGCCGGAAAAAACCAAGTCACCGCTTGTAATAATGCACAGCGCGCTTATAGCTATGGCAAATTAAATGGTGCAAATGCCAATAGAGCCTATGCTGAATCAGGTATGCTCGTTGCAAAATGCTTAACCTCAGTGCCTGCATATAGCAAAAGTTATCCAAACGCCAATGCAAGAGCAAAAGGCATCCTACAAAACTTAGCGACCAACTATAACCACGCAGGGGCAAAAAATATGTTGAATCGTATGAAATAAACTTCAACAGGATAAAAGCCATTTGGGGAAATAAGCTTTTATCCTGATCCAATGATGTACTCAGATAAAATTTTAAAAAATAATAAGGAAAAACCATGAGTTCAGTAAATGAAACTTATTTTAATGCACCATTATTTGACCGAGAATTAACAGAGATTACAGTCAATATCGAGCAAACACCCTTCTTTTTGAATGATCGTGGGCATCCAACATATTTAGCATCACTTGGGGCAGGAATTCATTTAATTACCGAGTCAGCCACCAATGCGAAAATGACGATGGGAAATCCCTACGATGTGCCTTCCGAAATTTCGACTAAAATTACCAATTGGGAGGAGCAAACGGAGCTTGAATTTGAAGGGCAACACTTCGAGTTTATGCCATTGGTTGCGACCAGAGAAACCGCTGCAGCTTTTGGTATCACCTTAGTTCAGGCAGGTGAAGCGATTCAGATTCATTCAAATCAAAAACGACTGTCAGAGATTCAATATGAATACGGCATGATGGCAGGTCATTGTTTTGCCTATCTAGATGGCGGTAAGCCTGACTGTAGTGGAAAAACCTTATTTCCTTATGTGGCTACTGATTTAGAACATCATGACTTTCCGCATATTTTTTGCTCGACCGATCAAGATCAACTGCCACTGGTCATCTCAGTAGGGCGCTATTTTCCAAATCTAGGCAAGATTTACTTGGCAGATTTATGGGTTAATCCCGGAGATGCTTTATATATTCCTGCGAAACCCAAATATTCGAATCCTGAGTTTATTGACCTACATAATAACCGTAATGCAGCACTTGCATGTTGGCGAGGGGATAGCAATAAATCGACATTGACCACCCATAGTTTGCTCGATACCCATGGACATTTTTACTGGTATTGGAATAGAAGGCCAACGATTCATCCTCTCATCTATGCAGCTACTAGCAAAAATGAATAGTTGAGTTACATAGACCAAACAGCAAATACAGCACTTCATGATACAAAGGTGACTCAAGTTTTGGGAGTTTGGTCTATGGCTTACGGTTTATCTAAAAAATTACATCTACGTTTTTCACGACCAACAGGTTTGGCTTTATTGACGCTCATGATGCTCGGAACGACTCAGGTGAGTTTGGCGAGTCCGACGGTCGATCAGCTCAGTCAATGTTTAGTGAAATCGACTACTGCGGCGGATAAAAAGGCGGTTTTACAATGGACCTTTTCTGCATTGGCAGCACATCCAGATTTAAAACAGTACAGTAATGTCAGCGATGCGCAAAAAACGCAACTCGATAAAAATTTGGCGCAGGTCATGCAACGAATCTTGGTTGAGCAATGTTCTACACAAACGCAGGCTGTAATTAAATCCGACGGTCTACAGGCTGTAGGCGAAAGTTTTCAAGAACTTGGTAGTATTACAGGCGATGAAATTTTAAAAAAACCTGAAATTAAACAACAGTTACAGGGCATACTGCGTTATGTAGATTTAAATAAATTGGTTACCACATTTTTAACGCCAGAGCTTTGGAACAAGTTGGGCGTGGTTCGTTAATTTTATTGTTCAGTGGATTTGAAAATGCTCCTTTTATACAAGGAGCATTTTTTATGGATTCACCCTAAATGGATGATGATCCAATGCGTTTTAGTTTCGTGACTCAAGCATTAAATGGTAATCGTCGCGCCTAATGCTTTAACAAATTGCGCCATCCACGCAGGGTGAGCAGGCCAAGCAGGAGCAGTAACTAAATGACCGTCGGTCACTGCATCCGTGACTGCAATATCTGCATACTGACCGCCAGCCAGTTTAACTTCGGCTGCACATGCTGGGTAAGCCGAACAGGTACGACCTTTTAGCACATCGGCTGCCGCTAGAATTTGCGCCCCATGACAAACCGCTGCAATAGGTTTTTTCGCCGCGTCAAATTCGCGTACGATTTCAATCACACGTGTATTCATACGTAAATATTCAGGCGCACGACCGCCCGGGATCACTAAGCCGACATAGTTTTCTGAGTTAACTGCATCAAAGTCATAGTTAATCGCAAAGTTATGACCGCGTTTTTCGCTATAAGTTTGTTCACCTTCAAAATCATGAATGGCTGTGGCAATGCTGTCGCCAGCTTTTTTGTCAGGACAAACGGCATGAACGGTATAACCAAGACCAACTAAAAATTGAAAAGGTACCATTGTTTCGTAGTCTTCAGCATAGTCGCCCACGAGCATAAGAATTTGTTTTGACATGATGTAACCCTCTGTTGAAATATGATTTATATCAATTTTTCATTTACCTTAGCATATTGGAATGACAGTTTTAAGCAGGCTGTAAATTCTTTAGTTGTATATTTTTATTTAGATTTATAAAAAGTTATGGATGGTTATAGTTCAAATTATGATGAGTCTAATAGGCTAGCTGTTATCAATTATTAATGACTTTGGTGTTTTTCACATAGCTTTAAAAAGTTAAATATTTACCTCTCCCTTGTGCAGCAGTGCTGTTCATCTACTAAATGGAGAGGTAAGTAACAATCCATAACGGTATTAAATTAGCAATGGAAGCACCTTCTCCCACTGGGAGAAGGCGGGGGGTAGAGGGAAACTTAAAAAATTAAATCAGATCAGGATAAAATTTCTCAAATCCCTCATTCACCGCTTTACCTCGCAGCAAATAGCCTTTCGGTTGGATATAACTATAAATTTCCCGTGCGGGTTGTTCATGCCAGCCAATGTTAAAAGCACAGAGTTTTGGGAAAAATTGCAAATGGCTATAGTTCAGATGGTTATGAATCCAATAGGCGAGTTGTTGCCAATTGCTTTGGTCTTTTTCATAAAGTTTTAAAAATGATGGAATGACGATACATGCCGTTGCACCGTAGCCTTTTGCGTCAGGATAGTCCCAAATATGGCTTGCAAAGTTTTTCTCATTGCTCGCGCAGTTGTGTCCTTTTTCATTGCCGATTTGGTTCACGCTTGGTGAACGGTACGCGGAACGAATGGCAATACGTCCAAACTTTTCTTGCAGTGGTTCAAGTAGTTCTTCGCAGAGTTTTGAGCCCATACGAATCGCAATGTCAGGATGGTCGGGGAAGTTAGGTACACCGTACCAATTTGCGATTTCGCTATAGAGGAAATCGCGCATAAAAAATGACTTTGAAAGTTGGATACGTCCTAAGTCTTCAAGTTTGCCAATTGAGGATGCTTTTTTGATGGTCATGTTGTTTTTGGTGTGAAGTGTTTTGGTGGATTTTATATTTAAAATTTTGAAATTTAAATGGTTTACCTCTCCCTAGCCCTCTCCTAAAAGGAGAGGGAACATCCAATACTAAATTAATGACGGTATTTAATTCGCAATGGAAGCTCCTTCTCCCATTGGGAGAAGGCGGGGGATGAGGGTGCTAATCACACATAAAGAAAGACTTTGAAAGTTGGATATGTTCTAAGTCTTCGTGTTTAGCCATGGATGATACTTTTTTGATGGTCATCTTATTTAACAAATGGTTCTTTATGTTAGATTACAACATAAATTTAGGGGGAATAAATGAGCTATTTTTCTATAGATGAGTCCGTTGAAAATATTAAAAATCCATATACAAAAGAATTGTTTAAAGAAGTTTACTCTTCTTATGCAATGGGGAATTATAGATCTGCTAGTGTGATGCTTTGGTCGGTTGTTGTGACAGACCTTGTCCATAAACTGAAGGAGTTAGATAGTGTTTATAGTGATCCTAAAGCAGAACAAATTCTTCAGTACATTCAAGCTGAGCAGACTAAAGACCCTAAGTCATCTAAATGGGAGTCTGAGATTATTGATAAGTTTTATAAAGAAATAAATTTTTTTGAAACTTTTGAAGTTGCTAATTTAGAGCATTTACAGAAAATGAGACATGTATCAGCTCACCCAGTAATTACGTCAACAGACTTATTGCACTCTCCTACAAAAGAGACAGTTTACAGCTTGATAAGAAATGCTCTAGAAAGCGTACTAACTAAAGAAGCTTTGTTTTCATCTAAAATTATTGATGTTGTGCTTAAAGATTTGAATACTATTAGAGATACTTTAGTTAGTTATGATCAAAGAGATCGTTATTTTTCTCATAAATTCCTTTCAAAAATGCCTAATGCGGTATTGCTCAAGTTCTTAAAGACATTATGGAAGTTTCTTTTTAGAGTTAATAATCCAGAAACAATACTCAATAAAGATATTAATTTGGATATTTTAAATAGTATCATTAATAGAAAAGAGCAGATTTTTATAGAGTTTTTAAATAAAGAAAAAGATTTTATTTCTGATATTCAATTAGAAGATAATTTAAAAGAAAATCTACTTCATTTCTTATTGAACAATAGATGGTGTTTTGAATATTTTAGTGAAAACTCTATTCAAACTATAACTACAATTATTGAGACAAGTGATAGTCAGTTTCAGTTAATTAAGTTCAAGCGTATTATTGATTATATTGATTTTTTAATTAGAAGCTCAAATAATTATTCATTATCAAACTTTAATATTATCGAAGATGAAGCTGAGGAGTATAGTTGTAAAGATAAATTCTATGACTACTGTATTGAAGGATACTCTTTTGCAAGATCATTTGATTCAGCTGATGACAGATTTGATAAGTTAATACGTCCTTATTTCCAAAACTTTAGTTTTCAACAATTAAAAAATTTAGCTAGTAAGGCTAATCAAAATTCACAATGTTATGATAGAGGGCGTGCAAAAAGAGATCATAAATTAATTATTAAAAAAATATTAGAAAATGATCCAACATATGATTTTACAGGTTTAGATGGCTTTGTAGATGGGAATGAATCACTGATTCCATCTTTAACCGATTAATAAGAAAACCCGCTCTCAAGCGGGTTTATTTATTTGTACTAGCTCAAACCTGATCTGACAGTTACCCATTTTTTATTGTGCCTGTCAGGTTAAATTTGAGCTAAATTCTTCTCAGCCCAAATCCGTTTTCCATCAAGTAAAGTTTCAAGTGGTGTACGACCACAGCACATTTTTCCTTGATGAGTCCGTTCAGTATTATAGAATTTCAGCCAATCGTCTAGATCAACTTGTAATTCTTCCAATAAGCTATAAAGCTTCTTCCTAAACGTAATTTGATAGAACTCCTGCAAAATCGTCTTATGGAAACGCTCACATATACCATTTGTTTGCGGGGAAGCTGCTTTTGTCTTCGTGTGATCAATATCATTGACTGCTAGATATAACTCATAGTCATGTTGTTCTACCTTACCGCAATACTCAGTACCTCTGTCTGTGAGGATGCGAAGCATTGGTAAGTCCTGAGATTGATAGAATGGCAACACACGATCATTGAGTAAATCAGCCGCTGTAATCGGTGTTTTTGTTGTATAAAGCTTGCAATGAACGACCTTGCTATAAGTGTCGATGAATGTTTGTTGGTAGATTCGTCCAACACCTTTGAGATTCCCGACATAAAAGGTGTCTTGCGTGCCTAAATAGCCTGGATGAGCTGTTTCGATTTCACCACAAGCAACGTCATCCTCATGCTTACGTTCAAGTGCCGCAATCTGGTGATCATTTAATTCAATACCATCCTGTGCCACTTTAGCCTCAAGTGCTTTTAAACGCTTCTTAAAGTTTTCTAAATCATGACGAAGCCAAATAGAGCGAACGCCACTCCCTGAAACGAATACCCCCTTCTTGCGTAATTCATTACTAGTACGGTGCTGACCATATGCAGGATATTGAATCGCGAAATCAATAACAGCCTGTTCAGTAGCATCATCTACTCGGTTTTTAAAATTTGGTACTCGACGGGATTTATTGATCAGTGCGTCAATGTCACCAGACTTCACTAACTCTTGATAGCGATAAAATGTATCTCTTGAAACACCCATCACTTTGCATGCTCTGGATACATTCTGAAGCTCTTCAGCTAAATTGAGCAGACCTACTTTGTGTTTAATGATTTGATTGTTAGTATGCAACATAAGAAAGTTACCTTTGTTTGATTAAGATTTCGACACCTTTATCAAAACGGGTAACTTTCTCTTTTTCAAGAAGAATGTACGATCAAGTCTGAACTAATACAATTTATTCCAAAATCAATCAGCATTAACCAATCAATTTCTTCATCAATTCATTCACTTGAGCAGGGTTAGCTTTACCTTTCGCAGCCTTCATCACTTGACCCACAAGACCGTTAAAGGCTTTCTCTTTACCAGATTTATACTCTTCAACCATCTTCTCGTTCGCAGCAAGAACTTCCTTAATAATCGCTTCAATTGCGCCTGTATCAGTTTCCTGTTTCAAGCCTTTTTCCGCAATAATCTCGTCCGCAGTTTTGCCTTCTTCCCACATAAAGCCGAACACTTGTTTCGCAATTTTGCCATTAATGGTGTTATCCACAATACGTGCAATCATGCCGCCAAGTTTTTCCGCAGATACAGGAGAATCATGAAGTTCTAGGTTCGCTTTGTTTAAAGCGCCTGAGAATTCGCCCATCACCCAGTTCGCGGCCACTTTACCTTGAGCAGCGCCGCCCGCAGCTTTCACCACGTCTTCATAAAACTCTGACATTTCACGAGTTAGTGTAAGCACGTGAGCATCGTACTCAGTTACACCAAAGTCAGCCACAAAGCGCGCACGGCGTGCAGCAGGAAGCTCAGGAAGGGCAGCACGTGCCGCTTCAATTTGCGCATCTGCAATAATTACAGGTAACAAGTCAGGGTCTGGGAAGTAGCGGTAATCGTTCGCTTCTTCTTTTGAACGCATTGAACGCGTTTCCATCTTCACAGGGTCGAACAAACGCGTTTCTTGGTCGATGGTGCCATCCCATTCTAGGATTTCCATTTGACGTTCAATTTCTACATTGATCGCTTGTTCAATGAAGCGGAAAGAGTTGAGGTTTTTCAACTCGCAGCGCGTACCAAATGGTTGACCCGGACGACGTAGTGACACGTTACAGTCCGCACGGAACGAACCTTCTGCCATGTTACCGTCAGAAATGCCTAACCAACGCACTAAAGTGTGAATCGCTTTAATGTAGGCAACTGCTTCTTCAACCGAACGCATATCAGGTTCAGAGACAATCTCAAGTAAAGGTGTGCCTGCACGGTTTAAATCGATACCAGATTGACCTTCAAATTGGTCATGGATCGATTTACCTGCATCTTCCTCAAGGTGAGCACGGGTTACGCCAATGCGCTTAACCGTACCATCTTCAAGTTGAATGTCGATATGACCCAAGCCCACAATCGGGTTGTCCATTTGGCTGATTTGGTAGCCTTTTGGAGAGTCAGGGTAGAAATAGTTTTTACGTGCAAATACAGAAGCTTGGTCGATGTAAGCATCGATACCCAAACCAAAGCGAATTGCAAGATCAACCACTTCTTTGTTGAGTACAGGCAATACGCCCGGCATTGCAAGGTCAACTAGGCTCGCTTGTGTATTTGGGTCTTGACCAAATGTGGTAGAAGAACCTGAGAAAATTTTGGTATTGGTTGCAAGCTGAGTGTGAATCTCGATACCAATCACCACTTCCCAACCATCAATCAGGTTAGATTTTGGTTTCGCAGCGTTTTTAGCCATTATGCATTCTCCTCAGCAATTGCAGCGCGTTGTGTATGCCAATCGGTTGCTTGTTGGTACTGATGCACCACAGACAACAATTGAGATTCTGACCAGTAGTTACCAATCAACTGTAAGCCAACAGGCAAGTTGTCTTTGTCAAAACCAACAGGCGCGTTAATCGCAGGCAGACCTGCCAAGTTCACTGCAATAGTGTAGATGTCGCCTAAGTACATTTCTACAGGAGACAGGTTTGCACCAATCTTATATGCAGTCGTTGGTGCAGCAGGAGCCGCAATCACGTCTACAGATTCAAATGCTTTTAAGAAGTCTTGTTGAATTAAACGACGTACTTTTTGCGCTTTCACATAATAAGCATCGTAGTAACCGGCAGAAAGCGCGTAAGTACCAATCAAAATACGTTGCTGAACTTCTTTACCAAAACCTTCAGAACGTGAACGTTTGTACAAGTCCATCAAATCCACAGGGTTTTCTGCACGGTAGCCATAACGTACGCCGTCGAAACGAGATAAGTTAGACGATGCTTCAGCAGGTGCGATCAAGTAATACGTTGGTACGTAGCTTTCAGTCATGTTCAGGTCAATCTCAACCAAGATTGCGCCCATTTCTTCAAGCTTTTTCAACGATTCTTCAACACGTGCTTTCACGTCTGCATCTAAACCAGCAACATTAAAGTACTGTTTAGGAATACCAATGCGTAAGCCTTTTACTGAAGTGCTGTTGAGGTTCGCTACATAGTTATCGACGTCTTTTTCAACCGAAGTTGAATCTTTCGCATCATGACCTGCCATCACGTTCATGAGGTAAGCACAGTCTTCAGCCGAACGTGCCATCGGGCCGCCTTGGTCTAAAGATGATGCATACGCAATCATACCGAAACGTGAAACACGACCGTAAGTCGGTTTAAGGCCAGTCAAACCACAGAAAGATGCAGGTTGACGGATTGAACCGCCTGTATCTGTACCTGTTGCGAACGGCGCAAGATCAGCCGCTACCGCAGCAGCAGAACCGCCTGAAGAACCACCTGGAACATGATTTAAGTTCCAAGGGTTAGCCGTTGCGCCATAAAATGAATTTTCAGAGGTTGAACCCATGGCGAATTCATCCATGTTCACTTTACCTAAAGTGACAAGGCCCGCAGCTTTACCTTTCGCTACAACGGTCGCGTCGTAAGGAGAGATAAAATTGTCCAGCATTTTAGAACCAGCCGTGGTTTTAATGCCTTGGGTACAGAAAATATCTTTATGTGCAATTGGTACACCAGTCAACGCACTTGCATTGCCTGATTTAATTGCAGCATCAGCCGCATTTGCTTGCGCAAGTGCTTGTTCAGCTGTCACGGTCACGTATGACTTGACTTGAGCATCGATTTTTTCAATGCGTTTTAAATAGTGTTCAGTCAATTCGCGTGAAGAAAATTTAGCGCCAGCCAAACCTTCAGACAATTCACGAATTGATAAGCGATGTAAATCTGTCATGAGAAATATTTCTTTACGTTTAATTTGAAAAAATGTTGATCTGAATAAAAATTATTCAATCACACGCGGAACAAGGTACAAGCCATCCTGTACGGCAGGAGCAACTGCTTGATATGCTTCGCGATGATTGGTCTCAGATACCACGTCTTCACGTAAGGGCTGTGGATTGTCGAATGGACTTTTTAGTGGTTCAACACCGTCAGTATCGATGCCTTTCAGGGTTTCCATCATGCCTAAAATTTTATTTAAACTTTGAGCATAGTCGGCAGATTGCGCTTCATCTAGCGACAATCGAGCCAGATGGGCAATCGCTGAAACTGTTTGTGCATTTAGATCTGCAGAATGCTGTGCATCCGATGTAGACATAACATTACCTAATCAGTATTAAAAAAATTCAAAATATCGTGGCTTATAATAAGCGATTGACTTGTTCAAATCATCACATTTAGTTAAAGTTGCCACCTTGCGTCCATATAAAAGTTTAACTGAGAACGTCCCCGTGATTCTAAAACGACTAATTGGCTTGTTTTCGCCGGATCTTGCCATTGATTTAGGCACTGCAAATACACTTATTTATGCGCCAGGACGAGGCATCATTTTAAATGAGCCGACGGTTGTGGCGATCCGTCATAGTGGCTCAGAAAAAATCGTTGCTGCGGTCGGTCTTGATGCAAAACAAATGTTGGGCCGTACACCAGCCAATATTTCTGCCATCCGTCCGATGAAAGATGGGGTGATTGCAGACTTTGAAGTCACTGAAACCATGTTGAATCGTTTTATTACCAAAGGGTATGAAAAGCGTTTATTCCAACCTGCACCACGTGTCGTGGTGTGTGTGCCATGTAAATCGACGTTGGTGGAACGCCGTGCAATCCGTGAAGCTGTATACAATGCAGGTGCACGTGAAGTTCGCTTAATTGAAGAGCCAATGGCTGCTGCAATTGGTGCAGGTATGCCTGTTGAGCAAGCTTGTGGTTCGATGGTTGTCGATGTTGGTGGTGGTACAACTGAAATCGCGATCATTTCACTTCAAGGTTGTGTCTATGCAGACTCACTACGTATCGGTGGTGATGTATTTGATGAACAAATCATTAACTACGTGCGTAAAGCACATGGTTGTGTGATTGGTGAAACCACTGCAGAAAACATCAAAAAAGAAGTTGGTATGGCGCTTCCAGAAGAAGGTGCAAAACCTTTGGAAATCGAAGTCCGTGGTCGTAACTTGGCTGAAGGTGTACCTCGTGCGATTACCGTAACTTCTGATGAAGTGACTCAAGCGATTTCTGATCCACTGCAAAACATTGTGGCTGCGGTTAAATCTGCACTAGAGCAAACTCCACCTGAGTTGTCTTCAGACATCGCAGAACGCGGTATTGTGTTGACTGGTGGTGGTGCATTACTTCGCAATCTTGATAAGCTTCTTGCAAAAGAAACAGGTCTTCCTGTCGTGGTTGCAGAAGATCCACTATCATGTGTTACACGTGGTGGCGGTAAGGTTCTCGAATTCTTCGATAACCCAAATCATGATATGTTATTTGTAGGCTAAGAAAAGGACTCGGCGGGTGCAAACGCAACTGTTTTCAAGACAACCGCCATCTTTTCGCTCATTTATCATTGCGGTGATTACATGCTTGGTGGTGCTTTTCTTTGATTGGCGCATGCCACATGTAATTCAACCGGCCAGAGACGTCTTGTATGCGGCATATAATCCAATTTATGCCCTTGCAAGCTATCCAGTGTTATCGCGAGAATGGCTGAATCAACAAACCAAGTCTGAAGCTCAATTACGTCGTGAAAATACCGCGATGCAAGCAGAGTTAATTCAGGCTCAAGTCCGTTTACAGAAACTTTCTGAACTTTCTGCTGAAAATACTCGACTACGTGGACTACTCGATACACCACTCATCATTGATGGTCGTATGGAGATTGCCGAAGTCATTGGTACTGATGCTGATCCCTTACGTCATATTATTGTGATTAACCGTGGAGCCAGCAGTCAGCTTAAAGTGGGACAAACTGTACTCGATGACAAGGGCATTATGGGGCAAATTATCAATGTTTACCCGCATAGTAGCCGTGTCATGTTGCTCTCAGACAAAGAGCACTCTTTATCCGTGCGTATGGAGCATACAGGTATGCGCGCAATCGTTACGGGTACAGGTGACTTAGGTCGACTTAAGATGGAATACGTGCCAACCAGTGCGAATATCAAAGTCGGTGAAAAAGTCTATAGCTCAGGGCTAGGAGCACATTTCCCAGCGGGTTATTTGGTGGGTACAGTGTCGAAAGTCAGTCGTCACAATAGCGGTGAATTTGCCCAAATTGATATCAATCCTGCTGCCCAATTGGCAGGTGGTCATCATGTGGTTGTGCTATTTTCCGATTCTTTAGCGATGGAGCAACCGCATGTCACTCGCTAAGCTTAGTCGTCATACAGAGCGCGACCCATTATTTCCGATTATCTTTTCCATCATTTTGGCATCCGTGCTGATGGTGTATCCGCTTTCTTATGACCTATCGGGTTGGCGCCCATTATTCATGATGATGATCATGCTATTTTGGGTACTCTGTCAGCCGACATGGTGCGGTGTTTGGTTTGCATTTGCCACAGGTCTATTTACCGACTTATTAACTGATGCGCCTTTTGGCATGAACGCACTGAGTTTTGTGGTCATTGCATTTGTGACACGCTTTTTAACCCGTGAACGTCGTATCCTCACATTTGGTAATTTATGGATTATTGCTGCAATGGCAATTTTCGCGCATTTACTGTTTGTGTGGATTGTTCAAGTGATGGGTGGGGCACAGTTTTCATTTGCTCGCCATTGGCAGCCAATTGTTACTAGCTTACTCATTTGGCCAATCATGTATTACTTCCTGAGAAAATGGCGCATATAATTTTAGCTTCGAGTTCTCCTCGACGACGCGAACTTTTGCAACAATTAGGTCTGGAATTTGAAATTTTCAGTCCAGATATTGATGAGTCCGTGTTGGAAGGAGAACCTGTAGCGGATTATGTAGAGCGTTTAGCTCGTGCCAAAGCTTGCGCAGTACAACAACAATTCCCTAATGCTATCGTTATTGCCGCCGACACCAGTTTAGGCGTTGATGAGCACATTTTAGGAAAACCAGCATCGAAAGCACATGCTTTTTCTATGTGGGAAATGATCTCTGGACGAAAACATGATGTGTTTTCAGGTGTTTGTGTCAGTACAAAAGATCAAATATACAGTATAGTAGTGCGTACACAGGTTGAATTTCAAACGCTGAGTTTAGCTGACATGGAAAGCTATTGGGCAACAGGTGAACCAATCGGCAAGGCGGGAGCCTATGCTATTCAAGGAATTGCTGCGCGCTATATTCCTTGTATTGAAGGGAGCTACAGCAATGTCGTTGGGCTGCCTTTGCATGAAACCGTACAGTTATTACAGACAGTTAAGGCATTAAATTAACTGCTGCAACACAAGAATTTTTATAATGTTTTGAGTTTTGATATGTCTGACGAGTTGTTGATTAACGTCACACCGATGGAATGTCGGGTGGCGTTGATTCAAAACGGTACGGTCAATGAATTATTTGTTGAGCGCACCGTGAAGCGTGGGTTAGTGGGCAATATTTATAAAGGGAAAGTTGTTCGCGTGCTTCCGGGTATGCAGGCTGCTTTTATTGATATTGGATTGTCGAGAACGGCTTTTTTACATATCAATGATATGGTCTGGCAGCGCAATCAACCAACCCCGAATGTTTTTGAGCTGTTACAACCAGGGCAAGTACTCACCGTACAAGTCATGAAAGATATGTTGGGTACCAAAGGTGCACGACTATCAACTGATCTTTCTATTCCTTCTCGTTACCTTGTTTTAATGCCATATGGCAGTCATACCGGTGTTTCTCAGCGCATTGAGTCTGAAGAAGAACGAGATCGCTTGCGTAGCATGATTGAACGCATTCAAAAGGAACACAACTTACCGGGTTCAGTCATCGTTCGTACTGCTGCCGAAGGTATTCCTGAATGTGAAATTGCGCAGGACATGGCCTATTTAGCAAAACTGTGGGAATACATTCAACGTAAACAACGCAGTATTGTCGTACCTTCTTTGATTTTTGAAGAGCTACCTTTACCTCAACGCGTCATCCGTGATTTGGCCAACGAAGAAACGTCTAAAATTCAGGTCGACTCACGCGAAGTACATGGCAAATTGCAAGAGTTTGTCCAAGAATTTGTACCGAGTATGCAAAATCGCTTACTGCATTATCCAGGTGAGCGTCCAATTTTTGACTTGTACAATGTCGAAGAGGATATTCAGAAAGCCTTACAGACACGTGTAGCACTTAAGTCTGGCGGCTACCTGATGATCGATCAAACTGAAGCGATGACCACGATTGATGTCAATACTGGCTCCTACGTTGGTGGTCGTTCGCTTGAAGACACTGTGTTTAAAACCAATATGGAAGCCACACAGGTCATTGCACGTCAGCTCCGACTACGTAACTTGGGCGGGATTATCATTATTGACTTCATTGATATGCAAGAAGCACATCATCGTGAAGAAGTGATGAGCCAGTTTGAGAAAATGCTTGAGCGCGATCATGCTAAAACCAAGATCACTCAAGTGTCTGAGCTGGGTTTGGTGGAAATGACTCGGAAACGCACCCGTGAATCTTTAGAGCATCTCCTTTGTGATTCTTGCCCGACCTGTCAGGGGCGTGGTTATGTGAAAACGGCTGAAACAGTTTGCTATGAAATTTTCCGTGAAATCTTGAGATATGCACGTGCTTATGAGTCACAAAGTGGTTTTACCGTGGTGGCACATCCGTCGGTGATTGACCGATTGTTAACTGCTGAAGCACCTGCGGTAGCTGATTTAGAGCACTTTATTAGCCGTGTGATCAAGTTCCAAGTGGAAAATTTATATACGCAAGAGCAATACGATATCATTCTGAGCTGAAATTGTAACAGAATATCGTTAAACACTTGTTACAACTGAGATTTTACTTTTGAACTGTTATTTTGAATACTAGACACATCAAATAGCCAAAGCCATTTTCCTGCATTGGACTTGAAAATGGCTTAGCAAAAAGAGGTGTACTATGGGTGTTAGTAAAACAGTAATGAAAAGTGGTCTTAAAACTGTTGTTGAAGCAAAAGCGATCCATTCAGGTTATATCGTGGATGAGCGTGGTAATGAAGTTCAAATCACAGCGTCTATGATTCGCTCTGCTTGTCATCAGTTACTTAAACAGTGCCGAGCAATTAAAGCTTAAATATTGAAATATAAATAATGTAATCCAGAGGGTTAAAGTGCTAACGCACGATTCTAAATTTTTTAATGCGCTAAAATTTTATAAAGAATGGAAAATAAATTTAATTATCAGTGTGTATCTACAAGTCGTAATTAAACAATAACAACGGATTTGTTCACCTAAATTTTAGCTTATACACATAAATTACTCCAAAAAATTAATCAAAGTTCAAATACTAAAAAACCCGTCTAGATTGTTTAATTTAGACGGGTTTTTAATTTTTGATGGTTCAATCTGCTGATGAACTGATACTAAGTTGTGAAGCAGGCGGTTAGCTAACCGCCTGTAACTTTGGGGAATCTTGATTCACAATAGCTTCAAATCGTTGAATTTCTTCTTCCAAATGCGTTAGTAAATTTTGCATTTTTGGAAGTGCATTACGACATGCGGTCAAACCAACTTCAAGCTTATCTAAATAGCTAGTCATGGTGATATTAAGCGCTTGACCATCCAAAACAATGGACGCAGGGTAGAGCGCTTCTAAACGTGCACCATTCCAATATAACGGCTCTTGTGGGCCGGGAACATTCGAAATGACCAAGTTAAAGGCCTGACGTTTTGGCATAAAGCCTGATGCAATATTTAAACCTGCTGCACTGTAAACAAAAGCACTGTAGTTTAAAATTTGATTCGAGTTCATGCGCTTAAAGCGTTCTTTGGCATTGAGCACACTACGACGCACAATCTTCAACCGTTCTAGCGGATCTTCTTTATGGGTACCAAGGTTTGCCAAAATCATGGTAATACGGTTTGACATATCTGAATCGTCTGTACGAACCGATGCAGGCACCATGGCAATCAATGGCTTTTTAGGTAAAGCATTTTGTGTAATTAAATACTCACGTAATGCACCTGAACAAATTGCGAGCACAATATCGTTAATTGTTACACCAAGTGACTTGGCAATATGTGACAAACGTGAAAATTCAAAAGACTGAGCAGCGAAACGACGTGAAGAACTGACCCGTTGGTTTAATATTGAACTCGGCGCTTGGAAGCTGGATACATAATCTGGGTTACGCCCCATATCTTTCATTACAGTTTGTGATAGTTCATACAAAACTCGTGGAGTTGAGTCAAGTTGTCCCTTAATGGTTGATAACAAACTTTTCATACGACTGACTTTAGGCTGTTTGAGGCGTTTTGCACGAGGGCCTTCCACACACCATGGCGGTACAATACTTTTAGCATCTGGGTCATGCGAAAGTGATTTTTCAACTAAACGCATACCTGCAATGCCATCGACCATCGCGTGGTGGATTTTGAAGTACATGGCAAAACGATTGCCTTCAATGCCTTCAATAATATGGCAAGTCCAAAGCGGTTTTGCACGGTCAATCAGCGCACTGTGTTCCTGTGAAATATAAGTCAAAAGTTCACGAATACGACCGGGATGCGGCAGTGCGATATGGCGGAAGTGATGATCTAAATCAAACTCTTCGTCTTCATCCCAAAAGAAGCCATTGAGTTTATTGTTAAAAGGAGGAATAGGAATGGATTTTGAATTACGAATATCTGCGACTAAATCTTGAATAAAAGTATCAGGTGCATTGTCAGGGATCTGAAATAAAAATAGACCACCTACGTGCATTGGTTGTTGCCGTTTCTCTAAATTTAAGAATATGAAATCAATAGGATGTAATGGACGCATAGCGTTGATTGCCTCACTGCAATTTCTACAGCTGCTCATGTATGAGTAGCATTGTTAGAATTATTAAATTGTCATTTGCAGTATAGCGTTTTTACGTTGAAATGATACGGAATTATGTGTATCGATGCGTTGAAAAAACCACTGCTGTGCAGTGGTTTTGTGCTCTTTATTTTTTCATGTTGCCTGCGTGTAAGCCGCATTCTTTATGGGTTGCATCTTCCCACCACCAGCGACCTTCACGTTCGTGTTGATTCGGTAAAACAGGTCGAGTACATGGTTCACAGCCTATCGAAATAAAGCCACGTTCATGTAGTGGATTATATGGAATTTCCATTAGACGGATATAGTTCCATACATCAGCGCTAGACCAGTTTGCCAAAGGATTGTATTTAATTAATTGCTTGCCCGGACCTGAAAAACCTGGGTCAGCTTGTACTACTGGAATTTCATTACGTGTGCCTGGGCTTTGGTCCTTACGTTGACCAGTGATCCAGCCATCTAAAGTGGCTAGTTTTTTACGCAAAGGTTGTACTTTGCGGATACCACAGCATTCTTTATGTTCATCTTGATAGAAGCTAAAAAAGCCCTTTTCTGTTACTAGTTTTTGTACCGCATCACTTTCTGGGAAACAGATTTCGATATCAATTTTATAATGTTTACGGACAGTATCTAAAAATTGGTAAGTTTCAGGGTGTAAGCGACCGGTATCTAAACTAAATACACGAAATGGAATCCCTAAGTTTGATGCAAGATCTATCAGTACAACATCTTCTGCACCAGAAAAGGAAATCGCAACTTCACCTTGCTGGCTTAGCGCAAGTTTCATAATCTCAGAAGGTGATTTATCTGCATATTCGGATGCAAGTGCATCGACAAGGTCAATAGTAGGGATGGTAGTCATGAATGTCCTGGCTATAGGCTTGGAACGTTAAAACCTATATTAATTTATTTCAGAACTATTTTAATTGAAATGCTAAAACACACTTATCACTAAAAAATAGATACTTATGAAAAAAATAGATTTAAAAAAGAACAATGCATTTTTTTATTCTTCCGCTATGATATTGAAAAAATTTTTTCACTTAACAGAGGGTAGAGTGCATGGAAGTCGTTTGTTTAGATCTAGAAGGGGTTTTAGTACCTGAAATTTGGATTAATTTTGCGAAAAAAACAGGCATTAAA
This sequence comes from Acinetobacter sp. SH20PTE14, assembly GCF_021391555.1. NCBI lineage: Bacteria > Pseudomonadati > Pseudomonadota > Gammaproteobacteria > Moraxellales > Moraxellaceae > Acinetobacter > Acinetobacter sp. SH20PTE14. The sequence goes on along the minus strand of NZ_CP090067.1, from coordinate 2,512,230 downwards.
GAACTTGAAGCAACGACTCGTGACATTCCAGATTACGATGTGTTGATGACTCAACGTTTAAATATCCTAAAACAACACGGTTTGGGTTTAAACGATATTCAAGACGTAATTGCAGATATGGGGCCATTTGAAGGTGCAAAAGAGTTTGTAGAGTGGGTACGTACTCATTTTCAATTAATTATTCTTTCAGATACTTTCTATGAGTTTGCACATCCATTAATGCAGCAACTTGGTTGGCCAACGATTTTCTGTCACAAATTAGAAACTGATGAAAATGGTATGATCTCAGCTTATAAGCTTCGTCAACCTGATCAAAAGCGTAAAGCCGTTCAAGCATTACATGGGTTAAACTTCCGTGTAATTGCAGCAGGTGATTCTTATAACGATACGACGATGCTTGGTGAAGCAGATGCGGGTTTCTTATTTGATGCGCCTGACAATGTGATTGCTGAATTTCCACAGTTTCCACCAATTCATGGCTATGCAGCACTAAAAGAAGCGATTCGTAATGCTTCTATTCGGGATATTCCAGCTTAATTCTGAATAGTAAGTTATAGAAAAGGGCGCTTATAGCGCCCTTTCTTGTTTAATCCAAAGTTTTTAAAGCAACTTAGAAACGGTAACCGATTTTTAAGCTGTAACCGATTGCATCGTTGTCTTTAAAGTTAGCAACATTTGCAGCTGTTTCATTACCAGGGACAGAGTGTGAACCAGATTGTGCAGTCGCATCACCCAACCAGAAGTATTTAACACCAGCTTGAATAAAAGATTGAGGTGTTGGACTAAATTGTCCACCTAAGCCAGCGCTCCAGTAACCTTCGGTTGGGCCTAAAGTTGACACTGGGTTACCTGCACCAGAGTCCCAACCGACCATGACTGTACCAGCCCATTGATCATTAAATTTACGGCCAACGCCTGCATTTACAGACCATTGATCCTTAGAATAGTCGACTAAGTTAAAACCATCTGTGTAGCCAACGATACCGTTAGAACCAGCAACTAAAGAACCTAAAATATCTGCTTTAATACCAAACTCATGAGGTTTAATTGCAAATTTAGACCAATCTACCCAACGTACATTTGCGAAGGCAACAGTGTTTTCCATGATGCCAGATTGCAAATCTAAATTTACCGATTGTGGCGTGGTAACTTTTGTTTTACCTTCTGGAAGTGAATTAGATGCAACTAATGCATTTCTTACTGCAATTACAGCATCACGTTGCTCTTTCGGTAATTTGGCACCCAATGGACCAAGCATAATGTTTAAGATTGGTGCACTTAAGCCAGTGAAGTTATCAATTGATTGGAATGACTCAGTTGCATTTACTTCATGTTCGATTTCAGATCGATATGTTAGGGATGCCTTTAAGGCAATTTCAGGAATTTGATATGCAAAACCCGCTAGCCATCCAAGATCACCTTCTTCTTTGATATTTGCATCATATCCAGACATCATGCTGTAAGCTTCACCACGCAGACTTACTTTACCTTCAACAGTTTGGTATACCGGTCCTGCGTAAAAATTCCAATTCTCATTAGGTTGAAAACCAAATAAAAGAGAAAGGTTTTGTGTTTTTACATCCACTTCAGTTTGACCAGTAACTTCAGTGGCCTTACTGTTAAATTGAGCGACTGTTTTGTGGTCTAGTGCACCTAGGACAGAATCAGTAGATTTTGCTGAAAAGACGCTATTTGAATTATATTTAGCCTCTGCACCAAAAGGCTGATCATAAATTAAACCAAATGAGAAATGCTCATTCAGTTGAATTTTTAATGCAGCAGCTGGGAAATAATAGTCCTCAGCCATATCACCTGTAGCTTGGCCTTTAATATCTACACCTGAGACGTTTGGATCTAAAACTGAAATCCCTGCTTCAAAATAATTACCCGGTTGTAAAAATGCAGAAATTGACTGCCAGAGCGATCCATTGCTGCTGCAAAAGCCCCTGTCATTGGTACGCTGGCAAATAAAATGGCACTTGTTAATGCTTTTAAGTTCATTTTTCTACTTTCCTAGTATAAAAAACGCGTCAATGCGTTAATAAAAATATGAGATATGTAAATTATTTTTAATCATATCCATGTGCGAAAAATATCATAAATGAAAAAAGAGTAAAGACTCTAAAATTGAACTAATAGTATAAAAAAGTCATTGTTTTTATTTATTTTAGAGTTAAAACTTTAAAACATTTATTTAAGTTACTGTTATACAAATAAATACTTTTAAATTAAGTATTAAAGTTTTTATAATTTATTTGGCTAAAAAACACTCTATTTATTGCTTAATAAATATAATAAATTGTGAAATACATCACATGTTGAATGTAAAAAAGCCCCAAAATGGGGCTTTTTACATTACAAAATATAACTTGTATTAGAAGTTGTACCCGACATTTAAACCATAAGCAATTGCGTGGTTATCTGTGAATGTGCCTGCAGGGGTGTGTGCGCCCGTTACAGCATCTGCATCACCCAACCAGAAATATTTTATACCAGCACCGATGAAGTAATTTGTAGCAGGAGAGAAGCGTACACCTGTACCAATATTCCAATAACCTTCAGTTGGACCTAATGTTGTCACAGGGTTGCCTGCTCCAGAGTCCCAACCGATAGATACATTTGCAGCCCAACGATCTGTAAATTTACGACCAACACCAATGTTTGCAGAAATTTGATCATCTTTATAATCAATTAAGTTAAAACCATTTGGCTTAGTTGGAACCATACCAGATTGACCGAGTGTTTCACTAAGTTTTCCAAACTTGTAAGGTTGTACTTTAAATTTTGACCAATCTACCCAACGTACATTTGCAAATGCAACAGTGTTTTCCATAATACCTGTTTGGAAATCAATATTTACAGACTGTGGAGTCGTTAGCTCAGTTTCACCTTTTGCAGAGTTTATAACAGTCATTGCACCATTTAAAGCGTCATTTCCAGTCATTCCTGCAGCATTAAAACGCTCATAGGCATTCATTTCATGATCAATTTCAGAGCGATAAGTTACAGAGGCTTTAAGCGCAATTTCTGGAATTTGATATGCAACACCCGCTAACCAACCAACGGATTCATCTTCACCTGTTCTAAAATCATATCCATTAAAAGCAGAATATGTTTTACCACGTAGAAGTACTGTGCCATCTACTGTTTGATATACAGCACCTGCATATACGTTCCAGTTCTCATTGGGTTGATAGCCCACCAATAAACTTAGATTTTGTGTATCTACAACAACAGATGTATTTCCTTGAAAAGGCAATGGACGGTTTTCAACAAAGTTATTTTGGCCAGAATATTCTGCATCTGCACCAAAGGGTTGGTCGTAGATTAAACCTACTGAAATTTTATCTGTGGCTTGGATTTTAAGTGCTGCATGAGGAAAATAATAATCACCCGCCATATCTGAAGCACTGTTTTTATCAGTGTCTTGTCCTGATACATTTGGATCTAGAATTGAAATACCAGCTTCTGCATAGTTACCAGGTTGTAAGAATGCAGAAATTGATTGGCCTGAACGGTCTAAACCACCAGCAATCGCTGTAGTTGCAGGCATTAAACTGATGATGATGGCTTTTGTAAGACTGTTGAGTTGCATACATTATCCCTGTTTGTAACTTTTGATGTTATTTCAATGTGTGGAAAGTAACATAAATAGAAAAACAGTAAATAAGAGTTGCTACTCTAAAAATGAACTGTATAAGTTAAAAAATAAGCAATGCTAGAGTAATTATTCTAGAAGGTGTTATTTATGTTTATGATTTATAAATAAAAAAATAGAGTATTTAACTTAATGTTTATCTTTGAACTTAAAAAATTCAAATGCTCAATCTATGAACATTTGAATTAAATTATTTTTACAATAGTAGATTGGATATATTTCCAATCTACTAATACCGAGAATTAGAAGCGGTAACCGATTTTTAAACCGTATGCCCAAGCATCGTTATCCTCAAATTCACCAACAATACGGCTATCTTCACCAAATTGAGCAGCTGTTTGAGATTTTGCATCACCGAGCATGAAGTATTTCACGCCACCAGCAATGAAGTAATTCGGTGCTGGACTAAATTGTAAACCTAAGCCGACATTCCAGTAACCTTCAGTAGGGCCAAGTGTTGATACAGGGTTACCAGCGCCTGAGTCCCAACCTACGGATACGTTACCAGCCCATTGTTCACTAAGTTTGCGACCAACACCAACTGTTGCAGAAATTTGGTCTTCAGAATATTCAACTAAGTTAAAGCCGTTCGGACGGTTAACTGCTGGTAATTGTCCAACTGCTTCAGACATTAAACCAAATTGGTATGGACGAATTGCGAAATTTGACCATTCAACCCAACGCACGTTTGCAAATGCAACGGTGTCAGCCATGATACCAGATTGGAAATCAAGGTTTACAGACTGAGGTGTAGTAATCGTCGAAGTGCCCTTAGCTCCAACTACATCTGCAGGGTTTTGACCAAGTAGCGTTAACGCGCCAGCAGTTGGAATTGTTTCGCGAATTGTCGTTTCATGGTCAATTTCAGAACGATATGTTAAAGAAGCTTTAAGTGCAATTTCTGGAATTTGGTAAGCAACACCTGCCAACCAACCAAGATCACCAGTTTCTTTAATGTTTGAGTCATAGCCATTAAAAATGCTATAGCCTTGACCACGTAGGCTTACGCTACCTTTAACTGTTTGATAAACAGGACCAGCATAGATGTTCCAATTTGGCGTAGGTTGGAAGCCAAAAACAAAAGCTAAGTTCTGAGTGTCTACAGAAACTTTTGTATTTCCTTGGCCTAGAGCAACACCTGCATTATCTAAACGTTGTTGTAATTGCTGTTGACCTTGAATAAATGCCCCAGCTTCAACTTGTGGACGTACTGCAGCAGCAGCTGTATCAACATTACCACCTGCTTGAGTGATAATACCTGTCACTGTTGCTTGTAAAGTAGCATTATAAGCTGGGTTAGTTGGAGACATACCTTGTTGTGCAAGCAAGCCTTGCGCTGCTAAACCTACAATTTGTGTACTTGTAAGTTGATTTAAAGTTTGAGTAACTTCATTTCGAACCATGCTGTCTAATAGTGGTTGAGGTAATACCGTGTCAGAAGCTTGTGAAACAAAAGCATTGTTACCTTTATATTCAGCAGCGGCACCAAATGGTTGGTCATATAGAAGACCGAATGAAAACTTATCAGTTAATTGTAGTTTTAATGCGGCTGAAGGGAAGTAATAATCATCAGCCATGTCTTCAATATTACGACGTGTAGCTGTTTCACCAGCTTCTTTACCAGATACTGTCGGGTCTAGAACTGAAATACCTGCTTCAAAATAATTTCCTGGTTGTAAGAATGCAGACATAGATTGGCCTGAACGGTCCATTGCTGCTGCAAAAGCACCTGTCATTGGAACTGAAGCAAGAATCATGGCTGTAGCTAAAGTTTTTAATTTCATTCTTCGTCATTCCTTGAGATACGAATTTGATTTTTATGGTTACTGCATATATTCGTTATGGAAAACTTTTTAATACTCTTGGGCTTAATTGTTACTCCATGTGACAAAAATAGCACAATTAAAATAAGAGTAAATGCTCTAGATTAAAAAATATGATTGAAAAACGAACTATTTAGAGTAAATATACTAATTAATACATATAACATTTTGATTATTATTTAATATTTTTAGTTACTGCATTATTTTCTAAACCTAAAAATAATTGAAAATATTTTGATATGGGCAGTCATAAATTGATTTTTTTGGCCTTATAGACCACGCCATGTGTCGTTTTTTGCATTGACAAATAGATGATTAGGGAATTTAAAAGTGCTATTCAATTCTTCTTAAAAAACAAACTCTCAAGAGTAATATCAGTAAAAACAAAGATTAAGTTAAAAAATTCAGAGATGAATTTTGAATTTGTAATTTAGATTTAAGAATTCTGAATTTAGTTTTATTGATAAATGTGAGTTGAAAAAATCAGAGAGGTGAGGTGTCCAAAAAATTGTGCGCTCTGCGGGACTTGAACCCACGTCGGTCGCTTAGGAGGCAACTGCTCTATCCAGTTAAGCTAAGAGCGCAAGACGGAGGCTAATGTACTCCTATTTTAGCTAAAAAAAAAGTTATTGCCGAAACAATAACTTTTTAAATTACTTAGTCTTTATGAACTTCATTGGGGTCAATGTCGCTCAAATCTTTAGGATTAAGATAGTTAAACATTAATAACATGACTGTAATCCAAACAGGGATCATCAGAACAGATTCCATAAAGCCCTGAGTCCACATAATAAATAGAACTAAAGCAATAAAGATCAGAACGATGTAGTTGCTGACTGGTGCCCAAAGTGCAGGATATGAGGTTTTAAAATTCAAAATACGTTTTGCACGACGGAACTGTAAGTGAGTCATGGTAATCATCGCCCAGTTCAGGACAAGCGCACCAACAACAACATACATTAAGTGACCAAGTGCATCTTCGGGTACGAAGTAGTTTAAGAGTACACAACCGAAAATCAGTACTGCAGAAAGTAATACTGCTGGAATTGGCACGCCACTTTTGTTGGTTTTTGCGAAAACTTTTGGTGCATTACCTTGCTTCGCCAAGCTGTAAAGCATACGGCTATTGGCATACATACCACTGTTATAAACAGACAGTGCTGCAGTTAAGATAATGAAGTTCAGTAAATGTGCAGCCCAATCAATTCCTAGTTGGCTAAAGATCATCACAAATGGACTTTTGTCTAGACCACCTAGTTCAAGCTGATTCCATGGCACAAGTGACAATAGAATAGTCAAAGAACCCACGTAGAAAATCAAAATACGAAATACAACTTGGTTAATTGCTTTTGGAATAGTTTCTTTGGGATTTTCAGCTTCCGCTGCCGCCATACCAATCAGTTCAATACCACCGAAGGCGAACATCAAGAATGCCAGCATGAAGAATAAGCCTTCAAAACCATTTGGGAAGAAGCCGCCCTGACTCCATAAGTTGGTAAATGATGCTGTTGAGTTAGCATCTGCCGTCAGTAGCAAATACAAACCAAATACGATCATCGAAATAACCGCAGTGACTTTAATAATCGACAGCCAAAACTCAGATTCACCATAAAACTTCACATTACCTAAGTTTACTAAAGTAATGATCACGAAGAAGAATAGTACAGATGCCCACGCTGGAATATGAGGCCACCAGTAGTTGATGTATTTCGCAACAGCGGTGAGTTCTGTCATTGCCACTAAAATATAGAGAATCCAGTAGTTCCAACCTGTTAAGAAACCTGGAAATTTCCCCCAATATTTATATGCAAAATGGCTAAATGAACCTGCTACAGGTTCATGGACGATCATTTCACCCAACTGACGCATAATTAGAAAGGCGATCAGACCGCCAATGGCGTAGCCGAGAATAATGGATGGTCCAGCAGATTGAATCACATGCGCTGAGCCCAAGAATAAGCCTGTACCAATTGCACCACCCATGGCAATCAATTGAATATGACGATTCTTTAAGCCACGCTTGAGTTCGGAGGAATTGGTAGTCAAGTTACTCTTCCCGAGAATGGTTTAATTTTGGTAATTGTAATGTATAGAGAATGAATAGCCTAGTAGCTCAAAATTTATGAAAAATATTTATAGGTTTAATAACCTATTTTTCATTTTAAATGCTGAATTAAAAATTTATGAATCAATAGATTAATTTTATTTTAATTGAAATTCTTATACTTGGCTTTATATGGAAAAGGTATCGAATGTTGTTTTTTTATACTTAAGTCATGTGATTGTTAAAACTTCAATTAAACATTGTATGATGCAAAAGCGCAGAAAAGAACGCTCTGCCAAAACACAATGATAAAGATTAAGGATTCAATAAAAATGAGTTTTGCTCCCCAAATTAAGATTCCAGCGACTTATATGCGTGGTGGTACTAGTAAAGGTGTATTTTTCAAGCTAGATGATTTGCCGCTTGCAGCACAACAAGCTGGAAAAGTTCGCGACCAACTTTTATTACGTGTGATTGGCAGTCCAGATCCTTATGGTAAACAAATTGATGGGATGGGGGGAGCGACTTCAAGTACCAGTAAAACCGTGATTTTGGCAAAAAGTTCACAGCCTGAGCATGATGTAGACTATCTATTTGGACAAGTGTCGATTGATAAAGCATTTGTTGACTGGAGTGGTAACTGCGGAAACTTAACGGCAGCGGTTGGTGCATTTGCCATTTCAAATGGTTTAGTTGAGGCATCACGTATTCCTGAAAATGGTTTGTGTACGGTTCGTATTTGGCAAGCCAATATTCAAAAGACCATTATTGCGCATGTACCTATTACTGATGGTGCAGTACAAGAAACTGGTGATTTTGAACTAGATGGTGTGACCTTCCCAGCAGCCGAAGTTCAAATTGAATTTTTAGACCCCGCAGATGATGGTGAAGATGGCGGCGCTATGTTCCCTACAGGGAATTTGGTCGATACCTTAACCGTACCCGATGAAGGCAGTTTCCCTGCAACATTTATTAATGCAGGCATTCCAACCATTTTCTTAAATGCAGAAGATATTGGTTATGTCGGCACTGAACTGCAAGATGCGATCAATGGTGATGCCAAGGCATTGGCCCGTTTTGAAAAAATCCGTGCTTATGGTGCGCAGCAAATGGGTTTGATTTCAGATATTGCTGAAGCAGAACAGCGTCAACATACCCCAAAGATTGCATTTGTTTCAAAGCCGAAAGCCTATACATCTTCGAGTTCTAAACATATTTCAGAACAAGATACGGACTTATTGGTTCGTGCCTTATCGATGGGGAAACTGCATCATGCCATGATGGGCACAGCGGCAGTTGCCATTTGTACAGCTGCGGCGATACCGGGAACGCTTGTAAACTTAGCCGCGGGTGGTGGGGAGCGAGAAGCTGTGCGTTTTGGACATCCATCTGGGACGCTACGTGTAGGTGCGCAAGCAATTTATGAAAATGGTCAGTGGGTCGTTAAAAAAGCCGTGATGAGCCGAAGTGCGCGTGTCTTAATGGAAGGCTGGGTGCGCATACCTGTGGATAGTTTCGATTAAGCGTTTAACATCGAATTAGAAATCAGCCTCTGCTTTGCAGGGGCTTTTTTTTGCCTTTATCTTTTATATGAATAAGCAAATCATGAATTGATATATATTTTTATATAATATGAACTGCATTTAATATTAGAAAGTTTCTGTGATTTATGACAGATTAATTTTGTTAGCATTTCGCGTAGCTTTACCCTGAAAAAAGTAGCGAAACCATGCTTAAAAAAGACTTAATAAAATCGGATCTACCTACTGAACAATTGGCTGTATTAGAAGCGTTGCCAATGCCTGCTGCGTTATTTTCTGCGACAGCTGAGCTGATATGCGCCAATCAAATATTTAAACATCGATTTCAGTCAGACTTACAAGAGATCGTATTAAATCACGTGTCTGTGATGCAGCAAAAAACCAAAGCCACAAGTTCTGAGTTTGATTTACGCTGTTTAGAGAACGACAGCATTGAACCCTTTATGTATAGTGAAAATGAACGGCATTATTGGTTCACGCTCAAACCTAAGTTTCAACAAAGTGGTGATTTGGAACATGTGTTGTTGTGCTGTGCGGACATTACAAATTTAAAGCAATTCGAATTATCGTTGTTGAAACATAACCAACAACTCGAACAACAAGTTTATTTTGATTATCTGACAGGGATAAAAAATCGACGAGGTTTTGATTTAGACCTTTCTCAGTGGCAAAAAAACTTCGCGGTTGAACAAGCCGATGAAATTTGTTTGATGATGCTCGACTTAGACAATTTTAAGCAAATCAATGATATCTACGGTCATGCGTTTGGCGATGAAGTTTTAAGAAAAAGTGCGCAGCTTTTAAGGGTGCAAATTAGTCAACACGCAGATGCACAAATATATCGCATGGGTGGGGAAGAGTTTGCAATGATTTTGCCACGCACGGCTATATTGACTGCATGTTCGATTGCACAACAATGTTGTGAGCAAATCTATGCTTCTTCGATGAATTATGCAGATAAAGCTCTACAACTGAGTATCTCATGCGGAGTGGCCTTGTGGGATGGAACAGAGTCATTTTTTGAAACATTGGCACGTGCCGATCAGGCTTTATATCAAGCCAAGAAAGGCTCGAAAAATTGTACCTGTTTTAATGATGGACAAAATGTGGCGCTATTTGAGGAAACGACATTTAAAAAATCATCAGACTGTGGGAAAAACACATAGATTTAGGCCGTAACATAGAGAAAGATTTGAGAAAGCAGTATGATGCAACAGGTCAAAATTGACAGAAAACGTTGGCAGTCGATTTGCTAATGAACAAAGCAGTTAAATATTTAAAGTATTTGAGGTGAATGTGTCTTCTTTAACAGACGTTTCCACACATGCCCTGACAGAAGCGCAGCAGCGTATTCAGCAGGATTTACTGACAGCGCTTGATGCATTTTCAATTCCAGAACCCTTAAAAGGGGCGGTGTATCATGCTGTGATGTTGGGTGGAAAACGCGTTCGACCGGCACTTTGTTATGCAACAGCAGCGTTAAAACCCAATACCAATTTTGCAGCCGTACGCCGTGCTGCTGTGGCGATTGAATTTATTCATTGTTATTCATTGGCACACGATGATTTGCCGTGTATGGACAATGATTTACTTCGTCGCGGTCAACCAACCTGTCATGTGGCTTTTGGTGAAGATACGGCCTTACTTGCTGGCGATATTTTACAATCGATGGCATTTGAAGTTTTAGGTAGTCGTCTTTTTGATCAAGGCCCAGCCGTTGAAGCGCCAATCATCTTAAAGCAAATGCAAATTTTAGCGACTGCAACTTCAAAAATGGTCAATGGACAAGTCCTAGACTTACAAGCGGAAGGCAAGCATGTCAGTCAGGATGAACTAGAAAACATTCATCGAAATAAAACTGGTGCTTTAATTTCTGCTGCAATCATGATGGCGGCAGTGACGATATTTAATGGCACAGATCAAGCCATTCCTAAACTCCGCGAATTTGGTCTAGCGATTGGTTTAGCCTTTCAGGTGCAAGATGATATTTTAGATATTATTGCTGACACTGAAGCATTGGGTAAAACTGCAGGTAAAGATCAACAAGTGGATAAATCGACATATCCTGCGTTAATGGGTCTCGATCAAGCGCAAGCTTATGCAGAAGAATTACATGCACAAGCGCTTCAAGCTTTAGATTATTTTGCAGAAGATGCGGCAGAATTACACAAGATCACGCAGTTTTTATTAAAACGTCAAAGTTAATATGACGTAGTAAAGACATTAGCCCACACATTTAACATGTTGTGGGCTTTTTTTATATCAAGTACATTTGGAACAGAAGTCAAGAAACCTCTAAGTAATATCTAAATGGATGACATGATAAAAAACAAAAAAGGACGCTAGGCGTCCTTTTTTGCAGATATTAAAATTTAGAACTTAAATTTAAGTGCTATTGGTCTTAAATACTTTCTTTATAGATACGATCTGCTTCTTCAAATTTTTCAGTGACTTCAGCAGATGGTGCTTTGCCCATTAAGCTCACAATGATGATTGCAATGAGTGAGCAGATGAAGCCCGGTATAATTTCATAAACGCCTGTATCGCCCCAGAGGTTTTTCCATAGAATAACCATAACAGCACCAACCACCATACCTGCTAAAGCACCATTGAGTGTCATGCGTTTCCAGAACAATGACATGATAATCAGTGGGCCAAATGCAGCACCAAAGCCTGCCCATGCATATGCGACGAGACCAAGGACTTTAGAGTCAGGATTACCCGCCATATAGATCGCAAGCAACGCAATCATTAACACCATAATACGGCCGACCCAAACCAATTCTTTTTGTGAAGCATTTTTGCGTAAGAATGATTTATAAAAGTCTTCAGTTAATGTACTTGAGCAGACTAAAAGCTGACAGCTTAAGGTACTCATGATCGCAGCTAAAATCGCAGCCAATACGATACCTGCCACCCATGGGTTAAATAGAATTTTAGTCAATTCCATAAAGACCGTTTCAGGGTTTGCTGTAACGACACCTGCTAGTTCTGGATGCTGTTGGAAATAAGCAATACCGAAGAAGCCTGCTGCAACTGCGCCACCGAGGCAGAGCGTCATCCATGTCATACCAATACGGCGTGCATTAGGAATCGATTTAACTGAATCAGCTGCCATGAAGCGGACTAAGATATGCGGTTGACCAAAATAGCCTAAGCCCCATGCCAATAAAGACATGATTGCGACAAAACTTAAGTCAGCAAATACATTCAGCGCTTGAGGGCGTGCTGCTTCTAGTGCCAGAGTGAACTGGCTTAAATCAGAGAATGACAACATGACCACGATAGGGGTAAGTAGCAAGGCAAAAATCATAAAGCCCGCTTGAATGGTATCGGTCCAACTGACAGCAAGGAAGCCACCAATAAACACATAGCTCACCGTTGCAATGGCACTGATCCAAAGCGCAGTGCTATACGACATACCAAACATACTTTCAAATAATCGAGCGCCTGCAACCATGCCTGAAGCACAGTAAATTGCGAAGAAAATCAAAATAATTACAGCAGACACGATACGTAAGATTTTCTTTTGATCGTTAAAACGATTTGAGAAATAGTCAGGTAGGGTCAAGGCATTATTTTGAACTTCGGTATGTACCCGGAGACGACCTGCAACAAGTAGCCAGTTGAGCCAAGCACCGATGATCAGACCAATTGCAATCCACATTTCAGATAAACCTGAAAGGTAAATCGCACCCGGAAGACCCATGAGCAACCAACCACTCATATCTGATGCACCTGCAGAAAGGGCAGTGACAAAGCTCCCTAATCGGCGGCCACCTAAAATGTAGTCAGAAAAGTTACTGGTCGCACGGTATGCAAGTAAACCGATCACGACCATGGCGACAATATAAAAGAGAAAGGTAATTAGGGTGGGATTCAGGGAGCTCATACGGTATCCGCTTTGGCGTTGGACAATTGCGTTTAATTAGGGGACTCAATGGGATTTGCCTAAGCCAAGTAGGTGAAATCGAACGATAAGTCCTAAAACGTCAAAAAAATAACGTGAAATTTAAACATAAATTGACAAACTTTGCCTTCTTTTTTGTTTTGGGCATAAAAATGGGCCGTATGTCACGACCCATTTTTATTAATGTGAAGATTTAGTTATTACGTCCCATCACACCACGAATCGTATTCAGTACATCCGCAGGTAATACCACAGTTTTGGCATTATTAGATTTAGCCATATCTTGCATGGCTTTGACGTATTGTTCACCCAGTAAGTACGCAACTGGAATTTCTTTATCGCCGACGGCTGAACTCACCATTTCAATTGCACGTTGAGAAGACTCTGCTAGTACCACTTGAGCTTCTGCATCACGACGAGAGGCTTCCAAACGACCATCCGCTTCCAAAATAGCCGCTTGTTTTTCACCGTCTGCCTTGGTCACTGTCGCACGACGTTGACGTTCAGCGGCCGCTTGCTCTTCCATCGCAGCTTGCATGGTATGAGAAGGTTTAATATCTTGAATTTCTACAGTTTTAAGCGTAATACCCCAGTCAGAGATATCATCAGAAATAGCAGCTTTAAGTTTAGCCTTAATATGATCACGCGATGACAGTGCATCATCGAGGTCCATTTCACCAACAATAGACCGCAAAGAGGTTTGAACTAAGTTTTGAATCGCCCATGTGTAGTTTTCAATACCATAAACTGCTTTTTCAGGCGTGGTTAAGTTGATATAAGCCACAGCATTCATCAGCAGTACCGCATTGTCACGTGTGATCACTTCCTGAGAGGGAATATCTAACACGATATCTTTGGTTGTGACTTTATAAGCCACTTCATCGACATACGGAATCACAAAGTTCAGCCCCGGATTGAGCGTTGTATGGTATTTACCTAAACGCTGAACAATCCATTTATAACCTTGGGGAACAATACGGACACCTTTAAAAATGGTGACGGCTACAAAAACTAAGAGCGCTAAAAAAACAATAGAAACACCAGACATGTCATTTCTCACTTATTTATGGATTGTCAGTGGGGTGGTTGCTGCTGCTGTGCAGTTGGACGACTAAATCATTGCCTAAAATATCGGTCACGCGAACACGGTCGCCGACTTGAAGTGCATCTTGGGTACGGCAATGCCATTCGTCTGAACCTAAAACAGGCATCGGGAAGCGAACTTTAACGCTGCCATGATTGAGCTGGGTTTGAATCACCATACCCACTTGGCCAATCGTCGCTTCACGGGACAGACCTGCTTTGGTTTTATCAATGGATAAAGGCTTAATAAATTTGAACCACAAAAATGTGCAGAGCACGGCAAAAATAATCCAAACCACAATTTGGACATTAAAGTCCATGGATGGAAAGATCCAATATAAGATCCCAACCAAAATTGCAGAAACGCCAAACCATAGCGCAGCAAAAGACGGCAAAATTAGTTCAAAAAGCATCAAAGCGACGCCCAATACAAACCAGTGCCAAGGTTCTAAAATAAATTCCATACATCTACTCTTATATAAGGGTGAATTGATATAGATGAACCAGTATCTATATCAATGTAGCAGATGTATAACTCAATGAATATAAAAAAAATCGTTGAATTATATTTTCGCTTTTGGTGCTGGTTTAAAGGCCGCAGGGGACTGTTTAAAGTTATCGATCGCCTTAATAATGCTATTCACTTTGAGCTGTGCGGCTTTTTCACCTTCTAAAATCGTCGCATTGCTCGACTTCAAATCGAGTGTGCCGATATGTCCCACTTTAGGTTGAATCACGAAATTGGCATTTTTTAGTTCTTCATTAATACTTTGTTGTCCCATGATGTTAATGGTTTGATCGAGCAAACCAAACATGCTTACGGCTTTGCTACCATCAGGACGCGCAGAAATATCCACCGCAATCACGATATCTGCACCCATATCACGTGCGGTTTTCACTGGAATTGGGCTGACTAAGCCACCATCGACATATTTCACCCCTGCAATAGTCGCAGGTACAAATACATTCGGAATGCTGCACGATGCACGTACCGCTTGGCCTGCATTACCACGGTTAAATTCAGTTTTACTGCCATTATCCAAACGGGTGGCTACAGCAGCAAAGCGTTTTGGAAATTGTTCAATCGATTTATTGCCGACGTTTTTATTGACAAAGTCTTGCAATTTTTGCCCTTGAATAATGCCTTGGCTATTTAAGGTTAAGTCACGAATATCAGACTCTTTAAAGTTCAGGGCCAATTGCTGCATTTGATAAGGCGTTTTACCGCTGGCGTACAAGCTGCCAACAAAACTACCCGCACTGGTCCCAGTCACAATTTTAGGTTTAATACCGTGCGATTCAAGCACTTTAAGCACACCAATATGAGCAAAACCTTTGGCACCGCCACCACCGAGCGCAATCGCGATCACCGGTTCACGTGCTTTGGCAGGTGTAGGTGTCGTGGTTGCAGGCGTTTTGGTTGCAGAATCACAGCCAGTGAGTGCCAATACAAAGAGGCTAGGAATCAGGTAATGCAAAAGTTTCATGTGTGAAATCTGATTGTTAAATATACAAAGTGCACATCACATCAAAAAAGTAGCCATTTGACTAGGGCTTTTTCCAGTGCTTTTGTAACGGCAAGGCCAACCATTCGGGATTTTTCGGGGAAAATTTGCCATCATAAATCATCAAAATTTTTTCAAGATCAGTTTCAAAATCTCCACTGGGTTCAAAAACACCCAAGCAATGAATGGTTTTCTTTGCATAATCAAAGCTAAACATCACAATAGGTATCTGTGCTTCATAGGCAATATAGTAAAAACCACTGCGGATTTTATCGGCTTTTTTTCGTGTTCCCTCAGGTGCCATTCCAATCCAAATTTGATCTGTCGCTTGGACAATCTCAGCAATTTCACGTGTCAGTCCATGTGGATTTTCACGCTGCACAGGGATCACGCCGACCCAATCCAAAAGTGGTTTTAAGGGAGTATCAAAAAGGGTGTTTTTACCAAAAATGGTGATTTTTATCCCGATTCCAAGCAAGGCGAGAAAACCATGCCATGCATCTATATTAGAAGTATGCGGAGAAATGATTGCCACAGCTTTGGCAAGGTTGGGAAATTCGCCGTCAAATTTCCATCCTTGTGCCAAAAAAAGTTTTTTAAAAATAGCGCGGCTCAGGGGGGAGCCGCGTGATGGAACTTGATCGGGCAAACCCGGAAATAATTGAGTCTTTTGATTCATTGCATATTCTTATATAAGTGAAATCCATTTTCGACGTGATGCACTTTAAAAATACGGCATCAGTATTGACCTTTATCTTAGGTCGATGATTTTTTTAGATCATTGGCAAAATAGCCGTATTTTGACTACTCTAAATGTAACTTCAGCGCATTCAACATTTAGGAACTTATGATCCAGCTTCGTCAGCTCTATCTTTTACTGTTTTCCTTATATTGGGCGCAAGGGTTACCTGTCGGTTTTATGACGCATGCTTTACCAGTGATTTTAAGAGCGCAAGATGTATCTTTGGCGCATATTGGTGGCTTTGGATTACTCATGCTGCCATGGTCGATCAAAGTTTTTTGGGCACCGTGGATTGATCGACATGGTTCAAGGTCCAAAGGGCACTATCGGAGTTGGATTATTCCAATGCAGTTGTTGTCCGTGGTGGTCTTGGTCTTCCTGTCTTTTTTGCCGATCCAAAGCTTGAATGAACCAATGTATTTGCTGCTGTTTTTTGTGGCTTTACTCAGTATGAATTTGGTTGGTGCGACTCAAGATGTCGCAACCGATGGCTTGGCTGTCAATATTTTAAAAACCAACCAACAGCACTGGGGCAATTCTTTTCAGGTGATTGGTTCAAGACTCGGCTTTATTGTCGGTGGTGGCGCTGTACTTTGGGCTTTAGATTGGTTGGATTGGCAAGCCACATTTCTGTTTTTAGCGGCATTGGTATTCATCAATACGATTCCTATTTTTCTATATCGAGAACCTTTAAAGCCACAGCTCAACATAATTTCCTCTCAAGAGAATGATAACAACCATAAGCATACTTCAGGCTTGTTCTATGCTATTCGCCAGTATTTGGCTTATTTTACCCAAACCAAAACCCTTACACTGTGGCTCATGATCTTATTGAGTTTTAAGCTTGCAGATGGTCTGGCAGGTCCTTTACTTAAGCCACTGATGGTCGATTTAGGATTGAGTTTTAGTCAAATTGGTCTGTATGTCACCATGTTAGGTGCGGTGGCTGCTTTAATTGGGGCGGGGCTTGCAGGTCTTAGCTTGAAGTATATTTCTCGGGCACAGGCCTTGGTTTTCTATTCGGTATTGAAAATATTCAGTTTATTGGCCTATGCATGGCTGGCTTTGCAGTTCGAGGCAAAACGGCCCGTCCATGAATGGCTGATCTATGGGATCAATGCTGCCGAAGACATGATTTCAGCCATGCTGCTTGTGATCATGCTGACTTTGGTGATGCAATATAGTCGTAAAGCATTTGCAGCAACGGACTTTACATTTCAGGTTGCAATTATGGCTACGGTGAGTGGGGGGCTGTATAGCATCAGTGGCATAGTGGCCGATCAGTTGGGTTATAGCACTTATTTATTTTGGATCACAGGTTTGGCTGCATTGAGCTTAGTCCCGATTCTATTTTGGGTAAAAGCATCAAAAAATGACCAAAATCACTTCTAAATCATGATTTTGGTTGTTTTTTATCAGCTAAAGCACTAAAAGAGCAATGCAAATATTATTTTAATAATTTTGTAATATGTTTCGCGTGTGTAATATCTGTTACAAAATAATTTAAGGAAAATTTTTGATGAAAACTAAGTTAGCAGCGGCTATCGCATTGAGCCTTTTGGCTGGGTCAACCTTTGCAGCACCAACCTTCTACGGTGAAATTGATGCGTCTGTTGATTATTTACCTGAAGATAATAAAACAGGTTTTTCAGACAAAGATGTCGTTGAGCTTAATTCAAACAACTCATTCATTGGTCTTAAAGGCGACGAGAAGCTTACAGATCGTTTAAGCGCACTGTATCAAGCTGAATTCACTTTCTATGTCGATGATGGTGAAAATGGCTCGGATACGTTTGTACCGCGTAACTTACTCATTGGTTTGAAAGACGAAAAATTAGGTGCAATCAAATTAGGTAAGATCGATACACCTGTTAAACAGCTTTCTTCTGTCGTAGATACATTTAATAACTATGTCGATAATAAAGCAGATATCACCGGTATTCTGACGGGTGAGAACCGTATTGATAACGTTGTTGTCTATGAATCACCAGCTTTTGCATTAGGTGAAGGTAAGGTTAAAGCAACTGCATTATTGGCTTCAGGCGAGGCTTCAGGGATTTCTAAATCAAAAGGTGGCGCTAAAGTCGCTGGTCGTGGTTTAGGTGATGCATGGTCAGCTTCTGTTGTCTATGACAGTAAACCAGTTGTTGTCGGTATTGGTTATGACAAAGCGATTCCATCGAACTTTGGGGGGGTAGGGATTTTAAATGCTTCTCAGCCTGAAGTTACAGGGACTAAAGCTTTTGCTGCAGCAAATACTTTACGTGCGATTGGTCGCATAAATCTTGATGCAGGTTTAGCGTTGAAAGCTTTATATCAAACTTCAGAAGTTGAATCTGTAGCAGGTAATGAAGCTGCAGCTGCGAATATCGATGATGCTCAAGGTTGGTTAGTCGGTGCAGAATACAATCTTCCATCTGCAAAAGCTTGGACAGTAAAAGCACAATATAGTCAAAATACAACGTCATACAAAGATGGTGATGACTTTGATGCGCAGCAATTTATTGCAGGTGCAGATTATGCATTTAGCAAACAAGTCAAAGCATATGGTTATGCGGGTTACTTAACACTAGAAAAAGGTCCAGATGAAAGCGAACAACCCGTATTGGGTACAGGTCTAGAATTTAAATTCTAGGGTTTCGATTTAAGTTGTTTAAAAGGCGATGTTTTACATCGCCTTTTTTATTTTATCTGGATTGGTTTTTAATTAGTTTTAAGTGATTTTTAAGTTTGAATTTTTAGATTAGAGCATCAAAGATCAATAATTGATGCCAATATGCTTCAGGTCATAGCTAAAATACAGCAAAAAATTCCAAGACTTAGTTTAAGTCAATTTAACCTCGTGCTTGCCTTATGGCTTGGGGTGGTTTTGAACCTCGCGTTTTATCAGCAAATCCAGCAGCTCACACCTTATACGGGGCTGAAGGCCGGACTATTTTTAGCGGCAACCGTACTGGTGGTAGTGGCACTTTATAATGTGCTGATGCAACTCCTGCAATGGCGATGGAATTCAAAACTTTTGGCGAGTGTTTTGCTGATCATTGGTGGCTTGAGTGCTTATTTCGTCAATAGTTTAGGCGTGACCATTACATCTGACCAAGTGCAGAACATGATGCAAACAGATGTAAAGGAAGTGCAGGATTTAATCTCGCCACAATTTTTTATCTGGGTCTTTGGACTGGTTATTTTGCCAGTGCTATTGATCTGGCTTTTGCCACTGCATAAAGAAGCCCTAAGCACGGTCGTAGCCAAAAAGGGTCTACATATAGTGCTATCGCTCATCCTTTTGGGTGCTTTGCTGTTTGTTTATTTTGTCGATTATGCTGCGATCTTTCGTGAGCATCGTGACTTAAAAGGCATGCTCTCACCACAAAACACTATCGCTTCTATATTTTCCTATTATCACAAAAAAGCACCGAAACAGAATTTGCCATTGTTGATCTATGGTGAAGATGCACATATGGTTGAAAACGTAAGCGCCAAAAGCTTACCAAAATTGATGGTCTTAGTGGTTGGTGAAACTGCGCGCGCGGAAAGTTTTTCACTGAATGGCTATGCTAAAAATACCAATCCTGAACTCAGTCAGCAAAATATTATCAATTTTAGCCAAGTCAGTTCATGTGGCACCGCAACCGCTGTGTCTGTTCCTTGTATGTTCTCGGGAATGCCGAGAACCGAATATGACGAACAGCTTGCAAGTCATCGCGAAGGTTTACTCGATATTGCACAGCGTGCAGGCTATAAGGTGACGTGGCTAGATAATAATTCAGGCTGTAAGGGTACATGCACACGTGTTGAAAAATATGAATTTCCTGAAGCGCTGAAGAAAAAGTGGTGTGATGCCGATGGCGAATGTCATGATGAAATCTTAGTGGATGGTTTGAAGGCATATTTGGCTTCGATCCCCAAAGCAGATCCAACTCCCCGTTTAGTTGTGTTACACCAAATGGGCAGTCATGGCCCTGCTTATTTCAAACGAAGTACCGCAGCGTTTCAAAAATTTAAGCCAACCTGTAATAGCAATGCCATACAGGGATGTAGCTCGACAGAATTAATAAATAGTTATGACAACAGTATTATCTATACCGACCATGTGCTGAGTGAATTGATTAACACCTTAAAAGTGACTGACCACTATCAAACAGGACTGTGGTATTTGTCCGATCATGGCGAGTCGACAGGTGAGCATGGCTTATATTTACACGGTTCTCCATACGCAATTGCACCGTCACAGCAAACCCATGTACCGATGTTGATGTGGTTTTCACCGGCTTGGCAAAAAAATAATTCAGCGCAATATACTTGTTTAATTGCACAAAAAAGCCAAAAATTAAGTCAGGATAATTTATTTCCATCGCTATTGAGTTTGCTCGATGTGCAGACTCAAGTGATTGATGAAAAAAACAATATGTTGCAACAATGTACTTCAGTACAGCGCAGGACTTAAGCCCATGCACAAAATCCTTATTATTGAAGATGATTTCATGATTGCCGAATCGACTAAAACCTTGTTGAACTATCAACAGTTTGAAGTCGAGTGGGTGAATAATGGTATCGATGGCTTAAAGCTCATAATGCAAGGGGGGATTGATATCGTCTTGCTAGATCTTGGTTTGCCGATGATGGATGGTATGCAAGTCCTGAAACAAATTCGTCAAATGCAGCCCAAATTGCCGGTATTAATCATCTCGGCACGTGATCAATTACAAAATCGTGTAGATGGATTAAACCATGGGGCAGATGACTATCTAATTAAACCTTATGAGTTTGATGAATTACTTGCACGGATTCATGCGCTTCTTCGACGCACAGGGCTGAGTTCAGTCGAAGCACCACAGAAAATTTTAAAACATGGTGAATTGATTTTAGATATTGAGCAGCATCTTGCACGCTATAAGGGTCAATATGTCGATTTATCTAACCGTGAATGGGCCATATTGATTCCATTGGTGACACATCCGAATAAGATTTTTTCTAAAGCCAATTTAGAAGATAAGCTTTACGATTTTGATAGTGATATCAGCAGTAATACTATTGAAGTGTATGTGCATCATCTCAGAACAAAATTAGACAAAGATTTTATTCGCACCATTCGTGGTTTAGGTTATCGACTCGGTTAAGGCAAAGGAATTATCAACCATGCACCAGCCTTATTCTCTGAAAAAGAGACTAATTATTTATGTGTCTGTTTTCAGTATGCTTTTGGGCTGTCTTTTGGTGTTTTCAGCATATCGAATTGCGCTTGAAGAAATTAATGAAATTTTAGATGCGCAAATGCAAAATTTGGCGGAACGTGTTGCAGAGCATGATCCGCAGCCCATTCGCAGTGAATTTGATCAACATAAGCATTATCACGAAGAGGATTTATTTGTTGATGTGTGGACCTATCAATCCAATGCACATCAAACCCATCAATTAAAATTATTGGTCGCGCCTCAGCCCAAAGCCGGTTTTTATACCCACAGTACCCAACAGGATGAGTGGCATACCTATATTTTGCCACTCACAGATCGGCAAATTCAGGTCAGTCAGCAAGAGTCGGTTCGGCAGCATCTTGCAGCAGAATTGGCCAGTAGTATGTTTATTCCCTATTTGGTTTTTATACCTTTTGCATTAATCGCTTTGGGATGGTTGATTCAACGCAGCTTAAACCCACTGGAAAAATTTAAAAAAGAACTGGCAAAAAGGGATGCCTTTGAACTTTCTCCAATCTCTCAAATGCCGTATCCAGAGGAAATTGCACCAACCATTATTGAAATGAACCAGTTGTTTGAACGAATTTCGTTGTCGCAGCAGGAACAGCGCCAGTTTATTGCTGACGCAGCGCATGAGTTACGGACCCCGATTACCGCACTGAATTTGCAAATGCAGATTTTGCTACAAAAATTTCCACAAGATGACGCTCTACAAAATTTGAGTAAAGGTTTAATTCGTATTCAGCATTTGGTCAGTCAATTATTGAGTTTGGCAAAACAAGACGCCTCGGTCTTTGAACTTGAGCGCAAACAACATTTTGATCTTAAGCAAGTCGCAACCAATTGCGTGGAGCAACTGGTACATTTGGCGATGCAAAAAGATATTGACCTTGGCATGGAGCAACAACAAAGCATTGCCTTATATAGTCTTGAGCCAACGGTACATTCAATCATTTTTAATTTGATTGATAATGCCATTAAATATACCCCTGCACAGGGCATGATTAATGTCTCCGTCTTTGAACATGCGGGGCAGGCGGTTGTACAGGTTGAAGATAGTGGGCCTGGCATCGACCCAGCTTTATATGAGCAAATTCGAAAACGCTTTTATCGAATTTATAATCATGAAGAAATTGGAAGTGGTTTAGGGCTGGCAATCGTGGATAAAGCCGCAAAACATATCGGTGCGGAATTGGAGTTTTCTAAAAGTGAAACATTGGGTGGTCTGAAAGTGAGTTTACAGATCCCATTTAGTGAATCATGAGTGACTCAATCATTTTCAGATCAAGCTCAATTCAGGGACTTAATTAGATCCATGTAAAAGGTTTGCTGTTTTGCTGCGTAGTCGATGCAGTGAAATGGCGAGAAAACAGCACATACATGACACAATTAAATGCCCAAATGATCCATACGGTCCAAAGGTTATGACTCAGAAAATGCGCACCCCGCATCATTTGCGCCCAGCCAAAAGCAAAGCCTAAAATCAGCCCTGCACATAAAAAGAAATAGGCACGGGCAGGTCGATGTATTCGATAAACAAAATATCCGGTGATTAGGGCAAAACCAGTCGCAGCATGGCCACCCGGGAAGCAGTGTCCTTGGCGTGCTGAAAAATCCCAAGAAAAGCCTTGGGCTGTGGCGACAGTCATATTCCAAGGGCAGGCATGCGCAGATTGTGATTTGAGCAACCCAATGATTGCCGTGCTGAGTAGAGCCACTACGATAAAATAACCGAATTCAAACTTACGTGCTTTCAGATGCGGATATTTAAAACTGCATATCCATGCTGCGATATACAGGACATAAACGCCTATGACGATATTCTTGATATAACGATGGTTCAGCACAGCAAGTGCCCAATCATTACGATGAGGAAAACTACCATGTAGGTCGACCCAAGGCTGAATAAAAGCTTGGTCGAGCGAACCACCGACGGGAAAAACATAAAGGAGGCCAACCAAACTGAGTGTGAGCAGCAGGGTTTGTCGCAATAAAAAGGTACGGTTCGAGAGCATAAGTCGTGTGATGTGCCGAAATTATTTTGTTTGAATGCTGCTATTTGAAACCACAAAACTTAAATCAGACTTAATCGGCTATTTGAACTGTATTGATATCGATAGTGAAGAAGGTGCATAAAGCAAAACGGGCATTGTGTTAAAGTTTTTGAAAACTCAGTAATGAAGATTTATGAGCATACGTGCAGTCCTTTTTGATTTAGATAATACCTTGACTCACCGAGATCACAGCGTTCAGGCCTATACGCAGTATTTAGCCGAGTCTTATCAGTCGACGTTGGCGGAGGTAGACCTTGTACAGATTAAACGTATTATTAACCGTATAGATAATGGGGGATATCCGAAAAAAGAACTCCTTACACATCCGAGTATTGGGGCATCTGTCGCTTATGCTCTACAAACGGAGCTGGATTGGATACAACGCCCTGATTTTGATGAACTCACACAATTTTGGTTTCAGCACTTTGGTCAGTTTGCTGTGGCGATGCCAGGAGCATTGACCTTGCTGCAGCAACTAAAACAACAGCAGTATAAATTGGCGGTGGTGTCGAATGGTGGACATGCCACACGCCTGAATATTTTAAATGGACTGGGTTTTGCATCGTATTTTGATCAGATCATCAGCTCGGAAAGTGCACGCATCAGTAAGCCCAAAGTTGAAATATTTCAGTACAGTTGTCGTGAGTTGGGCGTGACGGAAACCGAGTGTTTATTTATTGGTGATCATCCTGTCAATGATATTTATGGTGCGAGCCAAGCAGGGATGTCTGCCGTATTGCTTGAAGGCTTTCATACTTTAAGTGCAGAACAACAGCACAGCATTCCGAATAAAATTCAGCATTTGGATCAGGTCTTAGATTTTCTAAAATAAGGTGATTTAAACTCAAGCTTTAAGCGAAGTCCAGGGTAAAAAAAAGCGGCATAAATGCCGCTTTAGATTGTGTTGTTTAGAACATGTTTTCATCCGAGTTGGCTGAAATACGGTGAATACTTAAGTCTGCACCACGGAATTCTTCTTCTTGATCTAGGCGAATGCCCATCGTTACTTTGAGTAGACCATAAACGATGAATCCACCTGCCAATGCAATCACGATCGCGAGTAGCGTGCCGATACATTGAGAGATCATTGAAATACCGCCTAAACCGCCCAACCATTTTTGTCCAAATACACCCACTGCAATACCACCGAAAGCACCACATACACCATGTAGTGGCCATACGCCAAGTACATCATCGACTTTGAGTTTGTTCTGCGTGTAAGTGAATAATTTTACAAAAATAACTCCAGCAATTGCTCCAATGATTAATGCGCCTACAGGGTGAACCACGTCAGAACCTGCACAAATAGCGACTAAACCTGCTAATGGGCCGTTGTGAAGGAAGCCCGGGTCATTTTTACCCATGAAGTTTGCCGCCAATGTGCCACCGACCATCGCCATGAGAGAGTTAATCGCGACTAATCCTGAAATCGCATCAAGGCGTTGAGCACTCATCACGTTAAAGCCAAACCAGCCGACGATTAAAATCCAAGAACCTAAGGCAAGGAATGGAATACTTGAAGGGGGGTGAGCGCTGATACGACCGTCTTTTTTATAGCGTCCATGACGTGCGCCAAGTAAAAGCACCGCAGCCAAAGCGATCCAACCGCCCATGGCATGTACCACGACCGAACCTGCAAAATCATGAAATGCTGCGCCAAATGTGCGTTCTAACCATACTTGTAGCCCAAAATTACCATTCCATGCCATGCCTTCAAAGAATGGATAGACCAAAGCGACCAATAATAATGTGGCAATCGCTTGAGTCCGCATTTTTGCACGTTCAGCAATACCACCTGAAATAATCGCTGGAATGGCTGCGGCAAAAGTTAGCAGGAAGAAACAACGCATTAAGTTGTAGCCATGATCGGCTGCTAAAGTGTCCCCAATATGAAAAAAGTGCTGACCATAAGAGATGTAATAACCCACAAAAAAGTATGCAATTGCGGAAATAGAAAAGTCAGTCAAAATTTTACTCAGCGCATTGACCTGATTTTTATGTCGTACTGTACCTAATTCTAAAAATGCAAAGCCAGCATGCATGGCAAGAACCAAGACTGCACCAAGAAGGAGAAAGAGGAGATCTATATTTTGCATAAGGTGTTCCAGTTTAGTGCGCTAGTTCACGAAAAGAAGTTCAGTATATCGAGCGGAATAATTTCGAAAAGAGGAGTGAGAGAGGGAAATTTTGATTAAAAAAACTAAAAAATGTAGAAGACTCGATATAAAGCAAAGACTTGCTTGAATATGATAATAATGCACTAAAATAGTGCAATGATGATTTGCAATGACAAAATTAAATGAATGATTATTAAGTGAAAAACTATGTTTTTTGAATCTGTTTAAATAATGAAAAACAAATAGCGCCATTTCTGAGTTAATTCAGGGCAATTCATTATTTTGTATTTTTATCTGATTGATAGATGTTAGTGCGAGAATGAAACTGAAAATTGACGAATGATACATTTTTGGGAGTCTGTCTGAGCATCTTGTGGTCTTCAAAAGATGAAAGCTGGATGTCTTACCTGAACTGAAATAATGCCCAGATATTAACCAGTGAAATCTCTGCTGCTGCACTTTTAGATGGCGAATAAAACATTCAAGGGTGGGTCTGTGGTGATGGTCGTTGGATCTGACTGTATTTTGATGACGTATTTAATTGAAGCGGCACAGAATTTTAAAGTTTTAGCCTTGAATGCTTAAGCTAAACGCTGTGTATTAATCGCTTCAGCCCAGTCACAACATCCGCAGCGCGGGCAGGTATCCTGAGCACCGTGAATGTACATGGTTTTGCCACAGTGCGTACAGGCATACAGCTGATGCATTTTGATATCTCGAACCGCTTTATAGGGTTTCGGAAATAGTGGCAGTCCATAACGCACTTGTTCAGGTGGATAAAACAAAATACTAAATTTTCCATCACTTTCTAATAAACCAACTCGAACTTGTCCAAGATGCTCCACATTTTGCTGACGCATTTCAGAGAAGAATTCATCATGTGACATTTTACCTTGTTTAATCTTTTCTAAAACCAATTCACCATCTTCCACAATGTAGAGGGCTTTACCTTCAATTAAATCTTCAAAGGGCTGGTATTTCATCATTAGCCAAGTGATTACGCGGTATAAACCAATCACTACCGTCATCACAATGAGCGCTTGTAAGAGGGGGAGTTCCTCATCAAACATTGGGTCGCCTGCAATAGAACCCAAAGCAAGGAGTATCGCAACTTCAAAGATGGATAACTGTCGCACCCCGCGTTTGCCCGTTAGGCGTAAGAATACGATGATTAAAACGAACATAATGACGCTACGCAAAATCACTTCGGCAGCAAAAGTCCATGTGGTGTCATGGATGAAAATTTGAGTGAAATCCATGTCTCATCCTTTTTTATCGTTATATGTATTAAATTAGCAAAGCGCTAGGCGATAAAGCAGCTCAATTGTGTTAATTTTTAAGCATTATCTGAAAATGGATTTCATGCTAACGGTATTGTATGCATGAGATATTTGATGAAAAAAGTTCTTTAAAATAGTCATAAAAAAGCACCGACGAATCGATGCTTTTGATGTGGTCTGGCAATTTTTAAAGATGCTCAGTTATTTAATATGTTCTGCAATATCCGTAAAGATTACACCTAAACCATGTGCGCCAGCATCTGGATAGCCAAGACTACGGTCGCCTACAGTTCCCGCACGTCCCATACGCGCTACGATCTCTTTGGTATTTTCAGCGCCTTGAACCGCCGCTTTTGCACCAAGTACAAAGTTTTCTTTAAAGGATTTATCGGTATGGGCAGACCAAGAATCTGCGCATGGTACAAGTGCATCAATCAGGGTTTTATCACCCACCACTGCGCCGCGTCCAAATGAACGCTCACCTGTAGTTTGAATGCCTTTGACTGCTGCTTGCAGCATCTCTGCGAAATCAGCGACAGTTAAAACTGATTTGCCTTGAATTGATTTCGCTGCCGCACGGAATGCTGAACCCCAGATTGGGCCAGACGCGCCACCACAATGTTCCATAATGCTCATTGAGCAGTTCAGCATGAATTCATCCATCTGCTGCGCTTGAATCAGACTTTGCCATTCACGTTTTAATTGCTTAAAGCCTTTCGCCACGCTCATACCGAAGTCGCCGTCACCAGCATGCGCGTCCAGCTCACAGAATGGCACTTCATTTCTAATGATACAGGCAGACATCACATCCACCACATAGCGCATGTTTTCGATGGTGAATTGCTCATTGCTAATCACCGCATGTTCAGGCTGTGTTTCAACTTGGGTGTTTACTACAGCTTCGGCTGAAGCATCTTTGGATACAAAAGTTAAAGGCTGTGCTGCTGAACCATCCATTTTAAATGCAGGGGTATTGGCTGCTGCATCGAGGTAGGTTTTCAATTCATCATCGACAGCAAGCAAGGACACAGATGCACCATTCATGTCGATACTGGTCATATAGTTGCCGACAAATGTGCGGTAAATTTTGATGCCTTTACGTGCAAGGTGTTCGCATACATCATGGTTAAAGACATACAACTCTTGCAGCGGTGTGCTACCAAAGCCATTGACCAAGACTGCAACTTCTTTCATGTCTGGGCGGTCAAGGAACAGGTCATCCACGATGCGCTGTGCCATTTTTTTGGATGGCAAGATTTTTTCACGACGGATGCCGGGTTCACCGTGAATACCAACACCGTACTCCATTTCATCTTCAGCTAAAGAGAAGGTTGGTGTACCTTTGGCAGGTACGGTGCATGAGCTGTAGGCAAAACCAAGGCTAATGACATTGTCCGCAGCTTTTTGAGCAATCGCTTTTACGTCTGCAAGTTCTAAACCTTTTGATGCTGCTGCACCTGCAATCTTATGTACAAACACTGTACCTGCAACACCACGACGACCGACTGTATATAGGCTGTCTTTAACCGCAATGTCATCTGCCACTTTTACATAGTCAACTTTAATGCCGTCTTCAGTTGCAAGGGCTGCGCCATTCTGGAAATTCATCATATCGCCAGAATAGTTTTTGATGATCATCAGCACGCCTTTGTCAGTCGCAACTTGCTGTAAGGCTTTATAGACCTGAATTTGCGATGGAGATGCAAACACATCACCACATACGGCAGCATCGAGCATGCCTGTACCGACAAAACCTGCATGGGCAGGTTCGTGACCGCTACCACCGCCACTGATCAATGCCACGTTGTTGTGTTTTTCTTTGCGTGAAATGATTTTGTGCGACTCGTTAAATGCGAGTTCAGAATGCGCAAGAACAAAGCCTTTGCACATTTCAATTACGATGTTTTCTGCACCGTTCATGAGTTTTTTCATGGATGTACCAATCTGTATTTATAGGGGAGAATGTAAAAAGTTTATTATTATCGAAAAACATAATGTTTGCTGACATAAAAGTGTAAAAAAGCAATTTTTTGATTAAAGGTTGAGTTTTTATATTGAATGACATTCTAAAAAATGAAGATTACTCATTTTAGATAGGAAAAAATTGCAACGTTAAAAGGGGCTTAAATAATTTGTTAAAAAGAGGCCTAAAGTTTTGCAGATCAACATTGCTAATGGTGCTATAAAGAAAAAGAATCCTTAACTCTGAATAAAAGGATGTCAGTTGTGAAAACCATTTAATTTTTTGATTTATAAATATATATGGGCAAAATGCTAAGAATAAAAAATAAAATAAGTGAAAATTTTAAGTCTTTGAAATTTCATTTATTTGAGACAGACGATGTATTCATTTACTGGCCAGATTTTAATAAGGGCATACTTTTACTTGTATTTGCGCTGCTGATCTTGCTTGGGCATTTGGGTTGGTATGTGGTGAATTACGAGTCTGCAAACCAAATTTGGTTTAGTCAGAGCTATCATGATGAGCGTATTTTTACCACATGGTGTCAGATTTTTTTAACCGCCTTTGTACTTTTACTTGCTTTAGCATTTAAGGGAAATGCGAAGTTCCGTCATTTTATGGGCTGGTTTATTCCGCTATTTTTTGGGCTACTGCTGCTGTATTCAGCCAAAAGTGTTGGCCTTTATAGCCCTGCATCTATGGGCGGAATTTTGAATATTTTGCTGATTGGTTTTGTATTTTATAAACCCAAAGTCATTTATAGCATTATGGTGATTGTGACTTTGGTTTTTGGGGCGATGTGTTATTTCACCGCCATTGGTACATTGGCTTATGCGCCTTTATTTAGTGATCGGCTGAATCAAAGTGATTTGTACACCAATAGTTTTTGGCTTAAAAGTATGTTGATCCTTTACTCACCGATATTAATTACTTCGGCATTATTTTTTGAATTATTGCTGGGTCAGTGGCGTAATCGAGATCAGAAAATTGAAATTTTGAGCCGAATTGATGGTTTAACGGGAGTATACAACCGTCGTTATTTATCTGAATTTATGAATAAAAGACATCAAAAAAAATTCCAAAAATATTCGATGATTCTTTTGGATTTAGATCACTTTAAAAAAATTAATGATAGTTATGGGCATGAAGCGGGCGACTTGGTATTGCGCCAAGTTGCCCATGTGCTCAGACATGCAGTCCGTGAGCAAGATAAGGTTGGTCGTTTTGGCGGGGAGGAATTTTCCTTGGTACTTGCTGATCAGGACTTGTCAAAGGCTTTAGAAATTGCGGAACGCTGCCGTCAGGCTATTGAAGCATTGGAGATTACTCTGCCAGATCAAAGTGTTTTGAAAGTGACGGCGAGTTTTGGTATTGCGACTGCGCAAGAAGGTATGAGAATGGATGAAGTGACGCGTTTGGCGGATCAGGCTCTATATAAATCGAAAGAAAATGGGCGGAATCAGGTGCAGTTTGCTGTATTAGCATGATTGATTTATCTCATCCCTATGGGATGAGAAACACTGCTTCGTAAGGGGTGAGGGCTTTGATGTAGGAATGGGCTAGTGATGGGGCAGATTGATGATGTGGTGGAAGCCATTTATCATTGCTGTGATAAAGAACCCCCCTAAATCCCCCTTTTTCAAAGGGGGACTTTCGCGAAGCAATTGAATTACGTGACAGTCCCTCCCTTTTTAAAGGGAGGCTAGGAGGGATTAAGATATTAAAAAAAGTAGAATAAAAATGAAACCTTATAATAAGAATTTAAAACAAGCCTCTCGTGATTTGCGCATTAACATGACCGATGCCGAAAAGCTGTTATGGTCACGGCTTCGAAATAAGCAAATCTTAAGTTTACAGTTTTATCGGCAGAAACCTTTATTAAATTTCATTGTTGATTTTTACTGTCCTGCTGCAAATTTAGTCATTGAGTGCGATGGTAGTCAGCACTATATGGATGATGGGTTAGAATCGGATCGGGTGAGGGAAGAAGCTTTGACCCAGCTTGGGCTAAAGGTGCTGAGATTTGATAATGGGCAGGTGATGGGGAGAATTGATGAAGTGGTGGAAATGGTTTATCAGTATTGTTTGAAGGAAGCTCCCTAAATCTTTATTAAAAAAAAAGGGGGTATTTCATATTTATTATTGTAGTAACAATTGAGTTTGATTTGTTATATTTAATTTGCCAAAATTTATGAGATTAGTTTTTTTGCTGTCTATGACTAGATCCCCATTGATAGAGACAGTACTCTTATTTGCATGAGCCTTTACAGCTTCTAAATAATCAGCATCAGGAAGTAGAAGTTTAATATTTTTGGTGTGTTTGTCATATTCGAATTTGATTGTAACAGATCCTGATTCCTCATCAGGTTGCTTGTTTAATGTAATGACCTTACCCACTACAGAATAGTTTTCAATGACAGTGTGTCCTTTAAGATATTCTGTTGCAATTTTTAAATATTTTATATTTTCAGATTTGAACTCATGTTTTAATGATTGATGAAGTATCTTTGAACTAATTGTTATCTCGACATCATAACTTTCATTTTTTACAGACATTCCAATTATGGAATCACATAAATTAGCACTTACACCTGAATTAATAGATTCTAGGAAATATTTGGTTAAATTTTTTCCTTTATAGCATTCGATGGCTTTAGATAGAGCTATCAAAGTGTAGTTAATATTTTCACTCACTGTGCTTGTTATATCTTGTTGTATAGGATTATTTATATCGCTAATATCATTATGTGGTGCTAGGACATTGACTATGTAACTACCATGCTCGGTTTGACCAAATTTCAACGATTGGCAATAAGTTTGAAGGCTTGATGGGATAGAGCTAAGATTTTTGTAAAAACCTTTTTTAGATACGGTTGAGTGAATAATTGAGAAGATCATATTTTTTAACTTTTTCAAATAGCAAAACACCATCATTTAAATTAATATGACCTGCATTAACTTCTGTTCCTACAATTCTAATCTTTAAAATATCGTAGTTGAAGTTATTAATATCATTAAAAATAGTATTTATATCTCTTTTTTCAAACTGAGATAAAATATTCAATAATTCATAAATGCGTTGACTATAACTTGCTATGTGAGTATTTAGGGGTTGGACGACTTCAAAATCATAAAAATCATCTTCGGGTCTATGCCAAATACTATATTGATTTTCTTTTGATGATGACAAAATCCATTGTTTACATTCTAAATATGAGGTTAGGAAAGTAATATTTAAAGAGCTAAAATCATTATGTATTTTCATTTCTAGCTCCTATTCTCTAAAGACATTCCATTACTTGCATATTCAAGTAATTCTATCATGCTTTTGGTGTTGAGCTTCTGCGATCGGGGAATAGATACAGTCACGCTAGTTGTATTATTAACGATTGGTTGGTCATAGAGCGAATAATAATAGCAACAGTGCTGAAGTATAGTCTGGTTATTTTGATGAATTAGCCAATCATTACAATTATCTGGAACAATTAATACGAATAGATATCTAGGATTGACGATATTAGTGTCACGTAAATCGTTATAGTTTTTTAAAGGCAAAGGAAATTTAAGAAACTCTTCATTTCCTTGATCACTAGCAGTACATTTTAGTTGAACATCAATTTGTGGATTTCGAAAGATACCAGTGAAACGTTTACCTTTAATAGATATGCAACGCTGTCATCATCAACTTCGAATGTTCCAGTATTTAATCCAGACTGTGCAGAAATAGCACAGACAAATGCTTTGCTAAATTGTTCCTTTTTTTGATTCTGATCCATTGGCTTTTTAATTTGTATATTTTTGTTAGTTTAGTGTGAATTTTAGACAAAGTCACTGAGTTTCTTAAAATTTAATCCCTCCAAACCTCCCTTTCTTGCACTTCGTTTTAAAGCAGTGCTTTAAAACTTGTTCAGGGAGGAGCTGTCACGTAAGACATTTGATACGCGAAAGTCCCCCTTTGTAAAAGGGGGATTTAGGGGGATTAAAAAATAAAAGCCCTCACAGCGAGGGCTTTTATTAATGCAAATTATTGAACTGAATCATCCAAATTCGGCGCTAACCAGCGTTTCGCTTCATCCAGCGTCCAGCCTTTACGCTTCGCATAATCTTCTAGCTGATCGCCTGCGATTTTACCCACGTTAAAGTATTGGCTTTCAGGGTTTGCATAGTAGAAACCGCTGACAGATGAAGGCGGCCACATTGCAAAGCTGGTGGTCAATTGCGTGCCAATCTTGTCAGTGGAACCGAGCCAGTCAAACAATGGCGCTTTTTCAGAATGCTCAGGACAAGCAGGGTAGCCCGGTGCAGGACGGATGCCCACATACTTCTCTTTAATCAATTCTTCATTGCTTAAGGTTTCAGACGCTTGGTTACCCCAGAACTCTTTACGGATGCGCTCATGCAAATGCTCCGCAAACGCTTCCGCAAAACGGTCACCTAAAGATTGCGCAAGAATTGCAGAGTAGTCATCGCCTTTAGCTTTGTACTCATTTGCCATTTCTTCCGCACCAAAGATGGATACCGTGAAACCGCCCAAGTAGTCTTCTGCGACACCTTTAGGCGCAATAAAGTCCGCTAATGACAAGTTTGGTTTACCTGTCACTTTATCAGACTGTTGACGAATGTGATGGAAGGTATGCGTAACCGATTGACCATCTTCGCTATACACTTCAACCGAATCCGCTGCAGAACGGTTAGCAGGGTAAATACCAAACACAGCACGAGCATCAAAACGTTTGTTGTCGATGATGTCTTTTAGCATGGTCTGTGCTTGTTCATACAAGTCAGTTGCTGCTTCACCTACAACTTCATCCGTTAAGATAGCAGGGAATTTACCTGCCAAACTCCAAGAAATGAAGAACGGTGTCCAGTCAAAGTACTCAACTAATGTTTCCAATGGATAATTGGTCAGCGTTTGCGTACCAATAAAGTTTGGCTTCACAGGCGCATTGGCAGCAAAGTCAATTTTTAAGCCATTTTCTACAGATTCAGCATATGTCAGTTTGGCCGCTTTTGGCTGTTTATTGGCAATACGCTCACGGACTTTTTCATATTCAGCACGTGTGTCTTCAACAAATTTAGGCTTCATTTCTTTAGAAAGTAAAGTTGTTGCTACACCCACCGCACGCGATGCATCGGCAACATAAATCACCGCATCATTTGAATATTGTGGATCAATTTTCACTGCCGTATGCGCTTTAGAAGTGGTTGCACCGCCAATCATCAATGGAACATTAAAGCCTTTGCGCTGCATTTCTTTCGCAACAAAAACCATTTCATCCAGTGACGGCGTAATCAGGCCAGATAGACCAATAATGTCGACTTTCTCATCAATGGCAGTTTGCAGAATCTTCTCGCAAGGCACCATCACGCCAAGGTCGATGATGTCATAGCCGTTACAGCCCAACACCACGCCCACGATATTTTTACCGATGTCGTGCACGTCGCCCTTCACCGTTGCCATTAGGACTTTACCCTTAGATTGGCCAGCTGTTTTTTCCGCTTCAATGAACGGATTCAGCCAAGCTACAGCCTGTTTCATGACACGTGCAGATTTCACGACTTGCGGCAGGAACATTTTGCCTGAACCGAACAAATCACCTACCACATTCATGCCGTCCATCAGCGGACCTTCAATGACATCTAAAGGACGTTTAGCTTTCAGACGTGCTTCTTCAGTATCTTCATCGATGAACGTTGTGATGCCTTTAACCAAAGCGTGTTCCAGACGTTTTTCAACTGGAAGTTCACGCCATTCCAAGTTTTCAACTTGTTTTTGCGCAGCGCCTTGACCACGGTATTTCTCAGCAACTTCAAGCAACTTCTCAGTCGCGTCATGCTGACTTTCACCTTGGTTTTGGTTCAAGATCACATCTTCAACCGCAGCTTTCAATTCCGCATCAATATCATCATAAATCGCCATTTGACCAGCGTTGACAATACCCATGGTCATGCCTTGCTTGATGGCATGGTACAAGAACACAGAGTGAATCGCTTCACGGACTGGTTCGTTACCACGGAAGGAGAACGATACGTTAGACACACCGCCTGAAATCATCGCATGTGGTAAGTTTTGCTTGATCCAGCCTGTTGCTTCAATAAAGTCCACAGCATAGTTGTTGTGTTCTTCGATACCTGTTGCCACTGCAAACACGTTCGGGTCAAAAATGATGTCTTCAGCAGGGAAGCCCACTTCATTCACCAATACATCATAAGAGCGTTTACAGATTTCTTTTTTACGTGCAGCTGTATCGGCCTGACCATTTTCGTCAAAGGCCATCACAATCACGGCAGCGCCATACTGACGGCACAAACGCGCTTTATGCACAAACTCGTCATAGCCTTCTTTGAGGGAGATCGAGTTTACAACCGCTTTACCTTGTACACACTTTAAGCCTGCCTCAATGATGTCCCATTTTGATGAGTCAATCATGATCGGCACACGTGAAATTTCAGGCTCAGAGGCTACAAGATTCAGGAAGTGCACCATCGCACCTTCTGAATCGAGCATGCCTTCATCCATGTTGATGTCGATGATTTGCGCGCCAGCTTCAACTTGCTGCTGTGCAACTTCTAAAGCTTCGGCAAAGTTTTCTTCACGGATTAAACGTAGGAATTTTTTAGAACCTGTCACGTTGGTACGTTCACCGACGTTTACAAACAGCGAATCTTCTGTAATGTTGAACGGCTCTAAACCGCTTAAACGGCAAGCGGGTTTGGTTTCTGGTACTTGGCGCGGCGCAATGTCTTTTACGGCATTGGCAATAGCACGGATGTGATCCGGCGTTGTACCGCAGCAGCCGCCAGTGATGTTAATCAAGCCACTTTCTGCAAATTCTTTAATAAAGGCAGCGGTTTGTTCAGGGGTTTCATCATAACCGCCGAAGGCATTTGGTAAGCCAGCGTTCGGATGCGCCGAAACAAAAGTATCGGCAACGTCAGCAATGGTTTTTACATGCGGACGCATGGCATCTGCACCTAGGGCACAGTTA
Source organism: Acinetobacter sp. SH20PTE14 (assembly GCF_021391555.1). Taxonomy (NCBI): domain Bacteria; kingdom Pseudomonadati; phylum Pseudomonadota; class Gammaproteobacteria; order Moraxellales; family Moraxellaceae; genus Acinetobacter; species Acinetobacter sp. SH20PTE14. The sequence continues at coordinate 2,476,326 of NZ_CP090067.1, read as the reverse complement.
AAGCCAATCGACAATAAATCACCATGACGCACAGAGTTCCAGAACGCTTCAGCAGTTTGGCCAGTTAAAGTTCGGCCAGAGGCATCGGTAATCGTGCCAGAAATCATCAATGGCAATTCGTAGCCAATTTGGTTGAAGACTTCTTTCACTGCAAAAATGGCAGCTTTACAGTTTAAGGTATCGAATACAGTTTCAATGAGTAGAATATCCGCACCGCCTTCAATCAGGGCATGCGCAGCTTGAATATAGTTTTCTTTTAACTCATCAAAAGTAATGTTACGAAATGCTGGGTCATTTACATTTGGCGAGATTGAGCAAGTACGTGAAGTTGGCCCAAGCACACCTGCTACAAAACGCGGTTTTTCAGGCGTTGAGTATTTTTCACAAGCTGCTTTGGCAATACGCGCTGCTTCACGGTTGATCTCTGATACCAAATCTTCCATGTGGTAGTCAGACATTGAAACTTTTGTGCCGTTAAAGCTGTTGGTTTCAATAATGTCTGCACCAGCATCGAGATAGGCTTCATGAATGCCTTGAATGATTTGCGGCTGAGTCAACACCAATAGGTCATTATTGCCTTTGAGGTCAGATGCCCAATCTGCAAAACGCTCACCACGGTAGTCAGCTTCTTCGAGTTTATGACGCTGAATCATGGTGCCCATTGCACCGTCGATAATCAGAATCCGTTGAGCGAGCAGCTCTTTTAGGGTGGCAAGCGTGGACATAAATAACCCCAATCCGATGGAATATAAAATCGGCAAATATATTAACAGAATTCATTGCAGTTTTATTGATATTCAATCATCTTCACAGCGCGCAATTATTAGCTTGTTGAATTAATGAGCAATATTGCAACTTGCTAATTTCATATTCCAATTTCATATAAATGTATGGAAAGCTTCATGAATTTGTCATATTGCTCAGGCAAGATTAAAAAACATCCAGCAGGGCTATGCAATATGACAAAAAAACATGACAGATGAAATATAAGTTGAAACATTGGGTTTTAAAGAAAATAAAGTTTAAATACGCAGATTAAATAACTGATTTACTTTATGAAAGTAGAGTATGGAAGTCGGTGTTTAACGCTTAAAAAAAACAAATAAAGCATGAAAAATTGCTTTATATGACACCGCTTTGTCATATAATTGTCATAATTAAATTGAACAATATGGGGATTTTAAAATCCTCTATTCCTGCCTGCATGAATTCTAAACAAACTCCCGTAGATTCAGCGCACACGTCGACTCCTCAAAAGTCCACGAATGTTCATGTGCCTACACCGAAATTCTTTATGCCGGTATTTTTAACGGTGATTATTTCAACGTTGATTTATATTGGTTTTCAGGTGACTGCCGATTTAGCGCATGTTCCGCCTTTAAGTCTTTATTCAATGATTTTATTGGGCACAGCCTTATTCATCGCACTTGGCTTTGAATTTGTAAATGGTTTCCATGACACTGCAAATGCAGTAGCAACAGTGATTTATACCAACGCCTTGTCAGCACCGGTTGCGGTAATGTGGGCGGGTTTCTGTAACTTCCTAGGCGTAATGGTTGCCAGTGGTGCAGTCGCTTACGGCATTATTGCCTTGTTACCTGTTGAATTGATTATGAATGTCGGTTCAGGTGCTGGCTTTGCCATGGTTTTCGCTATGTTGATCGCAGCGATTTTGTGGAATTTAGGGACTTGGTTCTTAGGCATCCCAGCGTCTAGTTCGCATACTTTGATTGGTTCTATTCTTGGCGTTGGCATCATGAACTACCTGTTAAATGCAGGCGGTGGTGCGAGCGGTGTAGATATGGAGCAGGTGCTTAAAGTCGGTAAGGCGTTATTGTTCTCTCCACTGATTGGTTTTGCATTTGCAGCTCTCGTTTTCTTGTTGGTGAAGCGTATTTTCCGCAAACAGCTAGAATTGTTTCAGCCACCAGAAGGCAATAAGCCGCCACCACCACTGATTCGTGCAATTTTGATCTTTACCTGTACAGGTGTAAGTTTTGCGCACGGTTCAAATGATGGTCAAAAAGGTATGGGGCTGATCATGCTGATTTTGATCGGATGTGTGCCATTGGCTTATTCATTGAATAAGAACTTAGATAATCAACATATTCAATCTTTCCATCAGTTATCTGCTCAAACTGCGACTGCGATCTACGCAGAGCATAAGGATATTCCTGATGCACAAGCGCGTGATGTACTCACCAAATACATTCAAACCAAAGAAGTCAGCCCAGAAGTTGTGCCAGCTTTAGCAAGTTTGACCGATCATTTAGGTGAGCGTGTTGCACAGTATGGCGACTTAAAAGATATTCCTGAACAAGAAGTATCTTCGATTCGTAATGACATGTACTTAAGTACTACTGCTTTTAAACGTCTAGATAAAGCTGAGCAACTACCAGCAATGGCAGAAGCTGAACAAAAGACTGTGAAGGAATATCGTAGTCACTTAGACTCGTTCTTACAGTACATTCCAACATGGGTGAAAGTCGCTGTTGCATTGGCACTGGGTCTTGGAACCATGGTGGGTTGGAAACGTATTGTCGTGACTGTAGGTGAACGTATTGGTAAAAACCACATGACCTATGGTCAGGGTATGTCTGCCGAGCTTGTTGCTATGTCAACGATTGCTGCTGCGGATGGTTTTGGTATGCCAGTATCGACTACACACGTACTTAACTCTGCGGTTGCAGGTACTATGGTCGCGAATAAATCGGGTCTGAACTTTGCAACAGTGAAAACCATTCTATCGGCTTGGGTCTTCACTTTACCTGCAACGATCTGTCTATCAGGCTGCTTGTACTGGTTATTCTTGAAAGTGTTCTAAGCAACTCAAATTCCAGATATAAAAAAACGCTGCTTCGGCAGCGTTTTTTTATGGCTGTATCTTAGACATCACCGATTTGAATGGGATGGCTGAGAGCTGAAATGGAATAGTCAAACTAACAAGTTGAAGCTTTGAAAAGTTCAACACTTATTTGAACCAATGCAGTTACGCTTTTTTAAACAGTCCCAATACTTTTTTCACGGGCAATTTCTCTTCAGCAAAACCATACAGCGCTGCAAAAGGTAAGGCGGTACGTGCCAAATAAGCTACACGCCATAAGCCACCATGGTTGGCACCATGCATCATGAGTTCTAAAGGATGGTCTAGCGCTGTTTCAGGGTTTGCAACTGAGTGAGGATTTCTCAAGTCATGAATCCATAAAGCCGCCATGAGTGCATTGGTGGTTTCAGGTTGAAAGGATTCAACATCAAATAAACTCGCACCATTAAATGCGGCTTTTAATAATGGATTCTTCGTCACTGAGCGAGTCGTGGTGGATGGCGCAATATTGATACTAACCCGCTGACCATTTTGACGTGCGACAGTTGCGCGCCATTGTTGGATACGTTTTGCGAGTGCGTAGTTTGGACCTTGTTCCACCACCAAACAGTCAGCGATACCATAGGATTTTCCATTGTCTGCTGTGGTGGTTTGCTCATTATTTTGCTTAAAGAAATGCTGACCTGTGACTTTGGCAATGCTTTGCGTCAAAAGCTTTTGTGCAGAAGCACGGTTTTGGAATTTGGCTTGCGCTGCCGTAACAATCTCTTCTGGCACCGCATAGACATCGGTTGGAGTACACATAAACATCAAGCTGGTGTCAGCTTTTTGTTGGCTGACATAGGCCATGATGCTGTCCATTGCCATTGCAACACGAACATGCTTTTCACCATCTAAATAAGCAATTGCAGCCAGATCAAGCTGATGTTCACTTTGTGCAAGCCACTGTGCAATCTCAGGAATGTGTGTCAGTAAATTGGCGCCCAATTTGTGTTTTAGTTCTTGAATGGGTGTGTCTTCATGCACAGCGTCGAGACTTGGTGCATATAAAGTGGCATTACCGGCCTGAACCGTGCTTAAGATTCGATCCCAAACACGTTCATTATTGAGGTCGATTGCCACAATATTGGCTTTCCATTTTGCTAACCACGTCAGAGGGCCAGCTTCGGAAGCAGCACCAAAAAGCACCATAGTCCGATCTGACAAATCGAACCATTCTGGGTGTGCAATGGCTTCACGTAATGCATCGGCATGACTGGCTTCAATGATGCCAGCATCTTGCCATTTTTGAATCTGAGCCAGTAAAGCCTCACCTTGCAGTTTTTGGCCATGATAGGGCACATACCACTCAGGCGCTGCGTCACTTTCACCTTTTAATTTCACGGTATGCAACGGATGCGCAGTTAAAGCCACGGCATCTTTGAGCGTATGCTTTTCTTGATCACGATAAAACTCAAAGACGTGATGCGCTTTATTTAAACCTTGCTCTGCAATGTTGATCGCAGCTTCAGATGATTGAATCCCTTGTTCAACCAAGGCTTTAAAATATTCAGGATATTTTTTACGCCAGTTTTTTTCTTGTTTTGCACGTACAGAAGAGTGAGGGTCAACTGCAGCTAAGGCTTCAGCAATAATTTCACGACCAGTTTTAGATGTACTCGGCTTTTGGTTTGAAGCCGAAATGGGAAATTGAAGACCTTCAGTTGAACTCGACATGCAAAATATCTCAGCTAATTTTGTCATTAATATACAGATGTATACATTATCTATGCCAAATTAAAAAATAGGGTGGCATAAAGTGCCAGATTTATATGATTTGTCATGTGCTTTTGTGAACTTTCGTAGAATATACAGCGTCAATTTTTATTGTCGGAATTGAAAAAGCCTTCGTTTTGAAGGCTTAAAAGAAGAGGGTATGAAATCAGCAACGGAAAATCAACAACGGCCTTTTTTAGCCTGTCCGGGCGGGCAAAAGTCGCCATGGCGATCTGGGTAATTATAAGGATAGTGATTACGATCTGGGTCGACCACGATACTGCCTTCACGAGTGTGAACGGCACAAGCACTCAACACGCAGGTCAACAGCAAACTTGAGAACATCAGGACTATTTTCATTGGAATTTTCCCTTTTTATTCTGTGTCATTTCAGTTTAAATCAGGGCAAGGGTAGATAGCGTTTCAATCTGCTGTGAAATTGTATAGCTCGATATTCAAAGTACGGTGCTGTAAATGTGGGAAATTGGCTAAAGAAAAAATTAAAGGACATTTCGGTTTAACGAAGCACAATAAAAAAGCCTAAACTGAAACGGTTTAGGCTGTCATTTTACTGGTTAAATCAGACTGATTTTTTAGACTTAACGTTAGAAAGGAACATTTAGTAACTGACTTAAGAAATGTGGAATGAGCTTCGGTTCAAGAATAATCGTCATGATTACACCATATGCTGCGCCCCAAAGGTGTGCGCTGTGGTTAATATTGCTGTTGCCACGTTTACCTGACCAAATACTATAAGCCACATACAGCACGGCAAAAATAATCGCAGGAACAGGAATAAAGAATACAAAAATCAGTTTCCACGGTTCAAACAAGATATAAGCAAAGAGTACTGCAGATACTGCCCCAGAAGCCCCTAAACTTGCCCAATGGGTATCATGCTTATGTTTTAAATAACTCGGAATAATCGCAGCGATCAAACCGCCTAAATAAAACAATACAAAGCCCATGTCGAAGAAATATTGGCGATAAAAACTTTCAATCACGCTACCAAAGAAAAATAAGGTAATCATGTTGAACAATAGGTGCGCGCCATCTGCATGAATAAAGCCATGGCTAATAAATCGGTCATACTCGCCACGACTGAGGGCCGGTGGCCAAAATAACAATCGATTCATCACTTTCTGATTTGAAAATGCAATCAGTGAAATCACCACCGTAATCAGGATAATGGTCACGGTGTGGTTAAAGGGTAGACCCAACATATATGACTATTCTACTTGTTAAAATTTATGCTCAATAATGCCATTAAATCTGCCTAAAGCGTGAACTTTCAGAATAAATCCGACAATTTTAGTTGATTTTTTTCTAATGCCCCGCATCTTAAGTTAAAATAGCGACTTCAGCTTGAGGAAATATTGTAATGTCGACTGAGAACAACAGCACAGCAGTTGCTGAAGAAATTCCAAACCTATTGATCACTCCAAATGCCCAAGAGTATTTGAAAGATCTTTTGGATAAACAAAATACACCGGGCATTGGTGTACGTGTTTTTGTGGAAAATCCGGGTACGCCACGTGCTGAATGTTGTATGGCTTACAGTGCACCAGAAGAAGTTGTGCCTACAGACTATAAACAAGACTATCCAGATTTCCCTGCATTTATTGACACACCGTCTATTCCATATCTTTTGGATGCGGTGATTGACTATAACAAAGACCGTTTTGGTGGTCAGTTAACATTCCGTGCACCAAACTCAAAAGTGCCACGTGTGGGTCCAGATGCCTCTGTAGAAGAGCGTATCACTTATGTTCTACAGTCAGAAATTAACCCTGGCCTTGCAGGTCATGGTGGTAACTGTGCACTGGTAGAAGTGGTTGAAGATGCAGAACATGGTTTAACTGCAGTGCTTAAATTCGGTGGTGGTTGTCAAGGTTGTTCTTCAATCGATTTAACCTTGAAACAAGGTGTTGAAACAACATTGAAGCAGCATGTACCTGAGTTAATGCGTGTTGTTGACCAAACGGATCACAGTAATACTGAAGGTGCTTATTTCAAATAAGTTCAGTATTTTTATAAAAAGCCGCAACCTCGCGGCTTTTTTATTGTCTAAATCAAAAAAACGAAGATTTTTAGATATTTCTAGGGTTTTTACATCAAAATGATAAGCTATATCACAAATATAAATGAGAATGATTATTAAAATTAATTGCAATATTGTTTGTGGTGGTTACAATGTGCAACACATTATTCTAGATTTCTCCATAAATACGTTTATTTGGAAGCACTCAATGACCAAACAACTATTAAAATCAACGCTTACACTTTCAATACTCTGTGCCTTGGTAAGTTTGACGCATGCAGAAGATGTGCACACTGAAGCACCAGATGAATCCGTAACGAAGATGGAAACCATTGTTGTTACTGCAGCAGAACAAGTTAAACAATCATTAGGTGCTTCAAAAATTACGGCAGAAGATTTAGAAAAAATGCCGGTTGTGAATGATATTTCAGAGTATGTGCGCCGTATGCCGGGTGTCAATTTGACTGGTAACAGTGCCACAGGCCAACGTGGTAATAACCGTCAAATTGATATCCGTGGTATGGGGCCTGAAAACACGTTGATCTTAATTGATGGCAAGCCTGTAAATTCGAGAAACTCAGTACGTTATGGCTGGCGCGGTGAGCGTGATACACGTGGCGATTCGAACTGGGTACCTGCAGATGCCATTGAATCGATTGAAGTGCTGCGTGGTCCAGCAGCAGCGCGTTATGGTTCAGGTGCGATGGGTGGTGTGGTCAATATTAAAACCAAGAAAGTGACCAATGAAGTGCATGGCTCTGTGGAAGTTTTTACCAATCAGCCTGAAGACGCTAAAGAGGGTGCAAGTCACCGTGAAAGCTTTAACTTAAGCGGGCCAATTCTCAAAGATGTCCTTTCATATCGTTTATACGGTAGTTATAACAAAACCGATTCAGATGCTGCGGATATTAATGCATTAATGGACAATGGTGCGCGTATGGCGGGTCGAGAAGGCGTTGAAAATAAAGATATTGCTGGACGCTTGGCTTGGCAGTTGAACGATCAACAAGTCTTGATGTTTGACGCAAGTGTTGGCCGCCAAGGCAACCGTTTTGCAGGTGACAGTCAAAACAGTGTATTTGATCCAGCCGATCCGAACAAGGCGCCCATTTTATCCGCTTTAATTGGTGAAGAAACCAATACCATTTATCGTGATACTTTTGCATTAACTCATGAAGGTACTTGGGGGTGGGGTGATAGTAAACTCATAGCGCAATATGACAAAACCAAAAATAAGCGCTTACCTGAAGGTACAGGTGGTAGTACAGAGGGACAGATTAATAATCTTGAAAATAAACAAACGTCACATCTAGAAACCATTCGCTTTAATGCAGAAGCCAATCTGCCGTTCCAATGGTATGTTCCACAGGTACTAACTTTAGGCACTGAGTGGGTCGAAGATGACTTTACCGATACGGTTAATACACAAGCTGGCGCAGGCGGTTTTGGTGATGCGCTGACTTCAGGTGACCGTTCACACATGGATTCACGGATTGTGTCGGCCTATATTGAAAATAATATGAATTTGGGCGAAAGCACCGATGTTGTTTTGGCACTGCGCTATGATAATCATAGCAAATCGGGCGATAGCTGGAGTCCAAGTCTCAATATTACGCAAAAACTTGGTGACTATTGGACACTAAAAGGTGGTGTGGCTAAGGCATATAAAGCACCCAATATGTACCAAAATGCGGAAGGTTATCTGTTAAGTACTCGCGGTAATGGCTGTCCGATTGGGCTGAGCCAATGTCTATTACAAGGTAATGGCGATCTCAAACCTGAAACTTCAGTGAATAAAGAATTAGGTGTACAGTTTGAAAAAGACATCGTAAATGCAAGCTTTGCATGGTTCCGTAATGATTATAAAAATAAGATCGTTGCTGGGGATACACGTCTAGAAGAACTAGAAGTAAATGGAACAACATATAATGTACTGCGTTGGATGAATACGCCAGAAGCCTTGGTGGAAGGTATTGAAGGAAGTATTTCTTTGGACTGGGGTGATATCACGTGGACCAATAACGTCACCTATATGATCAACTCTGAAGATAAACGTACTGGCAATCCACTTTCAGTGATTCCAAATTACACCATAAACTCTATTTTGAACTACAACATCACGGATCGATTAGACAGTAACTTTGTCTATACCCAATATGGTCGTCAAAAACCACGTCAATATGCAGAAACCAGTCTTGAAAGCAAAAATGGCTTGGCGATGGATAGCGTGAAAAGTTATGGCATTGCAGGCATTAACTTTGGTTATAAATTTAATGCGGCTTTAAGTGCTCGTATCGGTGTGAATAACCTATTTGATGAGCAAAAACTGCGTGATAAAACGGTCAACCAAACATATAACGAGCCGGGTCGAGCTTATTATGCAAGTTTGAAATACCAGTTCTAAGTATTTCCAAAAGAAAAGCCGCTTAACGCGGCTTTTTTTATGTTGGGATATTTAAAATTTTCAGTGCTTCACTTGAGTAGTAGAATTGTTCTAAATAGAGACGTGAACGCTCACGCAAATAACCCGACTCAATCATTTGTTGAACGATAGGATTGAGTAAGTTTTGAAGTTCATGCTGAATCAGTGCTTCATCAATATTTAAATCACGTAGCAATAAATCAAAAGGGCGTTCTGCATTGCGCACGTACCAAGCGTATACGCCATCATGCACTTGCTGTTTCATATACTCGGACTGCCGCATAAAGTCCCAAATTTCATGACCCATGGCAACCGTTTGCGGCAAGTCCTGAACTTCAACATAGTTCTTTAATACCGAAACTGGCAGCGCTTTAATTTTATGCCACAAATTGGCTTGGAAATGGTACAGCTTATGATCATCAAAGTGCTGGTTTAACACGGTTTCACTCATTTGACTGAGCTTTAAAATATTCTTTTGTAAGTATTTGCTGACCGCATTATCTAAATTGGTATCTGTGACATTTTCCAGTACCGATTTCCCCATTTTCATAAATCGTGAAACACCGGGTACCGATTTTGCAATCACCGAATTATCTAAATAATCTTGTATCGCATGTTGAATCAACTGACTGATCATGGCTGAAAATGCAGGATTGTTGACCATGGTATGAATTAAACGCTGACGATGTCCCTGTTTACTTGCCACATATTGTGCAATTTTATCGATGGTCAACACAGGAATGATTTCGGCAATCGTAGTGCTGTCATTTGCAGGGTGAATCAGTGCAAATTTGATATGTTCAGCAATTTGCTCAATCAGAAATTGACTTGCAGGGGTATTTAAAATTTGTTTCTGCAACAAGGCATTGATTTGATCAAAACTCCAAATCTGCTGCAAAGTTTGTTTACGAAACCATTGATAAAAATGGGTGAATTCAGTGGCTACGGTATCATTGTGTGAAAAGCTCTGATCTAAAAAGTTCAGTTGAGCGTCAATCAACTGCTCAATCATCGGGTTTTTCTGCATACTTTCCCTGAAGTCCCAGTAATGGGTATCTAAAAATGGCGAATGCTCAGTTTAACTGAATCAGTTTATCTACCAAAGGATTTTTAAACTTTTGACTTTTCGCAAGGAAAGGTAAGTAATGGTCTGCAACTTGTTGTTCGGCTTCTAAGATTGGCATATGACCGACGTTATTTAAAATCACTGGGGTTTCTGCACGTTTCAGTAAAGACTTGAGTTCGCCAGCCACTTCAACATTAAAGATTTTATCTTGTTTGCCCCAAAGGATCAGGGTCGGTGCTTCCACCGTTCGTGTTAATCGAGCAAAAGTTTCAGGGGTATAGATTCGATTGAGGGTGACGACTTGATCGATCATTTTACTAGTGAAGGGCGCACGCGCAATTAAGATATTCTCCTGCGCTTCTTTAAGCTGTGTCGGAACATTGGGCGGATTTTGCATGAGTTTATGCATAACATCATCTAAATCACCCGGTTTTGAAACAATTAAATTTTTAAGTTTATACGGGTCACGGGTATAACTGGTATTGGCTTGTTTATAAATGCCCGCGCTGTTGAGTAAAAATAAGCTTTGGGTGTCAAAAGGATATTGAGAGGCATATACCGTGGCAATGGAACCACCCAATGAGTGACCTGCAACATTTAGTTTATCTTCAATATCTATTTTAAGGACAAACTGGCGTAGTTGTTCCGTGACATTCGGCACTGAGACATCAAAATCGACCGGCACATGTGTATCGCCATTGGCCGGAAGGTCGGGGATGATCACGTGATAGTTCGGTGTTAAATAATGCGCAACACGATTCCAATTATCACGTGTGCCGCCTAAACCATGAATCAGCAAGATGGTCGGTTTAGAGCGTTGACCGCCTTCGCTATAACTCCAATTCACATTGCCGACTTGAACACTATGTGTGACTAAACCTGCCGCTTTACGCTCTTGGCTCAAATAATTTTGCACGATAGAGGGTACGGCAAAGTTTTTGCTGATGGGAGACGGATTTGCAGCCAAAGTGTTGTTGGCAGTAAACGTCATACAGCAAATTGTTGCTAGCTTGAAAAAGCCAAAAATGCGTGAATGATGTCCTTTCATTGACGTTTACCCCAGTTAAATCGAATCGATATATTTTTTAGATCATTTATATGACTATTATCAGAATGGGCTGAAATAGCAAAAGCGTATATTTATGAAATATATTGTAAATTAAAAATGACCTTTGTCATCCATTGCTTTTTTGACGTGGTTAAACTTGCGTTTTAATAATGTGAACCATTACAGAAAAAATAATTTTTTTTGATGAATGTAGAGTAGCATTTTCTATCAAGTTGCATCGTCGTAGAAAAAATTCACAGCAATTGTTTTTGCAAGTGACAATCGATTCGACTGGGATTAAAATATTGCAACTTCGGATAAGGGTAATTAGAACATGCTAGCAGCAGCAGAAGCTTTAGATCGTTTAAAAAAAGGGAATCAACGTTTTGTAAACGGTGAAACGAATCACCCAAAGCTTTTGACGCATCAACAACGTGCTGAAATGGCCGAAAGCCAAGAACCTTTTGCGATTATTTTAGGGTGTTCAGACTCACGTGTTCCTGCTGAAATGGTATTTGACCAAGGCTTAGGCGATTTATTCGTGATTCGTGTTGCAGGTAATATTGTGGCACCGTCTCAAGTCGGTAGCGTGGAATTTGCAGCAGAAAGCTTCGGTTGTCCTGTTGTAATTGTATTGGGCCATACACACTGTGGCGCGATTCATTCTACGATTGAAGCTTTAACTAACCCTGCGACACCGCCATCAGCGAACTTGATGTCGATTGTGAACCGCGTTCGTCCATCTGTAGAAATACTCATGCAAACTGAATTGAAAGATGACCTCGAAAAACTTTCAATGCATGCAGTACGTTCAAACGTTTTTGCATCAGTAAATCAACTTCGTCATGGTTCAGCAGTCCTCGAAAACTTAATTGCGCAAGGCAAATTAAAAGTGGTGGGCGCTGAGTATTCACTCGAAACGGGTGAAGTAAGCTTCTACGATTTCTAAGCAAATTACAGTAAAGACAAGATATTAAAAAAGGCGCTCATGAAGCGCCTTTTTTTTTATGAACCGATTTTCACCAACTAAATTTATAAGCTTGCTTTGATCAATGGATATACATTGTTCAGCAAAATCGGTTGCGCTTTGGCATTCGGGTGAATCTGATCTTGTTGCATCAAATTTTTATGTCCCGCCACCCCTTGCATAAAGAAAGGTAATAATTTGACTTTGTACTGTTGGCTCAACACTTGATAGTTATTTTCAAAAGCTTGGCTATATGCCTTGCCATAATTCGGTGGAATTTTCATTCCAAATAAAATCACTTTCGATTTGGCCTGTTGGCTTTTTTGAATCAGCTGCGCTAAATTCTTTTGAATTTGTGCAGGGGGCTGTCCGCGTAAACCATCATTACCACCTAATTCAATCACCACAAGGTCTGGACGATGAGTTTGCAACAGTTTAGGCAGTCGTGCCAAAGTTCCACTGGTGGTTTCACCGCTGACACTTGCATTGACCACTTTATGTTGTTTCGGATACTGTTGGTCTAGACGTTTTTGTAATAAGTGGACCCAACCTTGATGCACTGAAACACCATAACCTGCACTTAAGCTATCGCCCAAAATCATAATGGTTTTGGCAGAGAGCAGCATCGGGCAGAACATCAGTGCAATAGCCAGCAAGTAACTCAATAGACGATTATTTTGAATGCGATTTTGCATATAGGGAAGATATGACCCAACTCACGACAGATGCTGACATCATGCCACAGGCGATTATTTCTGCACAGCAATTGACACAAAAGATACAACTTCCACAAAAACAGTTATCGATCTTTGAACACCTCGATCTTGAAATCTTTGCCGGGGAACAAGTTGCGATCACTGGTCGTTCTGGTTCAGGTAAATCCACCTTGTTGGGGATTTTGGCGACCTTAGATCAAGCCAGTTCTGGACTGTTACGGGTCTGTGGTCAAGACATTCATCTATTAAATGAAGAACAGCGTGCTCAAGTTCGTTTGGCCCATATTGGTTTTGTCTTTCAGTCTTTCCAGTTGTTGCCACATTTAACGGCTCTGGAAAATGTCATGCTGCCGCTACGGTTACAAGCAAATTTTCAGGTCAAAGCTGCCGAAGAAAAAGCATTAAAACTGTTAGCAAAGGTCGGACTAGAACGCCAAGCGCATCAAGCCCCTAAAGTTTTATCGGGTGGTGAGCAGCAACGGGTTGCGATTGCCCGTGCTTTGGTGAGTGAACCCGATCTGATCTTTGCAGATGAACCGACAGGTAATTTAGACAGTGCAACGGCACAGGAAATTGAACAACTGTTATTTCAGTTAAATCGTGAAATGGGAACCACTTTGGTATTGGTGACGCATGATGCCGATTTGGCCCGTCAATGTCAGCGCCACTTTGAATTGGTCAATGGTCAATTGATTGAGCATCGAACAGGAGATGCTGCATGAATCTTTTGGCATTGTTTCGACCACTCTTACAGCTGAGTTTTAAAACCACGGGTGTGTATTTATTATTGATCGCACTGACCTTGGCGATCAGTGCCACCACTGCTTTAAAGTTTAGCAATGTACAAATTCAAAATGCAGTAGCGCTACAAGCTGCTGAAATGTTGGCAGCAGACTTGGTGCTGACAGCCAATGAACCAATTCCACAAGAGTGGCAACAACAAGCCAAAGCACAGCAATTAAAACAATCGAATGTCACGCTATTTAGCAGCATGGCGCACACTGATCAGCAATTTGTCATGGTCAATGTCAAAGCCGTTGATGCTGCATTTCCATTACGAGGTGAACTCGAAACAGAACCGAAACTAAACCGTTCTATACAAGCTAGTGAGGTCTGGTTAAGTCCTCGTGCCATGGATTTATTGGGTGTAAAGGTTGGAGATCAGATCAATATTGCTGATGCTGCTTTTCAAGTCAGTGCCAAAATCATCCATGACACCAATCAGGAACTCGGTTTCAGTGGTTTTTCACCGACAGTTATGATTGCGCAGTCTGAGGTGGAGAGAACCAATGCCATCCAAGTCGGGAGTCGGATTGAATATCGCCTGTTAATGGCAGGAGATGCACAAAATACCCAGCGCTTTGAAAAACTGTATAAGCAGAAATTTGGCGATCAAAGTGAAGACCGTTCCGCTAACTCAGATCATACGCAGGTTCAGGATGCAGCTCAAAGCAGTTTGAAATTGAGAAATGCCAGTGAAGGCAATACTCGCTTGATGAAGCCGATTGCCAACCTAGAAACGTTTTTACAACTGGCCAATATTTTAACTATTTTACTTTGTGGTATCGCCATCGCATTAACCAGTCAGCGCTATGTCCAACAAAATCAAGATGCCATTGCACTGATGCGCTGTATTGGATCGACCAAACAGCAAATATTAAGTGCTTATCTGGCTTTACTGTTGGTTGTACTCGGGCTTTCAATCCTGTTTGGAAGTTTGATTGGTCTGGGATTGGGTTATGGCTTATTGCAACTGATGCTACAGCTGATTCCAAATTTACAATTAGAGTTTTCAGCCCTGTCTATGCTGCTTGGCCCACTTCCAATTGCAATATTCACCAGTGCGATTGTGCTATTAGGATTTGTTCTTCCAAGTCTTTGGCAATTATTAGGGACGCCGCCAGCACGGGTGATACGACAACAAGAGCGTTCTGTACGTTCCATGCTTTGGATGCTCAGTTTCGGAACACTCAGTTTGGTGGTGTTTTGTGTGGTTTTAACTGAAAATTTACAACTCACCTTATGGCTGATTTGCGCCATCATCTTCCTGTGTATAGGCCTATATATGATGGTCTGGCTCAGTTTGAAAGCCTTGAAAAGTTGGGGGAGGAAAATCTCAGCATATATACGTACACCGTATCAAACGGCATTTCAAATTACTGCATTGGCATTAGGGCTAAGTCTGATCACGGTTTTAGCGGTATTGCGCACGGATTTGCTGGAACGTTGGCAACAACAATTACCACAAGGAACACCTAACCAATTTGTCTATGGATTACCGCCATTTGAGTTACAGGATTTTAATCAACAACTCAGGCTGCATGGTTGGCAAGGGACGCCGATGTACCCGAATATTCGTGGACGATTAGTTGCCAAAAATGATCTCCCTTTTTCGGATGCTTTAATTAAAAGCAATAATTCATTACGCCGTGAATTGAATCTCACACAGGCTGCAACTTTTCCAAAAGATAATCAAATCATCGCGGGTAGTCAGCAGTTTCAACAAGTCAATGAAGTATCGGTAGAGGTGAAAACCGCACAAGAGCTCGGTATTCAAATTGGAGATCGACTGAGTTTTAGCCTTCCTGAAGGGATTTTGCAAGCCAAGGTGATCAACCTTCGCAGTGTGGAGTGGGAAAGCTTTAGTCCAAATTTCTTCTTTATTTTCTCTCCCCAAACCATGGATGAAAATGCCGGCAGCTATTTGGGGAGTTTCTATGTTCCACCGCAAGATAAAAATCAGTTAATTGGTCTAATTCAGCAGTTTTCGAATACCGTGTTTATTGATGTCAGTCTGATTTTGGATGAGATCAAACGCATCGTCAGCGTATTGGTTCAGATTATTACTATCTTGGCGCTATTGGTCAGTATTTCAGGCATTTTGGTCTTGATCGCATGTTTGAACTTATTTATGGATGAACGCAAAAAAGAAGTGGCATTACTGCGTTCCTTCGGCAGTTCCAAGCAAAAATTAAAGTCGATGCTCAGTTTGGAAGTCGGTTTGATGGGTCTAATTTCGGGTGTTGTGGCATGTATTTTTGCTGAAGTGATCAGCGCGATTGTCAGTTATAAAATGGAATTGGTCATCCAGCTACATGCCGAGATTTGGTTGATCCTCCCACTGGTAATGACCTTAGTCTGTACATTGATCGGACGTTATCGCTTAAGTTATCTTTGCGATATTCCACCCTTAGAAAGTTTGCGTGAACTGAATAGTTAAGGGTGGAGATGGTTAACAGCCGAGCAAGTTAAGAGTGGAGCAAGAACCAAGTGCGTAGTTTGGATTTAGACAAGATTTGACGTGTTTTCAACATGTCTGTGTTATAGCCACAGGGTTCATTCCACTGTTTAACGTGCTGCGAAAGATTGCTTCATCAGCAGGATAAAGTGTTCCCAAAGCGGTAAAATCGGTTGGATTAATTGTTGGCAATGCAGATAAAACAGGTAGCATCCGACAGCTGCGGCGATTAGACCGATCATTTGAATGATTAGGGATTGATGTAATTTTTGTCCCACATACCAAATAAAAGCCAACGCAGCCCCCATCAACATGCCGCCAATATGCGCGGCATTATTAATTCCACTGATCATAAAGCCCATCGCGAGGTTAATGCCCATCACCATTAATAAAGTTTTTTTATCCAGATAAAATTGCTGTTTAGGTAAAATGGGGAGCAGCGAAATAATCGTCAGCGCTGCACCGAGACCCATCACTGCACCCGATGCGCCTGCACCAATACTCGGAAAAAGCTGCTGATTGGCTGCACCTTCGGCCAATAATGCATAGCTGTCTTGAATGGTTAAATAACCACTCAATAAACTTCCCATCAGTCCGGCTAAAACATACAGGCCGAGGAAGTAGAAACGACCTAACATTTGCTCGGCAACACTGCCAAAAATATACAAAGCCCACATATTCAACATCAAGTGAATCAGGCCAAAATGAAAAAACATACTGCTGAATAAGCGGATGGGTTCCTCTAAAAAGGTTAAAGGTGCATAATCAGCACCCCAACGCAAAGCATCCAGTGTGTCGGGTTGGCTTACGTTCATTCCATGCAACACTTGCCAGCCAAAGAGTCCAACATTGATGGTAATTAAGAGTGCCGTGATCCACCACAGTTGGATTTGCAGGTTACGGGTTGATACAGCAGGAGGGCTGAGTTCAGACATGCTATTCTTGTACTGTGTCAAAAAATTTAAAAATAAGCTTAACATGAAAAAACAGAATTTCTGGAGTAACACACTGACATGAAAGCCTTTATTGTTCGTACATTGTTAATTTTTGTCAGTCTTGTGCTTTTGGTGCAGCTTTGGATCTTTGGTAGTCTGGTGTGGTGGCGTACACATCCTGTGGAATCCACGATGATGATGCGATTAGATTATTGGTCAGAGCCGTCTAAACCGATTAAGCATGAATGGCGTGATTACGACCAAATCAGTGATTATGTCAAACATGCTGTTGTTGCCGCGGAAGATGGCAAGTTTTTACAACACAAAGGTTTTGATTGGGAAGGCATGCAAAATGCCTTAGAACGCAATAAAGATAAAGGCAAAGTAGTCGCAGGTGGGTCTACCATTTCTCAGCAATTGGCAAAAAACTTATTTTTGTATAACAAGCGTTCATTTATTCGAAAAGGGCAGGAAGCCGTTGCAACATGGATGATGGAGCGTATGTGGACGAAGCAACGCATTTTAGAGGTATATCTCAACTCGGTTGAGTTTGGGGATAACATTTACGGCGTAGAAGCTGCAACACAGCACTACTTTGGTAAAAGTTCAAGGAGTTTGAGTCGAGAGCAAGCAGCGTTTATTGCGGCTATTTTACCCAATCCAAAATATTATGATGAAAATCGACAAGATCGTAAGCTAAATTATCGTAAGCGCATGATCCAAAAATATATGCGTTATAGCCATATCCCAGATTAAGAACGATCTAAACACTCGTCAAATGGCATGGCAGTGATTTGAATTACAACAAAAAGCTCATATTAATGGGCTTTTTTTATGAAATTGTCATAAATTTGAAGCATACTAAACTGAGTACAGCACACATTTTTTATATGGGTTTGAGATGAATACCGCAGCTGAAGTCGCGCAAGTACCTACTGAATATACTTATAATGATCGTTATATCAATCGAGAGTTATCGATTCTCGACTTTCAT
This sequence comes from Acinetobacter sp. SH20PTE14, assembly GCF_021391555.1. Lineage (NCBI taxonomy): Bacteria > Pseudomonadati > Pseudomonadota > Gammaproteobacteria > Moraxellales > Moraxellaceae > Acinetobacter > Acinetobacter sp. SH20PTE14. The sequence continues at coordinate 2,458,320 of NZ_CP090067.1, read as the reverse complement.
CTGCGTGTGCTCGAACAAGCGGTTGATCCGATACATCCATTACTTGAACGCATGAATTTCTTGCTGATCTTTTCACGTAACTTAGACGAATTTTTTGAAATTCGTGTTGCGGGAATGATGGAACAGCTAGACTTAGGCAATGAAAGCCGTAGTCCAGATGGTTTGACACCAAAACAAGTATTAGATGAAATTTCTGCGACAGCGCATGCGGCAATTGAGCGCCAGTATCGTATTTTAAATCAAGAAATTTTACCTAAACTGCGTGAGGAAGATATTTGCTTCTTACGCCGTGGTGAGTTAACCCCTGCACAATCGGCTTGGGTAAAAAAGTATTTCCAAGAACAAGTTGCACCAGTTTTAACCCCAATTAGTTTAGATCCTGCACATCCATTCCCTCGCTTGGTGAATAAGTCGCTGAACTTTATTGTGACTTTAGAAGGGAAGGATGCGTTTGGTCGTCAGATTGACTTAGCCGTTGTACCTGCACCGCGTTCGCTGCCACGTGTCGTTCGGATTCCTGATGAATTAACCGGTGGTAAAGAGCATCATGTGATGCTATCGGCAATTATTCATGAACATGTCTCTGACTTGTTCCCCGGTATGACGGCGACGGGTTGCTACCAATTCCGCGTGACGCGTAATGCCGATTTGGCTTTGAATGAAGATGTTGAAGATTTGGCTAAAGCTCTGAAAGGTGAGTTGAATTCACGTCGTTTTGGTCGCGCCGTTCGTTTGGAAGTGACAGAAAATTGTCCGCAGCATATTTATGAATATTTGCTTGATGAGTTCGATTTAGAAGAAGAGCAACTCTATAAAGTAGATGGACCAGTTAACCTTGCACGTTTACTGTCAAACTTTAAACGTCCACATCTACGTTATGACGCGCATATTCCTGTTATACCGAAAGTACTCAAAAAATCTGAAAACATTTTTAGTGCGATGCAAAAGCAAGATATTTTGCTACACCATCCTTTTGAATCATTCGCACCTGTAATTAACCTACTGCGTGAAGCTGCACGTGATCCACAAGTTTTGGCCATTAAACAAACGCTTTATCGAAGTGGTGTAGACTCTGAAATTGTGCAAGTTTTAGCGGAAGCAGCACGTAATGGCAAAGAGGTTACCGCAGTAATTGAGCTTCGTGCACGATTTGATGAAGAATCAAATATTGCTGTAGCCAATGTATTACAAGAAGCGGGCGCAGTGGTGGTGTATGGCATCGTGGGTTATAAGACCCATGCCAAAATGATTTTGGTGGTACGCCGTGAAAATAATAAATTGGTGCGTTATGTGCATTTAGGTACGGGTAACTATCATGCGGGCAATGCGCGCATCTACACCGATTATGGCCTGTTAACCACTGATAAAGAACTCTGTGAGGATGTACATCGCATTTTCCAAGAGCTGACTGGTATGGGCAAAATGGCGAAGTTGAAAAAACTGCTGCATGCGCCATTTACCTTACATGCTCAACTGATCAATTATATTGATAATGAAATTGCCAATGCAAAAGCAGGTAAGCCTGCGCAAATCATTGTCAAGGTTAATGCATTAACTGAAGTTCAGTTGATCAATAAACTGTATGAAGCGTCACAAGCGGGTGTACAGATTGATTTAATTATTCGTTCTATTTGTTGTTTGCGTCCGGGATTACCGGGGCTGTCTGAAAATATTCGCGTACGTTCTATTGTTGGCCGTTTCTTAGAACATACCCGAGTATATTATTTCAGTAATAATGGCGATGCACGGATTTACTGTTCAAGTGCAGACTGGATGGATCGTAATTTATTTAATCGTGTGGAAGCCTGTTTCCCAATTGAAGATCCAGCCTTGAAAAAGCGTATTTATCAATTAGGTTTAGTGAATTATCTAAAAGATAATCAGCAAGCTTGGTTACTCCAAAGTGATGGACGTTGGATTCGTACCCATGTTCAAGAGGGCGAAGAAGCACATAATTCACAGCATGTACTTTTAGATGCATTTAAATAAATATGCTAAACAAAGTAAAAGGGAGCATCTGCTCCCTTTATTTTTTTAAATTTATAAATTGTTTTTGAATCCTTTATCTCAGCTAAATTTAGCTGTAGCTACAAATTTTGCGGTAGATATTTTTGACAAAACCATCAATTTGATAAGTAGAAAGTTTTAATTCATTGACCATCTGCTCTTGAGTCGCACTATGGCTGACCATATCTAAAATTTGATATTCAGCTGGATTTAGACTGAGCTGCTTCGGCGCTGCATTTTGCGGACTAAAAGTTTCACTCAATAAAAATTTAGCAAAACTAGGATGAAGGGCAGCCCCACCTCTTAAAATGGTTTTCAGTTGGTTATAAGTGTCTTCAATCGGTTGTTGAATCAGCATATAGGCGGTTGCACCGATCTGAATCGCATGTAAGGTTAAATCAGCAGATTGTTCATTGACTAAAATGATGAGATTACTTGAAGGATAGATTTTCTTAATTTTATGTATGAATGAGATATCAGACTGTTGCGTGACCACTAAAAAGATTAAATTTGGCAATTGATTGAAAATTTGTTGTTCTGCATCTGCTAAATTTTCTGAAAATGTAATGAGGTCTTCAGGATAACCGAGGTCTCCTAAGATGTTAAACAGCACTGTTTTTGAAGTCATTGATTGATGATCAATGATCAAAACGGGTACTGGTAATAAAAATTCACTCATCATACATTTCGCTCATTTATTATTTTTAATCAAATTGCATTTCCATAATGTGCATGGAAGTGAATTAGAAAAATATACCTAGAAGTAGTGATTTATACATCAAAGTATAATTAAGTTATTGTGATATAATAGAATTTAATTAATGTATGGTTTTTTGTGTTTTTCATTATGTTGAATGCAAAGATTTATAGTTTTTTCGTTTTTATTTTTAGAATATTGATTAAATAATCATCAGATTTCGATTCGAATTGAAAATAATAAATGAAATGTGAAAGCAGTATTTTGACAACTAATAAATTGAACTGTTTCTGATGTGAGTTAATATTCACCTATTGCTTAGTTATTTTAAACATGAATATTAGTGACTATTTAAAATAATGTGATTTATTTCTCATTATTGTTATTTTATAGCACAAAACATAATTATGAAAAAAGCCCTTTGAAAATGAATCAGACGTACTTTATCTAAAATACCTGAAACTAGTGATTTTAACGAAAGTTATATTTTACTAAGATGTATTTATCTTCTTACTTATCTGGCTAGTGTGAAGATATTATCGAGGCGATGAATTGAGATATACATCAAGTCATATATTACCTTATCAGGCTACCTATTTGGGTTAGCCTTTTCTTTTTTCTAGATACTATATTTTTATTTTAAATTTTATACTCATCTCAATATTATTACTTCTGGATTATTCATTTCTGCAAAATAAAAAAGAGAGCACAGGGCTCTCTTTAATTTTCACACTGATTAGTTAGTGCAGATTGTTAGTGATTTTCTGCAAGATTTGAAGCAATACATCAAATTCACTTTGAAGCGGCGTACTTTTACGCGTCACCAATGCTAATGTGCGTGTAGGGCTTGCTTCAATTTCTTTCACAGCCAAATCTTCATTGGCTTTGATCATATTGGTATGAACTGCAATTTCAGGCAATAAGGTAAAGCCTAAATCTGCGGAAACCATTTCAACCAAAGTTGGCAATGAGCTTGCTTTTAAACGATGGTCGTTTTTACGTTCACCAATCGGGCAAGCACTCAAAGCATGATCACGTAAGCAATGGCCTTCTTCAAGCAACATTAAACGAGATAAATCTAGGTCGTCTAAAGATTTCGCTTGAGCTGCATTTTGGTCAGCTTTGTTGTACACCAAGAACAATTTTTCTTTGTTTACTTCTGCAACTTTCAAGCTACGTGTATCGAAAGGAAGAGCAAGTAATACGATATCTAGATTACCGTGCTCGAGTTTCTCAACAATTTTTTCACTTTGTGCTTCATGTAAATGCAATTGAATTTTTGGTAGTTGCTTATGCACTTCTTCTAATAATGGTGCAAGTAAAAATGGCGCAATAGTAGGAATGACCCCTAGATGTAAATCACCCGTTAGAGGTTCGCTCATTTCACGACTTAAACGCATTAGGTCTTGCGCATCTGCCAATAGAACTCGAGCTCTTCCGACAACTTGTTCACCAAGAGGAGTTAAACGCACGTTTTGACGGTCGCGTTCTACCAATACGCCACCTAGTAAACGCTCAAGTTCCATGATCCCGCCAGACAAAGTAGACTGGGTGACAAAAGAACGACGCGCAGCTTCAGTAAAGTGTAGCGTTTCTGACAGTGTTACTAGATATGACAGCTGTCTTAAGGATGGTAATGCAGCCATAGTGTCCTAATTTATGATTTAAAGTGATCAGCAAACAAACCGCTAAGATATGGAATAAAATGCGGTGGGATATCATGCCCCATTCCATCAATTAATTCAAATTTAGCACCTGAAATAGCCTTTGCAACGGCCTTACCATGGCTTGGCGGCAGCAAACGGTCACGAGCTCCATGAACCACAATGGTTTTATGCTGAATTTGTTTATCTAACTGCAGCAGGGAACCTGTACATAATATTGCTAAAAACTGTTGAAGTACACCCGCTGGGTAATAACTCCGCTTATAGAGTTTACGTGCAGTTTGTATCACTTCAAGCTGATTAATATAGCCTGGAGAGCCTATAATATTAAAAACTTTCAGGCTATGGTTAATAATGCCATCTTCATCGTTATATTCAGGTTTTTCAATTAGACTAAATAATTGCTTTGGAAATGGCGGTGGAAGTAAGGGTTGGATGTTACTGGTAAAAAGTAAGCTTAAGTTGTGCACTTTGTCTGGATAGCGTGCTGCCACGATTTGAGCAATCATGCCGCCCATCGAAGCGCCTAAAATATGGACTTTATCAAGTCCCATACGATCAATTAACAGTGCAACATCGTCTGCCATATCATATAGATCATAAGGCGCACCTTGATTCTCTAGACCTAAGGCAAAACGTCCCATCAGTTTAAAGGTGTTAAGACGTGGGCCTGGGTTACGAATTTTACTCGACAGACCAATATCACGATTATCAAAGCGAATAACTCGGTAACCTTGATCTATTAGGGACTTACAAAAGAAATCGGGCCAATACAACATTTGTGCGCCGAGTCCCATAATCAATAAGATTGCAGGATCTTCAGGATGACCACCCACTTCGACATGAAGTTCAATGCCATTGCCTAACTCTACGCGAGTTTCATGCATAAAAGAGGCATAAGGTGAAATATTAAACTGAAGGGCACTATTCATTGTTATTTTCCTTTAAAAAGGACGTCTATTATTATCAGGACGTCCTTGTATTTAAACCTTAAACTGAAGCAGGAATCAAGTCCGGAACCTGCTTAGTCAAAGTTAAGCGTTGCTTCCCAGCAGTTGCACCGAGCAGTACAAATCCACGTAATACGCCATCTTGATCGATCGCACGGGCAATCATGCCATCTTCAAGTTCTTCTGTTTCCCATTGAGTTTCAACATCAATAGGTGCAGGAAGAACAGTTAAAGGTGCTGCAGGTGTTTTAACGGCTACAGGCATAGCTGGATAATGCACAGCGGTATGTTCACCATTGAGGGTTTTTGCCAAAGCACGTGCTTGTTGCATGATCGGCATGACGTATGGAAGAAGGGTACCATTGACTTCAGCACAGTCACCGACAGCATAGATATCTGCCAAGTTGGTTTCTAAGCCTTTATTGGTTAATACGCCACGACTGGTGTGAATGCCGGCTTGTTTTGCCAAGTTAATTTCAGGCTGTAGACCAATCGCAGACAACACAACATCTGCCACTAAGCTTTGACCATTGGCAAGGCTCACTTGATAGTCACCATTTTCAATACGTGACACTTTGTCGACTGTCGTACCTAAAACGAATTGAATACCCGTTTCTTCTAAATTACTTTGGAATTTAGCGGCAACATGAGATGGCAGGAGGCGACCTAAAGGTTGCGGAGCTAAATCAACTACCGATACTTTCGCCCCAGTATTTTGGAGGTCATTGGCAAATTCACAGCCAATCAAACCTGCACCTAATATCACCACACGTTTATCTTCACGTGCTGCAAGTTGTTTGCGGAATGCTTTGTAGTGATCTAAATTGTTGACGACATGAATGTCTTCACTGCCATCACCCGAAATAGCTAAGCGAATTGGATTTGCGCCGACTGCTAAAACAAGTTTTGAATATAGTTGTGTTTGAGTTCCATTTTGGCTTTCAATAGTAAGCTCATGTTTTGCTGCATCAATGGATTTAACCCAACTCTTATTGATGATTTGCATATTGAGTTGAGCCGACATTTTTTCGGCATCCCCTAGAGGGATTTGCTCAGGAGCTTTATTACCAACGAGCGCATTGGATAATGTCGGTTTAGCGTAGTTAATGGCATCATCCGCACAGATCATAATAAGTTCTAGTTCAGTATTTAACTTTCGAAATTCACGTGCAACTGCATATCCCGCCATACCAGAACCAATAATGACAATAGGGTGCATACTCAACTCCAAACACATTTCATATTTTTTAAAGACAAAAAAAAGACCATAACGATGATGGCCTTAGATTCTATTTATTAGATTTCAACCATTTCAAAATCTACTTTTGAGACGCCACAGTCTGGGCAAGTCCAATCATCCGGGATATCTTCCCATTTTGTTCCTGCCACGATACCGTCTTGTGGCCAGCCTTCTGCTTCGTCATAAATCCATCCACAAACGATGCACTGATACTTTTTCATTCCATTCTCCAAAAACTGACACAAAATTAAGTCAGTAAATACTTCATAACTGTATAAGTTTATACCTTAAGGTTAATTAGCCTTATACAGTAGACTCTTATGTTAAATTTTTACGCAGTTCTAACGATAAAGTAAAGTGGCTAAGAGTTTAATGAGTGAAATTAAAAGCAGAATGGCAGTGAGGGACAATAAATATCATCAAAACCCCAGATCTGGGAAAAATTGTCTGACAATATTTATGCCTATTGAAAAGTATATTTGAATTCATTTCCGTGAATTGGGTTCTAAATACCGCTTTTTCTATCTACATAGACTAAAGTCTTGCAGAAAAAATCTCTAAAATCTTTTATTTTATGATTAGGAAAATATATATTTGATATTTTTTAAATAAATACAATATTAATAATCAATAACTTATGTAAATTTGCTGTATCTTAAATATGCATTTTAGTCGGGGGTTAGCTGTTCTTTTCTCTCAAATCGCGTTAAAATTCACACATTCTTTCCTTAATTTATTTTCTCCTATTATGAGTAATTCTACTGCTGCGGCATTGTGGTCTAACATTCGTACTGTCCAAGATTTCCCAAAACCAGGAATTTGCTTCTTTGACCTTACGCCGTTATTTATGAATAACATCGAATCGTTAACTGATGCCCTAATTGCAAGTATTCCAGCTGAGCAATTGGCAGAAGTAGATAGCTTTATTGCAGTTGAAGCGCGTGGTTTTGTTTTGGCAAGCTTACTTGCTCAGCGTACAGGCAAAGGTTTGGTGTTGGTACGTAAAGCCGGAAAATTACCACCACCTGTTGTCGGTGTTGGTTATAGCCTTGAATACGGTTTAGATCGTCTTGAAATGTCAGCTGAAATCGAATCACAAAAAGTAATTATTGTGGATGACGTATTGGCGACGGGCGGTACGCTTCGTGCTGTGAAACAATTGGCTGAAAAATGTAAACACCAAGTTTTAGGCGCAAGCATTTTCTTAGATTTGCCTGACTTGCATAAAGATTTAGGACTAAATATTTGGTCTGTTTTAGATGATAAAACACGTCCTGAAGTAGATGCTGCCTAAGCGTCAGTTTTAAAATGTAAAAAGCCTTGTCTATGACAGGGCTTTTTTATGTCTGATAAAAAAGACGTTGCTACTTATGATTAATCTTATGATTTATTTTTTTAAATAGTTTAATTCGAGATGTTGGATTAAATCATTAATATTTTCAGGGCATTGTAGACGATGGTGTCCGCCATCCATCACTTGAACTTGCATATAGTCTTCGAGTTGTTGTTCTGCTTCATACATATCTAAGATTTCATCGCCACGTTCGATATATGCAATTTGTGGAATATCGTGATCCAAATCCATTTCATTAATTGCAGGGTAGTCGTCGCGAAAGTCTGGATGCAGACTCGGGTTGGCAATTACACACGGAATACGATGAAACAGCGACATTTTTAATGCCCAATATGCCCCGAGACTATGCCCGACGATGATATCGGGCTTAATGGTTTCAATACTCTCGTGGTAAAAATCCGCAACAGTTTGAAAATTTAAGTTGCGATAGTCCACTTCAATGCAGAATTTTTGTTTTGCATTGATGGCATGGAACTTCGTAGATTCACGGGAAGAATCCAATCCATGTAAAAACAGAATTTTCGATAAGCAGGAAGTCATTGTTTTTCTACACACTGTTTTCAAACTTTTTTGGATGTGTTGAATATTTTATTTTTCAACAATTTTATGACTTCATTGTAGAGAGAATTGTCGAAAAGAGAATTTAGCTTTTGGTCTAATTTATAGGCATTTAAAAGACTTTAGTCTTAAAGAAAATAGATTAAAAGGTTGAATTAAGTTATTGATATATATTTTAATATATTGATAATTATAAGTATTTTTAAAGCTTTTGGTTATCATCTGATATCATTAAAATGTAGGTTTTCGAGCTTGAGTATTTAATTTTTATCTACTGCACATCTGTAAGGTAGGTTCTATGTCTACCTGAAGGTATAACGATTAAAACATCTTACTTCGATAAATTTCTACTTATTAAAAAAATGCGCGCATTGCTTACTGCTCAATTCAAAGGAAATCTGCTATGCTATGCAACTTCCGTTTTTTAACTATTTGAGACAGAGATGACGCAACATAACGCTCAATCGACTTCTGAACAAGCCATTTCCGAAAACGATTTAATTGCACAGCGTCATGCCAAGTTAGAGCACATCAAAGAGCACGCCAAGGAAACAGGTGTTAGCCCGTGGCCTAACACATTTAAGCGTGAACACTATGCACAAGACCTACAAGATCAATTCGCTGAAAAATCAAAAGAAGAAATTGAAGCAGGCGAAAAGGTTTATGTAAAAGTTGCTGGTCGTGTGATGTTGAACCGCGGTTCATTCATCGTAATCCAAGATATGACTGGTCGTATCCAACTTTATGTACCACGTAAAGAGTTGGATGCTGATGTTCTTGCAACTATTAAAGCACTCGATTTGGGCGATATTATTGCCATTGAAGGTTATATTGGTCGTTCTGGTAAAGGTGACCTTTATGTTCATATTGAACATTTTGAGCTTTTAACCAAATCACTCCGTCCACTTCCAGACAAATTCCATGGTTTGACTGATACTGAAGTTAAATACCGTAAGCGTTATTTAGACCTCATCATGAACGAAGAAACACGTAAAACTTTTGAAATTCGTGCAAAAGTGGTGTCAGGTATTCGTTCATATTTGAGCAATGAGCGTTTCATGGAAGTTGAAACACCAATGATGCATGTGATTCCGGGTGGTGCATCTGCGCGTCCATTCGAAACTCACCACAACGCATTGGATATGCCTTTATTCTTGCGTATTGCGCCTGAGCTTTACTTAAAACGTTTGGTCGTTGGTGGTTTTGAGCGCGTGTTCGAAATTAACCGTAACTTCCGTAACGAGGGTGTATCAACACGTCATAATCCAGAATTCACCATGATTGAATTCTACCAAGCATATGCAGACTACAAAGACCTGATGGCTTTGACAGAAAATATGCTTGAAAAATTGGCCATTGACATATTAGGTTCGACTGATGTGCCTTATGGTGATGAAGTGTATAGCTTCAAAGGTCCATTCAAGAAAATTTCGATGTTTGATGCGATTCTTGAACACAACCCAACGTTCACTGCTGAAAATGTATCTGATCGTGAGTTCCTTGCAAACTTTGTTAAAAATGAACTGAAAGAGCAAGTAAAACCTGGTTTTGGTTTAGGTAAACTTCAAACCATCGTATTTGAAGAAACTGTTGAAACAGAACTTCGTCAACCGACATTCATCACAGAATACCCAGCGGAAACTTCACCATTGGCACGTCGTAATGATGAAAATCCACATATTACGGACCGTTTTGAATTCTTCATCGGTGGTCGTGAGTTGGCAAATGGTTTCTCAGAGTTAAATGATCCGATTGACCAAGCTGAACGTTTCCAAGCCCAAGTTGCCGAAAAAGATGCAGGTGATGATGAAGCAATGCATTACGATGCAGACTTCATTGAAGCATTGGAATACGGCTTACCTCCTACAGCGGGTGAGGGTATTGGTATTGACCGTTTGGTGATGTTATTTGCGAATGCTGCAAGTATTCGTGAAGTGATCTTATTCCCACATATGCGTCATAAAAACTAATTTAGTTTTTGAAATAAAAATCCCGCTTAATGCGGGTTTTTTATTTTGTATTTTTATTGAACATCTTTACCTAAATGATGAAAAAAATAAAAGGAGATACAGTTTCACCCTTGAATAAATGAGTTGAAAAATCTAAGGTGGGCTGTGAATTAAACTTGAGAAAAAGAGCATGTATTTAAGAAAGTCACTTTATGCTGCTGTACTGTTTGGATTATCAGTTCCTGTTTTTGCTCAGGGGATTGTTTTAAATAATGAAGAGTTACGCGCAGATTTGAATTGGTTGAATCAGCAAGGCGTTATTCAAATTAGTACCTCAACATGGCCAATGAGTGGTGATGAAATACAGCGAGCGTTAACTTCTGCAAAAGTGATGACACCTACACAACAAAAAGTATTACAAAGTATTCAAAATAAATTGACTGCCGAAAATGCATTATTAAAAGCAGAATTGTTTGCAGAGTCAGATAAAAATAATTTACCGCAAAATTTTGGTGATCATCAAAAAGCGCAATATCAAGGTGCACTTGAACTCAACGTTGGTGGTGAAAATTGGGATGGTCGTTTACGTGTAAATGCTGAAGATAAACAGCAAATTAATAATGATCAAGATGTAAATGTGGAAGGCTCATACATTGCCGGGAAGCTTTGGAACCAATGGTTAATTGCAGGTCAGATTCCGACTTATTGGGGGCCTGGTCATGACGGTAGTTTAATCCGTGGTGATGCGAGTCGTCCTGTGTACGGTGTTACTGCACAGCGTGCACAACAGAATGCTTTTGAAACACCATGGCTATCATGGATCGGCCCTTGGCAGTATCAAGCTTTTGCTGGACAGTTAGATGATTATTCTGCTATCCCAGATGCAAAACTCATTGGACTTCGACTAACTGCACAACCTACTCCATATTTGGAATTGGGAGCATCACGTTCTATACAATGGGGTGGCGAAGGTCGTCCCGAAAGTTTTAGTTCACTTTGGGATGCCTTTATTGGTAATAAAGATAATGGTGGAACAGGTAAGGCTGATCCATCAAATCAAGTCGCGGGTTTTGATGCGCGTTTGAATTTACAACCCCTTGTGCAAGTTCCAGTTAGTCTTTACGGCCAATATATTGGTGAGGATGAAGCAGGTGGTTTACCAGCAAAAAGCATGTATCTTGCAGGTGTTGATTATTCTTCAAGTGTAAATAATATGCCTTATCAACTGTATACTGAATGGGTTGATACTCGAACTAATGGTGATGCCAAAGGCATTTCATACAATCACTCTATTTACACAGATGGATACTATCAACATGGCTATCCACTTGGTCATGCCTTAGGTGGTGATGCTCAAATGGTTTCAGTGGGTGGGAATATACGTATTGATCCACTAAACCGTCTAAATGGTCGTGTACTTTTTGCAAAAGTTTCTGAAACAGAGCGTGCAGCTTTGAATAACGCAGCATTTCCTGAAAAAGATGAATTGAAAGCTCTAGACTTGACTTGGACACATTATTTACGTCCAGATATGCCTTTAAAAATTAATGGTTGGGTGAGTGACTCGGATTTAAATGGTAATGATGGTGGAGCGTCAATTGGAATTGAACTACCATTAGATAAACGTTTATTTCATTACTAATTTATATTCATTTTTAAAATGATGTATTAATTGAAAAGTCCGCTTATAGCGGACTTTTTTCTATTGGTAATTGTCAATTTTTAGACAAAAAAATACGCAATGATTGGGGTGTTCATTGCGTATAACAACGAATCTGTTTTCACAGGTTCGGTAAAGGAGAAATGTTATGAATTTAGGTATTCCTAAAACATAAATAGATAATAGAGTGAACGGTCAGTCATTTCATTGGTGTTCACGTTAAGTGATGTTACCTAACGTTAAAACTAAGGAGATTTTGTGAATACCTTCACAAAAAAGTGCCTATAAAAAAGCCTTTCACATTGGAAAGGCTTAATTTTATAGAATTTTTAAATTTAGAAGTGGAATACACCCAGTCCAGATTTAATTTCATCTAACGTTTGTTGGGTAATATCACGGCATTTATCGGTACCGGTTTTTAAAATATCCATGATGTAGTCAGGATCTTTTTGCAATTCTAAACGGCGTTCACGGATCGGGCCGATGAGCTCTTTTAGCACACCCTCAAGACGCTTTTTCACAGTACCATCGCCTAGACCGCCACGACGATAGTGTTCTTTTAATTCTGCAACAGCATCTTTATCAGGGTCGAATGCATCGAGGTAAGTAAATACGACGTTACCTTCAACTTGACCTGGATCTTCAATGCGTAAATGATTTGGATCGGTATACATTGCATTAACGGCTTTCTTGATATCTTTATCAGTCGCGTCAAGCACAATAGTATTGCCCAAAGATTTAGACATTTTTGCTTTACCATCAAAACCTGGCAAGCGGCCGACATTAGAGAGTAAAGCTTTACATTCAGGAAGTACGTCACGACCAATTTGACGGTTTAAACGACGAACAATTTCATTGGTTTGTTCAATCATTGGAATTTGATCTTCGCCCACTGGAACGACAGATGCTTTAAATGCTGTAATATCGGCAGCTTGAGCCACTGGATAGCATAAGAAACCTGCAGGAATGTCACGCTCAAATCCACGCATTTGAATCTCAGATTTGATGGTTGGATTACGCTCTAAGCGAGAAACCGTCACAAAGTTCAAATATAACATGGTCAATTCATTCAATGCTGGTAAGCATGATTGAACGCAAATCGTGGTTTTGGTTGGGTCAATTCCTACAGCAAGATAATCGGTTGCGACTTCAATAATATTGCGACGAACTTTTTCGAAGTTATCGGCATTATCAGTTAAGGCTTGAGCATCAGCTAAAAGGAGATGTTGATGATGCGAATCTTGTAAACCTACACGTGAACGTAAAGAACCTACAAAATGACCTAAATGTAATTGTCCAGTCGGACGGTCGCCAGTCAAAATCACTGGACGATTATCTTGAGTACTCATTATCTGTTCCAAAGTGGTAGTCAAAGCTACGGCTGATTTTCAAAGAATGTCCCCATTGTACGGCATTCTATTTTTGATTGTTACTGACACAGCACAATTGACTGAAAAATGGGTGAATATTTTGTTAATTATTAAAAAACTAAATACAATTTTAGCGTTAAATAGAATTAGAATATTAAAAAATGCCTAAAGGATAAAAATAATGGCGAGTAGCTTATTAATCTTACTTGATGATATTGCAACTGTGTTGGATGACGTTGCTGTGATGAGTAAGATGGCAGCCAAAAAAACAGCGGGTGTCCTTGGAGATGATTTAGCACTGAATGCACAACAAGTCAGTGGTGTCCGTTCCGATCGTGAACTTCCTGTCGTTTGGTCTGTCGCCAAAGGATCTTTTGTTAATAAATTAATTTTGGTTCCGGCTGCTTTATTGATCAGTGTGGTTGCACCTTGGCTGATTACACCGCTTTTGATGATTGGTGGTTTGTTTTTGTGCTATGAGGGTGTGGAAAAAGTCCTGCATAGTTTGCATCATAAAAAAGCCAAAACAGAAGAAGTTGCTCGTGAAGAGATGACCCATATTGAAACGGATTTGGTGACTTTTGAAAAAGAAAAAGTCAAAGGTGCCATCCGGACCGATTTTATTTTATCTGCTGAAATTGTGGTGATTTCATTGGGTACGGTTGCAACTGCGGCATTTGGGACTAAGGTCATGGTGCTTTCGGTGATTGCAATTATAATGACCGTTGGTGTTTATGGTTTTGTCGCGATGATTGTCAAAATTGATGACTTAGGACTTTATCTCACGCAACAAGCATCACAATTTAAAAAGACCGTTGGACAAGGTTTGTTAGCATTTGCACCTAAGTTGATGAAGACATTAACCATTGTAGGTACGATTGCCATGTTTTTAGTGGGTGGTGGCATCATTACCCATGGTGTGCCTCTGCTACACCATTTTATTGAAGGCTCTGTGGATTATGCAGAACATATTCCTACAGTTGGCAGTATTGTGGGTGCATTAACACCGACTTTAATCAATTTAGTGACAGGTTTTATTGCAGGTTTAATCGTGCTGTGCGTCGTGTCTTTAGTTCAAAAAGTATGGCCAAAGTCGCAAAAGGATTAATCTGTAAACGCACGGATATCAACTATTTTATATAAGGAAGATCACTATGCGCTGGAAAGGTCGAAGAGTTAGTTCAAACGTAGAAGACCGTCGCGGTGGTGGCGGTGCAAAAGCGGGTGGTATCAGTATTCTCGGTTTGGTTGTAGCATTTGTTGCGTGGAAGTTTTTTGGTGTAGATCCGCAGCAAGCTTATCAGGCGACTAAACAAGTGACTTCACAGGGTCAAACGGCTGAAGTCAAAGGTTTGGATAATCCAACACCTGAACAACAAGAAGCGATGGATTTTGTTGGAACGGTTTTGGCCGATACGGAAGATACATGGACTAAAGTCTTCCAAGAACAGTTAAATGCCCAGTATAAAGCGCCTAAATTGGTCATGTTTAATGGTGTGGTCAACTCGGGTTGTGGTACAGCACAAGCTGCAATGGGGCCGTTTTATTGCCCAGCAGATCAGAAGGTCTATATTGATACTGCATTCTTTAAAGATATGCGTACGCAAATGGGCATCACGGGTGAACAAAATCAAACTGAATTGAGTCGTCAAGATCAGGCGGGTGATTTTGCGCAAGCCTATGTGGTTGCCCATGAAGTTGGACATCATATCCAAACGATTTTAGGTATTTCTGAGCAAGTTCAGCAGGCGCGTGCGCAAGCGTCTAAAGCTGAAGGTAATCGTTATTCGGTCATGCAAGAACTACAAGCAGACTGCTTTGCGGGTATTTGGGCGCATCATAATCAACAGCGTACCCAATTTTTAGAGCAGGGTGATGTAGAAGAAGCGATGGACGCTGCACATAAGATTGGTGATGACTATTTACAGAAAAGTGCAACTGGGCAAGTGGTCCCAGATAGCTTCACGCACGGCACCAGTGAACAACGTATGAAATGGTTCCAGACAGGGTTGAAATCAGGCAATATCAATAGCTGTGATACCTTTAACCAAGCCATTTAAAACAAAAAAAGGAGGATGCAAACATCCTCTTTTTTTCATTGAAAAATAGATTGAAACTTATTTATTAAGAAATGATTTAAAGTTTCGAACAATACGATAGCTGACATACAATGCGGCAAATGCGAATAAAGCCACGCCAAAAACAGTATATTTAAGGCCCGAAATATCGTTTTGATAGAACTGTTTTAATTGGGCATCGCTATAGCGTAATTGTTGTTTTTGTCCAGTGCGGCTATTGGTGAAACTCACATTTTGGATATATTGAAATTGTCCAATTTTGAGTAAATCGAGGTGTTGAATTTGTCTGGTGTGTTGCTGATTGAATTCATCGAGACAAATATCTTGTGCATAGTTTTCACAATTCAGTTTGGCAAGATAACCATTATTCGCCAGCATGATAAAAATCGCACGATCGGGTGATTCATTATTGGAGACCAAAACCAATTGTTCTTTGGGCGTTGAATCCAGTGAGATCGTTTTTGCCTGACTAAAATAGTG
The DNA here is from genome assembly GCF_021391555.1 of Acinetobacter sp. SH20PTE14. Taxonomy (NCBI): domain Bacteria; kingdom Pseudomonadati; phylum Pseudomonadota; class Gammaproteobacteria; order Moraxellales; family Moraxellaceae; genus Acinetobacter; species Acinetobacter sp. SH20PTE14. The sequence continues at coordinate 2,442,313 of NZ_CP090067.1, read as the reverse complement.
CTTAGCACGTAAAATTTCCTGTGTCTTGCTATAGCAAGTGAGGATCAGGGCCGCCGTAATGATAAAGATCACAGCCGCAAAAAAGAGTCGAAAAACAGTTTTAATAGTCTGATGCATAGGAGAAATCATGTAGATGATGAGAATGCATAAAATCTATGCAGGCTTGCTATGTTAAATGATCTTGATAAAAGATGTGAAAAAAACTGAATTGATACACGGAATTTAGATAAAATTCGTTAGAATATTTTATTTCCAAATACTAAAAAATTTAGTATTTATTTTAAAAATACCTATATCTCACTCTGTAGGCGACACAGCACCAAAATTGGGAACGAAATGGGAAATTATTTTTTTCTACAGGTTTTTACCGTTATTTTTGCACTTTCGATTGCAACCACGATTTTTAATAAACGTATCTTGGGCTTTCCACAAGCCATAGGTGTTCCCATTGTTTCTGCAATTTTTGTCTTTATTTTGCAATGGGGCGCAAGTCTACTCAATGGCAATCAATTTGTGACGATTAATTTACACAATATTGAAGAGGCCGTTCGTCATATCGACTTTTATGACTTTTTAATTAATGGCGTGATTTGTTTCATTTTGACTTCATCAGCCTTGAAATTTAAAGTTTCCGATTTACGTCTGCATTGGAAGCCGATCAGTATTTTGGCCAGTATTGCCTTGGTACTTTGTGCGGTGTTTTTTGGTGTTGCCTTATATGGTTATCAGTTCTTAATTGGTCATCATGTTGATTTATTGGTGTTGTTGTTATTAGGTGCGGCTTTGGGCGCAACCGACCCGATTGGGGTGAAAGGTGTACTAAGTTCGGTGCGTGCGCCACATCACTTAATAGTCAAACTAGAAGGCGAATCCCTCTTTAATGATGCCATGTGTATTGCTGTGTTTATGACTTTACTCAATGTTTTGCAAGGTGAACATTTTACCGTCATTGGTACGCTTGAAACACTGTTATATGAAATTGTTGTTGCAGTCATTATTGGCTGGGCATTCGGTTTAGGGATTTTACGTTTACTCCGCGGTAAACATGAAATGGAATCCTTGATTTTAACGACAGCATTATTGGCATGTGGATCTTATCTCGTGGCACTCTTCGCACATGCATCTGCACCTATTGCATGTGTCATTGGCGGTTTGATTGTTGGGAATAAATGGAAAGAAATTTTACAAGATCGTGAAATTCGTGAAGTCAATCATTTTTGGCATACGGTGGAAGGGATCATCAACTCCTTCTTATTTACCCTGATCGGACTTGAGTTATTTATCTTAGATTTAAGTATCAGTTTGATTTTAGGTGGTATGGTGGCGTTTATCATTTTGCATGCATCGCGCTTTGCAGCAAACTATTTATCTTTTGCATTCTTCCCAAGTTTCCGCAAAAAAAGTTACAACGGTAGCCTTGCCATCTTATCGTGGGGTGGGGTTCGTGGCGGTATTTCATTGGCCTTAATCCTTGCTGTTGCCAATATTCCTGAACTCAGTGAATACAGCAGTATTTTGATTGGATATACATTTATTGCAGTCTTAATGTCGGGCCTCGTGTGTGGCCTAGGTTTACCCGCTGTGATGAATGCTTTTTATTACAACCCGAATGAAGAAACCAAAGGTTTCAAAGGTTGGTATCAAAGAATGTGCCATAAAATGAATAAAAAGGGTTTCCAATATATCGTGGGCGAAGATATACATGGTAATGAAACCATCACGGTATATAACCCAGAAGCATTAATAGATACCAAAGCGGATGATGGTGTTGCTGCTGTACATAATCCAGAGAAAGTGCAAGAAGTTCGTCGATTAGAAAACCCCGAAAACTTCTAAATTGCTTTGTTCGATTTAAAAAAAGGAAATGCTTGAGCATTTCCTTTTTTTTATTTCTAGCTGTGTTCCATCATGAAACAGCAAAATGTGGGAAATTATGACTGGTCATTCAGCAGGAGATAAAAACATATTGATATTGCGATTAGCTATCAAAAAAGTTCTGATGGACTACATCTACTTGTTGACTCTATAGGTTTGAAGTTATTAGCTGAAGGTGAATCGAAACCTAATAAACATCAGTCTGAAGGTCGACGACAATGGCGTAAACTTCGTATTGGTATAGATGCTGAAAACATTGCAAACATGGACAATTCAGCTCATGACAACAATGTCAGCAGTTCATAAGTACTAGAAAACTTACTTGCATAAATTTCACCTAGTGAGCCAATGAATTCTAGCTATACCGATGGCGCATATGACACAAAATGCTGTAGGCATATCATTTCAGATTTATAAGCACTCTAGTCATTCCTCAAAGAAAAAATGCGAAACCATGAAAAGACAAAAAACTGTGGCTTTGGGAAGAAATGAATTCTTAAAGACAGTCCGACGTGTAAGGTGTGCCGTCATGAAGCTTTTAGTCACATCATGATAAAGTTTATTTGAAGTTCTGCTTTAAATGACGCTGTCTTTTTGCATAAGAAATACGATATCTCGCCATGTTTTTAATTGCATAAATGCGCTCTCTACCAAGGGGCGATATTTATACAAATGGTTGTCATAGCCCAAATGTGTCGATAAAGTTGAATTTCTCACATTGAAAAATACTGATGTGACCTTGAAAGATTTACTCGATCACAACCAATTACTGTACTAATCTGTAAAAATTAAGTATTAATCAAAGAGAACCTTAGGGTTCTCTTTTTTGATGCGACTCAAAGGAGCTCATGTGAAGCAGAGTGATGAATTGGCAACGCAGATTTTGTCGGTTATTCAATTGATACCGCAAGCGAAGATTGCCACTTATGGACAAATTGCCAAATTAGCGGGTTTACCGAAGCATGCACGGCTAGTTGGCTATGTGCTTAAGCATCTAGATGCAACATCAACGATCCCATGGCATCGGGTGGTCAATGCGCAGGGAAAAATCAGCACGCAGCGCTGTAATGAAAAAGGCGAAAATATTCAGCAATTGAAATTGGCAGCTGAAAATGTCTTTGTAGTGAATGGACGCATCTCATTGAAACAATATCAATGGATACCTTAAAAAATCCTTGCCTTAAACTTAGCGTTTTAATTTTATTATTGATGAAGTAGTCAATAAAAAGCCCTCTAGGATCAGAAGGCTTTTTTAAGCTATAAATCTAATGGCTTATTTGCGTACAACCAAAACAGGAATGTCTGAAGCACCCAGTACGCTTTGAGCTACGCTGCCCAAGAAGAATTTTTTGATCCCAGTACGGCCATGTGAACCAATAATAATCAAGTCCGCATGTGTTTCTTCTGCAGCTTTAACCAGTTCAGTATGCACTACTTGACCTTCAAGTAAGCGAGTTTCAACAGTGACACCTTCAGTTGAAAATTTCGCTTTTGCTTCTTCAAGTGTATTTAAAATCGATGCACGAGCACGTTCAATTAAATCATTGGTTTGCGCTGCTGAAATATACTCTGCAGCAATATATGGATCGAGCGTCAGTACTTGAACCACAGTAATTTTACTGCCAAAAGTTTTTGCAAACTCGACAGCTTTAGCCACCGCAGCATAAGAAGTTTCTGAACCGTCCACTGGAACTAAAATATTATTTAAAGCCATCTTATTTCTCCTTATCTGATCAATTGAATTTGGATGGAAAAACCTGAAAAAAAGCGCTACTTACATTGATCATAGTTTCATCATACGCTTTTTTATTTGGGAATAAAACCAAGTAAATTCATAAGGATATTGCGAAATTCGCAATAAAAATATTGCAAAAATATAGACTTGTTTTCACCTCGCTTAGCGATAGCAAAAATGCTCAATAATGTAAGCAGCTATGTCTAGGTTGTAAGACAATTTGGTGCTGAAAAAATTGAGCCTAGATGAATTCATCCAACAGCAGACATGGTTTTAATCACACTGTTTCTCTTGCTCTGTCAGGGTAATATGCAACGCTTGTTGCTCAAGCAAGCTTAATTTATGCAACGCATCTTCAGGGAAGATCTGTTTTTGCAGGCGTTGAATTTGTCGCGCTGATAAATGCTGATTGGCACAATACATCGCAGCTTCATTGGCGCGAGCAACACTGACTAATTTCTCCTGATCATTGAAGTCGAGACGAATGATAGGCTGCTGTGCTCGGCTAAGTTGAGCCATGCTGCGCTTTTGTTGCATGCTCAATAAAGGCTGTTTATTAATCCAAGTCGCCACATCACGTCGCACACCATTATAGTCAACAAAAAAAGGCGAAACGATTTGGCAGCCATTGAAGGTCATGACAGCTAGGCTGAGGGTCAGACAGGCTTTTTTTATCGAATTGAATTGCATGATAAAACTCTAATTTTTAATCAAAAAATATAGTAATTAGGGCTAAAAATAGCATGATTTGCTTAAATAGTAACATCTTGAACTTTGCTTGTTTAAACTCTGAACAATTGCATACAAAAATGCTTGACGATAATGTGTGAAATCTAGATAATGCCACCACAGTTTACGGCTATGTAGCTCAGTTGGTTAGAGCACCGCACTCATAATGCGGGGGTCACAAGTTCAAGTCTCGTCATAGCCACCATTTTTATAGACCAAGCTCTCAGCTTGGTCTCTTTTTTTGTGCCTAGAAAAAGTCAAATAGATTGAAATAATTACAGCACTAATAAAATGATCTATTTACGATGTTTATTTAAAATTAAAAGTGAACTCAAATCTTTAACTGTATTATTTGATGGCCTAACTTTTGAAATACACATCTCAATTAAGCCTCTTTCATAAATCAAAAAACGAACAGTCTCTTGCTGATTATTTGTACCGAAGAATTTTAAATATTCATGCATAATCTGCGGATGAAATATATCGATTCAAAGAAGCTTTCTGAAACACAGTTTAAGCGATACACCGGCATATCATGGTCAACCTTTGATTTAATGATTGAACAACTGAAAATGCATGTTCCTGCTAAAGGTAGACCAACTAAATTGAGCATAGAAGATCAAATCCTTCTGTGCTTAAGTTATTGGCGCGAATACCGAACCTTGTTCCATGTTGCAACAAGTTATGGTGTGTCAGAGCCGACTGCTTCAAGAATTGTCCGTCATGTAGAGGACTGCCTGATCAAGTCCAATTTATTTAATTTACCGAAGCATTTGCCTGAGGGCGAAGGCATCGACTGGAACGTGGTGATTGTTGATGCCACAGAAATTCCAATACAAAGACCTAAAAAAACAGAAGAAAAGCTATAGTGGCAAAAAGAAGGCACATACTTTCAAAGTCCAGGCCATCATTCATTATAGAACTCAGCAAATTCTGAGTTTATGCACTGATCGTGGTGCTGTACATGATTTCGAACTCTTCAAACGAAACTTACATCAGATTCCGGCAGGTGCCTTTATCTTTGCAGATAAAGGCTATCAAGGGATTTACGCAGTGTATCCAAATAGCTTGTTGCCATTAAAAGCAAAAAAGCGCTGTAAATTGGATCCTGAACTAAAAATCTATAATCAAGAAATCAACAAAAGAAGAATTGGGGTTGAGCATGTATTTGGTAGTTTAAAAACTTTCAAAATCCTTGCCGAGCGATATCGTAATCGAGGAAAAAGACTGGGCTTAAGATTCAATTTAATTGCGGGAATCTATAATTTAGAGCTGAGCAAAAAATGAATTATGAAAGAAGTCTATTATTTTTAACTTTTACTACTGCATATTTTGCGCCTGTAAAAAAGCCCAGTTATAGAACTGGGCTTTTTAATTTGATCGAGTAATTAGATACCCGGTTTCCAACCATTCACGATCGGGTAGCGACGTTCACGGCTAAATGCACGTGAGCTGATACGTGGACCGATCGCGCCTTGGCGACGTTTGTATTCGTTTAGATCAACCAAACGGATGACTTTTTTCACCACTTCAGCATCAAAACCTTTAGCAATGATGTCATCTTGGCTCATATCTTCTTCGATATACGCATACAAGATGGCATCCAATACTTCATATTCAGGTAATGAGTCTTGGTCTTTCTGATCTGGGCGAAGTTCCGCAGAAGGTGGACGAGTAATTACACGTTCAGGAATCACCGGTGTTTCTGAAATGCTGTTACGGTATTTTGCAAGTTCAAATACAATCGTTTTATAAACGTCTTTAAGAACCGCAAAGCCACCGACCATATCACCGTACAATGTGCAGTAACCAACAGATAATTCAGACTTGTTCCCCGTAGAAAGGACTAAATTGCCGAACTTGTTCGATAAGGCCATTAACAATGTACCGCGAGAACGCGCTTGTAGGTTTTCTTCAGTCGCATCAGTCGGTGCAGCGCCAAAGAAAGGGAATAAGGTTTGCATAAAGCCATTCACAATTGGATTGATTTCGGCAATACCAAAAGTTATGCCCATATTCTTGGCTTGTTCAGCCGCATCTTCAACACTGATTTGTGCAGTATAAGTATATGGCATCATGACCGCTTGAACTTTATCGGCGCCAATCGCATCGGCAGCAATCGCTAAAGTTAATGCTGAGTCAATACCACCAGATAGACCTAAAATCACACCTGGGAAGCCTGAACGTTGTACGTAGTCACGTGTTGCGATCACAAGGCTTTGGTAGATTTCAGCCATGGTATTTAATACAGGCGTGATTGCACCTGTTTTAAAGGCTTTTTGTTCAGCATCGTATTCTGCGATATATAGATCTTCAACAAAACTCGGTGCTTGCAATGCAACTTCACCTGAATTGTTCATCACAAAGCTTGTGCCATCAAAGACAAGGTCATCTTGACCGCCGACTTGGTTACAGTAAACCAAATTGATGTTCAATTGTTTGGTCAATGCAGCCATTGTTTCAATGCGATGCTGTGGTTTACCAACTTCATAAGGTGAAGCATTCAACACCAAAGCGGTTTCAACATTTAACTGAGCAAGCTGTTGAACCGTTGGTAAAGCCCAAACATCTTCGCAAATCAACACACCAAACTTATGACCTAAATATTCAAAGACAAGGTGTTGATGACCCTCACTGAAATAACGTTTTTCATCAAAAACGCTATAGTTTGGAAGATTTTGTTTGTTGTAAATCCCGAGAACTTGACCATTTTTCATGACAGCAGCAGAGTTATAGCGCTGACCATCTTCAGTTTGATTTACAAAACCAAAGACTAAAACGATGTCCTTAACGTTCGCCAATTGTTCAAAAGCTTGCTGTGTACGTTTATTTAAACTTGGACGTAATAATAAATCTTCAGCAGGATAACCAACTGTAGAAAGTTCAGGAAAAACAATAATATCTGCGTTCTGTTCTTTTGCAGCATTGGCTTGTTGAAGCATTTTTGCTGCGTTTGATTCTAGATTACCAATATGCGGAGAGAACTGAGCAAGTGCAATTTTAAAACTATTCATTCCAACTAAATCCTATTCCTATAGGTGAATACACTTAACACACTGATTTGTATTATTGTGATTATTCAGCGAGTGTATTTAGATACGAAAAATACTGCCGAAAGGCGAAAACAAAACACCATCATCGTATGATAATTCACTTGTTTTGATGCAAAGCAAAAAAATAAGGTGAACCTATTTTATCTGAATTTAAGCGAGATACTAGAGGTATTCATAGCTTTTAAAAGCCTAGCTGAGCTTATGTGCCATAAAGTAAATATTAATGCTGTTTTTTTGTACTTAAAATAGCGTCAATGGTCGAGCAATAGCGTGAAATAGAATGATCTGGCGATATTCAATTTATCTATAAATATTCGTCAAAGAGCATTGATGCTTTACAGCTCAATTTGATGAACAAGTTCTGGATATAAAATAATATTTTTAATTCGCATTAAATAGATGTCACGAGCAATGTCACCTTGTTGCTCAATGTTGTAGTCAAAAAATGCCTTGTGTGGTTTGAGGGTATAGCGGTAAGGATTATATTTTTTAAAACTAAAGAAATACGCCATCTGTAAAACAGCACCCCGACCCAAAACATTGATCTGCTGCTGGTATTGATAAACATGGGCCATCTCATGAATAAACAGGGCGCGATATCCTAAGGACGCTTTGGCATAGTCCGCTTTAAACAGTAAATTTCGTGCATGGATATACCCCTGAGGCGCCATGACCACATGCGCAGATTGCCAAGGAAAAAAAGGGTGATTCATCACTTTCACTTGCTCATATTGAATCAAATCCCCAAACACACTGCGACACATGGATATTTCACCTGCCGTGAGGGATCGATATTTAAAACCTTCAAGTTTTAACAGTCGGATGAGTGTAGGAAAGAAGGGCAACATGATGAAAAGTTTCTAGAGTTCCAAAGGGATGTGTAGTTTTACTATAACCTGAAAATACAATATCACGCTGTTGCGCTGTATTTAAAAAGCGATATTTTTGCATCTGCTACAGCGAAAAATCGGTTAGGGCGTTACAATTTAGTTTTCGGTCAAACAGATAATCAGATGCAAGCAAGGATCAATACTTTAATTTCTGAAATCAGCAAAAATATGTATGAACGTGAGCAGATTATTGCATTGAGTTTGCTGGCTGGTGTTGCGGGCATGAATACCTTTTTATATGGTTTGCCCGGCACAGCAAAAAGTTTGATTTCGCGTCGAATCGCGTCTGCTTTTGAAGTCCATGACTATTTTGAATACTTGATGAATCGTTTCAGTACACCGGAAGAAATTTTTGGACCGGTATCGATCAAAGCTTTAAAAGAAGATCAATATATTCGTAAAACAGAACATTATTTACCACGGGCAGATTTTGCTTTTTTAGATGAAATTTGGAAAGCCAGTCCAGCGATTTTAAATACTTTACTGACCTTGGTGAATGAGCGGAGTTTTAAAAATGGTGACATTGTCCAAAAAGTTCCATTGAATGTTTTGGTTAGTGCATCGAATGAAATTCCCGAACCGAATCAAGGTTTAGATGCCTTGTATGATCGTTTTATTTTGCGCTTAGAAGTGCCGCCGATTGCTGTTGCAGAAAACTTTCATGCACTATTACAGGCCAAGCCGAGTCAAGTCAGTGTTGAGTTTGATACGACCTTAAAAATAAAAAAAGCGGAGTTGCAAGATTGGCGGGAACAGATTTATCAGGTGGATTTACCCGAATCGATTTTAAATCTGTTTGATCAACTTAAAAATCGACTCAATCATAACTTTGAAGATCATGTGGTCTATGTCTCTGACCGTCGTTGGCAGCGTGTGGCTTATTTAGTCAAAGCCTGTGCATTTTTAAATGATCGTCCATCGGTGATTTTGAGTGATCTATTAATTTTAAAACATTGCTTATGGAATCAGCCTGAAGACATTGCCTTTGTTTCGCAGCAGATAGATGAAGTATTAGCTGAAAATGGCTTAAATTACGGGTTGCAGTTTGAACAGCATGTGGCAGAGAAGGATGCACTTGAACAGCGGGTGCTCAATCATTTTTATTATACCGATGATGTGTATGAGAGTTATTTAATTCATGGCATTGACTACTTGCGTGCAGTGACCAATCTAGATCGACACTATAAAGATAAAGTGTTGTATCTCGAACTAGATAAAATGGATACGAAAAAGGACTTCTTTGCCTTAGATGATACGGGTGAAGAAGTGCGTGGAATCGTGTGTAATTTTAATGGTTCAAGAGTGTGTACTTTAAAAGGTGGCTATTACGGCTTAGAAGAAGTGGTGACGCCGTATATAAAACATACCAAAGGCAGTCCACGTAGCGCACTTTCAGCACAAAGCCAATATGAGCTATTACACGAAGTTCAACAGATCAAAGCACATTTTCAAACAGAATTGGATCTGTTAATGGAACGCTTTAACGGCCAAAAGCATCAGTTTAAATCGGTCTTTGTCGCTGAACTGGATATTCAACAATTAATTCAATCTATTGAGCAGCAATTGGCACGATATCAGTTGCAATTGCAAGATTGTGAGCGTCTGGAACAGTTATGTCGCAATTAAAACCGACACGACAACAAACCCAATCGGCACTCGATGAATTAAGTTCACAACTTTATGATGAATTAAAACAATCCAGTTTAAAACATTGGTTGGATGATCATAAAGTTGCAAAAAAGCTCGATCAAAAAATTCAGGAATGGGCCTTTCAGGCAAAGTCGAGTTTAGATCAGCAGCATCCCTATGGGGTGGCGCAGCAGCAATTGGAACATTGGCTTGCGATAAAGCATTGGGAACAGGGCGATTTTGTTCAATTCCACACTGAATATGCCGCCTTCATGCAAACCTTGGGGATTCCAGAATTCACTGAAATGTGGCAACAGAGCCAACAGTCGTTGCTGACCGAGCAACAGCGTCAATTACACATTGAGCTATTCAAAGGTAAATGGCAGCGCAAATTGACTGAAGCTATTGCGTATTGGGAGTTTGAGCAACTCCGTTTACAACGAGATGCCTTTTTAGATGAAATCAAAGATTTTCTTGCGACATTGTCGAAAATGGTCAAGCACCATGACAGTGTCGGGTTTGAAACTGGGATTTTTCTGGACTATTCCAAAGGGCAATTAACTGAGCATGATGTACAGAACTTTGAGCAATGGGCGAATTATCTCGAGCAAGATCGGGCGCTTAAACGCCTATGTCAAATGATTGGAAGCGCACAGCCGAGTATGCCACGTAAGCGGATTTCTGCTCAGTTAGAACAAGAACCACAGCAGCTTATTCACACCCCGATGGCGCAAGAGGAAATTACAGGAATTAAATTGGCACAAGAACTCAGTATGGCTTTACCTAGCGAGTTGGCGCTATTAGCCGATCCAGACTTGCAGGTTTTATTTGATTTGAAATATTTAGAATCTAACTTGATGAGTTTTAATCGACAAGGTCAGCAACAGGGACGGGTGATCGAAGACCCACGCCATACACAGCGTCGAGTCGGACAAAAAGGCCCGATGATTGTCTGCTTAGATACCAGTGGCTCAATGAATGGACAACCTGAACTGATTTCCAAAGCGATTTGTCTATATTTATCGATTCGAGCGCTAAAAGAAAAGCGAGCGATGTATTTGGTAAATTTCTCGACCAATTTAACCGCGCTGAATTTACACTGTAACAGCGCTTTGGATGATGTCATTCACTTTTTAGGGCAGTCATTTCATGGGGGAACAGATATTATCCCTGCGATGAATCATGCCGTGGACATGCTGAAACAACCGAATTTTGTACATGCCGATGTGGTAGTGATTTCCGACTTTATTATGGGTCAACTGACTGAAGAACTCATGCAAGAGATCACACATTTTAAGCAGCAGGGCAATGGATTCTATGCTGTGGCTATCGGTAATTTTAAACTAGATCATTTAGATGACAGCCTGTTTGATCATCAATGGGTCTATCAATCTGTGACTGGCGAAGTGCAAAAAATCTAATAATCGTCCCTCACAAAAAAATACGCCATGACCTTTAATGACAAGCTTTTGAGCCATGCAGCATTGATGTTTTAAAGATTGTCTGACAAAGAAAATATTTGAGCATTTTTGCAAATCTAGAGGTCGGTTTTGCTAATGGCCTAGTGATCTATCTCACTTAATTTGATCCTCAATCTATGTGTTTTTACTTTAATCGACATGAAGTCAATGAACGGTAAACACCCAAATTGAGAGCAAAATCATGAGCGCTTTTCAACCGATAAAAAAAACTTTAGCACGCGTATTTGCAGGCCCTGTCTTTGACCCAACAAAACAGTCTGCCGTTGTACCTATTCGTCATATGAAATTTGATTTCGAACCAGAAAAAATTGATCCAAAATTTTATATGAATGCAGAATTGGCCAGTGCCTATTTTGCATCTTTATCTATTTTCTTAACCCGTGGCGAAGATTTGGTGATTGATACTGCTCGATATCATCGCGACTTTATTCAAGATCCTGTATTAAGACAACGTGTCACGTCGTTGATTGGGCAAGAGGCTATTCATTCACGTATGCATGAAGAAATGAATGAAGCGTATCGCGCAAGAAATCTGCCTGTGCAATTTTTTAGAAAGTTAGAACACTACGTCTTTGCCTATGGTTTTGAACGTATGCCACAGCCAATGAAGTTATCCTTAATGGCAGCAATTGAGCATTTCACCGCAGTGCTTGCGGAATACATGATGAATCATGAAGAAATCTTTTTTGATTCAATAGATGAAAAGCAGCGCGCTATTTGGATGTGGCATATGTTGGAAGAGTCTGAACACAAAGACATTGCCTATGATGTTTATCAAGAATTATCAGGTAATTATGCTTTACGTATTGCTGGCTTTTTCCCTGCATTAATTACCATTTTGGGTTTGATTTCAATTGGTGCATCGATTGTCCCTTTCTACAGAAAGCCATCAAATTTGATTAGCCTAAGCTACTGGAAAGATGTTCCGCGCAGTTTCCAACTGATTTTTGGCTTAAAAGATGGTGTTTATGGCAGCAGCCTCGGGCATATTTTTGATTATTTACGACCAAGTTTTCACCCAAATGATCATGACACTTCTGCATTTCTTGAATATTACAAAAAGCGTTTGCTGAACCCCGTTGATGGTGTGTTGACACCTTATTTTGTCAAAGAATTTACCCCAGCATTAAAACGATAAAAGGACACAACCATGGGTCTATTTGGAAAAAAGAATAAGCCAAGTGAAAACGCCTACGCGGTGGTTACTGGTGCAGGCAGTGGTATAGGAAGAAGCTTTGCTTTGGAGTTGGCACGTCGTGGTGGGACAGTGGTCTGTGCCGATATTCATCTAGAAGCAGCGCAAGAAACGGTTGATCAAATTCAATCCATGACCTCATCAAATGCTTATGCAGTGCAGTGTGATGTAGGTAAAGCTGAAGAAGTAAAAGCACTGTCAGAGCAAGCCGAGCAGTTGATGGGACATGCTGTGACCTTAGTGATCAACAATGCAGGTGTCGGGTTGGGTGGTAAATTTGATGAGCTGAGTTTAGACGACTGGCAGTGGTGCATGCATGTCAATTTGTGGGGTGTGGTGCATGGCTGCCATTATTTTGTACCCAAGTTGAAACAAAATAAGCAGGGGGGCGCGATTATTAATGTTGCTTCTGCTGCGGCATATACCGCAGCACCAGAAATGACAGCATATAACGTGACGAAGTCGAGTGTGTTGGCATTGTCTGAAACTTTATCGGCAGAGCTCAGATCGGCAAATATCCGTGTGAATGTACTATGCCCAACTTTGGTGCCGACCAATATCATGAAAAATGGACGCTTGCCCAATCGATATTCAGGCTTAGCTGATCAACTGCTGATGAATCATGCATTTACGACGAGCCACGATGTCGTCGATTTGACATTGAATAATTTAGATGCAGGGAAGTTGTATACCATTCCGCAACCTGATGCCAAATTATTTTGGTGGTTAAAGCGTCTATCCCCGCAAACCTATACCCGCTTATTGGGGGTGGGTTATCCCTTATTTAACAACTATATTAAAAAGTCGGGAGCAAAAGCATGAATATGCCGACACAATTACATGACGAAGATGTAAAAGCATTAGATCAAGAGAAAACTCAAACTAAAAAGGCAACAACGCAAACTAATGCACGTCGTCCTGTAACGTCTTCTGCCAAAGCAAAAAAAGCAGTACAAGACCAATCAGAGCTAGAGCCTAGCCTAGAAAAACCAAGCGTAGAAAATCAAGTGCGTGTCTACGATACCATCGTGATTGGTGCGGGGATATCAGGTTTAGCTGCTGCTCATCAAATGAATGGACGGGGTTATACCGATTATGTGGTTTTAGAAAAAGCCAATCGCGTGGGAGGAACATGGCGCGACAACACCTATCCAGGTTGTGGATGTGATGTTCCTTCGGCGTTGTATTCTTTTTCATTTGCGCCGAGTCATAAATGGAGTCATTTATTTGCCAAGCAACCTGAGATTCTGAACTACTTAGAGGATGTGGCAGAGCAGCATGGGCTTTATCATAACATTCAGTTCAACTGTGAATTGATTGCAGCGGAATGGAATGAGGAATTAAAGCAATGGCAATTGGAGACGAGCAAAGGTAAGTATGCGGCGAGAACGGTAATTTTTTCCACTGGGCCGATTACTGAACCTCAAATTCCAAAAATTAAAGGTATTGAAAGCTTTGAAGGTGAAATGTTCCATTCTGCGCGATGGAACCATGCCTATGACTTAAAAGATAAACGTATTGCGGTGATTGGTACGGGGGCATCTGCGATTCAGTTTATTCCTCAGATTCAACCTATTGCCAAAAATGTGGTGGTGTTTCAACGTACCGCACCATGGGTATTGCCAAAAGCAGATTTGCCACTGAATGACCGTGCGAAAGGCATCATTACCCGCTTTCCAACAGTACAAGAAACTTGGCGCAAAAGTGTGGCCGGTATATTAAATGGTATAAATTTAGGACTACGTAATCCTTCGCTTTTAGAGCCTGTGAATTATTTGGGTCGTCAGTTGTTAAAAACACAAATTCAAGATGCTGAATTACGTGAAAAAGTTACACCAAACTTTTCTATTGGTTGTAAGCGTCTTTTATTTGCCAATAACTATTATCCTGCTTTGCAGCAAGCCAATGTCGAACTTGTACCACATGGTTTAGTTGAAATAGAAGGTAATACTGTTATTGCTGCAAATGGTGAACGTCATGAAGTCGATGTCATTATTTGGGGTACGGGTTTTGAAGTTTCTCATCCGCCGATTGGACAACGTGTAAAAAATGCCAAAGGGGAGTTATTGTCAGAACTTTGGAAAAACAGCTCTCCTGAAGCGTTTTTGGGTACCAGTATCGCGCAAGTACCTAATGCCTTCTTGGTGCTCGGGCCAAATATTTTGGTTTATGACTCATTCATTGGGATTGCAGAAGCACAGGTTGGGTATATCGTCGATGCTTTGGTAAAAATGAAACAAGAGAAGATACAACGGCTTGAAATTAAGCCAAATGTATTGGCCTATCACAATGCAAAAGTACAGACGCATTTACAGACCACAGTCTTTAATAGTGGCGGCTGTAAGAGCTATTACTTAGATGCCAATGGACGTAATTTTGCAGCTTGGCCGTGGTCACTGAAACAGTTAAAGCAGCGTCTAAAACAGGTGGACTTGACAGACTATGAGACGGTTGCTTAGAGAAGGTTGCTTAATAAAAGTTACTTAACTTAATAAGCTAAAATAAAGCATCATCAATATTTAAGCCTTTTGTTTACAGCCTAATTTCTACGTGGAATTAGGCTTTTTTTATGACGCTATCTGATGAAACAGTGTGAGACTTTCTAGAAAATGGCGATTTAAAATACACTCAGCAATAAACAGCATACTTTATAGTTTGTGATGCATCGTTTTATCTAATGATTGAGTTTAAAAATCAGTCAGATGGGTCTTTTTTAAAGTGCAAAATAAATCTAGCTGCATAAAAAAACCGCCCCAAAGGGACGGTTTTTAGATTCGCACAATTCTTTCGAATTAACGACCTTGGATATCGCGTTGAGTTTCGCCAGTGTAAAGTTGACGAGGACGACCGATTTTGTAAGGTGCGCTGTGCATTTCTAACCAGTGGCTAATCCAACCAACAGTACGTGCAAGAGCGAAGATTACGGTAAACATTTCTGTTGGGATACCAATCGCTTTAAGGATGATACCTGAGTAGAAGTCTACGTTAGGGTATAGGTTACGTTTGATGAAGTATTCGTCAGAAAGCGCAATACGTTCAAGTTCCATAGCCAAAGCAAGTTGTGGATCGTTGATACCAAGTGCAGTTAACACTTCGTCACAAGTTTCTTTCATTACTTTCGCACGTGGATCGAAGTTTTTGTAAACTCGGTGACCGAAGCCCATAAGTTTAACTTCTTTAGTTTTCACTTTTTCCATGAACGGAGCAACGTTTTCTACAGTGCCGATTTCGTCAAGCATCTTAAGAACAGCTTCGTTCGCGCCGCCGTGAGCAGGTCCCCATAGAGCCGCGATACCCGCAGCGATACATGCGTATGGGTTAGCGCCAGTAGAACCAGCAAGACGTACTGTAGAAGTAGACGCGTTTTGTTCGTGGTCAGCA
This sequence comes from Acinetobacter sp. SH20PTE14, assembly GCF_021391555.1. Lineage (NCBI taxonomy): Bacteria > Pseudomonadati > Pseudomonadota > Gammaproteobacteria > Moraxellales > Moraxellaceae > Acinetobacter > Acinetobacter sp. SH20PTE14. Next base: position 2,426,345 of record NZ_CP090067.1, on the reverse strand, counting down.
TGAAGCGTGAAGATACGGTCCATTGCTTTAGCAAGAATAGGGTCAACTTTGTAATCACGGTCTGCAGGAGTAGCAAACATCATGTACAAGAAGTTTTCTGCGTAGCTTAAGTCGTTACGTGGGTAAACGAATGGTTGGCCTACTGTGTATTTGTAAGTCCAAGCAGCTAAAGTAGGAACTTTAGCGATTAAGCGAATAGCAGTGATTTCGCGGTGGTCAATGTTTTCAACATCGAAACCGTTGTGATAGAACGCAGAAAGCGCACCAACAACACCACACATGATCGCCATAGGGTGAGCGTCACGACGGAAACCATTGAAGAAACGGCCAACTTGATCGTGAACCATAGTGTGGTTACGAACTTTAGCATCGAATTCTTGTTTTTGTTCAGCAGTAGGAAGCTCGCCGTTCAAAAGAAGGTAGCAAGTTTCTAAGTAGTCTGCTTTAGTAGCAAGCTGGTCGATTGGGTAGCCACGGTGTAGAAGAACACCTTTACCGCCGTCAATGAAAGTGATTTTAGATTCACAAGCAGCCGTTGAGACAAAACCAGGATCAAAAGTAAAGTGACCTGCGGCCAATACATCTTTAACGTCAATTACATCTGGGCCTAGAGTGCCACTGTAAATTGGTAAGTCAATTTCTTTGCCATCAAGCTGTAAAACGGCTTTTTTGCCAGTTGCTTCAGACATTCAATAGATCTCCTGTCCTGGTGAATGTTTTATCTGACTCAGTACTAATCTTTTAATGCGAGAATCAGACAGATCAAAAATTTGCTCTAAGATTAGAGGGAACTGAAATTTTGTCAATTATACTTATGGATATAAATTGAGGATCATTCCTTGAAATGAAGCACAATTCATCCGCTTAAAAAATGAGTAAAATCACAGTGCCGACGCAGTATAATAAGTCAAATTGCAGGGGAGGTGCAGATTAAAAAAAGCCTATTGCCTTAATTGTAAGCAATTTTTAATTCTTAAAAACTCTGAAACAAATATGAATTACAAGACCGCTATTTCATTAAATTATTATAATTTTCGTAACTTACACACATCTGTGGCTCTAAATTGCTTTTTTCTTATTCATAATTAAAACGACTTAATCGTACTTAAAAAAAAGTTCGTTTGGTTAAAAAATAGTTAATTAAACGCCTTTAAAAGCTTAGTAAATGATCATTTTTGTCATTGGAAAGGTAAAAAATGGCGTTTTATTAAACAGATTTGCTGTTGCTAAGATTTTTATGCACAGACTAAGTACTTATTTCGTTTCATGATCTTTGAGTTTTATTATTTGAGAAAATGATGCACATTTATTTTTATGATTATGGCTTGGCGAATGTGTTGGAAGATTTTAAAATGTAGTGGGAAAAGAAAGATTTAGATTTGTTCATCTTTAGTCTAAAAGTTTAAATCGCCATATACACACAAAAACAATAAGTGAGATTTACATTTAACTGATAAAAACCAACAACATAGTATGATTTTCTTAGATAAATAAGGTATTTGTTTTTAGAAAAGTTATTGTTAATGATTCTTATTTAAGGATATTTTGCAAAATTCCTAATTGTCTTCGTTTGTGTTTTGAAAGTTCACGTTTTATAATTCCCTGTCGTTTATAAGATCAGACAGCTGCAGAGTTTATTATATTGTAATGTCTGACTATGCTAGCTTTCCTACGAATTAATTCCAACAAACTCCGGATGGAGTTTTTACTTACAGGATGCCCGCTGTGAAAAGCAACAGACCTGTCAATTTGTCCATGGGTCAAGTTTTAGACGTAAACTTAAAATCCCCTGTGGCTATTGCATCAATTTTACACCGTCTATCAGGTGTTATCGTATTTTTACTCGTACCGGTCCTTCTTTGGATTTTAGACAAATCTTTATCTTCACCTGAAGGTTTTGCGCAAGTTCAAGCTGTATTTGATAGCTTTATTGTGCGTTTTGTCGTATGGGTATTTGTAGCCGGCTTAATTTATCACCTTATCGGTGGTATCAAGCATCTATTTGCAGATCTTGGCGTTGCTGAAGAACTTCAAAGTGGTCGTATCGCAGCTACTATTTCATTGATCTTGTCTGCAATCGGTATTGTTGCAGCATTTGTATGGATTGTTCTCTAATGAAAAGTGCTACAGGTTTAACAGGATCAGGTTCGCGCGATTGGTTTATCCAACGTGTAAGTGCCGTTGTATTGGCTGTTTATACTATTGTTGTGCTGGGCTGGATCCTTTGCAATAGCGGATTCACTTTTGAGCAATGGTATGGCTTTATGATGACAACACCAATGAAGATTTTATCTTTATTGTCTGTCTTATCTCTTGTTGCGCATGCTTGGATTGGTATGTGGCAAGTATTCACTGACTATGTGACTACTCGTCAAATGGGTCCTTCAGCAAACGGTCTGCGTTTAGTGCTGACTTCTGCAGTGATTGTTGCAGTATTTGCATACGCGATCTGGGCGATCCAGATTTTTTGGGCAAATTGATAGGAAAATATCATGGGCGCTATAACCCCTAAAGAAGATTACACAAATATTCCACACCTAACTTTCGATGCAGTCATCGTTGGTGGTGGTGGTTCAGGTATGCGTGCTTCTTACCAACTTGCTCAAGCTGGTTTGAAAGTTGCTGTACTGACTAAAGTATTCCCAACTCGTTCACACACTGTTGCAGCGCAGGGTGGTATTGGTGCATCTCTTGGTAACATGCAAGAAGATAACTGGCACTACCACTTCTACGATACAGTTAAAGGTTCTGACTGGTTAGGTGACCAAGACGCAATTGAGTTTATGACTCGTGAAGCGCCTCAAGTTGTATATGAGCTTGAACACCTAGGTATGCCATTTGACCGTAACGCTGACGGTACAATTTACCAACGTCCGTTTGGTGGTCATGCTGCGAACTATGGTGAAAAACCAGTTCCACGTGCATGTGCTGCTGCCGACCGTACAGGTCACGCTCTTCTTCATACGCTTTATCAAAGCAACGTGAAAATGGGTACTCAATTCTTCGTTGAATGGATCGCACTTGATTTGATCCGTAATGAAGAGGGTGATGTGCTTGGTGTGACAGCAATTGACCAAGAAACAGGTAAAATTGCAGTATTCCAAGGTAAAGCAACATTGTTCGCTACTGGTGGTGCTGGTCGTGTTTACCGTGCATCTACTAACGCTTATATTAATACTGGTGACGGTCTTGGTATGGCAGCTCGTGCAGGTATTCCATTACAAGATATGGAATTCTGGCAATTCCACCCAACAGGTGTTGCGGGCGCAGGCGTATTGTTGACAGAAGGTTGTCGTGGTGAAGGTGCGATCCTTCGTAACGATGCTGGTGAGCCGTTCATGGAACGTTATGCTCCGACACTGAAAGACTTGGCACCTCGTGACTTTGTATCACGTTCAATGGACCAAGAAATTAAAGAAGGTCGTGGCTGTGGTCCTAAGAAAGACTACATCTTGCTTGATATGACGCATCTTGGTGCTGAAACAATCATGAAACGTCTTCCATCTGTATTTGAGATTGGTAAGAAATTCGCGAACGTTGACATCACTAAAGAGCCAATTCCTGTAGTACCTACAATCCACTACCAAATGGGTGGTATTCCTACAAATATTCATGGTCAAGTGGTTGTTCCTGTATCTCGTGAAACTGAAGCTTTGGTTGCGAACTACAATAAAGAAACTGGTGTGTACTCACACAATGCGGGTGACCGTGATTTCACTAAACCAGTGAAAGGTTTCTATGCAATTGGTGAATGTTCATGTGTATCTGTACACGGCGCTAACCGTCTAGGTACAAACTCATTACTTGACTTGGTTGTATTTGGTAAAGCTGCTGGTGAACATATTGTTGACTATGTAACTAAACACCATGGTGATGAATATGCACCGCTTCCTACAACTGTTCTTGAAAAAACTTTGAATCGTGTTCGTCATCTTGATGAATCAACTTCTGGTGAAAATGCTCAAGAAGTTGCAGATGCAATCCGTGACATCGTTCAAGATCATGCTGGTGTATTCCGTACATCTGCACTTCTTGAAGAGGGTGTGAAACAGATTCTTGCGCTCGAACCACGTGTACGTAACATTCACTTGAAAGACAAATCTAAAGTATTTAACACAGCGCGTGTTGAAGCTCTAGAAGTTGAAAACCTGTATGAAGTTGCGAAAGCGACACTGATTTCTGCAGCTGCACGTAAAGAATGTCGTGGTGCGCATACAGTGGTAGATTTTGAATTACCACCTGATCATGCTGACTACCCATACGGTCGTCGTGATGATGAGTGGATGAAACACACTTTATGGTTCTCTGTAGATAACCGTCTTGAGTACAAACCAGTACGTTACAAGCCTTTATCTGTAGATGCTATTCCGCCTAAACCACGTACATTCTAATTGGGAGAAGTAAGATGAGTAGAGGTACTCGTACATTTAATATCTACCGCTACGATCCTGATAAGGATGCAGCTCCGTACATGCAAACTTTTAAACTAGAGTTGACTGATAAGCATCGTATGTTGCTTGATGCACTTCTAGCATTAAAAGTTCAAGACGAATCATTAACATTCCGTCGTTCATGTCGTGAAGGTATTTGTGGTTCTGATGGTGTAAACATTAATGGTAAAAATGGTTTGGCGTGTCTTTGGAACCTAAACGACTTACCAGAAGTGATCACAATTCGTCCACTTCCAGGTCTTCCAGTAATTAAAGATTTGGTTGTAGATATGAATCAGTTCTACGATCAGTACAATAAAATCCATCCGTTCCTAATCAACAATCAGCCTGCGCCTCCAAAAGAGCGTTTGCAGTCTCCTGAAGAACGTGAACATTTAGATGGTTTGTACGAATGTATTCTTTGTGCATGTTGTTCAACTTCATGTCCATCATTCTGGTGGAACCCAGACAAGTTCTTGGGTCCATCAGCATTGTTGAACGCATATCGCTTCATCATTGACTCTCGTGATACAGCAACTCAAGAACGTTTGGCTCGTCTTGACGACCCATTCTCATTGTTCCGTTGTAAAGGTATCATGAACTGTGTATCTGTATGTCCTAAGGGTCTTAACCCAACTAAAGCAATCGGTCACATCCGTAATATGCTTTTAGATCTAGGTTAATAGATTTAGCAGTAAAAAGAAGCGCACCATTGGGTGCGCTTTTTTTTGTCATATATAAAAGTGATGATAGTGAAAGTTATTCACTGTCATTGCTGACTGCTTTAAATGGATTTTATAAAAACGCAGTGAATTAAGGGTATAAAGCGATAGATAAATGGTTATTTATTGATGAAACGCTCGTTCAAGTCTGTCAAAAGGATTAGAAGATGTTATTATGTAACGTAGTAAAAAGAGAGAGGATAGGAATGTCAGCTCTCTTTTGTTTTTGTATATGAGATGAGGTAAAAATCGAACGTAGACTTTTGTCTTAATTGAAAGATCATTTTATATGTAGCACCATATCATAGATGAAAATACAAACAGTGTATTTCGCTAATTTATGAGAGGTATGTGTCAAAAAAATCAATTGAAAATGCTCGAACGTGTTAGCATTTAAAGCATCACTATATGTAAAAAATGACTTTGAATTAGGTACATTTTTTCTACAATTTAAGCGCTGTAGACGGTATATAAATGTTAATAAAGTCGCTTTAGAAAAGATAATGGTGCAAATTTTATTTTTTCTAAGACGATTTGCAAAAATTGCCCGATTTATGTCGGGTATTTCTCAATGAGTAATGATGCCGCTGAGGGCGTTATTGTTCATTAATCACATTGGGTAATCCTAATGTAGTGATAACGCCTCAAGGCTTAAGCCTAATGGGGACTAATGTCATATTACCAATTTGACATTACTAATCATGGGTTCGCTTAAAAAGCATCCTGAAATGTTTTGCAATAGGAAATGGGTCCACAAATGCAAGAAGTTGCTGACGCACTGCGTCTTGACACTGAACTTAGCGCTGACAGTGCAGCGTATATTGAAGAACTTTATGAGCAGTATCTAACGGCTCCAGACTCAGTAGAGGCTGATTGGCGTGAATACTTCGATAAATTCCCGAAAGGTGATCAACCACACAGCAATGTACGTGAGCAATTCCTATTATTAGGCCGTAATTCAAGCCGTGTTCAGCCAGTAGTGCAAAGTGCAGTAAGTTCTGAGCATGAACGCCGTCAAATCGGTGTATTACAGTTGATCGCTGCATACCGTAACCGTGGTCATCAAAACGCAAAATTAGATCCACTAGGTCTTGCAAAACGTGAAATCGTACCTGATCTAGATCTTGCTGCGCACGGTTTAACTCAGTCTGACTTAGACACTGTATTTAATACAGGTAACCTTGCAATCGGTAAATCTGAAGCAACTCTTGGTGAAATGGTTCAAGCAATGGAAGCAACTTATACTGCTTCGATTGGTGTTGAATACATGCACATTGTTGATACCAAAGAAAAACGTTGGATTCAACAACGCCTTGAAGGTACTCGTGGTCAATTCGGCTACACTGCAGACCAAAAGAAACACGTCCTTGAACGTCTAACTGCAGCTGAAGGCCTAGAAAAATACCTTGGTAACAAATTCGTTGGTGCGAAACGTTTCGGTGTTGAAGGTGGTGAATCTTTCATTCCTATGGTGAATGAACTTATTCAACGCGCGGGTTCAGTAGGTTGTAAAGAAGTGGTTATCGGTATGCCTCACCGTGGCCGTTTAAACCTTCTTGTAAACATCATGGGTAAAAACCCAGCTGATCTATTTGGTGAGTTCGAAGGTAAATCACTTCATAAAAAAGGCTCTGGTGACGTTAAATACCACCAAGGTTTCTCTTCAAACGTAATGACTCCGGGTGGCGAAGTTCACTTGGCATTAGCGTTTAACCCATCACACTTAGAAATCGTTGGACCTGTAGTTGAAGGTTCTGTACGAGCACGTCAAGTACGTCGTAAAGATATCGGTGGTGATGATGTATTACCAATCATCGTTCACGGTGATGCTGCATTTGCAGGTCAAGGTGTAAACCAAGAAACCTTCCAAATGTCACAAACTCGCGGTTATACCGTGGGTGGTACAGTTCATATCGTCGTGAACAACCAAGTTGGTTTCACAACGTCTGACCCACGTGATGCGCGTTCTACAGAATACTGTACTGACATCGCGAAAATGATCCAAGCACCGATCTTCCATGTGAACGGTGATGATCCTGAATCTGTATTATTTGTTTCTCAATTGGCACACGATTTCCGTCATACATTCCGTAAAGACGTTGTAATCGATATGTTCTGCTACCGTCGTCGTGGTCATAACGAAGCCGACGAGCCAGCTGCAACTCAGCCAATGATGTATCAAATCATCAATAAAAAAGCGACTACACGTACGCTTTATGCTGACAAGCTTGTACAAGAAGGTGTTCTTGATCGCGCTTCTGCTGATGCAATGGTTGAACAGTATCGTTCTGACCTTGAAGCAGGTAAACACGTTGCAAATGCGTTGGTACTTGAGCCAAACACAAAAATGTTTGTGGACTGGAAACCTTACTTAGGCCACGAATACACAGATAAATGGGATACCACTTTCCCAATCGAACGTCTAAAAGAGCTTGGTGCGAAAATGCGCGAGCTTCCAGAAGGCTTCGTGATGCAACGTCAGGTTGCTAAAGTGATTGATGACCGTCTGAAAATGCAGACTGGTGAAATGCCATTGAACTGGGGTGCTGCTGAAACATTAGCTTACGCGTCTCTTCTAGATGAAGGTTTCCTTGTTCGTTTAACAGGTGAAGACGTTGGTCGTGGTACATTCTCACACCGTCATGCAAAACTTCATAACCAAGTAGATGGTTCAACTTACATTCCATTATGTAACTTGAAAGAAAACCAACCGCGTACAGCTATTTATGACTCATTATTGTCAGAAATGGCGGTTCTTGCATTCGAATACGGTTATGCAACGACTCTTCCAAAGAGCCTTGTCATTTGGGAAGCGCAATTTGGTGACTTCGCAAACTGTGCACAGGTTGTAATCGATCAGTTCATCGCGTCTGGCGAAACTAAGTGGGAACGTGTATGCGGTCTGACTATGCTTCTTCCACATGGCTTTGAAGGTCAAGGTCCTGAGCATTCATCAGCTCGTTTAGAGCGTTTCTTACAGCTATGTGCTGAAGAAAACATGCAAGTGATCACACCAACTACACCAGCGCAGATTTATCATGCGATGCGTCGTCAAGCACTTCGTCCAATCCGTAAACCAATGATCGTGACTTCACCGAAGTCTCTTCTTCGTCACAAACTCGCAACGTCTACATTAGAAGAACTTGCAAATGGTTCATTCCAAACTGTGATCGATGAAATCGACAATATCAACAAGTCAGACGTAACTCGTCTAGTGCTTTGTGGTGGTAAGGTTTACTACGACTTACTTGAAAAACGTCGTGAAAAAGAATTGAACAACACAGCAATCGTTCGTATTGAACAATTGTATCCGTATCCAGAAGCACGTCTTGCTGAAGTTCTGGCACAATATCCAAACGTTAAAGAATTGGTTTGGGCTCAAGAAGAACCGAAGAACCAAGGTGCATGGTTATTCATCGCTCCGCGTCTTTATGACGACGTGATGAAAGCGGGCAAACAAGTTCGTATTAGTTATGCAGGTCGTGAAGCTTCTGCTGCACCGGCTTGTGGTTCACCATATTTGCACGCAAAACAACAAGCTCAGCTCGTAAATGATGCTTTAGCTATCGTAGCTGAATAACAGGAGATTCTTAATAATGGCAACCGAAATTAAAGCACCGGTATTCCCAGAGTCAGTTGCTGACGGTACAGTTGCAACTTGGCACAAACAACCAGGTGAAGCAGTATCACGTGACGAAGTGATTTGTGATATTGAAACAGATAAAGTTGTTTTAGAAGTTGTAGCTCCTGCTGACGGTACGATTTCTGCAATCGTTAAAAACGAAGGCGATACAGTTCTTTCTGCTGAAGTGATTGCGACTTTTGAAGAAGGTGCTGCTTCTGGCGCTGCTCAAACTCAAGCTGTTCAATCAGAAGAGAAAGTAGAACAAGCTGCTGCGCAAACTCAAGCGGGCGCTGCTCCTGTTGTTGAACGTGCTCAACCTGTTGCTGATCAAGCTCCTGCAGTGCGTAAAGCATTGACTGAGTCTGGTATTGCTGCTGCTGACGTTGCTGGCACTGGCCGTGGCGGTCGCATCACTAAAGAAGATGTTGCAAACCATCAAGCTAAACCAGCTGCTCCTGCTGCTGCGCCATTAAGCGTTGCTGTTGGTGAACGTATCGAAAAACGTGTTCCTATGACTCGTCTTCGTAAGCGTGTTGCTGAACGTTTACTTGCTGCAACTCAAGAAACTGCAATGTTGACTACGTTCAACGAAGTAAACATGAAACCAATCATGGAAATGCGTGCGCAATACAAAGATGCTTTTGAAAAGCGTCATGGTGCACGTCTTGGCTTCATGTCATTCTTCGTTAAAGCGGCAACTGAAGCACTTAAACGCTACCCAGCTGTAAACGCTTCGATTGATGGCAATGACATCGTTTACCACGGTTTCTACGACATCGGTGTTGCTGTATCAAGTGACCGTGGTCTAGTAGTTCCAGTTCTTCGTGATACTGACCGCATGAACTATGCTGAAGTTGAAAACGGTATCCGTGCATACGCTGGTAAAGCGCGTGATGGTAAATTGGGTATCGAAGATATGACTGGCGGTACATTCACTATTACTAATGGTGGTACTTTCGGTTCTTTGCTTTCTACACCTATCTTAAATACGCCACAAACTGCGATTTTGGGTATGCATAAAATCCAAGAACGTCCTATGGCTGTAAATGGTCAAGTTGAAATCTTGCCAATGATGTACTTAGCGCTTTCTTATGACCACCGTCTAATCGATGGTAAAGAAGCAGTAGGCTTCCTTGTAACAATCAAAGAATTGTTAGAAGAACCAGCTAAGCTAATCCTTGATCTTTAATACTTCAGAATAATGCAATGGGCTTAGAGCGATCCTCTAAGCCCATTTTTGGAGATACACATGTCTCAATTTGATTTAGTTGTTATTGGTGGCGGTCCTGGTGGTTATGAAGCTGCTATCCGCGCTGCTCAATTAGGCTTTAAAGTAGCTTGTATTGAAAAACGTATTCATAAAGGTAAACCATCTTTAGGTGGTACTTGCTTAAACGTGGGTTGTATCCCATCTAAAGCATTACTTGATTCATCTCACCGTTATGAAGATACCGTTCATCACTTAGCTGACCACGGTATTACGACTGGTGAGGTGAAATTTGATCTTGCAAAATTACTTGATCGTAAAGACAAAATTGTTAACCAATTGACGATGGGTATTGATGGCCTACTTAAAGGCAATGGTATCGAATGGTTAAAAGGTACAGGTAAATTACTTGCAGGTAAGAAAGTTGAGTTTGTATCTCACGAAGGTGAAACTCAAATTTTAGAACCTAAATATGTAATCCTTGCATCGGGTTCTGTGCCAGTCAATATTCCAGTTGCTCCTGTAGATCAAGACATTATTGTTGACTCTACTGGCGCGCTTGAGTTCCCAGAAGTGCCTAAACGTCTTGGCGTAATCGGCGCGGGTGTCATTGGTCTTGAACTTGGTTCAGTATGGCGTCGTCTAGGTGCTGAAGTTGTTGTATTTGAAGCAATGGATGCATTCTTACCAATGGCTGATAAAGCTTTGGCAAAAGATTACCAAAAAGTATTGACTAAACAAGGTCTTGATATCCGTGTTGGCGCTAAAGTTGCTGGTACAGAAGTCAATGGCCGTGAAGTTACTGTTAAGTACACTCAAGGCGGCGAAGACAAAACTCAAACTTTCGATAAATTGATCGTTTGTGTGGGCCGTAAAGCATATGCAGAAGGTTTATTGGCTGAAGATTCAGGCATTAAACTCACTGAGCGCGGTCTAGTTGAAGTAAACGATTGGTGTGCAACTTCAGTTGAAGGTGTATACGCAATTGGTGACTTGGTACGTGGTCCAATGCTTGCACATAAAGCAATGGAAGAAGGCGTAATGGCTGTTGAGCGTATCCACGGTCATGCAGCTCAAGTGAACTATGACACTATCATCTCTGTAATTTACACACACCCAGAAGCGGCGTGGGTTGGTTTAACAGAAGAGCAAGCGAAAGAAAAAGGCCACGAAGTGAAAACAGGTCAATTTGGTTTCGCTGCAAATGGTCGTGCAATGGCTGCTGGTGAAAACGCAGGCTTTGTTAAGTTTGTTGCTGATGCGAAGACAGATCGTCTACTCGGTATGCACGTGATTGGACCTGCTGCGTCTGACATCGTACACCAAGGTATGATCGCACTTGAGTTCGTATCAAGTGTTGAAGACCTACAGTTAATGACTTTCGGTCACCCGACATTCTCTGAAGTCGTTCACGAAGCTGCACTTGCAGTCGATGGACGTGCAATTCACGCGATTCAGCGTAAACGTAAATAAGATGTAAAAAGAGCGGCTTAGGCCGCTCTTTTTTGTTTCAGATGGTTGTTTTAATTTGAATAATCATCTAAAAATAAAGATAAGAAATATTTTAAGATTTAAAAAGGTTAAAGCTGCTTTGACGGATGTCTGGGCTTTAATGGGTCATAACAAAGCGAAGAAAGAGTAAAAGGTTGTTCAATGAATCTACACGAATATCAAGCTAAAGCGTTATTAAAAAAATATGGTATGCCAGTCCAAGAAGGCGTATTTGTAACTACCGCAGAAGAAGCAGTCAAAGCTTTTGAGCAACTGGGTGGTAAGTTTGCGGTACTCAAAGCCCAAGTGCATGCAGGTGGTCGTGGTAAAGCAGGCGGCGTTAAAGTCGTAAAATCTGCACAAGAAGCCACTGATTATGTGAACCAAATGGTCGGCTCACGCTTAGTCACTTATCAAACAGATGCATTAGGTCAACCCGTCAGCGGTATTTTGGTATCCGAAGATGTTTATCCTGTAGAGCGTGAATTGTACCTAGGTGCTGTAGTTGACCGTTCTAGCCGTCGTGTGACCTTTATGGCATCGACTGAAGGCGGTGTTGAAATTGAGAAAGTTGCAGAAGAAACGCCTGAAAAAATTATTAAAGTTGAAGTTGATCCTCTGGTTGGATTGTTACCATTCCAAGCACGTGAAGTGGCGTTTGCTTTAAACCTAAAAGATGGTCAAGTGAATCAATTTGTCAAAATCATGTCTGCGGCTTATCAAGCATTTATTGAAAATGATTTTGCTTTATTTGAAATTAACCCGTTATCCGTACGTGAAAATGGCGAGATTTTATGTGTGGATGCAAAAATTGGTATCGACTCAAATGCTTTATATCGCTTACCAGAAATCGCAGCACTACGCGATAAAACGCAAGAAAATGAGCGTGAGCTGAAAGCATCAGAATTTGATCTGAACTATGTTGCCTTAGAAGGCAATATTGGCTGTATGGTCAATGGTGCTGGCCTAGCGATGGCAACCATGGACATTATTAAACTCTATGGTGGTCAACCTGCAAACTTCCTAGATGTAGGCGGTGGCGCGACCAAAGAACGCGTAATTGAAGCCTTTAAAATCATTTTGGCGGATAGTTCTGTGCAAGGTGTATTAATTAATATTTTTGGTGGGATTGTACGTTGTGACATGATTGCTGAAGCAATTATTGCAGCGGTTCAAGAAGTAAATGTGACTGTACCTGTGGTTGTTCGTTTAGAAGGGAACAATGCAGAGTTGGGTGCAAAATTACTTGATGAATCAGGTTTGAAATTGATTTCTGCAAATGGCTTGGCTGATGCTGCAGAAAAAATTGTTGCTGCGGTAAAAGGCTAAGGGAGTAGAGATCATGAGCGTATTAGTTAATAAAGACACCAAAGTATTGGTACAAGGTTTTACCGGTAAAAACGGTACATTCCATTCTGAACAGTCAATTGCTTACGGCACAAAAGTGGTCGGTGGGGTGACTCCGGGTAAAGGCGGCACACAACATTTGAATCTACCCGTATTTAATACCATGAAAGAAGCGGTGCGTGAAACGGGTGCAACGGCAACCTCGATTTATGTACCTGCACCATTTGTCCTAGATTCAATTATTGAGTCTATAGATGCAGGTGTAGAGCTGATCGTTGTGATTACGGAAGGTGTACCGACACTTGATATGCTAAAAGCGAAACGTTACCTAGAAACCTATGGTAACAATGCACGTCTAATTGGTCCGAACTGTCCAGGGATTATTACTCCGGGTGAATGTAAGATCGGTATTATGCCGGGGCATATTCATCAACCAGGTAAAATCGGCATTATCTCGCGTTCAGGGACTCTGACCTATGAAGCTGTAGCGCAAACCACGAAGCTGGGTCTAGGTCAGTCGACGTGTATCGGTATTGGGGGAGATCCAATTCCGGGCATGAATCAAATTGATTGCTTAAAGCTGTTCCAAGACGACCCGCAAACTGAAGCGATCATCATGATTGGTGAGATTGGTGGTACAGCAGAAGAAGAAGCGGCTGAATATATCCAGTCGAATGTAACTAAGCCTGTTGTCGGTTATATCGCGGGTGTGACTGCACCAAAAGGTAAACGCATGGGACATGCAGGGGCAATCATTTCGGGTGGTAAAGGCACAGCAGAAGAGAAATTCGCTGCCTTTGAAAAAGCCGGTATGGCCTATACCCGTAGTCCTGCTGAATTAGGCTCGACTATGTACGAAGTTTTAAAGTCTAAAGGTCTTGCTTAAGTACGGTAAGTTTCTGTTAATAAAAACCCCTCAAATGAGGGGTTTTTTTATTTTTATTTAATAATAGTGGTTGAATAGTAAAGAAAATTTATAAAATCAGCATATTCTCATTCATTATTAACACTTTAGTATGAATAATTAACCAAATTTAATTGGTCAAAATATGATATAATGTGAAACACGTCACATTAATTCAATTTGATGAATAATTACTCTTCTAACGTGAATAATCATGATTTATAAATCTTATTTATCTCGTCTATGTTTCTTGTCGATTTTTTCGAGCCTTCCTACGGTTGTATTTGCAGTTGATAATATTGATCAGCAAAGAGAACAAAGTGTTGCAGATATCCGTGTCGGTAAATTGGATCAGGGATTTAACCAATTACAAGTTTTATTAGCGCAACATCCTGAAAATCAGAAGCTCATTGCAGATTACACGCTCCTGCGTTATGCAAATGCAACCTTTAGCTCTACAGATGTGGCCTACTTGGCGAAGATTAGTCCAGTGACGTTTCCAGACTATGGCAAAGTCAGTGTCATCAAAGCTTTACGTGATCTTAAACAATTTGATCAAGCCTTACAGTGGGCACAAAAATTTTATCAGCAGGATCAATCGGAACAGTGGTTGATTTGGCAGGGTGTGCTGCTTGCAGAATCAGGTCAAAAAGATCAAGCAAAACAAAAACTGGTAAATCTAAACTTACAGTTGCTTGGTGCGGATTATCTTTCACAATTGGCCTATGCCTATCGATTATTGGATATGCCGGCTGAATCTCTCAATGCAGCGAAATATGCGCTAGAAAAACAACCAAATGCTGATACCCAAGAACAGTATGTATTGGCTCTATTGCAAAATAGCGATTTTGCCACTGCGCAAAGCTATATTCAGGCCAATGGGCTCAATAGTTCTAAGCCAGTGTTGCAACATTTGCTCAAGATGAATGAGTTCTCACAGCGTATCCAACAAGGCATTCAAGCCTCAAAAAATGCGTTTGATATGAAGCGTGGGGCAACCGCATTTGATCCACTAGATCGTGTTCTGGCTGAAATGAGTGCTTATGAAGACTCACTTCCTGCAGATGAAGCCAGTAAACGTAAATTTTATTATGAATATATCTATGCCTTAAATGCACGTAATGCTTCAAAGCAGGCACTAGCACAAGTAGAAAAAACAGGTCAAACAGCTAAAGAAATGCCTGCTTATGTACGACATGCTTTGGCAGACAGTTATTTAAAATTACGTCAACCTGAAAAAGCTGAGCCTTTATATCAGAGTTTATTTGCTGAAAAAAATTATGCGGACTATAACGTCTATGCTGGTTTGTACTATAGCTTGATTGAACAAGAAAAATTTAAACAAGCCAATCAGTTAATCGACACCATGGACAAACAGTTGCCGACCTTTGTTTATAGTAATGCAAAAGGTGTTGATAAGGCGCCACACGATGATCGTACTGAATTTATTGCGTTGAAGGGATTGAACTATGCTTATCGCAACGAGCATGAAAAAGCGGAACGTTACTTTAATGACTTAACAGCAAAGGCTCCTGGCAATATTGGGTATCAAAATAATTTGGCATTAATTCAACGTTGGCGTGAAAAACCAGAGCAATCCCAGCACACTTTGGCGCAGCAGAATAGCTTAGAGCCAATTTCACAAGGAACGCAAATTAACCGCATGCAGAATTTCCAAGCCTTGAGTCAAATTCAAGCTTGGCGTGAACTCAATCAATATATGGTCAGTCATGTCGGTGATGATACGGGCGTAAAACAAAGTAAAAAAGAATTAGATGATCGGAATCGTGCGTCAATTCAACATCAAAGTACCTTTGCAAAAAGTGAGTCTGATGATCCTCGTGTACAAAATCGCCTGAAAGGTTCACGTGAACAGGAAAACTGGACACGTATCAATAGCCCATGGTTTTACGATAATTACCGACTCTTTGCAGACCATAGCAACCGTTGGTCGAAGTATGAGTCTGGCAAATTAAAAGACCAAAGGATTGGCATGGGTTTGGAGTGGGCTTCGGATCGTAAAGCTGCATCTGCATTATTCTCTCAAAGCACCGATGGCGACCGTTTTGGTGTGCAATTGGATTGGTCACATTGGCTGAATGATCATTGGAACTATGCATTGGGTTATGACAGCCAAGCGGATATTCCATTGCAATCTTTGGCACAGGATCATGAAGGGCAGGCATATCGTTTTGCACTGAACTGGCAACAAAATGAATCACGTAAAGCAGGTGCAAGTTATCAATTGACCGATATTGATGATGGCAATCTACGCCAAGAACTGTCAGGGTATTTTAAACAGCAATTCCAACAATCTCCGCATCATATTTCTGCGGCAACACTGCGTGGTTATTACGGAAAAAATGATCCGGTTGATGTGCCTTATTTTAACCCCGAACATAGCTATAGCGCTGAAGTGACATTGGAACATGATTGGATGACATGGCGTGATTATGAACGTCATTTTAACCAGCACTTTGCAGCAACTATCGGTACATTCGGACAAAAAGGCTACTCAAGTCGTCCGATTTATAATTTGTTTTATCAACATGATTGGCAGCTCTCGCGCACGTGGAAACTGAACTACGGCATAGGTTGGGGTTCACATCCGTATGACGGAAAAGATGAAGATCGTAGTTATGCAGTTGTTGGTTTTGAGGGGCGCTTCTAATGAAAAATACATTAATACACCGCATGTTGAAGCAAAGCTTAGTTCTAGCTGTGACTTTGCCCATCAGTACGACATATCTTTTTGCTGACAATAATGTGCCAAAAACTGCAAATTTGGCGATGCCTGAACTTGATGAAAGTACCGCACATAACCAATTTGTAACGTTGACCTTTCATGATGTTCGCGATGATGTTGCCAAACGTGGTGACCGAGATGTCTATGCGATTAGTACGCAAAATCTTGGGCAATATTTTGCGTGGATTAAACGAGAAGGTTGGCAGCCCATACGTTTAGAAGATGTCATGCAGGCGCGTTTACAAAAGAAAAAGCTACCTGAAAAGGCGCTGTTATTAACCTTTGATGATGGTGCGCTAAGTAGTTATAGCAAAGTATTTCCATTGTTAAAGCAATATCAATTTCCTGCAGTTTTTGCTATTCCAACCAGTTGGATTAATGGAAATACCAAAGATGCTTATGAAGCTTATGGTGTGGGTAATTTGATGAATTGGGATCAAATGCGGGAAATGCAAAAGTCGGGATATGCCGAATTTGTATCGCATTCGGATGATCTGCATCATGGTATTTTGGCAAACCCACAAAAAAATATGGAACCTGCTGCGATTACGCGCCAGTATTTTCCAGCTCAAAATCGTTATGAAACCGATGCTGAGTTCGAGCAGCGTATTGTGCAAGATTTGAAGAAATCTAAACAAGAACTCGATCGTCAACTGGGTATTCATAGTATGGCGATCTTCTGGCCATACGGTGCAGTTACACCAGAAATTGAGGGATATGCACGTAAAGCAGGACTGCCCATGTCCTTTAGCTTAGGTAATGTGGTCAGTCAGGCAGATTCAGTGCATACCTATCAGCGTGCCTTGATTATGGATAACCCAACACCAGAGTTTATCCACCAAAATATGGAAGACTTTATCGTTGAAGCTCGTGCGCCTTATAAACAACGTAAAACATTCCTGAATTTTAATTTGGCTGAATTACAAGCACCAACGGCTGAGCAATCAGATCAGAAATTGGGGACATTATTAGACCAGGTCAATGCGTTAAAAACCAATACATTGCTTTTAAATGCCGCAGTTGATCATGATGGTGACGGTAAAATTGATGCCTTATTTTTCCCAAATTCAAAACTGCCGATGCAGCAAGATTTACTGAATCGTACCGTATGGCAAGCTCGTACACGAATTGGTAATCGAGTCTATGCACAGCTTCCAATCAGTTTGGAGCTACAGCAGGGGATTAATTTGGCAGACCTAACGGCAGATCTATTGAAAAACAATAGTTCGCTTGAAGGTTTAATTATTAACACCGGTAACAGCTTGGACTGTGCAATTCATTCAGCACAGTGGTCAACCGCATGTACCGAGCAAGTGCAAAAAATTATTGCGATTAAAGAGCGTAGTAAGGCGCAAGCACATTTTTATTCCAATATTAGTAATGACAACCAAACCGCGCTCAAGGTGAATTTAACTGGACATCAATTTTCTGGATTAAAACCTTTAGTGACTCGTGCCTTAACAGCATCGGACTTTCTGTATTTAAGTATTAACCCGGGTCAGCATCCGCAAAGTTTTAAAGCTTTTATGTCCGCATTGAAGACTTTGAATACAGAGCAAAAGCAACGCTTGATTGTCAGTTTGGATATCAATCCAAATATGAGCGAGAAAGATTGGGCGCAGTATCAGCAAAACTATCAGGCTTTACGCGCAGCGTCGGTACAAAAAATCGGACTGAATAATTATCAGCTTCAGGATGGCGAACGCGTTCAACATCACCTATATCAAAGCATCAGCTTGAATGGCAGTCCACTGACTTACCGTGATCCGTATATACAAGGAGGTCAGTAATGCACGAATGGGAATTGAGTTTTAACGATCTGTTTTTTGGCTTTGCTTTCCTATACCCCTTGTTTATGGCGTGGATTTGGATTGCTGGAGGCGTGTGGTTCTATTTAAAGCGTGAATGGAAACAACCTGAACTTCCCGTGCCAACTGAGCAAGGCTGTAGCATTATTGTTCCTTGCTTTAATGAAGAAGCACAGGTACGAGACACTATACGTTATGCGATGCAGAGCCAATATCCAAATTTCGAAGTGATAGCGGTGAATGATGGAAGTAAAGATCGAACCGCTGAAATTTTAGATCAATTGGCACTTGAGTATTCTAAATTACGTGTAGTGCATTTGGCTGAGAATCAGGGCAAAGCGTATGCATTACGTGCAGGTGCGATGGTCAGCCAATTTGAATATTTAATCTGTATTGATGGTGATGCATTATTGCACCCGCATTCAGCACTTTGGATGATGCATCATCTGACCAGTTTCCCACGAGTCGGCGCTGTAACGGGTAATCCACGTATTGTGAACCGTTCAAGCATCTTGGGTAAAATTCAAGTTGGTGAATTTTCTTCGATTATTGGCTTAATCAAGCGCTCTCAAAGAACTTATGGTCGTATTTTTACAGTGTCGGGTGCAATTGCAGGTTTCAGAAAAACTGCACTAGACCGCATTGGTTATTGGCGTGATGACATGATCACAGAAGATATTGATGTGTCATGGCGTTTGCAGTTCGATCATTGGGATTTGCACTATGTACCGCAAGCCCTTTGCTATATCTATATGCCAGAAACCTTCAACGGACTATGGAAACAACGTTTACGTTGGGCTCAAGGCGGCATCGAAGTGTTATTTGCTTATTTACCTAAAATATTTAAATGGCATTTACGTCGGATGTGGCCGATTGCCTTCGAATCTATCATTAGCGTGATCTGGGCATATGTCATGTTCAGTATTTTTGTCTTGTATTTTTATGGTCTATTTTTCTCATTACCGGGTGAGTGGGCGATCCAATCACTATTACCTCAATGGTATGGGGTGATTTTAGGCGTGACCTGTTTATTCCAGTTCCTCGTGAGTTTATGGATCGATCGCGCTTACGACAAAAAACGCTTACTGCGAAATTATTTTTGGGTGATTTGGTATCCCTTATTTTTCTGGATCTTAGCCATGCTGACAACGGTCGTTGCTTTGCCAAAGACTATTTTCAAAACCCAAAAGCGTGCGCGTTGGGTCAGTCCAGACCGTGGATTTAGAGGGGAGGAAAACAATGAACCAAGTTAATTTACAAAATCAGAAGCCGGTTGCGGATTCAGATTTTAAAATTATTCAAGATGAATCATTGCTTGAATTACCTGAATATATTGATAAACCTGAATACGTCAAACGCAAGTCAGCAGGCTATGGTCTGATGGCAGTCGGGTGGATGCTTTGGATGTGGTTGTTTTTACCGCTATTAACACTTGTGTTTTGGTGGTTTGAAGGCACGGTGGTGTATTCACAGGTTATGGATCAGTCCCAACCGATGACCAGTCTAACGATCATGAAATTGATTTTCTCAATCGGAATCTTTATTTGCTGTCTATTTGTTTGGGCAAGTTATAACTGGCTGCGTTTTCACGGTGAAGACCGACGAAAGGCGCCTGAGAATGCTCAAGATGAAGATTTGGCGAAAAGCTTTCATGTAAAAGCCAGTGATATAGCCACGATGCGAGAATCAAAAAATATCACCTTGCACTATACGGATAAAGGTCAATTAGAACACTATAAAATCAACAGCTAATCAGCGTTCTTCATCAGATCTAGAATCCTAGATCTGATGATGTAGGCATTGGTATCAGTCCTTAGCTAGGGCGGGTGCAAATGCCTTTTTTATTTGCTGTGCATCTGGATGATTTTGCACGAAATCATCTGGATAATACCCAATATGTTGCACACCATGTTGTTCTAGTAAACGGATGGTGTCAGTGAGCTCCTGATTGGAAATGGGTTTTTGATGATTCCAATCGGTCACTTGGAGTTCAAAAATGGTACGGTTCAAATTGGGGTCATATTTTTTGGCACGTTCGATCAAGTTTAAATAAAACTGACGATGGTCATCTGCTTTTTCCATATAGGGCATGGCCATGATGGCGTTGTAATCATAATGTTGATATGTACTGGCATTAGACTGGCTAAACCATTTTTCACTGTTCGGGTTCAGCACGGCTTCAGCATACATATTACGAGCAAAATGTAAGTCGGGTTGTTGCTGTTTTAAAATCTGACTGATGCCTTCAGCAAATTGGTCTAAATAGGCGGTTTTGTAGCGTGAAAATTCAAGCTGCTGCGCATGCTTTGGCTGTCCAATCAATTGTCGATCGAAGCCCCACGTTTTGTATGTCTGAAGTGCTGCGGCACTATTATCCTCAAAATCATTGAGAGTGATATCGTCATGATAAAGAATGCCATCTACTTTATTTTGCTGAATAAAGTCTAGAAAAATTTCTGCTGTGTATTGTTGGTTTCTCGGGTCAAAGGGCGATATCCGAATATAACCTTTCTTTTCACTTTGGCTTTTTACATATTGCAACGGGTACTGTTTCGGGAACTCCCACGCAATTAAAGGCAGCCATGCATATACAGTTTTTACTTGAGTCTGCTGTCGTATTTCGTGCAAAACACGTTGAAATAAATCTGAGCGCATTGGGATATAGCGATTTTTAAAATACACCGCATCAGCCGAACCATTGGCATCAGGGTCTGCAAAAGCTTGTAGAAAAATCGTATTGGCTTCAATGCGACGGATACGTTCGATCAAAGCGCGGATATTTTTTTCTTGTTGAGCCTGATTGGCATCATATACATAATCTAAGTCGATATGCATGATGCGCATACGTTCAGGAGTACTTAGCTTTTGTGTATTGTTGGTCGAAGTTTGATGTATAGAATTGGCTGATGCATATTGCTTGACCAAGTCTTGTATAGGGTGGTGGGTAATACGTACCGTTTCAGCACTGCTACAGCCTGAAAAGACCAAACCGAAGCAGGTCATTAGACCTATTAATTTTTTAAAGGGGCGTATGGAAGTAACGGCATTTAAGGAAGAAGTCATATTTATATTTGCACTGAGCGTATTATCATTCGTGTATGTGTTCATCGAATATTTTGCTGCACGTTTTGGCAGGTATAGCTAAGCAGAATATGATGAATTTGAAGATTGTAGCAAGATTGCAGGGGAAGGGTTATTCTTAAAAGTGTGATTCGGTTTGCACTTTGTTGTGATCCAGTATTCCGTCATTTTAAAGTCATGATTTGGTACTGAACGAATTTTTTTAAGCTCTCGTAAGTCTTCCTTGTCGATGATCTCAATAAAAAAAACCGCAGGATTAAACTGCGGTTTTTCTTAGCGAGTATAACGAATTAACCAGCTTTTTTGTTTAAGCTCTGAGTTAAACCGTTAATATCGCCACCTTGGATACCAAGCTCACTCATCAAGCTATCAATTAGTGGGGCCTGGCTGCGGTAGCGTAAGGCGCTATTCACCACTTGGTCTGATAAGGCAACATTACCACTACCTTCGTGGTGAGCATCACCTTGGCAAGAACCTGCATGACCACCATTTAGACCATTTACTTGCAAAATCTTAATGTCATCAATGTTTTCCATTGGTTTAACACTTTCGCGAATGATTTCTGGTAAGTATTTCAGCATCGCTAAACGAATTTGCATTTCAACCTGTTCAGATGACAATACGTTGTTTGCTTCGTTCACTGCACGTGTACCTTCAGCATCAACTTGGTATTGTTTTTCCATCGCTTGAGCCAACAGAACTTTTGCGTCAGCTTCACCTTTGGCTTTTAAGCGAACTTTTTCAGCTTCGGCTTCAGCTGCAATACGAATCGCTTCTGCATCATCTGCGGCTGCTTGTTTACCCGCTTCAGCCGCGACAGTAATGGCAATCGCATCTTTCTCCGCTTTTTCTTTCGCAGAGACTAATTCGACAGCTTTTTGACGTTCAGCTTGTTGGATCTGACGAACGGTAATTACTTCTTCTTCGGCTTTTACCGCTTGAGCACGTGCTTGATCGGCATGTGCTTTAGCTTCAGATTCGGCACGAGATTTTTCAGCAATGGCAATGGCACGGTCTTGCTCAGCAAGTTCAATGGTTTTCTTTTGTTCCACTTGGGCTTGCTGAATAATTTGTGACTTTTGAATATTTTGATTTTCAACGTCACGTGCAGCAGTAATACGCTTTAAGTCAACTTCACGTTCAGCAGCAATACGCGCTTCTTCGGCTTCACGTTTTTTAGCAGCTTCTTGTGATGCAATTTCTGCAAGCTGTTCTGCACGACGGATTGAAATTTCACGTTCTTGTTGCAGTTTTGCATATTCTTCTTCACGCAAAATTTGTAGACGTGCTTGTTCTGCTTCTAAGTTCTTGGTCTTAATTGCAAGATCTGCATCTTGTTCAATCGCATTACGTTTACGACGACGGTCTTCAATGGTTTCTGTCAGTTTAGTTAAACCTTCAGCATCGAACGCATTTTGTGGGTTAAAGTATTTAAAGCCTGTTTGGTCTAAACCAGTTAATGAAACGGTTTCAAGTTCCAAACCGTTTTTATGTAAATCTTCAGACACCACTTGCTGAACTTTTTGAACGAAGTCGACACGTTTTTCATGCAACTCTTCCATCGCCATTTCTGCGGCAACTGCACGTAGAGAGTCAACAAATTTACCTTCAACCAAATTTTTAAGCTCATTTGGTGACATGGTCTTTTGACCTAATGTTTGTGCTGCAGTAGCAATCGAATCTGCGGTTGGTTTCACACGGACATAGAACTCCGCCATCACGTCGACACGCATACGGTCACGTGTAATCAGCGCTTGGTCATCTGCACGGCGTACTTCAAGACGTAGGGTGTTCATATTGACTGGAATAATTTCATGCAGCACCGGAAGCACAATGGCACCGCCACCTAAAATCACTTTTTCACCGCCGAAGCCTGTACGCACAAATGAAATCTCTTTACTTGAGCGACGATAAAGTCGAGCAATAATAAAACCAATAAAAATAAGTGCGGCAAAAATTATCCCGACTGAAACAAGGATACCGCTTGGAATAATGTCTAACATGGACGTTTATCTCTTTTGTTGTAGTTCAAGTTAACCCTCTAAAGTGCTAACAAGTTTGGTTTAAAAATCAGTATTTTGTTGACTCATCATGACTTCGAGATTTGCTGAACGTATGACGCGTTAAATGTATTTATATGGTGTTAAAAGAACTGATCGAGCATCAATTCATTAAAAATTTAGAGCATGGTGGCTTGAAAGCCTACATTTGTTTTTTGGGTTAAAACCACTGATTGACCTTGGCTGAAAATTTCATCTTGTTCTGGTTCAACCAAAATATAATGGGTCAATCCGTGTTGATCTTTGACTTTGGCTTGAGCAGGGGACTGCGGTCGTGCATTACCCAAAATGATCGTGGCCGTTCTACCGATCAATTCATCACTATAAATAGCGGTTGTTTCATCTTGCGGTAAAATACGGGCAATAAGCATTGCGCTAAAACGTACGAAGGGCATGCACAGAAAAATACATGCAGGTGCAATAATCCATGCACTGAACATCATACTGGTCATTTGGTTAACGACGGCTTGAATAGTAAAGCCCAATAAACTATAGACACATAAGAAAATGATGAGCCATACAAACAGCGGAATACGACCTAAATACAACCAATCGAGCACACGTGTCACGATACCTGCATCGGCATCTACACCTAGCTCTGCATTATGACCAACATCCTCAGGTAGGAATTGATCTAAGAAGCCTTGAGAACCACCCCCTAAAATTGTTAACACAATCTCAAAAAGTCCAAACAAGAACATTAAGCAGAGACTGATGCTAAACACGATATTAGACGGGTGAGTAAACAATTCCCACATTATATTTATCTCTATATTTATGCTTATAAAAAATCAAAAAAAAATAATTCTGGCCGAATTTTTTTCAGTAAATAAAATAACATTATCTGTCGAAATTGTGTAAAAAAATTACAGATCAGATTAACAAAAAGTCGGCTTTTATGTGAGCTATTACTAAGTTTTTCTTTAAAAATAGGTGATCAATTAAGTCAGGATTATCTAAATCTAAAGTTAATAGTATTTCTGCTTTACCCATTTAAGATTTAAGTCATTGGGATCAATCAAATTTTCAGTCTAATTGCAGATATATAAGTGGTCGTGCTTAACGGAGAGAAATGGCTTGTTAAAAGGCACAGAAAACAATGTTAGGAAATGTAAATTTATAACCGTCACGGCAGTGCTGAGAGTTTTACCGTGACTTTCGATGTCATATGGAGATTTGAACTGGTGTTCAATAGAGCTATTTTAAGGTGGCTTTAACCGTTTTTATAACAATGAAGTTTGAATGCGTACTTTCATATCTAAAGCCGCTTGAACAATAAAGGTTTTCATCCATTTCACTTGTTCGCCCATCGGATTGGTTTTAATCGCAGTGTCTAAAAAGTCCATGCTTTCAAGTTGAAACAATTGCTTTTCGATCTCTTCTTCTAACTGGGTGCTATTGGCTGCGAGCGGGAAATGGATTAAGTGAAATGCTTTGGGAAAATTATAAAAAGCATAGAGCAGATTAAATGCGCGTTGATCGGCCTTTAAATTGCCAGCGCCAATTTCGTAGCCGCGATCTTGGTTACTGTGAGTCACCCCAATCAAAAATTCGAGTTTATTGTCCAAAAGTCGTAGGCCGAACTGAAGGCCAATTTGGTCAGCACTCAGCTCATGTTGGATAAAGTTATTCAGCGGGCTGCCGTCATCATTTAAGGCTTCTTGGAGCACAAGCATGTGTGAAGAATGCTGATAAATATAGCCAGCAAGACCTGCTGCTTCAATCAGCGACTTTAAGGTTTCAAGCGTATAGTGACTATATGGCATATCAATAACTATTGGAGAGTGATATAGCTACTTTAGGTAATTTGAGCGAGTTTGAATACCGATTGTTTAGAGGATTTAGCGATTAGTTAATTGATAAAAAATTGCGTAAACTTAGGGATCTCGGACTAGAATAATAATGAAATTGATAAGTCTATCGTATTAAATTAATTAAAATTGATAAGCAGTATCAGACAATTTGTATATGACGAATAAGAATATCAATATCACAAAACAAGCAATCGTTATGAAAGCTTAATCACTATAATGTATATATATCTTTAAAAGTGTAATAAGTACACATATTCTAAGCTGGTGTTGTCCATGTCATTAAATGAGGAAAGACTTACTCATCTTAAACAGCTTGAAGCTGAGAGTATTCATATTATCCGTGAAGTTGCTGCTGAGTTCGAAAACCCAGTCATGCTGTATTCAATCGGTAAAGATTCAGCGGTCATGCTGCATCTTGCTTTAAAAGCATTCTATCCTGCCAAACTTCCATTCCCACTACTGCATGTAGACACGGGTTGGAAATTTAAAGACATGATTACTTTCCGTGACAACATGGCAAAAGAGCATGGCTTTGATTTGATCGTGCATCAAAACAAAGAAGGTAAAGATGCAGGCGTGAATCCGTTCGATTACGGGAGCTCAAAATATACTGATATCATGAAAACTCAAGGCTTAAAACAAGCACTTGATAAATATCAGTTTGATGCGGCTTTCGGTGGTGCGCGCCGTGACGAAGAGAAATCTCGTGCTAAAGAGCGTGTTTACTCATTCCGTGATACTAAACACCGTTGGGACCCTAAAAACCAACGTCCTGAACTTTGGAATCTTTACAACGGTAAAGTGAACAAAGGTGAAAGTATTCGTGTGTTCCCATTGTCTAACTGGACTGAGTTGGATATTTGGCAATACATCTACCTTGAAAATATTAAATTGGTTCCTTTGTATTTGGCTGCTGAACGTCCAGTGGTTGAGCGTAACGGTACTCTGATCATGGTTGATGATGAGCGTATGCGTTTGAACGAAGGTGAAGTGCCACAAATGAAATCGGTGCGTTTCCGTACTTTAGGTTGTTACCCACTTACAGGTGCGGTTGAATCAACTGCAACAACTTTACCGGAAATTATCCAAGAGATGCTTTTAGCCACCACATCTGAACGTCAAGGTCGTATGATCGACCATGACGAAGCAGGTTCGATGGAAAAGAAAAAGCAGGAAGGTTACTTCTAAAAATCTCTCCCCTTGCGCAGCAGTGCTGCTCCCCCTCTTTACTAAAGAGGGGGAACTCCCGAGAAAGAACGGAGCAAAGTCTCCCTTTCTTAAAGGGAGATTTAGAGGGATTAAAAAGATTCAGAAACCGATTTCAAAAGAATATGTGGAGCTTTGAGCAATGTCTCATCAATCAGATTTAATTAGCCAAGACATCTTGGCGTATTTAAAACAACACGAAAATAAAGACCTTCTACGTTTCCTGACTTGCGGTAACGTAGATGACGGTAAATCGACTTTAATCGGCCGTTTGCTTTACGATTCAAAATTGATTTATGAAGATCAATTGCAAGCGGTGACTCGTGACTCTAAAAAAGTAGGTACAACGGGTGATGCGCCTGACTTGGCTTTACTTGTCGATGGTCTACAAGCAGAGCGTGAACAAGGTATTACCATTGACGTGGCTTACCGTTATTTCTCTACTGAAAAACGTAAGTTCATTATTGCTGACACCCCGGGGCATGAGCAGTACACACGTAACATGGCAACGGGTGCGTCTACTGCGGATTTAGCGATCATCTTGATTGATGCGCGTTATGGCGTTCAAACCCAGACTCGTCGTCACTCATTTATTGCGAGTCTTTTGGGTATTCGTAATATCGTGGTTGCAGTGAACAAAATGGACTTGGTTGAATTCTCTGAAGCGCGCTTCAATGAAATTCAAGCGGAGTACAACGAGTTCGTAAACCAATTGGGCGACCGTAAACCTGCGAACATTATCTTCACGCCTATTTCTGCGTTGAATGGTGATAACGTTGTAAACAAATCGCCAAATACGCCGTGGTACAAAGGTCAGACTTTAATGGAGACTTTGGAAACTGTTGAAATTTCGCATGATACGAGCAAGCACGAATTCCGTTTTCCTGTTCAATATGTCAACCGTCCGAACCTCGATTTCCGTGGCTTCTGCGGTACGATTGCACTTGGTGAAGTAAAAGTTGGCGATACCATTACTGCATTACCATCTGGTAAGTCTTCGACTGTTAAAGAAATCGTGACTTTTGACGGTAACTTAGACCATGCTGTTGCAGGTCAAGCGGTAACTTTAACACTGAACGATGAAATTGATATTTCACGTGGTAACGTGTTGGTAAAAGCGGGCGAACAGCCGTTAATTTCACGTTCTGCACGTGCCTCTGTGGTATGGATGACAGATGCGCCTTTAGTAGTTGGCAAGCTGTATAACGTGAAGTTTGGTACACAAACTATTCCTGCGAAAGTTGCGAAAATTAACTATCGTACCAATGTGAACACACTGGAAAAAACGGAAGTTGAACAGCTTGAATTGAATGCGATTGCAGATGTAACGATTGAGTTTGATGCGCCAGTGGTATTTGACCGTTACCAAGACAGTCGTTACACAGGTTCATTCATCTTTATTGACCGTTTAAGCAACGTGACTGTTGGTGCGGGTATGGTTGAATCTGCGGTTGAATGGACTGCACACAACGAGCCTTTAACTGCTGAAGCGCGTGCTGCACGTTTAGGTCAAAAACCTGCTGCGGTAACTGTGACTGCAAAAGCCCTTGAAAATGCGCAAGCGATTGAAAGCTTGTTGATTCAACAAGGTGTGGTTGCGATTGCGAAAACTGGTTTAAGCGCGGAGCAAGTTGCTCTAGTTCGTGAAACTGGTGTGGTTGTGATTACTGATGCTGCTGAAGGCACTGACGTAACTTACACAGTTGAGACTGCTGAAGAAGTTGCTGAGAAAATTGTTGAGTTGGTTCGTCTGTAATAGATTGAGTTGATTTAAAAAAGATCCGCCTAATGGCGGGTTTTTTTATTGTCTTGAATTTAATTGCTGATAAATAAAACACTTGGATTATGTGTGATGATTCACATAAATGTTTTCTCTATAAAATGCTCTTATAGAGGGGTGTTTATGAAAAAAATATTATTTTTAATGGGGTTATGTGTATTAACTTTTAGTGTTGATGCAAAACAGAGTAGTCAAAGTACTGAAAAAATTAAGCAGAAGATTATTCAGCAATCAATTGAGAATTATCCTGGTAATTGTCCTTGTCCTTACAATACTGCAAGTAATGGTAGTCGGTGTGGTAAGCGCAGTGCATATAATCGCGCAGGTGGATATGCGCCACTTTGTTATCCTGAAGATGTGAGTGATCGGATGGTGAGAGAATATAAAGGTAGAGGATAGCAAAAATAAAAAATATTAATGAGTTACAGATTTTTTGATAACATGCTAAAAAATTGATCACTAATTAATATGAAATATACAGGTAAAAGAATTACTCAGGCGGGAAATGATCTACAGAATCCATTGCTTAAAGAAAACCCGATACTATTTAGGGCAACGATGGATGTTTTGACATATTGGCGGTATAGCCACGAAAGTTCAATGAATAGTGCGGAAGTTTTATTGAAAGAGGCGACAGTAAAATTTGATAAATCTGCATTCTTGGCAAAAAGGTTGAAGCGTAGTAATTCCATAATCAAAAAATTATCTCGTTTTGATAATATGATGCTTAAAAATATGCAGGACATTGGGGGAGTTCGTGTAGTTGTTTCTAGTTCTAAAAAATTGCAAAAAATATTGAAGCAAATTCAAAGTGATAAGAGATTTTATAACAATGAAAATAAGTTAAGGAAAAAAGATTATTTAAAAAATCCTAAGCCTGACGGTTATAGGGGTGTTCATTTAGTTGGAAAGTTTTTAAATGACGAAAAAGAAAATAGAAATATAGAATTACAACTCAGAACGCAGATGCAACATACTTGGGCAACGACATTAGAAATTGTTGATTTATTTACTAAGCAAAACCTGAAAACTAATCAAGGGCGTATGTCCTGGCAAAGATTTTTTATGTTAGTTTCAAATCAGTTAGCAATTATTGAGTCCTTACCAGGATATGGAATCAAAAATGAAAAAGATTTAATGAGGGAATATATTTTATATGTTTTTAAAGATGAAAAACTATTGCGAGAAGTTGCAGAAATTAAATACATATCAAAAAAACTACAGGTACCACAACTCCTTAATTCTTTTGCTAGATCTATCAATATTATGGACCAATCAGAACGGTTAGAAAATTGTCCTGATGGATATATATTAGTTAGATTAAATACAAATACTAAAAGTATTCAATGTGATTACTTTAAAAAGGAGGAAGCAGAAAAAGCTTCTGAGTATTACACATTATTAGAATCCACAATACAGGAAGGAAGTAATTGGATTGTTGCGTTGGTATCGAGTAATGCTGTGGATGGTATAAAGCAGGCATATCCAAACTATTTTGCGGATTCTAGGAACTTTTTAACATTTTTAGGATTCATTCATTTGATAAAAGCACAGTATGTAGAAAGAGAGCCAGTAGTTTCGTAATATTGAACTTAAAATCTCAAACTGATAAGATATATCTTAATTAATCTTAAGGTGTATCTTTGCGATGTCAAATTCAGACCTTCTCGACAGTAGCGATAGTCCAGTCAAAACCCGCAAACGCCTGTTTGAAGCAGGGCACATGAAACTATTGGTACTGCATCTCATCTCCCAAGCGCCTAAGTTCAGCTACGATATTATTAAAGATGTCGGCGCAATCGTAGGCGGCGGTTACAGTCCAAGCACAGGGACAATTTACCCAACGCTGAATTACCTAGAAGAACAGCAATACATCCATGCAGAACTAAATGCCGAAGACCGTAAACAATACAGCGTCACACAGTCAGGCTTAGTGCATTTAGAGGCAGAAAAAGCCACAGTAGAGAAAATTCTGTGTCGTTTTGATACCCGTAAGCAGATTCATAACAATGAACAATACGTCGACATCAAACGTGCGATGGAAAACTTAAAAGCATCACTGCGCATCAAAATTCAGCACTGTGAACTGACACCTGAACAGGTGTATGCCATTGCAGAAAAAATCGATCAGGCGGCCGTCGAAATCAGCCGTATGGAGGTGACACAATGAAACAGCATCAATATGAAATAACGCTCAAACACATTGCCGATGCGCAGGGCAATCCATCGACCTATACAGAAGCCTTGCAGTTTAATGCTTACAACCATGATGACATGTTTAAGGTGCTAGAGCATTTGACCAAAGCGCAATTGTTAGATGATGAAAAAACCAAAGCCTTTGCTGTGGGTCTGAAACTGTTTGGTGAAACCTTGTTGGAAAATAAAGACCATCCTTTATTTAAAGATTTCATGCCGCATTTCGGCCAGTTTATGAAAACACTGAAACAAACCGTAAAAGCCCAGAACGCAGCCCGCGACGAATAATAGGTATTTACAGATGAATCAACTCCCAAAATTTCATCCCAAACACATGACTTGGCTGATGCCCTTAATCTTGTCCGGCATTATGAGCGGTTCAATTTCCTGCTTTAATATGCTGATGAATAAAGGCTTAGTTGAAGGCTTTCTTGGCATTTGGCTGCGCGCATGGAGCCTATCGTGGATGATGGCCTTTCCGCTCATTTTGGTGGTCTTGCCTTTGGTGCGTAATACATTAATGAAGTTTGTACGCCTACCGAATGAACCGACTTCCAAATAACAGTTAGGAAATTTGCTTAGTCATTGTCTGAGTGTGTCCGCATAGCGCTTTGAATGATGGTTGTTAATTCAGAGAGTAATTTGACACCTGCAATACGTTGAATCACTTGTCCGCGATAAAACAGCAAGGTTGAAGGCAGTCCATAAACCTTATAACGCAAGGTTAGTATCGGTGAGGAATCAATATTTACCTTGCCAAATTTGAGCTGTGTATGCTGCGCGGACATTTGCTTTGCGCACTGCTCAAATACAGGGAAGTTCTGCATACAGGGCGCGCACCAGTCTGCATAGAAACGAATCACGGCAAAACCATCAAACCATTCATAGTCGCTGGCGTTATCTTCATTGTATTCAACGATCTGAGACATGCTCGGCCTATTATTCATTTACGAAATACAGTACAGATTATACATAAGTCCATGTTTATTCATTCAGCGGCATTTCTATGTTCAAATAGTGCAGAGATAGATGAATAGTCAATAATTGAAAAGGAAAAACAATGTCACAGCAAAGCATGCAGCAGGTCATTATTACTGAACCGGGCGGTGTCGATAAACTGGCCTATGAAAGTGTTGCCATCCCAGAAGCGAAAGCGGATGAAGTGTTGGTAAAAGTGCATGCCTTTGGCATCAACCGTCCGGATATTTTGCAGCGTCAAGGCTTATACCCAATGCCGAAAGGGGTGACGCCAGTACCGGGTTTAGAGGTTGCAGGCGAAGTGGTTGCTGTAGGTACTGATGTCACTTTGTTTAAGGTGGGTGATAAAGTCTGCGGTCTGACCAATGGCGGCGGTTATGCAGAATATTGCGTGGTGCCTGAAAGCCAAACCATTCGTATTCCTGAAGGTGTAAGCTTTACTCAAGCAGCAGCGATTCCTGAAACATTCTTTACCGTATGGGCCAATGTATTCCAAATGGGCAAAGCCAAAGCAGGTGAAACGGTGCTGATACATGGTGGAACCAGTGGTATTGGAACCACGGCAATCATGCTGTGTAATGCCTTAGGCATGAAAACCTTTGCAACAGTCGGTTCAGATGAAAAAGTGGCAGCGATCTCTGATATCACGCATGCGATTAACTACAAGACTCAAGACTTTGAGCAAGTGATTAATGAAGCGACCAATGAGCAAGGTGTAGATGTTATTTTAGATATCGTTGGCGCACCGTATTTGGCGCAGAACCTCAATCTATTACGTCGTGATGGTCGTTTGGTCTATATCGCATTTTTAGGCGGTGCAAAAGCCAAAGAAGTAAAACTGGGTCAAATCATGATGAAGCGTTTGACGATTACAGGCTCAACCATGCGTGCGCGTAATACTGAAGAAAAGGCAGAGATTGCCAAAGGCATTCGGGAAAATGTTGTTCCGTTATGGTCTAAAGGTGAATGCCTGCCAATGATTTACAAAACATTTAAGTTTGATCAAATTCAAGAAGCACATGCAGCCATGGATACAGGCGAGCATGTGGGCAAGATTGTGGTTGAAGTGATCTAAAGGATTATTTTTAAAACGCGATGTATTTGCAGGGTGTTTTAAAATAATTAAAGAGGGCAATGTCCCTCTTTTTTTATTGGTGTGTTAAATTTTAGGCATAAAAAACCAGCTTATCGCTGGGTTCTTTATTACACCATCTTCAGTAGTAGAAGAATGGTGCCCGAGGCCAGACTCGAACTGGCACGCTTTGTGGGCGGGGGATTTTAAATCCCCTGTGTCTACCGATTTCACCACTCGGGCTTAACAAGATTGGAGGCGGAGGTCGGAATCGAACCGGCGTACACGGAGTTGCAGTCCGCTGCATGACCACTCTGCCACCCCGCCATGTCTTGTTGATGCGTATATTAGCAAGCTCTGAAAAAAAAACAATAGCAGATTCATCTGTATGAGCATAAAAGCAGCACACAAGGTAAAAAATTTAAAATAATCATGTATTATGTGCAAAATTGATTCATATCATCACTTGGAGAAGTGCCGTGGCATTAGTTTTAGATGGTCGTGCATTGGCGAAGAAAATTGAAGCTGACTTGTTGACTCGCGTAGAAGCGCTAAAAGAGAAAACTGGTCGTACCCCAATTCTTGCGACTATTTTGGTAGGTGACGATGGTGCATCTGCAACTTATGTACGTATGAAAGGGAATGCTTGCCGCCGTGTTGGTATGGATTCATTAAAAGTTGAGCTTCCTAAAGAAACCACAACTGAACAATTACTTGCTGAAATTGAAAAATTAAATGCAAACCCAGATGTTCACGGTATTTTGTTACAACACCCAGTACCTGCTCAAATTGATGAGCGTGCATGTTTCGATGCGATCTCTCTTGAAAAAGACGTAGATGGCGTAACTTGCTTAGGTTTTGGTCGTATGGCAATGGGTGAAGCAGCATATGGTTCTGCGACTCCTGCAGGTATCATGACCATTCTAAAAGAAAACAATATTGAAATCGCAGGGAAACACGCGGTTGTTGTGGGTCGTTCTGCAATTTTGGGTAAACCAATGTCTGCGATGCTACTTGAAGCGAATGCAACAGTGACCACTTGCCACTCACGTACTCAAAACTTAGCTGACTTTGTTAAACAAGCTGACATTATTGTAGGTGCGGTAGGTAAAGCTGAATTGATTCAAAAAGATTGGATCAAACCAGGTGCAGTGGTTGTTGATGCTGGCTTTCATCCACGTGATGGCGGCGGTGTAGGTGATATCCAATTGGTGGGTATCGAAGAAATTGCTTCTGCTTATACACCAGTACCCGGTGGTGTAGGTCCTATGACCATTACAACGTTGATTCGTCAAACTGTTGAAGCTGCTGAAAAAGCGTTGGGTTAATCTTTTAATAAAAAGATATTAAAGTCACAACGGAGTCTTACCGTTGTGACTAAAATGTAAGAAGCTCGTATGTTACTTTTGTTTCGGCAAAAGTAACCAAAACCATTTGTCATCTGCTGAACTCGACAGAATCAGTCTTTTGATTAATGGTATCGCAGAAACAGTGTTCATTCGATTAAGGTCTGTCTCGCACAGCAGCAGATGACGATGTCGCATATCTAATACGTTTATAAATTCAAATAAAATCATCTCCAAGGCTTAATATGAGCTGTACTTTCCAATTCCCCAAAGCCCCTGAACATTTACTGAAAGCACTGCATGAAGTCATTCCGCATTGTGAATTACATGCACAACAGTTGCCTGAAACCCCCATTTCTTTATGGTTGATCCCACCGGTATTTCCAACCGATAAATTGGATGATGAAGTCATTCGTCGTATATGGAATGATACGCCGTATTGGATCTTTTGTTGGGCTTCAGGGCTTGCAATGGCGCAGTGGTTGTTGGCAGAGCCGCATCATGTCAAAGATAAAGTGGTGTTGGACTTTGGTGCAGGTTCAGGCGTGGTGGCGATTGCCGCGAAAATGGCAGGGGCGAAACGCGTGATCTGCTGTGACATCGACCAAGTGAGCCTAGATGCCTGCCGTGCCAATGCAGAGCTGAATAATGTCGAGCTCGAATATTTGGACGATCTGTATAAAGCCGAACAAGTCGATATTTTATTGGCTGCCGACGTGCTATATGACCAATGCAACCGTTTCTTTTTGGATGAATTTTTAAAGTTTGCTCCAGAAGTGTGGGTGGCAGACAGTCGTGTGAAAAACTTTAGTCATCCTAAATATGAAAAACTCGATGAACGAAGCGCGACGACATGGCCTGATTTGGATGAATCACCTGAGTTTCGAAATGTGAGTTTTTATAAAACGCTATAATTATTGAACTCATAAAAAAAGACGCTCAAAGCGTCTTTTTTTGTCTTTTGAATAACATATTTTATTAAGAACAGGTATAGCGAACCACACGTAAGGTTGCAGGGCGAGCATCGAGTGCATCACGTGCACCTAAGTTTTCAGAGTTACGTAGATCAGGAGTATTTGATAGACCGAAGTTCGCACGTGTATTACCAATTTGACGGCCGTACTGGGTATTTTCCAAAGCAGGATTTGCAATTTCGTTCACGCTTAAGATTTGTAATTTATAGGTCTTTTGCGTATTTAATACTTTTTGGCAAGCACGTTGTAATTTATTGGCATCCAGTTGTTGGTTTTGGCGACCCGCTAAAGTATATGCAAGTGTTGCGCTATCTGCAGATTTGGACTCTATTTGAAAGCCCGTTTGACCATTAAAAGCACGTGGAGTGCTTTGGCAAGCAGCCATCGACATTGCAACAATACCCAAACTTAAAACTTTGTAAATATTTTTCATCATTCATTCGCCGTGTGTATTTGTATGCTCAGTATGCCATAGTCCGTCTGTCGACTCGATGGCGAAAACAAAGAAAGCCAAAGAAGTTTGATTAAATCTTTGATGCAGCCGAAACGATGAGTAGATGGAAATTGATATAAAAAAAGCTCATCAAAATAGGCTTTGATGAGCTTAAGTGGAATAGCAGGGCTGAGCGAATTAATCGTCAGTGATCATGCTATGTTTTTTAGTATCTTTCATGAAGACATAGGTAATTAAAGATAAACCAATCATGAATGTAATGTAGTAGAAGAAGTAGTTTTCATGGCCTGCATTTTTGAAGCTCAAAGCTACAAGTTCTGCGGTACCACCAAAGAGTGTATTTGCAATGGCATAAGGCAATGCAACACCTAGGGCACGGATGTGTGCAGGGAACAACTCTGCTTTTACTACGGCATTAATCGCAGTATAACCAGTTACAATTACCATACCGCTCATGCAAAGCATAAATGCTGTGGTTGGGCTGGTAGTTGAACCGATACCATTGAAAATAGGAATGGTAAACAGCACACCAAGCACACCAAAGGCGATCATAATTGGCTTACGACCAATTTTGTCTGAAAGCGCACCGACAGCAGGTTGTAAAAGCATGAAAATGAAAATTGCAGCAGTGGTAATTTCAGTTGCTGTGGTTTTTTCAAAGCCAGACGTGTTGACCAAATATTTTTGTAAATATGTGGTAAAAGTGTTGAACGCTAAAGTACCACCGGCAGTCAACATGATCACCGTGAAGGCTTGTTTAGGGTATTTGGTAAATAACGCTAAAGCACCTGATTTTGGACCACCATTTTTAGCTTGTTCTTGAGCTTCTTTAGAGGATTGAGTTTCAACTAAACCGCGACGAATCCAGAACACCACAATAGCGAGCAAAGCACCGATAAAGAAGGGAACACGCCAGCCCCATTCAGTTAAAGCTTGTTCTGAGAAATTGCGTTGCAAGATAATTAAAACGCAAAGTGCCAATAGCTGACCTGAAATCAGTGTGACATATTGGAAACTTGAGAAGAAACCACGATGGTTTTTACCTGCCATTTCAGTCAAATAGGTCGCACTAGAGCCATATTCACCGCCGACACTTAAGCCTTGGAGTAAACGCGCTAAAAGTAGAATAGCGGGTGCGAGCATCCCTACAGAATCGTAGGTTGGTGCACATGCGATCATCAGTGAGCCGACACACATCAACGATACAGACAGCGTCAAACCTGCTTTACGACCTTTACGGTCCGCATAAATACCCATGACCCATGCGCCGATTGGACGCATTAAGAAACCGAGTGCAAAGACTGCAGCTGCTTGTAAGAGTTTTACAGTATTGTCACCGTCAGGGAAAAATTGCGGTGCAAAGTAAAGGGTAAAGGCAGCGTAGACATACCAGTCGTACCATTCAACGAGGTTGCCGGCAGATCCGCCGAGGATAGATTTGACACGAGTTTTTCTATCCAATTGTTCAGGAACAACTGGCTCAGATGAGTTTGACACATCATTCTCCAAGGAATGAATGCAAAACATATCCATTTAAACTCTTTGGGAAAAGTTTAAATCAATATATTTTGTCGAAATGGGAGATGGAACTATATTTATTTAATTTATACTCCTGTTGTCGCAGAAAATCATGCGACTTTAGTCTATAAGATGCGAATTTTTTGACCAGATAGATTTTTCACGACTAAGTGAAAACAGCAAAGCCTCATCAATTGAGGCTTTGCTTTGAAATATATTCTGTTATTAATCAGTATGATTAATAACTCCGAGGCTTAATTGGGTAGAATTAATGCTCTTGAATTTTGGAATGGTGTTTGGTGTCTTTCATAAAGACGTAGACCAATAATGAAATAAAAATCATGATGGTTACATAGATGAAGAACCATGTCTCATAGCCAGCTTCTTTGAAACTTAGGGCAAAAAATTCTGCAGTACCACCAAAGATGGTATCTGTAAGTGCATAAACGGGGTACATCAAAACTGAAGGCTTCTGCAGCTGAACATGCAATATATAAAAGCTTGAAATAAAATTTTAAAAAAGATTAGGTTGAAAAAAAAATACAAATCAACTGCTTGTAATTATGTTTGCTTTGAATATAGGTTCTGACTTTAAAATGATTGATTTCATGCTTGAGCCAGCAAGCTTTTAAACGTACATTTAAAATATAACTTCTCATTTATTGAAGGATATAAAAAACTCAGCGTACAGATATCTTGATCAAAATAGGTACTTGATCAAAAAAGCATGATCAATGAGAAAAATAATAAAGCAAAGAAAACGAAGCATTGTTGAATAAAAAGACATAGCGGGAGGGAGCGATGAATACACAACAACAATTAATATATGACATGGTGGTCATTGGTGGTGGAATCAATGGTGTTGGTATTGCCTGTGATGCAGCGGGGCGGGGTTTAAGTGTTTTGCTCTGTGAAAAAGACGATCTCGCGAGCCATACTTCATCTGCAAGTAGCAAATTAATTCATGGTGGTCTGCGCTATTTGGAACATAAAGAATTTCGTTTGGTACGTGAAGCACTGGCAGAACGCGAAGTTCTGCTTAAAAAAGCCCCTCATATTATTCGACCGATGCGTTTTATCATGCCACATGAACCGCACTTACGTCCGGCTTGGCTAATTCGGACTGGATTATTCTTTTATGATTATTTGGGTAAACGTGAACAGCTTGCTGGCTCCAATGGAATTGAATTTGATGTGGAAGTTAGTCCTTTAGCACCCAGATTTACTCGAGGGTTTGAATATTCCGACTGCGCTGTGGATGATGCACGCTTGGTTGTACTCAATGCGATACAAGCACGGGAATATGGTGCACAGGTTCTGACTCGAACAGAATGTTTAAATGCATACAGTAAAGCTGGCATTTGGCAAGTGTGTTTAAAAAATGCCAAGGGTTTGCAAAATGTGCAGGCTAAAGTATTGGTGAATGCGGCAGGTCCTTGGGTCGCTGACTTTATAAAACAGGGGTTAAAGCAAGAGTCACCTTATGGTATACGCTTAATACAAGGTAGCCATATCATCGTTGCAAAGCTCTTTGAAGGTGATAAAGCTTTTATTATGCAAAATGATGATCACCGCATTGTCTTTGCGATTCCTTATTTAGAACAATATACCCTGATCGGCACGACAGATCGTGAATATCAAGCAGACCCAAATCGAGTAAAGATAAGCCAAGAAGAAATCGATTACTTGCTTGATGTGTCAAATGATCACTTTAAAACTCAATTGACGCAAACGGACATCATTTCAACTTATTCAGGTGTGCGTCCGCTGTGTGATGATGAGTCAGATAATCCAGCTGCAGTCACGCGAGATTACACCTTAGCATTGACCGATGTAGAAGGTGCAGCATTACTTTCAATCTTTGGTGGCAAGCTCACCACTTACCGAAAACTTGCAGAAGCGGCATTAGATCAGCTTAAAACGGTTTTTCATCATCGATCCAAACCGTGGACTGCTGATGCAACATTGCCCGGTGCGGAAAATTTAGAATCCATAGAGCAGTTGATAGTTGAAATCCAACAAAAAGTGCGAGGGGTTTCAAGCAGTCTAGCAAGTCGTTGGGCGCATGCTTATGGAACACGTGTCTGGATTTTGCTGAATCATTTAACTTCGATTGATGAGCTTGGGCAAAACTTCGGGCATGGCTTGTATGCTCAAGAAGTAGATTATTTGGTTGAGAATGAGTGGGCGAGAAGCTCTGAAGATATTTTGCAAAGACGCACAAACTTATATTTGCAATTCAGTGCATCTGAAGTTGATGTTTTGGACGAGTACTTAATGGCAATACGTATAAAGCAAAAAGCTCAAGATGTGGCTTAGTTGATATAAAAAAGACCGCGCAAGGCGGTCTTTTAAATCTTTCTTAATCCCTCTTTTAAAGGAGGGAAATTAAAGGCCGATTAAGCAGATTTTTTTACAGCTTCTAAAAGTTCGTCTTGACGTACTTTAAGTGCTTTTGGTAAGCGATCACCAAGTTTGTTGAACAATTCAGTGTGGCTTTCAAGTTCTTTGATCCATTGATCTTTATCTTGAGAAGTTACAAGCTCGAATTGCTCTTTAGTGAAGTCTGAACCAGTCCAGTTCAATTGTTCGTATGTTGGAACAAGGCCGATAGGTGTTTCAACAGCGTCTGCACGACCTTCACAACGGTCAATGATCCACTCAAGAACACGCATGTTTTGACCGAAACCAGGCCATACAAAGTTACCTTCAGCATCACGACGGAACCAGTTCACGTTGTAGATACCAGGAAGTTTATTGCCAGCAGCTTTAGCTTTAGCAGCAACTTCTTCACCAAGTTCTAACCAGTGAGAGAAGTAGTCAGCCATGTTGTAACCCGCAAATGGAAGCATTGCGAATGGGTCACGACGAACGATACCTTGTTGACCAACAGCAGCAGCAGTTGTTTCAGAGCCCATAGTTGCAGCTTTGTAAACACCGTCAACCCAGTCAAATGCTTCTGAAATTAGAGGCACTGTGTCTGCACGACGACCACCGAAGATGAACGCAGAAATTGGAACACCTGCTGGATTTTCCCAGTCAGCATCAATAGAAGGACATTGACCAGCTGAAACAGTGAAACGAGCATTTGGATGAGCTGCTTTTTCTTCGCCGGTGTGTGGTTGACCTTTCCAGTTAGTCAAGTTAGCAGGCGCTTCTTTAGTCAGACCTTCCCACCATACTTCACCTTCGTCAGTTACAGCAACGTTGGTATAGATTACGTCTTTATGAAGAGTCGCCATACAGTTCGGGTTAGTCTTGGTATTTGTACCAGGTGCTACACCGAAGAAACCAGCTTCAGGGTTGATTGCATATAAACGACCATCTTCACCTGGTTTGATCCAAGCAATATCGTCACCTACAGTTTCAATTTTCCAACCTTCGTAACCCGCTGGTGGAATCAACATCGCGAAGTTTGTTTTACCACAAGCAGAAGGGAATGCAGCTGCGATGTAGTGTTTTTCGCCTTGTGGGTTAGTCACGCCAAGGATGAGCATATGTTCAGCTAACCAGCCTTGTTGACGACCCATAGAAGATGCAATACGTAAAGCTAGGCATTTTTTACCCAACAATGCGTTACCGCCGTAACCAGAACCGTAAGACCAGATTTCACGAGTTTCTGGATAATGAACGATGTATTTTTCAGGGTTGCAAGGCCAAGCAACGTCTTTTTGACCTTCTTCAAGCGGAGCACCAACAGTGTGTACGCAAGGAATGAAGTCACCGTCAGTACCAAGTACGTCATAAACAGCTTTACCCATACGAGCCATTTTAGACATGCTTACAGCAACGTAAGGAGAATCAGTAAGTTCGATACCGATGTGAGCAATATGAGAACCTAAAGGACCCATAGAGAAAGGAACTACGTATAAAGTACGGCCTTTCATTGAACCGTCAAATAAACCATTCAGACGAGCACGCATTTCAGCTGGAGCTTCCCAGTTGTTTGTTGCGCCTGCATCTTCTTGTTTTTCAGAACAGATGTAAGTACGACCTTCAACACGAGCAACGTCAGAAGGATCAGAATTAGCAAGGTAAGAACCAGGATGTTTTTCTTGGTTAAGTTCTTGCATAGTGCCGTTAGCGATCATCAAGTCGATATAACGTTGATATTCTTCTGCGCTACCGTCACACCATTCGATTTTTGCTGGTTTGGTTAATTTGGCAATTTCTTCCACCCAAGCAATGAGCTTAGGGTGACGAACGAATTCTGGTGCGTTCACTTGGGTCATGGTGAGGCCTATCTCAAAAATGTACTAACCGTACAAAGTATAATCTGCATCATGGGATACATCATGCAGATAAAAGATGAAAAAAAAGTGGCTGTATTAAAGCATAAAATCATAAAAAAAATAAGACTAAAGAAGTGGTAGATTTTTTTTGGTAGTTAATGCTATTTATACTAAATATAGATAAAATACAATAACTTAACATATAATGTGGTGAATTTTAACTTTATTTATTAACGTGATGGACAATATTTTATATAGTTATTTTTAATAAAAACAAAAAGTTGCATGTAATTGACATTTGAGAATTATTATTGATTAAATAAATGGTGGTAATTCGATTTTTACATAAAGGCGCTATTATTTGCTGTTAAATTCGACAAAATACAATACTAAGCGGCCAAGATGTATAAAAAGTGATTAAACAAGCCAAGCCTTTATCTATTATCTATAATAAAAAATCAGGATTTCATGCTGCAAACAAAGATGAAGTCTACGAGGAACTTGTGCGGATATTATCCGATCATAATTTCGAAATACAGTCATTTGAGCTTGGGCAGGAAGCCAGTTTTGATACTTTAATGAGCAAGGTATTTGCACGCCATAAAGACCCTGATAATTTGGGTGTTGTGGTTGCTGCAGGTGGTGATGGAACCTTAAATGCTGTTGCTCATCAGTTGATGCATACCGATATTCCTATGGGGGTCTTACCTTTGGGCACATTTAATTATGTGGCGCGGGTACTCAATATTCCTCTCGATTTAATTCAAGCGGCACAGGTGATTGCGACAGGCAATAATCGACAGGTGCACGTGGCGCAAATCAATGAACATATCTATTTAAACAATGCCAGTTTGGGCTTGTATCCTTTATTTATACAAAAAAGAGAATTTTATAATCAAAAGTTTGGGCGTTTCCCATTGCATGCTTATACCTCAGGTTTGGATGTGCTGATTCGAGATCGTAAAGAGCTGAAATTGGAAATAGAAGTGGATCATCATATTTATCCAGTCAAAACGCCCTTGATCTTTTTTGGCAATAATCAATTGCAATTGGCCGATTTAAACTTGCAAATTGCTAAGGATGCAGAGGCAGGTAAAGTTGCAGGTGTGGTGGTCGCAAAAAGTGATAAGAAAACGTTATTTAAAATTTTATGGCAATTGATCCGTGGCAATATCGACAATGCACCAGATGTGTATAGTTTTGCCGCTGATGAAGTCACCATACATACCCAACGAAAAAAAATGACCGTTGCTGTGGATGGTGAGATTGTAGAAATGAAACCGCCGCTTAAAATTCGAGTGCAAAAACAAGCCTTAAAGATACGGGTGCCACATGATACTGCATCTGTCTGATCTGCATTTCGGCACTGAAAAGCCAGAGTGTATGCGCGCTATTCAGCAATTTTGTCGTGAACAGCGTATCGAGGCCGTGGTTGCCAGTGGAGACTTGACCCAACGTGCGCGTTATCGTCAGTTTTATGCATGTAAGCAATTTTTAGAAAGCTTAAAGCTGCCTTATATCGTTGTGCCGGGGAATCATGATATTCCGCTATATCATTTATGGAACCGTATTTTTAGCCCTTTTGCACGTTATCAACTTTTTTTTGGTGCCATGGAAAATGTACTGGAAACCGAGCATTTTTATTTAATTGGGATCAAT
Organism: Acinetobacter sp. SH20PTE14; assembly: GCF_021391555.1. Lineage (NCBI taxonomy): Bacteria > Pseudomonadati > Pseudomonadota > Gammaproteobacteria > Moraxellales > Moraxellaceae > Acinetobacter > Acinetobacter sp. SH20PTE14. The sequence goes on along the minus strand of NZ_CP090067.1, from coordinate 2,383,695 downwards.
AGTATTCGCCGTCGTTACCATACGCGAGGGCATGTATCGCTCGAGCAAATACATCATGTCGATGAATTACTTAAACATGCGCCGCCCAATAAAGTAAAATTAATCATAGCGCATCAACCTTTTTATACGCCGCCCAATGACCCGCATGGTGTGAAAGATTGTCCTGTTCAAGGGCGTTTAGCACTCGAACAGTGGAGTCAACACGGTTTAAATGGTTTATTGCATGGACATTTACATGTTCCAGCCAGCTATGACCTCAATCAGATTTATGCTTTAGGTGCTGCGCATCCAGTTTGGGATATTCATGCTGGAACTGCAACGTCATATCGCCTACACGATAACCTTGCCAACAGTTTTAATGTCATTGATGAGCAGATGAATGTGCAGCATTATTTTTATAATTCAAAGTTAAAAATATTCGAAGAAAATCTTAGTACTCATATTTTGGATGAGCTTTAATCCTTTAAATTTAAATTTTGAAGAAAAAAAATACAAAAAAATGAAAAAAATTAAATTTTGCCCTTGAAGGGTTTTTTTCCATCCCCACAAAAGTGTCATCTAAATTATTTTTTGTCGATGGCTTATGGAAATCAAAATGTCATCGTCTTTTATCTAGTAAATAGACTTAGTCTGGAGTTAACTATGAGCAATATTCGTCCTTTGCATGACAACGTTGTGATTCGCCGTGTTGAAAAGGAAACTAAAACTGCTGGTGGTCTTATTTTAAGTACTTCAGCAGCTGAACAACCTGCTCAAGGCGAAGTAATCGCTGTAGGTAATGGCAAAGTAACTGACAATGGCGTACGTGCATTAGACGTTAAAGTTGGTGACAACGTATTGTTTGGCACTTATGCCGGTACAAAAGTAAAAGTAGCAGGCGAAGAGCTTCTTATTATGAAAGAGTCTGACATCTTAGCGGTACTTGAAGCTTAAGTTTCGTACACGCATTTAGACCCTTTTATTCATCATAAATTGTTAAAAATTTTAAAAAGATTCGGAGTTAGACATGTCAGCTAAAGACGTAAAATTTGGTGATTCAGCGCGTTCAAAAATGATCGCGGGTGTAAATGTACTTGCAGATGCTGTAAAAGTGACTTTAGGTCCTAAAGGCCGTAACGTTGTCATCGACCGTTCTTTCGGTGCACCGCACATCACTAAAGATGGTGTTTCTGTTGCTAAAGAAATCATGTTAAAAGACAAGTTTGAAAACATGGGCGCTCAGCTAGTTCGTGAAGTGTCTTCAAAAACCAACGACATCGCGGGTGACGGTACAACAACTGCAACTGTTCTTGCACAAGCAATCCTTAATGAAGGGATTAAATCAGTAACTGCGGGTATGAACCCAATGGATCTTAAACGCGGTATCGACATCGCGGTTAAAGCTGTAGTTGCTGAAATTAAAGCGACTGCAAAACCTGCATCTGACTCTAAAGCGATTGAACAAGTAGGTTCTATTTCTGCGAACTCTGACACCACTGTTGGTAAACTTATTGCTCAAGCAATGGAAAAAGTTGGTAAAGAGGGTGTAATTACAGTTGAAGAGGGTTCAGGCTTTGAAGATTCTCTAGATGTTGTAGAGGGTATGCAGTTTGACCGTGGTTACATCAGCCCGTACTTTGCAAACAAGCAAGATACACTAACAGCTGAACTTGAAAACCCATACATTCTTCTTGTTGATAAAAAAATCAGCAACATCCGCGAATTAATTGCTGTACTTGAAGCTGTTGCTAAAACAGGTAAACCGCTTCTTATCATTGCTGAAGATGTTGAAGGTGAAGCACTTGCAACTCTTGTTGTAAACAACATGCGTGGCATTATCAAAGTTTGTGCTGTTAAAGCACCTGGTTTTGGTGATCGTCGTAAAGCGATGCTTCAAGACATCGCGATTTTAACTGGCGCGACTGTAGTTTCTGAAGAGGTTGGTATGTCTTTAGACCAAACTACACTTGAGCACTTAGGTACAGCGCATAAAGTTACTGTTTCTAAAGAAAACACAGTAATTGTTGATGGTGCAGGTGTTGCAGAGCAAATTGCTGAACGTGTAACTCAAATTCGTGCTCAAATTGAAGAATCAACTTCAGAATACGACAAAGAAAAACTTCAAGAACGCGTTGCTAAATTGGCAGGTGGTGTTGCTGTAATCAAAATCGGCGCTGCAACTGAAGTTGAAATGAAAGAGAAGAAAGATCGCGTTGACGATGCACTTCATGCAACTCGTGCTGCAGTTGAAGAAGGTGTTGTAGCAGGTGGTGGTGTTGCACTTGTACGTGCTGCAAAAGCACTTGAAGGTGTGTCTGGTGCTAATGATGACCAAAATGTTGGTATCAACATTTTACGTCGTGCAATTGAAGCACCGCTTCGTCAAATCGTTGCAAACTCTGGTGATGAGCCATCAGTTGTAATCAATGCTGTGAAAAACGGTGAAGGTAACTTCGGTTATAACGCTGCGACTTCAGAGTATGGCGATATGTTAGAAATGGGTATTCTTGACCCAGCTAAAGTAACACGTTCTGCGCTTGAGCATGCTGCATCTGTTGCGGGCTTAATGCTTACAACTGAATGTATGATTACTGAAATCCCAGAAGATAAACCTGCTATGCCTGATATGGGCGGTATGGGTGGCATGGGCGGTATGATGTAAGCTAATTACTGCCAAATAAAAAACCCTGCATTTTGCAGGGTTTTTTTTTGTGATGTATGTTGTAATTTTGTGTTAATCTGAATAACATGAAGCAAATTAATGTAAAACATATGATCATTTTTATTTTTTATATTGAGAATAAGAAATTGTTATTGATTTGTATGATTTATATATTGGAATATTTAAAATTTTAATTTATGATTTTATCAATATGTTCTTTATAAGAATAGCAATGATAAATCAAGACGGTAAGCGAATAAAATGTATGAATAAACATTCAAAAGTATTCGATCCCAATTGTGAAAAAATTCTCGTGAGTAAAAAAGAGTTACAGATGCTTTATAAGACAATACGTGACTATGAAGAGAGAATTAATTATTACGAAGTTGAAAATAAAAAATATTTAAAATTATTGAATAAAGATACTTCTATCTCTGAATGAATTGGTCAATTAGATCTTTAATGATTTGTTTTTGACTTGCATTCAATGTCCGAAATTTTAAAAAATAATCAAGTTCTGATTGATCATTTGACTCAAGATTGGATGATCCTAATGTATTGTCGCCAAAGCGTAACCATTGGCTAGTGACATTGAGCCAAATAGAAAGAATAGCCAGTTTATCTTGATTTGGAATCGCTTTACCTAATAACCAATTATTTGCCGATTGCACTGAAACAGGAGTGCCATCATATCTATGATTAAACTCTTTTGATAAATAAGTTGGGCTAATAGGGTGATTTGAATCTATTAGTGCCTGTTTCAAGCGTTCACTAAAAGCTAACTTTTCTTGTAGATTACTCATATTTCATTGATTCTGCTTACAATAATTAAGGACTCTTAAGTGTAACAGAATGTTGATAAGAGTTCGGTAAATTTTAATTGTTGATTGTAGGAAATAGCCAAATGAATAACAATCATTTTTCGTCTAATTATTGATAAATAAGAGTAATTTTTTGTAAGGAAGGATAAACGATATGTGTTTACGAGAAATCAAATATTGCTTGATTAAAGAGTAAAAGTTAAAGGAAATATAATTCTTTAGTATTAATTGCATTATATAAAAATATAAAAAAAACAATAAATTATAGTATTTTTGTGAAAAAACAAGGAATTTAAGTATTTTTTATTTAAAAATAAATCAAATTTTGATTGATATTAATGTTTCATTTTGTATATTATTGCCACAGCACCGCAGGGGCGGTTGGCTATGAATTGCGGATTCTCCAGACGATAAGTACGCATTCGTAAAAGTTTCGCTGGTAAACATCATCCTAGGGTCTACCAGTCTTTTTATAAAAATTGAAGGAATTTGTATGAAATTTCAGAAAACACTTCTAGCAGCAAGCTTAGCAGTCGCAGCAGTAACAGCAAACGCAGCAGTAGTACCAGCTAACCCAGTTCAAGTAACTGAGAATTTAGTAAACGGCAATCCAATTTATGATAACGATTATGATAATTTACCAATATCTGGTTTAGTTCAAGCACCTGTATATGGCGAAATTGCTACTGCTATGAACGTTGCATCGGGTACGAATGTTCACGAAGCGAATATGTTTTTGCCTGAAGTTAATTTTATTGCAAACTTTGATGGTGAATTAATTGGTTTTGATTTAGGCTCTAAAGAATTAACAAACACAACTAATCCTGGCACCCCAGTAGAATATGATGTGTTCAAATATACAAGTGGGACAACTGAAATCTACCGCTTCCAAAACCCTGTAACGGGTGCTTATACTGGTTACTATACAGTTGAAGCAGATGGTACTCTAAAAGAATACAAAGGTACTGTTGATGTAGATACCCTTGAAAAAGGTGGTAAAATTGCCGGTACTACAGCATCTACAGATGTAGTTGGCTTTGAAAATAAAGTTTTGAATGGTGAGCATGTTCTTTATGGTTATCAAGGTGCTACTTTAGAAAATGCTGGTGGTGTTGATGGTACAATTATTGCACCAGATGGTACAATTCAGGATGTAGAAGGCCGCTTCCCTGCTAATAGTGGTGTGGTTAATGACGTGCGTTATGTACAAACAGGTATTTTAGCAAATACTGGTGGTGTAAATGCATCTGGTGAATTAGATCCTTCTAAAAACATCTATGGTGTTAGTGCGCGTGATAACAATAAAGTTACGATGTTAACTGGTAATGGTATTGCATTGGCAGATCTTGCTAATAAAGGTGTGTTAATGACTGATGGCAGTATTGTTAGTCAGGTTGCTGTTAATCCAACACAATCAGCTGTTCAAAAAACACGTCAATATGACTTAACAAATGGTAAAACTGTTGTTGAAGTTTATAATGATGATAAAGGTGTAGAATCATCTTTCTATGAGCTAACAGCTTCAGGTGATTTAATCGCTTATACTGGTGCTGCTCCAACAGCAGGTACTCATAGCAAAACTGGTACAGCACAAGATACTTCTGGTGAATTTATCATCTCTAAAGTACATAATACTGTAACAAGTCAGCAAGTTCGTTATAGCGAATCAAATTATAAAGAGCAACAAACAAATATCCAAGCAGGTATTACTACTGCTGGTGCAAATACCACGGATATCGATGCAGTTTATAGCGATCGTGCGGAAATTGAAGGTACTCGTACTGAACAGTATGTTGCTTCAGGTGTAATTGGTAAAAATGCCGACGGTTCTAACAAATATGGTACTGAAGTTGTAAAAACTGATGCTACTGGTACACAAAAAACTGAAATTACAGCAGGTGGTATTAATACAACTGGCGTAATCAATGCTGCAGATTATCAAATCGGTGGTGTAAGTATTGTTGAAGGTATCAAATCATCAGTTGATACAGCTGTTGCTGGTGCTACAGAAGCAATCGATGCAAAAGTTGCTGAAGTAGACACTAAAATTGTTGAAGTTGACGCTCGTTTAACTCAGTTCAACACTACTGCAGCTAACTTAAATTCACGTGTAGATCAGTTGAATTCACGTGTTGATGACGTAGAGAAAACAGCTTACCGTGGTGTTGCAATTGCTTTAGCTGCTCAACAACAAATTCCTAACATTGGTGCAGGTCAATTTGCAGTATTTGGTGGTGTTGGTCACTACGAAGGTGAATCTGCTGGTGCTCTAGGTGTTGCAAGCGTATTTGCTGATGGCCGTACTTCACTTAGCGCTGCAATCGGTGTTGCAGGTGGTAGCGAAGTTGGTGGTCGTGTAGGTCTTTCTTATGTATTTGGCGGAAAATAATTAACCCGTTGATACATTTGGATTAAACAAAAAATCCCCGCTTTTGCGGGGATTTTTTATGACTAATATATGACTACAAATGTTAAATAAAACGCTAATCAAGCTTTTTAGAGAGCTGTAAATTTAATTCAGGCATTTCCAATTTTTCACCTTTATCACCACGAAGCTCAATAAAGTTTTCACCTACAAAGTAAATCCGATTGTCGCCTTGGGCATCAAGTTGAATCATCCCGGGTTGATCTGGCAAAAACTTAAAACGGCCATTCACTTTATTTTCAGTGTTTGCAGGCTTACCTAAAAACTCTTGGCTAAGCTCATAGCTTTTATCGAGTTTGAGTTCAAGCTCAGTTTCAATCCCTTTGCAATCATGACAGGGCAGAATCCCTTTATATTCACCTGCCCAATCAAGTGCATTTTCGGTGTTATCACCTGTGGCAATCGGACTTTCTGAGGCTGCGTCTGTATTGGCAATGACATTATTATCTGATGGTGTCGCAGTTTCAGATTCATTGCTGGTTTTTGAACATGCTGTTAAGGTTGCACTGACCATACAGAGAGCGAGGATTAGTTTTTTCATGAGATTTATACGCCGTACGTACCCAATATAATGCTAAGCGTGGCTTTTATTGCTCAAGAAAAATAGCCTATTGTTGTTAACAATTGTGTGTTTGGTTAATACATCAAAACAGACATTTGATTTTTAAAAATTCGTAAATAGTGAAATATTGGTGATTTACCTAAAAGTGAACGCTGAAGGACATTTATATATTAATTGGTGAATAACTGAACAATATAGGCTTTTATAATTATTTTGCGTTGTTAAACTCTGCGGCATAGAAAAAACTGTCGGTGCAAATTGTGTTTGAAAAAACAGCGGAAAAAAGTCTGAACTTAATGGGGTGGCAAATTGATAACCATTGGGATTTAAATATTGACCAATGTGTCATGATTGCAGCGCCACATACCAGTAATTGGGATGCACTTTATGCACGCCTTGCCCTGAAAGCTTTAGGGGTAAATGTTCGTATCACGATTAAAGACAGTTATATGAAATTTCCGTTTGGGCCTTTTGTACGTGCTATGGGTGGAATTGGTATTAATCGTCGTCCAAAACAAGATGGTGAAGCACGTCAAAGTATGGTTGAGCTCATGGCTGACTTATTTAAGCATCATCCGAAATTAGTCATGTTAGTGACGCCTGAAGGAACACGCGCCAAACAAGAGAAGTGGAAAACCGGTTTTTATCATGTTGCTATGCAAGCAGGTGTGCCGATTGCTTTAGCCTATATGGACTATGCGCAGAAAAAAACGGGTGTGGGTAAAATTGTTTATCCTACAGGCGATTATGAAAAAGATATGGCTGAAATCATGGATTTTTACGCGCAAATTCATGCCAAATTTCCTGAAAAATTCAGTGTCGATACACGCTATCATTAATCTAACAAACCAATAAAAAAGGACAGCATCGGCTGTCCTTTTTACGTTTAGATGATTTTGTTTAGACTTTTATATTGAATTTAATCATGAAAATCGGGATGGATACCGCCCAGATTTTGACATGCCGCCTTATAAATAATGTATTGCTGGTCAACCACATCGATGAGCGGGATACGAAATAATTTTTCGCCTTCTTTATAGCTGTCGATATATGACACGACCTTTTGTTTACTTGATGCCAGTTTTTCTTCATGAAAACTTGTAATCGAGCTATGAGTCATATGTGAACTTTCAATATTATTGCATTGAAAATGTGAGAGTAGTTTTTCAGCTTTTTTAATTTCGCTGGACGTGCCAAACATACAGCCGCTAAGCAGAGTTACACCTGCAAGCAGGATGAACTTTTTCATGGTTTTATTTTAAGCAAAATTATGAGGTGCAATATTCTATTAATTTTCGTCAGAAAAATTAATTACTTTTTTACCATTTGGCTAATTTTTATTTAAATGTGAACTGTGTCATTGTTACAAGATGTGAATATCTAACTGAGAAGGGGTTTTTCTAGAATGATTTGGACAAATATCTTTAGGTTTTGAGTCATCAGGTTAAGATACTCATCGTTACCAAAAAGCAGCCTGAAGAAAATAATAGCCCTAACACGATATGCTTAAATTGGCGTTCTGAAATGCGATAAAAAAGTTTGGCACCAAAAATCACTGGAAAAGCCATAATCACCAACAGCACGGCTAAATAGGGCAGATGTTCACGATGGATGATCCCTTGTAGCAGATAGCTGATGAGTGTAACGAGCTGAATGGCTAAATTGAAATGTCGCAAAATATAGCGTTGTTCTGCTTTGGGTGTATTTTTCAGCATGAGCCATGCAGAGGGTAATGCACCACAAAAGCCTCCAAGACCACCCAAGATTCCAGCAATATATCCAATACTAGAATCCGCCCATTTCCCTGATTTTTGGATGAATGAAAATTTAGGATTAAAAAATAAAATTGGGCACCAAAACATTAAAAAAGCGCCCAAAACCAATTTAAATGTATCTGGATTAATGCTGTCTAATAAATACGTACCGAGCGGTACACCTAAAATTCCTGCAATTAAATAGGGATAAATGATATTTTTATTGATCGGAATGCTTTTGCGTTCTGATGATAATGAGATGAAGTGGCTATAAACTGAAGCGCAGACGACCAAGGGTGCTGCTATTTGCGGGGGAAGTATCCAAACCCAAAATGACATTGCGATAAGGGCGAATGCAAACCCTGTTAATCCTTGTACGAATCCCGCAAAGATGGCACCAAGAATAAAAATCAGCCAAGTCATTAAATTACAGCTTTGAAATACGTGGCGCTATTGTAGTGAATTTTTCTATATAAATGTGGCTGACTGAGTAAATGAAGAAAAATTGGATGTTAAATGATGAATAAAACATGAATGTTTAAATACAGCAGATGTACACAGACTTCCAATTAAATTCATTTCGATAAGTGAAAATGCTCTTCATCAAAGAGGTGAAAATGCTCTTCATCAAAGAGGAGTGCTACACATGCTTAAACAAGTTGCTTTGCTATCTGTGGTTGCAGTTACATTTACAGGGTGTGTCGTGGCGCCATTTGATGATGGCCGATACCATTCGAATCAATATGGCTATGCAAATCAATATGGTTATTCAGGTCAATATGGTGGTTCATACGGACAGCGTTATGACCGTTCATATGGTCGAGTGAATAGCCCGCAACATCGACCAAACTCACCACGACCGAATTCGAATAGCCGTCCAGACGATACTCATAAACCGAATGTACAGAAACCTTCATCTCAGCATCCGTCAAATGTGCATCGTCCAAGCGCAAAGCCTCAGACGCCAGCTAAACCCAATAGAAGTAAGCCCCAGCAGCAAAAACCACAGCAACAACGTCCAAAAGTGACGCTCGTGGATAAAGCTAAAACCACAGGTGGATTTAACAGCCAGCGTCCACTTCGACCACAGGTTTAATGATTTTCAAGTAATAAAAAAGGACGCATTGGCGTCCTTTTTTATGTGCATCTACATTAAGCCTTTTTATATAAGCCTGCACGCACCGTTCCAGCTTTGGTTTGTTTAATTTGCTGCCAACTGCTCGGGAGTATTAACTGAGCAAGATCACGATCAGCTTCGATATAAATTAAACCATTGTCTGAAATGTACGGATCGACCAACTCAGCAAGTTCTTGCCATAAATCAAGACTATAAGGGGGATCTAAGAAAATCAGATCAAATTGGTCTTTCAAGTTAGGAATGGCTTGTTGTGCCGTCATGTTTTTGAGTTGCACACGTTGTTTGCTAACTCTTAAAAGTTCTAAATTGTCCATGAGAAATTTCGCTTGGGTGCGATCAGGTTCAATTAAAACAGCTTCTGCTGCACCACGTGAGAGTGCTTCAAATGACAAAGCACCTGAACCTGTACAAAGGTCGAGAACTTTGGCATTTTGAACATCCCACATGAGCCAGTTAAATAATGTCTCGCGCACACGGTCAGGTGTAGGGCGTAAACCATCAATACTGGCAAAAGGCAGTTGACGGCGTTTCCATTCACCCCCAATGATTCTTAATTGATTTTTCATGAATTATTCCTCATCGGTTGCATGTGCTGCACTGGCAGCACGAGGTGGGGTATTTGCAGTATTCGATTGTTGAGTTGTGTTGTTCTGCTGAGCTGTTGGGCTCGCATTTGGATCGGCTGATAAAATATTAGAGCCGCTTGGTAACTCACTCGGTTTTAGACCCGCAGTCATGAGACCACCACTAATTTGATGGCTTGCAGGACGAATTGGATTCTTTTTACGTGTTAATAACCAGTAGTCAAACATCGGTTTCGCAATTTGAGCAGCAGAACCACCGTGACGACCATTTTCCCAAACGACGGCAATCGCAATTTCAGGTTTTTCCGCAGGGGCAAAACCAACAAATAAACCATGGTCAAGTTGACGCTCTGTCAATAAGGACTCGTTATAGCGTTTACCTTGGGCAATACTTTTAACCTGTGCAGTCCCTGTTTTACCTGCGATTTGATACATTGGGGTACGAATACCACGACCGGTCCCTGTTTGAACCACATCAATCATGGCATCACGCATTTTAATCCAATCATCTGGCTTACCATTAAATTGAATGCGACCATTCGGGGCGTTATGTACTTTGTGGACTTTAGCGCCTTTACTTTCACGCAAAACGTGAGGTGTAACATGAGAGCCTTGATTAGCGGTAATGGCAGTTGCCATCGCCAGTTGTAATGGTGTTGCTGTAAATGCACCTTGACCAATACTGACAGAAATGGTTTCACCTTTAAGCCAGTTGGACTTCCGTGTGCGGAGCTTCCATTCAGGATTTGGATATAGCCCTGTGCTTTCACTTGGTAAATCTACACCGGTTTTTTCACCGAAACCAAACTGACGCATCCAAGTATTCATTTTTTCAATGCCCATACGATAGGACAAGACATAGAAGTAGGTATCGCAGGAAATGACTTGAGCTTTGTGTAAATTAACTGAGCCATGACCAGTTTTTTTGTGGTCACGGAAACGATGGCTGTCACCCGGAAGCGTGAAATAGCCCGGATCTGAAATGGCTGTACTCCAATCCACTAGACCATAATGAATACCACCTAGACCAAACATTGGCTTAATCGTTGAACCCGGTGGATAAGCCCCTTGCACAGCACGGTTATATAATGGCTGATCGAGGCTATCACGTAGTTCAGAATAATCTTTGCTGCTAATCCCGGTAACAAATAAGTTAGGGTTAAAACTTGGACTAGAAACGAGAGCAAGAATTTCTCCAGTACGTGGGTCAATCGCAACAATCGCACCACGTCGGTCTGCAAGCTGCTCTGAAGCGACCATTTGCAGTCCATAATCTAAGGATAAATATAAGTCATTACCACGAATCGGATCTTTACGACCTAAATGGCGTAACACATTACCAAAGGCATCAGCTTCAACCGACTCATTGCCCGGCATTCCATGTAAAAGTTCTTCATATGATTTTTCAACGCCAATTTTACCGATCAGGTTTGAGCCAGCGTATAAATCTTTATCAATCGTTTTTAGTTCTTTGTCATTAATACGACCTACGTAGCCAATCACATGGGCAAACAGTTCACCATGTGGATAGTAGCGAGTCATTTGGGTCTCTATATTGACACCCGGGAATTGATATTTCACCTCACTAAAACGGGCGATATCATTTTCATTTAAATTCAGTTTAATCGAAACGCGTTCAGTCTTTTTAGAGGTTTTAATCCGACTTTTGAAACGTTCGATGTCTTCATCAGTCAGTTCTAACAGAGGCGTTAGGCGCTCTACCGTATCATCAATGTCTTCAACATCCGCACGACTCATGGTTGCTGAGAAAACCGGATAATTATCCGCTAATAACACACCATTACGGTCATAGATATAACCACGTGAGGGTGCAAGCGGTTGCAGTCGAATTCGGTTTTGATCTGCAGCAGTCGAAAAGGTCTCATAACTCTTGATTTGCAAATATGCATAACGTGCCACAAGCAACAGCATAAAGAAGGAGACAATCCCTATCGAAATCACTACGCGATTACGATAAATCCGCTTTTCTTGCTGGACATTTTTTAAAGGATAATGCTGCTTCATACGCGATCGACTTAAAGACTGAGAGCTAAAATAACGGAAGAGGCATATTCTAGCGCAACTGACATTTTTTTGATAAATAAAAACGACTCTGCTGTGATTGCAGTCTATATTTTGACTTTGCAGACATGAAAAATATGGGGCTTTGTGTATAACAGTTCATATTATTCTGCTAAAGTCGAAACGTATAAAAAAGGAATATTCCAAAAAATAATACTAAGGAAGTTTGTGAAAACAATGAATAAATTATATCCATTGCTTGCATTTATGATGCTTGGAAGCATCGCACATGCCAATGACAATTCATTTTTACCTGAGGCAAAATTAACAGGTGAGGGTTATCAACCATGGAATGTTGGAGCCGGTTTTACTCAAAAAATTATTCACGTGAATGGTGAGTGGGTAAACCCATATGGTATTGCCTATGCAAAAGCTGGTGTTTTCTTGAATGATGATAAAACACCTGGTGGGCAAGTCGGCTTTCGTTACCCAGTTCATTTCACTGGCAAAGATAAAAATGGTTATTATATCGGAGCTTATGCGGGCCACATCGACTCCAAAAAAGTAGATGGGGAAGATGAAGCGCGTTTAGGTGGTGGTATCGATCTTGCTTATGTGATGTTGAGTGCCGAGCGTATTAGTACGTTTAGTGTAGGCTTGGGTGCGGGTGAAAAATTAGAAGACAAATCAGGTAATGTGATTGTGGAAACCGAACCGAGACTACAAATCTCATATACTTTAAGTTTTGGTTTGTAGTGAAAATAATCAACTTTATTTTATAACCGCACTCACTGAATAAAATTAAATATGGAAGTTATGCATGCTTGAGTACGTTAACGAATTGTGGCAAACCTTTTTGCAACGTCCCGATTTTTGGGCTGTGCTGAGTATTATCCCCGTTACCGCATTCGTTACCTGGGCACACGTTTGGATGGCACTGAAAATGGTGTTTTACCCGATTACTTTCTGGGGATTCCATTTAGGTCCATTACCCGTGGGATGGCAGGGGATTGTGCCAAGAAAAGCTGGACGTATTTCTGGCATTATTACGGATAATACATTGTCTAAATTGGGTTCCTTGCGTGAGTTTTTGGATGCAATGGATCCTGAGGACATGGCGCGCATCATTGGTGAACAAGTTGGCTTTGAGCTTGAACATTTGATTGATGAAGTCATGTTAGACCGAAATGCGGTGCTTTGGGAAAACTTACCGTATTCGATTAAACGCCGTATTTATGCCCAAGCACATAAACAGCTGCCAAATACCTTAAAAGAACTCGTGACCGAACTGACCATGAACGTAGAGTCACTTGTTGACATGCGTGAAATGGTGGTGAGTCAAATGGAAGCGGATCGTCTCTTGATGGTGCGGATGTTTCTTAAAGTTGGCCAAAAAGAAATCAACTTTATTTGGCATATCAGTGCCTTGATTGGGATGTTCTTTGGTATCTTCCAAATGATCGTTTGGTTTGTGGTGCCTTGGCATTGGACGGTTCCATTTTGGGCAGCAATCTGGGGCTTTTTGACCAACTGGATTGCCATCTGGATGGTATTTAATCCCATTGAGCCGCACCCCGTAAAGTATTTGCAATTGTTTGAATTAACTAAAGATCGTAAATTCCCTTGGATTAAACCTGTGCTTCCACGTATTGGAACGTACAATGTTCAAGGGGCGTTTATGAAACGCCAAGAAGAAGTTTCGGATGTATTCGCAAGTGTAGTCACAGAAGACCTAATTACGTTAAAATCCATCATGACCGAAATGATGTATGGCGGGAAGAAAGATAAGACCCGTCGCATTGTGAAACGTCATATTAATGAAATTATGGAATCTCCACTGGTTCGTACCTCATTACAGTTGTCTTTAGGTCCAAAAGAGTACGCAAAACTCAAGACAGACTTGATCGATCGCTCAATTGAAATTACGATGGTGCCTGTATGCGACCCTGCGTTTAATGCGAGCCGTGCACAGAAAATCTTTCAAATGTTTAGAGACCGTATTCGTGAGCTAACACCGAAAGAATTTCAAAATCTATTACGTCCTGCATTTCAGGAAGACGAATGGATTTTAATTGTCTTGGGTGGTGTAACCGGTTTTATCGCGGGTACAATACATTTGTTTGTGGCTTTCTTATAATTAGATGCTGGAAGATGATCTGAATCTTCGGTTCAGATCACTATATAGCGTCATATACAATGTTTAAAATGAGGATGTTTTTTTATGCGCATTATATTACTCGGACCACCTGGAGCAGGTAAAGGGACACAAGCTCAGTTGATCTGTAAGCGCTACGATATCCCACAAATTTCAACCGGTGATATGCTCCGTGCTGCGATTCGTGAAGGTACTGAATTAGGTCTACAAGCTAAAAGCGTCATGGATAATGGCGGCCTTGTATCTGATGAGCTTATTATTGGTCTTGTAAAAGAACGCATTGCTCAACCTGACTGTGTCAACGGCTGCATTTTCGACGGTTTCCCGCGTACGATTCCACAAGCTGAAGCGCTTGAAAACGAAGGTATCAGCATCGATCACGTAATTGAAATCGATGTACCTGACGAAGAAATCGTTCAACGTTTATCTGGTCGTCGTCAACATCCAGCATCTGGTCGTGTATATCACACCGTTTACAACCCACCAAAAGTGGAAGGTAAAGATGACGAAACTGGTGAAGACCTTGTTCAACGTCCTGATGACCAAGAAGCAACAATTCGTAAGCGTTTAGGTTCTTACCACGCTGAAACTGAGCAATTGGTTGGTTTCTACCAAGGTCGTGCAGCTTCTGGCGAAAACGCACCAACTTATGACAAATTAAATGGTCTTCGTCCAATCGATCAAGTTCAAACTGATTTGTTCGCGATTTTAGATCAGTCTAAATAATTCAACTTTTTTGAATTTTTGACAATCAAAGAGTCCTACTGCATAGTGGGGCTCTTTTTTTATGTGGCTTTTAGGGCGAATCTGTTATGAAATTTGCTTTGGTTATAATGGTCATCATCGCTGTAGCGGTGTTATTGGGCTTATTATTTGTCAGCTTTAAAATGTTGCGTAAGGTGCAAGTGGAAGAAGCAGAGCAAGCTAAACTGAGCCCGAAGCAATATCGCTTACATCCAAAGCTGCAGCAAGAGCTTAATAAAAAACACAAAAAACAAGATAAAAATTAAGCATCGACTCGATAAATTAATTCTTACAAATTTCATCAACTCCCAAATTGAAGAGATTAATCCTCAATTTGGGTGGTTTTAATCGGTCTTAATGCGCCAAAGTCAAAACGGTCAGGCCAATTACATACATCAGACACGATACATTCATCACATTTGGGTTTGCGGGCAATGCAGCAATAGCGTCCATGTAAAATCAGCCAATGATGTGAATCAACAATAAACTCTTTGGGGATGACTTTGACGAGTCGGTGTTCGACTTCCAAAACATTTTTGCCGACAGCCAATCCTGTACGATTACCTAAACGAAAAATATGCGTATCAACGGCCATGGTCGGTTGTCCAAAAGCAGTATTCAGCACCACATTTGCAGTTTTACGACCGACACCGGGTAAGGCTTCCAAATCTGCACGATTATTCGGAACGATGCTGTTGTGCTTCTCAATGAGCATCTTGCAGGCTTTAATGACATTTTCCGCTTTTGAGTTATACAGGCCAATGGTCTTGATATATTCCTTCAGTCCGTCAACACCTAACGCATAAATAGCTTCAGGAGTATTTGCTACTGGAAAAAGTTTATCTGTGGCTTTGTTGACACTGACATCTGTGGCCTGAGCAGATAGGGTAACAGCCACTAAAAGTTCAAATGGACTACTATAATTGAGTTCAGTTTTCGGGTTGGGGCGTTGCTCACGTAAGCGTTCAAAAAAAGTTTGAATTTGCTTCTTAGTCATGTTTTTAACCGCCATGATTAAGCCCCTTGCAGTTGTGTTAATTGTTGCGTGAGCGTATGGAGTAACTCACGTTTTTTTGCATCGTCTCGAACACTCAGTTGTTTTTCTAATTTCTTAATTTGTGTTCGAATTTTAGCAAGTTCAATGGTGGTTTTTGCATCGAGTTGAACGACTGGCGTAGCAGGTTTTTCCACGACTTCAATGACCGGTACCGAGTCTGTCTGGGTCGAAAATTGGGCAAAAAGTTCCGTGTCAATTTCAGCACGTACGACTGGGCCTTTACGATGAATTCTGCGCTTTTCCTCACGTTGAATATGTGCATAGTAGCGGCGACGTAAATCATTCTGTTCTGCGATTCGAGCGGCTTCAGATGGCACTTGATCAAGCTCTTCGACAAGGTCGATACAATCCACTGGACAAGGTGGAATGCAGAGTTCGCAGCCCGTACATAAATCCGTCAAGACGGTATGCATCAATTTGCCTGAGCCAATAATGGCATCAACAGGGCAGGCACTAATACATTTGGTACAACCAATACATTCATCCTCACGAATCACAGCTTTAACCCGTTGCGGGCGTCCATCACTTTGGATTGGCCAAACGCTGGCTTCTGCTGTTAAGTGTGGACGATTTAATAACGCTGCTAGTGAATCTGCCACAAGTTGACCACCGGGTATACATTTATTGGCTTCTTCTCCTTCACTGATGGCTTGGGCATAGGGTAAGCAGCCGTCTCGGTGTCCACAAAGTCCACATTGAGTTTGTGGCAATAGGGCATCAATTTGTTGGATGAGGGAAATTTCAGAAGTCATGGGTAGTCGCGAGTACAAATGAAGGTAGAGAAAAACCAAAGAGGACGTTGAATTCTAGCATGTTTCAGTATGAATTGCTGTGCGCAAAAATGGGTCTATAGATGCATCATAAATGAGCAAAATAATTCATTAAAATATTCCTAAAAGTAATAATATTTATAACTAAAATATCTGAGTAATCAATTTAAATCGCTGTTCTTTAAAGAATTTAAAGATTTTTTAAAAAAACTATTGCTGATTAGTTACAAAAGATATTTAATATTTTGCGCCAAAATATATCTTTGATCAAAATTGTGATCAATTTTGATCCATACATCTGCTGAGGATTAAGTGTTGAAATATAACAGCCTTAACGACTTCCTAGACTACGTTAAAACACGTGATGAACATCAACCTGAATTTCTTCAAGCTGTTGAAGAAGTGATGACGAGCCTTTGGCCATTCATCGAAAAGAACCCACAATATGCTGACTACGGTTTGCTAGAACGTCTTGTTGAGCCTGAGCGTGCAATTCAGTTCCGTGTTTCATGGGTAGATGACAAAGGTCAAACTCAAGTTAACCGTGCTTTCCGTGTTCAATACAACTCAGCAATTGGTCCATTCAAAGGTGGTATGCGTTTCCACCCATCAGTGAACCTTTCAATTCTTAAATTCTTAGGTTTTGAACAAACTTTCAAAAATGCTTTAACTACACTTCCTATGGGTGGTGGTAAAGGTGGTTCAGATTTTGACCCTAAAGGTAAATCTGAAGGCGAAATCATGCGTTTCTGCCAAGCATTAATGATCGAATTATACCGTCATCTTGGTTCTAACACTGACATCCCTGCGGGTGACATCGGGGTAGGTGGCCGTGAAGTTGGCTACATGGCTGGTATGATGAAAAAATTAAGCAACGACACAGCATGTGTGTTCACTGGTAAAGGTTTAACTTTCGGTGGTTCACTTGCACGTCCTGAAGCAACTGGTTACGGTACTGTGTATTTCGCTGAGGAAATGCTAAAAACTCGTGGCGACAGCTTTAAAGATAAAGTTGTAACGATTTCGGGTTCTGGTAACGTTGCACAATACGCTGCTGAAAAAGCAATGTACTTGGGTGCGAAAGTGGTTTCACTTTCAGACTCAGCAGGTACTGTATACGTAAAAGACGGTTTCACAACTGAACTTCTTGCTGAAGTAATGGAATTGAAAAACGTTAAGCGTGGCCGTATTTCTGAATTTGCATCTAAGCACGGTTTTGAATATTTAGAAGGTCAACGCCCTTGGTCAATCAAATGTGATATCGCGCTGCCATGTGCAACTCAAAATGAATTAGCTGAAGCTGATGCTGAAGCTCTTCTTGCTAATGGCGTAATCTGTGTTGCTGAAGGCGCAAACATGCCATCTACTTTGGCTGCAGTTGAGAAATTCGTTGAAGCGAAAATTCTTTATGCACCAGGTAAAGCTTCAAATGCAGGTGGTGTTGCAACTTCTGGTCTTGAAATGTCTCAAAACGCAATTCGTTTGGGTTGGACTTTCGAAGAAGTTGACGAGCGTCTACACGCGATCATGAAAGAAATTCACCGCAACTGCGTGAAATACGGTACTGAAGAAGATGGTACTGTGAACTATGTAAACGGTGCGAACATTGCAGGCTTCGTAAAAGTTGCTGACGCAATGCTTGCTCAAGGCGTTTACTAAGTTCTCCGTAAGTTGAACTGAAAACCGAGGCTTCTGCCTCGGTTTTTTTATGGCTGAATGGTGTGGAATATATTGGATTGTTAATTAGTGCTCATCAGGGTAAGTTGGATTTCGCTATCCATAACACTGAAGTGAAAATTTAAGGGTTGGTCGAGCAAACGTTTAATATGAAGCCCTAGCTGATGTAACTGTGTGCAGAACTTCAGAGTACTCCCTACATCTCCTATAAAACGCAAAGTATGCTTTTCTACATCATAATTGTGGCCAATGTAATTACAGCCACTAAGAATGTCATACTGCCATCGTTAATTTGAGAGTTATTTGGGCGGGTAAAGCCTTATTTTCTACGAGAACCCACGTCTTTTGAGTTAATTGTTTTGCTTCAAAATCGCATCAATGGGTAATTCGCTGTATGCTTAAAAATATCTGTCTGTTGATTGCGATTCGTCAGGATGAATTCAGTAATTTGCAAGAAGGAGCTTTAGATTAACATCGCTAAAGCGTTGGCTGAACAGTACATCGTGATTTCAATACTATGCATATCCAATCAGCGTTTGCGGTTGTGTAGATATAAAAAAACCGAGGCGATGACCTCGGTTTTTTATCGGCTGTAACTTACAACGTACCTTTTACGGCTTCACGTTCGACTGACATATCAAAAATATAGGCATATTTTGATTGGTCAGCAGCAGGGTTTTTACGTTCAAAACGTTTTACGCGAATAATTTGGTGTTCTGCAGGAGTGTGCTTAAAGCCTTCAATTTGATCGTAAAATAAGGTCCAGTCTTTATCAACTTGTGTTTTTAGGCCTTTTTCATCGTACTTCACTTCACGTACTTGCAAACAAGTTTGTGGAGCAACGCCTGTACATTGTTTCGTTTCAGGGCTGACTTCAAGGAAAATCGTTTCGCCTTGTGAGTTATATTGGGTTTCAGGTGTTAATTTTCCAGTGAACACCAGTTTCTCACCTGTTGCAGAGATAATGGTTAACGTTGGATTTTGTGGATCTGTGGTATTTAAAACAAAAGGTGCTTTACGGTCACTAAAGAGTGAAGATGCAAGTCCTTCTTGTTTCATCGCATTATCAGGACACGCCATCATGGTAGATGCAATGTTGCCTGTTACAAGTGTATTGTGTTCAACTTTCCATTGGGTTGACATGCTGTTACAGCTGGTTGAAATACCCAAAGTGCCATTTTCTAGAAAATTTAAAACTAAAGGTTTTGGTGCATTTTCAGTGGTGGTGCTCCATTGATATGAAGCTAAAGTTTTATCAGCATTTTGTTGTTGTAATACGCTCACGGCTAAATCTCCAGCTTTTTGGATATCGCTTGATTGACATGCTGCAAGGGCTAAAGGGAAGAGGGCAATTGCTAAATATTTTAATTTCATTACGCTAACTGTTCTAAGTGAATTTCAGCCTGTAGCATAACCCATTCATTTTAAAAAAATATGAATACATTCAGCTCAAATAAGTAGCAAAATGTATCCATAAATAATAATTTGTTAACTTATTAATATAAATTATGAATAAGTCAAGCTATCTCGTTTTATTCACGTTTAATCAAAACGATAAATATCCATACCCAGCGAACCCATACTAAAGCTACTGTGAACAATAGAGAAGCGGGGGCCTGCACCCATCGCAAAGAAGATGGGTGCAAAATGTTCAATGGTCGGATGGTTGCGTTGTACAAACGGGATATTTTGCCAATCGAGAACTGCATCAAAATCTTGATGAGTGAGCTTATTGACCACAAAATTACGGAATGTAGACGCCCATTCAGGCACGGCTGCGGCACGACCATCCCAAGCCAATTCACGTAAGTTATGAGTAATACTGCCCGATCCAATCAACAGGATTTGCTTGTCACGTAAAAGTGCGAGCGTTTGTCCAATTTTATAGATCTCTTGCGCAGACATAGTCATCGGCAGCGATATTTCAATCACAGGAATGTCTGCATCAGGATACATATGCAACAACGGCATCCAAACGCCATGATCACGTGGACGAGTGCTGTTGGCATGTGCCGATAATCCTGCATTGGCAAGCAAATGAAGGATTTCTTCAGCAAGCTCTGGGTTACCCGGTGCTGGATAGCGAATATCATAAAGTTCCGCAGGGAAGCCACGGAAGTCATGCCAAGTTTCAGGGCGGGCACTGGTACTTACTTCTAGTGCGTTACTTTCCCAATGCGCGGACATGATAATAATGGCTTCCGGTTTGGGAAGATTCAGGCTTAAACGTTCCAACGCAGGACCGACTTGCTCAGGATTGATGGCAAGCATAGGTGAGCCATGGGAAATAAATAAACCTGGAAGTGTTTGTAAATTCATCGCGGTCGCCGTTGGTTGTTTAAAGGAATATGATGATCATGCACTATATTATTCAGCGTAACAATTCGGATAATTTCAACGGTTTGTTTCATTGTTGCAACGCTGTAACTGCTGTATACGCTGGATGTTAGTTCGGATTAACCCGCACGATGGTAAGGGTGATTATGATTAATACTCATTGCACGGTATAGCTGTTCGATGAGCATGACACGAACCATTGGGTGTGGCAAAGTTAGTTTAGACAAAGACCAATGCCATGCTGCTGCTTTACGTACCGCCTCAGAATGTCCATCTGGCCCACCAATGGCTAAAACCACATCATTGCCTTCAAGCATCCAACCTTTCATGGTTTCAGCCAGTTTTTCCGTACTGAACTCACGACCACCAACTTCTAAGGCGATCAGTACTTCATTCGATTTCATGGCATTTAAAATGCTGTCACCTTCAATTTGACGGTATTTTAAAATGTCGGCTTCTGAGTCGTTCTTGCCACGTTTGGCCATAGGCAGTTCAATGATCTGCGTTTGAACAAATGGCTGAATACGTTTGAAATAATCTTCAAAACCCGTCAGAACCCATGCTGGCATTTTTTGACCGATTGTCAGAATACGAATTTTCATACAGCGCCTGAAAGTATACAAAAGAGCATTATAACGGTTCGCTTGCGCTTTGTATGTTCAGACACAATTTGCAATTGAAATCGTGTTCTGCTTGCTGTTTAAATACGCAGCATAAGCAGATTAGATCGAAGATGAAAATTGGAATAATAACAATGAAAAAAACATGGCAGGACGGTAAATTATTTTTGCTCAAGCAAGCAGCAATGCTTTCAATTTTTGCATGGTGTTCATTTGCGGCGTATGCCAACAATATTAGAACCGCTGAACCGGATAATTTAAAAGTCTATTTAGAGCAAATTATTGGTAATGAAGCTGAATATCGTAACTATAAGAACATTCAAGAGTTAAATCGGGTGTCTGCTTGGATTCGTGAGCAGATGCGTTTGTTTGGTGTTAATTGTCGTTTTCAAACCTATACCGTAAACAGCCAACCATACCGTAATGTGGTTTGTCCCTTAAATGCAGGGCATAGCAACCGAGTGATCATTGGCGCGCATTACGATGTATTTGAGGAGCAGCATGGCGCTGATGATAATGCTTCTGGCGTTGCAGGTGTACTCGAAGCTGCTCGGATTCTTTCGGCTGAAAAAGCGCGTTTAAAACAAAATATTGAATTTGTATTTTATACCCTCGAAGAACCGCCGTATTTTAGAACAGAGTCGATGGGCAGTTTTATCCATGCAAAATCGGTAGCAAAGGAAAAGGATAAAATTTCAGGTGTGTATATTCTGGAAATGATTGGTTATTTTGATCCGAAAGTTACCCAAGAATATCCAGTTGGGTTGAAATGGATTTATCCATCGCATACGAATTTTATTGCATCGGTAGGGAACATTCAGTCTCGTGACTTAACCTCATCGTATTGTGCGGCGATGGAGTCTTTGAAGCAGTTGCAATGTGAACGCTTGATTTCACCGTCATTTATTCAGGGTGTTGATTTTTCAGATCATATGAATTATTGGCAATTTGATATGCCGGCGATAATGATTACTGATACGGCATTTTATCGTAATAAGCACTATCACACTGAGCAAGATACCCTGGATAAATTGAACTTGGATAAAATGGCTCAAGTGATCGATGGTTTGGTGAAAACCATCTTAAATTTGAAATAGCATGTCTTTAAAAACATGACATAAAAAACGCAGCCCCGAAAGCCTGTGGACTGCGATAAAAGGTCATCTACCTGGAGATGTAGATGACCATCTTGTTCCAATGATCATCACGCTTTTACACGTGATTGGAACCAATAAAGAAACATACAGCGCGTATATCTCTCTACTATATATGTGGGATAGAGGGCGATATTTCAAGTAATAGCATTCAAATTTTGTAAGACTTTCTTATTGGCTATTATTGATCTTGATGTCGAATTTGAAATAGTTATCCAATCCATAGTTGTAGCTGTTGGCTTGAATCTAGTGGTTGTGAAGAATTTGAATGAAAAGTTTCGAATATACAGTATGAAATAATGGATATAAAAAAGCCCTGTCGAAACAGGGCTTTTTTCTTTTATTGCGAGTTGCTAGCGCTTAGTGACGTGCAGCTTTGCCACCTTCAGTTGCTTTGACAATCGGTGTCTTTGCAAGAGGTTTAGGCATATCAACCAAGGCTAGTGGTAAAATCTCATCAATCGATTTCACTGGTTTAATTTCTAGACCTTCTTTGACATTGTCTGGAATCTCAGCCAAGTCACGAACGTTGTCTTGTGGGATAAAGACAAGCTTGATGCCACCACGGTGAGCAGCGAGAAGTTTCTCTTTTAAACCACCAATGCGCATTGCACGGCCACCAAGACTGGTTTCACCGGTCATCGCAATATCTGGACGAATCGCAATGCCTGTAAACGCTGAAACAAGTGCGGTAGTTAGGGCTAAACCAGCAGATGGACCATCTTTCGGTGTTGCACCTTCTGGTAAATGCACGTGTACATCTGTTTCTTCAAAGCGAATCGCTTCAATACCTAGTTCATCTGCACGGGTACGTACAACAGTCATCGCTGCTGTGATCGATTCTTTCATCACATCGCCAAGAGAACCGGTGGTAATGAACTTGCCTTTACCTTTCACTGCTGCAACTTCAATCGTCAGTAGTTCACCACCAACAGATGTCCAAGCCAAGCCATTTACACGACCCACTTCAGCTTCTTCTTCGGCCATACCGAAGTCGAATTTGTGTGGACCTAAGTAGTCAGGAAGATTTTTCGAATTCACTTCAATTTGAAGATTTTTCGCTTTCTTGCTCACTGCTTCTTTTACCACTTTACGTGCAATTTTAGACACTTCACGTTCTAAGCTACGGACACCGGCTTCACGTGTATAACGTTGTACGATATCGCGGATGGCTTCTTCGTGAACGGTTAATTCTTTCGCACGTAGACCGTTGTTCTTGATGGCTTTTGGAACAAGGTAACGTTCAGCAATATTCACTTTTTCATCTTCGGTGTAACCCGGTAGACGAATCACTTCCATACGGTCAAGCAAAGCTTCTGGAATATTCATGCTGTTTGCAGTACAGATGAACATCACTTCAGAAAGGTCTAGATCAAGATCTAAGTAGTGATCATTGAACTTGCTGTTTTGTGATGGATCTAGGACTTCAAGCAATGCTGAAGCAGGGTCTCCACGGTAGTCTTGCGCCATTTTGTCAATTTCATCGAGTAAGAACAGAGGGTTCTTTACGCCAACCTTAGACAAAGATTGCACAATTTTACCTGGCATAGCACCAATATAAGTACGACGGTGACCACGGATTTCAGCTTCATCACGCACGCCGCCAAGCGCCATACGGACAAATTCACGACCAGTTGCTTTGGCAACAGATTCACCGAGTGAAGTTTTACCTACACCTGGAGGACCAACTAAGCACAGGATTGGGCCACGAAGTTTTTTTACACGTGATTGAACAGCAAGGTATTCCACAATGCGGTCTTTCACGTCGTCTAAACCATAGTGATCGGCATCAAGAATATCTTGAGCTTTCGCAAGGTTAATGCTGACTTTGCTGGCTTTGTTCCAAGGCGTATCTAAAATAACTTCTAGATAGTTACGCACGACAGCAGCTTCGCTCGAAGCAGGTTGCATTGCTTTTAGCTTACGGAACTCATTTTCAGCTTTCTTGCGTACATGTTCAGGTAAATCGGCTTCAGCTAGACGTTTTTCAATTTCTGCAACGTCATCCTCACCACCGCCATTCATGTCAGAAAGTTCGCGTTGAATGACCTTCATTTTTTCATTTAAGAAGTATTCACGCTGATTCTTTTCCATTTGGCGTTTTACAGAATCATGTAAGGTTTGCTCAATTTGCTGTTCTTCTGACTGTTGTAATAAATACGTCATCAGCTCAGCTAAATGTGCTTCAAATTCATCATGCTCTAAGAATTTTTGTTTTACATCAATATTCAAAGGCACGCGTGTTGCTACAAAGAATAATAATTGCAGCAAATCATCAATTTTATTGGCTGCTGCAATCAATTCACGTGCGTTACGCAATTTTGCTTCTGCATATTGAGCAAATAAGGTGCGTAATTCTTCCACACGATTATTCTGAGTTTCTGAGTCAACAGAAACCGTCATTGGGCTTAATGAATGCTCGGCAGTCAGGTAATCATCGGTATCGATAATTTTTTCTAACTTGGCACGATATAAGCCTTCAATCAGTACTTTTATACAGTTCTCATCATTCTCATGATTCACAACTTGCACAATCTTCGCGACAGTACCGTATTGATATAAATTGTCGTGATCAATTTCTTCTGTAAGCGAATCTTTTTGTGCAACTACGAATACAAGATTGTCACTGTCACGTGCGACATTGACTGCATTGATCGACTTTTCACGACCCACAAACAGTGCAATTTGCATGTGAGGATATACAACCACATCTCGTAGCGCTAAGAGCGGTAATACGCTCGGAATTGTAGTTTCCAAGCTTTCTTCATTCATAATAATCTCAGACATGGGCACTCCTAATGAGTGACAACGGTGTTGCCATGTTTTTTATAGTGATGTGTATTTTTTAAATTACAAGGGTCATGCTAATTAAAATGTATAAAAAATGACTAAATATGTGATTTATAAGTGTAACTCAGTGTCAAAAATATCAAATTAACGTTTGAAACTTAAAGTTTGAGATGGGCTAATAAAGCCATCTAGCGGTTGATCCCATGCTTCTCGGACCAAGGGATCTTGAATGAGTTGAAAATCATGGCCAAGTCCTAAACGGTATGGGGTAGAGTGGGCAGTCGCTAATGTTTTATCGTAGAAGCCACCCCCCATACCAATACGTGTGCCGTACTTATCGCAAGCCAGCAAGGGCATTATTAAAAGGTCAAGGTGAGAAACATGCTTCCCGCGGCTTGCCATCGGTTCTTTCATACCGAGCGGGTGATGAGAAAAACGTTTACTAATATATTGATGACGTGAGATTTCAACCCAAACCAGTTGCTGATTCATGTTGCAAATCATGGGTAAATACACGTGTTTTTGATGTGCAAAACAGTAGTGGATGATCTTTTGAGTGTGAATTTCACCGAATGCATGTAAATACACGCCTATATGCTGACTGCTCTGAAAATGACTGAGTCTGACTAAACGCTGTAGGACTTGTTGTTCAGCTTGTCGTTGGGTCCATAGGTTTAGGCTACGACGCTGCTTGCGGAGTTGTTTACGAAGGCTGGTGGTGCTGAAAGTCATGATTCATTTCAAAGTAGCACAAAATTCTCAAGGCATTTTAACGCGTTCAAGCTTAAAAGTCCGAAAAAATAGGTTTTATCTTTTTTATATAAAGCGTTCCTTAAACACTAATTAGCTTAAGGAACGCATACTTATTTAAGGTTTTTTAATACCAAGAATTTGCACATCAACACGACGGTCTGCTTGTAAGCAAGCTTTTAAGGCATTTCGATCTTGCACATCAAAACAACCATTGGTTACAGGCTGAGTTTCACCTGCTGAAGCGAAACTTAATTTGTCAGCAGCAATCCCTTGGTTCATTAAGTAATTTTTGACAGTCTGTGCACGCTGCAATGCAAGTTGCTGATTATATTGTTCACTGCCTAAACGGTCGGTATGGCCGGTAAGCTAAATCATATCAATACGTGCATATTGATTATTTAGTTTAGTTGCTAGTTCATTCAAGCTTGATTTACCAGCAGGAAGTAAATCGGTTAATTTACCACCATTAAATTTAAATAAAGAATCGGCAGCTAAATTTATATTATCTAAACTCGGTTCAATCGGGTTTGTCACATTTTTTAGAGCATTATCTCTAATCGGGCAGTTATTAATTATAGTGCCATCATTATTTAATATAATGGGTTTGCCGTTATTATCAACTGTAAGTAGTAAGTTATTCGAAATTGACTTTTCGTTTACACAATAGCTAACTGAATAGTTTTCACAATTAGTTGTACAATTTTTCACTTTAAATTGGTATTCGCCTTCTTTTAAATAAAAATCAGCTGAATTATTAATATAAAAATCACCGGCTTTAAAGTCATCTATATAGAGTTTAGTTGCACATTTTTGGTCTTTAGCTTGATCATCTGCGCATAATTTTTCATCACGTTGAACATGTATTTTATATGCATCAATCGTATTGTTTTGAAACAACAAATTATCCGGTTTTGCATACTTGTTTACGCCAGGAAAAGTTGAACATGCGACAACTGAGCGTCCACAAGTTGAAGTGACTGTGACACCGAATGGTGACATCGTACAGACTTACCCTGATGACACCGATCCATCCACAATTACGCCTGACCAAATTACGGTTAAAGATCCAAATGGCAAAGACATCGTGGTTGAGTTTGGTACACCTGAGACTCAACCAGACGGTTCAATCACGGTAACGGGTAAAGTGCCAGAGGACGTTGAAGGCAAAGTTACGGTTAATGTACCAGAAGGTTCATATGAAGACACTTCGGGTAACCTGGGTCTACCAGGTACAGGCAACGAAAACATCAATATGGTTCCGCCTGTAGCAGAAGTGACGATTACACCAGACGGTAAGATCACTGTGATTTATCCGGATGATGTGAACCCTGACACGATTGAAGAAGGTAAAATTGTTGTTGAAGGTCCAAATGGCCCAATCGAAGTACCATTTACGCCGCCAGTGAAACAACCAGATGGCTCATATGTGGTGACTGGTGAAGTCCGTCCGGGTGTTGATGGTAAGGTTACAGTAACTGTCCCTACAGATAGCTATGAAGATGAATCAGGTAATCCGGGTGAGGAAGTAGATAAAACTGTCCCAGTGGACAATATCGCTCCTGAAGTTGAGACAATCCAAGTGGTTACGAGAGAAGATCAAAGTGTGACATTAACATGGGCGCATTTTGGTATTTCAGATGCAAATACAGCAAATGATCAGCTTGTTATTACGGTAACAAATCTGCCAAAAGACGGTGTATTGACAATCGTAGATACTGCTGGGAATAAAACACCAATCATCGCGGGTCAAACACTATCTTATGCTGATATTAATGCCGGAAAAGTTGTATTTGCACCAGATGCTAACGAAGCTTCAGCAACTGACGGCGGAGTATATGCAGGCCTAGAATTTAATGTTTCTGATGGTAAACATGTGACTTCAGGTGAATTGGAAATTGTTGTTGATGCAGTTGCAGATAAGCCTTCTTTAACATTAGATTTATTAGATTGGAGCCCAACGGCTGTTAATTTAAATATTCAAACTTGGAATAATCTTAAAACTGTTACTGTTGATGGAAAATCTTATAATTTATTGCAAGGTAATGGTAATGGCATGCCAGCAGATACCTTGAGAACGGTTTTTGAATACTTAACCAGTTCGAAAAATACAACTCTTCCACCTGCAAGCACTAGTGAAACTACAAGTTTGGTTGATTCAAGTGTAGCAACCTATGAAGGCGTTGCAATTACAGGTTATGTGTATTTGGAAGCTGGGCATACTTATAGCTATAAAGGTAAAGCAGATGATAGTGGTATGTTGATTATTGGAAACCAAGATCCTGTATTTGTGAGTTGGGGAGGCTTGAGCCAATCGGTAGACCTTAGCTTTACCGCTAAAGAGTCAGGGTTCTATACCTTTGATTTCTACATGCATAACCAAGCAGGTCAGGGTAACTATGATTTCCAATTAATCGATCAGTCACATGGTGATAAGATAAGTTATTATCCTAGTCTTGATGCTGCTGTATCAGATCTGAATAATTTTTATCAACAGACTAATTCTTCTGTGGAATGGCAAGTATCTGACTTGATTCAAGGAAGTAGTACCGATAAAGATCAAAATGGTTTCCATAGACCATATTTCAACCTAAGTGGTGAAGTTGGACAGGATATTTCTCTTGGTCTACTTAATACTAGTTTGAATGATCTCGATAGTTCTGAAAGCTTAACACTGAATTTCTCTGGTTTGGTTGAAGGTATGAAAATTTATGCTATTACAGAGAACGGAACTCGAGTATTGCTTGGAACTGCGGATACAAATGGCAATTTAAGTTTTGTCGCTGATGGCATGAGTACCGAAGGTTCAAGCTTAGTGGCGATTGCACCACCAAGTTTGGTTGTTACAGGTAATTCTTTACAGTTGAATGTGAAGCTTGAATCTGTTGCAACTGAAAAATCGAATGGTTCAACTGCAAGTTCAGAACTAGAGTTCGGTGTAATTTTATATCCTGCTTCTGTAATAAACGTAGCACCTGAAATTGAAATTGAACCAGAAGTAGTCACTGTTGGTGCAGCTGTTTCGGGTCAAAAAATTGCTACATATGCTGCATCGGATGCAGATAATGATAGTCTGACCGTGACATTTGCTAATGGCTCGACAGTTAGTGCCGACGGTTTCTATCAATTATCATTGGCTGATCAATCTGTAACCTTAACTCAGAAAGGTGCGGATCAGCTAAATTCAGGTGCTGTATTGCCTTCGATAAGTCTTCAAGTTACTGATGGTAAAGTTACAACTCCTGTAACTGGCAATGCTGAACTCATTGAGTTAAAAGCAACATTAACAAGTGAAATTTCGGTATCAGGGTCAACATCAGGTGGAACTGGTGGTGGTGCGTCAAGTTCAGTGATTAACGTTCCAAACCTAGGTACGATTTATAAAGATGCACAAGGTAATTATGTTTCTAATGATCTAGTTGCGGGTGCGAAAATTGTAGATATTGCTGCACAGATGCAAGCTATTATCAATGATCCAGAGTATGGTAATGATTTCAATAAAATTAACGAAGCGCTAAGAATCTTTACTAATTTGAAAAGTGAAATTAACGTTTCTGAAATTATTATTATCAATTGGGAGAAAATTAACAAAGTTCTGACTCAGAATGAGCTTGGGCTTAATTTCTCAAATAGTTTCCCTAAAGACTTTGGAGGTGAAAAAGGTACTCCGAGTGACTGGATTGTATTTGATGAAGCGTATTCAGGTGAAAAATATCCTGTCAATTCAATGATTTTAAACAACTCTGATACAACCAACTATATTGATGGTTTTAACTTGAGTGTTACGGGTGTCCAAAATGTAAGTGGTTTCCAAATTAATATGTTGGAAGGTGTGCTATTTGCTGATGGAACTCAAATTGCTAAGACAGGTGAGAAAAATCAAAATAAACAGGATCAACTTGGTGTAATAGCTCCGGAAGCAGGCGTTCCAGAGAAAGTTTTACAATTTACTTTACATGCAGAAGTTCTAAATGATGCAGAGGCAAATGTGAATGTAAATGGTGTGAAATTTAAATCTGCTGCTCTTGATGCTTTAGTTGATGCCAAAGTTTCGGTAAATGGTATATCAGTAAGCAAAGATTCAGATGGGTATTATACTTATCAAGGCACTTCAAGTAGTCAAGTTGAAGATTTTGTAGTGAAAGTTACAGTCCCTGAAACCTCAATTCAAGATGTAAATGTACTTACAACCCAGCTCGAAACAGAGTTAGGAAACAGTAACAATGTGCTTCCTATTCAGGAAACAGTGACTGCGACAGCATCGTTTGCGATGTTCTCATTAGAAAGTGAAAGTTTACTTATTGGTGATGATATTGTTTTTGACCTTCTTGCAGACGACAATTTGGGTGGTAATACATTAACAACAGTAAATGATTTTTCTATTGCTGACCAAATCGACATCTCGTCATTACTTTCTGACGATGCAACTGAAGCGAATCTCGCAGAGTTTGTAACAGTAGAATATGACGAAGAAACTGATTCAGCTGTAATTTCAATTGACCGTGATGGCACATCAGGTACGGAATATGAATCACAAGATCTCGTGGTCTTGCTCAATCAAACGAGCAAAGTCGAACTAGATGACTTAATCAACAATAATCAAATTATTTACTAATCATTTGATGAACTAAAAAAGCACCTTCGGGTGCTTTTTTTATGCTTCGAAAAAAGTGAATGCAGATTGAAGACCTCGATTTAATCAACAACTCATCGGAATTAAAATAAATACGCTATATCTACACTTGTATATTTAATAAGCTTTCTTGGCGCTAAAAAGCGACACATATCTGATGACTTAGCTCAAAAGGTATGCATAAAAACAAATCAATGGACAATAAAAATGAAAAAGAATCTCTTGATCAGGACACTTCTTTCGATGACGGTTGCGGTGTCGCCACTGACTTTCGCAGCGACCAGCACTGCACCCATTCCACCCAATAGCCAGCAAGTTTTTTTTGTCGGTAATAACTGGGATGGTACGGTAACAGTGATTAATCCTGCAAAAAACTATCAAAAAGTTGGTGTCATTAATATGGTGCCCGACAAAAAAGAACGGCTCACTGAAATTTACCTCAATCCAGTAAAATTAATCGCCTATAGCTATATTCGTAACACGGCAGGAGAGGGAAATGATCAATTGGTCGATGACATGTATTCCACACCAGATGGCAAATCGGTGGTTGCATCACGCCCAAGTTATGCAGATGTCGTCTCGATTAACATTGCAACGGGGAAAATCAATTGGCGCACACCCGTTGAAGGATTTCGAGCAGACCATATGGCGGTTTCACCCGATGGGCAACAAGTTGCTGTTTCAGCATCTTCAGGGAATGTTGTACATGTACTCGATATCAACACGGGCAAAGAATTAGGACGTTTTGCGACGGGCGATAAACCACATGAAAATATCTATTTTGCCAACGGTACTAAAATTCTAAATTCAGCTATTGGAAATGTCGAAACAGCCATGGATGCATCTTGGCAAGATTTTACTAAAGGCAAACGCTATATCACGATTGCAGATGCTCAAAGCTATAAAGTCCTCAAAAAAATCGATTTTAGACCTGCTTTAGATGCGGTAGGACGTAAAGACCTGTCTAACTCAGTTCGACCAATTGTATTTAGTAAAGATGAATCCAAAATCTATGCGCAAGCCTCATTTTTTAATGGTCTGGTCGAATATGATCTCAATCAAGACAAAGTCACGCGCATTGCACAGCTTCCAGGAAGTACAACGATTCTCTCAGATCGCACCAAATGGGTGAATGACTCACGCCATCATGGGCTTTCCATCAGTGGAGATGGTGAAAAACTATGTGTCGCAGGAACCATGGATGATTATGCCACTATCGTAGATCGTAAAACTTTGACCGCAGCAAAATTGATTGCTGCAGGTAAACCGTATTGGGCAACGCAAAGCCCAGATGGTAAACGCTGTGTAATTTCTGAAAGTGCGACAGATGCAGTAACCGTGATTGATTTCGCGACAGGTGAAAAAGTCATCACAGTTCCAGTTGGCAATCACCCACAGCGCGTTCGTTTAGGTTATGCACCAGCAGGATGGGGCAGTCAGTAAAACAGTTTAATTCAAATGAAAATGGAAAATTCAGAGTCAAATCGGCTCTGAATTTTTTAATTGAAGAACATTTAGAGATTGGATCATGTATAAGAAATGGATTGTTCTAAGCTTAATAGTTGGCTTAATTTTATTGTTGATGATTCAGTTTTTAAAACCACGGCAACAGCACGTAGAGCAGGAACAGACTCAACTGGATACACAAAAAGTTCTTAGCCCGCTTACAGTGCAAACCACTAATAATGCTTTAAATGATCAAAGTTCAAAACAAAAACAAAAACAAGAAAGACAAGATAAGGAAATGCACACCCAGTTATTACAACAACGTGAACAAGTATTTCAACAATTTCAGCAAATAAATACGCAAATGAGTCAGGGGCAGCAGCCGAATCAAAATCAAGTACTCGCTTTACTCGAGCAACAATACAGATTGGTTGAAAAAGGCGTCGTGAACGTGGATGAAGCCATTTCATCTATTCAATATTTACGACAAATACTCCCTGAAATGGATCGATTTTTAGATGGGCAGCAAGCCAAACTGGAACAACTCAAAGATTGAATAAGGCGGATTAAATAAGCTTTTGAAAATTAACAAACTTGAATGAAATATTTAAGCGAGGAACAGAAGTAGAATAGAGCTAAAACAAAATAATAGTTTTTAGAATAAAGGTTAGAGTTGAATGCTGAAAATTTTAATAATGATTTGGAAAATAAACACTCCGAAGATGCCGCTGCAAATGTCGTGACCCTGAACCCGATGAGTTCAAGGTGGACGCGACGTACACTCGCTGGGTTTCCCACACAAGGAGGGCATACGCTCAGAATATACAGAACACATCCATAAGTTTAAGTATCGGCAGGGGATTAGACCTAGCTGGCGAACACCTCAGAGATGTGCTCAGTATAACGAATTCAGCGTTATTGGCAAATCACCAAACGCTGACAAAGTGTTTAAAATGAAGCAATCGGGCAAAGTATAATCACTAAACCACCGATTAATCAGTCAATTCTTCCACTTGTTCCAAAATATTTTGCAACAAAAGTTCGCAGTTTGCATATTCTTGCAAACTCTTATTCATCGACAGGACTTCTTGCATTAACTCAAGTGCGACCATAATGATCAGCTTACTCGGTTCCATACGTGGCGCTTTACGACGGAATTCATCGTATTTGTCATTCAGTAATTGTGCTGCGCGTTCTAAATCGGCTTGTTGGTCAGAAGTAGTTGCTAAACGGAAACTATGACCTAGAACTTTTAAATCAACTGCAATTTGTTCACTCATGATCAAACTTCCTCATTACTTTCAGTCGGATGTGCCAATTGTTGAATTTCTTGCGCATGTTGATCTTGAGCTGTACCTAAAATAGCTAAACGTTGAATAATCGCTTCAACTTTTGCTTTAGCATGTTCATTTTTTTGTAATAAACGTTCACGTTCTTGCTGCAAACCTTGAATTTCTTGTTGAGCATGACGCTGTTCATTTTGCATCTTTTCTTTAACGATACGTAGCTCATTACGTTCTGCCAAAATTTCTTGAAAACGATTTTTTAGATCAGTACAGCTTTTTTCAAGACGGCTATATCGGTCAGCCAAAGCAGTTGCATCAGTATTCAGCTGTTGAAGTTGAGCACGTGAATCAGTTAATTGCTCATTCAGCGTATCAATTTCTTCTTGTTTGGAGGTGATAATACCGTTCTTATGTACAATTTGAGCGTGATGGTGCTCATCAGACGAGTTTTTCTCATCTTGTAGGGCATTATTTTCGCTTTCAAATTGCGCCAGTCGCTTTTTTAAAACGCTAATATGCGCTTGGAGACGCTGTAATTCTTCTAACATAACGTAGTCGCACAGTCTTGCAAACAAAGGTAATATATACGAAGTATAGAGATTGGATAAGCGAATGCAAGACGATATTTCAGGTTGGTCAGATTGGTCCCAGAATTTTTCTAAAATTGAAGAAATTTCAAGCCCAAGTGAGTTACACGGTCTACTCACTGGTATAGTTTGTGTGTCACAACCGCCGAGTCGTGAAGAGTGGCAACAAATTTTAGCAACGCTTGATGTAGCTGAATTAGACGAAGATGCGGTGGCATTGTTGACTGGAGAAGCAGAAGATGTAGCTCATTCACTTTCAGATGATGAACTCGACTATCTTCCTTTATTACCAGATGATGATCACTTGCTAGGTGAGCGTGTGCAAGCCTTGGCAGATTGGTGTGCAGGTGTTGTTCTTGGTTTTGGTTTGGCGGCAGGTCATCTGCGCACCAATGAACAAGAATTGATTGAGCATTTACAGGATGTCGCTTCTGTAGAATTTGAAGATTCAGATGATGATGAAGAAGGTGAAGAAAGCTATCAGGAATTATACGAATTTGTTCGTTTAATCCCAGTGAGCCTGTCTATGGGACGTACCAAAGTTGATGTTTCAGAAACACCGTTGCTACAACTGAGCGCTAAAAATTCATCGGCTCAAGTGGGTAATGTGGTTGAAATGTTCACCCCACATCGTCCGAGCTAAGGCATTAATTTTGCTTATATCTATGTGAGGTATTACGTGTTTTTATACATGCCTCACATAGATTGAGAGATTCATATTCAATTGAATCAAAATTTAAACAATATCAGCCAGCAGGTATAAAAAGTATTTAAATGAAGAAATTAACTCAAGCGGATTTTCAAGAACGTCGAGACATCCTTGCGGGTGAAATGGGACTACGTAGTATTGCAATTATTGCCACGAGCAAAGAAGCCATGCGTAATCGCGACGCAGATTATAAATTTCGAGCTGATAGTAGTTTCTTTTATTTAACAGGTTTTGCTGAACCTGAAGCGGTTGCAGTGATTGAAACCTTTGATAGCGAAGAAGAAGGTTATAGCTATAGTTTGTTCTGCCGTGAACGTGACCGTGAAATGGAAATTTGGAATGGCTACCGTGCGGGTGTAGATGGGGCAGTAGATGATTATGAAGCCGATGAAGCTTATGCAATTGATTTGCTTGATGAAGAAATTTTAGAAAAATTACAAAATAAAGATAAATTATTCTACCGTATTGGGCAGCAACCAGATTTTGATGCTCGTGTGGCGCAGTGGATTTCGGCAGCAAGTGGTGAATCACGTAAGGGTGCAAGTGCGCCTGCTCAAGTCATTCAACTAGATCGCATCATTGATGAAATGCGTCTGCACAAATCTGATGATGAACTTGAATTGATGCAAATTGCTTCGGATATTTCAGCAGAAGCGCATACTCGTGCCATGCAAACGGTTAAACCAGGCATGATGGAATATGCACTAGAAGCAGAACTGAATTATGTCTTTGGTAAAAATGGCTGTGTGCCTTCCTATAACAGCATTGTCGGCGGCGGTGAAAATGGCTGTATTTTGCACTATGTGGAAAATGACAAAGAACTCAAAGATGGTGATTTGGTACTGATTGATGCAGCATGTGAATATCAGCTGTATGCCTCAGACATTACCCGTACTTTCCCAGTCAACGGTAAATTCAGCCCTGAACAAAAAGCACTTTATAATATCGTACTCGATGCGCAAATTGCGGCGATTGATGCGGTGCGTATCGGCAATTCTTATAAAGAACCACATAACGTTGCAGTGCGTATTTTAGTTCAAGGTTTATTGGATCTTGGCATTATGCAAGGAGATATTGACGAAATCATCGCAAAAGAAAGTTACCGTCAGTTTTATATGCATGGTACGGGTCATTGGCTTGGTATGGATGTGCATGACGTCGGTTCATACAAACAAGAGGGTGAATGGCGTGCTTATGAGGAAGGTATGGTTGTGACTGTTGAGCCAGGTCTTTATATTGCGCCAGATGATGAAACAGTGGATGTAAAATGGCGTGGTATCGGTATTCGTATTGAAGATGATGTGGCTGTAACTAAAGCAGGTCCACGTGTTTTAACAGCTGCAGTGGTGAAATCTGTAGAAGACATTGAAGCGCTGATGGCGAAAGCGAAAGCCGCTTAAGTTAATATAGTAATTAAAAAAGCCGGTCAGATGATCGGCTTTTTTTATCTATAAGCAGTCATATAAATACTAGTCATATAAACAAGGTTAATTAGCAATGTAGTTGATTTTATTATGTTAAGTTTTTACAAAAATTAGATATAAGTCTTTTTAAATTAATCGTATAAATTTTTTATTTTAATCATAATTATGGGCGTTAGAAAAGCTGGGGTGGTTATTCCCTTTAATGGCAATCAACAGGATATTGAAATACTGGTAAATGATTGGCTGGTTTATTTTGAAGAAAACTCAAAATCTGCATTAGATATAGAGTGGCTGACGGATCATATTGTTTGTATCAATAGTGCCGGATTAGCACATTTTGCTTTTACTGAACCTGAAAAATGGAGCAGTTTGCTAAGCAGTCAGTTGCCGATGAAATGGATGATCTTCTTTGATTTTGCAGACACAAATTCAAGCTATAGCTATGCGCTTTATAAAGAGGGTGTAGAAATCAGATGTGTCATTCAAGCGGAAGAAGAGGAACTTTACATGGATGGAGAAAGACAAGATTTTGAAAAGGAATGGTTAAACTTTTCAACAAGGTATTTATACGAATATGTTGAAAATGGCAAAGTTCAAAAAAAATGGACGACTGATTTAAACAGTTTAAAAGAAGAAATCAATCAAGATTTGGAAAGCTATTATCAGTATTATTATTTTAGCGAAAAGGATCATTTAATTTATCATACTCAATTGGTTCGGCAGTTATTGATTGAACTCTTTAAAAACTATGTCGGTTTTGAAATCTTTGATAGTGATTATAATCCAGTAAAGAAAATAAAGTTTAAGTATAACAATCAGCGTACTTATGATGATTATTTGAGTTTAGCCTCAAGAGGGGATATTGCAGCCCAAATTAAATTGGGTGAAATGTATGAAACGGGATGCGGCGTCGAAAAAAATGATGTTACAGCACAAGGATGGTATCAAAAAGCGGCTGATCAGGGTGATGATGCAGCGATGCTGAAGTTAGCCGTGCTGTTGTTCAAAAAGCCATTTAAAACACATATTCATATCGCTTTAGATCTACTGAATCAGTCAGTGGAAAAGGGAAATATAAACGCAAGAACGACTCTTGCTGAAATATATGAAAAGGGCGAAATTCTTGATCAAGATTATAATGTAGCAATGAGCTTGTACAAGCAATCGGCAAAACAAGGCTGTGCAATTGCTCCCTATAAAATTGGCTTAATGTATGAGCTAGGCAATGGCGCAGCTCAAGATTTAAAGATGGCGAAACGCTGGTATCACCAAGCGGCGAATGCTTTTAATCAAGATGCAGAAATTCGATTGAAGAAATTAATCCAGCATTTTAATACTTAAGCCATTCATTTAAATTATTCCGTATTAAGGAGATCATTTCTGTCTTTTGTGTTCTATATCTTTATCTATTGCTATGAAAATAAATTGAATACATGAGCGCAATATTTTGACCAAATCATGGAAAATATTAAATAAATATAAAAAAAGCCGATCTATTGATCGGCTTTTTAGCTTCACTTTGCGATTAAGACTTTTGTAAAAATTCTGTCGCTAATTTTAAAAACTCTTCCGGTTTTTCATATACGGCCAAATGTCCGGTTGCCGGTTCAGCATGTGAAATCAGATCTATAGCATATTTGACCATACACTCGGGTGCATATAATCATAATTACAGCCATTCACTAATGTTTGTTTGTTGATTTTTTTTTCGCTGTCTCAGTCATATCGGTATGAATCTACAACTCAGCTTGGTGGGTAAATCTTTCTCAATTATTGGTTTGCAGCGTATTTTCTAAGGTTTGCGCCATAGTATTTTCACACCATGCCAAGGTAAAGTTGGCGCTAAAACCTGTTTGAATAATAGTGCTCGACATCGCTTTAGAGTTGCTCTGTACCTAACTCAAATTAAAGCTTGGTACGTGCATCAACTTTAGGATAAGGCGCCAATAACACAACAAAAATTACATTTTCTGGATATATTCTGCTGCGGAATATATCCAGAAAATGTTGTGTAATGAAAAGCTCATTAAACCGAATGGTGTAACATAAGTGGTTTCTGCAGCTGCAATCACTTATTCAACTAATTGAGCAATGGCTAAAGGCTAATCATCAGGTTGTTAGCTTGATATCATCCTTTTGAATGCATCAAAACATGACATGTTCAAATGACGCTGATTTACGCAAATGATGGTTGATTCTGATGGACTTAGCCATTTTTATTGTGATTTTCTCTTTTTTAAAGATCAATATTTACGGTAAGAGATGATTAATTTTGTATTTAATCAGTGCAAATACCTGCAACTAATTTGTATTTCATTATAAAAAATCATGCCCTTGATGTAAGATAAAATTCATTACAGATTATATGTATTTCGAGTGAATGTCCTAAATTCGAATACTTGATAAAAAAGGAAACAAGCATGCAGCAAGAAGTCATCATAGTTGGTGGTGGTATGGTCGGTTTAAGTCTGGCACTCATGTTGGCCAAAGACAAAATTGGCGTAAAACTTTTAGAAGCCATTAAATACCCCAATTATGATGATGCAAACCTTGCCCCATATCACTCAAGTTTCGATGCGCGAAACAGTGCATTGTCACGCCGTACGGTGCAGATTTATCAAGAACTAGGCCTCTGGGATTCTTTGCAGGAACACGCTACACCTATTTTAGAAGTGAATATTACCGAGCAAGGAAGTTTTGGTAAGGCAAGACTCAAAGCAGAACAAGAAAAAGTCGAAAGCTTTGGACAGGTGATTGAAAATGCATGGTTAGGTCGTGTGTTGCTCACAGAAGTCAAAAAAGAACCGCTGATAGAATTAATTGATGGTGTGCAAGTGACTTCACTGACGCAAGATGCAGACATTGCATATATAGATGCTCAGCGTGCTGAAGAACAGCTCAAACTACAATCTAAAATTGTGATTGCAGCAGATGGCCGTGATTCATTCTGCCGTAAAGCCTTAGGTATTGGCGCATCGGTGCATGATTATGACCAAGTGGCGATTGTCACTACAGTACAAACCTCTAAACCGCATGGTCATGTCGGTTTCGAGCGTTTTAGTCCGCTTGGTCCGCTAGCGCTGCTGCCACTTCCAGGTGAATACCGTCGCTCAGTGGTTTGGCCAGTGCCTAAAGGAACTGAAGGCGAGTGGATGGGTGATGAAAATGATCAGCACTTCTTAGATGCTTTACAAGAAACCTATGGTGACCGTGCCGGTAAATTCCAAAAAACTGGTAAACGTTTCAGCTTCCCATTGTCGCAAGTACTTGCAGAGAAACAAGCAGTTGGACGTGTAGTGTTGATGGGTAATGCAGCACATACCATTCATCCAGTGGCAGGTCAGGGCTTTAACTTGTGTATGCGCGATGCCTATGTACTACGCCGCTATTTAAAAGAGCAAGTTGAAAAAAATGCAGATCTGGGTGATGCAGCTATGTTGCTTGATTATGAAAAATCGCGCCTGACCGATCAGCAGCGGGTGATTAAATTCTGTGATTCAGTTGTTCGTGGTTTTAGTAACCAGAATCCATTTTTAAAATTGATTCGCAATACTGGATTAGTTGCCTTTGACACCATTCCGGGGATCAAGCCTTTGGTCGCGAATTATGCAATGGGGCTAAAAGCATGAGTTTAAATCATACAGATGTACTGGATGCCGTGATTGTCGGCGGTGGCTTGGTCGGTGGCTTAACGGCATTGCTGTTGGCGCAAGGCGGTGTGCAGGCTACGGTATTGGATGCGGCACCTATTTTGGATGTAGAAAAAACCAAAAGTGTTGCGAATCCTCGGGTTTTGGCGCTCAGTCAAGCCACCATTCATTTACTCAAGACTGTGGGCGTTTGGGAAAAACTTGCCCGTCAGCAGCCTTATACAGGCATGCAGGTGTGGAATAAAAATGGCTATGGAGAAATCAATTTTGGTCATGTTGCAGAGCAAACACCATCAGTTGAGCAAGCTTTAGGTTCAATGGTTGAACCAAGCGTATTGAATTTAGCCATTCAAGAAAAAATGCTAGAACAACTCGAAGACTACCGAACCCAGGTTAAGGTCAGTCGAGTTGAGCGCGGCGTTGGTGTGTGGATCATTCACCTCGCAGATGGTACCCAGCTCAAAACAAAACTGGTGATAGGTGCAGATGGTGCAAACTCATTTGTTCGTGAGCAAGCTTTCATCGATCTAGATGTGCTGGACTATAAACAAGCCGGTGTGAGCTGTGCAATTAAAACCGCCCAACCGCATCAGCATGTAGCGCGTCAAATTTTCTTAGAAACTGGGCCTTTGGCATTTTTGCCGATGGCGAGTCTGAAAAAAGAAGAAAGCGGTTATTGGCAATCGATTGTGTGGACCTTACCAGATGATTATGCCGATGAATATGTGGCTTTATCCGATGTGGAATTTACTGCGTTGCTCACTCGAGAAAGTCATCACATGCTCGGTGAAGTCTTAGAAGCAACGCCACGTGCTAAATTTCCATTGAAGGCACGAGCTGCGCAGCAATATGTCCATGATGGTCTAGCGTTGATTGGTGATGCGGCTCATGTGATTCATCCGCTTGCAGGACAAGGCGTGAATATTGGCTGTTTAGATGCAGCGGTGCTTTGCGATGTGCTTTTGACCGATAAAAAACGAGGTGTGTGGGCACATGAACAAAGTTTGAAGCGCTATGAGCACCGCCGTAAAGGGCAAAACGATGCCATGATGCATAGTATGTCCGCGATTGGTTGGTTAGAAACCACCACTTTTTCACCTGTGGTGTGGGCGCGAAACTTTGGTTTAAAACAAGTGGAAAATCAGACTGTTCTAAAAGATGCGTTTATGGCTCAAGCCAATGGTCTGAGTATTTTAAAAGATACAATCTACGCAGCTTAGGTCAAAGTCAGATATTTTTTAGACAGTCGTATAAACAAGGTTACGATTTTGATTAAAAAAGATACGATTTTTTGATTGTGGGTACTAGTCGAAATGCTCAGAGATTGCTAAATTTCTGTTAATTTAAAACCAGCCATTCGCTGGCAAACAGAAGTCATTCGCGGGGAGAACACAATGACTGATATGAACGATTATGATGATCCAGAAGATTCAGTAGTTGATGAAGATGAAGCACAAGCAGCTGAAAAAGGTGCAGGTGACGCAGCTGATTCTGCCTCTGATAGTGACACCTCTGAAGCTGAAACATTAACAGTGACTGCAAAACTAAAACAACGTCAGGCGCTTGAAGATGAAGTTGCTGCGTTCTTAGCGCGTGGTGGTCGTATTACCGAAGTCCCTCCAGACGAATCGGCAAAAGATTAAAATGAAAAAACACCACGTCATGTGGTGTTTTTTTTTGCTTCATTCGCTTGTGCGATGATGAACGTCATTCATTTTTTAACTCTGTAGCATGTTTGCTCAAGAAGTTAAGACGTTAATAAGATGTGAAGTCGCTTCAAGCCGTCTTTGGCTTCATATATTTACGACTGATCGCGAAAATAGGATAAAACACAAAATGCAGTAAAAGCAAAAACATACAATTGATAATGAATGCAGCAATATACGGCGGTGCATGCATGGCCGCCACAGCAGCGACAAAAGATTGAAAAAGTAATACCGCACTCAAAACGACATAAGCCCAATAGCGATGCCTATCCCAAAATTGGCTCAGTTTCAGTAAATTACCGACTACAAAATAGAGGGAACAATATCCACAGACCATCGCAATCACGCTATGATCGGCCGTCATTTGCTCGCCACTAATATAGTGCGGATAGGGTTGAATGCCCGTATAAACAATATGTGCAAGGGCCGTGAGCCAAACCAGATTAAAGAGAATGAACATCAGCGGTTTTTTGACAGACAGATTTATGGACATGTTATAAGCAACTTTTTTCATTCTATTTAAATTATTGTATGGGATAGCTTATGGAACCCGTAGGTCCCATAAGCGGTTCAAATTAAAAATAAAAAAAATTAAGCTTAATCGTTCGCTTGGGTTAATTCTAAAGCACGTTGATAGGCTACTTTCTTTTTAATTCCAGTTAAATCTGCCGCCAACTGAGAGGCAGCTTTAACGGACAAGTCTTGAAGTAAACGGGTCAACAATTTGTCTAACTTTTCTTGCTCTAGGTTTTTTTCTTCGGTCGCACCACCAATCACCAATACGATTTCGCCTTTTTGCTGATTGTGATCAGATTCGACAAAATGAACCAATTCACCCAACGACATTTTTTTAATGGTTTCAAATGTTTTGGTAATTTCACGTGCAAAGCCCACAGGACGATCTGCACCAAAGACATTCGACATATCTTTTAGGCAGTCCACAATACGGTGCGGCGCTTCATAAATAATCATGGTTTGAGTCTCGTCTTTCAGTTTTTCCAGTGCTAAAAGACGTTGTGACTGTTTAGAAGGTAAAAAGCCTTCGAAACTAAAACGGTCACTGGGTAGGCCGACAGCACTGAGAGCTGCAATGGCAGCACAGGCACCCGGCACAGGAATGACACGAATATTTTTTTCTTGTGCAGCACGAACCAGTTTAAAGCCAGGGTCACTGATTAATGGTGTGCCTGCATCACTGATCAGCGCCATATTTTCACCCTTTTCTAGGCGTTCAATCAGCTGGTCAATTTTGTTGCTTTCGTTATGGTCGTGGCATGCAGTTAAAGGCGTATTGATACTAAAATGTTTAAGTAATTGTGCGGAAGTTCGTGTATCCTCGGCGGCAATAATTTTAACCGACTTCAATACCTCAATTGCACGATAACTAATATCATCTAAGTGCCCGATTGGAGTTGCAACAACAAATAACTGAGCACTCATAGGTTTCTCCATGTTGGATAATAAGAACAAAATTTTGGGTCTTTGCCTTTTAAGCAGTCTGTTTACTGCTGCACAGGCAGACGTCTTGGTCATTCTACCTGAATCTGGCCCTATGGCGCGAGCCGCATCCAGTATTAAGCAAGGTTTCAATAGTGCATATCAATCATCAGACTACAAAGTACCCATTAAGTTTGTAGATTCAAATCAAAAGCAAATTGCTGCGATATTGAAGCAACAGGTCAATAAAAAAACTCAATTGGTGATTGGCCCTTTAGCACGCCAAGATGTTGAAGCACTTGTAAAAGCAAAGCCTAAAGTCCGCGTGTTGGCTTTAAATGAAACGACGAGCCAAATTCCAAACGTCTGGCAGTACAGTTTATCGAAACGGGATGATGCCCTAGCACTCCAAAAAGTCTTCGAAAAAGACAAATTAGCGCAAGTGTTAGTGTTACGTCAGCCCGCAACAGAGGCAGAGCATGAATTACTACTCATGTCCTTAATTAGTCAAAGTTCAGTGCCGATACAAGTGGTTGAACAACTCCCAACGAAGCTGGACAAAAATCAAGGGGTGCTGTTGCTGGGCAATAATGAATGGTTAAACAGTCAAAAAAAACTACCTAAAGCAAAACTATATAGCGTCGCCAATGCGATTGAAGCCACTAAGCCCATTCCTGTAGGGCTGAAATTTTGTGATGCACCTGCATTGCATGACGCGCGTTGGCCTGACCTGATCCGAGCTTATGAGGAAAATCCAGTAGATATGCCATATCAACGTCTTTTAGCTTTTGGTGGGGACACATGGCATATTGCAAAACAATATTTGCAAGAACCGAAATTAAAAAGCATTGAATTTCAGGGGCGAACAGGACTAATCAAAATTAGTCAAAACAATATTCAGCGTGTTCCTCACTGCTATGAGCGAAGTAAAAAAGGCATCGTAGCGATCTCACTATAGGGATGAAACGATGCAGCTAAACTTAGAGCAGATGAATATAGGACAGATGAATCTGGGACAGTGGGCAGAACAGCAAGCGCTACGTTTGGTTGAGCAGCAAGGCTATGTACAGGTGCAACAGAATTATCATAGTCGTTATGGTGAAATTGATTTGATCGTCACACGTGGTCAAGAATTGGTGTTTATCGAAGTTAAAGCTCGTTCGCATACCCGTTATGCCCAAGCCATCGAAAGTATCTCTATTCATAAACAACGTAAGATGATGAAGACTGCGTTGCATTTTTTAAATGAACAGTCCCATTTTCAAAATTATTATTGTCGCTTTGATGCAATTTGTTTTGATTTTTATCAACACTTTGCAAAAACACTACAGCAAGACTTTTCTAAATACCCGTATCATCAGCAATGGATTGAAAATGCTTTTACTTTTGATCAAGAGTTGATTAATCTTTGATAAAACAAACTGTGTAAACGCATAGAAAAATACGTGTGGAAATTTGAGGAGTCGTGCTGAGTGGTTAAGCGTATTGCAATAACGATGCTTTGTGTCGCAAGTTTATCTGGCTGTGCGAGTTTTATTTCGAATGGAACAGGATCAGCACCTGTAGGAACTGAAAGCGGCGCACGCTCATTGGGACAAGTTTTTATTGACTCTTCCATTGTTCGAACAGCAAAAATTAACTTATATAAATTAGATACTCGTTTTAAACAGTCACGTGTCAATATTGAAAGTTTTCATGGCAATGTCTTATTGACTGGG
This sequence comes from Acinetobacter sp. SH20PTE14, assembly GCF_021391555.1. Taxonomy (NCBI): domain Bacteria; kingdom Pseudomonadati; phylum Pseudomonadota; class Gammaproteobacteria; order Moraxellales; family Moraxellaceae; genus Acinetobacter; species Acinetobacter sp. SH20PTE14. Next base: position 2,339,098 of record NZ_CP090067.1, on the reverse strand, counting down.
CAAGTGCCGGATAATCATTTAAAAGAATTGGCAGAAGAAAATGTCCGTTCAATGAGTGATGTCAAAACTGTACATAACTATATTACAGTGGGTAATCAGATCAGCTATAGCACCATCATGCAAGATACTGCGGTCACTGCGAATACCCGTGGTTTGATTATGAAAGCGCCTGTGGTATCTGACAGCAAAGTACACATTCATACTGAAGATGCTGTTCTTTATGTGATGGGCCGTTTAAACAGTGCGGAAATCACAGACTTAAATCAAATCTTGCAACAAGTGGGTAATGTAACGCGAATTGTCACTTTAATCGATAATATTGATCAGAACCCAAATCCACAGGCACGTTCAATTAACTCTAGTTACACCACACCTGCTGTAGGCAATGTGCAACCTGAAGTACAAACGCCTGTAGCGATAGATCCGGATGCTGTCGATCCAAATGCTCAATAAAATGTCGGAAATGATGCTGTAAAATATGAATCAATGGTCTCTGCGGCTTCAGCAAAAAATGGATTTGGCTAAATCTTTATACCGCAATTTTCGGTTATATGATTTTGGCAGTTATGCATTAAATCGACTGACACCCAAACAAGGATATCATGTTCAAAATAATATTCCTTATGGTCTAAAAGCGCGCCATCGCCTAGATTTGTATCGCACGTCAGCACCTCGTCAGCAACGTCCACTCATCGTGTTTGTACATGGTGGAGCGTGGATGCATGGTGACAAAAAGGATTATGGATTCATTGGTGAAGCTTTTGCAAAAGAAGGCTTCGATGTTGCGGTCATCAATTACCATCTCGCACCTGAATATATTTTTCCGGCTTCAATTGATGATCTTAGCCTTGCATTAAACTATTTGACGCAGTCTCAGCATAAGTTGCAGATTGAAGTGGAAAATGTGGTGTTAATGGGACATTCGGCAGGGGCATTTAATGTCATGTCTGCACTGTATCATCCGACGCCTTATCAGCTACAAGTGAAAGAGAATATTCGTGCAATTGTGGGATTGGCAGGGCCATATCATTTTGATTATAAAGGTGATCCGATTTGTGCAGATGCCTTTGATCAAAATGTACCGTATCAACAAGTGATGCCGTATTATTTTGTTGAGCACAATCAAGTGAAGCATTATCTATTCACTGCGGATAAAGACAATATCGTTGGCCATAGCAATAGTGAAGATTTTGATCGTCGATTAAAAGCCTCAGGCAACCATAGTCAATTGATTCAAATCCCTCGTGTTGGGCACATCACGATGATTGGTTCAGTTTCGAGTCTATTTAGTCGCTTCTTTAAAACCAAAGCTGAAATCATGCGTGTACTCGATGAAATTAGTCCACCTTAATGTCTTTAGTTAAATGATTGAAAATAAAAAACCGCCAAGTATGGCGGTTTTTTTATTGCATGATTTATTTACTAAAAATAGCTACTTATAACCATGCTTCGGTGTCATCTGCAACAGCAGACCCATGGATGACATGCATAATCATCGAATGGGCGATACTTCCTTTGAACGGAATTTCAGGTAATGCATCAAATTTAAAGAAAGCCGCATCACTTATTTCTTCTTCTTGTAATTGAAGCTCACCTGAAGCATATTCTGCTTTAAAGGCGATCATTAAATTACTTGGGAAAGGCCAAGGTTGGCTTGCCAAATATTGAATATTTTTGACCTTCAGCCCAACTTCTTCTTCAGTTTCACGACGAACTGCTTCTTCTAGAGTTTCACCCACTTCAACAAAACCTGCGATCAGTCCATACATAGCACGGACATTTTTTGCATTTTTAGCCAATAAGATTTCATCTTCACCACGGGTAATGATGGTAATGACACAGGGGTTTACACGAGGGTATTGGTGATAACCGCAAGCAGGGCAAACCATGGCATATTCTGTGGCGTGGACTTGAGTTGCTGTACCGCAGTGGCTACAAAATTTATGATTACGGCGCCATTCTAAGAGTTGAATAGCACGGCTGGCTTGTTCAAATTGCTGTACATTCCAAAGTTGTAGAAGCTGGCGAATAGGAATGAGCTGTAAGCCTTCAGGAATTGGCTCATTTTCAAGTAGATCACGGGCAATCACTTGATCACCCGTGCCAATATTTAAATCACTTGCGAGTTGTTCAACTTCGGGAAGTTGAAAGTTTTCATCGACCAGCAATTGCTGTTGTTTGAAGATATACGCAAGTGATAATTTAGACATTAGGCTGCTGCTGATTTCAGTTTTTCGCTACTGTCCAATGCTACCTTAAACATGCCCTGTAAAACAGGTTGTTTGTTCTTTAAATTGTCAATCAACATATCTGCGCTTGCCAATGAATCTAATGCTTGATTCACTTCATTTGCTTCAATCGCAGTTGAAGACTCAACACGTTTCAAAATGAATTGAGCTGTTGAGTTCAGTGCATTTTGAGCCGCATCTGCATTGAGGAACAACATCGCACCACCAATTTCACGGAATTGAGTTGCAGTCGCTTCAAGTTGTGTCAGATCTTGGTTTTGTAAATACTGAACCAAAGATTGGCTAGCAGCATCAATTAAAACCTTGGTCTCATTTAACAGGGCAGCATGTGCTTCATCTAAACGGTCGAGTGAAATATTCATATTATTCACACGAAGTTGTAAGCGGCTAGAAGTGTGATGACGCTCAAGCACACCAATCGAGTTCATGGCAGACAAGATATTGTTCATCAACTGCTGGGCAAAGTTTTCATCTTGTAAAATCTCAGCATTACCTAATGACGCGGCTTGACGCGACAAGTCGTTATACGCTTCATTTAAGTTCAAGACTTTGAAAATATTTGCCAATTCGTTCAATTTTGCTTGAAGTTCTTGGGTTTTTTCAGGCGTCATATTTTGATAGTTAAATTCAATATCATTACGAATTTGCGTCATTTCAGTCGTAACCAATTCACCAATGGTATGCATGGTGTCAAAGTCAGGACCATATAAATGACGACTGAAAACTTGCAATTGAGTGTCGGTAAGAAGGTCTTCACCAATATTTAATTTGCCACGAATATGATGAGAAATGTCATCTTCTTGGCTAATGTTTAGACTTAAGACATTGGCTAAATCAGAAATGGATGCTTTAAAGCGCTCAGTTCCTGCAAAATATTGAGCCATATTGCGCTCAATGCTCACCAAGGTACGTAAGCGAGCATCGGTAATTAAGATTTGATCAATTTGATTAAACGCAACAAAAACCAAGTTCCAATATTGTTTGCTTGGATGTTTGTCTGAAAGACCTGCTAAATACGCACCGACCAATTTAATCGCTTGCAGATCCAGCTCAGTTTCTTCTTGTTTAATCAATTTATTCAACGCCAACTTATACAGACGGTGAACGTATTTTGATTTTTCAAGTGCAGGAGCTTGAGGTAAGTCAAAGTCAGGAGTAATACAATCGAGTAGGGACTCAATGTGTTGGCCTTCCGACGTTAGAGGTTTACCCAAAGACAGTTCTAGACGATTAAGACTGTCCAGCAGAAACTGTGGAATTTTAACTTCACGTAGGCAGATAAATTCGATATAGCGTTTCAGCATGGTCGTGCCTTCGCTCAGTGCGATGACCTCTTGAGTGTTAATTTGCGCAGGATTCCCCATGATCTTGCGCATTAACTCTGCTGAATATTGAGCGATTTTTGCCAAACTTGGCATATCAACTAAAGCTAGTACTTGAGCACATTGTTCAAATTGAATCAGTGCATCATCAATCCCGAAAGGTAAAGTTTGATCTTCAACTAAGGTGCTGACTGCTGATTCGACTAACTTGATTGAGTTATCAACCTCATTTTTTATTATCAGCAAAGCCGTTGGATCAAAATGGATAGAGGTTTGGTAAGACATGTATCTGCACCTTTCCTAGATGTTTTATCTTGTTTATTAACCGCCCCTTAAGGCGGTCCATGTTTATGGTTTTACTATAGCGTATGTAAGAATTGTTTATATACAAAAAGTAACACGAAATTTAGATTTTATTTCGCAAAAAGGCAAGGTGTACCATGTTTTTCTTCAAATTGTTTGACCCATGTCTCATGGGCTTCAAGTTCATCTGCTGAAGGTAAAATCACAGGTAATTCTATTTCAACAGCGGCGCGGGTTTGCGAACCATCTTCATTTTGCGAGTGGGTCAGGGCATCGATATCAAAGGAAACCTGACCGCCCGTCATTGCTAGGTATACGTCAGACAGAATTTCCGCATCGAGTAACGCACCATGGAAAGTACGGTCACGTTGTGGAATTTCGTAACGACGTACTAATGCATCGAGTGAGTTTTTCTGGCCTGGATGCTTGGCTTTGGCCATAGCCAAGGTATCGGTAACTTCGCAAACTTCAGATAAGGCCACAAAACCGGCACGTTTGAACTCCATATCAAGGAAGTTCATATCGAAGGTTGCGTTATGCGCAATGATTTCTGCGCCTTTTAGATAGTCAAATAAGACATCAGCAATTTCAGCATACAGTGGTTTGTCTTTTAGAAAGTCATCACTGATTCCGTGAATATTTTCAGATTCACCGACAGGTTTTTGCGGGTTGATATAAATATGAATTGAGCTACCGGTCAGTTTACGGTTAATCATTTCCACCGCACCGACTTCAATAATACGGTCGCCATCTTGGAAATAGAAACCTGTGGTTTCCGTATCCAAAATTAATTGTCGTGGGCCAGATACATCGACGGTTGCTGGTGTAATGACAATCATTGGATGGATTTCAGCAGCTTGCTTAGACTGTGTAGGAGCACCTGCACTCAACATTGAAGCAGTGTCAGTTGCTTGTTGTTCTATCGCAATGTCATCAATCTGCTCTGCGTCAATAGCTGTCTCAGCAGAGATTTCTTCTGCTTCATCCTCGCTATCAGCAAATTCAAGTCCAAACGGATCATTTAATAGCCAGTCGGGTTCAGCTTTTTTTTTAGGTGCTTCAGCTGTAGTTGATGCCGCTAGTTTGATCTGTTCGAGGGTTTTTTCTGCGCCTAGATTGGCCAATTGATCAGCCATTTCATTTCCCGGATGGCCTGCATGCCCTTTAATCCAGTTCCATTCAATTTCCCGACCCTGACAAGTTGCATCCAGTAATTTCCACAGATCAGGATTTTTAACATCTTTCCAGTTTTTCTTTTTCCAACCATGTATCCACTCGGTAATGCCTTGTTTGACATAGTTAGAGTCTGTCCAAATAATCAGTTTTGCATCGGACGGACAGTGTTGAATGCCTTCAATTGCAGCAGTCAATTCCATACGGTTATTGGTGGTTTCAGCTTTGCCGCCGCAGAGTTTTTCTTCTCCAGTTTCACGGATGATATACGCCCCCCAACCCCCTAAGCCAGGGTTGCCTTTACATGCACCATCAACATAAAGCGTGATTGTTTGAGACATAAATCAAATCCGGAGAAAAACGAGCATTCAGAACCGTATATTGTATAACGCAAATGACAGAGAGAAATCCATTTCTGGCGATTTTTTTAATTTCTTGTAACATTTATACTGAAATAGCGTTAAATTAACGCCTTGTGTCTGTGTTCTGCTTCACTACAATGGCATATCTAAAAAATAAATTTTATATGAGTTGTCTGGATTTTTTTATGTATAAATCAACTGCGACTGTCTGGCAGCCTACGTTACCACAAATTTTTAAATTTACAGTCTTGGGTTCTGCGCTCGCAGCTCTTGGTCTGACGGGCTGTTCTTCATCGCAAACGACTAAGCAGAACTCAGCAAGTAAACAAGTTGGCTCAAACTTTCTCGATGCCAATAGTTTAGATTCACTCGAAGATTTACTTTCTGCAACAGACATGCGTGCCGTAGAAGGCGATCGCCTTTTAGTACTGAAGCATGGTGATGTCTGGAAGCGTATGACCGTCGGTTTCAAAATGGATTTGAACCACTGGGATACGCGAATTGAAGCGCAGCGTGGTTGGTTTATTTCACGTCAACCATATATTGATCGTTTAAGTGCGCGTGCGTCCCGTTATTTATATCACACGGTTAAAGAAGCAGAACGTCGTGGTTTGCCGACTGAGTTGGCGTTATTACCAGTGATTGAAAGTTCTTATGACCCAGCAGCAACCTCAAGTGCAGCCGCAGCGGGCTTATGGCAATTTATTCCAAGTACTGGACGTATTTACGGCTTAAAACAAACCTCAATGTATGATGGTCGTCGTGACGTAGTGGAATCAACGCGTGCAGCTTATGAGTTTTTAGGTGCGCTACATAACCAGTTCGGTTCGTGGGAATTGGCTTTGGCTGCATATAATGCAGGGCCGGGCCGCATTCAACAGGCGATTAACCGTAACCGTGCGGCAGGTTTGCCAACGGATTATTGGTCGCTAAAACTGCCCCAAGAAACCATGAACTATGTCCCACGTTTCTTGGCTGTTGCTCAAATTATTAAAAATCCAAGTGCCTATGGCGTAAGTTTGCCACCAATTGCCAACCGTCCACACTTTCGTGAAGTGGCTGTAGGGCCTGCAAATTTAAATGAAATTGCATCTATTACCGGTTTAAGCCGTGCAGAACTCTATGCACTAAATCCCGGGCATCGTGGCGATGTGATTGACAGCAGTAGCCCAATGCGGATTTTAATTCCTGCGGATGTGAGTCCATCAGTCGATGCACGTTTGAAAAAATTACAATCAGGTGGTTCATCAGGTTATTGGGCAAGTAATTCAACTTATAACTTACCAAAAAATAATGTTGAAATAACACCGTCACGTGTTACTCCGCCGGAATTAAATAGTAAAACTATTCAGCCCGCTAAAGTGACGCCACCTACGCTTAAAACACAGCCGACAGTGACAGCTTCTGCCAAATCACCTGTAGTCGCTGCAACGGTAACGCCGAGTGTTCCATCAGGAACGAAAGGCAAAACGCCAATAGGATCATCTGCTTTGGCTGCATTTGCATCGAATAGTGATATTCCAAGTGCGCCGCGTATTCCAGTTGCTGTAACACCTTCGACGCCTGTGAAAGCCGTATCTGTCGAGCCACCACTCAGCGCAAATGAGCGTGAGCAAATCATGGCGGCTATTAAAGCTGAAGGTGAGACCAAAACAGTCGATGAGGTATTAAAACCAGTAGCGACCAAAGCAGAACAAGAAGAAGTCGTTCAGGAAATTAAAGCTATTGCACCGAAAGGCACTGAAATAGTCGATCCTTACGATGGCAAGATTAAGTTGACTGCGATTCAGACCAGTCAGTCGATTGCAGATCAACAAGGTAAAGAACTGACCAAAGGGTTCTCTTACCCGAAAAGCGTGGCTGAAAATACAGGTGCAGATTCCGAAGAAGCCAAACGCAACCAAGGTAAAAATGTCATTCGTACAGATTCTGAAATTGTAGTTGTACCACCTAAAGGTAAACGCAGTACTTATACAGTTTTGGCGGGCGACACATTAGCGTTGATCGCGATGAAAAATGGCGTGAATTGGCGTGATATTGCAGCTTGGAACCAAATTTCGCCAGATTCGACCTTGTATGTCGGTACGACCATCTATTTATATGATGCGAAACCGATTGTGCAAAATAATGAAGAATCGAAAGCCAAGCCTATTGCAGATAGCTATGTGGTGAAAGCAAATGACAGTCTTACAGCTGTTGCGAGTCAATTTGGTTTAAGTACGAAGCAACTCGCAGACTACAATGGTTTAACCACCACGAGTGGTTTATATGTTGGGCAGAAATTATCCTTAAAAGAAACGCCTGCATCTAAAGCAAAATTGGAAGCTGACAAGAAAGCAGCTCAAGTTGTCGAAAAACCTGCAAAAGTTCAAACCAAATCCTACACGGTAAAACGTGGTGAATATCTAAAACTCATTGCAGATCGTTATGCGCTGTCAAATCAGGAGTTGGCAGATTTAACAACTGGTTTAACGGCTGGCAGTAGTTTGATGGTTGGGCAAAAAATTAATGTGCCATTACAATCTATAGCAGATGCAGAGAGCAAAGTTGAGAAGCTCGAAAGCAAAGTCGTGAATCGCATTGAAAATGTCAAAGTTGATCCTGCGTATAAAGTTGAAAGCTATAAAGTGCAGCGTGGTGATACGCTTTACAGCATTGCGACGCAGTCAAAAATCAGTTTGTCAGAATTGGCGAGTCTAAATGATATGTCGGTAAATAGTGGGCTGATGGCTGGGCAAAGCATTAAAGTTCCTGCAAGTTCAACTGTTCCGGATACATATGTGGTGCAGTCTGGCGATACACTAACAGGCATTGCTAGTCGCTATGATTTAGGCATGGACTATGTCGCAAATTTAAATGGTATAGAGCGTAGTTCTGGTCTACGAGTTGGGCAGAAATTAAAATTAACAGGTGATGTCGCACCGGTTAAAGTAGAAACCAAAGCTGAGGCGACCAAAATTGAAAGCAAAACCAATACACGAACGAATTCCGTTGATGCGACCGATATTCATGTGGTGAAATCAGGTGAAACGTTGGGTGTGATTGCGAAGAAATATCATCTTCAATTACGTTATTTAGCTGAATTAAATGGCCTAAATACCAATAGTGCGATTCGTGTAGGGCAGCGTTTAAAAGTAGATGGTGAACTACCTGCTGATGTAGCTAGTAAAGCAACTGAAACCAAAAAAACGGAAGCTAAATCCTCTACGAGCAATGTGAAACCAACAAATACTGAAAGCTATACTGTGAAATCAGGCGAGTCTTTAAATTCGATTGCTAGTCGGACAGGTTTAACTGTAGCGGCATTGGCTGAATTAAATAACTTGAACCCCCGTGCAGGACTGCGTGTCGGTCAAAATTTACAAGTCCCTAAAACTATCAGTGAATACCGTATTAAACGCGGCGATACGCTGATTGGTTTAGCAAGCCGTTATGGACTTGATACATCAAAACTTGCTGAAATGAATGATATACAACCGTCTGCTCAGTTACGTATTGGTGAAGTCATTAAAGTACCAAACTGAGTCCAAACATTAAGGAGTTAAGTTGAATGTATTCTGCTTCAACTTCGCGTTACGTGTTTGGTGTGACTTTGAGCATACTTTCAACAGGGGCGTGGGCTGCGTTGCAGACCACGCCTTTTCTTGCCATACATAGTAGCCCTCAATATCATCAATTACAGGCAATGCCCTATGCCAATCCTCTTGCCAATAAAGGGGGATATATCACGACCTCGAGTATTGGGAGTTTTGATAATTTAAACAGCATGAATGGAAAAGGGCGTTCTGTTGAAGGTATCAATTATCTTTTTGATAGCTTGATGAGTTCATCTTTAGATGAACCGGGTGTGATGTATCCATTGCTTGCCGAAAAGGTGACATTTGACCCGAAAAAAACTAATTTTGTTATTTTTCATTTAAACCCAAAAGCACGGTTTAGTGATGGTTCTGAACTCACTGCTGAAGACGTTAAATTTAGTTTTGATACCTTTCAAACTAAATCAAATCCCGGTCTACAAATGTACTTAGCGGATTTGGACAAAACAGATGTTTTATCTAAATATCAGGTGAGGATGAGTTTTAAATCTGGTCATAATACTGATATGCCCATGATTTTGGCGCAAATGCCGATTTATTCCAAAAAAGATTGGGCAAAAAAAGATTTTACTCAAATTACATTGCAGCCCATATTAGGCTCAGGCCCTTACACGATTGAGACGATCGATGCAGGTAGGAGTATTCGCTACAAGCGAAATCCTGACTATTGGGGGCAGAACTTAGCCGTCAATCGTGGTCGCTATAATTTTAACCATCTGAAATATGTATATTATCGCAGCCCAGACATAGCCTTTGAAGGCTTTAAAGCAGGTCAATTTACGTTATATGAGGAAAAGACCGCACGTAATTGGGTGGGAGCGTACAATTTTCCTGCTTTTAAAGACGGTAAAATTGTCAAATATCGCTTTAAACATGAACGACCGATTCCCACAAAAAGTCTCGTATTTAATACCCGTCGTGCGCCATTTAGTGATATTCGTTTTCGACAAGCGTTAACCTATGCTTATGATTTTGAATGGCAAAATAAAGCATTATTTTATGGGCAGTATCAGCGTTTGCAGAGTTATTTTAGTAATAGTGTGCTAGAAGCGAAGGGGAAACCCTCTATCCAAGAGTTGGATATTTTAAAACCGATGTTATCGCAACTTGATCCTATTCAACGACAGGGGGTTTTATCCAATTGGCAATATCCCGTTTCTGATGGCAGTGGATTTAATCGAAAAAATCTGCTGCATGCACGCCAACTGTTATTGAATGCGGGTTATCGTTATCAAGACGGCAGATTGGTGGATGCAAAATCTCAGCCTGTGAAATTTGAACTTTTGATTCAGCAACAAGATTTGCAGCGAACCTTAATGCCATTTATACGAAATTTGAAACGTTTAGGTATTCAGGTGCTATTGCGACAAGTAGATGGGCCGCAATACACCGAGCGTATGCGAAATATTGACTTTGATATGATCGTGGATGAAATGCCTCAATCGCTCACTCCAGCGGGTGAGCAAGCTCAACTTTGGGGCAGTCAAGCAGCTGACCAAGTGGGTAATTATAATTACGCAGGGATTAAAAATCCTGTAATAGATCAGCTCATTCAACAGGTGATCAATGCTCCAAATCGGGAAGAATTGATTATTCGTACGCGTGTTTTAGACCGCCTGCTCAGAGCGGGTTATTATCAAATCCCAATGTTTGGGCAAAGTGAAAACTGGTTTGCCTATTGGCATATGTATAAGCAGCCTTATGTCAAACCTAAACTTTCTGTTGGGATTGACTATTGGTGGAGTGATGCAGCTCAAACCAAGCACATAACACAATATCTACGGCAGCAATGAATACACCTGAAGGACAAGGAATGTGAAAGCAACATGGGCACATATATATTAAAGCGTTTGCTCCTGATTATTCCGACGTTGTTTTTCATTTTATTGATTAACTTTGTGGTAATTCAGCTTGCTCCGGGTGGGCCAGTTGAGCAAGCAATTCAGCAAGCCGAAGCTTTTCAGGGTATTGGGACAACGAGCGGTGGCGAAACGGCAACGTCTAGCATCAAATATCAAGGTGCCAAAGGCTTAAGTGAAGAAATGGTGGCAAAAATCGAAGCGCAATATGGTTTCGATAAACCATTATTCGAACGTTTTTGGCTCATGTTAAAGGGCTATGTAACGCTAGATTTTGGTACCAGTTTTTTTAAAGATAAGCCTGTGACTCAGCTGCTTTGGGAAAAGCTGCCTGTATCCTTATCCCTTGGCTTATGGAGTACCTTGCTGATCTATATGGTGTCTATTCCATTAGGCATTAAAAAAGCCCGTCAACATGGTCTGTTATTTGATAAAAGTACGTCTATTTTATTGGCTATCGGCTACGCCATTCCTGCTTTTGCCTTTGCCATTTTACTTATTGTATTTTTTGCAGGTGGTTCATATTTTCAGTGGTTTCCTCTACAAGGTTTAGTTTCAGAGAATTTTGCTGAGTTAAGTGTATTTGGCAAAATTGCAGATTATTTTTGGCATATGGTGTTGCCTTTGTTTGCTATGGTAATTGGTGGTTTCGCTGGCTTAACTTATCTGACCAAATACTCTTTTATGGAAGAATTAAATAAGCAATATGTTCTTGCTGCTCGTTCTAAAGGTTTGACCGAATCACGTGTGCTGTATGGGCATGTATTTCGTAATGCAATGCTCATTGTCATTGCTGGTCTGCCAGAAGCCTTGATCGGCATCTACTTTGTGGGAAATCTATTTATTGAAATTATTTTCAATTTAGATGGTCTGGGATTGTTGGGGTTTGAAGCCATCGTACAGCGCGATTATCCAGTCATTTTTGGCACCTTGTTTATTTTTACCTTGATGGGGCTGATCTTAAGATTAATCAGCGATGTCATGTATCAAATGATTGATCCACGAATTAATTTTGATTCGCAGGGGGCAAAATAATGTCTCCGATCATGCAAGCGCGTTTTCAACGTTTTAAAGAAAATAAATTAGGCTTTACATGCTTTATCAGCTTTGCCTTGATTTTTATGTTGTCATTAGCTGTTGAGTTTATTGCCAATGATAAACCGCTCTTGGTCAAATACGATGATTCTTTATACGTTCCCGTATTAAAAAGTTATCCAGAAACTGCTTTCGGTGGCGTTTTTGAAACTGAGGCAGATTATAAAGATCCTGTGGTACAGCAACTGATTGATGATAAAGGATGGGCTGTATGGCCACTGATTAAATTTTCCTATCAAACACCGAACTTAGAGTTGGCTGTGCCTGTGCCATCTGCACCGACTGCACAAAATTGGCTCGGTACCGATGACCAAGGACGTGATGTGCTCGCACGTATTTTATATGGATTACGTGTGTCGCTCCTGTTTGGCTTTGCATTAACCTTCGCTTCAGCCATATTGGGCATCATCGTTGGGGCGATACAGGGCTATTATGGTGGCTGGCTGGACCTCATTGGTCAACGAATTTTGGAAGTCTGGGGTGGACTACCGATGCTATTCATGGTGATGATTTTGGTCAGCATGTTTACGCCGAGTGTGTATTGGCTCTTTGTCATTATGCTGTTGTTTGGCTGGCCCACTTTAGTTGGCTTGGTTCGTGCGGAGTTTTTGCGGGCGCGTAATTTTGACTATGTACGTGCAGCACGGAGTCTTGGTGTTACAGATAGCACCATTATTTTTCGGCATATCTTACCAAATGCGATGAGTTCCAGTCTTTCACAGCTACCTTTCATGCTTACGGCAAATATTACAGCACTGACAGCCTTAGATTTCTTAGGGTATGGCTTACCGCCTGATGCAGCATCTTTAGGTGAGTTATTGCTTCAAGGGAAAAACAATCTGAATGCACCATGGCTAGCCTTATCGGGGTTCTTTACATTAGCGATCGTGCTGTCTTTATTGATTTACATTGGGGAGGCGACACGTAATGCATTCGATCCAAGACGTCAATAATCATCAAGTTAATGTACCTCCCATCGTATTAGCGGTTGAACATTTACATATTTCACATGCAGCACAGGTCTTGGTTGAAGACCTGAATTTTAAATTGCATGCAGGTGAAACGTTAGCCATTGTTGGAGAAAGCGGTTCAGGTAAATCGATTAGCAGCCTAGCTATACTCGGTTTGTTGCCAAGTGATCTGCAGGTCACAGGCAGCGTCAGCCTGAATGGACAAAATATTCTTGGACTGAGTCCTGAGCAGCACCGAAACATTCGTGGACAGAAAATTGCCATGATTTTTCAAGAGCCGATGACGGCCTTAAATCCCTTACATCGTGTGGAAAAGATTGTTGGTGAGTCATTGTTGTTACAGGGATGGTCGAAGGCAAAAACACGGCAGCGCGTTATAGAATTATTAAATGATGTGGGTATTCCTGATGCTGAAGATAAGTTAAGGCGCTATCCACATGAGTTATCAGGCGGGCAGCGACAACGTGTCATGATTGCCATGGCATTGGCCTTAGATCCTGATATTTTAATCGCTGATGAGCCAACTACGGCTTTAGATGTCACCTTACAAGCGCAAATCTTAAATTTATTAAAGTCGCTACAACAGCAGCGTAATATGGCGATGATATTAATTAGCCATGACCTGAATTTGGTCAAGCGCTATGCCGAATATGTGATTGTGATGAATCGTGGGCAAGTGGTGGAGCAAGGTGGTGTTCAGGAAATTTTTGAGCAGCCGAAGCAGGCGTATACCAAAAATTTATTAGACCATGATTTTGGTTCAGCAATACAGGTTTCGCAAACGCAGACACTTTTAGAATTACGCCAGTTAGGAGTGAAGTTCCCAGTCAAACAAGGCTTATTGAACCGCATTAAAAATTATGTCGTTGCGGTAGAAGCTTTGGATTTAACAGTGGCTGAAGGTGAGTCGATTGGTATTGTTGGAGAGAGTGGTTCAGGCAAAAGCTCTTTAGCACTGGCTATTGCTCGGCTCATAGAAAGTGATGGTGAAATTATGTTAAATCAACACGCCATCAATCAACTTTCAGAAAAACAGCTCAGACCTTTACGTCGTGAATTTCAAATTGTCTTTCAAGATCCATTCAGTAGTTTAAATCCACGGCTCAATGTAGAGCAAACCATTGGCGAAGGTCTGGCCTTACAGCATTTATCTGCAAATGAAATTGCACAGCGTATAGATGAAGCATTGCAGAAAGTCGAATTAGCCAGCTCATTTAAGCAGCGTTATCCACATGAGTTATCGGGTGGGCAACGACAGCGAGTTGCCTTGGCACGTGCGCTGGTTTTACGTCCTAAACTGCTGATTCTCGATGAACCCACATCGGCGCTTGATCGGACGACACAAAAAGCCATCGTGAAGCTATTACGGCGTTTGCAGCAAGAATTTAATATGAGTTATTTATTTATCAGTCATGATTTACACGTGGTCAAAGCCCTGTGTCAAAAAGTGTTGGTACTGCGACATGCCAAAGTCATGGAGTTTCAAGACACTGAAGATCTATTTGCACGACCACAAACGGACTATACCCGTAAATTAATTGCAGCCAGCCAATACTAAAATCAAAGCTATGGATATTTTGACATGTGTCATTGTCAAAATATCCTTGACCTTTAGAAAATAATAATTAGAGTAAATACTCAGGACTTATTATTTCATTTTGGACATTGCCATGAGCCATTTAGCTGAAAGCTTTAAAATTCGTAATACCACATTTAAAAATCGCATCATTAAAGGTGCAATGAGCGAAGCATTGGCCAATACCGCAGGCCAACCCAATCACTTACATTTTGGGTTATATGAAGCTTGGGCGAAGGGTGGTTTAGGCTGTGCCATTACGGGTAATGTCATGGTGGATTTTCGTGCTAAAAATGAGCCTGGTGTTGTTGTCGCTGAAACTGAGCGAGATTTAGCACAGTTAACACAATGGGCTGAGCTAGGCAAGAAGCACGGCATGGTGCAATTGGTTCAACTTTCACATCCGGGCCGCCAATGTCCAAAAGGTTTGAATAAGGAAACGGTTGCGCCGTCCGCTGTACCATTTAGTCCGATGCTAGCCACAACGTTTGGAACACCGCGCGAACTTCGTGAAGATGAAATTTTGGATATCATTCAGCGTTTTGCAAGTGCCGCACACATTTGTGAAAAGGCAGGCTTCGAAGGCGTGCAATTGCATGGTGCGCATGGTTATTTAATTAGTCAGTTCTTGTCGCCACTGACCAATAAACGTCAAGATCAGTGGGGTGGTTCAAATGAAAATCGCATGCGCTTTTTGCTTGAAATCTATAAGGCAGTTCGTGCAGCGACGACCGATGATTTTATCATTTCGGTCAAACTGAATTCTGCTGATTTCCAACGCGGCGGGATTAGCGAAGCAGATGTGATCGAGGTCTTTAAGGCAATCGATTCCGCAGGGATTGATATGATTGAAATCTCGGGCGGTTCCTATGAAGCGCCAGCGATGGCGGGTGCTAAAGAAGAAAAACGTAAAGCCAGTACCATTGCTCGTGAAGCTTATTTCCTCGATTTTGCGGACAATATCCGTAAAGAAGTGAAATGCGCGTTAATGGTTACCGGCGGGTTTAGAACCGTGCAAGGCATGAATGCTGCACTAGACAGTGGAGCTTGTGATTTTATTGGTATTGCACGTCCATTTGCTGTTGAAGTCGATTTGGCTGATCGTTTATTGGCGGGGCAGGATGTTCGTTACGGCGTAGATAAAATTAAAACTGGCATACCGATGATAGATAAAATGGCGATTATGGAAATTATTTGGTATGCCGCACAGTTTAAATCGATTGGTGAAGGAAAACTGCCAAATCCTAAACTTTCGCCCTTAAAAGTGTTTTTTAAATATCTCAAAGGTAATTTAACCGCGGTCATTAAAGGGCAAGTCAATTCACGTAAGTCGGCTTAATCAATCATTGAATTTTTAGAATCAGGGCAACCGACATATATTCATGTTATGGTTGCCTTCATTCATATCAATATTGCTTACAATAAAAATGTCTAAAATTTTAATATTAATAGTCATTCTTTCGGGGCTCAGTTCTGCCCTCTATGCCCAGTCCGTATTTCAGACGGGAGATATTATTTTTCATATCTCAAAGTCACAACAAAGTTTAAGCATTCAAAAGGCCACACATTCGCCCTATAGTCACATGGGCATGATCGTAAATAAAAATAACCAAACCTGGGTGCTTGAAGCTATTCAACCTGTGCAATATACCGCTTTAAATCAATGGATCGCACGTGGGGAGAATGCTCACTATGTGGTGAAAAGGCTCAAACAACCCTTAAATGTGCAGCAGAAAACGAAGCTGGTGCAACATGCGGAAAAGTACTTGGGCAAACCCTATGATATATATTTTGAATGGGATGACCGTGCAATTTACTGTTCTGAAATTGTTTGGAAAGCTTATCAGCATGCTTTAGGAATCGAACTTTCTCCATTACAACAACTGAAACAATTTGATTTAAAACAAAATGAAGTCCAGCGTCTAATGCGGCAGCGCTATGGTCAAAATATTCCGCTGAATGAGCAGGTGATTGCCCCTAAGTCCATTTATGATTCAAAACTTTTAAAAGAAATATTTAGAAATTAAGGCAATAAAAAAGCCCAAGTCGCAATGCTTGAGCTTTTTAATGAGTGATTAAAACCAACTCGAATATGGCGTCCCTACGGGGATTCGAACCCCGGTTACCGCCGTGAAAGGGCGATGTCCTAGGCCTCTAGACGATAGGGACAGTACAGAAAGCAAATTTTAAAACCGTTTATTTCAGTCTAAGTTTTTAGACTAAATAATGGCGTCCCTACGGGGATTCGAACCCCGGTTACCGCCGTGAAAGGGCGATGTCCTAGGCCTCTAGACGATAGGGACTTAATAAAATGTACTTCTGAAAATTGGCGTCCCTACGGGGATTCGAACCCCGGTTACCGCCGTGAAAGGGCGATGTCCTAGGCCTCTAGACGATAGGGACGTTTCAGAGGTGGGCGTATATTAGGGTGAAAATCGGGGGGTGTCAAACGCTTTTCTATAAATAAATTCAGTTTTTGTTGTTGAGTGCATAAAATTAAAACAATTTGCTAAAAATGTTTGAAAAATACATTATTTATGTCGGTTTTTTCAACACTTGTAAGATTGTAGCAATAACTTCTGGATGCGTTAAATATCCAGCAATATCGTGTGGGTGTTCAATCGATGTCTGAATTTGCTGGTTGATAATGGCGGGTTGAAAATCAAATGGTGCCTGACTCAGTGGAAAAGCGCTGAGAAAATCATCATGTGAATAAAAGTTTAACCAATCGCCTGAAATTGCATCAGGTCGCTGTAAAGGCTGAGGTAAGTGGGCTTGGATGACACGAAAAGCCAAAGGTGAGCCCAAGGTGATAAAGCGCTGTATGTTGAGTTCAGGATGTAACAGTAAAAAATGATACGCAATCACGCTACCTAGCGAATGTGCAATCAACAGGGTGGGTTTCGTTTGATGTAATTGCTCATGCAGACGAGTATGAACTGCCTGAATAAAGTGTGGATTGGATAAATAGAGATAAGTTTCGACCAAAAATTTATGCAAAAGTGTGGCATGTAATTTTGGGAAATAATTCATTAAAACTGCAAAATCGCATAGGACAAGATCTTTGCCAAGTGCAGTGATCGATTTGAATGATTGGCTTAATCCAATAGCATCATTGAGGGTGATGTCAGGTAGATTATTTTGTACAGCATGATGCTCAAGTACTTTTGGTGATTTTTCTGGGAGTTCAGTGCGATGGATAAACGGAAAATGTGGCCACGTTTGAGGTGTCAAGGTGCTGGCTTGAAGCATATTCTGCAAATGATAACGCGTGAGTAAGTCTCCATAAAAAGGCATGCGCATATGGTGCTGTATATACGATAAAAAAGTCTCTTGATGGCTTTGCTTTAAGCCTTGAGACAACAGTGCAAGCCAATGCTGTTCGAGCGTACGTGCAGTTTGTTGCTGTTGATTCATGCCATGGATAAAGATGATCTGCATATTGCACCTCATCGACGGACCAGTTTTTATTCTACTTTTATTAAAATATAGCCATAAAAAAAGAGCAACCGAAGTTACTCTTTTATCGTGTTTGGTATGACAACGCAGATCAATCTTTGTTGTGATACAAGGTGTAGTAGCTGATATAACACGCCACAATGAAGATCATACAGCAGATAAAGCCAGTTAACATTTCTGGGTCAAATACCA
Source organism: Acinetobacter sp. SH20PTE14 (assembly GCF_021391555.1). Taxonomy (NCBI): domain Bacteria; kingdom Pseudomonadati; phylum Pseudomonadota; class Gammaproteobacteria; order Moraxellales; family Moraxellaceae; genus Acinetobacter; species Acinetobacter sp. SH20PTE14. The sequence continues at coordinate 2,320,941 of NZ_CP090067.1, read as the reverse complement.
TACTAATACAGGTAATAAGACAGAATACAAAACCGAGTATCGGCACGATTGGGAAGAGTGGTGCAGCAAAAGCTAAATCTTTTGCAGTTTTGCCTTCTTTATACCACTGACGGCGGAAGTTGAATTGGCTTAAACAAATACTCATCCATACCACCACCATGGTAAATGCCGCGACACCTAACAAGTTTTTGAAGATGGTTTCTGGTGCAAATTGCTCAGAAAGTAAGCCCGGCATACCACCGATCATGGTCACAATCACGGCAACATAAGGAATACCCCGCGAGTTCACTTTAGAGAACACTGCAGGTAATTGCTTACTATAGGACAATGACCACATCATTCGAGATGCAGCAAATAAACCTGAGTTTGCAGCAGAAAGTAGGGCTGTGATAATGACAAAGCGGATAATGTCTTCTGCATAAGGAATACCAATGTGCTGGAATACCGTTACGAAAGGTGAACTACTTACACCTTCGGCAGATAAGCCGGCTTCTTGGTGTGGCAATAATGCAGTAATAACAACAATGGTACCCACAAAGAAAATCAATAAGCGGAAAATCGCCGTGTTAATGGCTTTAGGTACATTTTTCGCTGGATCTTTGGTTTCACCCGCAGCAACACCAATCAGTTCAGTACCTGAGAATGCAAAGTTAACAATCAACATAGTAGCGAAGATTGGGAATAAGCCTTCAGGGAACCAACCTTGTGCAGTGAGGTTGCTAAACAGCGGTGCAGCTTCATAGCCTCGATAGCCTAAAACACCAAAAATGGCCAATAGACCTAAAATAATAAAGGCAACAACGGTAATCACTTTGACTAAGGCTAGCCAAAATTCAGATTCAGCAAACCATTTGGTTGAAATCATATTCAGGCAGAATACAAAAGCACCAAAGATTAAAGTCCACATCCACATAGAGCTGTCTGGGAACCATTCCTGCATTAAAAGTGCAGCAGCAGTAAATTCAGTTCCTAGCGTTACTGACCATGTCAGCCAATACAGCCAAGTGATGGTATAACCCGTACCCGGTCCGATATAGCGTTTAGCATAAGCGCCAAATGAACCAGATTCTGGCATATGTACAGCGAGCTCGCCTAAGCAAAGCATCACCATATAGGCGATAATACCGCCTAAAAAATACGAAATAATGGCACCTACAGGCCCCGTTTGTGCAATGACTTCACCCGAACCAAGAAATAAACCAGTACCGATTGCGCCGCCAAGCGAAATCATCACCAGATGTCGAGTACTCATAGCGCGTTTTAACGGCGCAGAATTGCCCTGATGCGAAGCATCATTCGGAGAATGTGATGACTGCATAGAGAAAAAGGAGAATCAAATAATGAAGCGAGTAATTGTAGAGAAGAATGCAATGATGATGCAATCAATTAATATAAATTATAGATAAATAAACTTTAAGTTTGTCAGAGCTGACAGAAGAATTGGCGTCCCTACGGGGATTCGAACCCCGGTTACCGCCGTGAAAGGGCGATGTCCTAGGCCTCTAGACGATAGGGACGTTTTGAGGTGGGTGTTATAGTACATAGCCCATCTATATTTGTCAAAATAGAGTTTCATTGTTATATTCTAAATGTATATAAATGAAACAAAAACAGAATTTTTTTAATGAAAAATAATTTTAATGAGTTTATTTCTGGAATTTTATTTGAAATCAATCAATTTAATGTGGGCAAAGTCCATGAAAGATTCTATATAGTTTTATTGAATTATTTGCATTGGTTTGAAATTTATACAAATAATTTTTTTTCGTATATTAGTAAATCAGAGTTTGAAAGAATTATTGATGAACTTTTATTTAGGGATTTAGATGGGGAAAGTAGAATTACGTATAATCACCTCAAATCTTTAGATGATTCTCATTATTTTTTAGATATCCAGAGCTTTTTTAAATTATATTTAATCTTAAAGGTTCGAAGATATCAGTTGTCTAGTGATGATGTAGAACTTGAAAAATTAGAAAAAAAATTGGATGTATGTTTTGAGCCAATGTTGTGGAGTAAAGACAAACAAAATTTATTGGTTATTAATCGTGATTTTCCTGAATTTAAAAAACAGATGAATTCAAGTCGGGTGCTTTTGCCACTTTCATTAATAGTTTTTAACTTTACTTTTGTTGAATTAATATCTAATACAAGTTTGAGAGTATCTATCCAAATATTTCTAGCAATAGTAGCTGCGTGTCTTTTAGCTAATGTTTCTAAGGGGGCAAAATCCGAAAAGGACTCATTAGAGTTGAAAGTATGGGATTATATCTTGGTGTTGAGCGAGAATAAAAACTTATTGACGAAAAGCAGTTGAACTATTTCCTTAAATTATAATTTGTACAGTGGTTTTTGTGGATTAAACTGCTCCCACAAATCATTTTTGAATTTATATGGGAACCCTAATTTTTCTCTCATAGGGAAGAGAAATAGTTTCATAAAAAAAAGGTGGCTAATGAGCCACCTTAACTATTTTATTTATCGTGATATAACCAATAATAACCTGCATAACATGCTGCCATAAAGATCAGACAGCCAATAAAGCCTGAAAGCATTTCAGGATCTGCAGCCATACTTAAACCTGTTGCGGTACAGCAGACAAAGCCAAGAATTGGAACCAGCGGGAACCATGGTGTACGGAATTTAAGCTCTGAAACGCTATGACCTTGTTTCAGCCATTGGCGACGGAAGTTAAATTGACTCCCGCAAATACTCATCCACACGATCACCATGGTGAAGGCAGCAACCCCCATCAAGTTCTTGAAGATCACATCTGCCCCAAATTGTTCTGACAATAGACCCGGTAAACCACCGATCATAGTGACCAATACAGCAATATAAGGCACACCAGTTTTGCTTAATTTGCCGAAAGCACGTGGTAATTGTTTTTGTGCGGACAGCGCCCACATCATACGTGATGCAGCATATAAACCAGAGTTAGCTGTAGACAGTAAAGCCGTAATAATGACGAAACGAATTAAGTCTTCTGCATAGGGAATGCCCATCAGGTTAAATACGGAAACGAATGGGCTACTACTTAAGCCGCCATGTCCGCCGACATTTAAACCTGCATCGGTATAGGTCAACAGTGAACTGATGACGATAATAGTGCCGACAAAGAAAATGATTAAGCGCCATACCGCAGCATGAATGGCTTTAGGCACATTCTTTTCAGGGTTTTCAGTTTCACCTGCAGCGATACCAATCATCTCCGTACCATTAAAGGCAAAGTTTACGATCAATAGCGTGGCAAACAGTGGGAACAAACCATTTGGCAGCCAACCATGTTCAGTCAAATTGTGGAACATTGGAGCTGATTCATAGCCTTGGAAAGGCACGAAACCAAAGATGCAGGTAAAACCAAGGATAATGAAAATCAACACTGTTGCAACTTTCACCATGGATAACCAAAATTCTGACTCTGCGAATGCACGTGTAGAGCTTAAATTAGAGATCAGTACGCCAGCTGCAAAGATCAGTGTCCATAACCAAATAGAGGTTTGTGGAAACCATTCCTGCATCAAAATAGCCGCCGCAGTAAATTCTGTACCTAAGGTGGCAGACCAGCCCAACCAGTACATCCAAGACACCATATAACCGGTACCCGGGCCAATATAATTTGTCGCAAAAGCACCAAAAGAGCCAGAAACAGGTAAATGTACGGCAAGTTCACCCAAACAGAGCATGACCATGTAGGCAATCAAACCGCCAATAATGTAGGCAAGTACAGCGCCCAAAGGCCCAGCTTGTGAAATAACTTCACCTGAACCCATAAACAAACCAGTACCAATTGCACCACCAAGTGAGAGCATCACAAGGTGTCGAGTCGTCATCGTACGTTTAAGCGATGGACTTTTACCTTCAGCAGACGAGTGTTGCGAAGGTTCAGAGGGAGATTGCATAGTGAAAAGAAAATTAAACGAAAGGTATATTTTATGATTGAATGCAGTGAAATGATTGATAAATCGAATTTTTCTTATAATATGATAATACTGATCTAAAATTTAAATCTTTAGCACTGACCATTGGATTAATGGTCAGGAGTTTGATACTCAGCTTCAGAAGTTGCAGGTACTTGAGTTTGTTCAGCTACAGGGGCTTTGGTGTCATCGCGGCTCACAATATACAGATAGAGTGCAGATGGAAATAAGATGGCTAAAACCAAGAGCAACTTTTTAAACATAGGGTGTTCTTACATCAAAATAGATCAAGCTGAAGTATAAACAAAACCAGTCAGGCTGTAATTAATTAAAGTTTACGGTTTTTCTGTTCTAGATTGGACAGGATGACTTGGTAGATGTCAGGGTAGTGTTGTTTAAAGTTCCGTTGTTGCATGATTGTGATGGTTGAAGCATTTGGCTCGACACCCAGTTTTAAAATTTTTTGGGTTAAAGCGAGTTGAGGGGAGCGACCATCAAAATGTGTATTTAGTAAGTTACCATCGGTATATTTTACTGTGAGTCCGATATTCAGGAGATAATCAAAAACATCAGGCAAACCAAAACCGGCAGCTTTGTAGAGTAAATTATATGTTTCTGCACGATAGCCACGGCCGTATGTTTGATGTGTTTTTAATAATCCTAATGCATTATAAAATTCTAATTTAGCAATAATTTCTTGTTCATTAATAGAATCATCGCCATTTTTTAAAATCCTATTGATGGTGTTAAAAGTCACATCGTTTGAGCTGGGTTTGCAATCAGCAGCAATCAGTCGCTTGATATCTTGAAGGGCTTTGTTGCACAAAGATTGGAAATGCAAAACGCCCCTAATTGAGCCAAATTTAAGGCGTAACTTGGGTAAGTGGTCGACCTAATTCCGTAAATCTGTTGAGGACTGCTACACGTGTATGTATCTCATTCACTTGGCTATCAAAACTCCTTGTATTGAGTTTATCTCCTAATAATTTAATGTAGTACATCTTAGTTTCAACCAAACTTCGCCGATGATAGCCTGACCATTTTTTCCATAGTGTCCTGCCTAAACGTGTAACTGTTCGAAGTAATTCATTTCGCTCTAGCGAGCTACTCTTTATATCTTTCCATGGTTTCGCATTTTTTCTAGGTGGAATCACCGCATGCGCTTGCCGATCTGCAATGACCTGACGGCATTGCTTGGTGTCATAAGCTCCATCGGTATAAACAGAGTCAATCTGCTCATCTTGTGGAATCTGATCGAGTAAATCACCAAGCACTTGTGAATCACTCACATTATTTGTAGTGAGTTGAATGGCGCGTATTTGAAGGGTTTCAGCATCTATACCAATATGAAGTTTACGCCATTGGCGACGATATTCAGGTCCATGTTTCTTGCGCTTCCATTCGCCCTCACCTAGAAACTTCATGCCTGTAGAGTCTATGAGTAGATGCAGCCCATCGCTACTTTTTTGGTAGCTGATTACAATATCAATATGCTTTTGTCTTCTACAAAGCGTGGTGTAATCTGGAGCTATCCAATTTAATCCGCAAAGTTTAATCAGACTTTGCACAAAGCCAGTAACCATACGTAAAGACAGACGAAATAAGGATTTAATCATTAAGCAGCATTGGATGGCTGCGTCGGAGTAGGTTTGATTTCGCCCTTGTTTGCCTTTTGATGGTGCATACCATTGCGTAGCAGAATCAAACCAAAGGGCAATATTTCCGCGACTCATGAGTGCTCGGTTATATGCGGGCCAATTGGTTGTGCGGTAGATTTTGTGTGTAAGCTTCTTCATTTGAAAATTATATCGCTGAAAAAGCCTTTACAGATAGGTTTGTGCAACAAAGCCATCTTGAAGTGGAAGTATAAGATGTGCTGTGTCACACATTTTTTTAACTTCTTTATTTTTCATTTTACTGCTTTGAATATTTTTATTTTCAAATTCCTGCACTATGGCTGACCAACCATATATGTTTATAAATTTATAATAACGAGAAGCATCATTTGTCATCCCTTTGATCTTTTGAAAGTCGTGAATGCTTTTCACTGATGGTGCATTGGTAGAGAGATTTTGTGGTAATGGAGCATTTGCAAAGCAATGCATACTCATTAGCAGGCAGCTGGTAATAACGATGTTTTTCATGGTGTATGTGCTTTTAATAAATTGTAAACGTCAGGATGTTTGGTGGAAAAGTCATTCTGTTCCATTTGCTTATAGACGCTACTATTGGGTTCGATTCCTGCATTCAGTAGTTTTTGAACCAGACTCACAGAAGGATTCCGGCCTTTGATATTGTCTAAAATTAAATTACCATCCACGCCCGTGTAATCGACACCAATACTCAGCAAATAATCAGAAACCTCTTCAAGCCCCCAACCAATTGCTTTAGATTGCAAAGAGCTTTTTTCTTCATACGGGCCAAATTTATACGTAACGTGTGTTTGTAAAACATTTTCCGACTTATAGAGATTTAATTTTTCAATGATTTCGTTTTGATCTATTTTGCCTTCTGCATTGGTTAATGCGCCATTAATAATCATAGAGGATGAACGGCCATTGAGTGGTTTGCAATTTGCTTTAAATAAGCGTTTGGTTTGATCGGCAGTGCTTTGACTCAGTGCAATTTCGCAAAGTTTTTCCTTTTCCTCTTTAGGCATTTTGCTTTTTAGGATGGTTCCATTTTCAAAATCACGAACGATTGACTCCCAACCGTATTTGCTTGCTGTTCGATAATACTGTATTGCTTCTTCGCTCAATTTTTTTGGTTTTTTCGCTTGTATTTGAGTGTCACGATCGTTGGTTTTGGGAATAAAAGATTCTTGGTCATCATTCAATGCTGTTTGATTTGTCTGATTGGCATCGTGCTCAACAGTATTTGAAGGATTTGTCGGTAGGCTGGCTTCGGGTCTAAAAATGTAGATGAAGATACTGAGACATACTATGCACAGGCCAAAGAGTAAGATTATTTTTTTCATGTTTTATTCTATTTGAAAATGAATCAAGAGCGTTTTTAGGCGCTCTTGATAAGGAAGATTAAAATTTAAATGTGACATCAGCAATGAACTGTCGCCCAATTTCAGATCTAAGTCTGTTGGTCGACTCACTAATACCTGGGGTGGTATAGATATTATGTCGATTGGTAATATTGTTAATGGTTAAACCGAATATTGCTTTGTAGTCTTTAGAGAAATTCAAATCATAAGTGGTACGCATATCCCAACTAAATCGAGGTCTAATTGTATCTGTGGCATAGGCTTCCAACAGGACACCATCATGCTCAACTTTGTTTTTTAGTTTATACGTATCTTTATATTCAGATTTGTAGCTTAAGAAGTTATTAATCTTTAATGGTAAATTTGAAAACTCAATGTCCCAACCAAAACGAGCTGTCCAAGGCTGATTGAAATTTTCAACAGGACGTTCATTAAATTGGATGAGGCTGCCGTTAAAAATAATATCGCGATCTTCAGCAGCGGTATTACTGTTAACGTTATATGACTCGGAATAGTCTAAATAATTTTTTTCCGATTCAGTGTAATCAAAGCCAAAGTTAAACCCGTGCAGAGAGTTTTTATAAACGACTGGCAGCGTATTTCTGAGTGTGAGTGTGTAAATGTCAGCTTTTGCTTTACCACTATTGCTATATTCAAAATGATCGATGGTGTTGCTGGTTGTTGGATCAATAAACCGATTTTTTGTGATCTCATCTTTGCTATCGCGATTCACCCATTTCAGACCAAGGTTCCAGTTTTTAACTTGGCTATTAATGGCAAACACAATTTCGTCAGCATAAGGGGTCTTTAAATTGGCACGTTGAATATTGGAATTAGCTAATATTAAATCTGATAACCCAGTTTGAGTCCAATAGTCTTCAGTTTGATTTTTTGTGCGTTTTAAATTGTATTCCAAAAATGCAAGTTGATCTTGCAGTTCAGTGGCTAAGGTATAGTTTGCATAATATCGATTCCATCCCGTAGTGAAGGACAGAAGATCATTTTTTAGCGGTTTATAGTTAAAGGCAGTACGAGGTGCAATATTTAAATTTTTCGATAAGCTATCATAATCTGCACGTAAACCTAAACGCGCTGAAAAATTATCCCAAGTCGATGTGTTTTCAATGAAGGTATGCACACGTTGTTGGTCAATATTAACTTTACCTTTTTGATAATACTTGCCATTTGTTTGATATTGGCCTTGATAGTTATTTTCATCCGTTGCTTCATCACAAAGAATATCACCTGCCGTACAGCTAATGCCTGAACTAGATGTAAAAGTCTTAGGCTGATTATACATATAGGCATCGTTAGGCCGTTCCCATGCAACTTTAGAATAGTCATAGCCCATACCAAAGCTTAATTGTTGCATGCTGTTGCCAATCTGAATGGTATCAAACGCATTTTTTAGACTATACGAAAATGTATCTTGGTGTAATTCAATATCACTACTTGTGGCACCTTCACCAGGATTGGAACTCCAGTTTTTAGTTGGTGTTTGCTTCCAAAGAATGCCGGTAGTTGAATCATTTTCACGTGCTTGGCTTAGCGTTTGATAGCTAATATTTTGTTTTAATGTTGAATTATTGAGTTTACTTTCTAATTCACCAAAAAATGTCAACGTTTCTGTATTGCTAATACTTTTTGAATTTATTCGCTTATCAACGAAATTTAGACTGTCCAAATCCCCTAAATCAAAGCCAAACTTCGCTTTGGTTGTGTCCGAAGGTGTGTAAAAAAGGGTAGTCCCTAAGTTGATATTATTACGCTCGCTTTTGACTTTACTGCGATCTTCTAAACCACTCATTACTGGAACGATGGATTCACGTTTAGAGGCATAACTATTGATGCCCCATTGTTCAGAGAGTTTGCTGTATAGATTCAGGCTTAAGCCGTGTTTTTTATATTCTTTATTATTTGATGATGTTGGATCTTCAAACTCTGCAGCTTCTTCTTCATCGGTAAAATGATAACGTGACCAATCACTTTCCGTGTAGTCGTAAGTAACGGAGCCGTGGATTTTGCCAATTTCAGTATTTGGGGTACAAGTTTCAGCATTAACTACACCACCTGTAAATTCGCCGTATGCTGCAGAAACATTACTATCGATCAATTCTAATTTACAAATTAAATCGGTATTTAGGGCCATCCCTTGTGAGCCACCATCAAGCTTGCCTGAATAGGAGTTGCCGCTTGCCAGAGGGTCAAGGTTATTGGTGGTATTGACGCCGTTAATTACAAATTTATTTCGGTAAGTTTGCGCGCCATTAATAGATATCTCGGATGGTCGTAGCTCAGCCTGTGAATCTGCAGAACGTTGTTCACGGCTAAACTGCACATTTGGATTAACTTTTAAAAAGTCTGTGATATTTTTTGAGCTATTCGGCGTTTTTTCTAAATCTTCTTTGGTGTAGACGGTTTTACCTACTTCTTGCTTGGCTTTGACTTCAACCTCAATAGGTGTCATCGACACCGTATTGGTTTTGATTTCTTCGGAGATCTGGCTTTCATTTGCATACGTTTGAGATGCTAAAGCAGTCAAAATTGCGATATTAAGGGGAGAATAGGCAAAGCGCATGGCTGTCAACAATTATGCAGATAAAAACGATAGCGATTATCATTAACTTTACAAAAAATAATCAATAGAAATGAGAATTATTTGCAATAGGTGTTTTTTTAATACACAGCGAATTCAGTGAGTATAAAATTGACTAATCAGTTGAGGTGGAGATGTGTATTCAATAGACTTGAATATTCAGCTTGGAGAAAGTCTGAATAAGAATTGGCGTCCCTACGGGGATTCGAACCCCGGTTACCGCCGTGAAAGGGCGATGTCCTAGGCCTCTAGACGATAGGGACGTTTAGAAGATGGCGGTATCTTATTGATCCGCCATCATAGTGTCAAGTAGGTGAGGGCCGAGTTTGTTCAAAATATAGCAGAACAGTTCAGCGGTCTTCTGAGTATCGTAAAGTGCAGAGTGTGCTTCTTTACCATCAAACTCAATACCTGCTTGAATACATGATTTTGCCAGCACAGTTTGTCCAAACATTACAGCGCTCAAAGTCACTGTATCGAATACGGAAAAACTATGGAAAGGATTTTGATTTTTTGTCCCAGTACGTGCAATCGCTGCCTGTACAAAACCTAAGTCAAAATGGGCATTATGACCAACTAAAACCGCGTGTGTGCAGTTCTGTTGGCGACGTACTTCATTTACTGCTTTGAAAATACGTTTCAATGCTGATTTTTCATCTTCAGCCATGGCCATACGCATCGGATTAAATGGATCTACACCAATAAAATCCAGTGAACGACGGTCAAGGTTGGCACCTTCAAACGGATTGATATGTGCATGGTGGGCTTCACCCGGTACAAAATTACCTTCTGCATCATACACAATAGGAATCGCTGCAATTTCCAGTAAGGCATCGGTCTGTGAATTAAAACCTGCTGTTTCGACATCGACAACAACAGGTAGGAATCCACGGAAACGTTGACCAATGACTGGTCGAGTTTCATCTGTCACACTTTTCTCCATTGGATGGTCTTACCCGCATACAACGGAATAATTTTTTCGCCATCCAAATAGTCTAAACTTTCAGGGATCACTTGATCTTCTTTTACCAAAGTAATGGTATTGGTATTTCGAGGGAGTCCGTAGAAGTCTGCACCAAAGTGGCTTGCAAAACCTTCTAAACGGTCGATTTTACCGACTTGATCAAATGCTTGAGCGTATAGCTCAATTGCTGTTGGTGCACTATAACACCCTGCACAGCCACATGCATTTTCTTTAGCATTTTTTGAGTGAGGCGCACTGTCTGTACCTAAGAAAAATTTAGGGTTTGCACTGGTCGCAACTTCGAGCAATGTTTGCTGATGGGTTTGGCGTTTTAAAATCGGTAGGCAATAGAAATGCGGTTTAATACCACCCACCAACATATCATTACGGTTAAACAATAAATGTTGCGGTGTGATTGTCGCAGCGACATTACGGTCTTGTTCTAATACAAAATGCGCAGCTTCACTAGTAGTGATGTGTTCTAGCACCAATTTTAATTTAGGGAACTGTTTTAACAGTGGAGAAAGTACTTCATCAAGGAAACGTTTTTCACGGTCAAAAATATCGACATGGTTATGTGTCACTTCACCATGTAAGAGTAATGGCACTTGGTGCTCTTCGAGTTGCTCAATCACACCATAGACTTTACTAATGTCGCTGACACCACTGTCTGAGTTCGTGGTTGCACCTGCTGGATAGAGCTTAATGGCATTAACATGCTCAGATTCTTTAATTTTTTTAACTTCACTTGCAGGTGTGTTGTCTGTGAAATAGAGCACCATGCGCGGGTCAAAATGAACGCCTTCAGGAACATGTGCCATGATACGTTCACGGTACGCATTTGCTTCTTCAACGGTTTTTACCGGTGGTACGGTATTTGGCATACAAATCGCGCGAGAGAATTGTTGTGCTAAATCAGGAACTGTACGCTTTAGGGCTAGACCGTCACGTAAATGTGCATGCCAATCATCTGGCTGAAGAAGAGTAATCGTATTCACAGCGATTCCAAGCTTGGAAATAAAACAAATGATAATGCAAATAATGTGAAAATGGTAACGAGATTTATGTACAAATGACTGAACAGATATAAATAAAGAATAAAACTGTGGTATTTTTAAATGACTAAAAGAATTAGATAAATGCTTGGAAATGGAATACAAGTATAACCTTGCAAAGTTGCAATACGATAAAGAAAAAATAGAGGAACTGATTACACGGCAAACTCGCCGTGTAGGGGAAATGTTTCCTAAAAAACTGGAAACTCAATTTTGGACTTTAAGCCTCGATCGTGCGCAAACCAACATACGTCATTTTTTTTGGATGGGAGTGTTGATCTACTTTGTGCTCACGATGCTGATCATTCCCGGAGATTACTGGATAATTAATCAACAGCATTTTGTGCATGATTTTATTCGTTGTTTGCTTGGTCAGCTCAATGGTGCGCTGTGTCTTCTGACTTTATATGCCTTTGCTCGTTACGACCGTCTGAAGCCTTATTTTTCACATGCCAGTATGTTTGTAGTGTTTTGGGCTGTTATTTCAATGTCTTGGCTCACCATGACCGTGTATACCGAAGCACTTAAACATCAGGCCATGATGATCCTTTGTATGATTTACATCTTGAGCTATATTTTGACGGGGGTAAAACCGGTCCAAATGTTGATGTCTGGATTGTTGGCTGCTGTGGTCACCATGTTGATGCTTTTTTCATTAGAAGTGAAATTTGATGTGATGGTGTTGGGGCGTGTACTAATTGGAAGCTGTGTATTGGGTTTTGCAATCAGTAAGATGTTATGTGCGCGTGAACGGATGATATTTTTGAATATGCTCCGTGCGGATATTAGTGAAAAAATCCATCGTATTCATACCACAGAGCTTTTACATTTAAGTCAGCATGATGAATTAACCAAGATTTCAAATCGACGTACTTTTGATGAAATGCTCGATACCTTTTATGAGCAATCTCGGCGTAATAACACCTCGCTTGCTGTGCTATTTATCGATGTCGATCATTTTAAAAACTATAACGATTTCTACGGTCATCAAAAAGGCGATGATGTAATTTCAACCATTGCCAAAACCATTAAAAACGCCATTCGACATATGGATTTTGTAGCGCGATATGGTGGTGAAGAATTTGTGGTTTTATTGCCTGAAACCGATGCGCATGGTGCTTATGCGGTAGCGTCAAATATTTATAAAGCAATCGATCGTTTAGAAATTCCACATGCCAAATCACAGGTTTCAAATCACGTCACTATTAGTTTGGGTATTACGGTATATCGTGCTGAAAATATGACGAAGGATGAACTGTTAAATATTGCCGATCAGGCGTTGTATCGTGCGAAACAATTAGGCCGGAATCAAATTTACTATCAGTCGATTCGTTCAGCACATGTGGCTTAATATTTAATAAAATTGAGAACTTCTCTGAAATCGGCAATAAAAAACCGCGCAAAATGCGCGGTTTTTTATGACTCAACAAATCTTATTTGTTTTTGTCTTTTAATTGAGGCACTGCAGAACCTGTACCTACTGCAAGTAAGCCAGAGTTTGTGTAGATACCTAATTTAGCGCGAGTATCTGTGATATCCAGGTTACGCATAGTCAATTGACCGATACGGTCAGCAGGACTAAACATAGAATCACCTTTCTCCATAGTTAAACGCTCAGCTTCATAAGTGAGGTTAGGAGATTCAGTGTTTAGAATAGTGTAGTCATTACCACGACGAAGTTCTAAAGTCACAGTACCAGTGATTGCTTTAGCAACCCAACGCTGCGCAGTTTCACGAAGCATTAAAGATTGAGAATCGAACCAACGACCTTGGTAAAGAAGACGACCTAAACGAAGACCGTTAATGCGGTATTGTTCGATGGTGTCTTCGTTATGAATACCAGTCACAAGACGCTCATAAGCGATGTGAAGAAGCGCCATACCCGGAGCTTCGTAGATACCACGAGATTTTGCTTCAATGATACGGTTTTCGATTTGGTCTGACATACCTAGACCATGACGACCACCGATACGGTTAGCTTCAAGAATGAACTCAACTGGGTTTTCGATGCGTTTGCCATTTAATGCAACAGGGAAGCCTTCTTCGAAAGTTACAGAAACTTCTTCAGCTTTTACTTCTACGTCATCTTTCCAGAACGCAACGCCCATGATTGGGTCTACGATTTTGATACCCGCATTAAGGTATTCAAGATCTTTTGCTTCGTGAGTCGCACCTAACATGTTTGAGTCAGTTGAGTACGCTTTCTCTTTTGACATTTTGTAGTCAAAACCATTGTCGATCAGGAACTGTGACATTTCTGCACGGCCGCCTAATTCGTCAATAAAGGTTTGGTCTAACCAAGGTTTGTAAATTTTTAGCGATGGGTTAGTCAACAGACCATAACGATAGAAACGTTCAATGTCGTTACCTTTATAAGTCGAACCGTCACCCCAGATGTTTACGTCATCTTCTTTCATTGCGGTTACAAGCATCGTACCTGTAACTGCACGACCAAGAGGAGTCGTGTTGAAATAAGGCATACCACCAGTTGAAATGTGGAAAGCGCCACATTGAATAGCCGCAATACCTTCTAAAGCAAGTTGTAAACGACAATCAACTAAGCGAGCTTTAACTGCGCCATACGCTTCCGCTTTTTTTGGAATCGCATCGTAGTCGTCTTCATCAGGTTGACCTAAGTTTGCTGTGTAAGCATAAGGTTCTGCACCTTTTTGTTTCATCCACAAAAGCGCAGCTGAAGTATCTAGACCACCAGAGAAGGCAATACCAACTTTTTTGCCAACTGGGACATTCTGCAAGATAGTTGCATTATCAGTCATTGTTAATCCTAACGATATAAATATAGGCACCGAGAATGGGTGGCCTGAAAGAATACATATATGTGCATGATTGTAGCACTTTTCTGCGGGGTTTTTCTAAAAAATCATGAGATACAAGCGATGAGGTGGAAAAAAATGATCGTTGAAATCTATTGGTGAATACTTCATCCAGTTTTTGCGGGCGGAAAATGCGTTTTCTGAATGGAATAGGATGTAAATATAAAGAAATCTATTTGATTTAAATTAATGGTCATACCATTATTGGGTTAATTTGGTTTTTATGCTTTTCATTGAAATGAGACTGAGGTCAAACAAAGCGTGGTTATTAGACTAAAGTATATTTTATAAAGTTTAGTTGTAAATAATAAATACAAAACAGATATTTAAAAGTTGATATGGAGATTTTTAAACGGAAAAATAATGTTTTTGTATTTTATATTGGTCATACCAAAAACAAGAAAAGCTTGAATGATTGAGTTGAAATATTTAAAAATTGCGGAGTATTTCAGCAATAGTATGAGTTTTTATGTCTTTGATTTTTATATTGGTCATACCAATGAGAAAAGACCACATGCTGATATTGCTCAATAATTAAATCTTAGTAAGCATTTCAAGGAGATGACAATGCTTCAATGGCAGCAAATATATGACCCAATGGGGAATATATGGATATCAAGTTTAATTGCGCTCATTCCGATTATCTTTTTTTTCTTGGCGCTTGCTGTATTTCGTTTAAAAGGCAGTGTGGCAGGTACGATCACGGTTGTACTGGCACTGTTGGTGTCTTTATTTGCCTATGACATGCCTGCGCTTATGGCATTGGCTTCGATGGTCTACGGTTTCTTCTACGGTTTATGGCCGATTGCATGGATCATTATTGGTGCGGTGTTCCTGTATAAAATCTCAGTCAAAACAGGGCAGTTTGACATCATCCGTTCTTCGATTCTTTCCATTACTGAAGATCAACGATTACAGATGCTGTTAGTTGGCTTTGCTTTCGGTACTTTCCTAGAAGGTGCGGCGGGCTTTGGTGCCCCTGTGGCGATTACCGCAGCACTATTGGTAGGTTTAGGCTTTAAGCCTTTATATGCGGCAGGTCTTTGTCTGATCGTCAATACTGCGCCAGTGGCTTTTGGTGCGATGGGTATTCCAATTATCGTTGCTGGACAAGTGTCTGGTGTTGATACGATGGAAATCAGTCAGATGGTTGGTCGACAGCTGCCATTTATGGTGCCTATTGTACTGTTTTGGATTATGGCGATTATGGATGGCTGGCGCGGTGTGAAGGAAACTTGGCCTGCTGTGGTTGTTGGCGCGAGTAGTTTTGCGATTGCACAGTATCTAACGTCGAACTTTGTCGGTCCTGAATTACCCGATATTACTGCGGCGATTGCCTCTTTAGTGTCATTAACGATTTTATTTAAATATTGGCAGCCTAAACATATTTTCCGCTTTGCAGATCAAGATGCGACGATGAGTGAAGATGTTGCTGCGCAAAAACAGCAAAAATATAGCTTAGGTCAAATTGCAAAAGCGTGGTCGCCATTTGCGATCTTAACGGTGATGGTCACGATCTGGAGTATTAAACCGTTTAAAGATTTATTTACTAAAGACGGTGCCTTACATGATTTAGTTATTTCAATCAAAGTGCCATTTTTACATCAATTGGTTCAAAAGATGCCGCCAGTTGTACCTGAAATGAAGGACTACGATGCTATCTATAAATTTGATTGGTTTTCGGCAACAGGTACGGCAATTGTCATTGCTGCGATCATTACCATTATTTTCTTAAAAATGAAGCCTAAAGAAGCAATTGTGACCTTTGGTGAAACTATTAATGAATTAAAAATTCCAATTTATTCGATTGGGATGGTGTTGTCTTTTGCTTTTATCGCCAACTATTCAGGGATGTCGGCAACATTGGCATTGGCACTTGCGCATACAGGCCAAGCCTTTACCTTCTTCTCGCCATTTTTAGGATGGCTTGGTGTCTTCCTTACGGGTTCAGATACGTCAGCCAATGCACTATTTGCTGCATTACAGGCAACTACTGCACAACAAATCGGTGTGCCAGAAGTATTACTCGTTGCTGCCAATACCAGTGGTGGTGTGACTGGAAAAATGATTTCTCCGCAGTCCATTGCAATTGCATGTGCGGCAGTTGGATTGGTAGGTAAAGAGTCGGATTTATTCCGTTTTACCGTAAAACACAGTATAACGTTCACAATCATGATGGGGATTTTAATCACCCTACAAGCTTATGTGTTCCCTTGGATGATTCCATAACACGCATTGTGTAACAACGTTAAGGAAAGCAGATGAAAGTCTCTGATAAAACTGTTCAAAGTCTTCGTGTATTGATTGAAGAAAGCAATATGCAAGTTGGAGATCGTCTGCCTGCTGAACGGAAACTGTGTGAACAACTAGGCGTCTCACGCACCTCTTTACGCGAAGCGATTTCTCAATTGACCAGCATGGGCGTGTTGGTCAGTAAAGTCGGTGCGGGGACTTTTTTAAAGCAATTACCTGCGACTTGGTCGAGTTATCAAATTGTGCAGCCCATCAGCAGTTTGATTAGTGAAGACCCTGCCTACCGTTTTGATGTGCAAGAGGCGCGCATTATTTTGGAAGGTGGTACCGCATGGTATGCGGCACAACGTGCTACAGCAGAGGACTTGGCACATATCCGACATTATTATGATCAGATCAATCATTTTCAGGCTTTAGGCAATAACGATGAAGCAGCGCGTGCAGATGCCAAATTTCATTTAGCAATTGCTGAAGCATCACATAATTTAGTGTTGATTCAGATGATGCGTGGTCTATTTGATCTGTTGCAATTTAATGTCGTTTTAGGTCGTCGAAAAGTTTATAGCGAAGCACACCGATTTGATCAATTGCATGATCAGCACTTTCAAGTCATGAATGCAATTGAACGTCGTGATCCTGAAGCTGCACGTAAAGCAGTCTGTGGACACATTGAGTTTGTAGTACAACAGGTGCGTATGATTGATGAAGAAGAAGCTCGACGTCAGCGTGCCAGTCGATTAAACAGGATATAAGCATGATTATTTCTTCTGCCAATGACTACCGTGAAGCGGCACGTCGTCGTTTACCGCCATTTTTATTTCATTACATCGATGGCGGGGCGTATGCCGAATATACCTTAAAGCGTAATGTAGAAGATTTATCAAAAATAGCGTTGCGTCAACGTGTGCTGAATGACATGTCACAGCTGAGTCTAGAAACCCAACTGTTTAATGAAACCTTATCGATGCCTGTGGCTTTATCACCTGTGGGTTTAACCGGGATGTATGCACGTCGTGGTGAAGTTCAAGCAGCCGTTGCCGCAGATAAAAAGGGCATTCCATTTACGCTGTCTACCGTTTCAGTTTGTCCAATTGAAGAAGTGGCGCCAGCGATTCAGCGTCCCATGTGGTTTCAGTTGTATGTGCTACGTGACCGTGGCTTTATGAAAAATGCCTTAGAACGTGCCAAAGCAGCTGGCTGTTCAACTTTGGTGTTTACCGTGGATATGCCTGTTCCGGGCGCGCGTTACCGTGATGCGCACTCAGGGATGAGTGGCCCAAATGCAGCCATGCGTCGTTATATGCAGTCGTGTTTCCACCCACATTGGGCGTGGAATGTGGGTTTATTAGGTCGTCCGCATGACTTAGGGAATATTTCTAAATACTTGGGCAAACCAACAGGTCTAGAAGATTATATCGGCTGGTTGGGGAATAACTTTGACCCATCGATTTCATGGAAAGACCTTGAGTGGATTCGTGAATTTTGGGATGGCCCAATGGTCATTAAAGGCATACTTGATCCTGAAGATGCCAAAGATGCTGTGCGTTTTGGTGCAGATGGCATCGTGGTGTCAAACCATGGTGGCCGTCAGCTCGATGGGGTTTTATCATCAGCGCGTGCATTACCGCCAATTGCAGATGCAGTAAAAGGCGATATTAAAATCCTTGCGGACTCTGGTATTCGAAATGGTTTAGATGTGGTGCGTATGCTGGCTTTGGGTGCGGATACCTGTATGCTCGGTCGTGCCTTTGTTTATGCGCTCGGTGCAGCAGGTGGTGAAGGTGTTTCTAATCTTCTAGAACTGATTGATAAAGAAATGCGTGTTGCGATGACGTTAACAGGTGCAAAAACCATTGCGGATATTACATCTGATTGTTTGGTGAAGTTAGAGAAAGAGTTGGCTGGGTGATTTTTTGAATAGATCTCTTGGGAAAGTTATTCGTCATCAAAAAAATTAACAATGAAAGTTCCCTCTCCTTGAAGGAGAGGGTTAGGGAGAGTTATTTATTGAATAATTCTCCTAACCCTCTTGTGTAGCATTGCTACTCATCCCAAAGGGAGAAGGGATATTCATTATAGATTTTAATAACAATGACTAAAAACTTTTGATATGTGCAAATAAACCTACGTTGTTTAAAATATGTAAATCAATATTTTTTTATTGCATAACAATGCAATTCCTCTTTAGCGAGGAGAGAAAATAATGAAAATGGAAAATTCTACGAGCATGCAAACTCAATCATTACAAACCATTCAAAACCTCATTAACATCGTCGGTAAGCAACACGTTTTAACTGAAGATAAAGACACACGTTTATACCGCCAAGGTCGCCGTTACGGTGCAGGAAAAGTATTGGCTGTGGTTACACCGGGCTCTTTGCTTGAGCAATGGCAAGTGCTGCAAGCGGCTGTGGATGCAAATTGTATTGTGATTATGCAAGCCGCCAATACAGGTCTGACAGGTGGTTCAACGCCGTTTGGTGATGACTATGACCGTCCTGTGGTGCTGATAAGTACACGTCGTTTGGTTGGCATCCAAGTGATTAATGAAGGCAAGCAAGTGATTTGTCTACCGGGTGCCACATTAGACAAACTTGAAAAAGATTTGCTGCCATATAATCGTGAACCACATTCGGTGATTGGTTCTTCATGTATTGGGGCATCGGTTTTGGGCGGCGTGTGCAATAACTCAGGGGGTGCTTTGGTGCGCCGCGGTCCTGCCTATACAGAGCTTGCACTGTATGCACAAGTGAATGAGTCAGGTGAGTTAGAGTTGGTCAATCATCTAGGTGTCAATCTTGGCAATACGCCTGAAGAAATCCTCACAGCGCTGGAAAATAAAAATTATCAAATCAATGATATTGTGAATAATTCAAGTTGCTGTGCATCAGATCAACGCTACTCACATGACGTTAAACAAGTCGATGAAAATACGCCTGCACGTTTTAATGCCGATCCAAGTCGTTTATTTGAAGCATCGGGTTCAGCAGGTAAGGTCTGTGTCTTTGCAGTACGCTTAGATACCTTTGAAAAAATTCCTAGTCAGGTGTTTTATGTGGGAACCAATTCGCAAGATGACTTAACAGAAATTCGTCGTTTTCTATTAAAAGATCTTGCACGCCTCCCGATTGCAGGTGAGTACATTCATCGCAAGGCATACGATATTGGGGCTGAGTACGGCAAAGACTCTTTTGTATTTATTGAAAAATTTGGCACTGCAAAAGTTCCTGCTGCTTTTGCCATGAAAGATAAAGTCGATGGCTATTTAGAAAAACTGGGCTTGCGAGGTTTGTCGGATAAAGTTTTACAACTTGTCACTAAATTTATGCCGAATCATCTGCCAAAACGTATGAATGAATTTCGTGATTTATATGAACATCATTTGATGATTCGTATTGAAAATCAGGATGTTGATCAAGTTGATGCGTATTTGAAAACGTATTTTTTAGATAAAACCTCAGGCAATTATTTTAAATGTACGGATGAAGAAGGTCGTAAGGCATTTTTACATCGCTTTGCGGTGGCAGGTGCTGCCATTCGATATCGTGATACGCATCGTTCAGAAGTGGAAGAAATTGTTGCACTGGATATTGCATTACGTCGCAATGATCGAGAATGGGTGGAAACTTTACCGAAAGCCATGGATGAGCAAATTATCCATAAACTCTATTATGGACATTTTCTCTGTCATGTTTTTCATCAAGATTATATTGTGAAAAAAGGTGTAGATCCTTTGGCAATGGAACATGCAATGTGGCATTTACTCGATGACCGTGGGGCTGAATATCCTGCAGAACACAATGTTGGGCATTTGTATGTGGCGAAGCCTGCATTAAAAAATCATTATCAAAAACTGGATCCGACTAATAGTTTTAATGTCGGGATTGGACAAACCAGCAAGCTGAAAAACTGGAAATAATGCTTTAAAAACAACATGCCGTGATATGAAAGTTCACGGCTTTTTTTATGGTTAAAGGATTAATATATCCGGAGGTATTGACCATAAAGGCGAAGAATATTTTCTAAATTGTCATCCCAAAATATAAAAAAACCGCTAAAGTATTATGCAACAAGTTGCAAAGCCAAAATAAGGATTCAGCATGACAACGACTAGCTATGCAAATATTTTAAAGCCTTTACATTTGGGCTTTACCACGATTAAAAACCGTGTCGTGATGGGGTCCATGCATAGTGGGCTGGAAGATCGTTTTTATAATTATCCTAAGCTTGCGGCTTATTTTGGTGAGCGTGCGAAAGGTGGTGTCGGCCTGATTATTACAGGCGGTATTTCGCCAAACCGTCAAGGTTGGCTGTTACCTGCTGGCGGAACCATGAATACTTTAGGTGATATTGCTCCGCATCGCTTGGTGACCCATGCAGTACATAAACATGGTGCCAAAATTTTAATGCAAATCTTGCATGCTGGGCGTTATGGCTATCAGCCTTTTGCAGTGTCAGCAAGTCCGATTAAATCTCCGATTTCACCTTTTAAACCACGTCAATTAACGGACAAACAAATTCTTTCAACCATTGATGATTATGTCAAAACGGCAAGTCTTGCACATAAGGCCGGCTATGATGGTGTTGAAATCATGGGTTCAGAAGGCTACTTGTTGAATCAGTTTTTAAGCCGTCATGTCAACCAAAGGACAGACCGTTGGGGTGGTGAAATTGAAAATCGTATGCGCCTTGCGGTTGATATTGTGAAATCAATACGTGCTGAAGTGGGTGAGAAATTTATTATCTGCTTCCGTTTGTCATTGCTCGATTTGGTCCATGATGGGAACACCATGGCAGAAGTTATTACTGTTGCCAAAGCTTTGGAAGCAGCAGGTGTGACGTTGCTGAACACGGGGGTTGGTTGGCATGAAGCACGTATTCCGACAATTGTGACCTCAGTGCCTCGCGCAGCGTTTGTGGACTATACCGCTGAAGTCAAAAAACATGTTGCGATCCCTGTCATTGCGTCCAACCGTATCAATATGCCAGATACAGCTGAAGAAATTTTAGCTTCAGGCAAGGCAGATATGGTGCAAATGGCGCGTCCATTCTTGGCAGATCCATTTTGGGTAAATAAAACGGCGACCAACCGTGTCGATGAAATTAATACCTGTATTGCCTGTAACCAAGCCTGCTTAGATCATACTTTTAAAAATCAGCGTGCGACGTGTTTGGTTAACCCACGAGCGGCATATGAAACTGAATTGGTTTATTTAAAGACCAAAAAACCGAAGCGTATTGCAGTCGTCGGTGGTGGCGTGGCAGGCATGTCTGCAGCTACGGTTGCGGCAAGCCGAGGCCATGCGGTGACATTATTTGAAGCTGGTGCAGAGGTGGGTGGTCAATTTAATTTGGCGAAAGTCGTTCCCGGCAAAGAAGAATTTCACGAAACGATTCGCTACTTTAAAGTTCAAATCGAAAAAACAGGGGTTGATTTGCGTTTAAATACACGTGTAAACCGTGAACAACTTGAACGTGAAGGGTTTGAAGAAGTCGTTATTGCAACAGGAGTGGTTCCTCGCAGCTTAAAAATTGAAGGTAGTGATGCACCGAATGTCTTGTCTTATGCAGAAGTGCTGAAAGGCGCAGCTGTGGGCAATAAAGTTGCTGTGATTGGTGCAGGCGGCATTGGCTTTGATGTATCTGAATTTTTACTCAAACCACCACATCAGCCACAACCAATGCCTTTAGCGGATTGGCAGCGGGAGTGGGGTGTTGATCCAAATCCAAACTACATAACAGAAGGTGGTATGCAGGCTGCTGAGCTCGAACCTCCTGTTCGTGAAATCTACTTATTACAACGTAAAACAACTGCAATTGGTGCTGGGTTAGGTAAAACATCAGGCTGGGTACATCGTGCACAATTAAAGAAAAATGCGGTTCGTATGCTGCGTGGTGTTCAATACAAAGCCATTACTGATGAAGGTCTTTGGGTTGAATATGCAGGGCATGATCAATTATTACGTGTAGATACGATTGTCGTTTGTGCAGGTCAGGAATCGGTAAAGCATTTGATGCCAGAACAGGGTGAGAAAACCCTTGCCAATTACCATATTATTGGTGGTGCAAAACTAGCAGCAGAGTTAGATGCGAAACGCGCAATACGTGAAGGTGCGGAGCTTGCGGCTAAACTTTAAGGATTTGGCGAAACAATATTCATTTGAATGGTTTAGTTGTAATTTTTACTTGTCAGATGAATAAAACCTCCGTATTATGGCGCACATGGAAGCGTGGCAGAGCGGTTTAATGCACCGGTCTTGAAAACCGACGAGGGTGTGAGTCCTCCGTGAGTTCGAATCTCACCGCTTCCGCCAAATATCAATGACTTAGCCCTGACATACTCAGGGCTTTGTTGTATTTGGGGTTTATGCAAGGTAAGCCTGTAGTAAGCATAATAAAAACTTGGTTTGAGTTTAAATTATTGTTCAAGACTAAATACAATCTCAAATTGGATACCATCCCAAATAGTTAATTCACCGATCCAATTGGTTTTTGCATTAAATCTTTTAGGGTATTGGCTGCCATCTTTGCCATCTAAAATATTTTGAAAATCCGAGCTTTTATCGAGCATAGCTATAATAGGTCTAATTTTTAATTTTTCTTCTAATGCAAGATCAAGGTTTTTCTTAAATTCATTACGTCCATTACCAGACCATCTATCAATACGGTCACGATAAACCTGTTTTCTTTCAGTTGGATGTTTAGATAATAAAGGTTTATGACCCCATAAACTAACAATTAGCTCATTATTAGAGCTAATTGAAGATACTGACCAGTTCGGATTTTTAAGATCAGCATCAAATTTTTTAAACTCAGAAACGATACCCACAATAATACTCATATTCAAATTAATCCTTATTTAAGATATGCTGAACGGCATAAATTACAAGTATTTAAGGTTAATAAATGTCTGATACTCCGACTGTTTGGGGTGTACACATGGGCGTACATGTTGGAACTGAGCCAGTTGAAAAAAATTACATTGGAATTGGCTGGTCAGAGTTAGGTGATTTAAGTCAGATTGATGCTGATAGGGAAGCCTTTAAATTTGCTTTGCAAGCAAAGCAACCTGATTCTTCAATGCCTTCTATCCGAACTCAGGTAGCCACAATTTACAGATTTATGCATGTGGTAAAAACAGGAGATTATGTGGTATACCCATGCAAATCGGATAGATTGGTCTATATTGGTATTATTAGTGGAGATTATGAGAGAGCTAATTCTGAAGACGAAGATGCTTATTTAAATCGTCGTCCTGTAACATGGCTAACACCTAATGGAGTCCCACGTAACAATTTTTCTCAAGTAGCGTTATATGAAATTGGTGCTTACATTACGTTGTTTGAAATTAAGAAAACAGCAGGTGATTTTTTAAATGCTGTAGGTATTGAATACCAAGCTACAATAAATAAAGACCCAATAGTTGAGTTACAAGAGCAAGAATTAGAACAAGAAGAAATACCCGATGATGAAACAGTAACTAAAGTAATTAATGAAACAGCAAAATATTCAACTGAAGATTTTATTATTCGCAGATTACATCAACATTTAAACGGTTATCAGTTTGAAGAATTTGTCGCTCATTTGCTTGAATGCATGGGGTATGTTGCTAGGGTTACTCAGAGGTCGGGTGATGGCGGTGTTGATGTTATTGCTCACAAGGATACACTTGGCTTCGAACCCCCTATTATTAAGGTTCAATGTAAAAAAACTTTAACATCTAATGGCTTACCTGAAATAAATCAACTTTTAGGTACTCTTGAAGATGGCGAATATGCTTTATTTGTTAATCTTGGAAGTTATAGTAATCAAGCAAAGAGTAAAGCTACGAATAAATCACGGTTAAGACTTATTGATGGTAAAGAGATTGTAGAGTTAATTTATCGTTATTATGAAGATTTTAAACCACAATATAGAGCTTTAATCCCTTTAAAGCAGGTTTTTATTCCTGATATTGGTGACTAAGTTCTAGTATCGTCAACTAATTGTTGTTGATGTGGTACAGCAATAGCTTCCCATTCATCATAAGACAAAATAGGTGGAAAAGCGGCTACTAATTTAATAGTAGTCGCTTTATTCTTTCTGTTGGTTTCGACTTTAGCTAAACGCCTTTGAAAGTCTTTTAATACCTTAGCCATTATCGGTATGACCACAATTAGGGTTAGGGTATTGTGCCCACGGTTGCCCCTGTAGCATGGTTTTAACCGTTACTGGTACTGTAGGGGGTACATAGTCGCTAAATGGGTGTAATGGGCTATTTAGCTTTTCTTCAAGCTTTGCAAATAGCGGTTTAATAAATACTTCTTCAAGTTCATCGCTAGAAGCATATAAGCCCATGATGTATATTAGATTATGCATTGCAACCAAACGTTCACTTGGTGAACCATGTGCAATATCCTGTGTAAATTTAAAACGTAAAAATTCATATTCTTCTCGTGTTGGCAGGTTCATTAGTGTTTCTCCAATGCATTAATACGTTGTTCTAACTCGTCAATCTGACGAATACCATTTAAAGCATTAATCGCTTCAATGATTTGTTTACCCACATCAGGCGCAACATTGCCGTCAGCAATAGCTTGTAAAACAGACTGGGCTTGTTCGGTAACACTTGCTGTGGCATCTAATTCAAACTGGACTGTTTCAGTCTGAGCTTTAAGTGTTGGTGCAATACGGGAAAGGACTAAGCTAGCCGCTTGCATATCGCCTGAAAGAGCAGATTGAATCACTACTTTGGCAATATCATCAGCATCAGCTAGTAGGGATTGATTTACTTTCATTCGTTTATCAATAATCCCTTTTGGACGACCTTGTGGGTTAGGGGAGTTCATCCCCTTACGCCAATTTGGATTTCCTGCTGTTTTAGTCTTTGAATTTGTGGTCATTACAATTCCTTGATCTAAACTATTAATTATCAATTTCAAAGATCGACACGTTGGTCTTTTAAAATGAACGCTTGTTCTGCTTCATTTTTTGCTTTACGAAGTTTTTGAATAACATGTGATGGTTTACCCACTGCTTTTTCTACTTCTCTAAATACCAAGCCACCACGTTCACCCAGTAACGTTGCTGCATTCTTCATAACTTTTAAACGCTTAGCTAAAGCAGGATTTTGAATTTCATGGAGCTGACGTGTGTAATGTTGAACTTCAATATCAGTTAAGCCTGAAAGGTATGATGGAGCACCTAAAAGGGCTTGAAGTGTTTGCAAGTCTTTTTTCTGCTGTGCTTCTTCAATAAATTTGCGACGCTTGCTGTTATTCATATTTTTAACATGCGAACGTATTTCATTAGCCACAGGGTCATTAGCACCTGCTGTCAAAGGTGTGGTTAGCTCCTTTTCAATATGTGCAATGCTTTTACTTAGATTTGCATTTGCAGAATCAATAGATTTAGTAATTTTAAGAAGTTTCTTATTTGCAAAATCATCAGTTTGGATTAATTGAGCTGCTTCATTCCAAACAGGATTTCGCTTACTTGCTTCACGTGCTTTATGAATATCATTGATACCTTCGTAGGCTTCACTCAATGCTTGTGCAGCAATGTGAACATAAGAAGCAGTTTCTTCATCATAGCCTTGAAGGTGCTTGATATTGTCAGGATGTAGTGATGGAGTAATTAGAGGATATATAGACATTTTGAACTCGCATATTGGTTGCATAATTACTTATTGCTTACAACATACGAAAAACAAATTAAAATGGCGACGAAATCAAATAGATACAAATTATTTACAGCAAATAACAAATTATATGGGGGTACAAACAAGCATTTTTATAGTGCGAAAAATAGCCGTTTTAAGCGAGTTTTTAGGGTAGCCAGTACCCTTGTACCAACCGAGTGCGCAAAGAGGTTATTTACCCCTGAAAGTCGTGCTAATTTCGCTATGTTTAAACCTGTATTTGGGGTAAAGGGTTTTAATAAATTTAATTAGCAGCAAGTAATCGTATTTTTAACCACAGTATTAATAATTATTGCTTTTAAGCATGTAATCTATTGAATTAAGAAATAGTTATAAATGAACGAAGTTATATAAAAAGAAGAATGTGAATATAAAGAGCTGTTGCTGTGGTTAGCGTGAGTTGCATTAGCATAACCCCCCCTAAAGGGGGGGGGTATATGTGCAACTGTGCAACTTTTGTTGTTTAAATTGCACATTAAGTTGCATATGCAACTTATTTAAAAACAATGGGTTAATGGTAAAGTTGCAAGTACGAGTTGCATGTGCAACTCGGTTGCTTTCATGTGCAACTTTTAAGGGGAAAGTTGCAGATATAATGCAACTCTGCAACTCATTGTTTTATAATTATATTTTAAGTAAATCCAGTCCTTTTAGTGTCAAAGTAACTGTTTTACCGTTTTCAGTTAAAAAGCCATTTTTAATAAGTCTAATTTTCTGCTTTGTCATTGTATCAGGATTAAAACCTAATAATTCCGCCCAGTGTTTTTGAGGACTAGCAGGATTATCATGTATCACTTGCAAAATACGCTTGTCCTTATTTGCATCACCTTTTGAATCTTTATTGTGGTTATTCATTGCTTGAATATTAATTACTGGCGTGACAACTGCCGAAGAAATGGGGTTTCCATCTTCATCCATACCCAAAGGAACAGGCTCTAAATGAAATTGTCGTTCAATATCATTTGCACCATTCTTGGATTTTGCAATATTCCATTTTTTTGTAGAACCGTTAGATGATATTTCAATTGCACAGTCTACAGCACCAAGTAAACTGGAATGACCACGCATTCCACTTCCTTGGATTTTGCCTGAATGGTGTACGATAAGGACTAAACAATTTAATTCAGATGATAATTTCTTAAGTTTACCGATAACCATACCCATGTCAGTAGATGAATTTTCATCTATTCCATTTGCTGATTGAGCTAGGGTATCTATACAAACTAAACCACAATTTGGTGCATATTCTTTAATAGAATTAATTAATTCTTCTACATGGTCTTTCTCTTTAAAGTTTAAAGAAATTTCATAGTTTAAAAAGTCATCATCAGGGATTAAACCTTTTCTTTCCTGATAAGCATGTAAGCGATTTCCCATACCATGTATATCTTCAAGATTAATATAGGCAACTTTAGACTGCTTTGTTTTCATTCCAAACCATTCTTCACCTTTGCAAATTGCAAAAAGTAAATCAAGCATTAGAAATGATTTTCCAGTAGCAGGTAAGCCATATATTGTGGCTAGACCCTTTTTAGGTAATACCCCATGAACGAACCATTCCATAGGAGGTCGTTTCATTACATCTGACAGATTAGTTGGGACAAATTTATTTGTACGGATAGGCTTTTGAGAGTTATATCTTGCGAGTAGGTTGTCAGCTATTTTTTTACCAATCTGTGCCTCATACTCATCATGCGCTTGAAATTGTCGTGCTTTTCTAATTGTTGATTCAATATAAGAATTAATCTTTGCTTTTTCGCGTTGCCCAAGATTTGACAGATGCCACAGGCGAATAAGTTGTGCGTTATTGTTGGTATAGAATGCAAGCATTTGGATCAAAGATAAATCGTCTTGACTGTGGTCACGACCAATAACTTGTAAATCTGTATCTAATTCAGCATTCCATAATGCTTGAAATTTTTCTTTATTTCCCGCATTCCAAGCTCTTTCTATAATTGATTCATCCGATTCAATTTGAGGTTGGTCAGGCAATGGTTCGAACTGTCCTTTGTCATCATGTAGCTGTGAAACGATATTATCTAATATGTCTTTCTTATACTTAATGGGTTCACTTTTTAAAGTATTACCAGTACAAATAATAAATCGTTCTTGAGAATATATTTCTACATTATCACGTCTGCGTCCTTTTCCAATATTACCATAAACCCATATATGGAAGCCTTTTCCACTTTGAGAATACTCAGTATAGCTATTAAAAGTTTTTATAATACTGCTTGCACGATCAAGCTGTTCTTGCGGGGTATCTGCTTTAATATCTAGGTCAATACATGTGAATGGGTCATGTGCGGATAAGACATACCCAATATTAAAGTCATGCTGTTTTGCGTATGTGCAGGCAGTATGGAAATCTGTCCATGTAGATGGGTCTGTTGGGCTTGCTTTACGTCCATTACATTGATATGGAGTTTTATTCTTGTCTGCTACAACCCATTGAGCACGCTCTTTTAGCTCGTCGGGAAGGTTAACCCATTGATTTGAATTATTAATAATGGCAGAGGATTGCTGTTGGGCTTGGCTGCCTTGTGTAGTTTGCTGTGGTAAAATGGGGGTATGGTTTAAGCTATTCATGCCAGTTTATTCCTATCAAAAAGACTGCTACGGCAGTCTTTTTTTTGATTGTATGTTTACGATAGGCTTAGGTCGGGAGAGGTGTTGGACACAGGTTTCAATAAGCGCAATACGTTTAAGGTTTAGAACAGAAAATTAATTATTTGTCGGAGGTTTGAACTGAATACGAAGACGTACTCGAATGCGCTTGTGCTTCAAGCCATGCCATTAAGGTTGACCGTAAATAGCGGACACGTGACTGGGTATCTGATCCCACTTTAATAAATTGTGGTCCTTTACCTTTAGTACGCCATATTTCAAGGGTATTCTTTTTAAAGCCAAGTAATGAAGCGGCTTCTTTAGTCGTCAGTAAATCTTTATGATTGTTTGCTGAAATAGTCATGTCAAAAGTTCCTTTAGTAATGAGCTATCTGACATGCAATAAAAAAGGGACAGATAGCTCAAGTTTAAATTAACCTTGAAGCCTCTATCCCATGATAGATACAAGCTTAATAATGTAACCCATGTTACGTGAATATTAAGCGAGGTGTTTGCAGTTAAAAACAACTATATTATGTTTTATGTTAATACACAAATGATTTTTTATGATTTACTTTTATCAATCCAATCAGCCACTTGCTGAACTTCGGGACGTAAATATTGCAAGTGTGTAGTTTCTAAATAATGAATTGCTGTAACCCCTTTAGGCACATGGTTTGTCAGCAATTCAACCTTGTTTAAATCAATACCACAATGCGCCACTCCTATTGTGGTAAACGTCCGTCTAAGGTCATGTGCTGTAATTGGTGTTCCAGCAACTTCACTCATACGTTTCAATGAATCTCTAGGGTCAATAATGTGCCCTGACTTTGACCATGAAGCAAAAACAAAAGGTGAGCCGTCTGTTCTAGGTCTAGCTTTGAGCAGCTCTATTGCTTGAGTTGATAAGGGTAAATAAACAGGATTGTGGTTTTTAGGGTCGGGTATATGCCACCATGCTTCCTCCAAATTGACCCTATCCCAAGTTAAAGAACGAGCTTCGCCTAATCGTGCGCCTGTGAGCATTAAGAAAATGATTAAATCAATGCTTGCTAGAGTTTCACGGTTAAAAGCAGTTTCCCTTGTTGACCACAGGTAATTCCAAACATCATTTACCTTAGAATCAGGAATACGACTGGTACGAGGTTTTAATTTCACCATTTTCTTTTTAAGAATATTTACAGGGTTTTCCTGAATTAATGGTGTGCCATCTTCCTTTCTATATTCATCCATTGCGTAATTAATTAATGCTCGTAATACGCTGAATGCTTGATTAGCTTGGGCAGGTGCAGGGGCATTACCACGTAAACCATGTTCTTTAAGTTGGTTGTAGCGTTTATTCACATCCTCACGGTTAATTGCTGCAATAGGAGTATCCTGCCATGCTTCAAAACTTGTGGTCACATGTCTGCGAATTTCACTTTGTGAACTTTCTTTAAGCGATCTGTCTTTAATGTAAGAGTCGCAAACTTCGCGCAACGTAATAGACATTAACGCATGTGCTTTTGCCTGCGCTGTTGGGCTTGTACCCATGCGCATTGTGCGTAAATGCTCGCGGGCAATGTCACGTGCTTGGTCAGGGGCAAAGACACCATACTGCCCGATAGTAATACGTTCCGAGCGACCATTAACACGGTTTTGCACAATAAAGCTAACACGACCTTTAGGGGTAACTCGAATACCGAAACCTTTTAATTCAGTATCCCATTCAAATTTATCTTTGCTGATTGGTGCAGGGTATTTGTCGATGAAGCTCTTAGTCAACTTAGGCATGATAGAACTCCTCACCGACATTGTAGTTGGTGATAAATGTAGTATGATTCATTTGTTGTTTCCTAGTAGGGATATAACCACAGGCAAGGGCTATTGGCGTAGTCGCTTGCCTTTTTTGCACTGTAACTCGTAAGCAATTTGTAAGCGATACAGGGAAAGCATAAACAAGCTACATAAAACAAAATATAGCTTCAAGGCATTGTTTTGTAAAGGAATGTATGGCTTACTAAATGTTAATAAAGCCCAGTAAAGTGTAAGTCCCAATAACTTGAAAACCGACGAGGGCGCGAGTCCTCCGTGAGTTCGAATCTCACCGCTTCCGCCAAATTCAAAAAAGCCCCTGTAGTGATACAGGGGCTTTTTTTTGTCTTAGATTTTAATTTGAGACGGCAATCTTATTCATTAGTATTTTTAAGCAATGCTAAAAATGGATATCAGACTTAAAATTCAAGTCAGAAATTAATACAAGGGTTGTCAAAGGTAGAATTAAAAGTAAGAGAAAAGAATGTTTATAGATTGATAGTGTAGAATTTATTTTTAATGGCCTATTTATTTAAATCTTTCACAAGCATTGGGCATAGCTATGATTGCTTATTTTGAAAAAATATCAATTGTATTTTATTTGATCAATTGTTTTGAAGTGTTAGCAAGGCTTGGCAAGAGAATTGAAAGTGCTATATTTAAATCACGGTAGGTCATAAAACGACGCTACCAATAAGTTGGACGGATCAATGACAGCTCGTTGAGTTTCGTAATATTTTAGTCTTAAGATATTGCAGACAATAAATCAGCACTAGCCTTCCAACATAGAGCCCGCAGCGATGCGGGCTTTTTAATGCCATTTTAGATTTGAGAATATAGTGCTTTTGTCAAACAATAATTAAATAGTCAACCTATGTTGTTGATATATAATTACTAAAGTAAAATAAGTTTACATTGCCATGAAATCTAACATTTACAAAGTAAGTTAATGTGTAAAGGTGTGATATAAAAAATGCAATTATTAAAACAAGTAGAGACGTTACCATGACACAGATGATTGACATAAAGGTAAAGGACCAATTTAGTCAGGTTTATGAAGCACAAGCTTTGGTGCGTAATCCTTCAGAAGAAGATTCAAGAGGGCTGTTTCATCGCATTGAACATATCATTATTGCAGGTGAAATCATCCTACCCAGTATCGAACTACTTTTTGAAAGTCAAAAATCGGACAGTATTTACAAGCTTTTAGAAGCTTAAATTGAATGAATAAAAAAAACTCACCTTATGGTGAGTTTTTTTATTTTAGAGTTAAAAATTTAAGTTGTTTGATCTACTTTAAATTGATTCAAAATATAAGAGAGTAACTGATATCGCGTCATTGGATTGCTAGAAGACAGTTCAACGTCTTGTTTACGCACTTGAATTTCTTGAGTTAAAACTCCAGCTTGAAAACGTTGCACGATCATATGATCTTTTGATACATCATGGTCGGTCAGCACTAGTTTTGGTCCAAGGTGCAGATGTCCAATCGCATCTAGACATTGTTCAAGGCTGCTATATAGGTTGAAAAGGATGAGTGCCTGATCATTAGAATAATTGGCTAAATTCATTTTTATTATCCATGGTCAAAAATTATTGAGCAGGAATAGTGTATATGAATTGAGCAACAATAATCTGTATGGATTATTTTTCATTTAATGTCTATCTAGCTAACTTTGGTTAAATCATTGAGACAGCTTAAATCTTTATGAAAAATAAGTTGGAATTCGCTTTAAATTAAAGCGGCTTGAATAGCAATGGGACATCATAACGGGCAAATTCTTCAATGATACTGTTTAAAACCAATTGAGCTTGAGGTTCCGCTGCTGTAAAGGTGAGTTCTTGGTTCGTTTGGCTGTTGAAGCATTCAACTTGTTCTATACGCCAAATTGTTTCAATGGCTGTATTTTGAATGACCACACGTCTAGGCTGTAATTCATCACTAATTTTTCGTGGCATGACATAGGTAATGGCCAATTGAACATTAGGCAATTCGTCTTGTGAGGTTAAGAAGGTAAATACCCAATTGCCAATTTTGCTGAGTTGCATAGGATTATCGAAAGAATCAAATTCTAAACAAAACTGTTGTGACATTGACATGCTCAAACGCTAGGAGGTCGGTTTTATTCTTGCGATTTTTTACTGTTAATTGACATTAGGGGAAGGTCGTATAAAACAGCAGTTAAAACCATAAAAGAAATAAGTGAATCGATAAAGTTAATAAAATTCAATTTCTTATATTGATATGTGTGAAGAATAACTCACCTCATTAAGTTGTTTTTTGAATGAGAAGTGAGGAAAAGTCTCTAAGTTAAATCAGTTGTTGCAGATTTTTTAGACTGTAATTAATTTGCTGTAATGCATGTTGTAAGAGTTTAGGTTGAATATTGGATTCATTTAGACAGGTGATCCATTGCATCTGACAGGCTTTTAAGTCTGCAATATCCGTGGCCTGTTGAATATTAAGAATTAATTTTTTTGCCATAAGCCCACAATAAAGCTGTAAGTAACTGCACATAAAACTCTGTAACTCATCAAAATCATGCTCGATGAAATCAATGATTTGTTCTGCTAATACAGGGTTGTTTGATGTTATGTTTTCAGGTATGGCTAGATTAAATTGATGGGGTATAAAGCCAATTGCATCCATTGGCAGGGAGTCAGTTATTTCGTGCTGTGAATGAGTATGAGGAACTTCCATCGTTGGCATTGAAATTTTATCAAGTGTGACATTTTCTTGCGCTATGCGATCGGATGTCTTTGTTGACGCTATTTTAGGTGTATTAAAAGCAGAAAAATCGGAGTTTTGAAGGCGTTGATGATCATGTGCTGTAATTGGCTGAATCAGCCCAAGATCCATCAGTTGCTCGAGCAATGTCGCTTCAGCAATCCGCTGCTGATAATGCACTGGCATTTGGTTAAAGTCATCACTACCAATTAAGAGTAGCAGACGACGTTGTCTTGCATTTAATGCGAGCTGTCGGTCTTTTAAAGTTTGAAAACCCAGCTCAGTTTTTTGATAGTTGAACATGCCTTAATTCCATAGCTCAAAAGAATTAAGGCAATCCTATGCAGTGATAATGACAGTAATATTAAGAAAATATTAAACAATCAATGATTTATAGAGTAATGACAGCAGAGTTTTCTAAAGCTTTACGCAAGTACGGGTCTAAGTCATCTTGACGTAATAGCCATTGCACATAGTCCGCAGGTAATTCTGCAATTGCGGTACCACGATGTTTACCAAAATTAATACTGCGAGGAATGCGAGCATCTTCCGAAGCTTCGTATAATTCTTCGATGCTATTGATTTTTAAGTGATGGACGATATGCATCAAAATATTGGCAGTTAAAATGATATCCATATCTGCGCGGTGAGCTTTACGGATCATTTCACGTGCTTTTTCACTGCCTTTGGTGATCATATATATCAAGGCAGAAATATTATGCGCTTCTGCATCAGGCCAAACTCGACGAGCAAGGGCAAGGGTACAAATGGCTTTAATTTTTGAACCATCTACACCGCATTTTTCGAGCGCTCGAATATCGTAGTCGATATTATGCCCAATGATATATGTCGTCTCTGATGGGAGTTCAAAACTGCTGTAGTGGGGCTGACCTTCAAGATCTGATTCTAAAATATGATGTACAGCCATTGCTGCAAAAGAAATTGCTTCATCACAACGATAAAGTTGATCAAAAATTTTAGATTTATCTAGGGTAATTTTGGCATCTGCCACCTGAATTGGAGCATAGGCAATCTCGATGGGTTGTCCATTTAGTGTATGGGTTTCTGTGTCGAGAATGATGGCTTGCATGTCCAGTTCCAGCATGTTGAATAATGTTTATGAATGTACATGATCACATCCACACTGACAAACCCATGCTGTGATTATTTGTAGGAATATTATGAAGATGGCTGCGCAGTGTTTAAATAATCTGCTTTTATCGCATCTGCCGAAATAAAACTTTACAGCGGGATAAAGCTAAACCATCTTCTAAATCGACTTATTTTAAAGGCTTTTGTCCATCGTGATATCCAAAAATGTCGCTAAGTGGATTAAGCACTAGAGTATGTTCACGATCAATGGCATGGTGGTTTTTCGGCTTTACTTTTGTGCATATGTTTGTGTAGTTGGCAGGGGGTACAGCATTTTTGTTGATTTTACATTTTGCTTTAACCTCCGAAAAATAGCCCAATCTGTATCCAATGATCAGAAATATAAGTTCAGCCATTTTTCTGAGATCGGGGTGGCTGATGTATTTGAATGTTGTTAATCCATATCGAGCTAAAACAAAGTTTTAGTTCTATATTAATTTGATCAATTAAAATAAGAGTAGTTGCTTAAAAATTAGGCTTGTACAAAAGTTTGTTCCATGTATTTAATGATTCATATTCAATGAAAAATTGACTTTAAAACAACAAACAAAAGGATCATGGAATGAAAATGCTGCGTTTAACGGTTTTAGTCAGCAGTATGCTATTTTTAGCAGCCTGCGGTAATGATAGTAATGACCAACAATTTAGTAATCCTGAAACAAATGCTGATCTCAATCAGATCAAAAATCCGGTGGTAACTACAACAGCCTATAGTCAAGACAATATGCCTGCTGTGAGTGCAGACAGCCGATTGATGACCTATAAAATGCTAGGAGTAGATGGCAAAATTGTTCAAGCCACAGCCTTAGTCTTTACCCCAAAAACAGTTGCTCCGGCAGGTGGTTGGAAAATTGTGGCTTGGGCACATGGAACGACCGGTGTGGCTGATAAATGCGCTCCGAGCCGACAAGGTTTGCAAGGCACTGAATATTTATTGCAAATGTTATTGGCAAAGGGTTATGTCGTTGTGGCACCCGATTATGAAGGATTAGGGGAACCTAGTGGACGTGAAAACCATCCTTATCTGAATCTAAAAAGTGAAGCCTTTTCGATTACCGATGCCGTTGTCGCTGCTCGAAGTTACTTAACCAGTCAAGGTAAAACGGCGTCGAAGGATTGGCTTTCGATCGGACATTCTCAAGGTGGTCAAGCCGTATTAGGTGCAGCTGAATTCGCATCGCGTGCTGACTTAAATTATAAGGGAACGATTGCCATAGCACCTGCAAATAATCTTGCGCTCATTCTTGACGCAGGCGAGAAGTTAGCTGTAGGTAAACCTGCAACCGTGCAAAGTATGATTTATGCACCTTTAGACAGTTTTACTGCGCAGATCATTGCGGGTATGCAAGGGCATAAAAACAGTGTGGATTATTCAAAAGTATTTAGTGGACATCTGGCTGCGATTGCACCTCAGGCTGAAACAGTGTGTTCAGGCGAGTTAACCAAGTTAATTCAAGATGACATGCTCAGTTATGCGAGTCAGAACACGACTTTGGATAACTATGGCCGCACGCAGTCTGATTTCTTAACTTTAAAACAAATTCAAACTTTTATGAATGATGGTTCGCAGCCTCTAACTAAAGTCGTGAAAACACCGATCATCATTTATCAAGGTAAAGCCGATCAGACCATTCCAGCAGATGCGACTAAATTTATGATTAGCCTTGCTAAGCCAGAGACAACGATAGTATATCGTGAGCAAGCGACAGCAGATCATATTAGTATTTATACCGATAATCTGGCAAATTTTGTGCAAGATGTAGAGACTCTCATGCCAAATCAATAAGTTGATTTGACTTAAATAGTGCTCGGGCAGATTCAACACGGGCATTATTTATTTAAAAACAGCACAAACTTCCCTCTCTCATTTCTAAAACTTCATGCTACAATACGCGCCAATCTTAGCACGGCTTAAAAGCCCTAATTTAATAGGACCTCGCTAATGTTTGCCAACACCTCTATTGCTCAATTTGACCCTGAATTAGCTCAAGCGATCTCGAATGAAGATGCTCGCCAAGAAGCGCACATTGAGTTAATCGCTTCAGAAAACTACTGTTCACCTGCAGTAATGGAAGCTCAAGGTTCAAAACTTACTAACAAATATGCAGAAGGCTACCCTGGTAAACGCTACTACGGCGGTTGCGAGTATGTAGACGTGATCGAACAATTGGCCATTGACCGTGCTAAAGAATTGTTTGGTGCGGATTATGCAAACGTTCAACCACACGCTGGTTCACAAGCAAACTCTGCAGTTTACCTTGCGCTACTTAACCCAGGCGATACAGTTTTAGGTATGAGCCTGGCTCACGGTGGTCACTTGACTCACGGTGCTAAAGTTAGTTTCTCTGGTAAAACTTACAACGCAATTCAATACGGTTTGAACCCAGAAACTGGCGAAATCGACTATGAAGAAGTTGAACGTTTAGCTGAAGAACACAAGCCAAAAATGATCGTGGCTGGTTTCTCTGCGTATAGCCAAGTTGTTGATTGGCAACGTTTCCGAGATATCGCGGACAAAGTTGGTGCTTACTTATTCGTAGATATGGCTCACGTAGCTGGTCTTGTTGCTGCTGGTGTTTACCCAAGCCCAGTACAAATTGCTGACGTTACTACAACGACTACACATAAAACACTTCGTGGTCCACGTTCTGGTTTAATTCTTGCGAAAGCAAATGAAGAAATCGAGAAAAAATTACAATCAGCTGTATTCCCTGGTAATCAAGGTGGTCCTTTAGTTCACGCTGTAGCGGCTAAAGCGATCTGCTTCAAAGAAGCAATGGCGCCTGAATATAAAGCTTACCAACAACAAGTTGTTAAGAATGCGCAAGCAATGGCTGAAGTTCTAATCGAACGTGGTTATGATGTTGTTTCTGGCGGTACTAAGAACCATTTGTTCTTATTATCTTTAATTAAACAAGACATTACTGGTAAAGATGCCGATGCTTGGTTAGGTGCTGCTCACATTACTGTGAACAAAAACTCAGTACCAAACGATCCACGTTCTCCATTCGTGACTTCTGGTATCCGTATCGGTACTCCTGCTGTAACAACACGTGGTTTTGGCGAAGCTGAAGTACGTGACCTTGCAGGCTGGATCGCTGACGTTCTAGACAGCAAAGGTGACGAAGCTGTGATTGCTGCAGTGAAAGAAAAAGTTGCTGCTGTTTGCGCTAAATTCCCAGTTTACGCAAAATAAGTCTGACTTGAGAAAGCCCCCTCAAGGGGGCTTTTTTTATGTCATCAGAAAAATTCAAAAGTTATCTAAACATTTATATTTCTGATATAACGGAATAAGAGATAACAAAAATTTGCCCATCGCTATAGATCTGTTGGCAAGGTCGCAAAGGAACTTTATATGAAAAAACCCAATATTATTCTTTCAGAACAAGATTTACATCGCTTAGAAACCATGTTGGAGCATCAGTCTAAGTTGACGCCGACGATGGAGCATTTGGAAGATGAGATGGCGCGCGCTGAAGTGGTTGCTCCACAAGATGTCCCTGCCAATGTGGTGAGTATGAATGCCAAAGTTCTCATTAACATTGCACCTGCGACAGAAGCAACCGAAATTACACTGGTTTATCCACATGATTTTCGTGGCGATAAAGGTCAAGTCAATGTTTTGGCTCCAGTGGGCGCTGCCATTTTAGGTTTGGCTGAAGGGCAGGAAATAGAATGGCCGCAGCCTGATGGTCACACCATGAAAGTCAAAATCATTAAAGTGCTCTATCAACCTGAGCGTGAAGGGAATTATCTATAATTCCGCTGTGATATACAGATATAATCCGCACACAAAGCCATCGATACCGATGGCTTTTTTATTTTTTCTTTATTGCATTTTTAGATATGAAATGGGCAAATGTTGTTAAGCAGATTTCATTACAACCATAGCAGTTTAACTTGGGAAAACTGTCAAAGAATTGACAGAGTCATGGGCACGAAGTCGGCACACTGTATTTCAACAACACCATCGTTGCTTAATAATTTGAAGAATAAGGTAGAGCCCTATGACACAATTAGAATCGAATCATTACAATCCAGACTATCAATATCAGCATATTGAAGTAAAACCTGTAACCGGTCGTATTGGTGCTGAAATTTCTGGCATTCAGTTGTCTGGAAATTTAGACAAAAGCGTGGTCGATGAATTTAATCATGCAATATTAAAATATAAAGTTGTATTTGTGCGTGGACAGCAAGCTCTCACAGATTTAGAACAAGAAGCCTTTGCACGACTTTTAGGAAATCCGTTGAATCACCCAAGTGTGCCACTCAAAGATGGTACAGCACATACTTTGTCAATTGACTCACGTGGTGGGCGCGCAGATTCGTGGCATACCGATATTACGTTTTTGCCCAATTATCCTAAAGCCACAATTTTAAGAAATATAGTTGCACCTGAACATGGTGGCGATACGGTTTGGGCCAATACCGTGACCGCTTATGAAGATTTAAGTCCTGAGCTGCAAAAGTTGGCGGAACAATTACGCGCGGTGCATAGCAACAGTTATGACTATGCGGCGCCGAAAGGTCAGTACAATGAAGAAGGTCGCCATTTATTCCGTACTGCAGTAGAAGTGGAAACTGAGCATCCTTTGGTGCGTGTACATCCTGAAACAGGTGAAAAAAGTTTGGTGTTGGGTCACTTCTTTAAACGCTTCAGTGGATATAGTCCGGCACAGTCACGACGTCTATTTGAACTCTTTCAAGAGCAAATTGTGCAATGGGAAAATATTGTGCGTTGGCGCTGGGCGGTTGGTGATGTTGCGATTTGGGATAATCGTGCGACGCAGCACCGTGCCATTAATGACTATGGGGACGCGCTTCGTATCGCATCACGTGTCACTATTGAGGGCGATGTGCCTGTCGATGTAAATGGTCAACCAAGTACCGTACTGAAAAATATTCAACACACCGACATTTCAAACTTGCGTTCTGAAGCAGGCCGTATTTATGAGAAAGCATCTTAAGTATTAGAGCGTCATTTAAAACAGCATAAAAACAGATAAATAATGCGAAAAACAATGGTTTTACATTTTTCAGCACTTGCCTAAGATCAATGAGATCTTAGGCATTTTTTTATAGACGTGAGCGATCAAAAGAACACCACCCAACAGCATTTGTTGCAAATTTTGCGTAATGAAGACATCTTTCAGGGCTTTAGCGATCAGACTTTAGAACAGCTTGTGCAGCAGGTGAAATATTCACGGTTTCATGCACAGCAACACATCTTAAAACAACAACAAATCGTGCATGATATTTATATTTTACTTTCAGGTACGCTACAAATTGGTTGGTTGCAAAATAATGGTGAATTGATTGTCAATGACTATATTCGTCGTCAGTCGGTATTTAATTTTGTCGCACTCTTACAACAAAAGCCTTTGAATTATGATTATTTTGCTGCGACACACGTCGAGGTGGCGATCATTTCTGGAACAAGGTTTTTAGCGGTTTTACAGCGCGATCCACAGGCGCTTTGGAATGTCGTGCAATCTCTCAGTCGACGCATGTATTTGATGTTTGAGCATAATCGTTATTTGAGAACAGCAACGCTAGAGCAGCGTATCGCAAGACATTTGATTCGACTCTATGAACAATATGGCTGTCGGCAGGAAATTCCCCTGAAACTCAGTCAGCAGGAATTTGCAGAGTCTTTTAATATTTCACGCCAAACCTTGAATAAACATCTACAGCAATTTGTTCAAACACAGGTGATCGCGTGGAATTATGGACAAATCGTGATCTTGGATCTTGGGCGTTTAAGGCAAATGAGCGAACTTGATGAATAACTAGATTTAAAATTTGACGAGAAGCCATTATCGCAAATGGCTTCATTAACCTTATCTAGATTAGTGCTTACTGATTTTATCCAAATATCCCATCATAAAAGCAGAAAAAACAAAGGTTAAATGCATGATGATGTACCACATGATTTTGTCATTGGGGATGTTTTTCGCATCCATAAAAATACGCAATAAATGAATCGAAGAAATTGCCACGATTGATGCTGCAACTTTGAGTTTTAATGAATTGGCATCCATGGTGCCGAGCCAGTTCAAGCGATTGGTCGATTCATTAATTTTTAATTGCGAAACAAAGTTTTCATAGCCTGAAAACATCACCATTACAATCAGTCCGCCGACCATAGTCATATCGACCAAAGAGAGAATGACTAAAATCAGGTCAGCTTCTGAATATTCTAAAATATGCGGAAGGACATGAATGACTTCTTGGAAAAATTTAATCGCGAGCAGTAGCAGTGCAAAGGATAAACCAAAGTACACGGGAGCCAGAATCCAACGTGCTGCATACATTGTGTTATGGAAAAAACGTTCCATTTAAGCCTCTAAAATTATTGATCTAATATTTGGTTCTAAAGTATATGGATTAAATTTTACGATAATTTTGATAATAATTCATGTAGAGTCAGTTGTTTAATTTAAATCTAGATTAAATCTTTGGGTGTCTTAAGCTTGAATTCATCTGTGTAGGTCATCATATCCATTCAAATGATGCTGTTGGCTGCTTTGGCGGATCTATAGGCAACGGTTGAATTTGATGGCGAAATTTGACTGATGAAATAGATGTATTTTTTGCAAAATACTACAAGACTTTTATGGCAAAACTTGTAGTATAAAAATGATTTTATTGAGTTTAATTGGCTATGTCACAAATTGATGTATTGGTGCCGTTAAAGGATATTACGGTAGATCGGGCTGAAGTGCTTTCGATTAAGCGGAATGACCTTGTGCCATTACTGACCGATCAATATCGTCTAAATCATTATGCAGATCAATTAATTCAAGCACAGTCGGTGCTGCTAGATGGTGTTGACCCTCAGTTGACGAAACAACTTAGTCAAACCATTGAGCAGTTGATTCAAGCCTTAGCCAATTCAAAAAAATATTTAAAAACACGCAAATTTAATGCCCTGCAAAAATGGTTAGGCATTGATTTGGAGTATGGTTCAGGACAAATTGAATATTATAAAAATCTGGATCAATTGCTTGATCGGGCAAATCATCTGAGCCAAAAACTACAGTTAGAAATTCAAAAGTCCCAAGCACGTTTTAATCAACTACAAGGCTTACGTGAGCAAATGGCGCGCTATATCGTCGCGGCTGAAGAGTTCTTGGTGGAATACCCACAGTTTGTGAAAAATCAGCATCCGCTTGACAACTTTGCAGAACGTTTATCGAAAAAGGTGAATACGTTGCAAACCTTACAAGCCAGTAATGATATTGCGATTACGCAAATGCAGCTTTCTCAGCAGCTTTCTTTTGAATTATTAGATCGATATAAGGAAGCTCAGCAGGTGTTGATTCCAGCATGGCAATATCATGTGAAACAAAGTCGTCAAAGTAACTCGACAAGTTCATTGGAAAAGCTTGATAATAGCCGTGAAAATTTGATTAAAACTTTAAAAAAATCATTAGAGAATTCCTCTAAGTCTTAGAAATATAAGGTGAGTTATGACCGATTTAGATGCCAAAAATTTACCCGTTGAAGTAAGCAAAGAGTTGACTGAAGAAAAGTTTCAGCAACTCAATTTGCAGGAAATTGGCTTACAAACTTCCGATTTTCACGAAGTCGAAGCTGCACGTAAGGAATTGGCAGATTTAAGTCATAATAGTGTTGCCGAATACGGTAAAAACATTGCCACCAAGACGTCGACCTATACCGATGAATTATTAAATTTGGTGCAAAATAAAGATCTAGATGCGACAGGTCAAAAGCTCAATCAGGTGGTACAAGTCGCACAGCAATTGAATACCACGAGCATTTTAAATAAATCTAAAAGCTCAGGATTTTTTGGTGGTTTACTGAGTAAATTTAAAGGTGCCAAGCAAAGTTTTGATCAGCACTTTAATACCACCAAAGAGCAAATTGATGCGTTGGTTAAAGAAATTGAAACTTCGCAAAATGGCTTAAAAACGCGTGTAAATACCTTAGATAAAATGTTTGAAAGCGTGCAAGACGAATATAAACAATTAGGGGTGTATATCGCCGCAGGTAAGTTGAAAGAGCAAGAAATTCAACAGGAAATTGCAAGCTTAACCACTCAAGTTCAAGATCAAACCACTACGCAAAAAATCTATGACCTCAATCATTTGTCAAATAATCTTGAAAAACGTGTGAGTGATTTACAGATCTTGCAACAGTCTGCGATGCAGACCTTGCCGATGATTCGCATTATTCAATCCAACAATTTGATGTTGGTTGATAAATTTTATGCTATTAAAAATATCACCTTACCGGCTTGGAAAAACCAAATTAGCTTGGCGATTTCATTGCAAGAACAAAAGAACAGCGTGCAATTGGCAAATAGCATTGATGATGCGACCAATGACCTATTAAAACGCAATGCAGATTTGTTGCATCAAAACTCTGTCGATACTGCGAAAGCCAATCAGCGTTCAGTGATTGATATCGAAACACTTGAACATGTGCAAAATACCCTCATTAAAACCGTTAATGATGTGATTCAAATTCAGAAAGAAGGTGTACAAAAGCGTGAAGAAGCGACGACACGTATTCGTGCCTTACAAAACAATTTGAATCATTTAGTGATTGAATCGAGTGGTTCAAACCCTTCTTCATAAACGGTGAGGGAGGTGAAAATATAATCTGAAGGAGTATGTCTTTGCCTCCCATTGATGAATATGCGCTAAATCCGCAGCAACTGGAAACAGGGCTTCAAACCATTAAGAAGCGTCAACGTAATTTAACGTTATTGACCTTAACCAGTGTTTCTGTGCTGATCGTTTCGGCTGTGATGCTGTTTATTCAGCATGATATGGTTTATAGCTTTTTTGGCCTAAGTTCTAGCGTACAGCAACTGCATATTCCCGTTAGTGCAGGTGATTTGACATATCAACTCGGTGAGTCTTCCGACTATTTTTTAAACTTTTTATCCTTTATTGGTTGGTTATTTCTAAAACTCATCGTTTCATTTATTGGCGCATTTTTCTTGGTTGGTTTTCTCAAAAAATTTCAATTTTTTAGAATTCGATTCCAATCTTTTGTATTGAAATTTGTCGGCTGGATTTTATCGTTTATTGTGCTTTGGTCAGGCTTAACCTATGTGCAATATGACCTTAATCATGATGATCGTGCAGCAGATCAAAAATTGGTACATTATGAAAAAAATATTCAGGAAAGCCAGCTGGCTTTCGAAATGGAAGATGCACAATTGGCAAAACCCGTGCAAGCCTATTTACTTGCACAAGCTGCTTTGATGCATAAGCCTGTAGATCGTGCGACAGCCATTCCTTTGGTGCAATCCTTAATCAATACCGAGCAACAAAATCCAGCAAAATTCCGTGAATACGGTTTTCAGCCTGAACAGCTCTGGGCGATGCAAAATCAGCTATTTGATAAAACCATGACACCGATGGCGCAAAGCGTGGAAAAACAAGTTCAGCAAGCCAATGTAGTAGAAGTTGTTGTACGTTGGGTGTTGATCGTCGTGATAGTACTCACGCTGATTTTGAGCTTAATTTTGTATTTGCTTTCTCAGCAGTTCAAATCACGGATTATTCGAATTGAGCAGGGACTTCATTAACAGGCCTATTCACTTTTTAGATCATTGCATTGCTCAGAATAAAAATCCCCATCACATTGTATGGGGATTTTTGATATTGGGTAGATTAACTTGCGCGATGAAACAGTTGTCGAAG
This sequence comes from Acinetobacter sp. SH20PTE14, assembly GCF_021391555.1. Classification (NCBI taxonomy): domain Bacteria; kingdom Pseudomonadati; phylum Pseudomonadota; class Gammaproteobacteria; order Moraxellales; family Moraxellaceae; genus Acinetobacter; species Acinetobacter sp. SH20PTE14. The sequence continues at coordinate 2,276,681 of NZ_CP090067.1, read as the reverse complement.
TTCCTGTGTAGAAAAAGTCTGATCATTTACTTCGCCATCCACAAGGTAAAAAGGAATGGGGTGCTGTCCCTTTGATTTTACATACTGTGTAATTTCGTGCTGACGGTCCGCAATATCTTTATGTTGAATTGAGCGCAGTACTTTTGAGCCATCTAAACCAATGCCTTCAATGATGCTTTTTAAAACCTGAATATCAGCAATATCTTGACCGTGTGCAAATAATGCATGGAATAGGGCTTGGGTCAGGGCATATTGATCCAGAATATTGTCCAAGGCCAATATAGCTTGATGAGCCAGTTGACTGTTTGGCATACGTTTCATGTACTCAATATTGACAATCACATCTTCGCTATAGGCGGCGAACTTCGTCATTTCGAGTTTTCGCTTTGCTGTACTCGCACCATACTTATCGGTTAAATACTGCAGCACATCTAAGCCTTGTTCAGGAATTTCAGGAACGCGTTGAATCGGCAATAGCTCTACACGGGTTGCTGTATGTTCATTCCAGTTTTGTTTTAACTTTTGAAATGCGACATAACTCATGGGATAAACAATATCAAAGACAAATTCAATTTTCATTATTCTGCTCACTGTTGATTTTATACTTGTAGATCGATGGCTGATTGATACAAGGGATTGATTGCGGCTTTATTGATAGAACTCATAAGCAGTCAAATCATCTGATATTTCATTTGATTTAAAGCCGACTTGCTGAAATGAAACTTAAAGCTTTATAAAGGTTTTGTAATTGATCAGGTCGTGCGTATGTCTTGCATAGGCTTGGTGTAATTTCAATAAAAAAGAAAAAAATGAGGAATTTGTCATGATCTATGTGTATGAATAAATCATTTTAATGTTAATATGCGACCATATATTTATGATTTAGAAAGAAATTTAACTATTTGATTTGTAAAATCGATTAATTTTATAAAAACAAACCGTTTCACCTATTTAATGGTTTGTTCTATCATTCTCTCATCAAATAAATTTACTCCTCTGGAGACGTTAGCAATGTTAGATCAAAATACTTCTGCTCAATTAAAAACCTTACTTGAACGCCTTGAAGGCCCGATTGAAATCGTCGCGACTTTAAACGGCACGGACAAATCAGACAAAATTAAAGAATTGGTGACTGAAGTTGCCGCTTTATCTGATTTAGTGACTGCACGTTTTGACGGTAACAACAGCCGCGCGCCAAGCTTTGGTATTGCAAAAGCAGGTGAAACTCCACGCGTATTCTTCGCAGGTTTGCCGATGGGCCACGAATTCACGTCTTTGATCTTGGCATTGTTACAAACCTCTGGTTATGCACCAAAAGTATCTGACGAAGTACTGAATACCATCAAAGGTCTAGGTCTTAAAACTGACTTTGATGTGTTTGTATCTCTAAGCTGCCATAACTGTCCTGACGTGGTTCAAGCACTTAACTTGATCGCAATTTACAACCCAGGTACAACTGCAACCATGATTGATGGTGCATTCTTCCAAGACGAAGTTGAAGAACGCAAAATCATGGCTGTACCGATGGTATTCCAAGACGGCAACCACATCGGTCAAGGTCGTATGACCTTGGAAGAAATCATTGCGAAATTGGATACGAACTCTGCCGCAAAAGATGCTGAAAAGCTAAATGCCAAAGAAGCATTTGATGTCCTTGTGATTGGTGGTGGCCCTGCGGGTAATACCTCTGCAATCTATGCTGCACGTAAAGGCATTAAAACCGGTATCGTAGCTGAACGCATGGGCGGTCAGGTCATGGATACCATGGACATTGAAAACTTCACGTCGATTCAAAAGACTCAAGGTCCTAAGTTTGCTGCTGAAATGGAAGCACATGTACGTGAGTACGGTGTGGACATCATGAACTTGCAACGTGTGTCTGACATTAAAGGTGCAGATGAAACAGCCAATGGCTTGGTTGAAGTGACTTTAGAGAATGGTGCAAAACTTGAATCTAAAACAGTGATTCTTTCAACAGGTGCACGTTGGAGAGAAATGAACGTTCCGGGTGAACAAGAATACCGTACACGTGGTGTTGCATACTGCCCACACTGTGACGGTCCATTGTTTAAAGGTAAACGTGTTGCGGTGATCGGTGGTGGTAACTCAGGTGTCGAAGCGGCGATTGACCTTGCAGGTATTGTGGAACATGTAACGCTAGTTGAGTTTGATACTAAGCTTCGTGCTGACCAAGTCCTTCAAGACAAGTTAAACAGCTTGCCGAATACGACTGTGATCATGAATGCATTGTCTACAGAAGTGGTCGGTGATGGTTCACAAGTGACTGCACTAAACTACAAAGACCGTGCAACAGATGAAATCAAAACGATTGAATTGGCTGGTATCTTTGTACAAATCGGTTTGTTACCAAACACTGATTTCTTAAAAGAAACAGCGGTTGAACTTTCAAACCGTGGTGAGATCGTAATTAACGAGCGCAACGAAACCAATGTAAAAGGTGTATTTGCTGCAGGTGACTGTACAACAGTACCTTACAAACAAATCATCATTGCGACAGGTGAAGGCGCGAAAGCATCATTGTCTGCTTTTGATTACATCATCCGTTCGGGTCAATAAAAGAAAGGCCAGTGTGTTTCGAGAAACACGCTGGCCGCGCTGAATGTTGTCATTAGAATATTATTTTTCTTAATATTCTCGTTTTACAGGAACTTTGGATGCTAACACCGGAGTTCCTTTTTTTTTTTGTCTGCAAAATTAGGATTCAAAAATGTCCCCACACATTTTGAACCCTATTCGTTGCCCAGCTATTTTTGTTTTACAACCTTATTTTTATACTTTCCCCAAGGTTGTTTCTCTATAAAATATAAAGCGGAGTAAGCAATTAATATACCAATCACATCACGAATTTAAGATTTAAAATAAATTCAAGCCTTTAAACTTCTCCATTAACTGCTCATCTGTCTCCACATGTTCAGGATGAGGCACAATGCACTCAATCGGACAAACTGAAACACAAGTTTGGTGCGCATAGAAACCGACACATTCAGTACAACGTGCGACATCGATTTCATAAATCTTTGAGCCTTCATAAATGGCATCATTGGGACATTCAGGTAGACACATGTCACAATTGATGCATTTATCTGTAATCAACAAAGCCATAAAGTGAACTCAAGTCTGATACGCTAAAGACGAAGCCGAAATATCTACGGTCGAATTAGGTAAATTACGAATCAGTAAGGCGTAGCGCATATCGACATCGGCAGGCACAGGAATATCCACGATATGCCCTGAGCCTTTGGCATCGTCAATCAGATTACCTTTTTTATCTTTCATTTCAGTTAAAACGAAGGTGATATTGCCTGAAGTGGTCATCAGTTCTAAAGAATCACCCACAACAAAACGGTTTTTCACTTCAATTTTAAGAGAATCACCATCGCGTTCTAAAACTTCACCTACAAACTGTTGATGATCGAAACGTGATGAGCCGGTTTCATAGTTTTGATATTCACTATGAACATGGCGGCGTAGAAAACCTTCGGTATAACCACGGTTCGCAAGACCTTCAAGCTGAGACATGAGAGCAGGGTCAAACGGTTTACCAGAAAGGGCATCATCGATGGCTTTACGATAAATTTGAGCGGTACGCGCACAGTAAAAGTAAGACTTGGTACGGCCTTCAATTTTTAAAGAATGAATGCCCATTTTGGTTAAACGGTCTACATGCTGTACAGCACGCAAGTCTTTCGAGTTCATGAAATAAGTGCCATGTTCATCTTCTTCGGCAGCAAACATGTCTTCTTCATTGCGTTGTAATAAAACCGGCTCGCCGAATTGGTGTTGTTCTAGGGCGTGTTGCTCATCGGCATTTTTATTATTGCAGCATGATGATTCTTCAATTTGTGTGACTGGAATAACATCACCAGTTTCATCTTCAACTGCATCGTGAATTTTATAATCCCAACGGCATGCATTGGTACATGCACCTTGGTTTGCATCACGTTTATTCATGTAGCCAGAAAGTAAGCAACGACCGGAGTAAGCCATACATAATGCACCATGTACGAAAACTTCAATTTCCATATCAGGTACATTGTGTTTAATTTCTTCAATTTCTTCGATTGATAATTCACGTGACAAAATGACACGAGTCAGTCCCATATTTTTCCAAAATTTAACCGTTGCCCAGTTCACCGCATTGGCTTGTACAGACAAATGAATGGACACTTCTGGAAAATGTTCACGCACCATCATGATCAGACCAGGGTCAGACATGATCAGTGCATCAGGATTCATGGCAACCACAGGTTCAAGGTCACGGATGAAATTTTTCAGTTTTGAGTTATGCGGTTGGATGTTTACCACCACATAAAACTTTTTACCTAAGGCATGAGCTTCTTCAATGCCAATTTTTAAATTGTCATGGTCGAAAGCATTATTGCGCACACGTAAGCTATATCGCGGCTGACCTGCATACACGGCATCTGCGCCATAAGCAAAAGCGTAGCGCATGTTTTTCAATGAGCCAGCAGGTGAGAGGAGTTCGGTTACGTGTTGAATCGTCATGTCAATAAAGGCATAAAAAATTTATGGCTTTATTGTAGTGATCTAAAAAAAGGATTCAACCAAGTATTTTAGTTGGGTTTTCAAGATATTCCGTTTTCCAAATGTTTTAAAATTTGGCAATCATTAATTTGACTGGTTTCATTACAACTGGCACGGAGCTTACTTAACTGTATTTTAAAATTTTCTAATTCTTTAATTTTTTCAGAAACTTGACGAATGTGATTATCAATTAATTCATTCACGGCATGACAGCTTTGTGTAGGTGATTGCTCAAGTTCAAGCAGGGTTTGAATCTCGGTGAGAGAAATATCGAGGTTTCGACAGCGCTTAATAAAAACCAAACGTTTGTACATTTCTTCATCATAATAGCGATAATTGTTGTCTGCGCGGAAGCTAGGTTTCAGCAGTTTTTTCTTTTCATAAAAGCGAATACTGTCAACGCTTACCCCAGATTTGGTGGACAATTCTTTAATCAAATAATGTTTTTGTACGCTCATGCTTGACCTTGGAGTGAGTCCATAGTTTTGAATAAGAATAATACAAATCCATTGATTTTTAAATTGGAGCACATTTATGGCATGTACATGTAGTCATGAGCCAGCACCAAGCAAACCCAACAGTAAATTTCGTATCGCGCTTTGGATCGCCTTAATCATTAACGCCATGATGTTTTTGGTGGAACTGATTGGCGGGGCTTATGCACATTCTTCTGCGCTTTGGGCGGACTCGTTAGATTTCTTTGGTGATGCTGTTAATTATGGAGTTTCATTAGCCGTGCTAGGCGCCAGTTTATATTGGCGTGCAACAGTTGCCTTGGTTAAAGGTTTTGTCATGGCAGCGTTTGGGATCGTGGTCATTGCCAAAGTGCTCTATGCCTATGCAAATGGGATCGCACCTGAACCGATCACCATGGGGGTGATTGGTATCTTGGCTTTAGCCGCTAATGTCATCTGTGCATACGTCTTATATGCCTTCCGTGAAGGTGACTCCAATATGCAATCCGTTTGGCTATGTAGCCGTAATGATGCGATTGGTAACGTCGCGGTGATCTTGGCGGCTGTTGGGGTATTTGGTACAGGCAGTCTATGGCCAGATTTGATTGTGGCCGCAATCATGGCAATTTTAGGTTTAACAGGCGGTTATCAGGTGATTCGAAAAGCACTGCAAGAGCGTAAGCAAAAAAATATTCTGAGTACCCCTTGCTCTTAAATACTTACTCTTAAATCCACCGTTAATGGCATTCATTTCAGCAAGGTTTTAAACGCAGATAAGTGGTCGTTAAGTCGGTAGTTGAAATAAAATTAGCAGTCAGTTTTATACTAAAATTCCCTGACTGCTAATTTGATAAATCTTCTGAAATCAGACTGTATTTAATGGGATGCTGAAGTTTTATCTACAGACTCCAATTAAGTTATGCTTTACAATAGCGCGCGAAAATCATGTTTAAAAATTAGGTTTTCTACCTTAAAAGCTTTATGTTTAGGCCCCATTGGTGCATCAGGTAAATTAAATGTCGAAAAAGCAAGACATCATTAACGTTGCGCTCCAACTCTTCAATTCTTATAGCTATAACTCGATTGGTATAGATCGAATTATTGGGGAATCGGGCGTTGCTAAAATGACGTTTTATAAATATTTCCCCTCTAAAGCCAAATTAATTGAAGAATGTCTCGTGATTCGAAATCTTAATTTACAGGAATCACTTGAAGCTGCTATTGCAGAATGTGATCCAGAAGACCATCTTTCGCATATTAAAACCATTTTTGCTTGGTACGATGCTTGGTTTCATACTGCAGATTTTAATGGTTGTATGTTTCAAAAAGCAGTAGAAGAAATATCTAAAGTTTATCCGTCTTCATTGCAACCTGCGATCGACTATAAAGAGTGGCTTAAATCAAAACTAAGTACTGCCTTGCAAAATCTGGGCATTCAGCAAACTGAACAACTCGCTGCATTTTTGAGTAGTATTTTGGATGGCATGACTATCCAAGCCCAAATTGACCCCAACCAAGTGCATTTAGCAGATTATTGGAAGCGAGTTGAAACCTTAATTCGTTTGGAATTGGCTGCTTAAAATTTGCTTGTAGGCATCGGGGTTTTAAATCTAGCGATGACTTATTTGTATTGATTAACCATCAATTTTTTTCACATGCTTTAAGATTCTAAGAAAATAAAAAGCGCGATTATTTGGGGTAATCGCGCTTTGCTGACAATTGTGCGTTCAAATCATTCACTTTGTTAGCTTAAGTCAATGATTTGATTTTCGAACGTTTTATACGTTTTCTCTCATTTATATTTTTACCCTCTGAATGCTAAATTCATTCGGTTTTGCAGCAAAATAGACAGACTTGTCTGTTTTTTTGAATTATAGGGGATCTTAGGTGAATTACAAGACAGGAAAAAAAGGTTTGTGTGTTTTTTAATCTAGCTTAAGTTTAAATTAATCCACTATTTTTAAAGATAATATTAAAAAATTGATCATTAAGCTCGATGTAAATTAGATGATAAAACTATTTTTACATTTATGTGAGTGACGCTACGTGTTGGATGCAAGTGCATGGTCTAAGACCATTTTTTGAATATTTTATATGCAATAAGTATTTAGTGCGTGGGTTCTCAGCTTTTTATTTTTAAGTGAATTTTTGAATCGTGGATTTTACATAACGAAACATCTTCTATGGTTTTAAGCATTAAGTTTATTGATGAATTTGACTAAACTAGCAGCAAAATTATTTCCATGATTACAATTTAGAATTTTTATTATGTTAGGCAAAATATTTGCTGTATTAGAACAATTGGGTCTATCCGCCCAAAAACGTGCCATTCATGTGCAATTTTCCAACCCTGCGTTGAATGATGAGCTTTTTATTCAACGTATTGATGGGGAGCATGTCTTAAACCAAGGCCTGCAAGCGACTTTGATTTGCCTATCTACTAATGCACTTATTCCACTAAAACAATTTATTGGCGCACAAGTTGCCGTTGATCAAGTGACCGATCAGGGCGAACTCTTCCGTACCACGGGTATTATTACCGAAGCCACCCAAGGGCAGAGTGACGGTTCACTCACGCTATATAAACTCACTTTAGAAGATGCAACATCGCTGTGGCATAAGCGCCGCAACAGCCGTGTGTTTATGAACAAATCGGTGCGTGATGTCAGTGAGACTCTTTTTAAAGAATGGCAAAGCAAAAGTCCGCTCTTTGCTGCCAGTCTAACGCTAGATCTAAGCGGTTTAAGCCAAAACTATGATGTCCGACCTTTCATCATGCAGTCGAATGAAAGCGATTATGACTTTTTAACGCGACTTTGGCGCAGTGAGGGTATCAACTGGCTCATCGATGAAGCACAGTTGAAAGTGCCGCATTCCTCAGCCCAAATTGAAAAACAAAAACTCCGCCTGATTGATGACAATAGCCAATATCAAGCACTCAGCCGTCGTAGTATCCGCTTTCATCGTTCTAGTGCCACAGAAAAACAAGACAGCATCACCAGTTTGATCGGTGAACGTAGCATTCAACCGACTGCGGTCCATGTACAGCGCTGGCAAGCCGATGGACTCAGCCAAGAAGAAGGCGCAGGTTCAGTTCAAAGCAAACATCAGCATAGCCAAAGCCAAGACAATGCCAGCTTAAGTCTAGAGCAAGCTTGGCATGTCAGCCCTGCATGGATGCAAGACTTAAAAGGCGAAGACCAAGCTACGGCTTCATCCAACAGCCAAATTGAAAAATTGAATCAAAACCTAACGCGCTATCACGAGCTACAATCTAAAAAATTCAGTGCACAATCGACTGTGCGTGATACACAAGTCGGTTATTGGTTTGAACTGAATGAACACCCTGAAATTGATCAACACAGTGGTGCAGACAAACAATTTTTAATCACAGAAAAAAAATTCTATAACCAAAATAACTTACCTAAAGACCTCTCTGAACAAGTCAATCAACTGATTGAACAAAGTCAGTGGAACATTAAACCCATCCATGAACAGGCCGAGCGTCAGGCCAATCAGCTCACATTACAACGCCGCAATATTGCGACGGTTCCTGAATATAACCCACTCGAACACCGTCCAAGTACTCATCCGCAACGGGCTAAAGTTGTCGGGCCAAGTGGTGAAGAAATACATGTCGATGAATGGGGGCGTATCAAAGTCCGCTTCTTATTTACCCGTGGAGATGACCACAGCCATGATGGTGGTGCAGGCAGCAATGACAATGACACAGATTCTGCATGGGTCGATGTGCTTACACCATGGGCAGGTGAAGGTTATGGCGCACGCTTCTTGCCACGCATTAATGAAATCGTGGTCATCGATTTCTTTGACGGTAACATCGACCGACCATTTGTGGTGGGGCGTATACATGAGGCACAGCGCAGTCCGACCCAATTTGATGGTAAAGGAAAACTGCCAGACACCAAAAAACTAGCTGGAATAAAAAGTAAGGAAGTCCAAGGTGAAGGCTTTGGACAACTGCGCTTTGATGACACGACTGGACAAATATCGACACAATTACAAAGCACCCATGGTGCCACTCAGCTCAACCTCGGGAACCTCAGTCATCCCAAAGAAACCGCAGAAAGTGAGGGAAGAGGCGAAGGCTTTGAACTGAGAACCGACCAATGGGGTGCAGTGCGTGCAGGACAAGGGCTACTTGTCAGCACACACCCACAACAACAAGCAGCAGCAATGCACCTCGACGCACAAGCGGCGAAAGAACAAATCGAAGCCAATTTAAACAGCAGTAAAGCCTTAAGTGAAGTGGCGAAAAATCAACAAACTGACCCACTTGAAGTCTTAGATAACCTAAAAAACTTCCTTGGACAAATCGAAAAAGGCAGTAAAGAAAAAGCTGATGCCTTTAAACAAGCCTTAATGATTTTATCTGCACCAAACTCAATTGCTGTGAGTAGTCAGGAAGATGTTCATCTTTCAGCAGATGGACAGATCAGCCAAAGTGCAGGCGATAGCATCAACCTTAGCAGTCAAAAATCCTTAATTGCCCATGCACAAAGCAAGATCAGTCTATTTGCGGCACAAGAAGGATTACGAGCTTATGCAGGCAAAGGCAAAGTTGAAATCCAAGCTCAAGGTGATGGGGCAGATTTGATTGCCCGAAAAGGTATTCAAATTATTTCCACGGAAGATACAGTTGAAATTAAAGCGAGTAAGAAAATAGTACTGACAGCAGGCGGTAGTCAAATCGAAATCAGCAGTGCGGGTGTATTGCCTACTACGGCTGGAAAGTTTGAGGTGAAGGCCGGGCAACATTTATTTTTAAATGGCTCGAAAGTCAATATAAGTCTTCCTTTTTTTCCTCAAAGTGTATGTTGGGAATGCTTGGCAAGAAGAGCGAGTCAACGAGGTGCATTTGTGAATAAAGGGGATGGTCAATAGATGTCGAAAATAATAAAAAATGATTTAAGTCGTTTCTTTGAGCAATTCCCTAGAGAAAACTATTTTATATATGGGGTGATTGATGCTGCACAAGATAGTAGCTTTTTAAAACGTAAGGACATTTTGCAATCACGTAATATATTGGTTGAGGCAGCCGGTGATAAAGCATCGGAGTTATCACCACATTTAATTCAATTGAGTCATAATATAAATAGTTCTGAGTGGGAATATATTAATCATCGGATTGTTGGTACATCACGAATGACTTTAATTGTCACAAGGCTAACTTTCGATGACTTATATGCGCACTTAAGACAATTTATAGATGTTAAGTTTGAGGGGGGACTTGAAATGTATTTGGCATTTTGGGATCCTGCGATACTTGGTACATTAGTAGGGCAAAAAACTGATAAAACTTTATATGTACAACAACAAGTATTATTGGAAGAACAAAAGAAGATTCTTTTAAAGCCAATTTATAGTTGGTGGTATTGGGATCGTATAGGTCAACTACATACAATTATTGGTTATAATAATTGTGAATTACAAATATTTTATGACTGGCGCCAGCCCTTTGAATTTACAATTGAACAAGAAGAACTAATGGTCGAAGCTACTTTTCCTGATCATCTAATTTATTATTTAAAATTAAATAATCCTTTTTTGATAAAGTCATTCAATAATTGGGACTTGTATTTATATGTTATTGAAATGCTTAAAAAGGCTAGAGAATATTCGCTAAATGGCACTAGAGATATTTTAAATTTTATATGTTTGACATTGATTTATAAAGATAAGTTTGAAAGTGATATGTTTTTGCAAAGTGTTCTTTTAAAAGTAAAAAATAAAATCATCAATATGGATCAGGCAATGGAAGAAGCTGAAGATTTGATGCAACTGAGCTAGTGCATTTATAGTGATTTAAATACTATGAATAGTAATAAATTACTAATTTAAAAATTGTATATTTAAAATTAAGGGTAAGTTAATGAATGTTTTAAAAAAAATTGTAATGCTGCCGATTACTATAATGATGGGTCTAGTTGGGTGTAGTACAGGATCCACAAAAACATATGTTTTGACTACAACATCTTATGGTTATGATGCTAATTATATCCCCTATATCGTTGAATTAAATCAAGAAGAATTAGGCGGTGGGTTTGGTAGTGGAACGAAAAGGTCAGCAGTTTTAACTGGGTCACAATTTGTTAAATGGGGTGAAACAAATAGTTCCCGCAAACATACAGCAATCAATGTTCCTATATTAACTTCTGAAGAAATAAAAGGTAAAAAATACTTAGCAGTACATTTATATCCAGATGATAGTGTAGAGATTACCTTATCAAATGAATTGCCTCGTGCTACTAAAAAAGGTTTAGAGTGGAGAGCAAAAATAATTGATGAATTGAATGCAAAAGAAAAAAAATAAGAGAAGACTATGTTTAATGAATTACAGAAAATAAAGAATAGTAATCAAGATGTTTCTAATCAGGGTCCTAATGCTAAACAGGATTGTTCTGATGTAGTTAATATTTCAGTTTTTTTTGATGGAACTGGAAATAATTTAGAGAATGATGAAAAAATTGCCAAGTTAGCTAATCCTGCAAAACTATGGCGTAATGCTATTTCTTATAGTAACTTTGAAATGCGTTCTCTAAAAACGCCTATACAGTTAAGTCATCCAATTTACATTTCAGGTGTTGGAACTCCATTTAATGGAGAGATTAATAATTGGATTGACAAACAAATAGCAAATTCTCAAGATACATTTCCTACTGGTGGCGCTACTGGAGTTGGCGGATCTAGGCGCTTAGAATATGGTGAAGACCAGATTAGTGAAACGTTAACCAACGTTTTAAAACTTAAAATTGAACAAGTTGAAGCGATTCTTAAGCCACAAGTTGAGGAACGTAAAATTGAAGCTGAAGCAAAAATCGAAGCTAATTTAAACCAGCATCGATTAATTAAAAAAATCAATCTATCAATTTTTGGTTTTTCCCGCGGTGCTGCATTGGCACGAGTGTTCTCTAATGAAATGATTTGGAATAACGAAAGTAAAGATTTAAGTTTAAACTACAGTCTAGCAGGACAATCTGAAAAAATACCTTTGGATATTCAATTTCTTGGATTGTTTGATACTGTAGCTTCATTTGGTTTACCAGCTACGAATATGCCGAATAAGTTGAGCTTTAGAGGGCGCGATATGGTAGTTGATCCTAGGGTTAAAAATTGCTTGCATTTGGTTGCTGGTAATGAATTAAGATTTTCTTTTCCTGTTGATTTAATACGTAAAGATGGCAAATTAGCCAATCCAAAAACGTGGAAAGAAATAGTTTATCCTGGTATGCACTCAGATGTTGGAGGAGGTTATCAGCCAAATTCACAAAATGTAGATAATAATTTCGCAAGAATACCTTTAAAACATATGATGGATGCTGCAGTATCAGCGAATGTAAAAATTTTTGACTATTTAAAATTAGAAAGCGAACATAAAGAACTATTTGAAAAAGAATTCAAGATTAATGAAGAAACACAACAATTATTTAATTCAGTTAAAAAAGAAGTAGGTGCTTCTACTGGTGTTACAGAACATGATATCCAAAATTACATGAAATTATATTATGGTTCTTATGGAACGTTACACCGAAGAAGACAAAAACATTTAATTAATGGTGATATTGAGCAAGCAAATGCTTCGCGTTCAGTTAGCCAAATTTCTAGGGAGGAGGATGGTTTTGAGTTTCCAACCGGACCTGCTGATATGGCAACTGAAGTTGAACGTATTAAGTGGACAAAGAACTATACTACATTTAATCAGTCAAATATTACGGGTGTAAAACACCTTTTTAGAATTTTTTATCCTGCATTTAAACTGTATGAAATGCTTGTGCATATTGATGAGTGGGAGTTGGAAAGTTGGGAAAAAGACGTCTCTCAAGAAGCTGTAGATTTTTATTCAAATTATATACATGACTCTAAATATGGGTTTGTGGCAAATGTAGAGCCGTTTAGTTATTTTAGACAGAGAACTGTATATGAGTCTAATCGTAGTTGGAAAGGACGTAGAACTGATAAAAAACTTGGACCTATATATGAACAGATACAAAATGAACCTGAAGAGAAACCCTTAGAAAGCGATTCTATATGCCAAATTTAAAATACCAAGTGGGATGAATTAGCAGTAATAAAAAACGAGGCAAAAGCCTCGTTTTATCTGATTCAAACTAATTATTTTTCAACGAATGCACGCTCGATCACGTAGTCGCCTAGAACGCCCATCTTAGGAGATTCTTTCAGACCGTGCTGGTCAAGTAGTGCAGCAACGTCGTCTAGGAATGCAGGTGAACCACAAAGCATTGCGCGGTCAGTTTCAGGGTTGAAACGTGGAAGACCAATTTTTTCGAAAAGTTGACCAGTTTCAATGGCAGTAGTTACACGGCCTTGAGTATGGAATTCTTCACGGGTTACTGTAGGGTAATAAACCAATTTTTCTTTCGCGCCTAATTCACCAAAGAATTCGTGGTTAGGAATTTCATCTAAGATTAAATCTTGATAAGCCAATTCCGAAATGAAACGAGTACCATGTACAACGATGATTTTTTCAAAACGTTCGTAAGTTTCAGGGTCACGAATTACAGAAAGGAACGGTGCAAGACCTGTACCTGAAGAAAGTAGGTATAAGTTTTTACCAGGGTTTAAGTCATCTAGAACTAAAGTACCTGTAGGTTTTTTAGACACTAAAATTTCATCGCCAACTTTTACTTTTTGTAAAATAGACGTTAAAGGACCATCTGGAACTTTAATAGAGAAAAACTCTAATTCTTCTTCATAGTTTGCGCTTGCAATAGAATAAGCGCGCATTAAAGGCTTACCATTTACTTCAAGGCCGATCATCACAAATTGACCGTTTTTAAAACGTAACGCAGTATCGCGAGTGGTTTTAAAAGAGAATAAAGTGTCATTCCAATGGTGGACGTGAGTAATCTTTTCGACGTTAAAAGCAGCCATTAAAGGTCTCAATAAAATTATCAAATTAGAACAGCTTACTATTCTAATCTAAAATCATTCTCGATAAACTGAATATATTTAATTGAACTTATCAGAAAAAGTGATTATGTCTGAGCTTAAAATGCCAATTATCGGGTATATGAAATCTCCCTACCGAGAAAAGTTTGGTATTCCACGTCAGCCAAATTTGGTGCAAGTCGAATCTTATATTGAAATGGTAGAACCTTATAACGATTTATTGGCTTTTGAGGGGATTGAAGATTTTAGTCATCTTTGGTTGATTTGGCAGTTTCATGAAAATAAAAATGCAGATTCGACAAAATTTCGTCCGCAAGTTCGTCCTCCGCGTTTAGGTGGTAATCAAAAAATCGGGGTATTTGCGACACGAAGTATGTACCGGCCGTCACCTATGGGCTTGTCGGTTGTGCAGCTCAAAGGGGTGAAAAAAGTCGGTAAATCGGTACGTGTCTATGTTGTCGGTAGTGATTTGTTGGATGGAACACCAATTTTAGATATCAAACCCTATATTCAATATTCAGATGCAGTTATGGATGCGCAAAGTGGTTATGCGCAGGATGAGCCAGAAAGAAAATCTGTGATTTGGTCAGAGCACGCTGAGCAACAAAAACAGGTATTTTTGAATAATGGCAATTTAACCGAACAATTAACAGCAGAACTGGAACAAGTATTGAGTTTAGATCCACGTCCTGCCTATCAGCATGATGATGAGCGTGTGTATGGCATGTTATTTGGTGGATTGAATGTAAAATTTCAGGTCTGTGATCTACAAATTCTGATTATTGATATATCTCAATAAAAAAGGAGCTTTTAGCTCCTTTTTTATTAAATATGTAAATTATTTATTTGCCGCAAAACTTTGTTTGATCGCGTTAAGAGCAACATCGTTATACATGCTGCAAGAGTTCTCAGCTAATTGTTTAAACTCTAAAAATTGAGTTTTTTGAGTAGGATTAGTTGAAGTATTTATCCAATTATCAATAACCTTAATTAAATCCTGCATATTGTATTCCACTCCTTTAGGAGATAGGTAAGCGTCATAAAAACGATTTTTATATTGAGCTACGCCATATTCACTCTCATCATCAGCTACGGTATAGGCTACAGTATCTTTCATGATGTATTTTTTCGCAGTAATATCTGTACTAAGATCAGCCCACCAGTCAGCTAAAAAACTTTGACTATCACTATCTGAGGAATCTGTTAAATCTAAATACTGTTCACTATTTGATACTTTATTTAATTGTAAACAGCGAGAACCAGCGGGAAACTTAATATTTGAAATAGCTGTTAAGTATTTGAGAGCATCGTTAGAAATATAGTTGCTTGAATCAGTAATATTATTTTTTATGATCCAATAATTATAGGCATCAACTTGAGATGCTAGGATTTCACCTTCAAGATTGAAGGACTTCATTGTTGTCGTAATTTTTAGACCTGATGAATTAATAGAGGAATGAGGACTTAGCGTCCACACATTATTTGCAATGGATATATTGCCATTCAGATAGCCATACGAACTGTGTAGAGATCCTTCATCATACAAGCCATTCGCTGTGACCATAAATGAATCGCTACTTTCTGAAGTATATAGTTTACCATTATCGATAGTTGCAGTATCACTTTCGTATGACAGCACATCACTTTCACTGTCGAGTTCAAAAGTTGACCACTGTTGGAAAGCAGCATTTGGTACTGGTGGATTTTCGCTGGAGTCATTATTAGAGGTTGAGTTTCCACCGCCACCGCCGCAGGCAGTTAAGCTAAGAATAGTCATGGTACAAATTGCTAATATTTTTATTTTCATCATAAATCTTCTTATATCGTAATTATAAAGCCCTTATAGGCAACTCTATTATAGCTTAAATTTATGAATGATTTCATTAATAAAAAAATAGTATGCTTTCAGAAAACCTATGTGCAAAACACAAATGACACAAGCGTGCCTTTAGAATTTTTTGCTATAGTAGTTTTATGTTTGGGGAACATAGAACAATGACTTTTAATTTTGAAATTGACACTTCTTGGTGTTTAGACCAATTACAAAAAGATGGACGTATTACTGAACGGGACAAAATACTGATACAAACCACGCACCGTCAGCGTGAGCAGTTGAAATGGCATCCTTTACAATGGATTGCCAATTTTAATTTAGTCGATCAGAGTCATCCACAGTCTACCTTAACATTGAATAGACTCTGTCAATGGTTAGCAGAAAAGTCTGGTGTACCGTTTTATATTATCGATCCTCTAAAAGCTGATGTGCCTGCTTTGACAGCTATTATGTCGCAAGAATTTGCAGTACGAAATCGCATTTTAGCGGTGGAATTACAAAATGAACATGTGCTGATTGCAACGGATCAACCTTATAAAAATGAATGGATTGCCAATTTAGAGAGAACAGTTTTACCACGGAAGATTCAGCGTGTATTGCTCAGTCCAGATCAACTACAGCGTTATTTGGTTGAATATTACCAAGTGAGTCGCGCAGTCAGTAATTCGCAAAAATCATCGAGTTATGACCGTGAAAATAAAGGCGTTGAAGCACTATTACAATTAGGTGATACACAAAATCCAGATGCCAATGATCAGCATATTGTGAAGCTTGTGGATTGGGTCTTACAGTTTGCCTTCGAACAAGGTGCAAGTGATATTCACCTCGAGCCGCGTAAAGATACAGGAAAGGTGCGTTTTCGTATCGATGGCGTATTGCATACCATCTACAACATGCCAGCAAATACACTGACAGCTGTGGTTTCACGAATTAAGATCTTAGGTCGGATGAATGTGGCTGAAAAACGTAAGCCGCAAGATGGACGTTTAAAAACCCGTACCCCCAAAGGCCAAGAAACAGAGCTACGTTTATCGACGTTGCCAACGGCCTTTGGTGAAAAGTTAGTCATGCGTATTTTTGACCCTGAAGTCTTGGTACGTAGTTTCCAACAGCTCGGTTTTGAAGGGCGTCTGTTAGATGATTGGAAGGCCTTAACCAGTCATAGTCACGGTATTATTTTAGTGACTGGTCCGACGGGTTCGGGTAAAACCACCACGCTTTATTCATCACTCAAACAATTGGCAACCGAAGAAGTGAATGTCTGCACCATTGAAGACCCGATTGAGATGTTAGAGCCAAGCTTTAACCAAATGCAGGTGAATACAGGGATTGATCTAGGCTTTGCCGATGGTGTACGGGCGTTAATGCGTCAAGACCCTGACATTATCATGGTCGGGGAGATCCGAGATCATGATACGGCAAATATGGCGATCCAAGCTGCATTAACAGGTCATTTGGTGCTTTCAACTTTACATACCAATGATGCACCATCGAGTTTGACGCGATTACATGATCTGGGGATTCAGCCTTTTTTAACGGCAGCGACCATTTTAGGGGTTTTGGCACAACGTTTGGTTCGTCAACTCTGTCCACATTGTAAGCGTGAGACTTTTATCAATGAACAAGAGTGGAAACATTTGACCTTTGAATATGCGATACAAATGCCTGATTTTGTCTACGAGGCGGTGGGCTGTGATGAATGCCGTCAAACGGGATATAAAGGCCGTGTGGGGATTTATGAATTTATGCCACTCAGTATTGAAACCAAGCAATTGATTGGTGCCAATGCAGATCTAACCCAACTACGTACACAGGCACGTAAAGAGCATGTCGAGCCATTACGAATTGCAGGTGCGCGTAAAGTACTTGCAGGGGTGACGACTTTAGAGGAAGTTCTGCGTGTCGTACCGCTCAACTAATGGTTTGATCAAATAAATAAAAACGTCTTTGCATCTTAAGATTCGACTCATCTTGCTTTGTTTAAATAGCGCTATCGAAATAGACAAAGTAAGAGAGATCGAAGATGAAAACATTCACTCAATTGGTATGTGGTTTAGCATTTGCAGGTGTGGCATCGGTTGCAGTTGCGAATACAGCAGTCAATCAAACAGCAGTTGCGCCAGTGAAAACCACATCGGTGAAACATGCTTTAGGCTTAAAAGATGATAGTAAAGTTCAATTGAAAGGTTATGTTGTGAAATCGATGGGCGATGAAAAATATCAGTTCCGCGATAGCACAGGCAGCATTACGGTGGATATTGATGATGAACTTTGGCAAGGCAAAGCGATTTCAGCTAAAACACCGGTAACGCTCATTGGAGAAATCGACATTGATTACAAACCGACGAAACGCGTTGAAGTTGATGTCGATCAAGTAAAATTTTAATTTAGCCTGTTATTCATTTCAGTGCTGCTCCATAAAAAAACCACGGCTTGCTGTGGTTTTTTTATGATTTGAGTAGATATGAGCAAAAGTTCGATACACTGAAGTCGGAACCATAGAAATAGGGTAGGTAAGATGCGAATTTTATTGGCAGAAGATGATACATCCCAAGCAGACAGTATAAAAACATGGCTTGAAATGGATGGCTATAGTGTCGATTGGGTTGAGCGAGGCGATCACGCTATTTTGGCTTTAGAACAACATCAATATGAATGCATACTTTTAGATCGTGGCTTACCAAAAGTAACTGGTGATGAAATTTTAAAACGTATCGTACAGTTGCATCCGCTTACACCAGTTTTATTCATTACTGCTCGGGACAGTATTGCAGATCGTGTTGAAGGTTTAGATCTGGGAGCCCATGATTATTTGGTGAAACCCTTTAGCTTGGAAGAGTTGTCAGCAAGGGTGCGTGCCCAATTACGCTTGCATCATCAGCAGCGTGATAATTGTTTGACTTTTGGTGATTTATGTTTAGATGTACAAGCCAAAATGCTGCGTAAAAATACGGAATTGATTACGCTGACATCGCGTGAATATCAAATTTTGCATAAGATGATGTTGAATCCAGAGCATATTATGACGCGTAGCCAACTCGAAGAATCACTCTATGCTTGGGGCGATGAAGTTGAAAGTAATGCGATCGAAGTTTTTATTTACCAATTGCGTAAGAAGATTGGCAGTGATTACATTAAAACCTTAAGGGGTTTGGGTTATCGCATGAATCTTCCGCAACAAAGTTAAGTCTATGAGTGATAAAAAAAGCATTTCCTTACAGTCGCAACTGATTAAAACCTCACTGCTCAGTGCAATTTGGGCGGGAGCAATCTCCCTGTGTCTGATGTTGGGATTTGGTCTTTATCACATCATGAATGTACACGATGCCCTGATGGACGAAGTGGCAGATATGCTTACTGCTACTGATCTAACGCTGAAGCAAGACGAACAAATAGATGAACTGAGTGAAGAGTTTGATATGCAATATCAACTCATGCAAGGGTCGCAAGTCTTAACCACATCGGAACAACACACAGCATTTGAACATCAGCCCAATTTAAAACAAGGGTTGCATTATCAATGGAGAGAAGGCGCGCTTTGGCGTAGCTATGCACTTCAGGACGATGGATTAACCGTACAAATCATTCAACCGATGAAAACACGGCTGAGGGAAACGCTGCAAAGCGTACTAGGCTATGCAGGGATTCTGTTGATTGTCTGGTTGATCCAATGGCTATTACTGCATATTTTGATTAAACGTCAATTGAAAGTTTTACAGCTTTTTTCAAAACAAATCGCTGAAAAAAATGTAGATGACTTACAAGCCATTGTCTTAGCTGAACCTGTATTACAGGAACTAGAACCGATCCAAACACAGCTGAATTTTTTATTAAACCGATTAGATCAGGCCTTAGAGGCGGAACAACGCTTTACCTCCGATGCCTCACATGAATTACGCTCACCGCTGTCTGCGATTCAAATGCGACTTCAGGTATTAAAACGAAAATATCCCGACATTCAGCAGGATTTATTGAGCATACAGCACGATGTTAATCGAGGAACACGCGTGTTGGAAAATCTACTAATTTTGGCACGGCTCGACCCGACGCAATCGGAGCAATTAGATAAAAAACAAGACGACTTAGAACAGCTGAGTTTACAAGTCCTTGACGTTTTACAGCCTTTTATTGAAGAAAAGCAGATCGAATTGAAGCTACAGACCCAGTCTGTACAGTTTGAGATGAACGCAGAGTTGATGTTTAGCTGTCTACGCAATTTAGTCGATAACGCTATTCGCTATAGTCCTGAGCAAGGACAGGTCAAGATTGATTTAACGGTAACAGCACAGCAGGCGGTTTGGACGATCGAAAATCAAGGTGCAGGACTGACAGCTGCAGAATTGCAACGCATTGGCGAGCGATTTTACCGCGTATTGGGAACAAAGACACAAGGTTCAGGTTTAGGTATTTCAATTGCCCAAAAAATTGTACAGTTACATCAATGCCATTTAAATGTGGATGCATCTGAACTGGGCGGCTTAAAGGTACAACTCATTTTTCCATTCCGCTAAAAACATGATTTGCCCTATGGAATTTGAGCGAAAGAGTGTTGTGAGAGGAAGATGAATGTCGCGATTTAAATTAAGTTTGAGTAGCTATAAAACTTAATTTAACTAAGTACAAAACTTAAAAAGCAGTAAGCGAATGGCTTACTGCTTGTGTCCACGATTATTTTTATTGCGCTGATAATTATTATTTTTATCAGAAATTATTTGGTCAAAATAAGGCGATTATTTCGTGTTAAACGTAGTCGATATTCTTCACCTGCATGCATAATGCGAATTTCACGTCCTAAAGCAAAAAGGTTGTTTGAATGTAGCATTGGCAGCGAGTGGTGTGCTTCATTGCTACGAGTAAAAAGGCTAAATGGTGCGTTCATTCCGTCGACTCCGTGGTGTATTTCTGAATGGTTTAAATGATAATCATTATCGAATAGGCCTGTCAACGGTAATTTTAGGATTTTATAAAAAAGATAAATTTGCTTACACTTGGATATCAATTGGAACAGAGTAGAGAGCAGGGAACTATGTCGAAACCGCAAATCGATGTCGCCATTGCGATTTTATTGCATCAAGACAAAGTACTGGTGGGTTGGCGTGAAGCAAAACAACATCAGGGCAATAAACATGAGTTTCCGGGTGGTAAAGTTGAGCAGGGTGAAAGTCCTGAACAAGCGTGTCGTCGTGAAATTTTTGAAGAAGTTGGAATTGGTTTACATGACTGGCATGCTTTTGATTTTATTCAACATGAATACGATGATGTTATTGTGAAATTGCATTTATTTCATGCCACCGTCCCGCATGCGTTGCTGAATGAAATCCAAAAGCCATGGGCCTGGTATTCGCGTCAACAACTCATGAGCTTGAATTTTCCAAAGGCCAATCAAGCTATTTTGCAGCGTTTATATTGGCAGCAACAGATCAAAATCACCGCCGATCTACCAACACTTGAAACGCTTCAAGAGACGCTGTTGTATTATTGGCGAGTCGATGCCAGCGCAGAAAATGCAGCGGCATTAAATCAATTACCTACCGTGATTTTAAAACAACTGATAATTAATGAAGATCTATGGTCATTGCTCTCTACAGAGGTGCACGCACATATTTCAGCATTACATCTTAAACAGCACCAATTGCTGCAAAAAAATAAAGGTGATTTACAGCTTGGGAAGCGCTATATCGCAGCTTGTCATGATCAAGTTTCTGCACTGCATGCACAAAAAATTGGCTGTGATGCTATTCTTATGAGCCCAGTTCTCGCGACACAAAGTCATCCTGAGGCGCAAGGTATGGGATGGGCGCATTTTTCTGAGATTGCACGAGGCATAGAAATCCCTGTTTTTGCTTTAGGTGGCATGCGTCCTGAATTGCTACCTATTGCACAGCAGCATCATGCTTATGGGGTGGCAGGTATTCGCAATTTTTAAATTAAAGTGTGTATTGAATTAAATTTGTATTTAAAGTCGATATTTTAGACTTAAAGTAACTATTGGAAATAAGCTTACTTTTAGTATGTTTTAAATAAAAAAGCTTGATCTCAATTAAGATCAAGCTTTTTTACGGGGTGCTTAAAGAGCTTTAATTGCTTGTTGTGCTTTTTGAATGGTGCTGCTTTTCTTTTGCATTTGACCGGCTTTTAAAACAACATTCCAAAGCTGTTGTTTCATCGGCTTGGTTTGAGCATAGCTTAATCCACGCAGTGCCAACGATTCTGCATTCGCAGGTTGATTTTTTCGATTGGCGATCATTGCCAAATATAAAAAAGTTTCCGCAGATTGTGGTGCCAAACGCTGTGCTTGAGTTGCCGCACTTTCAGCTTCATTCCATTTTCCATTGGCATAAGCGGTTTGCGTAGTTTGCATCAATTTTTTGAATGCAGGTAAGTCGCGGCCATCATCAAACTTTTGAATTTGGGTTTTCTGCTCAGGAATAACGATACGTTGACGCTTAATTTCTGGATGGTCATATGGAGTAATAATGACCCTAGAAGGGTCATGGATATCTGCCTTTTTTTCAGGTGCAGCAGGCGGCTTTTGCTCAGGTTCGATCATGGTTTGGCAACCTGCCAAAATAATCGTCAAAACGCTCAGAATACTGAACGTTTTTAAAACTTTAATGTTGTGCAGTTTAATTTGAATACTCTCCACTTGAGATGATGCGAGGTTGATCAGATGAACCCTGATCATTATCGACATCACTTTCACGAATGTAGTCACCTAAACTATCATTTTGCTCCTGAGTTGGCTGCGTCTCTTCAGTATCAACTGTGTAAGGTTCTACTTCATATTGTGTCGAACCACATGCCGTAGCTTGATTTGGAATGGAGTTGCGCGAAAGAGGAATATACATCGCACCTGTACAATGCTGCGCAGATAAATTACCTGAATAACGGTCTAACCAATGCCACTGTACGCTGTCTGGTTGACGTAAATTAACTGGTTTTTGACGTAACTGCTTCATCACATTGGTCCAAACAGGAAGTGCTCCTGACGAACCCGTTAAGCCTGTAACTTTGTTGTTGTCTAAACCTAACCAAACCACACTTAAATAATTACCTGAATAACCTGCAAACCATGAGTCACGCGTATCATTGGTTGTCCCTGATTTACCTGCAAGTTTGAGTGAAGCTGGTAATGATGCATAAGCAGAACGGCCTGTCCCTGAACTCATGACTTGTTGTAAACCATAGTTCAAGATAAAGGCTGCATCAGGTGCAATAGTCGGTTGTACCGTTAAGCTATAACGATCTAATAAACGACCATTGGCATCGACCACTGAACGAATAGCTTTCACTGGATATTTGAAGCCACCGGTTGCAAAGTTGCCATACACACTCATCACTTCCATCGGTGACATATCGATAGCACCAAGGTAAATCGAAGGGTAGCTTGGAATATTAGAAGTCACACCAAACTTTTTCAGATGGTTAATAAAAGTCGACATACCGAACTCTTGACCTAAGCGTACCGCAGAGAGGTTATAAGAGTTTGATAGGGCATCGACCATTGGTACGACACCATGTGCACCACCACTATAGTTTTTCGGTGTCCAAGCTTTGCCATCACTTTGAATGCTGATAGGACTGTCTTCGATTTGACTCGCCCAGTTATAACGGTTTGATTCTATCGCACTGAGGTAAATCACAGGTTTTAGCAATGAACCGACTTGACGTTTAGCATCCATTGTACGGTTAAAGCCAGTAAAGTCCTGCGTTGAACCGACTGCTGAAACCAATTCACCATTTTCAGGATGAGACACCAGTACCGCGCCTTGTAATTCTTTCAAGCGTGCTGGATTGGCATTACTTAAACGTGCCACAGATTCTTTAAATGCAGTTTGTACACGAGTTTGAGCAATCGGGTCCATCGCGGTGAAAATACGCAGACCTTGATTGGTCAAATCGCTTTCTTGGTATTCGGTACGCAATTGACGACGCACGATATCCATATAGTCAGGGAAGCGAGAAGGGCCCAATGTTGGTTTAGTAATGACATTTAATGGACGCGCTGACTCAGTTTCATATTGTTCCTGAGTTAAATAGCCCATCACTACCATATTGTTTAACACAATATTACGGCGTTTAATCGCACCTTCAGGGTTTTTCCACGGATTATATAGGGTCGGACCTTGAACCAAACCGACTAAATACGCCTGCTGAGCAATATTTAGTTCACGCAGCGGTAAACCAAAATAGAATTGTGAGGCTAAACCATAACCATTGATTGAATAATTACCGTTTTGACCTAAGTTCACTTCATTTAAATAAGCTTCAAGAATTTCATCTTTGTCATAGTGAAGTTCAATCAGCATCGCCATTAAGGCTTCGTTGGCCTTACGTTTAATGGTTTTTTCAGGCGATAAATAGAAATTTTTCACCAATTGCTGAGTGAGGGTCGAACCACCTTGACGTTTACCACCGGTGACATTACTTACGATGGCACGTGCTGTACCGCGAATGGAAATACCATGATGCTGATAGAAATTACGGTCTTCGGTAGCAATTAAAGCTTGGATTAAAGGCTTAGGTACTTTATCAAGTTTGATCAGCACACGGTCTTCATTGTGCTGAGGATAAATACCACCAATTAACATCGGCTCTAAGCGGGCAATACCACTGCTTGAAGGCTTGGTCGCACTTACCTCAGTGATTTGATCTTCACCAAAGGTCACTTTAAGGACTTGTTCAGGGTCGACACTATCACCAAAGTCAAAACCACGCGTATGGATATAGGTCACATTGCCAGAAGTAACGTAACTTCCCGTTTTCGCATAGCTGTCTTGAGCGTTATAGCCCAAAAGTTTCAGTTCTTGGTTGAGGTCTGCTTGGCTTACAGGCGCATTGGTATAAATTTCTAAAGGACGAGCAAATACCTTGGCTGGAATGTCCCAACGTTGACCTTCGAATTTATCCCGTACAATATTATCAAGACGAATAAGATAAATGCTGAACACGAGAAATCCGCCGATAATCAACAGCGAAAAAATCAGTGCAATTATGCCTATGCCACGTTCAGACTTCATAAATAGTGATAAGACCCTGAGAAATTTTGCTAATCATGCGAAGCTTTTCAGTATTTTGCAATATTTAAACTGTTATATGTATGCAAAATATTGGAAGCTACTTCACTAAAGTCGAAACTTTAAAGTTTTTTTAAATCATTTCTGTTAGTGATATGATACCAATGAGGCGAAGCGGAGCAAAAGCGCAGGTGCAAATTTCACATAAATCATTTCGAAACATTGGGTTGATTGGTCGTCCAGACAAATCATCAGTGATCGAAACCCTATGTTTGATCCACGATCATATTTTGAGTTTGGGATTACATCCTGTATTTGATACGCAAACAGCGCAGCTGGTTCCCTATAATAATACTCAGACGGTTAGCCGTAATTTATTGGGTGAAGTCGTCGATTTGGTGATCGTAGTCGGCGGTGATGGTTCATTGCTTCATGCTGCACGTGCCTTGGTGAAATATAATACTCCTGTGATTGGGGTGAACCGTGGTCGTTTGGGCTTCCTGACCGATATCAAACCGACAGAAGTGATTTTCAAGTTAGATCAAGTGCTCAAAGGCGAGTTTCAGTTGGATCGACGTTTCTTGCTGGAAATGGAAATTCGCTCGAAAGGTGAGTCGATTTATGATGCCGTGGCTTTAAATGATATTGTGCTGCATTCAGGTAAATCGGTACATATGATCGACTTTGAACTGAATATTGATGGGCAATATGTATACCGCCAACACAGTGATGGTTTAATTGTTTCGACACCAACTGGCTCTACAGCTTATGCATTATCTGGTGGTGGTCCGATTGTCCACCCAAGTATGGATGCGATTGCCTTAGTGCCAATGCATCCTCATACTTTGTCGTCACGTCCGATTGTCGTGGGCGGACAAAGTGAAATTAAAATTTTGATTCGTGAAAACCGTGTTTTACCAATGGTCAGTGCCGATGGTCAACACAGTGTATCATTGGGTGTAGGCGATAGTTTACATATCCGCAAACATCCATTTAAGCTCAACTTATTACATCCACCTGGTTATGACTTCTATATGGCATGTCGTACCAAGCTAGGCTGGAACCAAGATTTTGACTCATTAAAGCAGGATTAATTATGAATATTGAACAGATGCTTGCCGTACTCGATCCTGAAATTGTTGGTCGATTAAAAACGGCAATTGAAATTGGTAAATGGCCAAATGGCGTAGCGCTGACTCAAGAACAACGTCAAATTTGTATGCAAGCGGTGTATGCATGGGAAATTAAACATTTGCCAGAAGATGAGCGTAGTGGTTATATCGACCGCGGGACCAAAGAAGAAGATGAGCATTGCGACTCACATGTGGAAGAACCTGAGTTCAAGCCGATTCGTTTCGTTTAATCCTTTTTCTTTCTGATTGAAAAAGCCAGCTTAATGCTGGCTTTTTTATTAGCTGATGCATACCTAAATTTGTTGCTTCATATCTGCTTATTTAAGCGTGACGATTTGCCCACATGGTTTTGGCAGTTTGCATTGCTTCATCAAAACTTGCGATGGCACCCATGGTATACAGTGCGATTCCCATGGTTTCGGTGACCGCGATTTCACCATATTCATGTGCCTGCTGACCGTCCCACACGGCTTTAAAAATGGCCAAATCAAGTTCTTCTTCGACTGGACTGCGGTTGTCCGTCAGTTTAGGCAATTCATGTTCATACATTTCACCATCCTTGATACCACAAATTAATGTTTTTGCATCGGGGTTACGTTCGAATTCACCACCTTCACCCTTAATGACAGCACTATTTTGATAACCCAATTGAAATGCCGCACGTTGGTGTGATCCACGATAGGCTGGATGGAAAATAGCTTGCATGGTGGCTTTGGCATTAAACGGATTTATTAGGCGGGCAAGGGTGTGAATTGGGGAACGTAAACCCATCACATTGCGCAGTGAAATTAAATCACTAAGTATTGGTGAAATGACGTCGAGCGGAATATAAGCAAAATGACGTTGTATTAGTTGCTGTTCCACATCTGTATCATTTTGGCAAATAGGAAAACCCAAATACTCTAATACTTGTTCTGTATAAAGGCGGTTAATGGTATGACCTGAAGCGCCATGCATTACGACATTGTAGCCGTGTTTTGCTAGCGTTAATGCGGCCAATAAAAACCAAGGATAATGTTTGCGTTTACCTGCATAAGATGACCAATCTAAATCAACATCAAGTTTTTTAAACTTGAGCTGATCACGTGTGGCTTGGACAAAGCCAGTGAGTTCATCAACTGATTCTTCTTTTACACGCAATAACATCAAGAAAGCGCCCAATTGAACGTCTAAAACCTCATCTTTTAAGATCATGCTGAACGCTTGGTAGGCTTCATCATAAGTGAGCGAACGTGCACCATTTTTGCCTTTACCCACGATACGGACAAATTGCGCAAAAGGATGTTCAAAATCTTTGTAAATATTTCGTTTATTTTTCATGCAAATACTGGGCTTAAAATTAGGACTTAAGGATAGTTTACTTCTATAGTTGGTATTTTTCAGCCTGATAATGGGCGTAAAAAATGCAGTCTTTAGACTATAGTCTAATGATCTCGGTCTATTATTTAACCGAAATTAACATTTGTGGCAGAACAAGCCATTAAAAAACAGGTAAAATTTAACCTACTTTAGTATGTGTTTCATCTCCTGATCAATGCACTGATTCTATATCAGGTCCTGATGTGATTATTTAATCACCATACATATTTCGTTTTTCTGTATTTGGCTAAGTCAAATACCTTTGGTGCTCTTTTGTCGAAGACAAAGGGGTTTTGGGCTGTTTATTTTTTGAAAATAGACAAAAACTGAATATTTCTTTGAAGCAGAAATATATCGTGAAGTAATGTCATGGCTAAAAAACCAATTTATAAGTCACTATATTTTCAAGTGATCGTTGCCATTATTGCGGGTGTATTGGTGGGTCATTTCTCACCAAGTGGTACGCAAATCATCAATGGTACCGAGCAATACGTAAAAGGCTGGGGTGAATTGTTCTATCCACTAGGACAAGGTTTCATTAAGCTAATTAAAATGATTATTGCACCTGTGATCTTCTGTACCGTAGTGAGTGGTATTGCAGGCATGGAAAGCATGAAATCTGTGGGTAAAACAGGTGGGGTCGCTTTACTATACTTCGAAATCGTTTCGACCATCGCACTCATTATTGGTCTTGCAGTGATTAATATTGCAAAACCAGGTGTAGGCATGAACGTAGATCCAGCATCTTTAGATACTGCAGGTATTTCTAAATATGTTGAATCTGGTGCAGCACAATCTACACAAGAATTCTTTATGAATATCATCCCAAACACCGTTGTTGGTGCGTTTGCTGAGGGTGAAATTCTTCAAGTTCTATTATTTGCCTTATTATTTGGTTTTGCTTTGCATAAACTTGGTGATGCAGGTAAGCCTGTATTGAAGTTTATTGATCAAATTGCACATGTATTCTTTAACATTGTAAACATGATCATGAAGCTTGCACCAATTGGTGCTTTCGGTGCGATGGCTTATACCATTGGTAAATATGGTATTGGTAGTTTGGCGCAATTGGGTCAATTGATCATCTGCTTCTATATCACATGTTTGCTGTTTATTTTCATTATACTTGGCTCAATTGCACGTATTTGCGGTTTCAGTATTTTGAAAATGATTCGTATGATTCGCGAAGAGTTACTGATCGTACTGGGTACGTCATCTTCAGAGTCTGTACTGCCACGTATGTTGAAAAAACTTGAACTTGCAGGTGCAGAAAAATCTGTAGTGGGTCTGGTTATTCCAACAGGCTATTCATTTAACCTAGATGGTACGTCTATTTACCTGACTATGGCGGCGATCTTTATTGCACAAGCGACCAATACGCCGCTTGATATTTCGCATCAGATCACTTTGTTATTGGTTCTACTGATTTCATCTAAGGGTGCTGCGGGTGTGACGGGTTCAGGCTTTATTGTTATGGCTGCAACACTTTCTGCTGTGGGGCATATTCCTGTTGCTGGTTTGGCATTGATTCTTGGTATTGACCGTTTCATGTCAGAAGCACGTGCATTAACGAACCTTGTCGGTAACTCATTGGCAACGATTGTGGTTGCAAAATGGGTGGGTCAATTAGACAAAGAAAAACTGGATTTTGCTTTGGCAAACCCTGAAGAAATTGACCGTCAGATGCAAGAAGAAGGCAATGCACATCATGCCTAAGGCAGATGCTGTGATGTAAAAGATGTCATTTAAAAAGGAAGCTTCGGCTTCCTTTTTTTATGTAAGCCCAAAGCCAAATTTGAACGCTTTAGTTTTTAGGCATGACGGCTGTTCTAAACTGCAATAGGATGGAACTCAACAAAATAACAAACTCAACCAAGGAAGAAACACATGCTAGCTTATGATGCAGACTTAGAATTATTTCGAGATAACTTTCGCCGCTTTATGGCAGAGCATGTCGCACCACATTATGAGCAATGGGAACGTGAAGGCATTATGCCGCGTTCAGTATGGAATGCTTTGGGTGAAAATGGCTTTTTATGTGTGGATGTGCCTGAAGAATATGGCGGCTATGGCGTCCCAACGCATTATTCACTGATGCTAGTTGAAGAATCTGCGCGAGCAGGTTTTAGTGCATTATCGACAGGTATTTCATGCCATTCTGAAATTGCAGCACCTTATATTTTGCACATTGGTTCAGAAGAACAAAAACAATATTGGTTACCGAAAATGGTCACGGGTGAAGTGGTCGGTGCCATTGGTATGACAGAGCCGGGCGCAGGTTCGGACTTACAGTCTATGCGCAGTAGTGCAATTTTGCAGGGTGATCATTATCTGCTCAACGGTTCGAAAACCTTTATCTCAAATGGTCAACATGCAGACCTTGTGGTATTGGCTGCGAAAACCGATCCGCAAGCACGTGCCAAGGGCGTGTCATTACTTTTAGTCGATACACATTTGGATGGATTTAAGAAGGGCACTAACCTCGACAAAATTGGACTGCATGCGCAAGACACTTCTGAATTGTTTTATGACAATGTTAAAGTGCCAAAAGAGCAACTTTTGGGACAGGCTGGACAAGGCTTTGCTTACTTGATGCAAGAGTTACCGCGTGAGCGTACCGCAATTGCTTCGACGGCAATTGGTGCGATTCGTGGTTCCATTGATGTGGCAACGCAGTATGTTAAAGAGCGACAAGCGTTCGGACAGGCGATCGGACAGTTCCAAAATACTCGTTTTGTCTTGGCACAGGCTAAGATTGACGAATTGGCTACAGCGGCATTTTATAATCAAAATGTTGAACTTTATATGCAAGGCAAACTTGATGTTGAAACTGCAGCAGCACTCAAGAGCTTTTCTACCGATATGCAAATGAAAGTGGCCCATAATCTACTTCAATTATTTGGTGGCTATGGTTATATGACCGAATATCCAATTTCACGTTTCTTTGTCGATGCACGTATTCAGCAAATCTACGGTGGCACCAATGAAATTATGAAAGAAATCGTGGCACGAAGTATTTTAGGTCGATAAACAATTTATCAGGCTGAAATTAAAATAGCGAAGTGAAGACTTCGCTATTTTTTTTAGGATGTATTTCTATAGAGACGATGTATTTCTATAGATTTGCTTATTTGAATTAGATTGTGTGTTTAATTTTGCGTGAATATTTTGAAACCTATGATAATGACGGTTGCCCCAAAACTTGCAAACAGACTTCAATAAATTCAGGTGTATCTAAAGTACTGCGAGACGATATATATAGGTTATTATCATTCACAACCGATTGATCCGACACCACCACACCTGCGTTTAACAAAGCGGATTTAAGTGTTTCAGATTGGGCGAAATGGCGACCTTGTATGACACCAGCTTCTAATAACAACTGTGGACCATGGCAACTGCTCAAGATCGGCTTTTGGCTATCTGCAAAATTACGTACAAAATAGATAAAACGGTCATCTAAAGCGAGTTTCTCTGGGGAATAACCGCCGGGAATAAATAAGGCATCAAAATCATGCACAGAGGCATCGTCGATACTTTGGTCAATGGTGATCTGGGAACGGCGTTTAATGCCGTAAACGATTTTTCCAACCTGATCTTCGATATTGATAATGCTGTGCCGAGCGGCTCGAAAGGCCTCCACAGGCTCAAGATACTCAATATCTTCAAAATCGTAGGTCACTAACACTGCAATTTTCTTGTGCATACTTGTACCTATGGGGCTGTTATTTTTTTTCTGATATTTAGACTACAAAGCAATGATAAGAATTACCTGTGTCTTTTGTAATAAATGCGTCAATGACTGTAAACACTAGATGAAAGTGCCTATTAAGTCACTGAAAAAACGATCAATGACCAAGTGTTTATATAGATCATCTTTAAGTTTCAAATTATTTCTATGCCATGAAAACCAAGTTTTGAAATTTTTATTTTGCTGCGGGTATTGAGAGCAAAATATAAAAATGAAATGACCAATGAAACAAATTGATTGATGGGCTTATAAGAGGATGGATCTGATGCAAATTTGGAGGAAAAGAGAAGGCCTATTTATTGTGCTGCTCAAGATGAATGATCAATAAAGCCGTCAAAAGGTAAGATTTGCCTCAATTATGGTTTTACCTATCAGTTTGGCTGTTTTGGCTCTTAAGTTAAGCTGATGAAGCTTTAATCAACTGTATGTTTTTAAGGCTGAAACCATCAAAGTCGTATTGCGCAACATTTGAAAGCTAACTATTGTTATACTGTTTGCAAAATTTTTTTGAAGGGCGACATAACAATGATCAACGATGATCAAAACACTCCGACTTCTCTGGACTTAGCTCAAATTCGTGAAGATATCGACTCTGTTGATATGCAGATTCAACAACTTATCAATCGTCGTGCGAAACTAGCTGAAGCTGTGGCAAAAGCAAAATTTGCTGCAGAAGAGAATCCATTGTTTTATCGTCCTGAACGTGAAGCGCAAGTTTTACGTAAAGTTATGGATCGTAACGAAGGCCCATTGTCTGATGTGACAATGGCACGTTTATTCCGTGAGATCATGTCGGCTTGTTTAGCTCTTGAAGCACCGCAAAGTATTGCGTTCTTAGGTCCAGTTGGGACATATACACATTCGGCGGTGTTGAAACACTTTGGTCAAGACGCTGTTGTTCGCCCTCTTCCAACGATTGATGAAGTATTCCGCGAAGTAGAAGCAGGCAGTGCGCACTATGGTCTTGTGCCTGTAGAGAACTCATCTGAAGGTGTAGTGAACCACACCCTAGATTGCTTCAAATCTTCACATCTGAATGTTATTGGTGAAGTGGAGCTGCGTATTCATCACCAGTTCCTAGTGTCTGAAAACACACGTAAAGACAGCATTAAACAAATTTATGCTCATCAACAAACTTTGGCGCAATGCCGTGGTTGGTTAGATGCTCATTATCCAGGTGTAGAACGTGTTGCACTCAGTTCAAATGCAGAAGCTGCACGCCGTATTCGCAATGAATGGCACTCAGCAGCAATTGCTTCTGAAGTCGCTGCGAACATTTACAACCTTGAAATTTTGCATAGCAATATTGAAGACAATCCTGAAAATACTACTCGTTTCTTGGTGATTGGTCGTGAGAAAGTGCCACAATCTGGTAATGACAAAACTTCATTGTTGATTTCTGCGCATGACCGTGCGGGGGCCTTACTTGAAATTCTTGCACCGTTTGCCAAGCATAATATTAGCTTAACAAGTATCGAAACACGTCCTGCATTACCCGAAAAATGGGCTTATGTATTCTTTGTGGACTTGGAAGGTCATGTTGAGCAAGAAAACGTGAAAGCGGCAATTGAAGAAATTCGTCCGTTAGTAAAAGAAATTCGTGTATTGGGTTCATATCCGATTGCTGTTCTTTAAGATCACAACTGTGATCAATTCCATCAGGAGTTGATCACCTTCATCATTTGAAAAAACTGGAAGTGTAAAATGACGTTTGTCCCAGCCAATGAAGGCATTGCAAAGCTAAAGCCTTACCAACCAGGTAAACCAATTAGTGAACTTGAGCGTGAGTTAGGTATTACAGATATCGTAAAACTCGCATCAAATGAAAACCCATTGGGTTGTTCTGACAAAGTGAAAGAAGCGGTTGCTGCTGAACTTGCAGAAATTGGTCGATATCCGGATGGTGGCGGTTTTATTTTGAAAGACCAAGTTGAAAAACAATTTGGTATTGCACATGACCGCATTACGTTGGGTAATGGTTCAAACGATCTTCTAGAAATTTTTGCTCGTGCTTTTGTTTCAGAACAAGACTCTGTAGTGTATAGCCAACACGCATTTGCTGTGTATGGTCTGGTGACACAAGCAATTAATGCTGAAGCGATTGAAGTGCCTGCAAAAGGTTTTTCACATGACCTAGATGCAATGGCTGCGGCAATTAAAGACAATACTAAATTGATTTTTATTGCGAACCCAAATAATCCAACAGGTACATGGTTTGAAGAAGCTGAATTTGAAGCGTTCATGCAAAAAGTACCTGCAAATGTGATCGTGGTTTTAGATGAAGCTTATGTGGAATATTTCCCAGAAAACTTCAATAGCTTGAAATTCTTAGATCAATACGCAAACTTAATCGTTAGCCGTACCATGTCAAAATGCTATGGCTTGGCTGCGTTACGTGTTGGTTTTGCCTTGGCTTCAGTTGAAGTGACGGATTTCCTTAATCGTATTCGTCAACCATTTAACGTGAACCATCTTGCGATGGTGGCTGCAGTTGCTGCACTTAAAGATGAAGCATTTATTGAAAAATCACGCGTAGTGAACAAAGCGGGTATGGCTCAACTTGAGTCAGGCTTTGATGCTTTAGGTTTAGCGTATGTGCCTTCACGTGCCAACTTCATTTTAGTAAATGTAAAAGCAGATCCTGCACAGACTTTCAATGCTTTATTAAAAGAAGGTGTGATTGTTCGTCCAGTTGGTATCCCTGAGCATTTACGTGTATCAATTGGGACTGAAGCTGAAAATGCTAAATTCTTAGCGGCATTGGCTAAAGTTTTGGGCTTAGAGGTTAAAGCTTAAGTCATGTCTGTGCCACTATTTGAAAAAGTTGCTTTTATTGGGCTTGGGTTGATTGGCTCAAGCCTAGCTCGCGTCATGATTGCTGAAGGTTTAACTAAGGAAATTGTAGCGTCTACGCGTTCACAAAAAACTTTAGAAGATGCAAAAGCTTTAGGGCTTATTCAGCAGGGTTATAGCGATCCTGCTGAAGCGGTCAGAGGTGCAGATCTCGTTGTCTTGGCTTTGCCTGTACGTGCGACACAAAAAGTCCTTGAAGCGATCAAGCCTTATCTATCCGAACAGACGATTATTACCGATGTTGGGAGTACCAAAGGCAATGTCGTTGATGCAGCGAAAGCAGTCTATGGTGAGCAATTACCTGCTGGTTTTGTACCGGGGCATCCGATTGCTGGGGCTGAACTAACAGGTGTGCATGCAGGTAAGGTAGATTTATTTGCTAATCACAAAGTGATTTTGACACCTTTACCAAGCAGTGCAGATTGGGCTGTAGAGAAACTAATTCAATTGTGGCAAGCTGCCAAAGCGGAAGTAATTTGCATGGATGTGGAAAAACACGATGAAGTGTTGGCCCATACCAGTCACCTTCCGCATTTGATGGCATTTAACTTGGTTGAGCAACTTGCGAACCGAGAAGACAATTTAGATATTTTCCGTTATGCCGCTGGCGGTTTTCGTGATTTTTCACGTATTGCTGCAAGCGACCCACATATGTGGCATGACATCTTTTTTGCCAATAAAAAGGCAATTTTAAATGCGGTAGATGGCTTTGAAAAACAATTGGCTATTCTTCGCAAACTGATTGAAGATGAAAACTCACAAGCGTTGATGGGACTGTTGGGGCATGCACAAGCGGCACGCCAACATTTCAATCACATGCTCGCAAAGAAACCACTGATGGAGAAAAATAAAGTGACGACACAGCAATTCAAAATTTTACCGGGTCCAAAGCAATTCCAAGGTAAATTTACTGTGCCAGGTGATAAATCTGTGTCACATCGCTCTATCATGTTTGGTGCTATTGCAGAAGGCACAACGCATGTCACGGGTTTCCTTGAAGGTGAAGATGCCTTGGCAACCCTCCAAGCATTCCGTGATATGGGAGTGAGTATTGAAGGCCCTAAAAATGGCGAAGTCACCATTCATGGTGTAGGCATGCATGGTTTAAAAGCACCTGCAGGCGCTTTGTATATGGGTAACTCAGGCACTTCAATGCGTTTGCTTTCAGGCATGTTGTCGGCACAGAAGTTTGATTCGGTGATGACTGGTGATGCGTCATTATCAAAACGTCCAATGGAACGTATTGCAAAACCATTACGTGAAATGGGTGCGCAAATTCAAACTACAGGTGAGCGTGGTACGCCGCCCGTGTCTATTTCCGGAAGTCAAAACCTGAAAGGTATTCATTACGACTTACCCATGGCATCTGCACAAGTAAAATCTGGTATTTTGTTGGCCGGTCTTTGGGCAGAAGGTGAAACTGTTGTCACTGAGCCAGAACCGACACGTGACCATTCGGAACGTATGCTTCGTGCATTTGGTTATGACGTGAAAACAGAAGATAACCGCATTTCACTTCAAGGTGGCGGCAAGTTAGTCGGTACGGATATCCAAGTACCCTCTGACATTTCATCTGCAGCATTCTTTATGGTGGGTGCAGCGATTACTGAAGGTTCAGATGTCACACTTGAAGCGGTCGGCATTAATCCAACACGTACAGGTGTGATCGAAATTTTAAAACAGATGGGTGCTGACCTGACTGTTGAAAATGAACGTATCGCTGGCGGTGAGCCGATTGCAGATATTCGTATTCGTGGTTCACGTACACTCAAAGGCATTCATATGCCAGAAGATCAAGTGCCATTGGCGATTGATGAATTCCCAGCGTTATTTATTGCTGCTGCATGTGCAGAGGGTCAAACCATTTTGACTGGTGCAGCTGAACTTCGAGTGAAAGAGTCGGATCGTATTCAAGTGATGGCAGATGGCCTAAAAATTATGGGTATCGATTGTACGCCAACCGAGGATGGTATCATCATTGAAGGTCAAGGCAAAGCGGGTGAGTGGGGTGCAATCTTCACAGGTGGTCAAATCGAATCACATCATGACCACCGTATTGCAATGAGCTTCTCAATGGCAGGTTTACGTACTTCGGGTGAAATTAATATCGTGGGTACAGAAACTGTTGCAACAAGTTTCCCAACATTTACAGAGCTAGCGACTCAAGCCGGTTTAACGATTGCGGTAAGTGAATAAATAATTCACTAAATTTGTATATTTATTCAACAACAGCCAAGCAAATGCTTGGCTGTTTGGTTTTAATTGCTTATGCTAAAACTATACAACAAGAATGTCTTTGGATAGATACATGAGAAAACTACAATTCACCGCCCATAGCGATTCAAATCGAGTTGAAAGCAGTACTGATACTCAAACTCAAGTGGCTGAGTTTTTAGCAAGTAAGCTTGAGAAATATGGCTTTCAAACGTTATCGCAAAGTGGTGATCAGATTGCAGTCAGTGTCGATCAACATGAATTGCCACTTTCAGTGACATGTCAGGGGCAGGATGAATCAGGTCGTCTAGTCTGTGAAATTACCTCTTATCCAGATGAAGACCAAGATTGGTTAGATCGTATTACTGAGCAAAGTCTATTGAACCAATTGGCTCAAGCGGTCGAAAACAGTTTAAAAGAAGAAGAGTCATATAGTGAGTTTCAATGGAAACAAATGACAAAATGATTTGAAAAATTGAATTAAAAATCATCCATAAAAAAGCAGCATAGCGCTGCTTTTTTATTTTTAACGGAATGTATCGAACAACGTTATAGACATTCAATATTGATTGGATTAATAGTTCGATTGCTCTTTTTCACATAGTCACACATTTTTTCTGACTCTTGTTCATTGAGTCCCCAAAACACGATCACACCACGTTGATCAGTCAATTTGCTATCGCTTAAATAAATATAATGGGTGTCATGATAGTTTTTATCGAGCATATCTTTATATTTTTGATCGGTAAAAGATGAACAAGACGAAATTTCAGCTTCTTTACACACCGAGTCACTCGAACAGCGTTGCTTAAAGGTTGAAATCATATTCATGGTGTCAGTGCTGTTGAGTTGGGCTTCACACACTTGGCTGTTGGGAAAGTCGTAGACCATTTTTAAGCTAAAATCACGACCATCGACATTCATCTTGTATGACGCAGTCAAATAGGCTTTGGGACCATCATTCGCAGCAACCGTAGACGCTGGCAAATTTGTCGTTGTGGATGGGGTTGAATTAAAATAATAGACCAAAGCTGCAATGCTTAGACTTAAAATCACAGCAACAATAAATTTCATTTTTCCCTCTAAATTTTATCTTAATTTTTCTGGGTATTATTTCTGTAGTTGATTATTTAAACAAGTAAATAATTGGTTTTTAGATAAAAAATTGAGGCGTAATCAAAATTAAACGAGCATCGGCTTAAGTCATTACATATTGAACGAATTATGATCACTAATGCAAAAAAAATGGATAAATCGAAAAGCGAGAAGTTGAATTTATCTGGAATATTGGGGGAATAGAGCGTTCGCTAGGCAAAAAAAATGAGCCAGTTAAGCTGACTCATTTTTTTGTATTTTTTATACTAAAAAACGTGAAATCGCGATACGAAGCTGTTTGAGATAACCTGTAAAGAAGTGGTTTGCACCTGGTAAAACCGTGATTAAATGGCGCTGTGGTTTGGCCCACTGAATCAAGTCAGATAACAGTGTGACATTATCTTCTTCACCATGAATAAATAAAATATCACCCTTAATATGCGGAGTCACATAGTGACGCACACCTGCAACTGTTGTGGTTGGTAGGCCACATAAAATAGTTTGTACAGGCTGTAACTCCACTGGCAATAGGGCATAGCATTTAGTCATGACATTTGCACCAAAACTAAAACCGCCTGCATAAAATGGCAAGTTTGGGTGTTGGCTACGAGCAAATTCAATGACTTGCATGGTATCTTTGGTTTCACCATTGCCTTCGTCATGTATTCCTGCACTTTGGCCAGAGCCGCGGAAACTTGGGCGATAGACAACATAGCCACGTTCTAAGAACATTTGCGCTAAAAGCACAGGTACTTTGTGCTGTGGTGTGCCACCTTGCAATGGGTGAGGGTGTGTAACTACCGCGAATCCTTTCACTTCACCCTGTGGATAATCAACAAAAATTTCAAGCTGACCAACAGGCCCTTGAATGAACAGTTGTTCTGACATAATGACTAAAATGTGAAAGCGGGAGAGTCGCATAGTTTACAGATTAATATTATCTAAAACACAGATTGGATTTGAAAATACTCTACTGTTATAGTTTGTTTAATTAAAAATTAATCAGGATGTTTATGCTCGCTTTAATTTCTCCAGCAAAAACCTTAGATTACGAAACCGCTTTACCGACTGAAAAATTCACTCAACCACGGCTATTAGATCATTCTGAAGAATTAATCTCAGTCGCACGTAAATTGTCGGTAAGTGAAATTTCAAGCTTGATGAGTGTCAGTGAGAAAATTGCGACTTTAAATGTTGAGCGCTTCCGAGATTGGCAGCCTGATTTTGATTTTGCCAATGCACGCCAAGCAATCTTTGCCTTTAAAGGTGATGTATATACCGGTTTAGATGCTTATAAACTTACAAACTCAGACCTTGAATATGCACAAACCCATTTGCGTATGCTCTCGGGTCTCTATGGTTTATTGCGTCCGCTTGATTTAATGATGCCATATCGTTTAGAGATGGGGACCAAGCTGCAAAATCCACGTGGACATAACCTATACGAGTTTTGGGACAATACCATCACCAATCTCATCAATGACGATTTGGAAAAAGCGGGCTCTGAACTTTTGGTCAACATCGCTTCAGATGAATATTATAAGTCGGTCAAAGAATCAAAAATTAAAGCCGAAATCATCAAGCCAGTTTTTCTCGATCAAAAGAACGGCAAATATAAAGTCATCAGCTTCTATGCCAAAAAAGCACGTGGCCTAATGGCGCGTTATTTATTGGAAAATAAAATTGAACGTGTTGAAGATATCAAGTCGTTCAATACAGATGGTTATTATTACGATGCCGAGAGTAGTTTAAAGGGTGAATTGGTCTTTAAACGAGACGAACAACAAGCCGCTTAATTTCGAAATTGAAAAGCTTAGACTGAAAAGAATATGTATAGCC
The DNA here is from genome assembly GCF_021391555.1 of Acinetobacter sp. SH20PTE14. Lineage (NCBI taxonomy): Bacteria > Pseudomonadati > Pseudomonadota > Gammaproteobacteria > Moraxellales > Moraxellaceae > Acinetobacter > Acinetobacter sp. SH20PTE14. The sequence goes on along the minus strand of NZ_CP090067.1, from coordinate 2,237,634 downwards.
GCTGTTTTTAAGTCAGCGGCTTTTTTATCTTCTTCACTCGGGATGTAACGGTAGGCCTGTGAAATTGATCGTGCTTTAAATTTCGTATATGAAATGATCTACAATTTGAGGCTTTTTACGGAAAAGGATTCGAAAAATCATTCAGCGATTATCTTGTCTATCAGTCTAAAATATATTACAAAGTTAACATTTATCGAACAAATAGCTTATTAAATGACTTAATAAGATATAAAATTGTGAAATACGTCACTTTTCTGTTTAAGTTTTTTGTTATTATAGCCAAATATTTAAACATGAATAAAATTTTGTTATGAAAAAAATACTGATACCAATTTTTATACTCAGCATTTTATTTTTAGGATTTAGTGTTTATAAAAATGCTGAGTTAAAGCAACAGCAAGAAATTAATCAGGTGTTCAATGATGATTTGAACGCATCACCTTATATGCGCTAAAAAAAAATCAATCTTGCTGCTTTTGAATTGAGCTCAAGCATGATCTTGAAGAGTTCGTCTAAATATTGATATTTTATTTTTACATATAATAATTTGAAACTTTATAAATAAAACAATGTCTTAAATTTACTAAATTGAAAGGCGATGAAAATGTGGAAACATTAAAAAATCAATGTGTTATAATTTGCCGAAATTAATTTGATCAGTATTTATTGATATTAAATACGAATTAAATGACATAAATAGAGGAGCTGCATAGGTTTATGCAGCTTTTTTGTTTGCAAATTTCAACACTTATACCTTGTTGTATGCTGTTGAAAATAGGATTTTTTAAAGCCTACAATCTGCCGAATTGGCATATTCGTTGCTTAGGCATATACAAAATTAATGATGAATACATCACATGATTAATTTTGTGGGATGCTTATATGCATAAAGTTTACTTCATAGGGGCTAGGTCATGACGACTCCTAATCCATCTTCCGAGAACATGCTTGAACGTCTGTTTAAACTGAGCGAAAACAAAACCAGTTTCAAAACAGAGGTCATTGCAGGTGTAACTACTTTCTTGACAATGTGTTACATCATTATTGTCAATCCAATGATTTTGTCCGAAACGGGTATGGATCATGGAGCTGTTTTTGTCGCAACGTGTCTAGCAGCAGCCATTGGCTGTTTAGTAATGGGTCTTGTTGCTAACTATCCAATTGCCTTAGCACCGGGTATGGGTTTAAACGCTTACTTTACCTATTCTGTATGTTTGGGTATGGGCGTGGAATGGCAAACTGCTTTAGCAGCTGTATTTGTCTCTGGCCTTGTTTTTATCGCTATCAGCATGTTCAAAATCCGTGAAGCGATTGTCAATGCGATTCCAATGTCGCTTAAACTGGCGATCGGTGGCGGTATTGGTTTATTCCTTGCGCTGGTTTCTTTGAAAAATGCCGGCATTATTGTTGATAACCCTGCAACATTGGTTAGTCTGGGTGATTTAAAACAGCCGTCTGTCTTGTTAGCTTTACTTGGCTTCTTGATGGTTGTGGTTATGCATCACTTTAAAGTACGTGGTGCAATCATCATCAGTATTTTGGTGATTACTGCAATTTCAACCCTGCTGGGCTTCAACGAATTTAAAGGTGTTGTAGGTGCTATTCCTTCAATCGCTCCAACATTCATGCAAATGAACTTCGAAGGTCTATTCACCGCAAGTTTGATTGGCGTGATCTTTGTATTCTTCTTGGTCGATTTATTTGATTCTACAGGTACATTGGTCGGTGTATCACACCGTGCAGGTTTATTAAAAGACGGTAAATTACCACGTTTGAAGAAAGCATTATTTGCTGACTCATCTGCAATTGTTGCGGGTGCGGCATTGGGTACGTCATCAACTACGCCTTATATTGAATCATCAGCAGGTGTTGCTGCCGGTGGTCGTACAGGTTTAACTGCAGTTGTAGTTGCTGTATTGTTTATTTTGGCATTGTTCTTAGCACCACTTGCTCAGTCAGTACCAGGTTTTGCAACTGCGCCAGCATTGTTGTTTGTTGGTGTGTTGATGATTCAAGGTATCGTTCATATTGAATGGGATGATATTACTGAAGCAGTCCCAGCATTTTTAACAATTGTATTTATGCCGTTTACGTATTCAATTGCAGACGGTATTGCAATGGGCTTCATTAGCTATGCATTGGTTAAATTGCTTACAGGTAAGGCGAAAACTGTACCATATATGGTCTGGATTATTGCTGCACTTTGGGCATTAAAATTTGCTGCATTTGGCGGTTAATACTGTCAAATAGCGAAAGGGTGTAAACTCCGTTTGCACCCTTTTTTATTTTTATGAGGATAAAAGATGGATCAACTTGAGCTGATTCGCGCTTTGCCAAAAGCAGAGCTACATGTGCATATTGAAGGGACATTTGAGCCTGAACTCATGTTTGCAATTGCCCAACGCAACAATATTGCAATTCCTTATCAGTCAGTCGAAGAATTAAAAGAAGCGTATAACTTTCATAATTTACAGTCTTTTTTAGACATTTATTATGCAGGTGCAAATGTACTGATTCATGAGCAAGATTTTTATGATTTAGCATGGGCATATTTAGAAAAATGTGCAGAAGATCATGTGGTTCATACTGAAATGTTCTTCGACCCACAAACTCATACAGATCGTGGCGTTGCTTTTGAAACTGTTTTGAATGGCTTACAACGCGCTTGTAATGATGCCAAAGTAAAACTGGGCATTAGCTCACATCTGATTATGTGTTTCTTACGTCATTTATCTGAAGATGCAGCATTTTCAACTCTAGAACAGGCTTTGCCATATAAAGATCAAATTATTGGTGTCGGTTTAGATTCGAGTGAAGTGGGGCATCCGCCATCAAAATTCGAACGTGTTTTTGCCAAAGCACGTGAAGCAGGTTTTCTTATTGTTGCGCATGCAGGGGAAGAAGGTCCAGCAGAATACGTATGGGAAGCCTTGGATCTACTGAAAGTAAATCGTGTTGACCATGGTGTACGTTCAGAAGAAGATCCTGTCTTAATGCAGCGTTTAATTGCAGAGAAAATGCCATTAACAGTTTGCCCGCTGAGTAATTTAAAACTTTGTGTGGTGAATGATATGGCTGATCATAATATTCGCCGACTATTGCAACAAGGTGTGCATGTGACCGTCAATTCAGATGATCCATCTTATTTTGGTGGCTATATGAATGATAACTTTATTGCGATCACCGAAGCTCTTGATCTAAGCAATGCAGAGTTAAAGCAACTGGCAATTAACTCTTTTGAAGCATCATTTATTTCAGATGCGGAAAAACAAACTTGGATTAAAAAGATTGAAGCGTTGAATTAATAATCAGCGTATAATCTCAGGCAGTGAATATTCACTGCCTTTTTTATGTTTAAATCATGCTTTTCTCTCATTCAAATCGCTCTATATTTGCCTCATCGATTACATTTTTAGCCGTAGTATTGATTTCATCGGCTGCTATTGCAGATAAATCAAGTTTAAGTCAGCGTATGCTAAAGCCCGTGATTGAATATCAATGCTCGCAAGAGTTAAATAGTTCTAAAATTTGGAAAGGTGCTGCGTTGTTTATGAGTGCTCAACAGAAAAAAGACAATCAAGCTGCGATTTGTCAGTGCGTGAGTGAGCATGCTATGGATGATATCGGTGCAAAAGATCTGATGACTGCTGCAGTGAATGAAACTGAAAAGAATAAACTGATTTCTAAAGCGGTTTTGAATAGTATGCGTGGCTGTGCTCAGCAAGTGCTGAATTAAAAGATGATGCTCACAATAAAAGCCACATAATGTGGCTTTTATTTTGTCTTTGTTAGGGTTTTGGTTGTCGTGTCATGCTTTTGAGCACATGGTCTTTATCAATAAAATGATGTTTCAGTGCTGCCAAAATATGACCGACTAAGAGCAAGCCTGCTGCCCAAGAAATCCAAATATGTAGCGGTTTCACGATGGCTAATAATTCAGGATTATCTTGGACCAAGCGTGGTATTTCAAACAAATACAGGACAGGGGCCGGGTGACCTGCGCTCCAACTAAATAAGCAACCTGTAATCGGTAAAGCCAGTAGTACAAAATAAAGTGCTAAATGACCCAAATGTGCCAAGGTTTTCATGCCGGAGGACATGTTGTCAGGTAAATCTGGAGCGGGGTGGGTATAGCGCCAAAAGATTCGTATCACCACCAGAAAAATAATCGTAGTAGCAATATTTTTATGGAGGGTAATGACTTGCCCTTTAAAGCTGCCATCGACGTCATAACTCAGAAAATTGCCACTATAAAAGCCAATTAACCATGCCACGATGAATATGATCGCCATCAGCCAATGTAAGACCTGAGCTGTTCGAGTGTAGTATTGTGTGTTATTGCTCATGTTGATTATTTAAGCGTCCAATCTTATGCAGATTCTAATACAGACCACAAAAATATGCGTCGTTTAAAATCGGGACACTGTGTTGTGAATATGCAACACAGGCTTTGATGATTAACTACACAACTACCGAATTTATTTTAAATAGTCATATCAGATGGTGTGTGATTTGGGGCACAATATGCGCGTTAATTAACAGAACAAAGGAAATATTCGTGAAAAAAATAGTTGCTGTTCTAGCGCCATTAGCGCTTGTACTTTCTGCATGTGCTGCGACTGGTACAACAGGTACAAGTACATCTACAGGTACAACTTCAGCAAACAGCTTGGCAATGATGGCTGTTAAAGTGGGTGTTCAAGCGAAATGCGTGACTGAGCTAAATAACAACAGCTACTGGAAAACAGGTTCAAAACTATTAACAGAAACTCAAAAATCTGAACTACAAACTGAAGTGTGTTCATGTGTAGGCGAGAAAGCGACAACTAGCGTGACTGCAACGGATTTGGTTGTAGCAGCAATGGATAAAACTTCACAAGCAAATCTTGCGGCTAAAATTGTGACAAATACTTTAAATGTTTGCGTGATCGAAACATTTAAAAACTGAGATTTAGAACAATTTATACGACCCAGACATTGGTATTGCTGAGTATTAGCAAATCCAAATTAAGGGTCGTATTTTATTTTGAGTGAGAGATATATGAAAATTGCTGGTGCAGATGAAGCGGGTCGCGGTCCATTGGTGGGTTCGGTTGTTGCGGCAGCTGTCATTTTAGATCCAAATAACCCGATTGAAGGTTTAAACGATTCTAAGAAACTCACTGAAAAAAAACGTGAAAAGTTATTTATTGAGATTCAAGAAAAAGCCTTGGCTTGGGCGATTGCTGAAAGTTCTGCACAAGAAATTGATGAGATCAATATTTTGCAAGCATCATTACTTGCAATGCGTCGTGCAGTCGAAAAACTCAGTGTGCAGCCAGAACACGTGTTGGTCGATGGTAATAAAGTCCCAACCGGTTTAGCGATGAGCTGTGATGCTGTCGTAGGTGGTGATGCGATTCATCCAGAGATTTCGGCTGCGAGTATTTTGGCAAAAGTGACTCGAGACCACGAAATGGTTGAGCTAGATGCAAAATATCCACAGTATGGTTTTGCAAAACACAAGGGCTATCCAACCAAAGCACACTTTGAAGCAATTGCGCAGTATGGGGTGATTGATGAACATCGCCGCAGTTTTGGTCCCGTACGTAAAGTTCTAGAAGGGCAGTAATAAAGCTTAGTTGAACGTCTATAGTAAAAGCATGTTCTAGATAAATTTAAAGCGGCCTAATGAGCCGCTTTATCATTTAAACAACTTAAATCTTAGCGATTATAGTTATTTTGGGAATAATCAGTTTCTTCAAAAGATGGCTGATATTCTTGATCAATGTTTTGGAGATGTTCGTGCATTGCGCGTTCATGTTGAATTCGTTGGTAAATTTCTTCACGATGAACAGATACTTCTTTTGGAGCATTCACGCCAATACGAACCTGATTACCTTTAACACCAAGTACAGTCACGCTAACTTGGTCTCCAATCATTAATGTTTCTCCGACACGACGAGTCAGAATCAGCATGTTTCTCTCCTTGCAAAATGCAAAACCTGCAAATGATCTGTTATGTAAAATTCATAACTTGTAAAAGCAAAAAATTTAGCAGTGCATCTGAAACAATCATTGTGACAGTCGCAAACTGAGTAAATTTTAAAATCCTCAGGTTTAATATAACAGAGCCACTATAAAAAAAACTATAGTGGCTCTGAATTTTTACGATGTTTTTCAAAATCTGTCTAACAATGACAAATTTTGACACACAGCAAGGTTAATTAAGCACGTGCGCTTGATTCACCTGTTTCACGGTCTAGACCGAATGCAGTGTGTAGAGCACGTACAGCAAGCTCTAAGTATTTCTCATCAATAATCACTGAAATTTTGATTTCAGAAGTCGAAATCATCAAAATATTAATGCCTTCTTTTGCAAGAGCAGTAAACATTTTGCTTGCAACACCTGCGTGTGAGCGCATACCAACACCAACAATCGATACTTTTACGATGTCTGCGCGAGTTGCAACTTCACGTGCACCAATTTCTTGTGCAGTCGCTTCAAGAATGGCTTTCGCTTTTGATAATTCACTACGGTTAACTGTAAATGTGAAATCAGTTGTGCCGTCTTCTTCAACGTTTTGGATAATCATATCCACTTCAACATTGGCATCACCAATTGGTGAAAGGATGTTTGAAGCGATACCTGGTTTATCCGGTACACCAAGAATAGTTAATTTAGCTTCATCACGGTTGAACGCGATACCTGAGATGATTGGTTGTTCCATGTTGTCTTCCGCTTCAGTGGTGATTAGTGTCCCGACGTTTTGTTTAAAGTTTTCGTCGAATGCGCCATCATCGTCATTATCAAAACTTGATAATACGCGTAAAGGCACTTGGTATTTACCGGCAAATTCTACAGAACGAATTTGAAGGACTTTAGAACCAAGTGATGCCATTTCAAGCATTTCTTCAAAAGAAATACGATCAACTTTTTTCGCTTTTGGAGCGACACGAGGGTCAGTGGTGTAAACACCATCAACGTCTGTGTAAATCTGACATTCATCAGCTTTAAGTGCGGCGGCCAATGCAACACCCGAAGTGTCAGAACCACCACGACCTAGAGTCGTAGTGTTACCTTCGGCATCAAAGCCTTGGAAACCTGCCACTACAATGACACGTCCAGCGTCAAGGTTTGAAGTCAATACATCCGTATCAATCGCTTCAATACGCGCCTTGGTAAATGCGCTGTCGGTTTTAATACCGACTTGACGGCCTGTAAGTGATTTAGCTTCAACACCAATAGAGTTAAGTGCCATTGCTAACATAGAAATCGTTACCTGTTCACCCGTAGACACCATTTGGTCTAATTCGCGTGGATCAGGGGTTTCGGTAATGGCTTTCGCTAAAGCAAGTAGACGATTGGTTTCGCCACTCATTGCAGATACAACAACCACAACTTTGTGACCGTGATCATGCCAACGCTTTACACGACGAGCAACATTTAAAATGCGCTCTGGAGTACCCATTGAGGTACCGCCATATTTTTGAACGATTAATGCCATAACTATCCTTACCAAGTAAATAAGTCTAAAGACTTAAAGCACTTACACATATTTTAAGACCGCACTTCGGCGCGATTTTAATATACCACGTAGCTTATGAACTCCAAGGTAGGAGGAGTTCAAATAGATACTTTGTGTCTGCAGGGGATTCACATGAACCCAGCCTTTTAGACTCCATTTTCATCATTTAGCCAGAGGTTGAATATTGGTTTCAACATGATGATTGAGTTTGCGCTTTCACGCATCAACAATGTTTAAGCAGGATCCAGCATTAAAAAAACACACTGCTTAAACCCGTTGATTTGCTCAAAGGAGGTGAGTCACTTTGAGCTATAGGACTTTTGGTCTTATTTTGCAGCTAACCATGCAACGAGGTCAGTCATTACCGCTTCAAGTTTGTCGCTATAAGGCGCACCACCTTGAGCCATATCAGGTTTACCACCACCTTTACCGCCAAGTTCTTGACCAAGGTGTTTGATGATGTCACCTGCTTTTACAGCAGCAGTGTATTCTTTAGCAACCGAAGCAATCAGGCTCACTTTGTCGGCATCAACCGCTGCGATCACGATCACAGCATTGTCTAACTTAGATTTCACACCGTCGTGCAAGTTGCGAAGTGATTTCGCATCTACACCTTGAACCGTGGTGATTAATGTTTTGCGGCCAGCAATCTCTTGAACTTGACTCAATAACTCAGCGGCTTGGAAGCTCGCGAGTTTTTGGTTCAATTGTTCAATTTGTTTTTGCAAGCTAGATGCTGTGTGAGACAAAGCTTCAACTTTTTCTAAAGTTTGATCTTTTTGCGCTTTCAGCAAATCGTTGATTGCATGAATGTCACGATCTGCTTTTTGCGCAGCTTCAACAGCTTTAGTACCCGTAACGGCTTCAATACGACGTACGCCTGCAGCAACACCGCCTTCAGAAGTGATTTTGAATAGACCAATATCACCGGTGCGTTTTACATGAATACCGCCACAAAGTTCGATAGAGAAGTTTTTCTCATCTTTGGTTGTACCCATTGAAAGTACACGTACTTCGTCACCGTATTTCTCACCGAACAACATCATTGCGCCTTTTTCTTTGGCCGCCTCGATGTCTAAAAGTTCAGTTGAAACAGCAGTATTGGCAATCACTTCGGCATTGACAATGCGTTCAATTTCTTGAAGCTGTTCAAATGAAACAGGTTGGTCATTAGCAAAGTCAAAACGTAAAAGTTCGCTTGCAACCAATGAACCTTTTTGCTGTACGTGCGTACCTAAAACTTGGCGAAGTGCTGCATGTAATAGGTGAGTTGCAGAGTGGTTGCGTGAAGTTGCTTCACGGATCTCCGCTTTAACAATAGCCTCAACTGCTTGAGCTGCTTTTAAGTTACCCATGGTCACGATGCCTTGGTGTACAAAAGCGCCGCCTGATTTTTTGGTGTCTTGAACTTCAAAAATACCAGTTTCGTTTTTGAAGATACCTGTATCGCCAACTTGACCGCCACTTTCTGCATAGAAAGGAGTTTGGTTTAGAACGATTAGTGCTTCGTCACCTTCAAAAACTTCATCAACTTGTTCGCCGTCTTTGTAGATTGCAACAATTTGACCTTGGCCTTGAGTTGCGTCATAGCCGTCAAATTGAGTCTCGCCTTCAACTTTGACAATTGAGTTGTAGTCGACAGCAAATTTACCAGCATCACGCGCACGTTGACGTTGAGCCGCCATTTCGACTTCGAAACCAGCTTCGTCAATGGTTAAATCACGTTCACGTGCAATGTCTGCTGTTAAGTCAGTCGGGAAGCCGTAAGTATCGTAAAGTTTAAATACAGTTTCGCCTGGAATCACTGAACCTTTAAGTTGAGCCAATTCGCCTTCAAGCAATTTCAAACCTTGCTCTAAAGTTTTTGCGAATTGTTCTTCTTCTTTCAAAAGCTGTGCTTCGATACGTGCTTGCTGTGCAGCAAGCTCAGGATAAGCAGCGCCCATCACGTCGATCAGCGGCTGTAACATTTTATGGAAGAATGAGCCAGTTGCGCCCAATTTGTTACCATGACGTACTGCGCGGCGGATAATACGGCGAAGTACATAGCCACGGCCTTCGTTAGAAGGGTTAACGCCATCAGCAATCAAGAAGCAGCAAGAACGTGCATGGTCAGCCACAACTTTAAGTGAAGCAGGGTATTCAACAGGTTTGTTTTCTGCTTGCGCTTTTGCTTCAAGTTCAGTGGTATCTAAACCAATGATTTCTGCAGCAGCTTTAAGTAGGTTTTGGAATAGGTCGATTTCGTAGTTTGAGTTTACATGCTGTAAAACTGCAGAAATACGCTCTAAGCCCATACCTGTATCTACAGAAGGCGCTGGAAGAGGGTGTAGTACGCCATCAGCAGTACGGTTAAACTGCATGAATACGTTGTTCCAGATTTCGATGAAACGGTCGCCATCTTCTTCCGGAGTACCTGGTAGGCCACCCCAAATGTGGTCACCATGGTCAAAGAAGATTTCAGAACATGGACCGCAAGGACCTGTATCGCCCATTGCCCAAAAGTTATCTGAAGCGTATTTTTCGCCTTTGTTGTCACCTATACGGATAATTCGTGAAGCGTCTAGACCAATTTCTTTGTTCCAGATATCAAATGCTTCGTCATCTGTATGGTAAACAGTGGCATAAAGTTTATCTTTTGGCAGACCTAACCATTTTTCATTGGTTAAGAAATCCCAAGCAAATGTGATGGCATCACGTTTGAAGTAGTCACCAAATGAGAAGTTACCCAACATTTCAAAGAACGTGTGGTGACGTGCTGTATAACCAACGTTGTCTAAGTCGTTGTGTTTACCGCCGGCACGGACACATTTTTGTGAAGAAGTTGCACGAACGTAGTCACGTTTTTCAAGACCGAGGAAGCAGTCTTTAAACTGGTTCATACCAGCATTTGTGAATAATAGTGTTGGGTCGTTGGCAGGTACCAGAGAACTCGACGCGACACGTGTATGCCCTTGCGATTCAAAGTAGCTTAAAAAAGCTTCGCGAATTTCAGCTGATGTCATAAAACGAGTACTCACAACCAAGTCTCTCCTAATTTCGATTTGGTAATAGCCTATCAAGCAAGTCTTACAAAATTTTAAAGCTGGCTTGAGATGCTGACATAAAATTTAAAAACGCTAAATTATAACGGAAAAAGGTGTAGTGACCAATGATTTTCGGCTATCTCTATGACTTTTTATATGTTTTAAATTTAGCACCTATATTTTTAGATTTTTAAACCTTTGGAACGCTGAAAGTATTCATTGATTAATCTTGTGAGCGCACTGTTGCTGCATTTTATTTACTGATGTTGCGCAGTAACATCAGAAGCGCAATTTGATTCAAATAAAAGAACGATACGCGGTAACGTCATCCGCAAGTGTTTGAGATAGGGCTACTTTTAATCAAAAATGTTTTTGCGATATTTTCAATAATTTGACGCTAGTGAAAGAGTTTTGTCGGTGAGGTGCATTGCACGGCAAGTTGGTTTCCTTGCAAAGCGCGCTTCTCATTTTGCCGAATGAGAAACAATGTTTCGTAACAGTACCTCCAGCCGAAGGCTAATCCCTTTATCAATTCAAAAATGTAAGACTCCGTCGAATAAACTTAAAAAGCATTTTAAAAATGCTTAATTACTTTTTCGTGCATAACATCAGTTATTTATATGTCTTGAAAAGCTTTAAAAATTCAAATTCAACATGTTGATAAATAGTCTACGTGAAGGTGCTTTGCTTTTATATTTTTCAGTTCATTGGGAAAATTGCATGTTTATACCCAATTTAATCATAGTGTTTGGACTTGATCTTAGTGCTGTACATTTCTAGTGAAGCTAATATTTGGATCTATACAGGTGCTAAAGTTTTATAAAAATAAAGCCCAATAAGCATTAAACGAATAAATGATAACGTTTTCATGTTGAAATCCATTAACATATAGATGCTTTATTTTTGTTTCAAAACGAAGGATTGGTCATGCAGCGAGTGGCAATTAATGGATTTGGTCGAATCGGACGCAATGTATTACGCGCTTGGTTTGAAAATCCAAAAGAATTTCATTATGAAATTGTTGCCATAAATGATGTCGCTGATGTGGAAACCATGGTGCATTTGTTTAAATATGACACCACGCATGGTCGTTTTGCAGGCCAAGTCGAAATTCTTGAACAAGATGGCGTTATTTTTCTAGATATCTCTTGTGCTCAAGCGCATCTCAAAGTGCAAGTTTTAAATGAAGCACAGCCGAGTCTTTTGCCTTGGCAGCAACTGAATGTCGATGTGGTACTCGAATGCACAGGTTTATTTAGATCGCGAGAGGCAGCCACACAACATATTGGTGCAGGTGCCAAACGTGTGATAATTGGTGCGGCGCCGTTTGATAGTGTTGATGCTGCGATTGTCTATGGTGTTAATCATCATGAAGTCAAAGCGACGGATCAAATTATTTCGAGTGTGTCTTGTACCACGCAGGCTTTGGTACCTTTAGTCAAAATTATTGATGATGCCTTTGGTATAGACACCGCACTTATGACAGAAATTCATGCTGTGACTGCGGATCAATCTGTATTGGATCATGCACATCGTGACTTACGTCGTGCCCGAGCTTCGGGTCAAAATATTATTCCAACGACGTCTTCAGCTCTAGGGGCATTGAAACGGGTCATGCCGAAAATGGAAGATCGAATCGATGGCTATTCGATTCGTGTACCGACGATCAATGTCGCTGCAATCGATTTAAGTTTTGTGTCCCAATCGCTTATCACCAAGCATGAGTTAAATGCAGTGTTAAGCAAAGCTGCACGTTTTGATTATCATGAAATTATGTCAGTAACCGATGAACCTTTGGTCTCAAGTGATTTTAATCATTCACCTTATTCATTGATTGTCGATTTGAATCAAACCATGGTGGTAGGAAAACAAGCAAAAGTTTTCGCATGGTATGACAATGAATGGGGTTATGCGAACCGCTTGCTCGATTTATGTGAAAGTTTTCATTCTCTATAAAAATTCAAACATATCCAATGTAAAAACATCTACTAGCCTGTAGGTGTTTTTTATTTTCTAAAATTAGATGAAAAATCATGCTTAATGACCTACATATGGCTCGAAAATATTGAAAAACTTTAAAAAATATTCAAGCACAGCCAATTTATTGTTTAAGATGAAAGTCAAAGAAATATATAAAGAGTATTGAGCATGATGTTGATGTTACTTTGGGGATTTATTTTATTATTGGCGCTGGCGATTATATTTTTAATTTGGCTACAGTTTAATCGTGACGTATCGCAATCTACCGCGCATGAAACCTTGCCACTTGAAGAAAAAGTGGTGCACTTAGAAGCCAACCTGAAAAAGACCTTGGAAATTATGCAAGATCTTGCAAAGAAAATGCATATCCAGCAAGAAGTATTAGATCAAACCACTCACAAATTACAGCAAGTTGAATTGCAAAATGCAGAGTTGGTGAACCTTTTGGCAAAAGTGGTCAAGACAGACCAAAGCTAATCAAAAAAATACAAAAGACTGCCCACACCTCAATATCTGCATGAAGCATGTGATCTCAAAGTATGGGTATTTTTTATCCAATAAGATGATTCCTAATATTCACCATCATTGGGTTTAAATCGTAGTTCTTTCGTTATTCAAAACATGATCGCGTATTACTTAGTTAAATCAAAATTTGTCTTAATACTGCTGCTGAAAGCATGCTAATCACAACGGTAGGCAATAACGAAAAACGTGATGCTGCAAATAGCGTAATGGCCATCGCGATTAAATCAGCAGGATGATCTTTGACAAAATAGGGCGCAATCACTGAGATCAATACACAGCCGGGAACAACTTCCATAATTTGACGTTGTTTGTTGGTGAGGCTACGGTTTTTCAGTAACACATAACCCAAGATACGGGTCAGGTAGGTGGTTAAAGCAATAAATAAGATGGCGATCAGGGTGCTGGTGTGAATCATGCATCATCTCCAATTAGGAAAAATGCAGAAGCAATACCCGTAACTGCGCCAATCGGAACATACCAGCCCGCAGGGAGATACAAATAAGCCAGAGATGCGGCAATCAAACTGACCAGCCATGGACGCGCCGCTTTAAAGCCTTTCCACATGCCACGCAGTAAAACAAGAAATACTGCAGGGAAGGCCATATCAAAACCAAGTCGACTAATATCGCCAAGTATCGGTCCGATCATTGCCCCTAGCGTGGTAAAGCCAACCCACATCAAATATAGAGCACAGCATAAGCCTGCATAGAACATTAAACTAAAGGCACGCTGAATTCCCAAAACATTGGATTTTTTTTGCGCATCGGCCAAACCTACGGCCCAACTTTCATCGCACATAAAAAATAAAGCGGTATAAACCTTACGATTCGGTAGATGTCTTAAATACGGGACAAGGCTCGCCCCCATTAATAGGTGCCGACTATTCACTAAAAACGTAATAAACATCAGCATGAGAATATTAGGGGGATTGGTCCAAACTTCTAAAATGGCAAATTCAGAACCACCAGCAAAGTTAAGACCAGTCAAAAACGGAACTTCTAAACTAGAAAAGCCTTTATGTGTTGCCTGAGCACCCAAAACTAATGCAAAAGGAATAATGCCCAGCAGCATTGGAATAGATGTTTTTAGACCTCGTTTAAACTCAATAGAATGCTGTGAATGGGTGTGATTGAGTGTACTTTGTCTAAACATCAACATGACGTTTTCCATGAAGCGAGATCGAAAGCAATATTTTATGAATATCTGAGCAGCATTTGGCAGCTATTTTAGGAAAGGTTGCTTTTATTGTGCAATGAAATTGCTAAAATAAAGATTATTGTGAAATTTAGTGCCTTTATTGATGGATCAGATAGATAAACGCATTTTGCAAGCATTACAGCAAAATGGAAAACTACAAAATAATGAATTGGCCCAACTAGTTGGTTTATCACCTTCGCCGTGTTTGAGACGGGTTAAGCAACTAGAAGATGAAGGCTATATTGAGAAATATGTGGCTTTACTGAATCAGTCAAAATTGAATTTAAGTTTAACGGTATTTGCGCGGATTTGGCTAAAAGGTCAAGATGCAAAAACCGTGAATGATTTTGTCGCAGCGATTCAAACGATGCCTGAGGTGGTTGAATGTCAACTCATGGCAGGGGATTGTGACTTTTTCTTACGTATCGTCGTGGCAGATTTAGAAGCTTATCGTAAGTTTCAGATTCATCATTTAACGCAGATCGCCAGTGTGCAAAATGTAAAAACAGAGATACCGTTACAGGCCGTTAAACAAACTACAGCGCTTCCATTGGATTGATGTTCGTGTCTTAAATTAAGTTATTGAGCCTGATCATATTTATAACTTTGTTTAAAACTTCATCTATAGAAAGTAGGATGCTTATTATTTTTTATCAAATGGTTAAAAAAATAACGTTTACAGGATTTTAAAATCTAAGCATAAACATGGATTTAGTTGTAAAAATTAAAGCTGTTTATGAAGTAATGAATGCTGAAGCATCTTTTATGAAAAAGTCGTGTGCAAGCGTAAAACTATCGTGCTAAACTAGGAGAAATCGGGTGTGCTCCCGATTTTTTTATGCGGATTTGTTCCGCGCTGACAAGAATTTAGGTTTACAACATGCCCATTTCAGAGACATGGTTATTACCTGATGGTGTAGCTGATGTACTGCCAGAACAGGCGCAAGTGATTGAATCTTTGCGTCGTGAAGCATTAGATTTCCTCGCATCTCGAGGTTATCAGTTGGTGTACACGCCATTCATTGAATACATCGAATCTCTATCTTCTCTTTCAGAATCGAATCAAGATTTAGACTTAGCCACTTTTAAAGTGATCGATCAACTTTCAGGTCGTTTGCTTGGTGTGCGTGCCGATATGACACCACAAGTGGCTCGTATTGATGCGCATGTACATCCTGTCGAAGGTGTAGCTCGTTATTGCTACGCTGGTACAGTACTACATACTAAGCCACAGGGTTTTAATACCACACGTGCACCTTTACAGTTAGGTGCAGAATTATTTGGTTCAGACAGCATTGATGCTGACGTTGAACTGATTGATGTCATGATCAACTTGCTTGCTAAAGCAGGTCATGCAGATGGTATCCATCTTGATTTAGGGCATGTCGGTTTATTCCGCAGCATGGTGAAACAAGCTGGCTTGAGCAAAGCAGTTGAACGTCAGTTATCTGACTTGTATCAACGTAAAGCACTACCTGAACTTGCTGAATTCACACAAAGCATTCCGAATGGTGATGACTTCTATACATTAGGTCGTTTTGCAAGTGATTTAGATGCGTTACAAGCAAATTTAAGTGCTGAAGTTTTAAATAACGAAGCATTTAAACTTGCATTTGATGCAGTGAAATCGACACAAGCCGCAATTCAGGTGCGTTGGCCAGAACTACATATTGGTATCGATGTTGTAGAACTTCGTTCATACCATTATCACACTGGTTTAATGTATGCCGTATATGCACCAAACCGTGCTGCGCCATTGGCTCAAGGCGGTCGCTATGACGGTATTGGTGAACACTTCGGTCGCGCGCGTCCAGCGACAGG
The DNA here is from genome assembly GCF_021391555.1 of Acinetobacter sp. SH20PTE14. NCBI lineage: Bacteria > Pseudomonadati > Pseudomonadota > Gammaproteobacteria > Moraxellales > Moraxellaceae > Acinetobacter > Acinetobacter sp. SH20PTE14. The sequence goes on along the minus strand of NZ_CP090067.1, from coordinate 2,221,577 downwards.
TTTCTCTTGTGATCTATATGCATTAACTGCAGGTCAAGTTCAGAAAAGCCAAGTTTTGGTTGCACCAAAAGGCATCGAAGCAGATTTATTAAAGGCAATTGAGGCAGCACGTACCGAAGGATTCAGTGTTGTTCAATTGTTAGGTAATGATGATTTAAGCTCAGCACCGTATGCAACGCACCAGTTGGTGAATGCAAATGGCGAGTGGACAATCAAACAAATTTAATCTCGGATGTGCCTGCGGGCACACACGTTTTTTCCAATTTTAACAGCATGATGCAATGAGGCTATTATGGGCAAGAATGTTGTGGTACTTGGTACCCAATGGGGCGACGAAGGTAAAGGTAAGATCGTCGACCTGCTCACAGATCAAGCGGCTGCGGTAGTTCGCTATCAAGGCGGACACAACGCAGGTCATACACTTGTGGTTGGTGGTAAGAAAACTGTTTTACACCTCATTCCATCTGGTATTTTACGTGACAACGTATTGTGCTTAATTGGTAATGGTGTTGTTCTATCACCTGAAGCTTTAATCCACGAAATGGAAGTTTTAGAAAAAGAAGGCGTGCCTGTACGTGAACGTCTACGTATTTCTCCAAACTGCCCATTGATCCTTCCACACCATATCGCCCTTGACCAAGCACGTGAGAAAAAACGTGGCAATGCGAAAATTGGTACAACAGGTCGTGGTATCGGTCCTGCATACGAAGACAAAGTGGCTCGTCGTGCAATCCGTGTTGCTGACTTGGTTCGTGGTGGTGCTCATCTTAAAGCTCAACTAGAAGAGCTTCTTGAATACCATAACTTCCAATTGACTCAATTCTTCGGTGTTGAAGCCGTTAAAGTTGAAGATGTAATCGCTCTATGTGACGAATGGCGTAAAGTCATCGAACCTATGGTGATGGACGTGACTGGCGAACTTCATGCTTACCGTAAAGCGGGTAAGAAAATCATGTTTGAAGGCGCGCAAGGTTCACTTCTTGACGTTGATCACGGTACATACCCGTATGTTACTTCTTCAAACACAACTGCTGGTGGCGTAAGCTCTGGTTCAGGTCTTGGTCCATTGCACCTTGACTATGTATTGGGTATCACTAAAGCGTACACAACTCGTGTAGGTGCTGGTCCGTTCCCAACTGAACTTGTTTATGATGCTGCTAACGATGTTGGTGATGCAATCGGTAAACACTTGGGTACTGTAGGTTCTGAATTTGGTGCGTCTACTGGCCGTCAACGTCGTTGTGGTTGGTTCGATGCTGAAATTCTACGTCGTTCAGTAGAAGTAAACTCACTTTCTGGTATTTGCTTAACTAAACTAGACGTTCTAGATGGTTTAGAAGAAGTGAAAATCTGTGTAGGTTACGAAGCAGCTGATTCTGGTTGTGTAGGTTCTTCTGATGCGCTTGCATTTGAAACTTTAAAACCAATCTACGAAACTATGCCAGGTTGGTCTGAGTCTACTTTTGGTGCGAAATCACTAGATCAATTGCCACAAAATGCAATTAACTACGTGAAACGTTTAGAGCAATTGATTGAATGTCCAATCGACATCATTTCAACTGGTCCAGACCGTGATGAAACAATCGTATTACGTCATCCATTCGACGCATAATGTGCTGTTGAATTAAGATGTCAAAAGCCTCGCGATAGCGGGGCTTTTTTTATAGGGCGAAGAATAAAAATTCAAAAAATGACAGGTATTATTAACTGATAAACGCAGTAACATCCGAAGTGCCATTTGATTCAAATAAAAGAATGATACGCGGTAAGGTCATCCGCAAGTGTTTGAGACAGGACAACTTTTAATTAAAAATGTTATTGCAATACTGTGAATAATTTGACACTAGTGAACGAGTTTTGTCGGTGAGGTGCATTGCACCGCAAGATGGTTTCCTTGCGAAGCACGCTTCTCATTTTGCCTAATGAGAAACATTGTTTCATGTGTGTACCTCCAGCCGAAGGCTAATCCCTTTATTTAAGCTCTAGATGTAAGACTCCGTCGAATATACTTAAAAGTATTTAAAAAAATGTGAAATTATTTTTACGGAGTAACATCAGATATTAAATTTAAATAATGGAAAAATAAAGATTTTGAAAAAATAAGCATAAAAATATTGAGTCAGTCAATTTTTTGTATATATTTGACACTCTTTATAAATAACTAGAGATCATGATGAATTATAAAAAATCTTTGGCATGCTTTGCCGTAGCAGCTTCTTTATCAGGTTGTACCACGATTGCTGATCTTGCAGGTGCTGATTCTGCATCTTTGAACTTACAGGCAACACAGTCTTATAACGCAATGCTGAAAGACGCTCAGACCAAACAAGTGCTCGATACCAAGTCTGCGACTTATCAAAAAGTAAACCGTGTTTTCTGGAAAATGAAACCATTTGCAGATCAGATGAATCAAACGGGTCAGGCTTTTGATTGGAAAGTTGCCGTGATCAAGTCTAAAGAAATCAATGCCTATGTTGCACCCGGCGGGAAAGTTGTTTTCTATACAGGAATCGTCGAAACCCTCAAACTGACGGATGATGAAGTCGCAGCAATCATGGGCCACGAAATGGTGCATGCCTTAGAAGAACATGCAAAAAATAAAATTGGCGCTTCAGCACTGACCAATCTTGCGGTGAGTATCGGTTCACAATATGTAGGCAATGCTGCAGGCGGCTATGGTGCAACCTTGCTTGATTTGGGTAGTCAGTTCGGTGTGGGCTTACCGTATTCACGTAATTTGGAAAGCCGCGCGGATAAAGGTGGCCTAGTGATGATGGCAAAAGCTGGATACAACCCAGAAGCAGCGATCTCGTTGTGGAAAAAAATGAATGCAAATGACAACAGTGGCAATGATGCACTGAGCAAATTTATGTCTACACACCCAAGCAATAATGACCGTATTGCTGCTATGCAAAAAATGATGCCAGAAGCACAGCAATATTATAAAAATGCGACACCTTCGAGTGTGCGTCGTTAATTTCGGCTGTTTTCAAGACTAAAGTTGCATTTTAGTACGCTATACACATTGTGTTGAGTTGCTAAAATGCAATTTGAATTAGGAAGAGAAGTGCAGGATGCAAAAGAATATTTCGACCACCATTTTTTATTCTTTATTATTTGCGATGGGGGGAGCACCTACCATTGCCATGATGATTATTCGTGCCCAAACTCAAGACCCTCAATTGATTTATCAAGCTCTAATTGGTTTGTCGGTGATTATTGCATGTATTCTTGTACCTATAGTTTTGATACAAAATGCTGTCCTATTTTTTAAGCGAAAAAATGTGCAGTTAGAAGAAAAAATCAAGCCATTAATGCATGTGTATTTAGGCTTGAATGTGGTTTGTTTAATCTATTGGTTGGTTCTTCAATTTTCAGCTTAAAAAAATTACATAATTACTATTATAAGTCGCTATAACTTCGTTTTAAGCTCCGAACCATAAGAATATAATATCCATAAATTCACTTATATTTTAATGGTCTGGAGTATCCTTAATGAAAAAAATTATTCTAACGAGCCTGTGTATGGCCGGTGTAATGACGATTTCAGGCTGTGCGACAGTGGCAGATATGGCAGGAGCGGATACTGCTACATTGAACGCGCAAGCAACACAAAGTTATAACAAAATGGTGACAGATGCGCGTTCTAAAAATCAGCTCGATACCTCTTCGAGTACATATAAGCGCATTAATACTGTATTCCAAAAACTGCGTCCTTATGCAGACCAAATGAACCAAACGGGTCAAGCGTTCCAATGGCAATTGGCGGTCATGAAATCTGATCAAGTCAATGCCTTTGTCGCTCCAGGCGGTAAAGTTGTATTTTATACAGGTATCGTCAATAAACTGAATTTAACCGATGCAGAAATTGCAGCAGTTATGGGACATGAAATGGTCCATGCTCTTGAAGAGCATGCAAAAAGTAAATTGGGAGCGCAAGCCTTAACTGATCTTGCATTGAATATTGGTTTAAGTGCGGCAGGTAATAATGTCGGTCAATTGGGTACTGCGGCCGCGCAGTTGGGTAGTCAAATTGGTATAGGTCTGCCTTATTCACGTTCTTTGGAAAGCCGTGCAGACCAAGGTGGCTTAATGTTAATGGCACGTGCAGGTTATAACCCACAAGCGGCGATTACGCTTTGGGAAAAAATGAATAAGCTTGAAGGTGCGGGAGGTTCATCATTCTTATCAACGCATCCATCAAACTCACAACGTATTGAAGCGATGCGTAAAAATCTACCTGCAGCGCAGCGGATTTATAACCAACGTCGTTAATTCATAAGAATTAATTATCCGTTTTAAAAAAGCAGGCCGTGGCCTGCTTTTTTGTATTTAATAGTTTGAAAAGTTCTTATATGGCATACCTATATCAGGCGCAATAAAAAAGGCAAAGTAAAAACTTTGCCTTCTTGCACTAGAGATTGGAAGATCTTAGTGGTGATGACCGCCTGCACCGTGTACGTGACCGTGTTCAAGTTCTTCAGCAGAAGCCTCACGGATTTCAACGATTTCAACTTCGAAAGTTAAATCTTGACCAGCAAGTGGAAAGTTCGCATCAACAACAACGTTGTCGCCTTCAACCGCTTTAACTGTCACGATTTGAACGCCGTCATCAGTTTGAGCTTGGAATTGCATACCTGGTTGGATGTTATCCACGCCTTGGAACATTTGAGCAGGAACTTCTTGAACGAGATCAGGATTGTATTCGCCATAACCTTCAGCAGCAGGTACAGTTACAGTGAATTTTTCACCAACTGTTTTGCCTAAAAGAGCTTTTTCAAGACCTGGAATGATGTTACCAGCGCCGTGCAAATATGCTAGTGGCTCACCTTGAGATTGGTCGAGAGTTTCACCCTCTGCATTAGTCAATGTGTAGTGGAAAGAAACCACAGAGTTATTTGCAATAGCAGTCATGTTATTGATCCATTCAATTTTTTAAGGGTTACATCATAAAGTGAAATTGCACTTTTGTAGACTAAATTTATCAAAAAAATGCAATTTTTAAATGCTTATGATGCTTTTTTCATTAATCGGGGCAAATCTGTAAATTTCAATGCAATTTAATTTTAGGCGCAATTTTTCGTGTAACAAAATCTTTAGCCGTTAATAGTCCTGCATGTGCGTAGCCGTAAATTGTGGCTTGATGCATTCGATAAAGTGAAACGTACATTGATTTGGCAACAAAGCCTTGAACATTGACCTGACCTAAAAGTTCACCAACCGCTTTATGCTTGCTTAATGAGACTAAGGAACCTTTGTCTGAAAATACGAACATCGGGAGTTGCTGACCACGGATACGCGCCTTTAAGCAATCCACGAGAAATGACGCTTGTTGGCTAGCAACTTGAGCGCGTGGGCCGAGGACAGGCTCATCTGCACGCGGTTGGCAATGTGCACAATCACCAAACGCGAAAATATCTGGGTGTGCCTTAGTTTGTAGTGTTGCATATACACTCAAACGCCCCATGCGGTCTTTTTCAAAGCCTTCAAGCTTCGAAATTACTTCTGGTGTTTTAATGCCTGCTGCCCAAACCTTCAGTTCAGCTTTAATTTTACTGCCATCATTAAAATAAACATGTTCAGCATCGACTTTTTCCACACGTTTAGAGGTTAAGACTTCAATTTTCATGCGTTTTAATTGCTGCTGAGCATGCTCGGCCATTTTTTCAGGGAGTGCAGGCAGAATCCGATCAGCACCTTCAATCAAATTGATCTGTACGCTTTGAGGATGAATTTTATTTAAACCATATTTATAAAAATTATTTTTGGCTTCAACCAATTCTGCTGAAAGTTCAACCCCCGTTGCACCTGCGCCAATAATGGCAATTTTCAACTCACGTGCTGTATTGCTATTTTGCGCATCCAAATACAACTGTAAGAGATCTTGTTGGAAGATTTCAGCTTGTTGCAGGCTGTCCAAATAGTGACAATGTTCATACACGCCCGGTGTATTAAAATCGTTGGAAACTGAGCCTAAAGCAAGAACAAGGGTATCATAACTCAGTTGCAGTTGTTCTTGAGTAGATTCATATTTACCTTGTTGGACTTTGCTAAGCTGAATAGTTTTTTCAGCAGGATTGACATCTTCAAACTTAGCCAAGACAAACTCATAATGATGCTTCGCAGCATGTGCATAGTAGTTAATTTCTTCTTCACTAACCGACATAGTCCCTGCGGCAATTTCATGTAAAAGGGGTTTCCAGACATGCGTGAGTTTCATATCTACGAGGGTAATGCGTGCTTTCTTTTTTTTCCCGAGTAAATCACCGAGTTGAGTGACCAGTTCTAAACCACCGGCACCACCACCGACAATGACAATATGGTGTAACTTGGAGTCATCAGCGTTATTCATTGAATTCCCTATTTTATTATTGTTGAAAAAAAGAAGATGGCACGAGTATGCCATCTTCTTTTTTTCACGAATAACGAATTGTCTTACAAGTTACATAATCACATCATTGACCTAAAGGGTAGGTTTTAACTTCTGCTGAATCAGTATTAAAGATGCTAAAAAGACCTTTAATCCACATCATGAAACGCTCAAAAATATTGGCTTCTTCAATTTGCACGTCATCTTCGATATCAAAGGTATTGATCAGCTGATTATTTTGATAAACCGTAACGGTGGCTAATTTCATCACTTCAGCCAATGGCGCAGTGAGTTCTTTTTCATTTACTTCAACACTCAGTTTAGTCTGTGTTTCATGAAGTGGTTCAATGGCTTGAATTTGACCATTGCCAGTATTTAAAAGAATACGTTGCTGTGTAGGGTCAAAAGCTTTTAAATCGATGGCATAAGCTTGATCATAAAGTGAAGTTGTAATCAGTTTAGGTTGTTGAGTTTCCACCTTAAACATTTTCAAGGTTGATTTAACCACAGGTAATTCAGCAATTAATTGCTTATCTTTGATTGCAACTTCATTACGTGTATAGGTATAAGCCAAGTTCATGAGGTTGTGAGCCACTTCAGCACGTTTTAATCCACTTTTTGCCCCTAATACCACAACAATCAAACGACGTTCTGGCGCGTCGGGATTCGCGATCAAACGGTTAGCTGTTAAAGCTAAATTATAACCTGCAGCTTTAGTAAAACCTGTTTTTAAGCCATCAACGGTGGGATCTTGTTTGAGTAAAATATTAGTTGCATGGTGGAAACGGTGATTATAACTAAAACTTTGTTGTTTAGAATAATTCAAATAGTCAGGTGTTTCAGTCACCAGTGCTTGCCCTAAACGTGCAAGGTCAGCCGCCGATGAATAATGTTCTGGCATGGTAATACCGGCTGGATTTTGAAAATTGGTATCATTCATGCCCAAAGCTTTAGCTTCTTTGTTCATGCGTTCAATAAATTTTGGAATATCACCAGAAATGCGTTCAGCTAAAGTCACAGCGGCATCATTGGCAGACATGACCACAAGACCTGCTAAAAGCTGATCAACTGAAATTTGTTCGCCTGCTTTGAGATACATTTGTGATTCATCCCATTGAACCACTTGTACAACTGGGGTTGCGGTTAGGATTTCATTTTTCTTTAAATGACCTGCTTTAATTTCCTTTAGAGCAATATAAGCCACCATCATTTTGGTAAGTGAAGCAGGGGCACGCTGAACATGGCTATTATGTTCTGCAATCACCTGACCCGACTGAGGGTCTAAAATGGTCCAAGCTTCAGCTTCAACGGTTTCAGGGACAATATTTAAAAGGGCAGCATTTGCTATCGTGGAGCATAGAAAACTAAGCAGCGCGATGAGGTAGATCACGTGTTTCAATGAGGTTCCTTAACCAACCATTCCGTTGGTGGTAAAACGAAAAAATTTTTAGGCATGCTATGCCTTTTTTTTTCTGCTGACTAGTCATAATTGTAGACAATTACGACAGTTCCGCATTCAGTTGTAAAAAATGTTAATCTAATTGATAAGTTATCTTTTACTAATTTTATATCGCCCATTATGTTGCATTATCAAATCGAATTTGACGATTATCGTCAGCATCTAGTCCATGTCACTGCACGTTTCTTGGCAAATCCAACACAGGTGCTTTCTTTACCAACTTGGATTCCCGGAAGTTACTTAATCCGAGAATTTTCGAAGCATATCGAAGCTGTTCGAGCTTATGATGAAGATGGGCGTTTGTTACAAATAGAGAAATTTGAAAAAAATAAATGGCGTTTATTTAATACTGATCATGAGTTGATCACCGTTGAATATGATGTTTATGCCTTTGACTTGTCGGTCCGTGGTGCTTATGTCGATCAAAGCCGTTTATATGTCAATCCAGCTTGTGCATGTTTAGGTTTAGTTGACCAAGAAGATACAGCTATTGAGGTTGAAGTATTCTTGCCACCAGAGTTAAAGCATTTCCAACTTGCGACTGGATTAAAGTCAAAAAGTTTAGTGAAAGGTCGTTATACCTTGTATGCTGATAACTATGCTCAGTTAATTGATGCACCGTTTGAATTGGCGGAACAAACCCGTTTCAGTTTTGAAGCCAACGGCATTCCACATGAATTTGTGGTGTCGGGCAAACATGCCATGAACGCGCAGCGTATGCGGCAAGACATTGAAAAAATTTGTTCAACTGAAATTTCAATGTTTGGTTCGGCGCCCTTTAAGGACTATACCTTTATGACCATGGCAACGGCTAATAGCTATGGTGGTTTAGAGCATCCAAATAGTACAAGTTTAATTAGCCCACGTGATGATTTACCAAAAGCCAATGAACCTGTAGAGCCTTCGGCAGATTATCAACGTTTCTTAGGGTTATGCAGCCATGAATATTTCCACTCATGGTTGGTAAAATTTATCCGTCCAGAAAACTTTGTGAATTATGATTTGAACAAAGAAGGCTACACTTCTTTGCTTTGGATTTTTGAAGGTTTTACATCGTATTATGATGATTTGATTTTACTGCGTAGCGGTGTGATCAATCAGGATTCTTATATCAAGCTTTTAAAAGCACAAATTGATCGCTATTTACAAAATCCAGGTCGTGAAATTCAAACCGTTGCTGAGTCAAGCTTTGATGCATGGGTGAAATTCTACCGTCAGGATGAAAACTCAAATAATGCAGGTACAAGTTACTACAACAAAGGCTGCCTCGTGGCGCTATGTTTAGATCTTGGCTTACGTCTACGTGGTTCAAGTCTTGATGCCCTAATGCGTAAATTATATGCAAATGCGCAAAATGGCATTCAAGTGAATGAACGGACTATTTTCAATTTATGTAATGAATTAACGGGTGATGATTGGTTAGAACAAATCAATCACTTGATTAATACTACAGATGAATTGCCGTTAGATCAGTTGTTCCCTGAGTTTGGCCTAAGCTATACACTCAAAAATGACAAATCATTGCCATTTGGTTTAAAACTGGCTGATAAGCCTGAAGGTGTGTTGGTTCAGTCTGCTCGCCGTGACGGTGCGGCGGCAAAAACTGGCTTGTCTGCAAATGATGTGATTATTGCAATTGATGGTCTAAAAGCAACCGTTAAATTGGCAGAAAAATATGCCAAGCAAGATGGAACTTATACCGTACTGGCATTCCGCCGTGATGAGTTGATGAGCTTTGAAGTAGAAGCGGCAGGTTCAGAATTGACGGAAGTTGAACTTAAAGTTGAAGATCAGGCTAAAGCTGAGAAGTGGTTGAAGGCTTAATGCAAATCTAATTAACTTGTTAGATAAAACCCATACACTCGTATGGGTTTTATTGTTGAAATTCTAATTGATTAGTATCTTGTCGGCATTTATTCTTGCCCATAGTCATTAAAACATTCATGTACTGAACGTATTAAATTACTTTAAAAATTTGAGCTTTAATTTCTATCGAATAAAATTTTTAATTAATAGATAACAGCTTTTTTTGCATGACATTTATAAAAACTCAGTTCTTGAGATTTTGCCCTCAAATCTTCTGCAAGTTGTTGAGTCACGATTTGTTCAATATGTTGAGCATTTAATTTTGGCTTGATATATGCAGCTTCAGTAATCTGCCCAATAGTTTTACGTTGTATTAATTCGAGATCTAAATAATTTTGAATAATTTCATCTTTTTCAGAATATTCACGACAAACTGAAATAACAATGCGACCGGTTTGGATTGATTCGGATAACATCGTTGCACTATCTTCAGTAACAAAAATATATTCACTTCGCTTTAACACATCGCAAATAGAAGTTTTAGAACAAGTATTCACAAGCTCAATATTTTTATCTTTTAACATTTGAATCACATGTTCTGATAACGCAGGTGTTCTACGAGAACATACGACTGACGCCTGAATTTGATGGTGATCTGCGAATTGAACAAATTGCTGAATCATCTCTTCAAAGTCTTGATGGGTAAAAGGGTACTCTTTTGTCGGTCCACCAATTAACAGGCATGCTTCATGATTCGACGGAATATGCGCTAAGCGAGTAATTTTAGAAGGTACAGCACCTGTAGGAATAATGATTTGTCTACCAGAATGATCTTCTGGAATCGTCGTAATCGTCCAATCAATAAGTCGCCAATTAAATTTACGTGTACCGCCTGCATAAATAAGTGGGATATTGAAACGTTGAGATAAATAAGCGGCATAAATTAAATTAGGCATACCTGAACAGACGATAACGTCGGTATGCTCTAAATTTCTTGGTAAGAATTTAAAGTATAAACGCCCAAGCGTGCGAAACAAATTCGGGAAATTAGACAGTTTCTTAAAAACGCTCACTGTACGCTTAGGTAAAGTAGGAATTGCAAACTGCTCAGATTGTAGATAAAAGCGCTTCTCAATCATTTCACTCACAGCGAGAGCAGGATTTAAATGTCCAATTCGGTTGTCATGAATAATTAATACTTTGCTTCTATTGTGTGTAGATGTGCTGCTCATTTTTGAAGTTCAAATAATCAACGTTTATATTGTTATAACTTATTATAGTGTCGAAATATGAAAATAATCTTAAATAATTGTTAGGTTTATAAAAAAATGTAAAGGCCTACGTAGATTGTAGGCCATTTTTGAAGCTTTTTATCAACGTCCGTTACGACCGCGGCCACGAGGGGCTTTAGTATTCGGACGAGTTGTGCCATTGGTACGGCGTTTGGGTTTTTCGCTCTCATCCATTTGCCAGATACGTTTTGTACCTGACTTTTTCACTGAGCCATCTTTATTCTTACGAACCATTGGCTTACCACCTGTACCGCCTGGTTTTTTCACATAAGAGCGCGAACGGTAAGGTTCTTCTGCAGGTACATTTTGAAAGTCAGGGTACAGTAAAGGCTCAATTTCTTTGGTTTCACCTGGTTCTAAACCCAATTGAACTAAATCGATGGCACCAATACGTGTACGAATTAAACGTAAAGTCGGGAAACCTACTGCTGAAGTCATACGACGAACTTGACGGTTACGGCCTTCGCAAATTTGGATTTCAACCCAAGAGGTTGGAATGTTTGCACGGAAACGTACAGGAGGATCACGATCCCATAACCATTCTGGCTGTTGCACTTTAATGGCTTTGGCTGGCAAAGTCATACCATCTTTTAGCTCAACGCCTTTACGTAATTGTTCAAGCGCTTCTTCTGTGATGTCGCCATCGACTTGCACTAAGTAGGTTTTGAACTTTTTATTTTCAGGATTGGTGATGTACTGATTTAAACCACCATGATCGGTTAAAAATACCAAACCTTCGGAGTCCATATCTAAACGACCTGCAATACGTAGACTAGGATCGTCCACGAAGTCAGATATGGTCATATGCGCTTCGTCTTTACGGAATTGGGAGAGCACGTCATATGGCTTGTTTAAGATGACGATTTTCATAGGAAATAACTTCTATTAAATACAATAATTCAAATTGGTTAAGATTTATTCAATAGGGAAATGCAGCTATTTCCCATCTAAATCTCAAAAAAGGTAGATTTGCTTTAGAGTATTATGCGTGAAGCGCAATTAAAAGTCTTATCAAACAGCAATTATTTTTCACTCGCTTCTCAGGGAGGATCATAAAAATGGGTTATCAGAAGATCGTCGTTCCAGTGGATGGGACAAAAATTACAGTAAATTCAGACTTATCATTCAATGTTCCCAATAATCCAATTATTCCATTTATTGAAGGCGATGGTATTGGTGTTGATATCACTCCAGTGATGAAAACCGTGGTAAATGCCGCAGTACAAAAAGCTTATGGTGGAAAACGTGCCATAGAATGGATGGAAGTCTATTGTGGTGAAAAAGCCAATAAAATTTATGGCACCTATATGCCCGAAGAAACCTTTGAGGCTTTACGCGAATTTGTGGTTTCAATTAAAGGGCCGTTAACGACGCCTGTCGGTGGCGGTATTCGTTCGCTTAATGTTGCATTACGTCAAGAATTAGACCTCTACGTCTGTGTGCGTCCTGTACGTTGGTTTAAGGGCGTTCCTTCACCCGTTCAGCATCCTGAACGTACAGACATGGTGATCTTCAGAGAGAATTCAGAAGATATCTACGCAGGGATTGAATGGAAAGCAGATTCGCCTGAAGCCAAGAAAATGATCAAATTTCTTAAAGAGGAAATGGGTGTTACTAAGATTCGTTTTGAGGAAAATTGCGGTATCGGTATTAAGCCTGTATCTAAAGAAGGTTCTCAGCGTTTGGTTCGGAAAGCTATTCAATTCGCCATTGATAATGATAAGCCGAATGTCACCTTGGTGCATAAAGGCAATATCATGAAATATACCGAAGGTGCGTTTAAAGAGTGGGGTTATGAAGTCGCACTTGAGCGCTTTGGTGGTGAATTGCTAGATGGAGGTCCTTGGGTCAAAATAAAAAATCCGAAAACTGGCAAAGAGATCGTGATTAAAGATGCGATTGCAGACGCTTTTTTACAACAAATTCTCATGCGTCCGACCGATTATTCAGTCATTGCTACTCTAAATTTAAACGGTGATTATATTTCAGATGCTTTGGCGGCCGAAGTTGGCGGTATTGGTATTGCACCGGGTGCCAATATTGGTGGCGCTGTGCAAGTATATGAAGCGACACATGGCACTGCGCCTAAATATGCGGGTCAAGACAAAGTAAACCCTGGGTCTATTATTCTGTCTGCAGAAATGATGCTGCGAAATATGGGCTGGACTGAAGCGGCAGATCTAATTATTAAAGGTATTGCGGGGGCGATTGAAGCCAAAACAGTGACCTATGATTTTGAACGACTCATGCAAGGTGCAAAACTCTTGCGTTGTTCGGAGTTTGGACAAGCCATCATTGAGCATATGGACTAACTTTATTTGCTAATCTAGGTGTAAAAAAGCTAGATGCATAAAAGGCTAGGTAAAAAGGATTGAATCATTCAGTCCTTTTTTAGGACTAAACATTAAAAACACAGAATCATAGCTTCTCAATACCATTCAAAAAACAGCAATCAAAAGGTGACTTCACGCAATCAATCAGATGGTCTGGCATGCTTGTCATGTTACCAAAAGTTTAAAACCGCACTATTAGCGTGAACTTAGGTAATGCAAAAAAAAGAGGGGGATTGATTTCAAATTAATTATTCGCCAGTGATTTTACAATGACGTAATTCGAAACATTTATCGGCTTGGATCCTTAAAAATTAGCGGTACATTGGTTGTTGTCCTTTAGTAGAAGTACATCTAGTAGTAGTACATTGCGATATTTGTGATGAAAAGGAGAAATGAAATGTCTCGTAAACAGCATCAACAAAACCAACAAACTGATCAACAGCAGCAAAATGATCACCAACAGCAACAGCAACAGCAACAGCAACAAGACCAAAAGAAACAGAAACAACAGCCACATCAACGAAATCAGCGTCAACAACATCATTAATAGGCTAAAGACTTTGTGAGTCAAAGTTCATTTGGTCAAACGATTTTCTAATTGAACTAAATTTAAGTTTTATACGTAGACGAGAAGGAGATGAATTTGTCTAAGAAAACCAAATCACTTAAAAAGGGAATTAAAGCGAGGTTGAACAAAATTTCAAAGCATAATTCTGCTCTGAAAAAATTAAAGAAAAAGCTGAAAAAAGCTTAGCCCATTCACTATTTATCAAAATGAAAAGACCTATTTAAATAGGTCTTTTCTTTGTATGCATGACTTTTGTATGTGTGAATGATGATGCAGTTGAATGTCTTGTGATCTACCTAGACGAGATGCTTACTTAATTTTGCTGTTCGAGTGAACCAAAAGAGTTGCATTGTTCCAATGCAGAGTACGCATGCGGCCAAAATAAATTGCTGTGAATAATCAATACCAATTCGCTGTAAAAAACTAAAGCTTATACCACCGATTAATTGAATAGATGCAAAGCACAGGGTTGCAATACTCCAGAGCTTTTTATAGGCGCTACCATAGATTTGCAGAATGGTATAAGAGGTGAGAAAAACCACTGCTGGATTGAGCAGGCCTGTAGCAAAAGAAGATAAAAAAGTAAAAAGTGGATGGATATTAATAATTGCTATAAAAATCGCCAAGACATAGCTGCTATATAATATTTTAAGAGCACTAATATTTCCCAGTTTTTGTGCCAAGCAGTAAGCAGCAAAGGCTCCTAAAGCACTTCCTAGACCATATAAAATCCAATTGAAATTGATCCCGATCGGGCTCAGGTGTAGGGTGTGAGTTAAATAGTCAATCCAAAATAATGAATGGGGCACGTAAGCAAATGCACTGGTGCTATACACAATTAAGAGACAATAGAAAATTCCATCGACTTTATGTTCTACTGCAGGAATCGCGGTGAGTGTTGTGAGCTGTAATTTAAAACTCTTCAAAAGCACGCTGAGTAACATACAAATCAGGCTTGAAAAAGAAAACAAAATCAACCAAGCCCACATTGTCGAAATATCTTGGATGTAAGGCAAAAATAGCGTTGCCATTAACACCCCTAAGCCAATACCACTGAAACCAATAAAGTTGATTTTAAAGCGGTCTTGAAGCTGTGAACATTGGGCCACGACACTTGGGGAGAGGATCATTAGTAAGCCGCCGCTGATCCCTGAAATAACGCGCCAAGTGCTATACCAAAGTTCTGAAAAACCTGAAAATGCACAACTGAGTAAACTGAGTGTCCCTGCAATAGCTGCGAGTTGGATATAATTCACCATGCTTTTATTTTGGGGTAATTTCATGGCCCAAAATGCACCGATCAAGTAGCCGAGCAAATTGGCACTGCCTAAGATGCTGGCAAAACTTGGGCTCCAACCAAATGCTTCACGGGTTGAAGGGAGGAGTGCGGTATAGGAAAAACGTAATATCCCGATGCCTAGGCACATGCTTAGACAGAGAAATAGGCTCAGTTTAATTTTGTTAGAGAACATCCTGTACTCATGTATTTTTATGATTGGTTAAAAAATAACATGAATAGGCTATAGAAAAATCAACAGATCTTAAAGTTTTGACTAAGGTCTAAGCTAAAAATTAATTCTTAAAAATTTAACTATTCAAAAAAATAGCTGTGGTGTGCGTACAGTAAGAAATCAAATTTAAAGATACAGTAATAAAAAACCGTACAGGGCGTACGGTTTTTTATTTTTAAAGCACTTATGAATTAACGCATTTTCGCCAAGAAACGATCTAAACGTGTGAGTGCTTCACGTAGTTCATTTTCAGCAGGCAAGAACACCACACGGAAATGATCAGGTGTCGGCCAGTTAAAACCTGTACCTTGAACCAAAAGCACTTTTTCAGCACGGAGGAAATCTAACATGAATTTCTCATCGTCTTGGATTGGGTAAATTTCAGGATCCAATTTAGGGAAGCAGTACATAGCACCCTCTGGTTTCACACAAGATACACCCGGAATATCATTCAACATTTCCCAAGCAATGTTGCGTTGTTCATATAAACGACCGCCCGGACGGATGAGATCATTAATCGATTGATAACCGCCTAAAGCTGTTTGAATCGCATATTGCGCTTGGTGGTTGGCACAGAGACGCATCGACGCCAGCATGTCTAAACCTTCAATGTAGTCTAGCGCACGTGATTTATCGCCTGTAATTGCCATCCAGCCTGAACGGTAACCGGCAATTCGATATGCTTTAGATAAGCCATTGAAAGAAATACACAGCTGATCACCTGCCAATGACGCAACAGAGACATGTTCAATACCGTCATAAACGATCTTGTCGTAAATTTCATCAGCAAACAAAATTAAGTCGTATTTCTTCGCAAGAGCTACAATTTGCTCAAGCACATGACGTGGGTAAACCGCACCTGTTGGGTTGTTTGGGTTAATCACCACGATACCGCGGGTATTCGGGGTGATTTTACTTTCCATGTCGGCAATATCTGGATACCAGAAATTTTCTTCATCACATTTATAGTGAATAGCTGTACCGCCAGAAAGGTTAACTGCTGCTGTCCAAAGCGGATAATCTGGCATAGGCACTAGCATTTCGTCGCCATCGTCGAGCAAGCCTTGCATTGCCATCACGATCAGTTCAGATACGCCATTACCGACATACACATCATTGACGTGCATGTTTAAGATGCCTTTTTGTTGATAATACTGACAAATCGCTTTACGGGCAGGGAAGATGCCTTTTGAGTCGGTATAACCAATTGCATTTGGCAGGTTGAGTGCCACATCGTTAATAATTTCTTGAGGCGCTTCAAAACCAAAAGGTGCAGGGTTGCCGATATTTAATTTAATAATTTTATGGCCAGCCTCTTCCATCTCATTGGCCGCTCGTAACACAGGTCCGCGAATGTCGTAGCAAACATGCTCGAGCTTAGACGATTTCTTAATTTCGCGGGGGGTGTTAAACGTATTCGGCATTTTTATATTCTCGGAAAGAGTGGAGGTCACTTTTGCATAACGGTATAAATAGCTTTTAAATGTCTCGGTCGTTACTAAATCGAGATGATGTTCGTCTCTGAGTAAAGCAACTATTTTTTCATGCGTAAACCCTGCCTGTTGATATTGTTTGATCACGGGCAGCAGATTTTTAAAAATTACGCTCTTTTTCTGCGACATTTTTTAATCCTGAGCAAGAGTAGCGCTAAGATTATCACTAAAGGTGCTCACAAAAAAGCATTTAATTTTGTATTTTGCTCACCACGATTTTATATTTGCTTACTTTTTGCTTTTTGGGTCATTATATAGATTTTGTAAATTGTTGAATAAAGACTAGAAATTTAAGATTGAATGACGTAAATATAGGATTATCCTATTTTAAATACCACGATATAAAGGGACGTCATCATGGGAAAACTCAATAAAACAGAAAGAGAATGGCAAAGAGAATTGTCGCCAGAAGAGTTTCGCATAACGCGTCAGAAAGGCACGGAGCAAGCTTTCACTGGAAAATATTGGAATACGAAACAAGCTGGCACGTATGTATGTCGTTGTTGCGGGGAACCGCTTTTTTCTTCTGAAACAAAATACGATAGCGGTTGTGGTTGGCCGAGCTTTTATAAGCCGATTGAACCTGCTGCAGTAGAAGAAAATGTAGATATGACACACGGTATGGTCAGAACAGAAATTGTTTGTCATCATTGTGACGCACATTTAGGGCATGTTTTCCCTGATGGACCACAGCCGACTGGATTGCGTTATTGTATTAATTCAGCATCCTTAGAATTAGAAACAAAACAAAAAAATGATGAGGAAACTTATCCATGACCACCATTCACCAGTTTGAAGCAGAATTACTGGACGGAAGTAATAAATCCTTTGCAGATTATGAAGGTAAGGTTTTATTAATTGTAAATACCGCTAGTAAATGTGGGTTTACTCCTCAATTTGCTGGTTTGGAGAAAATTTACGAACAGTATAAAGATCAAGGTTTTGAGGTTTTAGGTTTTCCATGCAACCAATTTGGCGGACAAGATCCGGGTTCAAATGATCAAATTGGCGCATTTTGTCAAAAAAACTATGGCGTATCTTTTCCAATGTTTGCCAAAGTGAATGTAAAAGGCCCAGAAGCGCATGTGATTTTCCGTTATTTAACCAATAACTCGAAAGGCGTATTGGGAAATGGCATTAAGTGGAATTTTACGAAGTTTTTAATCGGAAAAAATGGTCAGGTCTTAAACCGCTATGCACCCACGACCAAGCCTGAAACATTGAATGAAGATATTGAAAAAGCTTTGGCTCAGTCAAAATGAAGTGAATCATTGGCCGAACTGAGGTTGATATAAAGGCGCGGAAGCGTCTTTATTTTTTGGATGTTTTATACTGAAGTGTCTTTATTTGAAGGTCATAACATTGTTTAAGCAGATGGTTAAACGTCGAATTTGTGTTTTAACGTTTTTTTTACTCGTATGTGTGGGGTTAGCTTGGGCAGATAGCACTCCAAGTGCATCTGAACCTACAAAAATGTCTGTTGTTGCAAGCAATCTAGACTGTACTACAGATGCTCGGGTCAACGCATTATTGCAATTGTTAAAAACACCCATAGAAGAATACCAACCTACGCGTGTTGCAGATGTAATTGATCCACATGTAAAACCGAAAATGTATGAAGTTTCTTGGGTAAATGCACCGCAATATGTGCTGTCTGCGTCTGAGATGAAAACATATAAGCAACCTGTCAAACTACAGCTCACTGTGATTGCTGCAACAGGCTATATTGGTAGCTCAAAACTCATTGCAAGTTCAGGCTCTAAAAACTTTGATCAAAAAGTACAAAAATCCTTATTAGTTGCACGACTTGAACCTATTCCGATGGTTGATAAAAATCTCAGTTATACCGTTGAACATGAATTTACTCTTCATCCACCTCAATAAGCTTATAGCATAAGGCAAATTTTAAGTTCCATAAATGATCTGTTATTACTGGTGCATCTAATTGATAATGAAAGATATTACTTTGCAACTAGCTAAAACCATTCAGGTGGCTGTTTATCTTTTCGCTTTACAACAATTCGTTATGACCATACTTATTTTTCATACAGTGTTTAACACTGAGCGAACCTCGAACATTTAAATTGAGTGCTACATTTGATTTCTAATAGTGTTCAATGATTTCTTAATGATTGTTTATAAATAATTATTGCTAGATGATTAGCTCTGAACGAATGTTAAGAAATGACTCAAATAAAAATGCCCCAAATCTGGGGCATTTTTTGTTTTAAGCAAAACACTTTAAATCAATTAAAGTACTGCTTTTAAGCGACGAATCACTTCTTCACATTGGGCAATATCAGCAACAAGGGCTAAACGGACATGGTTTTCACCCGGATTACCTTGTGCCGTATCACGTGATAAATAACGGCCTGGAAGCACTTTAACGTGTGCTTTTTCCATCAGCATTTTGGCAAAAGTTTCATCATTATCCACTTTTAACCAGTAGTAGAACCCTGCATCAGGTTTTTGTAATGGTAGTAGGTGACACAGTTCGCGTTGGAATAATTCAAATTTTGCACGGTACTGGACGCGGTTTTCTTCGACGTGTGCTTCGTCATCCCAAGCTGCAATTGAAGCCAACTGGTGTTGAACAGGCATCGCAGCGCCATGATAAGTACGGTATTGTAAATAAGGTTTTAAAAGTGCCTCGTCACCTGCCACAAAGCCAGAACGCATACCCGGTAAGTTAGAGCGCTTAGACAATGAGTGGAATACCACGCAGTTTTTATAGTCATCACGGCCCATTTCAGCACAGACTTCAAGCAGACCAATAGGTGCTTCATCAAACCAAAGTTCTGAGTAGCATTCATCAGATGCAATCACAAAATTATATTGGTCAGACAGTGCAATCAGTTTTTTAAACTGTTCTTTAGAAAGTACCGCACCTGTAGGATTACCCGGTGTGCAGACAAACAGTAAAGCGGTTTTTTCCCAAACTTCAGCTGGCACAGCGTCAAAGTCGCCAAGGTAGTTATTTTCTTCTGTACAGTTGATGAAGTAAGGTTCTGCACCCGCAAGTAAAGTTGCGCCTTCATAGATTTGGTAGAACGGATTTGGCATCACCACATAAGGGGCATCTTCACGTTTAACCAAAGCTTGTACAAACGAAAAGATCGCTTCACGCGTACCTGACACAGGCAGTACGTTGGTATCCGCACTGATGCTATTGAGTTTAAAGCGACGGGTTAACCAATTTGCAATACTTGTGCGAAGCTCAGGTAAACCCTTGCTGTTTGGGTAAGTGGATAAATGCTGAAAATTATCAATAATGGCCTGTTTCACAAACTCCGGTGCAGGATGCTTTGGCTCACCAATCGATAGGGGAATCAAAGGCAAATCTGCGGGTTTCACATCCTGAAATAGCTTATTTAGCTTTTCAAATGGATAAGGGTGCAATAATGACAAACTGGAGTTCATGGAATGGATACCGATCAATTTAAGTTAATGATGACTACAAACCTGATTCGAAGCTTCATCGAGTGCTGACTTTAATTGTGCAGCAAACGTTTCTGCTTCTGAATCGCTCATAGGTGAGCCATCTTTTTTAGTGACATAGAAAATATCTTCAGCACGTTCACCGAGCGTTGCAATTTTCGCAGAGTGAATATCTAAGCCTTGCATCATAAATAAACCACCGACTTTAGCAAGTAAGCCCGGATGGTCAAGTGTCGCAATTTCAACCATATTTTGTTGAAGTGCCTCATTAAAGGAAATACTCACGGTATTTTCAATATCAAAATGACGCAGTTGACGGGGAATACGACGTTGCATCAGACCTGGGTACTTGTCGGATTGGCTCAAGGCTTTTTTGAGCGCTTCAATAACGGTTTGCTCACGTTCAGGATCTGTTAATAAGGTGCCAAAACGGTCAAGTACAACATAGGTGTCCAAACTAAATGCAGTGGATGCAGTAATAATCCGAGCATCCTGAACGTCTAAGTTCATTCTGTCCAAAATTGCCACTGTTGTTGCAAACAAGTTAGGCTGATCTTGGGTGTAAATAAAGATCTGTACCGCATCTTGTGCAAATTTGCGATGTGCTCGCATCAGTACCAATGGTTCTGCATTATTGCCATGTTTTAAAATTGCGCGCGTATGCCATGCGATTTCATCGGCAGATTCTTTTAGGAAATATTCATCACCGAGTTCTTGCCAAACAGTTTCTACATCGTAGAGCGAAAAATCGTTGACTAACAGTTCACTGGCTGCAAATTTAGTGTCTTCGATCAGCATTGGGTAGTCTACAGGACGCCCCAAACCTGAACGAATCACATCACGTGCTTGTGTATACAGTTGACGCATGAGTGATGCACGCCATGTATTCCAAAGCGTCGGATTGGTTGCGTTGATATCGGCAACTGTTAAGGTGTAGAGATAGTCGAGATGCTCCATATCGCCCATTTTCTCAGCAAATTCTTTCACCACATCTGGATCGGAAATGTCCTTTTTCTGAGAAGTGACAGACATCAGGAGATGGTTTTGAATCAACCATGCGACAAGGTTACATTCGCGTTCGGTAAACCCATGGGTACGGCAGAAATCAATTGCATCCGCTGCACCAAGTTCACTGTGGTCACCACCACGACCTTTGGCGATATCATGAAAAATTGCTGCTAAATACACAATGTCACGGCGAGCTAGTCGTTGGAACACTGAGCTAACGACAGGGAAGTCCTTAGCAAATTCAGGTTCTTTAAAACGGTTTAAATTACGTAGTAATAATAGGGTGTGGGCATCGACTGTATAAATATGGAATAAGTCGTACTGCATGAGTCCCATGATTTGCCCAAAGGCAGGAATATAGTTGCCGAGCACGCCATAACGTTTCATCGCCACCATGGTGTCGTATAAACGGTAGGGTGAGCGAATGATCGCCATAAATAAGGCTTGATGTGCAGGATTGTCACGGAAGTTTTGATCAATACGTTTTGCCGCAAGCGACAATAAACGTAAAGTTCGGGCACGAATGCCTTCAATTTCTGGACGATTCGCCAAGAGGTAGAAAATTTCTAAAATAGCACTTGGATTTTCAGAGAAAATTTTATGATGCTGCACAGCCAATTTACCATCAACTAATTTGAAATTGGCATTGATCTCTTCAATCTTACGTTCATAGTCAGGTAAGCGTGGCGTAATGACAGATTCATTAAAATAAGCCAAGAGCATTTCATTTAACGTCGTCACTTGCTGAGCGCTACGATAGTAACGTTTCATGAACTGTTCGATTGGATAATTCGGTGATTTACCTTCTTCGCGCTGATAGCCAAATTTAGCAGCAATGTCACGTTGATAATCAAACAATAATCGGTTTTCGTCGCGCTTGGTTAAGCGATGTAAATGATGGCGGATTTCCCAAAGAAAGCTTTCTGTTTCTTCAAGAACACCTAGTTCAAACTCTGAAATAAAACCTAAATGTACAAGGTCATAGATGCGATTGACACGGAAATGACGCTTAGCAATCCATCCGATTTGGTTGATATCACGGATACCGCCGGGCGCATTTTTAATATCGGGTTCTAAGTTGCTTTCGGTATTGTTATGTTGAGCATAGCGTTTGGCTTGCTCTTGCATTTTGGCATCATAGAAGGTTTTATCCGTCCATGTCTGTGACACGATACGGCGTGGCCATTTGGCTAGGTGTTCATTGCCCACAATCAAACGTGCTTCGATCAGCGCTGTTGCCACGGTTAAATCATTGGTGGCTTGAGCAACACAATCATTAATGGTACGTACACTGATGCCCGGTTTGAAATTACCAACATCCCAAAGTGTTGAAATAAAGCTCGAGATGAGTTTTTCTTGTTCTGGGCTGATTTCATCTTCAGACAAAATCATGATATCGACGTCGGAGTAAGGCAGCATTTCACGGCGACCATAGCCGCCGACGGCAAACAAACCGAGATCGGTTTGGTCGAGTTCAGCATGTGTCCATAAGAACTTTAAAGCTTCATCGATCAGGTTTGATCGAGCCAAAATTACATCACGAATCGACTGTCCATTTTCAAAGCATTCTTGTAGCTGATTTTCAACATCTGAGCGCCATTGGTTAATCGCCTGAATGTCGTGGTTACTTTTAATGTAATTCAGCAGAGGAAGCGTATTGATCATGAACAGTGGTCCGTTAAGGTGTTACAAACTTAGTTTTATTGAACACTGACTTGTTGTGCAGCATGTTGAGCAAGTTCACGCGCGTGATCTGTGGTTTCAGCACGTGCTGTTACTACGCCCATACGGCGACGTTTAAAGCCTTCTGGTTTACCAAAGAGGCGTAAATCGGTGTTTGGATTAGCCAAAGCAAGATTTAAGCCAGTAAATGATAAATTGGTATCATCCACGCCTGCATAGATGACTGCGCTTGCAGCAGTACTGTGTCGAGCAGTATTCACAGGCAGACCAAGAATGGCACGTGCATGCAGTTCGAATTCGCTTTGGAATTGCGATGCAAGAGTGACAAGGCCTGTATCGTGTGGACGAGGTGATACCTCACTAAACCATACTTTATCGCCTTTGACAAACAGTTCCACGCCAAAAATGCCACATCCACCTAATGCAATGGTTACTTTATTGGCAATACGTTTGGCTTCTTCTAATGCAAGAGCAGTCATGAGTTGTGGCTGCCAACTTTCTACATAGTCGCCAGCATCTTGGCGGTGGCCAATCGGGTCGCAAAATGATGTTTCAATTTCACCTGTTTCTGCATTTTTAGCTCGAACAGTCAGCAGGGTGATTTCAAAGTCAAAGTCAATTTGTGATTCCACGATCACAGTACCTTGATTTACACGTCCACCTGTTTGTGCATATTCCCATGCGGCATCGACTTCATCAAAGCTTTTTACACGTGACTGTCCTTTACCCGAAGACGACATGACAGGCTTAACAAAGTTTGGATAGCCAATGTCATCGCATGCAGCACGGAAAGCTTCAAGTGTGTTGGCAAATCGGTAGGCTGAAGTCGGTAGTCCAAGCTCTTCGGCAGCTAGACGGCGAATCCCTTCACGGTTCATCGTCAGATTGACAGCTTTTGCAGAAGGAATGACAGTGGCAATATTTTGTTCTTCAATCTCGACCAAAACTTGAGTCGCAATGGCTTCAATTTCAGGGACAATCAAATGAGGCTTAACTTGAGCAATTAAGGCTTTAAGTGCCTGAGGATCTGCCATATTTAAAGTATGAGAAAAATGTGCAACTTGCATGGCAGGAGCATGGTCATAACGATCGGCAGCATGAACTTCTACACCCAAACGTTGCAATGAAATCACAACTTCTTTACCGAGTTCACCAGAACCTAACAGTAAGACTTTATACGCTGAAGACTGAAGTGGAGTACCAATAGTGACGCTCATGTAAATCATCCATGCTTGATTTTATGGGAATTTAAGCATAGCAGAACTTGTTCGAGAGATAAGCGAGTGTTCACATAAATAAATGATATTGTCCAACAATTTTTTTTATATCTTTATGGGGGAGCGTTCGTGTAATTATTTATCTGTTAAAATCTTTAAAAAGTGGTAATTAGTTGTTTTTAGTTAAATTCACTTTAAATATGCCAGCATTTTTTACACATGCACGGAATGGCTCAATATCCAAATTTGCACATCGCAGCGCACGAAGCTGCACAGATGTTTGACGGAAGTTGGGCCAGTACAGCAATCCGAGCAGTGGTACGGCGCATATGCATAAAATCAATATTAAGCTAATTAAAATGGCAGTGAAATAGAGCGCGTCTGCAGCCCCCGATAGAAGGTGAAATGATGAATTGAGCCATGAACTGAGGCTGAAAATACACAGTAGAAAAATCAATAAAAAACCGGATAGCTGCAGAAAATTGTTGAACAGGCGGGGCATTGAGATGTGTGAAAACATCAGGCGACGTTGATGTAAGTGCAGAATCTGCTGTGTGCAGTTGTATAAGCCCACAATCTTTTGTTGCTGATTTTTCTCTATATAAATGGCGCGGATCTAATCTGCAGGTTGGTAATGTACAGCGCAGAAATTATCACTGAACAGCTGGCTTTGAATGAAGCATTGAAAATATGTACTTTCGATGGGTTTTTGCAGTCCCCAGCTTAATTCAGATGGTTGTCTAGAATGAATATAAATTTTGCCTTGAATAAAATGGTGCTTTGCCATCTATTGGTTTTCTCAAGATTTTTTGTGTTATGTGTTGACTATCTCATAAATATTGCTAATTAAAAAGCACAGGCTGAGGAAGCTTGTGCTTGAGGGAGATTTGGATTGTCGCTGACTTAGCTTTAGAGGTGAAAAGGTATATAGGTATAGACTAAGCCGTAAGTCAGTGCCGCAGTCAGTGTAGCAGGGACAATTTTTTTAAACTTGAAATACAAGCCTGAAAGCACAGCAAAACCAACCAACATGGCAAAGCTTTTATTTGGTGTCTCAAGCAAAGGTGGTAAGGTTGCAACCACCAACATTGAACTAATTGCGGCAATGCCAATCGAGCCCAAAGCGATTTTGAGCCATAAAGAACCACGCTGCTGTGAACCTTGCTGAAATTTCTGAATTACAAAAAATGGCCCAAACCGTGATGCAAAATTCGCAATCCCGACCAAGATCCCGACCAAGATGATTTCTAGATTCATGATGCTTCACCCATATGTTCAGGATTAGGTTTCTTTAAGACATAATGTTTGAATAAACCGGCAAAAATACCAGAAGAAATACCGATAAAAATCGCGGCAGACAAGTCGATAAAGTAGCAAGCAATCGCAGAAACAATAATTGTAACCGTGACCACAAATGTATGTTTTTTCTCAAATGCTGCAAGTAAAAAGCTTAAAAACAATGCAGGCAGTAGGAAATCGAGTGCGGCTTGTAAAAATTGTGGAAGGTTGCTGACTTGATCGGCAAATAAACCGCCTAAAAATGATCCTGTTGCCCAAGACAGCCAACTAAATAAGCTGAGTCCTAACATCCAAGATTCTGACCATTCTTGACGACGTTGCGACAGTTTGATCATACCTGATGCGAAAACTTCGTCAGTTAAACCCCAAGCCCAAACTGCAGTTTTCTTTAAATTGAGTCGGTCTTGAATCAGGTTTTGTAAGGCAGGGCCATAGAGTAAATGGCGGATATCGAGGGCAATTACAGTAAGAGCAGTCATCCAAATAGATGTTCCACTTCCCAGTAACGCAACGACGAGAAACTGACTGGCACCTGCATACATAGAGCAAGATAAAAATAAGGCTTCCCAAGCAGTGAAACCAAATTGAGTTGCAGAAACCCCAAATGCAAAAGAAACAGGAAGATAGGTAAAGATAATGGCTTGACTATCTTTAGCACCTTGCCAAAAACCCGCAGGCTGAACTGTAGGAAGTTTGTGCTCAGACACGACACACCTTTGAAAGAGTTGAACAACAGGTCAAATGATGATTGAGTATTGTACGCGAATTCACTAGCATATTGCCGAATATGTTTGCTGAAATGAGCCGGATATGCAGAGGTTAAAGATGCGTGGGATACTGATTGTTTCATTATTGAGCAGCACGGTGTTGTTGCAGGCCTGTGGTAATGATGGAGCTGAACAAGCTCAAGTCGAAATTAAAGCAGCACCCAAATTAACCAATGATGCAACGGAGTATGCTGCCAAAGCTTGGGCGTTTATCAATGAAGCGGATCCGATTGTTTATGCAAAGCAAGTCGATCAGATGGAAGAGAAAGTTCGTGTTCCAGCACGTAAATTGAGTACCGAATGGCGTATCAATGTCAAAATGACCGATTCTGTGACTGAAGGTAAATATGCACTGTGTCGTAAGGCTTTGACAAGTCTGGAAATTTGGGCACGTGAAAGTATTGATCAGAGTTCGACTGTTGCACAAAAGCAAGCAGATTATGAGCGTGATAAAAATCAATGCAAAGGTGCGATTGAAAACCCTGAACTCGGAAATACCGATCCGAAAAAAGTAGGCGTTTAACTCGATCAAAGCAGTGAATTTTCACTGCTTTTTTTTGGAAAATATCAAAAAACAAGAATAAATCTATAATAGAGGATTGGAAAATTCTCCTAAAAACATTGCTATTTCATATAAAAAATAAATCAGACTGCTGTCTTTGTGTTGAGCTTAGTTTCAAATTTACATGTTTATTTTTTGAATTTAAATAGATAAAGCATTGATAATGAATTGTAAAAATATCTTTTGAGAAAAATTTATTGTTAAAAACTCCCCATTATAGAACGCTAGTCGTCTGACTTTCTCTTTAATTAATATCTTTAAAATATTAATAATACAAAGTATGAATAATGTAATAAAAAATTAAAATTATCATTATTTGATAAATTGTGTAAAAATAACTGCGTATAAGATGAAGTATGTAAATTAAATTAAAGACGTTGAATAGGTGATTAAAATGAAAAAAACATTAATGATGTTATCGGTTTTGGCTGTTTTGACTACAGCGCTCAATGCACAAGCAGCGACTGAAGACAAATCAGAAGCATCAACTCAAGAAGTTGCAGCATGTACAAATGGTTTTGACAGTGTAAATGTTTGCAAATTATTGTCTTGATCAAAACTCAATAAAGCGAAGTGCTACAAATAAAAGCAAAATAACTATAAAGAATCATTCTGGTGCAATTAAATGCACTTATTTAAATCACAAATGTCAGACATCATGCACAGGAAGTGCATGAGCAATCTGATGTAACTCCGCTAGATCTAAAATTTCAATTTGTTTAAACGCAACACGAAGGACCTGCATTTTTTCCAATTGCTGAAGCTCCTGATTGACTGATTGTCTTGAGCAATTCATCAGTTGCGCAAGTTGTTCCTGCGAGATATGTATGGTGTGTTGCTCAATTTCCAAATGATTTCCATATCCATTTAAAATAAACAGCAGACGCTGTGCGAGACGTTGACTTAAACTTTGCGTTTGTAAGGCTATGAGTTCCATAAAGGCATAGCGAAGTTTTTGACTGGTGAGCTGGGCAATATGAAACCAAAACTCAGGGTGTTGTTGTAATAATTGCTGAATTGCTTGAGCCGGTAAGTGTAATAAGGTGGACTTTTTGGTACAGATGGCATCGTGAGAACGTGGTAATTGGTCAACCAAGGATATTTCGCCAAACCACATAATCGGCTCAGCAATGGCGGCAATCGCTTCTTTGCCATGAATATCAATATAGCCTAAGCGAACTGCGCCTTCTAAGACCGCATACATACCATTAAAACGCTGTCCTGATAAAAAAACACGTGCGTCTTTTTCGAAAGCTAAGGTCAGGGCATGGCGGCAGATAAAGTCTTGGAAGGAAAGATTTAAGCCTGAATACCATACATTTTTATTGAGTTGATGCACATATTGAGCGTCCAGCACAGCATATCCTTATTTTTTGGTCCAACTTGTCTATTAGCTGACAACTTTATTGATGCATTTTTTATATAGTGAAATGAGTAAATGAACAAGGAGTAAGTTAATGAGCAAACTTGAAAGACTGCTAAGCCAGTATGCAGCATATCATTTAGATCGAAAAAATGTGCTGACGCATTTTGTGGGTATTCCGCTTATTGTGTTTTCGATTATGTGCCTAACAGCACGAGTAGGGCTAATGATTTCAGGTTTTGAACTGACCCTTGCATTGTTGTTGATTATTGCCAGTGTCATTTATTACCTGAGTTTAGATAAAATTTTCGGTTTGATTATGCTTTTGGTGTTTGCGGTTACGTATCCCTTAGCCTTGATGATCGCAAAGATGAGCCTCATGTCATGGTTGATCTGGAGTGTGGGGATCTTTGTTGTGGGTTGGATCATCCAATTTATCGGTCATTATTATGAAAAGAAAAAGCCTGCGTTTATGGATGATGTTATTGGCTTGGCAATAGGGCCTTTATTTGTCCTAGCAGAATTTGTGTTTCTACTCGGCTTTCGTAAAGAGCTTGAACAACGCATGTTGACAGAAGCAAGAAGACAGCGTGCAGAGATGGATGCAAAAGCATTACATATTGCTCAACCATAAATGAGTTGAATAAAAAAGCCGGATAATTCCGGCTTTTTTTGCGATGTGTTGATTCTCAACTGTTTAGGATTTCACAGCAACTTTATGTTGTTCCGCTGCGACCTTTTGTGCAGCGATTTTTGCTTTTGCGTCAGTATTTGCAGCTTTGGCAGCATGGGCTGAAGTTTTAGCTTCTGATTTTGCTTGTGTTGCAAGATGCTGTGCTTGAGCTGCATCATGTTTTGCTAATTTTTGATTATGTTTCACTTTGCTCTGAGCCAATTGGCTGGCTTGTTTTGCATCGTGTCGAGCGACTTTTGCATCATGCTGCGCAGCTTGTGCTGCATGTGTAGCAGTACGTTCCTGATGTTTTGCATCTTTAGCAATGGAAACACAAGTACCACCTTTATGGTTTGCACCTGTACCACCTGTAAGTGTGGTGCCTTGTGGACATGCAAACGCAGTTGCACTAAGCATTGTAAAGATACCTGCTGTTAGAATTGTGCTGATTTTTTTCATTGCTATTGTTCTATGAAAATAGGCATTAGTGCCTATGGGTAAATTTATAGCAGAACGGTAGAGATTTAAGTCGTTGCACTGTGGTGACTCAGCAACCAAATCATGTATTCGTGTCGATATAATTTTGTTTTTAAGCAGGTTTTAAGTTTTTAAATATGCTTATTTTTTGGCTTCATCATTTGCCTAAAATTAAAGAAGCCAGCAAATTGCTGGCTTCTTATGGGTGCTGTTTTATACGTTAAAACGGAAGTGTAAAACATCGCCATCTTGAACGATGTATGTTTTACCTTCTAAACGCCATTTACCTGCTTCTTTAGCGCCAGCTTCACCATTGTATTGAACGAAGTCGTTGTAGGCAACACATTCAGCACGAATAAAGCCTTTTTCGAAGTCAGTGTGAATCACACCTGCAGCTTGAGGTGCAGTTGCACCAATTTTTACTGTCCAAGCACGAACTTCTTGTACACCAGCTGTGAAGTATGTTTGAAGGCCGAGTAAGCCATAACCTGCACGAATAACTACGTTTAGACCAGGTTCTTCCATGCCTAAAGCTTCAAGGAATTCCGCACGGTCTTCGTCTTCAAGTAATGAAATTTCTGCTTCGATTTGGTTGCAAAGTGGAACCACAATCGCATTTTCTTCAGCAGCTAATTTTTGTACTGCTTCTAAGTGAGGGTTATTTTCGAAACCATCTTCTGCAACGTTGGCAATATACATGGTTGGTTTAAGGGTTAAGAAGCCATAACCACGCACCAATTTACGTTCATCTTCATCAAGGTCAGCTGCACGCGCAGGTTTACCTTCATCCAGTAAAGGTAAGATTTTGTCTAAAACAGCTTTGGTCGCAATCGCTTCTTTATCGCCACCTTTTGCAGATTTTGCTAGACGTGTAATTGCTTTAGAAACAGCTTCTAAGTCAGCAAGTGCAAGTTCAGTGTTGATTGTTGCGATATCGTCAAGTGGGTCAATTTTGCCATTTACGTGAATGACATTCTCGTCTTCAAAACAACGTACAACATGTGCAATAGCATCCGTTTCACGAATGTTGGCTAAGAATTGGTTACCAAGGCCTTCACCTTTAGATGCACCAGCAACGAGACCTGCGATATCCACAAATTCCATCGTGGTTGGGACAACACGTTGTGGGTTTACAATTTCAGCAAGTTTATCCATACGTGGGTCAGGTACAGGTACAATCCCAGTATTTGGCTCAATTGTACAGAATGGGAAGTTTTCAGCAGCAATCGCAGCTTTGGTTAATGCGTTGAAAAGCGTTGATTTACCAACGTTCGGCAGGCCGACAATACCACAGTTAAAACCCATGAAATAACTCACAAAGTATTATAAAAAAATTGTGGATGATTTTACATGAAAGCCATAATAAAGTCAGGTGATATGGGCAGGAGAATGTATATCTTATTGAATCGCGCAGAGATAGAGATGAATTCACGTCTGAATAATGCTTGAGTTGCACTACAGATGCAGAATAGGTGCAAAAATGACATTGTGTTTCAATAACACAGTGACTAAAGTATCCCTATAAAATTACTGGGTTTTATAAACTACAGTTACAACAAAAACTTGGAGCATTTATGCGAACTCTCTACCAGTTTCCACTCTCACATTTTTGTGAAAAGGCGCGCTGGTTACTCGATCATAAAGAGTTGGATTATGTGGCTCATAATTTAATGCCGGGTGTACATCGTGCATTTGCACAGCTTAAAACAGGGCAAAACAAATTACCGATTTTACGTGATCAAGATCATTGGGTTGCAGATTCAACTCAAATCGCCTTTTACTTGGATGCGACCTACCCCGAACATAGTCTGATCCGTCCAGATGTCAAACTGCGTGAAGACGCTTTAGAAATTAATGAACTCTCCATTGAGTTAGGCCAACATGTGCGCCGTTGGGGGTTGGCACATGTATTAAATGAAAGTGAAGAATCACTTGATATTTTAATTGGTGAAAAGGGCTATTTACGTCAGTTTGAGAAATATTCAAAGCCCATTATAAAAGCACTGGTTTCTAAAGGTTATCAATTAGATACGGATAAGGTTGCGGCATCTCGTGAACGATTGGATGAAATTGTGATTGATTTAAATCAACGTCTGATCGAACAAGGTGGGCGTTATTTTGTAGGCGACCGATTAGGTTTGGCTGATATTGCGGTGTGTTCAATGTTGGCGCCGATATTAGAGATTGTCGGAACGCCGTGGGAAAAAGAGCATGGCGAAACCTTGTCAGAAGAGTTTAAAGCTTACAAAGCCTATTTGAGCGATTTGCCTTTAGGTCAATATGTTCAACGCATATACCAAACAGAACGTAATGCACGGGTAGATTGGCGTGGTGTATAAGCCCTTTAAATGAAAACTTTGCGTCATACTGCTTTAAAAAAGCGCGCCTAATGGCGCACTTTTTTTATTAGACTTTCAATCCTTAAATATAGCTTTGTTGTTGAATATCCATAATATTCAACACTGGACTGATACTATCGGCTTGTAAAGTATTGAGCGGCATAACTGGGTAGAAGATATTGCCTAGCGCATCCTTAATACTTGGGATGATGGTGGAGATATCAGAATCACCTTGAGCAGAACCTAAATTTTCCAATAGGTCATTAATATTCGGTAATTGGCCCGTGAGGTTTTCAGTCAATTGGTTGAACTGATCCGTGATAGAACCCAGATCAATTTTTTCAGGAGCAAGATTGCCAAGTAAATCGCCAAGATCTGGAATGGTCAGTTGATCGAGGAACTGAGTCGCTTCACCATTACTGTCCATCAGAGCAATGACTGGTTTCAACGAATTAATCACTTGATTTAAATCAGTTGAAAGCGTCAGTAAGGATGGATTGTTGACCACATCCAAAATGGTGCTCACGCTATTTAATACATCATAAATCGCTTTGACGGTTTGAGCCTGATCCGTATCGATGACATCGCTTTTTGCCAGTAAATCTAACAGCGGATTAAGTCCTTTGATCACCCCTGAAATGGTCTCAGGGACATTCCCTTGGTTGGCTGATGAAATGGCGGTCACTAGATTGGTCACACTTCCAATCACTGTCGGTAAAGCATGACTCAACTGTTCCATATCAATAGTTGAGTTGTCTTTATTGATTGAAGCTAATAAAGGTAGGAGGGCAGTCGTTGCACCTTGTGCAATTTGCCCAAAGTCGATGTTTCCAGAAGACGAGCTCCCAATCATCTGAATAATGGGTTGCGCATATTCTAAAACTTGGCTGAGTGTATTGATAATTTGCGTTGAATCCGTTGACCCAGTTGCGCTTCCAAGCATAGCAAGCAATGGTTTGATGGCATTTACAGCACTGCTAATATTGTCAGGAAGATTGGCTTGATTATTGGTGCTACTCAGTAAACTTTGCAAGCTGTTGACAATGGTAGGTAAGGATTGAACCAACTGATTCATCTCTGTTGAGCCAGCGTTGCCACCTAAATTTTGTAGGAGCGGTTGCAGTGTTGTCATCAAAGTCTTGAGTGCATCCGAATTTGAACCGTTATTGGATATAAGACTTTGAATCGTGCTAATCACTTGCGGAAGCGATTTAGTCAGTGGGCTAAAATCAAAAGATTTTGTGCCACCTAAATTACCCAATAATCCTGTCAGCGTATCCGTGATATTGGTTGTAGGTTTAAGCGGGCTAAGTAGGTTACTGACCGTGCTGCTAATTGTACTGAGCTGTAGGGAAGGACTTAGTACAGAACTTAATTTTGAGCTGAGTGAACTCAGTGATTTAATTGCCATGTTTATTCTTCCGTTTTTATTTTTTTGTATATTTATGAACCGCCGCTATTTTTTAATGTAATTACCAAACCAAGTAAATAAGTGAAAAAAAAGAAATGTGACATAGAACGCACATTGAAAAATAAAGTAAAAATAAAAAATTGAAAAATATAAATAAAATATCTTTCCCTTTTATCTGAAATTGATTTATTCAGATCAATGGAATGCATTTTGAAGCTTTATTGGTAGGTTGTCTAAAGACGTTATTTAGAATATAAAAACTAAACTTTGATGAAAAAACATTCATTTAAACACGATATTTATGCAAATTATTATGTTCATAATGTGTATGAGCTTTATTATTTTTAATAAATCATGCTATACATGAGAAAACTTGCACATAAATGCTGATTTTAAAACTTAAAATAACATTGAAAATGACAACAGGCGTTTGATGAATTGGGATCATCAGCACTGTTTTCAAAAATGGCTGGAGTAGACTGATGGAACTAGACCGTTTTGATAAACAAATTTTAGAAATTTTGACCCATGAAGATGTCAATTTAAATGAACTGTCAGAGCGGGTAAATTTATCGGTCAGTTCAGTTCATCGTCGGATCAAACAATTGATTGATCACAATATTATCAGTGGTCTAAAACGTGAAATTAATTATCAAAAATTGGGCTTTAGTTTGCATGTGCTGCTACAGGTGTCCTTAAGCAAACATGATACAGATACTTTTGCTAAATTTTTAGAAGCATTAGAAAGTATTCCAGAAGTCATTAATGCATTTTTGGTGACAGGGCAGTCTGCCGATTTTATTGTGGAAGTCGTTGCACGGGATATGGAAAACTATAGTGAAATTTTACTCAAGCGCATTGGTAAAATTGAACACGTAGTTGCATTACATTCGAGCTTTGTAATTAAACAATATAATGTTTTTAACTGTAATGGCTTATTAAATAAGGTTTAAATGCAGCCCTCATATATAAACTCAAACAGTTGAAAGCTAGGCAATAAAAAACGCACCGAAGGGTGCGTTTTATACTTCACTCGATTGAATTATAGAGCTTCTAACTCAGCCATTACTTCATCGGTGAATTCAACGTTGGTATATACGTTTTGAACGTCGTCAAGATCTTCAAACATATCAATCATTTTGATGATTTTTTTCGCTTGTTCGATATCTGAAATTAACGCTTTAGTTGAAGGGTTCATCACCACTTCGGCGTTATCAGATTTTAAACCTGCTGCTGCTAGCGCATCCTGAACTTCACCGAAAGTTTCCGGTGTAGTGATAACTAAAATTTCTTCTTCGTCCACTTCGATGTCTTCAGCACCCGCTTCTAAAGCGATGTCCATGATTTGATCTTCTAAAGAAACATCTTCAAAAGTAATCTCACCACGTTTGGTAAACATATAAGCCACTGAACCTGCAGTACCTAAATTACCATCAGTTTTAGAGAAACAGTGACGAACGTCAGGAACAGTACGGTTCAAGTTGTCAGTCATTGTTTCAATGATGACAGCAACACCACCAACGCCATAACCTTCGTAAGTGACTTCTTTTAGATCAGCATTTTCTTCACCGCCTACACCACGTTGGATTGCACGGTTAATGGTGTCACGTGTCATGTTTGCAACTAATGCTTTTTCAACAACAGCACGTAAACGTGGGTTAGACGCTACATCACCGCCGCCTAAACGTGCAGCTGTCACGATTTCACGGATAAATTTTGTGAATACTTTAGCGCGGCTCGCATCTTGTTTTGCTTTACGATGCTTAGTATTAGCCCACTTGGAATGACCCGCCATGCGAAATATGCTCCTTGTAGATTGGCCTTATGCCTATCAAATTGAGCAAATTCTACCATAATGGCTTTTTTGTGTGAAAGTACTGGATTTCAGGAATTGAGTAGTTGAAAAAAAAATATCCAAATTTGAGAAAATAATGCGAAATGTCTAAACGCTCGTACTGTAATTTTTCTTATGATGAGAATTGGGCTGAAAGGAGCGAGGTGATCTTGTTATAAAAGGAAGATATAAATGTACAATGCATGGAGCACGATACATTTATATCTTTAAGTACGTATATCTTAAAAAAACGTGAATGGCACTTAGTCTTTATTTTTAGGTTCTAGGATCACGATGTCTAAACCTACTTTATCTTTATAGAGCTGCTTAATTAAAGCTAAATCGTGATCGAGGTCAGTTGGGTAAATCTTACCGAAAATACCGCCTTGTTTGGTTTTTGAGTTGGCATACATTAATACAATTGGCACACCTGCAGCTTTAGCGATATACCAAAAGCCTGTGCGAATCGGTTTTCGTGCTTCACCACGTTCTGCTCGTGTCGCTTCTGGAGCAATGACTAAATTAAATTTTTCATTGGCTTCAAAATGCTCAACCATTTGAGTCACGATGTCTTTATTGGCTTTACGGTCTACAGGAATACCGCCAATCGCTTCAAGAACAGGTTTAAATGGACCTTTAAAGAGTTCTTTTTTAATCAGCGTGTGAATTTTAATGTCGTAAATTTGGCAAAGGGCCAGTGAAAGAACAGCATCCATCATTGAGGTGTGTTCAAAGCCGACGATCACTTGTTTATTTTCTAAAACATCAGGCTCTACGTGGTATTTCCAGCCTGCCAATTTAAATGCAGATTCGCCAATAAACTTTTTCAACATAGTCGGTGGTACGGTGATTTTAAAAAGGTGTAATTTCTGCTTGTTTGGATCATCAGTCAAGAGGATTTAAGTGAGCTTTGATCTGAATTATGCATATATTTCAAATCGGAATAAGAAGGGGGGATTGAAGAATTATACTTTTTAGCAATAAATCGGTTAAATTTTATATAGCAAAGCTATCATCATAGATAAAAATACTCTTAAAAATTTGCTAAATATGGCTAGGCACCGTCAGAAATTCTTATTAGACTTTTGTCGTAGGTTAAAACTTTTAACCTGTTGGTCTTAACTCGTTTTCTAACGGAGAACTCAAGCATGATTTATTTAACTGCTGTGTTATTCGCTGTTGCTATGTTTGCTTTGATTGTTATTTGGTCAATTATTGAGTTTTATTTGGACTTAAGAAAGCCTGAACAGGTTGAGTCTTAATTTTTGCGCTTTTAAAATGCGAAATATGTAGTATTTCTAAAAGTCATGAATCAAAAAACATTTGCTTATAATGAATAAAATAATATCTTTTAAGTATAACAAATCGTGACTTAATTTACGGGTATTTAGAACTTAAGCTTTTACATTTTTCTTGAATGTATTTTTTTATAACCTACTTCTCGTATTAAGCAATCGTGGCTTACTCAAGCTGGCTTGAAGTTTTGTACTTATCTATAGGTTATCTGCCATATCTTTTAAAGGCTTAGACTGACTTTATTTAGTTTTTAACATTAAAAAACCCCTTACGATTAGTACACGTAAGGGGTTGTTTTATATGGTGGGCCCACACAGACTTGAACTGTGGACCAACGGATTATGAGTCCGCTGCTCTAACCAACTGAGCTATAGGCCCTATATTCTGAATGTGTTATTTATCAACAAGTTCAGACGCAAAGCATACTAGCGAAGATTTTTTTAAAAGACAAGCCTTTTTCTTCACGGCTGCACACTAACACAACAAATTGGCTGTAGTTGCAACAGTTGAGCTTGGATTCGACCAAAATGCACAAAGTGTCGAATCCTATAGTGATGTAAATCACGACAAAAGTTATCAAACAGTCAAAATAACCTTATAATAATGCCCATTCTTGTCAGTACCGTGCCCAACAGCGCTTAGATTGGTACTGGCCTCACATTTTTAAGTCAATGTCCTACAGTTATTCGGCTTATGTTTTCATTTTTATGTGTTGCACTGACACATAAGAATATTTAGGTGCCCACATGGAAATTAAGGTTAATTATCTCGATAACCTTCGACAAGAAGCCAAATTTGATGACTTCACGGTAATTGCCGATCAACCTATTCGCTATAAAGGCGATGGCTCTGCTCCCGGACCATTCGACTACTTCTTAGCGTCATCAGCATTATGTGCAGCTTATTTTGTAAAAGTGTATTGTGCAGCGCGAGACATTCCGACAGATAATATTCGCTTATCACAAAATAATATTGTTGATCCTGAAAACCGCTATAAGCAAATTTTCAAAATTCAAGTTGAACTACCTGCGGATATTTCTGAAAAGGACCGTCAAGGCATTTTGCGTTCAATTGACCGCTGCACGGTTAAAAAAGTGATTCAAACTGGTCCTGAGTTTGTCATTGAAGAAGTAGAAAGCATTGATGCAGATGCACAAGCTTTACTTATGCCAAATTTAGCGTCAGACAGTACCACGTTTATTCCGGGTAAAGATCTGCCTTTAGAAGAAACCATTGCCAATATGTCAGGTATTTTGGCTGGTTTAGGCATGAAGATTGAAATTGCATCATGGCGTAATATCGTACCGAATGTTTGGTCACTACATATTCGTGATGCACAATCGCCAATGTGTTTTACCAATGGTAAGGGTTCAACCAAAGAAAGTGCCTTAGCCTCGGCTTTGGGTGAATTTATTGAACGTCTCAATTGCAACTTCTTCTATAACGACCAGTTCTGGGGTGAAGAGATTGCCAATGCGGACTTTGTGCACTATCCAGATGAAAAATGGTTCCAACCCGGCCCAGAAGGCGAGTTACCTGTCGAAATTTTGGATGACTACACACGTGTAATTTATAACCCAGAAGATGAGTTGTTAGGCACACATCTATATGACACCAATTCAGGAAATACAGCACGTGGTATTTGTTCTCTGCCATTTGTCCGTCAGTCCGACGGTGAAACAGTGTATTTCCCATCAAACTTGATTGAAAATTTATACTTGTCAAACGGGATGAGTGCAGGCAATACCTTGGCAGAAGCGCAGGTCCAATGCTTATCTGAAATCTTTGAGCGTGCAGTAAAACGTGAGATTTTGGAAGGCGAATTGGCTCTACCAGATGTCCCTGAAGAGGTTTTAGCCAAATATCCAAGTATTGTTGCGGGTATTCAAGGCTTAGGAGAACAAGGTTTTCCTGTATTGGTAAAAGATGCTTCACTTGGTGGTCAGTACCCTGTGATGTGCGTAACCTTAATGAACCCACGTACTGGTGGGGTTTTTGCATCTTTTGGTGCGCACCCTAAACTCGAAGTGGCTTTAGAGCGTAGCTTAACCGAGCTTCTACAAGGCCGAAGCTTTGAAGGTCTAAACGATCTACCAAAACCAACGTTTAGCTCGAATGCAGTTACTGAGCCAAATAACTTTGTAGAACACTTTATTGACTCAAGTGGTTTGGTGTCTTGGAAATTCTTTAGCGCACAATCAGACTATGATTTTGTAGAGTGGGATTTCACTGCAGAAGGTGAAAATGCCAATGCGGAAGAAGCTGCAGCGATGTTTGCGATTCTAGAAGACATGGGCAAAGAAGCGTATATGGCGGTCTACCAGCATCTAGGTGCTACGGCATGTCGTATTTTGGTTCCGGGTTATTCTGAAGTGTATTTGGTTGAAGACTTGGTTTGGGATAACACCAACAAAGCTTTGGACTTCCGTGAAGATATTTTAAACATTCATCGTTTAGATGAAGACGAGTTAGTGTCATTGGTTGAGCGCTTAGAAGAGCTTGAGGTGGATGATTACACGGATATTGTGACGCTCATCGGGATTGAGTTTGATGACAATACCGTATGGGGCCAATTAACAGTACTTGAGCTCAAACTACTGATCTATATTGCCTTACAAGAGTTTGAAGAAGCAAAAGAGTTGGTTGAAACTTTCCTTCAATACAACACCAATACGGTCGAACGTGGTTTGTTCTATCAATGTATGAATGTGGTTTTAGAAGTTGAATTGGACGATGACTTAGATCTCAATGACTATGAACATAATTTCCGTCGTATGTTTGGTGACGAACGTATGGATGCAGTGATTGGTTCAATGGATGGCAGTCTTCGCTTCTACGGTTTAACTGAAACCAATATGCAACTTGAAGGTTTAGATCGTCATTTACGTCTGATTGATAGCTATAAAAAATTGCATGCTGCACGTGCGAAGTTTGCCAGTCAGAACGTTTAAATCTGGGCTTGTGAATAACGTTACTCGTGTGATCATCTATTTGAAAGAACTCTCCTAAGGGGGAGTTTTTTTGTGCGAAATTTGCTGAAAATTAATCTATATCTGTGATGTTGATATTAATAAAAATCCTTATAACTCAGGTGAATATAAGGAAGGCTTAAGAATAACCGATTATCCGAAATTGTGTCATTTTAAAGTAAAGATATTTGACTCATTGGAAAAATATGATAATAAATTAGCTATGGCGTGTTTAGGCATGGTCATAATATTTCAGGACGAAATATTTAGAAGCACATTAATAAATAAACGGGAGTTTTAACAACATGCTTCAATTATTCAGAAAACTATTTTGCATGCATATTTACGAATACGAGCAAATGGAAGAAATCGGTTCGCACAAGGAATGTCGTAAGTGCGGTGTGACAAAGTAATGCAGAGTCTAAGCCGAAAAAAAAGTGAGCGAAAGCTCACTTTTTTAATGCCGGTCAATATTGAAATCATTAAAATAGAATCACATCCACAGTTTTCATGCAGATATGAGTAAAGATTTTCAAGCCGAGCGTTATACCGTCGATGCCAATATAGCAGATACCATTGCATGGTTATTACAACATCAGGATTGCTTTGAATCTTTTCATTATGATGTGATTCAGCAGCAATTGGTGGTTCAACATGCTAATGGTCAAGACATTATTCGTGAAGGGGATTATTTAAATGCAGGCTATGGAATTTTAATAACAGCACATAACTTTGCGAAGTAATCGATATATTTTCCATACTCATGGTGATTTAGCCATTTCATTTATTCGCACCATCTCTTGCATTACATATTGAAACCTACCACTGATCATTCAATAAAACTAAGCCCCGATGTTCGGGGCTTGGGTTTTAAGTCATTTGCATGGCATCAGTTGAAAGCTGTGCAGCATTTGGTTTGGGCTGTTCAGCCACTAAACCGAGTTTGCTAAATAAAAGCTGATCTTTGCCTTCGCCTGCATTTGGCGTGGTCAGTAGTTTTTCACCAGAAAAGAGTGAATTTGCACCTGCCATAAATGCCAAAGCTTGTTCTGAATCACTCAGGGATTCACGACCTGCAGAGAGTCGAATATAGCTTTTTGGCATAATGATCCGTGCAACTGCAATGGTGCGAATCCATTCGATCACATCAAGTTTCTCAACCTCTGCAAGTGGGGTACCTTGAATAGGGACAAGGAGATTGATCGGCACGGATTCAGGATGAATCGGCAGCGTTGCCAACTCCATCAAAAAGGCGATACGGTCATCACGGCTTTCACCTAAGCCCACAATTCCGCCGCTACAGATTTTCATTCCAGATTGGCGAACATAGTCTAGCGTCGTTAAACGGGCATCATAGCTACGCGTGCTAATGACATTGGGATAATACTCACGAGAGGTATCGAGGTTATGGTTGTAATAATCTAAGCCTGCCTCATGTAGGCGCTCTGCTTGAGACTGATTCAGCATGCCAAGGGTCATACAAGTTTCAAGTCCGAGCGCTTTGACTTCACGCACCATTTCTAACACATAGGGCATGTCCCGTTCATGTGGATTGCGCCATGCAGCGCCCATACAAAAACGCGAAGAACCCGAGGCAAGCGCAGCTTTCGCTTCATTGATGACTTTTTCCACAGCCAGACGTTTTTCAGCCTCTAATCCAGAGTCATAATGTGCGGACTGTGAGCAATATTTACAGTCTTCAGGGCACTTACCGGTTTTAATCGAAAGTAAGGTGCTGACTTGAATATGATTGGCTTGGAAATATTCACGGTGAATGGTCTGTGCTTGGAATAATAAATCCATCAATGGTTGTTGATACAACTCTTGTATTTCTGGATGTGTCCAGTCATTTCGGTAGCTCATAAATGATCCATATTTTCTGCCTAATGCAGATCATCATACGTAAAATTTGCAGACTTCCAAGACTATTTTGTAACATTGAAATTTAGCTAAAATACATTGAAATGACTTTTTCAAAGAACTTTTGATATTTAAGATACTTACAAAGTTATGCTAAATGACAGCACAATCGCTGCAATGTTTATTTTGAGCTAAAAAATTAATTTTCTTGGATTACGTCACTAAGTTTTAGCTTAAATGAAAACTTAGTAAGGATCTGGAAAATAGAGAATAAAAGTCTTTAAAGCATTTTTGAGTTTTGTTCTGCAATTGCCCAATCAATATGAACTTGCACAATCGCGTCATGTTTTTCGCGAGAATTTTTTAATGATTGAACAATATTTGAACTGTATGGTGCATTGCCTAAGCCTATCGCGATATTTCGCATAAAGCTTTGATAGCCTGTTCGTCGGATAGGACTGCCTTCAGTACAGCTTAAAAAAGTGGCTTCATCCCATTGCCAAAGATCTAATAAACTCACTTGGTCGAGGCCATGACGTGGATAAAAGTCCTCAATTTGAGTTTTATGCGCAAAGCTATTCCATGGACAGATAAGTTGACAGTCATCACAGCCAAACACACGGTTACCAATGCCACGGCGTAATTCTTCAGGAATGATGCCTTTGTATTCGATGGTTAAGTAGGCAATGCATTTACGTGCATCTAACATATAGGGCTCAACGATGGCCTGAGTTGGACAGATATCAATACAGGCTGTGCATGAACCACAATGTTTGGTTGCCGGCGAATCAAAAGGCAAATCGAGTGATGTAAACAGCTCACCTAATACAAAAAATGAGCCTGATTTTTTATGGATCAGTAAGGTGTGTTTGCCTGTCCAGCCCATGCCTGCATTTTCAGCTAAGGATTTTTCAAACACTGGTGCAGAGTCGGCAAAGGGTCTAGATTCAAAATCTCCGATTTTTTCACGGATGATATTCGACAAGGTTTTTAAACGACCACGCATGACTTTGTGGTAGTCACGACCTCGTGCATAGCGTGCAATGATGGCTGAGTTTGGCTCATCAGGAACATAACGTGGTTTTGGGGTTTCGACCAAATAATCCATGCGGACACAAATGATACTGCGGGTGCCGGGGACTAAAAGTGCAGGATTGGCACGTTTTTCAAGGTTTTCCTCTAGGAATTTCATATCGCCATGATAACCACGTTCTAAATATTCTTTAAAACGAGGGAGTTCCTCTTGAGCATCTGGCTTTGCGATGACACAATCAGAAAAACCTAAATTTAAGGCTTGTGCTTTAATCCATGCTTTTAGGGTTTCTGGATCATATTGATCGACAGGAATTTTTTGTGCAGGAGTTGAAGCGGCCATAATCATAACAAGGAAAAACAATGCGTCTGCAAGTTTACCATAGCCCTGTTTATCTTAGCCAAAGTATTCAAGCTTGGGAGCAGCGTTGGTTTGCTCAGCACAATAGCAGTTATGGTCTGATGCAGCAGGTCGCATGGTCGATTGCTCAGCAACTCATTCCAATGTTAAAGCAGCAAAATTTAAATAATATTGCAGTATGTTGTGGGCAGGGCAACAACGCAGGTGATGGATATCTTACAGCGCAATACCTACAGCAAGCAGGCTTTCAAGTCGATATTTACGCCGCTGAAATTGGAGCATCGAAAGATTTACATTCTGCTGTACAAGAAGCGATAGATCACAAGCTCAAGATCTATACACATTTTGATTTTCAGCGTGACTATGACGTTTATATCGATGCATTATTTGGTATAGGGCTCAATCGTGAACTTTCTAGCGAATGGCAAGCCATTATTCAACGATTAAATGCATGCACGGGACTCAAAGTTGCGATTGATATTCCAAGCGGTTTACATGCCAATACAGGGCAGCCTTTACCCATCGCATTTCAAGCCGATTATACCTTTACTGCATTGGGTCTAAAAGCAGGGCTATTTACAGGCCAAGCAAAGGAATATGCAGGTGAAGTTGTGGTGATGGCATGTATACCGACTGATGCAGAACTAGCGCCACTTGCGTATTTGTCGCCACAGAAAATCACTTTACCTGCACGTCAAGCTTTTGGTCATAAAGGCAGTTATGGCCATGTTTTGGTTGTTGGTGGCCATGCTGAAATGGGTGGGGCGGTGATTATGGCTGCTGAGGCTGCATTCCATGCAGGTGCAGGTAAGGTTACGGTTGTTTGTGATGCACGACATCACACCGCTATTTTGGCGCGCGCACCGAATATTATGCTACGCGATATCAATGCTTTAAATACAGAAGCGATTCAGCAACTGATCGATCATGTTGATGCGATTAGCTTTGGCATGGGGCTTGGTCGTGACGATTGGGCACAACAGCAGTTTCAGTCATGGTTTCCATTGATTCAACAGTCAACCTTGGAAATTGTTTTGGATGCCGATGCCTTGTGGTTTCTAGCTGAAACACCTGAAAAATTGAATGCACAAACCTACGCAACGCCACATCCGGGCGAAGCTGCGAAATTACTGGGTATTACTACTGCTGAAGTTGAAGCAGATCGTATACAAGCAATTCAGTATTTAAAAGAAAAATTTCAAGGTCAATGGGTGCTTAAAGGGGCAGGCAGCTTAATACTCGAAGATCAACTTTGGATTTGCGCCGCAGGTAATGCAGGAATGGGTACAGGCGGTATGGGAGATGTGCTTGCAGGGATGATTGCAAGTTTAAAAGCACAATTCCATCAGCAAATTCATCTGCACGAAATCGTAAGTCTGCATGCTTTAGCAGGTGATGTATTGGCGAAGCCGGGGATGCGTGGTTTGCAAGCGCAGGATATGGCCCAAGCGGTTTATCATGTGGTCAATCATTCAGGAGTTGAAGACTAAAATGCATGCGGTTAAATTGCGAATTCAAGGTAAAGTTCAGGGTGTTGGTTATCGTCGTTGGTTTGAACAGCAAGCGGTTGCACTTGGTTTAAATGGCTATGTGAAAAATCTAGCGACGGGCGAAGTTGAAGCGCTTATTATTGGAACTGAAGATGCCATTCATAAAATACTGAAACACAGTCTGGTGGGGCCTTTACGAGCAGACGTGACTAAAATCGATCAGCAAGAAATTCCAATGCATGAATTAGACTATAGCGGTTTTAAAATGATTCGCTAAATTTGATCACTAGATTGAGTGGGCTTTTGAAAACTGTCTGAACTACTGATCTA
The DNA here is from genome assembly GCF_021391555.1 of Acinetobacter sp. SH20PTE14. Lineage (NCBI taxonomy): Bacteria > Pseudomonadati > Pseudomonadota > Gammaproteobacteria > Moraxellales > Moraxellaceae > Acinetobacter > Acinetobacter sp. SH20PTE14. The sequence goes on along the minus strand of NZ_CP090067.1, from coordinate 2,177,336 downwards.
TATGAATTGACGATTTATTTACCGACGTCGAGTGCTTACACGGCTTCGGCCACGAGCCATACCACCTAAGGCATTCAGTACAGCCATTTTACTCATACTACCAGACGCATGCGCATGACAAATTGCGGCAGCCAAAGCATCGGCTGCATCCTGCTGGGGTTTGATGCTTAGGTTCAGAATGCGCATAACCATCATTTGGACTTGTTCTTTATCTGCAGCACCATAGCCGACTACAGATTGTTTGATTTGCCGCGCAGTATATTCAGCGACTTGTAAATCTAAATTGGTTAAAGCAGCAATAGCAGCGCCACGTGCTTGACCTAGTTTTAGGGCTGAGTCAGGGTTTTGAGCCATAAAGACTTGTTCAACCGCAGCTTCAGTAGGCCCGTGAAACTTTACGATGCGATCAATACCAGCAAAAATACGTTTTAAGCGTTCAGGCATTTCTGTCGTTTCGGTACGAATGGTGCCAGCATCGACAAAACGTAGTTTAGAACCATCCTTTTCGATGATGCCGTAACCAGTTAAGCGCGACCCAGGGTCAATACCGATAATTAATGACATGTTTGCCCTATTTGCCCTTTAAAAATAAAAATATGCCCATATTGTTACATAAGCGTTTCAAAAAAGCTTGATAGTGATTGAGCAGTTGAACGCAACACCTTAAATTAATTTACTGAGATTTGTTTAATTTTCATGAAATTATTTCTTCTGATTTTAGCAGGCTTGATCCTGGAAGTGTTTGTCTGGATCGGTGTGGGCGACCTCGTCGGCAGCATGTGGTATGTCTTTTTCTGGTTCGTGGCGGCCTTCTTTATAGGGATGAATATTATCCGTAAATATTCATCAGGTCTGATGCCTCAAATGCAGCAAATGCAAGCAGGTCAAATGAGTAATGATCCAGCTTTAACTGGAAATTTACCAAAAATTTTGGCTGGTTTCTTATTGCTGTTACCGGGTCTAATCTCAGATATTATGGCATTACTTATTTTGATTCCACCTGTACAAAATGCCATGAAAGCAGTCATGATGAAAACAATGATGAAGCGTCAGCAAGCCATGATGGAAAAAATGATGGGTGGCATGATGGGCGATATGGGAGGCATGGGCGGTGCTCAAGGTCAGAACCCATTTGCAGATATGATGCGTCAAATGCAAGATATGCAAAATCAGCAATCAGGTCGTGATTCATCCGTTATTGATGGTGAAGCTCGTGAAGTGACGCCAGATGCGAAACAAATTGAACTGAAAGATGTCAATAAAAAATAATTAACTCAGTATGAAAGGCCGAATGTGTATTCGGCTTTTTTTTGCGTAAATTTTGATACGGCCTAAAAATAAACCTTGTGTTGCCAACAAAAAAATTGAACAAGCGATATAATCTTCACGTTTTAATTCAAATGAATCAGCTTGCATGTCACTGTTATTCACCATCTGTGCGCTTCATTTTGTTGCGCAGTTGAGTCCCGGTCCAGATGTATTATTAATTGCTAAAAGTGCAGCATCAACAACGCGTGCAAATACCTTAAAAATTATTGCGGGGATCTCTGTCGGGATTGTGGTGTGGGTCGTTTTAACCTTATTGGGCTTTACGGTTCTGGTTGAGCAATTTCCATGGATACAACAAGTTTTAATGGCTGTTGGTGGATTTTTCTTGGCGAAAATGGGTTGGGCGATGTTTAGTGGCGGGCTAAAAAGTTTAAATCAAACAGCCAATTTAGAAGATGGGCAGGCCTTAAGTCAGCAGAATACTGAAAATTATTTCTTATTAGGTTTATTTACGAATTTAGCCAATCCGAAAACACTGATCTATTTTAGTAGTGTGTTCTCACTGGCGTTGAGTTCATCAGCCAGTAGTAACCTAAAAGCACAGCTTGCTGTCATCATTCCGATTCAAACTTTTATTGTGTTTAGTCTGTTTATGATGATTATGTCTTTGCCTAAAATTAAAGCACTCTACCAACGTTCGGGTAGTTATATTGATCTGGTCTCAGGGGCGTTATTTTTAATTTTTGCGATTTGGCTGTGGTTCGACGCAATTAGAATGTTCAATCTATAAGAGCAGCGAATAAATTGCTGTCAGTAAAGCAAAAGCCAAGTATTAGAACTTGGCTTTTTTATGTGCTAATTTTATTGCTCTGGATTGGTTTGATCTTGGTCTTTGGATGGTGCTGTATTTGATGGATCTTGTGCAACATCGGTAGTTTCAGCATGATCACGATAACGGTTCGGCTTGAGGGTAGTTTCGGTATTTTCAGAGCCTTTGTATGATCGGCTACGATTGGCGCGTTCACGCAAACCGCCTTTTTTGATTAACTGCACCATCGTCTATAGAACCTCATTGCTATTGCCATAGTTTAAAGAATTTTCCTCGTGAAGATAAGTGAGCAGGGCGATGCTAGCGCATAAAAAAGCCTGAAATCATTCAGGCTTTCATCATTTTAACTTATCTCTTTGAATGACTTTAACGCGACCCGATAACGGTGCTTAAATTCAGCTTAGCTAAAATTTTACACATTGCCAGCTTGTTCATAGGGCTGTATTTGGCTGTTGTAAAAAAAGCTTAATTTTTACCATCTTGCTTGAGTACTTCAAAGATGTTGAGTTGGGTTGTCGCTTCAGTATCGTGCTGTTGCAAATACACTTGAACACTCTTAAATAGAATGGCAACAGCCAAACAACTGAGTATGCAAAATATCCAAAAGCCATATGGGCTACGGATATTATGCGAGCCACATTCGGAACATTCTTTATCGCTTGAAGCCAATACTTTATTGCAACAAGCACAGTGATATTGATAGTGCATTGCTATTCTCCATTTAGTCGAATTTGACCAACATTCTTGTTGTTATTGTCAACCATCAATCCGTGATGATTGTTTTATCTTAATGTGCAAATAAGCTGCTGTACAAGTTTTAAACGGTTTGTTTTGCTCATTATTGTGTAAGTGAAAAGCGTCAGAGAGTTAAATATTTGTTTTATTAATAATTTATAAATGAAACAAGAGATGAATTTTCAGTCATAAAAAAAGCCAGTTCGAAAACTGGCTTTTGCTGTTCTGTTTAAACTGAATTATTGACCAGAACGGATGATGTAATCAAAAGCAGACAATGATGCTTTCGCGCCTTCACCTGTCGCAATGATGATTTGTTTGTACGGTACTGTTGTACAGTCACCTGCAGCAAATACACCTTTTACATTGGTTTCGTTACGCTCGTTAATTACGATCTCACCACGGTTTGAAAGTTCAACTGCTGTTTCTTTTAAGAAATCAGTGTTTGGTAACAAACCGATTTGTACAAAGATACCAGCCAATTCAATCGTTTTGATTTCATCAGTTGCACGGTCTTTGTAGTTCAATGCAGTCACTTGTGAACCATCACCGACCACTTCTGTAGACAATGCATTCATGATCACAGTGGTATTCGGTAAGCTGTTTAACTTGTCTTGAAGGACTTGGTCAGCACGAAGCTTAGTATCAAACTCAACTAGCGTTACATGTTCCACAATACCTGCAAGGTCAATCGCCGCTTCGACACCTGAGTTACCACCACCGATCACTGCAACACGTTTACCTTTAAACAATGGACCGTCACAGTGTGGACAGTATGCAACACCACGAGTACGGTATTCTTGTTCACCCGGAACGTTCATTTCTCTCCAGCGTGCACCTGTTGAAAGAATCACTGTTTTAGATTCAAGTTTTGCACCATTCTCTAAAGTCACTTCAACCAAGCCATTGGCTGTTTCATCTGCACCTTTGATGTCAGATACACGTTGCAAGTTCATGATGTCCACACCGTACTCACGTACATGTGCTTCCATTTCAGCAGCAAACTTAGGACCTTGAGTCTTTTGAATCGACGTGAAGTTTTCGATGTCCATGGTATCCATGACCTGACCGCCCATGCGTTCAGCCACGATACCGGTTTTAATGCCTTTACGTGCAGCATAGATTGCTGAGGTATTACCCGCAGGGCCACCACCAATCACAAGGACATCAAAGGCGTCTTTGGCATTTAGCTTTTCAGCATCTTTTGCGGCAGAGTTGGTGTCTAATTTGGCAATGATTTCTTCCAAAGTCATACGACCTTGACCGATGTGATTGCCGTCTTGGAATACCATCGGTACAGCCATGATTTTGCGTTCTTCCACTTCGTCTTGGAAGAAAGCACCATCAATCATGGTTGCAGTTGTGCCTGGGTTGTAGATCGCAATCAGGTTCAAGGCTTGAACCACGTCAGGACAGTTATGGCAGCTTAGAGAAACAAACACATCAAAGTCAGTTTTAAGACCTAGACCTTTGATGGTGTTCAGTACTTCGTCAGAGACTTTCGGTGCATAACCAGAGGTTTGTAACAATGCCAAGATCAAAGACGTGAACTCGTGGCCCATTGGTAGACCTGCGAAGAATACGCGTGGAGTTTCACCTGCTTTTGCAATACCAAAGCTTGGCGCACGGCTGTTGTTACCGTCAAAACGTGCAGTCACTAAATCAGATAAAGCGGCAACTTCAGTCACCAATTCTTTAATTTTGTCTGATTTGTCCGTGCCGTTTAAAGTCGCGACGATTTCAATCGGGCCTTCAAGGCGTTCAAGTAAGGTTTTTAATTGAGCAGAAGTATTTTGATCTAACATTGCTAACGTCTCCAGAGGAGTAAATTTATTTGATGGGAGAATGATAGAACAAACCATTAAATAGGTGAAACGGTTTGTTTTTATAAAATTAATCGGTTTTACAAATCAATTGATTAAATTTCTTTCTAAATCATAAGAATATACCGATGTGAATGCAGTCAATATTGGGCCATTATCGAGAAATACAAGTTAAATAGTGGAAAAATAAACGAATTCATCGCGCTTTGAGCGAGAGAATGTTAGAGTCAACGCTATTGTATTGAGAACTTTTTAGGGAAATGGCATGCAGATTAAACAGGGAATTTATCAGCATTATAAAGGTCAGTTGTATCAAGTTTTTCATGTTGCAACACATAGTGAAACGCGTGAAAAAGTTGTGGTCTATCAGTGCTTGTATGACGACTATTCAATGTGGGTCAGACCCTTAGAGATGTTTATGGAAACCGTTGAAATTGATGGTGAAGTAATTCCACGTTTTAAACTGATCCAAGAAACCCACTGAGCAGATATTTAGTACTTTAATCTTTAAATATGAAAGAAATAACAAAAGGACAGAATCATGAGCATGGATGCAAATTTTAAAAACTATATGCAACAACTCTATGCAGACTTTAGTGCTCACGATGCTGCGCAAAATCACCGACTTGCGCGTTACCGAAATATTGAGCCTGAGTCTGCACAGTTTTTGGCTATGCAAATTCGCTTAAAACAAGCCAAACAGATCTTGGAAATTGGAACATCTACAGGCTATTCCACGCTGTGGTTGGCAGATGCTGCCCAGTCTACACAAGGGCGAGTCGAAACCATTGAAATTGATGCAGCGCGTATCGAACAAGCTAAACAGCATGCGGAAAATTTAGCTTTATCCGAATACATTGAATTTCATCATGGCGATGCGCTGCATTTTTTACAGCAGTTAAATCAGCGTTATGACTTCATTTTATTGGATGCAGAACGTGATGCGTATATCGCGTATTGGCCATATTTAGCTGAATTGATACAAGTTCAAAGTGGCGTGTTAATCGTGGATAATGTGCTGTCACATGCCAATGAGGTCGCTGAATTTATCCAACGTGTTGAAGCGGATGACCGTTTTATCAATACGATATTAAATGTGGGCGCAGGGCTCTTTATGGTGACTTGGCGCAACTAGAAATCAGGGCATTCAGCCCTGATTTGATTGAAAATGTTTTTTAATTAATAAAAATATTGTTGCTATAGCACCAAGCTCGTAGCGGTTTAACCCTGTAAGCTTACGCGTGAAAAATGTAGATCATATTCTAAATATTTGTGGACAAATGCCGTTTTATCACTACATCGAAGTAAATTATCATAAATAAAAGGTGAAACTGGATAAAATAGGTCCCCAGAGCCATTCGCATAAAATATTTTTAAGTAACGTGAAGAAGAACTGTATTTCCAAGAAGTTACCACAGTTGTTGTCATAAGCCACCCCCTTATTGCGTTGTTATAGTCATACTGCAGTTAAAGGTTTATCTCTTTTGAAATTAAGATAAATTCGGGGCGTGGAGTATTGCAGAATTGTTAAAAAATAATGTTTTATCTCATATTTTTTTCATTTCGTTATCAACTAATTTGATAAAAATAATGCCAGTTCAGAGAAATGCCATAAGCGTCATTCTCACTTTTTGATGTCGGGGGAGTTAAAAACTACGGCATTGTTCTGATTTATTGCCTTTGACTTGGTTGTTGCTGCCATTAATTGAAAAAGCATTTTCAAGACAAATCAAATTACCTGCGATTTCATTATTATTTAGAACAATATTGCCATTATTTTTCTTTAATTTGAGGTCGCCTGAAATTTGGTTATTGATGAGTTGGATGTTTTTCCCAGTTGTAAAATCGACATTGCCACTGATATTGTTATGATTGGCAATGATCTTGGTAAAGTTTTTATTCGATTCAATATTGCCTTTGATGTGGTTGTCATGCAGTTCAACACTTGCACCATTTTCTAAAATAACATTGCCATGAACAATTAAACCTTCAAGCTGACAATTTTTTTTGACTTTAATATCTTCACGAATACTTTGGTTTTTAATTTCACCTTCGCAGTTCATGGCAGCAAAAGTTGTAAACGAACATAAAATTAAACTGATTGAGACGAAATATTTTTTCATGGGCTTACATCTTCCTGAAATAAGCAATTGACCTAAAATTCATGTTAAAAATACTGAAATACTGGCAAAGATGTAAGCCTAGACAATCGGGTTTGCGGCGCATTTTTATTATATTTGTGTAAGCTCTAACTTGATGAATATCTACAGATATGTAGAAAGTGCTAGTACGTTAAAGTTGTATGAATAAAGTGTGAACTGCGTAGGGTGTATAGAGGTATATACTCGCAGATAATAGGCATAAAAAACCACGCTAAAAGCGTGGTTTTTGAATCAGTTCAATCTAATACAGATTAGATTTTACCAACTAGGTCGATTGAAGGAGCAAGAGTTGCGTCGCCTTCTTTCCATTTAGCTGGGCAAACTTCGCCTGGGTGAGCGTGTACGTATTGAGCTGCTTTAACTTTACGAAGAAGTTCTTGAGCATCACGACCGATACCACCAGCGTTGATTTCAACGATTTGGATTTTACCTTCTGGATCGATAACGAAAGTACCACGATCAGCAAGACCGTCAGCTTCGATTAATACGTCAAAGTTTTTAGCAAGAGTCCAGTTCGCATCACCAACCATTACGTATTGGATTTTTTTGATTTCTTCTGAAGAATCGTGCCAAGCTTTGTGAGTGAAATGAGTGTCAGTAGAAACTGAGTAGATTTCAACACCTAGTTTTTGGAATTCTGCATAGTTGTCAGCAAGGTCACCAAGTTCAGTTGGGCAAACGAAAGTGAAGTCAGCTGGGTAGAAGAATACAACAGACCATTTACCTTTAAGATCAGCTTCAGTTACTTCGATGAATTGACCATTTTGGAATGCTTGTGCTTTAAACGGTTTAACTTCAGTATTAATTAAGCTCATCATTGTCTCCATGATTGAGGTTTGTTTTTGATTTCCAATAGGGTACAGAAATTTTGCTTATTGCTGAAATAGTATTTTTACATAACTAATATCGGAAAATCCGAATTAGTACACTCCAGAACTATTTCAGCAATAACGATTATTTATCATTATTTCATTCGATATAAGCCATATCAATGCCATATAAAGTTGAAAGTAAAATGACAAAATCATCTTTTTAAAGTCTGTAACCAACATGGTGCTTGTGGCATAAGATTTCAAGGGTGATCTCTAAAAAAGTTATAAAAAATATTTCAAATTATAGAATTTGTTCATATAAGATGGCATGAACAAAAAATGATTCCAGATTTGATCAGGTGCTCAGTCAATTTTTCGTATCATTGCCATTCTTAGTCTTGCATTTGCATCACTATGTATTCTTAAAGTTGAAGACACAGGTACAAATTTATGTATCTATGAATACTTGCAACCTCAAAAAGCGACCTATTTTAATGAACTATTAGGAACTTCATCAGATGATCCTATGCTATTGAGTACCATGGGAATCGTTGGAATCTTCTTTTTTTTCCCACTGTTGCTATCATTTAGACGTGCTTGGTATGTGGTTATATTATGGCTATATGCGATTTTTCAATTCATCATCATTTTAATGATAGAAACTGCTTCAATTTCAAAAATTATCTATGACAGTATTGTTTATTGTCATAATGGTTGGTTGTTCGCATGGGTGATCGGGCAGAGCATATTTATTGTTTTTAGTTTCGTTTACATTTTCTATGGCACTGAAACTAATGTATAAAGCTTTCAAATGGATTGGCTTGAGTTGCCTATTCTAGTCAGCATGTGGCTTTATTATTCTGTACTGGATGAATCAAGAATGTGCTTTCATTTCAAGGTGCTAGCCCGAATCAAATTAATTATTATGCTGAAATGAATAGTTCTTCATCGGATGAACCTCTTTTATTTATTTTTATTGCGTTGATTTGCATTTTATTTTCAATTTTTTTGTGCTTAGCAAAATCTGTTCATCATTTCTTGATCATCACTTTCACTTTATTGATGTTTTTAATTGTGCCATTGAGTATATTCTATACAGTGTCATTTTATCAGCTATTACATGACAGTATAGAAGCATGTGGCAATTATCGGTTATTGGCCGCAATTTTAGTTTTTTATCATTTTATTCTGTTCGGCTTCATCTATTGGTTTCAGGCACGCAAAAAATAGATTCATCTTTCACTATTTTTACATACAGCGTAAAATATTCGGTTCTATTTTAATTATTAGGATAATGCATCTGTGCCAAGTCAGTTAAATGTCGATCAATTGGTCATGGTTCGTGATCGCCATCGCTTAAGTCGGCTGAAAAAAGGCAAAGAAGCCAATCCTGAAAAATTTCAAGATTTGTTTGAAAAGTCGAATGCGAAAGTGCGCGAACGGATTGCCTGCATTCCCAATATTAAATTAAATCAAGACTTACCTGTTACGCAGTATGCGGACAAACTAATTGAAGCTATTCAAAAGCATCAAGTGATTATTGTGGCAGGTGAAACGGGTTCGGGTAAAACCACACAGTTGCCTCAAATTGCCATGCTTGCAGGTCGTGGTTTAACGGGTTTGATTGGCCATACTCAACCCCGTCGACTAGCAGCGCGTAGTGTTTCGCAACGTATTGCAGAAGAAGTGGGCGAAAAGCTGGGGGAGTCGATCTCCTTTAAAGTTCGTTTCAATGAACAAGGTTCACAAGATTCCATCGTTCGGTTAATGACCGATGGTATTTTATTGGCTGAACTGGCCAATGACCGATTCTTAAATAAATATGACACGATTATTATCGATGAAGCGCATGAACGTTCGCTGAATATCGACTTCATTATGGGCTATCTCAAACAGCTCTTGCCACGTCGTAAAGATCTCAAAGTTATTATTACTTCCGCGACATTAGACGTAAATCGCTTCTCGAATTACTTTAATGGGGCACCTATTTTTGAAGTGGAAGGTCGAAGCTTCCCTGTAGAATTGCGTTATCGTCCAATTTCAGAGCTGAGCATTGTCGGTAGTGATGATGATGAATTTGACGATTTTGAAGAAAATTTACCTCGTGCCGTGGTTTCAGCTGTAGAAGAATGTTTTCAAGATGCACAGAAAAAAGGTCATCCTGAACATGCCGACATTTTGATTTTTGCCAGCACTGAACAAGAAATTAGAGAATTACAAGAAACACTGCAAAAGTTTGGGCCAAAACATACCGAAGTTTTGCCTCTCTATGCTCGATTAGCTTTGTCAGAACAGCAAAAGATCTTTAATCCATCAGGCGGTGGGCGACGGATTATTATTGCCACCAACGTGGCAGAAACTGCCTTAACTGTGCCAAATATTCGCTATGTAATTGATAGTGGCTTTGCACGGATATCCCGTTATAACTATCGCTCACGTGTACAGCGTCTACCAATTGAGGCTGTATCACAGGCGGCAGCAAATCAGCGTAAAGGTCGTTGTGGTCGTATTGCACCGGGTGTGTGTATTCGACTGTATTCAGAAGAAGACTTTATGAGTCGTCCTGAATTTACAGAACCGGAGATTAAACGAACCAACTTGGCCTCGGTTATTTTGCAAATGCAAAGTTTGGGCTTTGGTGAATTAGAAGACTTCGATTTTATTGAGCCGCCAGATCATCGTTTGGTGAATGATGGTCGTAAGCTGTTAATTGAATTAGGTGCTTTAAAAGAAAAATCGGCGTATGCACCGCAAGTTGCTTCGGAAAACCTAGCAAAACAAGGCACAAAACATGCGAATAATAAAAATGGTGCTTTAACCAAAATTGGTCAGCAAATGGCGAAAATGCCGATCGACCCACGTCTTGCACGGATGATTTTGGGTGGAGCGCATTTTGGCGTATTAAATGAAGTCTTGATTATTGTCGCTGCTTTAGCGGTACAAGATCCACGTGAACGTCCTGCGGATAAACAAATGCAGGCCGATCAGAAACATGCTTTGTTCCGTGAAGCTGACTCAGATTTCTTGTTTTATATCAAGTTATGGGAAGCTTTGGTTGCTAACCGTGACATGAGTGAAAATAAGCGTCGTACATTTGCACGCAATCATTTCCTCAGTTGGTTACGCCTCCGTGAGTGGAAAAAAACCCATGAGCAATTGGTGGATTTGGCTCAGGGCTTAAAACTGTCCTTTAATGAAAAGAAGGCCAATTATGAAAATCTGCACCGTGCGTTATTAACGGGTTTACTTTCATTTATTGCCAACAAAACCGATGAACGCAACGTGTTTATGGCAGTACGTCAGCAAAAGGCACGTATTTTCCCTGCATCAACCTTGCATAAAACCAATACACCATGGGTGATGGCTTTTGAGATGGTTGAAACCTCTCAGGTATATCTTCGTACGTTGGCGAAAATTGAACCTGAATGGATTCTATTGGCTGCAGGCGATTTATTGAAGCATCATTATTTTGAACCTCATTGGTCCAAAAAATCTGGTGTGGTGAATGCTTATGATCAAATTTCTTTGTTTGGTTTAATTATTGAGCCACGCCGTCAGATTAATTATGAAAAAGTGGATCATCCTGCGGCGCATGAAATTTTTCTACGCGATGCGTTGACGACGGGACATTTGGGTATTACGCCGCCGTTCTTAAAACACAATTTATTAAAACTCGAAGAAGTTGAGCGTGTTGAAGATAAACTGCGTCGTCGTGATTTGGTGGTGGATGAGGAAACCATCTACCAGTTCTATGCTGCTAAAGTGCCTGAAGAGGTGGCAAGTCGTCGTAGTTTTGAAGACTGGCGTGCAACGGTAGAACCGCAAAATCCACGGCATTTATTTATCGATGATGATTCGCTTTGGATGAATGACCGTCCAACGACCCAGCAATTTCCAGACTACCTACGCAATGGTGAACTGCGTTTGGCTGCAAGTTATCGTTTTGACCCAAGTCATGATGAAGATGGTGCAACGGTCAAAATTCCAGTTCCAGCTTTGCCGCAAGTGGATGAAAATATTTGGTCATGGGGCATACCCGGTTGGCGACAAGACCTGATTGAAGCCTTGCTTAAAGCACTGCCTAAGGATAAACGCCGTCACTTGGTGCCAATACCTGATACGGCTCGTAAATTAATGGATCGTGTCGATGCCATGCATTTGCGCGAGCATATTTTTAGTTTCTTGGCATACCAACTGCGTGGTGAGCAAATCACAGACAAAGACTTTTCTTGGGAACGCGTTGAGCAATATCTGCTGCCTTTAATCAAAGTCATTGATGAAAAAGGCCGTGTGATTGAGCAAGGTCGTGATCTAGATGAACTCAAAGCACGCTGTCGTACGGAAACTCATAGCCCAGTCAAACAGTTAAAAGGTGAGTTTAAAACCTTCCCTGATAATTTTGTGTTCGAAGCATCACAAAAAGTCACGGGTGTGGTGGTGAAACAATATCAAGCGCTTGTTCCAGTCAAAGGCTTTGCAGATTTGGATGCCAAAGATGAATCGGGTGTGGTGATTCAGACCTTCAATGACCAATTTGAAGCAGTCAAACAACACCGCGAAGGGATCATTCGTTTGGTTCATATGCAGTTGGGGGATTTAGTTCGTCAGTTGAAAAAACAGATTTCTAAACCCTTGGCATTGGCTTATTCACCGCTAGGTGACAAAGCCAAACTAGAGCAAATGTTAGTTTATGCCACACTTCAGCTTGCAATAAATGAGCTACCTGTCAATGTGCAGGAGTACCAAAACCTGATTTTAAATGTAAAGAAATCTTTCTTAACCCATGGGCAACAAGCATTAGCCGTTTTAACTGAAACCTATATTCAATGGCAGGATATACGTCGGAAATTGTTGGTTTTAGATGATTCTGTGTTTGGAAAGAACATTGATGACATTGAAGATCAACTCGATTTGATGCAACTTTCAGATTTCGTTTATGGCAAAACTTCCGATGTGTGGCTCGAATTTCCAAGATATTTGAAGGCATTAGTCTTGCGTTTAGACCGCTTGCCAAATAACCTACAAAGGGACAATTCTGCCATTGATCAAGTTGACCCATGGATGGAAAAATTATTTAAGTTTAAAAATGACACTCGCCTTAAAGAATTGTATTTCATGGTTGAGGAGTTACGCATCTCTATTTTCTCTCAACCAATGAAGACCAAGATGCCAATTTCTCCATCCCGCTTGCAAAAAGTATGGGATAAGCTCGGAATCAGTTAAGATATAGGTAATTTCTAAAAGGAGTTTTACATGGGCATCCGCATTACGGGTACAGGTCTTTATCATCCAGAAGACGTAATTACTAACGAAGAGTTAGTTGAAGCTTTAAATGCTTATGTGGAACAGTACAACAGTGATAATGCTGAAAAAATTGAAGCCGGTGAACTAGAAGCACGCCGTGGTTCAAGTGCAGAATTTATCGAAAAAGCATCTGGCGTGAAAGCACGTTATGTTGCTGAAAAAAGCGGTATTTTAGATCCAAAACGTTTACGCCCAGTGCTACATGAACGTCCAAATGATGAAATTTCGCTACAAGCGGAATGGGGTGTTGCTGCGGCTAAACAAGCGATGGAAAATGCAGGAGTGACTGCAGAAGACATCGATGTAGTGATTTTGTCTTGTTCAAATATTCAACGTGCTTATCCTGCTGTAGCGATTGAGATCCAAACTGCATTGGGTATTCAGGGCTATGCATATGACATGAACGTTGCATGTTCAGCTGCAACTTTTGGTATCAAACAAGCCTATGACGCGATCAAATCAGGCGCTCGTCGCGTGTTATTGGTGAACGTTGAGATCACATCTGGTCATACGGATTTCCGCATGCGTGACTGCCACTTCATCTTTGGTGACGTTGCAACGGCTTCGATCATTGAAGAAACTGAAACCAAAGCTGGTTTTGAAGTGTTGGATATTGACCTGTTTACCCAGTTCTCAAACAACATTCGTAACAACTTCGGTTACTTAAATATGAGTGAAGTCGATGCTGACATCGACAACAACCGTTTCCGTCAAGACGGTCGTAAAGTATTTAAAGAAGTGTGTCCATTAGTGGCGAAAATGATCACTAAGCAATTGGATGACAATAAAATTGCGGCAACAGATGTAAAACGCTTCTGGTTACACCAAGCGAATGCCAGCATGAATGAATTGATTCTGAAACTGGTTGTGGGTAAAGAACATGCTCAGCCAGACCTTGTGCCAATCATTCTTGATGAATTTGCCAATACTTCATCAGCAGGTGTTATTATTGCTTTGCACCGTACAGCAAATGAAGTAAACCATGGCGAATACGGTGTGCTTTGCTCATTTGGTGCAGGCTACTCAGTAGGTTCTGTACTTGTTCAAAAACATGATGCTGCCTAAGGTCAGCACATTTGCAGGTTGAACATGATGCAAAATGGATAAAGCGTTTAAGCGCTTTATCCCGCATGTATTTCACGCCAACATTTTTAGGCGCTGAATACATCGATGCATCTAAACCTGCAATGTATGTAGGGAATCATACAATTTACGGTGTACTCGATTCACCGTTGATTATTGATTATCTCTACAATGAACATAAAGTGGCTGTGGTCAGTATTGCTGATCATAGCCATTTTTATTTGCCTGGTTGGCGTGGCATGGTCAAAAAGTTCGGTGCAGTCCAAGGTATTCAGGACTATGTCAGAACAGTGATGCAACAAGGTTATTCCATTTTAGTTTTTCCCGGTGGTGGTCGAGAGGTTTTGAAGCGAAAAGGCGAAGCCTATCAACTGATTTGGAAGCAACGTTATGGCTTTTTAAAACTGGCGCAAGAATTTAATTATGATATCGTGCCTTTTGCCGCTTTAGGTGGAGATGAAGTCTTTGAACTGGGTTTTGATGCCAGTGTGATTGTTGAACATCGTTGGTTTAAACAACTATTAAAAATACAAAAACTCGATAAATTATTACGTCATGGTGATGTGATTCCGTCTTTACCCAAACGGATTATCCCCAAGCGCATTCCATTCTATTTTCAATTTTTACCCCGTCAAAGTTTGAGTCATATTCAGAGTGTGGAGGATTTAAAGCTCTATCGAGAGGCACTACAACAAGATATTTACACTGCGATAGAACAGCTTAAGAAAATCCGTTCAGAACAACATTCTACAGATCAATAATAGTGACTACTCTTAAACTTCATTCATTTTTTGTCCGTCACAGCTCAAAATCATGGTGAATTTTGTCACAACAATAGCTTTTAGATTTTTTTATTGAACGCCTTTGTATTGACCTTTTGTACAGCTATTTGGCTGATTAATGGCAGTAGTCGGAGCATTAAACTTTGACTATAGTGAAGGTTGAAAAATAATCAACGATCGTTAGGGCGGAAGATGGAAAAGAAAAGCTTGACCCCGCAGCTTGAGCATATTGCTCGGCAACTTATTCGAATATCTCCAAGTTTAAAGCAGTTGTATCAAGAGCAAATGGAACTTGCTACAGCACTCAATTCACAAAATATCTTTAAAATTGAGCAAGAGCAGCACCGTATTCAACTGTGTAATGGGCTGTGGACCTTACAGCTACAAAGCCGTGAATCGATTGGCTATCAGTTTCCTAGAAGTCCATTTAGACCCATCAAAATTGCTGAATTGCATTCGACAGTGCCTTGTATTGAAGCAATAGAAGATTTCTTATTTCATGAATTGTATTTTTTTACTGGCGACCTAAAGCCGCAACATTCACTCTTGCTCAGAGAAAAAGCACAGCAATTTAGACAATTGATCTTACAGTCGATTTTTCAACATCTAAATGGGCCAGCGCGTGTTCAACAGTTTTTAGTACAGATGACAGCAGTTGAAGCGCAAATTTTTGATCAGTTGATGCAAGAGCAGCAGATTTATCAGACACCGCTATTACAAACCTATATCGAATGCCAAATCTGTCTACCACATTGGTTGATGCAAAAGATTGAGCAGATGTTCGCACTCAACTCACTTACAGAAGCTGAAATATTGCCGATACAGGTCTTGATGGATAGTTTGGACGAGATTTGTTTTGCTACAGCACAATTTTTAGATCCAACGATTTACAGGATCATGAGTTTGAGCTATGAAGATCGGTTCAATTTACAAGAATTAAATGAACATATAGAAGATATTATTTTGTTGCTCGACCATGCATATGAGCGTCCCAATTTGCTGGGTTTTATTCGTTTAATGCATCGGGATGTTTGGGCAGAGCAGGACATATTAAGCCATAGCAATTTTGTGCAAGCCACAGCTATTTGGCAAAAAAAATGTGGAAAACTCCCTTTACTCGATAACAATCGTGCAGTGCGATGGATGTTCAAGCAGTCAGCCGAAGTATTGGATTGGCTGAGTCGTAATTTTCAACACAGTAATGTACGAGTGACTGTGACGGCATTAAGTTTTGTCGATACACAGCAAATGCATCCCGCATTGATTCTTGCAACACTACAACATTTCCAATTTGTTGCAGCGCGCTTATTTATTCAAAATTGCCATACGATTGCGCATGAACATGATTGGTTTAATCATGAAAAAAATCTACAGTTTGTTTTACAGCGAAAATATCAGCAGCATGATGACCATCGTGTAGTGATCAGCCCATCGATTTTGTATTTAGATGAGTGGTTGATCTTAATGCGACAGGTATTAGGCGCGGAGGATCAGGCCATAAAAAAAGTCTATTTGCCTTTGAGCCGTATTATGCAGGCCTATCTGCAGCATTTATTACGTTGTACGCAGCATTTACCGCAGGCTTTGATGGATTATATCCGTCCAGAAACCCAAGAAAATCGCCAGTTTTTAAGTATGTTACGACAGCATAAAATTCAACTGCAGGATTTTCGAAATTTATTTTATTTAAAGCATGCTAATTTAAGAGTATCTGTATTTGATGCCTATGTGCGTGATTATGTCAGTGCGACTTATTCTACAGGTCATGCAGTGCCTAAAAATATCACGTGGAATGGGGTCTTTCATCAGGCGGTACATTGGCATGCAAAGCAACAAAAGCAGGAAGTGTTAACTCAATTAAAGCGTCAATTTGCGACAACGGTTTGGCAGCCATTTACAACAGAAGACAAAATCTATTTTCAAGAGTGGGTCTTTGAAGAATTAAAAACCATCGATCGAATTATTGATGAATCTATTCAATTTAAACATTGTTTGGCATCAAGTTATAGCGCCAGTATCATTGCAAGAGTATATGTAGCTTTTCATATGTACCATCCCATTTTGCATGTATCGATGACTTTGGGCTGTCATGTGCAAAACCACATTTTGGTTTTTGATCAACTCGAGTATTCAAATAATACGCAAGCAGAAATAGAAAAAGTAAATATCGCCAAAGAATTTTTAAATAGGTTCAATAGCTTAAAGTAAGATTGGCAAAATACGGATTTAGTAAACTGTGTTGTGCGCTTAACTTTTGAGTCAAAAATCGTTAGGCTATAGCCGTTCTTTTACGGTATAGGTCTTATGAAACAAGAAACTGCACTCAAGCTGCTCAAAGCAGGCGAAAATGTGTTTTTAACAGGTTCGGCTGGTGCAGGTAAAACTTATACTTTAAATCAGTACATCAATTATCTAAAAGCGCGCAAAGTGCCGGTGGCAATTACGGCTTCTACAGGGATTGCTGCAACCCATATGAATGGCATGACAATTCATACATGGGCAGGGATTGGGATTAAAGATGCGATTTCCGAAGATGAGTTAAAGCGCTTAAAAGAACGTAAATATTTAAAAGAGCATTTGGAAAATGCCCAAGTTTTAATCATCGATGAAATTTCGATGTTGCATGCCAAGCAATTAAACTTGGTGAATAAAGTTTTAAAATTTTTTAAAGACAGTGAAGATGCTTTTGGGGGGATTCAAGTCATTGTTGCAGGTGACTTCTTCCAGTTACCCCCTGTGGGACGCAAAGGTGAATTAAACCGTGACAAGTTTTGCTTTATGTCTGAGGCATGGGTAGAAGCGAAGTTTCGCGTGTGTTATTTGACCGAACAACATCGTCAGGGTAATGACTATCTCAATGATATTCTAAATGCGATTCGTGCTCAACAAATTACTGGCGATCATTTGCATGCTTTAAGGCAGACAAGTTCACAAAATATAGGTGAAACCTTTACGCGCTTGTATACCCATAATATGGATGTAGATAGTATTAACTATAAACATCTAAATGAAATTGAGCAAGAATCTCGCCAGTTTGATGCCCAATGTGATGGTAATGATAAACTGATCGAAACCTTAAAATCTTCAGTGCGTGCGCCGGAAACTTTGACCTTAAAGAAAAATGCCAAAGTGATGTTTGTAAAAAACAACTTTGACGTGGGCTATATCAATGGCAGCCTCGGTGAAGTGATAGGTTTTGAAGAAGATGATGAATATGGCATCTTGCCTAAAGTAAAACTCACTGATGGCACGACCTTGGTGGTAGAACCTGAAACATGGTCTGTCGATAATGATGATGGTAAAACCATTGCCAGTTTCCAACAAATTCCACTGCGTTTGGCTTGGGCGATTACCATTCACAAATCTCAAGGGATGACCCTTGCAGCGGCTGAAATTAACTTGACCCATACTTTTGAGAAAGGTCAGGGTTATGTGGCATTGTCGCGTTTAAAAACATTAGATGGTTTGCGCTTACTTGGTTTTAATGAACAAGCCTTAGAACTCGACAGTTTGGCCATTAAAGCCGATCGACGCTTTCAGGAACTCTCTGATGAAGCGGAAACCAATTTTGCAGAGGCTGATTTAACCGTTCAACACAAAGCCTTTATTCGCCATTGTGGCGGAACACTGAATGAAGTGGAAATCGAGCGCAATGAAAAGAAAATTGCCAAAACTGGTGCGAAACAAAGCTTTGCCACAGCGACTTTAGATCAAACTCGTGAATTGTTTGAGGAAGGTTATGAAATTCAAGATATTGCAGTGGAGCGTGGTTTAACACCTGCTACGATTATTAATCATTTGGCTCGTCTGCAAAAAGAGCAAGGTTTAGATATATCGGTGGCACATCCGGGAGAAGACGTGGTTGAGCAGGTGCGTAAAATTTATAAACGTTTGGCGAAACGACAAGACCCAGCACATTATAATGATGACGGCACGGTTAAGCTGCGCCCAATTGTGGAGTTGACCAGTCCACGCATGGGTTATGACCAAGTTCGTTTGGCTTTATTATTTGTGGAATAACACATTCTTTGGATTACATACATTTAAAGCCAGATTGATCAATCTGGCTTTTTTAATAAGGGGCATCGTGTTTATTTTCATCCTTTGCATCTGCTTAAAAACGATGAATTGGTGATTAAAGTTCCAAATAAAACTTTAAATGAATATAACTTAATAAAATAATGATAAGGTGAGTATAATTCATTAATGCTTTGCGAAAACTATTCGATTGCAAAGTTGCTCCCAAGTTTAGTTGAGAACAATCATGTTGGAATTACGCCATCTCAAAACCTTATTGGCACTCAGAGAACACGGCTCTTTGGTCGCTGCATCTAATGATCTGTGTTTAACGCCTTCTGCACTTTCACACCAGTTGAAAGAGCTAGATCATTGGTATGGGGTAGAGGTGGTGAACCGACGCACACGTCCTGTTACTTTTTCGAATGTTGGGCAACGTTTACTACGCCTTGCTGATGATATTTTGCCGCAAGTTCAAATTGCGCAATCGGACATTACACGTATTGTGCATGGTCAAACCGGCCGAATTATTTTTTCTTCAGAATGTCATAGTTGCTTTGACTGGCTGATGCCGTTATTGAATGTCTACCGTCAGCAATACCCCGATGTAGATTTGGACTTTGCCTCTGGCTTTGAAGCCAATCCGCATGAACTATTACAAACAGGCGAGTTTGATCTTCTGATTACGGCAGATCCGATTAATTTAAAAGGTGTGGAATATTTCCCAATCTTTGAATATGAGTCTCGTTTGGTATTGTCCAATACACATCCATTGGTTCGTGCGACAAATGTGACTGTTCAAGAATTAGCAGAAGAAACGCTGATTACCTATCCGGTCGATAAACATCGTTTAGATATCATGGCGAAATTATTTTTACCGGCCAATATTCAGCCTAAACAGGTCCGTACCACAGATTTGACCCAGATGTTGATTCAGTTGGTTGCAAGCGGTCGTGGTATCGCGGCATTACCTGATTGGGTGGTAAATGAATATGAGCAAAAAGGTTGGGTGACCTCTCGGCGCTTAGATTGTGTTTCACCTGAAGGTTTAAGACGAACTTTGTACGCCGGCTATCGTACCGAAGAGGCTGAAAAAAGCTATTTTGAAGGCTTCCTAAAACAGTTGGCCAAATTCTCACAAAAACGCAATCAATATTATGCCAACTAAGGAGGATCTATGACTCAGAGTCTTTTTGTATACGGGACATGACGTCTAGGTCAGCCCAATGCACACGTGATGGAGCGTATTGGTGACGAGTGGAAGAAAGGTGTAGTTTGGGGTGAATTAGAACATAAAGGCTGGGGTGCGGCGATGGGCAGTCCGGGTATTCGTTTATCGAAGGCAGGTCAAGCCATTGAAGGCTATGTTTTTATCTCTGAAAATTTAGCGGCACATTGGGCGGCTTTAGATGAATTTGAAGGGGCTGAATACCAACGTGTGGCTGTAGATGTGCAATTGGAAGGCGGAGAATGGATGCAGAGTGAAATTTACGCGTTGAAATAATATCGTGAGGGAGAGTCGTAAAATACGTGGGCCATACATCATGACTTTCCCCAACCTTCGATATGTGTATCGATGATTCTGCTTGCTCTGTTGTTTCCTTGAGTGCAATTTTTTAAAGAGCCGTATCTAAAAGAGTTGTATCTAAAGTGCTTGAATGCACAGAAATCACTTTAAGATTGCTATACAAGTGGATGAATAATTTTTAGAATTGAGCTGTATCTCACATTGAACCCTGTTTGAACTCAATCATGCCCAATTCTATAGAACCATCACCAACTCAACTCATGTCTGTGATTCAAACGCAGACAGCTATTGCCAAACTGGGTTTAGATCTAAATGCAGTGATGACCGTGGTCGCAGAACAGGCGCAGCAGATTACACACGCTAAAGGTGCAGTTGTAGAGTTGGCTGAAGATGGTGATATGGTCTATCGTGCAGTGTCTGGCGGGGCGAGCCATTTACTGGGTTTAAGACTTCATATTGAAAATAGTTTATCGGGTCTATGTATAGCGCAAAAACAAACACTGTATTGCCAAGATTCGGAAACAGATGCACGGGTAGATCGCGTGGCATGTCGACGTGTCGGATTGCGTTCGATGGCTGTGGTGCCATTGATTCACTGTGATGAAGGTGTTGGTGTTTTAAAGATTTACTCTGACCAAGTCGATGCTTTTCAGGAAGCCGATTTACATATATTGAGTTTGATGTCGGAGTTGATCGCTGCGGCGATGTACCATGCGACACGTTTCGGTGCGACAGAGCTATATAAATTGGCGACGCAAGATAGCTTAACCGGCTTAGCTAATCGGGCTTTGTTTGTCGACTTTTTACGTCAAGGGATAGAAAAAGCACGTGCGCAGAAAAAAGTGTTGGGTATCTTGATGATTGATATGGATGGTCTGAAGCCGATTAATGATCAGTTTGGACATCGCATTGGGGATGCTGCACTGAAAGAAATCGCGCAGCGCATTTTGCGTGAAACGCGTCAAGATGACTTGGTTGCACGCTTGGGCGGTGATGAATTTGCTGTGATTTTAACCAATATTGCCAACTTAGAGCGTGCGCAAAAGGCGATGAATCGAATCGCAGAAAGTTGCGGACTGCCATTTGCATTCGAGCAAATGAGCTTGAAAATTGGTGCTAGTATTGGCATGGCTTTATTTCCAGAGGATGCCGAATCCATCGATCAATTGGTCGAAATGGCTGATTTAAAAATGTACGCCAATAAGCGTGAACGGAAACAAATCAATCCTGAATAACTCACTGCCTAAATATCTCACTGCTTAAATAATTCACTCATAGTTATGCAGGTAAATTCGTTCACTACCTTCATATTATCTAAAGTATCGCAAAACGTTTTGATGAAAACTTGTCCTGTCTCAAACAAATGCAGATGAAATGACTAAGTATCGTTGTTTAATTTAAATCAAAGTGCGCTTAGCATGTGACGGTGCAAGATGATTAAATAATTGAAAAATCATCTAAGGTCATTTGTTTTTTGACTCAAAATAATATTTTGAATTGTTAAGCTGTGCACTATTGCATGGCGAAAAGAGCATGACAATTCAATGAAAGGGATGTCAAAAGATTTATTCATTATTGCGGCAGGTTTTATTGCTGCAATGCATATCGGGAAACTACCGCCCGCAATACCTGTATTACAACAGCAACTCGGCATTAGCTTTATTCAGTCTGGTTTATTGCTCTCACTAGTACAGGGTGCAGGAATGTGCTTTGCATTGTTGATTGGTAGTTATATCCAAAAAATTGGATTTAAACTGTGTATCTTATTGGGCTTAAGTCTATTGACGATAGCAAGTGCATGGGGGAGCTTTGCACAAAGCTTTGATGTCTTGTTGCTACTGCGTGTCATAGAAGGATTTGGATTCTTATTGGTGACACTCACAGGGCCTGCATTTATCCGTCAGCTTGTACCGCTACAGCACATCAGCGCAAAGATGGGACTGTGGAGTGCTTATATGGGCGGAGGTATGGGGATAGCATTATTGGTTGCGCCATTTCTAATTGCTCAATATGGTTGGAGTGTGGTTTGGCTCAGTTTCGCTATGATTACTGCAGCATTACTACTCTGTATCGCCATGTTTATTCCTCAGCCTAATGTGGCGCTGAATACAACACCTATTATTGGTCTCATTAGAGATACTTTGAAACATCCTGCAGCATGGCTTTTGGCGCTCATTTTTGGGACATATGCAGGGCAGTGGTTTGCATTGGTAGGCTTCTTACCGATGATTTATGCCCAAAACCAAATTTCAGCAGAACTGGCGGGTGCTTTAACAGCCAGCGTTGCCGTTGCCAATGCGGTGGGTACATGGGGGTGTGGACTGTTATTACAGCGTGGTTTTCAAGCTAAAACTTTAGTCCAACTGGGTTTTGCCGTCTTGATCATTTGCTCCTTAGAATTTTATCTCTTTAAAGATGCGTTACCGTTTTTATTGCAATATTTAACGGTGTTTAGTTTTTCGCTTTTTGGTGGCTTAGTTGCTGCGACGGTCTTTGCACAAGCACTGCATTTTGCACCTTATCCCGCGGCAATTAGTACGACGATCGGCATGATTTTACAATGTTCTGCCATTTCCCAATTTGTTCTGCCTCCGTTGATTGCCACCGTAGTTTCACAGACTGGAGCGTGGTTTTGGGCGGGTATCTTGATGTCAGCGTTGTCATTCGTTGGAATCATGCTTAGTCGACGTTTATTTCAAATGCAGCATGGCTCAATTTAAAATTTTATTTTATGTAAGTAACAGCCTTATTGCTTAATCCCAATCAGTAGCGACAAGATGCCTGCTGCAATGAGTGGGCCGACGGGTACACCACGCAGCATCGCAACACCTGCGACTGTCCCAATCAGTAGTCCGGCAACAACATCTGGCTGATTCGACATCAGTTTGACACCACGTCCGCCTAGCCATGCGACAAAGATGCCAATAGCGATTGCGACGAGGGATTTCCAACTTAAAAAGGATTTTAAAATCGAATCACCAGGAATTTTTCCGCTAGCGATCGGCGTGAGTACGCCAATGGTTAAAATAATAATGCCAATGTTTAAGCCATATTGTTGCAGATAGGGGAAAAATTCACTTAAAGGCGTGATGCGGAAAACAATCAAGACACCTGCAGCTATGGTGATCGCTGTATTGTGGCTAAAGATGCCACAAGCCAATAACACCAATAACACGATCAGATTTAAATCCAACTGAGACATAGGATATTCGTGAGAAACTTCAATAAATAATCAATAGTGTAGCGCAGAAACATTAAAAACTGGCGTTCAAGATTATTTCTACTATTTTTCCTGCAAGTTGGCTCGGTGTTCAGTATAAAATAGCAATATATGGTGTTTATTAGGTTGTTCTATGTTTTTGGAAAAAATGCTGCAATCACAAGGTTTTGGTTCGCGTAAATATTGCCAACAGTTGATTAAAAATGGTGCGGTCGAAATACACGGTGAGATTGTAGATAATCCAAAGCAAAAGCTGGACTTGAATGATTTAACTTACAGTGTGCATGGACAGGACTATACCTATCGTGAGCATGTTTATATCGCGTTAAATAAACCTCAAGGTTATGAATGTTCGCATCAGGCAACCCATCATTTCAGTGTTTTTGAATTATTTGATGATGTGCTGTTAAATCGTGGTCTGCAATGCGTCGGGCGACTGGATCAAGACACCACTGGACTGTTGCTGCTCACGGATGATGGTCAATATCTACAAGCGCTTACACACCCTAAAAAGCATGTTGCCAAAGTGTATTCGATGCATACCGCAGATCCTGTGACACCTGAGCAAATACAACAATTAGAACAAGGCGTGGAGCTTCGAAACGAAAAAGGCATCTTCGCTGCAACCGATGTACAGCTATTGGCTTCACATCAATTGCAAATGACTGTCCATCAAGGGGTATATCATCAAGTGAAGCGGATGTTGGCGGCTGTCGGCAATAAAGTTGAAACTTTACATCGTGCTCAAATAGGCCAATTAAAGCTTGATGATCTGAATGAAGGTGAATGGATTTATTTGAATGCAGCGCAAATTGAACAATCGAAATTTCGTGAAAATCTAAATCCACAGTAATGGGTACTGGGCTTTGATAGGTCATCATTTGAAGGATGAATGTGCGGTATTAAAGCCCCTTAATATGTCTGCAATCTACTGATCGAAAGATTCGTTTCTAATATGCGTTGATGATGTATTTAATGCCTAGCAGAGCATTAGCGAATAAAGTAATGATAGGTTTGAAATTCATCATCTTTAATGAAGCCCATCGATTCATAGAGTTGATGTGAGTGATAGTTATTTTTTTGAGTTTCGAGGCTGATTCGAAGCGCACCTTCATGTTGTGCAAAGAGAACAGCGGTATCGATCAATTGTTTGGCTGAACCTTGACGACGATATACAGGGCTGACATAGACATCATCTAAAATATAGTAGGTTGAACAAGCTACAGATGAAAAGCCTAAATACAGTAAGATAAACCCAGTAATCACATCATCTTTTAAGCAAATAAAAATTACGCTTTCATTATTTTCAAAACGTTGTCTTAGAAATTTATATGAGATATCAAGATTAGAAGAGGTGCCATAAAATTGGCGATATTCATCAAATAAAACAGCAAGTGGATGAAGGTCTGCTTCTGTTGCGCGTCGAACGATCATTTTTTTCTATACTCCATGCTATTTTTATCAGTCTTGCATGAAGCATATCGAAATTTCGAAATTGGTTGATTTATAAATTGTTTATAAATGCGACAGTGTTAAGTTTTGTCACCTTCACCCAAAATTGCATTGAGTTCTTCAAACAAGTCGAGATGATCATCATCTAATAATGGATCATTATTTAAAATTTCTAATTCAGCAGGGCTAATTTCAATGGTTGAAATAGCTTGGGCTTCTTGTTGTTTTAATTTGCGTAACTTAATCAATTGTTCAATATTGATATTTTGGTTTTCAATAGAGAAGGGGATCGATTTGGTTAAAACAACTTGTTTAAAGAATAGACGTACAGCCTGTGCAGGTGTAATGCCTAATTGTTTAAAAACGGCAAAGGCCTGTTTCTTTTCCTGTGAATCGAGACGGATTTGGTAGACTTCAGTTTTTCTCATATTCTTAGAAAGCTTTTAAATACTTAACTTTTCGCATTTATTCTAATCAAAACTGTTATAAATTCAAGAAAGTTTGGCAGTATTTTATCAATTTAATGTAATGACAATAGATTTACAGTGTCAATTCATAGGCAGAACTGAATTGAAAAGCCTGCTCTGTCACAGGATCGATAAACTCAAGCTGTTTCGCAAGTAGTTGTAAAGGTTGGCTGAAATCGTCATCTGCCTTATGTTGTACTACTGGATAAAAGGGGTCATTTTGAATTGGAATGCCCAAAGCATTTAAATGTACACGAAGTTGGTGTTGCTTGCCGGTATGGGGATTTAATTCATACTTTGCATGGTTTCCATGCTGCTGGAGGAGCTTAATGTATGTTTCACTATTAGGCTCACCATCTACCAGTTGCATTGTATAAAATGGCTGACCTCTTTCCATGCAATAGCGAGTTGTGATTGGGAAATTTAAGTCATCTCGATAAGCTGCAATGGCATGATAGGTTTTTTGAACTTGCCGCTTGGCAAACATCTGTTGATATAGCCCACGGCTTTCGACACATTTGGAGAAGAGAACCACACCGGCAGTTTCACGATCTAAACGATGAATCGGTGTCAGGTGTTCAAGCTGCGTTTGTTTTTTGAGTCGAACCAACAAGGTTTCTTGTACATACTGACCGGTCGGACTCATGGTGAGAAAATGCGGTTTATCGACCACGATGAAATGATCATTTTCAAATAAAATCTGATGCTCAAAGGGAACATGGATTTCATGCGCTAAGAATCGATAATAATAAACATGACGATTTGCTTCAAAAGGACTGTCTATCGTTAAAACGTCACCATCTGCAGCATAGACTAGACCATCCTTAAATCGTTGTTGCCACTCTGCTGCTTGGATATGAGGAAATTGCTCACACAAATATGCATAGACCGTTGTGGCTTGTGTGTGTTGACCGTCAAGGAAGACTTTACTGGCACTAACACCATTGATCATTGGGGGAGTAAATTCAAAACTGTGCATGAAGAAAGATCTAAAAACTGAGCAAATAAAGCAGAGAACACATTATGAAAAATGCTCAATCTATAGTGTGAACATATCCATTTTAGCCAGTGCGATGCTATCATATTTAATTCTTATGTACATGTTGTGAGTAATATGCAGTATTCATTCAGTCTGGAACTTAATAGTGAAGTCGATACCCAAAACTTAGCTACCGTACTGGCGACGCATTTTACGACGGGTGTGGCGTATTTAATTGGTGACTTGGGTGCAGGAAAGACCACGTTAACACGTTATTTTTTACAACACTTGGGTCATCAAGGTGCGGTAAAAAGTCCAACCTATACATTGGTTGAACCTTACAATATTCAAGGACAAGATATTTTTCATTTTGATTTATATCGTCTGAATGACCCTTATGAGCTTGAACTTATGGGTATCCGTGATTATTTAGAAACGCCGAACGCCCTATTTTTATTTGAATGGCCATCTAAAGGGGGCGACGAAATCCCTGAGGCTGATTTAATTATTAATATTGAAAAGTCTGCGGATGAAAGCACCCGTACAGCGACTTTAAGCTCTTCTTCAGAAACTTTGCAAAACGCTTTGGAGCAAAAATTTAACCATGCTGAATGAAATCAGTGCCCGCCGCATTCGAACGCTTGATCCTGCCTTAGCCAACCAAATTGCCGCAGGGGAAGTGATTGAACGTCCTGCTTCTGTGGTCAAAGAATTACTGGAAAATGCCATTGATGCAGGGGCGACTGAGCTGATTGTTCGTATTGAACAAGGCGGCAGTACACTGATTGAAATAATAGACAATGGTCGGGGTATTCACCCTGAAGATCTACCTTTGGCGGTCATGCGCCATGCCACAAGTAAAATCCAAACTGCTGAAGATTTGCATGCCATTGTAAGTCTAGGTTTTCGTGGGGAAGCCTTGGCTTCGATCGCTGCGGTGTCTCGTTTGACATTGACCAGTAGCCAAAATGATGACGGTGTAGGCTATCAGGTCGAAGTAAATGGCACCGCATTTGATTCGCAAGAAATTCAGCCTGTGGCAGCGACGCAAGGCACCACCATCCGTGTGCAAGATTTATTTTTTAATGTGCCTGCACGGCGTAAGTTCCTCAAAAAACCGGGGACTGAGTTTGGACATATCGAAGAAATTGTCCGTCGTTTGGCACTGACCCATTTTGATATACGTTTTGTCCTTGAGCATAACAATAGTATTAAGCTGAACTTGCCTATTGCAGACAGTGGCGCGCTCCGTTTTCAGCGGGTACAACAATTATTAGGCCGTCAATTTACTGAAAATGCGTACTGGATAGATGCTGATAGCGTCAATATGCGTCTCAGTGGTTGGTTAGGCCATCCTTCAGATGCACGTGCGCAGGCCGATATGCAATACGTCTATGTGAATGGACGTATCGTAAAAGACAAGACAGTTTCACATGCACTTCGCATGGCTTATGACGGTATTTTGCATGGACATCAACATGCGGCTTATTTGTTGTTTATGGAAGTCGATCCTGAAAATATCGATGTGAATGTGCATCCGACGAAGCATGAAATACGTTTTCTAAATCAACGTGAAGTACATGAGTTTGTCCGCCATTTTGCCAAATCGACATTAGCGCAATTTCAAACCGCGAGCGCCGAATTGTCCTCTGCAATGAAACTTGATGGGCAGGCACACGAAAATATTATTCCGCAGCCGCGTCATCAGGAACAATTTTCTTTACATCAACCTCAGCCAGTTGTAGAACAAGGCACAAATTTTGTCAGTCCAGAGACCGCAGGTGGACTTACTGACTTTAGTTCGCCAGCAACGGTGCAATATGGTTCAAATCATGCGCCAACAGGTCAGGAAGCTTATACACAGCAATATTCAAATGCGTCGAACAATAGCACTGGATATCAATCAAATTTAGCGGGTTCCAGACAGCTCAATAATGCATTGCAAAGTTATTTAGCGCCTTTACGTCAAACTGAGTCTACAAATGATCCTGATACTTCTTTGGCTGAACATATTCAGCAGAAAGTCGATGAGCATCCTTTGGGGATTGCCATTGCGCAATTGCATGGTATTTATATTTTGGCCCAAAACACCGAAGGTTTAATCATTGTTGATATGCATGCTGCGCATGAGCGCATTGTTTTACAACAAATGAAAACGGCTTGGGATAAACCTGAGTTTTGGACATCACAGCAATTGCTGATTCCTAAAGTCGTCAGTATCAGTCGGATGCAAGCTATGCGCGTCGATGAGCTCAAAGAACAATTGGCACGATTAGGTTTAGAAATAGACCAATATGGCGATGAGCAAGTTATTGTCCGAGGTGTTCCTGCCATTTTGCATAAAGCAGACTTTGATGCGCTGATTCCAGATTTATTAAATGATTTAGACCCAAGTGATCAGGTTGCAGGGTTACTACAAAAGCGTGATCAAATATTGGCAGGCATGGCTTGTCATGGCGCTGTACGCGCACACCGTATTTTAAGTCTATCTGAAATGAATGCATTACTGCGTCAGATGGAACAAACTGAATTTGCCAGCCAATGTAACCATGGACGTCCGACGTGGCGTGCGTTTCCATTGGCACAGCTAGATAAACTTTTTGCTCGGGGAGAGTAGTTTTACATGTCAAATCAATTGCCGGTCATCAACTTAATGGGACCAACTGCAAGCGGTAAAACCGCCTTGGCATGTGAGTTATACGAGCAAGGTGGATTCGAATTAATTTCTGTCGATTCTGCTTTGGTTTTTCAGGATATGGATATTGGTACGGCCAAGCCAAGTAAAGCTGAGTTGGAGAAATATCCACATCATTTGATTGATATTATCAGTCCGCTAGAAGTGTATTCGGCAGCGAACTTTGTGGAAGATGCGTGTGTGCTGATTGATGATCTGCATGCACGAGGTAAAACACCGATTTTAGTTGGTGGTACAATGTTGTATTACAAGGCTTTATTGGAAGGGTTGTCTTCAAATTTACCAAGTGCAGACTATGCTGTACGTACTGAAATTGAAGCCAAAGCTGAGTCGCAAGGTTGGGATGCTGTATATGCAGAACTGTGCAATGTAGACCCATTGGCAGGTGAAAAATTTAAACCGAGTGATAAGCAACGAATTATCCGTGCGCTCGAAGTTTTTAAATTAACAGGTAAACCCATTACGCAGTTACAAGCTGAGCAACCTAAAAACGTACCATACCGTTACAATTTTCATAATTACGCATTATTGCCCGACCGATTAGAATTACATGAGCGTATAGCTCAACGTCTAAAAATAATGTGGGAAATTGGATTTTTGAATGAAGTGAAAGCTCTCATTGAAAAATACGATTTAGATGAAAATTTACCCTCTATGCGCTCAGTTGGATATCGTCAAGCTTTAGATTTTTTGAAAAATAGAGATCAAAGTAGCGAAAAACAGCGTGAAATGGAGGATAAGGCGCTTTTTGCAACACGACAACTTGCAAAACGTCAATATACTTGGTTAAGATCTTTGCAAGAAACGCATAAATTTACTACATATTTAACTGCGCAGCAGGCTCAAGAAGACTTGCGAAAGTGCTACGGATAAAGCAAAATTTACAGACTACCTTTTTGATAATTTTTAATTGAAAAGTAAAGGTAGCTTTTGCGCTGATTTTTATTATTTTTTGGAGTTATAACATGTCTAAAGGTCAAACTTTACAAGATCCGTTCTTAAATTCTCTCCGTAAAGAACGTATTCCTGTGTCGATCTTCCTTGTCAACGGTATTAAATTACAAGGTCATATTGAATCTTTCGACCAATACGTTGTTTTATTAAAAAATACTGTAAGCCAAATGGTTTACAAACACGCTATTTCAACTGTTGTTCCAGCACGTAACCCACGTCCTGCTGGTGCTCCTGCTGGTGCTCAAGGCGCTGCCGGCTTCGGTGGTCAACAAGGCGGCTTCGGCGGTCAACAAGGTGGCTTTGGTGGCCAAGGTGGCTTTGGTGGTCAAGGTGGCTTCGGTGGTCAAGGTGGCTTCGGTGGCCAAGGTGGCTTCGGTGGTCAAGGTGGTTTTGGCTCTCAAGGTGGCTTCGGTGGTCAAGGTGGCTTCGGTGGTCAAAGTGGGTTCGGCGGTCAAAATGCTGGTTTTGATGGCGAAACTAAATTTGAAGATGCTCAAGACGACGAAAACAACAATCGTTAATTGAGTTAAAAAAACCTCCCAAATGGGAGGTTTTTTTTGCCTATAAAAGAGTAGATTATTTTCATAACGGGTATGTAATAATTACTAAAGTGCTGAATGATGATAAGAATCGACATAAAAAAAACCAGCCGAAGCTGGTTTTTTGTTTATTCACTTATTTCTTTTTACGATCTAGAGTAGGATCTTTAATTTCAACATAGGCATTGTTGCGAATTTCACGTAACCAGCTGTCCAGTTCGGTGTCAAATTGACGCTCACCTAAAATCTGACGGGCCATACGTTCTTGTACTTCATGTGTCATATCTTGTTGACGTGTATCGGTCACTTGAAGGATGTGCCAACCAAACTGTGACTGAAAAGGCTTGCTGATTTCACCTTTCGCTGTTGATTTCATCATTGCTTCAAATTCTGGAACCATAACACCTGGGCTAACCCAACCTAAACTACCACCATTGGCAGCGGAACCAGTGTCATTCGAGAACGTTGAAGCCAAGACTGCAAAATCTTCACCCTTTTGCAGGCGATTATACAAGTTGTCGATCATTTGCTTGGCATTTTCAGGGCTCACGACCTCAGATGGTTGAATCAGGATATGGCGAGTTTGGTATTGAGGAACAATGGCTTTTTGTTCGCCACTTTTACGGTCGACCAATTTTAAAACATGAACGCCATCACGTACTGAAATTAGTTCAGTGGTTTGACCAACTTGCAAAGGTGCTACACGTGCAGCAAGTTCATCTGGAATATCAGATAAGTTGCGGAAGCCCATATCGGCACCGTCAACTTTAATGTCTTTGGTACTGTATTTGCTAGTAATCGCTTTTACATCGTTGCTTACTGCAAGTTCTTTGCGAATGTCTTCAGCGATCTTAACAGCATTATCACTGCTAGCTACGCGTACATGTAAAACATGAACTTGATTACCTAGCGCAGCTTGACCTTGTGGTGAGCTTAAGAAGTTTTTCACATC
Organism: Acinetobacter sp. SH20PTE14; assembly: GCF_021391555.1. Lineage (NCBI taxonomy): Bacteria > Pseudomonadati > Pseudomonadota > Gammaproteobacteria > Moraxellales > Moraxellaceae > Acinetobacter > Acinetobacter sp. SH20PTE14. The sequence goes on along the minus strand of NZ_CP090067.1, from coordinate 2,145,734 downwards.
TTGGTCACTAATTTGAATACGTGAAGTGACCAACTGTTGACGTAGGCGTTGTAAAGCAATGTCTTCAGCGATGCGTGCACGTAAACCTGCATAGGTATTTGGCGCAACAGCATCTAATTTTTGCTGAAACGCTTCTAAGCTTGGAGAGCCGGCATCTTTTGCAACTTTAAGTACGGCTTCATTGAGCGATTTTTCATCCGCTTTGACATTGTATCGTTTAACTTGTTCAAGCTGTGCTTGGCGCGAAATCAGCTGTTCTAAAGCTTGTTGCTGCAAATATTCAGTCGGTGGGACGGTTTGTTTTTTTGCTTGAAATTGGTGAGTGATCTCGGCAATGCTTTGATCAAGATCACTACGTAGAATCACGCTATTGTCAACGACAGCTACAATTTCATCTTTAGGTTGCGCAGCAGCAAATACAGATACAGAAGTTGATAGGCAAAGTGCCAAGGCTGACGCTTTAAAAATTTGTTTTAACTGTTTTGTCTTCATTAACGTTCTGTCCAAGATTGATTAATATTGTTAAAACCCAACACTCTGTTTTCAAGCAAAGAGGTTAATTTATTGTTGAAGCCACCTAAACCTTTTAGGGTGAACTCCGCCATAATGGCACGTTTTGGTTTAACATCCGAAGATGTTACATCATCTAAATCGTTATAGTACGAACGACCATAAACTGAAACACCCCAGCAGCATGACTCGTAGTTCACACCCAGTAAATATTCACGCGCAATACTGTTGTCGAGGTCATATTGTGCATGACCAATAATACGCCAGTTATTGTGTATAGGTTGAATAAACGATGCTACTGCTTGGTCATAACTGTCTTGGCGGTTAGGAATGTCTTTACGATAGAAATAACCGACATTGTATAAATTGCCTTTATTTCCTGTGTAATACATTTGAATATCGCGCTGAGCATTATCACCATTCGCCATCCATGCTGAATTGGCATTCACACTGATGCTGTCAGATAGTTGGCTAGAAATGCTCACGACAGGGCCGGTATGGCGTTCGGTATCAAATTTATCAGAGACGTTGTTCAGTGTGACACGACGGTCTTCAAAATAGAAACTTTGACCAACGCTGGCTTTTAAACGCTCAAGACCAACATCATCAAATAAACTATAGCTCAAGCCTAGAGATGCGAAGTTGTTGTCTTCTAAACGGTCATTACCATAGAACCGACGCGGACTAAATAACTGGTCATAATTAATTGACGCTGTAGTTGAGTCAAAGTTCGGATTAGTGTCTTGGTTTTTGTATGGAGAATACGCATAGAAGAAGCGTGGCGTTAAGGTTTGAAGATAACGACCTTCGCGCTCCATCACAAGACCCGCATCTAAAGTGAATTGCGGTACAACGACCGATTTACTTTCATTTGATGAACTAATGTTTTGTGCATTAACGGTGTCTTGATCGTAAATCGTGTTGACGTTGCGAATAGACACTTCTGGTATTACAAAAGACCATGGGTTACGATAGTTATAACGTACACTAAAGTCGTTATAAATACGTGCGCCGCTTGGCTCATACATTGGCGAATCGCCAGTATTGCTTGGAATATTATTACTACGTAAGTTCTTTTTGAAGTAAGCCGTATCGTTGTTAAATTCGTACTGTAAGCCGAGCGGATTACCAGTCTTGTAGTTCAGTAGGAATTGCGGCAAGCGCGCATATGGACGGTCTTCATCACTGACAGTTTTATCCAGTGTTTGGAAGTCTTCCACTTTAAGCTGTGCTTTTAGGCCAGGGATACCATTTTTATAATTGAGTTCCCATGCACGGCGTAAGTTCAGGTCAGTTTTTGAGTTTGGATTATTATTGAGATCTGAGAAATAGTCTTTATCAGATGCATAATTGTATTCTAAATTGGTTGTAAATTGATCGTTAATTTTCCAGTTGTGGAGGAAATGTAAGTCTTTACGATCCTGATCATCATACTTTTGGTCGGATGGTAAATAACCACCCCACACCATCCCTGAACCAAAGTTTTCAGTGAGATAGCGGAATTCGCCTTCCATCATTGGACCGCGGTCTGCAATGTAACGTGGTGTGACCGTTGCATCATAGTTTGGTGCAAGGTTGAGATAGACGGGAACGGCAAGTTCAACACCACCATCATTGGTAAAACCAAAGCTTGGGGTCAAAATACCTGTGGTACGACGGTCATCAATCGGGAAGTTGAAATAGGGTACAGCCATCACAGGTACGTTTTTTACATATAATGTTGTACCTTTGGTTTCACCACGACCAGTTTCTTGATTCAGCTTAATTTTGTCTGCTTGAATTTTCCACGTTGGTTTTTCATCGGGTGGACAAGTGGTATAAACAGCGTTTTCTAATTCGAGTGTTTCGGTTGAAGTACGTGAAATTTTCTCAGCGCGACCGTGTGCATGCTGCTGTTCAGCAATAAAGAAACTGTTATTTAAATCACCCTGTTGGGTTTTTAAATTGTAATCAATCGAATCACTTTGCGAAATCAGCCCAGACTGTGCCATTTGCACGCGGCCAGAAGCATTGGCATAGGTTTGGGTTTTATCAATTTTGATTTGATCGGCACGAATTTGACGACCTTCTTGGTCAATCAGAACATTACCTTCAAGAATGGAATCGCCATTCGGGTCAAAATGACCATAGTCTGCGGTAATGGTAGAGGTTGCGTCTTCAGGTGCGACCGCTTTTGTTGTTGGAGCAACTGGGGTAATCCAAGTGCCTGTACAAAACGCAGAACTTAATTGATTGGTGTTGCGAATCTGTGCTTCAGGTGCAGATTTATCGACATAATATTGTTCGAAGAACTGCTGCCCCGGATAAGCTTCTGAAATGCTTTGTTTGAGTTGTTCTGTATCGTCATCCGTGGACGGGTTTGAAACAGGTGCTGCATAGCTTGGTAACGAGCTACCACATAGAAGGGTTAAGATCGCAGTCGCTAAAGGATTAAATTTAAACTGATGCTTCATTTGTCTCATTAACCAGGTATGCTTAATCGCAATTAATTATTGTCGCATCATAGAGAAAAAGTTGATAAGTAGCTACACTTAGCACTTTAAAAACTCAGCCTGTATTAGAATTTATCGCAAATGAATACACAACGTGAACAATTGATACAAACATGGATTTCATCTGTACTCGGTTCAGATCAATTTGAAATTAACTTCTTAGCAGGCGATGCAAGCTTCCGTCGTTATGCACGAATCAAATTGAATAATAAAACATTTATGCTCATGGATGCACCACCAGAAAAAGAAGATTGTGGTCCTTTTGTGTCGATTGATGAATTTTTTGATGCACATGGCGTGCGTGTACCACATATCGTGGCCAAAGACCTCGATCAAGGCTTCTTATTGTTAGAAGATTTTGGTGATGTTTTATTGTCTACGTTGTTGAATGATCAAACCGTAGACGCACATTATGCTCAAAGTTTTAAACAGTTGATTCAATTGCAGTCAATTGATGGAACTGCTCATTTTCCTGCATATGCCTATGAAAAGCTGATTTCTGAAATGGAGCTGTTAACCGATTGGTTATTGCCATCTCTACAAGTGCAGCCTACTGAAGAAGAATCGGCACTGATTAAACGAACCTTTGCTATCTTAGCCAATGCTGCATTGGCTCAGCCTCAAGTGATTGTGCATCGTGATTTTCATAGCCGTAATTTGATGGTGCTTGATGGTGAGCAAGATCAGGGCGTGATTGATTTCCAAGATGCAGTGATTGGTGCGGATACTTATGATTTGATCTCAATCACACGTGATGCTTATGTGCAGTGGAATGCAGATCGTGTTTATGCATGGTTTAAGACGTTCTATGATTTGTTGCCTGCATCGGCTAAAGATGGTCGTAGCTTTGAGCAATTCAAACAAGACGCCGACCTGATGGCGATTCAACGTCATATCAAAATTTTAGGTATTTTTGTGCGCTTATTTGAGCGTGATGGTAAGTCGGGTTATCTCAAAGATTTGCCGCGTGTGATGTGGTATTTACTTGAAGAAAGTAAACCATATGCAGAATTACAACCTTTTATGCAATTTATTCGCGCTAAAGTATTGCCGAAATTTGAAGCCAAATACGGCACTTATGAGGTTGTTGCATAATGAAAGCCATGATTTTAGCGGCGGGTCTCGGAAATCGGATGCGCCCTTTAACATTGTATAAGCCAAAGCCTTTGCTTGAAGTGGGTGGAAAACCACTGATTGTTTGGCATATAGAAAAGCTAAAAAAAATTGGCGTAACTGAAATCATCATCAATTCTGCATGGCTTGCAGATATCCTGATTGGTACTTTGGGTGATGGTTCGCAGTTTGGTGTGAATATTCGCTGGACACGTGAAGCGGAAGGTCTGGAAACAGCCGGTGGCATTATTAATGCTTTACCTTTGCTTGGGACAGAACCGTTTATTTTAGTCAATGGTGACGTTTGGACGACCTACGATTTTTCAGCCTTGCTCAATATTGAGCTAAAAGATGACTTGGCACACTTGGTCTATGTGACTAATCCAGCGCAACATCCAAAGGGTGATTTTATCTTGGATGCTGGGCGTAGTTATACCTTTGAGCAAGAACATGCAGGCGAGGCACTCACCTATAGCGGAATCGCAGTTATACATCCTAACATGTTTAATGGATTGGAAGCTGGCAAGCGTCCGCTCGCACCTTTATTGAAACAAGCTATGTTGGATGGAAAAATTTCTGCAGAGAAAATGCAAACTGCGTGGGTTGATGTTGGCACACCTGAGCGTTTAAGTGATCTAGATCTACAGATTCGCCAAGGCATGTACGATTAAGTGCATATTCGCTAAGCGTTAGCTACTGTTCCACGGCTTAGAAATCGGTATACTTCAGTTAATTTTTATTGAGATGTCTTCTTTATGCATCCTTTTTTTCAAGACTTAAAGCAAGGTAGTCAAAAGCTTGGCTTAGATTTGAGTGAAGAAGCATTAAATCTATTGCTGAAATACCAAGATGCCCTAGTGCTGTGGAACAAAGCGTATAACTTGACTGCTATTCGTGATCCTAAAGAAATGTTGGTTAAGCATTTATTGGATAGCTTAAGTATCCTAAATGATTTGCCTGCAGGTCGGTTATTGGATATCGGTACGGGTGGTGGCATGCCGGGGATGATCATTGCACTGTGTCAGCCTGAACGTGAATGTGTGCTTTTAGATGCCAACGGTAAAAAAATTCGATTCTTAAAACAATTTATTGCTGACTTAAAACTAAAAAATGTCATTGCGGTACAAACACGTGTCGAAAATGAAGACAGCATTAATGAACTGGGGCAGTTTGATGTGATTACCAGTCGTGCTTTTGCATCGTTAACGGATTTTGTGGACGCGTCTAAACCGTATATGCATGCGCAAAGTATTATTGCGTCGATGAAAGGCTTAATTCCTGAAGAAGAAGTTGAAACACTGAAAAGTGATTTCAAGATTGATATCGTTGCATTAAAAGTTCCACGACTTGATGAGCAGCGTCATTTAATTTTTCTTAAACGTATTTAAAATTTTCAAAGGACTGGGGTTACCATGGCTCAAATTATTGCGATTGCAAACCAAAAGGGTGGCGTAGGTAAAACCACAACGGCTGTGAACTTGGCTGCATCTTTAGCCATATTAAAAAAACGAGTTTTACTTGTGGACATGGATTCACAAGGCAATGCCACGATGGGTTCTGGCATTCAAAAAAATGATTTGTTGTATTCAGTCACGGATGTCTTACTTGGTGAAGTGCCGATCGAAACCGCCATTTATAAAGCGGAAGTGGGCTATAAAGTTTTAGGTGCAAACCGTGACTTAGCCGGTGTTGAACTGGCGATTGCGGATCAAGACGGTCGTGAGTTTATTTTGCGTGAAGCGTTGGCAAGCGTTGAAAAAGACTTCGACTATATTATTGTCGATTGTGCACCAAGTTTAAGTTTGATCACTGTCAATGCACTTGCAGCGGTACGTGCTGTGCTTATTCCAATGCAGTGTGAATATTATGCCCTAGAAGGTTTGGCTGACCTAACCCAAACCATTGACCGTATTCAGCAAGCTTTAAACCCAGATCTAGAGATCGTGGGTGTGCTTCGTACCATGTACGATGCGCGTAATGCCTTAACACGTGATGTGTCTGCTGAGCTTGAACAATACTTCGGTCAGAAACTTTATGACACGGTCATTCCGCGTAATATTCGTTTGGCTGAAGCGCCTGCGCACGGTTTGCCAGTGATTTATTTTGAAAAAAGCTCGAAGGGTGCAGTTGCTTATTTGAACTTGGCAGCTGAGATGTTAAAAAAAACCAAAGTAAAAAAAGGAACTAAAGCATGACCGTAAAAAAACGCGGACTGGCTAAAGGTCGTGGTCTGGATGCCTTACTCGGCTCAATCCAAAAAGAAAAACTACAGCTCGAAGCAAAAGCTTTAGATCATGGACAGTTAAAACAAATTGATGTGCATTTATTGAAACGCGGTGAGTATCAACCGCGTCGTTTCATTAAAGAACAAGATTTACAAGAACTTGCTGCATCGATTGAAAAGCATGGCGTCATGCAGCCAATCGTGATTCGTCCTGTCGAAGATGAAAAGCATCCCTACGAAATTATTGCAGGTGAGCGTCGTTGGCGTGCGGCTCAGCTTGCAGGTTTAACCGAAGTTCCAGCCATTGTTCGTGAGTTGAGTGACCAAGTGGCAATTGCCTTGGCATTGATTGAAAACATTCAACGTCAAGATTTGAACCCAATCGATCAAGCCATGGCTTTACAACGCTTCCATGACGAATTTGGTTTAAGTCATCAAGAGATTGCCGATACGGTCGGTAAAGCACGTACCACGATTAGTAACTTGCTACGCCTCTTGTCTTTAGCGGATCAAGTCAAAGACTTTATGCAGCAAGGTTTGCTCGATATGGGGCATGCACGTGCGATCTTGACGCTAAAAGCCAAAGATCAGCTTAAAGTTGCTGAAATGGTGATTGAAAAAAGTATGTCTGTACGTCAAACCGAACAATTTGTTCGTGATTTGAATGCACCAAAACAACAAAAAGCTAAACCAATTGTTTCATCAGACATTCAACAACTGACACAACGTCTCTCTGATCGTTTCAGTGCAGACGTGAAAATTGATCATAATAAACAAGGGAAAGGCAAGCTGGTGATTAGCTACCATACTCTTGAAGAGCTAGATGGTATTTTAAATATTTGTCTAGCTGAATAATTTTTAAATTCGATTTATTGGGGAAAATCAAATGTGGGAATTAGTCAAAGCGGGCGGGTGGTTAATGATCCCGCTCGTCATTTGTTCGATCTTTACGGTAGCCATTACCATTGAGCGCTTTATTCGTTTAAAGAAATCAATGGTGTTACCAAAAGACTTGATGATGAATGTAAACACATCGGTGAAAGATGTGGTGCAGCAGCTAAAGCAAAGTCCAACTTTACAACAAAGTACATTGGGTCGTGTATTGGGCGCAGGTTACGCTAGTAAAGATCAAAACGAGCAATATGCACGTGCGCAAATGGAAGTCACAGCGTCACAAGAAATTGGTTATTTAGAAAAAAATATCAACTTTTTGGGCACTTTAAGCGCTGTTGCACCTTTACTAGGTTTGTTGGGTACGGTGATCGGTATTATTGAAGCATTCTTAATGATTGATATAGGCACCAATAGTGATCCAGTGTTGATGATGCCGGGTATTTCTAAAGCCTTGATTACCACTGCTGCCGGTATGTTAATTGCGGTACCTGCATTATTTGCACATCGCTATTTCCAACGTTTGGTTCAGGAATATGTGGCTGAGTTAGAACAGCAGTCGACGTTATTTCATGCCGCTTTGTTTTATAAAAAAACACCTGAAGTAGAAAGTCAGGACATTCAGAAAGCCAGCTGAGTGGAGACTGCGCATGAAATTTAAACGTCGTCAGGTTGAAGATATTCATATCAACCTCACACCGATGATTGACTGTTTGATGTTCATTTTGGTGTTCTTGTTGCTCTCGACTACCTTTAACCAGATGAGTCGAATGAACCTGACTTTGCCAGATGCACAAGGTGTTCCACCTAAAAACTATGATCAAAAGATTGAAGTTGTGGTGGATTCAACAGGACATTATTCTGTCAATGGTCAGTCATTGGCGAGTAAAGAAGTCTCTGATTTGAATACTGCAATTAAACAGACAGCCAATGATCGTCGTGATTTAATGTTTGTGATTGCAGCAGATGCAAAAGCAACACATCAAGATGTGATTCGGGTGATGGATGTTGCAGGTCAACTTGGATTTGTGAATATCAACATCAGTACCAAAGTTCCAACTCGAGGTTATTAGTGAAGCACGATTTTAAGGTCTATTTACGCCTATTAAGTTATTTAAAACCTTTTTGGGGAATCGGCCTGCTGGTTTTGCTTGGTTTCGGTATTAATGCTGCGACAGAAGTTTCTGTCGCAAAATTATTGGAACGCATTATTGAAGCCATTCAAAACAAAGATCAAAGCTTTACAACCTTATTTCCACTCTTGGTGGTTTTATTGATGTTCTTCCGTGGACTCGGTTTGTTCATGGGGGGATATTTTACCGCAGTGATTTCTCGAAACTTAATTTTTAATATTCGTCAGCAAGTGTTCGCAAAACTCATGCGTTTGCCTTCGCAATATTATTTGGATAATTCGAGCGGTCATATCACTGCAAAAATTATGTATAACGTTGAACAGTTGACGGCGGCATCGTCTGAGTCACTGAAAACGATTGTACAACAGGGTCTGATTACCATCGCATTATTGGGTTATTTGCTCTATACCAATTGGCGTTTAACCCTGTGTATTTTGATTTTTGGCCCAATTATTGGGCTGATCATCCGTAAAGCGTCGAAACGCATGCGTAAATTATCCATGCAAGTACAAAGTACCATGGGTGACGTTAACCATGTGGTGCAAGAGACAGTACAAGGCAACTTGGTAGTGAAGGGCTTTGCAGGGCAAGATTATGAACAAAAACGTTTTTATGAAAGCTCAATGGAGAACTTACGCCGCGGCTTAAAAATGGTTGTGGTGCAGCAACTCAATAGCCCAATTGTTCAGCTGATTATGTCGATCGCGCTCAGTATCGTGATGTATATCGCGCTACGCCCTGAGATTTTACAAGATACAACAGCGGGTGAGTTTGTAGCGTATATCACTGCCGCAGGTATGCTGAGTAAGCCAATTAAAACCTTGACGGATGTCAACGAAAAACTACAACGAGGCATGGCAGCAGCTTATTCAGTTTTTGAATTGCTAGATATGCCTGAAGAAGTAAATAACGGCACGCTGAAGCCTGCTTTGAAAGGTGATGTCGAATTTAAAAATGTCAATTTGATCTATGCTGATGGTCACCATGCGATTCATGACTTCAATTTAAAAATCAATGCAGGGCAAACCGTTGCATTGGTTGGGCGTTCAGGTGCAGGTAAAACCTCACTGGTCAATCTGTTGGTTCGTTACCAAGAGGTGTCGTCAGGACAGTTGTTGCTTGATCAGCATGATATTCACGACATAGAACTCAATAGCTTGCGTACTCAGATTTCGATGGTTAATCAGCAAGTGGTTTTGTTTAACCGTACTGTGCGTGAAAATATTGCTTATGGTCAGCTCGAGCATGCAACAGATGAACAAGTCATTGCTGCTGCTAAAGCTGCATTTGCACATGATTTTATTATAGATTTGCCGCAAGGTTATGACACGCCTTTGGGTGCGCAAGGTTTAAACCTATCTGGTGGTCAACGTCAACGTATTGCGATTGCGCGTGCCATTTTGAAAAATGCACCGATTTTAATTTTAGATGAAGCGACCAGTGCGCTAGATAACGAATCTGAATTTTTCATTCAGCAAGCATTTGACGCTGCGATGCAAGATCGTACCACGATCGTGATTGCGCATCGTTTATCGACCATTGAAAATGCAGACTGTATTGTGGTGATGGATAAAGGGCGTATTATTGAACAAGGTTCGCATACGGAATTGATAGCACAGCGTGGTGCATATTACCAACTTCATCAGCGTAATTTTGAGGAAAATTAAGTCATGTCTTTTGCACAATTGATTCAGGATGCTTGGAATGAACAGGCAAAGTGGCTCGTTGTGTTTAGACCTTTGTCATGGCTTTATCGTGGCGGCTTTTTACTCAATAAAAAGCTCTATCAATCAGGTATTAAGCAAAGCTATAAAGCGCCTATTCCAGTCATGGTCATTGGAAACATCACAGTAGGTGGAAGTGGTAAAACCCCATTGCTCATTCATTTGGTCAGTTATTTGAATAGCTTAAAGCTGCGTGTTGGTGTGATCAGTCGTGGCTATGGTGGTCAAGGACCATTTCCGGCTTATGTGGATTTAGACTCGACGGCTGAAATCGTGGGTGATGAACCGAGCTTAATTGTTCAGTCTACAGGTGTACCGATGGCAGTCGGTCCAAACCGCCAGCAAAGTATTGAGTTGCTACTATCCAAGCATGAATTGGATTTGATTATCTGCGATGATGGTTTGCAGCATTGGGCGCTTCAACGTCAGTTGGAGTGGATCGTGCTGGATAATAACCGTGGTTTAGGCAATGAAAAATTATTACCCGAAGGTTATTTGCGTGAACCGAAAAAGCGTCTTGCCAGTGGAACGGTCATTGAGCATTCAGCAGATCCAAGTTCTCCACTGAATATGCACCTAGAAGCGGCGCAGCCTTATTTGCTTAATAAAGATCTTGTGACGACATTTGATGCAAACAAAGATTTTTATGCTGTGGTGGGTATCGGCTTTCCGCAACGATTTTATAAAACCTTAGAAAATATGGGGATTCATCAATTTCAATGTCATGAATTTCCAGATCATTATGAATATGAACTGAGTGATTTGCAGTTTGAAGATGCCAATCCCATCATTACCACTGAAAAAGATGCAGTTAAAATTTTAGCGATCCTCAAAAATAATCCAGATTTTAAAAGAGAAATATGGGTTGTTCCTGTAGATGCAGTGTTGTCACCTGCGTGTTATGAAACTTTGCATGCACAGTTGAAACAACTGGGTCTGAAACTTCCCGAAGGCATTTAATTTATGAAACATATTGTTATTCCTGCACGTTTTTCAAGTTCACGTTTACCAGGTAAGCCATTGCTTGAAATTCATGGCCGTCCGATGATTTTACGTGTGGTTGATCAAGCCAAAAAAGTTGCAGGATTCGATGACCTTTGTGTTGCTACAGATGATGAACGTATTGTCGCAGTGTGTCGTGCGGAAGGGGTTGATGTGGTATTGACTTCTACAGAGCATCCATCTGGGACAGATCGTTTAAGTGAAGTTGCACGTATCAAAGGTTGGGCAAGTGATGACATTATTGTCAATGTGCAGGGCGATGAACCTTTACTTCCCGCTCAATTGGTAAAACAAGTTGCACAATTACTCGTTGATCAGCCAACATGTTCAATGTCGACGCTCTGCGAGCCGATTCATAGTCTGGATGAGTTTCAACGTGACAGCATCGTCAAAGTGGTGATGTCAAAGCACAATCAAGCGCTGTATTTCAGCCGTGCGACTATTCCGTATGACCGAGACGGTGCAAAGCAAGCTGAAAAAACCTTGCATGATCAAGCTTTTCGTCATTTAGGACTTTATGCATACCGCGTAAAACTCCTTCAAGAATATGTCACTTGGGATATGGGTGTACTCGAAAAATTAGAAAGCCTTGAACAATTACGCGTTTTGGAAAATGGTCATCGTATTGCCATAGCTGTGGCAGAAGCGAACCTACCACCGGGCGTAGACACTCAAGCTGACCTTGATCGTTTGAACCAAATGGATGTTTCAAACTTCGAATAAGGTTAAACGATTTATGCAAAATGAAATTGTGGCGCAAGTGTACCCTTGGCAGCAAAATACATGGAATACATTAACCAGCCGTTTTCCACAACTGGGACATGGCGTGCTTTTGTATGGCAAAAAAGGCTGTGGTAAAGAGGCATTTGCAAAACAATTTCTTGCTTGGGTGCTGTGTCAAAAACGTGATGAGCGAACTGAGCCATGTGGTGAGTGTGGGAGTTGCCAGTGGTTAAAGTCAGATACACATCCAAATTTTGTCCACATCAGTACAGATGAAGACAATAAAAAGCAAAATGCCAAAATTAAAATCGAAAAAATTCGTGATTTATTGCCTTTTGTACAGCAAACCGTAGACGGTTGGCGAGTTGTGTTGATTGAGCCTGCTGAAGCATTAAACATTGCATCATCAAATGCATTGCTGAAAACACTGGAAGAGCCGGGCGAGCGGATTGTGATTATGTTATTGGCAGAGCATTATTTGAAATTGCCGGCAACCATTCGCAGTCGAATGCAGCACTATGCATTGGATCGTATTGAACCCGAACAATCACAGCAATATTTACAGCAGCATTTGCCTGATAGTGGTGAAACCCAGCGCAAAGTTCTCATGAACTTAGCCAGTCAAATGCCATTACAAGCGATTTCATTGGCAAGTAGCGAATGGTTAAATATGCGCCAAGAGTTTCTACAAGATTGGCAAAAACTTGTGACACAAAAAAACATGCCGATGGCAATTGCGACCAAGTGGAATAAAGCTCTGAGTTTTAGTGATTTTAGTCAAATGTTTGAATACTTGTTGTCCGATATAATTTGTGTCAAGCTAAATCAATCCATAAAAAATATAGATTTGGATTTTGGGGTGTTGGCAGAGCAATATTCGCTCGAAACACTCTTTGGGATTTATACAGAATTACAGCAGTCTAAGCGGTTCATCGAGCAGAACGTACAGGGGAATCTGGTCGTAGATGAGCTTTGCATCAAACTGATGAATGTTTAATTAAGGGGAAACATCATGCAACCACGTATGGGCGGGATTGTTCACGCTAATATTCCAGATGTGGAAACACTTTTTGCGAGCTACATGCCTTATGTCGTTGGTGGCGGTTTATTTGTACCATCAAAGCAAGCTGTGAAAATGGGTGATGAAGTTTTCTTATTGGCTACGCTGCCTGAACAAAGTATAAAAATTCCTTTGACAGGGAAAGTGATTTGGATTTCGCAAAAGCAAAATGGCATTAAACCACAAGGCTTTGGAATTCAATTAAGCGGCGAAAAAGGCGTTTATTTCAAAACAGAAGCAGAACGTTTACTTGCAGGGCTTAAATCTGAGGGGCGTAGAAGTTACACTATGTAGTTACAACAGTGAAGACTTGTAGGTACATATTGTGTTTGTAGATACCCATTGCCATTTAACCATGCTCGACCTAAGCCCTTATGAGGGTAATTTAGATCTTGCATTGGATCAGGCTCGTCAAGCCGGGGTCTCAAAATTTATGAGTATCTCGGTTGATCTAGATGACCATATCGAACTTTCAAAAATTGCTGCACGTCATGCCGATGTGGGTTATTCCGTTGGGGTACACCCATGTGAAGATCCTGCAACGATGGCTCGGGCAACAGAAGAATATCTCATTGAATTAGCACAACCTGAAAAGGTTTGGGCGATTGGTGAAACAGGGCTGGACTATTTTCATAGTACCGACTTTGTTGCAGAGCAAAAAGAATGTTTTGCCCGCCATATTCGCGCATCGCAAGCCGTGAAAAAACCGGTGGTTGTACATACTCGTTCTGCAAAGCATGATACGGTGGATATTATCCGTGCAGAGAAATCCACTCACGGGATTTTGCATTGTTTTACTGAAGATTGGGAAACAGCAAAAGCGGTCTTAGATTGTGGTTATTACGTGTCATTTTCAGGCATTGTTTCTTTTAAAAATGCACAAGATTTGCGTGATGTGGCTAAGCAAGTACCACTGGATCGCGTGCTGATTGAAACAGATAGCCCATACCTTGCACCGATGCCCTATAGAGGAAAGTCTAATGAACCAAAATACGTTCCTTATGTAGCCAAAGCCTTAAGTGATGTATATGATAAGTCAATTGAAGAGATGGCTTTCATTACAATGCAAAACTTTGAAAATCTCCTCAATCTTAAGTAAATAATTTGAATTGATATAAGAGTAAGAGAGTATAGGGTGAAGATGGATCGTCAAGCTCAGTTTAGAGCAAGAGAGGCATTAATTTTCCAAGTGGCAGAGCAGCTGCTATTGGAAAATGGCGAAGCAGGGATGACACTAGATGCGCTAGCGGCAGAACTCGACTTGGCAAAAGGGACGTTATATAAACATTTTCAAAGTAAAGATGAACTATATATGTTGCTCATTATTCGTAATGAACGCATGTTATTGGAAATGATTAAAGACACCGATAAAGCTTTTCCTGAACACCTTGCTTTCTTTATGTTGCATCACTTACATCACCCAGAACGTACAGTGTTGTTTCATCAAATTGAAGAGCGTTTATCGACAACGGGTGTGGGTATTCAGCACTTGTTTAGTGAACTATATCAAGTGCGCAAACAACGCCTACGATTGATCATTCGTATGACTGAGCATTATTTGGAGTCGATTCAAAGTAGCATGCCAGTACGTGATTATCTTGCTTCAATTTGGTCACTTACACATGGCGCTGCAGCAATTTTGAACTCTAGTTTTTATCAGCGTTATTTGGGTTCAAGAGACACCTTGCGGGTTGCTTATATTGATCAAGCCTTGGCCTTACCAAAACAAGTGCATGCGGTTGCTCAATTCGCTTAAAGGCTGCTTATGAAAAGTGCATCACCATCATCGGTTCGTGGCTTCACCCTCGTAGAATTGATGGTGGTGATTGTGATTATGGGCATCATGGCCTCATTGGTACTTTTAAATATTGGTGGGACAGATCAACGCAAAGCCATGCAAGCACGCGAAGTGTTTGTGATGGATCTGAAACGAATTTTACGTGATGCAAATGATCAAGCTTTGATATTGGCTTTACAGCAAAAAGCTGGAACGGATGTCAACACGCAAAGCTATGCGGTACAAGAATATTTACCAGAACAAAAACGTGTAGAAAATAGTATTTTAAATCAGAACAATAAATGGCAAAACTATAAAAACTTTGAAACCCGAGTATTACCTGAAAATGTCTCTTTTACGATTCAGCCTTTAGACCAGCAGTATGAAAATGCCAATAATGATGATTTGTTAAATACCAATGCACCCAAGTTGATTTGGTTAGGTAATGGGGAAGTGAAGCCTGTGCGTATACAGTTTTATTTTGAAGAACGTCCCATTGGCAATGAAATCGAAATTGATCATTTAGGGAAAGTTAATGGGGGCTAAAGGATTTACGCTACTTGAAGTCATGGTGGCATTGGCGATTTTTGCGACTGCGGCAATGGCTTTGTCTAATGTTGTGATGCAATATACACAGTCGACAGCACACGCAATTTTAAGAAATAAAGCACAATTCGTTGCGCTGAATGAAATCGCTAAGATGGAAATCAATCGTGAATGGATGACGGGTACTGCATCTAAACAAGTCACTGAACAAGGCGAACAATGGCAAATTGACAAAAAAGCCCAAGCCACCATTAGTCCAAATGTACAACGGATTGATATCCAAGTGAGTTTGATGAATGCTGAAACAGGCGATGTTGAAGCAGGGATTAGCAGTTTGGTGTTCTTTAACTATAAGGTTCCGTTGGATGAAAATAATAACTAGAAAAAAACGTACATCTCAAGATATGCCTGTGCTTGTACAGCAAGGAATGAAGAATCAAGCAGGATTTACCTTAGTTGAGCTTTTGGTTGCGATTGCCATTTTTGCAGTGCTGTCTGCTTTGGGCTGGAAGGTCTTTAATTATGTCTCGAAAGTGAAGGAACGAAACGCAACCCATGAGGTAAGGCTGAGTCAGTTGCAAGATGCCCATCAGCAAATTCTCAGAGACACAGTACAAGCTGTGCCCTTAACTGCCAATATTAATGGAGATATTCAACCAGCGTTAGTATTGCAAAATGGCCGATTTAATTTCAGTAAGACAGGTGTCACTGATCCATTAAATCAGGGCATTGCACCTGACGAGCGAGTGGAATATCAATACAAAGCTGATGAAAAAAAATTGTATCGGCTAAAATTTAAAAATCTCAACCAAACGGGGCATGATCAGCCAGATTCGAGTGTTTTACTGGATAATGTTGAACAATATAAAATCACGGTACTCAATCCAAATGAGTTAGAGAATTGGCCAGATGCTGCCGCTGATTTGAATAATGAAAAAACCATTCAACTGTTACCGCGGGGTATCAGGATGCAGCTCACAGTTGATGGGACAAACTACGAATGGTTATTCAGTTTGTTAAATACTGATTTTTTATTGGATAAAAATAAGAATGGTTAGCGGTCAGGTAGTAGAGTCATTTGAAGTTGGGAGTTGCGTATGAAACAGCAACGTGGCATCGCTTTGTTAACTATCCTGATGATGGTAGCTTTGGCAACCATAGTTGCAGCAGGCATCGCAAAACAACAAGCCCATACTTCTGAAAATACCGCTTATGTGATGCGCCAAAATCAGTCGTTGTTATATGCGAAAAGTGCCGAAGCATTTTTTGCTGAACTTTTAGTAAATGATACCGAAAATGCAGGGCAGGTGGATCACCTCCAAGAAAATTGGGCTCAGCCTATGCCCGCCTTTCCAGTGGAAGGTGGAACTGTTGCAGGTGTGCTCCAAGACGAATCTGGAAAATTTA
Organism: Acinetobacter sp. SH20PTE14; assembly: GCF_021391555.1. Lineage (NCBI taxonomy): Bacteria > Pseudomonadati > Pseudomonadota > Gammaproteobacteria > Moraxellales > Moraxellaceae > Acinetobacter > Acinetobacter sp. SH20PTE14. The sequence goes on along the minus strand of NZ_CP090067.1, from coordinate 2,129,132 downwards.
ACCTTAATAGTTTGGTTTCAGAAGAGGGTGTGGTAAATGACAAAGCAAAATTATGGTTTGAAAAAATATTGCAGCGTGTTGGTTTACCCGCAGAATTAAGTCAAGCCGTGATTGACTGGCAAGATGAAGATGATGAGACTTCTGGCCCGATGGGCGCAGAGCTGGCGTACTATCGTGGTTTAAATAATGCGGCATTACCGCCAAATGCAAAATTTCATAGTGTGGAAGAACTGAAATCAGTCCGTGGTTTTGAAGGTGCTCAATATAAACTGATTGCGCCCTATGTGAGTAGCTTGCCCTCGCATGAAACAACGGTAAACATTAATACCGCTCCTGCATTTTTGTTAGCGACTATGGATGATCGTTTAGATGTCAATGCAGTTGAGCAAGCTTTGCAACAAAAAGCTGCCAAATTTGAACATTTCGAAAATATCAATGATTTATGGGCAATGGAGCCATTTGCACAGGTGAGCACAGAAAATAGGGAAGTTTTAAATTCACAATTGGGTGTGCAGTCGAACTATTTTAAAGCGCAAATTGAAATTATTTTAAATGAAAGAAAGCGTCAATTTACCAGTGAGTTAGTGCGAAAAGATAAAGATGTGTATGTGGCTTTTCGCAGTATGGCACCATTTTAGGTATTAAATATTGCTAAATTTTCATGATGCCTTTTCCCAATTGTGCTGAACAGCAAAATTAATGCCTCTTGCTAGACTTTTGCATTATAATCTCTCAGAACCCATAGATTATTTGATTGCATTACGACATATGTTAATTCGTAAGTTATTTAAGTTTGAAAACGCGCATATCGTGCGTAATTGCACGTCAGACCGTTGCAAGCGTTCCATTCATGGACACAGTTATAAAGTCGAACTATTACTTAAAGCGTCGAAACTTGACCATGGGCAAATGGTTTACGATTTCGGTTTGCTCAAAGGGGTAATTAAAGACTTATTTGACAGTTTTGATCACGCGATTTGTTTTTGGCAACACGATGATGCCGAGTACATTCGTGCCTGCAAACAGTTCAGCGCACGTTGGGTTGAACTACCTGTATCGCCTTCAGCAGAGCAGTTTTCACGAATCTTCTTTTACTTGGCACAACAAGTTCTAAAATCAACAGAAACTCAAAATGGTGAGGGTGATGTTGAGGTGTATTCTGTGATTGTGCATGAGACAGACACAGGCTATGCGCAAAGCTTCTTAGAAGATATCGACAACGCACAAATGGGGTTGTTGCAGTTAGATCAAATTATCTTCTCCGAACAGGTTCAGTCGGAATGGAACGATACCCAGATGTATGAAAAATTAAAACAGGGTCAAAAATTTTTAAACCCTGCAGTTGATTTACAAGTTAGAATTTAAGTAAATATTTGGTTTTATTAGGATTGGTTAACAGTGATGTCTTTAACAGAAGAGCAACAAGCAAAACTCGCTAAAGTGCAGCTTGAGCCTAGCTGGAAATATGCCCTAAGTGAGTTTTTGCTTAGCCCTCGCATGGATGAGTTAAAAGACTTTCTGCTACAACAAATCAAACAGGATAAAGTGATTTATCCACCGAATCCGCTGATCTTTAATGCCCTAAACACGACGCCTATGGCGAATGTAAAGGTGGTGATTTTAGGTCAAGACCCGTATCATGGGCCAAATCAGGCACATGGCTTGAGTTTTTCAGTACAAAAGGGGGTTGCATTACCACCTTCTTTACGTAATATTTTCCATGAGTTAAATACCGACCTTGGGGTGCCTGTGTCAAAACATGGGGACTTAACACGCTGGGCAGAACAAGGTGTTTTGCTTTTAAATGCGGTACTGACTGTTGAGGCTGGGCAACCAACTTCACATCAAAAACGTGGCTGGGAAGATTTTACAGACCATGTGATTGATGTTTTAAATGAACAACGTGAGCATATTGTCTTTATTTTATGGGGGGCATATGCACAGCGTAAGGGACAACGCATTGACCAAAATAAGCACTTGGTGCTAAAAGCCGCGCATCCATCACCTTTGGCTGCAAACCGCGGTGGATTTTTTGGTTGTAAGGTGTTTTCAAAAAGTAATAATTATCTTAAACAAAATGGCATTGAGCCAATAGACTGGCAGCTGGACGCATGACTTATTCTCCCGTTTCAAAAAATTATCACCCAGATCTGATTGTTGAAGAAGCGAAAAACGGCTGGCGCATTGTTCGCCTGAATCGCCCAAAATCGCTTCATGCATTAGATGAATCAATCTGCACAGCGTTGCTTGAAGTCTTTCAGGACTTTCAACACGATGATGCTGTAAAAGCGATTTGGTTAGATTCCACTACGCCGAAAGCTTTTTGTGCAGGTGGCGATGTACGCAAATTGCGCCAATTGGTGGTCAATGATGAAGTTGAAACGGCGAATAAATTTTTTGAACAAGAATATGCTCTAGATTTGCTGCTGCATAATTATGCAAAGCCGATTTTGGTTTGGGGCGAAGGTTATGTGATGGGTGGTGGCCTAGGTCTATTTATGGCCGCACCTTTCCGTTTGGTAACACCTTATTCACGTTTAGCAATGCCTGAAATTAATATCGGTTTGTATCCAGATGTGGGTGCGACGCGTTTCCTTGCTGACCGTGGTGCCATTGGTTTATTTACGGGACTTACAGGCTCGATTATGACTGCAGCAGGTGCTTATGGTATCGGCTGGGCAACGCATATTTGTGATGCACAGCGTGATAACGTACTTGAAACTGTCATCAATATTGATTGGGATCATTATCCAGCAGGCGATTTTCGTGCCATTGATGACACTTTAAATAGTATGCATCGTCCTGTGGGGCCGGGGCCATTACAAAACTCGTTAGATGTGATTCAAAGTGTGTGCCGTGGGCATAATTTTGAACATGACTATGAATCAATTATAGGTTTAAGTGATGCGCGTAGTGATTGGTTACGTCAAGCCAGTGAAAATCTACAAAAAGGTTCACCTGCAACCGCCGCATTAACATGGTTGTTGTGGCAGTGGGGCAAGCAAGTGCATTCTTGGAATGAAGTGTTTGAACTAGAAACCCAAATTTCGGATTGGAAAATTAGTCATGCAGACTTTGTGGAAGGTGTGCGCGCACGTCTAGTCGATAAAGACCTGTCTCCAGAATGGAAAAAAGGTACAGATCTTTCCCTCAAAGGAATTCTGGCTGATGAGCCTCCTGTAACCAATATTGACAGTTGGAATGCACTGTTAAGACAGTATGGTGTAATTTATTAATTGATGTCTGAACCAAACTTATATAGTGATGAACATTGGATGCAGCTTGCTTTCGAGCAGGCTGCACAAGCTGCCGAATTGCAAGAAATTCCTGTAGGCGCAGTCATTGTGAGTCAAAATCAAGTCATAGGTGCAGGGTTTAATGCGCCGATTTCTCTGAAAGATCCCACCGCACATGCGGAAGTACAAGCTTTGCGTCAAGCTTGTTTAAATATCGATAATTACCGTTTACCTGACGATGCAACTTTATATGTAACTTTGGAGCCATGCACAATGTGTGTGGGCGCTTTGGTTCATTCGAGAATTAAGCGTGTGGTATTTGCGACGACTGAGCCTAAAGCAGGTTCTTTGGTCAGTTCGCGTCAATTATTAAATTCAGGCTACTATAACCATATCTTTGAGTTTGAGCATGGTTGCCTACAAGAGCAATGCTCCCAACAATTGAGTGATTTTTTTAAAATGCGTCGTGAACAAAAACGACTGATGAAGTTACAGGAAAAAGCCACTTTGACTGAACTTAATTTAAAAAATCAAGTAAACTCTACTGACAATTAATATTGTCAAATAAAATAGGGTACACCATGAAATCCATTCAAGTAAAAAAAGAATTTAATGCACCGGTCGAGCAAGTTTTTGACTTACTTTCAAAACATTCGACCTATAACGTGGCTTTTGCACCGATTCAAGTGGTGCGCGTCAAAGATTCTGCAGATCCTGAACGTCCTGATGGTGTGGGTTCTGTACGTCGTATGGGCTTTGGGCCAGTGAAGCCGTTACAAGAGCAAATTACCTTGCTTGAGCCAAACCAACGCATTGAATATAAGATTATTAAAAACCCACTGGTGAAACATCATTTGGGTGTGATTCAATTCGAAGCGATTGATGCTGCGCGTACTTTAGTCACTTATACGATTGAATTACAGGCGCGTGCGCCATTCGTTAGTCAATTAATCCTTGCGCAACTGAAGTCAGCGATTAAAATTGGTTTTTCAAAACTTGCAAAAACCGTATAAACAAAAGTGGAAGAGCAATGACAGTTCAAATCATTACAATTGATGGCCCAAGTGGCTCAGGTAAAGGAACATTGGCAGCAAAAATTGCGGCACATTATCAGTTCCACTTACTCGACTCAGGTGCGTTATATCGTCTGTTGGGATTGTCATTGCATAAGCAAGACTTAATTGATGCATTAGACTCAAAGCTTGATGAATGCGTAAAAATTGCAACAAATTTAGACATACAATTTGTGACAAATGAAGCAGGTGTTTCGGTGCTTTTAGATGGTGAAGATGTCTCAAAAGTTATCCGTACTGAGAGAGTCGGAGAGTTTGCCTCAAAAGTTGCTGCAATTCCTGCACTTAGAACTGCGCTTTTAGAACGTCAGCATGCCTTTGCTCAAGAACCTGGTTTGGTTGCAGACGGCCGTGATATGGCAACTACGATTTTTCCAAATGCTCAAGCCAAGATTTATTTAACGGCTTCTGCTCAGTCCCGTGCGGAGCGCCGTGTAAATCAGTTGCAGGCTATGGGCGTGGATGTTAAAATAAACGACATTTTAGCTAATATCGAAGCGCGTGATAAGCGAGATATGGAACGCGCAGTCGCTCCACTCAAGCCTGCGCCAGATGCTTACTTCATTGATAGTTCAACTTTAAGTATTGATGAAGTATTCACGCTGATGACGAATTACATCGATCAGCAATTAGCAAACTAAAGAATTTTCAGCAGAAGCATAGCTTGATCAGTCTTATACGGACTATGTAGACGCTTAATTAAACCGGCCTTGTCTGATCCAAGACCGCTGACTTTACTAGGTATATCATGACCGAATCTTTTGCAGCCCTCTTTGAAGAAAGCGAATTAAACCTCAACGTTGAAAAGGGTGCTGTCATCCAAGGCGTTGTAGTAAGCATCGACTCTGACTGGGTAACAGTTGACACTGGCCTTAAATCAGAAGGTATTGTTGACCGCGCTGAATTCTTAAATGAACAACGTGAACTTGAAGTTCAAGTTGGCGACACTGTTGATGTAGTTGTTGAAGCTCTTGACAACGGTATGGGTCAAACAGTTTTATCACGTGAAAAAGCTAAACGTGCTGAAACTTGGACTAAACTTGAAAAAATCTTTGAAGACGGCGAAATCGTTACTGGTGTTATCTCTGGTAAGGTTAAAGGCGGTTTCACTGTTGACATCGGTCCAGTTCGTGCGTTCCTTCCAGGTTCTTTAGTTGATACTCGTCCTATTCGTGATACTACTCACTTAGAAGGTAAAGAGTTAGAATTTAAAGTAATCAAACTAGATGCTAAACGTAACAACGTTGTTGTATCTCGTCGTGCTGTTATGGAAGCTGAATCTTCAGCTGACCGTGAAGCTCTTCTTGCTCAGCTTGAAGAAGGTCAAACAGTTACTGGTACTATCAAAAATCTTACTGACTACGGCGCGTTCGTTGACCTTGGTGGTATTGATGGTCTTCTTCACATCACTGATATGGCTTGGAAACGTATCAAGCATCCTTCAGAAGTTGTTGAAGTTGGTCAAGAAGTTACTGTTAAAGTACTTAAATTCGACCGCGAACGTAACCGCGTATCTTTAGGCCTTAAACAATTAGGCGAAGATCCATGGTTAGCGATCATGAACCGTTACCCTAAAGGTTCTATCGTTAAAGCTCGTGTAACTAACTTAACTGACTACGGTTGCTTCGCTGAAATCGCTGAAGGCGTTGAAGGCTTAGTACACGTTTCAGAAATGGACCATACTAACAAAAACATCCACCCATCTAAAGTTGTTCAGATCGGTGACGAAGTTGACGTTATGGTTCTTGAAGTTGATGAAGAGCGTCGTCGTATTTCTCTTGGTATCAAACAAACTCGTGCTAACCCATGGGAAGAGTTTGCTAAAGAACACGACAAAGGTGAAAAAGTTTCAGGTACTATCAAGTCAATCACTGACTTCGGTATCTTCATCGGTTTACCAGGCGGTATCGATGGTCTAGTTCACTTGTCTGACATTTCTTGGAACGAACAAGGCGAAGAAGCTATCCGTCGTTACAAGAAAGGTGACACAGTTGAAGCGGTTATCCTTTCAGTAGACGCTGAAGGCAACCGTATCAGCCTTGGCATCAAACAAATGAACAGCGATCCGTTCAACGATTTCTTAGCTGCTAACGAACGCGGTGCGCTTGTTAAAGGTACTGTAACTGCAGTTGACGCTAAAGGCGCTACTGTTAAGTTAGCTGACGAAGTTGAAGCGACTCTTAAAGCATCTGAAATCAACCGCGACCGCGTTGAAGATGCAACTAAGTTCCTTGAAGTTGGTCAAGAAGTTGAAGCTAAAATCATCAACGTAGACCGCAAATCACGTTCTATCAATTTGTCTATCAAAGCGAAAGACGAAGCTGAAGAAAAAGAAGCAGTAGCTAACTTGAACAAGACAGCTACAGCAACTTCAGACAATGGTCCTAAGACTATTGGTGATTTGATCAAAGCTCAAATGAACCACTAAGTAAGTGTTTGAATTGTATTGTTAATGTAAATTAATTAATATATTTTACACAATTACTGTAACGGTAGCGTAGTAAGTGATTATTACGCTACCGTTTTGTATTTAAACAGGTTATTATCGGGAAACTGATCCTAGGTAGCTTGATAATTAAAGAGGTCGCAGATGACTACTGAAGCACTTAATAAGTCTGACTTAATAGAGCGTATTTCTCTTAAAAACCCACACTTAGCTGAACCCTTAGTGGAAGAGGCCGTTAAGATAATGATCGATCAAATGATCGAAGCTTTGTCTACAGACAACCGAATTGAAATCCGTGGTTTTGGTAGTTTTGCATTACATCACCGTGAGCCACGTGTGGGTCGTAACCCAAAAACCGGCAAATCTGTTGAAGTTGCAGCAAAAGCTGTTCCGCACTTTAAACCTGGTAAAGCTTTACGTGATGCGGTAAACGAATCTGCAAACTAATTTAAAACATAGTTAGGGGTGTTTATGCGTTACGTATTGGTCGTAATTCTATTAGTCCTATTTGGATACTCATTGGCTTTGGTACTGCAAAACGGAACTGAACTTTCAGTCGATTTGTTGTTTACACAAGTGCCTGCAATGCGTTTAGGGCTTTTATTGCTATTAACATTGTCATTAGGTTTGGTTTTAGGTCTTTTATTGGCAGTGCAAGTATTCCGAGTATTTCAAAATAACTGGGAAATTAAACGTCTACGTAAAGATATTGAGCGCCTACGTAAAGAGCAAATTCAAACTGCTCAACTGGCTGCTGCTGAAGCGGCTGCACATACACGTCATGAAAAAACAGTTTTAGATATTGATGCAAATGAGCGTCCTTCTAACCCGTTATAATTGGGTTTATGAAGTAAATTAACTACTTTTATGAGTATAGTTAAATTTTATATTAAACACTCTGGTGGATCATCGGGGTGTTTTTTTTATGGGCTGAAAAAATAAGCCATATATCTTAAATAAAATAATGAGATAGCTCAATTCAAATTAATCATTTCAATTAACATGAGTTTTATGACTTTCTGATCAAGTTGAATCCATCTATAATGCACTAATTTTGTCAAAATGAAGGGTAAGTCTCTTGAGTATCATCGTTGCACTAGATGCTAAAAGCCAATATGACGCACTTACAATTGCAGAGCAGTTAGATCCTGCATTATGTCGAGTTAAGGTTGGTAAAGAGTTATTTACCCATGAGGGTTCAAGTATCGTTAAAGCATTGCACGATAAAGGTTTTGAAGTATTTCTAGATCTTAAATTCCATGATATTCCAAACACCACAGCACAAGCAGTTTGTGCAGCTGCGGATATGGGTGTGTGGATGGTCAATGTCCATGCATCAGGTGGCCGTAAAATGATGGAAACCTGTGTAGAGCGCCTAAAGGCGGGCAATTACAATACTCAGTTAATTGCTGTTACGGTTTTGACATCAATGGGTCGTGAAGATCTTGCGGAATTAGGCTTAGATGTGGAACCTTTTGAACATGTGAAGCGTCTTGCGACTTTAACGAAAGAAAGTGGTTTGGATGGTGTAGTTTGTTCGGCACAAGAAGCGAAAATGTTACGTGAAACTTTGGGTGCTGACTTTGCATTGGTAACACCGGGTATCCGTCCTGAGGGTTCTGCAGCTGATGATCAAAAACGAATTGTGACACCTAAACAAGCTATGCTTGATGGTTCTACACATTTGGTGATTGGCCGTCCAATTACTAAATCGGACAATATGCGTCAAACTTTAAAAGATATTTTGGCGACACTTTAATATTTACCCTCTCTCTAACTCTCTCCCAAAGGGAGAGAGGAAGTCCTCTCCCTCTCTGGGAGAGGACTTAGGTGAGGGTTAGATAGCCGCCAATATACTCACCAATATAGGTGCAAGTACAGAAAGGATAAAGCCGCTGACCATGGCATGTGGAATAAAATCATTACCACAGGCTTGTTTGACCATAGGTAGGGTGACATCCATAGCTGTTGCACCCGCAGATGAAATTGCAGAGCGTGGGTAACGCCAGCCAATAATATACATAAACACAATCGCAAAGATTTCTCTGAATAAATCATTCATCAGCGCGATACTGCCTAGATGCGCATTTTTTAATTCAGTCACGACGATGCCTGTCATCGAATAGAAACCATAGCCTTGTGACAGCATAATCAAATCTTTCAGGCTGATTTGTGGCAATAGATAGGCTGCAGCAAAAGCGCCCAAAAGTGAACCGACGATACAGCCCAGAGGAACAAGTAGAATTTTCCAATTTAACCAAGAACGATCGAGCGGTGAGTAGGCGAGATCTAGACCAATCAGAAACATGAAGACTAAAAGTAGATCCCAAGTACTCATATGTGGCTGAAGACTAAAATGTGCTGCAATTTCGGCAAAAGCATAACCTAAACCTAATGCAATAAAAGCATAGCTAATATTGATGAGTGAGCTTATTACTAACTGCATGGACACTTTGCCATGACTGGGTTTATAGCCTAAAAGCTTAAACAAAATATAGCAGCAAATAAAAGCACCCATTGAGGTCAATAGTGCAATAAGTACTGATGAAGAGAGGATTTGCAGAGGTGCTGGAATAGTGTGTAATGTTTCAGAAAATTCGATCGCAATCGCAAATAACAAAATATAAGTAAAGTACGGCAGGAGTTTAAAGGCGATTTTTTCAAGCCAAGTGGGTAGGCGACGTGCAAGAATAAAACCAAGCCCTAAACAGGCTAAGAGCTGGAAAATCAACCAGAAAGATTGCATACAAAAATAGGCAGATAATGAATACCTGCCTATTATGACCTGTTATTGCTTAAGCTGCATGACTAGATTTTGTTTTACTGAGGAGTCGAAAATCGGCTGGATTTATTTTTCGAGTAGCCAGCCAATATTTCCATGTATAAGTTGGCCACAGTGCAAAATTTTTACCGCCATTTTGCTGATACCAACTCACGCAGCCTGATTGCCATACCGTACCATCAAGCATGTCTTGTACATGAGTGTTAAATTGATCTTGCACCTGATCTTTGACAGCGATGGCTTGAACATTAGATTTTGAAACCAATTGCATCATTTGTAAGATGTAATCGACTTGTGCCTCAATCATAAATACCACTGAATTATGGGCAAGCACAGTATTGGGGCCTAATAATTGGAATAGATTTGGAAAGCCTTTGGTGCAAATGCCATAAAAACTTTCTGCGCCAGCTTGCCAAACTTGTTTGAGTTCTTGAGCATTTTCACCAATACATTCAAATGATTTTAAATAAATTCTTGGATCGGTAATAAAGCCTGTACCATAGATCAGACAATCGATTTCACGGGATTTTCCATCTTTGGTAATAATGGCATTTTCAGTGATTTCTTGTATTGCATCACTGACCAATTCCACATTAGGTCGATTAAAGGTTGGAAAGTATTTATTAGAAATTAAAATGCGTTTACAACCCATGATGTAGTTTGGCGTTAGTTTCTTGGCAAGTTCAGCATCTTTCACTTGATACTTAATATACAGTTCTGCCAGTTTTTGCGCATATTTCATGGTAGTTGGTTTAACAATTGGCACGACACGTGATTCGTTGGTCCAATACAGGCGAGCGCGGTGAATTTTTCGAAACCAATCATATTTTTTAAATAATGATTTTTCTAAACCATGATAACTGCGTTCATCTCGTGGAATGACCCAAGCCGCGGTACGTTGAAAAACATACAGTTGTTTTGTTTGTGGTGCGATTTCAGGAATGTATTGGATGGCACTGCCGCCTGTACCAATCGATGCGACTTTTTTACCTTCTAATGGATATTGATGATCCCATTGAGAAGAATGAAACACTTTGCCTTTAAATTTTTCAATGCCCGGAATGTGTGGAATTTGCGGGACATGTAGCGGGCCAGATGCAAAAATCACGTATTGAGCGGTAATTTTAACGCCATCTTTGAGTTCTAAATGCCAGTCGCAGGTTGATTCATTGTATTGGCTTGAAAGTACTTCACTGTTAAAGCGACAGAATTGTTTTAAATTATATTCACGGGTGACCTGTTGGATATAGTCAAATATTTCCGGCGCTTCAGCATAACGTTTTGACCAATCTGTTTTGGGTGCAAAAGAAAGCGAATACATATGTGATTGCACATCACACGCAGCGCCAGGGTAGCGGTTTTCACGCCAGGTTCCACCAAAATCATTGGCTTTTTCGAGGATCAAAAAATCTTGATTACCTTGTTGTAAAAGGCGTATCGCCATAGCAATACCACCAAAACCACCGCCGATGATGGCGATTTGTGTATGTATTTCAGAATTGGCTTTTGGGGTTTGCACTGTTTTTGTTTGCGCTTCCTGCATCATTTTTTTAATTCCAAGCGAGATTACAAGTTAAGCATACTTGAGTTCATGATCAGAACAATATGATTGAGGTGACAGAAAAATTGATCGAAACGGCAATGTTCATAATTGCAAATTTGTAGTAAAAAAGAAGAAATTTAATGTCATTTTACGATTTATGAAACGATCCATTCTAAGCCTGATGTATTTAGTACAAGGAATGCGTAAAGCAGGCGTAGATGTCGATCAACGTTTGCAAACTATTGGGCTGCGTGTCGACGCGCTCGATCCTACTTCAGTGATTCATCCGAGTTTAGAGTGGGATGTACTGAAAGTCATTGGTAAAGATGTAGAACCTGAGCAAGGGTTATTTATTGGTCAGCATTATACGTTGGCGGGTTATGGCCCGTTGCTGATGTTATTGGTCACCAGTGATACTTTACGCCAAGCTTTAAATCAGGGGATTCGCTTTCAACAGTTGACACATCTAACTGGGCGTTTGAGTTTGCAAATCAGTCAGCATAAAGTGGCTTTATGCTACCAACCGCAAGATGTGTATGCGCCACTGGGTGCATTATTGGCGCAGTCAGAGATTTCAGGAACTTATAAATTCATCCGCGATCTTTACAAAATGATGGGGTTATCGACACCACAAGTTCAAATTGATTTGCCGTTTGCTGAACCCAAAGATCCTGAAAAATTAAAAATGTTTACTGATTATTATGGCTCTCAAGTTCGATTTGGTGCGCCATTTGCGGCATTTTGGTTCGATGAAGATGTTTTAGATATTCGGATCCCTTCCGCAGATATTATTACTTTTCGATTATATGAGTCGAAATGTATTGCGGAGTTAGAACGTTTAAGCGCCGATGAAGATGCGCCATCATTGGTTCAACGTGTGCAAGATTATTTGGAATTACAAAGTGGTGCGATGCCAAGTATGGCAGCAACTGCTCAAGCGTTGAACTTGCCTGAAAGAACTTTGCGTCATCAACTGCAACAGTTAAATACCAGTTATAAGCAAATTCGTGAAGATATTATTAAAGATAAAGCACTCCGTATGATTGAATATAATGAATATTCAATTGAAATGATTGCAGAATTGCTGGGCTATTCAGAACCTGCGGCGTTTAATCATGCGTTTAAACGTTGGTTTGGGCATAGTCCGAGACAATATAATAAATAGCCAATGCGCTTTACTGCCAAAGTGTTATATCTTCGAGTTTATTCTTCGTTATAATTCATTTAGCCCAAAAAAGTATTTAATGATATGTCAGATTTTCAGTCACCACACAACACCGCATTTACTCCGATTTCACCGGCTGAGCGTTATGCTCAAGCCTTAGCATCTGGTCAGTTTTTACCAGATCAGGAACAGGCGCAAGCGGTGCATGAGTTGGATCGAGTTTGGCAAGAATTAATCCAACGTTTTAAGGCTTCTAAAAAAGCGTTTCGTCGTTTCCGTCGTCAAACTGCACCGAAAGGGGTGTATATGTGGGGCGGTGTAGGACGTGGTAAAACGTGGCTGATGGATCAGTTTTATGATTCTGTGCCATTTCGACGCAAAACACGTATGCATTTCCATCACTTTATGCAGTACGTACACCGTGAATTAAATAAACTTTCAGGTCAGCGTAATCCACTAGACCTTGTTGCCGACCAAATTTATAAAGAAGCAGTCGTGATCTGCTTTGATGAATTCTTTGTATCCAATGTCACGGATGCTATGATTTTGAGTGATCTATTCCAAAAATTATTTACGCGTGGGATCACCCTTGTTGCAACCTCTAACATCGCACCAGATGGTTTGTATAAAAACGGGATCCATCGTGACCGTTTTATCCCAACCATCGAAATGGTGAAAAAGAACTGTGTGATTTTAAATGTAGACTCAGGCGTAGACTATCGTTTACGTGTATTGAAACAAGCGCAGTTGTTTAAGTCGCCTTTAACACATGAACATAAGTTGTGGATGGCACAGCGTTTTACAGCATTAACGCAAACCCAAACGGTTTCACAAGAGCCAATTATTATTAATCAGCGTATTGTAGAAACCATTGGTCATACGGAAGATGTGCTGTGGTGTGAATATTCTGAGCTTTGCCTAAAACCACGTAGTCCAGCGGACTTTATTGAAATTGCCAATATTTATAATACGGTCTTGGTGAGTAATGTGCCGCACATGACGGATTATTTGTCTGAAGGGACTCGTCGTTTTATCTATCTAGTCGATGAATTTTATGACCGTGGTGTGAAGTTGTTGCTTACTTCAGAAGATACGATTATTGAATTATATCAAGGTGAAAAATTGGCATTTGAAATTGAGCGTACACGTTCGCGCTTATTGGAAATGCAGTCTGATGATTATCTACATACATCTCACCGTCAAATCAATGCACCAGAATCTACAGCAGAAAATTAAGCTTTTCTGTTGGAATGAAAAAAGAACGTCTTGATGGCGTTCTTTTTTTTGATTTTTAGTTTTAGATTACATGCATAGATAAGAAAAAGTATAGATCGAACAATCGACTTTAAAAGCGAGGTCGGAAGATAAAAGCATCATTTAATAAGAAGAAGGGTTGTTTAATAATTCATCGATAAAAGCGTTAAATTTAAACTGATTGGTTGAAGTTGTAGCATCGACATTGGCAGCATTTCATGGCTTAATCGAGTGAGTTTGTTTGACGCTTGGGTCTATTTGTTCAGTTTTAGAACAAAATTCTGCACTTAAGTCTAATTTCGACATTTCAAAAACTTTATACACTGTAAAAAGGTATTCAGGCTGATGATGACGTCGTATTTCTGATCTTTATTATGTTGAATGATGAGGGTATTTCATTACATAGAAAATGATCATTATTTAGGAATGTGATAGTACTATTCAGCAAAGTATAAATGGGTATACTAGAATCTCTTGTTATAAAAAATAGCAATATCAGGAAAGACAATGACTGCACGTATTCAAAAAGGCAAGTTAGCGATTGCTAAAGAACTTTACGATTTCATCGAAAATGAAGCACTACCGGGTTCAGGTTTAGACAGTGAAACTTACTGGAAAAACTTTGAACAAGTCGTTGTCGATCTTAGCCCAAAGAACAAAGCACTATTGGCTAAGCGTGACGACATTCAAGCTAAAATTGATGAATGGCACCGCAACAACAAATTTGAACTCGAAGCTTACAAAGCTTTCCTTACTGAAATTGGCTACTTATTACCAGAAGTAGAAGATTTCCAAATCAGCACAGAAAATGTAGACGAAGAAATCGCATTATTGGCTGGTGCGCAATTAGTAGTGCCTGTACGTAATGCACGTTACTGCTTAAACGCTGCGAACGCACGTTGGGGTTCACTCTACGATGCGCTTTACGGTTTTGACGTGATCTCAGAAGAAGACGGCGCGGAAAAAGGTAAGGGCTATAACCCAGCTCGTGGCGCAAAAGTTATCGAATTTGCTAAAAACTTCTTAAATGAAACTTTCCCGCTAGCTAATGGTTCGCATGCAGATGCAACTAAATATGCGGTAGAAGGCAAAAAGTTAGTTGTAAGCCTAAAAGATGGCTCAACTGCAACTTTAGCGAAAGAAGCTCAGTTTGTTGGTTTTAATGGTGACGAAGCTGCGCCAACTGAAATTGTACTTTTAAACAATGGTTTGCATGTAATCATTGAAATTGATGCGACGAGCCCAATTGGTTCAACTGATGCTGCGGGTGTTAAAGACTTAGTTCTTGAAGCTGCGGTAACCACAATTCAAGACTTAGAAGACTCAATTGCAGCAGTTGATGCTGAAGAGAAAGTTGAAGGCTACCGTAACTGGTTAGGCTTAATGAAAGGTACGCTTTCTGAGTCAATCGAGAAAAATGGTAAGACCATCACGCGTACATTAAATAAAGATCGTACGCACAAAAATTTAATCGGTGGTGAAACTACGCTTCACGGTCGTTCATTGATGTTGCTTCGTAACGTAGGTCATTTGATGACAAACCCTGCGATCCTTGTAGATGGTGCTGAAATCTACGAAGGCATCATGGATGCATTGATCACACCGTTATTGACGTTTGCAGATATTAAAGGTGAAAACGAAAACAAGAACTCTCGTAAAGGTTCTATGTATATCGTTAAGCCAAAAATGCACGGTCCAGAAGAAGTTGCATTTGCAGTTGAATTATTTGAGCGTGCTGAACAAGCGCTTGGTCTACCTGCGAAGACTTTGAAAATCGGTATCATGGACGAAGAACGTCGTACTTCTGTGAACTTGAAAAACTGTATCGCGCAAGCGAAAGATCGTACGATCTTTATTAATACAGGTTTCATGGACCGTACGGGTGATGAAATCCATACTTTCATGGAAGCAGGTCCATTCGTTCGTAAAGGCGAAGTGAAGTCTCAAATCTGGTTCCCTGCATATGAAAACCGTAACGTGATGATCGGTCTTCAAGCCGGCTTACGTGGTAAAGCGCAAATCGGTAAAGGCATGTGGCCAAAACCAGATATGTTGCTTGATATGTACAAAACAAAAATTGAGCATCCAGAAGCTGGCGCAAGCTGTGCATGGGTTCCGTCTCCATCTGGCGCTGTAATTCACGCGATTCACTACCATCAGTGCAATGTTTCTGAGCGTCAAAAAGAGTTGTTGAATACTCAGCCACTATCTTTAGATGATTTGTTAACACCGCCTTTAGCGACAGATACAAACTGGTCTGAAGAAGAGAAAACCAAAGAACTCGAAAACAACCTTCAAGGTATCTTGGGTTATGTGGTTCGTTGGGTTGATTTGGGTGTAGGTTGTTCAAAAGTTCTAGACATCAACAACGTTGGTTTGATGGAAGACCGTGCAACTTTACGTATTTCTTCTCAACACGTTGCAAACTGGTTACGTCACGGTATCGTAACTGCTGAACAAGTTGAAGAAGTATTTAAGCGCATGGCGAAAGTTGTGGATGAGCAAAATGCCAACGATCCACTTTACACGCCAATGGCACCAAGCTTTGATGGTTATGCATACAAAGCTGCTTATGACTTAGTATTCAAAGGCGGCGAGCAGCCATCTGGTTATACAGAGCCTCTATTACATGCTTACCGTTTAAAATTAAAAGGTTATACAGGTGACTAATCTGTAAATCAAAAAAAGCCTCTTCGGAGGCTTTTTTTATTGCTTGAGAAAGTTAGAATGTCGACATAAAAAATGAAAAGGAATCTCCATGTATTTATGGAATGTAAGTCGGTTGGTGGAGGATATAAGACTGAATAAAGTCTCTGAAACCCATTATAAAAACTACTATATTGCCAGCTCAATATTGATTTTCTTTAGCTACTTAGCACTGACGTTAACCCCAGAATCCAAACCTACAGAAGCTTGGGCTTCGTTTGTTTTACAAGTTGGTCTGCTGATTAGCTGGGTGAATGCCATATTTAAAGCCAATGGCGGCGAGCAAGGCCGAGATTTTTTAAAGCGCTTTATTGCATTGTATTTGCCCGTAACGATTCAGAGTTTAGTCCTCTTTATCTTGATCGCTGTTGTTGTCGAAGGGCTGTTACCCATGTTGACCCTAAACATGGAGGAGGCTGTGCTTGAGCAACTCACCACAGTTAAAGATCTAAGTTTTGAAGTCATCATTAGCTGTTATATTTATTGGCGAATCTATAAAGCGATGCGGCAGATTCATCAGCCTGTTTAAAGTATAAGGTTGTAAAAGAAATTAATTATAAAGTTTTATCCTGTTTTTCTCATAGCTTTTCAATGCTGAAGCCTTTACATTGGGATGAATGATAAAAATAGGATGGAAACGATGTCAGCTTATACCGCATTAGATTTGCAATATATTGGTGGGCAATGGCGAGCAGGGACTTCAACGCGTCACATCAAGAATATCAATCCCTTTAGCCAAGCAGAAATTTTTGAATTGCAGGCTGCCAGCAGTGTCGATGTAGACAGTGCTTATAGTGCGGCAGCAGCAGCATTTAAATCAGAAAAGACCAAGTCTATTAAAGTACGTCAGCAAGTTATCAACAAATTAGCTCAAACCATTCAGCAGCGCAGAGAAGAAATTATTCAATGGCTGATAGATGAATCTGGGAGTACACGTTTAAAAGCCAATATTGAAGTTGATGCGGCGCTCGGCATTATCCAAGAATCGCTGAGTTTTCCTGAAAAAATGCACACCGTGGAGCTAGAGAGTAAAGATCCGAGTCGAAAGAGTTTTGTACTGCGCAAACCCTTGGGAGTCATAGCAGTGATTAGCCCTTGGAATTTTCCATTTCATTTGTCGATGCGTTCTGTGGTGACTGCGATTGCTTGCGGCAATAGTGTGGTACTGAAGCCTGCAAGTGACACGCCAGTGACAGGTGGAACGTTACTCGGGAAATTATTTGAAGAAGCGGGTTTGCCGCATGGTGTATTAAATGTTGTTGCAGGCAGCGGCAATGAAATTGGCGACTATTTTGTAGAGCATCCTGTGCCTAAAATGATTTCATTTACAGGTTCAACTGAAGTGGGTCAACAGGTGGGGGTGAAAGCTTTGGCAAGTTCACGGATTAAGCGTTTAGCGCTGGAACTTGGCGGCAATGCGCCTTTAGTGATTTTAGATGATGCAGATTTAAATTTAGCCGTTGAACTGACCGTGATGGGGCGTTTTTTGCATCAAGGACAAATCTGCATGAGTACCAATCGAGTGATTGTGGATGAATCCTTGCACGATGCTTATGTTGAAAAATTAATTAAACGGGTAAAAAGCATTGTGGTCGGTAATCCGAATGATACTGAAACCCTGATAGGGCCTATCATCAACAAGGCACAAGTCGATAAAATAAAAACCATTATTCAAAACGCCATTCAGCAAGATGCAATTTTAGCCTATGCAGGCGGTATTGAAGATCAATTGGTTGCACCGCATATTTTTACTCATGTCGATGCGCACGCTGATATTGCATTAGAAGAAAGTTTTGGGCCAATCTTGCCGATTTTAAAAGCGCGAGATGAAGCGCATGCACTAGAATTGGCAAATTCAACCCGATTTGGTTTGTCGAGTGCAGTATGTACCTCAAACCTAGCACGCGGCGGAGAGTTTGCTGCCAAACTCGATATAGGCATGACGCATATCAATGGCATCAGTGTGGCGGATCATTCTAATGCACCCTTTGGTGGTGAACGTAATTCAGGCCTTGGTCGTTTTAATGGTGAGTGGATATTTGAGGAATTTACCCGCACCCATTGGCAAACGTTCCCTGCTTAAAATACACAAATTGAAGTCTATTTTATCTTGTGCAATAGACTTCACTGCAGGTTCTGTTATGCAGGACATTTCTAGTTTATTTCCATGAAATATCAGGAAGTATATAGTCCCAAAAACGACTCCAGCGTGTTTTGTAATACAGAAAAGAGCCAATATCTTGGCTTGAACAATTATCCTGATAGTACATTTTGTGATTCATCAACAGCATAGGTTTACGCTGCAAGACCGTCATATACAGCTTGACCTGAACCTTGTAATTGTAGATTGAATAATTAGAAGAAATACTCTCGGTTTTCATTTTTTGGATATTGTGAATATACACATCAAACTTCAAGCCATTTTTGTAATCTGTTGCCTCATGAATTGTTCGATCTTCGATTGGAATAAGCGGATTGTTATCACTAAACGCTAAATATGCGTTATGTATTTTGTTTCCTTGTTGATAATTAAACTGAAGAGCTGAATTTGCAGTAGTGAAATAGGGGAGTGCATCTTGAGGATTGATTTTAAACGTGCCTGTACAATTAGTCCTGACACGCCCTTCATCTTCGTTCACCGTAAACCAGCCAAATTGATCTTCCAATTCCGTCGTATGGGCTTCATCTACGTCAGGAAAAATCACGCCAAACTGATCTCTTTGTCTTTGCTGATTTTGCATCAAGCGATAACTATTTTGAGCACGTTTTGCAAAACGGATTTCAGGAAACATCTCTGGAGATGTAATTTTAAAATCAGAGACATTGATTACTTCACCATCAGGCAATATGACCAATGAAAATTGTTGTTCTTGGGTGTTGGGAAGATTTTTGACCGTCACCCAATGATGTGTACTGATCATTTGCTGATTGCGTAAATGCTTGTACTGAATGCGGTACTTGCCTGCAGGAATCTCAGTCTCATTGATTAGGTCTTGTTTAAATGGATATTCGTTGAGATAGAGCGCGTCGAGACTAAAAGGTAGAAATGAAACGGTATGTACAGAGACTTTTGCGGCATGTAGGGTTGAATAGAGGCTTGAAATTAGAATTAAAACGATAAAGCAACTTCGGTTTAGATTTTTCATTTATTATAAAGATTGATTTTTTGCGGATTATGGCAAATATGTGTGCTAATTTCAAACCGATTACCTTATCGCAATTAAAGTCTCAAAACTTGCCTGAAATCAGCTTTGAATATCCTGAGGAAGTCTATCCAAATTATGATTTGCCGTTACTCTTTAAGTCTGAACAAGGGTTAGAGTGGCGAAAAGTGAATTTTGGCATGGTGCCTAAATGGGCCGCAGACAAATCAATCGCACTTAAAACCTATAATGCTCGAAATGAAACTTTGTATCAAAAGCCTACGTTTATTAATGCGATCTCAAAATGTAAGTTTGGCGTGATACCCGTGTCTGAATTTTATGAGTCAATGTATATCGATAATAAGCCGCAGCGTTGGAGTGTCAAACGCAGAGATGGAGAAGCGTTTTATATTGCTGCCTTATATGACATTTGTAGACAAGGTGATGAGATTGTACGTTCAAGTACAATGATTACGATGGACGCTATTCAGCATGAGATGATGAAACACTTTCATGAGCCGGGCAATGTAAAGCGCTCGGTCATTGTGATTCCGCATGCGCGCTTAGAGGAATGGCTAAGTTGGAAATCACCCAACATCCAAAGTTTTGTACAAGGTTTTCCTGTTGATGAGTTTGAATGTGCGCACGCACCCAAAATAAAAATCGAAAAAATCAGTCCCCAACTGAATATTTTCGATTGATATTTCGGTGATGCAAATGCTTAGCGAGCTAAGTTTTTAAAGATATGCTTTAAGCTTTCCATGGTTTTTTCAATTTGTAGGGGTGTTAAGCCTTCAAAAGATTGCTCTAGAACGACATTCGTTAGATCGTTAATCTTCTGCGTCATTGCAGTGCCTTTATCAGTTAATACAACCCGGGTAATACGCGCATCATCTTCACAAGAATAGGTATCTACTAAGCCTTCATCTTTTAAACGATAAACGATCTTGGTTGTCGTCGACATTTTAGATACGACCATTTCAGATAAATCCGAAACACTCGCATGAGGTTTAGACTTGAGTGCGAGCAGGATACGACGACGTGAATTATCAACGCCATACTTTTTTAATGCATGGTCGACGTTTAAAACATATTGTGAATGCACCTGAGTAACCCAGTAGAAAGGAAAATTTTCTAAACTAAAGTCATCGGTGGATGGTAAAAATTTTGAATACTTTTTTGTCATAAAGGAGTCCCCTGAATATTTGTTTTAATTTTATTTAATGTTTTAACATTCTATTGAAAAATAGAGGGTAATAGCAAGAGTTCACAATAAAAAAATAGAAAGTAGAAGATATCTCATTTTTAGATTATCTAAATAGATTATATTGATATTCTGTCTAAATGCTTAACAGAAATTAAAACTAAGGTCAGGTATAGAGATAGTGTAGTGAAAATAAATAAGTTTTTAATTTGAATTGAATATTAATATTTTTTACCAAAAGGTAGAAATAAATAATTCATTAGATTTGTCATACAATCTATTACAAGCGTCCTTAATTACATTTAATTAAAAGTCAGGTGAATTCATACTTTTTTTAAAGTGGAAGAGGAGATCTCAAAAAGTAGGTTTTAACATCTAGATGTGTATTTTATATTGCCCATTCGATTTGTAATACATTCAGCGTTTTTAACATTTTGTCATATTGTTGATGCGAAAAAATATGCTTGAATACATTACAAATGCGCAAGATTGTGCATAATGGAATGGTCTCTAGTTACATAGGTTAAATTTATGGATCCGTCGCCGTGCGTTGGTCTGATTGAAGATATTCTTATAATCCAGAATGAGGAAGAGAGCTAATGGAATTTTTGTTAGATCCCGGAATCTGGGTTGGTTTACTTACATTAATTATTTTAGAAATTGTACTAGGTATTGATAACCTAGTCTTTATTGCCATTTTGGCAGAAAAACTCCCTCCAGAACAACGTGACAAAGCCCGTGTACTTGGTCTTTCACTCGCATTATTAATGCGATTAGGATTGTTATTTGCAATCTCTTGGTTGGTCACATTAACAAAGCCCCTGATTACCGTTTTTGATTGGACATTCTCTGGTCGAGATCTCATATTATTGTTCGGTGGATTGTTCTTAGTTTATAAGGCAGTCACAGAGCTGCATGAGAAATTAGAAGGTAAACCAGAAGTTCAAGTGACAACAAAAGTGGCATATGCCAGCTTTACAGCAGTAGTTGCGCAAATTGTTGTCTTAGATGCGGTTTTCTCTTTAGACTCTGTCATTACAGCGATCGGTATGGTCGACAACATTTATGTCATGATGGCAGCAATGATTGTGGCAATGGCAGTGATGTTACTTGCATCTAAACCGCTAACGGCTTTTGTAAACCGACATCCGACCGTCGTGATCCTATGTTTAAGCTTCTTATTACTGATCGGTATTAGTTTGATAGCAGAAGGTTTTGGTTTCCATATTCCGAAAGGCTATATCTACTCAGGTATTGGTGTTGCGATTGTCATCGAAGCCTTTAACCAGTTTAGTCAACGCAATGCTCAAAAACACGAAGCGAAAATTCCATTACGCCATCGTACTGCAGACAGTATTTTAAAACTGATGGGTGGGCGTTTAGAAGCTGATCAAGTCGGTAATCAGGCGCAAGAAACCTTTGCAGACGAAGAGCGTTACATGATTGGTGGTGTATTGACGCTTGCAGAGCGTTCAGTTGCGTCGATCATGACTCCCCGTAATCAAATTTCTTGGGTGGATTTAAATGACACACCTGAACAAATTCGTGAGCAAGTCCTTTCAGTGCCGCACAGTTTATTCCCTGTGTGTCGTGGTAGCTTGGATAAAGTGATTAGTATTGTCCGCGCGAAAGAACTTATTGATGTTCTAGACAGTGAAGATGATCTAAAAGCATTGATTAAACGTCATCGTCCAATCTTTATTTTCCAAAAGATGAAGGTGATTGATGCAATTAATACCTTGCGTACCTCTAAAGGCTCATTGGTGCTGGTTACGGATGAGTTTGGGGCGGTACAAGGTCTGATTTCACCACTCGATGTGTTTGAGGCGATTGCTGGTGAATTCCCTGATGCAGATGAACAATTAGATTTGATTAAAATCGATGATGAACATTGGAAAGCTTCAGGCATGCTCGATCTGTATCAGTTAGAACTTGAATTGGAAATGATGGATTTGATCGAAGAAGATGATGGTTATATCAGTGTTTCAGGTCTTATTTTAGATCAGACCCACGGCAATGTAGAAGTCGGTACTGTGGTTGATTTTAAAGGCATTCAATTTAAAGTCACGGCAATGGATGAAAACCGCATTAAAACGGTTGATATCTATTACCAGGCCTAATGCTCAAATATTAAAAATGACCCTAAGACAGCTTTTCGAAGCTGTCTTTTTTATGACTAGAAAGTATAAGAAATCCTATATAACGAGGGCTGCAATTCACGATGTTAAAACGTATTATATTTACATGATGTAACAGTCAAAAAACGCTGCAACTTTTGAGCTTTTAGAGGGTTAAAGCGGTTCAAAAGTAAAAAATATTGATAGGGTTGATTTTAAAAAAGCATGAGGGTAAATAGCGATTCATTTTTAACTTGGGGTTTTAATCATCATTGATGATCTATGAATAATTTTATTTCATTTAAATACCGCTTCGGAAAACTTTATAACTAGGGACTTTGAAAAAACATCAAAGTTAATCCATTAAGAAAATGGGTGTTGGTATGGCGATCACTGAGAATATCATTGATTTTTGCAAACTCACGATTGAAGAAAAACATGAGTTATTTCAACGGCTCTGGGAGTTTGATCAATGTATTTTTCCAACTTCTAGGATTGAGCAACTCTATCAATACATGCATGACCCCGATATTGTTGCATTACCAATCATTCAGTATTTTGAGTACGATAAACTGATCGGGCAAAATATTGTGCGTATATTAAAAATTATGCATAACAATCGGCCGATTTTTATTTTTAATTCACGGGCAGGGGTATTGGTTGATTATCGTCGGAAAAATATGACCTTAAATTCGGCGATTAAAGTGGCGATGCAGCATCAGATTCGATTTCCAGCGATTCCAATGTGGTTTGTGGCTACATTGGCACAACCAAAGGTATATACATTATTTGCCTCGCGCTCTGTTAAGTTTTATCCACGGCATGGTCTCCCGATGCCCACCAAGTATGTGGATGTTTTAAATAGTTATAAAATCCGTCAGCATGATGTGCAGCATCGGGCTGAGGATATTTTTGTTCATCGTTGTGATTTACCGAAGGTGACGCCTGAGCAGTTGGTTCGGCTACGGAACAAATCTGATGAACATGTTCAATTTTTTATGCAGCACGTGCCAGATTATTTTGATGGCATGGGTTTAATGTGTATTTGTAAATTAAATGTTTCAACCATTTTCGAAGCAAGTATGAATCTGGCAGTTGGGCGAGCAGTTTAATGACGGACATGGATGTGTTATGAGACAAATGACGATATATCGATTATTAGGTTTTGGTGCGGCAATCTTTTTAACGGCTTGTCAGCCAACAGAGCAAAAAGTACAGGAGCAATCGCAGAAATGTGTTACTCCTGAAAAATTGGTCAAACAAATTTATGACCAAGAGTTGAAATTGCACGCTTTGAGTAAAGATCAACTTGCTGCCTATTTTGAGCCATCGTTAGTGGAACGTATGCAAGCAGAAATTAACTGTAAGCAGTCGCAACAAGAGTGTAATGTGGATTTTGATATTTTCACGGACAGCCAAGATCCGCAGCAAAATTCCAAAAAGGGCGTACAGCCTAAACTGAGTTTTGATGAAAATAAAAACGTTGTTCGTGCTGAGTTTAAAATTGGTGATGAAGCCAAAGTCTTAAATTATGAAATGAGTGATGGCGACTGTTCAAAAATAAAAAATATTGTCTATGCGGGGGACTATGACCTAGACATGATTTTGAGTAATCCAACAGAAACGATCGAAGATTCAGAAATGTTTGATGCCAATGCTGCAAGTGACAGTACGGGACAGTAAGCTTTTGACGCCTTCTAATTATAAAAATAGCGTGAAACCCTGAACAGCTTGAGTCTTTTACTCAAGCTGTTTTTGTTTTCTCAAGCTATCATAGCTTCATAGTGCATAAATTTGCATGTTGGCAAGTTGATTGAAATCATCTTCATTGAGATTATAAATTTCATCTAAAAATGCAACATTAAAACTGCCGACACTTGAGCTAATTTCATAGGCTTTTTGACCCGCAATCGCAAAGTGCAAATGTGCTGCGACCGTGCCAGCAGTTAGCGTTTCACTCACGGCGCAATACGCCGCTGTTAACGCACCTAAAGCGCAGCCAGAAGCCGTCACTTTGGGTTGTAAGTAAGATCCACCATTAATCTGTATCACCGCATTCATTTCTTTCGATAAGATGAAATCCGATTCGCCTGAAATTGCCACACATTCACAGTGTTCTAATAAGGGTGCAGCATTTAAGTAAATTTCTGCACTATTGAGCGTGCTATCGACACCGCGTGACTCACCTTGATTACCTGCAAGACCACTGATTTCTGATGCATTGCCACGGATTATGCTTGGCTTGTACTGGAGTAATTGGTCAACCATTTCAGATCGCCACGGCAAAACGGGGCCATAACCGACAGGATCAAGCACCCAAGGTTTATTTAAATTTTGTGCTGTTTGTGCAGCAATTTGCATGGCCTGCATTTGTTCAGACGTTGGCGTACCTAAATTGATATTTAATGCACTGGCAATAGAGGCAAAGCTTTCGGCTTCAAAGGGATTGTCAATCATTGCAGGAGAAGCACCCGCAGCCAAAAGGACATTGGCGACATAATTGCTCGCGACCGTATTGGTGATGATATGCACCAAAGGTTGTTTGGATTGAAGTTCAATCCACGCATTGATGACGCTTTGTAAAAGCGGGCTATTTAAGTCAGTCAATTCACTGTTCATGGTCGTTTCAAAATTTTCAGATTGATTCATTGTTTTCTCCCTTAGCGGGTGAAGTAATGGTCTTGATGTTTACAATTACGGCAGAACAGGGTCACATAATCTGCGGCATCATAATCGACAGAGAGCTCTTGTGAACCACAGTACATACAGCGCTTTGTGGAATAAAAATTTAAGCGAGGTTCGATTTTTTTCCAAGCATGGTGTATCGGTTGCACAAAGATACTTTCATCGAGTCCTAAAAAGTTAAAGAGTAAAATTTCACTCATTTTACTAAAGGGGAGTTGTGGTGGACGAGGGAGGGTAAAGGTTTCCCATTTTTCTTGTAAGCCACGTTCACGGTATTGCTGTAAGGTCTTTTTTAACAGATTAGTATTAATGAAGTTTTCATTACGTACTTGCAGAGCTTTTTGTTTATGTAGGTATTCGAGTGCTGACTGAATCATATAGTAAATCTGCCCAACCGCTAGATGGTCGAGTAGGCGATAACAGAACACTTGAAAGCTTTTATTCCCTGCAATTTGAATGCCCCATGTCTTACAGTAAAACTGCATGAATTGGACAATTTCTTGAAACAGTAGGAGATACAAGCACTCTTTCACTTCGTCAGCGCTTTTAAAAGGAACACCCAGAGCTAAATTTTCATAAAACCAATGGCGCAGTTGCTGTGCTACGCTAAAAAGGCTGGGCTCTGAATATCCATCCAAACGGACATTGATATAATACTGTTCAGCTTGTAGTGCATCATCTTTCACAATCAAAATTTGCTCATGCACGAGATGCTTTTTGAGTGATTGTTGGAAGAGATAATTCGGGCTGATGTTATGATACTTAATAGCGTCCCAGTCGATAAATTCTTGATGCGCTGTATGTTCTTGGACGTGATTATCCAATAAAGCCAGCAAAAAGAGTTTCTGTAAAAAACTCAGTTCACTTAATTCACGCTCAACGATATCTTTATTTTTAAGTTTACGCTGTTCTTGTAAACGGGTTTCTTTCAGGAGTTTTTTTCGCGCAGCCTGACAGTTTTCACAATGACAGTTGTATTGCTGTTCTGGAAATATTTGATGATGACAGTGGCTACACTGATAAAAATTAAATTCTTGCTCATCTAATTTTTCAGCATCTACCCAATACATAGATGCACGACACAACGGGCATTGCGTACTTTCATCCATTTGTTTGCGTAGAATATTGAACATGTTGCCAGCGTTTCTTGAAAGGTTAAATTGATTATACACATCTCTGTTTGAAGACGGGTTTGCAATTTCAGTTGCGGCAGCTCAGGCGATATGTCGACAAATAAAAAAACTGCATAGTGATGATGCAGCTTTTAGTCAGAATGGATTATTAATAGGCGGCTGGGCATGGGATCGATTCGTCCTCCTCTCCAACTTGTTTGGCTTGTATTAAGGCTTGCACTTTTTTAGACGCGACTTTTTTAGTGCCTAATGCACTATATGAGTTAAGTAATGAACTGACCTCAAAGGCTTTGAGTGGAATCCCTTCGCAAGTCATAAACATTGCAATTACTTGATGGTCGATATTTGCAGCATCAAGCGCTTGCAGGGTCTTCATATTTTCAATACGGATGATGTGTTCTTTAATAAACATAATGCACCTCTTTTTGTTTTAGCCTGATGATTTTGCTTTTGGCAATTAAGTAGATGCAAAACGCATGCTCAAATGTTTTGAGTAGAGATTTTAAAGCAGATAAACTGTATATTTATTTGCTAAGATATTGAAAATAAAATATTAATTTAAAAGTAACAAAATAATATTGATGCGTATGGCTATGTCTAATGAATTCTCAAAATTCTTAAACTGTTGAAAAAGAAACATCTTGGTGCATCGTTTAAACAGAAGTATGCAATCAAATCTAAATCAGAATATTGATATGATTCGAGAGTTAAGGTACTTTTTGGAAGGAATCACCTAAGCGATTGGATTTTAAAAGTATATTTGTATATATTAAGCTTATAATTCTAATGATCTGGGCTTCTAGGATTGAAACCAAGCGGAATCTAATGAACCTGATACACAGTAAGATTCGGCTTGATTTCTTAAGGTTTTAATCTTTTTTTATCCTTTCTTTGTATGGAATACATATGTCAGACGCACTTAAAAACAGCAATATCACCCGTATGCAATTATATAAGCAGCCACAGGGTATGGTTGGTGCGCTGATTATTGGGCATGATCAAACACTGGAAAAGACGATCGAGTTATTGGGCCTGGCGCAGCAACATCAAGTATCTAAAATTTATGTGGCGGGTGCGACGGAAGAAATTCAGCAATTCCTCACTTCAAAAGTCACGGCATTTCAATTTTACTTTGCTGCAGACTATGAAAGCGCACTCGATTTAATTTTTGCAAATCAATAATCGTATAAGTCTTAAACAGGTAAGTTTGAGCGCAATAATTTGAACGTACAGATGGATTAAGCACCTGTACTTTCTCTTTCTAGTATATAGGCGCTTTATTTATTTTAGGTAGATAAAAAATTTGCACATTGTTATAGCTGTACTCAACTCAGGCATTTATTTTGCTTAAACATGGCGAAAATATGTGCCAGCCTTTAAATTATTCTATAAAGATGATTGAAAACAACATGCGCTGAGCCCATATATAAATCATTGTAAATGCGAAGACAGCTTATGCATCTTGTCGTATGATCAAGTCATTCACAATGTGTTCAAAAAGCTGATGAAGCAATAACTAAGGAATAGGACGAGATATGAATATTGCGGCAAATCCAGTGGTCGAAGCAGACCAAACTGTTTATTTAAAAGATTATCAAAAACCATCATTTGTCGTAGATAGTATCGATCTAGATATTCAAGTCTTTGATGAGCATACCAATGTAAATGCAAAATTAGTGATGCAGCGTCAAACGGCTGGGGATTTGGTGTTATTGGGTCGTGATTTGGAACTCAAATCAATTCGCTTAAATGGTCAAGTTTTGCCAGCAGATGCCTATGTTGTAGATGCAGAACAACTGGTGATTTCAAATGCACCTGACCAAGCTGTCATTGAAACCGAAGTCGTGATTCATCCTGAAAGCAATACTCAACTCGAAGGTTTATACCAAGCGGCAGGCGATTTATTCGTTACCCAAAACGAGCCTGAAGGCTTCCGTAAAATTACCTATTATCCTGACCGTCCTGATGTGCTATCGGTATTTACCACACGTGTTGAAGCGGATAAAAAATTCCCTGTATTACTTGCCAATGGTAATTTGATTGAAGCGGGTGAAACCGGTGAAGGTCGTCATTATACCGTTTGGCAAGATCCAACCAAAAAACCATCGTATCTATTTGCTTGTGTGATTGGTGATTTGGCAGTACTTAAAGACACTTATGTGACGTCTGAAGGTCGTAATGTTGCTTTAGAAATCTATGCAGAAGAAAAAGACATTCCAAAATGTCATATTGCCATGGAAGCTTTAAAACATTCGATGCGTTGGGACGAAGAACATTATGGTCGTCCTTATGATTTAGACAATTATATGATCGTGGCAACCAGTGCATTTAACATGGGTGCAATGGAAAACAAAGGTTTGAATATTTTCAACACCTCTTGTGTGCTTGCTGATGAAGAATACACGACTGATGCTGCGATCATGCGCGTTCAGTCTGTGATTGCACATGAATACTTCCATAACTGGACAGGTAACCGTATTACCTGTCGTGATTGGTTCCAACTATGCTTAAAAGAAGGTTTGACGGTATTCCGTGATCAGTCGTTCTCAGAAGATTTACAATCTGCTGCGGTACAACGAATCGATGATGTTGCTGTGTTAAAAGCACATCAGTTCCCAGAAGATTCAGGCCCGCTTTCACATCCACCGCGTCCAGATCATTTTGTTGAAATTAATAACTTCTATACCGCAACAGTGTACGAAAAAGGTGCGGAAATTAACCGCATGATGGCGACATTGTTGGGCAAAGAAAAATTCCGTGCAGGTACAGACGAATATTTCAAACGCCATGATGGTCAAGCCGTGACTGTTGAAGATTGGGTAGCAGCACTAACAGCGGGATCAGGTGTAGATTTATCGAGTTTCTTGATTTGGTATAACCAACCGGGCACACCAAAACTTGAAGCAAAAGGTGAGTACGATGCTGCAAATCAAACCTATACTTTAAGCTTGAAACAAAGCTTAAAAGCTCATCCGAAATATCCAAATTTAACAGCTGTGCCTATTCCTGTGGCTTTGGCATTGTTTGATGCGACGAGTGGTGAACAGTTAGTTCTCAGCTCAGATGCATTGGTTGAAAATGGCATCAAAGATGGCGTGTATTTATTTGATACCGATACTGCAACCATTACATTTAGCGGTGTAAAAACCCAGCCTGTTGTGTCTTTACTGCGTAATTTCTCTGCACCTGTTAATCTTGAATTTAACTATTCAGATGAAGAGCTTGCTTTCCTGATGCAGTACGAGCCGAATGGTTTTAACCAATGGCAAGCCAGCCAAACTTTGTTAGAACGTATTTTGTTAAATGGCCATGATGCCGACATCTATGTCCAAGCTATACAAAATACATTACCAGCATTGGTTGAGCGTGATCCATTACTTGCTTCACGTTTATTCGATGTACCGACAGAGGGTTATTTAGGTAGTCGTATTGATACAGACTACAGTCCTGCCCAAGTGCAAGAACAGCGTGAAGCACTGTTAAGTCGTGTGGCACGTGAGTTAGGTGCATTCTTTAAAGAGACTTATGCAACTTTAGACCCAGATGCGCAGAAAGAGTTTTCACAAGCTATGGGTGTTCGTGCATTGAAAAACATTATGTTGAGCATGATGGCACGTCAAGGCGATGCATCTGTATTTGAATTGGCTTATGAACAATTCAGCTCAACAGGCAATATGTCTGAACGTCTTGGTGCTTTAAAAGTATTGGTTTGGAATGATGCACCACAAGCACAGCAAGCTTTAGAAACCTTCTATACACGCTTTAAAAATGAAGCTTTGTCGATGGACCAATGGTTTATGTTGCAAGCGGCACATCCGAAAGCAACTGCGGAAACCATTAAGGCACTGACTGCTCATCCTGATTATGATTTGAAAGTGCCGAACCGTATTCGTGCGGTTACTGGTGGCTTAAATAGCAATCCTGTCAACACTTGGAGCTTTGGTGTGCAGCATATTGTTGAATTAGCAAAATTCCTCGATGAGAAAAATCCAATTGTCGGTTCACGGTTACTGCAAATTTTGTCCCGTTGGTACACGTTGGCAGAGCCGCAGCGTAGTGAAGTTAAAGCCGAACTTGAAGCGCTTAAACCTGTCGTGAAATCGAAGAATGTATCAGAAACCTTAAATAGCATGTTAAGTGTTTAATCATTCAACCTCTCTGTACGATTGATTTGAGTTAAATCAGTCGTACTGAAATGAGCCTGTTGCCATGGCTATGGCAGCAGGCTTTTTTTATATCCAGTCTTTTTATCCAATCTTTAGCTAGAATTGAAAATCAATCATGTTTAGATGGCTGAAACTCAAAAATTTTCTCTGAGCATTTATTTAAATTGCATAATAATTGCAACATAAATCACATAATAGCGTTACAATAAAATAGATCTAACACATGAATGACTGTATGCGGTAATGCATCCAAGTTTATGAATGTTTAGATTTTTTATCTATTTTATTATGTGGGATTTTTGAGGCGGGTCATGTTAGTTAAGGTTGATGAAGGTTTTTATTTAAACTCACATCATATTATTGCAATTCGGATTAATAGAGATTTGCTTGATACCTTTGTTGTTTCGGTAGAATACACGCCCAATAGTGTGCAAAACACAGGTGTATTTGAAAAGAAATTCAATGCGCGCCGCGATGCAGAACAATACCTACAGACTCTGAATCAAATCATTGGTAAATCGTAAAAGCTAAAGTGTATATCGTGGATATTGTCTAGATTGAAATGGGCAAGATACGAATCAGACTCAGATTGACGTCTAGCAAAAGGGATGAAGCGCATCCCTTTTTTGTCTTATCTGAGCGAAACTGATGTAAAGAATTGAAAATAAATCATTCTATCGATACGACTCGATTTGCACGTCGGATATTTTCCTGACATGCTGTAGCCATCCAAAATGAGTTAAATTTATATGAGAATCAGTATTGTGGGTGCAGGTCGTGTTGCACATCATTTGCTCAATGTGCTTCATCCACAACATCACATTGTGCAAGTTTATGCACGAAATCTTGAAAAGGCAGAAAAACTTGCAGCAAGTGTAGGTGCAGAAGCCATTCATAGCCCAAGTGAGTTGAATGCTGAGATTGATCTATTGATCATAGCGGTGAGCGACCAGTCGATTGCAACCGTTATTCAGCAGGTCAAAGCCTATCTGCCACAAGTTCTGATTGTGCATACGTCAGGTAGCACCAATATCACAGTACTGACCCAGCAGCATTCGCGAGCAGGGGTGTTTTATCCTTTACAAACTTTTAGTTTAGATCGAGATGTGGACTGGACGTCGACACCGATCTTTGTAGAAGCGGCAGATCCTACAGATTTGACGACACTTACAGGTTTAGCAAACAGCATTAGCCAAAGGGTTTATCAATATGATTCGGCACAGCGCTTGAGTCTGCATCTTGCTGCGGTGTTTGCCTGTAATTTTAGTAATTATTGTTATGACATGGCAAAGCAGATTGTTGATGCAAAACAAGTCGAATTTAGCTTACTTTATCCTTTGATTTTAGAGACAGCTAATAAAGCTACTCAGGCTGAACCACGTAACATGCAAACAGGTCCTGCCATGCGTGGGGATCAAAATATCATGTTGATGCATGCCCATATGCTTGAGCAAGCTGATCAAGTCGATCTGAAAGTGGTCTATGAAATGTTGAGTCAGCAGATTCTTGGGCATCATCAGAAATAAATAATCCGTATAGAACAATGAATATTTATTAGCTTAGACATACATGTCAAACAGGATGTTACATGGCAAAAGATTTTAATAGTCCGCAAGTGGTCGCAAGTTATGATGCGCATATTCGAAAATTAATTCCCGGCTATGAACTTGTCCATCAACAAATTCAGGCGGTGTTGAATTGCCATGTCGCTGAAGATGCCAATGTACTGATTATTGGATGTGGGACGGGCTATGAATTGGGTTATCTCATGGCCTTGAATCCAACATGGTCATTTACCGTTACAGAATTATCTGAAAATATGCTGAATCAAACACGCCAACGTGTTGAAGCTGCTGGACAGTTGCATCGCGTCAAATTTGTTTTGGGCAGTCACACTACTTTTGAGCAGGCGAGTTGTTTTGATGCGGTGCTGAGTATCTTGGTGACGCATTTCATTCCATTGTCCGAAAAAAATGAATTTTTAACTAAAGCTTTTGAATTACTTAAACCGCATGGCATTTTTTTAAGTTTTGACTTGATGCAAACTCATTCGAATTTTGAGCAGGGTGTCCTGCCTGAATTTTGCCAAATGCAAGGTTTATCTGCTGCGCAAGCGACAAAAATGATGCAGCGTTTAGAAGATGATTTTGAACTGATTAGCCAGCAGCACTATCAAAGCTTACTGACGGAAATAGGCTTTGATCAAATTTATTGTTTCAGTCAAATCTTTAGCTATGCAGCTTACAGTGCATTTAAAACGGCTATGGATTAAAAGAATAAAGACCAAGTTTGAGTGTATTAAGTTTATCGATCATTTTCACCGATATAGTTACTACGTTGCATGAGTGAAACTTGCATCAAAATTTTGATCAATAGTCTCATTTTTCTTGCTCGGTATGGCGCTCATTATTTTAAGAAAGAAACTTTTCTGTCAGCGTTAAATCCATTATTGTGCATTTATAAAAATAATCAATTGGATGAAAATAATGTCAAAAATGGAATATGATTACATTGTGATTGGTGGTGGAAGTGCGGGGTGCGTACTGGCTGCACGCCTCAGTGAAGATCCACATATATCTGTGTGCTTATTAGAAGCAGGTGGGCAAGGTGATCAGTGGACGGTCAATATTCCAGCTGCATGCGTGGTGAGTTTACCGACTAAGATCAATAATTGGGCCTTTGAAACTGTGCCTCAAGCTGGCTTGAATGGTCGTAAAGGCTATCAACCACGTGGAAAATGCCTTGGTGGTTCATCGAGTATTAATGCCATGATTTATATTCGTGGACATAAAAATGACTATGATCAATGGGCGGCACAGGGCAATACTGGCTGGTCATACGACGAGGTCTTGCCCTATTTTATTCGCTCGGAAAATAACAACCGAATACACAATGAATTTCACGGTAATGACGGCCCTCTTTACGTCACAGATGTACAAAGCGATAATATTTTCCATCAACGCTATACCGAAGCGGCTCGTGCACAAGGCCATAAAGTTCTCGATGATTTTAATGGCGCAGAACAAGAAGGCTTAGGGGTTTATCAGGTAACGCATATCAATGGAGAGCGTTGTAGTGTAGCGCGTGCGTACTTATTTCCACATTTAGATCGGCCAAATTTAACGGTATTGACCAAAGCAACAACGCATAAAATTACCATAGAACATCAAGTTGCGACTGGCGTAGAAGTACAACATGCAGGGCAAATGAAACACCTAAAAGCCAGACGGGAGGTTTTACTCAGTGCCGGAGCGATGCAGTCACCGCAGATTTTAATGTTGTCTGGAGTAGGCGACCAGAGCGAACTCCAAGCGCATGGCATTGAAGTGAAACACCATTTACCGGGTGTAGGAAAGAACTTCCACGACCATCCCGATTTCATTTTTGGTTATAAAGTCAAAGAATACCAGGGCACATTTGGGGTGTCCTTACCCGGCTCAATTGATATGTTCAAGCAGATCAGTCGCTATCGTAAGGAACGGCGGGGCATGATTGCTTCAAATTTTGCAGAATGCGGTGGTTTTCTAAAGTCTTCACCCGATTTAGCCATTCCAAATTTGCAATTACACTTTGTCGTGGCGTTAGTAGATGACCATGCACGGAAATTTCATGCAAGCCATGGTTTATCATGTCATGTGTGTCTGCTCAATCCAAGAAGCCGCGGCACGATCAAACTAAGTGGTTCTAGTGTCAATGATCCATTATTGATTGATCCAAACTTTTTAGGGGATGAACAGGATTTAGAAGATTTGGTACAAGGCTTTAAGTTGACGCAGCAATTAATGATGTCACCGTCTCTATCGAACCATTATCAGCAAGATTTGTTTACCTCACTGGTCAAAACCGATGATGACATACGTGCAATCTTACGTCAGCGTGTGGATACGGTTTATCACCCTGTCGGTAGTTGTAAGATGGGCGTAGATGAAATGTCTGTGGTTGACCCTGAATTGAAAGTCTACGGGATTCAAAACCTTCGTGTCGTCGATGCATCTATCATGCCTTCTGTGGTGAATGGCAATACCAACGCGCCGACAGTGATGATTGCTGAAAAAGCCGTGGATATGATTCGACAAAGTCAGCTCCAAGCGCAAGTAGCTTAATGGTTATTCATTTTATTTGATTTGATACAACACAGATAAATCTTAGATCAAAAACAGCAATAAAAAACCACCGCTAACGGTGGTTTTTTGCTTCATTCAAAAATTAATATACTTTTTTGAAGATGAAGTCATTAATTTTATGGCCTGCTTCAATTCCGCGACGTTCAAACTTAGTTTGTGGACGCCAGTCTGGTCGAGGGTAGCTATTGCCTTTACCCGCAAGGTTTTCAAGACGTGGGCGTTCTTCAAGAACTTCGATCATCCATTCAGCATACGGTTCCCAGTCAGTCGCTGAGTGGAATGTGCCGCCGATTTCTAATTTTTCTTCAACCAATGGCATACGGTCATGAGATACAAAACGACGTTTGAAATGACGTTTCTTCTGCCATGGATCTGGGAAGTATAATTGCACAGTGTTAATACTGTTGTCTGGCATTTCACGTAGCACTTGGATGGCATCAGCATCCAATACTCGAAGGTTAGTTAAACCTGCAAGACCGGCTTCATACACACATTGAGCGATACCCGGAACATGCACTTCAATGCCGACAAAGTTTCGCTCTGGGTTTGCTTTTGCCATTAGTACCAAAGAGCGGCCCATACCAAAACCGATCTCTACAGTTAATGGGCGTTCAGGGTGTTCAAAATGCTGACGCAAATCCCCAACAGGATATTCCAAAATTAGATGACCATATTGTTCCAGCGCAGTACGTTGCGAAGTATTAAGTGGCGCAGAGCGGCGCATAAACGTCACGATTTCACGGTGTTCGTTCAGGTTATCCAGATCTACTGCGTGCTGGTCTAATTGATCGTTCGACATAACTTTGGCAAATGTAAAAAATTCGAATGCCGTATTTTAAGTCTTGAGATACACAAGTCAAATTTTTACCGTGAATAAATCCGCTTTTTGCTCAATCTTACTGATTGGAGCCGTGCTGAGCATTTGCCATGTACAGTGAATTACTCAGCTCAAAAGTCATGAATTAACATTAATCTAGGCTGTTTTTTCATCAAGATCTTCACTGTCAGCACCATCAGATTTAAATGGCAAAATGGCCTCAAGAACGGTAGAACCCGGCTGTGACTGTATTTTAAATTCACCACCGATACGATGGATTCGTGTTTGCATACTATGTAGACCAACATGTAGACCTTGTTCA
The DNA here is from genome assembly GCF_021391555.1 of Acinetobacter sp. SH20PTE14. Classification (NCBI taxonomy): domain Bacteria; kingdom Pseudomonadati; phylum Pseudomonadota; class Gammaproteobacteria; order Moraxellales; family Moraxellaceae; genus Acinetobacter; species Acinetobacter sp. SH20PTE14. The sequence goes on along the minus strand of NZ_CP090067.1, from coordinate 2,093,216 downwards.
ACATCGTTAGGGTTGAAGCCTATACCGTTATCTTCAATACGTAATACCAACTGAGTTTCTGTTTGGCACAAACTGAAATGAACTTTGCTGGCTTGACTGTGTTTTAAAATATTGGTGAGGGTTTCTTCTGTGACACGTGTCAAATTGAGACATTGGGTCGCAGAAGGTGAGTGAATCCATTCGGCAGCAATTTTCCAGCTCGAGCTTATGTCTAATTCTTCAAAGAGCTGTACAAAGCGATGGCGAATCGGTGCCGCCCATTCGATCGGGGTGTCTGGAACTTTCGTTCCTATACTTGAACCCGAATCGATAACTTGTCTTAAATCATTACGGAATAGTTTAAGCATTGACATGATTTGTGGTTTTTCAATTTTGTCATTTTGTTCTAACAGTAAAATTGAACGGACAATTGATCCACCTAAACCATCATGTAAGTCATGAGATAAATGAATTCGTTCTTGAAGTCGTGCATTTTCAAGCGCGAGTTGATGTTGTTGACCAAGTGACGTAGCCAGTTTCAGTTCAGCTCGTTGTACATTTTCAGTTAAGGTCTTATTAAAACGTTCAATTTGACGGGTGTGTCGAGCTAAACGCAAAGCCAGTACGCCGCCCAAAACGAGGGTGGTTAGTGGGCCAGTATATGGTGAGAGCGCATGGCCTTCCATAGTCATCATAAAGTGCGCATCATGTACTGCAATCGGTAAATAAATCAGATACAGCGTTGCAAGCAAATAGGTTTCGGCCATTTTGGCTTTATACGCCAAGTACGGGTAGCTAATACATTTGGCCACAAAGACTAAAACAAAGAAGCTAAAACAAATTTGGATGACGGTTTTTAAATAAGCCTCTGGCGCAAAACCGATACTGAGCGCTGCGATAGTGGCAAGGCTTAATAATAGTTTTTGAATTTTCGGGAAGGGATGGTTTGCAAAATACCACGCACCAATACAGCCAAAAACCGTATAAAAACAGAAAATAATATTTTGTAGGCGGTCGACCTGTACGGTGGTTAGAAATGCAATTGGCCCATTAAAAATAATACACAGGCTATAAAATACCCAAGCCATGCCTGTGATGGTTAACCATAAGTACGCTCTTTCATTACGATTGGCAAGCCATGCTAAAAAAAAGAACACAGCAACGACGAAATTAATCATCGTATTGAGTTCGACTAATTGTCGTTGTTCGAGTAGCCAAATCTTAAAGGTGCCGTAGACTTGCGGGTATTCCCCAATTTGAACTGAACTGAGTCCTGATTTTTGGGTCACTGATCCATACACTTGCACCCAAATGGTATTTACACCTTGCTTTAAACTCGAGCTAGGCAAGTTAAACAGTCTAGGTTGATGTTGGCTTCGGGAAAAATGTTCTGCTGAAATGTAATCTTGCCAAAGTAGGGCATCGTTGATATAAACCCGTCCACTTTGGGTGATGCCTTGTATAGCGATAGCAATGGGTTGATTTAACTGATGGAGGTCACAGTTCAACTTAAATTGGATTTTGTACCAAGCGATACCATGATAATCCGGCCAACGTTTATTCCAAGTGTCTGGCAGCTTTTGCAGATTTTGCCAACCTGTACGTGGGCGCTCTTGCTCGACAGCGCTTTTAGCTGTGGCAATATGGGTAATTTCAATAGGACAATGACTGCTTGAGATCTGTGGGGTGGCATTGGCAAAACTGGGTATAGCGATACAACATAGCAGGCAAAATAGACTCGCTAAGACCAGCAGCCGATTTGCTTGAATGCAGTGTCGTGACCAAAACCATACCATCAAAATTCCCCCAATTTTGTGTATCCACAATTTAAAAAAATAAATAGAAAGTCACATCAAATCTTTGTTTTATTTTTGATAGTTATAATTTTATGAGATGAATTATACAGTTAAATCGAATGAATGGTGAATTTTTCTCTTTTTTATAGCCTTAGTATTTTATGTAATGTCATTACAAATGAGACTTTGATTATTGAAACCCTTTGCTATATTCATCCTGCATAGGGTTTCAATAGGTCACACTTTATTGAAAATTGATTGGATTCAAAGTGAATATTCAAAAATCCATTAGTCACTGACACGGTCAAGTAAGGTGCTACTTGCTTCATTTAAGCCAAAAACCTCTACTTGAATCTGTTTTGACTCAAATTTTTGCACGACATTCTTCAAAATATTAACGGAAGTAATATCCCAAATATGTGCATGATTCAGATCAATTCGCACTTGACTAACCGTCTCCTGAAAATCAAAAAATTGATAAAAACTCTCAGAGCTACTAAAGAAAATTTGTCCATAGACCGTGTAACTACGGACGTTGTCTTTAAGTTCTGATGTGACTTTTACCGAACTTTCTAATTGATTGATAATAAACAACGCAGAGAGGAGCACACCAACCAATACGCCAAACGCCAAGTTATGTGTTGCAAGCACCACGATCACCACAGCAATCATCACGACATTAAAAGACATTGGATGCTTTGAAAATTGCTTGACTGAATTCCATTGGAAAGTGGTAAACGACACCATGACCATAATCGCGACTAAGGCAGCCATTGGGACATAAGCCAGCCAGTCTTTTAAGAACACCACCAAACATAACAAAAATATACCTGCAACCAAAGTGGAGAGGCGAGTTCGCGCACCTGAGCTGACATTAATAATCGACTGCCCAATCATGGCGCAACCTGCCATGCCGCCCATAAAGCCACTGACTATATTAGCAATCCCTTGACCACAACATTCCTGATGACGATCACCTTCAGTTCCAGTGACTTCATTGATCACTGTCGTGGTCATCATGGTTTCTAATAGGCCAACTGTTGCTAGGGTGATGGAATAAGGGAAAATAATCGTGAAGGTTTCAAGATTGAAAGGAATTTCAGGAATCAAGAAAATAGGTAGAGTCTCTGGAAACTTACCCAAATCGCTCACAGTACGCAGGTCTGCACCTAAAAATAATGCCAAGCCACTGAGGACAATAATGCAAATCAGCGGTGATGGAATGGCTTTGCCAATTTTAGGTAGATATGGAAAAAGATAAATAATCGCAAGCCCTAAAAGCATAAAGACATAGCCCAAACTATCCATCTTTGTCATTTCAGGTAGCTGTGCGACAAAAATCAAAATCGCGAGTGCATTTAAAAAACCATACACCACTGACTGCGAGACGAAGCGCATAAGTTTTGATACTTTAAAATAGCCAGCAATGATCTGAATCACACCAGTTAAAACCGTGGCAGCCAAAAGGTATTGCAAACCATGATCTTTGACCAACGTGATCATAAGTAAGGCCATCGCACCCGTAGCAGCTGAAATCATTGCTGTACGACCACCAAAAAAGGCAATGGTGACGGCAATACAAAACGAAGCGTACAAACCAACCTGAGGGTCAACCCCAGCAATAGCTGAAAAGGCGATGGATTCTGGAATCAACGCCAGTCCAACCACCAAGCCAGCGAGTACATCAGTACGAATATTGGAAAACCATTGTTCTTTTTTAAGTTGTAACACGGTAACTTTTCATCAAATCTTAAACGCGGCTATGTTAAAACAACTGAGTATAAAAATGCATAACACAGTGACTTGAAATCTTCTTAAATATGGATAATAGTCAATGAGTATATATGTTTCAGCATTTACGCTTTTTTGCAATTTACAGGTTTGATCACTTGAAAGTTTGACAGAAGAGATTTAAAACATTGAATAGTACATAACAAGGATCAGATATGAAGCTTTATTATTCTCCAGGTGCATGTTCATTAGCATCACATATAATTTTAAATGAAATTAATGTCGATTTTGATTTGGTCCGTGTTGACCTAAAAAACCATAAAACAGAAAAAGGTGTAGATTATTACGAGATCAACCCAAAAGGTTATGTACCTGCTTTAGAAATTAACCCAGGTTTGATCCTGACCGAGAACGTGGCCATTTTACCGTTCCTTGCACAGCATGATCCAAAACAAGACTTAATTCCACCATCAGGTTTAGGTCGTGCCAAAGTTTTAGAATGGCTTGGCTATTTGAACTCAGAATTACATGATGCTTATGCCGTATTCTTTGGTGCACCACTAGATGCAGACGCTAAAGAAAAAGCTTATGCAGAAATTGATCGTTTATTGACATACATCGATAAAGCGATTGGTGAATCGGATAACGACTATTTGGTCGATGATAACTTTGGCCCAGCAGATGCTTATCTCTTTGTACTGACAAATTGGTCAAATGGCATCGGACATGATTTAACGCCATATAAAAATATCATTGCATTACGTAACAAAGTTGCAGAACGTCAATCAGTTCAAATTGCGATGCGTGATGAAGGTTTAATTCCTTAAGTTGTGTATTCAAATTGAATTATAAAAAGACCGCCGAAATTGGCGGTTTTTTATTGCTAGATTGGCATTGCTCAGGTTCAACTTAGTATTCGAACTGTGTATAGAAATCATCAAAGTTAATATTTTTAAGCGTCAGTTGTTGTGGTGCTTTGAAGGTTGACCATTTGGTTTGAGTTTTGGCATTTTCAAACATATTGCCGCCTACAATTTCCTTACGTTTTAAGGTCGAAAAATTATAGCTTTTCGATGTTTCTTCACCAGAAGCGCGGTGAAAGCTATTGTAGTCAAAACCAATCAGATCAAAGCGTTGATTTTGCCAACGGAAGGTATAACTATGTCGGGGCCATTCCCAGCCACCACAAGCCATAAAATAACTAAAATGAACGAGTAAATTGCCTTTACTGATTTGGATGTCTTCTGCTTCAGCAAGTGGGTCAAGTAAACATGAATTCGGCTGCTGAGCGACAGGGATGCTATTGTTTTCAACGATACGTTGATATCCCTTTGCGGTTTTAAAAAACACAATGAGTTTTCGTGGATGGTTATGAACGACTTTGCCATCGTCATCATAGGTCATCACATCAACTTTTTGTTTTTCCAAGATCATCGCAATATCTGGCATTTGATCTTTGTTTAGGTCGCCAGTCGTAGCCATCAAAATGTTCCAACCATGCGGTGCAAGTGATTTGGCTGTGCTCGGCACTTGGGCAGACAGCCAACTAGATGCGACACAAAGACTCAAAGTACAAAATATATGGGATATTTTCATTATTATCAGGTTTTCAAAATTAAAAAGAGGACTCAATGGAGTCCTCTTTTATACCGTGAATGAGTTCTTATTTAAAGAAGTATCCTGTTTCAGGTGAACTGGCATTTGCCATGCGTTTACGAGGCATACGTCCTGCTAGGAAAGCTTCACGACCAGCTTCAACTGCTTTTTTCATCGCTGAAGCCATCAGAACAGGGTTTTGAGCAGCTGCAATTGCCGTATTCATTAATACGCCATCACAGCCCAATTCCATTGCTATCGCTGCATCACTTGCAGTACCCACACCGGCATCGACCAAGACAGGCACTTTGGCATTGTCTTTAATGATCGAAATAGTATGTGGGTTGAGAATGCCTAAACCTGAGCCAATAAGACTACCTAAAGGCATAATGGCTACACAGCCCATGCTTTCCAGTTCTTGTGCCACAATTGGGTCATCCGAGGTATAAACCATGATTTCAAAGCCATCGTCAATCAACGTTCGTGCAGCTTTTAAAGTCTCGGTAACATTTGGATATAGGGTTTTCTCATCCCCTAAAACCTCAAGTTTAACCAGATTGTGACCATCTAAGAGTTCACGCGCCAACATACAAGTACGGACCGCGCTGTTCGCATCGAAACAACCTGCTGTATTTGGCAAAATCGTATATTTTTCAGGTGGAACTACAGAAAGCAAGTTCGGCTGGTCTGGATGCTGACCAATATTCACACGGCGAATGGCAACGGTCACAATTTCAGCACCACTGGCTTGAATGGCCTGGTCAGTTTCCGTTAAGTCCTTGTACTTACCTGTACCAACTAAAAGTCGTGAATTAAATGTACGTGAACCAATGATTAGGGGTGTATCTTCCATGGGAGCTCCATTTTAGCCGCCACCTACGGCATGAATAATTTCAATATGATCTTGCTCTGCAATTGGGGTTTGTTCCAATTTACTTTTCGAGATGATCATTTCATTTTTTTCAACAGCGAAGCGTTTGCCTTCCAGTTGTAATTGTTGAACCAATTGCAAGAGGTTGACACATTCGGTTTGTGTAGCTTCGCCGTTTAAATAAATTTGCATTTGTGGATTCCGTTCTTGCTGTCTTACCTGTTGAGTAAGACCAATATCTGCTGTTGATTATTTTGCGTATTTAAATGCATTCCAGGCCAATATGAGCCATCCAGCAATCATCAACGCTCCACCAATTGGAGTAATGGCACCGAGACTGCGTGGTAAACCTAGAGCCATCACATATAAAGAACCACAGAAGAAGAAAATACCAATTTGTATAAGTAGGAAACTGGCTTTTATTGGAAGTTGGGGAATGACTTTGGATAAGATCGCGAGGGCAAGTAAGCCCAGTGCATGATAAAAGAAATAGTCCGTTGCAGTTTGCCACCAAGCCAATTGGGCTTCAGTCGCGCGAGCTTTTAATCCGTGTGCACCAAAGGCACCAAGCATTACAGCAAAAGCTAAGTTAAGTGCGGAAATGGCAATCCACATGTGCATTCACCTTAACAAAATTTGCGCATAACCATAGCATATTTAGCACGCAGGTTTAAAGCAAAAATGCCCAAAGTTTTTGTGTTGTAGCTTGTCATTCAATACTATTCAGACATAAAAAAGAGCATCGAAATGCTCTTTTTAAGAATGACTGGAAAAGCCTTCAACTTAGTTTGAGGACATTGCGACTTTAATTTTTTCCATCGCATTTTTTTCCAACTGACGAATACGTTCAGCAGATACATTATATTCCGCCGCCAATTCATGCAGCGTCGACTTTTCGTCATCTAACCAGCGACGTTGTAAGATATTCCGTGAACGGTCATCCAACTGATCCATGGCTTCATGTAAAGCTGAAGTGCTTTGTTCTTCGTAATCTTCATCTTCCGCTAAACGCGCAGGGTCGTAACGGTTATCTTCGAGATAAAGGGCAGGAGCGACATGGGTCGAACCTTCATCGTCATCATCACCTTGAGCTTCAAACGCAGCATCATAAGCTGTTAAACGGCCTTCCATTTCTAAGACTTGTTCGGGTGTTACATTTAAGTCATTGGCAATCGACTGTGCTTCAGCCAAAGTTAATTTTTTAGAGGACTTTTTTAAGCTACGTAAATTAAAGAATAATTTACGCTGCGCTTTAGTGGTCGCAATTTTGACAATACGCCAGTTACGAATCACATATTCATGAATTTCTGCTTTAATCCAATGTACAGCAAAAGATACGAGACGTACGCCCATGTTTGGGTCAAAACGTTTTACCGCTTTCATTAAGCCCAAGTTACCTTCTTGAATCAGGTCACCTTGTGGCAAGCCGTAGCCTGCATAGCTACGTGCGATATGCACAACAAAACGAAGATGTGACATCACCAGCATTTTAGCTGCGTCTAAATCTTGGTCATAATAATAACGTTCGGCCAGCTCTTTTTCTTGTTCGGCCGATAAAATTGGAATCTGATTAACAGTACTAATATAAGCACCAAGATTCACCCCAGGTGCCGATAATGACAGGGGCATCAATTGATTGCTGCTGTCACTCATGTTTTCTCCTTGAGAATTAAAATGGGTAAGCCCAATAACTAAGATTCATCTTAATCCAATATTTCCGTAAATTATGGAAAATTGGGTATAGAAATGTAAACTTTTATTCAATTATGAAGCAATTTAGTTTAACTGAATCTTTTTAAGATTCAATCAAGTAATGAAACTCAGAATCGGAAATTTTGCGCATTTCACAGTTTAACTGATGTATTTGACAGTATCGTGATACATCTTGTTGGCTGTGCGGATCGGATGACTTTAACAATAAAGATTGGTCTGGACTTTTCTTTAAAGCTTTTTTGAGCATCAATAGTGGCATCGGGCAGGGTTTACCCATTGCATCTACAGTTAAAAGCGAATTTTGGCTGTCACTCACGAAGCAGATCCAACATGTTTACATTTCAATGGAAATATTAGCAAATACAGTGCCAAATCCCAACCTAAAATAGGTAAAAATCCTTTGTGATTTATAACTCAAACGATGTGAAAAAATAAGAATATTCAAAAGGAAAATAGATCAAAAAAATCTATTAATTGCGGTAAACCCGTGTTAAGCTCGTTGCGTTGTTAAGATTTTTGTTGGCTGTGAAGCCTCTTAACTCTTGATATATTTGGATGTAACCGGGATTTTGTTGATAGTTTTACAGAATGATTACAAGCTTAGAAATAAAAATATTTTTTTTAACCTTGTTTGGTCTGCTGTTTGCAACACCGGGTGGTCCTTCTTTTTTAAATACGATAAGGATTAACTTATGACAGCTCGTGAACAAGGCGTTGTTAAATGGTTCAACGACACTAAAGGCTTTGGCTTTATTCAACGTAACGGCGGCGACGACGTATTCGTTCATTTCCGCGCAATTATGGGCGAAGGCCACCGTTCACTTCGTGACGGCCAACGCGTAGAATTCAGCGTTGTTAAAGGTCAAAAAGGCTTCCAAGCTGAAGAAGTACAACCTTTAGACTAATCGTCTGAATGTACTCAAAAACGCTCCAATGTAAATTGGGGCGTTTTTTGTTTATAATGCTTCAGCAATTTTGTGATTATTCAATTAGGGCACATCTATATGTCATCAGGTTTTGAAACCTTAAATTTACATCCGAACCTTAAAAAAGCCATTGATGCTTTAGGTTTTAAGGATATGACGCCTATTCAGCAAAAGGTTTTAAAATTTACATTGGCTGGACATGACGCTATTGGTCGTGCTCAAACTGGTACTGGGAAAACTGCGGCTTTCTTGGTCAGTGTGATCAATGACTTGTTGAATAATCCAATTAAGGAACAGCGTTATCGTGGTGAACCGCGTGCATTGATTCTTGCACCAACGCGCGAACTTGCTTTGCAAATTGAAAGTGATGCAAAAGAATTAGTGAAATACACTGATCTCAATGTCATGACTTTGCTCGGTGGGGTAGATTTTGATAAGCAAAAAAATCTATTAAATCGTAATTTTGTCGACATTATGGTTGCAACCCCAGGTCGCTTAATTGACTTTGTGGAACAAAAAGAAGTTTGGCTCGATCAAATTGAATTTTTAGTGATTGATGAAGCTGACCGTTTATTAGATATGGGCTTTATCCCATCTGTAAAACGTATCGTGCGCTTTTCACCACGTAAAGAACAACGACAAACTTTGATGTTCTCTGCAACATTTAGTTATGATGTTTTAAATTTGGCACAGCAATGGTTGTTTGAACCAGTAACTGTTGAAATTGAACCTGAGAAAAAAACTAATGCAGATGTAGAGCAACGTGTCTACATGGTGGCGAAGTCTGATAAATATAAATTGCTGGAAGACATCTTACGTGATGAACCAATTGAAAAAGTTATGATCTTTGCCAATCGTCGTGATCAAGTGCGTAAACTTTATGATCATCTCAAAAAAGACGGTTATAAAGTGGTGATGTTGTCAGGTGAAATCGCTCAAGATAAGCGTTTGAAAATGCTTGATCAGTTCAAAAATGGTCAACATAACATCATGATTGCAACAGACGTTGCGGGTCGTGGTATCCATGTCGATGGTGTTTCTCATGTAGTGAACTTCACACTTCCTGAACAGTCTGATGATTATGTACACCGTATCGGTCGTACAGGTCGTGCAGGTACTCGTGGTGTGAGTATTAGTTTCTTGTCTGAAGATGATGCTTTTTCACTGCCTGAAATTGAAAAAGCCATTGGTCAAAAATTACCTTTAACCCGTTTAGACGGTTATTGCTAATTTTGCTTCTAAAAAGCCTGCAGATTTGCAGGCTTTTTTATTTCATGTCGACTATTTCATTTTGAGTTAATGACAAAACAAAATCACAGACTAGCGTTTTAGTTTGCACGGCAACTAAAGGTTAGTACGGTTTGGTAATCATCATCTTTGCTGATGCTACCGCTATTTCCAGTAATGGTGCCAAGTACGCCAGCCGCCGCCTGAATCATTTGACCTGTCTTTTCATCGACCACGCCTTTTAACACACCGTTGTATTCTTGCTTTTCATCCACGACGACAGGGGTCGCATTTTTACCACAGGTACTATTTGCAGCTGCAATTGCATTATTTTTTGCCGCTAAACTGGTTTTACCTACGGCAGTCACTTCATATTGATTATTTGGTTTTTGAATCGCTAAGGATTTTGTTGGTGTAGATGTACATGCAGCTAAAAACACAGTTGCGCTTAACGTGCTAACAATGGCAACAGTTTTGTTGAATTTTTTCATGCGGTGCCCCGAGTTAGAAACAATTTGATTTATTTGAACATAAAATTTCTTATAGAACAGGGAAGTGCTGTACAAGTTATGCGGTTTTTTTATAGTAAATCTGTGAATAAAGCTGACTTAACAAATAAGCACCGAGTCTGATGTAAACATTCTAGAGTAAGTTATTGAGAATATGCTAATCTTGAGCAAACGTTTTAAAGTACAGTGTATAGATGTCAATTCTAAAATCAGCAGTTGATACAGTTCATCAAAATATTCATCAGCGTCAGTCGATTGGTCATTTAATTGAACCTGCGCCGAATGCTGAGCAATTGGAAAATGCGTTTCAAGCCGCTTTAACGGCGCCAGATCATCATCGTCTTAAGCCTACGCGTTTCGTGATTATTCCTGAAACTGAACGTGAAGCATTTGGTGAGTTGCTTTCACATGCTTTAGCCGATACTGGACAAACAGAAGAAGCGCAGTTGGAACGTGTGAAACACCATCCATTTCGTGCGCCACTATTGGTTTTGGCTTTAACTCAATTACAAGATCATCCCAAAGTTCCGCATTTCGAACAAATTTTAAGTTCAGGCGCAGCAGTACAAAACTTTTTGCTCTCTTTACAAGCACAGGGCTTTTCAACCATGTGGCGTAGTGGGGCGGTGGTTGAATCTAAATTGTTTAAACAAGCCTTAGGCTTAACGGAAAATGATTTGATTTCAGGCATTATTTATATCGGTACAGCTGTGAAAGCCATTCCACCGCGTGCTGAAATACAATCTGCTTACTTTGTAAGCCATTGGCATAAAGCAAAGCAATAAAAGTGAAAAATAGGTCGATTGAACAAGATCGATCAGTAAAGAAATTAGGATAAAAGAACAATGTCAGAACTTGATTTTGCAAGTCTTGTTAGCCCTGTGTCAGTTGATCAAAAAACTGCACTGCGTGTTACGGTGCTGGGTGGTGGGAGTTTTGGTACTGCGATGGCTAATACTGCAGTACGTAATGGCTGTGACACCATGATATGGATTCGTGATAAGGTGGTAGCTGCGGACATCAATGCAACACATATCAATAAGCGTTACTTGCCAGATTTTCAATTAGAAGCAGGTTTGCTTGCTGTTTCAGATTTAGAAAAAGCAGTATGTAATCGTGACATTATTTTGGTGGCCATTCCGAGCCATTCTTTCCGTAGTGTTTTACAGCAGATCAAGCCTTTTATCACGTCACATGCAGTGGTGTCTTTAACCAAAGGTATTGAAGCCAATACCTTTAGCTTTATGAGCGATATTATTCGTGAAGAACTTCCTGAAGTCCCTTATGGTGTGCTTTCAGGGCCAAACTTGGCGAAGGAAATTGTTGCTGGACAACCTGCGGGGACTGTGATTGCAAGCCAATCTGAGCTGGTCCGTTATGCAGTTCAACAAGCGCTGCACAGTGCATTATTCCGTGTATTTGCCAGTGATGATGTGCATGGCGTGGAATTGGGCGGTGCACTGAAAAATATCTATGCAGTCGCGATGGGTCTAGCTGCAGCTTATGGTGTCGGTGAAAATACCAAGAGTATGATTTTGACACGTGCTTTGGCCGAAATGAGCCGCTTTGCTGTAAAATTAGGCGCAAACCCATTAACATTCCTAGGTTTATCTGGTGTCGGTGATTTATTTGCAACTTGCAGTAGTCCGCTCAGCCGTAATTACCAAGTCGGCTTTGCACTCGGCAGTGGTAAAAGCTTAGAACAAGCCACCAAAGAACTGGGACAAACTGCGGAAGGGATTAATACCATTGTGCAAGTACGCGCACGCTCTGAAGAGCTCGGTGTGTATATGCCAATTACCAGTGCCTTGTACGAAGTGATTTTTGAAGGTGCGCCGGCCCTGAATATTGCATTGTCATTGATGAAAAATGGACATCGCAGTGACGTTGAATTTGTTTTGCCACATCAGCAAGTTTAAGTTTGCTGATTAATATCCAATACACATAGCTTTGTCATACTGGCTGTATATAATGTGCGGAATAGAATAAGGAAATTTTATGCAACTGACATTGGTTAGGCATGGCGAAGCTGCTCCGCCAGTAATAGGGAATGATGAAAAGCGTCCTTTAACAGCGCGCGGACAAACTCAAGCGGCAGAAACTGCAGCATATTTGAAAGATATAATACAACCAGACGTTTTTGTGGTGAGTCCGCTACTGCGGGCGCAGCAAACACTTTCATCTTTGCAAAAACATTTTCCACATGTGCCTGTGGTTATTTGTAATGCCATCAAACCGGAAGATGATGCCAAAGTTGCAGTGGAATGGTTGTCACATTTACCGTATGAGTCTATTGTGGTGGTGTGCCATATGAACGTTGTGGCACATATGGCCAGTGTTTTAGTCTCAGAATATTTTAATCCCTATGCTTTGGCAGAAGCGCGTATTTATGAACAAGCGGTCATTGCTCCAGGGTTATCGACTCAAATTAAAACGTTTATACCATCAACATAAAAACCAATTAAAACGGCAGAAAAATTAATGTTGTATTTATGGATGCCCGAAGCCAATGGGGTTTGGCAATGGTCAGAAGGGGATTTCTGGAAGCAGTCATCGACACTTGAACAATTGATTCAGGAAATTCAGCCATATGCGGGAAAGGAAGCGGTTGTTTTCTTTCCAAGTCGTGATGTACAAATCATTCAGCAAAATTTTCCAAAAAACCAATATAAAAAACTTGGCCCAGACGGCGTAAAATATTTACTTGAGGAATATGTCATTTTGCCTTTGGATGCAATGAAAGTATTGCATCATTTTCAAAGTCCAGATGAATTAACGGTCATGGGGGTTGCGCATAGTGCAGTCGAAACGATGCAGCATGCTTTGACACTAATCCCTGTGAAAGTCATTTCGTTATTACCTGACTTTTTGGTCTTGCCAAGCCCAGAAGCTGGGCAACATGTTTTGGCAAATGTCAGCGGTCATTTATTGGTCCGAAATGGTGAATATGTCGGGCAATCCGTTGATGATTTGGCTTTGTACTTAGATTATCAAATTGGTCAGCCGAACTATAAGATTTCAAATCTAAGTTCAGATCAGACGCATAGTCTTGAAGCCGCTGTAACGCATGATCACATTGAATCTTTTCATTATGAATTACCCAATATAAAAAAACCGAAACAACATCCACTCAATGTTTTGCCGAAAGCCAAAACCAATACTGGTGTGAGTGGCTATTGGAAAGCATGTGCAGCTGTTTTGGTTGCGGCTCTAATTACTCAGTTTAGTTATGATGCAGTTCGCTGGTATCAATACAAAAAAGTGGCCAATATCACTGCGGCACAAGCGATTGATCAGTTTAAATATTGGTTTGGGCAAAGCTATCCTGTGACTGAACAAACGCTGAAAAGCCAGTTCGAATCACAATTGCGTCAGAGTCAAACGGGCAATGCGCAGGCGCTGTCCTTGCTGAGCCGTGTCGGGCCAGTTTTGATGCAAAACCAAATTTCTGCAAATCGTGTGAGCTATGAAGCCTCGATGTTAAATATGGAGCTAAAAGCCAATTCGGCAGAAGTACTACAAACCCTAACCAATCAATTAAAACAACAAGGTTTTAAAGTTGAATTAGGGAATATTCAACCAAGTGCCAACGGCGCGATTGGATTGGTGAAAATACAATAATGACAAAAATGGAAAACCTACAGCAACGTATAGATGGGCAAATTGAGCGCATCACTGATTATTTAGACCAACTTTCTACTCGTGAACGAGTCATGGTGATCTTTACCACGATTTTTGTTGTAGTGGCAGCGATTGGTTCGGCACTATTTTATATGAACAAAGCTGCAAATTTTCAACAAAAGCGCGTGAATGAACTTAAAGATACTGTTGTTTGGATGCAAAGTAATGCCGTCACGATGAAACCAGCAGGTGATACACAACTGAGTGCGTTGGAAAAAGTTCAGCGTGTGTCGCAACAACAGGGCTTGTCAGTGGCATCGCAACAAGTCGGCGAGCAAATACAGATTGCTGTGATGCATGAAAATTATGCAATTCTGGCCAATTTTTTGACACAATTGGTTCAAATTGGCTTAAGTATTGAAAAGATGGAATTAAGTTCTGAAGCAGGACAGGTCAAATTAACAGCGAGTGTACAATAATCGGTAAAAATAAAGATCTGCTAAGCATGGCGTTTTATTTGTGCTGTGCCTATAATATGCCGACTTAAAAAGCAGTAGACTTTTATAGATATGTTGTATTCTCTAGCCCGCCCTTTGTTGTTTACTTTAGCACCAGAGCGTGCACATGAGCTGACATTATCGCTGTTGAAATCTTCTCACAAGATGGGAATGATGCGTCAAAACGTGGCGTCTAAACCAGTGACATGTATGGGAATCGAATTTCCGAATCCAGTTGGTTTAGCAGCCGGTCTTGATAAAAACGGTGCTTATATCGATGCGCTGGCGAGCCAGGGCTTCGGCTTTATTGAAATTGGTACAATTACACCACTTCCACAATCAGGGAACCCTGAACCTCGTTTATTTCGTTTACCGAAAGCAAAAGCCATTATTAACCGCATGGGTTTTAACAACGATGGCGTGGATCAGTTGATCGAAAATGTCAAAGCTGCAAAATTTAAGGGTGTACTTGGGATCAATATCGGTAAAAATGCAGTCACACCTGTTGAAAAAGCAGTTGACGATTATCTGATTTGTCTAGAAAAAGTTTATAACTACGCTTCTTATATTACCGTTAATATTTCATCTCCTAACACAAAAAATCTTCGCAGCTTACAAAGCGGTGATGCTTTGACTGAACTGTTAGAGACGCTCAAGAAACGTCAACTCGAGTTGGCGGATGAAAATCAACATTATGTACCCTTAGTACTTAAAGTTGCACCAGATCTAGAACCTGAAGACATTAATTTTATTGCCCAACAATTGTTAAAATTTAAAATTGATGGTCTGATTGTCACCAATACGACTTTGTCACGGGAAGGTGTTGAAGGCCTTCCATTTGGTGATGAAGCTGGTGGTCTATCCGGTGCACCAGTCTTTGAAAAAAGTACGGCATGTTTGGCGGCTTTTGCTAAAGTATTAAACGGTCAAATTCCATTGATCGGTGTAGGTGGTATTTTGTCGGGCGCGGATGCTGTTGCGAAACAAAAAGCAGGAGCAAGCCTTGTACAAGTGTATAGTGGCCTCATATATACAGGTCCGACACTTGTAAAAGACTGCGTAGACGCATTGTAAATATCATGAATACCATTGATATCTTTATACTGATTATTTTGCTCATTGGAGGGCTTAACGGTTTGCGTCAAGGATTTGTAAAAGCCTTTGCGAACTTCATTGGATGGATTCTTGCACTTGTCATTGCGGCAAAGTATGCAACCGTCCTTGCACCTTCGATGACATCTTTAAGTACAGATCCAGTGGTACAGAAGATTGCCGCGTTCGCATTTATTGTATTGTTGATTGTAGTCATGACTTGGGTCGCGACATGGTTATTGAACAGTATTTTGAAAACATTAAAGCTCGGTCCGTTAAATCGACTGGCAGGTGGTGTTTTTGGAAGCTTAAAAGGATTGTTGGTGGTGCTGATCACTATGCAGGGGCTAGGTCCTTGGGTAGAAAGTTCACCACATTGGAAACAATCTAAAATGGTTCAGTCATTATTGCCATATGCGCCTTGGGCAACCGAATTGTCCAAAGATGCTGCAAATCAAGCACTTCATCATATTCAGTCTGAAGATGCTCAGAAATCTTCAGACCTCCCATCTGAGTCGCAGAACAAGCACGGACGTTCTGGATCGGGTGAGTCAACAAATAATCCTTTTTATTAACCCTAGCTTGTCTGCGAGGTTGCTATGTGTGGAGTAGTTGGTATAGCTGGTAAATCACCTGTTAACCAAATGTTGTTTGATGCGTTAACGATGTTACAACATCGTGGACAGGATGCAGCCGGGATCGTAACTTGTCAGGATGGTCGTTTATTCCTGCGTAAAGATACGGGTATGGTGCGTGATGTGTTCCACACACGTCATATGCGTGCATTACATGGTAATTATGGTATTGGCCATGTTCGTTACCCAACTGCTGGTTCTTCAAGCAGTGCTGAAGCTCAGCCATTCTATGTAAACTCACCTTATGGCATCACGCTTGCACATAATGGTAACTTAACTAATGCTGCTGAAATTCATGATGACTTGTTCAAGACTGACTTACGTCATATGAACACCGATTCAGACTCAGAAGTATTATTAAACGTATTTGCTCACGAATTGCAAAAACGCGCAAAACTTACACCAAGCGCTGAAGATGTATTCCACGTGGTTTCACGTGTGCATGAACGTTGCAAAGGTGGTTATGCGGTTGTTGCTATGATCACAGGTCAAGGCCTTGTGGGTTTCCGTGATCCAAATGGTATTCGTCCATTGATTTACGGTTCTCGTGAAACTGAAAATGGTATGGAATATATCATTGCGTCTGAATCTGTCGCAATTACCGCGCTCGGCTTTAAAGTTGAACGTGATATTGCACCGGGTGAAGCAATTTATATTACTGCTGATGGCGTGATGTCGACCAAGCAGTGTGCAGTAGCCCCTGAATATCGTCCTTGTATCTTTGAATACGTATATTTTGCGCGTCCAGATGCGACTATTGATGGTATTTCAGTTTACAAAGCACGTTTGAAAATGGGCGAAAAACTTGCTCAGAAAATTCTACGTGAATGGGGTGATGAGCACGATATCGATGTCGTGATCCCAATTCCTGATACTTCACGTACTTCAGCGCTAGAGCTTGCAAATACCTTAGGTGTGAAATTCCGTGAAGGCTTCATGAAGAATCGTTATATCGGTCGTACCTTCATTATGCCGGGTCAGCAACTTCGTAAGAAATCTGTGCGTCAAAAGCTCAACCCTGTAGAGTTAGAGTTCCAAGGCAAAAACGTACTATTGGTTGATGACTCGATTGTTCGTGGTACAACTTGTAACGAAATCATTCAAATGGCGCGTGATGCGGGTGCGAAAAAAGTATTCTTTGCGTCTGCTGCACCGATGGTGAAATATCCAAACGTGTACGGTATCGATATGCCAGCCAAATCTGAACTGATTGCGTCAGAACGTAGCGTTGAAGAAATCCGTGAAATTATTGGTGCTGATCGCTTGATTTTCCAAGACTTGGAAGATCTGAAATCTGCAGTACGCACCAAGAAAGTCCCTGAGTTACAAGACTTTGATTGCTCGGTATTTGATGGTAAATATGTGGCAGGCGGTATTGATGCTGAATATTTGGCAGCTTTAGAGCGTAAGCGTAATGACTCTGCAAAAAATGAAAAGCCAGCTTATATCGATGTTAACATTGATGCAGCTTCTGTGGATTTAACAGGTGTTCGCGAAGAATAATCTGCTGAAAACACACTGAAAAAGCGGGAATTTCCCGCTTTTTTCATTTATGATGAGCAAACAAAAGACAATGTAGCTTAAGGGTATTACATTGAGACGTGTGGGTTATGATTTTATAAAAAACAAAAATATGTTTTGGCCTGTCACCATGTGTATGGCGGCAGTGTTTTTGACCGTCGCAATTATTAATGTAATTGTCGGTTTAATTGTGGATTATTATGATTCCACTCAGTCTATCTATTGGCATGTCCTTAGCCCATTTTTAGTGGCGGCTGTGCTGCTGATTATGTTGGTTTCAGTTCTCTATGATTTTTACACCTTTCGTTTAGGTGGTTATTCACTTGCCAAACAATTAGGTGCGCGTCGTCTCAGTCTGATAGAAAGTATTCCTGAAGAAAGTGTTGCACTGCGTATGACTGAGCAGCTGGCAGATACTTTTTTAATCGATACTCCTGCACTTTATGTCCTACCTGATGAAGTGGGTGTGAATGCGCTCACCGCTGGTTTTAGCCCTCGAGATACATCGATCATTTTAACCTGGGGTGCCTTACAAAC
The DNA here is from genome assembly GCF_021391555.1 of Acinetobacter sp. SH20PTE14. Lineage (NCBI taxonomy): Bacteria > Pseudomonadati > Pseudomonadota > Gammaproteobacteria > Moraxellales > Moraxellaceae > Acinetobacter > Acinetobacter sp. SH20PTE14. The sequence continues at coordinate 2,074,965 of NZ_CP090067.1, read as the reverse complement.
CCTAGATGAGATGGAAATGTATGGTTTGCTGAGCCATGAATTTAATAAGATCTTGTCGGGGGAAGCTGCTGAAAATACCCGTTTGAAAATCTTATATAGCGGTTTGACGACCTTTAGTCAGTGGGGCAGTAAAATTGCAAAACGTGGTTTCTATAAAAATGGACAAGCACGGGACAATAAGTTTGAAACGCTCTTTGTAGCGATTGGCGCAGTTATTTGGTTGATCGGTAGTTTAGGTGTTTTGATTTCCCGCTTTATTAAATATATCTCTTTGGGTTCTCGAACCTATCGTAATGATCAGAAAACCAAACGTCTGATTCAAAATGATGCCAATATTCAAACCTTATTAAGGATTTATGTGCATCATTCAGGTTCGCAAATTCATAGTGAATATGCGGAATCGATTTCTCATATGTGTTTTGCAAACTCACTCAGTCCGCAAAACTGGATGAATATTCATCCGAGTATTGAACAGCGCATTTTTGAATTAAATCCAGCGCTCATTCATGACCTGCAACTAGAAAATTTAAAAAAACTGCGAAACCAGCCGCTATTTTATTTATTCCGTTCACTAGAAGAAGCTAGTCCAGATGTTGCAACACCATGGAACTCGCCACAACCATTACCTTTACTGCGCTTGTCACCGATTAGTTTTGCGATACGAGATGCAATTAAACCGTTGAACCCTGAGATTCGTGAAAATTGGCAGCGGCCTGAATTGATCCAACGTGCCTTGCAAACAGCAACGGGTTCGCGTGAGGTGATGGTTGCGATTTTAATGATTCGTCAGTATCGAGAGTTTATTCCGACTGAAGCTGAAGTGAGTCGTGCGATTGTGGATGCCTTATTGAATCTTGATGGTCGTGTGCATATCTCCATTTTTCATGAGGCATGTAAAAATATTGGCACTATGCCTGCGACGATTTCACGGCAGTTCTTAACCAAGCTTGCCAAGATTATTCAAGAAGATGGTGAAATTGGATTACTCGACGCCTTACTACTTGAAACAGTCAAATATGAGTTAAATCTGTTGCCTGCACATACACCTACATCTTTAGAAGATGTAAAACCGAGTATTGTGCGTTTGATTGATGCCTTGTTGCATGTGCAACAAATTAACAGTGATAACCAACTCGAAGTGCGTGAAAAAATCCTCAATCGAATCTTAACGAAAGAAGAACTAGAGTTCTATCGCGATATATCTGATGAGCCAATTGATTTGGCTGAAATCCTAAATGATATTTCTGGGCTGCTGCTGCGTGAGCGTCTAAGCATTCTTGGGGTTGCTGAAATATGTTTATGGAATGATCGAATTATCACGCAAGATGAGTTGGATGTTTTGCAGCTACTATATTGGCGTATTGGATTTGAATCAGCTGAGATAGTTGAACTAATGCAAAAGAAAAATAGTTTAATGATCGTATAATTATTTATAGCGGCTTGATTTATGAATAGATTAAAAGTGTCAATGAAAAGTAATCTGAGCAAGTCTACATAATCATTAGAGAAATAGAGTGGTCTAATTGATTTATAAAAGTTCAGCAAAAACCAATGAATCCCGTTAGAATATCAAGCCTTGAATAGGTGAAAATGAAAGCATGATTGGGCATCAGCGAAGCATAATGGCGGCAATGGGAATTGATGTATGGATTCCTCAGGCGGCTCCGTGTCAGCAATTTAGCTCAAATATTTGGCGAGATCAGGCGGCTCCTGAAATAGTCTCTGAAATTCTACTCAAAAATGAGCCTCAGCCAACGCCTGTTTCATCACAGACTGAGCTTAAAAACAACGTTGATGTTGTTGTAAATCAACCTGTAGAAGCACCTAAAGATGAACCAAAGGTTGTTGAGCCTGTTGAAGTTCGTCCGATTGTTCAAATCCCTTCGTTTAACTTAGAAGCCATCTGTTTAATGCACTGTGTCATTGTCATTGATGCCACCGAATTAACTGCAGAGCAGCAAGTTTTGTGGAGCAATATTCAGCGCGCAGTCAGTGCCGATTTCTTTGCTTTACAGTGGCCTTTTGGCTGGGTGAATTTGCAAGATGGTCGTGGTGCAGCCTCTTATGTACAGGGTTTTATCGATGCGATGAGCTTGGATAAAAATGTCATTTGTCTAGGCGATATTCCGCATTTAGAGCATGCGAAGGTGTATCCATTGGCATCTTTACAGCAAATGATTGAACAGCCTTTATTAAAAAAACGCCTATGGCAATTTATGCAAAATAAGGCAGGACAAAATACTTAAATTACGTAAATGGAAAATTTATGCAAAAAAAAGTAGTGGTTTTTAGTCAAATAGATCAAGAAATAATTCAACGTTTAGAACAGCATTTTAAAGTTTTCCAAATTAGCCCTAAATTGGGCGATGTGAATCAGCAAATTCTTGAGCATTCAAAAGATGCTGACGCCATGATCGGTGCGGGACGTTTGTTGAATGCTTCGAATTTAGCGCATACGTCACAATTAAAAGTCATCTCAAGTGTAAGTGTCGGTTATGACAACTATGATTTAGCATTTTTTAATCAAAAAAATATTTGGTTGAGCCATACTCCGCATGTATTGACGGAAACTACAGCAGATTTAGCATTTACTTTGTTGATGAGTGCAGCACGTAAAGTGCCTGTATTGGATCAATGGACCAAACAAGGGCAGTGGAAGCGTACAGTGGGTCCTGAGCAATTTGGTATGGATGTCTTTGCTAAAACTATTGGTATTATTGGCTTAGGACATATTGGCGCAGCGATTGGGCGTCGTGCTCGCTACGGCTTTAATATGAATGTACTCTATCATAATCGCCGAGAAAAAATTGAATTGGCTGAATCGTTATCAGCGCAATATTGTGATTTGGATGATTTGTTGCAACGTGCTGACTTTGTGGTCGTTGCAGTGGATTTAAATGCAGAATCGAAAGCTTTAATTGGTGAACGTGAGTTGGCCTTGATGCAATCGCATGCGGTATTGGTCAATATTTCACGCGGTTCAGTGATTGATGAAGCCGCTTTAATCGATGCATTAAGTCGTGGTCAAATTTTTGCAGCAGGCTTAGATGTTTATGAGCAAGAGCCACTTCAAGAATCGCCATTATTTACATTAGCCAATGTCGTGACATTACCCCATGTGGGTTCAGCAACAGCGGCAACTCGTAAACGTATGGCGGAATTGGCTTATCAAAATCTAGTGGATGTTTTGGTACATGAGCGCGCGCCACGCTATGTGGTCAATCCAAAATTTGAATAAACAATCACAACAGTTTTCTCCATAATTCACCAAAATTCAATGCTATATTCGATGAAGTACGAATATGAAATTTAGAGAATAAACTTTGAAAAAGATTTTACTGGCATGTGGTCTCGGGCTTTGTTCGACATTGGCGCAGACGCAGTCCGTAGATTTTAGTTCATCCCCACAATTTTCTGTGCCTGAAATAGGTAGTGGCGTCGGCTTGTTGGATCAACAAAAAGAGCGTGCCATTGGCGAGAAGGTGTATCGTGAGGTGCATCGTCAACTTCCTGTGACTGAAAATCCGTGGATGGAAGATCGTCTTTTATCTGTCTTTACGCATATTTTGAGCCAAACCCAACTCAACCAACCGGTCGGTTTGTTATTAATTAATGATCCACAAATTAACGCTTTTGCTGTGCCGGGAGGTTTATTTGCATTAAATGCTGGATTAATTAATTCAGCTCGCAACATGGATGAAGTGGCAGGGGTGATGGCGCATGAAATTGCACATGTCTCACAACGTCATTACAGTCGTTCACAAGAAGCTTTTAAAGGGCAAGGTTTATTGTCACTAGCCGGTATTTTGGTCGGAGCCTTGGTGGCCTCACAGGCAGATGGTGATGTCGGTGCGGCTGTAATGATGGGTTCACAAGCCGCTTTGATGGATAAACAGCTAACCTATAGCCGCAATCAAGAACGTGAAGCAGACCGCATCGGGATGCAGTATATGTACCGTGCAGGATACAATCCGCAAAGCATGGCTGACTTTTTTGAAGTGATGCATCGCTCTACGAGTCGAGTGAGCTTTCTGCCTGATTTTTGGTTGACACATCCTTTAACCACGGAACGTATGAGCGAGGCGCGCTTACGTGCCAATCAGTTGCCTCAAGTTAAAACTAGTTTGGTTGATCAAGATTTTGAAATTCTGCGCTGGTATAGTCGAGTACTCTCAGGTCAGGCAACTGAATTGCAATTAAATACAATGGTGGCACAAAAGAATTATGCAGCTGAGTTGGCTTTGGTGAGCTTGCATATTAAACAAGGTGACTTTAGTGCTGCTCAAAAGTTATTAAATGAAGCAGCAAAACAAAATGCATCGCATGCACTTTTTACTATTTTGCAGACCGATGTGCTGTTGGGCCAAAATAAAGCAGCCGATGCCGTGAACGCTGTGAAAAGTTCGGCAATCATCATGCCTGAAAATCGTGCATTAAATTATAAATATGCAGAGGCTTTGATTCGAAACAAAGAATATGCGCAAGCACAACTGATTCTACAGCGATTTTTACAAGCGAACCCACGTGACTTGAGTGGTTGGCGACTGATGTTGCAAATGGCTGATGCAGACAAAGACGCAAGCTTCCGTTCTATTAATGTGCTGCGCTATCGAGCTGAAGTAGAGTATTGGGGCGGGGATGAAGAACGTGCGATTAAATCTTTGCTACAGGCGCAGCGCATCACCAAAGACTCGAAAAGTCTTTCTGCAAAAATCAAGCAGCGTGTAGACGAAATGCAAAATGAACGGAAATTAAAAATATAAAGATTTCAACTGTGATGCACTTATCTATGTCGATTATAAAGTGCAAATTGTAGTTTTAGTGGCTTAGATTAATCAGTGTAAACTAGCTGGATGTAAAATGTTTATGATTAAGAACTTACAAATGAAAAATATGATTTTGGCGGCCTGTCTGTTGGGCTTAGCAACGAATATTGCAGCAGCTAGCGCAGAACAATATGTGATTGCTGTGAATGATATTAACGAAAAATATAAAACTGATGTACGCCAATTTTTTAGTCAGTTAGACCCGCAGCAACAGGGATTTAAAGCAGACCAGCAAGTGAAATACTGCGGTATTGTTCAGACTTATGTGAATGATCTTTATCGTGCTGCAGACGAAAATCGTGCATTTTTAGATCGTGAGTACCGTAATATGAATAAGCAGGATGTGATTCAGCAGGTGATCGCATCAAAAGAGATGCAATTATTAAAAAAATATAATGTGCAGTGTGCCCTAAATTAAAATTGGTTTTACAAACATTTTAAATCATTGCGAGAAACTGAAAAAAATGAAACTCGATGATTTTGATATAAGTCATGGCAGAATCACGCTTCAGTTGATTCAGCGTCACGATGCAAAAGCACTTTATGAAGCGATCTGTCAAAGTATAGAGACCTTACGAATGTTTCCTGCAAGTTTGGCTTGGTCCTTACAAGAACCTAATTTAGATGCTTCATTGGCATTTTGTGATTCGAGAGTGTTGGCTGCGTTAAATCAGGAAAATTTTGTTTATGTGATTCGTGAGCAACAGTCGCATAACTTTCTAGGTGTCATGGATATTCATCAAATCAATTGGATGGAAAACCAAGCTAACGTTGGGTTTTGGGGAAGTGTTGAATTTAAAGGGCAGGGTTTGATGACAGAAGCTTTGCAGTTATTTGTGGATCAATTATTGAATGATCTAGGATTTCAGCAATTAAACGCTTTTGTAGATGTAGAAAACAAGCAAGCACGACGTCTATGTGAACGAGCAAATTTTAAATTGATTGAAATCGAACAAGCTGCAATTCAAAATCCAGTAGATGGAAGTTGGCGAGATATTTGTAAGTATGAAATCGTTAGATAAGAAAGAAAATTATAAATGATGAATAAATTTGAATTTGGATAATTTGGCTATTTAAGTCATCAGCGTACTTAAATAGACCAAATCAAACAATATAGATGAAAGATTAAGAGAGTTTCGCTTTAATTTTAGCTGAAACTTGTGCAGGATCGGCACGTCCGGCTATGAGCGGACGTAGAGAGTTCATCACCTTACCCATATCTTTCATGCTAGTAGCTTCTTGCGCAGTAATCGTTTGCGCAATGATGGAATCAAGTTCTTCCTCAGTCATAGCTTCTGGTAGAAATTGAGATAACACCTCAATCTCGGCTTGTTCCTTACTAGCTAAATCATCTCGGTTTGCACCTAAAAAGGCTTTAACCGATTCTTTGCGTTGTTTGATTTGCTTTTCAATGACCGCAAGAACTTGCTTATCGTCAAGCTCTATGCGCTCATCGACTTCGATTTGCTTGATTGCTGCCTGTAGACTACGTATTACCGTTAACTTATCCATTTCTTTAGCACGCATAGCGGCTTTTAAAACTTCAGTTATTTGGTTTTTTAAAGTAGTCATTTATCTTGTCCAGGTTAGTCAATCAATCACAAATTAATCTTAGTAAAGGCGAGTAGTACGTACTGATTCGCGAGCCAATTTCTTTTGGTAGCGTTTAACAGCAGCAGCTTTTTTACGTTTACGTTCTTGAGTTGGTTTTTCGTAGAATTCACGTTTACGAACGTCAGCAAGAACACCCGCTTTTTCGCATGAACGTTTGAAACGACGGATAGCTACGTCTACTGGTTCGCCTTCTTTCAATTTAACTTGTGGCATGAAGAATCCTCATTAAGTTATGGATAAGATCTCGGGTCGAATTACCCTTGATCACAAGTGAAGGTCAGTATTTTACTCATTTACATCTCATATCACAAGTCTATAATAGGTTTCGCAATATTTTGAAATGGGCAAAAGGCAGTTTAATGATCGTTTTAGGCTTGGAAACTTCGTGTGATGAAACAGGACTCGCACTCTACGATAGTGAGCAAGGATTACGCGGACAAGTATTGTATAGCCAAATCAAACTGCATGCAGAATATGGTGGTGTGGTACCTGAATTAGCTTCACGTGACCATGTGCGTAAGTTAATTCCGTTATTAAAACAATTGCTTGAAGAAAGTCAGATGGATAAATCTGAAATTGATGCCATTGCATATACTCGCGGGCCGGGCTTGATGGGTGCATTAATGACAGGCGCATTGTTTGGTCGTACGTTGGCATTTGCACTGAATAAACCTGCAATTGGTGTACATCATATGGAAGGTCATATGTTGGCGCCGCTGTTGTCTAAAACTCCACCAGAATTTCCATTTGTGGCACTTTTAGTCTCTGGCGGACATACTCAATTGATGGCTGCTTATGGAATTGGTCAATATGAATTATTGGGTGAGTCGATTGATGATGCAGCAGGTGAGGCATTCGATAAAGTCGCTAAAATGATGGGTCTACCATACCCAGGTGGTCCAAATATTTCGAAATTGGCGATCAATGGTGACATCAATGCCTTTGAATTTCCACGTCCAATGCTACACCAAGGTTTAGATTTTTCATTTAGTGGTTTAAAAACTGCCGTTTCAGTTCAACTAAAAAAAGTTGAAGGCGAAGGTCGTGAGGCGGATATCGCTGCATCATTCCAAGAAGCGTTGGTTGATACATTGGTGAAAAAATCAGTGAAGGCCTTAAAACAAACGGGTTTAAAACGTTTAGTTATTGCCGGTGGTGTAAGTGCAAACAAGCGTTTACGTGAGCGCTTAGAAGCTGACTTGGCAAAAATCCGTGCAAATGTGTTTTATGCAGAACCTGCGCTGTGTACAGATAATGGTGCAATGATTGCGTTTGCAGGTTATCAGCGTCTTAAGGCGGGTCAGCATGATGGTTTGTCTGTTACAACTACACCGCGTTGGCCGATGACGGAATTGAGTAATCCAAACGAAGCGTAAAAATCGTTAAAAAAAGAACCGCATTTGCGGTTCTTTTTTTTAATCTAAATTTGAAAATAACTGCGCGCTGCTGATTTTTCGCATAAATCCTGCACGTTTTAATGCCAATGTCACCATGTTAGTATTGCAAGATTGAATGCCTTCAAAATTACCAAGATCTTCTGTAATGAGTTTCCATAAATCACTTAAATCATTACATAGGACATGCCAGAAAAATTGTGAATCTCCACTAATGCCAAATAGGCAGCGTGTGTTTTTAAGTTCAGACAAGGTTTTGGCAATTTGATTTGCTGCATCTGGACGAGCTTTAATCAAAATAATCGCTTCGGACTTATAGCCCATCAAACTGGGTTCTACATCGACACGAATGTTGAAAATGCCTTCTTCCAATAAATCATTCAATAATTTCTGAGTTTTATGTTCACTGAGTTCGATTTGCTCTGCCAAACTTTTAATAGATGAACGCCCATCAATAGACAGAGCATGAATCAGTTTTAACTCTATTTCAGTCAAACTTCTAAAATTGATGTTTTTATCGCTTGTACCTTCTAAAGCTTTGGGTTTGCTTGCCCAAGTAAATGGTTTTAATACGGCTTGGGTTTCTACGGTTTTAATATCCGGAATATGCGTAACAAAATCATGCATCCAAACAGAGAGATCGGCGGCCTTTTCTAATCCAATTTCAAGGAAAATATCGGCAAGTCCTGTGGTTAGAAAAACAATGCGTACTTCTGGACGGTTTGCAAAAAATTGCGCAACTTCTTTTTCCTTCCCAAATTTCACACTGATCCAGACATGAACGGTGTAACCCTTATTGGCAACCACAGGATTTAATTCAATTGCAGTTCGTATAACTTGGTCATCTAGCAATCTACCTAGACGTCGAGACAGCTTTTTTTCAGGGACATCACTAATCTGGCTCAGTTCTCGCCATGATCCTCTCGGATTGGAGATAAGAGCTTTGATGCATGCAGTATCGATTTCGTCGAAACTAAAAGATTCACTCATGATGATTGACTTGTCTAAAAACTAATTATAATCTAAATTTAAGTCTAGAAAATAAAATACAACCTGTATTTATGTCTAAATATTAAATGAGACGCTTATGGATGAGTCAAAAATGCAAAACTCAATTTCCACACAAGGAAATGTATCACAAAAGAAAGTTATTCTTGCAGGAACTGTAGGAAATGCTATTGAATGGTTCGATTGGACGATTTATGCAACTTTTGCAGTATTTTTCGCGAAACAATTTTTCCCATCAGATGATCCAACTGCATCCTTGCTTGCGACCTTCGCAATTTTTGCTGTAGGTTTTTTCATGCGTCCATTAGGTGGAATCGTATTGGGGATCTTTTCTGACCGCTATGGTCGAAAAGCAGCTTTGGCCGCAACCATCATAATGATGGCAGGTGGTTCTTTGATGATAGGTCTTTCACCAACCTATGAATCAATTGGTATTTTTGCGCCGATTATTTTGGTATTAGCGCGATTACTTCAGGGTTTATCTTTGGGTGGTGAGTTCGCTTCAGCGGCAACTTATCTTTCAGAGATGGCACCAAAAAATAAACGCGGATTCTATTCAAGCTTTATGTTTTTCAGTTCAGCGATTGGTATTTTGATGGCCTCAGGTCTTGCTTGGGCTTTAACAAGTGCTTTAACTGAAACGCAAATGAGCGAATACGGATGGCGTATTCCGTTTATTTTGGGTGCGATTGGCGGCTTGGTGGGTATGTGGATTCGTAAATCAGTACCTGATAGCGAAATGACCCATAAAAAAGAATCAGTAAAAAATCCTTTGGTTGTACTGATTAAACGTCATCCGAAAGAAACGCTTCGTATTGTGGGTATTTCTATCTTAACAACATTTGCATTCTATATTTTTGTGGTCTATGTCCCGACCTATGCCATTAAAGTTTTAGGCGCAGAGCCACAAACAGCCTTTGCTGCAAATACTGTTGGCTTAATTATCTTTATGCTGTGTCAGCCTGTATTTGGCTGGCTATCAGACAAAATTGGTCGTAAACCGCAGTTGATCGTGTTTGCTGTGGGATATTTAGTGTTCTTTTATCCAATCATTAAATGGATGGATGGCACGTTTGCATCAATTTTATTGGTCGAGCTTTTCGGCTTGGTTTTATATGCTTTATATACCGCCATTGGCCCAGCTGTCATGTCTGAACAGTTTCCGACAGAAGTTCGTGCAGTTGGCATTGGCGCACCCTACAACTTGATGGTGGCTTTACTCGGCGGCACAACACCGTATGTGCTAACTTGGCTACAAAGTATTGGTAAACAAGATTATTTCTACTTTATGGTATTGGTTGGCGCATTATTAACATTAATCACATTTATGAAAATGCCTGAAACGGCAGGAAAAGGTTTGGAAGATATAAAATGAATATTGTGAATTTATCTGCACTTGAGCTTGGTCGCCAGATTGCCTGCAAAAAGATAACTTCAGTAGAGACAGTTCAATTTTATATTGATCGAAACCAAACATTTAAACATCTAGATTGTATTTCGGAATTATTCGAAATCGAGGCTTTGCAACAGGCACAACATTTAGATGAGTTGCTTCAGCAAGGCAAACGATTGAGTCCATTTCATGGTGTGCCAATTTTACTAAAGGATAATCTGGATGTAGCGGGTCATATCACCTATGCAGGTACGGTTTATTTAGATCAAAAAGCGCAAGCGAACTGTAAACTGGTTGATCAATTGCAAGATTTAGGTTTTGTGATTTTAGGTAAAACTAAAATGACCGAGTTGGCTTTTGGTTTGTCTGGTCAAAATCCAATGCAAGGCACACCTAAAAACCCGTGGGCAGAGCAGCAATTTGCACCGGGTGGATCATCTTCAGGTTCAGCGGTTGCTGTGGCTAGTGGTCTTAGTCCTATGGCCTTTGGCGGTGATACAGGTGGTTCAATTCGCACACCAGCAGCATTAAATGGCATATTTGGTTTTAAACCTTCAGCCCATAAAATTGCCGACACGGGTGCAGTACCTTTATCTAAAACTTTAGATACTCTTGGACCTTTTGCAAGATTTGCAGACGACATTAGTGCATTAGTGAAATTATTGACGGATGTAGATGTTGGAGCGGCATCAAGTCAAAATGTAATTTATGCTTTAGATGAATCTGCATTTCCATATACGCTTGAGCCTGAGGTATTAACCCTTTGGCGCGAAGGGCTAAAATGCATTGAATCATTGGGAATCGAAATTAAAAACTGGCAACCACCTGCACATTTCGATTTTCATAATTTATCGGACCGGACGTCTGACATTATTGCTTATGAAAGTTATTTATATCATGGCGATACAGCTGAAAATGCTGAAACACAGATGTGGGAATTAGTTCGTCAGCGTGTGCTACGCGGTAAGAGTATTTCACAGGAAAAATACGAGTCATTGATTGCAGAGCGAACTGAGTTTCAGCAGACATTTAAAGCTTCTTTAAATGGTCAATGTTTGCTGTTTCCAGTGAGCCCATTCCTTGCAGCTGTGTCAAGCTCAACGGATACCGAGTTTAGTCATGTGGGTGAATACACGCGTCCATTTAACTATTTAGATGCACCAAGTTATGCTTTTCCAATGACTCAAAGTGAAAGTGGACTGCCGATGGGTATTCAGTTGGTTTCATATCAAGCTAATGATGTTAATGTGGTAAACACAGTGCAGAAAATTGCCAATGGTTTAGGTATTCGTTCTGTCCTTCCACCTATTTGTCAGAATTAAAGAATCATTTGTCATATTCAATTATAAAGAACCGCTATAGCGGTTCTTTTTTTATTTAGTTTTTTGGCTCTAGGCTTGTTTAAGTTGTTCTGACCCAATCCAATGCTTTGAAAATTGATAAGCAGCACGCCCTGAACGTTGCCCACGACCTTGACACCAACGTAGTGCCTCAGCATGCGCTTCATCTGTCCATGGCATCTCGGCTTTAGCCAAATAATGTTCAACAATTTCTAAATATAAATTTTGATCCATTGGATAAAAAGACAGCCACATCCCAAAGCGGTCAGAAAGAGATATTTTTTCTTCAATCGCTTCTTGTGGATGGAGCTCAGTATATTGAGGCACATCTATCTTGGTTACAGGTGTGTTTTCATGCATGAATTCAGGCAATAAATGACGACGGTTACTGGTAGCATAAATAATAAAATTACTTGAACCTGATTGTAATGAACCATCCAAAACACTTTTTAAGCTGCGATAGTTTTCATCTTCAGCATTGAATGCCAAATCATCACAATATACGATAAATTTTTCAGGGCGATGTTCAATTAACTTTTGAATTTCTGGCAAATCAGATAGATCATCACGCTCAATTTCAATTAAACGTAAACCTTGGTCTGCATAATGGGTGAGCAGAGCACGGACGATGGATGATTTACCTGTACCACGAGAGCCAGTGAGTAAAACATCGTTGGCAGGTAAGCCTTTTAAAAACTGTAAAGTGTTTTGAATCACTTTTTCTTTTTGACGCTCAATTCCTTTTAAATCTTCTAAATACATGACTTTGGGCTGTTGAATGGCTTTAAGCTGTTTATCTTGCCATTTAAAAGCGATACTCGAAAAATCGGGTGCTTGTTTAAGCTCAGGCAAACTGTGCTGTAGTTGTAAGAGTACAGTAGATAGTGATTGAAGGATGTTGTCAGGTAAATCAATTGTAGCCATGATAAGTCAGCTTGTCGTGTCTTGTTGTTGGTTAGTATATGACAGCAGTGTACATCAATAATGCAGTTATAATCGCCTAAATATGTCAAAGTTAAATGATTGTTCTGGCAGATCAGCGCTATTCGAACAACCAAAAAGTTGTTATAAATCTAGCCGAGTGAACAGTTTAAAATGTGCTGAGGGATAGTCATGTTGTTTACAGGGTTTTCAAAAAGTATTAATCCACATCAGGCATATCGGATAAAAAAATTAAAGCGTCAGCTTGACCGTGCTGAGTGTTATGAAGAATGGAAAGATATCGCACTTAAAATAGATGAAGAATCGGGTGCGCAAGAATGGAAATTCGATAATAGTTCACCGTATTTTGATGCAGAAATTATTACTCATCGTTTAGGGTTACTGAGACGATATCGTGCTCAGAAACGTACTCGAGATTTGATGTACATTTTAAGTGAAGGTTTAACTTATGATGTGGGTAATATTGCCCATCCTTTACTGTTTACAGAAGCCTACGTCGGCACCAAAAAAATTATTGAAGACTATGTTGATGAGGTGAGTCAAAGTTTGGCTTTTATCGCATCTGAGGAATGCGTTTGTCTCAATGCTGCACAAAAAATTGAATTCTTTGAACAAAGCCAAAAAGCCTATGGTCAACCTGTTTTGATGTTTTCAGGCGGTTCAACTTTAGGTTTGTTTCATACCGGTGTGTGTAAAGCACTGATGGAACAAGATTTGATGCCAAAAGTTCTGTCTGGTTCCAGTGCTGGCGCCATTATGACCGGGATGTTGGGTGTATCTAAACCGTCAGAATTTACCAATTTATTAAATGGACAAAACTTCTTTAGTGAGGCATTTCACTTTCGTAAATTGACTGAGTTAGTGCAGGGTAATGGCGGTTTGGCAGATGTAAAATATCTGAAAAAGTTTTTGGTTGAAAACTTAGGTGACTTAACTTTTGCCGAAGCATATAAGCAATCAGGTCTGCATATCAATGTGGCAGTTGCGCCTTATGATGCATCACAAGATGCACGAATTATGAATGCGTATACATCACCCGATTTGTTGGTGTGGAGTGCAGTGTTGGCATCATGTGCAGTGCCCATTCTATTTCCACCAGTACGACTGACCAGTAAGCGTTATGACGGGCAATTTACGCCATATATGTCGGCAACGCGTTGGGTGGATGGCAGTGTGCGCAGTGATTTCCCACAGGAGAAAATGGCGCGTTTGTATAATATTAATTACAGTATCGCCAGTCAGGTCAATCCGCATATTGTGCCGTTTATGCAGGATGATGCTTCACGCTTTCGTAAAAGCATGTTGAGTTGGCCTGAGCGGATCGTTCGTCGTCAAGGTAAGGTGATTAGTAAAGGGGTGATGGATTTTGCCCGTGAGCGTGCAGGAAGTATCCCACCTGTAAGACGTTTGCTTGATCATGGTTATGGCGTGGTGGATCAGCGTTACTATGGTGATGTCAATATTGTGGGGAAATATGGCTTAAGACACTATAGTTATATGTTGCAAAATCCTCGACCCTACCTGTTTAAAGTATTGCAGCGTGAAGGTGAAAGAGCCACTTGGCCGAAGATTTCATTAATCGAAACGCAAGCCCGCATTGGTAAGACCATTCAGCATTGTTTGGAATTATTAAATTATCAAAATGAACCCAGTCAACGACATGCAGAATTTATTGCGGTTTAAATCCACAGATTTAGCGCAAACCATTTGCGAGCCAAAAACCAAAACCAAAAGTTTGGTTTTTGGCCGTCGTCTATATCAATTTCAATTCAATCAACAACGTTATTGGCTCAAGGCGCAAGTCAGTGACAGCAGCCCTGAACATGTAGCTAGTTTTGGTCGAGAAATTGAGCTGTACCAGCTATTCAATCAAGCGTCTACACAAAACAGTATCACGCTACCTTTTCAAATGATAAAACAGTCGCATCTCAGTATTCAGCAAGAGCCTATTGATCGCCTATTAATACTGCCGAATGCTGAGCCTTGGTTCGTACAGCCTGCATCAAGTTTGAGAATCGAACAGGTGAGGCAAGTGCTATGGCAAGCACTCGATGTGGTTGAACGATTAAGCTTGCACGGTTGGATACATGCAGATTTAAAACAAGAGCATTTTGTGAATTGGCAAGGGCAGTGCAGACTCATCGACTTTGAGCAAGCGCTACCTTTAGAATTTGATCAGTTAGATGCCTTAACTGCGACACCACGTTATATGGCTCCAGAACTTTTCCATGGACAAGCAAAATCTTTGCACAGTGATATCTACGCATTGGGGATAATTTTCTTGGAATGGCTGACATCACAGCGTTTAGAGGCGAAAAACTATCAAGATTGGGCCTATTTACATTGCCAACGCTTAAAGCTTGATCTGCCGATACAATATCAAGGGTTTAATCAGCTATTGCAACACATGTTGATGAAGCAAAAAAATGACAGATTGGTGGATTTTTATCGCTTAAAAAGCGACTTAGTTGCTGAATTTGCTTAAGAAAAATACAAAAAAAGCACTATTGTTTTTTATTTAAACAAACAAGATGCTTTTTTATAAAAAAGGCTTGTCATGTAGGGGTGATCTCTATAATATACACAGCCATCGGGGACGTGGCGAAATTGGTAGACGCACTGGATTTAGGTTCCAGCGCCGCGAGGTGTGAGAGTTCGAGTCTCTCCGTCCCCACCACTGAATTACTAAACATGAGTTTGGTAATGAAGGTCACAGAGGATTGGTGTAATGGTAGCATGACGGTCTCCAAAACCGTTCGTCAAGGTTCGAATCCTTGATCCTCTGCCAAGTTTTAAAAAGTCTGACAATGTCAGCAACCCTGTTGGGGACGTGGCGAAATTGGTAGACGCACTGGATTTAGGTTCCAGCGCCGCGAGGTGTGAGAGTTCGAGTCTCTCCGTCCCCACCACTTAATTTATTAAGTTGCTAAATAAACAGGTTTTTAAAACAAATTAAAGTCTGACATTGTCAGCACCCGAGTTGGGGACGTGGCGAAATTGGTAGACGCACTGGATTTAGGTTCCAGCGCCGCGAGGTGTGAGAGTTCGAGTCTCTCCGTCCCCACCATTAGATTAAGCAAGGTTTTATACCTTGCTTTTTTGTTTTTGAAATTCGAAAAAATCAGTGTCTTAAACATGGTCTTTTTTGAAGACTAATTCTAATAAAAAAATCTAATGAAAGAATGATGAACGAAGAGATACAGCAAGATGTCTAATCTTGCTTTTTGATTGTCTAAAATTTCTCTCGTTAAAATGAGTCAGTAAAACAAAGGTGAAAAAAAGCCCGAAAATACGGGCAAATTTTGAAATGCGGATTCGAATCAATCGAATTAAATCATTTATTTCTAATCGTTCGAATAAATTATAAAGAAGATTATGCCTTTAAATGATCTTCAAACTCTTCACCGAGCTGCATGGCCAAAGCATTACCAGACAAGTCTACAGTCACTAGACCATATTCTTTTTTAAAACTGAATGTAAATCCACGATTATCTGCCAGTGTACGAACAGAATATCCTAACTTTTCTAACCAAAGACGGAAGGCAACTAAATTTTTTGCTTTAACCACTTTTTTCACGAGCGAACTCCTTATCAATCATTAAAATATTAAATAGGGGTGTCAAAATATTTTTTAAAGGGGAAATGAAAAACTTTTATTTAAAATATGAAATTTTGATGGATAAATAAACAGATTATTGGCTTGTAAACGGTATAAACTCATTTAACTTGCTGTTTTATAAAAAGCTAAACTTAATGTAAGTAAATATAACGTATTTTAAAAATTAGGTTTTTGGCAGTTGGATTAAAATATATCCTATGTGCATAGAGAAGCTGTGCGCAAAATAAACGATTGCTTGGCTTAGAATGCACAGCTGTTTGGGTATGCAGTTGTGGATTGCAAATAACAGCTTGTTCAAAGCCTAATTCGCTGGATAGGTGAGCTTGCAATGCTATTTCTCATCAAGATTTATCGAAATGCTTTTATACTATGTTCTATTGGTATAAGTAGATTGAACGCATGCAGAACATTGAGCACGATGTCAAAGCAAAAATTGAACAGATGCAACAAGCGGGACAGACGCCTGTTGCGGTGATGCTTGGACATGAAGATTGGTTGGTCTTTTCGGAGCAATCCAAAGTGGCATATACACCATTTGGTAGTGCACGACGTTATCAGCCGGCATTAGGTGGTTTATTGATGGTACGTATCGATGAAATGCAAGCCGTACGAGTTGTGACTCAAGCTGAATTGGATGAGTTTGCTGCCACCAATCAAATTTTATAAATATAAAATGATGAATTGGCCCGAAATATTCATCACAAATAAAAAAGTTTATTTGTGATGAAATCTAAAATGCTTATAACTCGCAATCCAATTAAAAATTGTCTTTGAGTTCTCTTAAGCGTTGAAATGCTTCAACACTTTCTGCGCGTAAAAATGGATTGGTTTCTAGTTCTAATTCAATGCTGCTTGGCAAAGTACATTGTCCGAGCATGCGTAGGGATTCAACCTCATCAAACCGCTGTTGTATGGCAAGGTTGTCAGGTTCAACATGCCGCGCAAACTGCGCATTCGATAGGGTGTATTCGTGAGTACAATACACTTGAGTTTCAGCAGGGAATGCGGCTATACGGTTCAATGAATCGTACATTTGTTGAAAGGTGCCTTCAAAAACACGTCCACAGCCCATAGCAAATAATACATCGCCACAGAAAAGCGTATGAATGTCATCGATAAAATATACGATATGACCGAGGGTGTGGCCGGGGGTTGCTGTTATTTCAATTTCAAGACCATGAAATTCAAAACGGTCATTATGATCGAGAGGATAATTCACCCATGGAATACGACTCAATTCTGCACGGGGACCGTAAACGGCAATGTTTTTATCCTGAATAAGTTCCGGTACGCCACCGACGTGATCTTTATGCCAATGAGTTAACCAAATTTGTGTGAGATTGAGTTGATGTTCCTGACAATAGCGCTCGACCAAGGCAGCTTCAGTAGGATCTACCGCAATGACATCATGGCTTTCGGTGTGTTCAAGCAGCCAAATATAATTTTGCAGTGAATTTTTGACATCCAATGTATGTATTTTAAACGCCATATCCATTCATTCAATATTTAAAATTAAGTTAAAGTTAGCATGAAAATGCTCAAAACGGATGATTATCCATTTTTAGCCCTAGATAAACGACAGATCTCACAGCGCTATTTTAGTCTGGTGTCTCGTCTACAGATACAGGATTACCAATGGTATAAAAGTGCCCGCCAGCAACATGATGTAGGCTTTTCCATTCATCTTCTACTTCATGATAATACCAATGTCCGTTACGGAAGACGCGGTCGTCTGCATAGGCAGCAATGACTTCGCCAATAAACAGATCGTGCGCTTGTTGATTGTGCGGCTCAGGAATAAGTTTGCACAGTAGCCAAGCAGCACAACCTTCAACCACAGGAATATCTGAGGTATTAAATTGAAACAATTCCACGCCACATTGGCGTAATTTTTCTGGCGCATCACGTTGGCTCATCATACCAAGTGCATAGACCAGTTTGAGTTGTTTCAGTGTCGGTACTTGTAAGGCGAAATAGCCTGAATTCTCAATAATCTCACGTGTTTTAGTTGATTTATCCATTACTACCGTCACTTTTGCTGGGCTGAACTCTAAGGCGCATGCCCATGCTGCAGTCATCACACCAGTATGGGTTTGATCCTGAGCAGAGACGAGCACAGTCGGCCCATGATTTAAAAGTCGGTATGATTTTTCTAAAGGAACAGGGTGAATATGCGTTTTCAAAATTGTACCTATATTTAAGTTCATCTAAAACTTAGATGTTTTATTAAAAAGTGTTGCTACATAGCATATAACGCATGAAATATTTTCAAAAGCCTTTAATATAAATCACTAAATCAGGAGTTCTATCAATGAAAATGTATCAAGTGGACGCATTTACCCAAGTGTTATTTAAAGGCAACCCAGCGGCGGTTTTGGTGTTGGATGAATGGTTAGATGAACACTTGATGCAACAGATTGCTTTGGAAAATAATCTGTCTGAAACTGCATTTGTGAAAAAAATTGACAGCAGTAATTATGAAATTCGTTGGTTTACACCGACCACTGAAGTGGACTTTTGTGGACATGCGACATTGGCCAGCAGTTATGTGCTTTTTGAGTTTTATACTGCAGAAAAAAATATCCAATTTCATGTCAAAAATCTCGGTATTTTTAGCGTAAATAAAGCTGAAGATGGAAAAATTCTGATGAATTTCCCTGTGCGTCGGGCACAGGTCGTGAGCGAATATCCTGAAGAGCTACGTCTAGGGTTGAGTCAACCTTTTAAGCAGGTTTATCAGAATGCGCAGGCGTATATCGTGGAATACGAAACGGCTCAACAAGTTTTGGACGAACAACCGAATTTTGAAATTTTAAAACGTCTTGGCAAAATCCGCACCGCCATCACAGCGCCGGGTACGATCACTGATGTTGCAATCACTGCGGCAGCCCAGCAATATGACTGTATTTCACGCAATTTTGCACCGGGTAATGGCATCAATGAAGATCCTGTTACGGGTTCTATTCATACCGGAATCGTGCCAATTTGGGCAGAACGTCTACAAAGAGGTCAGATCTTAGCGTATCAAGCATCAAGCCGTGGTGGTGAGTTACATTGTCAAATGCTCGAAAATGACCGTATAGAAATCTCAGGCTATGCGTGTTTATATATGCAGTCGGACATTTATATCTGAACATAAATCAAATACATGCTGTCTCATTCTGCAGCATGTATATAATAAAAAGTAACTATTAATCCAGAAAAGCTCAGCATAAAATCAAAACCAATCTGATCGACAGCACTACGCTGATCGATGCTAAATATAAAGGACACTTGAATTACATGCGTATTAAACATTTAACGCTTTCACTTTTTTTTGCAGGTTTAAGTACAAGCCTCTTTGCTCAACCTGTATTGGTTAAAACTGAACAAGCCATTGAAGAATATAAATTAGATAACGGTTTTCGTGTGGTTTTGGCGCAAAACGATAAAGAAAGCAAAGTGTTTATGAATACGGTGTATTTCACGGGTTCATTAAATGACCCTGCGGGCAAAGGTGGTTTGGCACATTTGCTCGAACATTTGGCCTTTAAAGGCACTGAAAATATCAAAGGTGATGAATTTCAGCGTCGCTTAGACCAATTCACGCTGATGACCAATGCTAGTACGGATTATTATTCAACGAAATACACCAATGTGATTCGTCCTGATCAAAGTTCGATTGACCAAGTTTTGCATTTGGAAGCAGAACGGATGGATAAATTAGTACTTCAGGAAAAATTTGTACCAACAGAAATTGATATCGTTAAGCGTGAACGTGAAATTCGTTTAGATCAGCCATTTTCAGTGTTAATCGACCAAGTTTTAAAAGAAGCCTATGGCAATCAATCTTTAGGCCGCTTACCGATTGGTGATTTGAAAGAACTTCAATCGATCAATATGAACGAATTAAACCAGTTCTATCGCCGTTGGTATGCGCCAAATAATGCAGTGATGGTGATTTCTGGTAAGTTTGATAAAGCGGCTGTATTAAAACAAATTGATCAACAATTTAGCCCAATTGCCGCACGTCAAATTCCTGAACAGGCCAAAGTCCCTAAATTAGATGGAACGAAATTAAAGCAACGTGAATTTACTGTTCATAAGGGTAGTGACTTTGGCAAATTTAATATTTATTTAAATGGTGCAGTCGAACCGATTAAAACTGCTTTGGCGGTATCTCCAACTTTGTATACCTTACAGCCAAGTGGGCATTTGTATCAAAGCATGGTGGAAACAGGGACAGCAACCGTAGTTCAATCGACCACATGGTTAGATAAAGATTTTAATTTGGTGTTTATGGGGGCGATATATGGCCCAAGTCATGATGCAAACAAAGTGGCAACTAGTCTTGCACAAGGTGTGGAGCAGAACAAAGCCTTTAATGACGTCGAGCTAAACCGTGTTAAAAGCCTGACTCGAAATATGGCTGACAATGTCAAAAATAGCGCAACAGCACTTGGCGAGCGTCTTAGTTCTTATACTGTGGCTTATAACGGGGACTGGTCTCAATATTTCCGAGACTTAGATAAAGTACAAAAGCTAAATGTAAGCGACGTGAATCAGGTGTATAAGGACTTTCTAAAGCCCGAATACCGTGTCACAGGAAATATTCTACCGACACCTGAAGACCAGAAGAAAGCACAGCAACAGGCTGCGTCAAAACCTGCTGAAACTTTAGATCAGCAAGCGCCTGCAGAAGAGCCATTGAAAGATGCGAGTGTTTATCGTGCTGAAGTGAAGCAATATGTTGCAGAGTCTAAGCAATATTTAAATCAGAAAGAAAAGCAGATTCAGCGCGCTAAATTTAAAAACGGCATTCAGTATGCGTTGTTTCCAACTAAAACCCGTGATGACAAGACCTATGCCACGATAGCATTGGATTTTGGTACAGCACAAAGCTTAATGAACAAAGGGGAGTTGCTAGATTTGACAGCTTACCTTATGTTCCGTGCATCTAAAGATCAAAGCTTGCAGCAAATTGCCGATAAAATTATTGATGTCGGTGGTGGTGCAGCGGTCAGTGCAAATGATAATGGCCTCATGATTCAAGTGGTTGCTCGTAAAGAAAAATTTGCTGAATTTTTGCAATATGTCATTGATGTTATTAAAGCGCCAGCATTTGAACAATCACAATTTGATTTAATCAAAGCGCAAAGTTTATCGAGTTTAGATCGACCTTATACAGAGCCGGATACCGTTGCTGCAATGACGCTGTCGCGTATTGTCGAGATCTATCAGCCGGGGGATATTCGTTATCACTTCGAACCTGAACTTGCGAAAAAACAAATTGAATCGGCTACACGTGATCAAGTGCAGCAGTTACATCAGAAATTCTTTAAAACACATCACGCACAAATTGCGGTAACAGGTGATTTTGATACTAAGCAAATAGAAAAAATTCTGAAAAAAGAATTTGCAGATTGGAAAACCAGCGAGCCATATCAACGCTTAGAGTCTACATTTACAGCGTATCCTGCACAGAAAGTGCATGCATTGTCTGAACAGCGTGAGTTTGGTAGTTACCAAGCCATTATGACTCTACCTGTAGGTGTAGAGCATACCGATTCTCCTGCGTTACAAGTATTACGCCACATACTCGGTGATTCACAGTTGTCTTCACGTTTAGCTCAAGAGTTACGTGAAAAGAATGCACTGGTTTATGGTTTTAGTGCAGACATTAATTTTGATGAATGGGTGAATTCAGGTGTACTGAGTATTGATGCAAACTACACTGCGGGTAAATCAGCACAAGTTTCTCAGTCTGTTCATAAAGTGTTGCAAAACTTATTGAAAAATGGCGTGACGGAACAGGAAGTAGAAGCAGCCAAAGCCAGTATTTTGAAAAAGCGTTTAACTGCACTTGAAGATGACCGTCGCATTCATAGTATGTTGATTCCACAGTTAGAAAAAGGTCGTGATTTAAACTATCGTGAAAAGCGTGATCAACGCATTGCTAGTTTGACCAAAGCGGATGTTAATGCTGTCATCAAAAAATATATTCAACCTGAGCATTTGGTTGAGGTGATGGCTGACCAATATGGTCAAGCTGTAAAATCTACTCAAATATAAACTTAATAAAAAAATCCTCCATCTGGAGGATTTTTTTTGAGCTACATTGTATGACTTGATTGCAAGATTATCTTAACGAACTTATAGGCGGTAGAACTGACGGGCATTTTGTTGGAAGACTAAAGTCAATGCATCAGGATCATAACTCGCGACCGCATCTGAAAAGGCGTCAATAATATTCACCAAGGATGCACTCACACTATCCATCGGGAAGTTAGAGCCAAACATCACACGGTATTTCCCAAAGCATTGTAGAGCATGAGAAATAAGCGGAAAGGCGCAATCGAAAATCTCTTGTTTAGATGCAAGGCGTTGTTCTTTATGAAATTGATGACCCAGCACAGGCATGAATAATCCAGACATTTTGGTATAAACATTTGGGCAACTTGCCAGTTCAGCTAAATCATCTTTCCAACGAAACAAGATATTGTCACGTGAAGTTTGGGTTAAGCCTGTATGTGAGCCGACAGGTCCAAAGGCACCGACAGGTGTCCCAAAATGGTCCAGCACGATAGATGTTTCAGGGAAAGCACGTGCTAAAGCGGTTAAATCACGAATTTGGTCTGAATAAACCCATGCATCAAAACTTAAATTCATTTGAGCAAGGGCTTCAAAACCTTTCATAAATTTTTTATTGGTATAGAGATGGGGTTCATTGGTCCATGCATGAACTTTTGGGTCTTCATGTACAGCTGCCATTTTTCGTATGCCACGAAAATGTGGGGAGGCTTGTTTATGCATTTTAAGAATTTTCTTAAAACTACTGTCACATGGGTCTGCAGTGCCGACTATGGCGCCAAGTTTAATTTTTTGAGCGTTAAAGTCTAAAGATTCAATAAACTTGGTTTCACCAACCACCCCTTTGCCTTTATGGTCATGCCAGCTTGCTTCTACATGTACGATTTGATCAACCAAATAATGTCCTGCATCTTGCTTATAATTTTTAGGCAAATACGGTGTCGTCACATGTTTGGTTAAGCCAACCGTGTCAATTAATTCTTGCGGCTTAACCAAGCGCATCATTTTGTCGAGCAAGTAGGGATGTTTACCCAATAATTTCACGGCAAGTGAAGCGGCATGTGGGGTATTGTATGGATCCCATTGATGTATATGTGAATCCACGATGGCAAAATCGAGCGTCTGCATTGCTATCCTTGTCCTTAAAACCATGTCCATTTCTTGCGTATTTCATTGTATTTTCGAATACGCGAGGCACTGAAAATAGCATGAATGATGAAAATACAACGTTATGACTAAATATTAAATCAAAGCTTTGTGAAAGAGAAGTTGTATAAAAAAAGCCCCGAAGGGCTTTTGATTAATGCTGATGATCGTGGTCGTGATCATGCTTATTTGCATGGAATTCTTCGTTATGACGGAAGCGAAGATAGTTTTCAAACTGTTCGCAATATTCATCATAATTATCTTCAAGCATCATTTGAAATTGTTGAAGAATATAAGACATCACTTGATCTTTGGCATCACGCATTTCTTTGCCATCTTTGAAGCCATTTGCAGCAACCCAAGTATTAAAACGAGCGGTACCAAATAACATGGCAGCGCTCACTTGACCGCGCATTTCTGCCGGTTTGACTTGAGAACCCTTTTCAACACGACAAAATTCATTGGCTTGTTTAATAAATTCATCCGCACGTTCAAAGAAAGCTGCATTCAACGCTTCTTCTTCGGTTACATCAGTAGCTTCAATCTTTTGAACCATGAATGTGTCCTAGCATAAAAATCTAATGCAGTATTATAGGCAAAGCCTTGCAGAAACTAAACCTTTGACTTAATCTAAAAAAATAGCCTAAGTAAAGTGAAATACCCCATGCAAGATGCAATCGCAGTGCAAAGTCTGAAAAGTGATATTGCATTACTTCGACAAAATGTTTGGCCGCCCTCAACCTTAGCCAATGTAGAAGGGCTGCCCATTTATTATGGTACACAATCTGAAGTAGCCGAATATTATGCGCAGTGGACTGGCTTAATTGAACGTGCTCAGGACTTATTTCAGCCCTTTATGGAAGATGAAGTCCTCGATGCAGTCCATTTGCCGAGTCATTTGAATCTGCCGCTTTTTTATTTTCACGTGGATCGTATTCGAATCAACAAAACACGTGCGAAAGAATCTAAAACCTTTCGGGGTATTGCCAGCTTAGTTGAAAAATGTGGGCAGTTTGAAGCTGATCAAATTCAAGCGATGCGACTATGGCTGGACAGCGATGACACGGCAGCTTTGGTCGCACACCGTGAATTTATCGACCTCAGAACCTATGTATTTCAACATGGGCAAAGTGATTACACCCGTACCCGTTTTTATGTGAATGGCATTGTACTCAGTGTCGAAAACGACTTTAAATTGGTGGATGCCCGTGACAAACCACGTAAAGCCCGTAGTGATAGCTATAGCGACCCTTTAGCCGATAACAATACGTGGAAAATCTTTGGGAAATATCGTTAATCAAATGTATTGACGATATCACTTAGAGCGTGGACTTAGTTCGCTGTACAAGGAAGCTTCGGGTTATTTAATCCACGCCCTAAAGTGAATATAGCCACTATGGCGAAGGCGACAAAGATCATCACCGAATACAATAAGGTATTGGCATTAAAATGATCGACAATATAGCCGCCAAATAGAGAGCCACACGCAATCATGAGTTGGAAAATACCAATAAACAGCGGCATGCCTTTTTCAACAGCTTCAGGGGCATGTACAAACATCCAGATATTGGCCGTTGTAGGAAATGCACCAAAGGCGAAACCCCATAATGCGGTTAAAAGATATGCACCGAATAAGTGAACTGCAAAGTGTGGAAAGCTAAAAAATACCACGATAAAACTGAAGGCGACAAAAACAAGGGTATAGCGGACATTGATGTTACTGCTATAACCCGCAAATAAATTACCAAAGAAACCTGCGATGCCGTAGATCAATAATAATGAACTGATGGTGGTCGCATCAAAGCCTGCATGATTTTTAAAAAATGGGGCGAGATAGCTATAAGAAGAAAAATGAGCAAAACCAATTAATAAAATAATAATCAGTCCTTTACGTGCTTTATCATGTTGAATCAGTGCAGGTAAATCACTAAATCGAATAGCCGAAGTGGGTGGAAGTTTTGGGAGAAATTTGATTTCTAAAACTAAAATGACGATGCCAATCGCTGCAATGATTTGAAACGCACTACGCCAACCTAACCAGTCACTCAACCATGTACCTAATGGAACACCTAAAACCGTCGCTAAGGTAACTCCTGCCATGACGATCGCAGTGGCTTTGGCAATGGCGAGATGACTGGGTGCGACACGTCCGCTTAAGGCTATGGCTGTTGCCCAGAATCCACCGATAGCAATACCCAGTAGAAAACGGCTAAACAACAACAGCGCAAAGCTTTCTGCGAAGCCAGTTATAAAATTAGAAATGACCATAATCACGGTTAAAGCAATCAGTAAGATACGACGGTCAAGTTGCTTCACTGCAACAGAAAGCAGCGGCGCTGCGACCGCACCCATAATGCCAGGGAGGGTAATCACCCAACCTGCGGTACCTACACTAATCTTTAAATCCTGAGCGATGGCATTTAAGACGCCAATGGGTAAAAACTCACTGGTGACAAGGGCGAAAGCTGTAATGGCAACTGTGAGGATTGCAAACCAATTCCCTTGATTGGGGGGAGATTCATCAGGCTGCTGCGTTAACTGTTCATCTGGTTTTAAAGCTGTAGCATGCGGATTCATAGCGTTACACCTTAATTATTTAATTTAATAGTGACTGTTATAAAAATAAATTATTTGATTAAATTGTGAGCGTCAATTATTTTATTAGTGAACGTTATAAAATATAAATATTAGCTTATGATGAATGATTCAAAGCAAGAAAATCAGCACGCTAATCCAGCCGATTCGGTCAAGAAGCGTGGACGACCTAAATGTTTTAATGAACAGCAAGCCTTGGAAAAGGCGATGATATTGTTTTGGCAATTTGGCTATGAAGGAACGTCCATCAGTGATTTAACTCAAGCTTTGAATATCACCGCACCTAGCCTATATGGCACATTTGGCGACAAAACGGCGCTTTTTGAAAAATGTATTGAATACTACAGTGAACACGAAGTTCAGCCTGCAGAAAAAATTCTACAAGCAGGTCAAACGGCTAAAATTGCGATGGAATTGTACCTATATGACAGTATTCAGCATTTGGTACAAGCCAATAAACCTAAAGGTTGTATGGTGGTGGTGGCAACAATGAATTGTTCACAGCAAAACCAAACCGTACAAGAACAGCTCAAACAACGTCGTGCCTATACCAAAACAAAAATTATGGATCGGCTCGCTATAGGCGTGCAAAATTCGGAAATTGAAAGTTTGGCTCATGCAGAGCAATTGACTGATTTTTATATGACCTTATTGCAAGGGATGACCATACAAGCACGTGATGGTATGGCCTTGACGCAATTACA
Source organism: Acinetobacter sp. SH20PTE14 (assembly GCF_021391555.1). Classification (NCBI taxonomy): domain Bacteria; kingdom Pseudomonadati; phylum Pseudomonadota; class Gammaproteobacteria; order Moraxellales; family Moraxellaceae; genus Acinetobacter; species Acinetobacter sp. SH20PTE14. The sequence goes on along the minus strand of NZ_CP090067.1, from coordinate 2,048,315 downwards.
GCGTATGGTGAGTAATGCGATGAAATCATGGGGATTATTAGCACAAGGTCAAATCAGTATGGATTATGAATTAAACCCCCAATAGCAGCGTAGCCTTAAGGCAATTTTCTTAGTTTTTTTGAATGACTAATATGCAAATACTATGCTGAAGTTTATTTGCAGGGGTGAATTTTGATGTCGCCTAATTCCATCACACTGATATAACCATCAACCGCAATTAAATTATCACTTTGACTCGATAGAGTTAGACATTCTCCAGACTTGACGCTGGATAGTAGCTGACCTTGCTGCGGATTCAAGTTCATACTATAAATACTCAGTGTGCCAGCATCGGTTTTGATTTGGTAAGACTCATCACCATAGTCCTCATTATTATTGCGCAGGACTTTAAAGGTTCGTCGTGTCTGATCAAAGTTTTGAGTTGGAGAAAGCGGCTTTTCTACTTGTAAGGATGCCGTGCGCCTTAATTCGGTGCTTTGCACAGGCTTATGTTGTTCACTACAAGCACTTAGTAATGGGAAAAGGATAAATATAAGTGAAAATGAAAATAGGGGATGAATTATAGGTATGTGACTATTCAACATAAAACCACCCTGAATCTAATTTTTCAGATAGCTTATTTTAAAAGTTTTTACTCAAAAAACAAAAATAATAGCTTCTCAAAATATTTCAATGTAACTGAGTCAAACTAAAGAAATGATGAATTGAAATTAACCGACTTTGAATCTGAATGTTCAACAAATGAATATCTATATGACAATGTGGGATGCAAATAAAAAGGGAGACTCATTCAATCTCCCTTAGGTTTTATTTAATGAGTTTTCGGCTGACAAGGAATTGCTCTGTCGCTTCTAAAAGTTTATCTGCATAAACCTCTTGCTTTGCAGTCAACCAACCGAGAACAAACCAATCGCTAGCTTCCAGCTCTGTTTGCTGAATATACTGTGCAGAAGAGGAAAGGACTTGGTATTCCTGTGCCGCAACTTGTGCATCATTGAGTGCTTTACTGTATTTCTGCAAATTTTTTACATCGTAAATCGACGTCAAAACTGGGAAGCTAAATTTAAGCTCTTGTATGCGTTGAGAAAGCACGTCTAAGCTTTCAAAATTGTTAATGTCGGCATCATTTAAAGCCTCTTGGAGGGCTTTATATTGGTTTTGCAGGGTTGTTTGAGCATACCATTTAAAATCGTGTTGCTGCGGTGCATCCTCCACTTTCAAACTAAACATTAAAAGCTCAAGATAATGATGCACATTTTGAGTCGATTTAACTAAATTGCCTAACTTCTCTTTGGCATACAAAATATCTTTGGTTAAATTTTCTGAAGTCGTTGGGTTTTGTAAAAAGCCTCCCAAAGTATTTTGCATGTGCTCAAAATGATGTAATTGTTCAAACTGCTGTTTAAATGCGCCTAATTGCAATGCCCATTTTTCAACGATATCACTGTTCCAATCTTTAAACAGCGAAATGGTTAATTGTAAATGATGGAGTGCTTTCTGAGCTTGTATAATGTGCTCAGCCTGAGCCACACCTGCAGAAATTGCGGCAATATTAGGCAGAAGATGCTGCATTTCCTGTGCAATTAAAAGTCGTAAGTTTTTTGCGGCAGTGTCTTTTTTACTGAGTTGAAATTCTTTAGCCTCAACTGCTGGACTCACAGTTTGATTCAATGCCAGCAAGTTACCGATTTCCGCTTTACTGCGAACGTCTAACCACAAATGGTACTTTTTAACCCATTCAAAACTAAAGGCAAGGAGTGATTGAATAGAGCCAGTTTTAAGCTCAAATTCTACTTCGTGAACCTCTGTTTCTGTATTGTTGCTACGGATACAGCCGATATCTAAGCTAACTTCGATCTTGGCATCTTCAAACTCTATGACACGATAAGTTCTCAGAATGTCAGTTTCAAACTGAAGTTGTAGCGAATCTTGCTGATCACCTAAAGTGGTTTTTAAAACTAACTGAACTTCAGCTTCATTGGCATAGACCGATAAATCTAGGGCAGGGGCTTGTTCATGCTCGCCCAAATCTAAGTTATGTTCAAACCGTTCAATGTGACTTTTACCTGCAGCTTTCAAGGTTTGAATCCAGCGCGTTCCTTCTAAACGTTGACGCAAAGCTGCATGCTGCTGTGCCATTTTTCGATCTGGGGTATCAAAATATTTAGCTTTAAGTTGAATTTGTTCCGATTTTTTTGGATCGAGTGCCTTTAATAATGCAGTTCGACGTGCTTCTGGAATCTGGAACTTTAATTCAACTTCAACCATGGTTTTCTGTCCTGATGTTACAACTTCATAATCTGGCATGAAGCGATCTCTAAATTTTTATAAAAATGAAAAACTAAATCGTACGTAAATTTTCTATGAGCTAAACGCGTTTCGATTGTAGCGAAAAACAGTTGAGAAGTAAGACTTGACTGATTTGAAAGCGCTGATTTTGCCCAAAGAAAAGTTTTAAAAGATGGATATTCCATCCATTGTATAATTCACAATAGTTCAATTTTCATTGGAACAAAATAAAATTTTACGCCTTTAAAGTGGGTGAGTTTTGAGCTATGTTGATTAAAATAAGTTCAGGATGAGCACAACATGAATTCACAAGTACAACCCGAGTTTAATCGAGATTTAAAGCCCGAATTTCAGTTACCTATTCGTGACTATTCGCAATTTTATCGGTTTTATTTGACTGAACATCGAAATATCATGAGTCGACGTTTACATGCCACCGGCAGCAGTATAGGCCTCTATTTCTTCGCAAAAGCAATTCTAAAAAGACAACCGAAGTATTTTGCTTATGGTCTAGTTTCAGGCTATGCCTGTGCATGGGTCGGACATTTTTTCTTTGAAAAAAATAAGCCAGCTAGTTTCAAGCAACCTTTGTACAGTTTTATTTCCGATTGGCGCATGCTGTCTGATATTGTGAAGGGGAACTTAAGCTTAAAACACCGTAATTTAGATAAGATTGATAGTTAATTGTTTATTAATCAAACGCTTAATTTTTATGGATATGGGTGTGATTTTTTTGAGTAAATGACTTGCAAAATTAGAGTGATTAGTCTAATAATGTTCATATTGTTTATTTAATTCTTATCTAAAACATGAATAGTCTATAAACCCCAGTTTTCCGAGCCTAGAGTGACCTTCTCTAGGCTTTTTTTATGGCCTTAGAAAAGTCTATTGTTTGAAATATATAACAATAAAAACTTTTATAAAATAGGTTAGACTTTTTGATGCTCTGAACGCTCCCCAAAACGCTTCTTACCAAGCACCAAAAAGTCTAATAGGTTACACATTTTTATTTTTATAAAAGTGTTGTGTTTTTATGCGCTGAGTTTTGAGTTCTTCTGGTGCACTATTAAATAATTTGTATCAGTTTTGTTCTATACCTGAAAATAGGTATTTTTTGCCATTTTCTACAGAAAATTTAATTAAACATTTATATAAGTAGTCCTGTGAAAAGGAATATAACTTTCTCAGCAGCAAAGCATTAAAATTTTATGCCCCAAGCAACATTTCACAGACCTAATCGTTATAATATTCAAAAGTTTTAAGTTGTGATTGAACTATGCGTGGTTTATACCTCATTACCAATGATGATCCTATCGAATTGCTTTTAGCCAAGCTTGAAGGCGCGATGGCAACTTATGAAGTTGCTGTTTTGCAATATCGTCGTAAAAAAGTGGCAAAGGAAGATCAGGCTTATGAAATTGAGTACATGAAAAATATGTGTAATCAGTACAAAGTGCCTTTTGTCATTAATGATGATCTCGAAACTGCAGTTCAATATGGTGTGGGTGTCCATTTAGGGCAAGATGACGGTTCAATTGCTGAAGCTGTAGCACGCTTACCTAAAAATGTTTTGATCGGTCGAAGCTGCAATAACTCTTTAGAACTGGCTGAGCAGGCAATTGCAGACGGTGCAAACTATGTGGCTTTTGGTGCCATTTTTGCAACTGAAACTAAGCCTGAAGCAGGCAATATTGGCTTAGAAACGCTAAAACAAGCCAAAGCGAAACTAAATGTACCTATTTGTGCAATTGGTGGTTTAACTGTAGAAAATTCAGCAGAAGTCATTGAAGCAGGTGCTGATCTTTGTGCTGTGATTAGTGATGTATTAGGTCGTTCAATGTCTGCTGTTAGCAGTCGTGTTTATGAATGGTCTGAGCTTTTTGCTGAACAAGCTTAATTTTTTTTAGATTGAATAAGTAGAGAATTTTTATGAGCTTATCTGCTAAGCAAGAACAATTATTTAAACAAGCCAGCAAGCATATTCCTGGCGGCGTAAACTCTCCTGTACGCGCATTTAATGGTGTAGGCGGTACACCGGTATTTATCGAAAAAGCGCAAGGCGCATATCTCTATGACGTAGACGGAAAACGCTATGTCGACTATGTCGGCTCTTGGGGGCCAATGATTTTAGGTCATGCGCAGCCCGACATTATTAAAGCGGTTCAAGAAGCGGCTGTTGATGGTTTGAGTTTTGGTGCGCCAACCGTTCATGAAACGACTTTGGCGGATATTATTTGCGAAATTATGCCGTCTATTGAATTGGTTCGTATGACCAACTCAGGGACTGAAGCGACTATGACCGCCATCCGTCTTGCTCGTGGCTACACCGGCCGTGACAAGATTGTAAAATTCGAAGGCTGCTACCATGGCCATTCAGATTCGCTTTTAGTGAAAGCAGGTTCTGGCTTATTGACCAAGGGTGAAGGTGAAGCGACTTCTGCAGGTGTTCCGGCTGATTTTGCAAAACACACTTTAACACTGCCGTATAACGATATTGCGATGCTGAAAGAATGCTTTGCAAAATTCGGTTCAGAAATTGCAGGTGTGATTGTAGAACCTGTAGCAGGCAACATGAACTTGGTGAAACCGATTGATGGTTTCTTGCAAACAATTCGCGATGTATGCGATGAGCATGGTTCGGTCTTTATCATTGATGAAGTAATGACAGGTTTCCGTGTCGGTCTTGGCGGTGCGCAAGCGCATTATGGCGTTACGCCTGACTTGACCACATTAGGCAAGATCATTGGTGCAGGCCTGCCAGTTGGTGCATTTGGCGGTAAACGCGAAGTGATGGAATGCATCGCACCACTGGGCAAGGTGTATCAAGCAGGTACATTGTCTGGTAACCCATTGGCTATGCGTGCCGGTATTGAGATGTTTAAACATCTGCGTAAGCCGGGCTTCTATGAAACTTTGACTGAAAAATTGGCAGGTTTGCTTGCTGGTTTACAAGCTGCTGCAGACGAAGCGGGCATTCCGTTCTTTACTCAGCAAGTGGGCGGTATGTTTGGTATTTACTTTACAGATCAAACTGAAATCACTGGTTTTGATTCAATTTTGAAATGTGATGTAGATGCGTTTCGCACTTTCTTCCATGGCATGCTGACACGTGGTGTTAACCTTGCACCGTCTGCATTTGAAGCCGGTTTCTTCTCAAGCGCACATAGCGATGAAGATATTGCATTTACCATTGAAATGGCGAAAGAAGTTTTTGCTGAAATGAAGTAATTTTCATTTAAATTGGTAATTTCTGCTTTAGAATAAAGCCCGCAGCCTGCTGTGGGCTTTTTTTGTTGTTTTAAGTTCAGTTTTTTAAGAAAAGGATTTTTAAATGAAAACCAAGCATTATTTAACTTTGGCAGATGCAGAATTTTTACTAAACACAGCACATACTTATGCAGTAGAAAATGGTTTTTATGTCAGCATTGCGGTTACGGATGAGACAGGTAATTTGTTGGCAATGAAACGTATGGATGGCGCATCGCCAATGACAGCAAATCTATGCTTAGAAAAAGCCAAATGTTCAGCCATCAGTAAGCGCCCATCTAAATTATTTGAAGACTTGATAAAAGGCGGGCAGATGGGTTTCTTAACCATGCAGACGTTTAATGGTATGTTGGAAGGCGGTGAGCCGATTTTGTACGAAGGGCAGTTGGTGGGTGCGATGGGCGTGTCTGGCGTAAAGTCTTTTCAGGATGCAGAAATTGCACAGCAGGCGATTGAGAAGTTTTTGGCGCAAGTATAAAACTTACTTAGAGATTTTTAAGTTTAGCTATATTGAAAATTCATAGTTTCATAGCCAATGATGCGTCGAACATGAATAATCACAAAAAAACCGTTCCAGTGCACTGTTTATTGGAGTGGATTTAGTTAAGTTGTTGATACTTATATTAAAATTTTAAGAGTTTCGTATAACGTTTATTATGTTAATTGTAAAAATAATTAAAAGTTTAGGAATACTAGTAGAATGCAGCTAATAGAAATAGAACCTTATTTTTGGGAACTATATGAGGATAGCGAAAATATATATCTCAATGTTTTTATAAATATAAGTGCAATTTCTTGGGAGAAAACTATCTGCCTAGATGAACAAGCGATTCAGCAGTATCAGACTCAAGGAAAAAGTTTTATTGATGGCTTGGCAAAAAGAATTGAAAGTAGCCAATTTGGAACAGATTATGAAAGATTTTACTCATATCTAGATGCCTCTAAAGAAAAGAAAGAGGAAATGCTTCAAGCATTTAAAGAATATAAGGCTTAGCAAAATTAAATCCATTTAATATAATGAAGATTGTACGAAATGTTTATGTTTACATAGGTAAATAGCAAAGAACTTATTACTTTTGTGTATCTACGCTAGCATAAATTTAATTTATTAATAATTAGTTGACTCATCTCCCATGCTGTACCCAATGCCCAAAAAAATCCAATTTGCACCATCTCAAGCGAAATGGCAGCTGTCATCAACACAGTCGGTATTGGTGCTGGATGGTTTACAAAATCTACGCATGCAGCAGGGCATACAAGATACGCAGTTGATGGAAAATTTGATCCAACTGACCAATAAAGCCAAAGCTTTAGAGATTCCCATTGTCGATTTATATGGGGATGATTTACTTCAAGGCATGCAGCAGCTCGGGGAATATGCAACCATACACCCTCAGCTCATCTTTGCAGGGCAAATCACGCCTATGCTGAAACAGATCTTGCCGCATCTATACAGCGTAACAGAGCAAATCTGTATTGTTGATGACGCAATTGTGCTGAATAATCAGGAACAGCATATTCAGTGGGTGGACTCCATGTCAGGCCAAGGGATTCATCATATGAGTAGTTATAATTTGATGCGGCTTTGGAATCTGTCAGCGCCAACGGAATTCGTTTTGTCAGCCAAAGGCATATTATTGGCTATCGCAGAGCAGTTAGATATGGATGCATTGGAAATAGATCCCTTAATCGATTTACGTAGTTATGGACTCGATTCCGTTGCCATGGTCAGCTTAATTGGGTTGTGGCGTGCCAATGGTGCAAACATTCGTTATGAAGACTTTTTAGTTGATGCGAGTTTAAAAGCATTGTTAGAAAAATTGCTCAGTACAGACTAAACAAAGCCAATTGGAATTATTTTTGTTCTAAATCGGAAAATACGTCGGGAAATATGCCTTTGTGCATTGTAATTGTTGGCTAAGCTTTTTATTATTGCCGCCTTGTTTTTCGAGATCAGAACTGGATTGAACTTTGAGTAATTTTCTAACCGAACACCTGATACATCGTGACACTGACTTTATGGTGATCCATAAACCAGCAGGTTTACTCACAGTTCCGGGAAAAACAGCAGATTTACAAGACTGTGTTATCAATCGATTATTACAAATTGAGCCGAATACTTTGCTCATCCATCGTTTGGATCGTGATACCTCAGGTATTTTGGTTTTTGCATTAACCCGTCAAGGGCAAAATCGAATTTCACGCCAGTTCCAAGAACGTCAAACTTCAAAAACATATCAGGCATTGGTTGCGGGTACGCTCGAAGGTGAAGGTACTGTCGATGTACCGGTCATATATGACCCAGAACATCCGCCACTGCATATTGCCGATCCTGCACACAATAAGCCTGCGCTTACGCATTGGAAAGCCACTGAACATTTTGAGATTCAGGGGCAAGCCGTAACACGTGTAGTTTTAACTCCTATTACCGGTCGATCACATCAGCTTCGCGTTCATATGCAATATTTAGGTCATCCTATTGTTGGAGATACTTTGTATGCAACACTTGAACAACAACAGCTGATGCCGCGCTTATGTTTACATGCTGAGCGTTTGAGCTTTAACCATCCTGAAACAGAGCAAACAGTGGAATTTCACTGTCCTGTACCATTTTAGGAAAATCATTTAAATTCCTAAGAATTCTGCTCACTATTTAGTGGGCTTTATGTCAAAATATATTGCTTTATGGTCTAGATTTTTGCTCAAATAACGTTCACAGTTTGAGCATAATATTTTCAGACCGAACTTGAGAAAAAGGTGGAAAAATTGCAGCAGTTTGCTATTGGTCAACGTTGGTTATCAGATACAGAAACGGAACTGGGTTTAGGTGTTCTTATTGATGTTGATGAGCGATCGGTCAGCATTTTATTCCCGAAAAGTGATGAAACTCGTGTCTATGCCCGTCACAATGCACCTTTATCTCGTATTGTTTTCAATGTAAATGACGAAGTCCAAGATCAAGAAGGTCAAATTTGGATTGTTGAATCTCTTGAAGACCGTGGTGGTGTGGTTCGTTATAACGCGGTACGTAAACTTGCCGATGGCACAGAAGAGCGTAAAGCACTGAATGAAACACGTATTGGTGCAAGTATTCAGTTAGCAAAACCATTAGATCGTTTGCTTGCAAGCCAAGTGGACTATAAAGAATGGTATGACCTGCGTATCGAAGCACTGCTTCTTCAAGCCAATATGAAGTCTAGCCCTCTACGTGGCTTGGTAGGTTCACGTGTGGGTCTCATTCCACACCAACTGTATATTGCGCATGAAGTGGGTAAACGTTTTGCTCCTCGTGTATTACTTGCTGATGAAGTGGGTCTTGGTAAAACCATCGAAGCAGGTCTGATTATTCATCAGCAACTCAAAACGGGTCGTTCAGAACGTATCTTGGTCTTAGTACCTGATTCATTGCAATATCAATGGATGATTGAAATGCGTCGTCGTTTCAATCTTGAGTTCTCATTATTTGATCTGACACGTACAGCATCAATTAAAGAACACGATCCAGATCTCAACCCATTCTTAACAGAACAATGCATCATTGCGAGTGTCGATTTGATGATCGACCATGATGACTTGCGTGAACAAGCCCTTGAAGCTGGGTTTGATTTGCTCGTAGTCGATGAAGCTCATCATTTAATGTGGTCAGAAGAAGAAGGCGGCAATGACCGTTATGACCTTGTTGAAGAACTTGCTGAAAAAACGCCGGGTGTCTTGTTATTAACCGCAACGCCTGAACAATTAGGTGTGGAAAGTCACTTTGCGCGTTTGCGTCTGCTCGATCCACAGCGTTTTAGTTCGCTAGATCGTTTCTTGGATGAAGAAGAGCAGTATCACCAAACAGCTAAAATTGCTGAAGTACTCATGTCTGATCTACCACTCGAAGAAGGGCATTTGGCAGCGATTGAAAGCCTATTAGGTCATCGAATTACTGACGAGCCAGAACAACGCTTCCGTGCCATTCACGAATTATTAGACCGTCATGGTACAGGCCGTATTTTATTCCGTAATACACGTGAAGCGATTCAAGGCTTCCCAGGTCGTGACTGTCAGCCTGCGCCATTACCTGCACCAGAAAACTGGTCTAAAGATGGCAAGCTACGTGAACAAATGTGGCCTGAAGAAGCGCAGATTGATGGCTCGTGGATGGAAACAGACCCACGTGTGATGTGGTTGATGGAACGTCTGCGTACAGACCTGAAACACAAAAAAGTGTTATTGATTGCACGTAGTGGTCCAGTGGTTGAGTCTTTAGAAAATGCACTTCGTTTGCATGCGGGTATTCGCACTGCGATGTTCCATGAAGGCATGAGCTTATTAGAGCGTGACCAAGCAGCAGCTTACTTTGCTGAAGAGTCATACGGTGCGCAAATTTTACTATGTTCAGAAATTGGTTCTGAAGGTCGTAACTTCCAGTTTGCATCTGACCTAGTGTTATTCGACTTACCTGCTAACCCAGACGTACTTGAACAACGTATTGGTCGTTTAGACCGTATTGGTCAAGAAAATCGTATTCAAATTCATGTACCTTATCTGGTTGGTACTGCTCAAGAGCGTATGTTCCGTTGGTATAACGAAGCATTAAATATTTTCTGTAATATCTCGCCGACTGCGCAAACCTTACAAGAAAACTTTATCGTCAATCTGAAAGATTGTTTGTTGGCAGATAAAGGCCAAGAGTTTGAAGATTTGCTCGAAGCGGTGAGTGTACAACGTGAAGCACTTGAAGCTGAACTTCAAGAAGGTCGTGACCGTTTACTTGAGTACAACTCTTGCCGTCCAATTGTAGCGCAAGAAATTGTGACTGCACTTGAAGACTACGACGACAATACAACCTTGCCAATGTTTATGAAGCGCTTCATGGCGTCTACAAACATTGATTTTGATGAGCAAAGTAATGGTACTGTGATCATCAAGCCAACGGATCAAATGCAAGTTCAAGGTCTAACTTTGGACGAAGAAGGCATGACGGCGACGTTCTATCGTGACCAAGCACAGATTCGTGAAGATGCTCAGTATTTAACACTTGAGCATCCATTCACTGAAAGTGTGATGGAAATGATTAATACACAAAGCTTTGGTAGTACCAACGTTGCTGTATTGAAATCAGCAGCTTTACCACAAGGTTCTGTGTTAATGGAAGTGTGGTTTAAAGTCGATGTGGTTGCACCAAAAGCATTGAATTTGCCGTCAAGTTTGCCACAACAGTTGGTTCGTGTATTACTGAGTGAAAAAGGTCAGGATTTATCGCAAAAAATTGCACCTGAAATTTTACGTCCTTATTTACATCATCTTGATGGTAACAGTTGCCGCCAAGTGGTTAAGGCGCGTCGTGATGTCATTGAACAGCGTTATACGCAAGCGCTTGAAATTGCTCGTGGTGCATTACCGGGCTTTAAACAACAAGCCAAAGAAATCTATGGTAGCAAATGGCAATATGAAATTGACCGCTTGACTTATTTGAAGCAGTTCAACCCAAGTATTCGTGAAGATGAAATTGCACGTTTACAAAAACTGCAAAAAGAAGGTTTAACACTGCTTGATGGTCTGGCGGTTACACCAGAAGCGATTCAAATTATGGTAGTGGTTAAGCCATAATTTTAAATTTTCAAAAAAGCACCTTCGGGTGCTTTTTTATGGCTATATTTATAGCTGCAAAATCACTTACTACAGATCTAAGCTAAGTCTAGGTTTTGTATTGTTTATTTTTAATATAAATTGTCGACATCGGCATAAAAAAAGTAACTATTTTTCAGCAATTCTACAGCTTGATTAAAATCTTCATGTTCATCCAACATATAAAATATGCCATCGAGCTTTGTACACTTTGGATGATTTTTTGCTAACTGAATTTGGATCGTACAGCGGTCTGCTTGGCTGCGTGTTACATAATGAACACTAAGTAAATCAAAGTCGATGTCATTACATAGCGGCTGTTTTAAGGCAATGGCACCACAATAATCATGTATTTCAGGTAATAAGCGTAGAACTAAATCAGCCTCTTTGCTTTCCGCCACGATGAGCTCTGGGTCTGCAGTCTTACACAAGGCCAGTATTTCTGTTAATAGGGTTGTTTCATCTAGTGTATGGTCTAACACGATGACTTTTTGTGGTTGGGTTAAATCAAAGTCATTTATTAAAATCATAAAACCTCCTGAAAATAGAATGGTTATGCTTTATTTATCTGCGTTATAAAATGAAATGGTGCTACGTTTGGAATCTAAAATTTATAAAAATAGTTTTGAATAATGTGTTTAGTCTAAGAATGTTCTTAAGTTAATCATGGCGTAGAAAAGCACCATTTTCTGATTCGAAGCTCAGTTAAATACTGAAATTGTAAAATGGGGCGCTTTGCTTCATGGTCATTGCTAGACTCAATATACATGCTTTGATTAGTAAAAGAATCGGCATCGCGACATAAGCTGTCGTGATTGATGTCGATTGAATTATGAAAGTGAAATGATTAAATGTATTTGGACATATAGCGATAACATCATGTTCAAATGATTGATCACGAACTGCCTTAATGTCGTTTTTTGATGATTTAGTTAAGTAAAGTTTTGGCTTGGTTAAATTTATACGTCGATGCTAGCGAGTTGTGGGTAGTTCCGTTAAAATGCTTCAAATTTCAGCAGTTCGTTAGAAGAAAATAAAAATATGAAATCCTTAATTACCTTAGGTAGTAAAACGTCACACGGTGGTGTGGTTTCAGAATGTGAACCTTCATTTGTGATTAATGGTATTGCGGTGCATTTAAACGGCATGAAACATTATTGCCCGAAATGTAATTCGACTGTGGCTGCGATCGCGGCAGATCAAAGTACAACGGTAAAGGGGCGAGGTGTTGTGGTTGCTGGAGATAAAACCACTTGTGGCGCAACATTTTTACCGAATCAATCAATGGTCGGTTCACAAAAATAATCTGCAAACTGACTTTGGGGTCATATAGATAAACTCATTGAGTCCTGTTTAAATCGTATAGATCTCTTTATGATGTGGCATCATCAGTTGATTGGATGAGTTTTAGATGAAAAGCGCGATCCATTTTACCCATGCCAATGGTATTCCTGCTGCAAGTTATCGAAAGTTTTTATCCTACTTTGCACCGCAATTTGATGTGAAGGCGATTCCGCTTATTGGTATGGATGAGCGCTATCCGATCACCAAAGATTGGCGATATTTGGTCGAACAAGTCATCGCAGATATCGAGCACCAATTTCCAAAACAAAAAGTGATTGGGCTTGGACATTCTTTTGGTTCTTTAGTCACTCTTATGGCGGCTTATAAACGTCCAGATTTGTTTTCACAACTGATTATTATGGATCCACCTTTCGTAATCGGTCCTAAGTCTGCCATTTTTGAAGGTATGCAAAAATTAAAGCTCAAAGCTGTGGATAAAATTACCCCAGCGGCAATTACATTGAAGCGTAATGACCATTGGCCAAATTTGGATGAAGCCTATACGGCACTACGGAATAATCGTTTATTTAAAAGTTTTGATCCGCAATGTTTTGAGGATTATTTTGCACAAGGTGTTCGCACTGATGAAAAACGCGGTGGCGTGACCCTCAGCATTCCAAAAGCCGTGGAAGCGCAAATTTTCCGTACAGTACCTGCATGGTGGTGGCGTACTCCACGAAAAGCCCCTCAAATGCCTGTACACCTTATCACCGCAGATAACAGCCATTTTTATAAACAAGGTTTGCCTGACGGAATGAAGAAAACCTATGGTATAGATTATAGTGTAGTTGAAGGTGGGCACATGTTTCCACTTGAGCAGCCGAAACAGACAGCGCTACACGTCATGCAGTACTTACAGCATTAGAAAAATAAATTTTGCTCATAAAAAAGGAGACCTGAACGTCTCCTTTTTTTGACCGTTAACTTTTAGCGAATCTGTGCTTCGTCTAAATGGCGAGCGCCTTCCAGGATCATACGAATCATAATCATGGTTTGTTCGGCAACTTCTTTGCGTTGTTCTGTCGGTAGATCAATGACTTTTGCACCCATGTTAAACACCAATTGGGTAATACCACGTGCCACGATGTCAGGATGAGCCAACTTGCTTTGATTTAAACGTTCTAGGACGATTAAATCTTCTCTTAATTCTTGTTGGAAATAGTTAAGTTGACGCTCAACTGCATTTTTATAGGAATGCGAACCAGTATAGCCTTCACGAAGTAAAAGGCTTAAGTTGCCTTCATCGGCATCTAGCTGCTGAATAAATACTTCAACTGAACTACGAATAATACTGCTTTGGCGTGATGCCTGAAGGCGTGCTTCATGCAAAATTTGACGTAACACACCACCAGCTCGATCAATCAACTCAATGGCTAATTCATCAATATCTTTGAAGTGACGATAAAAACTATTTGGAGCAATGCCAGCTTCACGTGCAACTTCACGCAAACTCAGTGATGAAATACTTTTTTGTGGACCAATTAAATTAAGCGCTGCCTGAAACAGTTCTTCCTTGGTAATTGTTGCTTTACGACCTACAGTGCGAACTGCAAGTGGAGTTTCAGCTTCAGAATGTAATTCTTCCTGGTACATGTTAACCATATTCGTCTGTGCAGACTGAGTCATATTTTTTAATAGATTAAAAACATTAACATATTATAGCGTCTGCTAATAGCTTTTGTGAAAATGTCGATTAAATGTACAATCGTATATACAAATATATATACATGTGTATAATAATTAAAAACCTCCCATGAGTTGTATTTGATTATGCATGTACTCGAAAAAGCGAAAAAGCCTTTAAACGCACTCAAAGACAGTGTTGTAGACGTCAATGCGGTAAATTTCTGGTTGCAGAAATTTAATCCGTTATGGTCTGGTAATCAGGCTCTCGGCAAAATTGTACAAAAAGAAAATGCAGCAAATGAGATGGTCAGCCTAACCATACAGGTGAACCGTTTATTTAAAATTGGCGAAGCTGGTCAGCATCATCCTGTTTTTGCTTGCGTAAATGGTATCCGTTACGAACGTACTTATAGTTTGACTCAGTTGGATGATCAACACGTATTGCTTAGCGTAAAAAAAGTGAATACGGGTATCGTGAGTACTTGGCTCGTAGAACAAGCACAAGTGGGTAACATCTTAGAATTTGGTCAGCCTTTTGGTGATATGACTTTGGTGTCAAATTCTGCGCCGTTGCTACTATTGGCTGCGGGTAGTGGTATTACGCCAATGTTGAGTTTGTTGAAAGCGATGAGCAAAACCAAGCAAATTGCGGAGCAACCAATTCAGTTAATGTATTGGGTTAAGTATCACGATGATGCCGCATTCAAATTACGCTTCGAAGCTTTGGCAAATCAATATCCAAACTTTAAATTTCAAATTTTCTTTACCCAAGAAGATGTTCCCGATCCACGATTAAATGCCGCTCACGCTGCTCAATTTGACAACATTGAGCACAGTACTGTGTTTGCATGTGGTCCATCGGGTTTCGTCACTCAGGCCGAAGCGTTATTTGATCATGCACAATGCTTTATGAGTGAAGCATTTAGCATGAGTCCAATTGCAACGGATGACATTGGTTTTGTGAATGTCACGCTTACGCAATCCAATAAAACCGTCAGTATTCCAAAAGGCCAATCAATTCTAGCCAGTCTTGAACAGCAAAATATCAAACCAAACCACGGTTGCCGTATGGGCATTTGTAATAAATGTGCCTGCAACAAAGTTGAAGGTTCGACTAAAAATATGGTCAATGGTAGCCAAAATACAGAACCGGGTAATTTACTCAAAATTTGTGTGAACTCAGCACAGTCAGATCTCGTTATTGATTTATAAGGTAGAAAAAATATGAACATGCCTGTAAAAATTGAATATTTTAAAAATCCTAAAAACCGTGAGTTAACCCAATCGCAATTAGATGAACTTGCGCGTGAGCTTGACGCGATTAAGCAAGAAGTTTTAGATGACTTAGGTGAAAAGGATGCGAAATACATTCGTCGTGTGTATTCGACTATTCGATATTCATCTATGGCAGGTCGTGCATTATTGTTTGCAGGTTGGTTTCCGCCAGCGTGGATTTTAGGCACAGGTCTTTTAGGTTTTGCCAAAATCATGGAAAACATGGAATTAGGTCATAATGTCATGCATGGTCAATATGACTGGATGAATGATCCTAAATTCAATGGTCAGACTTATGAATGGGATATCGTGGGTACTGCAGATAACTGGCGCCAAACTCACAATTTTAAACATCATACCTATACCAACATTAAAGGTATGGATGATGATATTGGTTATGGTCTCGTTCGTTTATTCCCAGAACAGCGTTGGAAGCCGGGCTATCTATTACAACCGATTTATAGCATTCCATTTTGCTTATTGTTCCAATGGGGGGTTGCCATTCAAAACCTTGAATTGGGTAAATACTTTAAAGGTCGCAAAACAAAACAGCAGACCAAAGAAGAATGGAAGCCAATGCAAGCCAAAATCGGCAAGCAATTATTTAAAGACTATGTGTTCTTCCCGCTTATTGCAGGGCCGGCAGCATTACCTGTGTTCACAGGGAACCTCGTTGCGAATGGTCTTCGTAATATTTGGACATTTAGTATTATTTTCTGTGGTCACTTTACCAAAGATGTTGAAGTTTTCCCGAAAAAAGTACTTGAAAATGAAAGCCGTGGACATTGGTACATGCGTCAAATCCGTGGTTCTTCAAACCTTACTGGTTCAGAAGCATTTCACATTTTGACAGGGCATTTAAGCCATCAGATCGAACACCATTTATACCCAGATGTTCCTGCGCGTCGTTATCGTAAAATGGCGCCAAAAGTACAGGCCGTATGTGAAAAATATGGTTTGAACTATAACAACGCAAGCTTAGTGAAACAGTACGGCAGTGTACTAAAACGTATTGTGAAATATGCGTTTCCATTTAAAAAGTAATAAAAGCTACGCTTGAGTTACTGGATCAAAAAAGCCATGCAATTGCATGGCTTTTTTATATTAACTTTGGGGAAATATCTATTTTACTTTTTGATATGTAATTTGAGGATCTTAATCAAATTCATATAATTTCCTTTTTTAGCCATACGAATGACCAATTCAATTTCTTCTTTCGTCCACATCTGGCGAGTGGCTGAGAAGGCAAATTGAGCAAGGAGTACAAATGGATTTTCGCCAAATTTAATATGGAGGCCTTTGACATATTTCGGTGGATTGAATTGATTCATATTCTTTTCCCGCTTTTAATATTTGACCGCATTATTTATAATTAATGAGAAAAATAGCACACTATAAAGTCAAAATAAAAGCAGAATTTTCAAAATTTAGTCATATATTAGAGCGACTTAAATTTAAGATTGTGATTGTTAACTTTGATTAATAAAACAAACTAAATCACTCGACTTTAGTCGAGTTCAGGTAGGCGTTTATCCTTTCCATTCATGAAATGGTGGGTGGCCAATTCAAACATAGCGAGGTCTTCATCGCTATTTCCATAGGCATAAACATGCTCATAGTCTTGAAGGTTAAATTGCTCCAAAACGCGAATTTTCTTTTGCTCGCCACTACAGTCTAAGGTTTGATACAAACCAGTCAGTATTTGGTCATTGGCTGCTGTTTCGGTACAAATCAGTTTGACCCCAAGCTTTTTGGCCACAGGTTTAAGATATAAATCGACGGATGCAGAAACCAATACGACTTCATGACCGCGTTTTTGGTGTTGCTGTAATTGTTCATACAGTGAAGGATTGAGTTCTGCCATCAAATGTTCAGCATATTGCGCTGCTTGATTTAAAACCTGCTCATGATTGGCTTGGCTAAACATTGCGGCATATAGGCGAGGACGCATTGCATGTGCAGGATATAGCTTGAGATAATAGCCTTGAATCCAAGGGAGAATTTTAATCCCTTGGCGCACGATATGCCTTTTAAGCAGAGAATAGAAGATGAACCCTGTAAAACTGTCTTTATTACACAGGGTTCCGTCAAAATCAAATAAGGCTAGAGTTTTAGGTTTTTGATGCGGCGCATGCATGTTTGATAACGTCCATCGACTCGTGTGGCAAACCAATTGGTATTGTAATCACGGCTTAATTTCGGCCCAGAAATTACGACTTCAGGCATCATGGCATAAAATGGTTCTTTTCCGGTCTTTTCTTGGTACAACTTTTTGACCGCTTTATACGTCAAAGTATCTTCAAAGTCCTGATCTTTTTCTTTTTTAAGATCTGAACGAATTTGACGTGGCGTCGCGATCACATTGTTTTCTGCAAAAACGGCAATCAGCGCGGTTTCAGACTGGCTTTTTGCTGAACGTGGAGAACCATCTTTATTATAAAGTAAGAGGTCACCATCTAAGCCGAGCTCAGCAGGGGTTAAGTCATTTAACATGCTTTGGAATGCCGCATTACGACTCGAATAACGACCCGAGTTATAATCTGCAAAACGATAAATCGGTTTGTTGTATTCAGCTGGATACATCATTAAACGGTGAATGCCATAATACAAACCGCCATATTGGCTATACATGTCTGTGCGTAGTGCAGCAATATTTCCACCTTGGCGTTTGTGGTCTTTGGCATAGCCTATATGGACTTGCATCGACCCCAAAGTGGTAATTGGGTTGAGCTTTTCACCAATATCCTGTCCGACCAGTTTCGCCGCGCCTGTTAATGCACTCACGTGATAATGTTTAGACATATAGTCAAAAATTTCACGATACAGCTCGTCTAGCTCACGTTCAGTTTGAACACGGCGCATTTGGCTCAGATAGTTATCTTCCGGACTCGGCTGATTTTTTAACACATCTTGGAAATAGCCAGCGACTGTACCACCGATGCCATCACCCAATTTATCTTTAAACTTTTCTTCAAGACGATCTTGAACTTCTTTGACGGCTTTTTCACCGAGTCCTGGCACATGTGGGTCAGCAACAAAATTGGACTCTTGATCGACCACAGCAACAATCGTACAGACATTTTCTTTCGTGGTCGGAATACCGAGCTGATCACTAATGTCATAGATATCATTGGCCCATGAAAGACGTTCATTCACGCGAGGTGGAATGGCTTTTTTAATCTGTTCTGCTTCCATAGTGGGTTCATCTTTGCTCCACCATGAACCATTACCACAGGCAGCTAAGCCAATGGATAAAGCCAGTACAGAAAGGGATTTAAAGCATAATGTGGTCGAAAAAGTTTTGTTCATATTTTCCAATAAACTCAGCCATATGGGGGCGACAAAGCAGGAGCAGTATACTATGCAAAATACATAAGTAATGAATAAATATGTATATGCCACATAGGGGACTGTCAATCTATTTATGGAGATCTACGCGTGTAAAAACAAGCAGTTTGGTTAGGATGATTGGAAAAAGAATGCTTTTTGAGCTAAATAGATGAATATTCCAATATCATTTTCAACAGATTATAAAAAATGAAGGTATATACTAGCTGAAATCCATAATTTTTTAAGGGGATTATTATGCCAGCTAAATTTTTCAGTCGATTCTTGGGTTTGATTGCGTTCGTTATGGTATTGGGGGCAATCTTTATTAACTTTGTTGTGGCTAAACCGATGGTGGAATATTGGATCTTACTCTTACTACCTTGTTTTGCCATTCCAATTTTAACCTCAGTGATGATCACGAAGGATGAAAATCTTTAACATCATCGTTCAGTAAATCTATTTTTCAATCCAATAGATGATGAATACACAGTCTTTGCAAAAAGCTCACATCGTGTGGGCTTTTTTGTCGATGTGTCCAAAGTCTTTTATACTGTGAAAATGAGAAATTTAAAACGCCAGCACAAATTAACGGTTTCAAACGTGATTTGGTCAACGGAACAAGATGCCGTGTTGATCGAACATGCAGATTTAGCTATGTCTGAATTAATCCAGCGCTTGGGATTTAGTGAAGAAGACATTTTACAAAGAAAAGAAGTATTAGGTTTAAACCGGCGGGCACGTCAAATTCAACGTTTATATTTTAAATAATTGAAGTCAAATTCATTGAAAGCTGCTAAAGACTTAAAATGTCTGTGAATTTAAAAACCCACAATCTGTGGGCTTTTAAATTTTTGCTCAATTATTTTGCAACAGCTTCAGAAGCAGGTGCCGCTTCAGTTGCGTCTTGAGCAACTTCAGTTGTTTGAGCTTCAGATGCAGCAGCTTCAACTTTTTGTTCTTCAGCAGCAAATGTAGTTGCAGCAGCAGCAGAGATAAGTGTAGCGAAAAGTACTTTGTTTAAAGTTTTCATGATTCAATCTTCAGTCTATTTTTTTTGAAAAAACAACTTAATGTATTAATCATGATAAAAGTGTAATTAAAATAGGTTGTTATGTGTCTAGATTGTGAACTTTTACAAAAAATTTATCACAATAAATCAATATTTTGAAATCCATCACAAAATAATATGTGTCATTCAAATATCGTTTAATATTTTAAAGACTTTAAAAAAAGAAAAACCCGAATAAATCGGGAAGTGTATTTTACGTTGTTATTACAGCGAAACTTACACACTTTTCGCTTAATAACAATTTATCGCACAATTATGACGCCATGATGAAACGGAGGTTATTCAGCAGGGCATGCAATTTTGAGTTTTTCTTTGTAATAGTCCTGTGCAATCTTCAAATCATTTAACATTTTATCTTGAGTATAGTCTTTGGCTGCGAGTTTGAGCATGGCAGGCATGTAGTTAGTTTTATATTCATGAGGGTAGTCATGACATAAGACTTGGGTTTTTTCCTTGATTGATGTGCTTGGAGCATCTAAAACATCAAGGTATTGACTGATTTGCGCATCTGACTGCTCAAATTGTTGAGTCGCTTGTTCCGTTGTTAAATCAGCGTTTTGGCTTTCAGCTGCAGCCACCTCGTCATTCGGTTGTTGGCAGGCAGTCAGAAAAGTAGCGAAAAATATAAAAGAGAGAATTTTCAATTTTTTCATAAAGTTCAACTCACTGATGTGAATTTATAGGGTTTAAGTTTTCGATGATTTTAACAGTATCCCTGTATAGTAACACCAGTATCGGCAGATACGCAGAAAGTCTGATGTTGAATCGATAGTACGTTAGCTACATGGCAGATGCATAACTTTCAACGACTCTTAAGCAAAAGCGTAGAAATTTTTGTTTGGAATTACTAAACTATCGCATTGCAAATTTGCCGTCCAATTCCGAAGCTTCAAATTCCTCAATTCAATCGTTGAGCAATGTTGATATTCATTGTCATCATTCAATTGCATAATCATTGCCATGAAACGTTTTTACGCTCAACTGATTTTGCGAACATAGATTTGAATTTAGCATTGTAAAAGTGGCTTGGAAGATTTCGAATGTGGTTCAGGCATCATTTGCTAAATATAGCTAGAGGTTAAAACATTGAGTCAACATCCTGTCATTCAAGAATTATTCGATCGTCCCATCGAGAGAAAACTGTGGGTGGCACCTATGGCAGGGGTTACAGATCGCCCATTTCGTACACTTTGCAAATATTTTGGCGCAGGTCATGCTGTCAGTGAAATGATGACGGCAGATAAGACGTTACGCATGAGTAAAAAGAGTCTTTATCGTGCCAATTTTGATGGTGAAATAGCGCCTATTTCTGCTCAAATTGCAGGGTCAGATCCAGCTGAGCTGGCTGAAGCTGCGCGCTATCAGGTAGCAAATGGTGCGCAAATTGTCGACATTAATATGGGATGTCCGGCGAAGAAAGTCTGTAATAAATTGGCAGGTTCCGCGCTGCTCAAAGATGAAGACTTGGTGGCTCGCATTTTAGATGCTGTGGTTGATGCAGTTGATGTGCCCGTGACCTTAAAAACCCGTTTGGGCTATCTCAATGGTCATGAAAACATTATGCGCGTTGCGAAACGCGCCGAAGAAGCTGGCATTGCTGCATTGGCACTTCATGGTCGTACACGTGAAGATATGTATCTGAATACGGCGCGTTATAGCTTAATTAAAGATGTGAAATCGTTGATCAATATTCCTGTGATTGCCAATGGTGATATTGATACACCTGAAAAAGCTAAATATGTATTGGATTATACCGGTGCCGATGCAGTCATGATTGGTCGTGCAGCTCAAGGTCGCCCATGGATATTCCGTGAAATAGGACATTACCTGACGACAGGTGAGCATATGGCGGCGCCAAGTATTATGGAGGTTCGTGACGTATTGCTTGGACATTTGTCTGAATTATATGGTTTTTATGGTGAATATTCAGGTTGTCGAATTTCACGCAAACATATTGCTTGGTACACCAAGGGTTTACGCTCTAGTAATGAGTTCCGCCAAAATATGTATAAAGTTGAATCTACAGTAGATCAATATAAAGTCGTCGAGAACTATTTTAATCACTTACTTGATCATGGTCAGATCATGAGTGATGTTCAAGTTGATCAGGTTAATTTGCTTGAAACCAAGTAACTGAAAGCCAAACGAAATAGATATGTCCAATTCGATACAAAGTAGGTCGACTTAAATTAGCTGGATTTATTTGAAATAGATTTAACTAACTTGATTCACATGATCTGAAACAATTCTTGAATTGTGCATCGATGATGGCCTAAATTACATATAAAAAGCCCTCGTTTTAGAGGGCTTTTTTAGGCATTCATGTTTGAATGACGCGTTGAGCTAAGTATTAGTTAAAGCGCATTTCTAAAACCAATTGATTGATCAAGTCAGGTGCTTCCAATTCACGTATTTGAGAGACGTTGGTTCCCGCCCAAAAAGCACCATATTCATGTATACCATGCTTGCTAGCAGCGGCATGTAATTGTTTGCCTAAATCATAGCTATATGGGTAAGCCGGAACGGTCGGGCGTGTTGGTGTGTCAATATCGGTGTGCCAGTTATTGATAATGCCACGAGCAGGGCGGCCTGAAATACTTGATGTAATCTGCGTGATGGGTGCATCAAATAATGCTTTGCGATAAGCTTCATTTGCATTTGATGTTTTGCATTGCACAAAAGCAGTGCCCAATTGAACAGCATCTGCACCCAACTCCATAATTTGATAGGCCTGATGTCCATTCATAATGCCGCCAGCAGCAACAACGGGGCATTGAATATGGCGTTTCAAGAGCTGAACCAAGTCACGTGTCTTAACGCTGCTATCAAAGTTTTCATTGAAAATGCCACGGTGACCACCAGCTTCAATACCTTGAGCAATCACGATATCAATGCCTGCAGCTTCGATCAGTTTAGCTTCTGCTAAGTTGGTTGCAGAAACTAGAGTCAAAATACCCGCTTGTTTCAAGGCTTGGATTTGATGTGGATGTGGAATACCAAAATGGAAGCTTACCGCTTTAGGGCGCGTTTCCAGTAAGAGGTTTAGAAAATGGTCATTATCTTTAAAGCTTGGATAAATACAGTTCAGTGCTTCTGGAGCTTCTGCATTATATTGAGCAAAGCGTGATTTAAATTGCATGATCCATTTGGCAGCAACTTGTTCATCGAGTTCTACTGTGTCATGACAAAAAAAATTGACCTGAAAAGGTTGTTCAGTGAGTTCTTGAGTTTGTAATATTTGTTGACGTGCATTCTCAACACTGCTTGCACCTAAACCCAGTGAACCAAGTCCACCTTGATTTGACACTTCTGCAGCAAGTTCAGGTGTAGAAACACCTGCCATTGGGGCAAGAAATATAGGGTGTTTGATGCCAAGTTTTTCTAATAAAGTCATGTGCATACTCCAATCACTCTAAATACTTTGCCCAAGCGAGTGAAATTAAGCAAATAATATTCGTTATTTCATATCAAAATGGTCTTATGCTTACACGAAAGTTGTACTTGAAATTAAGCGACACCTCGTGTCGTAGTAATGATGTATGACCCGACTTTTGAGGTGGATCCTTTTAAAATAATGCTGTGTTCACTTTAAATTTTATAATTCTCCCATGTCTGAACGTATCCGTGAAAAACTGCAAATTTTAGCCGATGCTGCCAAATATGATGTCTCATGTTCTTCGAGTGGTAGTAAGCGCCAAAATAAAGACAAAGGTCTGGGTAATACTGGAAACGGTATTTGCCATAGCTATACAGAAGATGGCCGCTGCGTTTCGTTATTAAAAATTCTATTTTCCAATGTCTGTATTTTTGACTGCGCATATTGTGTGTCCCGTCGAAGTAACGACGTAAAGCGCGCAGCATTTACGGTACAGGAAGTGGTCGATTTGACTATGAATTTTTATCGTCGGAACTATATTGAGGGGCTATTTTTAAGTTCGGGGATTTTTAAATCGGCGGATTACACCATGGAACGTATGTTGCAGGTGGTAAAAAAACTGCGTTTAGAAGAAAATTTTAATGGTTATATTCATCTGAAGACTATTCCGGGGGCATCTCAGGAAATCATTACCGAAGCAGGTTTATATGTTGACCGTATGAGCATTAATTTAGAAATGCCGACAGAAGATGGTTTAAAAAAATTTGCACCTGAAAAAAGTCATGTCGAAGTCCAAAAAGACTTAGGTATTGTGCGAGATCGTTTGATTCAATTCAAAGATGAACGAAAAATAATACGTACAGTCCCTAAATTTGTACCCGCAGGACAAACGACGCAAATGGTGGTGGGCGCACATCAAGAGTCTGACCGTGATGTAATACTGATGGCAGACCGTCATTACAAAGAGTTTAAGCTCAAGCGTGTGTATTACTCAGGTTATATTCCCATTAATGAAGAGGAGCGTGCGCTGCCAGCTGTGGGGTCTGCGCCACCTTTATTACGAGAAAATCGGCTGTATCAAAGTGATTGGTTAATGCGTTTTTATGGATTTGAAGCGACAGAGTTGGTCGATGAAGAGCATCCAAATTTAGAATTGGATATTGACCCTAAGTTAGCGTGGGCACTGCGTCATCCCGAGCAATTTCCCGTGGATATCAATCGTGCTGAATATCAAATGATCTTACGTGTGCCGGGCATCGGTGTGCGTTCTGCTAAAAAAATTGTTCAAGCACGACGTTTTGGTAAAATTCATATCGACCAATTAAAACGTATGGGTATTTCCTACAACAGAGCACAACATTTTATACGCTGTGAAGATTCACCTAAATTTATTCGTGAACAACAGCCTCATCAAATAAGACAGCAGATTTTGCAAAGTGGCCAGTCGAAATATACGCAGCAAATTTCTCCACAATTGAACTTCGGTTTTTAGGATACAGTCGTGAGTATTTATGTCTTTGATGGCACGATGACAGGATTGTTAAGCTGTGTTTTTCGGGCCTTTCAATTTAAGCAATTTGACATTCAGATTTGTACAGATGGGCAAGTGCAGGCAGGTCTTTTCGCCGAAGTCATTGATGTAGCTAGTCATGATGAACAAGCACAGCGAGTATGGCAAGGATTAAAGCTCAAAGCATCTGAAAGTGCTTTGAAGCAGTTTTATTATGCGTTTTTATCCGAGCAGCAGCAGGCTTTTCAGCATTGTTTTAATTTTGCGATTTATGTGTTCCAGCAACAGCGTGATGTGTCTAAAAACTATGGTCATGCTGATGTATTAGGGATGAGTCAGTGGGCGAAGCAAGTGGGGCGTGAAAAGCACCGAATGGAAGCTTTTGTGCGCTTTAAAAAATGTCAGGATGGCTTGTTTATCAGTTTAGTCTCACCTGACTTTAATGTATTGCCTTTGATCGAACGGCATTTTAAATCACGCTATCAAGATCAACGTTGGCTGATTTACGATGAAAAACGCAATTATGGCATTTATTATGATTTAAAACTGGTGCATCAAGTGGATATGGATGCCACAACCATAGATAGGCAAATACAATCAGGCCATAGTCAATCCTTTAATATCGAACTGGATGATGATGAGGTTTTGTATGATCAGCTTTGGAAAGATTATTTTAGAAGTGTCAATATTGAAGCCCGACGTAATATGAAATTACATGTGCAGTATGTGCCACGTCGTTATTGGCGTTATATGAATGAAAAAGCGATTTAGGTGCGAATCATCTAGCAATTTTCGGGCATAATGATTGCGCTTTTGATTGTTTAAGTGAGACTTTGATGAAATTATTTCTTGTTACGACCATTCTGACGACAATGGCATTAACGGCGTGTTCTGCAAATGAACAAGAAAAGAAAACATTCAATCCGCAAAGTTATCAAGTTGCCGATACAGCGGGATTACAACAACGCTTTGAACAATTAAATCAGACTCTAGCAGCCGATTTTAGTCAACTAAAAAAAGTAGAAAGTATGGCTTTTTCAGATCAATCCGCTTTAGATGTTCAGAACTTAAAAACTTTAAATCAGCATTTTGTTGCTAATACCGCTTTAAAAAGCTCCAAAATTGCCTATTGCGAAGTAATGAATCATTATTTTTCTGAAATGTATCATCTCGGACATGTGAACTTGGCCTTGGTGAAAGACGTTAAACTGCCAAATGCCGCAAACGAAGATTTGAGTCAGGTGTTTGCGAATGCTGACCAATTTTATGATTTTATTATCAACCGCTATACCACATACAAACAGGCACAAGAAACCATGCAATATGGTTGTAATCTAAAAGGCGCACTGAAAGATTAAAAAAAGCCCCTCATTTGAGGGGCTTTTTATTTCACAGAAATTAGCAGCCTGTAAGTTTTTCAGGTTGTGGACGTTCGCCAGGGAAGAAGATTGGACGTAGTTTGACGCCGATACCGTTCCCAATGAAGGCAAATACTAACCATAACCAACCATGCAAACTACCTGAAGCAATACCGCTGAAATACGCTCCAATGTTACAGCCGTATGCTAAACGTGCGCCATAACCTAACATCAAACCACCGATCACAGCTGCTAGCAGTGAACGTTTTGGAATATTAAAGTTCGGTGCAAATTTGCCTGCTAGGCTCGCTGCAAGTAATGCACCGAGCATGATGCCGAAATTCATCATCGACGTGATATCAAACCATAATGATTCGGTCAGTGCTTTGGCATTTGCAGGTTGCTGCCAATATGCCCAAGATGCAACATCGATCCCCATGATACTTGCTGATTTTGCGGCCCAAACGGCTAAGGCAGAGGTCACGCCCCAAGGACGGCCTGCAAGTGCGAGTGTGGCAAAGTTCAGTAAAGTTAGGATAATTCCGCCCCAAACCAATGGCCATGGTCCACGTAGAAAACGTTTCAAGCCGTGTTGCATTGCTTGCGGCTCAACCTCAAGCTGACCATGGCGTTTCTTTTCAAAGTAAACTGTTGCTGCGGCAATCAATATAAAGAGCACAAAGTTTAATGCCAGTGCAGGGACTACACCAAAGCTTTTGACTAAAGAAATCGGCTCAAAGTGGGGAAGGTCAAACCACCATTGAATATGCGAAGTTGCAATCAATGAACCTATACAGAAGAAGATCAGCGTTACAATCATACGTGCGCTACCTGCGCCCACAGTGTACAGGGTCCCTGATGCACAGCCGCCGCCAAGTTGCATACCAATACCAAAAATAAAGGCACCGATCATCACGGACATTGAAACAGGATTAACGTTACCTTTGACTGGGTTGCCAAATAATTCACCCGCACCTAAAGCAGGGAAGAAGAGCAATACAGCCAAAGCCAACATGATCATTTGTGCACGCAAGCCACGACCACGACGCTCTTTAATAAAGGCACGCCAACTCGAGGTGAAACCAAAAGACGCATGATAAAGCGTCATACCCAAAGCACTGCCAATTAAAAATAGCAATGCTTGGTTAACGCCTACAACCAGATAAGCACCAATGGTGCCTAAAATTAATAAAACAAAAGCCACCCAAATCGATACATTGGATCGATTGGCTGGCGCAGCAATAACAGACATGGAGAAAAAAGCTTAAAAAATGTATTTCTATTTTACGGTTTTTATATATTGTAAAAATTAATATTGTTTAGAATTCACACAATCATTGCTGTGAATAATCGATTTTCAATATTTGTAAAACTGATAAAAGAAACATTAAACTGGATTTACATTAAATAAAGAACCAATCCAACTTGAAAATAACATGGCTGCAATGCCCCAGAGTGCAACACGTAGACTGCCTTTCAACATAGAAGTACCTGCTGCATAACTGGCTAAGGCACCGAGTAGTGCTAGAGAAATCACGCCAACGGCCATAACGGTTTTTTCAATATGCATGTCAGCACTGATCAAGATCGCAACCATCGGAAATATTGCACCAATTGAAAAGGCTAAAGCCGATGATAGCGCTGCTTGAACGGGTTTTGCTGCTGTATTGTCATGGATTCCAATTTCATCTCGGGCGTGGGCTTCAAGTGCATCATGTGCAGTTAATTGGACTGCGACTTCATGGGCCAGTGTAGGCTCTAAACCACGTTGAATATAAATTTGGGTAAGTTCTTTAAGTTCTAGCTCAGGGTTCTTTTGTAGTTCTTTATGCTCCATGTGAAGATCTGCTTTTTCGACGTCTTCTTGAGATTTCACAGAGATATATTCGCCCGCCGCCATAGAGGTTGCACCAGAGATGAGTCCTGCAATGCAGGTAATGAGTAAGGTATGGCTAGAAGCACCACTTGCAGCCATGCCCATAATTAAACTAGTAACGGAAATAATGCCATCATTTGCACCGAGTACAGATGCACGTAGCCAACCTGTACGTTCCATAAAATGTTTTTCGGCATGATGTGAGTAAGACATTATTTTCTCTAAGTTTGTTATTTATATGACCTCATAAGATTGACCTGACATCAGTTAAATTTCAAGTTAAAAATAGATTGAAACAGTAAATTGAATAAAATACAGATGTAAAAAAAGCACCCGAAGGTGCTTTTTTTATAAAATGCTTATTGCTGCGCTTTTTCTTTCACGTTTGCTGCACCTTGTTCAACAGCACCTGCTGTTGCAGCAGTTGCGTCTTTAGCTGCTTCTTTGGCATTGTGTGCAGCAGCTTCAGCATTTTCTGCAGCATTTTCGGCTGCTGTCGCAGTTGCAGTTGCAGCATTATCAACAGCAGTAGCTGTCGCAGTTGCCGCATCTGAAGTTGCATCAGCGATGTCATGGCCTGCTTGGTCAGCAGCGTTTTCTAAGTGTTCACCAGTTGTTGCACCTGTTTCTGGCGCTTTGTCTTTATTACAGCCAACAAGTGCAACAGTTGCAGCCAAACCTAAAGCAACAAGTAATTTATTCATTTTGATCTTTCCTTTTTTTGTTATGCCCGTAGCATGGGCTGAATTTATATTAGCTGAAAAAATATTCGATATTTGATCAAAAATTGTTGATTTAGTGTAATTTTATCCAGCTTATTTTGTAGTTTGAAAGGCTTTATATCTGCTTATGGCGTTAAGGGTTTTGAGTAAATAATTCTTCAATTGAAGTCACAAGTAGATAGATAAATTCACTGTCTTCATGGCGCCATAAATATATTTCTTCCCCCAATTGTGTATCGTCTATCGTACGCATCAATAAATAATCGCCATCGCCGTTATGTGCAATAGCAATGCTGTTTTCAGGGAAGTCTTCAATTTCACTGATGGATTGATGTTCTGCGGCTAGATGATTCATTGTACGCTTTATTCTTTTCACATCGCTGGTGTCTTGGAAGGGAAAAAGCCACCATGCTTCGATGTCATCACCATCTTTAAATTCATCCGCGCTAGAAAAACTAATGCCGAATTCGCCACCATTTTCAATTTGCATTTTGGCTTTATATTTTTCTGGAAACTTAAATCCTAATTGTTCTTCAGTTGCAGTAATAAATTTTAAGTCTAATGGAAAGGGCATCATATTGTTCTTAAATGATTTTGGTGTTTTATGAATAAGCTAGGCGTAAATTTTAGTCAATATTTTTTACACTCGTTATTTTTATCCTAGATGTTTTAGTTATGGACATACGGGCCATAAAAAAGCCTGCAATCAATGCAGGCTTTTTTGAGAAATTAATCTATTAAGATTAAAGACCAGCAGATGCTTTAAGCGCTTCCACTTTGTCAGTTTTTTCCCATGTAAATGCGGTATCAGAACCTTCACGACCGAAGTGACCATACGCAGCAGTTTGTTGGTACATCGGTTGGATCAAGTTCAACATACGAGTAATACCGTATGGACGTAAGTCAAAGTGTTCACGTACAAGTGCAATAATCAAATCTTCAGATACTTTTGCAGTATTGAATGTGTTGATCGAGATAGATGTTGGTTCTGCAACACCAATCGCATATGACACTTGAATTTCACATTTGTCAGCTAGACCAGCAGCCACAATGTTTTTAGCAACATAACGGCCTGCATAAGCAGCAGAACGGTCCACTTTTGATGGATCTTTACCAGAGAACGCACCACCACCGTGACGAGCCATACCACCATAAGTATCTACAATGATTTTACGGCCTGTTAAACCACAGTCACCTACAGGGCCGCCAATGACGAACATACCTGTTGGGTTGATGTGGAATTTAGTGTCTGCATGGAACATTTCAGCAGGAATCACTTTTTTCACGATTTCTTCAATTACCGCTTCTTTTAATTGAGCTTGGGTAATTTTTGGATCGTGCTGAGTTGAAAGTACAACTGCGTCTAAGCGAACTGGCATGCCATTTTCATAAGCAAATGTTACTTGGCTTTTTGCATCAGGACGTAACCAAGCAAGTTTGCCTTGTTTACGTAGTTCAGCTTGTTTTTCCATTAAGCGATGTGCATATGAAATAGGTGCCGGCATAAGCACATCAGTTTCACGACTTGCATAACCAAACATTAAACCTTGGTCGCCTGCACCTTGATCTTCAGGTTTTTGACGGTCTACACCTTGAGCAATTTCAGGTGATTGTTTACCGATCATGTTGATCACGGCACATGTTGAGCCATCAAAGCCAAGATCTGAATGATGATATCCGATACCATTTACGGTATTACGAACAATCGCTTCAAAGTCAACATTTGCAGTTGTTGTGATTTCACCGGCAAGTACAACCGCACCCGTTTTTACAAGCGTTTCACAAGCAACCCGTGCATATGGGTCTTCTTTTAAGATTGCATCCAAAATAGCATCACTGATTTGGTCAGCCATTTTATCCGGATGGCCTTCGCTTACAGATTCCGAGGTAAATACAGCGTACTCGCGCATAAGTCCTATCACAGTTAAATTTAAAGACGCAATATGTTACATCGAGAAAGCGTTTAGGACTAGCTTAACATGACCAAATTGGATGAAATTAATTCATTTCAATGACTTTTTAATTGATATAGGCATCTAAAAAATTGATATGAGCAATGGATTTCTCAATTTAATTTTTTATGATGAGATAAAACTGAGATATTTTGTTTTGGCACAAGCAACAATGTGATTAGGCGTTAAAATGCCTAAAGTGGCATTTTAAGTGAATCAATTATAAGAAAAAATCAAATCAATATCCTGAGATTTATCAATAATGAATATCATGAACTGCCAGAATATGACTGTAAACGACAATTATTCGTTTAATTTGAAAAATAAAACACAATAAGTGCGGGCTTTTGAGGCTTGGTACGCAAATTGCCTATTTGTCATTACGTTGAATGGGGAAACGTAATGAAACAGTCTGGTTTTACACTCATTGAAATTATGATCGTGGTGGCAATCATCGGTATTTTGGCTGCAATTGCTACTGTATCTTACAATGGCTATGTCGCTCGGGCGCAAGTAGCTGAAGTATTAACAATGATTTCATCCTATAAATTGAAACTGATTGAAAATTATTCAGAGGAACAAAGCTGTGTAGATTTGAATACAGCGCTGAATGAAAGTATCAGTACCAAATATATTGCGAGTAGTGACATTATTGATGTGGCAGGAACGTGTTCAGTGGTTTTTACGTTTAAATCAACAGATGTCAATTTTGCTCTTCGCTCAAAGCAGATCTATTTTAATATTCCAGATGATTTAAATGGTGCTTGGAATTGTCAATCGGATGATATTTCGCAGCGAAATTTACCTGCTACATGTCGTGGTATCTAAAGTTCTGTATCTAGGGTCTCGAAGATATTGGATCAGTGTTGATTTCACAGGGATGAGTATGCTCTTAGAGTTTCATAAATATTCATAGGTTTTTTTATTGAATATATTTCATATTTCATATTTCATATTTCTAATGGCCATTTATCTGGATCGGCTTTGGCTGCTATTTATATTCACAATTTCCATTCGATGTATTGGACTTTTATCAATTACGAAGCGTTTGCTTTCGCCACTAAACTCTAAATATGCATTGCGCTGTCATTGATTCGCCATATAAAAGCGTCACTGTATACAAAATAAACGACATGCATAGGCTTGAAATTGAGCAATAAGCGCCCAAAATACAGGTGGTGCAGGAATAATTAGCGAAAATTTGCCCCTGAGGCTTTACCCATTCCGCTTTTTTTAAGACAATATGCGCATCTTTGAATTCTTATTCATCTTACTCTTTTAAACCATTTGTTTGGACTCTGACCTATGACAACCCCGCTTAACGAACGTCGTATTGCAAACGCAATTCGTGTATTGGCAATGGATGCTGTGCAAAAAGCAAATTCAGGACATCCAGGTGCTCCAATGGGGATGGCAGATATTGCTGATGTGGTATGGCGTGAATTCCTCAACCACAACCCTGCAAACCCACAATGGGCAAACCGTGACCGTTTCGTATTGTCAAACGGCCATGGCTCTATGTTGCAATATGCGTTATTGCATTTAACAGGTTATGACCTGTCTATTGAAGATTTGAAATCTTTCCGTCAATTGCATTCTAAAACTCCTGGTCACCCAGAATTGGGCTATGCACCGGGTATCGAAACAACGACTGGTCCATTGGGTCAAGGTATTGCAAACGCTGTAGGTTTTGCACTTGCTGAAAAAACTTTAGCGGCTCAATTCAACAAAGAAGACATCACAGTTGTAGATCACAACACTTACTGTTTCTTAGGTGATGGCTGTTTAATGGAAGGTGTTTCTCACGAAGCATGTTCATTGGCTGGTACTTTGGGTCTAGGTAAATTAGTTGTTTACTACGATGACAACGGCATCTCGATTGACGGTGAAGTAGAAGGCTGGTTCTCTGATGATACAGAACAGCGTTTCCTTGCATACGGCTGGCAAGTACTTAAAGTTGACGGCCATGATGCAGATGCAATCCGTGCGGCAACTGTTGAAGCAAAAGCTGAAACTGCAAAACCGACATTAATTATCTGTAAAACCATTATTGGTTTAGGTTCACCAAACAAACAAGGTAAAGAAGATTGCCACGGTGCGCCGCTTGGTAATGATGAAATCGCTTTAACTCGTGAAGCTTTGGGCTGGACAGAAGGTCCATTTGAAATTCCTGCTGATGTTTATGCAGCTTGGGATGCAAAAGCCAAAGGTACTGCTTCTGAATCTGCTTGGAACGACACATTTACTGCTTATGCTGCTAAATATCCAGCAGAAGCAGCTGAACTAAAACGTCGTCTTTCTGGTGACCTTCCTGCTGACTTCACAGCAAAAGCGGATGCTTATATTGCTGAAGTAAATGCTAAAGCTGAAACAATCGCTACTCGTAAAGCTAGCCAAAATGCCATTCAAGCTTTTGCACCACAGCTTCCAGAAATTCTAGGTGGTTCTGCTGACCTTGCAGGCTCTAACCTGACTTTATGGAAAGGCGCAGAAGGCGTTGAATCTAACCCAGCGGGTAACTACGTTCATTACGGCGTACGTGAATTCGGTATGACTGCGATTGCTAACGGTGTTGCACTTCATGGCGGTTTCGTTCCTTATGTAGCAACATTCCTGATGTTTATGGAATATGCGCGTAATGCAGTACGTATGTCTGCATTGATGAAACAGCGTGTAATTCATGTGTATACCCATGACTCAATTGGTCTAGGTGAAGATGGTCCTACACACCAACCTGTAGAGCAAATTGCATCTTTACGTGGTACACCAAACCTAAATACTTGGCGTCCATGTGACACTGTAGAAGCGTCTATTTCTTGGAAATCTGCGCTACTTCGTTCAGAAGGCCCTACAGCGTTAATCTTCTCTCGTCAAAACTTGCCATTCCAAACACGTACAGCAGATCAAATTGCTGATGTTGCGAAAGGCGGTTATGTACTTGCAAAAGAAAAAGGCGAATTGAAAGCAATCATCATTGCGACTGGTTCAGAAGTTTCATTGGCAATGGATGCTTATGCACAGCTTGAAGGTGTACGTGTTGTTTCTATGCCATGTGCTGAAGAATTCGTAAAACAAGACGCTGCTTACCGTGAAGCGGTTCTTCCTGCTGCGATCCGTGCGCGTGTTGCTGTTGAAGCTGCGCATGTGGACTACTGGTGGAAATTTGTTGGTCTTGATGGTCGTGTAATCGGTATGACGACTTACGGTGAATCAGCTCCAGCAAAAGACTTGTACCAACACTTCGGTATCACAGCTGATGCTGTTGTTGCTGCAGTGAAAGAAATTACCGCTTAATTCATAAAGATTAACCGTAAAAAAGACGCCCCAGAGAAGGGGCGTTTTTTATTGCAGAGATTAAATATATTTTTTAATTGTGAAATAACGATTTGTAACGAATGAATTAAAGCATTGGTTTAAAATTAATTCATTCATGCAGTATTCAGCCACGGGTGCAATGTTGCCCCAAGTGAGGAAACGATGAGCCTTTACGATCAGATAAATGATGAAATTGTACTGATGGATGCTGGTGAACAGAAATGGATTGGCACAGACTTAGAGCTTGAAGCAATGGTTGCAGTAGAGTTGATGTTGCAAGACTTGCAAGAAGACAAAGTGATTAAGATTCGCCGTAAGAACCATGAAAAGCATACAGGTTTAAAGCAGGTAGATCGGATCTTGGTTGAAAAGCTATAAGCTGAATGGTTAAAAAGTCCGAATCTTCGGGCTTTTTATTTGCCTATCGTATTTATAAAACAGATAAGAAAATGTTCTTTCAAGACTCATCATGTTTAAAAAGAGCGCATAAAATACAGTGTTTTCAACACAAAAAGCTTTATTTCAGTTATAAAAATCCAGTGATCATTTAAAAAAGCCATTGAACGTGCAAATACAAATTAAAAATTTAACTGAAATTTCAAAAAGCCAATGGCAGCCGCTCTGGGAGCTGTATTTAGAATTTTATAAAAGTCAGGTGGCGGATGCAGTGACCGAGCGAACGTGGCACAGGTTAAATGCTGCTGACTGCGAACATATGTATGGCTTTGCAGCCGTAATTGAACATCAAGTGGTTGGGATCGTGCATGTCATAGAACATGAGAGCTGCTGGACATTGCAGCCTTATGCCTATTTGCAAGATTTATATACGCTTGAAGAATATCGCGGGCAGGGTATTGGCAAGGCGCTGATCGCGAAAGTGAAAGAATATTGTGATCAGCGGCAGTGTGACCGTGTGTATTGGCTTACGCATCAGGACAATGAAACTGCGCAAAAGCTGTATGATCAAATCGCGAGAAAAACTGGGTTTATCCAATATCGCTGTCATTAACTTAATGTAAAAGGCCATTCCAAATCAACAGCAGCTCTTGCGTGAAGAGCTGCTGCATCTAAGTATTAAGCTGAAACTTTAAAGTTTTTAGCTGAGTCTGCATCTTGCTGAATGATCCATTCTCCGCCTACGCGGAAAGATGATGCTGAGGCATAGGTATCTTCCATGAATTGGAAATAGCTGATTAAACCATTTTGAACTTTGGCTTTAATTGAAAAAGGCGAGGTGAAAGTATTTTTTGCATAGACTGAGGTGTAGGTGAATTGACCAAATACAGCTACGGTTTCATCTTCAGCGATCATATCCGTGATTTGAAAGTCGTCGATATTCCAGTAGGTCCCGACGTTGGCAAAGGTATAAATATAAATGTCTCTGCCTGTGCCAGACCCAGCCCACGGCTCAATTTGTTTAAGTTCTGGGTTGCTGAAGTTTAAGGAAACATACGCCGCGTCTTCTGCAACTAGCAGCTGAATTGCATTTTCGACGAGTTCTTTTGAAGTATTCATAAGAAATGCCAAAACGACATCTTTGGGCATTTTAGTATTTAAGGCTTTTTCAATAGCCAGCGATTGTTCTGTCATTTTTGGGTACTCAGATTTTTATGATGTCTAAAAATCTTAAGTGGATTTGTTTAGAAAACCTACGACTCAGATAGGTTGATGTTTCCTAAATTTAGGATAAATAACTCATGGATCAATTAAATTATTAATTATTTGAAATATATGGGAAATTTAATAATTGAGAGTGGTTATAGATGCTGCTACAGATTTTACAAAACTATCGTTCTAAACATGCAACAAAACGTTTTATCTTTAAAGCTGTAATACGGCTAAAAACCTATAGACTTAATAGTATTCGATAGTGAGATAAAAACATGAACTTTAAAGCATTAACAATCGGTTTGGCGGTAGCATCAGTTACAACAATTTCTATGGCAAAACCTGTTGCCTATCAAATTGATCCTACTCATACAGCAACAGTATTTACTTGGAATCATTTTGGTTTCTCAACGCCTTCTGCAAACTTTAGTGACATTCAAGGGACAATTAATGTCGATAATGCAAAACCTGCAAATTCGTCTGTGAATGTGACGATTCCATTATCGAGCTTAAATACCAATGTCAAAGCATTAGATGATCATTTAAAAACAGCTGATTTCTTTGATGCTGAAAAATATCCAAATATCACGTTTAAAAGTACAAAAGTTCAAGCGATCAGCAAAACTAAATACAAAATCACGGGTGATTTAAAAGTTAAAAATGTGACTAAACCAGTGGTATTGGATGCTGTATTGAACAAGCAAGCCGTTCACCCAATGACTAAGGCGGAAACGATTGGTTTCAATGCAACGACTTCTTTTGATCGTTCAGCATTTGGTGTCGGTGCATATGTACCAAATGTAGGCGACAAAATTACGGTAAATATTACGACTGAAGCGGCTGTATCTACAGCAAAGGCAGCAGCGAAATAAGATTTAGCTCCCTCAGCTAAGTTAAGAAAGCACCCATTTGGGTGCTTTTTTATGTCTTATTTAACTGGTGTGTGATCAACTGCGATTGAGCAGCAATAGGCAGCCAAAACTGATGAAAATTCCACCGGTAATGGCGTCAATTTTTTTACTAAATTTTTGATAGTAATGGGTCATTTTAGGTGCTGAGAATAAGACCGCAACCAATGCAAACCAAATCAAACTTTCAATAAAGACTAAAGCCAATAAAGAGCTTTGATCAAAAATGCTGACCTTTGCACTGATCCCAATGGAAAATACACTAGTGAAATAAACCAATGCTTTAGGATTGGCCATATTGGTCAAGAAACCTTGGAATAACAGCGTCAAAGGTGATTTTTTCTGTACAGCTTGCTCGGTTGGTTTCGTTATTGTGCCGAGGTCTTTACTCCATGCAGATTTTAATAACTGAGAGCCTAAATATAAAAGATATAAGCCACCCAAAATCATGAGGCATTGTTGTAACCAAGCCATTTTTTGAAATAGAAAATGTAAGCCACTTATTGCACAAATTGACCAAACTAAAATACTAAGTGATATACCTAATGCGGCAAATAATGCATGTGATCTGGATTGTCGAATAGCACTTTGAGTGACGAAAAAGAAGTCTGGGCCTGGGCTGATGAGAGCAAAAAAGTGGATGAGCGCAATACTGAGTAAGGGAGTCATTCTAATGGCTTATACGTTTTGAAGTGCAACTGTTATAAGCCATTTAGCTTTAAATTAATAGCTATTTTAAAGCTCAAGCTGTTGTAAAAATTGTTGCAAAATCATGGGAGCAACACGTTCTAAATGAGGTGCATGTTGTTGGCTTTCCATGCGTAAATTTGGGATGTTAATTTGTGCTTTATGCAGTTCACATGTATGCCCAATTAGCCATTTTTCCATGGCCTGTGCTTCTGCTTCAATATGAAACTGTAGAGCTAGAATATTGGGCCCATAGCTAAACGCTTGATTTGGATAAATTGCTGAGCTGGCGAGTAACTGTGCATTTACAGGTAAATCAAAGGTATCACCATGCCAATGCAGTACAGGCACTTGATCTAATGGCGCTAATATATTGTGAGTAATAGCATCAAGTTCTAAGTTGCTCCAACCGATTTCTTTGCTATGACCTGCATAAACTTTCGCTCCCAATGCATGCGCAATTAGCTGAGCACCTAAGCAAATGCCTAAAGTCGGTAAATTACTCTCTAAACGTACTTTAAGTAAGTCTATTTCTTTTTGTAGAAAAGGGTAGTCATTAGTTTCATAAACTCCGATCGGGCCGCCCAAAATGATGGTAAGCCCTGTATGTTGCATAGCTTTACTGAGGTCATCGATACCAGCTTCGAAGTATCTCACCCGATAACCCAGTTGATAAAATACATCTTCCAATGAACCCAAATCTTCAAATGCAAGGTGTTGAATGACGTAAATGGTTTCGTTTAATGCAGTACTCATAGGGATTTTTCAGGATTAAAATTTCAAAATAGAATGTAGCTTGAATTGTCGGAGATTAAAAAGGAAAACTGTAAATTTTTCACAATTGCGAAAAGAGATAAATATAGAAGTTGGCTGAAGCGTATTGTTTTTTTCTTTGAATGATTAGGTCTGAAAATTGAACTTAGCATTTAAAACTTTTGTACTGTGAAGTAAGGGATTCTCGAAAGGCTTTATTGGCAAAATTTATGAGAAAAAGTGCATGATATTTTGATAAAGCTTTGGTTTAGTATAAAAAAAAGATGAAAAACCAATGGAAAAGCGTTTAGAGATGCGTATGATGAAATCTTCGACAAACAACAGTTCATTTTTCTTTTAATATCATCACATAATTAGATAACTGATTTTAAAAGTAAAAAAATATAAGCCAGGGAACTTGTATGCAGTCAAAACATAATCGAGATGCCAGTCTCTTGCATGCGATACATAAAATTTTATTGAAGGAATGGGACCCGTTAGGGATTCGCCGTATTCCTGCTTTACGTGATGAATATGATGATTATTTGCCCAACATTTTTAAATTAATTCAAGAGGATTCAAGTGAATCAGA
Organism: Acinetobacter sp. SH20PTE14; assembly: GCF_021391555.1. NCBI lineage: Bacteria > Pseudomonadati > Pseudomonadota > Gammaproteobacteria > Moraxellales > Moraxellaceae > Acinetobacter > Acinetobacter sp. SH20PTE14. The sequence goes on along the minus strand of NZ_CP090067.1, from coordinate 2,009,845 downwards.
AATTTTTGAATATTTATGGTGGGTTGAGCAAAAGGTCTTAGAGAAAAAAGGGCAGAAGGAACATACCCTAAAAATTGCGAAAATGTTGAAGGCAATTGAGCGCTAGTTTGCGGTCGTGTACGCATAAAAAAACCGATTCGTTGTCCGTATCGGTTTTTTAGTCTAAATCTCTTAGCAGTTTCTTATAAACGGTTTAGAATTTCTTTTCTAAGGTAAACATAAAGCTTGGAATTGCTTCATTGATACGAGATTGGTATAGCGCGCCAGAACTTTGTTCTTTTAACACTTCTTTATAATCTGAGCTGAGAATATTACGTGCATTCACCGATGCAGACCAATTTTGATCAAAGCGTTTAGTAAAACTCACATCCATATTGACGCGTTCATTGCTGGTGCGATTGTACGGTTCGTTACTCAGCGCACGTGTATATTCAGGGGTATAATTGAGGTTCACACTTGTTGCAATACGCCACGGTTGATAGTTATAAGATAAACCAGCACTTGCGGTATAAGGTGCAACATCACTTGCCAAACGGTCAGAGCCGTCAGTTTCTTCAATTTTTGCACGTACAGTTGAAAGTTGAGCATTCAACATAAATGAATGGCCATTCTCCGTTTGCTTCAGTGCATAGCGTCCAGAAATTTCCACACCATAGGTGGTTGCACTGTCTTGGTTATAAGGACGTTCGACAAAACGGCAATCGGTATTTCCTGTTTCACAACGACCGCCTGTAGCATTTTCTGACAGGATCGATTTTTCGATATAGTCATTAATTTCTCGATAATAGGCAGTGATATTTACACCGCCAGCAGGGGTGTTATAGCCTAAGGTTGTTTCGTAAGCATTAATAGTTTCAGGTCTTAGGTCAGGATTACCACCACGATCAGGGTTGTTTAGTGTCCCTGCATCACTATCTGTAGAAACTGAAACCGTCGGCATCAATTGATTGCTACGTGGGTTTTTAAAAGCCTGACTCAAATTGGTTTGAAGTGACCATTGGTCATTAAAGTCAAAACGGTGTGCTAATACAGGACTTAAATGCTGATCTTGATAATCCACTAAACCTGAACGATCAATCCACTCTTGGCGTACACCTAGAGTTAAGGTTTGGCGCGGCGTATATTTCCAACTTCCTTCAACATAAGCAGCATACAATTGTTCATCCAAGGTCTCTGCAATATTGCTTTCAAGTTCATTGCTACGTAGATCAGTACCAAATTTTATTTGGCGTTTTGAGTCGAACTTGCGGACACCGTCGTAGCCTAAGCCATATTCATTAATTTGTTCATCAATATATGATTGAGAATTTCTATACTCTGTTAATTCCGTTTCATTTTGCTGTTCGATTGATAAGCGAATTTTGTCGGAATTGCCTTGGTCTTTACGCTCATATCGTGTGTTGAGTCGAATACTGTCATTTTTATCTTTTTGGACTTGGGAGCCACTTGTGCCTTCGCTTTCATTGTTGCGATAAAACATTTCAGCGACCAGTTTTTGTTGATCATCAAGTTGATATTCAACACGTGGGGTGAGCATTTGCGACGCACGATTGGTGATGCGTTTTTGAGTTTTCGTCCCTGTTGCATCTTGTGTGCGGGTGAGCGTATCTGAATCATTCCACATTTGGCTCCCAGATAAACTATAGATCCACGGGTCTGAACGACCATCCATTTGAAAGTTTAAATTGGTGCGTTCTTCTTCACGTGTATTTGACTTTGTTAGGCCATAACCAGCTCGTACAGATCCACTCAAACGCGTGCCATTCAATGGTTCTTTTAAAATAATATTAATGACTGCAGATGAAGCAACCGAGCCTTGAGCGACGCTCGGTTGTTTGGTGATTTCAAGGCGTTCGATCATTTCGGGCGTAATGCTATCAACAACTGACATGCCACCACGAGGACCACCTTGTACAGGTTCACTATTGATTAAGAAAACGGGTGCACCACCACCACGGAAACGCATGCCGCCAGCACCTGCACCACCACGTGGACCACCGCCAGCACCGGGGAGTTGAAATCCTGCAGCACGACGCAGCGCATCATTGATGGACTGATCGCCAAATTTCAACATTTCATCACGGCTTATAATAGTTTTTGCGACAGCACTGATATCTGGGTCTTTGGGCTTAGTGCTTGCTGTTGGAATTTCAAATGTTAAAGCTTCCATTTGCTGAACTGCTGCAGATTCTTGCGGATTTTGAACAGTATCTGCGGCCCAAATTGATGTTGATATTGTAAGTAATGCGTAACTTAAGCTGGTCAGTTTGAGTGTGGTGTGCGCGCCGTGCATTATTTGGTTGTCCAAATGTAATTTTGGCAAAGAATAACGGAAAATTATGGGGAAAAATTGAGGAAAATAGCCGAGATGAACATTTCGTTAGATTATTTTTAACAGGTAGGCGAAAGGTCATATTGCAATAGGGAAGTTTAAATGGTTGGAAGATAATTCAGGCCTATTAACTTCGCTACAATATAATAAATCACTGATGTGACGCAGTTACATCAGAAGCGTACTTTGCTTCAAATAGTAAAGATACGCGGTAATGTCATCTGCAATTGTTTGAGATGGGAAGACTTCTCTTCAAAAATGTTTTTGTAATACTTTGAATAATTTAACAGTAGTGAATGAGTTTTGTCAGTGAAGCCATTGCACCGAAAAATACTTTCCTTGCGAAGCTTCGCATCTCATTTTGCCGAATGAGAAACAACGTTTCGTAAGCGTACCTCCAGCCGAAAGCTAATCCCTGTATTCAATCCCTGAATGTAAGACTTCGTCGAATAGATTTAAATATTATTTTAAAAATGTGAAATGGCTTTCATGTGCATAACATGAGTAAATAAATCTAAAAATAAGCCGTTGAAGAAAAATTTAGACATAAAAAAACCCTCATCTTTCGATGAGGGTTTTTCGTATTTTGGAGCGGGAAAGGAGACTCGAACTCCCGACCCCAACCTTGGCAAGGTTATGCTCTACCAACTGAGCTATTCCCGCAATGAGGTGAATTATAGAGAATTTCACACAACTGTCAACTCTCTATGCTTCTGTTTGCTCAATTAATCAGCACGGCGCCAAATAGTACCTTGACGAGTATCTTCAAGGACAACACCTTGATCTAACAAAGATTGACGAATTTCATCTGCTTTGGCAAATTCTTTGGCCTTTTTCGCATCTTTACGTTGTTGAATTAAATCTTCAATCTGTTCTTCTGATAAGCCTAATGCTTCCTGACCGATATCAGATTTCAGGAAATCATCAACATTGTGTTGCACCAAACCTAAAATATTGGTCAAGTGACGCAATGTCGAATAATACACAGCCGCTTGTTCAGCATTTTCATCTTTTACGGCACGGTTCAATTCTTTGTTGACTTCAAACAATACCGCAATTGCTTCTGCGGTGTTGAAATCATCACGCATAGCGGTATTAAAGCGCTCAACTAAAGCATCATCCAAAGTTTCTACGGTTTTTTCACCATAGACTTGCTGATAAGCTTTAAATGAATGATAGAAACGGGAAAGGGTATTTTTCGCTTCTTTTAAAGCAGTGTCAGAGAAGTTTACTGGGCTACGGTAATGTGATGACACAATAAAGAAGCGAATCACTTCAGGGTGGAATTTATCCATCACATCACGAATAGTGAAGAAGTTACCTAAAGACTTCGACATTTTTTCGCCATCGACATTAATAAAGCCGACATGCATCCAGTAATTAACATACTGTTCGCCAGTAGATGCCTCAGATTGCGCAATTTCATTTTCATGATGCGGGAAAGTTAAGTCTGAACCGCCACCATGAATATCAAAATGGTTACCTAAGCAGCAGGTCGACATCGCTGAACATTCAATATGCCAGCCCGGACGGCCATTGCCCCAAGGCGAAGCCCAAGAAGGTTCATTTTCTTTGGCATGTTTCCAAAGCACGAAGTCAAAAGGATGTTTCTTTTCTACTTCTACATCAACGCGTTCAGAAGCACCAGCCTGCATATCGTCAAGTTTACGACCCGAAAGACGACCATATTTGGCAAACTTTTCAACTTCAAAATAAACATCGCCATTTGCAGATGGATATGCTGTACCTTTGTTAACCAAGCTACCAATCATATTCTGCATTTGATCGATATAGTCTGTTGCACGTGGTGCTTCATCAGGTGCTGCACAACCTAAATTGGCAGCATCTTCGTTCATGGCCTTTATAAAACGGTCGGTTAAAGCAGTAATGCTTTCGCCATTTTCATTGGCACGGGCAATGATCTTATCGTCAATATCGGTAATGTTTCGAACGTATTTAACGCTCCAGCCCTGACTGCGCAGGAAACGGATAATATAGTCAAATGCAACCATAACTCGAGCATGACCAATATGACAGTAGTCATACACAGTCATTCCACAGACATACATGTCGATATGTCCTTCTTTGCGAGGTACGAATTCTACTTTTTTACGTTGCTCTGAGTTATATAGAACAAAAGGTTGCATAGGTCTTCAAATTGTTTCTACCAAAAGATGGCTCATCTTAACCTAAGCATTTTTTTTCATAAAGTTAAAACCCAAAAAAGCAGATATTTTTTAATGCTTGATGTAATTGTACTGCTGGAAAAAGAAGTTGAAGGCTCATTTGATTCGGGCTGAATTTCATTTGAGAGTTGAATTCAATTTATCTGTTCCTAAGATAAAAAAGAAGAAATGCATCTTTTCTGCATAATTCATGAATTCTTATACATTTGGAAACGTGCTATTTGCATAGATATGATAAAATTGTGAAAATTTTTTATTTTGAAAGTGAGAGCGCACCTCTCACGGCTTAAGGTATAACAACTTTGAATCCACCAAATATGCCGAATCAAGTCGATTTTCAGAAAGTCGCATTAGAAACTTTGCGTATTGAAGAGCATGCTTTACAAGTATTAGCGACGCAAATAGATGATCGTTTTAGCCAAGCCTGCGAAATCATTTTACAGTGCAAAGGGCGTTTAGTGATTACTGGTATGGGCAAATCGGGTCATATCGGTCGTAAAATGGCCGCTACGTTTGCCTCGACAGGTACGCCATCTTTCTTCATGCATCCGGGTGAAGCTGGACATGGTGATTTGGGCATGTTGGTTAAAGGTGATGTGCTCATTGCAATTTCAAACTCAGGTAAGAGTGATGAAATTATGATGCTGATGCCATTGATCAAACATTTGGGCATTCCTCTTATTACCATGAGTGGTGACAATAAAGGCCCAATGCCACAAAATGCCGATGTCGCATTGACCTTGGGTAATATTCAAGAAGCATGCCCTTTGGGTCTAGCTCCGACCTCAAGTACCACTGCAACATTAGCCTTAGGTGATGCCCTTGCAGTTGCATTATTGGATGCACGTGGTTTTACCTCAGATGATTTTGCACGCTCTCATCCTGCGGGAGCATTGGGTAAACGTTTGTTATTGCATGTAAAACATCTAATGCATACAGGTGAAGACTTACCCAAAGTGTCGCCAGAGACACCAATGAATAAAGTTCTCTACGAAATTTCAAATAAACGTTTGGGACTCACCACGATTGTCGATGAAAACGATACCTTATTGGGTATCTTTACCGACGGTGACTTACGTCGTTTGATTGATAAACAGCAAGGCTTTGATGTGAATATGAAAGTCTCAGAAGTGATGATTAAAAATCCTTTGACCATTTCACAAGAAGAACGCGCGGTACATGCTTTAGAACGTATGAACGAAAAGAAAATTACACAATTTGTAGTTGTTGATGATGTCAATAAAGTGATTGGGATTATCAGCATGCATGATTTGATTCAGGCTGGGGTAAATTAAGAAAATGGCATCGTATGTATTGCTAGAACAAGCGCGTCACATAGAAGCACTGGTACTGGATGTTGATGGAATTTTAAGTGATGGATTTGTAACATTGACCAATAGCGGCGATGAAATCAAATCTTTTGATATTCGTGATGGCTTAGGCATGAAGTTAGTGCAAAAAGCAGGTATCAAAGTCATCATTATTACTGGCCGTAAAAGTAATATCGTTGAAAAACGCATGTCTGACTTAGGTGTGGATTTGGTGTTTCAAGGTCGTGAAGACAAAGGCGTTGCTTTGACAGAAGCCTGCGCACAGTTCGGTATTGATCCTTCAGATTGCCTATATATGGGTGATGACTGGCCCGATCTTTCAGCCTTTGCTATTGCAGGGATGAAAGTGACCGTGCCGAATGGACATTTAGAAGTACGTCGCCGTGCAGATCTTGTCACTCAGGCGATGGGTGGACGTGGTGCTGTTCGTGAAATTTGCGATATGCTTTTAGTCTCTAAAGGTGTATACCAGGAACTACTTGAAAAATATGCAAGTGCACCTTATTAATAAATTGATGCAGTCATTGGATTGAATCTCCGCTTATGGATACTAAAGTTTTATACGTGACAGCTGTGGTCATTGCTGCAGTAAGCGGTGGTTTTTACTATTTCGGTGGAAAGGGTAATAAGCTTCAGGCGGACTCTTCGAAAAGTATGACTTACTCAGCTGAAAACATTAACCTGACGCAGACTGATGAGCAGGGAAAATTGCATATTCGTGCGCAAGTCGATCGACTTGAGCAGGATTTGCAAAAGCAAACTTCTCATTTGGTCAACCTGAAAGCATCGACCTATCAAGATGGTGCTGTCGATGCCACGTTCTTTGCCAAACAAGCCAATGGTATGGATGATAACCAAAAAGTCGTACTGAGTGACAATGTGGTTGCAACGAAATTGATGCGTGAAGGGCAAATGGAGTTTCGTACTGAGGAACTAACTGCTTTTCCAAAAAAGCGTGAAATAGAAACGGACAAGACTGTAACGGTGATTTCACCACAAGCCGAATTTGTCAGCCAAGGTTTAAAAGCAAATTTAAACGACGGTCAATACGAATTTTTTAATATTCGAGGAAAGTATGAACCATAATTTTAATCGAAAAACTGCAAAAACTTTCCTAAAACGTACAGCGCTACTCGGTTCACTGGCGTTATGTTCAGTTGCAGCTTTTGCTTTGCCTTCAGATCGTAATCAACCGATTTCATTGGTTGCCGATCGTGCAACGTTTAATGAAAAAACCGGGATTACGACGTATACCGGTAATGTCATCATTGAACAGGGTTCAATGAAGCTGCAGGCAAACTCAATCGTTGCGAACTTAAACAGCAAAAAAGAGATCAGTACGATTACAGCAACGGGCGGACCAGCACATTTCCAACAAAAAACTGATCCTGCCAAAGGCTTTGCAAAAGGCCAAGCTCAGAAGATCGTCTACAATGCTGAAACGGGTATTATCACCATGACGGGTGGTGCTTTGTTACAACAAGATGGTGCAAGTATTCGTGGTAATAGCTTGAAATACAGTATGAATAAAGGTGACATCGTTGCTGAGGGTACACCAAATAAATCTGGATCTTCTTCGGGTCGTGTTCAAATCGTGATTCCACCGTCAAGCACTAAGTCCTTCCCAGGAGCACGTGATTAATGGAGCAGACCTCGCAAGTTCAAACTTTATGTATTAAACATTTAGCCAAAAACTATAGTAAGCGTTGGGTGGTAAAGGATGTGTCCTTTAGCATGCAAAGTGGTCAAATTGTGGGTTTACTTGGTCCAAATGGTGCAGGTAAAACTACAAGTTTCTATATGGTTGTTGGCCTAGTGCGTATGGATAAAGGTGAGATTCATTTAGATGATCTTGATTTGTCTGACTTGGCAATGCATGAGCGCGCACGTAAAGGTATTGGTTATCTACCTCAAGAAGCATCTATTTTTAGAAAATTAACGATTTCTGAAAATATCATGTCGATTTTAGAAACCCGTAAAGATCTAAATAAGCAACAACGTCAGCAACGTCTAACGGAATTGCTTGCTGACTTTAAAATCACACACATCAAAGATTCTCTTGGTATGAGTGTGTCGGGTGGTGAGCGTCGTCGTGCGGAAATCGCACGTGCTTTAGCTGCAGACCCTAAATTTATGTTGCTCGATGAACCTTTTGCAGGGGTCGATCCTATTTCAGTGGGTGATATTAAAGACATTATCCGAACATTGAAAGATCGTGGTATTGGTGTATTAATTACCGACCATAATGTGCGAGAAACCCTTGCGATTTGTGAGCATGCCTATATCGTGAGCGAAGGTTCAGTGATTGCAGAAGGTACTCCAGAAGAAGTCCTTGCGGATGAAACTGTACGTAAAGTTTATCTTGGTGATGATTTTACCGTTTAATTGAATAAAATAAGAAATTTCCCGTTGAATGGCGCTAGTTTCATTCAGCGGGTTTATGTTATTGTCTGAAATGACAAAAACTGAGCGATTAATCTAAAAAATTAACAAGAATTCAGTATACTTTAAACTAAAAATACGACCTGCAAAAATCATGCGATTACGAAAGATGAATGGTCCAGAAGTTGGGCGTCCGCGTAAAAATAAGTGCAATTTCTTTTGTATATTATTATTACCCTTTTCCATTGGTTCAGTGTATGCAGCAGATACCGGCACTGCACAAAGTACCATTCAAAAGACATTAGATAAGATTTTTTTACCTAATAAGCCGAAACCTTCTGCCGAAAAAATTAACATCACAGAACTCAGTAAATATAATTTAGATACCTCACGTGTCCAAGAAATGCCAGCCGTTGCTTATGGTCGAACGCAACAAGGCAGCTATAATCCAAACACAGTAGCGAAGAATCTAAGTTTTATTGATGCGATACATATCGCCGTCCAAAGACGTCCAGAAATCACACAAAGTATTGCTACAGTCGCATCGCAAAACGCCAATATTGACCTTGCGAATGCTGCATATTATCCCCAAATTTCAGGTGGATTGAGCACCGCAGATCTGACAAAAGGCGAGCGTGGACGTCAGTTGGTGTCTTTAAATGCGACGCAGATGCTATATGACTTTGGTAAAACCAAAAGTGCAGTAGGCATTGAAGAAGCAAAAATGTTACAAGAGCAGGCCAATGTGCTTGTAAATTTAGATGAAGTTTCTTTTGATGTTGCAAATGCAATTATCAACATTAAACGATATCAAGAAGTGGCTAAAATTGCGCAGCAGCAAATTGCCGGTGTGAGTCGGATTGCTGAGATTGCTAACTTACGTGCAACCGCAGGGATCAGTAGTCAAGCAGACCCTATTCAAGCCAAGTCAAATTTAGAAGCTGCGGAATCAAATTTAATTGTGCAAGAAACTCAACTTCGACAGTACCAACAGCGACTTCGTACCTTGTTAGGTTTTGATGTAAGTCAGATCAATTGGGTGATACCCGATCGCATCTTAACAGCAGCGGCTTTATATGAGGATCCGGACTTCAAGATGATTCCGAGCATGATGAAAGCACAGGCTGGGGTTGAAATTGCCAAATTGCAAAAGCAACAGTCAAAATTAAGTGCTTATCCAACCCTCAATGTCAAAGGCAGTCTGAGTCAGGCGGTGAATGGCCGTAATCCAAATAATGATGAAGATGATGGTTTATATAATTCAATCATGTTGGAAGCCACCAGTAATTTTTACCAAGGTGGGGCAATTGCAGCGCAAACACGTGCCGCTAGCTATGCAGAAGAAGCAGCAAAAGCACAAGTAAATACAGTCTATTTGGATGTGATTGATCAAGTCCGAATGATTCGAGAACAAATCGAAAATAAAAAGCGTCAAATGTCGATATTGGTGCAGCGTCGTGAAACAACTGTAAGAACTAAAGAACTGTATCAAGAACAATATAAATTAGGAACTCGAACGGTTGTCGATCTACTGAATGCAGAGCAAGCCATACATAGTGCCGCACAAGAAATTGTGACATCACAATATGATATCTACTCAGCACTTGCGCAGTACATCCAAGTGACAGGACGTTCACGAAATATTTATGAACTTAATAATATATCTATTCAGGGGTTTGAAGTTCAGCCATGAGTAATACAATAAATTATCAACCGTGGCTACAAGCGGTTATGAATATTGCAAAGCATTATCGAATTGAACCCTCTGAAGAACGTATACGGTTGCAGTTGGATTGGGATCAACACAAAAATGCCGATGAACTGGTCGCAGTGATGGCACGCCAAATTGGATTAAGTGTTCGTAAAAACAAATACGACATAAATCTACTTAATCCATGGCGCTTACCTGTATTGGTCGAGTTCATCAGTGGTGAAGTGGGTGTGGTAGAACGCATCGACGTAGACGGCAATGCCAGTGTTCAACTAAGCGGTGATGAAGGCCTATCTCAAGTCTTCTCTATTGAGCGATTGAGCCATGGTGTTCGCAATATTTATATTCTGCGTCCAGAGTCATCTGTACCCGATGCACGTGTCGATGAATACATCAAACCGTTTGAAAAAAATTGGTTCTGGTCGATTGTTTTAAAAGACTGGAAGCGTTATATCGACATTATGTTTGCATCATTAATGGCGAATATTTTGGCCCTTGCCACCATTTTGTTCTCAATGAACGTGTACGACCGTGTCATTCCATCTCAATCTGTGCCAACCTTATGGGTACTTGCAGGTGGGGTATTAATTGCAGCGATATTTGAGTTTGCACTACGTGTTTCACGAATTTATTTATCGGATATTATTGGTAAACGTGCCGATTTGAAAATTTCCGATCGTGTATTTGGTCATGCATTAAGAATTAAAAATAGCGAACGCTCAAAATCTACAGGTACTTTTATTTCACAGATTCGTGAATTAGAAGGGGTGCGCGAGATGGTCACCTCGACGACTGTTACCGCGATTGCCGATTTACCGTTTTTCTTCTTGTTCCTGTTCATCTTCTGGTTAATTGGCGGCAATCTATTCTGGGTCATGCTGTTGGTTGTTCCTTTGATGATTATTCCAGGGATTTTGGCGCAAAAACCATTGGCTAAACTTGCACAAATGGGTATGCGCGAGTCTTCGATTCGTAATGCCTTATTGGTTGAATCTGTGCAAGGCATGGAAGATATCAAATTACTTCGTGCGGAATCACGCTTCCAAAACCAATGGAACCACATGAATGAAGTATCTGCTGATGTCAGCATGCGTCAACGTAAAATCGTGGGCTTAATGTCGGCATGGACACAAAAAATTCAGGGTCTAACATTTGCAATCGTTGTACTCGTCGGCTGTTTTGCTGTGATGAAAGGTGAAATGACCACAGGTGCTTTGGTGGCTTGTTCGATTTTGTCCTCACGAATGTTGGCACCAATTTCTGCACTGGCTGGGGTATTAGGTCGTTTACAACAGGCTAAAGTGGCGAAAGCAGGTCTTGATGAACTCATGAAGAAACCTGTCGATCAACCGGATTATTCTCACCTTATTCATCGACCATCAATTAATGGTCATTATGAACTCAATGGTGTGTCATTTAAGTATGGTGAAGATGATCCACGTCCAAGTCTTTTAATTCCAAAACTGGAAATTAAGGCTGGAGAAAAAATCGCAATTTTGGGCCGTAACGGTGCTGGTAAGTCGACGCTACTCCAATTGTTATCGGGTATGCAAACGCCAGTACAAGGCAAAGTTAAATTAGATGGGATTGAGCTGTCTTTAATTGACCCCGCAGATGTACGCCGTGATATGGGGCTATTGAACCAAAATTCACAGTTATTTTATGGTACGATTCGTGAAAACTTGACCTTGGGCGCTCCGCTGGCGACTGATGAACAATTGATTGAAGTACTGAAAATTACGGGTGCAATTCACTTTGTTCAAGAGAAAAAAGAAGGGCTAGACCATATCATTTTAGAAGGTGGTGTAGGCTTCTCTGGCGGTCAACGCCAAGCTTTGTTGCTTGCACGCTTATTGATTCGTCAACCCAATATTTTATTGCTTGATGAACCTACAGCAGCCATTGATGACGTATCTGAGAAGCAGTTGATCGATCATTTAAAAGGTTATTTACAAAACCGAACTATGGTGGTGGCAACACATCGCCGTGCGGTACTTGAGTTGGTTGACCGCATTATTGTGGTGAATGAAGGTAAAATTGTCATGGATGGGCCTCGTGATCAAATTCTGAATCAGAATGCTCAGAAAAAAGTAGCTGGGGCTTAAATCATGAGAGAAAATAAACAAGAAATACAACGCTCGACCAAAGTCAGCTTTAAAGAGCCACCATTACCGAAATCGAGTTTAATCATTTGGATTATTACGATTGGTCTGGCAATCCTTTTAGTTTGGGCTTGGTTGTTTAAATTAGAAGAAGTCTCTACAGGGACAGGTAAAGTGATTCCATCTTCGAAAGAACAAATTGTTCAGTCGCTTGAGGGAGGTATTTTAACCAAGTTGAATGTGAAGGAAGGTCAAATTGTTGAACAAGGTCAAGTCCTTGCGCAACTCGATCCAACACGCTTCGCATCAAATGTTGGTGAAACCGAGTCTTTACTTGTGGCATCACGTGCGACAGCAGCACGTTTACGTGCAGAAGTGAATGGTACACCATTAACCTTTCCTGAAGATGTTCAAAAGATTCCAGCTTTAGTGAAGGAAGAAACAGCTTTATATCATTCACGTCGTGCAAACTTGGAAGAATCTGTTGCCGGCTTAAAACAGGCATTGGTGTTAGTTCAACAAGAATTGGCCATGACTGAACCGCTCGTTGCTAAAGGGGCAGCAAGTGAAGTTGAAGTACTTCGTTTAAAGCGTTCAGCGAATGACTTACAAAATCAGTTAAATGATGTCCGTAACCAATATTTGGTAAAATCACGGGAAGAATTGTCGAAAGCCAATACTGATATTGAATCACAGCAACAAGTGGTGAAAGGCAAATCAGATACACTCAGCCGTACCGTTTTTAAATCTCCAGTTCGTGGTGTGGTCAAAGAGATTGATGTGATGACATTGGGCGGTGTGATTCCGCAAAATGGTAAATTGATGACCATTGTACCTTTGGATGAACAGCTTTTGGTAGAAGCACGTATTTCACCGCGAGATATTGCTTTTATTCGTCCGGGTCAAGAAGCCTTAGTGAAAATTACGGCATATGACTATTCGATCTATGGTGGTCTAAAAGGTAAAGTGACCGTCATTTCACCAGATACTTTACGTGATGAAGTGAAACAAGATCAGTTCTATTATCGTGTTTATATCCGTACAGATAGTGATAAATTAAGCAATAAAGAAGGTAAAAGTTTTAGTATCACTCCGGGTATGGTGGCGACAGTTGATATCCGTACCGGCTCGAAAACTGTACTTGAGTACTTAATCAAGCCATTCAATAAAGCAAAAGAAGCACTTCGCGAACGTTAATAGCGCAGTGCCAATCAAGCCTCCAGCATTGGGGGCTTTTTTGTGGATGTAAGTCTTTCAAAAAACGCTATAATATCCTTTGATACAGGATCTAAAGACGTTATGCCATTTACACTCGCCGCACAGTTTGAATATGAAGAAAACATTAAAAAAAGTCGTTTTCAAGCCATCGCAGTTCCTGTGGAAAATGAACAAGCCGTTAAAGAATTTCTCGAAGCCCATAAAGATATCTCAACAACACATCAGTGTTGGGCATGGAAAATTGGACATACCGTACGTTTTAATGATGATGGTGAGCCTTCAGGCACAGCAGGTCGGCCCATTCTAGCAACCATAGAAGGGAATGACCTAACCAACGTGTTGGTCTTGGTTAATCGTTGGTATGGCGGAATTAAGCTCGGGACAGGGGGATTGGTACGTGCCTATGGTGGCTGTGCAGGTCAATGCCTTTTACAAGCTGAAAAAATTGAACTAATTGAGAAGAAAAAAGTGCAATTTAGTTGTCAGTTTAATGAATGGGCAATTTTCCAATACGAACTCAATCAGCAGCAAATTGAATTTCAGGAAGACTATACAGCGCAGGGCGTAAATGTACTTGCATCATTGCAAATTCATCAAATCCAACCGCTACAGTTAAAGATTCAAGATGTAACTCGCGGACGTGAACAATTGCATATCGTTGAGGCTGCTGAAGATGAATGAACAAGATCCATTATTGAAATATCGAGAGCAACATAAGCATCGTCTGAATTATATGCCTTGGTTGTATTGGTCACTCAAACCGAAAAATCGTGGTTGGGCCGAAGCTTGGCAACAGGAATATCAAGACTATCTCAAATCGATGGAAACTGTTGAAATTGGTGAAAACTGTTTTATATCGCCATTGGCTCATATTTTTGCCGAACCGGGACGTAAGATTGTCATTGGAGATAACAGCTTTATTGCGGCGGATTGCACCCTGCATGGCCCAATAGAAATTGGCAATGAAGTGGCGATCAATCATCACTGTATTTTAGATGGTGGGCGCGTGGGCATCAAAATTCACAATCAAGTCCGTATGGCGGCGTATTGCCATTTATATGCTTTTGATCATGGAATGGATGTCAATCAACCGATCTATCAGCAAGCTGTACGATCACAAGGGATTGAGATAGAACGTGATGTTTGGCTAGGTGCGCATGTTGGAATCAAGGATGGCATTCACATTGCTGAGCAGGCTGTAGTCGGTATGAACAGTATGGTGACGAAAAATGTCGAAGCGCGTGCAATCATTGCTGGAAATCCTGCAAAATTCATTCGATATCGTGAATAAATAATCGCCAAATACGTCATAAATATTTTTTATGCTTACACAATTGCATGCACAGTGAAACAGAGTTGTGATAAGTTAAAAATAACAAACAACATTTTATAGCCAAGCAATAATAAAACGAGGGCTAATCATGAAACGAGTTATCGCCTGTATCGACTCTTCTCCATGCATTAATGCACTAGCTGATGCTGCTGCTTGGGTTGCTAAACAAACTCACCGTGAGTTGGTTTTACTGCAAATACTTGATTACTATCCGGCAAGTTATCACTTAGGTGAAATCAGTGGCGTGATTGGATTTGAAAGTAATGCCATGCTCTTAAAAGAACTCGCGGAGTTAGAACAAAAACAAAGTGATTTAGCGTTAGATTATAGTAATAACTTGCTCAAACACATTTCTGAAATGATCCAAGATAAGCATGGGATTCAAACCACCCATATTCAGGAAAAGGGTGACTTCTTAGAGCAAAGTTTTAATATTTTGCAAGATGACGATATTGTTTTAATTGGTCGCGTTGGTGAACGTTCAGCAGAGCGTAATAAGCCGCTGGGTAGTAATGTTGAAAACTTTATTCGTGGTGCAAGGTGTACAGTTATGACCGTAGGACCAACGTTTAAACCACCGACTCGCTTTATTTTTGCCTATGAATATTCGCCTAAATGCGTTGAGTTAATGAAGCGTGTGGCACAAAGTGATCTACTCAAACTCTTACAATGTCATTTAGTTTATGTTGGAGATCACCCACAAATCTTGGATGATCCAAAAAATTATTTAACCAATGCCGGTCTCGATGTGGTGACAGAATACCGTTATGGCGATGTTTCGGAAAATATTCTGGACTATCAACAAGAGCATGGCATTCAGTTAATCGTACTTGGCGCTTTTAGCCACAGTAAAATCCATCAGTTCTTCTTGGGCAGTATCACTACCAGTATTTTCAGAAATTCCAGTGTTCCATTGTTGGTTGTAAAATAAGTTGAGCAAACGAACAGAGTTGATTTAATAGACGGACAATTACGAGTAAATAAATAATAAGTTGTTGATTTAAAAATAATCAGAGTTATCCTCAAAAATTGTGGATAACTCTGTGTGTAGTATTTGTAAGTAATTGTTTTTAAAATAAAATATTATATTGATTGTTTTTTATACCTTTATTCGAGGTGTTTAAAAAACACCTCGATTGAAATTATTTAACGATTGCAATTGCAAAACCGTCATGACCTTTGCAACCAACAGTTTGAAGTGCTGTGCAAGATAAAATTTTCGGATGATTTTGCATGGCTTTGAACATATCACGGATACCTTCAATGCTTGGTTTGTGGTTTTCAGCATTTAGAATCTCACCTGCACGAATTACATTGTCTAAAACAATCACTGTACCTGAATGAGATAAATTTAAGCTTAATTCTAAATATTCAGGGTAGCTCTGTTTGTCTGCATCGACAAAAATAAAGTCAAAAGCTTCGGTATCTTCAGGAAGGGCACGTAAAATATCTGCCGCACGACCACATTTCAGTTCTATCGTTTGTGCAAGCTTTGCATTATCAATATTTTCTTGACCGAGGGCAGCATGTGTATCACGACCTTCAATGGTCAGAATGTAACCATCATTAGGTAAGGCACGTGCTAACCACATGGTGCTATAGGCTGCAAAAGTTCCAAGTTCTAAAACGCGTTTACACTTGTTCATTTGGATTAACATTTGAAGCAGCATGCCTTGATTAGCCGCTACAGCAAGATGATCAGGAAAGCCACGTTCATCCGTATGTTGAAGTGTTTGGGTCAATATTGGATCTTCAGGAATTAAATGTGAATCGATGTAAGCATCAATGTCTGTCCACATTTGTTGCATGTTGTCGCACCTCGTGATTGATGCAAGCATTTTAAACCTTTCCACCAACATCGCAATTTATTGTTCTATATTTGAATATTTTATGTACAAAAAAGACCTACGAAAAGGTCTTGCTATGACGATGTAATGTTTTAGTAATTACACATTGATGAGCGACTTGAGTGATCAGGCCCCCAAGTACGGTAGCCTTGAGTATCAATATGAATTTGTCCGCTGGCATATAAACCTAATCCCATATTGAGACTCTGCCCGTGTTGTGACCAAAATTGGCATAAACGGAACTTGGTATTTTCAATATAACTGTAGTCTTCGGGCTGCGGGTACGCAGGTCCAATACGGAAATCAATCGCCGAGTTATATAGGTGACGAGATGAACTTGCACCACCGGCACATTGGTTCAAAGGCAAATCACGATAAACCGAAGTCACTTCAAAGTCCGTTAAGATATTGGCCGCAACTAAATATTTAAAGACACGTAAGGTTGCAATTTGGTTTTGCCATAATTCACGGTTAGGCACCATAAATTCTGAGCGACCACATTTTTGCCAATCACGTGCAGTACGCATCAGCTCAAATGAAGGGATGATATTGCCTACACCATTTTTCTCTAAAAAGACTTCATAGTCTCGAACGCGACGTAAATTATCAACAGATGCGACCCATGAGTTGTATGCATAAGGCACCACTTTAGGCGGGGCTTGTCTGATGGTCGTCACTTTTTCTTGAGGTATGTAAATACGTTTACCGTCGGGAGTTGTAATAGTGTGACCTTGTTTTTGTGGTGTAGTTGTACAACCAATGAAAACAAGAGGGAATATTGCAACGGACAATAATCCCTTGAGTAAATGCTTCATTATAGAAATCAATTATTTATAAACTCGTTCTATTTTAATCCAATTTGATTGAGAAAATTTGAATAATTTGCAATGAAATGTGTGCTTTAAGTATAAAAAAAGATCAGCATGTGCTGATCTTTTCATGAAAGCGTAAAATTACTTTTCAAGATATTGTAATTTATCAGCTTTACCGTTCCATTCTTCACGGTCGGCAGGTTGATCACCAATTTGAGTGATGTTCGGCCATTTTTGAGAAAGTTCAGTATTAAGTTCGATAAATACTTCTTGACCTTCAGGTAACTCATCTTCAGAGAAAATCGCGTTAGCTGGACACTCAGGTTCACATAGCGCACAGTCGATACATTCATCTGGATTAATAACAAGGAAGTTTGGACCTTCATAGAAACAGTCAACAGGGCAAACTTCTACGCAGTCTTGATATTTACATTTAATACAGTTTTCAGTGACAACAAAGGTCATGGCGACAGCTACCTAAAAAATATGGTTCTAATAAACTAATGGTGTATTTTAGGCAAAAAATAGGGTAACTAACAATTCCTTTTATTGATAATTATTATATGCAGTGCTGTTAAAATCACTAAAAACTGAACAATTTATGTAAATTTCACAATAAATGAGAATCATACTCAAAAAACTGATTAAATTACATCTGTTTATCGAACAATATTTTTATGTGCATTTTAAGCATGAAATATTTTAAAACATAATTTTTTTTATCAATTTATTGCTGAATAGCCGCAGTGGTAGATAGCAAACATTCACTAATTTACGCGTTTGAATGGTGTCAATGCAAAGAACACCTTTATAGGTGCTCTTTGCGTTTCTTATCTATCGTTTCTGCTTAATTAGATCTTAAGTAAATCTTTCAAGGCGTAAAGTTGTTGTAGTGCTTCACGTGGACTTAAGTTATCGACATCTAAATCTGCTAAGGCATCAAGTACGGGCGATGTTTTTTCAACTTCAACCACGCGTTCGATGACTTCTGGCTCTGCTAGTGCAGAGAATAAATCGGTTTGTACAGCCGTATTGAGTTGCTGCTTTTGCTGAGTTTCTAAAATGCGAAGGCGATTTTGTGCTTCTTTGATCACTGCCGCAGGAATACCTGCAAGCTTTGCCACCTGTAGACCATGACTTTGACTCGCCGGGCCTTGTTGAACTTTATGCAGTAAGATCAGGTTGCCATTTAGCTCACGAGCAGTCACATGATAGTTATCGATATTAGCGTCTTTGCCTAACTCGGTGAGTTCAAAATAATGCGTTGCAAATAGGCATAAACATTTAATACGACGCGTGAGATCGAGTACACATGCCCACGCCAAAGATAAGCCGTCATAGGTACTCGTACCACGCCCAACTTCATCCATCAGTACCAGTGATTGATTGGTTGCATGATGAAGAATCTGAGAGGTTTCAGTCATTTCCACCATGAAGGTTGATTTGCCTGTAGACAAGTCGTCGGCAGATCCAATACGGGTAAATATCCGGTCGATAGGCCCTAAAATGGCAGATTGGGCAGGGACAAAGCTACCACAGTAGGCTAATAAGCTGATTAAGGCAGTTTGGCGCATAAAGGTCGATTTACCGCCCATATTTGGCCCTGTGATAATCGCCATACGGTGATTAAAGTCCAAACTGGTATCATTTGGGGTAAATGCCGATTTGCTCACAGATTCCACAACAGGGTGACGTCCGGCTTTGATTTTGATCCCAACTTCAGGGCTATATTCCGGACGTGACCAATTGCGTAATCGAGCTTGATGGGCAAAATTAGCCAGTAAATCAATTTGCGCTATAGCGGCGCTCATCATTTGTAAGTTGCCAATATCTGCACGTAATTCATCGAGTAATAGTTCAAAAAGCATTTTTTCGCGCGCTAATGCACGTGACTCACTCGAAAGCACCTTATCTTCAAAGGATTTCAGCTCAGGGGTAATGTAGCGTTCAGCATTTTTAAGGGTTTGGCGGCGAATATAATGATCAGGTGCTTGCTCAGCTTGTGCGCGTGTTAGTTCAATATAGTAGCCACTGACACGGTTATAGCCAATTTTTAAGGTTGCAATGCCGGTTTGTTCACGTTCTTTGATTTCTAGATCGATGAGGAATTGTCCCGCATGGTCACGAATTTTCCGCAGTTCATCAAGTTCAGTGTCGAAACCCTCGGCAATCACATTTCCATCACGTAAAAGCACTGGCGGGTTTTCTACGATGGCAGACATAAGACGCTCATGTAAGCCGTGAAAATCACCCATTTCATCATTTAACTGAGCGATCAGCTTAGATTGGTGTGACTGAATGATCGGTTCAAGTGCATGTCGAAGATAGGGAATTTGTGCACAAGTTTGACGTAACTGAACAAGGTCTCGTGGACGAGCACTGCCGAGAGCTACACGAGATAGCACACGTTCAATATCACCAATTTCTTTGAGAACTAAGCGGATCGGAGACTCATGATAGCCTTGCAGCATCGCTTGTGATGCATCTAAACGTGCATCCAATAAAGCGGTATCTCGTAAAGGCTGCATTAAGGTACGACTTAATAGACGGCCACCCATCGCAGTTTGGCAATCATTGATTAGTTGGAACAGGGAAGTACCATGTTCAAATAGGGGATCAAGCAGTTCTAAGTTACGACGAGTGACGGGGTCGAGCGCCACAAAATCACTACTTTGTTCGAGTTGAATGCTGCGGATATGTGGTAAAGCAGTTTTTTGAGTCACTTTTGCATAGTGAATCAAAGCCGCTGCGGCAGCTTTCGCCAAAGGTAAATGGTCAATACCAAAACCTGAAAGTGTGGCAACTGCAAATTGGTCACACAGCGTTTTTTGCGCGTTATTTAAATTGAAGTCGACGTTTGGACGTTTAGTGACAGGGCAGTCTAATTGACGTTTAATTTGCTCGACAATATTCGGATCAATAAGATCTTCATCAATCAAAATTTCGCTCGGCATTAAACGTGAAAGTTCGATTGCTAATTGTTCCAGCTGATAGTCCATTTGCTGAACTTTGAAAATACCTGCACTGAGGTCTAGTAAAGCAATCCCGATCTGATTTTGTTGTAAGCAGATCGCGACTAAATTTGAACTTTGATGAGAGGCAATTAGTGCATCATCCGTTAATGTCCCCGGTGTAATGATACGAACAATGCCGCGCTCAACCGGCCCTTTGCCAGTTACCTCACCAATTTGTTCGCAGATCACCACCGTTTCCCCTTTTTTTACAAGGCGGGCTAAATAGCCTTCAGCTGCATGGTATGGGACACCCGCCATAGGAATAGGCTCACCATTGGCTTTACCACGATGTGTTAGTGTAATTCCTAAAAGTTTTGCTGCCTTATGCGCATCTTCAAAAAAGAGCTCATAAAAATCACCCATCCGATAAAACATCAGTGAATGCGGATTTTGCATTTTGACTGACATGTACTGTTGCATCATCGGGGTCAGGGTTGAAAGGTCAACTTTGGAATTATCAGCTTGCATGAAACGAAATACCTTAAAATAAAAATTTGTGCGCTGCTAAACGAAAAACACTGTTTTGATGAAAATTGGATTTAGAAAAAGTCCTTATATTTATTTTGTCTCTTCATTCAAAACCACAGGTGTACGTTAACAAATCGTGTTGCTGATTCTAGCAAAAAAAGTGACAGGAAAATGCCAGAAAAGGTTTGTCTGCATGTAAAAAAAGCAGTCAAAATATTATTTATAAACGCTAAAAAGTCTGTGTGTAAATTCAACAATGGATAAATTCACAAAGCGATAGACTGACTCAAACATCTAGCTGCGCTTCAGCCTGAGCTAATCGATATTGGTTGCGACCGCTGCCTTTAGCAAGGTAAATCGCTTGATCGGCAGCCAATATAAATTTTTGAATTTGATCAGATTCAGATGGAATGATCGTTGCCGTGCCGATGCTAATCGTTACAAATTTGGAAATATGGCTGGCTGGATGTGGAAGTTCAAGTGATTGAATACGGTGTAATAAATCTGCTGCCAAAGGTGCAATCTCAGCTTCAGTTAACATCGGAAAGAGGAGTAAAAACTCTTCGCCACCATAGCGCGGCTAACTCACCACTTCGATTGGTGATTTGAGATAAAACCTCTGCAATTTGGGTCAGGCAGATATCACCCGCCTGATGTCCTAAATGATCATTTTAATTTTCAAAAAATCGATATCGATCACCATGATGCTTAAAGGCTTTTGATGGCGTAGGGCATAATGCCATAGCTGTTCTAAAGCTCCTTATAACGGACGACGGTTTGCTAGCCCAGTCAGTGGGTCATGCTCTGTCATTTTTTTCAATTGTTCAGATTGCTTTTGCATCTCATTTTGATGCAGTTCAATAATACAATTTTGTAAGAAGTTTTCACGGTGTTGACGGTCAATTACATAGGCAATCGCCATACCCAGAAAGCTACTATAGGTATAGGTACGATTTAAGAACGTCCAGTCAATTTGAAAATCAAAAGCTTTAGTAATGATGTATCCAATCAAGCCACCGCACCAACCCGCAACCACGGCAGTATAAAAACGCATACCAACAAAGGCATAGATGATGACCACGGCATACATCATGGCAGCATGTAATAGCGCATCATTGTGATAATTACCAATCATAGTAATGATGATAAATGTGATCGCAACAGCGCACATCGAACCTAGACAAGTATAAGCATCAAAATAAGGGTTTAAACGCGGAATAAAAGATAAAACCCATGCACTCAGAATGATAATCCCCACCCAAATGTACAGAGAAATCCATAAAACTGCGTCATGACCCGCAGGGATCACTTGATAAATCCCCGAACATAACAGGGCATACAGGAGAAAAATAATGATCCCGCGAAAACGAAATTCTTTCGCCGCTTCATCACGGTAGAGCGGCTGATAAATGGATTCTAAATTTGGCGTAAAATAAACTTTATTTAATCGAGTTTTGATTAAACCCTCAATTTCATCCCGATGAAGTAACTTTGAGCCTTTTAATTTCATAATTCGATATGCTCATAAAAAATTTAGGATATGTGCACAACTTTTTTGTCTATATTTAACCCGTATTTATCTCTAATATAAGATTTGTATAAAATTTAACAAGTGATTTTTAGTTTTAAAATGATTAAAAAATAAAGGCTTATATAATAATTATGTGAATATTGGCATATTCAAGTAAATGCAGAAATGAAAAAAACCGATCCTGAGATCGGTTTTAAAATATGTAGATCAAATTAAATGCTGTATTGGATTATGGTTTATAGAGGCCAAGTTCAATCAAATGCAATCGTAGTATACGGCGCAGTTCGAGTACAGCTTCTGGGGTTTCTTGAATTGAATGACCACCTTTAATGATCTTTTCTGAAACAGCACCCTCTAGATGAGCACTAGTGTATGGTACAATATCATCCGTCATAATATTTTTATCTTGACTGTTGGTGTTATTTCCCATAATTGAATGAAACTTCAAACCCTTACGCGGCTGAATATCTTCAGTGAGCGCAATAAATTTAGATTGATGGCTTAAGTCACTTGGTCCATTTTGGATTAAGCCATGGTCGATTTCACGGAATAAATCTTTCAGGTCTTCTTCTTGGGTTAAGACATCACCCATGGCCGATAAGAAAGCGCCTGGAAGTTTAATGATTTTTCGAGCAGCTTTGGTAAACCAGCGATCTGCATATTCAGTCCCACGATGAGGTGCAGCCAAGAAAATCGCACGGCTGAAATTTGGAATATCGTCAATTACCATACGCTGCTTCACGACTGGAATATTTCGGTACTGATTTAATTGACGTGAATTCATCATTTTCAAAGCTGCTTGCGTGGTATCGGCTTGGCTGACCAGTAGTCGTGCAATAATGCCGCCCATACTATGACCGACTAGAACAGCATCTTTTTTAGCTGCGGCATTGGCGTCTACTTTGCTAAAGGTCTGAGTCAAAATGGAATAAATTTGGAAGCGGCTTTCAATAATCGGCATATTCGTTGAATAGAAGACTTGCCACACTTGATAATGTTCACGTAGCACTGAATCGCCCATAATATCGTTAGTCAGACGAATCCATGCTTCAGGGCTGCTAGCAAGGCCATGTACCAAGACGATAACTTTCTTGTCAGGATTATATGGTTCAAGCATGTAGAGATGCGGCATCGTCAGTTTTTCATCTCGGTCAATCAGTGATAAATAAGCTGCCTTACCCAAGTTATTTTGTGCTAACCAAAGACCATATGGAGCAGAAAAATTGGCAGCAAGCGCATAGTTTTTATTGGCAATATTGACCTGTTCATATTTATACGGATCGTAAGCTTTAATTTGAAACTCATGTTGATTCAAAATTTGATCAACTGTAGTTGTAGCGCTTAGTGGTTCAGCCGTTAAGGTTGCAGCTAAATAGCGCGCTTGATGGATATTAGGATTTGAACCAGACGGATATTTAAAATCAATCGGGTTGATAATATATTTTGCTTTGCCTGTTTCAATCGTATGTTCTTCGGGTAAAACTACAAGAAATTCGGAGCCAAAACCATCTCGTCGGGTAATTGAACGTAAACCTGAGAAGTTAAGGTTATAGGTTGACATCAATTGTTCAATTTTACGATTTTTGAGTTCAGGATAGTGGCTGAAGTCAATATGATAGGTGGTTTGTCCGACTTTGATCTGTTGGGTGACTTCTTGCGGTTTATAACGTAGCGCATAGCTGCTGACCAGTTTGGCAATCCCTTGATTATAGAAATCTCGGATTTGAACTTGGCGGTTATCAAAAATACGGTCAGCAGGCGCACGTTTGGTTTTAAACATATAGGCATAGCTATAGCGGATACTTTTATCCAGTAGCGTCAGCTGTTGATCTAAACATTTGTTATAAGTGTCTTGTTCAATTTTTTGTTTTTCTTCTGATTTGTGGCTACTGAGAAGACCTAATTTACAGGCTGAAGAAGACTCATATTCGATGGCTTTGGCTAAATATAATTCACTTGCCGTAGACAATAATTGTTCATCTTGAATTTGAGGGATCTGTTGTAGTTCATCAACACAGGCTTTCGGGTCTTCTATACACGCTTTGGCTTCACGACCTGTCATCGACAAGACATTTAAACTGGCTTCGCTGAGTTTGTTTCGAGAAATAATACTTTCACGTTCATTGGCAATAGAAACGTTGAGTTTTTGGTTTTTGACACTGACGACCTGACATCCACTCAGTACGCTGGTACTCATGATTCCAAGGAGCAGTATTGTTTTAGTATTTAGCTGCATAAAGGGGTCGCACATTGGGTTGAATATTTTCAAATCATACGATAATTGTCAGGATTTTCAATTCGCCTTAAATGAAAAAAGACCGTTAAAACGGTCTTTTTTCAAAAGAATTTTCTAAATCGTTACAATTAAGATGTAGCTTTAGGTGGATTTAGAACTTGCCAAACATTCCAACGGCCTTGCTTTTCAATTTCTTGAATTAAGCGGTCAGCGACTTCGCCTTCTTGTGGGTATTTCACTTTATAGTTCTTTAAAACCTGAATGGCGTTCTTTTTTTGTTCCATCGCAATGTAGTTATTTGCTGCAGAAAGATACGCTTCTTGAACACCCGCTTTCATCGCTTTGTCTAGGTATGGAATCGCTTCACGTTGACCGCCACCTTCAGATAAACCGAAACCGAACCAGAAATTTGCTTCAGCATCATCTTGGTTGATTTTTAAAATACGCTGTGCATAAGTTAATGATTTAGTGGTGTATACAGAACCTAAGTCGAGGTTACGTGCCATCACACTGGCTTTAAATGCACGAACTAAAACATCAAAAGAAGCGTTATCTTTAGATGCAAGGGTATCTAATTTTTGCGTCACTTCTTTAAGTTTAAGTTCAAACCCTTTACGTTCTTGGCGTTGAACAAAACGAGGTGGATAGTGACGTGCTTTACCTTCAACGAGCTGTAAGAAATCATCAATTTCAGTAATGTCGATTTCATTATCACCCGCTAAAGCAGCAAATTTCATTGAACGTACTTTGCTGTCTACAATTGGAATAATCAGACGGTTTTCTTCAAGTGTCAGTTGTTTAGATGGGTCGGTCGGGCTAGTTACCACCATCTTAGTCACAGGCTGTGCTGCAGCTTTTTGTAAATTTAATTCAAAAGGAGGTGGTGCATCGTAGTTAAATGGGTTGAGTGCGTAGAACGGTGGAGTCAGTTCAGGCTCTACAAAAATCATGGCATCTTTAGGAGCATTATTTTTAGTTGGGGCGCTTCCACAAGCGGCAAGGGTTAAAGCAATACAAGCAACTGCCAAGGGCTTAAGCGTCATATGATTCATCCATTAATTTATTTTATACAAAAAAGCATGTTGGTCAGTCTAAAAAAACTCTGAACAACATGCAAGTTAAAGGCAACTTATTATGATTGCTTTTGGTTAAGCTTTAGATTGATTACTTTGAGCTTCGCATTCGCGGCGCACATCTTCAATGATTTTAAGTTCTTCCTGACTAAAAGGTTGTTCATTGAGCTGTTGCTTTTTGAACGTTGGGTCAAGTAGAGACAAACGCTGACACAAATTATTCATACGTTTTTCATTGTGCTGAATACGATCTAACAATACACGCATACCTTCTAACATCGGGTCGGTTTGGTCTTGCGTTGCAGCATAAGGTTGGAAACCAATACTTTCTGCATAATCGCGACGACGTGTTTCGGCTTCATCTTTTGGCTTATCTTTCGTGATAAAGCGTGCTGGATTACCCACTGCGGTAGTATCCGCAGGAACTTCTTTGGTCACCACGGCATTTGAACCGACTTTGGCATTTTTACCTACCGTAAATGGGCCTAAGATCTTTGCACCAGCGCCAACCACTACGCCATCTTCCAAGGTGGGGTGACGTTTGCCTTTGTTCCATGTTGTACCCCCTAAGGTCACACCATGGTAAAGGGTGACATCATCACCAATTTCAGCAGTTTCACCAATTACCACACCCATACCATGGTCAATAAAAAAACGACGACCGATTTTCGCACCCGGATGAATCTCAATGCCTGTGGCAAAGCGGCTAAAAGAAGACAATAGACGAGCTGAGCCTTTACACTCTTTTTTCCAAAGTTCATGTGCCATACGATGCATGATCAAGGCATGAATTCCTGGATAAGTGGTTAAGACTTCGAGCGTATTTCGTGCAGCAGGATCGCGCGCGAATACAGCCTGTATATCTTCTTTGAGCTGCTTAAGCATTAGATTGATCCTCATTGTCTGTAGATTTTTTCCATGTTCCGTTATTTAAAGCCTGTACTCGGCTAAAGATGCCACGTAATAAGTGGTATTCCATACGATCTAATTGTATACGTCCAAATAGGCGACGCAAGCGTAAAGGTAATAATCTTGGATTTTTTGGATCCATAAATTCAATCTCTGCCAGCATTTTTTCAATATGCGGGTAGAACTGTTCCATCATTTCATGGGTCACCAAAGGTTCATCCCATTCCATATCGATGTCATCGGTAACATGCATATTGGCATCAGGATTTGCCGTTAACTCGGTATGTGCAAGGGCGGCCATGCGCATTTCATAGCAAATGACTTGAATCGCTTGGGCAACGTTCAATACGCCATATTCAGTATTTACTGGAATAGTGACGTGGTAGTTGGCCATTGCCAATTCTTCATTGGTCAAACCACGGTCTTCACGGCCAAACACCACGGCAATTTCTTGCTGTTGTTCACAGACCGCTTTGAGAGACATTTCGGCAGCAGGGCGAGCATCAAGTAATGGCCATGGGATGGTACGACTACGCGCACTAGTACCAAAGACAATATGACAATCTTTAATGGCATCTTCTAGTGATTCAACGATTTCAATTTGATCAATTAAATCGACAGCACCGGCAGCCAAAGCATTAATGTCAGGATGCGGGTAAGTCTTCGGTGCAACTAAGACCAACTTTGAAAGTCCCATGGTTTTCATGGCACGTAATGCACTACCAATATTTGCGGGTAATGTTGTATTCACCATGACAATACGCACATGGGAGAGATGTGCTGAAACCGCAGCATTGTCAGTTTGATTCATGATATTTCCAATATGTTTATTTAAAAAAGCAGTTCAAACAGCGTTTAAACTTTAAGAAAATTGATTGGCTTCTGCTTGGTATAAATCCATGGCATCATCCATGCTCATCCCATCTGGCGGTGGCGGAACCTGCGCAGGAATAGAGGCTTGTTCATAACTTACCGCTTTGGCAGCTTTGGATTTGACATGATATTCGACATGCAAAGATTCTTTACCGAAGTAGTCACGCAGCTTAGACAGTAATTCATCTAGTGGGGCAACTTTCCAGTTTAAGCCCAAATGAATGTCGGCCGTCGCATATGGATAGTCTATATATAACTGCACAGGTATATGCGTACACATATCGACATTGCAAAAAGGCAGTAAAATATTTTGGATGTCGCGTGATAGCGTTTTACTAAAATGTTCAGGTGTTAATTTAATTTGAATGGCATTGGCACGTTTTTGACGGATTTCATTCAAGCTGAAGGCTTTAGTTAAGCGACCCATTGGCCGATCAAAACCTTCACGTTCGTAAATTTCACCTTCAATGACCACCACTTTTTCGTTTTGAATCACATCTTTGAAGCGGTTAAAACGTTCGTGATTCGCAGACACTTCAATACGTGCAGTACCATCATCGAGCGTCACCATCATGCGGTTCGGGAAGTTGGCAACATCGACGACTAGGCCTGCAAATACTGTAGTGGTACCACGTCGTGTAGGCGTAAGCTCATTAATGCGCTGTGAAATAAAGGCTTTTAGCTCCGATCGATACACATCGATCGGATGACCTGTTAGATAAAGCCCAAGAGTATCTTTTTCACCTTTAAGACGAACTTCATCAGACCACGGTTTAACAGGTTTAGAAGGTTTACGCTGAACTTCTTCAACTTCACCAAATAAATCCATCATCCCTGTTTCGCGGTTAGTGCGGGCTTGGTCCGCCGCTTGTACAGCTTCTGGCAATTGCGCCATCAAGTTAGCGCGCTCTAATCCTAAACAATCCAATGCGCCACCACGAATCAATGCTTCAAGCGTGCGCTTATTGATTTTTTTTAGGTCAATACGATGGCAGAAGTCAAACAGATCTTTATATGGGCCATCTTGGATACGTGAGTCAATCACAGACTGCATGGCAGCTTCACCGACACCCTTGATCGCACCTAAACCATAGACGATGGTTTTTGGATCGCTGGCATGGAAATTATATAAAGACATATTGACCGAAGGTGGCAAGACTTCAAGACCATTAATACGACAGTCATCGATCAAGAACACCACGTTATCGGTATTCTGCATTTCCGAGGTCATCACTGCTGACATAAATTCAGCAGGGAAATGTGCTTTTAACCAAGCGGTTTGATATGCAACAAGGGCATAGGCTGCGGCATGGGATTTGTTAAAACCATAGCCTGCGAATTTTTCCATATAATCGAAGATATGGTTGGCCGTATCTGCATCAATACCTTTGGTTGCAGCACCTTCAGTAAAGATCTGACGGTGCTTAATCATTTCTTCGACTTTCTTTTTACCCATGGCACGACGAAGTAAATCCGCGCCACCCAAGCTATAGCCAGCACAGAACTGCGCTGCCTGCATTACCTGTTCCTGATACACCATAATGCCGTATGTCGGTTCAAGGACACTTTCTAGTAATGGATGTAAGTATTCAAACTCGCCACCATGCATACGGTAAATAAAGTCAGGAATCAGATCCATCGGGCCAGGACGATATAAAGACACGAAAGCAATAATTTCTTCGAACTTACTTGGACGTGCCTCTTTCAGCATTTTTTTCATGCCAACGGATTCAAACTGGAAGACCGCTGTGGTGTTTGCATCTGCGAACACGGCATAGGCAGGTTTATCATCCAAAGGAATTAAGGAAATATCGACAGGTGTGGTGATATCTGGACGGGCATTGATGTGCTTAATGGCATCTTCAATTACCGTTAAGTTACGTAAGCCCAAGAAGTCGAATTTAACTAGGCCTGCTGCTTCCACATCGTCTTTATCGAATTGGGCGACACGGTTAGTTCCATCTGCATCACAGAGTACTGCCGAATAGTCTGTTAACTTGGTTGGTGCAATGACCACACCACCAGCGTGCTTACCTGTATTACGGGTAATGCCTTCAAGTTTGAGTGCCATTTCCCAAATTTCGGCAGCATCGTCGTTATCTGGGTTTGATGGATTGGTGACAATATCTTTGAGCTGTGGTTCGGCCTCAATCGATTCTTCCAAACTTAAACCTAAAGGCTTGGTTGGAATCATTTTCGAAATACGGTCAGCCAAACCATAAGATTTACCCAAGACACGGGCTACGTCACGAATCGCACCTTTTGCTGCCATGGTCCCGAAAGTTGCAATCTGAGAAACCGCATCACGACCATAGGTACGTGCTACATAGTCAATAACACGGTCACGACCTGCAATACAGAAATCGACGTCAAAGTCGGGCATTGATACACGTTCAGGGTTTAAGAAACGCTCGAACAGTAGGTCATAACGCAGTGGATCAAGGTCGGTAATTTTTAAACTATAGGCAACCAATGAACCTGCACCCGAACCACGGCCTGGACCAACAGGGACGCCATTACCTTTAGACCATTGAATAAAGTCCATGACAATCAGGAAGTAACCCGGGAATTGCATGGTCAGGATGATCCCGACTTCATAAGCCAAACGTTCATCATAAGGCTTACGAATTTCTGGCCAGTCGTCACCACGTTGTTCGACAGGGTACAAATGCGCTAAACGTTCTTCTAAACCTTCTTTTGATAAATGTTCAAAATAGGTGTCAATTGTATGACCTTCAGGAATTGGATAATCGGGAAGGTCATGGAAGCCTAAACGTAATGACACATTACAGCGTCGCGCAATGTGATAGGTATTTTCTATAGCCGTTGGAATGTCTGCAAACAGCTCCGTCATTTCCTCGGCAGTTTTAAAATACTGTTCAGGACTGTAATTTTTAGGGCGACGATTGTCACCGAGGACATAGCCATCGGCAATACAAACGCGTGCTTCATGTGCCTCGAAATCTTCTTTACGTATAAAATGCACATCGTTATGAGCAACCACACCAATGTTAAATTTCTTCGCAAGTTTTACTGCTTCGTGAATGAAGTCTTCTTCACCCGAGCGCTCAGTTCGTGTAATCGCTAAATAAGCACGATTGCCAAATTTTTCGACCCATTCAGCTAACAGAGGTTCAGCTTTTTGCGGGTTGGAAGAGCAAAGCATTTTGCCGACATCACTTTGCATACCCAGTAAAACAATCAAGTCTTGGTGTTGATTTAAAATCCAATCTTTTTTTACGCAAGGAATATCAAGCTGTTGACCTGAAATATAACCTTCAGAAACCAACTCTGTTAGACTGCGCCAACCTTTATTGGTCATCGCTAGAAGAGTAGCTTTGTGTTCAGCATCATTCAAACGAATGGTTGAACCAAATATGGGTTTAATGCCTTTATCTAAGCACTTTTTATAGAATTTTACAGCAGCATGTAGATTTGAAAGGTCAGTAATGGCCAGAGCGGGCATTTCATCTGCAGCTGCAGCTTTTACAAGATCAGGTATACGTACAATAGATTCAGTAATGGAAAATTCTGTAAAAATACCAAGATGTACAAAGTGCATAGATGAGTCCCTGCGAAAACAGCTGCTGATTTTAGCATGCTCTGAGATCAAACTTGCGTTTATTGCATGGCTTTATGCAGATTTATAAATTCACTGTTTAAGCAATAAACGCTGTATGACAAGCACGATTTAGCAAGCAATACCTTGATTAACTGAAAGAGCTATTAATTTGCCATTTTTAAAGTTGAAGGCCAGATTACCAATATAGAGTAAATCATAATTTTGCGGCTCTTTCAGCACGGATTTGGCATGAGTAGGTGAGAGTAAAATCACATAAGCCACTTCATTTGGATTGGCGGATTTTGCACTTTTGGGAAAGTCTTTTTTAAATTGTAGAAAGTTATATTGGCTTGTCAGGATTTTTTGTCTAATTTGAATTTTATCGCATATTTGAGTGGATTTATCCCATTCCATCCAAACATCCCCTTTGGTCTGTCCAAGTTGGACGAAGCTGCTTTTATTTTTATAGAATGAATCATTTTTAACTTGAGGATTGTCCTCAGCATAAATTTCAAATTTTAGAAATTTACCTTTTGATGTGATATGAAATTCAGTATTGCCGGTACATTCTGAATATTCAAATTTTAAGCTTTACTGGATTTTTGCTGATTAATGCATTTGCTTTTGATGCAGGCAAGGGTAAGGCTAAGTCAACATCATTTACCTTAATACTAGTGACATAGTCATAATCAGCAATGGATGTAGATGCAGCTGAAGTGATCAATATTGCTGTTGTGAAAAAAATTTAAGCGGAAAATTTGTGTTAGCAGTATTGTTTGCATGGAGAATATAAAATTCTATTCTTTTGATAGTTTGTACTCATTCAAGTTTTTGTAAACGTAATATTGAAGGTCATATTTTAAATTTTATGGTGTTGCTAATTTGCCGTCAAAATAATTTAAAACTAAAAAAAATTTTGGTTTAATTGCGGCATTAAAAACTAAATTTTAGAATCTAAGAAACTAAAAAGCCCTCCGAGGAGAGCTTAAATATATGAATTATGCAGGCCTAGCGTAATTTTGATAACCAGTCACCCAGACTTTGTACGATTTGTACCAAGATCAATAAGACAATCACGGTCATGATGACCACGCTACTATCAAAACGTTGATAACCATAAGAAATAGCAAGGTCACCGATTCCGCCTGCACCTACTGCACCCGCCATGGCTGTTGCGCCAATTAAGCTAATGGTTGCAGTCGTTAAGTTTAAAATCAAAGAGCTACGAGACTCTGGTAGGACAAATTTAGTAATGATTTGCAGCGGAGATGCACCCATCGCTTGAGCAGACTCAATGATGCCGTCATTCACTTCAAGCAACGAAGTTTCAATCAAACGACCAATGTAAGGACCAACATAGATAGTGAGCGGAACAATTGCAGCCCAAGTCCCAATGGAAGTCCCTACAATGACTTTGGTCAAAGGAATGACCGCAATCAAGAGGATAATAAATGGCAATGAACGCAGCGCATTCACAATCGGGTTCAAACCATGGTAGATGACACGGTTAGGCAAAATGCCTTGTGGACGTGAGACATATAAAATCACGGCCTGGATAAAACCCCATATACAGCCGAAGAGCATGGCAAAGAACACCATGTGAAAAGTTTCTTGTAGGGCAGTAACGAACTGATCCATAGACAAAGAACTTTTCCAAAAGGGTGCTGTAATTTGAGTCAGCCATTGAACAATTAAATCTCTCATTGCTGAACTCCTGCTTGAGTGACTTCAACGCCATGTTGTTCTAAGAACGCCACCGCTTGTTGAATCAATGCTGCATCACCTAATAGCTGAACGAACATTTGTCCAATCACCGCACCATTAATTTCAGTCATATTGGCAAACAAAATATTCAGGCTAATATCAAACTGTTTAATTACTGCTTGAATGACGGTTTCCTGTGCCGAACTGCCCAGAAATTTTAAACAATAAATACTGTTATGGTTTTGATTTTCTAGATTATTTAAAATATTAACAGGAAGCTGTTGCTGCAATACAGTTTGAATAAAGTTTTTGGTTGTATTGTGTTTTGGCTGACTAAAAATCTCTAAGGTTGAGCTGTGTTCGATGATTTTCCCTTGTTCCATCACCGCAACATAATCACAAACAGATTCAATCACATCCATTTCATGGGTGACCATCACAATAGTAATGCCTTGTTCTTGATTGATTTTCTTTAATAACGCCAATACCGACTTGGTGGTTTGCGGATCGAGAGCAGATGTTGCTTCATCACACAGTAAAATTTTAGGATGATTGGCAAGCGCACGGGCAATCCCGACACGTTGTTTTTGACCACCAGAGAGCTCATCCGGATAGGCATATTTCTTATGTTTTAAGTCAATAAATTCGAGCAACTCTTCTAAACGTTTTTGGCGTTCAGCTTTAGAAACACCTAAAAGTTTAAGCGGCATTTCAATATTTTCTGCAACAGTTTTGGTTTGCAGTAAATTGAAGTGCTGGAAGATCATGCCAATATTGGTTCTCTCTTGACGAAGCTCTGCCGAATTTAAAGCAGTAAAGTCTTTATCATGAATAATAATTTGCCCTTCACTAGGACGTTCTAGCAAATTAATTAAACGGATTAAGGTACTTTTGCCTGCACCACTGTAGCCAATTAGACCGAAAATACAGCCATCTGGAATGTCCAGATTAATCTGATCCAGTGCTGTAACGGTTTGGCCTTTTAGCTCAAAATGCTTGGAGATATTTTTAAATTGGATCATAGCGTCAAAAAAGGGTTCAAAAATGAAAAAACAGGCAAAGTAAACTTTGCCTGTTTATTTGAAGAAATTATATTACTATTTTGCTTCAGTGAGGTAGCTAGTTGGTTTGTTTACATCAATTTTAGTACCACCAAAATGTTCATCGATGTAAGCTTTAACTGCTGGAGTGTGATAAAGCGCGCCTACTTTTTGTAGAACTGGGTCATTTTGACGGTCAGCAGCAACAGCAAGAATGTTCACGTTCATTTTTGTACTTTGATCGATTGGTTCATAGTAAACCGCATCTTTTAGTACGTTTAAACCACCTTCCATCGCAAGGGTATTACCCAAAACAATCGCATCAACTTCGTCTTTAACACGAACCGCAGTCGCCATTTGAATTGGTTTGATTACGATTTTTTTCGCATTTTCAGTTACGTCAGCAGGTGTGCCTTTTACATCGTCAAAATCAGCTTTAAGTTTGATTAAGCCAGCAGATTGAAGTAGTAACAATGCACGTGATTCGTTTGCGCCATCATTTGGAATCGCAATTGTTGCACCTGTTTTGAACTCTTCAAGTTTTTTGACTTTGCTTGAATAGATACCCATTGGCTCTAAATAAGTAGTCGAAAGCGGTGCGATTTTATCTTTATTGTTGTCATTAAACGCAACCATATAGGCATATGACTGGAATGCATTAACATCAATTTCTTTGTTCGCTACAGCAGTGTTCATAGACACATAGTCAGTAAAGTTTTTCACTTCAAGTTTAATGCCAGCTTCTTTGGTTTCAGGAAGCGTAGCAATATAGCGCCAAATATCAGCATCTGAACCAGTCGAAGCCATGGTAACAGTTTGCACTTCTGCAGTGTCTTTTTGTTGTGCGGCGTCAGTTGCAGGAGCTTCTTGTTTACCACAGCCTGAAAGGCCCACAGATAAACCGAGAACTAATCCTAGGAGCTTTTTCATATATTCACCCGAGTAAATTTATAAAATTAATAAATTCACAAATCATATTATGGAGAGATTTACTTAAGTCTTTTATCAGACAGGCTGATAGATGCTTAATAATTTAAAATGCTACACAGACTTATACAATTAGATCTGAGTCTATTTCCAAATGGGAAAAGATAGCCATTGCAAGCTGCTGTAAACAAAAGATTTAATAAAGCAAATCTCTATATTTCGCTAGGCATCATATCAATTTTTTATTATTCAATATAGTGATTTAAAAAGTTATGCTTAGCACCAAAAATGTATATGGAATATGTTTAATTAAATAATTTAATAAGTAAAAACAATATATTATTTATAATTAAACTATTTAAGTACGTCATTTGTATAAGTTTAGGTCTATATAACAAATTTTAAAAAGTATTGCTGAAAAAATGATAAAAATGAAATAAGTCCTGTCATACACAAAATTTGTAACATTCATATGTGAAAATAACGAAGTGCTTCAATCTAAGCTGAGTTGAAATCTTTATTGATATATTTGAAGTTCAACTTTGATTCATGGTTTTTCAAAATTTTAGATCTAAATCTGATGAAGATTGAATCCACTATATTGTTTAATATAAACTGCTTAATAATTGATCATAATAAATTGCTATGTGCGGCACGCTATGTTAAATCAGTTTGATTTCGTCTCAATTGTAAAAAAGCCTACGGTACATTATGGCGGTAGATGGGTGAGCCATGTTTTAAAAATTGAAGATGGTAGCCAAAAAACCATTGGTGTATTTTTGATATCAGAACAACCTATGACGTTTGAGGTGCATGTGAAAGAACGTGTTGAATTCACATCAAGATAGTGTGTTGTGCAAATTGGGGAGCAGGTCGAGTTTGTTCAATATACTTCTGGCGAAAGGTTTATTGTTCCTCAAGATTCAATTTTTTAAAGTGCAATATACTGATGTTGTCGACTATGTATTCCATTTTGATTAAGCATGCTTAGACAAGTTTGCAGTTGCTTCAGCTTACACCTCAAGATGTTTTAATCGCTAGTGATCGAATTTGATATTTTTTCTTAACCCTGCATTTAGCAGGGTTTTTTATATGATTTAATGAATGATTTAGCTTTCTTATGCGAAATCCTGTAGTTACTAAAATTAAAGAATTTAACATCACCTATAGTCACTGTTTGGCAGAGTTAATGTACTTTAGTTTTGCCGTGAATAATTATTGAATTAGCAAAATGGAATGTGCAAGTAATCACTACGCTGTATTTCATAAAGTACGTGACGGTTTAGTGGGTGTTCAGCTGGTACAAGCGGATGATTGAACTCGCGGACTTTTTGCATACCAATGCGCTGCATCACACGTTCCGAAGGCGTGTTTAAAATCGCTGTAAATGAAATGACTTTATCTAATCTTAAGTTTCGAAAAGCATGTTTAAGTACAGCTTTTGCTCCTTCGGTGGCATAGCCTTGATGCCAATATTGTGGCAGTAAGCGCCAACCAATTTCTGGTGCATCGGCTATTTCAAGCTCAGGTGGATGGATATGTAAACCAATAAAGCCAATAAATTCTCCTGTAGCTTTAAGCTCGACAGCATATAAGCCCCAGCCGCGTGTTTCGATTGCATCACGTATGCGTTGTATAAAGGCAGTAGCTTCAGAAGCATCGAGTTTTTTAGGGAAATAGCGCATGACTTCGTCATCTGCACACATTTGAATAAATGGGGCGGTGTCGGAGTCTTGCCATTGACGGAGAATGAGGCGAGGGGTTTGGATAGGAATCATCAGCAACTGAATTATCATTAATAAGCTTAAGTCCTTGACTTTATAGTATATAAAGAGAAAAATAAATTTTATTTAAAAAATAATCAAAAATGAGCTCATTTAACCTTTTTAAAATGTTTATAGTTTTAATTTCTATAGGTTTGATTTCTTGCTCAAATACAGAAAATCTCGAACCAGATTTTCAATTTTTATTGGCTAATGAGCCTAACTGGGTTGAAGTAAAAAACGAGTCAGCCTATTCCGATCTAATGATCACAGAATATATGGATATCAGTACTATAAGTAGATGGACCTATAAAGAACCATTAATTATTAGAACAAAAACATCCTATAGAACGATAGGAGGAATAAGTACTGAGGATAGGGATGAAATAATCTATTCGTTAGTTGAATGTTTTAATTCTCGTTCGGCAACTGTAAGTTATGAGGATGTACTAATGATTCCTAATTCGGAGCCAATTATTCATTCGAATCGTTATTTGATACCTGACTATAGTTTTGATCTATCTGATGAAATTTGGCAGCAAATTCCAAAAGATACCTCCATATCAACTTATTGCTCTAAATTAAAAAAAACTAAAAAACTCGATGACTTTGTAAATAAAACTCAAGAAAAATTGGGTTGGATACCTATACGAATTGAAAACTCACCAAGATATCATTACTTAAATATTAATGATTTAGATAAGATTTCTAATTTTGTGCCTTTTAGATTGGAGGTAAAGGTTTATAAAGTAGAAGAATACTTAGACAAAACATCTACATCAACGACTTATAGTGTGATATTTGATTGTAAGAATCATCGCATGGCTATTTGGTATAAAACGCTTAATATGAATGATTTTGAATATAAACCTAACCCTAATCCAATAGTGCTGGAAAAATATAATTACTTTAAGGATTTAAGTGAGATTGATGACTGGCAGCTTATAGATACCGATAGTTTTGTATATAAGGAAAAAATATGCCAAAAATAATGGAGAGACCTTTAAAACCATATGTAGAAATAGTTCTATTGATTAAGTAAGGCAGATATTTTTGAATAAATATTTATGTTTATCTCAAAAAAGTATAAGCAATACTTAGTGTTAGATAAGTAACGAATAAAGTAGTTTATAATATTTAATTTTTTTATTTAGGATTACCAAATACATATAGTTCTAAAAAAACCCCGAACGAATCAGGGTTTTTATTTAATCCGATGAATGATTAAGCATTTTCACGCGCAATCGCACGGTAACCAATATCTTTACGGTATTGAATGCCGTCAAACGTTACTTTTTGGCACAGCTCTAATGCTTTCGCTTGCGCTTCGCCAATGGTGTTGCCTAGCGCAGTCACACAAAGTACACGACCACCAGCAGTCACAATATCACCATTCTCAAGCGCTTTTGTACCTGCATGGAATACTTTTGCATCAGCCATTTCTGTGTCTAAACCAGAAATCACATCACCATTGCTAGAAGTTTCTGGGTAGCCTTTAGATGCAAGTACGATACCTACAGTCTTACGCTCATCCCATTCAGCTTCCGCAGGTAAGTTACCAGCGATACCAGCTTCAACCAAATCAACTAAAGATGATTTTAAACGCATCATAATTGGTTGAGTTTCAGGGTCGCCAAAACGACAGTTGAACTCGATCACTTTTGGTTGACCTTGTTCATCAATCATTAAGCCTGCGTATAAGAAACCTGTATAAACATGACCGTCTTTTTTCATACCTTCAACGGTAGGACGCATCACTTCATTCATGGTTTTTTCAAACACGTCAGCAGTCACTACAGGCGCAGGAGAGTAAGCACCCATTCCGCCAGTGTTCGGACCTTGGTCACCTTCAAAGATACGTTTGTGATCTTGTGAAGTCGCCATCGGCAAGATGTTGTCGCCATCAATCATACAAATGAAAGACGCTTCTTCACCCGCAAGGAATTCTTCAATCACAACACGAGAACCCGCATCACCAAATTTGTTGCCTGCAAGCATATCATCAATCGCATCAAATGCTTCTTGATTGGTCATGGCAACGATTACGCCTTTACCTGCTGCAAGACCGTCAGCCTTGATCACGATTGGCGCGCCATTTTTTTCAACAAATGCTTTCGCTGCATCTACTTCTGTGAACACGTCATAGAAAGCAGTTGGAATGTTGTGGCGTTTTAAGAAGTGCTTCGCAAATGCTTTAGAGCCTTCAAGCTGCGCTGCAAATTGAGTAGGACCCCAAATTTTTACACCTGCTTCACGGCAAGCATCCACCACACCATTTACAAGCGGTGCTTCAGGGCCAACCACTATTAAATCAACTGCATTGTTTTTTGCAAAGTCGATAATCGCTGCATTGTCCAAAATGTTAAGCGCAACATTTTCGCATTTATTTTCAGTTGCAGAACCTGCATTACCCGGTGCTACAAATACTTTTGCGACTTTATCATCTTGTGCGATTTTCCATGCAAGCGCATGTTCACGACCGCCATTACCCAAAACTAAAATATTCATCGGTTCATACTCCATGAATCGAAAATGACATAAAGTCCTCAACCTGAAAGCAGGAGAGGACTTTATGCAAGATTAGAAATCTAATGTATTAAGCAAAAGACTGTGCTTAATTGTCATGATCAAGTCGCCAAATTAGTGACGGAAGTGACGCATGCCAGTGAAGACCATTGCAATACCAGCTTCATCAGCAGCAGCAATTGTTTCTTCATCACGCATAGAACCACCCGGTTGGATAATGCATTTGATACCCGCTTTGGCAGCGTTATCAATACCATCACGGAATGGGAAGAATGCATCAGATGCCATTACAGCGCCTTCAACTACTAAACCAGCATGTTCAGCTTTGATCGCAGCAATACGAGCAGAGTTAACGCGGCTCATTTGACCTGCGCCAACACCAATCGTTTGACGGCCTTTCGCATAAACAATCGCGTTAGATTTAACGTATTTCGCAACTTTCCAAGCGAAGATTAAATCATCAATTTCTGCTTCAGTTGGTGCACGTTTAGTCACAACTTTAAGATCATCTTTCGTGATCATGCCTAAGTCTTGGTCTTGAACCAATAGACCGCCATTTACACGTTTGTAATCCAACTGAGCTTGACGTTCGTCGATGTTCGGAAGTTCGCCACATACAAGTACACGTACGTTTTTCTTCGCACCAGTCACTTCAAGCACGCCTTCAGCAACGCTCGGAGCAATGATCACTTCAACGAATTGACGGTCAACAATAGCTTGCGCAGTTGCAACGTCTAATTCACGGTTGAATGCAATGATGCCACCGAATGCAGATTCAGGGTCAGTTGCATATGCAAGGTCATAAGCGGCTTGGATGCCGTCTAAAGATACTGCAACGCCACATGGGTTTGCGTGTTTTACGATGACACATGCAGGTTTAGCGAATGATTTAACACATTCAAGTGCTGCGTCAGTGTCTGCAATGTTGTTATAAGAGAGTTCTTTACCTTGAAGCTGTTTCGCAGTAGAAACAGATGCTTCAGTTGCTGTGTCTTCTACATAGAATGCAGCAGATTGATGCGGGTTTTCACCGTAACGAAGATCTTGGACTTTATTTAATTGCGTGTTGAATGTACGTGCAAATTTGTCAGCTTGACCTTCATCTTTACCTACGCGAGCGCCTAAGTAAGAAGCGATCATACCGTCGTATTGAGCAGTATGTTCAAATGCTTTAACCGCAAGGTCAAAACGAGTTGCATGTGAAAGTGAACCTTCAGCTTTAAGCTCAGCAACGACAGTTGCATAGTCAGCAGCATTTACCACGATACCAACAGATGCATGGTTTTTCGCAGCAGCACGAACCATAGTCGGACCACCGATGTCGATGTTTTCAATCGCATCAGCAAGTGAACAGTTTGGTTTTGCAACAGTTGCAGCAAACGGATAAAGGTTAACAACTACAAGATCGATTGCATCGATGTTGTGTTCAGCCATCACAGCTTCGTCTAGACCGCGACGAGCTAAGATACCACCATGAATTTTCGGATGTAGCGTTTTTACACGGCCGTCCATCATCTCTGGGAAACCTGTGTGCTCTGAAACTTCAACTACGGCAACATTATTGTCTTTCAACAATTTGTATGTTCCGCCAGTAGATAAAATTTCTACCCCTAGAGCAGCAAGTTCTTGTGCAAATTCAACAATTCCAGTCTTGTCAGACACAGAGATTAAAGCGCGTTTAATAGTCATGATCTTCGTCACAGTTTTCAAGGAACAGATTAAAACAAAATTAGCAAAATACAGGTTAAAAAAAATGCCTGCGGAAGCCGCAAGCATTTTATCATTTATTCACTCATTAAACCGTGAGCTTTCAACTTTTTACGTAAAGTACCACGGTTTAAGCCGAGAATCTCAGCAGCGCGGGTTTGATTACCACGCGT
Organism: Acinetobacter sp. SH20PTE14; assembly: GCF_021391555.1. Classification (NCBI taxonomy): domain Bacteria; kingdom Pseudomonadati; phylum Pseudomonadota; class Gammaproteobacteria; order Moraxellales; family Moraxellaceae; genus Acinetobacter; species Acinetobacter sp. SH20PTE14. The sequence goes on along the minus strand of NZ_CP090067.1, from coordinate 1,969,085 downwards.
ATATTCAAGAACTACAGATAGAAGAGGCTTCTCCATTTCCGCCAGCACCATATCGTATACCTGAGATGGTTGCTCGCCTTGCAATTGTGCAAAGTAATGGCGAACTGCGCGATCTACGTGAATACGAAGAGCGACATCAGATTGTGCAGTAAAAATAGGAGATTTGCTATTCATGCGAATTAATCCGAAAAATCAAATATCACTTGGGTAAAGTGATTTGTTAAAAGTGGTCTATAAACTTGAATGAACTCCGTTTTAGTTCCTAATGCGGAGTTCTAAAACTTGTACATTACTTGTAGCTTGACACAACTCGCAAAATTGTTCGAAAAATAAGCGTAACAATAGATTAATAATTGTTACAGCCTAAAAAACAAACAAAAAATCTACTCAATACGCAATAAGTAATAAAGCGCACGGTTGGGATTGTATTTGTTGTGAAAAATTAGCGAGGAGTTTGCAGCACAAAGCTTTCGTGGCGCGTATCATACCATTGTCTAGGAAAAAGTGAGCAAGAAAACTGCATTTTTTTTATGTTTTTTTTACTTTTTTAATAGTTTTTTCCAATATTAGGGGCGAATCAACTCAATTGAATAATTATCGAAGCTTTTGCGTGCAATTGGTAGACTAAATTGGAATTTAAAAGGACTACTTTTTGGGATCCGTTGGATGCCATGCAGACTTTTGTCCAAATACTCTTCAGGTAAAAGCGTATAGTTTGCTATTTCAGTACCATTTTCTTTTAGTGAAATTTTCATATTGGGTAAGGCAAGGCTACGGTCATGAAAATTGATCATTTCACCTGTAAAACGTGTTTCATTATTTCCAATGCTACGAATTTTGACTTTTTTGGTACTAATTAAACTGTAATGTTCCTCTAGACGTGAACAATTGAATACATCACAGACCGCAGTAAATGCAGCACCCATCACTGGACTATTTTTTAAATATTGAGGATTGAACCAGAAAAACTGGAATATAAGTGCACCAAATAAGAAAGCATTAATACAGAACCACATAAAATAGTTCAGTGGGGTACGTTTTTTATCTTTTTCAGCCTGTTCTGCCCAATTTACAGCAGGCAGGTTGCCGATTGGTTCGGTGCTGAAATAATTTAAGTTATTTAAATAAGTTTTTAGATCGATATTAGAGTTTTCGACTTTTTGATCAAATAGTTTTAATAAATGGTGGGTTGGTGTTTCTTCAACAGTCACTGGCGTAAGCGTATTATTAAATTCGCTGACATTAATAATAGTATTGGTATTTTTTTGCGGTGCATTTTCTGGCTCAGGGGTAGAAAAAGACAACGCTTTATCTACCACCAAATGAGACAGTGCATTAAAAGATGTAGAGCACTTTGGGCAACAAACCATGCCCTGAGCGACAGTAAGCTGCGGAACAGTTACTTTATATGTTGTAAAACAAGTAGGGCAGTTAGTTAATTTGTCGCTCATAAGTACACATTTTAAATTTTAATACTGTTGGCGTTTACCCGAAATTCGGCACCATGTTTCGTCACGTTTTTCTACGTCTAATATATCAAAAAATTCAGAATAAACACTAGAAACATCAGAAACTTGCTCTTCAATTACACCTGCAAGTGCGAACTCTCCCTCAGATTTAATTAAAGTTGAGAATTCTGCAGCCAAGGCCATTAGAGGGCCTGCAAGAATATTGGCAACAAACACATCGGCTTTTTGTCCAGCAAGCTCTTGGTTGAACTCTTCAGGTAGGCCTACATACAGATTTTCCAGTACACCATTTAATTCGGCATTTTGTTGTGTTGCTAAAACCGCTTGTGGGTCAATATCAGTGGCATAAACTTTTTTTGCACCCAAAAGTAAAGCGGCAACACCTAAAATACCAGAACCACAACCGTAGTCGATTACGATTTTATCCTTAAGATCAACTTTACCTAACCATTGTAGGCATAAGAATGTTGATGCATGGTTGCCAGTACCAAATGCCAGACCTGGGTCTAGTTTGATGTTTACGGCGTCTGCTTCTGGCGCTTCCATCCATTCTGGGACGATCCAATATTTCTCACCAATTTGAATAGGCTCATAGGCATCCATCCATGTGCGTTCCCATTCTTGGTCTTCAATGAATTCGCTACGCATTGGCGCATCAGTAAGTTGAGCTTTAATAAATGTTTCTAATGCAGCAACATCAATTTCTTCATCATCTTCTTGTGCATAGATACCAGTAACGATCACTTTATTCCAAAGAGGTGTTTCACCTGGAAGTGGTTCAAGTAAATCCTGATTTTCTGCATCATCTAGCGTGACACTGACTGCACCTAAAGAGCTGAGCAGTGTTTCAGTGTAATCAACTTGAGCTTTTTCAACAGTAATATGAATTTGTAACCACTTCACGGACATAACCTAAATGAGTTTTATAAAAAGCTATTGTAACGGAACTCGGCAACTTGCAGCTAGCCATTATCAAAATTGACAAAAAATAAAAGGATGCACGTGGCATCCTTTTAAGTTTTCAGCGACTTAACTTTTAATTGTTTCGGTCGTTGTTGTCGAGATCGGTGCAAAACGTGTAATTAGGAAGCCAAATACAGCGGCAAAGATGTACATAAAGATTGAATATACTGCCGCAGGCATTGCAACTGCAGAGCTTGCCATCACTGTTAAGGCGATGGTCATGGCCAACGTGCTGTTATGAATCCCGATTTCAAATGCACAAGCACGTGCCTGAGCACTATTGATGCCGAATAGTCTCGGAACAAAATAACCGATACATAAGCTGAAAATACAGAATAGAACCGTAGCTAAGCCAACTTGGGTTAGATAAGCCGCAATATTATGTCGTTCAGAATAAATGGCGCCAATAATAATTAAGATAAGAAAGAACACAGCAAAGATACGGAGTGGTTTATGCAGTTTCTCAGTTAGTTTAGGTGCATAGTGACGAAGTAACATACCTATACAGACAGGGATGATAATGATGCCGAAAACTTGGAGGATTTTTCCAAATTGCAGACTGATTTGTTGGCCTTCTTGCATGAAGTGCATGATCGAAAAATTTACGATCAATGGAAGGGTTAATGCTGCAATGACTGAATTGATGGCGGTCAGGGTTATATTTAAAGCCAAGTCACCTTTAAATAGATAACTAAATAAGTTGGCTGTACTACCACCGGGTGAGGCTGCGAGTAGCATCAGTCCGACTGCAAGCAGTGGTGGCAAGGCCAGCAGTTTACATAATAAAAAGGCAACGCCGACAAGTAACACGAGTTGGCAGAATAAAGCGATTAACACGGCTTTAGGATGTTTGGTGACACGTGCGAAATCTTTGGGGGTAAGTTCTAGCCCAAGCCCGATCATAATAAAGGCCAGTGCTAATGGCAAAAGAACCGTAATAATTCCAGAATCCATCTTATTTATTCTCCTTGAGCATATTTAATGGTTTTTCACCAAAGTCCTTATGGTGATTACGTTTGAAAAAAAGTTTAGGTTTTCACTTGTTGGATCAGATGACTGCCACGGCGTGTCAAAATAAAACCAAATAAGGTTGCCAATAAATACATAAAAATAGAATAAACACCGGCAGGTATTGCCACTGTGGTGTTTTCAAGCACACTCAGTGCGATGGTTAGGGCGATACTGGTGTTATGAATGCCAATCTCAAAGGTACACGCACGTGCCTGCTTTTCCGGTACACCTGCGAGGAACGGAATTAGGTAACCCAAAAATAAGCCACTGAAACAGAGTAAACAGGTCGCAATTCCGACGCTGGCAAAATACGTAATAATGTTGGATTGTTCACGCAAAACTGCGAGTGTAAAGATAAGAATTAATAAGAAAATAGACAACATTCGCATCGGCTTGTTGATGTGATATGCAATAGTCGGAAAGGAGTTGCGAATAAACATACCGAAACATACCGGTATCAAAATAATCAGAAATACATGGGTGATCTTGTCGATAGGCATGCCAATACTGGTACTTTCACCAACAAAATGCAAAATGGATAGGTTGACAATAAAAGGCAGTGTAAAGCACGAAACCACTGAGTTAATGGCCGTTAAGCTAATGTTTAATGCAACGTCACCTTTATATAAGTAGCTAAAAAGGTTTGCTGTGGGGCCACCGGGTGAAGCTGCAAGCAGCATGAGCCCGACCGCGAGTAAAGGGGGTAACTCAAGCAACTTACACAGGAAAAAAGCAATACTGGTCAGTAGAATAAGCTGAGTAAATAAAGCGATGAAAATAACTTTTGGATAGCGTCCAACGCGTAAAAAGTCTTTGACTGAAAGTTCAAGCCCCAAACCCATCATCATAATGGCTAAAGCAATGGGTAGAAAAAATGCAAATAATCCCGAATCCATGGAATTTCCTGATATTTTTATCCTTATAGTATTTTTTGAGTTTATCTCAGTTTAATAAATAAGCAATAAATAAAAGCGAGTAAAAAAACTGATGTTTTACCCGCTTTATTTTTGATCTGTTAATTGGTCGATATTTTCATCGACAACTGTTTATTTAGGACGAGGAGGAGTGAACCCTAAAGCACATTTTCCTTTTATTTCTTGTCCATTAATCGTTGCAGTAGTGGCTTTTGCATCTGCACTACATGTGCTTAATAATTCGGCTTCTTCACCATGAAGATTTGCATTTTTGGACGAGCTAAAAAATTGTGGTTCGCAGGTACCATTCCAGATAATACCGCGATAGGCAAATGAAACTTGAGCGCCTTGGCTTTTACCTTTACAGACTTGTTGATATCGCTGTGCATCATACACTTTCTCAACTTTATCATTGGCTGAGGCAGCAAGTGGTGATAAACATAAACCGCATAAAACCGTGGATAGCAAAATATTCTTATTCATGCTTATGGTCCTTATGATTCTCATGGGATCTATAACAGAATAAAAAATCATCAGAATAAAACAACAATCTTCGAGTAACATTTGCTTGAGAAATGTATATTTTTATGTGGAATATGCAAAGTATGTATGTTCATAAAGAAATATATAGGCACAAAACAGTAGCCAATAACAATAAAATCGAGTTAATCAGTCAACTTATCGGTGAATTTTTGCTATAATCTTCCGTCATCCTTTTTTAATCTCCTTTACCACTATGCATTATCCTAAAGTTTACGATGTCATTGTTATCGGCGGCGGTCACGCGGGTACTGAGGCAGCTCTTGCTGCGGCACGTATGGGTCGACAGACTTTACTCTTAACTCATAATATTGAGACTTTAGGGCAGATGAGCTGTAACCCAGCCATTGGTGGTATTGGTAAATCACATTTAGTCCGTGAAATTGATGCGCTTGGCGGTGCTATGGCATTGGCTGCCGACAAAGGTGGTATTCAATTCCGTATTTTAAACTCACGTAAAGGTGCGGCTGTTCGTGCGACACGCGCACAGGCTGACCGTATTCGTTATAAAGCTGCGATTCGTGAAACCCTCGAAAATCAAGCGAACTTGGATATTTTCCAACAAGCAGCTGATGACCTTATTGTTGAAGGCGACACTGTAAAAGGTGTGGTTACCCAAATGGGTATTCGCTTTGATGCGAAAACTGTTGTATTGACTACAGGGACATTCTTGGGTGGTGTGATCCACGTAGGTCTAAATAATGCTTCAGGCGGTCGTGCGGGCGATCCTCCTTCAATTTCATTGGCTGCGCGCCTTCGTGAATTGAACTTACCTGTAGGTCGTTTAAAAACTGGTACACCACCACGTATCGATGCACGATCAGTTGATTTCTCTGTGATGACGCCACAGCCAGGTGATTTCCCATCTCCGACTATGTCGTTCATGGGTGATGCGTCGATGCATCCTGAGCAAATCAATTGCTATATCACACATACCAACGAGAAAACTCACGATATCATTCGTGGCGGCTTAGACCGTTCACCAATGTATACTGGTGTGATTGAAGGTGTGGGTCCACGTTACTGCCCATCGATTGAAGATAAAATTCATAAATTTGCCGATAAAGATTCGCATCAAGTGTTCTTGGAACCTGAAGGTTTGGACACACATGAGCTTTATCCAAACGGTATTTCAACTTCTTTACCATTCGATGTTCAGTTTGAATTGGTTCGCTCGATTCGTGGTATGGAAAATGCGCACATTTTGCGTCCGGGTTATGCAATTGAGTACGACTATTTCAACCCACAATCATTGAAATTCTCTTTAGAAACCAAATCGATTAATAACCTGTATTTTGCAGGTCAAATTAACGGTACAACAGGTTATGAAGAAGCGGGAGCGCAAGGTTTGCTTGCAGGCTTAAACGCAGCACGTCGTGCATGGGATCAAGATCAATGGACACCAAAACGCGATGAAGCGTACATGGGTGTATTGGTTGATGACTTGATTACTCTCGGTACTAAAGAACCATACCGTATGTTCACGTCACGTGCGGAATACCGTTTGATGCTTCGTGAAGACAATGCGGATCAGCGTTTAACTGCGATTGGCCGTGAAATGGGGCTGGTGGATGACGCACGTTGGGATTCTTTCTGTCAAAAAATGGAAGCTGTTGAAACTGAAAAAGGTCGTTTACAACACCTTTGGGCAGCGCCAAACAATCCACTAGGCAAAAAATTCGTTGAAATGACTGGCGATGACCTGTCAAAAGAAACCAATGCAATTGATTTGCTCAAACGTCCAAATATCAACTTTGCACAAATTGCTGAATTGACGGGTTCTGAAGTTTCAGCATTTGTGGGTGAGCAAATTGAAATTGCTGTGAAATATGCAGGTTATATTAACCGTCAGCAAGAAGACGTTGCGCAAATGAAGCGTTTGGAAGATACGCGTATTCCAGCTGATTTTGATTATGATGTCGTTTCTGGTCTTTCACGTGAAATCACCATGAAGCTGAAAAATGTATTGCCTGAAACATTGGCACAAGCAAGTCGTATTCCGGGTGTTACACCTGCGGCTGTTCAATTGGTGATGATTACCATCCGTAAGAATAATGCAGCAAAAAAATCTGCATAAGATTTAGAGTTAAATAAAAAACCCGCTCAGTTGCGGGTTTTTTATTGCCAATAAATTATTGGCTGTTGGTATTTGATCGGATTAAATGAATATTTTGATCATCATTAGTTTTAGCTATGGTTTGATTATTAAAATCTTTCATAAACCTAAGTGATTGATAATGAATTATAAATGCAAAAAATAAGATCTAAAAACTATTGATATACAAAGTTTTAGGTCTTAATGGTGGGCTTTTGGTCGTGTGAATTCCGACCTTTGTAGTGGTATTTATTCTACCCAATAAAGCCGAAACTTCAGGGCATGGCGTACAAGTGGGTTTACGCTACATGAATGGAGTTCGATTATGGCAAATCAACAATCGGGAAAAATGCAAAAATTTCTAACAGTATTTTTGTGTTTCTGGGTGGCATTTTTTGAAGGTTTTGACCTACAAGCACCCGGTATCGCAGCAAAAGGAATCGCAGCGACATTTTCCTTAGATCAAGTGCAAATGGGCTATGTGTTTAGCTTGGGTGTATTTGGTATGTTATTTGGCGCGTTCTTTGGGGGGCGTGTCGCTGACTATTTGGGACAGAAGAAAGTCCTGATGCTGTCGATTTTTATCTTCGGTGTATTTATGTCGATTACGGCAGTTGCACCAAGTATTGAAATTTTATATATCGCACGATTCTTTACAGGTTTAGGTTTGGGTGCTGCGATGCCAACGATGATCTCGGTGGTGGGTGATGAAGCGACGGATGCTAACCGTGGGCGCTTAAATAGTTTGATGTACTGTGGCTTACCCGTAGGTGCAATCTTTGTTGCTGGCTTGGGTATTGTCTTTAAAGATATCTCATGGCATACACTATTTTTAATTGGTGGTTTAACGCCTTTAATCTTGATTCCATTCATGGCGATTATCTTAAAAGATAAGCGTACAGAAAAAGTTCAGGCAGAAACCAAGGAAACGGTTCCACCGATGGGGCAAATCCTTTTTGCTGAACAGCGTTATAAGTATACATTGCCGCTTTGGCTGAGTTTCTTCTTTACCTTAATGGTGAACTATATTCTGATCAGTTGGTTGCCTAACTTGCTTATGGAACAAGGGTTGGAAAAGCAACAAGCTTTTATGATCATGTTGATGTTCCAAGTGGGCGCAGTGATTGGTACGCTGGGTTTAGGCTACTTGCTGGATCGCCTAAAATTATGGCAAATGGCAGTGATTATCTATTCAGGTTTGTTTGTGGCATTGTTTGTGCTGTTTACAACAAATTCCATTCCTGTACTCATTGCAGCAGGCATCATGGGCGGAATTTTCTCTACAGGTGGTCAATCGATTTTGTATGGGATCTCTCCAATTTTCTATACACCAGCTGGGAAAGTGACAGGTGTGGGAAGTGCAATTTCATGGGGACGTTTGGGTGCAATGACAGGTCCATTACTTACAGGCAAGATTTTGGCGTTAGGTCTAGGAACGACAGGTATTTTAATTGCAAGTGCGCCGGGTATTGCTTTGTCGGCTATCGCGGTGGCTGCATTATCTGCCTATAAGTCATCCCTTAAGAAATAATCGAAATCAGTCAAATTTAAAGGAGCTACGGCTCCTTTTTTATTGAATAAATATCTTTAGCTGAAACTAAGTTTTGTTAGAATAAATCTAATATTTATGAATAAATTTACTTTTATGTCTTATCAATTGATCGAACTTGATATTTCTCCGTCAGATAACATTCAGTGTCCACATTGCCAGCAGCAAGTGATTGATTGGTCAGAAGAACAGTATGTGCAGCCATGTGAGCATGTGCTGTTTATTGCAATGGATATTGGTTTTGAGTTTATTACCGATGAATTTGAGCAAACCATGCAGCATACAGTCGATGACTTACATGCCAATGATGATCAGTATCATATGTTTACTGAAATTACCGCCTCAAGTTTCCCTGAGTTTCTGATATATAAGTCTGATTTAGGGGTGGAAGGTTATTCACGCTATGTCGGCTTTACGGCATAAAATATTGCTAAAAAATCTCAAAATAAAAAAGCCAGTCAAGTGACTGGCTTTTTTAATGAAAATCAGAAAATTAACTTTCTAATTCTTCTTCGACATCATCTTCGGCACTGTCCATACCGAGTTCTTTAAGTTTACGGGTTAAAGTGTTGCGACCCCAACCTAAAAGTTCTGCTGCATGGCGCTTACGCCCACGTGTTTGCTGTAGTGCAGCATTGATGAGGGTGCGTTCAAACATTGGTGTGGCAATGTCGAGAATTTTCATCTCACCATTTTTAAGTTTTTGTACGGCCCATTGACCAAGTAACTCATCCCAGTGATGCACACCAATACGATCAATCCCTTGAGTAGCAGGATTGCCATCTGTGCCTTGAATTGGAATCTGTTTTAATTCAGATGGTAAATCTTCTGGATACACTTCACGGCCTGTGATCATAACCGTTAACCAACGACAGGTATTTTCAAGCTGACGCACATTACCTTGCCATGGCAGTTTTTGCATGTATTCTTGCGTTTCAGGACGCAGAATCTTCGGACTCACCCCAAGTTCTTTACCTGCACTTGCAAGGAAATGCTGTGCAAGCATCGGAATATCTTCACTACGATGTGCAAGTTTTGGAATATGAATACGAATGACGTTTAGACGGTGGTACAAGTCTTCACGGAAGCGACCTTCATGTACTAACTTTTCTAAGTCTTGGTGCGTTGCCGCAACGATACGGACATCCACCTTGACTGGGATGTGACCACCAACGCGGTAGAATTCGCCATCCGCTAAAACACGCAGTAAACGTGTTTGGGTTTCAAATGGCATGTCGCCAATTTCATCAAGGAAAAGAGTCCCGCCATTGGCTTGTTCGAAACGCCCTTGACGCTGTGTGTTGGCACCGGTGAACGCTCCTTTTTCATGACCAAATAATTCAGTTTCGATCAAATCCTTTGGAATTGCCGCCATGTTGAGCGCAATAAAAGGCTTGTTGCCACGTGGTGAATGCTTATGCAGCGCATGCGCAACCAATTCTTTCCCTGTGCCTGATTCACCATTAATTAATACAGTAATGTGTGATTGAGAAAGACGACCAATGGCACGGAAGACTTCCTGCATAGCAGGTGATTCACCAATAATCTCTGTAGATTGAATCGGTTGAACGGTTTTAGCAGATTCTTGTTGTTGTAATTTGGCAATATGCAAAATTGCACGGTTTACAAGTGCTAAAGCTTCATCAATATCAAAAGGTTTTGGTAGATATTCAAAAGCACCCGTTTGATAGCTCGACACAGCAGATTCTAAATCTGAATGTGCGGTCATGATAATTACAGGTAAGTCAGGGTAGTTGCCTTTGACTTTACCTAAAAAGGTCAGTCCATCAATACCCGGCATACGGATGTCTGTCAAAATAACATCTGGCGCATCGACACTTAATTGATCTAAAGCGGATTGTGCTTCTTCAAAACTGGTAACATCAAAACCTTCTTCTTTGAATGTTTTTTCCAGCACCCAACGCATGGCGCGATCATCATCGATGACCCAAATCTTATTACGCGACATGATCTGACTCCCAAGGTAAATATAGGCTAAATACTGTTTTTCCAGGAACTGATTGGCATTCAATCATTCCGTTATGTTGATGCATAATATTTTGTGCAATGCTTAGACCGAGACCTGTGCCTTTCGCTCGTCCTGTCACTAATGGGTAAAATACGGATTCTAATATTTCTTGTGGGACACCTGGTCCATTGTCCTCGATATCAATGCGTACCGCAGAGCGTTTTAATACACCGTTGATGGTGACTAAACGTTGAATACGTGTGCGCAAAGTGAGTTCTGGTTGGTGCTCAACAAAGAATTCTTTGTTTTCCGTCATTGCCTGAACGGCATTAACACTGATATTCAGCATGACCTGAATCAATTGATCACGATCTGCGAAAACATCCGGTAAAGAAAGGTCGTAATCACGGGTGATCTTAATTTTCTTCTTGGTTTGGTTGACGATCAGTGAACGGACACGTTCAAGTGGTTCATGCACATTGACTGGCTCGTAACTTGGTAATTGTCTTGAACCCAGCATGGTGTCAGCAAGATTTCTTAATCGATCCACTTCACTAATAATAATGTCGGTGAATTCACTGTACTTCGGATCATTTAAGCTACGCGCTAAAAGTTGTGTCGCCCCACGGATACCACCAAGTGGATTTTTAATTTCATGAGCAACACCACGAATCAGTTGTCGTGCAACTTGATGCTGTTGAATTAGGTTTTCTTCTTTAGAGATTTTTAACATTCGGTCGATTTGATTGAGTTCAATCAATAGCAACGGGTGGTAGGGTTTGCCAGAGTTGAGCTGTGACACGGTGTAATCAACATGAATGTCTTTAAAGTTGACATTAATCGTTGCTTCTCGGCGCGTATAGTGCTGACCGGAAGTTAGTGTATTCATTAATGCATCATGCGTATTGAACTCATCATCGGGCATATGGAGTAAATTTAATACAGGCTGACCTGATGCACGAAGTAAGCTGATGTCAAAAAGCGCTTCACATGATGAATTTAAATAAAAAATATTCAGGTTGCTATCGACCAATAAAATGGCAGTGGTTAAATTATCCACTAAAAGCCGGTAATCAATCGTCATAGTCTGATCCATTAGCGAGAGGTTCCTGTCTTAAAATGGCGCAATGGCATCTTCATAAAGCAAATCGTTCAATCTAATAAGGTTCGAATTGATGCAAGTTATGCAAGATATAAGCCAACTATTTGAGAAATACGCTAAGTTTTGATGCTTATTTGAATAAATGCGCTTATTTAAGACTTTAAATAAAGTGTATAGCCGATTAAAAACAGGCTGTAAATATAAAATGCATTAAAATGGTGCAAATGAAATTATATGGATGAATTTATAGCATTATTTTGGTGCGTGATATAAAGAGTGGCCTTTTCACCTGTTTTTATGTTTTGAAAAGACATACAATACGCGGATTATAGTGGAGCGCAGATTCATGAAATCCCCCAAAGTCGGTTTTGTTTCTTTAGGTTGTCCTAAGGCATTGGTAGATTCCGAACGAATTTTAACTCAGTTAAAGACTGAAGGTTATGATGTAGCATCAGATTATGATGGTGCAGATTTAGTAGTTGTAAATACCTGTGGTTTTATTGAATCTGCAGTACAAGAGTCGCTAGATGCCATTGGCGAAGCGATGAGTTCAAACGGTCGCGTAATTGTGACTGGTTGTTTAGGTAAAGACGAAGACAAAATTCGCCAAATGCACCCAAATGTCTTAAAAGTGACAGGTGCTGCGGCATATCAAGAAGTGATGGAAGCTGTGCACGAATACGTGCCTGAGCCACCGAAACACAATCCGTTTATTGATCTAGTACCTGAACAAGGTATTCGTTTAACACCAAAACATTATGCTTATTTGAAGATTTCAGAAGGTTGTAATCACCGTTGCACATTCTGCATCATCCCAAGCATGCGTGGTGATTTGGTTTCTCGTCCAGTAGGTTCAGTATTGACTGAAGCTCAAGCGCTGAAAAAAGCAGGCGTAAAAGAAGTCCTTGTGATTTCTCAAGATACATCGGCTTATGGCGTAGACACCAAATACAAATTGGACTTCTGGAACGGTCAGCCAGTTAAAACCAAATTCTATGACATGTGTGAAGCATTGGGTCAATTGGGTATCTGGGTGCGTCTGCACTATGTATATCCATATCCACATGTGGATGCTGTGATTGACTTAATGGCACAAGGCAAAATCCTGCCGTATTTGGATATTCCATTCCAACATGCAAGTCCTAAGATTTTAAAACTCATGAAACGTCCTGCGCACAGTGAAAATACACTAGAGCGTTTAAAAGTTTGGCGTGAGAAATGTCCTGATCTTGTGATTCGTTCTACATTTGTTGTGGGCTTCCCGGGTGAAACTGAAGAAGACTTCCAAATGTTGCTTGATTGGTTAAAAGAAGCGCAGCTTGATCGTGTGGGTTGTTTTACTTACTCACCAGTTGAAGGCGCGACTGCAAATGATTTGCCAGATCATGTGCCTGAAGAAATCAAACAAGAGCGTTATGAACGTTTCATGCAAGTTCAGCAAGAAATCTCTGCTGCGAAATTGCAAAGCCGTATCGGTCAGAAAATGACAGTACTGGTGGATGATCTTGAAGAAGAGTTCCCAGTTGCTGTTGCGCGTTCTTATGCAGATGCACCTGAAATTGACGGTAATGTATTTGTTGAAGATATCGATAAGTCAGTGATTAAAGCAGGTGATTTACTTGAAGTAGAAATCACAGATGCAGATGAATATGACTTATTTGCAAAACTGATCTCGGTTAAGTCTGCTTAAACGATTCATTAAAAATAATTGAAATTAAATAATTCGGAGTTGATGATGCTTGATTCTAAAAAACCACGTTTTGGTCGCATCCTGCTTAAGCTTTCAGGTGAAGCTTTAGCGGGCAATAAAGAGATGGGTATCGATGCACAAGTGCTCGATCAAATGTCACTCGCAATTGCGCACCTTGTTGGTTTGGGTGTTCAAGTGGGTATCGTTGTCGGTGGTGGTAACCTTTACCGTGGTAGCCAATTACAAAAAGATGGTTTGGTTGGGCGTGTAACAGGTGACCAAATGGGTATGTTGGCCACGGTGATGAACGGTTTGGCACTTCGTGATGCTTTGGTACGACGTAATATCAAAACTCGTCTAATGTCAGCTTTACCCATTGGTGCAGTAGTTGAATCATACTCTAGCCGCGATGCAATTCGTCATTTAACTCGTGGCGAAGTATGTGTATTTGTCGCAGGTACGGGTAACCCATTCTTTACGACTGATACAGCAGCATGCTTACGCGGTATCGAGATTGAAGCCAATCTTATCCTTAAAGCGACGAAGGTTGATGGCGTATACAACAAAGATCCAAGTAAATATGAAGATGCAGTGAAATACGATGCATTAACATTTGACCAAGTTTTAGATGAAAAACTGGGTGTGATGGATTTAACTGCGATCTGCTTATGCCGTGACCACAACGTTCCACTTCAAGTATTTGATATGAACAAATCAGGTTCATTACTTTCAGTGGTAATGGGTGAAAAAGAGGGTACTCACGTTACTAACTAATGTACGTGGGCCCTAAAGCTCTTTATACTACAAGCTATTTTAGAATTTACATCTTTTCGAATTAAGTTAGGAAGATCACATGATTAACGATCTTAAAAAAGACGCAGAAGACCGTATGAATAAATCTCTAGATTCTCTAGAGCATGGTTTTGCCAAAGTTCGTACAGGCCGCGCGCACCCATCAATTTTAAATGGTGTTATGGTTCCTTACTATGGCTCTGATGTGCCATTAAACCAAGTGGCGAACGTGGGTGTAGAAGACTCTCGTACTTTACTTGTTCAGCCTTTTGAACGTTCAATGGTTGCTGCAATTGATAAAGCAATCCGTGAATCTGACTTGGGCTTAAACCCGATTACTGCTGATGCGATCCGTGTTCCTATGGCCGCATTGACAGAAGAAACACGTAAAGACATGCAGAAAGTTGCACGTAACGAAGCTGAAAATGCAAAAGTTGCGATCCGTAACATCCGTCGTGATGTTTTGGGTGATATCAAAGCATTGTTGAAAGAAAAAGAAATTTCTGAAGATGATGAGCGTCGTGCAGGTGATGACATTCAAAAAATCACAGACAAATTCGTTGCTGAAGTTGAAAAACGTCTGGCTGCAAAAGAAGCTGAATTGATGAAGGTCTAAGTTTTAATGACCTCATCTGAAGAAACTTCCCGTCTTCCAAAACATGTTGCCATCATTATGGATGGCAACAATCGTTTTGCCAAAAAGAATCAAATGCAAAAAGGTGAAGGGCATCGTTCTGGAAAGAACATCCTAGATCCCATCGTTGAACATTGTCGTAAAAGAAATATCCAAGCACTGACGGTTTTTGCTTTTTCGAGTGAAAATTGGAATCGTCCTCAGTTTGAGGTTGATTTGTTGATGGCTCTTCTTGAAGAAACCATTCATGAACAGTTGCCACGCATGGAAAAATTTAACATTTCCCTACGTTTTATTGGTGATCGTTCTCGTTTATCTCCTAACTTACGTGACTTAATGTTGCAAGCTGAACAAAGGACTGCTAATTTCGACAGCATGACTTTAACTATTGCAATTAGTTACGGTGGTATGTGGGATATGACACAGGCTGCAAAAAAAATCGCAGCAGATGTTTTAACTAACAAAATAAATCTTGAAGCAGTGGATGCTGAAGTCTTTGGTCAATATGTCAGTTTAAGTGATCTACCTCCGGTAGATTTGTTAATTCGTACAGGTGGTGATTTCCGTCTCTCGAACTTCTTGCTTTGGCAAGCTGCGTATGCAGAACTTTATTTTACCCAGACATTATGGCCTGAATTTACCATTGAAGAATTTGACGACGCACTAGCGGTATTTGGTGGTCGTGAACGTCGTTTTGGTAAGACTTCAGAGCAGATTCAACAAGAGCAGTTTGAGAATAAATAAATGTTAGAGCGGATAATAACCGCATTGGTACTGGTTTCAGTTGTATTGAGTTGCATGTTTGCAACCGAGTCTAAATACCCAATGCTTGTGCTGATGATTATTGCATCAGCTGTCGCGGGTTATGAGTGGTTCAAACTCATGCCGCGTAATACAAAAAATGTGATTAAGCCTTTCGCTTGGGGCTATGGTCTAGTCACTGCTATTCTTTCAGCACTAGCATTGCATTTTACAGATGTTGCATTACTGCTTTGGGCGGCTTCGATCTTTACTTGGATCTTAAGTGTCTATTGGGTGAAGTCTTATCCTGATTACGATAACTGGTATAACCCGAGTCTCAGTGGTATTGGTTTAGTCTTAGTTCCTGCTGCGGTAACTGCTATTTTTTCTGTGTGGATGAACTCACCGTGGTGGCTCATGTATCTGTTCCTTTTGGTATGGGGTGCAGACAGTGGTGCATACTTCGTGGGACGTAAATTTGGTAAGAAAAAACTTGCACCAGATGTGAGCCCAAATAAATCGATCGAAGGTTTATATGGCGGTCTATTCACTGCAATGCTAATTGTTATTGTTGTTGAAATTATTTATCTTGATTTAAGCATCGCTGAACATATTTTATTTTTAATACTTTCAGTAATAACAGTATTTAGTTCAGTACTTGGTGATTTATTTGAATCGATGATCAAGCGTCGTGCAGGGATCAAAGATTCTGGTCGTATTCTTCCCGGACATGGTGGTGTGCTGGATCGTATTGACTCGTTGCTTGCTGCAGCACCTATCTTTGCGGCAGGTATGTATGTTTTAAAATTAATTGGCGTAGATTTATAGATGTCACAATCTGTTTGTATATTGGGTGTAACAGGATCCATTGGTCAAAGTACTTTAAAGATTCTGCAACAGCACCCCGAAGAGTATTCAGTTTTTGCAGTCACTGCACATAGCCGAATTGTTGAACTTGTCGAAATATGCAAACAATATCGACCGAAAATCGCAGTTGTTCCATACAATAAAGTGGATGAACTGCGCCAATTACTCGTAGCTGAAAAATTAACTGATATTGAAATCCTGCATGATGAAGAAGGATTAATCGCAGTAGCAGAACATCCACAGGTTGATGTGGTCATGGCAGCTATTGTGGGTGCGGCAGGGTTGCTACCTACATTGGCTGCTGCGAAAGCAGGTAAACGCGTGTTGCTTGCAAATAAAGAAGCGCTGGTGATGTCGGGTGACATCATGATTCAGACCGCACGTGAAAATAATGCTTTGTTGCTGCCGGTCGATTCTGAACACAATGCAATCTTCCAATGCTTGCCTGAAACTTATCTACAAGGTGAGCGTCATGGTCAGCCAAAGCTGGGTGTCAAACAAATCTTACTCACCGCGTCTGGTGGTCCATTTTTGCATCATAGTTTAGAACAATTGCAAAGTGTAACGCCTGCTCAAGCCTGTAAGCATCCAAATTGGTCGATGGGACAAAAAATTTCTGTTGATTCTGCAACGCTGATGAATAAAGGCTTGGAATTGATTGAAGCCTGTCATCTTTTTGCAGTTGAAGAACAATTTGTAACAGTTGTTGTCCATCCACAGAGTATCATTCATTCAATGGTTCAATATGTAGATGGTTCGACTTTGGCGCAAATGGGTAATCCTGATATGTGTACGCCTATTGCTCATGCATTAGCATGGCCGAAGCGTATTCAAACACATGTGCCTCCATTAGATTTATTTGTTCATTCTCAGTTAAATTTTGAACAGCCTGATATACAGCGATTCCCAGCGCTAAAATTAGCACGTCAAGCCATGAAGGCTGGAGGCTTAGCTCCTACGATTTTAAATGCAGCCAATGAAATCGCCGTTGCAGCATTTTTGCATGAGAAAATTGGCTTTACTCAAATCCCTCAAATTGTGGAACATGTGTTGGGGCAAGTTGAAAACTCAGCTGCAAATAATATTGATGTTATTTTGCATGCAGATAAATCGGCACGTATGGTTGCTGAAAAAGCAGTATTGAATTCAGGAAGTTAAGACATGAATGCCTTGTTTATGATTATTGCAGCAATATTGCTACTTGGACCGCTGATAGCGATTCATGAATTTGGGCATTATTTTGTTGCACGTAAACTGGGCGTAAAGGTTTTAGTTTATTCGATTGGTTTTGGCCCAACTCTGCTCAAGTGGACGTCGAAGAAATCAGGTATTCAATATCAACTGTCTGCATTACCACTGGGTGGTTATGTCAAAATGTTGGATGAACGAGAAGGTGATGTCGCCGCAGAAGACTTACCAAAAGCATTTAACCGACAACACCCTTGGAAGCGTATTGCAATTGTTGCGGCAGGGCCACTCATTAACTTGGCTTTTGCAGTAGTGTTGTTTTGGATTTTATTTTTACCAGCTCAGGAACAGCTGAATACGCGCGTAGGTAAAATTTTACCGAATACGCCTGCAGCAGCTGCGCAAATGCAGTCTGGTGATAAAATTACTGCCGTAGATGGCACTCAAGTATCCACTTGGGAGCGCTTGAATTATGCCTTGGTTGATCGTGTGGGTGAAACTGGAAACATTCAAATTCAAGCTGAACGAGCAGGGCAAATTCAAAACTTCAGTTTACCAATTCAGAGTTTCTTACGTGATCAAACTCAGTCACCACTCGATGTTCTTGGTTTTACACCGTATCGTCCTGAAATTCCTGCAGTGGTTTCAAAACTCAGTGAAGATGGCGCAGCGATTCGCCAAGGGATGCAAGTGGGTGATCGAATTGTTTCGATCGATGGCGTAAAAATGAAAGACTGGTTTGATGTTGTACAAGTTGTACAAGCTTCTCCAGAAAAGTTACTTAAAATTGATGTTTTACGACAAAATAAAATTGTGCATTTAAGCGTGATGCCGCAAGGTAAGCGTGACCAAATGGGTAAAGTCACAGGGCTTTTAGGTGTACAAAGTGATCCGGGTAAAGTCAATATTCCAGCCGAATACAAACAAACCATTCAATACACGCCTGTAGAGGCGATGGGCAAAGCGGTAGAAAAAACAGGTCAGATATCTAGTATGATCCTGAATTCTATTGTAAAAATGGTGCGTGGTTTGGTTGGTTTAGATAATTTATCTGGTCCGATTACTATTGCGAAAGTGGCTGGACAAAGTGCTGAAATGGGGTGGCAAACCTTCATTTCATTTATGGCACTGATGAGTGTAAGTTTGGGTATTTTAAATTTACTACCGATTCCTATGCTCGATGGCGGTCATTTAATTTACTATTTTATTGAATTAATTCGTGGTAAACCTGTTTCTGAACAAATACAATTGGTTGGATTAAAAATTGGTATGGTATTGCTGGGTAGCATGATGCTACTGGCTCTATTCAATGACATTATGCGTTTATAAGAACGTTATACGAAATAAATTAACAGCGGAAAAGACTGGCATGCAGCACAAACATTTATTTATGCCATTGGCACTGGTTAGTGCTATGGCCGTAGCACAACAAGTATATGCAGCAGATGATTTTGTAGTACAAGATATTCGTGTTGATGGCTTAGTGCGTTTAACTCCTGACAATGTAGCCGGAATGATCCCATTCTCCGCTGGTGATCGTGTCAATGATCAAATCATTTCAAACTCAATTCGTAGCATGTTTGCGTCGGGTTTGTTTGATGATGTGAAGTCTTCACAAGTCGGTAATACCCTTGTATATACAGTGGTTGAACGCCCAGTAATTTCTAAAGTTGAGCTAAAAGGCAATAAACTTATTCCTAAAGAAGCCTTGGAAGAAGGCTTAAAGAAAATGGGTCTGTCCGAAGGTGAAGTTTTAAAGAAATCATCTTTGCAAACGGTTGAAACTGAATTAGAACAACAGTACATGCAGCAAGGTCGCTACGATGCTGATGTCAAAGTGATTACAACCGCTCAACCGAATAACCGTGTAAATGTCTTAATCGAGTTTGAAGAAGGTCAATCTGCCAAAGTATTTGATATTAATATCATTGGTAATACGGTCTTTAAAGAAAGCGAAATTAAACAAATTTTTGCATTAAAAGAAAGTGGTTGGAACTCGATCATTTCTCGTAATGACCGCTATGCACGTGAAAAGATGGCTGCGAGTTTAGAAGCGTTACGTGCGATGTATCTCAACAAAGGTTACATCAACTTCAACATTACCAATTCAAGTCTGAATTTGAGTGAAGATAAAAAACACGTCTTTATCGAAGTTTCGGTGGATGAAGGTGAACAATTTAAGTTTGGTGAAACCCATTTCTTAGGTGATACGCTTTATACGCAAACAGATTTAAACGCTTTAAAACTTTATAAAGATGGCGATTTATATTCACAAGAAAAAGTGAATGGTGTGAAACAACTTTTACTTCGTAAATACGGTAACGCAGGTTACTACTTCGCAGAAGTAAACATTGTTCCTGAAATCAATAAAGACACCAAATTGGTTGATTTAAATTACTATGTGAATCCGGGTCAGCAAGTCACTGTTCGCCGTATTAATTTCACAGGTAACTCGAAAACAGCTGATGAAGTTCTACGTCGTGAAATGCGTCAAATGGAAGGCGCATTAGCAAGTAACGAAAAAATTGATTTGTCTAAAGTGCGTTTAGAGCGTACTGGTTTCTTTAAAACCGTTGATGTTAAGCCTGCACGTATTCCGGGTACCCCAGATCAAATTGATTTAAATGTAAATGTTGAAGAGCAGCATTCGGGGACAAGTACTTTAGCTGTTGGTTTCTCACAAAGTGGCGGTGTAACTTTCCAAGCAGGTTTGAGTCAAACCAACTTCTTGGGTACAGGTAATGCAGTTTCTATCGATTTGTCTCGTTCAGAGACTCAAGATTATTATAACCTCAGTGTAACTGACCCATACTTCACTATTGATGGTGTACGCCGTGGTTATAACTTGTACTACCGTAAAACCAAGTTAGATAACGACTATAACGTTAACAACTACGTCACTGATAGTTTTGGTGGTGGTATCAACTTTGGTTATCCGATCGATGAAAACCAAAGTATCAGTATGGGTTTGAATATTGATAATACCGAAGTGACAACAGGTCCATATGTTTCTACCTATGTGCGTGATTATTTACTAGCAAATGGTGGGAAAGCAACAGATACGACATCTTTCTGTCCTACTGATGCATCTGGTAATTCGCAATTAACTGTGCCTGTATACAAAACTGATGAGAATGGCGATTTTGTACTAGATGATAAGGGTAATAAAATTGTTACTCACAACACTTGTGCAGTACCTGAAGAATCGTACGACAGTGCGTTTAAAGGTGATTTCTTAACCTATAACCTTAACTTAGGTTGGTCGTACAACACCTTGAATCGCCCGGTATTCCCTACATCGGGTATGTCACACCGCGTCAATGCCGAAATTGCATTACCGGGAAGTGATGTTGAATATCAAAAAATCACTTATGATGCACAAGCTTATTTCCCACTAGGTAAAGACTTTGTGTTACGTGGTTACGGTAAGTTAGGCTATGGTAATGATTTACCGTTCTACAAAAATTTCTATGCAGGTGGTTTTGGTTCGGTACGTGGCTATGACAACAGTACTCTAGGGCCGAAATATCCTGGTGTGTATTATGATGCGCAAAATCAGGTTGACTACGATCCAGAAGAAGTCGGTGGTAATGCTTTAATTCAATTTGGTACTGAATTGGCTTTACCTGTGCCATTTAAAGGCGATTGGGCGCGTCAAGTTCGTCCAGTATTGTTTGCTGAAGGCGCACAAGTATTTGACACCCAATGTGACGTTCCTAAATCTAGTGAAGACCGTCAATACTGTAAAGATAACTACGGCTTTGATATGAATAACATGCGTTATAGCGTTGGTGCAGGTTTTACTTGGATCACGATGATTGGTCCAATTTCACTGAGTTATGCATTCCCACTGAATGACAAAGCTGGCGATGAAACAAAAGAAATCCAATTCGAGATTGGTCGTACGTTCTAAGTACGACCCTTCTGGGAATAACAAAATTACAGGTTGATAATATGAATAAATTATTTGCTGGTTTGGCGGTATTGGGTATGTCATGTACTGCTGTTGTGCATGCAGCAGGTTACGGTGTGGTTGATTTAGAAAAGGTGGTGGATCAAAGCACTTATCTAAAACAACAAAATGCTCAAATTCAACAGCAGTTGAAACCACAAACCACTAAAATTGAATCACTTGCAAAAGAGCTGGAAGCAATGCAGCAAAAAGCTCAGCAAGGTGGTGATAAGTTGACTGCTGCGCAAAAGCAGCAAATGGGTCAACAGTATCAAGCTAAACTTAAAGAACTAACTGATTTACAGCAAAAAGTTCAAGCTTCGGTTCAAGGGAATATTCAGTCCTTAAATCGCACGATGGATACTCGAATCAAGCAAGTTGCAGAACAATTGCGCACAGAAAATAAGTTAGATGTTGTTTTGAATAAAAATTCAGCACTTGCGTATGACCCTAAGTTTGATTTAACTGATAAAATGATTCAAAAGGTTAATGCAATTAAATAATCAATGAATTCTCAAAAATTCAGTTTAGAAAAGCTTGCTCAACTTGTTCAAGGTCAATGTATTGGTCAGCTAGACTTGCAATTCAGTGGAATGGCAAGTTTAGAAAGTGCTCAACCGCATCAGCTTGCATTTTTAAACGCAGATAAATATCTGAATGAAGCTCAACAGTCTAAGGCTGGTGCGCTGATTGTGACTGCAGACATGCAGTCACAAATCCCTTCACATCAAAACTTCATTGTCGTATCCAATCCATATCTGGCTTTCGCTATTCTGACGCATGTTTTTGAAAAAAAATCTGTAGAAACAGGAATTGAAAGTACTGCCCAAATTCATCCTTCCGCAATCATTTCTGATACTGCTTATATTGGGCATTATGTGGTGATTGGTGCGAATAGCGTGGTGGGTGATGGGACTCGCATTGAATCCCAAGTGAAGATTGATCATGGTGTTGAAATTGGTAAAGATTGTTTTATCGATTCGCATGTGACAATTACTGGTGAAGCCAAGTTAGGTGATCGTGTACGTATCCATGCAAATACGGTGATCGGTGGTGAAGGATTTGGTTTTGCGCCTTATCAAGGGAAATGGCATCGTATTGCTCAATTAGGTTCTGTACGTATCGGGAATGATGTGCGTATTGGTTCAAATTGTAGTATTGACCGTGGTGCTTTAGATGACACAATTTTGGAAGATGGTGTCATTATTGATAACCTTGTGCAAATCGCGCATAACGTAAAAGTTGGTGCAAATACGGCAATGGCTGCGAAATGTGGCATTGCAGGTAGTACAACTATTGGCAAAAATTGTGTGCTAGCAGGGGCTGTTGGTATCGTAGGTCACATTAATATTGCAGATAATGTGACAATTACCGGTATGTCAATGGTCACAAAAAGTATTTCCGTTGCTGGGAGTTATTCTTCAGGTACGCCAATGCTTGAAAGTGGTTCTTGGAAAAAGGCAGCAATCCGCTTTAAACAATTAGCAGATGTGCCATTGACCCAATTGGTCAAACGACTTGATCATATGCAGTCTCAAATTGAGTCCCTTGAATCAACATTTAAATTGCGTAAATAATTATGATGACAGAGTCGAATACCCCAGCTTTCACAAAACCTGAATTACCAATGACTATTCAGACTATTCGTGAATATTTGCCACATCGTTATCCGTTTTTATTGGTTGATCGTGTTGTTGAAGTGACTGACAACGGGATTGTAGGCTATAAAAATGTAACGATTAATGAAGAATTTTTACAAGGCCATTTCCCTGAATACCCAATTATGCCGGGTGTGCTGATTGTTGAAGCATTGGCGCAAGTATCGGGTATTTTAGGTTTCATCATGAATAATGAGAAACCTTCAGCGGGTTCGCTGTTCTTATTTGCTGGTGCAGAGAAGGTTCGATTTAAAAAACAAGTCGTTGCAGGCGATCAACTTGTATTAAAATCGGAATTAGTGATGCAAAAGCGTGGCATTTACAAATATAATTGTGTTGCCACTGTAGATGGCGTAGTCGCAGCAACCGCGGAAATTATGGTTTCGCATCAGAAAACAGAGACAGCATGAGCAATAACGAATTAATTCATCCTACCGCCATTATTGACTCATCAGCAGTAATTGCTCCGGATGTGCAAATTGGACCATATTGTATTATTGGTCCTAAAGTCACAATTGGAGCGGGCACTAAACTGCATTCACATGTTGTGGTGGGTGGTTATACCCGTATTGGTCAACATAACGAAATTTTTCAATTTGCCAGTGTTGGTGAAGTCTGCCAAGACTTGAAATATGCTGGTGAAGAAACCTGGTTAGAAATCGGTGATTATAACTCGATTCGTGAACACTGTAGTTTACACCGTGGTACTGTTCAAGATCAGGGGCTAACTAAAGTTGGTAGTCACAATTTATTGATGGTGAATACACATATTGCACATGACTGTGTGGTAGGTGATCATAATATTTTTGCTAATAACGTCGGCGTTGCAGGCCATGTCCATATCGGTGATTATGTCATCGTAGGTGGTAACTCTGGTATTCACCAATTCTGTAAAATCGATTCTTACAGTATGATTGGTGGTGCATCTCTTATTTTGAAAGATGTACCTGCTTATGTCATGGTATCTGGTAATCCAGCCCATGCTTTTGCCATGAACATTGAAGGAATGCGTCGTAAAGGTTGGTCTAAAAATGTGATTCAAGGTTTACGTGAATCTTTTAAATTGATTTATAAAGATGGCTTAACGACGAATGAAGCGATTGAACGTATTCGTACTGAAATTTTGCCTGAAGTGGCAGAGGCGCAATTGTTGATTGACTCACTTGAGCAGTCTAAGCGCGGTATCGTACGCTAAATGCTGCGAATAAAAAAGACACCTTATAAGGTGTCTTTTTTTTTGCGTTAAAAAAAGTCCTATTTTTTAACAAAGCCTGCTTCTTCAGATTTTGGATACTTTTGGGTAAGCTTGGTTTTGAGCTGCGTTGCTAAACTGCTGTTTCGATCTACGTCTTTTGCAATGCTATACAGTTGATATAACGCTCTAGGTGCACGAGTCGACTCAGGGTATTGATCTACTACAATACCATAGTTCTTTTTCGCTTCTGCGTAGTTGGTCGGTTCAACAGCAAGGTTGAACTCAGCTAACCAAAAATATGCATTGCTGATGTAGACGCTATTAGGATTATTCTTAATAAAGTTTTTCATTGGTGCAATGGCTTTTTTCGCACCACCTTGTTTATATGCATCTAAAGCAACGGTATAAGCTGCTTTCTCAAGCTCAAGTGAGTCACCACCTGCATTTACAGGTTGTTTTGCAGATGAGCTTAATGTTGCTTGGGTCGTAGGTTGTTTAGCTGGTGTAGGGGCTATATTAGCTGCTACTGGGTGCAGTACCTTGTTGGTTATCCTCCGCAGCCTCTGTGTCTTCACTCGGATCTACTTTTTGTTGGAGTAGCTCTAAACGTTGATCTAAATCTGCATAGCGGTTTGTAAGTTCACTTTTTAATTGTTCGATAATATTGTCTTGCTCTTCCATTTTACCGCGTAAGCTACGCAATTCATTTTCGAGCTGTTGGTTCTTCTGCATGAGCTGCCAATTCAAATTGGTTGGCGTAGGGGTAGAGCCAGCACCTGTTTGAATGGCTGTATTATTTGCTGTATACACAGTGCCATTATCTGCGCCACTCAAACCACGAGATTCAATTGGAATATTGGCAAATAGCGTACCTGAGCAAGTCAATGTAAGGGCACACAATACATGCTGTTTAAACATCATAAAAATTCCATGTAGTTGCAAGCATGTCCGTATTGAATAGTTTTATTACAGACTGCTTTAGATAAAACGATAAGCACATTAAAAACGCCAAAGTTCTGAATTGCAATAAGCTTTTACAATCTTGTTGTGTATTAAAGTAAAAATATAGTGATGATGTTTCACGTTTTCTACATCATCGACCATCATATTGATTTATAAATAATCAAACAGTTTTTTCTATTCAGGAATTCTTGGTTTTAGGCTTGCATGTTTATTAAAAATCTCTATACTCTGTTCTTGCAATGGTAGCCCTGCCGGTTACTTCGCAATTATACTCTATAAACCCCGCCAGGACCGGAAGGTAGCAACGGTAGTAGAAATATGATGTGCCGAAGTCTTGCTGGTAGGGTTGCCACCAGTTTCAATAATAATAAATTAAACTTCCTCTCATTTTTTCAATCCTAGATTCTTCTTTATTTTAGTTTTATTAATTCTTCATTTAGATCTATATCTTTGTTATTCGTCATCAAATTCTTTACGTGCAATCACTTTAAAAATCGTATCTAGATCGAATCCTCGATATTGTAAAAAACGTATTTGTTTGGCTTTTTGTTTTGGATCACGTTCAACAGCTTTGCCAAATTTTTTGATCTTGAGCTGGTAGGCTTCGGCGACCCAATCTGTTTCTTTTAATTCATCCTGAATTAATTCACTGTCTACTTTTTTATTTTTTAAAGCGAGCTTTATACGGTTGGGACCTTTACCTTTACGCTTTTGACTCGACAACAGCATTTCTGCTACACGTTGATCGCTTTGATAGTTCTCACGTGCGAGTTCTTCCACCAAGTGTATGACTTCTTCACGACTATCCGCATACAGTGCTAATTTCTCGATTAAATCCGCTTTTGAGTATTCTTTGCGTGTGAGTACTGCAAAGGCGTAGGAGCGTAGACGAGAGCCGCGCAGTCCTGGTTTTTTTTCAGCTTGAACATCTTTACCATTGGCATCAAAATGCAACGCAGAGTGGTCGATCACTGAAGCATTGTCATGCGGGATGTCAGTTTGTGAAGCATGATTTACGCTGGTGGGTTCTTCAGCTTCTGCAAACTGTTGTTTTAGTGCTTCATAGTCGAGCAAGAGTGGAAAATGGTCTTTAGTCATGGGGTCATTTTAATACAAATTTTGAGTGCAAAACAAAACGCCCCGTAGGGCGTTTTTGTCTGCTATTAAAGCATGCTGTAATTAAGCATCTAAAAAGTCTGGTTCTTCTTCGTCTTTGTCTTCTACAGGTGCTGTACCCGTAGTCAGAAGTTGTTCACGAATCAGTTTTTCAATGGTTTGTGCAAGTTCAGGGTGTTCTTCTAAGTGGCGAATGGTATTGTTTTTACCTTGACCAATCTTGTCACCTTGGTATGAATACCAAGCACCTGCTTTTTGAACAATTTCTTGTTGTACCGCAAGGTCAACAAGTTCACCTAAATGGTTCACGCCTTTACCGTATAGAATTTGGAAAATCGCTTCACGGAATGGAGGAGCCATTTTGTTTTTCACAACTTTCACTTTGGTTTCTGAACCAATGATCTCGTCGCCTTCTTTCACTTGACCAATACGGCGGATATCTAAACGTACAGACGCATAGAATTTCAATGCATTACCGCCCGTTGTGGTTTCTGGGCTACCAAACATTACACCAATCTTCATACGGATTTGGTTAATGAAGATCACCATACAGTTCGAACGTTTTGCATTACCAGTAATTTTACGGAGTGCTTGGCTCATCAGACGAGCTTGTAAGCCCATGTGTGAGTCACCCATTTCGCCTTCAATTTCGGCGCGAGGGGTAAGTGCCGCTACAGAGTCGACTACGATCAGGTCAATGGCACCTGAACGTACCAGCATGTCTGCAATTTCAAGCGCTTGTTCACCATTGTCTGGCTGTGAAACAAGAAGGTTATCAATATCTACGCCAAGTTTACGTGCGTATTGAGGGTCTAATGCATGTTCAGCATCGATGAATGCACAAGTACCGCCAGTTTTTTGACATTGGGCAATGGCTTGCAATGTCATAGTCGTTTTACCAGAAGATTCAGGACCGTAGATTTCTACGATACGACCTTTAGGTAAACCACCAATACCTAGTGCGATATCTAGTGTTAAAGAACCCGTAGAGACAGCCTCAACCGCCTGTACAGTATTATCACCAAGACGCATTACGGTGTTTTTACCAAACTGCTTTTCAATTTGGCTTAAGGCCGCATTTAACGCCTTGCTTTTATTATCATCCATCTTACAACCTCAATACGATGTCACGAAACAATATACTCAAGTGGATGTATTCAGTTTAAATCTGTTCCACGAGGGTATAGTGACAGAAATCATCCTTTTGTTCTATGAAAATCACAACAGGTGCGACATGTTGTGACGCTTTAACTTAATCATCATTATAAGACCATTGCTGGTCAAACTGTTGATCATTTTCTCTTTTAAATTTACCAATATCTCGACGATCTTTTTTACTTGGTCGATGATCTGGCCGAGCTAGATTATGCAACTTTCTTTGGGATGCGAGCAATTCCCGTTTTGCAATACTGACCTCAGTTTCATCATAAAGCAGCTGAGCGGTTGGGGCAGGCCCACGAACATCCGACAGTGCTTTCACCACCACGGTTTTTTTCTCAAGGCCTTGTGCAATGGTTAACTCCATGCCTACACGAACTTCACGAGAGACTTTAACGCGTTCGCCATTATGATGAACTTTACCGCCTTCAATAGCATTTTTGGCAATAGAGCGTGTTTTAAAAAAACGTGCAGCCCACAACCATTTGTCTATACGCATACCAACCGCATCTTCGGCTAGATTTGATTTACGCATATTTTTTCTGTTCCTCGGCTTGCTCAGTCGTTTGAGCTTCTAAAATAGGGATTAAATCTGTTAATGCGGACAGCATTGGGTAATTGCAAGTCTCGCGAGGCGCTTTGGCAGATGAAGGTTGCTGAATCGAATAGAGCTGTTCAATCCCAAAAAGTTTTGCACCATTGAGCACTTTTTCTGTGTCATCAATGAAGTAACAGTTTTTTGCATAGAAGGGGTGTTTGCTTGCTAATATTTGCCAAAACTCAATAAACTCTTTGGCATGACCGAGCGTTTCTGAACTGACGATAACATCAAAATAATCACGAAGACCGGTTTCTTCAAGTTTGAATTGTAAGCCTGCATAGTCGGCATTGGTCGCAAGCCAAATAGGATAGCCATTTTCTTTAAGATAGGTGAGTAGCTCAATGCAGCCTTCGCGTTTAGCCACTTTGGCTTTTTGTTCTATTTGCATTGCCAAAACATCAACGCCAACTTGTGACGTCCAAAAGCGAGAGGAGTACCATTTTAGGGTATGATTATGTTGTTGATAAAAACTAAATAGCGTTTGCTTGCTTTGTTCGAGTGAGCACTGATGCTGTTCAGCATAGCGAATTGGCAGCAGCTCATTCCAGATAAAATCATCATAAGCAAGATCGAGTAAAGTACCGTCCATATCAAAAATGATCGTCGGCTTTTCTGAGTAATTTGGCATATAAAGGTATTCTATGTTTAAAACAACAACAGCACCGCAAGACCCACTGATTTTGCAGTTGGTTCCCATTGTGACACAAGCTTGCGAAATTTTGCGAGAAGAATATCAGCGTTATTGCTCAGGTGCGGATTTTGATGTGGAACGTAAAAGTGATGATTCACCTGTAACGCAAGCTGACTATCGTACAAATAGCTATATTACCCAAGCATTATCTAAAGTTTCTAGCTTGCCTGTATTGTCAGAGGAAGGTGACAAGTCTGAACGTATGCAATGGCAAAAATTTTGGCTGCTTGATCCTTTGGATGGTACCAAAGAGTTTTTACATAAAAGACCTGAATTTACCATTAATCTGAGTTTGGTTGAGGGTGCTAATACTACCTTTGCCATATTGGCGATTCCCGGGGAATACAGCGTATATATTTGTCCCTTTGAGGGACTGCCGCTGAAATATGATAGCCAGTCAACCACATGGTATGAATATGTTCAAACCTCTGTAGAGAATGTCGTACACGTTGGCTTGAGTCAAAGTGCTAAAAATAAGCCGATTTATACGGATTATTTAGACGCTTTAGAAAAACTTAGTCCTTATCAGGCATACCATGCTGGTAGTGCATATAAGTTTTGTATGATGTTAGAAGATCGAGTGGATATTTACCCGCGTTTTCATCCGACTTGTGAATGGGATACGAGCGCTGGACAATGTTTAATCGAGCGTATTGGTGGTGGTTTGGTTGATTTTAATGGTCGCGCTTTTTTATATAACCAGCGCAAGACTTTATTAAATGGTGGATTTATTGCATTTAAAAATGCCGAAATGAAAGAATTGGCCTTAAATGCTTTGGCAAACATGCCTGACAAAACTTGAGCTAAATCGGGTTCATGCTATAGTGTCAGCACACTCCGTTAAATCTCCTGCATTTAAGAACTGTCAATTATGGCCCTAGATTTGCTCCCTCCTAGTATGCTGAAAGCAATAGACTTATTGCCGGATGAAAAGACGCCTGTAACATTGTTTACACGTCATTCCATTCGTGAAGTTGTACAAGGACAAGGCTTGGCCGGTTATGACTTGCAACTGACCCATCAAGGACGAGATTTAGCCGAAGCGTGGGGCAGTTATTTGGTTGAAAATACCGACCGTGTTATTCAGCACTGTATTTCGAGTCCAATTCAGCGCTGTGTGGATACGGCAGCATTGATGATTCAAGGTGCAGATAACGTCACGATTGAGCCGAATACCCACCATATCGAGATCATTGAACAAGGATTATTGGTCGAGCCGGGAAGTTTTGTGCTCGATATTAAAAAAGCAGGACCATACTTTCAAAAGCAAGGTGCTTTAGGCTTTATCAATAGTTTTGTGAATAATGCTTTGCCGGGTATGAAACAGCCCATTCATGGGGTGGTAGATGTTTTGGAGTTGATTTACAACACTCATCCAACCAATGATTATGGTCTGAGTCTAGCGGTGAGTCATGATACGATTTTGGCTGCAATTCTTGCCATTATTTCAGGTAAAAATATCGTGACACGCGAAGATTGGCCTAAAATGATGGAAGGTTTATTTGTTTGGTTTGAAGGAGATGTATTCCTTGAGTCAAAACTGAAATGGATTTGGCGTGGTGAACTAAATGAATTAAATATTCGTGAATTTCAGCAAGCTGAACAGCAACTTTAAGAAATTTTGATAATAATAAAAAATTTATAAAAGGCATCCATGTGTGGATGCCTTTTTTATCTGTTTCAGTATTTCATTATGTAAAAGATTAAATATTGGCTTTAATTCGCGCAGGATACTGATTTAAATCAATACTTGAGCCGTCGTCACTATAAGGCCAGCGACTAGTATTGACAGGGAGATGTTGTTGGTGGATTCGGCTATATTTGTCAGCGGCAATCAAAGTCGCAATGTCATGATCTTTAATGCTATACGCTTGCACGAGTTCAGCTGGATATTGTGTGCGTTCAAAAAATTCAGCTTCTGTTTCCCCTTGATGCAGTGCAAAGATACGTTCTACAGCTGGTAAGTACACGCCATATGCTAACCATGAGTCTACACCTTGAGAGGCTTGAATCTCAGCGGTCGATTTCATATTTGAAATGACTTTACCTAAAATGTCTTTTTCACCTTTAGATGTAAAATATTCAATATATTGATTTTCTGCTTCTGCAAATTTTTCTAATGATGGCAAAAATTGGTTAATCGACATTTTTATCCCTCTTTTCATTTGTACAGCAATGGCTGCCTAGGATGAAAATTAAAATACCATAAAAAATATATGGGATTAAGCCATTTCTTAAAATTTTTATTTACAAAGTTTCTAAAAATATCCTGACAATTTCTGTCGGGAATATACGATTGTATTAACAGGTCTACATCTTAATTTTAGTTGAAAAGTGAAATACCTGTCACATTAATAATGATTCTACCAATACAAAATATTTAGATTTTATTTGAATTGTTAATAAGTGACAAAACACGGCAATTGAATGATTAAAAAAAAGAAAATAGCATTAACTTTGTTGTAAATTATTGATTTATATATTTTTATGTAAGTCTCTTTATTGGATTTTTTTGTGGCTAATTGGGGAATAGTAGTGAAAAGTGTGATAGATTTTTCATATAACAAATTATCAATTTGTATTGTGTCATTAATGTTAGTTGCTTGTGGTGGTGGAGGCGGTGGTGATAGTTCAAGTGGTTCTGCATCAACTGCAAATTATCCAGAACCGACCCAAGACATAGTCGATGATACCAGTATTGGCTTTTATGACTACGATGCAAATGATGCTGTTCGTGAAATACGAAATGATTTAGTCGGCAACTTTTCAGCGCAAGTTCAATTTGGTCAAAGTCATGTCGTCGATCCGAATGCGAACGAATCCAAGAAAATGCCACGGTTAACCAGTGAAAAAGAAGCGCTGCTTATCGTGACGCCAACACTTGATATGCAAAACATCAAGCAACTCAAAGTAGAAATCTATCAAAACAACCGCTTAATTCGTACCGCGACATTGGATGATCCGACGCAAATGCCTGTTTCAGACCAGAGTGGGCAAAGAGGTCGTCCAGATGTTTGGTACAGTAAACGCGCGTGGACCACGAAGCTCAATTGGGATGAAGTTAAACCCGGTCTAAGATTAAAATTTATTGACGCAAATAAAGTCAGCGGTGAATTGGCTGAGGATAAAATCGATTTTGCTGCACCAGGTGAATTGGTTTTAAATAATATCCGTGTTGGTATGTTGGCAGATAAGCCAAATTCTACCGGCCACTATATGCTACTAGAGCCTGAAAAAGCGGGCACAGATTATTTCCAAACCATTCCTGCAGCAGAAATGACGGTTGCACAATATGATGATATTCAGTTAACACGTGCAATGGTATCTTCAGGTGTTATTTATGACAGTAAAAGTGCCGGAGATGGTGGTGTTTATGCAGGAGACATGCGTGAGGATGTCGGTAAATCAACCTTTAGTGTTGGTATAAACCTTGCTAACTGGGGTATTACCAGTGCATCTATGGCCAACCAAAGTCAGCCACAATTAACCCAAACAGTAGTTGTCCATCATACGAAGGGGAACTATGCCAATGGTGTGCATACTCATGGACTGAGTGGTGGTAATGGCATGCTCACGCTTTATGATTCTGTAGGGAATGAATTTAGCCATGAAATTGGCCATCACTATGGTTTAGGACATTACCCTGGTCAGGTAGGTGACAATCTATTTTGGGCTGCACATCATGCGGACAGTGGATGGGGTTATATTGCCAATCGCAATATGATGCGCGGAAATCTATCATGGACGGCGACATGGAAGTGGGATGGAGCGAATGGTATCCCAAATTTTAAAAATTTGTTCCCGTACGGAAAAGATGCCATGTCCGGCGGGTATCCTGATAGTAATGTATCACGCTACACACACTATACGGGTTACAGCACATTCCTGAAAATTCAACCACACTTTGACCGTTATGTCTGGGATGAAACTTCGCCTACCGGCTACAAAAAGTGGAACAAAACCACTCGTGAAATGGAAGTCGCTCAACCGAAGATGCCAAATTCTACGGCTCCGGTTTGGTATAACGCAGATCAAAATTATCCACGACCACGGGTTTTTGGTCAGCCTGTCATTACCATTTTAGGGGGCTATGATCCAGTCAATCAAGTTGGTTTGTTGTATCCTGCTGCACGTTCAAACTGGGGTAATGTGTATGACTTAAATGCTGCCAATACCGCTTTGGATCAAGCGGCATGTTGGTTGAATGTGCAATACACGAATAAAGTCAACAATATTGCTTTAGCACCTG
Organism: Acinetobacter sp. SH20PTE14; assembly: GCF_021391555.1. Classification (NCBI taxonomy): domain Bacteria; kingdom Pseudomonadati; phylum Pseudomonadota; class Gammaproteobacteria; order Moraxellales; family Moraxellaceae; genus Acinetobacter; species Acinetobacter sp. SH20PTE14. The sequence continues at coordinate 1,935,978 of NZ_CP090067.1, read as the reverse complement.
CACGATTAGGCAGTAATGCCAATAAATTGCATGTCAATTTAGCTTTGGCAGATCAACCACAGAAAGTTGATTTGTATTGTAAAAAAGCAGGTGAAGAAGCCAAGTTATTAGCAAATATTGATATTCCAGTCTACAGTACAGTGATCAAGCCGGCCGTCAAAATTGGACGTCAGCATGGTTATAGTGCATTGCGTGCTATCGAACTTCCTCAATTAGAAAGTGCTTTGGAAGCGCAAGCTGTAAATGCTGTTGTTGCACTTAATCCAACTGAAAAAATGCTGTACGAGTCCTATAAAAATGACAAGTCATTGATGAATAGTGTGGCGCGTCAGCAATTAACCCGTTATGAGTCGCAACAAAACACAGCATACCGACTAAATCGTTGGATGAATGTATATGCACAAGACCTAACCAATCAAGTACCTGAGGCGCAAAGCGCGCTCGAAGCATTTATGAAAAAGCTTTCAGTCACTCAAGAAGGTTTGTTCGAGCAGGCGACATTGATCAAAAATGGTAACAACTGTTTGAAATCTGAAACCTTAACTGATGGAACATTAAATTTATACATCAGTGGCCCAAGCGGTTGTACGGCGGATGATACTGAACAGTGGGTATATGATGCCATTGGTCGGATACACAGTAAGTCAAATCCAGATCAATGCATAACAGGCAACGGTGGTTCAGCTAAAGTGACGCTAGAACGTTGCGTGTTAAACCAAACCAACCAAATTTGGACCATGGACCCTGCGACTACAACGATTCGTCAAAGTGGTCAATGCATGGATTTAAATACGGGACGTTTGCAAAATAACCGTGCGGATTTAATTCGATATAGCTGTACCAACGGTGGCAATCAACGTTGGACAAATTTGACAGCAAGCCAAAACTTATTATGGACATATTTATCAGCGACGAATATGAAACTGATTAATAAATAATCTGTAAATAGAAAATAAGGTCCATCGAGGACCTTATTTTTTTGCTTTTAAAAACCTATAGGTACAAAAAAAGCCCTAAAAAGGGCTTTTTTTATCGCAACAAATTAGTTAGCTAAAGCTTTAACTTGTGCATTTAAACGGCTCTTATGACGAGCAGCTTTGTTTTTATGGATGATGCCTTTATCAGCCATACGGTCAATTACAGGAACAGCTTTTTTGTAAGCTTCTGTAGCGACAGCATAATCACCAGCAGCAATAGCAGCTACTGTGCGTTTAAGATAAGTACGAACCATAGAACGTAAGCTTGCGTTGTGTTGACGTGCTTTAACGTTTTGACGAGCACGTTTTTTTGCTTGAGCAGAGTTTGCCACTCGTGCACTCCTTGAAATAGATTGGTCTGGGCGGGCTGAAATTACATCTGAAAACCAACATCAGAAGAACTATCACCAGCCCGTAAACAAGTGCCATATTGTGATTAAACTAAGCGCTTAAGTCAAGTCTTGACATGCTTTGACAACATTTTAGATGCAGAAAAATTTTAAAGAAAACGTTAGATTAGTCTAAAGTGATTGAGATTGTATGAAAAATGACTAAAAGTATAGAGAATGCGATTGTCATCGGAGCAACAGGATTGGTCGGGCGGGAATTGGTTCGTCAGCTCAGTCAAAATGCAAGATGTAAGAATATTACGGCTGTGGTACGTCAGCGTGACCATGAACTGAATGGACTGGCAAAAGTTCAACAAATGGTGATCAGTGACTTTCTTTCTCTGACTCAGGATGATGTGAGAGATTATAGTCATGCCTTTAGTTGTTTAGGCTCGACGATTAAAAAAGCAGGGTCTAAAGATCATTTTTATCAAATTGACTTTAGCATCAATGCACATTTTGCTGAATTATTAGAATATACAGATACACAATTGATCATTGTCAGTGCTATGGGCGCTGACGCTAATTCCGCGTTTTTTTATAATCGAGTCAAAGGTGAATTGGAATATTATTTAAAAACTTTAAAGTTAAATCAACTTTCGATTTTAAAACCTTCGCTGTTACTTGGTGAGCGTCATGAATCTCGACGTTTAGAGGATGCGACACAGAAGCTCTATATGCGCTTTTCGCATTTTGTACCTGACCGTTTCAAGTTTAAGCCAGTGACAGCACAGCAAGTGGCTCATACTATGGTCGAGGCGGCACAAACTCAGACTGAAAAGTTCGAGATTTATGATAATTTACGCATACTAACAATTAAATGAGGGAAATACCGTGTCTACAGTTCCATTCGTCACCTGTGATTTACTTGATGATCATCCAGATAAAGAATTACAAGTGGTGATCCCGTCATTGGATGGTAAGTTCTTTCAAAGTTATGGTGCACGGAAAAGTTTTGGCGGTCAGGTGATTACGGTCAAATGTTTTGAAGATAACTCTCGTGTTAAAGAATTATTGGCAACCGATGGTACGGGTAAAGTATTGGTTGTTGATGGTGGTGCGTCGATGCGCTGTGCCTTGATGGGTGATATGATTGCTGAATCTGCAGTTAACAATCATTGGAATGGTGTCATTATTTATGGCTGCGTGCGTGATGTTGATGCGATTGCAGAACTTGATTTAGGTGTGCATGCTTTGGCTGCGATTCCACAAAAAAGTAACCGCAAAGGCGTGGGTGAAACAGATATTCCATTAAGTTTTGGTGGTGTAAACATTCAGTCTGGTGATTTTATTTATGCTGACAATAACGGCATCGTTGTTTCAAAAGAGCAATTGGTTGCTTTATAAGCGTACTTGAATTTTTAGTCGTGGAATGAAAGCGTAATTCTTGCTCATACATGACGATATAAATGTGAAAAAGAAAATACAAACATCAGCTGAGGACTCTCGGCTGATGTATAAAAATACGAAATAAAAAAAGAAAGGAAAAAAAGTATGTTGTTGCATCAATTAAAAGTGGCGCAAGCGTTGCTCTCAGGCGTAGCAGAGGGCGGACGTGGTACAAATGGGACGCCTTATCCGAAACAACCTGAAAAAACCCTTAAACTGTACGAATTTGAAGGGTCTCCCTATTGTCGTCGTGTACGAGAAGTACTAACCACACTCAATTTGGATTATGAGGTCTACCCATGTCCCAAAGGGGCTAAAAAATACCGTTTAGACGTGCAGAAATTGGGTGGAAAACAACAATTTCCTTTCTTGGTGGATGACAATACTGGGGATCGTTTGTACGAATCTCAGCAAATAATTCATCATCTATTTAAACATTATGGCAAAACAGGTCAGACTCCTAAGAGGTATGCCAATTATCCTAAAATTCCGTATGTTGCCTATGTTGGAACCTTAATTAATGGGGCTCAAGGCGTGTGGGTGCAGCGTAAAGTTATCCATCGTGATGCACCAAGTCAACTCTTAGAACTATGGGGGTTTGAAGCGAGTCCATATACACGTATCGTACGTAGCGCATTGTCTGAAATGGAATTGGCATATACCTTTCATAATGTGGCTAAGGAGCGTTGGCAAGATCAAGGATTAGCGATAATGCGCTTAAAACCTGGTAAATATGTACCTCTAAAAGGTGGTAAGCGTGAACAAGTGTTAAAAATCATGGGGAACAATATTCAAGTACCATACTTGAAAGATCCCAATACTGGTGTTGAACTTTTCGAATCTGAAAAAATTGTGCAATATCTGAAAAAGCAATATTTGAGCTAATCTTACTCAAGTTTAAGCTAAGTGCAGTGTATAGTCAGACAGATGGCTATACACATATTGTAATGATAAATGGGTCTAAAATTAGAAGAAAAATGCATCATAACTGCATCAATTGAATTAGAATAAATTATTAAAAATAAGAAATTTACTTAATTACAGGGATATCCTAAAAGGATTAAACTGATTAATGTAAAAGACATTTCATGTTTTCGGGGGAAGTAAATCATGTCACCACAAGAAGTCATACTACCCGTACCGGTGCTTGTCGTTGAAGATGAGGAAATTATTCAATTACGTTTACGTCAAATTTTGACGGAGCTGGGTTATAAGCGTGAAGAGCTTATCTTCACCAAAAATGTTAAAGAATCTATTCAAGCCGTAGAGACACAACCGATATCATTAGCCTTAGTTGACTTAGGTTTGCCTGATGGTAGTGGTATCGAAATTATTGAAAAAATACGTTCCCTCGAAAGTAATACCATGATCTTGGTTGTCTCTGCATGGAGTACACAAGAAAGCTTATTTGCTGCGATTAAAGCAGGCGCAACAGGCTATGTATTAAAAGAACGTGATGATGCTGAAGTACTTTTATCTATTCGGAGTATTTTACGTGGTGGGGCGCCGATTGACCCATTTATTGCACGAGAAATCCTAAAACAAATATCCGAAACTGAAGCACCAAGTCCAGAACAAACAGTCGCCGATGAAGCAGACTTACACCTGCTGACCAGTCGTGAAAAAGAAATTTTATGTTTGGTTGCTCAAGGTTTGAGTAATCGTGAGATTGCTGAACAGCTTTTTGTATCACGCTATACCGTAGAAAGCCATATTAAACATATTTACCGAAAATTAGCCGTAACGAAACGAACAAAAGCCGTGAGTACAGCAAGATCTATGGGTATTTTATAATGCGTAAAGGAGGATATTTTTTATTATTTATCCTCTGTTTAGTATGGGGGAGCTTGAGTCATGCAGAGCAAGTTTTCCCTGTAAATGATCAATGTAATGTGACCGTGAATAGCATTTCACGGGTGAAAACACCATCCAATCAAGAATTACCCAGAACGGGATGGAAAACCACACAATTACCTGATCGTTGGAAAGAAGATAAAGACTGGGAAGGTTATCAAGGTGGTGCTTGGTATAAACTAGACTGGTCTTGGTACTGTAAAAATAATGCCCGTTTGGCAGAACCCATCGTACTATATATTGATTATATCATTAATACGGGTTCAGTCTTTCTGAATGGCGACTTGCTGTGGACCAATAAAAATCTTCAAGAACCGATTTCTAAAAGTTGGAATGTTGCGCGCTATTGGATTTTACCGATAAGTGGAATCAAACATGATCATAATGAAACTTTGATCTATGTGTATGGTTACTCGAGTTTAAATGCTGGCTTGGGCCCAGTAGTATTTAACAATGTAATGGCAACGGTAGAGCAAGTCGAAACAACAACATTTACACGTCGGACCATATTACAGTTAAATATTTTTCTTTCTGGGGTCTTGGGTCTAATTTGCTTTATCATTTGGTTGATGCGTCCTCGTGATACCAGTTTTGGCTGGTTTGCGCTTTCAACAGTGCTGTGGATTTTATTTCTCAGTAATGCCCTGACGACTGAAACCTTTCCATACCCAGATTCGGTTTTTTCTGCCAAAGCTAATCTGATATTTGTAATGCTGTACTTTCAGTGCTTTAGTATCTATATCTTGCGCTTTCTTGGGCGTAAGTTTCCACGAATAGAACTGTCATTTACAATGTTGACTGCTGCACTGATTGGTGTAGTTTGTATCTGGCCGTTTGAGCGAAATGCGGATGTTTCAAACATTATATTCTTGCTGTATTGTGCATTCTTTTTTATCACTTACCTCTATCTGTGTAAAATTTGTTTCAAAGAACGAAGAAAGGACTATATTTTATTAGCAATCTGTTTGACTGCGATAATTGTGATAGTCATAGCTGATATCACAGTCTTGGTGCTCTTTCCAAAAGAAAATTTTACACCTTTATCACCCTTTACTTCACCGATTATAACCTTATTTATAGTGGTGATCTTGGGGGCGAGACTCAATCGAAATATACAGAAAATTGAAAAATATAATGATGATTTGGCATTTGAAGTTCAGAAAGTCAGTGATGAACTATGTAGTAGCTTGAATGATAAACATCAGCTTGAACTGAGTAATGTACGCCTGCAGGAACGGATTAAATTATCGCATGATCTGCATGATGGTCTGGGCGCATCCATTGTGCGCTCGATGATCTTGGTTGATCAGTGTGAAAGTAATATTCCAAACAGACAGTTCTTGTCGATGTTGAAATTATTGCGCGATGATTTAAGGCAAATTATTGATAGTGGATCATCTTTAGACAGTAAAGTGCCAGATTCACCTTTGCTCTGGATCGCACCTGTTCGACATCGCTTTAGTCAGTTGATGGATGAAGTGGAAATGAATGCCAAATGGTGTATTCCTTCGCAGTGGGCGATCAAACCAACGGCAATTCAGTGTCTGACTTTAATACGAGTGATTGAAGAAAGCCTGACCAATATTGTGAAACATAGCCAAGCAAATCATGTCAATGTCACGCTGTCACAGTTCGAAAATGGCGCATTGTTATTAACTATTGAAGATGATGGCGTCGGTTTTGATGTTGAGAGTGTTTCAAATCATGGCATGAGTATCGGTATGAGAAGTATGAAAATGCGTGTGGAGCGTATAGGCGGAAATTTCAAAATTCATTCTCAGCAAGGCTGTACCATTATTCAAACAGAAATTAATTTAAAATCAGCTGCATAAAAGAATATGTTGAAATAATAAAAATGATGATCAATTCGATATTAAGTCATCTAAAGCGCATTGCATTCTTCTGCTGTGTCACTTTTATAGCAGCTTGTGGTTCGCAGGATCATGCGCCTAAACCAGGTGAGTATGGGCAGATTTTGTTCCAGCATGCGGTGTTAAGTACCGAAGAAATTCAACAATTACTCAGTGAAAGTCAAAGCGATACAAATACATTAAACACTAAAAATTTTGCAGTGGATTACACGGCGACATCCAATCAAAACCCATATCGTGCAGTCTTGTTGGTCAAAGGTAGGGCAATGACCAGTGGTGAGGTATCTGTAAAATTTCAAATTGATAACTACAATGCCGCTATTCAACAAACCTCAAGCAATCTTATGCAAATGGATGCAGGTATTGATCAGGTTGAACGATTAGAAACATTGGATGCAGGACAAGAATTTATTTTTGTTATGGACGGTGCGCCTTTTTCAGTCAATGCTGCCATTGATCCAAATAGTATGACCAGTCAACTAAGTTTGTTAGAGTCGAGGAATGTGGAGTTTCAAAGTATTGAATTACAAATTTGGCAAGGCAAAGGTAGTCAATACGGTGTAATGCGCTATCTGTGGTTTATTGGATTTGTGTTGTTGATAGTATGGGTTTATCACGTCATCGTGGAAAAAAAGCCGATCAAGTCGAAGATTTTTTAAATCGTAGAAAGCGAAAATAATGCTATTCAGCAGTATAAAAAGAGAGCATGACGCTCCCTTTTTATTGAGTTTATTCAGCTTCCGTTGGGACGAGCATCAGCACAGATTCATTTAATAGCATGGCAATATCTTCTAAGATATCAGCATCATATAAAGATTCGTCTAGCGCTAGACTTTGGCCATCGGCAATAGTTTTTAAATGCACTGCAAATTCGTCTGAGATACAGATTCCTTCGCCATTTCCCCAAAACAAAATATCACCGTCTTGCTCTGTATATAGTAAGCGTGAAGCCGGTTCTAACATGAGTTGATAGCCTTGATCTAAGGCCTCTTCAAGATCACCAGTGCCGATTTCTTCGGCTTCAGGAATATTGTCAGGATATTTAGGTTCTGACATTAAGCTCATGATTGCATCTTCAAGTACGGTTGAATTTTGCAATTGTTCAAATAACTTTTCTTTTAAATACTCAAGTTCATTTTCAGTCACTTGGCCAATCGCACTGATTTGGTCACGTAAAATGTCAGTTAATGGATTTTTAAGTAGAGGATTGTCTGTGAATTTGTCTGTCACTCGATCCATCATTTCAGTGACATTTGGCATGCGGAAGCCAAATGAATAGGTCAGACATTCATCTTCAGCTACGCCATAGTGTGATAGGCCTGGTGGCACATAAAGTAAGTCGCCGGGAGCAAGCACTTCATCAAAATGTACGTCCATTTCTGGTAGTAAGCGAAGTGGTTGACCTTCTACAAATGCAGTATCTGCATCACACATCTGACCCAATTGCCAACGGCGATGACCATAGCCTTGTACGAGGAAGACATCGTAAAAATCAAAATGTTGTCCGACAGAGCCGCCTTTTTGTGCATACGACACCATGATGTCATCACGACGCCATTGCGGAATAAATGAAAACTGCTTCCAAAGCTCGGCTAGGTCAAAAGAATAATGATCGACAGCTTGAACCAATAAAGTCCACAGTTTCGGCATTTTTTGAAAATCGGCTTTAAGTAGTGGAGAAGATTTTACTGTCCATTGGTTAGGATCACGATCTTTTTGTTTGATGAGACGTGCAGTGACGTTATCTTCTAAAGCCAATTCAAGAATGTCTTTGGGTTCTAGTATATGGGCAATTTCAGGGAGTGCATTACGAACCAATAATGGTTTTTTCTGCCAATATTCGGCAAGGAATTGTTCAGCGCTGATACCGCCGAGGATGTCAAGAGAATGAGCCATAGCTAAATACATACAATTTCAATGGATATATTGTCCCTTGAGATTCCAGTTTTTAGCAAGGCTCTATTTCATTAAATTATTTCGATTAGCTTGAGACTATTTTAAAGGATTGTCTTTGAGATATTGCATGACTAATTTTTCAACTTCCAAATCATAGCTATTGGCAGCAGCCGTAGTCGCTGAAAATTTCATGAATTGCTCAAAATGTGCATTGGTATCAATTTTAGTATTTTCTTTATCAGACATTAATTTGAAATGATTCGGCATGACTTTTGCCATCATTTCAACGTTTTCGGTTTGTAGTTTTAGAAGTTTTTTCACTTCAACTGTTTGTGGTTGAATGCTTTCAAATTTTTGTTTGCCTAGAGCAACCAGTTTATTGATTTGTTGTTCTGGTGAGTTACTCCCACCGGTTTTGGTCTTAGTGCCTAGCTGTTGAATGATTTGCTCCTGCATTGCAGCGCCTTGTTGTTCTAATTCAGCATAGATAAATTTATATTGAACCCACTCATTGACTAAGTTTTTATTGTATTGCTGAGAGTTGGTCACAGTTTGATTCACTGTATTGGTATGACCGTTTGTCGAACAAAATAGAAGGCTAATGCTAATGAGGCTAGATGAAAGTAAATTAAACGTTTTCATGTTTTCAGTTCTTGGTTGTAATAAATAAGTAAGTGACTTTTTAATCATTAGCCCATAAAGAGCTAATGATTTGCTTATTATGCTGTTACAGATAAAGACTTTAAAATTATGGGACTAAGATCTTAAGCTCACGCAAAATATTGCAGAGTTTAATCATCGGCATACCCATGAGTGTAGTTTGGTCTTGCCCGATCATTTCTTCAAATAAGCTAATCCCTAAGCTTTCACATTTAAAACTGCCAGCGCAGTGTAACGGTTGTTCAACCTGAACATAACGTTCAATTTCAGGCAAGCTAAGTTTGCGAAACTTCACTTTATAGTGCTCGACAAGGGTTTGTTCAAAACCTATCGATTTTTGTTGGACACTGAGTGCAGTACTGAAATAAACGATTTTGTCAGAATTGGCTTGAAGCTGCTTGATGGCTTTTTCATCGCAAAGCGGTTTACCGATAAAAATATCTGGTGCGCCTTCGCGCCATGCGACTTGGTCAGAACCAATCACAATCGCGTCTGGGTGTTGGTTTGCAATTGCTGAAGCTTTTTCAAATGCCAGTCGCTTTGCTAACTCATCAGCGTGGTTCTCACCACGAGGTGTTTCGTCTATATCTGGTACGATTGAGAGGTAATCAATCCGTAAACGGTCCATTAGGTCTTTACGGGTTTGGCTGCTAGAAGCCAAAATGATTTTGGAAGTACTCATTACACTGCATATTCCATAAGTACATCAAGCGGTACATAAGACAGCACCGCTTGGTGACACGCTTGTATTTTAATAGGTGGGGCAAATCCTTCTTGATACGCTTCCACCCAGCGAGTCACACAGATACACCAGAAGTCACCAGGTTGTAGTCCTGGAAAACCAACTTCGGGTAAGGGTGTGATTAGGTCATTGCCAACTTTTTGGGAAAAGTTTAAAAATTCAGATGTCATTTGTGCACACATCGTATGCTGACCAAGGTCTGTTGTTGCTGTATGGCAAAAGCCATTTCTAAAATATCCGGTAATCGGATCAAAACAACAGCTTGCCAAGGGTTCGCCTAAAACATTTAAACGATTAATATTTGGGTCTGGATGAATCGACATAAGCGCTGAATCTTTATAAGGCTTTTCGCTATCATAACAAAACTTTGGCTCGACATAGCTTTTCTGCAAAAGAAGCTAACGTTTTTCTGCATAATCATTTAAAATCGTCGCGTTTTGATATCAATAAAAGAGAGTAATGCATGAACTTTCAGCGTATGACTGACCTAGATTTGGCGGGTAAACGTGTTCTGATCCGTGAAGATCTTAACGTACCAGTTAAAAATGGCGTGATTACAAGCGATGCACGTTTACGTGCGGCGTTGCCAACAATTAAAGCAGCTTTAGAAAAAGGTGCTGCTGTAATGGTGTATTCACACTTAGGTCGTCCTGTTGAAGGTGAGCCTAAAGCAGAACAGTCTCTAGCACCTGTAGCCGCTTATTTAACAGAAGCTTTGGGTCAAGATGTTCAATTGATCACTGACTATTTGGATGGTGTTGACGTTATGCCAGGTCAAGTAGTTTTACTTGAAAACTGCCGTTTCAACGTAGGTGAAAAGAAAAACAATCCTGAATTATCTGCTAAATATGCAGCACTTTGTGATGTCTACGTTATGGATGCATTTGGTACGGCTCACCGTGCAGAAGCATCGACTGAAGGCGTAGCACGTTGTGCAAAAGTGGCTGCTGCAGGTCCTTTACTTGCTGCTGAGCTTGACGCGCTAGGTCGTGCACTTAAAACTCCTGCAAAACCAATGGTTGCGATTGTTGCAGGCTCAAAAGTTTCTACTAAATTAGATGTATTAACTTCACTATCTGACATCTGTGATCAATTGATCGTGGGTGGTGGTATTGCCAATACATTCTTAGCTGCTGCAGGCTTCAATGTTGGTAAATCACTTTGTGAAAATGACCTGATCGACACAGCAAAAGCCATTGCTGCAAAAGTATCTGTACCACTTCCAACAGATGTTGTTGTTGCTGATGCTGCTGAAATTGATTTTGCAGACTTCCTCGGTTCATTAGCTGCTGCTAAAGCTGTCGTGAAAAAAGTTGAAGATGTAACAGACAACGACATGATTTTGGATGTGGGCCCTGAAACTGCAAAAGCATTTGCAGAAATCTTGAAAACTTCAAAAACTATTTTATGGAATGGTCCAGTAGGTGTGTTTGAAGTTGATCAATTCGGCGAAGGCACTAAAGCATTGTCTTTAGCGATTGCAGAATCTGAAGGCTTCTCGATCGCGGGTGGTGGTGACACGCTTGCTGCAATTGATAAATATGAAGTTGCAGACAAAATTGGTTACATCTCGACTGGTGGTGGTGCTTTCCTTGAATTCGTTGAAGGTAAAACTCTTCCTGCTGTAGCAGCGCTTCTTGACCGTGCTTAATTTAGTATTATTAATAAGATAGTACAGTATTAAAAAGGTTGGCTTCGGTCAGTCTTTTTTTATCGCCCATTCATTTTGCCGTCATCAAAGTGCAATATTTCTGCAATAAAATTCATCGCAACACCTAATTCGCAGTAGTAGGAAACAACGATGAACTTAAAACTTGCACTTGCTGTACTTTTAATCGCACCATTAACTTTGACAGCTTGTGCTAAAAAAGAGTCTGCACCAACGGAATCAGAAGCATCTGCTGTTGCCGTAGACAATGCTCAAACAACGCCAGAACAACAAAAAGCCATTGATGAACTTGATAAGCCAGTATTGGATGAAAAGAACCAAGATGTTCCTGCTGAAATTGCAAATGCACCTGCAGACGAAGCAACAGCTGACGCTGAAACAGCCGCTTCAGCAGCAGCAGCTCACTAAGATTGTTGTCTTTATTTAAAAAGTCCCTGCAAATGCAGGGATTTTTTTTTAAATAGTGTTATTTGTTGCTGAATTGAAATGATTGAGCATGTAGAATATGCGGCATTACCTGGGAGGATATTATGGCTCTTATTTCATTGCGCCAGCTCTTGGATCACGCCGGCGAACATGCTTACGGCGTACCAGCATTCAACGTAAACAACTTAGAACAAATGCGTGCAATTATGCTTGCAGCAGATGCAACAAATTCACCTGTAATTGTACAAGCATCTGCGGGTGCACGTAAGTATGCAGGCGCTCCGTTCTTGCGTCATTTGATTTTGGCAGCAATCGAAGAATGGCCACATATTCCTGTGGTTATGCACCAAGACCATGGTACTAGCCCTGATGTATGTCAACGTTCTATTCAACTTGGCTTCTCATCAGTGATGATGGACGGTTCTTTAGGTGAAGACGGTAAAACGCCAACTTCATACGAATACAACGTAGACGTGACTCGTCGTACTGTTCAAATGGCACATGCGTGTGGCGTTTCAGTAGAAGGCGAAATCGGTTGTTTAGGTAGCCTTGAAACTGGTATGGCTGGTGAAGAAGATGGTGTAGGCGCTGAAGGCGTACTTGATCATTCTCAGCTTTTAACTTCAGTTGAAGAAGCGCGTTCATTTGTAGCTGATACCAATGTTGACGCACTTGCAATTGCAGTGGGTACTTCACACGGTGCGTACAAATTTACTCGCCCACCTACAGGTGACATCTTAGCGATTGACCGTATTAAAGAAATTCACGCTGCGTTACCAAATACGCATCTTGTAATGCACGGTTCAAGCTCTGTGCCACAAGAATGGTTAGCTGTAATTAATGAATTCGGCGGTAACATCGGCGAAACTTACGGTGTTCCAGTAGAACAACTTGTAGACGCAATCAAACACGGTGTTCGTAAAATTAATATCGATACTGACTTACGTCTTGCTTCTACAGGTGCTATGCGCCGTATGATGGCTGAAAAACCAGCTGAATTTGACCCACGTAAATTCTTCTCTGCAACTGTTGATGCAATGAAACAAATTTGTATCGATCGTTATGAAGCATTTGGTACAGCGGGTAATGCTGACAAGATTCGTCCAATTTCTTTAGAGAAAATGGTGAGTCACTATAAATAATTTGTCTTGAGATAGATTATTTTTGAAGAAAAGCCCACAATTAAGTGGGCTTTTCTTTGATTTGAACTTAGAAAAATTGCTTTAAATACAACTCAAGAATAAGAGCGTGTCATGGGATTGATCTTTGCTGCCGCGATTTGCAGTGTTCTCGTTTCAGTAATTCTAAAACTATGTCGTGATCGGGGTTTTAACCCTGCACAAATGATCACATGGAATTATGCATCTGCGAGTATTTTATGTTTTCTATGGTTTAAACCGGATCTAGCTCATATTTCGATTAATAAAACACCGTGGGTTTTAATTGCGGCTTTGGGTGTATTACTGCCGACGATTTTTTATTGCTTAGCGCGCTCACTGCAAACAGCGGGTATTTTAAAAACCGAATTGGCTCAGCGTTTATCTGTTGTGCTTTCTCTTAGCGCAGCCTATTTTATTTTCAGTGAATATTTTAATGCTATTAAGCTCATTGGTATTGCACTTGGTGTACTTGCGGTATTGCTGATTTTATTTTCACAGCGCAAGGGAAGCATTGATGGAAAGCAGGGGATTTTATTTTTATTAAGCGTTTGGGCAGGCTATGCACTGATTGATGTGTTATTAAAATTTGCCTCAGGTTTGGGCATGCAGTTTGCAGTGACTTTAAATCTGGTGTTTATTTGTGCATTTTTACTTTCGAGTATTTATAACATCGTACAGCACGGCAGTTTGGGGCAGACCAAAAATATCCTCGCTGGATTGGGCTTAGGTCTCTTAAACTTTGCCAATATTGCACTGTATGTGAAAGCCCACATGTTGCTTAAAGACACACCTGCAATCGTATTTGCTGGCATGAATATTCTGGTCGTGGTTTTAGGCGTGGTTGCGGGCCTCATCATCTTTAAAGAAAAATTGAGAGTCGCAACCGTCTTTGGTTTGATTGCAGGGATCATGAGTGTGGTTTGCTTAGCATATGCCATGTCTGTCTAAGATAATTTTTAGCAAAAACGATCGGGTGTTGTAGTAAATCATCCCACCTCTGCTTGATTTGTTGTTCTGATTCAAATTATTCAGCAAAGTTCAGACCAATTTATAAATATTATATTTTCACATTGTTGCTAAATATGTCGTTATAAAAAAAGCCCTCGATTTGAGGGCTTTTAGTTTTAGATGCATAGTTAACGTGTGAGTTGTTGAAAACGTTGTAAGGTGTTTTCAAAATAACATTTACCCACAGCAACAGGGTGCTTCAGGAAATCTTGAGTTTCAATGGTGCCTTGTAACTGACCCGGTTGTTTACAGTTTGGGCAGTTTGGATAGCTATGAAGCATATCGCCCGCATATTTTTGTAAATAAACCGTATTGCACGCTTCGCAATGAAATTTCATAGGTAATTTTATAGCTGTAGGCATAGGGAGAGACCTGAGTATATTTTGAGCAGAATATACTCGATAATTTTTTAAATAATAAGTCCCGAAATGACAAAAAAGAGGCAAAATTGCCCCTTTCGTCGGTTTTATGGAAAGCTTAGAGGTGTGTAAAAATTTCTTCAGCATTCAGACGTGATTTAGGTAATTTCGCATTGAAATCATTTTCGCTACGATAGCCTAAAGTCATCAGTACAGAAGGAATCAAGTTTTGTTCAACTAAGCCCAATTCTTCAGTGATGATCGCTTCGTCAAATCCACCAATCGGTGTTGCATCCACACCTTCAATGCCTGCTGCCAAAAGCATTTGACCTAAAGCAATAAATGTTTGGTTTTCAGCCCAACGTTGAATATCACCTTTTTCATTACGATAATAATCGACATAACCTGTACGGCTGTCTTTTTGACCTTGTTTGGCTTTGTCATCTTTAAAGCGACCACTACGATCATCCTGATTTAAAAGATTATCTAAATGCTCTGCAGTGATGTCTGCTTTAGTACAGAATAAAATCGTATGTGATGAATCTAAAACTTTTGGGGCATTGTAGGCATATTTTCCTACTAAGGCTTTGGCAATGCGTTGTTTGGCTGCATCATGATCTGCAATAAAAAAATGCCAAGGCTGAATATTAATGGAAGATGGTGTTAAACGGAGTATTTGTAATAAACGCTCAAATTGTTCCTGTGGAATTTTTTTAGCAGGATTATATGCTTTCGTGGTATAGCGTTGTTTTGATACGTTTAACAGATCCATCGAATATCTCCAGATATAGTTTGCTGTAGTTTAGCGGATAAATGGCCAAATGGTCTAAGGAGAAAATTTTCCAAAGATAGATCTTAGTCGTATATGCTGGACTCAATGGCTAAAAATTAACAGATTTAAGCTGTATGAAGTGCGAATTAGAGTTATATAAAATCATAAGATAGATAAATGCTATTGGTAGTTTTTGCCAAAAGGCGTTTAATCAATTGTAGTTAATCATAGTTTAAGCATGAGACAGCAGCGATGGATTACACCAATCATTTCAAGAAAAAATTAAAAACCGAACAGCAGATTGGTTTGTGGGTCGGTTTAGCCGATGCTTATGGTACTGAAATAGCTGCAAATGCAGGTTATGACTGGTTGCTCATTGATGGTGAGCATGCGCCAAGTGACTTGCGGACGACATTGTCGCAACTGCAAAGTATTGCAGCATATCCTTCGCAAGCTGTGGTTCGACCTCCAATTGGTAGTGTGCAACTGATTAAACAATTGTTGGATATAGGTGCGCAAACCTTGCTCATCCCTATGGTCGAAACTGTTGAACAAGCTCAACTTATGGTTAAGGCAGTACGTTATCCACCCGAGGGTATTAGAGGTGTTGGTGCAGCATTAGCACGTGCGACACGTTGGAACAGTATTGCTGACTATTATGCAAATGCACATGAAAATATTTGTTTACTGATTCAGATTGAGTCGGTTGAAGGGATTAAAAACTTGGATGAAATATTGAAAATTGATGGCATCGATGGGGTGTTTATTGGTGCAGTGGATTTGTCGGCGACGATGGGTTATCAAGGGAATCCGAATCATCCTGAAGTACAAAAAACCGTGATTGATGCGATTCAGCGCATACGTAAGGCGGGTAAAGCTGCAGGTATTTTGTCAACACAGCATGATGCGACTCAAAACTATATCGAGTTAGGCACAGAATTTGTTGCCGTGGGTGTCGATACCAGTGTGCTCATGAATTCGTTACGTGAACTTTTATCGAAATACAAAAATGATACCCCAGTTACGAAAACAGAAGGTGGTTACTAAGCGATACAGCCTTCGTTATATTATTCACTGTATGGATAATTAATTTACTCGATGGTTAAAATTTGAATTCAATAATTTTAGCAAAAGTAGTGGCTTAGAGTATATGTAAACTCTACTTTTGCTAATCAAAGCGCAATATTGTATACTTCTGCTTAACTCGAAGCAGGTAATGTTCCTGCTTATCTTTTTTATTTAGCTGATTGTGATTTATCTGTATTCAAGCTTCTGACTTGAATCTTATCTTTGTAACTACAGAATTATTATTCCAAACCCGATTGATTAATCTCTTTGTTCTGTCACAAAAAGCTCACATGTTGAGTAAATCTTTTGAATATTTTAAATACTTGGCAAACTGCCAAAGCTGTAAATGGCGATGAAATTAATGTGAAATTGGTGCCTTTGAAACGTCAACAAAATACCAATGCTGGTTTAATCTGGGTTGATGTTGGGCAAATGATTGAATTAGAAACAGGTGAGACATTTAACCTGAATCTAGATGGTAAAAGCTTCTATACTGGCCCAAACCAGCTATATCGCTTAGCCTGAAAGCAAAAAACAGCAGATCATCTGCTGTTTTTTTTGCCTAAAAAAGCGGCTTAAGCCATTTCAAGGTGTTGATGCTTATTCGCAACTTGAGCTTGGTTTTTATATCGGTATTGCGCCGCACGGTGGTTGTCGGGCAATTTCGCGCCTTGGCCGAAGAGTTTTTCACGCAAGGTTCCGTCAGCATATTCTGTTTGATATACACCACGACGTTGTAATTCTGGTACCACGTATTCCACAATATCTTCAAAACTCTTATGCGCCAATATGTAGGCTAAGTTAAAGCCATCGATACCAGTGTACTCAATCCACTCCTGTAAACGGTCTGCCACGGTTGCTGGAGAGCCGACAATAACAGGTCCGTTACCGCCGACACAGGTCCATTTTGCAATTTCCTCAATCGTCCAAATTTTATCAGGATCTGCCTCTACATAAGATTGCAGCATAGATTGAATGGCATCGGTTTGAATGTATTCCACTTGATCTGTTGGTTTAAACTGAGAAAAGTCGACACCTGACCAGCCAGAAGCCAGGGTCAAGCCGCCGTCATAGCTGCCATATTGCTGATATTCACGGAACTTAGCTTGGGCTTTTTCATCGGTCTCATCAACCACTATGGCCAGCATGGTATAGATCAGGACAGAATGGGGATCTTTGCCTTCTTTTACTAAATTATGCCGAATACCATTGGCCAGTTTTTTTACTGCAATTTGAGTCGGTGCCGAGATGAAAACACATTCTGCATTTTGACTGGCAAACTGCTGTCCGCGTGCGGATGCGCCAGCTTGATATAAAACCGGTGTACGCTGGGGTGAAGGTTCGCAAATATGAATGCCAGGAACAGTAAAGTATTTTCCTTCATGTTGAATTGGATGCACTTTGCGGTGATCAGCAAAGATACCATTTTGTTTATCGCGCAGCACGGCATCATCTTCCCAAGAGCCTTCCCAAAGTTTATAGAGGACTTCTAAGTATTCATCTGCAATGTCATAGCGGTTGTCATGACTGACTTGGGTTTTTAGGCCTAAATTTTTAGAGCCACTTTCTAGATAAGAAGTCACAATGTTCCAACCTGCACGGCCTTTCGTTAGATGATCCAAAGTACTCATACGCCTTGCGAAAGGATAGGGATGTTCAAATGAAATTGAAGTCGTGACACCAAAGCCTAAATGTTTGGTGACGGCTGCCATTGCGGGAACAATTTGCAAAGGATCATTCACTGGCACTTGCACTGCGCCAGTCAGCGCATGTTCAGCAGAACCATGATAGACATCATAGATACCCAAAACATCTGCTATAAAGACACCATCAAATTTTCCGCGTTCTAAAATTTTTGCTAAGTCAGTCCAATATTCTAAGTCTTTGTATTCGGTGGAACGGTCTAGGGGGTGACGCCATAGACCGGGTGACTGATGTGCAATACAGTTCATTTCAAAGGCATTGAAGCGAATATTTTTAGACATGATTTTTTACTGGGTTATTTAATCTCTTGCATAAGAGGGTATATAAAAATACAGCTGCATTTATTAATAAAAAGTCAAAAACAAATCTGAATAAATGCTAATCATAATTTTTGAATACTTCATATATTCATATGGATAAGCAGATATTTTTTTGTTTGGTACGGCTTATAAAGATTTTGTTTGACAATTAAAAATGTAAATTCCATGTCATGAAAACTGATTTGTTTTGATGATAATTCTATAAATAATCAAAATAAAAAGTGCTAGCTTATTTGAATAATATCTAAACTGAGCATTTTAATAATGACTTCAAAAATTGAAATTAAACTAAAAGAGGCGCAAAACATTCCGCGCGATTTCTATCAATCTAACGGTTTAGCGCATATTATTCGATCTGATCAAGAAGCTATCGAGGTTGCTGAACAATTAGCAGTGGAATTTACCAAAGAATCAGCTAAACGCGATCATGAACGCCGCTTACCTTTACAGGAAGTACAGCAATATTCAGCATCAGGTTTGTGGGGCATTACTGTACCGCGTCAATTTGGTGGTGCAGGAGTGAGTTATAAAACCCTTGCAGAAGTGGTCAAAATTATTTCTAGTGCAGACTCATCCCTAGGACAAATTGCTCAAAACCATTGGGCCTTTGTCGAGCATATTCGTTTGGATGCAAATCCATCACAGCAAGAGTTTTTCTTTGATCAAGTCTTACAAGGTAAACGCTTTGGCAATGCATTTTCAGAAAAAGGTTCCAAAACAGTTGCATATTTAACAACAGCCATTGAGTTTAAAGATGATCATGCGCTCATTAATGGTCAAAAATTCTTTGCAACAGGCGCTTTGCTTGCACATTGGATACCTGTGGTTGCAGTGAATGATGGAAAGCCTTATGCAGCCTTAGTACCCCAGCATACGTCGGGTTTAACCATTATTAACGACTGGAGTGGTTTTGGACAAAGAACGACAGTCAGCGGTTCTGTACTGTTGGACAATGTCAAAGTGGATTTAAATCACATTGTACCCATTCATCAAGCTTTTGAACGTCCAACGGCTGCGGGCGCTATTTCTCAATTCATTCAATCTGCTGTCGATGCTGGTATTGCGCGCGGTGCGATTAATGAAACGATTCAATATGTGCGCCAGCATGCACGTCCTTGGATTGATTCAGGCTTAGAAAAGGCGGTGCAAGATCCGTATACGATTGCCAACATCGGCGAGTTGAAAATTAAACTCCGAGCTGCAGAGGCAGTGTTGGCTTTGGCGGGTGAAGCGATAGACCGAGCCGTAGAGAACCCAACAGAAGAAACGGTATCAGAGGCAACACTACTAACAGCAGAATCTAAGGTCCTGACGACTGAAATTGCATTACTTGCGGCGAATAAACTATTTGAACTCTCAGGCACACGATCAACATTGTCTGAGCTGAATTTAGACCGTCATTGGCGTAATGCGCGCACGCATACTTTGCACGATCCCGTACGTTGGAAGTTGAATATTGTAGGCAACTACTATTTAAATGATGTACCACCGCCGCGCCATGCTTGGAGTTAAGAGGAGAAGATTATGACGATTCAAAATAATAAACAGCACTTATCTTTAGGTGCTGACTATGATCAAGTGGCCGCTAAGTTCCGTCCGATTTTTCAGAGAATTGCAGAAGGCGCTTTGGCGCGGGAACAAAATAGGAAACTGCCGTATGATGCAATTTCATGGTTAAAACAAGCTGGATTTGGTGCGGTCCGTGTACCCGTGGCGTTTGGCGGTGAAGGGGTTTCACAAAAACAGTTGTTTCAGTTGTTAATTGAATTGGCTAAGGCTGATTCTAATGTTGTACAGGCATTAAGAGGTCATTTTGCTTTTGTAGAAGACCGTTTAAATGCGCAAAAAACACAAGATCAAACGGTTTGGTTTAAACGCTTTCTGCAAGGCGATTTGGTCGGTAATGCTTGGACAGAAATCGGAAAAGTTGAAATTGGAGATGTTGTTACCCGAGTTACTGAAAATGCGCAAGGTCAGCTAAGGGTCAATGGTCAAAAATACTATTCTACCGGAACAATCTTTGCAGATTGGATCGATCTATTCGCTTTAGATGAAACAACGAATCAACATGTTATAGCCGCAGTTTCAACACATGACGATGGCATACAAGTATACGATGACTGGGATGGCTTTGGCCAAAAAACCACAGGCAGCGGCACACTGAATATTCAAGATGTCAGCATTGATCGTGATCATATTTTGCCATTCGATCAGCGCTTTAAATATCAAACGGCGTTCTATCAGGTCGTGCATTTGGCAACGCTGGCAGGTATAGCACAGAATGCTGTGGACGTTTTCAGTAATGAAGTCCGTGAACGCACACGTATTTACAGCCATGGTAATGCTGATTTAGTTCGAGATGATGCACAAATTTTACAAGTGATTGGTAAGGCGTCGGCACAGTCTTATGCAGCTGAAGCAATTACACTTCGTGCAGCAGAAGCTTTGGATGTCGCATATTTAAGTCATTTTCAGTCTGATACCCAGTTGGATCAGCAAGCGAATGACCGTGCGGAGCTTGAATCCTCTAAAGGGCAAGTGGTCATATCAGAGTTGGTACTAAATTTGAGTAGTGAGTTGTTTAACACCTTGGGTGCTTCAGCAAGCTCGACAACTAAACAGTTAGACCGCTTTTGGCGTAATGCTCGTGTAGTGTCATCGCATAATCCACTTATTTATAAACAGAAAGTCATTGGTGATTGGGAGGTTAATCAAACGCCGCTACCATATGTATGGCAAATTGGTAATAGTCCAGCAGTTAAGCAACCTGTCATTGCTGCTTAATTAATATCTGAAGATGTTCACTGTGGATGAAAGTAAGTCCATAGTGAATTCCTTGTGAAATTATTTTTAAGTTTAAACTTTGTTTTTTTAAGATTTTAAATGACGTTAATCTGCTATATGTAGGATGCAGTTCAATTGATAATCTGTTGAGATAGTCTGGTAAAAGGCTATGTCTTGATATCTGGATGTGTTGTTTTAACCAAATATGACGACAGGATTAACTAAAGTCTAAGGGTTAGTAAGACCATTTTTTTAATTTTAAATCACTCACAGATGGGTTTTCACCAACCTCTAATATTTGAGCTTGTTCTGCGCGCCAGTCCCCTAAAACGATACGTAGTTTTCCATGCACATCATGTATTTGGGGCCGGTGGGTATGTCCATGAATCAGTAGATCGGCATGCTCTAAAGCTTTTTCTACAGCTTCGGCATTTACATCCATGATTTCATAAGATTTAACTTGCTTGGTTTCTGTACTTTTTTTGCGGAAGCCATTGGCGATTTTTTGTCGAATGCTAAGCGGTAAGCTTTTTAAGAAACCTAAAAGCAAAGGATTACGAATCACTTTACGAAACTTTTGGTAAGACACATCATCGGTGCAAAGTAAATCTCCATGTTCAAGGCGAATTTTATAGTTGCCAATGTGGAGATAATCCACGTCTTGTAATAATTGACCGTGAAATTTATTTAAAAACTTTTGACCCAATGCAAAGTCACGATTACCCACTTGGAAATAAATTTGATTTCCCAAAGAAGTAAAATCTTTAAGCGCTGCAATGATTTCGTCTAACCATGGGGCAGTAAAGTCATCACCAATCCAAGCATTAAACCAATCACCTAAAATATACAGCTGGGTATTTTGAGTTTTGTATTGTTCTAACAAAGCTAAAAACCCCCGAACGAGTCGAGGGTGTTCAGGTGACAAATGTAAATCAGCGATAAACAGATAGGTCACGAATCTTTTCCTTATTCTAAAAATCCCTCCCAGCCTCCCTTTAGAAAAGGGAGGAGTTCCGACATTTATTTCATATTGAAACTCCCTCCGTTATTAAAGGGACTTGCGCAGCAATGCTACTCAGGGAGAATTTAAAAATTACTCAGAAATGATTTTAGCTGATTCAATTACAACGTTCTCTAGAGGAACGTCTGCGTGGTAGCCACGGTTACCAGTGCGAACGCTTTTGATTGCGTCAACAACGTCAAGACCTTCAACTACTTTACCAAATACTGCATAGCCCCAACCTTGCGCTGTTTTACCAGTGTGGTTAAGGAAGGAGTTGTTTTTAACGTTAATGAAGAATTGAGCTGAAGCAGAATGAGGTGCTTGAGTACGTGCCATAGCGATCGTACCAACATCATTGCTTAAACCGTTGTCAGCTTCGTTTTCAATAGAATCACGAGTTGTTTTTTCTTTGAAGTTTTCATCCATGCCGCCGCCTTGGATCATGAAACCATCAATAACACGGTGGAAAATCACGCCGTCATAGAAACCATCGCGAACATACTGTAAGAAGTTTTCAGCAGTTTTAGGTGCTTTTTCAGTGTTAAGCTCAAGAACAATACGACCTTTATTGGTGTTTAATTCGACTTGAGGAAAACTCATTGTGTAATCTCCTGTACATGGACATGAAAGCCATGGGTTTTTTGGTTGTGAGAAGCATAAGCAAACTGTAAACTACAAGGCAAGTAAAAACGTTACTTTCTTTGTTAAAAATAAAGAAAAGCGTTTTAATTATCCTAATTTTATCTTTATAGAAGTGATTTTATTACCATGAAGCCAAACGATGTTGTTTCATCCCTGCCTAACAATCCGACAACCAAGAACAATGCCCCTGTCGAAGCTGCGCAGCAGGAACAACAGCCAGGCTTAGATTTTGTACGTCAAGTCATTACAGATGATTTATCTGCAGGTCGTACCGAACAAGTTGTAACACGTTTTCCACCAGAGCCAAATGGCTACCTACATATTGGTCATGTAAAAGCTATTTGCCTAAACTTTGGTATTGCTCAAGAATTCGCAGGTCTATGTAACCTCCGTTTTGACGATACAAACCCGGATGCCGAAGAGCAAGAGTATGTAGACGGTATTGCCAATGACGTGAAATGGCTAGGTTTTGAGTGGAACGGCGAGCCACGTTATGCATCGAGCTATTTTGATCAGCTTTACGCTTGGGCAGTTCAATTGATTGAACAAGGTGATGCTTATGTGGATTTGCAAAGCCCTGAAGAAATCAAACTGAACCGTGGTAATTTTGTTGAGCCGGGTAAAAACTCGCCGCAACGTGATGCTAGCGTAGAAGAAAACTTAGCGCGTTTTGAACAAATGCGTAATGGTGAGTTGGGAGAAGGTCAGGCAGTACTACGTGCCAAAATTGACATGACTTCACCTAACATCCATATGCGTGATCCTATTTTGTATCGTATTTTGCATTCTGAACATCACCAAACTGGTGATAAATGGAAAATGTACCCAATGTACGATTATGCGCATCCATTATCAGATGCCATTGAAGGGGTTACGCATTCACTGTGTACACTAGAGTTTGTTGATCACCGTCCATTCTATGACTGGGTTGTCGAGAAAGTTAAATCACCATCTGTACCACATCAGTATGAATCAAGCCGCCTAAATGTAGATTACACCATTACCTCTAAACGTAAATTACGTAAATTGGTTGAAGGTGGTTTTGTGAATGGTTGGGATGACCCACGTATGCCTACCGTTGTGGGTATGCGCCGTCGTGGCTTTACTCCAGAAGGTCTACGTGACTTCTGTAAACGTGTAGGTGTAACGAAAGTTGATGGCAGTATCGTAGATGTTGCAATGCTTGAATACTGCATCCGCCAGTCTCTAGAAAATACTGCTGCTCGTGGTATGGCTGTGTTGAATCCACTCAAAGTGACTTTAACTAACTTGCCTGAAGCAATGGATTTGGTGCATGCACGTCATCCAAATGTAGACATGGGTGACCGTATCATTCCGTTGACTCAAGACATTTACATTGATCGTAAAGACTTTGAAGAAGTTGCGCCTAAAGGCTTTAAACGTCTGATTCCGGGCGGTGAAGTGCGTTTACGTCATGCGTATGTGATTAAGTGTGATGAAGTGATTAAAGACGAGAACGGTGAAGTGGTTGAATTGAAATGTTCAATCGACCCTGAAACTTTAGGTAAAAACCCTGAAGGCCGTAAAGTGAAAGGTGTTGTACATTGGGTTTCTGCAGGCAAGGGTATTGCTGCGGAAGTTCGTATCTACGACCGTTTATTCACTGAATCAGACCCTGAAGTGGGTGATGACTTCCTTGCAAACTTAAATCCAGAATCACTTAAAGTGGTTCAAGCGGTCATTGAGCCTGCATTGGCAGAAGCAAAACCTGAAGATCGTTTCCAATTTGAACGTGAAGGTTACTTTGTTGCAGATCAGTTTGATCATACAGCTGAAAAACCAGTGTTTAACCGCATCTTAGATTTGAAAGACAGTTTTAAACCGGGTAAATAAAATCTTAATTTTAAAGGGATTCATCTTTGAATCCCCAATAGGTTAAGATCAAGTAGGTTAAGATTAAGCTCAACTTCGGTTGGGCTTTTTTCATGCTTGAGATGGTTCATTAAGGCAGTACAGAGGGAAAATAGATGATCATTCGAAATAAGAATAATAGCTTTAAACTTTTATTTGCATGGCATGGCACAATACTCCCGAAAGTCATGCCTGCTTTAGCGGTCGTGGTGAGTTTGTCTGCGATTTTGGTGTATCTAAGCGCTGCACACTACCTGAATACGCCCGAAGTTCCAGCCATCGGATTTACTATCTTTGGGGTAATTCTGTCGATTTTTTTGAGCTTTCGAAATACTGCCTGTTATGACCGTTGGTGGGAAGGGCGCAAGCTTTGGGGTTCATTGATTGCCAATACACGCCACATCATTCGGGATAGTCATGTACTTGAAGATGAGCAAAGAACCGTGTTGATGTACCGTATCATGCTGTTTTGCAACTTATTACGTGATCGTTTACGCCATGAATCACAAGATATTGTACATTTTAAAGACGGTGTAGATTTAACGGAGCAGCAATGGCAGCAATGCCGAGACAATATCAATGCACCACAGTATTTACTTGAAATTATTCAAAAAGATTTAGTCAAAGCCTATAAGCAAGGTCAGATTACAGACATTATCTACAGCACGCTTACACGTCATACCGTAGCGATGGGTGATATCCATGCAGGCTGTGACCGTATTATGACCACGCCATTGCCATTTTCCTATTCGGTGCTTTTACATCGCGCGGTGTATTCATTTTGTCTGATTTTGCCGTTTAGCTTAGAGGCCAGTTTAGGGATTTGGACACCTGTTATTGTGGCTTTGATTGCGTATTTATTTTTAGGTTTGGATGCGTTAAGTGCAGAGCTAGAGGAGCCTTTTGGCTTGCAGGAAAATGATTTGCCGCTGGACTCGATTGTACGAAACATTGAGCGTGAAATGTTTAGCAGCCTAGAGGTGGAACTGCCGCCGCTGATTAAGACATTTAACAGTAACCTAAGATAAGTTCTTGGCCTAATTTTTAGATAAATTGGGCGATACGTACCAAGCAAATTGATGCTGGAAAAAATCGTCCAAGTGTCGCATAAAAGCCTGTACTTTAGGCGGAACAAAATGTCGATGCGGAATTACCACATAGATTGCAGTACTTTGAACAGGGATCTTGGGTAGAACTTGGATGAGCTGGCCAGATTGTAAATCTTCATCCACATGCCAGATGGAGTGGTTTGAGATGCCTAAACCTGCAAGTGCTGCTTGGCGTACGCCTTCACCTGAGTTGATATGAACTTGTCCTGAAACAGGTATATTTATGTTGTGTTGATCTTGGACGAATGTCCAAAGCTGCGAAACACCCTTAGGGTATTTCTGTAAAATGCATTGGTGTATAGAGAGCTCTTCTAGGGAGTGAGGTTCGCCATGTTGTTCGATATAGCTAGGCGAGGCACACAAAATACGACGGTTTAAGCTGAGCGGTTTAGCAATCAGTGATGAGTCTTCTAACTGTCCAATACGTATCGCAACGTCGATACCTGCGGAGACCAAATCTAAATTTTGATCGGTCTGTTCAATATCCAAAGTCAATGTTGGATGCAACTTGGCAAAGGCTGCAAATACTGGCCCCATGATACGATTTCCAAAAACTTCTAAACAGGTGATTTTTAATGTGCCACTGAGTTGTTGTGGTTCAGGCTGAAATTGGCTCAGGAGAGAATTAAATTGTTCGAATAAGGGAAAACCTTGCTGCAATAAAACAGCACCTTCCTGTGTTAAATGTAGCTGCCGTGTAGTGCGATGAAATAAGCGCAGCCCTAAACTTTGTTCAAGTCTGTGTAGACGGCTACTAGCGACAGAAACAGAGAGATTGGCTTCTTTGGCGGCTTGACTGATTGAACCCAGTGCCGCCATTCGTGTAAATAAGTCGAAATCTTCAGTTAGCATTATCAATATAATCAAGAAAGTCTTTCTCGATATTCAGGGTTTTTCTGATAAATATCTGTGCCTATTCTGTGTATAAATCAAACACAGGAAATATCTATGAACTATCACAATCTAGGACAATCTGGCTTACAAGTATCAGAGTTTGGCTTTGGTGCAGGTACATTTGGCGGGCAAGGCCCAATTTTCTCTGCATGGGGGCAAGCGAGCTTAAATGATGCTCAGCGCATGATTGATCTCTGTATTGATCAAGGCGTGAATTATTTCGATACCGCAGATGCTTATTCAAATGGTGCCTCTGAGCAGATGCTCGGTGCATTACTTCAATCAAAACGCCAAGAGGTGATTATTTCCAGCAAAGTGGGTATCCGATTGAATGATGGAATCAATCAAGGTGGATATTCTAGAAGCTATTTAATTCAAGCCGTGGAGGCGAGTTTAAAGCGGTTAGGCACAGATTATATCGATGTGCTGCAGCTGCATCAGTTTGATAGCACGACGCCACTTGAGCAGCTGATGCGCAGTTTAGATGACTTGGTACGTAGTGGAAAAGTTCGCTATATCGGTGCATCGAATTTTTCAGGCTGGCAGCTTATGAAAGCACAGTCGATTGCCCAACAGCATGGCTATGAAAAGCTAAGTGTGCATCAAGTCTATTATTCTTTGATTGGACGTGACTATGAATGGGAGTTGATGCCTGCGCAGCATGATCAACACATTGGTGCAGTAGTTTGGAGTCCGTTGGGCTGGGGGAGATTAACAGGAAAATTTGATCGTGAGCATGCGATTCCAAAGCAAAGCCGGCTGCATGAAACAGCACAATTCGCACCGCCAGTTCAACACGAGAAGTTATATGCGGTGTTAGATGTAATGCAAGAAATAGCCATGGAAACAGGGCACTCTATCCCGCAGATTGCATTGAATTGGCTGAAAACCAGACCGACAGTTTCTAGTATTTTGATAGGCGCACGTAATGAACAGCAACTGTTGGATAACCTTGCGGCGAAGGAATGGTCATTAAGCGTAGAGCAGTTAGCCCGATTAGACGCAGTCAGTGCAGTGTACCCACCTTATCCATACTATCCCTATTGGAATGGGCAATTTACAGAGAAGAATCCCACGCTAGTGACATCAGCATTTATTACAGAACATACAGCATAATAGGGCAATAACAATTCAGTGGTAGGCAATGATCAGTTCTCTGTGCTATCACTGAATAAAATTAAAATATGAAGGAATGCTGATGAGTGTCGTGATTGAAACCCAGATGTTAATTCGTAAGTCCATCAATATCGTATTTAATGCTTTTGTTGATCCTTTAATAACACAGCATTTTTGGTTTAGTGCATCGAGTGGCTATCTAGAAGAAGGTAAAACCGTGCAATGGACTTGGCAGAAATATAATGCAGTCGCCGATGTAGACGTGCTGAGTATTAAGGAAAACCAATTAATTCAAATACAGTGGGGAGAACCAAAAACTCAAGTCGATTTTATTTTTGAGCAGATTAGCCCGATGGAAACCTACGTTCGTATCAAAAATTCAAAGATTCCTCTGCAAGGTCAGGCATTGATTGATTTTATTATTGATAGTACAGGGGGTTTTACAACGGTTTTGGATGCAGCCAAAATTTATTTAGAACATGGCCTGCAAAGCAATTTGGTTGAAGATAAATTTCCACCTTTTAGCAATGCGAACTTTTAGCAATGTGAAGAGTGACCAAAATTAAGCATGACATCTGATACGCCGTAAGGAAAAGCTTGTGTATTAGCGCAGGATTTCTAAGCAATGTGCTGATGTATTGAAATTTGATAAAGCCACAGTTCAACGATGCTGCAGTGAATTAACGATTCTTATGTTCTTCACGCTTTAAATAGGTATAAACCGGCATTTGCATTTTGGCTTTTTCGCGCAGTTTCTTTTTGATATAGAACACCAGTGCAAAGCAAGTGGTGGTCACGGTCAGCATCATACTGCTCATAAAACTCATCAGAGAACTGACATAGCCAATCGTGGTGAGTCGGTTCATCATACGGAACACTTGAGGACTACTTTCAACGCCGGTAATAGCCCATGTGCATAAGTGTTCACAGTTATTAATAATCAGATGATAGTTGTTTTCATGCATGCGAGAGCGCATACGACGCACCACTTTACGCCCTTTAAATTTTGGATTGCTATATGACTGAACGATAATTTTTTTGCCGTGGCTGAATTTTTCGATAGAAGTCATTTCAATCGGATGTTTTTTGAAAAGGTGTGCAAAACCCGAGTAGTGAATGACTCTACCGCGGCCGGCATATATGCCATGATGGCTATAACCGAAGTGTTTAACAATCAGATGTGTTCCAAGAGGAAAACCATCTTTCTGCACGTGCATGAATTTACCAGTCCTACTTTAAATCCGAATTATTTTTAAAGATTAGTCTACTTTTAATCTGTGAATTAATCGACTATTTTAGCGATGATTTAGCTAAAATTTGTTCGATTTTTAACATGCACTATGGATAGGGTCATGCTTGGTCTTCAATCAATCTCAATGTTTAAAAAAATGCGCTTTATGATGCTGCTCGGTCTGATTTTCTCACCGACTATTTCCTATGCCAAGATTCAAGCGAAACGTGTCAGTCAGCCCATTGCCGTGGATGTGGTTGAAATTTCGGATCTGAGTCAACTAAAGCTCTATTTATATGATGCAGAGCAGCAGCCATATCGAGACTTACAGCGTTTAAAGCAGGCATTAGCGCGTAAATGTAATACGATGAACTTCGCAATGAATGCAGGGATGTATCATGCAGATTTAGCGCCTGTTGGTCTTTACGTTGAAAATGGGCTGCAGAAAAAAGCCTTGAATCGTGCAACACGAGGCTTTGGTAATTTTTTAATTCAGCCGAATGGTGTTCTAGCATGGAATGACAAGCAAGCGGTGATATTAACTACAAAAAAATATGCTTCCACAAATTTTAATGCACGTTATGCGACGCAGTCAGGCCCGATGCTGGTGGTAGATGGAAAAATCAATTCAAACTTTATCCCACAGTCAGATTCATTGAAAATCCGCAATGGTGTGGGGATCAAAAACGGCAAGTTGTATTTTGTGATCAGTCGTGAAGGCGTGTCATTTTATGCATTTGCACAATATTTTAAGCAGCAATTATCGATTAACAATGCCTTGTATTTAGATGGATCTGTGTCTAGTGCAGATATCCAAGCGTTGAATAGACATGATTCAAGTTTGAAACCTTTAGGGCCAATTGTAGCGTATACAACAGCATCTCAATGCAAACAATAAAAGCCCGAATGGTCAGGCTTCATGTATACAGTATTTAGATTGATAGCAACTACTGTTTATTTGCCAACTAAACCTAAAAAGGTACTTTGGGTTTGGCACATTTGAATGGCTTGTTCTTTAGATTGTTTTTTAATACTTTCTTCAAACTGTTTTTTCTGTTCTTTGATTTGCTCTTCGTTTAGGCCCATTTGTTTCGATAAGGCTTCGAGTTTGTCCCAAGATTCTTCGCATTCTTTGGGAATTTGGCTACAAGCACTTAGACTAAGTATGCAGCAGGCGATTAGGCAAATTGTTAATTTATTCATGTTCATTCCTTTAGTTTTTATATCAATCCAGTTTAGTGGTTATCTGCTTTTTATTTGATGCAATATTAGGTTTTATTGTCGTGTGTTTAAAAATTAGACATCACTGAGTTGCCTTGGAGCATAGCATAAAAGCTGTAAATAGCGATGTGGCCAATCCACAAAACCTGATCTGTAAATAAGCGGCATACTTTTGATTAGACTAAAAAATGAAAAAGGCACTCTGTAAAACAGAATGCCTTGTTTGAACATTGAATGTTCAGACTCTACTGTAGAGGTAGATGCTGGATTTCATTTAATTCCTTACGGCTATAACCGCGCGAAGCGAGTACTTTTTTGATACCGAGGATAACATCTTCATCCGTTGCCTTTGTAAGAGCAGCAATAAGCTGTTCATTGGTTTTACAAGAGCAATCATTTTCAACACAGGCAATTTGATTCTTATGCCCGTTTTGCTGTTCTTTAGCGAACAACTTATGCCAAAAACTCATAGAGCCTTCATTTGCGACCTAACATAGGACGAAATATAACCAATCCAATAAATAAAGCAAGACTACTAAAGTGATATTTTAGCCAGTTGAATGATCATTTTTTCGATTGGACTTTTAGAATCTTTGCCTAATTGATATAAAAAGGCATCCATTGCACTGCATGTGGCGAGAAAATAAAGCTTTTTTAGTATATAAAAAAGGAGCTTTTAGAAAGCTCCTTTTATGACAACAACATGACTTGAAATAATTTGTTTAAATCTTCTCAAGAAACACACCAGACTCTACATGGTGTGTATAAGGGAATTGATCAAACAAGGCAAATTTACTGATTTTATGCGTTTGTGAAAGCAGTTTAAGATTGTCATGTAAAGTATCTGGGTTGCATGAAATATAGATAATGCGTTCAAAACGTTGCAACAGTTTTAGTGTTTCATCATCGATACCTGCACGCGGTGGATCGACAAATACCGTATCGAAGTTATAGCTTGAAATTTCAATCTCAGCTTCTTCAAGGCGGCGGAATGTACGTTCAGCATTGTAGGCTTGGGTAAACTCTTCAGCTGAAAGACGAGCCACTTGGATATTATCAATACCATTTTGCTCAATATTCCACTGCGCGGCATAAACTGAAGACTTGGCTAATTCGGTTGCCAAAACGCGATTAAAGCGTGTTGAAAGAGGCAGCGTGAAATTACCATTACCACAGTAGAGCTCAAGTAAGTCTTTGTCTGAATGATCGGCAGCCTGACACGCCCATTCCAGCATTTTTTGACATACGCCGGCATTGGGCTGCGTGAAGCTACTTTCGATTTGTTTGTACTGATATTTACGGTCAAACACTTGGAGTTCTTCAATGACATAGTCATCAGTCAAAATCACGCGCTGACCACGACTACGACCATAAATCTTGATATTGAGCTTTTCAGACAGCGCTTTGGCAGCAACTTCCCATTCAGCATTTAGCGGGCAGCGGTAAACCAATGAAACCAGCATTTCACCTTTCAGCGTTGCTAAGAAATGAACTTCAAATAATCGGCTAGATAAGATCTCTTGTGCCTTGAGTTCATTTAATAATACGGGCATTAAATCATTAATGCTTTTATCTGCAATCGGGAAATCTTTAATTTCTACAACTTGTTTTTCATTGTCTGCATTGCGTTCAAACATTGCATAGAACATATCATTTTCAGTATGCCAAATTCGGAATTCCGCTCGCATACGAAAGTTTTGTTCAGCAGAAGGAAAAACTTCTAAAGAGGGAGGGTTGTATTCTGAAAATTGAGCCGTAATGCGGGCAACTTTGGCATCAAGTTGTTGCTGATAAGTTGAAGTCATATGCAGTAAAAAATCGCAAACATATTAAAAAAAGTCATGTTAGCAAAATTCACCTTATAAGACTAAATTAATTCCACTTTTGGCTGTATTTATCTGTCGAGAAAATGAGTCTGAATCTTTAAATTAGTTCATTCATCTAGGGGAAAGTTAAAAAAATGCTCAATCTTTATGGAACATTCATAAAGATTGAGCTAAGTGAGGAACTGATTAGTTGGAGTTCATTTGAATGTTTAATTCATCGTCATTAAGCTGGCATTACCACCAGCCGCTGCAGTATTGACACTAATTGCACGCTCAATCACGAAACGTTCTACAGGGATGTCATATTGGCCTGAAGCTAAATGCGTAATGCCAATAATTGCACCTTTACGAGACGCGATGACTTGTTGAATTTTTAATAACTCAGCTTTTTCACCATGATGTAAAACCGCATCAAAATTACCATGATAAAGATCAGTGATCACTTTAAATTGGTCCACGAGGATTTTTGGCATGCTATTTAAGTGTTTCAACACAAAAGTATTGTCTGCAAGTACGACGGGCTGACTACCTACCGATAAAATCGCAGCAATTTGATTCAGTTGATCTGCATCATTATTAGCCAATGAAAGCACACCTTTACGTGCCAAAATGGCATATTGGTTGTTTTCACCAGTTGGGCCTTGTAGCTCAAAACTTTGTCCAGCGGCTATGGCCTGCGGTGCTTGAATAGCAATGCCTGAAAAATGCTGCTTCGCCCAAGTGTTAAAAGCCTCATATGCAGGGAAATGTGCAGCTTGCGTTTCTGCCTGAGCCGCATAAGGTGTAGCCAGTTTTTTCTCAGAAACTTGATGCATTAAACGGTAAAGATATAAAGGACCGCCCGCTTTTGGACCAGTACCTGATAAGCCCTCGCCGCCAAAAGGTTGTACACCAACCACAGCGCCTACAATATTACGGTTAATGTATAGGTTGCCAACTTCTGCATGACCGATAACTTTTTGAATCGTGTCATCAATACGTGTATGCAAGCCCATGGTTAAACCATAACCTTTGGCATTGATTTGCGTTAATAGGTTTTCAATCTCACCATATTTGTAGGTGATTAAATGCAATACTGGCCCAAAAACTTCGCGTTCTAAATCATTTAAATTTGGCAGTTCAATCAAAGTTGGTGCAACGAAAGTACCCGTACTTAAGGCATTGCTATCAGCATTAAACATGATTTGATGTACTGGATAGCCTTTGCTACGCATCTTCTCAATATGTTTTTCAATATTTTGCTGTGCTTCAAGGTCGATCACTGGGCCAATGTCAGTTGCTAAAAGTGCAGGATTTCCGACACGAAGTTGCTTCATCGCACCTTGCAACATGGTACGGACAACGTCCACATTATCTTCTTGCACACAGAGAATACGCAGGGCAGAACAGCGTTGACCAGCACTGTCATAAGCAGAGTTAACGACATCCAATACCACTTGTTCTGTCAATGCTGATGAGTCAACAATCATGGCATTTTGACCACCAGTTTCAGCAATCAAAACCACACTTTCGCCAAATTGGTTTAAGCGCTGTGCCACGGTTTTTTGCAAGATACGTGCGACTTCCGTTGAGCCAGTAAACATGATGCCTTGGACACGTGAGTCCGCGCTGAGTTTGGCACCAATGGTTTTGCCACGACCAGGAAGGAGTTGCAATACATCGAAGGGAACACCTGCTTCCCATAAAATACGTACAGCTTGAGCAGCAATCAGAGGCGTTTGTTCAGCAGGCTTGGCAATCACGGTATTACCTGCAACCAAGGCTGCAGCAATTTGACCTGTGAAAATAGCAAGCGGGAAGTTCCATGGGCTAATGCACAGCACAGTGCCAAGAGGTTCAATTTGCGTATTTTCTGCTAGATCAATCATTTGAGCTGCATAATAACGTAGGAAATCTACAGCTTCACGGACTTCAGCAATAGCATTGGCATAAGTTTTACCACTTTCACGTGACAACAACACCAAGAGAGATTGCAATTGTGCTTCCATCAAATCTGCCGCACGGTTTAAGCATGCTGCACGCTGATCTTTGTCTAAAGTTTTCCATGAAGCTTGGGCATTTACAGCATTATTGAGAGCGATTTCCGCTTGCTCTAGACTAGCTTCACTGACACTGCCGACCACATCACTACGGTTTGCAGGGTTTGTAATGTTGATACTTGCAGTATGAATTTCTTCTAAATTAGCGCCCATTGCACTAGCATGCCACTGGGTATGTGCATGCTGTACTGCCGTGGTATTGAGCTGAGATAAGTCGCGATCATTGGCTAAATCGAGTCCTTTTGAGTTGCGACGTTCTGAGCCATACAAATCTTGCGGAAATGGGATGGATGGATGCTTAGCGCCAGTCACACCTTCTTTTTCAGCAGCCGCTAATATCGTCTGTCTTGGATTTTCAATTAAATCTTCAATTTTTAAATTTTTATCTGCAATACGGTTGACGAAAGAGGTATTCGCACCATTTTCCAGTAAACGTCGAACCAAATAGGCCAATAAGGTTTCATGGTTACCCACTGGTGCATAAATACGACACGGCACACCCAGTTTGTTATCAGACTTCGAACCCACCACTTGTTCATAGAGGGGTTCACCCATGCCGTGAAGGCACTGAAATTCATACTGGCCTGGATAGTAAAGCTCTGGCTGTGCTAATTGGTAGATCGTAGCAACGGTTTGCGCATTGTGTGTTGCAAACTGAGGGTAAATTTGCTCAGGTGCTGCTAAAAGTTTTTTAGCACATGCAATATAAGACAGGTCGGTATGAACTTTGCGCGTAAATACAGGATAGTCACTCATACCTTCAATTTGCGCTTTCTTAATTTCGCTGTCCCAGTATGCACCTTTCACTAAGCGGATCATTAAACGTTTTTGGCTACGCTTAGCGAGGTCAATAATATGGTCGACCACATAGAAACAGCGCTTTTGGTAGGCTTGAATCACAAATCCAATACCTTTCCAGTCTGCTAATTTAGGCTCAAAACACAGGCGCTCAAGTAGTTCCAAAGAAATTTCTAGGCGGTCAGTTTCTTCAGCATCAATGTTTAGACCAATATTGTAATGCTTGGCTAATACAGCAAGTTCAAGCACTTTGCCATAAAGTTCGTTATGTACACGGTCGATCTGTGAGCGTTGGTAGCGTGGGTGTAGGGCAGATAATTTGATTGAAATACCTGCACCGTTATAAACATCCTTACCTTCAGAAGCTTGTCCAATCGCGTGGATCGCATCGGTATAGTCTTGATAATAACGTTCTGCATCAGGTTCAGTTAATGCTGCTTCACCCAACATGTCATATGAATAGCGGAAGCCTTTATCTTCTAAAATTTCTGCATGTTTAATCGCTTCATTGATGGTTTCACCTGTAACAAACTGTTCGCCCATCATACGCATAGCCACGTCGACAGCTTTACGGATAATACCGCGACCACTGCGTGCTAAAATACCGGTGAGTAGGCTAGACAGACTTTTTTGTTGAGGGGTTTCCATCAGTTTGCCCGTCAGCATTAAACCCCAAGCAGCAGCATTTACGAACATGAGGCTACTTTGGCCAACATGATCTTTCCAGTTACCTTGGTTGATTTTATCTTTGATCAGTAAATCACGTGTTGCTTTGTCTGGAATACGGAGTAGCGCTTCAGCTAAACACATGAGCGCGATGCCTTCCTGAGAAGACAATGAAAACTCTTGTAGCAAGCCTTGTACAATGCCTGCTTTACCTGTACCGCTTTTACGTTCACGTAATGAATGGGCTAAGTCAAAAGCCAATTGTTGAATTTGATCGCTGATCGGGGAAGCGATTTCGCTGTGTGCTAATAAGTTTTCAATGCACTCAGTTTCAGCACGACGCCATGCTGTATTAATCGATTGTTCAAAGCTATTCTTGTCTTTAAATTCAGTGATGTAGTCATCGCTTCCCGTGACTTCAAATACTTTTCCATTCATGTTTCAATTTTCCGTGTCAAAGTTCTATGACGAGCAAATAAATCTTGAGCTTGATCCTTTATTTAATTTATCATCACAGAATATTTAGCGAATAACTCACTATAGTTTTAATAATATTTAGCTCTGTACACGACAAATTTCACAGAACCCTTATCCTATCAGGATTCTGCTTTCTTAAAATTGCCAAAATTTCCTTAAACTCTTCTTTTTTCCCAAAACCAATTAAATGCTGAATCGCCATTTGAACATAGTCTAAACCATAGCGAAATAAACTCATTGAGAGTCGTCCATGCTTCTTTATTTTTATCGCTTTTTTTTGATTATGTTGCCATTCACCCGTTAAGTAACACCAACAGAAGCTTATAGCTAACACCGCAATCAATTTTTTCACTCGTCTAGGGTCTGTCAAGCGCGTATTTTCAAGATTAAACCCGCGTCCTTTGAGACAACTGAATAAGGTTTCAATTTCCCAGCGTAATGCATAATCCTGAATAGCATTGGCATTAAACTGAGGAGAAACGACGAGTAAAAGCTCTCCATTTTCTAACTGTAGTGCACTTATATATAGTTTCACCCGACCAACCAAAATCCGTCGTTTACGACATTCAATTTGACCAACTTTAAGATGGCGAAATAAATCACTAATTTTATGATTCTTTCCTAAATGATTGGTGACAATGAAGTTTTTTTAACACGAATGCAGAAGTTGATGTCTTGTTCAATTAACCATGTAAACCACTGCTCACCGATAAACTCTCTGTCTGCGAACACATTCACAATACGGTCTTTACCAAAAATGGCTATAAAGCGTTGAATCAAAGCAATACGCTCTTTCGTATCTGAATTTCCACGTTTATTAAGCAATGTCCAAAGGATAGGTATCGCTATTCCACGATAAACGATTGCGAGCATCAGGATATTAATATTTCGTTTTCCCCATTTCCAATTGGTTCTATCTAAAGTCAGTTGCACTTGGTCGAATGAAAACATATTGAAAATCAACTGAGAAATTTGACGATAATCAAAATACTGACCTGCAAAGAAGCGCTGCATACGTCGATAAAATGATTGTGGTAAGCACTTGATGGGCAAGGCTTTAGATGCAGAAGAAAGATTACATGTTTGCTTTAAAATGATCACAAGCATGATGAGCGCAAAGCACTTTAAATGTGACTTGTTCCATTTTAGAGATTTGTTTAAGATAAGATATAACTCATTGAGATGTGTCATAGTATTCGTCGTTAGAAAACAATTATTGTGACATTATTTCAATGAGTTATCTATTTTTGTCGTGTACAGAGAATATTTAGAGAAAAATTCAGATGAGTAGCCCATATTTGAGCTTAGACCGTATAGATATTCGTATTTTAGAGCTGCTGCAAGAAGATGGAAAATTGTCCAATATTAAGCTTGCAGAAATGGTGAATTTATCACCCACTGCGGCGTTGGCACGTGTGCAAAAATTATCGAAAGAAGGCTTTATTTTAGGCTATGAAGCACGTTTAAATCCGGTCTTACTCAACAATGGATTTGTGGTTTTTGTGGAGATTTTACTAGATAAAACCACGCCCAACGTATTGGAAGATTTTTCGGATGCAGTGCGTCAAATTCCAGAAATCGTAGAATGTCACATGATCAGCGGTGGTTTTGATTTTGTGGTGAAAATACGCTGCGCAAATATGGAAGAATTTAGAAAAATTTCAGGGCAGGTGCTTTGGCAATTACCTGGTATCAAGGAAACGCGTAGTTATCCTGTGATGGAAGTGATCAAAGAAAGTATGCAAATTAAGCTGAAACCTGCGGCTCGGCCGAAGTAGCTAATCATCAATAATTGAGTACTAAAAAGGGGTATTTAGCCCCTTTTTAGTGTCAAAAATTTTAGATTTCAGACATTTCTTTTTGATATTGCGCTTCGGCTTTTTCAAAGCGTTCAACCACATCCGCCTCTGGTGCTTTGCCCAATAAGCTCACGACAACGATACTGATCGCAGAGAAAATAAAGCCTGGAATGATTTCGTATAAACCAAGGTGGCCTAAGTAGTTTTTCCACACGATGACAGTCACTGCACCCACGATCATACCAATGATTGCTCCGTTAAGCGTCATACGTTTCCACAGCAATGAAAGAATAATCAGTGGGCCAAATGCAGCACCGAAACCTGCCCATGCATAAGCCACTAAGCCTAAAACTTTACTTGCAGGGTTCATTGCAAAGGTGATTGCAAATACGGCAATTGCTAAGACCATCGCACGTCCAATCCAAACCAATTCCTTTTGCGATGCATTTTTACGAATAAATCCTTTGTACAAATCTTCCGTCAAGGTTGTTGAACACACCAATAACTGACAGCTAAGTGTGCTCATCACCGCAGCTAAAATTGCGGCTAAAATAATCCCTGCAATCCACGGATTGAATAGAATTTTAGTCAATTCCATAAATACCGTTTCAGGGTTAGCATTAACGACGCTCGCTAGTTCTGGGTGGACTTGGAAGTAAGCAATACCGATATAACCCACTGCTACAGCACCGCCTAGACACAGGATCATCCATGTCATACCAATGCGTCGTGCATTCGGAATGGATTTAACAGAATCGGCTGCCATAAAGCGAACCAAAATATGCGGCTGACCAAAATAGCCTAAGCCCCATGCCATGCTGGATAAAATCGCAACCGTACTTAAACCTTCAAATAAATTAGAAGCTTGCGGACGAGCTGTTTCCAAAATAGCAGCAAGATTTTGACTGTTATCACCTAAAGCAAGGTAGGCGATGATCGGTGTGATCAGCAGTGCAAAGATCATCAGACCCGCTTGGAAAGTATCGGTCCAACTGATCGCTAAGAATCCACCAATACAGACATAGCTGATGGTTGCAATGGCACCAATCCACAGTGCTGTTGTGTAGTTCCAACCGAATAAACTTTCGAAAAGTCGTGCGCCAGCCACCATGCCAGAAGCACAGTAAATCGCAAAGAAAACTAAAATCACTACAGCTGAAATGATACGTAAAATCTTTTTACGGTCTGCAAAACGGCTTGTGAAATAATCGGGCAGGGTCAGGGCATTATTTTGATATTCGGTATGAACACGCAAGCGTCCGGCAACGATCAGCCAGTTCAACCAAGCACCGATAATTAAGCCGATTGCAATCCAAGCTTCAGAAAGACCAGATAGATAAATTGCACCAGGGAGACCCATGAGTAGCCAACCACTCATGTCGGATGCACCTGCTGAAAGTGCGGTCACAACACTTCCTAAACTTCGTCCACCTAAAATGTATTCGTCAAAGTTATGCGTAGCTCTGTAGGCATACAAACCAATGGCAAGCATTGCAAGAATATAAAAAATAAAGGTGACTAATGTCGGGTTTAAATGGCTCATAGGCGGTTCGTCCTTAATGAAAGCAAATCATCTCTGTCCTAGATGAAAATTTGTACTTCTGTCGTAAGTCGCAGATTCAAGCACGATTTAAAAATTACACTCTGTAACCTTTAAGCATATTTTATGTATATTTTGTGTAAACACTATTTTTTCTTATTACAAATCGAATTTTTTATTGTACTGCTGAAATGTTGTCCAGAAGGGAATTTAAATTTTGTTAAGTAAATCTACCTAAGACTTTTCATCACAAAAAGAGAACTAATGAAAATAGGTAAAAATTACACAATGTTACATATTGAACAAGAAATGTGCATTTGAAATATTTGGTTGCAAATGTGCATCACATCATCTGTAGTGAGATGATTTGAACAGGTCGAATATGAGGTATGCACAGTCTTGGTGCGTAATTAGAGGGAATGCGCAGTGACAACGGTTCAAATGGAAAAAACGAGAATAGAGCATGATTTACTGGGGGATAAGGCAGTCCCGCAGTCATGTTATTACGGCATACACACATTGCGTGCCATCGAAAACTTTCAAATATCAAAGCAGCATGTCGGACAAAATTTAAACTTTGTACGCGCTATTGCTCAGGTAAAAAAAGCGTCAGCAGAAACCAATTATCAATTTAACTTAATACAAGATGATATTCGCCAAGCGATTCAGCAGGCATGTGATGCATTGATTGATCATCCAGAACAATGGGCAGATTCATTTCCAATTGATATTTATCAAGGTGGAGCAGGCACTTCTATTAACATGAATGCCAATGAAGTCATTGCCAATATTGCCCTTGAGTCGCTCGGAGATGCGAAAGGCAGTTATCAACGGATTCATCCCAACGACCTTGTTAATAAGTCACAATCCACCAATGATGTCTATCCAACAGCGCTGCGTCTAGCAACATTTAGCGCTTTTGATGCTTTATTTGTGGTTTTAAATCAGCTAATTGGAAGCTTACATATTAAAGCCGATGAGTTTAAACATGTCATCAAAATGGGGCGTACACAGTTACAAGATGCTGTTCCGATGACTTTGGGGCAAGAGTTCCGAGCATTTGCAACATTATTAAAAGAAGATTTGAAGTTGATTGAGCAAAATCGACAGCTTCTATTGGAAATTAATTTAGGTGCGACGGCAATTGGCACTGGCGTGAATTCTCCTGCGGGTTATGCAGCGAAGGCCGTTGAAAATCTAGCTCATTTGACCGGTCTAAAATTGCAAGGTGCAGAAGACTATGTCGAAGCAACCAGCGATTGTGGCGTATATATTTTATTATCAAGTTGCTTAAAACGTTTAGCTGTCAAACTTTCTAAAATCTGTAATGACTTACGTCTTTTAAGTTCGGGGCCACGAACAGGTTTAGCGGAAATTCGTTTACCTGAGTTACAAGCAGGTTCGTCGATCATGCCTGCAAAGGTCAATCCTGTGATCCCTGAAGTGGTCAACCAAATTGCATTTCGAGTAATGGGGAATGATTTAACCATTACTTTGGCCGCAGAAGCGGGGCAATTACAATTAAATGTCATGGAGCCGGTGATTGCATTGTCCATGAATGAATCAATTGAGCTTTTGGTGAATGCGGTGAAAACTTTAGACAGCAAATGTATTCAAGGGATTCAGGCAAATGAGCAAGCATGTTTTGATGCTGTGATGCGTAGTGTAGGAATCGTGACCTTACTCGATCCATATTTAGGTCATGCAAAATGTGATGAAATCGGCAAGCAATGTATTGCCGAAAATAAAACCATTCGCCAAGTGGTTTTAGAGCAAGAGCTGTTAACTGTAAGTCAATTGGATGAAATTTTCTCGATTGAAAATTTAGTTTCTGAAGTGACACCATTTAGTATGCCACTCGCTCAAGTGAGTTAAATGCTTATTTAAGACTTTTAAATAGCCCCATGATGAGTAAATGACGAAGGTTAATCCTTCGTTTTTTATTTGAAGAAATTAGTGGTAAATCTAGAAAACTAATCTGATGGCAGTGATGTTTTAGATTTCTGAAAGTAACTTAATTTCTAAAAGAAAGTATTGGGTTGAAAATAAAACGCTATATTTGCTTAAGATCGTAATTATAGTTCTATATATAGTCATGACGGTTTGGATGAAAAATTTAGCGCATAGATAAAGTCAGAAATACTTTAACTTGCCCAAAAAAGGATGTAATCGAAGTACAATAGGTTTTTTATCATGTTGTAGATAGTCAGATGTTTAATAAGTTAGTCGATTTATTCAAAGGCGCTAAAGAGTCGCCTGAGCAACTTTACTTAGAACAACACCACATTCAATATGATGAAACTCAGGGCTATATCATTGAAGGCGTAGTTTTAAATACATTGTCTGAACGTATGGAATATCTGTCAAATAGAAAAATGACAAATTTCGATGATTTAAAACAGCTCTATGCCACTGCAATGATTATCAATGAAAAAATAGACCTGGAAATTGCAAGTCAACGCTTTGTTGCACGATTAGGCAATACTGAAGAAAATCTGTTGCAGTTTAAACTCTATGTCAAACTATTGAATGATTATTATCGTCAATTCATCCGTGATCGTAAGTAAGTGAATGGACTGCAGTGTTTGAGTTTGATGTGTACGTTAAGGATACTCATCAATAGAAAATACAATCGCAAATCCATATTGGTTAAAACACTGTATATAGTTGCTTAAATCTCGGAATGTAAAAAGCATCGTGTTAATATGATCACTAAGTGATTAAAACATTAAAAGCTATTTACATCATGTTCCAGCAAGAAATTTCACAACTCAATCTTAAACAGCTTAAAGCTGGCGAAAAGCGGTGGGTCGGAAACTTACAAGGCTCATCTGCTGCATTATTATTTAAAGAAATTAGCAAACAATCGAAACAGTTGTTTGTGATTGTTGCACGTAATAATCAGCATCTCGGGCAGTTAGAAAGTGAGCTGGAATTTTACGGAATTAAGTCGACTATTTTCCCAGATTGGGAAATTTTACCTTATGACCGGCTGTCGCCACATCAAGACATTGTTTCTGAACGCTTGGCGATTTTGTCTAATATGCCACAGCAAGGCGTGTTGTTGGTTTCAGCAACAACTTTAGCGCAGCGAGTTGCGCCTGCATCTTGGGTATTAGGTGAACACTTTGATATTAAAGTGGGTCAAAAATTTGATATCGAACAACAAAAATTAAGATTAGTACAAGCGGGCTATCACTTGGTGGATACCGTTTATGATCATGGTGAATTTGCAGTACGCGGCAGCATCATGGATATTTACGCTTCGGGGCAAAGTTCACCGATTCGTATTGACTTATTTGATGATGAAATCGATACCCTCAAATTCTTTGATCCTGAAACTCAGCGAACCACCCAAAACTTAGATCATTTTACGGTTTTACCTGCAAAAGAATTTCCATTAAAAGAAGCACGTTCACTGTTTCGTGATCGATATGCGGAAAATTTTCCGACAGTAAATCCAAAGAAAAACCCAATTTATCAAGATGTACAAGATGGTATAGCTTCACCGGGTATTGAGTTTTATTTTCCGTTGTTCTTCTCTGAACAAGCCATGCGAGAGCAAAGTACCCTGTTTTCGTACTTACCTGAGAATGGCATTGTCATTACAGACAGAGCCATAGATGATACATTGATTCAGTTTTGGTCGGATATTGTGCGTCGCTATGAAGACCGCCGTCATAATGTCGACCAACCGATTTTGCCGCCAGAGCAGATTTTCCTAC
Organism: Acinetobacter sp. SH20PTE14; assembly: GCF_021391555.1. NCBI lineage: Bacteria > Pseudomonadati > Pseudomonadota > Gammaproteobacteria > Moraxellales > Moraxellaceae > Acinetobacter > Acinetobacter sp. SH20PTE14. The sequence goes on along the minus strand of NZ_CP090067.1, from coordinate 1,892,972 downwards.
AACCAAATCAAGTGTTAGAACAATTAAATCTCTGCCGTCGTATCGTGGCTTCGCCTGAGGCTTTTGATGAACGCAATGGCATGATCAATCTTGCAGCTGAGATTCCACCCCGTTTACCTGTCGATCCAAAACGTGAAAAGCCATTTTCTGCTGTTAAGCAATATATCGATGCGGCAAATTATCCAGTGCTTTTAGTGGCTGAAAGCGCTGGTCGACGTGAAACTTTAAAAGATGCATTGCGTCCAAGTTTGGGTGATATCCCAACGGTCGAAAGTTTTGATGATTTTATGCATTCTATGCATGCGATTGCGATCACCAATGCGCCCTTAGATCGTGGTTTATTGCTAACTGACAAACTCAGTGTAATTTCTGAAAATCAGCTTTATGAACACCGTGTGGTTCAACGTCGTCGTAAACGCCAACAGGAAGTATCAGAAGAGTTCCTTGTTCGCAGTTTAACCGAGCTAAGTATTGGCGCACCTGTGGTTCATATTGATTATGGTGTAGGGCGATATGCCGGTTTAATTACCTTGAGTATCGATGACCAAGACCATGAGTTTTTGCAGTTAGACTATGCCGATGCAGCTAAGGTGTATGTCCCTGTAACAAACCTGCATTTAATTAGCCGATACAGTGGTGGTGACCCAGATCTAGCACCATTACATAAATTGGGCACAGATGCATGGTCTAAAGCCAAACGCAAGGCTTTAGAGCAGATCCATGATGTGGCGGCAGAACTTTTACATATTCAAGCACGTCGTCACTCGAAGCCGGGTTATGGATTTGAACTGGATCAGAGCCTCTATATGCAGTTTGCAAGTGGCTTCGCCTATGAAGAAACTTTAGACCAAGCCAATGCTATTGAAGCGACACTGTATGACATGCAACAAGCGAAGCCGATGGATCGCTTGGTTTGTGGTGATGTCGGTTTTGGTAAAACAGAAGTGGCCATGCGTGCTGCATTTGTGGCAGTACAAAATAACAAACAAGTGGCTGTACTTGTTCCAACGACGCTGTTGGCACAGCAGCACTACGAGTCTTTCAAAGACCGTTTTGCGGACTGGCCTGTACGTATTGAAGTCCTATCACGCTTTGGTTCATCAAAATCACATACCAAAACCATTGAAGACCTCGCAGAAGGCAAAGTGGATATTGTGATTGGCACACATAAAATCTTGCAGGAAAGTGTGCAATTTAAAAATCTCGGCCTCATGATCGTGGATGAAGAGCACCGTTTTGGTGTACGTGATAAAGAGCGAATTAAAGCCTTACGTGCCGATGTTGATATGCTAACGCTAACTGCAACGCCTATTCCACGTACGCTGAATATGGCTTTTAGTGGCATGCGTGATCTATCTATTATTGCAACGCCGCCTGCACGTCGACTTGCTGTGAAAACCTTTGTACAAGAGCATACTGGAGATTCGATCAAAGAAGCCATCTTGCGTGAATTGCTACGTGGTGGACAAGTGTATTTCTTACACAACGAAGTCGAGACCATTGAACGTACGGCAGAAACCTTACGGGAATTGGTCCCTGAAGCACGTGTTGCGGTTGCTCATGGTCAAATGCGTGAGCGTGAACTAGAGCAAATCATGCAACAGTTCTATCATAAAGAATATAACGTGCTGGTGTGTTCAACCATTATTGAAACTGGGATTGATGTGCCAAACGCCAATACCATTTTGATTGAACGTGCAGATAAACTGGGGCTGGCGCAGTTGCACCAATTACGTGGTCGTGTCGGCCGATCGCACCATCAAGCATACGCCTATTTACTTGTACCTTCGCTCAAAGGCTTAAAGGGTGATGCTGAAAAACGCCTAGATGCCATTTCGCGTGCATCAACTTTGGGCGCGGGTTTCATGTTGGCTACAGAAGACTTAGAAATTCGTGGTGCAGGTGAGTTGCTGGGTGAACAGCAAAGTGGCTCAATGCAAACCATCGGTTATAGTTTATATATGGAAATGCTTGAAAAAGCCACCAAAGCCATTCAAAAAGGCAAAACACCTAATTTTGACTCACCATTATCATTAACGGCTGAAATTAGCATGCATATGCCAGCCTTAATTCCAGATGATTATTTGGGCGATGTACATCAACGGTTATTGTTCTACAAACGCATTAGTAATACGGATACTCAAGAGAAACTCGATAACATTCGTATGGAGTTGATCGATCGTTTTGGCTTACCACCACAAGCAGTTAAGCAGTTATTCTCTGTCCATCAGTTGCGTTTAAAAGCGGAACAATTGGGTATTACAAAAATTGATATCAGCTCACATGGCGGCAGTATTGAGTTCTCGCCAGATACACCAGTTCAAGCCATATCCATCATTCAAATGATGCAAAAGCATCCGACTTTCTTCCGAATGGAAGGTGGACAGCGTCTAAAAGTGATGGTCATGCTCGAAGAATATGACAAACGAATTCAATTTATAAATGACTTATTAGACAGTTTGCTGAAGGAATTGGCGCCAAATCACTAGATTTGGCGTATAAATTGCTTGTTTAGAATGAGTAGATTTTATGCGTGTTTTTTATATAGAAGAAACGCTTGATTTTTTTGAAAAATTTATTAGAGTCATAAGCAAGCAACGTTTTATTCAAATGCGGTTTATTTGTAATGAAACGTTCTGTACTGAATATTCACACCCATAAGGATGTGATAGTATTAGCCATCATTCTAATTTTGCATCATTTATAAAGATATGTTTAGTTTACATCCACAACTTGCTCAAGATACGTTTTATGTAGGCGACTTTCCTCTGTCAACATGTCGTTTGATGAATGATATGCAATTCCCGTGGCTTATTTTGATTCCACGTGTTCCGGGAATTACAGAGCTTTATGAATTAAGTCAGGCAGACCAAGAGCAGTTTTTACGTGAATCAAGCTGGTTATCAAGCCAATTGTCACGTGTATTCCGTGCAGACAAAATGAATGTAGCTGCATTGGGTAATATGGTTCCACAATTACATTTTCATCATGTTGTTCGTTATCAAAATGATGTGGCTTGGCCGAAACCAGTTTGGGGTACGCCAGCAGTTCCTTATAACAATGATGTCTTGGCACACATGCGCCAAACACTGATGCTTGCACTACGTGGTCAAGGTGATATGCCTTTTGATTGGCGTATGGACTAATCCCGATTTACGGACAATATCAGGATAGTAGAAGAATGAGTGTCCGTATGGGGGCGATCGAGTGCCGTTAGACAATTTAATCAGCAAAGAGCCTAAACAGTTTGAATATTTTCATCGTTTGATGGGATATATCATGCTGTCTTTGGTGATTGTTGTCTATCATTACACTCAGCCAGATACGCAATATCAAATCTATATTCCTGCATTTTTATTTTTTCTGATTTTAGTCGTTCCTAAGTTTTCTCATTGGTTAATTTATCGATATAGCAATCAAGTTAAGCGTAATGTGCTTTTTCTGATCGATATCATAGTAATTGCTGTACTGATGTCTGCAGTACATTTAAGCCTTGTTTTAACTTTTCTTGCGGTCTTTGCGCTGCTATATACAACCATTTATAACAAAATTAATTTCTTAATGATGTCCTTGGCAGGAATTGTAGGCGTCACTGTATTTTATTTGTGTAATATTTATGTCTTTGGTTTTCAAGAATATTTTGAGTCAACCAGCAGTGAGTTAACCGTTCTAGGTTTTTTGTGCCTTATTACATATTTCAGTGTGGGGACGTTTTATCAACACACCCAAGTTCAGTCTTTGAGCAATAAAAAGAACCATTATTATGATCAGATGAATCGTTATATGGAATTCGCAAATCAATTGAGTCGTTATGCGCCAATGCAGCTTTGGCAATCGATTATGAAAGGTGAATCTGAAGCTAAAATCGAATATAAACGTAAAAAACTCACGATTTTCTTTTCAGATATCCAAGGGTTCACAGAACTTTCTGAAACATTAATCCCAGACGATTTAGCATTTCTACTCAATGACTATTTGAGTCATATGACTGAGATTGCCAAACAGTATGAAGCGACTGTCGATAAATTTATGGGTGATGCAATTCTAATCTTTTTTGGTGATCCACATAGCCAAGGTGTAGAGCAAGATGCAAAAACCTGTTTAGAGATGGCAATGGTCATGCGTCAGCAAATGAAGTTGCTGCGTGAACGCTGGATTAAAATGGGTTATCCGCCGCTACACATTCGTATGGGTATTTCTACAGGGTATTGTCACGTTGGGAACTATGGTGCGGCTCACCGTATGGCTTATACCATCGTTGGACGTGATGCAAACTTGGCTGCAAGATTACAAAGTGCGGCCGAAGTCGATGAAATTTTGATTTCAGACGATACGCATCATTTAGTGAAAAATGACTATTTATGTGCACCTAAAGCACCGATCTTCTTAAAAGGCATCAAAGGCCCAGTACGTACTTGGCAAGTGATGGAAAAATACACCTCACAGAAAACAGATTATCAACGTTGGTTCGATTACGAATATAAAGGCTTTAATCTATTATTGAACTTAGATGAAGTGCAAAACTTTGAATATCCTGAACTAATACATGTTTTAGAACGTATGATTCAACGCTTACAAACTCAGCAAAAAATGACCAACTCTGCTGGTATTGTTAAACTGAATTTAGAAGACGAAGTGATCGAAGAAGTCAAAAAAACTGAATCTCACTCTTAATTTCACATATACATTATAAAAATTAGATCTAATCGTATTGCCTTAAATTGTAAAAATAACTCAATTCATTCTTTTATCAAAACGTCTTCTTTTTTTTAAATTGTTGAATAGTTTTATGCATAAAAAAGCCAGTTACGATGAACTGGCTTTTTGATTATAGAAAATTATCTATAAATTAATGATTTTCTGAAGCATGGTTGATGGTGTATTTAGGAATTTCAATTTCCAAATCTTCATCTTCAATTTTTACTTGGCATGACAGGCGAGAGTCTGGTTCTAATCCCCAAGCACGATCGAGAAGATCTGCTTCGACATCATCCATTTCATCTAGACCATCAAAACCTTTACGTACAACCACATGGCAAGTGGTGCACGCTTTAGACATATCACATGCATGCTCAATTTTGATGCCGTTTTTTAACATGCTTTCGCAAAGGTTAGCATTTGATTCGACTTCAAACTCAGCGCCGTTTGGGCAGATTGTTGCGTGAGGCAGTACTTTAATACGTGGCATAATCTTGACCTATAAATTAATTTGAGTTTGACCAGTCATCGAGTTTTGTGCCTTTCAGTGCGGCATCAATGTGCTGATTCATACGAGCTGCAGCAAATGCATCGCTATGTATTTTAAGCTGTTCTACAGCATGTTCAATAGCTTTGATATCTGTCGTTTCCAGTGCAGCATCTAAAACAGTGCGTGCAGCAGTGAGGGAACTATGTTGCTCTTGGCTGAGGAGTTGAGCATCTACTTTAAGTGCTTGATCAAGTGCTTCAAGTTCACGTTTTGCTTCAACTTTGGTTTCTTGAAGATGACGTAAGTTTTTGTCTTCTTCAGCAAACTTATAACCATCAATTAGTAAGCGTTCGGTGTCGGCATCAGATAAACCATAAGATGGTTTGATGTCAATTTGAGCATGTACTCCAGAAGTGGTTTCTTTGGCTGACACCGTGAGTAAACCATCAGCATCGACCTGAAAAGTCACTTCAATGCGTGCTTGACCCGCAGTCATCGGTGGAATTCCACGAAGAACGAAACGACCTAGACTACGGCAATGTTCAACCAGATCACGTTCACCTTGTACAACATGAATCAACATCGCTGTTTGACCATCTTGATAGGTTGTGAATTCTTGGCGACGCGCCACTGGAATGGCTGTATTACGCGAAATAAGGCGCTCAACCAAACCGCCCATGGTTTCTAAACCTAAAGAAAGCGGCGTGACGTCTAAAAGCAATGAACCATCTTTAGAGTTACCAATAAGCTGGTTCGCTGTAATCGACGCGCCAATGGCCACAACTTCATCAGGGTTAATAGTGCAGAGCGGTTCTTGATTGAAGACATCTTGAACAGCTTTTTGTACAGCATACGAGCGGGTAGAACCACCGACCAATACCACATTTTGAATATCGCTGAGTTCAAGCTTGGCATCACGCATGACACGTTTACAAACGCTGATAGTTTTATCCAAAGCAACCTTGATGATGGATTCAAAAGTAGGGCGGTCTAAAGTCAATGATTGATCAAGAACTTTAAGCTCTACAGATTCAGCCTCGGTTAGAGCTTCTTTTGCTTTACGAGCAGAAACGATGAAATGGGCATATTCAGCATCATCTAAAGTTTCAATATTCAGTTGTTTTTTTGCCCATTTTACAATCAGACGGTCTAAGTCATCACCACCAAGCGCCGTATGGCCACCCGTTGCTAGAACTTCAAAAACACCTTGAGAGAAACGTAAAATTGAAACGTCAAAAGTACCGCCACCTAAATCATAGATCACATAGTTCTGATCGTGTGCCAGATTCGTGTCTTGGTCTAAGCCATAAGCCACTGCAGCAGCAGTCGGTTCATTTAAAAGACGCAGTACATTTAAGCCTGCAAGCTGAGCTGCATCACGCGTTGCTTGACGCTGTGCTTCATCAAAATAGGCAGGCACAGTAATGACAGCACCATTTACTGGATTATTTAAGCTGCTTTCTGCACGGTCTTTGAGTTGTTTTAAAATTTCAGCAGAAATTTCAACGGGTGTTTTACGACCTTGTGCAGTTTCAAAAGCAGGCATTTCATTCCCTTCACCGACTAAGTTGTACGGGTGTTGGAATTTAATATCTGCTTTAGAGCGCCCCATAAAACGTTTTACAGAAACGATGGTGTTTTTAGGATCAGTCGTTAAGAATGCCTTTGCGTCGTCACCATATTGCGTAGTGGATTCGCCGTAGTGTGCAATAGAAGGGAGTAACACACGACCATGTTCATCGTTAAGCACTTTCGCTTTACCAGAAAGTACCGTGGCTACTAAAGAGTGTGTAGTCCCAAGATCGATACCAATTGCGATGCGGTGTTCATGCGGCGCACTTGATTGACCAGGTTCTGCAATTTGCAAGAGAGCCATGTGTGTTACATCCTTTGAACGTCAAATATAAAAAATAAATTAAAAATCATCGTCTAAATCAAAGCTATCGTCGTCTAAGAAACGATCTTCAGCTTTATCGATGTCAGCCATTACTTTTTGGAAGAAGCGTAATTTACGTACGGTATCACGTGCTTCAGCCCAGTCTTCGTCGTCATAATCAATTTTAAATTCACGAACCAAACCGTCAATCCATTGCTGAACTTCAGTTTTAAGTGAAGTGAGGTCATCAGCAGAGCATGCCTCATCTAACTGTTCACGAATTTCTAAGGCATCTTGTAGGAACTCAAAATCACTAATCGATTGATCAAGGTGATAATCTTGTTTTTTGAGACTTAAAAGATATGCAGCGCGGCTATCAACATTGGATAAAGCTTTAAATGCTTGATTAATCTCACTAGATTTTATTAGGGCTAGATCTTTGTCTTCGGCTTTATCTGGATGATATTGTTGCTGCAACTTTAAAAATTCAGCTTTTAAAACTGCTAAATCAATATCGAGTGCTACAGGTAAGTTAAACAACTCAAAATGATTCATGGGAGATGGTGTCCGCAATAGAGGTGCAAAAAGTGTTGCTTTAAATGCAATTAAAACAGTGAATTTTACACTGTTTTAATGCGAAAAGGAGCGTGGAAATGGCTTAAACCGTAAACGATTCGCCGCAGCCACATTCGCCTTTTTTATTTGGGTTATTAAATTCAAAACCTTCGTTTAAACCATTTTTCACATAGTCCATCTCCATACCTTCAAGATAAACTAAGCTTTTTGGATCAACGAATACTTTTACGCCAAACTGATCGAATACTTGGTCATGCGTGTCAATATCATCGACAAACTCAAGTACATAAGCTAAACCAGAACAGCCAGAAGTTTTCACGCCAACGCGAATACCTTCACCCTTACCGCGATTCTTGATGTAATTGCTGATATGAGTTGCAGCATTTTCAGTTAAATGAATCATGAAAACTCCGTTAATCTTTTTTAAAACACGTAAACAATTAAGCTTTTACTTTCTTGCTACGGTAGTCTTCTACAGCAGCTTTGATTGCATCTTCAGCAAGTACAGAGCAGTGTACTTTTACTGGTGGAAGTGCAAGTTCAGTTGCAATATCAATGTTCTTAATTGCTTGAGCTTCATCAAGAGTTTTGCCTTTTAGCCACTCTGTTACTAATGAGCTAGATGCAATTGCTGAACCACAACCGTAAGTTTTGAAGCGAGCTTCTTCAATTACGCCGTTGTCATCAACTTGGATCTGTAGACGCATAACATCGCCACAAGCTGGTGCACCGACCATACCTGTACCAACGTTTTCTGCATTTTTGTCCAAAACACCAACATTACGAGGGTTTTCGTAATGATCAATTACTTTTTCGCTATAAGCCATGATGCTTCTCCAAACCTCGGGGTCAGCCTTAAGATTAATATGGGGGTGAAATTACGTTAATCAATGAGATAGCCTTAAAATAAAAGCTATCTCACCGGGATGAATTAGTGTTCAGCCCATTCTACAGAATTAAGGTCGATACCTTCTTTGTACATGTCCCAAAGCGGTGAAAGATCACGTAGTTTTTCAACTGCTGCTTTGGTAATTTCAAGTACGTGGTCAATATCGGCTTCAGTGGTGTATTTACCAAAGCTGAAACGAATCGAGCTGTGAGCCAATTCGTCTGAAAGACCCAATGCACGAAGTACATAAGATGGTTCTAAAGTTGCTGATGTACATGCAGAACCAGAAGATACTGCGCAATCTTTAAGTGCCATCATTAACGATTCACCTTCAACAAAGTTAAAGCTGACGTTTAGATAGTTTGCAACGTTGTATTCTGGGTGACCGTTCAGGAAGACTTGTTCAAGACCTTGTAAGCCATTCCAAAGTTTGTCACGAAGTACACGAATACGAGTTTGTTCGGCATGTAGGTTTTTGCCGGCAAGTTCGAACGCTTCGCCCATACCCACGATTTGGTGAGTCGCTAGCGTACCTGAACGCATACCACGTTCATGACCGCCACCGTGCATTTGCGCTTTAATACGTACACGTGGTTGACGACGTACATAAAGAGCACCAATACCTTTAGGACCATAGATTTTGTGGCCAGAGAAACTCATCAAATCAACTTTCATTGTTGAAAGATCAATTTCTACTTTACCAGCAGCTTGTGCAGCATCTACGTGGAAATAAGTTTTGTTTGCACGAGTCAATTCACCGATTGCAGCTACATCTGTAGTTGTACCGATTTCATTGTTCACCATCATCAAAGATACAAGAATTGTATCTGGACGAAGGGCAGCTTGAACCATTTCAGGTGTGATTAAACCTGTTTTTGCTTCTGGCTCAAGATAAGTAATTTCGAAGCCTTCTTCTTCAAGCTCGCGGCAAGTATCAAGAATTGCTTTATGTTCAATTTTACTTGTAATAATGTGCTTGCCTTTAGATGCATAGAACTGAGCAATACCTTTAAGCGCAAGGTTGTCAGATTCAGTTGCACCAGAAGTCCAAACGATTTCGCGTGGATCAGCTTTTACTAGATTAGCAACTTGTTCACGTGCATATTCTACTTTTTCTTCTGCCTGCCAGCCGTAAGCATGAGAACGAGAAGCTGCATTACCAAAAGTACCGTCAAACGTTAGACATTCCATCATACGTTCTGCGACTTGAGGGTCTACAGGTGTAGTTGCTGCATAGTCAAGATAAATAGGACGCTTCATGTCAAATACCTGTAACCGATAAAAGGGCTGAATCAAAGTTTGCTGAATTTTGACGAATAGATACGGTTTGAACGTTATCGCGTGCTACAAGGTCAGCAAGGGTGATTTTTGCAAGATAATCGGCAATGTGGTGGGAGAGTTCCTGCCATAAATCGTGAGTCAAGCACATTGCACCATTTTGGCAGTTGCCTTTGTGGTCACAACGGGTTGCATCAACTGTTTCATTTACAGCTTCAATAATTTCCAAAACAGTGATGTCTTCAGCACTACGAGCAAGGTGATAACCACCGTTTGCTCCACGGATGCTGGAAACTAAGCCGTGACGCTTTAATTTTGCAAATAACTGCTCAAGATAGGCCACTGAAATGGTTTGACGAGCTGCAATTTCTGCAAGAGTGATCGTTTGTTCAGTTGGCTGCAAAGCTAGATCAAGTAGAGCAGTCACTGCGTAGCGACCGCGAGTTGTTAAGCGCATGATTCGATACACATGTTAAGTCTAGATGTGCAGATTTTATGAATCCTGACTAAAATAGTCAAGTTTTTTTGAGATTGTTTATTTGTTTTATTTTGTCTGAAAAATTATGTATTTATTTGAACCACACATTATACACTAATAACGTTATTAAAAGAACAGATATTAGACTAAAAGCGATATTAATCCGCTTTTGACGACGTTCGATACGCTTAATACGGTTTTTGTATTGTTTAACTTCAACTTGTAGCGTGTTTATTTTAGAGCGTTGCTGTTCAATTTTTTCTAAAAGTGGGGCAATACGTTTTTTAGACGCAACGATATCGTTTTCTTCGACAGGTTCAGACAGCCAGTGTTTCCAGTCAGATAAAATTTTCGGCACACTAAATAAAGAAACCAAATCACGAAATTCATCTTTTAAAACCACATCGCCATCGATACGCATGGTTTTGATGCTCTTACGATTACCAAATACAAAAATTTTCACCAAATCCATTAGTGTCGTGCGGACATCAAGGTCGATGACTTTATCTGGAGATTTAGTGTCGAACAGAATGCCGTGCTCAGTAAACTGAACATAAAAGTCAAAATAAGGGATGTAGCTATTTATTTTTAGTGCGACTTTTTGATCAACAAATTTTTTAGCTTGTAATGCTACAACACGGTCATGTTTTAAAATGAAGGTAAAAATCGTTTCTAAAACAATCAGGGTCATAGTAAGCAACAAATATGGTTGAGCTTGTGTTTGTTGCGTATCGCTCATAAAAAATGTCCTTGTTAAAATCTGAAAGCACTGGAAACTGAGCGTCCTGCTCTAGAGGAACTTAGAATATACCAAAAAGTTGGTAATTCACTAGCTTTGTAGAACAGTTTAATCAATCTATCAAGTTATATGTTTGCTATTATGTTGTTAAAATGAAGAATCACATGTTGATGTGCACATAAAATAATCAGGAGAAGTGCGGATTATGGAAAATACAGAAAGCATAATTGACGATGCACGGGAAACATCAGAAAAGCCGGCTAAACCTCGGGCACGTAGTCATTCTGATCGGCGCTCTAAAATGGATTTTCGTAAATATACCAAACAGATTTGGTTGGCTGGATTAGGTGCTTTTTCACGTGCTGAGGGAGAGGGAAATAAGCTTTTTGACTCTTTAGTCAAAGTTGGAGAGGAGCTTGAGTCCAAAACGATTGATATTGCAGATCAAACTGTCGAAAAAGTTTCAGAAAAAGCCAAGGAATCTGTAACCGATACGAAAGATAAGGTAGAAAAAATTTTAGATAATGGTGTTAATCATTCTTTAAACCGTTTAGGATTGGTGACTGTAAAGGATTTACAGCACTTAGAAAGGCTTATACTTCAATTACATACTAAAGTTGACCAATTGGCCGAAGAGAATGCCCAACTGAGGGCCGAAATATTGAGAAAACACTAACTTTTTTAATATTATCGAATTTTCAAGGTTTTTTTCGTCAAAAAATTCTATAAAAAGAGGTTGAGGAGTATTGCGTTTAACCCTAAAGCATTGCTATAAAGGCGTTATGGCGTTTTATACAAATTCTTGAACCTTAAATAAACGATATTAAGAGGACGTAATTTTCATGAATAAATCAGAATTAATTGATGCAATTGCCGAAAATGGGGGATTATCTAAGGCCGATGCCGGTAAAGCTTTAGATGCTACAATTGCTGCAGTTACCAATGCATTAAAAGCTGGTGATACAGTTACTTTAGTTGGTTTCGGTACTTTCAGCGTAAAAGAACGCGCTGCACGTACTGGTCGTAACCCACAAACTGGTGCGACTTTAGAAATCAAAGCAAGCAAAGTTCCTAGCTTCAAAGCGGGTAAAGGCTTGAAAGATTCTGTAGCTTAATCTTATTAAGCACATGAGACGCGCCATAAATTGGCGCGTTTTTTATTGGTAAATGTGATTAATTGATATATCGCATTCATTCATCTCGGGTTTTCGGTTAAAATTCACCGCAAATAAAATATTGGAATACTTATGGAATCGTTTCGTAAAGTCATTAAGGGTTGGCTGGGCAAGGTCTTGCTCGTTTTGTTTTTGACCCCTTTAGCACTTGTAGGTATTGAAGGATATTTTAGTGGTGGATCTAAAGATGCAGCAAAGACTGTAAACGGTACTGAAATTTCTCAAAAAGAACTCGAAGCACTGACGAACTCATTAAAAGAACAATATCTGGCATATGCTCAGGGTGATGAAACATTATTGAATCAAAATTTCATTAGCAATAAAGCGATGGATACTTTGGTTTCACGCCAATTGCTATTGCAACAAGCTGATAAATTAGGCATTAGCTTGAGTGATGCACAAATTGTGCAAATGATTCATCAGCAGCCAAGCTTTCAAGTCAATGGTCAATTTTCTGATGAAGCGTTTGCGCGATACCTCGAATCGATTGGTATGACGAATCGCACATTCATTGATAATTTACGTAAAGACCATGCTTTAAAAATATTGTCTACAACATTTATGGAATATGCATTGGTGAGTAAGCTTGATATCTTGCAAATTGCGAACTTACAAACGGAACAACGTAGTATTCAGTTGGCGAGCATTAATCTTGAAAATTACAAGAAAAATGTAAAAGTATCTGATGCTGAAATTGCGGCTTATTATGAGCAGCATAAAAACAAATTTAAGCAAGCAACCAGTGTTGATGCAGATTTTGTCGTATTAACACCTGCCAATATTACTGCACCAGTAGAAGCTGCAACTGATGCTGAACTGAAAGAAGCGTATAACAGCTTTGTTGAGAATGCACAGAAGTCAGTTAAACCTATCGTTAAGCACATCATGATCACTGAGGACAATCGTTCAGATGCCGAAGCTAAAAAACTGGCTGAAAGTGTTCAAGCTAAAATTAAAGCGGGTTTAAGCTTTAACCAAGCTGCTGCGCAATTCTCTGAAGATCCTGAATCTAAAGCGAAAGGTGGTGAACTGGTTGCTTATGAAAAAGGTGTATTTGGTGATGCATTTGATGCAGCAGTTGAAGGTGCTCAAGCTGGTCAAGTGACTGCTCCAGTGAAAACAGACAGTGGTTATCACTTGATCGAAAAAGTGGCGCCAGCTGTAAAAGTGGCTTCATTTGAACAAGAAAAAGCACGTCTGCAAGCAGAAGTCGCTGCTTCGAAAAAAGCCAATGTTTTTTCTGACACTGTAAACAGCCTCAATGATATGGTGGTGAGCAGTGATGCCCTCGATGTCGTGGGTCAAGAAGTGAAAGGTGTAAAAGTTCAATCATTGAATGGCTTAACATTAGCATCGCAACATCCAGTTTTAAGTGATGCAAACGTCAAAGTTAAATTGTTTAACGTTGATGTTAAAAATGGTGAACGTAATGTTTCATCTAGCATTCAGTTGAAAAACGGTGATGTAGTTTGGGTAAAAGTGCGTAACTATCATGCTGCAGGTGTTCAAACCTTAGCTGAAGCGAAAGCGCATGTGAAAACTCAGTTGATTGAAAAGAAAGCGTCTGATGCTGCAAAAGCCCAGATTCAAGCGACATTAAAAGAGTTTGCTGCAAAACCTGCTGCTTCAGTTGCAAAAGGCAGTTTAAACTTTGAAAATGCGGGTACATTCACTCGTGCGGATGGTTTGTTAAAACGCGAAATTCAACGTGCTGCATTTAGTGTAAAAGCGCCGAAAGCAGGTCATTGGTCTGTTACTACGACTAATCTACCAAATGAATTGGTTGTGGTTGCTGTGACTACAGTGAACAAACAATCTGATGCGGCATTAACGGGTGAGCAGTTAGATGAGTTAACAAAACTTTATCAACAGCTTCGTGGTCAACAAGAATTTGATGACTACACACGTTATCTAAAAGATCATGCCAAAATTAAATAATTAAGGCAGCTTTAAAAAAAACCAGCTTTCGAGCTGGTTTTTTTATGTTTAAGTTTAATGCATCACACTTTAAGAAAAACTTTTAAAAACAAAGATTAAATAAAATTGACTATTTAAATAATTCTCTTAAATTGAGTTTGGGAAGGCATTTTCCCAAATAAATATAATGATGTGATTTGAGGGTGTTATGCAAAAGATGAGAGATTTAAACGGTATTTTAAAAAACATTTTGGGACAAGTTGAAATAAAGCAGTTGCTGATTCAGGGGAAAACACAGCATCAGCATATTCCCTCAACACCAGAAGTGACTGGACTAGACGATCTTATAACTGGCACGGCAGAGCCAAAAACATGGGTGATCATTTCAGTCGGTGAAACTGTTACACGCGTCAAAGTGGATAAACAAGGACATCGGCAGATTGAAAATCCACTGAAGGATGGTGGAGTTGCCACAATTTATGCGGTAAATCATCATGGCTTACGCTCAGAGGCAATAATGATTGCTCCAATTGCAGAGCCAAGTGTGCTACCCAAGATGCCGGAAATAATTGAAAAAGGCGAATATTTGGTTGGTAAAGCTGATGCAGGAAATACGGTGGTTGTGACCTATGGTGAGCAAGAGTTTATAACAGTTGCTGATGTAAATGGCGATTGGTCGATGCTCAATCCTTTAACGACCACAGGTGCAATAAGTGTTGTGGCAATTGATCAGGACGGTAATCGTTCTGAGGGGTTGCATACAGCGCAAATCATTTTACCGCAAGCTGTTACGATTTTAGAGTCTGGCGCGGTGATATCAGGTACTGCCGCACCAAATACGACTGTTGTGATTTAGTCGGATCAAGCGGTCTATCGTATTCAGGTCGATGAAAATGGCGCTTGGTCAATAGAAAATCCAGTGGCAAATGGTGGCATGTTGATGATTGTTGTGGAAGATCAATTTGGTCAGCAATCTCCTGCGATTGGCTTGGTATTTCCATTTATTCAGACCTCGCCTGAAAATCCAAGCTATCTACTGCCGGCGCCAGAAGTGACGCTAAATACTGAAAAACTCGAAGGCAATGCATTTCAACAGGCTAAAATCATTGTTACAGCCAATGGTCAAGAGTACGTGACGTATGCCAATGAAAGTGGTTTTTGGTCGATGGATAACCCGATTCAAAATGGTGGCTTTGCAACAATCGTGGCGGAGGACAGTCGTGGTGTTCAATCGCCTGAAATCTCAATAGCTAAACTGTTTCTTGCACAACCTGAATCATCTGTTGAACTTACAGAGATTTTATTGGCAAGTGATGAGCAAAGTGAAAACCAAAATGACAGTCAAATTGAGCCGATTCAATCTGTGATCAATCTAGATACGCTTTTACAGGATGCGAATGAAGTCCCAATTGTATTGCACACCGATGAACAGGATTTGATCGCATTGGGCAGCGACGTTTCAAATCCGCCCGCTATACTTCCTGCGCTTGAATATCCAAGCTTACTCATTGAAGCTCCACTGACACCGTCTGATTGGCTTGCTTAGAAATATGAACCAGCTTCCGAGCTGGTTTTTTTGGGTTTAAATTGACAGATATAATTTTTATTTAAAAGATTTGGCAAATGAAATATTGACTCTAGCATCGTAGATTGGTGTTCTCAAAAAATAATATGAAAAAAATAACTCATCACGACAAAGGATTAAGTGGATGATATCTCTGTATATGCCTCAATGTAAACGTTTAAAGAACCCGTTATTGCGATGGATGGATCATTATTTTAAACACATGATACAGATGCTACTAACGATTTGCGTTGCCAGTAGTATTCAAGCTGCAGAACTAAACTTTCAAAAAGTTTTAGAGCAGGAAAGAGCTTGGGCGGGCTTGAGTAGTAAAAAAGTCAAAAATAATGAAATCGAATGGACATACAGTGAAGGAGGAGATCCACGAAAACCGACGCTACTGTTGCTGCATGGTTTGTCAGGCACGCGTGATAATTGGAACCGAGTTGCCCGTTATTTAACGCCCAATTATCATGTCATTATTCCAGATCTGCCGGCACATGGAGAAACTATTGTCGCAGATCAATTTGATCTATCAATTCCTAATTTAACTGAAAAATTACGACGATTTATAGATGCTGCAAAGTTAGATCCAAATTTACATATCGCAGGGCATTCGATGGGTGGTGCAATTGCCATGCTCTATAGCGCTCAGTATCCCTTAGAAGTGAAATCTTTATTGTTGGTGGATTCAGCAGGTGTCTTTAAGTCGAGCAATACAGCGTATCTAAAAGATACGGCAAAGCTTGCAGAGCTAGTGGTCAGAAAAACTGGTGATTTTGATCGCGTGATGAAGATCGTGATGCAATCTCCGCCTTTTATTCCACAAGAATTAAAAATTGGGCAAGAAAAGTTGATGATCGTTCAGTCTAAACAAACCAATAAAATGGTGGAGCAACTGCAAAAAATGGCCACCTTGTATACGCCAGAGTCCTTTGCTTTGGCTGCACGAGGCATTGATGCACCTGTGTTTATTATCTGGGGGAAGCAAGATCAGATTATCAATGTTGAAGTAGCAGAAGAACTGAGACGCTTATTTAAAAAAGCCGAAAAGCCTCTGATTTTAGACCATGTTGGTCATATGCCAATCTTAGAAGCGGAGCAGTTAATGGCGTTGCCATATTTAAAGTTTCTTTCAACTGTTCAATGAATCAGATTGGTAGAGTAGGTGTAAAAAAGCGAGAAATATCTCGCTTTTTTAAACTTAATTAGATACTTTGAGTCGATTTAAGTACGTACTTTAATTTCATAGCCAGTGTATTTTCGAATATTAATCACACCGGTATCCAAAATCAGATACTGACCTTTAATCCCTTGTAATTTTCCTCGAATAATCGGTGTTTTGTCCAAATTATGCGATTTGATTTTTTCAGGATATTCATCTACCGGGTAGATAAATTGGCGTGGCAACTCATCTTCTAGCAGTTCAACGGTTTCATTAAACTCTAAATTTTGGCTAAATTCTTCACGAATGGTCTGAATTTTTGGTGCGAATTCTTCTACCAATTGGTCGCGAATTTCGATCAGGTTGATCGGTTCTGCTTCACCTTTGAGCAATTTACGCCAATCGGTTTTATCGGCCACTTGCGTACCAAACATGACTTCAAGCTGACCAGATAAACGACGTGAACCAACTTTCATAATAGGCAAAGCTTGCGTCGCACCTTGGTCTAGCCAACGTGTAGGCATTTGACCCAAGCGGGTAATCCCCACTTTTAAGGCACTCGAATTGGCTAAATAGACAATATGCGGTTGAAAGCAAACTTCATGGGCAAAATCATCTTCACGGCAAGTCCCGAGATGATAATGACAGGTTTCAGGCTTCATAATGCACATATCACAAGATGCCTTAGTCTTCATGCATTTGAAGCAATGACCTTGTGAATATGATTTAGGCGTTTTTGCGCCGCAAGAAATGCAGTAGATATTTCCAGTGGCTTCAATTTCAATTTCTTGGCCAAGGCTAAACGGTAGATCAACTTCTGAGCGATCTAGAATAAATTTATACTCAACATTTGCCTTGTGTGTATGTTGATCAGTTACACTAAGGTCTTTAAGACCTGCATGCATTTTATGGCAAATGCCTTGTAGTTCCATACGAATACTCACTTCATTATTAAGGATGCGGTCAATGGCTGAACAAAATGTCATCACTTCTATGCTAGACGATTTGTCAAAAGAGCAGCCCATTTCAACCGCAATCTGTATTGGTCAGGATCTTGAGCAATACAATCAATTTCATCCAATTCAATGGCAACATTTTAACGTAACTGAGTTTTTAAATCTGCCTTTTACCCAGCGTTTTGACCTTGGATTTGTGATTCTTGATACTGAAATGATGTTGAGTTTGGATCAGCAGCAGAAAACTCAGATGTTGGTAAAATTGCGTGACCTATTTGCTAAACGCATCGTAGTGGTGAGTAAATTACACGATGAACAATTATACGTGCTTTAGGCTTTACTCAGCTCATTGATAAAACCACGCATGAAAGTGATTTTGCTTTATGGCAGTTTAATATTTTGACTTATAAACATATTCCAGATTGGTTTAACTCTAAATTTTGGGCAAATCCTGAAAACTGGGATAAATTCCGTTGGTAACAAATACTTAGCCTGCGAGAAATTGCAAAAATTAACAAACATTTATGATGGAAATGTCTTTTTCCACGTATGCTGTAACTAAGTTCATCTAGGTTTTACTGGGAAAAATAAAATGACAAATTTAAATAATATTGTTGAAATTTTAGCAAAGCAGGCCCTTGGTGGTGCGAACAATCAAAATCAACAAGGTGGCTTAGGCGGTATTTTAGGTTCGGTGTTGGGGCAACTGGGTGCAAATGCAGGCGCTCAAAATACACAAACCAATGCTCAAAACCAAGCGGGTGGTTTGGGTGGAATTCTAGGCTCTGTGTTGGGCCAACTGGGCGGTGCAGCGCAGTCGCAGCAACGTAGTAGTGGTGGCAATGCTTCAACCATTTTAGTTGCAGTGTTACCTCTGGTGCTGGCTTGGATTCAAAAACAAGGTGGCCTACAAGGTGCTTTGGATAAATTACGTGGACAGGGCTTGAGCAGTCAGGTTGATGATTGGGTATCTACAGGCCCTGGCGATAATGCCGCTGTGAATAATCAACAAGTACAAAATTTATTTGATGATGCCGAAGTGGAGCAAGTTGCACAAGAAACTCAAACTCAGAAACAAGATGTGTATAGTGCAATTTCAACGGTATTGCCGCAAATTATTGACTCATTAACACCACAAGCTGGACAAACCAATCAGCAAGAAGCGAATGCTGATATTCAACAAGTGATGAATTTGGTCTCAGGTTTCCTGAAGCGTTAATCAAAATATCGATTTAGGTATTTGACTGAATACAAGCCAGTGAACACTGGCTTTTTTATGATTTGAAAAATGATAACAATGTGACGCTTAGATTGTCACTAGGATGGATTAAATAAACGGTTCGACATACTGATTTTTTTGCCAATATAGTGTGATTTTTTTTGACGAATCAAAATGATTTTCGACTGAAACTCTAACTCACCAAATTCTGGCTCAACTTGCACATAATGTAGTTGACCAAACTCATCACGCACCCGCGCTTGAGCTGAAAAGCCGGGACGGGCATTTCCACTTGAAATGGTGGCTAGACGACCGAGTAAATTAACCGTTTGTTTTTTATATTTGGGCGGGATAACCTGATCCAAACAATGAATCATAAATACCGTAAAGAATATGGCAATAATCAACGCAGGTAAAATTAAATAATAAGCGGGAACGAATTGACCTTCTTTGGCATGGATGCAAAACTGAAGTACATAGCCTGCAAAGCTAAAATTCATCAGTAAAAAGAACAAAATCAGAGACTTGGAAAATTTGACATTCAATAATGCCAACTCTTGTATGCGCTGAGGGGCAATTCTTTTTAAAACTTGGCTAGGACTAATATTGATATAGTAGCCAATGGTTTCAACCATGCCCAATAACAGTACGGCCAATAAACTTAAATGAAAGGGTATTAAGTTATAGTCTGTTAAAAATGCGGACATGGTTGTATTCCAGTGTTTATTCTTCTGTGAGGTAGATTCCACCATCAGAATGCACGTTAATGTTCACTTTTTCAAGGGCTTGACCTTGGCATGGACCAGAAATACATTCCCCAGATTCGACCATAAACAGTGCGCCATGTGTTGAGCACTCAATAAATTCTTGGTCACGATCTAGAAATTGATTTTCTAGAAACTCAAGTTCTACGTGCAAGTGTGGGCAGTTATTTTGATAAGCGTAAAACATGCCATCACGTTGGGTGATAAAAATCGTTTCACCTTCAGGCGTTTCGAATGATCGTGCTTCACGTTCAGGCACATCATCCGTCATGCAAATTTTAAACATTAAGCACATTCCTTTTGAAATGATTGTAAAAGCTGAGCATAGTCTTCAACTGCTAGGCGTGGACCAAATTGAGCCACAACTTCACTTGAAATCAAGATGGCCAGTTCAGCAGCCGTTTGATAGTCATGACCTGCATTCAGTGCATACAAGAAAGCACCAGCAAATGCATCACCAGCACCATTGGTATCTACTGCGGTAACTTTACGGCCTGGCACAGTAAATGTAGCTGCTTCATTGTGAATTAAGGCACCTTTGGCACTTAATGTAATGACAATGTGTTTGCTTAGTGATTGCAATTTAGCAAGTGCAGCATCTAAATGATCTGTTTCTGTGTACATCAGTGCTTCTTGTTCATTACAGAACAATAAGTCCACGCCATCATCGAGTAACTCATCTAGACCTTGACGTGCATATTGCACCATTGCTGGATCA
Source organism: Acinetobacter sp. SH20PTE14 (assembly GCF_021391555.1). NCBI lineage: Bacteria > Pseudomonadati > Pseudomonadota > Gammaproteobacteria > Moraxellales > Moraxellaceae > Acinetobacter > Acinetobacter sp. SH20PTE14. The sequence goes on along the minus strand of NZ_CP090067.1, from coordinate 1,872,470 downwards.
GATAAGGTCAATGCAATTTGTACACCATTGGCTTTGGCGATTTGACGTGCTTGTTTTACCGCAAGACGCGCGCTATCTGATGTAGAAAGATAACCTTCGATATATAACCATTTGGCAGTATTTAAGCTGCCAAAATCAATTTGGCTATCAGTTAATTCAGCAGTAATACCGAGGTAAGTATGCATCGTACGTTCAGAATCAGGGCTGACTAAAACCATACATGTGCCGGTTACACCTTCACTGATTGATTGAGTTGCAGTTTGGATACCTGCGTCGTTTAAACCATTTAGGTAAATTTGACCTAAGTCATCATTGCCGACACGACAACCATAAAATGCAGTTCCGCCTAAAGCACTAAAAGCAACCGTTGTATTTGCTGCAGAACCACCAGAAGCTTGACCTTTATATTCTTGAGTCGCTTTTAGATTGTTATAAAGGGCTGCTTGAGTATCACCATCAGTCAGTTGCATCGTACCTTTTTGCAGATTGTGTTGAATTAGGAATTCGTCAGAGACTTTAAATTCTTGGTCAATAAGTGCATTACCAATTGCAAAAAGGTCAACAGTTGCCATGTTGTATAATCACATCAAAAAATGAAAGTGCTTAGTTTACACGAATGCTCAGGATTGCTGTAGTTTGTTGAAGAAAATTCAATTAAAGGACAGGTGTGTATAAAAATCGGGCAAATCCATTATATTTTTACATTTTTTTTGAATTAGTTGCCGTTTTAATCAGCTTTGCTATTGTGCAAATCGAAAAATTTTACTTTTATAGAGCTATAGGGTGTTCAGACTGAATCAAGATGATTTGGTCATCATAAATAGATAACAGATTAAAAGTGTGAATATATGGAAATTACGATTCGTCCAGCAGAGCAACTTCCTGCTCAAATCGAAAATATTGCTGCTTTGGCGCAGCATGAAGGCTATACATTTATACACCGTTTAATTGAAGAATATCAAAGTGGTAAAAATCGTTTTGACCAAACGGGTGAGCAATTATTGCTTGCTTATGATGGCGATAAATTGATTGCTTGTGGCGGTTTAAATCAGCAATGGGGTGATACTGGTGTAGAAGAACGGATTGGACGAGTTCGCCGTTTCTATGTGCATCCGCAGTACCGTCAGCATGGCGTGGGTAAGCAGCTATTGGTGGAATTGGAAAAGGGTGCAAAAAAACACTTTTCTGCACTGTGCTTAAATACAGAACTTAAAAATGCTGCAAAATTCTATCAAAAACAGAATTATGTCTATGTTGAAAGCCATCCAAATTATAATTATTTCAAATATCTGGTTTAGTTTTAAATCCAAAAATAGACAGTAAACACTATAAATCAAGCATCCGATATCGGGTGCTTTTTTCTTGTGATAATTCTAAAAAAGAGCGCCTTATTTTAAGCAAATTTTTAAGCAAAAATTCATTTTAGTTATCGAAGATATAAGCATCAAAATGACTGCATAGAGTGATGCATATGCAAGTGTATGAGCTACAAGACTACGTTAAAAAAGTCCCTGAGATTACCCACTGTTTTGGTTGACCAAAATTTTTGCGACCACCTTTGGTGAAACCAGTGGTGATGCATTGTCCATGTCCTTAAATTTGGGCTATCTACTCAGTACCTTTATTTTCGCAGGCATATTTATCAGTTTGCTGTATTTTCAAATAAAGTCCAAAGCCTATAAACCTTATTTATATTGGGCCACGATTATTGCCAGTACAACGGTAGGTACGACTTTAGCGGATTTTGTAGATCGTTCTTTAGGGATTGGCTACTTGGCTGGTAGTTTGCTGTTGCTGAGTTTGGTGCTCATATCGCTTTTTAGTTGGTATCGAGTCGAAGGATCGATCAATCCAAGTGTAGTGAATTTGCCGCGAACACAGATCTTTTATTGGTTGACGATTACATTTTCTCAAACATTAGGTACGGCTTTGGGGGACTGGACTTCCGATAGTGCAGGATTAGGCTATAGCGGTGGCATTTGGCTATTTGGTGGTTTAATTCTATTGATGGCGTTGTTGTACTTTCTTAGTCGGGTCTCAAAGACGTTTATATTTTGGGCTACTTTTGTTTTGACACGTCCATTGGGCGCTGTTGTCGGTGATTTTTTAGATAAGCCAATCAGTTCAGGTGGATTGGATCTAAGTCGCTTTATGGCTTCTTTTGTATTGTTGTTGGCGATTGTGATTTGTGTCTATTGGTCAACACGAAATGATAGGCAATCCATAAAACCAGTCTAAATGTTTTAGTGCGAAAACAAGTGATTTTTAAAATTAAAGTTCAAGTTGATTAAAACAGTTGGAAATGTTGTTTCGGTGAATCTAGTTGTGATTTTTTAAGGTATACTTTGTCTAATTTAAATGAATAGATTAGGAGCACACATGACTGTAGATGTCACTGAAACCATTTCTCAAACTGTACATCCCGCGTTTCAGTTGATTCGTCAACATCATGTTGAAGCTTTAGACATTTTAGTGTCTGAATATAAACACAAAGTGACTGGCGCAGTGCATTATCACTTAGCCACAAACCATGACGAAAACGTATTTTTAGTTGCCTTCCGTACGCAGCCGATGGATTCAAAAGGTGAGGCGCATATTCTTGAGCATACAGCACTGTGTGGCTCAGAAAAGTTCCCTGTACGTGACCCATTCTTTTTAATGATTCGTCGTTCACTCAATACATTTATGAACGCGTTTACCGCAGCGGATTGGACAGCATATCCATTTGCAACGCAAAACAAAAAAGATTTCCAAAACTTGTTAGAAGTTTATATGGATGCTGCTTTTGCTGCGAATTTGAACCCGCTTGATTTTGCGCAAGAAGGGATTCGTATTGAGCTAGAAAATGGCGAAGCGGTATATAAAGGCGTGGTATTTAATGAAATGAAAGGTGCAATGAGTTCACCTTCAGATCAGTTGTATCACCAACTTGCCCATCATTTATTCCCAGAAACAACTTATCATTACAACTCAGGCGGTGATCCGAAAGACATTCCTGACTTAAGCTATGAAGAGTTAGTAAGTTTCTACAAATCACATTATCACCCAAGTAATGCCGTGTTCATGACCTTTGGTAATGAGCCTGCATATAACTTACAAGAACAGTTTGAAACGCTTGCTTTGTCAAAATTTGAAAAAGGTCAAACGCTGTATTCAAAACCTGAGCGTCGTTTAACTGCGCCTGTAACTGTAACTGAAACGTATGCAGTTGATGCTGAAGACCTCAAAGACAAAACCTATCATGTGCTTTCTTGGTTATTGCCTGAAGCAAGTAATATCAAATTACGTTTAGGGATGCGTTTGGTTGAGGGGGTATTGCTTGAAGATTCTGCTTCGCCATTACGTCATTACTTAGAAACCTGTGGTTATGCACAGTCTACTGGTCCATTCATGGGCGTAGATGACTCAAACTATGAAATGACGTTCTACTGTGCAATTCAAGGTTCCAACCCTGAGCATGCAGAACAATTTAAAAATGGCGTGTTTAAAGTATTAGAAGACGTTGCGGCTAAGCCTGTTGACCCGGCTTTAGTTGAGGCGATTTTGCATCAAATTGAATTGCATCAGCGTGAAATCAATGGTGATGGTACACCATATGGCCTAAGCTTAATTCTGAATGGTTTAAGCAGTGCGATTCACCATTCAGACCCTGTGGATGTCTGGGATGTGGATACGGCCATTGAACAAGTGAAGGAAGAGTTAAAAGACCCAATGTGGTTATCTAACTTAATCAAAACCTACTTGCTTGACAATCAACATCGTGTGCAATTAACTTTGGTTCCAGATGCTGAAAAAAATGCGTTGGAAGCGGCAGCAGAAAAAGCACGTTTAAAAGAAATTGTTGCGAACTTAACTGAAGCGCAAAAAGCAGAGATTATTGCGCAGACTGAAGCACTGAACATTCGTCAAGATACCCCAGATGATTTGAACCTATTGCCTAAAGTAGGTTTAGAAGACGTTCCTGCACAATTACAGATTGTACAAGGTCAATTACGCGAAATTATCAGTAATGGATTAGATACACCGTTAAATCTTTACCACGCAGGCACCAATGGTCTTTATTACCAACAAGTTTTGATTCAGATTCCTGATGAAGTGGTGCAATCGCCGTATTTCAACCTCTTGTCGATTTTGATGGGTGAAGTTGGTGCAGGTGAATACGACTACTTAGAGCTACAACAGTTGCAAACAGCTGTGAGTGGCGGTTTAGGTATGGGTGCATCCCTGCGTTCAAAAGTGGACGATAAAGGTCAAATTAGTGCTTGGCTGACTCTAACCACCAAATCATTGGTGAATAATCTTGAAGCTATTCGCTTATTGAAATTGGCTTTTGAACAGCTACGTTTTGATGAAAAAAACCGTATCGTAGAGTTATTGCAACAACGTAAAGCACGTTGGCATTCACGTGTTTCTGGCTCTGGTCATAGCTATGCAATGCAAATTGCAGGTCGTCAACATAGTGCATTGGCGTTACGTGATTATCATAATACAGGCCTAGGCGCGCTGAACTGGTTGTCAGAACTTGTCAGCAAAATTGAGCAAGACGACACGGCTTATAATGCCTTGATTGATGAGCTTAAGTTAATTCACAACCGTTTGCTTAAAGCACCAAAACAATTCTTGGCGGTGTGTGAAGAACATCATTCAGACCGATTGGTTGAGGAAGTTCAAACCATTTGGGATAAAGTGGCGATTGATGATAACCCGCATGCTTTAACTCAAGTGAATTTTGCAGATAGCAACAATGACGAAGCTTGGCTCATTCAAGCCAATGTTCAGTTCTGCGCTTCAGCATATCCTGCGGTGGAAGTGTCGCATCCTGATGCAGCACCTTTAATGATTTTGGCGGCTTATTTGCGTAATGGCTTCTTGCATAGCGCGATTCGTGAAAAAGGTGGTGCTTATGGTGGTGGTGCAAGCTATGACGGTAATGCATGTTCATTCCGTTTCTATAGCTACCGTGACCCACGTTTAGCTGAAACGTTTAAAGATTTTGACGCAAGTGTGCAGTGGCTACTGAATGCTGAACAACAACCGCATCAGCTAGAAGAAGCGATTTTGGGTCTAATTGCCAGCATGGATAAACCGGGATCACCAGCGGGTGAAGCTATTACAGCTTGTTATGCTTTATTGCATAAACGCACGCCAGCTTTCCGTCAAATGTTACGTGAACGTCTTTTGAATGTGACTTTGGAAGATCTAAAACGTGTTGCTGTGGCGTACTTGGTTGAACAACAACCGACAAAAGCTGTGGTTGCACCGGTGGCTAAGCGAGATGCTTTGGTTGAGCTTGGTTTCGAAATAAAACAAGTGAATTAAAACAAAAAAGGGGTTTTTATGGCGTTCAAATCTCTTGAGCGTACGACATTGAAACTGAGCCTCATTGCGCTCAGTTCAATGTATGTCAGTACTGTAAATGCACAAAATGCGGATGTGGCTGCTAAGCCTGCAACCGCAGAAGCATGTGTGGCACTTGAGTCAAATGCAGAGCGATTATCGTGTTATGACGCTTTGTTTAAAGTGCAACCTGCTGAAAAAGAAATGTTGGTCTCTGAGCGTCAAGCCGCACAAGAAATTAAGCCTGAACCGACAGAGAAGCTAACTTTCAAAGAAAAAGTCAGTCATGCGTTTACGGACCGTTTATTTGCTGTAGAAGCACCGAACCTCAATCCAAATCTTTCATTATTGGATAGTCGTTGGGAACTTTCTCCAGAGAGTAAATTGGGGACGTGGAATATTCGCGGCTATCAACCTGTGTATTTAATGCCGGGATACTGGACTTCAGATAAAAATGAACGTCCATCAAGCCCGAATGAAAACAACACGGTACAAGCCGATCAGGAACAAAACCTGAAATCGATGGAAGCCAAGTTCCAATTGTCATTAAAAACCAAAGCTGTTGAAAACTTATTTGGTGATAATGGTGATATCTGGTTGGGCTATACCCAGTCTTCTCGTTGGCAAGTCTACAACGAAGACGAATCACGACCATTCCGTGAAACCAACTATGAGCCTGAAGCCAGTCTGGTTTTTCGTACCAACTATGAACTCTTGGGTTTGAACTGGCGTATGCTGGGCTTAACTTTTAACCATCAGTCTAATGGGCGTTCTGATCCCTTATCGCGGAGTTGGAACCGTGTTATGTTAAATCTAGGATTTGAACGTGACAATTTTGCACTGATGTTACGTCCTTGGTATCGTTTCGAAGAAGATACCAAAGATGATAACAACCCAGATATTACCGATTATGTGGGACGTGGGGATTTAACAGCGTTTTATCGTCATAAAGATCATGACTTTAGTTTGATGTTACGTCATTCATTGAAAGGTGGTGATGATTCACATGGTGCTGTGCAGTTTGATTGGACTTTCCCAATCAATGGTAAATTGCGCGGCACAGTTCAATTGTTTGATGGCTATGGTGAAAGCCTGATTGACTATAACCATCGGGCAACCTATGTCGGTGTCGGTGTGTCATTAATGAATTGGTTCTAAAGATGCGAATTTAAAAAAACCACGCTAAGGCGTGGTTTTTTATAACTGAGAGAAAATGTATAAATCAACCGATTTGGATCTCAGAAGGCGGGTGTTTTAAACGACTCTTCTTTGGTGTAGCAATCAGATAAGCCAGTGTTAAGGGGCCAAGACGGCCTGCGAACATCAACAACATCAGGGCAACTAAACTAGCAGGTTGTAAGTCGTTGGTGATGCCACGAGATAGACCAACGGTGCAAGCAGCGGATACCGCTTCGAACAACAAATCTAAAAAGCGTTTGTCAGGCTCTAGTAGCAATAGACTGAAAAAACCAATGAATATCAACGTCACTGTAATGAAAATCACAGCTAATGCTTTAAAGGTGGTTTTTTTAGAAACAGAATGGTTAAACACACGCAGTTCGTCTTCACGTCTTAAAAAACTGACAACACTGAGCACAACAATAATAAACGTTCCAACTTTAATGCCACCGGCCGTACTGAGCGAGCCACCACCAATAAACATTAGTAACATCGTGACGAGTGATGATGCATCGCTCATGCTTTCCATGGGCAAGCTGTTAAAACCCGAAGAGCGCGGAACAGTTGCATGGAACCACGCGTTGAGGGCTTGGTCACCAAGTGGCATCGTGGCTAAGGTCGCAGCATTATTGGCTTCTAATAACCATATGGTGATGAAGGCGAAGACATTTAGTCCTGCAATGGTAGATAAAATCAACTTGCTATTGGTACTGAGTTTTTTCCAACTTTTATTGCGCTTAATGTCCATTAGTACCAAAAAGCCGATACCCCCAATAATGTAAAGCATACTGATGGTAAACGTAATAAAATAACGGTCAGCAAAGCTCATTAAACTATTGGGAAATAATGAAAATCCACCATTATTAAATGCAGAAACACTATAAAAGGCAGCATAAAACAGGGCCTGGTTAAAATTGTATTCTTGCATCCAAGCGATGGTCAAAATAACCGTTCCCACCATTTCAAAAAATAGCGAATACAGCAGTACGCCTTTGATGGTCATGGTCACTTTGGCAAGGCTGGTTTGTCCAATGGTTTCTTGAGCCATAATTTGTTGTTTTAGCCCAATTTTAGGGGACAAACTCATAGCGGCCAATATCGCAAAGGTCATAAAACCGAGACCACCGCATTGTAGTAACCCCATAATCACGACTTTACCAAACACCGTATAGGCTTCGCCGACATTTACAACCGAAAGTCCTGTAATGGTTACGGCTGAGGTCGCTGTAAAGAGGGCATTGATCCAACTTAAATCGCCATGATGTGAATAAGGGAGTTTTAACAGCAAGGTGCCAATGATAATAAGCCCAAGAAAACCCAATGCCAAAATACTGGGTGGGCTGAGATTAATGGTATTACGCTGTTTATTGTGCAGTTTCATGTTTTTCTACTGTCATCTTGCGCGATTGTGTGCAAAAGGAGCACGACGCTGATTACAAAGTTGCTTTAAAGTGTTTAGCCAGTCGACGTAAATGTTCGAGTAAACCTTCAACCACTAAAATATCGCCTGTTTGTAAAATCAGGTTCGGATCTAAACTATATTGAAGCTCGGTGCCACGTTTATGCAAAATCGTCTTCACTTCTGGGACATGATCCATAATTTGATTTAGACGCGTGCCTTGTTGTGATTCTTTAATTTCAACTTTCACCAAATAATGATCATCTTCGAGCACCATGTAGCGACTCACCATCGGATAACTCAGTGACTGGGCAACACGGACACCCATATCTTCTTCAGGATGGATGATTTTGCTGATGCCTAAATGGGTTAAAATCATGTGATGCGCTTTGGACTTGGCTTTGGCCCAAATTTTGTTGATCCCCATGTTTTTAAGATGGAGCACACATAAGATGCTGGCTTCAATATCTTCACCAATTGCGACTACGACGGCTTCACAATTTTGAATATTGAGTTCTTGTAAAACGTGCTCATCTGTTGCATCAGCAATCACTGCATGGGTCAGTTGGTCCGAAATACTTTCAACAAACTTTTTGTTGCTATCGATTCCAATGACATCGTGTTTTAAACCCATGAGTTCAGTGGCAACAGTTGCGCCAAAACTTCCTAAGCCAATCACAGCGAATTGAGCCATACCGTATTCCTAAATTATTCTAAAGTTATTGAATATGTTGATGTTAGCTTGTTCAGCCTAGAGCGGCTATGAAAATTTACATAATCCATCTAAACCGAAAAGCTCTAATTTTTAATTTCTTCAGTGTTTTGATAGGCATAAAGTTCAGCAATATTGGGGCAATTATCCATAACTTGTTGATATTTAAAAATTTCATAGCCTAGTTTATTTTTTAGAATATATTGAAATTGATGTTGATCTTCTTTAATGACATTTAGAGTGGCTTTACGAACAAGCTCGGAATTATTCTTTAAACGGTTTAAGCCATCGCATGAAAATTCACGGATGATGGCTTGAACAGGTTCTGGAGCGGTTTGATCATTTAGCTCATCAAAGCGAATATATACAATATAATTTGGATATTGATTCAGCATTTCAGCCTGCGCGGTATATCCGTAAATATTTTCTAGATTTTGCGTACGGGACTGATTTGGAATTTGTTTCATACTTTGACGAATCTTATCTTCCTCTTGCTTAAGTTGATAAGCCGGATATGCATAAAAATATCCACCTAAACCCACAATAGCGATCATAAATAAGGCATAAAAATTCAATTTTAAATATCCATTTTGTTTTATTTTCAATGGATTATAGGGTGTGGTGAATTTAACAACAATGACAGCGTTGATGAATTAAATCGATGAATATATTTATTTTGATGTAGAAAAGAATTGATGCAAATAAAAAAGCTGGAACCTAGATCCCAGCTTTAGAATAAAAATTTTATTTATTTCAAGAAACGTTGATAACCGAGGTTATTTGTAATCTCAACATATGGATAGGTAATATTTTCCAATGTTTCAATCAAGCCATCTGGGTTTTGTTTCGCATCCGTTGCTTCCATACCCACCAATACACGACCTTCAGCAGCACCGTGGTTACGGTAATGGAATAGGGTGATGTTATGCGTTGGGCCTAGACGTTCTAAGAAAGTCAGTAATGCGCCCGGACGTTCGGGGAATTCCACGCGGAATAGGCGTTCATTTTCAATATCGGCATGACCGCCAATTAAATAACGAATATGCAGTTTAGCCACTTCATCATCAGAAAGATCGTCTACATCGTATTGGAATTTTAAGGTTTCAAAAATTTCCTGACGTTCTTTTTCGCCATTTTTGAGACTGATTCCCACAAAGACTTGAGCAGCAGAAGAATTACTAGCGCGGTAGTTAAATTCAGTGATGTTACGGCCTTGTAGTGCGCGGCAGAATTGGAGGAATGAACCTTTTTCTTCTGGAATGGTCACAGCAAAGATCGCTTCTTTGCGTTCACCCAGTTCAGTACGTTCCGCAATGTAGCGCAGACGGTCAAAGTTCATATTGGCACCGCATACAATCGACACCATATTTTTGCCTTCTAGACCATGCTCTGCAACATACTTCTTGATACCTGCAAGCGCCATTGCACCAGATGGTTCAACAATGCTACGGCATTCATCAAAGGTATCCTTAATGGCTGCACAGATTTCATCTGTATTTACCAGTACAACTTCACGCTCAACAATTGGGCCTGAGTTATCTGATTTTTGTAGCTGAATCACTTCAAATGGTTTTTCACCAATTTGAGCAACTGCTGTACCGTCGGCAAATAAACCTACAGATGGAAGAATGACACGTTCATTAGCTTCAAAGGCTGCTTTTAAACATGCTGATTCGTCATATTCAACAGGAATGACTTTAACATGCGGTGCCACATCACCAAGATAAGCAGCTACACCGGCAATGAGACCACCACCGCCCACAGCAACAAATACATAATCTACATCACGCCATTGACGCAAAATTTCGTTGGCAATGGTTCCTTGACCGGCCATAACGAGTTCGTCGTCATAAGGTGGAATAAAGGTCATACCTTCATCTTTTGCACATTGGATTGCGTATTTATTGGCTACGTCAAAAGAATCACCATGCAGAACTACTTCACCGCCTAAGCGTTTAACCGCTTGTACTTTAATGTCTGGTGTGGTTTTAGGCATAACAATAATGGCGCGAATACCCAACTTTTTACCAGATAATGCCACGCCTTGAGCATGGTTACCTGCAGAAGCAGTAATAACGCCACGTTCCAACTGAGATTTCGGTAATTGACTAATACGGTTGTAGGCACCGCGTAGCTTGAAAGAAAAGACAGGTTGTAAATCTTCGCGTTTAAAGCGAATGTTATTGTTTAGTTTTTCACTAATTCGTGGCGCTGCTTCGAGTGGGGTTTCGATTGCAACGTCATAGACCGTTGCCTGTAATATTTGTCGAACCAAACGAGACAGCATGTTAATTTTCCATCTAACAGTTTAAAATAGGGGTTTATTGTAACAAACCCCTGTACATTTGGGCTGTAAAATCAGCAACAAATGTCAAAAAATAGTTGAGCCAAGTTATGAGTCTGTATGCTACCCAAGATGAAAAGAAACAAGCTGCCGCAAAAGCTGCATTAAAGCATTTGCCAAAGGGCGGTATTTTGGGTGTTGGTACAGGAAGTACTGTGAACTTCCTCATCGAATTATTGCCAGAGCTTCAACTCGAAGCTGCGGTTGCCAGTTCTGAAGCAACTGCACAACGTTTGAAAAAATTAGGCATTGAAGTGGTTGATATGAACCACGTTGGAGGTTTAGATGCCTATGTAGATGGCGCGGATGAAATCGACCGTCATATGCACATGATTAAAGGCGGCGGCGCAGCGTTGACTCGTGAAAAAATCGTGGCGTCTATTGCGAAAAAATTCGTTTGTATCGTAGATGATTCAAAATGGGTTGATCAATTGGGCCGTGATTTCCCGCTTCCTGTCGAAGTGATTCCAATGGCACGTTCTGCTGTGGCACGTAAAATCGTTTCTTTGGGCGGCGACCCTGTGTACCGTGAAGGCGTAGTAACTGATAACGGTAATGTAATTTTAGACGTACACAACTTAAATATCTTAAATGCTTTAGAGCTTGAAAAGACTTTGAATGACATTCCGGGTGTAGTGTGTAACGGTATCTTTGCTCTAAACAAGGCGGATATTGCTGTTGTAGCCACTGATAACGGTATTGAAGAGCGTACTGCGGTTTAATCTGTTCTATTAGAATTCCCCCTAAAATCCCCCTTTGATAAAGGGGGACTTTTCACCTGAATTTATTTAGGTGATTTTCCCTCCTTTGTAAAAGGAGGGTTAGGGAGGATTTAAAATTAATAAAAAATATGATCCCAAACCTTCCTGAAATTCAAATCACTCGGAAATTACGTGCCACACGCCTAAGACTTCGTGTAGAACCAACTCAAATCAAATTAACGGTTCCGCAGTTTTGTACACAGCGCCAAGTGCAAGATTTTCTGAAACAATCAGAACAATGGATGATTGAGACATGGCAGAAGCAGCAGGAAAAAACAGGGCAGATTGATAAAACGCTACCAGTAGAATTAAAACTATTCAATTTAGAGCAGCCTCTAAGCATTGTTTATAAAGTACAAAAAAACTCATTCATCTTAGATGAAGAAAAGCATCAGCTTTTCATCAGTGTTCGGCAGCCTGAGCAATATTTAAAAAGCTTTGTGATTGCTTATGCCAAAGAGTATTTACCAATTTATTTAAAGCAAGTGAGCAGTGAAACAGGCTTGAAATATGGTGATTGCTCAATTCGTCAGCCCAAAACCCGTTGGGGCAGCTGTTCTGCAAAGCATGACATTATGTTGAATAGTGGGCTGGTACTTTTTCCGTTGGAAATCACGCGTTATGTGGCTGTACATGAGTTAGCGCATACTAAGCACTTTGATCATAGTCTAAATTTTTGGGAGGAGGTGGAGAAGCATGATTCAAACTATAAAGATCATCGGAAAACTTTAAAAAGTGGTGTGATGCCGTGGTGGTGGTGCTAGTATATTTTTCATAAAACCTAAACTGATTGGGTGTATAGTTATGAAAAATAGAAAAATTCTGGGATTAATTTTACTTGCATATTCAGCACCAATTTTTGCAGATAGTTTTCAAGATCGGGATAGCTGGCGAAAAAAAACCGAAGTAATAATGGTTGATGATATTGATCTTAAAACAGATGAGCTGATTGAGCAGGGCTATGTCCCTGTGATGAGTGAAACATTTAAAAGTGTATCTACAAATAGGGGCTACAGCGATAGCATGTGGGACCTGAAAAATAAAGGAAATCAATTGGGGGCACAAATCGTTATTTTCACTAATACGCCTGTAGAGAGTGGAAATTATTATAGGTATAGAAATTCAAAGCCAGATACATATCCGTTTTTAGTTGGTGATAATCAAAAAAGTGATTTAAATAGATATCCTGTAGGAACTATTGAGGCAGTTCCTCATCGTCTTGCGAATAGGACAGAATACTCCTCACGATATTTTTATAAATATAATTCTGTAACAGGAATTTATCCCACCATATTGTCCTCTAAGGATAAAATTAATAATGGCCTTCAGGGTGGAGTGATTGTACAAAAAGTTCAAGCTGGCTCTCCAGCCCAAGGCGTTATTTTGCCGCAGGATATTATTATAAAAATGAATGATGATAATATTAATGATGTCAGTGCATTTGTTGAAAGTTCAAACTATTTAAGAGGAAACGTTGTAAAGTTTGAAATTCTGAGAAATGGACAGAAAATACCTTTAGAAATTAGTTTGAAACAATAATATTTGGCTGGAAGGTGGGACAATTGCACTTTTGATCCAATTTAAGTTTGGTGCATTCTGAAAGTATGTTTTTTCTTGAATTGATAAAAAGATCCGAATTGCAATAAACCCAAGCAAAACAGTTCAGAAATCCTCAACTTCCTGTCATACTACGCAGTCATCAAATGGATACTTTGAATAGAGGTAAAGAGCGTGATTTCAGTAGGTATTGTCGGCGGTACAGGTTACACAGGTGTTGAATTACTGCGTATTTTACTGCGACACCCAAATGCGGAAGTGAAAGTTTTAACTTCGCGTACTGAAAATGGCCGCCGTGTGGATGATATGTTCCCAAGTTTGCGTGGACATACAGACCTTTGCTATTCAGATCTAAATATTGAAGAACTAAAACAATGTGACGTTGTATTTTTTGCTACGCCTCACGGTGTAGCAATGAAACACGCAGAAGAGTTAGTTGCTGCAAATACTAAAGTGATTGACCTTGCTGCTGACTTCCGCTTGCAAGACTTAGCTCAATTTGAGAAATGGTATGGCCTAGACCATGCATGTCCAGAGCTATTAAAAGAGTCAGTTTATGGTTTGTCTGAATTAAACCGTGAAAAAATTCAAAAGGCTTCAGTGATTGGTAACCCAGGTTGTTACCCAACAACTGTTCAACTCGGTTTAGCACCAGTTTTAAAAGCTGAAGGATTAGTGAAACCTGAAAGCATTATTATTGATGCAAAATCAGGTGTGTCTGGTGCAGGTCGTAAAGCCAGCCTGGGTATGATCTATTCTGAAAATGCAGATAACTTTAAAGCATATGGTGTAGCGGGTCACCGTCATCATCCCGAAATAGTAGAAGCCTTAGAAAATATTTCAGGTCAAAAAGGTGTGTTTAACGAAATTTTATTCGTACCGCATTTAGTACCGATGATTCGTGGCATGCTCAGCACTATCTATATTGATTTGACAGACGCAGGTGCTTCTGCGGATTTACAAAGCATATATGAACAGTTCTATGCCAATGAGCAGTTTGTAGATGTTATGCCTGCAGGTAGCTCACCTGAAACACGTACTGTGCGTGGTGCGAACCAATTACGTATTGCGATTTGCAAACCTCAGCCGAAAAAATTAGTGATTTTGGTGGCTCAAGACAACTTGGTGAAAGGTGCAGCAGGTCAAGCCGTACAAAATATGAACTTGATGTTTAGTTTTGCTGAAAATGCAGGACTTCAAGGCATTGGTTTATTACCATAAGAAACGATTTAAAACTTCACACACATTTAAAACTGGATTTAAATGTGTGCCTTGAGTGAACTAAAAATAAGAGATGACGATGTCGAATACAGAATCTAATTTCAAGTCAGAACCTGAAAACAGTGAAAAAACGCCTTTTATGAAGACGAATATGCCACTGGCGATTGGTGCAGTTGTACTTGCATTGAGCAGCGGTTTTCTCGGATATAGTATCGGTCATCGTCAGGGCTTAACTGTGGTCGGTTATGATGCAGATGCAGAGCAACTTGTTGATGTGGTGCAAAAGCAAAAAACTGAATTAGCAGGCCTGAATAAAAGTTTGAATGCGGCAATCCAAGAGCGTGATGTCGCTGTAAGTAATTCAAATGATTTATATTTGGCTGTTAAAAAAGCACGTGATGATCAAGAATTAACGGGTAATTTGGGTGTTTTGTATCGTGAAGTATTACGCCAACGTGGTGGTATGCCTCTTGCAGTACAACATTTAGCGATTAAACCGTTACCTGAAAATGCGTATGAATACCAACTTGATCTCGTTCAAGTAAGTCCGTCAAAAAGTAATGTGTCTGGAAGTGTTGAGCTGCGTCTAATTAAGGGTACAGAAGTACTTGCAGTGCCTTTAGAAGACAAAAACTTTAACTTTAGCGAAAGTGAGCGACTCACTGGACGTTGGACCATGCCAAAAGGCTTTAGTCCAGACTTTATTGAAGTGCGTTTAACCGGTTCTAAACCCGTTATTCGCCGTTTTAGCTGGTCGAAAGGTCAGCCTGTTGAAAATCAATCTGCTTTCCTTTCAGAAATTCCTCAAACTGAAGCAAGTGCAAACTAAGTGTGAAACCTAAATCCTATGCGAACCAATAAGCGTCAAACGTGTTTATCTGACATTAAAAATTCATTTTACCAATCTGGTTTAGTGGACTGGCATCTAAACCCGACTCTCAGCCAAGGTACGCAGGATGATGGTGATTCAGACATTCAAGTATTGACTGCGCCACCTGAGTTAAAGCGTCCTCCTATGTATGCTGTCGTTTTAATGAACGATGATTACACCCCAATGGACTTTGTAATTGAAATTTTACAACAATACTTTGCTTTGAATCTTGACCAAGCCACTCAAGTAATGCTAACTGTACATTATGAAGGAAAGGGTGTTGCAGGGGTTTATCCGCGAGACATCGCAGAGACTAAAGCAAATCAGGTCAATAATTACGCTCGGTCGCAAAGTCATCCATTACTTTGTCAGATTGAGCCAAAAGATTAATAAGGGGATTACATGCTCAGTCGTCAATTAGAAGTATCACTACGTTTGGCTGTCAGCATGGCTCGTCAAAAGAGACATGAATTTTTGACGGTAGAACATTTATTATTGGCTTTACTGGATAATGATTCCGCTGTTAATGCATTGAAAGCATGTGGCGCAGACATTATTGTGCTTCGCAAAGAACTTGAAGAATACGTAGAACAACATACCCCTAAGCTTGGCGAAAAAAGCGATCAAGCGCCACATCCTACAGAAAGTTTTGATCGTATTTTGCAGCGTGCAATTTTCCATGTGCAATCGAGTGGTAATGACCGCACTGTAGAAGGTGCAGACATTTTAGTTGCGATGTATTCAGAGCGTGATTCATTTGCGGTGTATTTACTTAAACGCCATCAAATCAACCGTTTGACATTAACGCAGTACTTGTCTCATGGCACACGTAAAGATGAAGTCCAAGCCGAAGAGGAAATTGAAGAGCTCGATGGTGAAAGTGCTACGTCTTCAAATTCTGGCCCATTAGAGCTTTATACGACCAATCTCAATGTTGAAGCTCAAAAAGGCAAAACAGATCCACTGATTGGTCGTGAAAAAGAGATTGAACGTACAGCTCAAATTCTATGCCGTCGCCGTAAAAATAACCCACTTTTGGTGGGTGATCCGGGTGTAGGTAAAACTTCGATTGCTGAAGGTTTGGCTTGGCTCATTGTAAATGGCAAAGCTCCTAAACCGCTTGAAAATGCAGAAGTATTTAGTTTAGACATTGGTGCTTTAGTTGCAGGAACTAAATACCGTGGTGATTTTGAAAAGCGTTTAAAACAACTGTTAAATGCATTGAAGAAAAAGCCCGAAGCTATTTTATTTATTGATGAAATTCATATGATCATCGGTGCAGGCTCAAGTATGGGCAGCACGATGGATGCATCGAACCTCATCAAACCAGCTTTGGCGAATGGTACTTTACGTTGTATCGGTTCAACGACTTTCCAAGAATACCGTCAAGTTTTTGAAAAAGATCATGCATTATCTCGTCGTTTCCAAAAAATTGATGTCAATGAACCATCTATTTCAGAAACGATTGATATTCTGCGTGGCTTAAAAGGTAAATTTGAAGAATTCCATCATGTGAAATACGAAGATCAAGCGTTGGTTTCTGCGGTTGAACTATCAGCGAAATTTATCAATGATCGTTTCTTACCTGATAAAGCCATTGATGTGATTGATGAAGCTGGTGCGCAGCGTCGTTTAAAAGCTGAGCAAGATGATACGGTCATTTCAGTTGAAAACATTGAAGATATCGTTTCGAAAATTGCCCGTATTCCACCGAAAACTGTGTCTAAAGATGACAAGAGCGTCCTTGAAAATCTTGAGCGTGATCTGAAACGTGTGGTGTTCGGTCAGGATGAAGCGATTGAAGCGCTTGCATCTGCGATTAAATTATCTCGTGCAGGTCTAAAAGCACCAGATAAGCCAGTGGGTAATTTTGTATTTGCTGGTCCTACAGGTGTGGGTAAAACTGAAGTCACTAAGCAATTGGCAAAATTATTAGGCGTTGAACTTGTACGTTTCGATATGTCGGAATACATGGAACGTCATGCCGTATCTCGTTTAATTGGTGCGCCTCCGGGTTATGTAGGTTTTGATCAAGGTGGTTTGTTGACCGACGCGATTCATAAAAATCCGCATTGCGTACTTTTACTAGACGAAATTGAGAAAGCACATCCAGATGTCTTTAATTTGTTACTTCAAATTATGGATCATGGTTCATTAACGGACAACAATGGTCGTAAGTCTGACTTCCGTAACGTCGTGTTAGTGCTGACTACCAATATTGGTGCAGAATCAATTTCACGTGTGAGCATTGGTTTCATGGATCAAGATAACAGTAATGATAACCAAGACGCGATGAAAAAAGCCTTCTCTCCGGAGTTCCGTAACCGCTTAGATGGTGTTATTCAATTTAAAGCATTGCCAACAACTGTCATTGAAAGTGTGGTTGATAAGTTTTTAACAGAGCTTCAGGCACAGTTAGATGACAAAAAAGTGGTTCTTGAGGTTGACCAAGATGCACGCGAATGGATGGCAGAGCAAGGATACGATCGCTTGATGGGCGCTCGTCCAATGCAGCGTTTAATTCAAGAGCATTTGAAGAAACCGCTTGCTGAAATGATTTTGTTTGGCGAGCTTGCGGAACATGGCGGTAATGTTGGTGTTTCAGTGAAGAAAGAAAATGGCAAAGCTGTGGGCTTAAAACTCGAAGTGTTTGAAGACCAAACCGCTGAACCTGCTTAAGTAATTTAATTAACGAAAAACCCGTGCTTGCACGGGTTTTTTATATTTATTCGACGCTAGATTTGGGTTTCTCAATGATGGACATACCATTAACAAAAGTGCTGACCACATTTGGTTTATTTGCACTGACAGCACTGATGGAAATTTTAGGCTGTTACTTCCCATATTTGATTTTAAATCAGCAAAAATCGCAGTGGTTATGGATTCCAACAGCGCTTGCATTGGCTGCATTTGTTTGGTTATTGACGTTGCATCCAGCAGCTTCGGGTCGTATCTATGCAGCCTATGGCGGAATCTACATTTTCTCTGCATTGCTGTGGTTGCGTTTTGTCGATCACGTAGTTCTAACACGTTGGGATATGCTAGGTGGCGTCATTGTGTTGGTGGGCTCAGCTGTGATTGTATTACAGCCTCAAGGTTTAATTCGTTAAGTTAAACAATGCAAAAGTTAAACCAAGAGCTGTAAGAAATTAGATATTTATTTAAATTTGCACTCTGTATTTTTAATGATAATTTCGTATTGTTTGCTACCCGAGCTTAGATCCATTTCAATTTTATATGGATTAACACGTTGAAATTGATGCTCGAATAGTAATTCACAGTTTTGGAGTGAATTATGCTTGATGAGTTGCTTCACCTTATGTTCACCGACTGATTGTTCAAATTGCGCAAAATCAGGGGTGGTGATAATACCATCAATTTCAATCTTATCCGCTTCCATTTCCATTTTTTCCATCAACATATTCTGATCAACTTGATAGGGAAGAGTGCGTGAATCTTCATCACTAATGGCAGCCAGTATTTCGTTTAAACCTGTTTTATTTTTAATTTTAAAATTGCTATCTAAAATCTGATTTTTCACCAAGTATTGATCTAATTCACTTGGTTCACCAGCAAAGCTAAAAGTAGATAAGCTCAATCCAAGAGCCAATAAGCAAATATTTTTTAAACGCATAATCTTAATCACTTATAAAAGTTATGGTTTTATTAAAGCATGCAAAAACAAAAAAAGCACCCGAAGGTGCTTTTTTATCTAAGTAAAACCTTAGTCTTTTTTAAGATTTTCGTTAATTAAAAATTCAACAAGTGCTTTTTGTGCATGTAAGCGATTTTCAGCTTCATCCCAAACCACAGCATTTTTGTGGTCAAGCATATTTTCAGAAATTTCTTCGCCACGATGCGCAGGTAAGCAGTGCATAAATAGGCAGTCAGCGTGAGCAAGATCCATCAGGCGTTCATTCACTTGATAATCAGCAAACGCTTTTTCACGAATTTTTTGCTCTTCTTCTTGGCCCATACTTGCCCAAACATCTGTCACGATTAAATCTGCATTAACTGCAGCATCTTCGGCAGAATCAACAAGTTCCACACAGTGTGCAAATTCAGATAAAAATTCTGCTTTAGGTTCATAGCCCTTAGGTGCAGCGATTTTTAATTTAAAGCCCCACATATGAGCCGCTTCAATATATGAGTTACACATATTGTTGCCATCACCAATCCAAGCAACCGTTTTACCTTCAATAGAACCACGGTGTTCAACAAATGTTTGAACATCGGCAAGTAATTGGCAAGGGTGGTGATCATCTGTTAATGCATTGATGACAGGAACTTTTGAATAAGAAGCAAAACGTTCAACAATGTCATGACCAAAAGTACGAATCATTACAATATCAAGCATGCTTGAAATCACGCGTGCAGAATCTTCTACTGGCTCGCCACGCCCTAATTGAGAGTCGCGAGATGAAAGGAAAATTGCACTACCACCAAATTGGCTCATTCCTGCTTCAAACGATACACGTGTACGGGTGCTCGATTTCTCAAAAATCATGCCCATGACTTTACCAACGAAAGGTTGGAAAACTTCATTGTTATGCTGTTTGCGCTTGAGTTCGATACCGCGCTGTACAATTTGATTAAGTTCTAAAGTCGATAAATCGCGTAAAGTTAGAAAGTGACGTAGAGCCATTGTTACTCCACAATAATTGCTGAATCAAAAAACAAAACAACAATTAGTTGTTGGTTGGTTAGAGAAAAAGGAATCGATTAATATACTATAAGAGAGGTAAATTGCAAAAAATCTAGCGCTTTTGGTGACCGTCTAGGAAACGATCGACGCAATAACTGATGTAATTGATGGTTTCTTGATCATTTTCATCAATGGTGATGCCCATGAGAACGCGCCATTCTAAATTACGCAAAATTCCAAAATAAAATTGAGCCGAAAACAACGGGTTTTCACAATACAGCAAACCGTGCTGATGTGCTTGATACAAAATTTCTGCAACGGTGTTCTGAATTTGTTTTGGGCCTTGCTCATGAATATAACGTGCTATTTCAGGATTACGTCCTGTTTGTTCTAAGACTAACCGCATAAATGCCGCATTTTCAGGCATCACGATATGCTGATGAAATTCACTTAAAGTATTGATGAGATAAGCACGAATATCGGAGTCAGGGCTCACCGTAAATGGTAGGCAAATATCTTTGAAAAATAAGCAGCGACGATAGTCACAAATGGCCTTAAATAATCCGTCTTTATTACCAAAATATTTATAGATTGACGCTTTTGAACCACCTGCATGATTCACGATGTCATCTAGTGAAACTGCATCAAAACCACGTTTTAAAAAAAGCTCCGTAGCACTTTCTAAAAGCGCAACACATCGTTCATGTCCGCGCCGCGTTTGTGGCTGGTCATGCGTTAAAGGTTCAATGTGTATTAAATCTTGCATAAAGTGATAATATTTAACAAAAAAAGAGCTGATTTGACGATAATTATAGCAAAAAATTCGGTACTTTTCTGCTTTGCTCATAAATAAGGGATCTTTGACTAAAGAATAACAACAGATAGGTGACAAGTGAAATATTTGACTAAAGTTTTAGAGTTAATATTCTACAAAGCCATAGAGTTGGAAAAAAATATGGATATACTCAAACTTCGAAAATTAAAGTAAATGCCGTGGAAAGGAATATGACACAACAAACGTCTGCAGGCTTAAGATTTAGACAAGCATTGGAAGTAGAAAAACCATTACAAATCATTGGCACAGTAAATGCCTATGCAGCAATGATGGCAAAAGAAGTTGGCTATAAAGCCATATATTTATCTGGTGCAGGTGTTGCGAACTATTCATATGGTTTACCTGACTTAGGCATGACCAGTTTAGACAATGTTTTGGAAGATGTTCGTCGTATTACTGAACGTGTAGATACGCCATTACTTGTCGATATCGATACAGGTTGGGGCGGTGCATTTAACATTGCTCGTACTGTGAAACAAATGATTGCTGCGGGTGCAGCAGCGGTTCATATCGAAGACCAAGTGGCACAAAAACGTTGTGGTCACCGTCCGAACAAAGAAATCGTGTCACAACAAGAAATGGTTGACCGTATTAAAGCGGCTGTCGATGCAAAAACTGATTCAAACTTTGTGGTGATGGCACGTACAGACGCATTGCAAAAAGAAGGTCTACAAGCTGTAATTGACCGTGCATGTGCATGTGTGGAAGCAGGCGCAGATGCGATCTTTGCTGAAGCAATGACTGACATTACCATGTATAAAACAGTCTGCGATGCTGTGGGTGTACCTGTACTGGCAAACATTACAGAGTTTGGTGATACCCCTTACTACACCAAAGAAGAATTAGGTGAGCAAGGCATTTCAATGGTGCTCTACCCATTATCACCAACACGTGCAATGCAAAAAGCGGCACTCGAAGTAATGCATGCGATCCGCAATGACGGTACACAAGTCAATGTACTGGATAAAATGCAGCAACGAAAAGAACTCTATCAATTCCTCGATTATCACACTTTTGAAAACACCTTAGATAAATTGTTCACTGAAGGAAAATAAAAAATGGCTGAAGGAAAAGTACTCACGGGCGCAGGACTGCGCGGACAAGTAGCTGGTAAAACTGCATTGTCAACTGTAGGCAAAAGTGGTGCGGGCTTAACCTATCGTGGTTATGACGTTCAAGATTTGGCAGAAAACTGTCAGTTTGAAGAAGTTGCGTATCTCATTTTCTTTGGTGAATTGCCAACAACAGAACAACTAGCAGCATACAAAGCCAAACTCAAATCATTGCGTCAATTGCCGCAAGCATTGAAAGAAGTATTAGAACGTATTCCTGCTGACTCACACCCAATGGACGTGATGCGTACAGGCGTTTCAATGCTCGGTAACCTTGAAACTGAAAAATCATTCGATGAACAACAAGATGTTGCAGACCGTATTTTGGCAACGCTACCTGCGATCATCTGCTACTGGTATCGCTTCAGTCATGATGGCGTACGTGTAGAAGAAAACACCGATGATGATTCAATCGGCGCACAATTCCTACATTTACTGCGTGGTGAAAAACCAAATGAATTGCATGAGCAAGTGATGAACGTGTCACTGATTCTATATGCAGAGCATGAATTTAATGCCTCTACATTCACAGCGCGTGTATGTGCATCAACATTGTCAGATATGCATTCTTGTATTACAGGTGCAATTGGTTCACTTCGTGGTCCATTACATGGCGGTGCAAACGAAGCTGCAATGGAAATGATTGAAAACTGGACGTCTCCAGAAGAAGCTGAGCGTGAAATGTTGGGTAAACTTGAGCGTAAAGAAAAGATCATGGGCTTTGGTCATGCGATTTACAAAGATAACGATCCACGTAATGGCATTATCAAGAAATGGTCTGAACGCCTAGCAAAAGATGTCGGTGATACTGTACTTTATCCTGTATCAGTGCGCTGTGAAGAAGTGATGTGGCGTGAGAAGAAATTATTCTGTAATGCAGATTTCTTCCATGCATCTGCATATCATTTCATGGATATTGCAACGAAATTATTCACACCAATTTTTGTGATGTCGCGTGTAACAGGTTGGGCTGCACATGTAATGGAGCAGCGTGCGGACAATCGTATTATTCGCCCAAGTGCGGACTATACAGGTCCGGAATTACGTAAAGTTGTGCCAATTGCAGAGCGTTCTGCAGCATAATTTTAAGTGTAATAAAAAAGCCTCAAAAGAGGCTTTTTTATTATTTGTTATTTGAGTTAACAATCTATTTGGTTAGTAAAACCGGATCTTCAACGCTATATCCTGTTTCAAATGGAATCCCTAGATATTTAACAGTCACTAAATAAAAGGGCTTTTGCATTACACGATAAGTTTTAGAGATTTTTAAACCTTCTTTATAGGTCTCAGCCTTTTGTACAGCGCTTTTATACTGAGAATTTTTAACACGATATTGATAGGTCCATTTATCAATGGTTTCATTCGGGTCATACCATGATTTTGCAGTGCCATTCATGGTTGTTAATAACTGTATTCGAGCATTATTGTTATTTACTGGTGTTAATTTGACTAAACGTTTTTTTATTTTCGCGATTTCTTTATCAAACTGGGTGCTGTCTTGATCGTAATCAATCCGTTTTGTCTTGGGATTAATATACAAAGACTTCACTGTAATTAATTGAGTCGGCTTTTGGCTATTTAATTGATAATAATATAATTGTGGTAAACGACCACGACCATCTTCAAAATGACGCATTAAATAGATTTTTTGGTCTTTTTTATCAAAACCTAAAACCTCAATGGTTTGAGGGCCGCCTACCGTCGCGAAAGCAGAGCAGGACAGTAGGGTGCTAATTGCGAATGCATTGAAATGACGTAGCTGCATTTTCTTGTCCTGATAAGTAAATTCCTCAATACAGTATGCGATGCAAAATGATATTTAATATGTAGATTATGTATGTTTTATTCTGCATTTAAGATGTCTAATATACTGTGAGCAACATTTTCAGTTAACTGATCTAAGCGTTCTAAAGCCGTACCCAAAATAAAATAATGATAATTATAGATACGACCATCATGTAAAATTGAAATATAAAATGTTCCTTCGGGTTTTTCTACGGTTGCACTGCCACCGGGTTTGAGTAATCCAGTGCAGGCCACCACGAAGTCCGCATGTAAAAATAGTTGTTGTCCTTGCTCAGCCATCGCTTGAGTCACTTCTGCGGATTCGGCCGTAAATTTTTCTATTAGTAAAGGATCTACTTTTAAAATTTCACGTTTGATCGATGGATCATAGCTCACTAGTCCACCTAATAAGATATCTGCACCACTATTCTTATAAATTGAAAATTGGCTACATAAATAACCAGAGCTAGCACTCTCGATAAACGCGATGGTCATGGATTTTTGTTCTAAAGCATCGCAACACTGTTTAAGCATGTGCTTACCCCAAAGTAGAATGGTGAATGATCATTAGTATTCTTAAAATTTTAGCATTGATTTCGCTCGTCTGTAATTTCACTAAAAGTCTAAGTTGGCGCTGTGGGTGTTGTGGAATTCACAAAAATAGCGTGATTGTTTAGAAGCTGTACGAAAATATGAAATAAAGGTTTCTTCGGAAGGAAAACGATGTTAAAACTTAAAATAAAGAGCGTAACAAAAGTAGGTTTATTTCAATGAAAACGACTGTTAAATATGTAGTATTAAAAAGCCTAGACTATCAATTGGGCACGCCACTTTTTCAAGAAGAATTAGACGCAGATAGCCTGTATTTTGATCAAATTCCGGCTGTAATTCAGTATCAAAATCATCAATTCAAAGTGAAAAGCAAAGAGTTAAAACGTGTTTATTTGGCAGAAGAAAATGAAGACATGCAAACCATTATTGTGAAAGTACTTGCAGTTTAATTTTGATCAATTTTTAGTTTAAAAATACAGTTTTCATTGAGTTGGGAGCTGTATTTTTGTATTTGACAGACTCAAATTTATATATAAATCTAGATTTAAAGAAGATGTGTATTTTTAATGATCACTTGATCATATCGATTTATCTATTCGACCAACAGCTATTTAATCCCCCAGATATTATTTAGTATAATTTATCTGTTTTTTCATGGGGGAAGAAATGATGGATTTATTTAAATTTCTAAAAAGCTTTAACACAACGGGCACTTATCTTTTAATTTCAACGATTTCGCTAATTTGCTTAGTTGTGTATTTCTATTTTATTAATCCAAACTAATCTAAGTTGGTTGCCAACATATTTGGCTTTAAATAAAAAGTTTAGTAAATAAAACTACATAATTAAATTTTGTATCAAAAATATTGATATAAAATTTTGAATAAATTTTAAATAGAGCTGATGGTTTTAATTCATTTGTGTATGGGTAAAGCCAAAACGATAGCAAGGTTTTTTCTGTGCAAGATGTTATGAAAGAAGAAGCGCCACGTACGAAAGATTTTGGACGTAGGTTTGTTCATCTAGGAATTATATTGTGGAATAAGACTTTA
This sequence comes from Acinetobacter sp. SH20PTE14, assembly GCF_021391555.1. Taxonomy (NCBI): domain Bacteria; kingdom Pseudomonadati; phylum Pseudomonadota; class Gammaproteobacteria; order Moraxellales; family Moraxellaceae; genus Acinetobacter; species Acinetobacter sp. SH20PTE14. The sequence goes on along the minus strand of NZ_CP090067.1, from coordinate 1,847,108 downwards.
CCGGTAGGTTTGTGCAACAAAGCCTTTAACGATATAAAAACTTTAATTTTTTAAATTGTAAAAAAATAACTTTTAAGACTTTTAGGTTATGTATTTTAATTAAACTTAACAATGGTTTAGCTAGATATTTAAAATGGATAAAATTAATATGTTTCATTTACATTAATTTTTTATTTTTTTTCTATTTCGCACTTTTTAAATTTATACAATTTAGTTAGATTTATAGAACAACAATTCTAAATCGAGCAATCAAAATGCCCAATCTATATGATCATCATGTTTTAAGGCAGATCTATGATTTTATAGTCGAACGGGAAGGATTCGAAAAATTAACACCCTATAACCAAGCTATGGAGTTTTTCAAAGAACTTTCTCAAGGAGATCAATCGGACGTCATACAAACGGAGCCAAATATCCTTTATGGAAAATTTGGGAGCATATCTAAAATCAATCTTAGATTAGTATCCTTATTTCGAGAAAAGGATAAGTTCTTAAAATGGGCTTATGAGCAACTAAACTAACTAAATAACTTACTAAGTATTACTAAAGAGTATGAAATAACAAACTCAAACATTAGGAATAAAAAATGACTAACAATGCCAGTGGTATAGTGAAATGGTTCAATGAAGGTAAGGGATTTGGATTTATACAATCTGATAGTAGTGAAGATTTATTTGCACACTACAGTGAAATAAACATGAGCGGCTATAAAGCACTTAAAGAAGGCCAGCGTGTACAATTTGAAATTACTCAAGGAAAAAAAGGCCGACAAGCTAGCAATATCACAGTTATGTAAGGCAACTGTGTTGGGTTGCTAACCGCAGTTAATAAACATAAAAATTTAGCCGTAAAAATTTTTTTGAGCTTTGTGCACATGGGTACAAGCTTCAAAATACTTATTACAATATTTTTCTTTAGTTTAATCGTTATTTGCTTTGTAGTTCATACGGAAAACAAGGAAATAAGGTTAAGTGAAATGAAACGATTGGTTAAATAATATTTATGTTATTAAATTTAAATAATTAATTTAATATATCAAGGGCCATTAAAATGTTACAACTTATAAAATGTATGATTAGTATACATAGTGAGATGGTTACACGAAAGTGCTTTGATGGAAATTTAATTTTTTTGTCAGAGTTGTTTAAAAGTAAAGAAATAACGACTCAAAATAATTTAAAGTTTCAGAAAATCCCGCTAGGAAGTAGCGGGATTTTTTTGGTGACTATATGACAGACAAAGTACAGGCAAAACACGACTTAGAAATTTACATAAAGTATTGCAATGATTATCACACAAATATTGGATAGCTAGCAGGAAGAGAATATAAAAATCACAAATATAAATAAAATTGAAATAAGGTTAGGTGAATATTAATATATCTGATATAGTGTGTTTGATCGAATCCGTAAGCGGAACGGTAGTGTTTGAGTTGTTAACGGAATTGCGTATTCCCTCCATTCTGATGTTCAAGCATCAAATTCAAACAGTTAACGCATAGCATGAATTCGCATCATGCCGATCAAGGGAAGCCTGCAGCTATCCGTGGGTTTTCCTTAAATCATATTTTTAAGATAATGATTTAATTTTTATATCTTTTCTTAAATTTCACAGCTACTGTAAATATCATAAGTTTAAATTTTTCTTAAGTGAACAATCTCCAAAATTAAAGTTGGTTTTATTTTTAATACTATTCTGTTTACAAAAGCTCATTATATGAGTCAATAAATGAACATATCTAACGGCTGGACTACTGCTTCAGCAACTAACGGTGATGAAATTCGAGTGAATATTATTCCGTTAAAAAAAATTCAAAGCAATTTGAATGGTAAAACCTTAGTTGAAGTTGCTAAACAAGTTGTCTTGGAATCAGGACAAAAGTTAACTTTAAATATTGATGGTAAATCTTTTTATACTGAACTAAATAAACTATATAAATTGTATTTTTAAACTCTCACTCTTAAACCTGAACAACTTAGAGCTAAAATTTTTTAATTAAATTATTTATAAATTAATTATTTATTTTCTTAATTTTTTCAAGAACTCTATATTAAATATTATTAAAGGAAATTATTATGTCAAATTTAACTACAGGCACTGTTAAGTGGTTTAACGATACTAAAGGCTTCGGTTTCATCGCGGCTGATAACGGCGAAGAAGTTTTTGCTCATTTTTCTCAAATCATTTCAGGTGGTTTCAAATCACTTGCTGAAGGTCAGCGTGTACAATTTAGCGTATCAAAAGGTCAACGTGGTTTCCAAGCGAGTGAAATCGTTGGGATTGATGGCTAATACATGGAAACTTTATTAAACAAAGTAATGTTAGATGTGGTTGATCAACATGGCGCTGTCTATACACTAGAAGCTATGTGCGAAAAGTCATCTGATGAGCCAAATAGTTTTGGGGATTGCGTCCGTTATCTAAATATAGATGATGAAATAATTAAGCCTAGCTTTGATATGCATTTCTACAGTGATAAAACTGGAAAAATATTTAAGTTATTTTAATTTTTACATGCAATTAAATTAACCTCCTCCGGGAGGTTTTTTATTGGGTGAAATCTGGAGCCTGATGTATATAAAGCGCTAACCAAAAAGATACGTCCCAAAAAGAAACCACGCACCAGGCCATTACCTAAAGCCAGTGAAAAATACTTTGAAGCATTCGAGAGGTTAAAAGAAATATTAGACCGGATGGAAATGAAGTATGAGGAGTACTTTCATTTCAAAAGTACCAAACATTGGCGTTTTGATTTACACCTCATCGAACATCGCATGCTAATTGAAATAGCAACTGGTCCATGGTCTGGAGGTCGTAAAGGCAAACTTGCAACCAAGGCTTGGAATATGGATCGTTATGACCATGCTGAAGAATTGGGATATCGATTTCACAGGTTTGAATTAGCTGATATCAATATGGGGCGTGCAACGGTCTGGTTAAAAGCTTTAAAAAAAGATGAATTATTATAAGTTAGATATTTCAAAGCTTATTGTTTCAGGATGTTTGATTACTTTAACTTTCTCATAATATCCGTTAGTTTTGGATTTCAACCTTAACAATTATGAGAAGAAAGTCATGAATAAAAATTTTGAATTACATGTTTTAAGCCAGATTTATGATTTTCTAATAGAGCGAACTGAATATTCACAGCAAGGTTTGCATAACAAGGTTCTTGAGTTTTTTAAAGAACTGAATTTAGGTAATGACAATGATTTTGAAATTGTTGATCCTAAAAAGATTGCGGGTAAATTTGGAGCAGTGAGTTTTATTCACTTAATCAATGTACCAAACTTTCATGATAAAGATAAATTTTTAAAATGGGCATACACGCAGTTGAATCGATAGTTCATATCAATATGCTTTAAAGATATATTTTGATTAAAGTGTTTTATAATTTACTGGCTCATATCAGCGCAAATGAATTGGGTGAAGCCTCACATGTATATGTGGGGCTTTTTTCATTCAATTTATGGAAAATGTGAATGATCAAATATTACAATCTTTATCTGATTATTACCTTAATATGAGGGATATTTATCACTTTTGTGTGTAATTGCAAAATAAAACAAGAACTTGATTCACATAGATCTAACAGTTGTATCCTCATATTTAAGGATTATTGGTTATATTGAATATGCTTGTTAATTAATCAATATTTACAGCAATTTCTAAACTGATAATTACTTAAAGGGAATATGAATGTCTAATTTAACAAACGGTACAGTGAAGTGGTTCAACGGTACAAAAGGTTTTGGATTTATTGCTTCCGATACTGGTGAAGAATTATTTGCACACTATAGTGAAGTACGAATCGATGGCTATAAAGTACTAGAGGAAGGTCAGCGTGTAATGTTTGAAATTACGAATGGTAAGAAAGGCAAGCAAGCCAGCAATATCCAAATTCTCTAAAAAATATTTACTCAACATATTATGTATTGACCCGTCTTTCAAAGGCGGGTTTTTGTCATTAATTGCCATTAAGTTTTAATATTTAAATGCTTAATTTAATTAAATGAAAACTACATGATAAGAGCAATAAAAAATGGCCTTTACAAGACTACAAGTACTGATTGGCGGACTAATTATAAGTGTGTTGATTTCTTCTGTGTGGATTTACCATGAAAAGAAGAAACAACGACGGGAAGAAATTCAAAAAATCATCATCGAAGCTAGAGCAGGATTAAGTCACGCTCAATAATAGGAGCTAAACTTATGGAATACTTTAGACCATTCCCACCTTTAGAACTAATTGATCAAGCTGAGGAGGAGGACGCTATACGTCTAGCGCCAGCACAAGAATTATTGGCCTGGTTGAAAGATAATTATTTGAATGTAGGGATAGCTTCATAATCTAGACAATCATTAATATATGAAAATCTTTATTTAAAGACTTTCTTATTATTTATCTCATCAATGATTTTCATAAATTTACACAGTAATCGTCATGCTTTGTTAGTGTAGAGTTTTAACAAATATATAGGCCTAAGTATGAAAGCGTTAGCCATTATAAGCGTGGTACTAGTAATGGGGCTGGTAGGTTGCCAGCAAAAAGACAGTAATGAAAATGAAGAGACGACAACACCTCATACATTAGATAAAGACTAACTTCCTCCAATGATTATTACAGAAGATATAAAAAAAACCCTCACTAAGAGGGTTTTTTTAGGATTAGGGTTTTAAGATTCAACCCAAGTATCTTTAACTTCTTGAGAGTCTTTAGTCAGTACAATTTTATTGTCTGTAATTTCACCAACCCATGAAACTGGAATTAAGTGGTGATGACCATCACCATGCTTAGTCAGTTTAATTTGATCCGAACCTTGCAAGTGGTCTACTTCACCAACTTTAGTCCCACATGAAGCAATTACATCTGCATGGCTCTTAATATTTTCAACATTAATAGTAGTCATTAGAATATTATCCTATTTCAATGTGAGTGAGCATTCAGCCTATCGTAAATAGACGCTGATATCAGGGATTGAAATAGAAGGGATACAAAGGGTCTTATGTTCTTACGTTCTTGGCCAGATAAATTACATTGTATTATTTAGAAATAAGTTTTGATTTGGGCGTTTTACGACCTTTTTATAGTTTTTTTGGATACTTTTTATCTCTTGGAAATACGAAAACTTGCAAATATTATCTTAATTTGTAATCCTTTCGGCCAAGGGTGTCTAGCTATGCTAAGGCAGGTATTTGTTGTAGTCGGGCCGCTATAACGCGGATAACGAGTGCCTGTATGTTTAACTTAAAGATTTTTAACAAAGTCTCTACGGAAGTATTGACTATAAAAAATGATCTCCAGCTTAATTCAGAGCTGCAACTTATTAATAAATATAAATCTTCTGATTCTGATGTGTATAAGCAAGCAATTGTTTTAATTTTCAAAGATCGTGGATATTCAAATTTAGAAATTGGTCAATTATTAGAAAGATAAATTTATTTGTAATCAGTTTAGGAAAAGAGCCTTTGCCTAGCGCAGAAAGCATATATTGTTCTAAGCACTTATTTTTAAATTTAATACAAATAATGGATCATTAAATTAAAAAGCCCTCAATAAGAGGGCTTTTAAAGCTTATTTATGTTTAGTCTTAATTAGATCTGATAAATCAAAACCGATGGATTTTGCATAATCTAAGTATTCATCAACTGTGGCCTGGTCAGGGTTAGCAGTTCTGCTGAGTACCCAAAGGTATTTTTTATTTGGTGACCCAACTAGTGCAGTTTGATAGTCATCATCAATTTTTAGAACCCAATAATCACCACGGCCTACTGGCAACCAACGAATTGCTTTTGGTAAAAAGCTCACTTTAAGTTTCGAGTTTGCTGGCGCGTTCTGAACATATGCTTCACCTATTGATTGGTTGAGTTTACCATCTGCGCTATAACAACTGTTATCAACTTTGACGTTACCATTTTCATTTAATGAATATTTAGCAGTGACGTTGTAATCACATTTATTTTGGAAATAAAGTGGCTTACGTGCAATTTCATGCCATGTACCAAGATATTTATTTAAATCTACTTTTGGTACCGCTTGAACTTCCGTAGTATTTGCATTTGCCGTTGAGAGCAATGAACCTGCAATAAGTACTGCACCACTAGCTAAAAGAATCTTACGCGTTTTTGAATTCATGTTATAAGCCTGCTTTAATTTGAAAGTGTATTAATTACTATAAATTGCTTTTCAGCTCATTTTGTTTTTTTTATGTATTAAGTATTTGATCTTTAATTATTGTTTCAGCTTTAAAATTTATTAAGTGTGTTTAATACTCATTTTATAAGATCAACAAAATTTATACGTAATCATATAAACTATAGAAAAGGATAAATGCTTAATCTCAGCAAAGCGATGAGTATTTCCTACATTAGCAAATCAATTCCGTAGAGAATAAACAGGGCGTCAAATAAGAAAAAAATTGAAAACTATGATTATGGATCGTTTTCTTAATTTGCTTTACTACTTAATATTGGATTATATATCTAAAAATATGATAACATGCTCAAACTCTAAACAACGGCTTTGAACGAGTCAGCTTTAAATTTTCAAACGAAAATGAAAATGCCAGCACTTTTCAATACAAGCCTGTTTCTTTCGCAAGTAGCGGATATCTCTTTGATCAATTTAGATCTGTCTTACAAATAAAACGGAATAGGGAAGGTATGTCTTCATTGAAACCGTCATGGTATTCCAATGTGAATCCAAATGTGTTTATTAGCACAGTTGTTATTATCGGCATTTTTATTGCCATTGTATTTTTAGCTCCCAATGCTTTTGATTTAATAACTAAACAACTGAATCAATGGGTTACAAACTCATTTAGTTGGTTCTATGTGCTATCTGTAGCCATTTTTCTAATAGTGCTTATTTATATTGCCTGTTCAAATATGGGTAAAATTAAACTTGGTTTAGATCATAGTCAGCCAAAATATAGTAATAGCTCCTGGTTCGCTATGCTATTTACTGCTGGTATGGGTATTGGCTTAATGTTCTTCGGTGTCGCGGAGCCAGTGATGCACTATGTATCACCTCCAACCGGTGAACCAGAAACTATCCAATCAGCTCAGCAAGCTATGCGTGTAACATTCTTCCATTGGGGACTTCATGCTTGGGCAATCTACACAATTGTTGGCTTGGCGTTAGCTTACTTTGCTTATAGACACAATCTACCTCTAAAAATTCGCTCTGCGTTATATCCTCTTATTGGAAAGAAAATTTATGGTCCAATTGGTGATGGTGTAGATACCTTTGCAACGATCGGTACTGTATTTGGTGTCGCAACGACTTTAGGTTTTGGTGTAACACAAATTAACTCCGGCCTGAATTATCTATTCGGGATTGAATATTCAACGACGACGCAACTAATTCTAATCGTCATTGTTACAGCTATGGCCTCTTTGTCCGTATTTATGGGCTTAGACAAGGGTATTAAACGATTATCAGAGATCAATTTAGGCTTAGCATTAACCCTCTTATTATTTGTATTTTTTGCTAGTTCAAGCATTTTTATATTGCAAACGACTATCCAAAACACGGGGCAATACATTTCAAATTTGTTCAATATGACCTTTAATTTATATGCCTACCAGTCTGATGGTTGGATCGGTGGTTGGACAATTATGTACTGGGCATGGTGGATTTCATGGTCACCATTTGTAGGTATGTTTATTGCGCGTGTGTCTGAAGGACGTACTATTCGTGAGTTTATTGTAGGTGTTTTACTTATTCCAACAGGCTTTACGCTGATCTGGATGGGAGTCATGGGGAATGCTGCACTCTATAGTATTTTAAACGAAGCGAACACCTCGCTGATTTCTGCAGTGCAACGAGATTCATCCGTTGCATTATTTGAATATTTAGGGACCTTGCCATTCTCAGGCTTGATGAGTTTTGTGGCGACTATACTGGTTATGCTATTTTTTGTGACTTCAGCTGACTCTGGTGCACTTGTTACAGACTATTTAACAGCAAAATCGGAAAATTCTCCGACCTGGCAACGATTGTTTTGGACAACAATAATGGCAGTGCTTGCGATTGTTTTGTTGTTCGCTGGAGGTTTAGGAGCTTTGCAATCTGCAACAATGTTGAGTGCATTACCATTCACCTTCGTAATGCTTTTAATTTGCTGGGGCTTAGTCAAGGCTCTACATTTAGATGCAACCAAGATGCAAGCATTACAGGATGCGCGTATTACACCTAGAGCAATTCATAATCCAAGAAGTTGGCAGCAACGTTTAGGATTGATTATGCATTATCCGCATACACGTGAAGAAGTTGAAGATTATATTGAAAAAACGGTAAGCCAGGCATTTTCAAATCTACAGAAAGAGTTTAAGCGTCGTCATTTAGATGTGACAGTAAACACGATAGATGATGGCTTGCAGCTACGTGTAAACCATCAAGATGAGATTAACTTTATTTACCAAGTGGTTGTTCAAGAAAAAAATACACCAAGTTTTATGACTGATTCAGCAGAAATTACGCAAGATTATCAAGCTGAAGTGTTTTTGAGGGAAGGTGGTCAAAATTATGACATCATCGAATGGACGCAAGAAGATATTTTGCAAGATGTTATTGATCAATACGAACGTCATCTACATTTTTTAAATCTAGTTAGAACCAAGAACCAATAGATAAAAAAACCGCCCAGAAAGGCGGTTTTTTTATTCATAGTTAAATTAGGCCGGTATAGAAGCAACCTTATCTTCACGATCCCAATAACGGTGATTCTGTATCGTTGTTTTAAATTGATCACTGACATCTTTGAAACTTTGTGAAGTGAAAAGCGCAGCATCTTGAGTCAGATTAAGCTCTTTAATTAAAGCCTCTTTATCACCTAATAGTACTATAGGTTTAAGATGCTTAAATGTTTCTAAAACATAGTGTTTAGCTACACCATCATTTAAGAACTCATCTAAATTATCTCCATCAACAACAACGACAGCATCGTAGGTAACTGAAGGTTCGCCATTCTGACGTCCATCCACTGCAATTTCTTTACCATCGTTAGATTTAACTGGCGCTGCATTAGGGGCTAAAACTTCAACTACAGCACTTTCTGATTCGCCCCAAGTCTTGATTGCATCGATAGATGAAGCATTTGCACCGTTGTGTACCAGTAGTGCAATTTTACGTTGCTTAATATCAGATGCAGGGTATGCCAATGTACTTAAGTGATCAGATTTAGCAACAGCAGCTTTCTTAACCGATTTACTTTGCTTAGTCGGAGCAGCTAACCCTAATTCATTTGCAACAAATTTCGCTAAATCCAAGTCAATATTTGCAAGCACCTCATTTACGACCCGTTCCCTAATTTCAACAGCTTTCACTTTTGAAAGTTCAAATGCATAGGCATCCTTTATATGTTGCTGTTCGTGCTTAGCAAGACTTTGGTAATGCATGGTCGCTTGCGAGAAATGATCTGCGAAGCTTTCTGGTCTAATTCTTAACTTGCTGCCTTGGATTTGTTCAGGATGGGTTTGAAATGCATGCGGACCATTATTAGATTCTCTAGGCCAATTTTCATCTACAGAGTTAGGCTCATAATTCGCTTTACCTTTATAGACTTCATGGTTTGCATAGCCGCCACGTCGATTGGTATGGAAAGGGCAGACCGGTTTATTAATTGGAATTTGATTAAAGTTTGCTGTTCCTAAGCGGTGCAGATGCGTATCTGTATAGCTGAACAAACGACCTTGTAATAAAGGATCATTACTAAAATCAATTCCTGAAACAATATTGGCTGGACTGAAAGCAACTTGCTCTGTTTCTGCGAAGAAATCATCTGTATTTCGATTTAGAGTAAATTTACCTAGTGGGGTAATAGGTACAAGCTCTTCAGGTACCAATTTTGTAGCATCCAACACATCAAAGTCCCATTGAGCCGCTTCTTCTTCAGTAAAGATCTGTGCCCCTAATTCCCACTCAGGATAATTGCCACGTTCAATGGCATCCCATAGATCGCGACGATGGAAGTCGGGATCTTTACCATTAAGCTTTAAGGCCTCATCCCAAACGACTTGGGCAACACCTTGTTTCGGTGTCCAGTGGAATTTAACCAAATGCGCCTGATTATCTTTGTTAATTAATCTGAAGGTATGTACACCAAAACCTTGAATCGATCGTAAATTTCTAGGAATAGCACGATCTGACATCACCCAGGTTGTCATATGAGAGGCTTCGGTATTTAAAGAAATAAAATCCCAAAAGGTATCATGCGCAGATTGACCAGTAGGAACTTCATTCGGATCTTCAGGCTTTACAGCGTGGACAAAGTCAGGGAACTTGATTGCGTCCTGAATAAAAAATACAGGAATGTTATTACCGACTAAATCGTAGTTTCCATCTTCGGTATAAAATTTGATAGAAAATCCGCGTACATCACGGACTACATCAGCTGAGCCGCGTCCGCCTTGTACTGTAGAAATTCTGACAAAGATTGGTGTTGGATTTTGAGTATTAGTCAAAAATTTAGCCTTAGTCCATTTTTCGTTGCCTTCATAAGCTTCAAAATAACCATGCGCTCCAACACCACGAGCATGCACAACACGCTCAGGGATACGTTCACGGTCAAAGTGAATTAACTTATCTCGTAAGAGAAAATCTTCTAACAGAGTAGGACCAGTCTGATTTATTTTTAAACTATTTTGATTGTCAGCTACAGGTACACCCAAAGATGAGGTCAGTGTTTTACCTTTAGGGTCTACATATGCCTCTTTTTCAAACTGATCAATTTTTGGATTATTTGATTTTTTCATGAGCTACATCCCTTTGTCTGATGTTATTTAGTACATGTGCTAGATAAGGTTTTGCTATTGCATAAAGCTAATATAGACAATAAAGATGCTTGGCAAATTTAAAGTAAAAAATTGTCTATTTTGTGCTCAATCTGATGGTTGATTGGAGCTACTTTCACAATAAAAAGCAGATTCAGCCCAGCGGTCACATTTGCAGCGGGGGCACTGAGCATTTAGAGAACTAATAAATTGTGTTTGACCACACAGCATGCACGAATAGTATTTTTTGGAATCAAAACGCTGTGCTTTTTGGTAGTGATCAGGAAAAATTGGTAGTCCCCATTTAATATTATCCTTGGCATAAGGGATTACACTTAGACACCCATCTGTTTCAAGTAAGGCTGATTTGACTTGCCCTAAGTGTTCTATTTTGTTTTGCCTTAGCTCAGCAAAAAATTCGTCATATGAATACTTTTCCTGTTTGATATCTTCAACAATCAATAAGCCATCTTTGACGATATACATTGGCCTACCTTCTAACATGGTTTCAAATGAATCTGATTTCATGATGAGGTAAGTAGTTAATCTATATAGAAGAATAATGACTGCAAACACAATGAGTGCTTGAATGATGGGGATATCATCATTAAACATGGGATCGCCAGCTGCAGAACCCAAACTTAAGATAATTGCTAACTCAAATACTGAAAGTTGCCTGACACCTCTTTTACCTGAAAATCTTAAAAAAATAATAATTAAGATAAACATAATGATGCATCGGAAAATAATTTCCAATGCAAAAGTAAAAGAAGTGTCATGCAGAATTATTTTTATGAAGTCCATGCTTAATACATTTTTTGAATTTTAGTTTATAAGTTGTTGTTTACATCTTGTCCCAAGCATCCTTAATTGCATGCTTAGCATGTTCCCATTTCAAACGAGAATCTGCTTTAAACTCTTCCCATTTGGTTTGTAAATCCGGCTCAGAATCTTCGAAACGCGCATTCTCACCGTATAAATGACGTTCGCGCTCACCAAGCTCATAAGCTGACCTTAGATCACGGTCATAGTCAATATCGGGTACTTCTCGTTGAAGATCGCCATAGTACGGTCTATTGGAGTAATCCGTACGCCAGTCATGATGTATTGGATGTTCATTTTGATGGTCGTTCATAGTAATAACTCCGATAAATTATTTAATAAATTGCAAAAGTAGTGATCCCTGGGCTACTTCTGCAAATACAAATTACTGTTGTTACTTTGACTATTGGTCTTGCTGATCATTCTGCTGACGTTGTTGATCAGACTGTTGGTTTTGTTGATGTTGGGGTTGCTGCTGTTGTTGCTGACCATTTTGCTGACGTTGTTGATCAGACTGCTGGTTTTGTTGATGTTGGGGTTGCTGCTGTTGTTGCTGACCATCCTGCTGACGCTGTTGATCAGACTGTTGGTTTTGTTGGTGTTGCGGTTGCTGTTGTTGTTGCTGACCATTTTGCTGACGCTGCTGATCAGATTGTTGATTTTGTTGATGTTGGGGTTGCTGCTGTTGTTGCTGACCATTCTGCTGGCGCTGCTGATCAGATTGTTGATTTTGTTGATGTTGGGGTTGCTGCTGTTGTTGCTGATCATTCTGCTGACGCTGTTGATCAGACTGCTGATTTTGTTGGTTTTGAGGTTTTTGAGTATCGCCACGTTGGTGCTGTAAGCGAGTATCATTATTTTGATCTTGGTTATAATTAGACATAATACTGTTCCTTTAAAGATTAATTAGATAATCTACTCAATTACAGTAGATCATTTATTATTAACATGAATATTGCTAATATGATTATTAAAGATGTTACATAATCTTTATTAAGTTTCAATTTGTTTAAAAGTAATACTTTGGGGGCTGTTTTATATACATAAATAGTTATTTTTTAATTACATGAAACTAACAATAATAATTTTTTCTCTGTACACGACAAAAATAGATAACTCATTGAAATAATGTCACAATAATTGTTTTCTAACGACGAATACTATGACACATCTCAATGAGTTATATCTTATCTTAAACAAATCTCTAAAATGGAACAAGTCACATTTAAAGTGCTTTGCGCTCATCATGCTTGTGATTATTTTAAAGCAAACATGTAATCTTTCTTCTGCATCTAAAGCCTTGCCCATCAAGTGTTTACCACAATCATTTTATCGACGTATGCAGCGCTTCTTTGCAGGTCAGTATTTTGATTATCGTCAAATTTCTCAGTTGATTTTCAATATGTTTTCATTCGACCAAGTGCAACTGACTTTAGATAGAACCAATTGGAAATGGGGAAAACGAAATATTAATATCCTGATGCTCGCAATCGTTTATCGTGGAATAGCGATACCTATCCTTTGGACATTGCTTAATAAACGTGGAAATTCAGATACGAAAGAGCGTATTGCTTTGATTCAACGCTTTATAGCCATTTTTGGTAAAGACCGTATTGTGAATGTGTTCGCAGACAGAGAGTTTATCGGTGAGCAGTGGTTTACATGGTTAATTGAACAAGACATCAACTTCTGCATTCGTGTTAAAAAAACTTCATTGTCACCAATCATTTAGGAAAGAATCATAAAATTAGTGATTTATTTCGCCATCTTAAAGTTGGTCAAATTGAATGTCGTAAACGACGGATTTTGGTTGGTCGGGTGAAACTATATATAAGTGCACTACAGTTAGAAAATGGAGAGCTTTTACTCGTCGTTTCTCCTCAGTTTAATGCCAATGCTATTCAGGATTATGCATTACGCTGGGAAATTGAAACCTTATTCAGTTGTCTCAAAGGACGCGGGTTTAATCTTGAAAATACGCGCTTGACAGACCCTAGACGAGTGAAAAAATTGATTGCGGTGTTAGCTATAAGCTTCTGTTGGTGTTACTTAACGGGTGAATGGCAACATAATCAAAAAAAAGCGATAAAAATAAAGAAGCATGGACGACTCTCAATGAGTTTATTTCGCTATGGTTTAGACTATGTTCAAATGGCGATTCAGCGTTTAATTGGTTTTGGAAAAAAGAAGAGTTTAAGGAAATTTTGGCAATTTTAAGAAAGCAGAATCCTGATAGGATAAGGGTTCTGTGAAATTTGTCGTGTACAGAGTAATTTTTTAATATTTTAGTGAGTGACTTGCATAGAGCTTTATATAGTATTTTTAATTTTTTGATAGGCTTACTTTTAGTTAAAATTTTGAAATTATAAAATTTTTTCTTAAAATAAATGCAATAGAAAAAAGTACCTACAGGTTTCTTTTTGTTTTCGGATCCTCCGCGCTTTAAAAGTCCAGTGCAAGATATATAAATATCTGATTTGAATAATTTTTTTCCATTTACAATCATTTGAGTGGTTACTTCTGGGGATTCAGCAGTATATTTATCTATAAGTGATTGTTTTATATTTAAAATACGCTCCTTGAATAGTAAGTCATAACTAACAATAGAACCATCCAGAAGTATTCCAGAGTTTTTATCTTGTGAAATTCTATATGCTAAATAACCTGCACTCGCACTTTCAAATAGCGTTATCGATAGGGATTTTTTAGAAATAAAGTCAAAAATTGATTTCATATAAATTATCCTATGAATATTTTATAAAAGAATCATAATTGATATTTAAATATGAATATGTGAATTAAGTCACATCAAAAAAATGTTACTTTTTAAAAACTTGTTAAAAATTATGCTAAAGGTGTGTTTTATATATTAAAATTTTTAAAATATTACATTGCGTTAAATTTTATTAAAAAAAATTAACAAATACTACTTATTTTCTGAACTATGGTTAAGAAGAATCATTTACCGCGTGAGAATTATAATGCCTACAGCAGTAAAAGAAAGAATCTTAAATTTAATAACCAAAGATCATCAGAAATATTTCGAAATTGTTGAGTTCTTCTTAGATGCTTCAATACCTAATTCAGCCAAAGAATTAAAGGCATTTAAGGTTTTAGAAAATGAAATTCTAACTCTCGAGCACATTGATGAGATGCCAAATGAGATAGACCATCTTGTCGATTGGATTCATCATAATAACCGTACACAGTGTGAATATTATAAAGAATACCTAGATAGAAGAAAGCAAGGTGGAGGAAGAGAGTATTTTTCATCAGTTAGTAAAGCTTATGAGTTTTTATACAAGGTTGCACCCACAAAAAAAGTGGATGGTTCATGGCTATATAGCTTTACTCAGTATTGGAATGATCCAGTATTTAGAGATTTTATCCAGATATATTTAGAGGAACTTGGTCTCGGTTCAGAAAAAGCCAATCACGTGAGAATGTACGACAACCTACTACTGGCACATGGTTTGAATCAACTATCTTTAAATTTATCTGATGCCTATTACCATCAGGCAGCAATTCAGCTTGCGCTTGCATATGCACCTTCAGAGTTTATACCAGAGATAGCAGGATTTAATTTAGGCTATGAACAACTTCCTTTACATTTGCTAATAAGCAATTACGAGTTAAAAGAACTTGGAATTGATGCACACTATTTTAATGTTCATATCACGATAGATAATTTTGATAATGGGCATGCGCAGCTTGCAACCAATGCTATTAAAAAACTTTCTACAAGGTACAGATCTAAAGATGAGTTCATTCGTAAACTCAAAATTGGATACCTCCTAAATAACAAGGGAATGAGTTCAGTTCAGATAATTAAAAATTTAAGCACCGAAAAAATGGTCCTAGAAATATTTAAGAAAAAAGCGATCGTTGGTAAACATATGCATAGTAATAAATGTATGTTTAACAATAGAACGACGAATGAATGGCTATCTGAAGATGATAGTGTTGAAGAGTTTATTTTTGAGCTTGTACGTATGGGCTGGATAAAATTGAATCGACCACCTGAAGAGAGTAGATTTTGGCAGATGATTCACGACGAAGATGGTAAAATGTTTGGAGTGTTTAATGCTGTTGAAAAAACTTTTATTTATGACTGGATTGCAGGTAAATCAGTAGATTCCAAACAAAATCAAGTGAATAATGAGTTTGTGAAAAACTTCCTAGAGACCAATTCATTTAATTATTTAGCCAACCATGAAATGGCTGAGCTTAAGAAACAATTTGATGGAAGTACGAATACAGGATATAAGATCAACAAACTTCTAAAGTATTTAGCACCTCATATGCATCATCAAGAAATTGGTTTATGGAGTACCCAACGTATTGTTGAATGTTTATTTCCATCTCTAGCTCGTCAATAAAATGAATGCTCAAAAAGTTTTATAACTTTCATCGTCAAAAATAACCGCCTCCGGGCGGTTTTTTACTAATATGTGATAATTCTACAGATAAAAATAAATACATGTTTATTAATAAAAAATAAAATAATGCTTAGTTTTTTGTAAAAGTATACAAATTTTGAAATAATTTAATTAAAATAAATTTGTATACTCGCCATATCCTAACCAAGCCTTTTAGATGCAAAAGTATACAACTCTGAAAAGTTTATAACCTATTGTAAATACAAAGGAATACAGCTTGATGCTTAACATTCCAATCCATTCCAAACTCGGTGGATTCTACTTTTTCTATTATTCAATAGTGGGTACATTCATGCCGTATTGGAGTTTGTATTTAGAGGATCAAGGGTTTAATTATCAAGAAATAGGTATTTTATCTTCGATTGCAATTGTGACACGTTTTTTTGCCCCATTTATTTGGGGTTGGATTGCAGATAAATCCGGCAAGCGCATGCTTTTAGTCCGAATAGCAACATGGATGGAAGCCTGTATTTGGTTTCTGATTTTTATAATTCCAAACAGTTTTCAGTCTGTTGCATTACTCATGCTGGTTTTTAGTTTCTTTCAAAATACTATATTGGCTCAGTTTGAAGGAGTAACTTTATTTTGGTTAGCTGAGCGGCGTGCAGAACTTTATGGAAAAGTCAGAAAATGGGGATCAGTTGGCTTCATTATTGGAGTATTTGGAATAGGGGCTTTGCTAGAAATAATACCTGTTTCAATGCTACCTATCATGTTGTTATGCATTGCATTTCTCGCATTTATTTGGTCATTTACGATTAAAGAGCCCGCTACTGCACCATCTTCACAGAAAAAACTTGAACCACTTTGGCCTATCTTAAAACGACCAGCTGTAGCGAGTTTTTTTATCATTGAATTTTTTCTGCTCTTTTCGCATGCACCGTTTTATAGTTTTTATAGCAATTACCTTAAACAGGCTGATTTTTCGACGAGCCAAATCGGTTTTTTATGGTCTGTAGGAGTCATTGCAGAAATCATTATGTTTGCCTATGCCACTGTCTTTTTTAATCGATATTTTTTGCGTAACTTAGTGCTCATTTGTTTGGGGCTAACAGGGATGCGATGGTTGATTGTAGGCTTATATCCGACGGTGTTTATCACTCAATTTGCTGCGCAAACGATTCATGCCTTTAGTTTTGGATTATTCCACTTAATCGCTATGCGAATCATTTTTCAAAATTTTACCGCAAGTCAACAAGGGCGTGGTCAAGCGCTATACAGTACCATGTGGGGCTTAGGTGTTGCGAGTGGCAGTATTTTAGCAGGTCGATATTGGGACATGCTTTCGGGACCCGTTATTTTTATGATCGCAGGACTGGCGGTTATACCTGCCATGTTTTTGGTCGTGGGCTTGCCTAAAACGATCCAAAAGCCAACTTAAAACAATTCAGTATTTTGATAAATCTCAATGAACTAAAATCACCTGATTACGGCCGAGCTCTTTGGCTTGATATAAGGCCTGATCGGCTTGATTTATCATACTTTGCAAACTTGGAGCATTGGGCAAAGACTGATGAATCAGACCTATACTCACCGTAATATAAATCGTATTTTGTTCATCAATGATGATTGGCGTAGTTTCAACGACTTTTCGGATACGCTCAGCAATACCTTGAGCTTCAGGTGCTGCAATGTTCGTGAGTAATACACTAAACTCTTCACCACCAATACGTGCAAATAAATCTGTTTCACGTAAATTCTTACGCACAACGCTCGAAAATTCTTGTAAAACTTGATCACCGACATAATGCCCATATTGATCATTCAATTTTTTAAAATGATCGATATCCATCATGATAATGGAAAAATTGAGCTGAATTTGGTTTTGTAGGTAAAGCTCACCTTGCTCGAAAAAATATCGACGATTCATCGCATGCGTTAAACTATCATGATTTGCAAGGTATAAAACCTCTTTATATAGTTCGTGCCGATTTCGGCTAATAATACAAAGAATCAACGGCGAGAGAATCAGCATGGCTAGGCCAATACGAACTGAAATTGCTGTCGATAAATAGGCAAGCGAAGAATCGTGTAAGTAGAACGCATTTAAATTGTAATAGGTCGCTAAAATTACCACGGCATTAATTAGGGATAAGGTAAATAAGCGATAGGTTAATGCTGCCCAAATCAAAGCCGCCAAAGGGTAGAGAATTGCCCCTGGACCTGTAGAAACGGCTGTTAAAAATACGCAGAAGACAACAGCAATAGCCGGAAATATTTTATTGATCTGAAAGCTTTGATGGCGTCGATCTTTGAAATAAAGTTTAAGATCGGCCAGTTTAGGAAAAGACAAAATAAGCGGTAATATAATCAGCGCATTCAATATTTCGGTAATCCACCACATACCAAAATCAATCGACAATCGATCGGTCGACATAAACGTGTTGGGTATATAAGGCACAGTGAAAATAGCAAAAAGAGCACCTGCAAGGCATCCACCGCAGGCGATGATGACAATCATGGTCAGAAAGGTGAAACCTTTATTATAGTTTTGATAGTTCACCTGAAAATATCGCATAAAAAATAGCGATACAATGCTGTTGGTTAAATTTGAAAAAGTGAGAAATAGGGTGAGTTGGAAATAATTGCCCGTCACTAAATCTGCGAGCATATAACCGGAAAACGCACCTAACCATCCCCCCAGATTACTCAGTTTGGGAAACCTTAAGAATATAGCTAATAACACTGCATTGGCAGGCCAAAAAATCGCTAAATAGCTTAATGGGCGGGTGAAAATACCGATTAAGCAGCAGCAAAGAATAACTGCAGCGACTATTACAAAAGCCATGCTGTGGCGTGCATTAAGCGGAGCAAGACTATTCGAATGCAGTTTCATTAGCTTATGTAAGCCTAGGTTAAATATGGGAGAATTCGTTTTTTTCGTATATTAAACGATAAAAATGATTTTATATTATTTTATTGTAAATAGTGTGATTTGTTTGGCATTTAGCTGATTTGTAGTTTCGTTAACCGAGATTGATTTTTTGGATAAATAGGAAAAATGATTGTTATGAAAATGTGATAAACCGCGGATTTGTAAAAAAATGTGTTACTTTAAGAGCATGATTTATATGACTGATTAAATGTATGAAAATAGCATATCTTACAGTTTTACTCATGTTGAGTTCATCGTTGGTGATGGCGGCAGATAATAAGAATACAACTCAAAATTCAGAGGCTAAAAATCAAGTTGAAGCGGTGAATAGCTTTAGGGTGACAACACGTTCTGAATTGGTCGGCTTATGGGGTATGGAAATTCCGACCAATAAAAAGTGCGTTGAATATTATAATTTTAAGAGTAATAATGATGTTGTGATCAAAAGCGGTGAAGAGTGGTCATCTGGGGTATATGACTATCAACCTGCGCAAGATCCGAATGTGCAAATTCCAGCACTGATTTTACAAGTGAAATATGACAATAATCAGATGGATTGTTCGGGCAATATTCAAGATCAAACCGGAGAAATTTCACAGTACTTTGTAAAGTGGAAAAGTCCATCGGTTATTAATTTCTGTGCCAATGATCAGGCTCAGCAGTGTTTTGCGACATTGCGTCGAGTTTTGCCTTAAGCATGACTATAGATCTTTCTTATGAAAATAAAAAACCACTCATTTGAGTGGTTTTTTTGACGCTGAAGTTTTATTTCTCTTCATGTCCTTCGACTTTCTTCAATAAATGCTTTTCAAGATAGTGAATATCCATTGCTTGTTCGCAGAAATTTTTATCTTGAAGAATCAAATCTTTATGTAGCGGAATATTGGTTTTCACGCCAGTTAAGATAATCTCTTCTAGAGCTTGTTTCATGCGCGCAATAGAGGTTTCACGATCTTTACCATGCGCAATGAGTTTTGCAATCATTGAATCATAGTATGGTGGGATGCTATATCCTTGATAGATATGAGAATCTAGTCGGATACCTGCGCCGCCCGGTGCATAGAAATGATCGATTTTGCCCGGTGAAGGCATAAATGTAGATGGATCTTCTGCATTAATACGACATTCAATCGCATGACCTTTAAGTTGAATATCTTCTTGTTGAAGATCCAAACCTAAGCCAGCAGCAATGCGTAATTGTTGCTCGATAATATCTACGCCAGTCACTTGCTCAGTAACAGGATGTTCTACTTGCACACGAGTATTCATTTCAATAAAGAAGAATTCACCTTCTTCAAATAAGAACTCGAATGTACCAGCACCACGGTATTGCATTAATTTACAAGCATTTACACACGCTTCAAGAATATGCGCACGTGCTTCTTCAGGTAAACCCGGTGCAGGCGCTTCTTCAAGCACTTTTTGATGGCGACGTTGCAATGAACAGTCACGATCATAAAGGTGAATTGCATGGCCATTACCATCTGCAAGAACTTGCACTTCGACATGGCGTGGCTTTTGAAGGAAACGTTCCATATAAACGGTGTCGTCACCAAACCACATTTCCGCATCACGTTGAGCAGCTTGTACAGATTCGAGTAGCGTGTCTACACGTTCAACGATACGCATACCACGACCACCACCACCAGAGGCAGCTTTTACGATCAATGGAAATCCAATTTCTTTGGCTTCTGCCAATGCATTGTGAATCGTTACAGCATGGTCACAACCCGGAACAGTCGGTACACCAGCTTTTTTCATCGCAATAATGGCAGAAACTTTGTTCCCCATTAAGCGAATGTGTTCAGGACGCGGACCGATAAAGATAAAACCTGAGTTTTCTACAATTTCAGCAAACTCAGCGTTTTCAGATAAGAAACCATAACCTGGATGGATGGCATCTGCACCGGTGATTTCAGCCGCTGTAATAATGGCAGGGATATTGAGATAACTTTCGCTGCTGGCACCTGGTCCAATGCACACAGCTTCGTCACAGAAGCGTAAGTGCATTAGGTCTTTGTCGGCATCGGAATAAATCCCTACGGTTTTAATTCCTAAAGTTTTGCAAGCGCGGGTGATGCGGAGCGCAATCTCACCACGGTTTGCAATTAAAACTTTTTGCAACATTGTGATTCCCCGTGGTCTTAAGCGCGATAGCGGAATAATGGTTGACCGAATTGGATCACTTCGCCATTTTTAACCAAAATTTCTTCAATTACACCGCTTTGAGTTGCTTCAATTGGGTTCATGATTTTCATTGCTTCGATGATACCGAGGGTTTCACCAGCAGATACAGTTTGACCAACTTTCACAAATGGTGCTTCACCTGGATTTGGCGCAGCATAGAACACACCAACCATAGGAGACGGCTCAACAGCACCACGTGGTGAACGAGGTGCAGCAGGCGCAGCGGCAGGAGCAGCCATAGCAGGCGCAGCGGCAGCAACTACTGGATTGCGGCGAGTTAGAGCAATCGATTGATCGCCTTCTTTAACTTCAATCGCCTGTAAGTCAGATTCAATCATCAAATCGATGAGTTTCTTGATTTTACGGATATCCATGAACAGTATTCCTAATTAAGATTGAGAAGTTGGTTGAATTTTTTCGATGGCGAAGTCTAGTGCTGCGGCATAACCTTTTGCACCTAAACCACAAATAACGCCAACGGCTTTATCAGATAGATAGGAGTGATGTCTAAATGCTTCGCGAGCGTGGACATTTGATAGATGTACTTCGATAAACGGAATGGCTACACCTAGAAGGGCATCACGCACAGCAACCGAAGTATGTGTTAGGGCTGCTGGATTAATAATGATGAATTGAACGCCTTCTTGTTGCGCTTGATGAATTCGGTCGACGACAGCGCCTTCCCAATTACTTTGGAAAGTGTCGAGAGAAATGGAAGCGTTTTGAGCCTGTGAAATCAGTTTTTGGTTGATATCTTCGAGTGTTAGATAGCCATAAACTTCGGGTTCACGTTTTCCCAGTAAGTTGAGATTCGGTCCATGAATGACCAAAATGGTCGAGCTCATTCAGCCTGCTCCAATAAAAAGTTGCAAATTTACTTTGCAAGATACCTGCAAAGTTTGCTCATTATGGCATAAAATTCCACATTTTTTTTATAATTTCTTTGAATTGACGTGAAAAGCATGTGCCGAGAATGGGCTATATAATGCGAACTTTGCAGAGAATTGGCAATGTTAAAAAATTACATTTTTATCATTATATTGTAGGACATCATTTTAAACCCAATTGGCTAAAACTGTTGATATCTTTTGTGTAAACTTGCTTTATCGTGGTGCATTCGTGTAGCAATAACCAGTATAAATGATTTGAAAGGTGAGATGGCTTGTACATTTGTCTTATAGATCGTCAGTTGAACAGCCTACGCATGCATAGTCGTAAAGATGGTATTTATACAGCGACTTAAAAAATTCTAAGGTTTAACTTATTTCACGCGTAAAGGAATCTAAATTGTTCTCAGTTTTCAATCGAGTTATTTGAAAGAATAAATCAGGTTTGTGTGCTAAGTATATAAAAATTAAAAGATAGTTACTTTTTCTATGGTTTATAAAGCATATTTCTAGGCCAATGAAATTTTTTTCATAGATGATAGGGCTCAAGCTAGATATTTTGTTTGCCTTAGCGAATTAAATATTCTGTGGGAGCATTTCCTTATAAGTAGGCAGCTTTAGATATGATGAGCATTTATTGCCTAGCTAAGTCATACTTTATAGACCTATATATAAGCGTATTAACCATCCTGTGTATTTTCTAGTCAGTGTTTTGAATCTATGAAACGTGCAAGGCATTGACGATTTCTTTCATAAATCATGTAAGTTTGGAAAATCGGGTATTTGTCCAAATTTGCACAGGCATTGGCAAAAGTTAAATCTGTGGTGGTAAAGAAGCTTGCTGTTTGCATGCTGCTTCTATTTTTTATTCGTCTATTTCTATGTTTTAGCGGTATATGTGTTGAATAAGTTTCCTTTCTTCTTGTTTATACTTTTAGGTGGAATCTACCGCATTGAGTCTTTTTCTATAAATGAATTGATAAAACAAGGCTCGAATGCTTTCCCGCGGAAAAAATTTATCTATATAAGTGTAATTCACGGTAGAATGCCCGAAACCTATATGGCCTGAGAACAAACATGGCAAAACATACGCAAAATTCATCACCTTTGGCAGAATTGATTGCAGAACAAAAACTTTTATGTGAAGAAGTGGGATCTGCATATGTAGAAGTGCAGGGCGATGATGTAATTGCTGTGGCTGTTCATACCTTAAATAAAGATCCAATTGTTGGTATTCGTAAGCCTGCAGAAGGTGATGAAAATGTCAGTTGGTATATTTATGGTGGTGAGCTTGAAGGCGCAGATAACTTTGAAACAATGACTGTGCGTAAACTGCAAGATGTTGTGCCTGAAGTGCTACCGTATTTAGCTTTGGATGTAGGCTATCGTTTTATGATAGATGCTGATGATTATGAAGATGTTTGGAAAGAAGGTGATGAGGCTTAATTTATGCATTCTCCATTGATGTATAAACTTTATGTCTTTATTTTCTCTGTGTTTACTGCTTCTGTAATACATGCAAATGTGAATGAAACGGTTACGCCACAACTGACTCAAGCTGAATATAATGCTCAGATACAAGCATATACTGAGCAAATTAATTCAACCAAAGCCATTTTAGATGACCCTGCATCTACTGCAACGGGTCAGCAGCAAACTCAAGCGTTTTGTTTAAGATTGAATGCATATCGACAGATTTTAGAAATATCTCAGCAAAACTCAGCTCTTGAAATGGCCAATCTAATGCGAGTGGCTTCACAGCATTATTTACAACAACAGCAACAGAGTATGCAGTCATCTGGCTTAAACGAAAGTGCATTTTGTTCGAGTCCTACAAAATAAATTGAGACGTAAATTGTTTCTTCTATTTTTAAAACTCTAGCCTCGCTTTCTTTCATTTTGTTCTATTTTCATAATTCGAAATCGTCTAATATTTCAAAATTATTACAGCATTATTCACTATAAGTGCAGTTTCTAATAATATTAGAAATTGAAAATGCAGATTGTCAGGAAATGATATGAAATATGCTTAAAATGATAAGTCCATCACATTATTATGATCAAGTTAGAACGATTTATATGCAACAAACATCCCTGGTCCTGTTGCATAGGTCAGTCCTAATACATCAACTTGTTGATGTCGTTCTCTTTTAGCCACTGAATAAGTGGCTATTTTTTTGTGAAAAATTAAATGCTTAATCAGATTATAAATCGAATTTGGATAAAATTTAAATTTTTCATGATGTGGCATCCCCATACATTGACTCATATGTGCAGTTTGGTTCGAGGAATACAATCAAATGATTAAATCACTTTGTATTTTATCATTTCACTCTCGGTATGACTGATGGATAAATAGACAAATATTGCAAGTATGATAAGATAATTGAACACATTATTTTTGATGTTTGAGGAGTTGTTTACATGACAGCTTATACTTCAGTAATGAAAGCAAGCCAATATGAGGACGATATGATCCCGAGCCTTGCTATCAATGCATTTCGCCATGCTTTTGAACAAGCAAGTGCGTCATCCACTGTGGTTTATGTAAAAGGTTTACAACTGGTTCAACGTCTGCAAAATGGTCAAGAAGTACAATTAAAAGATGTATCAGCCGATTTTGTACAAGTGGATGATCTACCAAAAATCTTAAAACGTAAAAAGAAAACAGAGGAAATTGTTTAATACATGCCTCCACAACCTCGCATTAGAATGTTCGCGGGTCCAAATGGTTCAGGTAAAAGCACAGTTAAAGAATATTTATTGCCCCATCATATTGGGGCATATTTAAATGCGGATGAACTCGAAGCTCAACTGAAACATTCACACCGGCTCAATTTGTTGGATTATCATCCCGCTTTAAAATCCGAAGCACTAATTGACTTTCTATATACGAAAAAGCGTCCCGTTGATGGAGAATTTATTCCGCTATTAGCACGTAAACCTCAGATATTAGATCCGTGGAAAATTGAGTTTCATCTAGATCAGATTGACTCATATCTTTGTGCAAGAATTATCGATTATATCCGTTTGCAGTTTTTAGAACTAAAAATTAGTTTTACCTTTGAAACGGTGATGTCCCATATTTCAAAGGTGGAGTTTCTACGCGAAGCAAAAAGAAAAGGCTTTAGAACCTATCTATATTATGTTTCCACTATTGATCCTGTTATCAATATTTCACGTGTTCAGTACCGGGTGAAAATGGGTGGACATGGTGTTCCAGAACAAAAAATTCGCGAACGTTATTATAGAAGTATGGATTTGTTAATGCAGGCGGTAGAAGCAACGGATCGAAGTTATTTATTTGATAACTCTGCCGATGGACAGCATGCTTCTTTCATTGCGGAAATTGAACAAGCTGAAATTTTAAAGATGAATTCAGGTATTCAGCGTTTACCGTGGTGGTTTGTAGATAAGGTGCTTAAAGAGTTTGAGCCAAATTAATATCAACTAAACGTAATAAAAAACAAAATAACAGGATGAACCTATGCAAAATAACGACTATGAATTACAACAACATTCAAACTCATCTCCATTAGATCAAACTCATCTTGATCAAGCCATTGAGCAGCAAGCTGAACAAGAACAGCAAAAAAATAGTACATCATCTGATCCTTTATCTTCTCTAGATTTGACTGACTTAGCTGAAATTGGTTCGAATATTATAGAATTGGGTTCAGATGCTTTAACGTGGGTGAGCGATGCACTCAGCGATATCAGTATTGATCTATAAATTATCTATTATTTCAATTAACTTCATAATAAACAGCCTTTATTGAAAAATCTCCGAGGATATATTTCGTGATTTTTCAAGTTTATAAATTAATTCTAAATAAAACTAATCAAACACTCTTGAAGCTTTAAACTTTTCAATCAGGAAAGGCATGTCAGAATGAATATTTAGACTGGCGGCAGTTGGTTACTTCAATAAAATAGCCTAAGTATATAATAGATTTTAGAAACGCATGTACACGCAGATCACTTAACCGCATCTCAATATTTAAAACAAGTTCTTGGTGGTAAAATTGCGATGAGCCATAACATCAAGATTGTGCAGGAAACATTCAGCGCCATTTATAATTTTGATGTGAAATATTTTAATTCACATCAGTCTTTTGATTATTTATTTGCAGATCATGAGGCATTTAAATCGATGAGTTAAATGCCTATAACATTCCAACGCCTGGACATACACCTGCTTGTCTGAGCTATGTTGTTGTTGGTGATGCTGTGTTTGTCGGTGATACCTTATTTATGCCTGATTATGGCACAGCACGCTATGATTTTCCCAAGGGTAGTGCGGCAGAATTATTCGACTCTATACAAAAGATTTATCAGTTAGCACATCAAATGCGCGTATTTTTATGTCATGACTATTTACCAGAAAACCGGTCAGAATACTGCTGTGAAAGCAGTGTACATGCACAAAAGGAGCAGAATATTCATATTCACGTTGGTACGAAAAAAGAAGATTTTGTCACAATGCGAACTCAGCGTGATGCAAATTTGGCTATGCCAAAACTGATTTTACCTGCAATACAAATCAATATGGATGCAGGTAAATTTCCAAAACCAGAAGGGAATGGTATTCGCTATTTAAAAATTCCTTTTAATCACTTTAAATCTACAAATTAAAGACAAAGATCTTTTAGATTGAATGCGGTTGGCTATTTCATTCTATAAAATAGCCTAAGCAAGTTAAATCATTGCCACCTACAAATAGCCTAGTAAGACTAATAATTTTTAACTGTCATTTGATTTCATTCCGTCAACTAGGCATCATAATATCAACATAGCAAAGTATTCAAAAATGATCCTAAATTACGAATATCATCAAAAATTAGAGGGCGAAACGCATCCACTAGTCTTTATTCACGGTTTATTTGGCAGCCTCAGTAACCTAGGGATGCTTGCCAGAGCTTTTCAAAATTCACATTCTGTCATTCAGCTTGATTTACGAAATCATGGTAAATCACCTCAAAGTACAGAAATGAATTATCGTGAGATGGCAAACGATGTACTTGAGACATTAGATGCGATTGGTATCGATAAGTTTTCAGTGATTGGCCATTCCATGGGAGGCAAGGTCGCAATGCAATTGGCTTTAATCTCAGAGCGGGTAGAGCAACTTGTTGTATTGGATATCGCGGCATTTGCATATCAGGAACGTCATCATGATGAAATATTTATAGCTTTGATTGCTGTACAAAATGCGCAAATTCAATCTAGACAGCAAGCGGTAGAAATTATGCGTGAGTATATTCATTCAGATATGGTGATACAGTTTCTACTCAAGTCTTTTAGCAAAGGACAATGGTTGTTTAATGTAGATGCGTTGTATAAACAGTATGACCAAATTATTGGTTGGGAAAGTATGGGAAATACTTGGCAACAGCCTGTATTGTTCCTCAAAGGTGGACAGTCACCTTATATTTCAAAAGCGGAACATACCAATGCGATTGAACACCAATTTCCACATGCGAAAATTGTAGTAATAGAAGGTGCAGGCCATTGGTTACATGCAGAAAAAACAACTGAAGTTATAGAGCAAATACAAAATTATTTAAATTAATACGGTGTGCCTTCAATTATATTTTGAAGGCAAAACATCGAAATATTACTCAATCGAAATGTTATTGGCTTGAAGCTGACCTTCTGAGGTCAGTAGTGCGGCCATCTCTGCAGTTTTTTTCAGGCCTGGCATACGATATTCTGTATGACCATAATCTTGAATAGATTTCCAGCGTCCGCCCCATGTTAAACCAACAGACTCAGCAGCTTGACCATAAAGTTGATAACCACGCATAGCCCAAGGGTCTCGTTCAGTAATGACCACTTTGCCATTGCGTTTAAATGCAACATCAGCTGCTAAACCAAACTGATGATAACTTTGGAAGCCACGGGCACGAGTGGTATTTTTATTGGTGGCTAAATTATTTTGACGTTCTGGACTACGATAACCTTCGAGTAAAACCATTTCATAGCCATGTTGTTCACGCATGATTTTAAACACCATCAATAAACGCTGCTTATAACGTGGGTTCATTTTATGCCATTTACGATCTGCTGAAGGTACATCTGTAGAGTATGAATGCGTATGGATATCTTGAACTTCTGGGTTAAAGCTTGATGCCATTACAGATGGCTGCTCAATCATTGCTGCTTCTTCAGCGATCGCTTCTTGAATAAGATATTCTTCAACCTCAGGAGGCGCATCTAAAACCTGTCCATCAAGCATGGCGTAAATTTGTGGGTCGACTTTACGCAAATAATCCGCTTCCACTTTACTTGCAGTAATCGGGCGAGTAAAAGCAAATAATAAAATACTGGCAAACAGTAAGAAGCCTGCAAATAAAATCCACCATTGTTGTAAATGCCAGTGTGATTGAATTTGTTGTGGTGCTGCTGCATAGTTCAGTTCATAAGCAAAATTTTTGGCGTGTTGAATTCTTTTTTTACTTTGTGGAATGATTTGAAAGAAAAAATCCTGAACTTTAACTCTGAGTTCATAAGAAAAACAAAGCACTGTCACCAGTGCTAAGACAAAGAAACAGCTAACCAAAAAGATGATCATGGGGAAACTGTAGCGCTCACAGTCGCATTAGCAGTGTTTGTTGCAGCAACCACTTTCGGACGTTTGGTTTCAGAAATTTGCGTTCCACCCATCGGTTCTTCAAAGTGTTCTTCTTCTTTTGCTGCTTTCGTAGAAGGCTCTGTAGGTTTGGTCACCTTAGCTGTTGTTGGCGCAGCTTTTGGTTTTACTAATGTAGTTGGAATATGTTGTTTAACGGTTGTTGTAGCAGCTACAACAGGGCGCTGCGGTTGGGTAATTTCAAAAGGCGAACGGTTATTCGCTACAGCTTGAACAGGCTGAGTCACTTTAGCTATATTGCCATGATTGAAAGCAGTAGCTAAATCATTCGAATATAAACCATTATCCTGATCTTTTTCGTCCGTAGCATGAACGCTTTGCAGTGCTTTTTCAGCTGAAGATTGCTCATTTTCACTTTGACGGGGTGCAATGGTTGCCTCAGTTTCAGCTTTATCTTCAGTTGGGGCAGAAGTAGTCATTTCTGTATTTGCAGGCTGATCGTCAGAACTTAGATAAAAATATCCCAGGCCAACAACAATAATGACCGCAGCACCAACAAGAAAGCCAATCGCAGCATGAGCTAAAGGCGGTAAATTATTCTTTTGAGTTGACTGTAAAATTCTAACGTTATTCGATTTTTCGTTTGCCATGGTGTCTAAGTCTTATGGTAAATGAATGGTGATATAAGCCTGTTCCGATGGTGCAGTTATGACATTTTGATATTGTGATAACGCCTGATTATTTTGGTTGGATAACATATATTTCAGTCCACCAAATGCTAATACAGCAAACAATGCCCAAAAGATAATGATCCAAAAAAATGGTAATTCACGGTGAATAATATTTTTAATTTGATCCGGCAGTGCCGCGAAAGGCGAAAACGCCTTTTTACCTTTCATATAATCAATTTCATCACCGACACGTGCAACGAGTGAATTGAGCATTTCAATCGATTCAAGTCGGTATTTACCATGAAAACCAAGGAGCATGCAGTAATGATAAACTTCAAGTGCTGCTAAACGATCTTTATTCTTAGAACGAATTTGCTCTAAATTTTCAAAAAAACGATAACCTGCTAGCTGTGAACCAAAAAGACTTAATTGCAGTGGATTCATCATCCAATTGTTTTGTAAATCAAAAAAACGTGCATCTTGTTGGGTGACAATGGTTTCATCTAATAAAGCGCAATAGGCATATTTTGCGTCCGTGATATCTTCATTGCTGAATTGAAGCTTACGGGCTTGGCTTTCAAATCGGTTTAATAGATCCATAATTTTTGTCCTGAAACTTTCAGGGCTGGATGGAACATATTGATTTTTGAGTAAAAATACGATGTAAAAACCATCATGCAGTAGATCAACTAAATTGGTTGAACTGTTGATTTTCGATTCAGCACTTGGTTTTGAAGAGCCTAATCCAATTTGACCATCGTCAAAAAGTGAAGGGGCATTATTTGAAATATTCATGATTGCTCCTTAACCATTCATCACTGCAATAAGTTCAATCGAGATATCTTGGAAGCCAGCTGGTATGTAAACGCAGATGGATTCAGAATCAAGCATACGTTGATACAAATCATTATTTGGCTCAACTTCAAAATAACTCACACCTGAACGTACCGGAATTGCTGTTGGCACTTGCATCATATGTTGCAATGGTACAGCAGGTAAGGCCGCCATGACTCGCTGTTCAACATCGACAGTATTGCCGACTTTAAAGCGCAGCGGTACATAAGAAATAATGTCATGTGTAGGCATCACGCTACTTGAAACAGCTAGATACAGGCGCGAATCGCGAGTAATTTTGTCACTTTCAAGACTGCCAACCCAGTAGGATTGACGGGTTTCTTTCAAGTTAATACTGATATATCGATTTGAAATAATCGTATCGAGCAACTCACGTAAAATCACATCTAATTGAGCAAAACTTTCTTGCAAATTATGATGTTGATACTGTGGAAGCTGATCTACTTCGTAAGCTGTCGAGAAGGTGAGCAAGGAACCTGTCAGACGTAATAATTCAAAATACAAACGTTCAGGATGAATCATTGGATATTGCAATAAATGGTTTAATGTTGCATGCGCAGTATTTAGCGCATTAACCAACCAAAACGACACAATATCGCCTGAACGGAATTCAATTAACTTTTGTTCGTTTTCACGATTATTCGATTGAATGGTTTTAATTTTAGCCTTGATGATATTGAGCGTTCGTTTGAGCCCAGTTATCAGCGAATCACACGAACTAATATGTAATATTGGTGGGATAAATTGATAATCTAAGACAAAATTACCTGAACTTTGGCGCTTGATTCGGCCTATAGGCATGTAAAGAAAACCATCAAGATTGTGCTGTGGTTCTTGGCCTAATTCAAAGATTTTAAACTCTGCACGGCGGCGTAATAAAGTGATTTCAGCAGCCGTCGCATCTGTAAACAAATCATGAGTTTCAGTCAAATGTGAATGATAGCGACTCGATTGGGTATTTTCTTCAAAATTGACGTTTCGTTTATTCGGTTGAACAATCGGTAATGCTAAATAAATTTGCATTTCACCGCGTAAATTTAATGAATCAAGTAGTACAGGCTCAGGTAATAAATCTTGTGCAGGTGCTTGATAAATCTCACCATCTTGCCAAATCATTTCGACTTTATTCAAAGCTAATGTGTTGGTACTGAGTTGCGATTCATCAAAAATTAAACTTTGAATACCATAAGCGAACGGTATCGTTGCGCGAACCGTATGGTTTAAACGCTGTTCATGATAAGCATCTTGTAATTGAAAGTGTTGTGGGCGTAAAAATAATCCTTCACCCCATAAAATTTTTTCTGCTTTAAACATTGTTTTTACCAGTCGCTATTCGATTCATTGCTTTGTTGCTGAACACCTAACATTTCTTGTACAGCTTCAAGAGGGTTTTCATCCTTAATCACATGAGTTAACCATTCATGTAGAGGCATTTGTGACCATTTAATGGTTTTTTGCAGCATATAACTGACAGGGCTATGCGGCTCATTCACTTGAAAATAGTCAGCAATATCTTGCAAGACTTTCATGGCTTGTTCACGATTTTCAAGATGATTTTGCACTTGAGGTTTAAACTGCTGTGTATGCTGTTGTTGTATTATTTGCATATCATTCTGCACGGAAGTTACAGTGGAAAGTGTCTGGCTTTCAATTGGAGAATTTGATTGAACCTGTTCAGCGCTCGATGAATTGATAAAAGCATCTGCTTTATAGATTTTTTTTAAGCTCAAGTGAATCATTTCGATTTGAGAGTCAATGCCAGCAAAGCTTGGCGCATCTAAACCCATCAAATCATCAAGAGTCGTTTTTAAGTTTTCCCAATGGTTTAAAATATCTAAAAACTGTTGGTAATACTGGTATTGAATTGATTTTGACGTATTGAACAAGGCATGTTCAAACTGTTCCATACCATTAAAAGACTCTTCTTGATCATCATCTTCATGGTTGGATTTACGTCTTTGGTTTTGAACATGAAGTAGTCGATCATAGTCGGATAGGGAATAAGCTGCCGCGCCATGAACGATTGAAACTGATTTAATTAATGTTGGGATTTGATTAATTATCCCTTGTAATAAACCTAGACGTTGATCAAGGTCATCATCTTCAATTTCAGGATGAAGTTGTAGCCAAAAGTCTTGCAAACTTTTTTGTGTAAGTTCAATCCCTTTGGCAATCCCTTCGAAACCATGAATGTGAGTCCACGCTTCAAGCAACCAACCATATAAGCGAATATCTTTTGTATGTTCGCGAAGTAGATCTGACGATTTTTGGTGCACAAAGCCCCAATCTGCCTGTTTTGGTTCTGCGATCCAGTCGCCTTGATCCAAGAGCGGGTCATCTTGTGTTTTAGCTTTTTTAATTGCATGAAAATCATTTGAAAATGAAAAATCACTACCGCAAGGTAAATCATCCGTAATCGGTTGCAATAAAGCGTCGAGCTCTAAACTCATATTCTACATCGTTCCTAACTTATGCTTCTAAGGTTTTAGTCTTTTTGCTGCTGCGTTTTTTCGCAGGTTTACTTTTAGGATCTAAAACATAAATAATTTCATCGTCTTTGACATCGATTTCAATGACTGATGGAATCTTTTGTTCACTCATCGCCATCAACAATTCAGTGGCTAAAGCAGGTAAGACCGTCGCATTTAAAATGTTGTCGACATTACGCGCACCACTATCGACCTCAGTACAGCGACTTAATAATAATTCGACTAAATCATCGGTATAACGTGTTTGCGTACCATATTGTTTTTCAATACGCGCGGTGATTTTGCCTAATTTATGCTGAATAATGCGTACGAGCAGATCATCGTGCAATGGGAAATACGGCACAATACGCATACGACCTAAAAATGCCGGCTTAAATTGTTTATATAAAGCTGGTTTTAATACATCTAGAAGTTCTTCTGCTGACGGCCATTCTTCTACTGGCTGATTTAAACAAGCCTGCATAATGGCACTAGAGCCAGCATTTGAAGTCAGCAGGATAGTGGTATTTTTAAAGTCAATAACACGACCTTCACCATCTTCCAAAGTACCTTTATCGAATACTTGGTAGAATAGCTCTTGAACATCGCTGTGTGCTTTTTCAATCTCATCGAGTAAAACCACACTATATGGGTTACGGCGAACTGCTTCTGTCAGTACGCCACCTTGGCCATAACCGACATAACCTGGAGGAGCACCTTTTAAAGACGACACGGTATGTGCTTCTTGATATTCAGACATGTTAATGGTGATTAAATGAGACTCACCACCATATAACTCGTTTGCTAACGCAAGTGCAGTTTCGGTTTTACCCACACCACTTGGGCCAACCAGCATGAAAACGCCTTGAGGTTTATTTGGATCTTCCAATTTTGCCTTGGAGGTTTTAATGCCTTGTACCAGTTGATGCAGTGCATAATCTTGACCCATCACACGTTGTTCTAACTGTGCTTCAAGCTTCAAAATTTGCTGAATTTCATCATTAACCATTTTACCAACAGGGATGCCGGTCCAGTCTGAAATGATTTCATTAATAATTTGAGCATTTACACGTTCAAAAACCAGCGGCGTTTGACCTTGTAAAGTTGCCAGTTGGTTACGAATATTGCTTAAAGTTTCAATATTTTCTGGTTTTTGCTCGGACTCTTGTTCAAGCGTTTTAATCTGTTGAACGATTTCGAGTTCTTTTTTCCACTGCGTTTCTGTCGACTGAATTTCTTGTTCAAGCGCGGATATTTGTGTTTTTACACTTTCAATGCGTTCGTGGTGAATAGGAATATTCTTATGTTCATTTTCAAGAATCGCCAATTCAAGCTTCAAATTATGTAATTGAGCTTGAAGTTGATCCAATTTTACAGGTTGTGCATTTTGCGTTAAAGCTACACGTGCAGAAGCCGTATCTAAGACACTTATCGCTTTATCAGGTAATTGACGGCCAGTGATATAACGGTGTGATGCATGGACTGCAGTAACGATAGCTTCATCGTCAATTTGTAAATTGAAATGTTTTGCCATCACGGGAATCATGGCACGTAGCATATCGATTGCGACTTCTTCAGTCGGTTCTTCAACCTGAATTACTTGGAAGCGTCGGCTTAATGCGGCATCTTTTTCAAAATACTGCTTATATTCAGCCCATGTGGTTGCGGCAATGGTTCTTAACTCACCACGTGCAAGCGCCGGTTTTAACAGGTTTGCTGCATCATTTTGACCTGCTTGACCACCCGCACCAATCAACGTGTGTGCTTCATCAATAAATAAAATGATTGGATGTGCAGAGGCTTGAACTTCATGAATGACTTGTTTTAAGCGATTTTCAAATTCACCTTTAACACTGGCACCCGCTTGTAGTAAGCCCATATCTAAAGTATGAATGCTGACATTTTTTAAAGCATCTGGAACTTGGTTGGTTGCAATTTTTAATGCAAGACCTTCAACAACGGCCGTTTTACCAACACCAGGCTCACCCGTTAAAATCGGATTGTTTTGACGACGACGCATCAAAATATCGAGCATTAAGCGGATTTCAAACTCACGACCAATCACAGGATCAATGCCACCATTTTTAGCTTTTTCAGTAAGATTAATGGTGTATTGGTCTAGAGCTGGTGTTTTAACTGGCGTAGTTGCATTCGTTTGTGCTGCTGATTTTTCATCTGGTGATGCAGTTGCTAAATCTTCATTTTCAATGCTTTTTAGGCAAAGATCTAAAAATTTATGTTTAATCGTATCGATAGGTAATAAATCGAATAGAGAAGAAGCTCTTGCTGCGATTTGGTATAAATCTGGCGCGGTAAGCAGTGCAACAAGTAAATGACCACTACGAATTTGTGGATTTTGTTCAGCGGATGCTAATAACCAAGCTTGTTCAAGTAAGCGCACAATGGATTGGGCAAAAATAGGGGTGCGCGTATTTCCTTTTGGTAGTTGAGCAATACTTTCTTTGAGGTCATCTGCCAAACCGTCTGCAGAAACTTTGTATTTTTCTAAGAGTATTTGGAGGTCATTTTTATTGTTATAGGTTAATAATTCGAGTAAAAAATGTTCAATTTCGATTTCATAATTTTGCTGTGAAATACATGTATTGGCTGATTTTTCGAGTGAAATGCGGGCGTGAGGTGAAAGTTTAGTAATTAAAACTTTTAAATTATTCATAAATAACTCATCAAATTTAGAATCCACAGTACGAAATTTTACAAGTTTGACTGTGATCTCTTTTTTCTTGCTATAAAAATAAAAACTTTAAAATCAACACTTTATATATTATTAGTGTCTTGCTCTAGGCGATATAATACAGACTAAATAAAAAAAGGAAAAAGATTTTTTTATAAAATGAAACAAAAAAAAACAAATAGTCGACAAACTTTGGAGTATTTAGCACATTTTTGTATTGACTCTATGTGCTTATTTTTTGTTAAATCTGCAGCATATTTTTAATTTTGATAAATGAAGAGAAAACCCACGGGAAAATAAGTGGTGATTTCTCCACATAAATTAAGTTTTAGCACGTAGAAATACAGAGGCAATTTTGAATAAATTTAGTGTTTTATTACCTATAATTTTAGCAGCCAGTTTAACACAAACCGTTTTTGCAAAAGATAAAGCGGCATCTGTGAAAAAATCCTGTTTAAAGGATTATCCACTGGCAGTAGGTGATACAGATCCAGAGATTATTGGTTTTTATAATCAGTTATGTGACAAAAAGAATAAGAAAAATGAGAACTTAAAAAATGAAATTTTTGTAGATATTGCCAAAAAATATCAAGCTAATGGTTACAATTTAAAAGCATTGCAAGCGGTCAATCTGCTGCGAGAAAAGAACTATCAGTCGCCTGAACTTACTGATGTCACTTTTTTAGCAGGTATCGCTATTTCTTATAATGCGCTGAATCATATGCGGAGTAATGAAAATCGTACTCTAGATGAACAGACCTATTCTCCTGCCAAAGTGTTGTCGGATAATATTCGTTATATTCAGCCGACGATTGATAAATTTACGTCTACTGCAGCAGATGTTCGTGAAAAAAGCACTGAATCTTCGAGCAATGTGAAATCTAAACAGACGATACCTACTAAAAAACGAACCAATACAGCGTCTACCAAGCCTAAACAAACGACTACAGCAGCAAGTAAAAAGAAAACCACCACGACAGCAAAACCGCAGACTACAGCGAAAAAACCTGCTACTGGTGGTTCACCTTTCGATACATTGAAAAATAAATAACAAGGAAAAGCACTCATGGCAAAACGTGAAAGTGTACAGAAAAAACTTCAACGAATTCGTCCTCCTCGTGTTCAATTGACTTACGATGTTGAAGTTGGCGACGGTAAAGAAATTAAAGAATTACCATTCGTTGTTGGGGTGTTAGGTGATTTCTCTGCGGCATCTGAAGTAGAGAAAACCAAATTAAAAGACAAGAAATTCATTAATGTTGATTTAGATAATATTGATGAAGTAATGGAGTCTTTAGCGCCACGTGCTAATTTTCAAGTTGAGAATACCTTGACTGAAGACGGTGGAAAAATGTCGGTAGATCTTACATTTAAGAGCATGGCTGATTTCACTCCAGAGCAAGTTGTACAACAGGTTGATCCATTACAAAAGTTAGTTGCCGCGCGTGAGCGTCTGTCTGACTTGCGTAATAAAATTTCAAATAATGAACGCTTAGAAGATTTACTGGATGAAGTGTTACATAACACTGATCAAATTCGTAAGTTGAGTGTGGAGGCAGAAAATGAGTAATTTTAATACTGCAACTGCTGCAAACCTTGAAGCAACTGAAGAATATTCGCTTTTAGATTCAATTGTTGAACAAAGTCGTATTGCGCGTACAGATCAAGAACATGATCGTGCAAAAAGTCTGATCGGTGAACTTGCCAAAGAAGTCATGGCAGGTACCATCACCGTTTCGGACAATATGACTTTATCAATTGATAAGCGTATTGCTGAAATTGATGCGTTGATTTCATCTCAGTTAAGTAAAATTATGCACCATGCTGAATTTCAAAAAATTGAATCGACATGGCGTGGTTTGTATTATTTCTGCCAAGAAACACCTTCAAATTCTTTAACAAAAATTCGTATGTTAAATACGACGAAAAAAGAATTGATTAAAGATTTCCAAGGTGCGACCGATTTTGACCAAAGCACGTTGTTCAAAAAAATCTATGAAGAAGAATATGGATCATTCGGTGGTGCGCCTTATGCAACATTGATTGGTGACTTTGAGTTTGACCGTACTCCATCTGATATGTATTTGCTTGAGCAAATTTCACATGTCGCTGCGGCTGCACATGCACCGTTTATTTCGGCTGCTAGCCCGAATATGTTGGGACTAGAGTCTTTTACTGATATTGATCGTCCGCGTGATGTATCTAAAATCTTTGAAACAGCAGAATATGTACAATGGCGTTCATTCCGTGAAAGTGACGATGCACGTTATGTTGCGTTGACCATGCCACGTGTATTGGGTCGTTTGCCATATGATCCAAAAGAAGGCATTGCCACTGAAGGATTTAACTTCGTTGAAGAAGTTTCAGGTGAAAATCATAATGAATATTTATGGATGAACGCGGCTTATGCCTTTGGTACGCGTTTAACCAATGCATTTGATATGCATGGTTGGTGTGCTGCGATTCGTGGTGTAGAAGGTGGTGGTTTAGTTGAAGGCTTGCCTGTCCATACGTTCAAAACCAATGATGGCGAAGTGGTCTTTAAATGCCCAACTGAAATTGCCATTACTGACCGTCGTGAAAAAGAACTGAGTGACCTTGGTTTTATTCCGTTGGTACACTGCAAAAATACGGATTACGCAGCATTTTTCGGTGCGCAATCGACGCAAAAACCTAAAAAATATGATAGCGATACAGCAAATGCCAACTCTGCATTGTCTAGCCAGATCCAATACATCATGGCAGTTTCACGTATTGCACATTATTTAAAAGCAATGATGCGTGACAAAGTGGGTAGTTTTGCATCAGCGGGTAATGTTGAAACCTTCTTAAATGAATGGTTATCGCAATATGTATTACTCGATGATGGTGCATCTCAAGAAGCTAAAGCTCAGTATCCATTGCGTGAAGCTTCTGTAAAAGTTGTAGAAAATCCAGCTTTGCCTGGTCACTACAAATCTGTGGTTTTCTTAAGACCACATTTCCAGTTGGATGAGTTGTCTGTTTCATTACGACTTGTGACCGAGTTACCTCAGTCCTCAAATTAATTTTGGGTCAACACTATAATAACTTTAAATAAATAGGTATTCAGAACAATGAAAGATATATACATTCAATTTCGTGGTAAGTACAAAGTAGACGGCGAATCTCGTGATGCAGAGCACAAGAGTTGGTTAGAAGTAAACTCTTGGACGCATAACATCCGTCAACCTAAATCTGCGACTTCTTCAAGTGTGGGTGGTCACACTGCAGAACGTGTAGAGCATTCTGACATGGTTTTTGTTAAAGATTTAGACGCGACAAGCCCTAAACTTTGGGAAGCATGTTCAGCAGGTTATACATTTGATGAAGTTCAAATTGATTTCTACCGTGCGAATGGCGACAAACGTATTAAATATCTTCAAATCAAACTGAAACATGTGTTGGTTTCTAGCGTGACTCCAACTGTAAATGATGAAGGTGTTCCACACGAATCATTTGGTTTGAAATATGCTGCAGTAGAGTGGACATATAACCAACAAGATATTAACGGTACTGCGAAAGGTGCTGTTACTAAGAAGTGGTCATTATCTAACAACACTGCTTCATACGCAGCGTAATAGATGGATTCAGATAGAGGCTAACTTGGGTAGCCTCTATTTTCATTTTTTTAAATATTTATAAGAAGATATGAATCTTGATCAGCTTTATCCTTATGGTTTTAGAACGACATTATTTGACCGCTTATTACCAGCTGATGCTCAGCAGACTCAAGGTCTGTCTTTGCAAGAACTTCGTGAATCTGTTGCTTCCGATTTAGAGGATCTCCTCAATAGTCGTGTGGCAAAATTAGATGAACTGATTGATGACTTTCCATTAGCAAAAAAGTCTATTTTGCAATTTGGCATTATCGATTTTGTGGGCTTATCGACAGCAAATCCATCGGATCGCGACAAAATTTGCCAGTCAATTGAGCAATCGATTGCTGCACATGAACCGCGTTTAAAACAGATTCGAGTCGAAATGCTCATGGATGGCCATAATATGGGGGCACTATGTTTAAGTATTCAGGCATATTTAAATATTCATCCTTTATACGAACCAGTTATTTTTGATGCCTTATTAAAACCAACAACACAACAATATGTTATTTCTCCAAGAGCTTAATGAAGTGGGTTATCTGTGATTGAAGAGCTGTTACCGTATTACGAAAAGCAACTACAGGAATTTGGACAACAGTCCCGTGAGTTTGCCAGTAAATACCCCAAAATCGCCCAGCGTTTGTCATTAAACCAAGAACAAATAGATGACCCGCATATTGAGCGTTTAATTCAAGCCTTTTCTTTAATTTCTGCACGGATTGATAAAAAACTTGCAGATAGTTATGACGTTTTTACCCGATCAATTTTTGAGGTGATGTTTCCTCAATATTTAAAACCATTTCCTGCATGTTCTGTAGTAAGCTTCGAAGATATTAATAAAATTAAGCAATTAACAGATCGACACGTTATTCCAAAGGCAACCAGTCTAAAAGCCAAAAGTACGCGTGGTGTTCAATGTGAATATCAGACGGTGCAAGAAGTCACATTATTACCGATTCAATTAAAACAGCTCAATTTTAAAACTCATCCATCGGCACATATGCATTTAAATCAAAATGCTACATTGAGCTTAGGATTTGAAATATTTTCAAATAAGCACGCTTTACTCAAAAATGAAACTTTACCGATCTTTTTAGATGCCATTTCTAATTTTCCTTTGCAGGTTTTAGATAGTATTTTTAAATCAACTACAAGTTTTTCGATTCGTGTGGGGCAGCACATTTTTGATATTGCCAATCCATTTGAAATTATGGGCTTTGATGAAGTTCAAAGTGTTCTACCTATCGATCAACATACACATCATGCATATCGTTTACTGATGGAATATTTTTGTGTTCCTGAAAAATTCAATTTTTTAAATCTAAATCTAGATTTCATTAAGTTTTTAAGTTTAGAACATAGTGAATTTGATGTTCAAATGCACTTTAAACTCAATTTAAATGATCAAGCAGCGATTCGAAATTATTCTGAATTAAATGCTGCAAATTTTAAATTGTTTGCTACACCAATTGTTAATCTTTTCAATAAACAAGCAGAGCCGCAAAAGATTAATCATAAGCGAATGGAATATCCATTGGTGACAGATGCACACCATCCTGAATATTTTCAAGCCTATAGCATTTTAAAAATGAATATGGTGCGTGAAAAAAGTAACCAAGATGAAGTGTATTATCCGGTACTGCCTTTTTTTGCAATGAGTCATTATCATCAGGATAAAGTCCAGTTTTTTTATAGTTTAAATCCGCAGCAGATGAAGAATAAACATCAGGAATTAAACTATTCAATCATATCTCGTGCTTTAGACCCACATAGCACTCAGTCCGATTTTATTAGTACTGAACTACTATGTAGTAATCGTGAGTTACCTTACGAAAGTTATAATAAAGATCAGAATGCATTAACTCTGAATGATAGTAATTTGGCCCGTCGTGCCCTGATGCTCAAACGACCGTCGTTACCGTATTATTTTGAGCAAAATAAACAAGAACAGTGGCGGGTCATTTCCCATTTATCTTTGAATAATATGTCTTTAATGAAAGGCGATGCGGTCTCTCATATTAAAGAACTTTTGGAATTGTATAATTTACCTAAATCGAAAGAAAACCAAATTATTATCGACTCCATAAAAAAGATTCAGTTTTCTACCACGCAAAAACTTGTGGATAGTAAACCATTTCCATTATTTGTCAGAGGTTTAAAAGTACAGCTCGATATTGATGCGGATATATTTAGAGGACATAGCCTGTATATATTTAGTCAATTGCTGGCCCATATCTTTAATTTAAAAGTCAATATGAACAGCTTTGTCGATGTCTCGGTTTTTGATGCAAATAGTCAACAGGAGTTATACCAATGCGTGCAGAACGTTGGTGGCAAGAAAGCTCTGTAATTGACGGACTTTTCCAAGAACCGAAAGCCTACGAGTTTGTTCAAGCCACTCGTTTGTTAAGACATGCACCTTATGGAGCGGCTCAAGTCCATTGGGCAAATGACTTTGAGTTTAATAGTTCACTAAATCTGAACTTCCCGAATACTGAAATTGAAAGTTTAGAGTTCAACGATGAGAAAGTTGAACTGACAAATTTAATGGTGGGTTTAACGGGTATTCAAGGTGCATTACCTTATAGCTATACCAATAAGATTAAGCTCAGCGGGCGACATCAGCGACAGGAAACACAAAAGTTTTTAGGGCTGTTTAATCATAAATTAACAGCACATTATGTTGATGCCAGTTTAAATTATCATTTACCTATTCGTTATGAAATCGAGCAGGATAATCACTATCTTGATATTTTACATGCATTAAATGGTTATATCCGTAGCCAGCATGATCAGCCAGATTTAGATGATTATTTTGCTGAATTCTCAGGTTTAATGCAGGGGCAAAACAATACAGCTTATGCATTAAAAACCATGCTGAATTGTATCTTTAAGCAGAAATTTGATATTCGAGAATTTATCCCTGAAACTTTTGTATTTGAAGAAGATCAGAGAACATGTTTAGGTGGATCTCAGCCGAGCTTATTGGGGCTGAATACTTTTTGTGGTGAGAAGATTCAACAGATTGACGAAAAAATTGAAATCGTGATTGGACCTTTAAATCATGAAGATTATTTAACATTTTTACCGAATCAGGCACGCAGCCTAAAATTAAAACAAATGATTCAAACTTGGTGTAGTCCAACATTAATGGTGGATGTGCGCTTAATTTTACAAAAAGAAGAAATAAAACCGGTGTGTTTAAATTCTTTGAGCGGAATTGGTTTAGCTCAGGGAGCATTTTTACAGCCGAATAAACAGGTCGATAATACAGAAACCTGTTATGCCTTAATGGGGAATGCAAAATAATGCTGAAATTAATAATTGGAACCTTTAGTACGCTTTTTGTTTTGTGTACTGCTTTCGTGATTTTTTACTGGCGAGATACAGGCTATGATCCGACGGCTTTCGATTTAGTCACATACTTTTTACTTCTTCCTTTAGCTTTATGTGCAATTATTTTGTCGCCTTATTTGCTTTACAAGGGCATTCAACATCAAAAAGAAAAAAAACTTGAAGCTGAAAAACGTGCAGAAGAACAAGCTGAGCAACAACAACTTGAGGCCATTGAACAAGCAAAACCGAAGCCTATTGATGTACAGCAATTTCGTTTAAATGTTTATTCTTCAGCGGCTTGGCATAGTTTTGGTGAAAACGAACAAATTATCCAAGATATTCAACAATTCAAAAGTCCTGAACTCGATGATAAGTTATTTAATGCATACGGTTTGCCTGTTCTTTCATTTCGAATCAAAGATTTAGATGAACTCACTAATGAAGAAGCAGAGGATGAATATAGTGCCATCACCATGCGTGAAAAACGAATCCAGTCACTTATTCAGCAACAACTAGAGCAACACGTTGAAAGTCTATTTTTAATTGCTGAGCATCTGAAGCAATCAGCACTCTTTTATGATAGTGAATTGGCATATCAGTACCGTATGCATCCGGGTTGGGTGGATCCAGATTATACGCAAGATGAACATCCAGAACATTTGGCGAACAATGCACAGCAAGTTTCACGTTTAAATCGTTTAAATGTCCATATTTTGCTTGCTGATAATTTGATTCATCAATGGAATGATGATTATGCTCAAATTATTCAGCAGTATCTATCTGACGGATTTTCGATCATTCCCGAACAAATTCATATCGAGCCACATTTTATCGGCACTCAAGTCGCTTATTCAGAATGGTTAAGCATTTTAGAGATGATTTCAAAACAAAAGTTTG
The DNA here is from genome assembly GCF_021391555.1 of Acinetobacter sp. SH20PTE14. Classification (NCBI taxonomy): domain Bacteria; kingdom Pseudomonadati; phylum Pseudomonadota; class Gammaproteobacteria; order Moraxellales; family Moraxellaceae; genus Acinetobacter; species Acinetobacter sp. SH20PTE14. Next base: position 1,803,991 of record NZ_CP090067.1, on the reverse strand, counting down.
AAGTCAGTTTGATTCTCAATGCTGACTCTGAAATCGACCAAGAATGGATTGATGAAAAGATGTGGTTACAAGAAAAATACATTGCTGCAGAGTTTGCATCGAGTTGGTGTTTGGCTGCTTCAGATGTTCAAGTTCGAGGTTTAACTCCAAATAAAGTGCTACAAGTGGTGGCACATGAGCCTGAGTTGAAACGTAATTTAGAGCTTAAAGCACTGAATAATTTAGATCAGTATGATCAAGAACAACCCTTTTTATTGATGTTAGATGATGCAACGGATATGAAAGTGGTGAAAAAATTACAGTATAAATTTAATGAAACCGCGATTGAAACCTATCATTTTTTATATACAAAACAGAATCTTGGAAATACCCAGCAATTGGCAAAAATTTTTGGATTCATGTTGGGTATGCACTTGCCAGAAGAGTTAACTGCCATGATTTATAGCACAGACCAAGAATCGACATTTGCTTTTATTCAAGCATTTTCAGTAGAAGATGAACTTGAACAAGAAACTGTTTAATTAGAATTAAGACGAAATTGAGAACATTGTGAACACACTATTTTATACGATCCTCGGTTATGTTTGGCAGTACGTCACCAATCCTAAAGCGATGGTGGCTTTGTCATTTTTTGTGGCCATTGTGGCTATGCATAATTCGATTCCACAAAAGACTTTTTACATTGTGGTTGCTGTTTATATTCTCGGATTAATTCTGTGGGGTATTTATGAATTAGTGCAGCATTATCGTCATAAACAGCAAGGCGAAGAGCTGGCTGAGGCGATTGCCAAAGATAATGAAGCTGAATACGGCAAACAAAAGAATAAAGAAGAACTTGCGCTGATCAATCAGCAAATGAAAGACTCGATTCAACTTATCCGTAAATCAAAACTCGGCGACAAAAAGGGTAATGCAGCCCTATATGAATTACCTTGGTACATGGTGATTGGTAACCCAGCAGCGGGTAAAAGTTCAGCGATTTATAATTCTGGTCTTAGATTTCCATTTGAAGAAACTCATCAGAAAATGGTGTCGGCAGGTCTAAGTGGTACTCGTAACTGCGATTGGTTTTTCTCTACAGATGGTGTCTTACTCGATACCGCAGGTCGATATTCTGTTTATGCCGAAGACCATTCAGAATGGTTAGGTTTCTTAAATATTCTCAAAAAAAACCGTTCTAAAGCACCAATTAACGGTTTAATCGTGATTGTTTCTGTGGCGGAGCTTGTTAGTCAAAGTCCTGAAAAATCAATCAAATTAGCCAAAAACTTACGCGCACGTATACAGGATTTGACGGAACGTTTAGAAATTTTTGCGCCAGTGTATATCGTTTTTTCAAAAATGGATTTGATTGCTGGCTTTACAGAATTTTTTGATTGTTATGATAAGGATGAATTTGATCAAGTTTGGGGTGCAACACTACCTTATGATCCAGACTCATCCGAACATGCTGTTGAGATGTTCGAAAAGCATTATTCAATTTTATATGATGGTTTGAAGAGCGTCAGTACTACGCACTTGAGTCGTCGTCATTCGCAAAATATTTCTCCAAGTGTAATGACATTTCCACTTGAGTTTAAAAGTTTAAAGCCAGTGCTCAAAACTTTTATTGGTACGTTGTTTCAAGACAACCCTTATCAGTTTAAACCGGTATTCCGTGGGTTCTATTTCACCAGTGCGTTGCAAGAAGGTGTGATTGAAAGTCCAATGACGGAGCAAATCGCTGAAGACTTTCATTTGGTGAAAAGTACGGATAGTGAGTTTGGCATTCCTACGAATTCTGTTTCGCAAGACCATGGTTATTTCTTAAAAGGACTCTTTTCAACCGTCATTTTAAAAGATAAAAATCTAGTTAAACAACATATCAATCCTGCACGTAAACGTCAGCGCTTTATGGCATTTATTGCTGCATTGTTATTGGTTGCTGTGGTGCTTGGGTTATGGGTTTGGTCGTATCGTAATAACCAACAACTCGTGGCGGAAGTTCAAGCTGACTTAGACAAAGTTGTGCAAATGGAAAGCCGTAGCGGAAGTGAGCTTTCGACTCAATTGGATGCATTGCTGATATTACAAGGGCATTTACAGCAGCTCGATCATTTTGATGAAGATCGTCCTTTGAAATATAGCTTTGGTTTATACCAAGGGAATAAAATTCGTGAAAAACTCAAAGTTGAGTATTTACGAGGTATTCAACAAATTGTATTAGCACCATCTCAGCAAAATATGGCGCAGTACTTACAACGTGTCAAAGCCAATGAAGCGACGTTGAAAGAAAATCACGTCAATGTGCAAATTACTCAAGCGGTGAAATCAAATCAGCCCTATTTAGAACCATCGGATACTAACCCTCAGGATGCATATAATGCACTGAAGGCGTATTTGATGATGAGCAATCATAAATATATGGAATCGAGCCATTTGAGTGACCAGGTTACTCGTTTCTGGCGTTCGTGGTTAGATTCAAATCGTGGTCAAATGCCACGTGGGGAAATGATTCAAAAAGCCGAACAAGTTTTATCTTATGCGATGACTTTAGCTGCTGATCCTGCGTTTCCGCAAATGGAATCTGATCCTTTATTGGTAGATCAAACACGTCAATTATTGACGGCTGTTACCATGGGTATTCCTGCACGTGACCGCGTTTATAATGAAATTAAAATGCGTGGTTCGGTACGTTTCCCTGCGGTGACAGTGAAGCAAATATTAGGTGAAACAGGCCAAAACAGCATGTTGGGTAGTTACGCCTTGCCGGGTATCTTTACTTACCAAGCTTGGAATGATTATGTAAAAGATGCGATTAACCAAGCTGCGAATAATCCGACGGATACTCAAGATTGGGTACTCAATACCAATCGTTCTGATGACCTGACGTTTAGTGGTAGTCCAGATCAGATCAGTAAACAGCTAACCGAACTTTATAAGCAGGAATATATCGCTGAATGGCGTAAATTCTTAAATGCTGTGCATTATGGCAAAGGCGCAGATGTCGCTCAGCAGTCACGTTTTATCGATATTTTAGGTGAACCTGAGAATTCGCCAATTCGTAAAGTGGTGGACCGTATTGCGAAAGAAACCAGTTGGGATAATCCAATTGTTCAAGCAGAACTGGCTGCGCCTCAGAAAGGTTTTATTGCGTGGTTTAAACGTAAAGTCCTCAGCCGTGATGATGCGCAGCAGGCACAGCAAGTTGCTTCTAAAGCCGGTCAAGGTGTTATTGCAAAAGAATTTGATGTGTTCTATCAACTAGTTCGTAAGCGTGATGATCAGCAAAACAAATCTATTTTAGATGAATACATGCTGTCTTTGAGTCAAGTACGTAGTAAGTTCAATGATTTGAAGAGTGGCGGTGATATGGGACCTGCAAGCATGACATTGGTGAAACAAACCATCAATGATCAAAGCTCAGTCTTTAATAGCACACAAAAATTTGTGGATGAAAAAATGTCTGTGGGTCTGAATGAATTAGACCAGCAGTTGATTCAAAAGCTCTTTATGCAGCCGGTGACCCAGTCATTTGAAGTATTACTGATCCCAGCTCAAAACGAAATTAATAAGTTATGGGCAATGCAAGCGTATCAACCATTTACAACCAATCTTGCACCTAAATATCCATTTAATAGCAATGCTACTTTACAAGCGACCAGTAATGAAATTAGCCAAATTTTTGGTGAAAACGGAAGTATCGCTCGCTTTGTAAAAGAATATTTGGATCCATTGGTGATTCGTCGAGGCTATACCTTAACCACGAAAACATGGAAAGATTTGGGCATTGGTTTAAATCCACAATTTGTAGCGAACTTCCAACGCTATGTTGCGCCAAGTAATGGCGTTGCTACAGGGGAATTGAGTCAAGCAGCACCTGCGGCAACCAATCAATCGAACTTCCAGTTCTTCCCATTAGAAAATACACAGTTGCTTTCATATACCATTGATATTGATGGTCAGCGTATGGTGTATGAAAACGGTGTTCAGCAATGGGTGAACTTCGTTTGGCCAAATAAAGGGGCAATTCCGGGTGCACGTATTACTGCAATTGACTTGGAAGGTCAAACGCATACGATTTTTGATGAGCCGGGTGAATATGGTATTAACCGATTGGTTGAAGGCGCTCAGCGTACACAAAATGGTAATTCATTTGAAATGGTGTGGCGTAGCAAACAAAATCCAAAAGTGTTTGTTAAAGTAAATTTCCGTTTAATTAGTGGTAACGCATCTGGCCCAACTACAGGTTCAGGCTATTCAGGTATGACTCTTGTTGATCAAGTGGTGACGAATAAAGGTGTTCGTGTCGTCGCAGCGCAAACGATGCCTGCAGGACAAGCGCCTGTAGCGCCACCAGCGACTTCACCGATGAGTGTTGTACAAGGAACAGCAACACCATGATGATGAATTTAAAAATGAGAGCGGTGGCATTCGTGCAAAAGAACAAGGAGTGTGACGATGTATGAAGTGAGAACGACACCGCTGTATTATGGAAAATGTCCAGCTCGTGGTGACTTCTTAAAGAGCCGTGAACAATATTCACTGATTCAGTTAATCGATCAGTGGATCACGGAGGCGCTTGAGTTCGCTATGCGTTCAGACAATTTTAATGCAGCGTATAACTCACTGCCTTCATTAGATTTCTTTATTGCCAGTCCAAAAGATAAGCGTTTTTTGGTTGCCAATTTGATTAGTAGTGAAGACAGTTCAAAGCGTCAATTTCCAATGGTGCTCGCTCATCTGCTAGAAATCGATGATCCTTTCGATAATATTTTGTATGCACCATATCGTTATAAACAAACCTTAATTGACTTATATCAGCGTAACCGAGTGATGCGTTCTATTCGCGATCCCGATATTTTGCTCGATAAATTAGGCAAACTGAATAACGAAATCCAAGTGTTCGGAACAGAAGAAACCTCTTCTTTTTATGAGCACCATACTTTGCATTCATTTGCACGTTTATTGAATTTTACGCCTTATCAGTTGGCGCAAAGCATGATTGGTCTCGGTTTGCTGCTACAACCGATTATTCATCAGGGCACGTCTAGGTTGAATAAAGTGCTGATCTTACCAATCAATAATATTAGTTACTGCTATGAAATCGCGGCTTTTTGGGTCAATTTGATTAGTCGCTTTGTCGAAAACCAAGATGCTGAGTTACTCATTAGCATCCTACACAGTGATTCACCTGTTTTACTGTTTGGTTTTCAAGGTGCTGATATTACTGCACTCAGTGATGTTTTCACCCAAAATATGCAAAGTGATCATTGGGTTTCCCTGATCGATGCCAGTTGGATTGATCCTTATCTTGAACAAAATGCAGGCTTAGCCGTTTTGGAACAGTCTTTGAGTGAGCGTCAGATCAGCCTTATTCATGGCATTAAACTTTTTAGACAGACTTTTATAGAAGAATAATGATGCAAAGAATCTTACCAATGTTGCCCAAATTTCTTGCGAGTGTGTGCATTTTAGGCTGTTCGGCTTTGCTCTGGGCAGAGCCTATTGTGATTGAAGGCGCTGTACCGAATGAAGCAACCAAGCAAGAAATATTAAATAAAGCCTATTTGACTTATGGTCAGGCAAATGTGGTTGATAAAATTCAGGTTCGAGCGGTTACTGCACCCAATGGTTGGGGCAATAGCGTAAGCCAGATGATTAATGATGACTTAAAGAAAGTAAAACAGGGGAAACTCTCTGTACGCGGAACGCAAGTCGATTTAAGTGGAAAGATGTCAAATCAAGATGATATCCAACCCACGACCACCAAGTTTCAGTCTTTGGTCACAGCACCTTTTCGTTTCAATGCACAGCTTTCTGTCAATCAGGCTGAACAGGCCATTATTGATGCGGCTTTACGTAATCGTATTATTGAATTTGAATCTGGAAGCGCGATTTTAGCACCATCTGGGGTACAGATCTTAGATGAAATGGTTATCGCACTGAATCGCGTCGGTGGGAAAAAAGTACGAATTATTGGTCACACAGACAGCTCAGGGAATCCTGAGAAAAACTTAAGTTTAAGCCAAGATCGTGCTAATGCAGTTAAAAACTACCTGATTTCAAAGAATATTGCGGCGGCGAACTTAAGTACTGAAGGGATGGGCTCAAATAAGCCTGTAGCAGACAATGCTACGCCTGAAGGTCGTAAGAAAAACCGTCGTATTGAGTTTGAAGTGCTGTAACTATTTCAACTTAACTAAAACGGCTAATGCAACGAATGAACCCAGTGTATCTAGACTGGGTTTTTTTATACCAATTGACTCAGTCGATTATTTGATAACTGAAAACGACATTTTTAAAGCAGCAGTGTTATAACTAAATAAGACTATATTTTGAATAGGTCTAAAGCTTTAATTTTTGCATTTTATACCACTAAAGCATTCATATTTTGAGCAATAAAACAGTGGATTCTAAAATCAATTAAGGTTAAAACATAAGAATCAGTTTTGGATATGCGTTTCATATCTACTGCTTTCAACCTTGTCGATAAAGAATAATCACTTTTGACATGGTACAAAGTTTTAAAAAATCTGCAAGACAGTGCGGAAAAACAACAACTCAATATGGATGAATGTGGGAGCAAAGAATGCTTGGTAATATGATGTTTAAACCGCTTTTGATTAGTAGCATGATTGAACATGCGGGTCGCTATCATGCGGATAGTTTAGTCATTTCAAAAAATACAGACACAACGATTACGAAAACCACTTGGGGTGTAGTCCATAAAAATTCAAAACGATTTGCCAATGTTCTTGCATCACTCGGTTTAAATTTAGGGGATCGTGTTGCGACCATCGCTTGGAATAACCACCGTCATTTAGAGTCTTGGTACGCTATTTCAGGTAGCGGCTATGTTTGTCACACCATTAATCCGCGTTTATTTCCAGAACAATTAATTTTTATCATCAATGATGCCGCAGACCGCGTCATGTTATTTGATAAAACCTTTTTGCCTTTAATCAAAGCAGTAAAACCACTATTAAAATCTGTTGAACATTTTATTTGCTTAGATGCACCAGATGCAGCAATTGTCGAAGCGGTGCCAGATGTGAAGTTTTATGACGAACTTATCGCGGGGCAATCTGCAGACTATACATGGCCAGAATTAGATGAATTATCGGCTAGTTCTTTATGTTATACCTCGGGTACCACAGGCAATCCTAAAGGTGTGTTGTATAGTCATCGTTCAACAGTCTTACACAGTTATGCGATTTGTATGCCAGATTCATTAAATATCTCAGCGAGAGATATTATGATGCCTGTTGTGCCGATGTTCCATGTCAATGCATGGGGTACGCCATATGCTGCGGCTATGGTGGGTTGCACCTTAGTGCTGCCAGGCCCAGGTTTAGATGGAGCAAGCCTGACGCAAATGATTGATGATTATAAAGTATCTGTTGCATTGGGTGTTCCAACGATTTGGCAGGGATTAATCAATGCTGCGCAGCAAGCGGGCAGTCAGCTCCAAAGTTTAGTGCGAAATGTGGTTGGTGGATCTGCTTGCCCACCTGCGATGTTGAAAGTCTTTAAAGAACAATTTAACTGTGAAACGATTCATGCTTGGGGGATGACTGAAACCAGTCCATTAGGTTCTTCAAACCAGTTTAAAGCCAAACATTTATTATTATCTGAAGAAGAACAATTACAAGTAAGATTGTCTCAAGGTCGTCCACCATTTGGGGTCGATTTACGTATTACCGATGAAGAAAACGGTACACACGAAGTTGCACGTGATGGCGAAACGACGGGTAATTTGCAGATCCAAGGGCATTGGATTATTGGCAATTACTTTGGCAAAACAGAATCTGCATTAACCTCAGATGGTTGGTTTGATACCGGGGATATTGCAACCCTGAACGAAGATGGTTTCTTAAAAATTAGTGACCGTTCAAAAGATTTGATCAAATCGGGCGGTGAATGGATTTCTTCCGTTGAGTTAGAAAACTTGGCTATGGGACATCCTAAAATTGCTATGGCGGCAGTGATTGCAGCGACCCATCCGAAATGGGATGAGCGTCCTGTATTAATTGCAATTAAAAAGCCAGATGTCGATTTATCTGATACAGAAATTTTGGATTATTATGCAGATAAAGTTGCTAAATGGCAGGTGCCAGATAAAGTGATTTTTGTGGATGCTATTCCTTTGAGTGGAACAGGTAAAATGCTGAAAAAAGATCTACGTGAGCAATTTGGTGCTGTATTACTAGAAAGCTAACTTGATGTAAGTCACTAACTAAATGTTGGTAAAGTGCAAAACGCAAAGGTAACATGCCTTTGCGTTTTTTATAAAAAATTATCTTTCGATACATACCTAGTTCTTAATATCAGGTTTTTAAATAAATTTTTTTCAACGAATCTATAACCAAGTTCAATGAATAATCTAGCCGTGTTGGGTCGCATTCAATTCAATAAAAGCGTAAATTGATGAGGCATCCACCGTTAAATCACCTTTCTTATGTTTCCAGTTTGGATCTTATTCACTTTAATGGCTGCTTTTATGCAGTCATGGCGCAATGCATTTCAAAAACAACTCAGTACCACTGTTGATGTGTATGGTGTCACCCTTGCTCGGTTTATTTTTGGGCTCCCATTTGCCTGCATTTATTTATTTGTGCTGTACCAACAACAGCCTGTGAGTCAGGTAACCACATTTACACCTATGTTTTGGGTCTATGTGGTGATTGCAGGACTAAGTCAAATTTTAGCGACGATTTTAATGGTCTTACTTTTCAAACAAAAGAATTATGCCATCGGCGTCGGTTTAGCGAAAAGTGAAGCCATATTTGCGGCCATTGTTGGGGTGATTTTCTTAAGTGAACATTTAAGTTTATTTGGTTGGATTGGTGTTTTGGTTGGTGGTGTTGCCGTTTTTCTTTTAAGCAAAGGTTCTCAACGACAAAAATTATCTCTGCCAACGTTATGCATTGGTGTAGGAAGTGGATTAAGTTTTGCAATTACCTCTTTATTGGTTCGTGAAGCCAGTTTAGAGCTAAGTGATTTACCGACTTTGCATCGTGCGGCGTGGGTGTTGTTGAGTGTAATTGGCTTTCAATGTGTGATTATGCTGCTGTACCTCAGTCTATTTAGCCGCAAAACGCTCATTGCCATGTGGGAGAGAGTCGGTCTGACCTTTCGCGTTAGTGTCTGTAGCTTTCTAGCGTCCTTGGGCTGGTTTACTGCTATGAGCATGCAAACGGTTGCGATTGTCAAAACCCTAGGTCAAATCGAAATCTTATTTAGCCTCTTAATCTCTGCATATTTCTTTAAGGAAAAACTCGCAAGAACCGATCATTGGGGATTAGCCCTTGTGGTGATTGCTGCGATTATGGTGATTTGGGCTTAATGTGTGCTTTAAACAGACATGAAGGTAAAAAAGTCCGAATTTAAGTCAGATTTTCGAATATTTTTTTAATTAAAAGATGAGAAATATTTGATGTCCACTAGGATATTTATCATGGAATTGTTTATGATTTAAAGTATGACTAAACTTTGAACATGATTGAAAATGCTCAAGTTGTTCAATTTATATGTTTTTTTCAAATTTTAGCGTTAAATTTTTATATTATTTTTTATTTATATTGCCAAAATAAACAATGTATTGATGGGAGGGCTTAAATTTGGAAATACTCATACAAACATTATCCTTCCCAGCGTTGTTAACTATTTTAGCTTCGGCTTTAGGCTGTGGATTGCTCATCGGTTTGGAGCGTCAACGTAACAACAATTTGGACAGTGAACAGAGCTTTGCCGGTTTACGCTCATTTACCATTTGTGCGCTGTTTGGAGCATTGTGTTTTTTAATCCATTTAGCTGTTGGTGTAATCGGTGCAATTGTCGTCAGTATGTTTAGCTATTATGGATTAAGCCAGCAAAAACAAGATATTGGCACAACCACAGAACTTGCTTTTGTTATGACCTATTTAATCGGCGCTGCTTGTGTATTTAATATTCCATTGGCTGCGTGTTTGGCTGTGGTGCTGACCCTCATATTAGTTGGAAAAAAAGGCTTACATCATTTTGCAGCGCATTGGATCAAAGACTATGAGTTAAGAGATGGAGTCTTTTTACTGGCATTGATCCTAATTGCCTTACCTTTAACTCCGAATCAAGCCTATTGGGGTTCAGTATTAAATCCCTATGTGATTTTAAAATTACTGATATTGATCTTGGTGGTGCAGTCATTAGCGCACATCGCCAAGCGGCTTCTATCTTCTGATAAAGCCATTATTTTATCGGCCTTGGCATCAGGTTTTGTGTCGAGCACAGCAACAATCGCAAGCTTAGGCATGGAAGTGCGAGCAGGAAAAGCCAGTGCCAAAAGTAATGCAGGGGCAGGACTTTTTTCATGTGTTGCGACATTGGTTCAACTTTTGATCATTGTCCTTGGGGTGAGTTTTGCCTGGTTTAAAATATTAGTTATACCAAGTATCGTCGGCATCTTGATATTGGTCCTTGCTGCGTTATATCTGATTTATGGCTCATCTCAGGTTCAGCATAATAAAGAGTCAGAACCTGAAATGCTTCGTGTAGAGGCGAATGAACCAGCACAGTTAGAAAAGACCGATAGTCGAATGTTTAGCTTAAAACAGGCGGCAATCATTGCCATCACGCTTACTTTGATCCAAGCACTTGTTTATGGATTAAATCTCGCTTTAGGTGATAAAGGCTTAATTTTAGGGACATTATTAGCATCACTCTTTGAAGTCCATGCAGCTATGGCAACCGTTGTGATGCAAGGTAATATCGATAATTTGACACTGGTTTATGCTGTGGTGATTGGATTATCAGCCCATGCAATTTCAAAATGTGTGAATGCATTTCTCACAGGCGGCTGGAAATATTTTCTATATTTTGCACCAACACAGTTACTTCATATGCTGTGCCTAATCGCGGTTTTGTTATTCCGTTTAAGATAAATGAGCCAAGTGACTGCTTCATATTATTCATGGCGCAATTGCATTAATTTGGCTTTTATTTGTGGCCAGCTGGTTGAAATCCAACATACCAGCGAACCGAATGTCACTAAAATGGCACCATGCCAAAAACTTAAACTCAGTGGTGTCTGTAAAATAAACATTGAAATAACCGAAGAAAAAATCGGACTAAAATACGATAAGGTCACCAATATCGTAATATTGCCTTTTATAATACCTACATTCCACGCTGCATAGCCCAATGCAGTCACGATGGACACGATTAACATATACATACCGGTATGTAAGTCTACGGTAGGCATTCGCGGAATACCGTGAAATATCAACATTTTTAGCCATAGTACAATGGTAATTACGACGAAAAAGAATGAAATAGGGTTATGTCCATGACTGTATTTACGTGTAATCACACAGTAGAGTGACCATAAACTAGCGCCCATAAAAGCAAGAAAATAGCTTAATGGATTGGACTGAATGTTGGTAAAGACTGTAGACCAGTTAAAACTTCCGTTAACAGTTTGGATTAAAATAATGCCGCCCAAACTAATGGCTAAACCAATGATTACGAAAAAGTTAAATTTTAATTCTTTAAATAATATTAACGCGGCAATTGTCAGACTCGGCCATAAATAATTGACCAAACTGATTTCAATCGCTTGTTGAGCTGTTTGAGCCAAAGCAATGGCATACGAAAAACACAACTCATAAATCACAAATAAAAGGGTGGCATATATCAAAAATTGGCGCGGAACCAGTTTAAGGTTTGGAATTTTAAATAAGAGCAATAGAATAATTGCGCTCAAGGTATACATAAAGAGCACAGCAAGATCAGGGCCAATACTGAAACTAATTTTCTTAAGTAAACCAACAATAGAAGACCATTGTAAGATTGCACTGAATCCAATCAGCGTTGCAAGATTTTTGGACATGATTGCTCGAAGATTTCGCAAATGGCGAATGAATTTTTAATTTTTATTATAGTCTTTATTCAGTCGTTTAGTATAAGCGTGAAATTATCAAACTCTATTTAATTAAAAAGATTTAGAGCTCGTCGTACGTCAAGAGCAGCATGGCGATGAACTAGGTTTAGGTTCTGGTTTATTAACACAAGATTTAAAACTTGGACAATGTATTCATGCCTATATTCGTGCGAATCCAAATTTTCACTTAGCAGAGGGCGTTAAGTCGGCAATTATGATTGGCAATGGCTCAGGAATGGCGGGTTTGCTTTCACATCTTTAGCAACGTGTCGCAACAGAGCACTATCAAAACTGGTTAATTTATGGTGAGCATCAACAAGATTTCGATGCAATTTTTGCTGATGAACTGCATGAATTACAAAACCAAGGTAAAATTGCAGAAATCGATCGGGTATTTTCTCGTGATGGATTTGCTTAAAAATATGTGCAAGATGTCCTAGTTGTGAAAAAAGCTGAATTGATTGATTGGCTAGAGCAAGGGGCTTGTCTCTATATCTGCGGCAGTTTAAATATGGTTAAAGCGGTAGATGCCACTTTGCAAGAGATACTGGGCATTGAACAACTGCATACACTGCGTAAAGCAGGTCGTTACCGCCGTGATGTGTATTAAAAATAATGGCTATTCAATAAATAAAGTAAAAAATCCTCCAAACGTGGGGGATTTTTATGTTTTCTGAATTCATTCAGCATTTATGCCTCACATATATTTTAAAATTGTGCTGAAAAATATTTGAATGACAATTGCATATTGGATGTACAACATCTACTTTAAATTTAGCTGAAGTAACTTTTAAACGTATTGAAAAATAACAGCTAAAAGCGATAATTCATTAAATGACTCTTTTAAGAAAGTTTATTTTCTTTGACGGAGGAAGTTTAAGGATTACTTTTATAAAGAGAACAACATGCTAAAAATGATCATACGCCCAGCCTGTGTAGAGGATGTTGATGGAATCGCGGCAGTCATTGAACCATTTGTCGATGATGTTATTTGCAGTGAAGAAGGTCGTGAGCGCTTTAAGCCCCACATGCTCAAACATATTTTTGAGCGTGATTTAATCCATTATTTTGTTGCTGAAATAAATCAAGAAATCGTTGGCAATGTAGCTTATGTGCATCCTGCACATCTCATGCATTTTTTCTTGAAACCTGAATATCATGGCCAAGGTTTTGGACGTCAAATGTGGGAGTTTATAGAAAGCGTAATAATGCAGCATGAGCCTGAGCATATTACGGTAAATTCGAGTTTCTATGCTTTAGAAATTTATAAAAAATTTGGCTTTGAGATTGTAGGTGAATTAACTCAGCAATGGGGAATTCACTACATACCTATGAGAAAGCAGGTAACTAAACCTATAAAACATTGAAAAATATTAAATCTTATTTAAAAATCATTAAATAAAAATTAATTTTCCAGAGCATGATGAGATAGTTTTACAAAGACATTTCATCATGACGCTTTAAATTTATCAATAATTAAGTATAGTTATACCATTAAAAAATTACTAGATTAAACAAACAATGAGAATGCATATTTTTTTAAATTCCTTACTTACGATGTATTGTTCAATTTCAATATTTATGGTCATTTTTATATATTTTTTATCTAATTGGCAAATATGGGAAAAACATTTTACATTCATTAGTTTAATATCATTCTTAATACTGGCAATTTGTTTTTACTTTAAATATAACGAAAAATTGAATGATGGTAATATTTTATTCAAGCAGTTGCCAATGAAAGTACGGCTACCAATAAGAACTTCAACTATATTATTTTTAAACCTAAATTTTGGTTTTATCTTGTTTATATTGGCAGTGCTTACAATAGTAATTACTGCTTATATCTGGTTTATTACACTTTGTATTTTTATTATTTGGAATGCAATAATTTATCATCCTCATATTTGGTTTGTAGATTCTATTGATTTAAAACAAGATATAAAAAATAAAACAAATGAATTTGAGAGTGTAAGACAGGATAAAGGTGATTTTGAATATTTTAATGATGGTTTCACATACACTATAACTGGGCCTGAAATAAGCACTAAAACTATATTATGGAAAGATATTCAAAGTATAGATGTCGTACGCCAAAATATTGGAACCATTGATGAGATTCAACTCTATATATTGTGTTCAAATACAATCATTTATATTACGGATAATACACCAGGTTATTACTATTTCATTGATCAATTGCATCAGAATTTTCCAGAAATAGATGAAATTTGGCAAATTTCAATCATTGCAGATGATTCAGGGCAACCATTCAATATTTTAAAAAATGGCAATGGTCATTGATATGAAAAGCTATTTAGCCATCTATGACATTGGCGCATAATTTGCTTGCTTCTACCTAATTTTTTTACTGTTTGATATAACAAATTAGGAAGTTGAAGTGACTACAGGCTACTTACGTGGACAAAACTTAATTGACCAGATCCAACAACAGGATTATTCCAGAGACCTAATTGGATATCATGGTAATGTTCCTCAAGTCGTATGGCCTAATCAGGCACGGATCGCAGTGCAGTTCGTGTTGAACTATGAAGAAGGTGGAGAAAACCACATCGAACATGGGGATGCAGGATCAGAACAATTCTTATCCGATATTATTGGAGCGGCCAGTTTTCCTGCCAAACATATGTCGATGGACTCGATGTATGAATATGGCTCCAGAGCCGGTTTTTGGCGGATTCATGAAGAATTTAAAAAACGTGATTTACCTATGACGGTCTTTGGCGTTGGTATGGCTTTAGCGCGCAATCCTTATATCGTCGAAGCGATCAAACAAGCCAACTATGATGTCGTTTCACATGGTCAACGCTGGTTACATTATCAGGATATGCCGATAGAGCTGGAACGTCAGCACATGGATCAAGCGATTAGTGTGCTTGAAGCTTTATTTGGAAAGACGCCTATTGGCTGGTACACAGGGCGTGACAGTCCCAACACACGTCAGCTATTGGCTGAATTTCCGCAAATTAAATATGACTGTGATCACTATGGTGATGATTTACCTTTTTGGAGTCATTTGACGAATGAAAATGGTCTAACCCGTCCTCATTTAATTATTCCTTATACACTCGAAAGCAATGATATGAAGTTTTGTTCACCGGGTGGTTTCAACAGTGGTGAACAATTTTATCAATATCTTAAAGATGCTTTTGATGTGCTATATGAAGAAGGTGAAAGCGCGCCAAAAATGTTATCGATTGGGATGCATTGTCGTATTTTAGGGCGACCAGGCCGTTTTAAAGCACTACAACGATTCTTAGATTATGTGCAATCACATGAAAAAGTGTGGATCTGTCGCCGTGGTGATATCGCGGAACATTGGTATACACATCATGCAGTCTAATAAAAAAATAGTTGGATAAAGAGGAGCTTAGCTCCTCTTTTTTTAGGCCTGTACATAGGTAACTGACATCATAGACCTAGGTTGGCACTGATATTGCAAAACTAAATTTGAACAATCATTCAATAATTTTAGGCGATTTTATAGTGCAACTTGTTGAATTTAATAAAGCATCCGAAGCAGATGTAAAAACTTTTTTAAAGCACTGTGTGCAAATTGAAGGCTGGGCAGAACACATTGTGGCGCAGCGTCCTTATACCTGTGTCACGCAAATCACAGAGCAAGCAGTAAAAGCTGCAAATGCTTGGACTTGGGATGAAATCAAAAATGCTTTAGATAACCATCCACGGATTGGTGAAAAAAAGGCACAGGCAGAATTAAGTTGTTTGGAACAACAATTTTCAAATCAAGAACAGTCTGAAATTTCAGCAGATGAAGAAACTCAATTTGCATTGCTCAAAGGCAATGTCGCGTATGAGAAAAAGTACGGATATCTCTTTTTAATCAAAGCTTCTGGCCTCAGTAGTGAAGATGTACTACAGGCACTGCAATATCGATTATTGAATGATCCTGAAACTGAAAAACGAATTGTTCATCATCAATTGGCTGAAATTGCCTTATTAAGATTAAAACAGGAGCTTAGCGCATGATTAGCTCACATATTTTAGATACCAATCTGGGTAAACCTGCAGCGAATGTCCACATTCAATTATTTAATGCACACGGAGAGTTACTAGGTTCAGCCCAAACCAATGCAGATGGTCGCGTCAATGATTTTGCGCTGAAGGACTTTACAGCAGGTGCTTATAGCCTTGAATTTGCGACTGCTGAATATTTTCAGACTTTAAATACCGAAACCTTTTTTCCGAAAGCTGTGATTCATTTTTATGTAAAAGATGCCTCGCAGCATTTTCATATTCCTTTACTCATCAGCCCATTTGCATATTCAACGTATCGTGGCAGCTAAGAGCAAAGTTAAAAAATAGGGGATATAAAAATGACAGAACAAGATAAAACAGATTCACCAGAACATGAATATTTAGGCGCAGGGAAAAGCCTTGCCTATGGTTTACAGCATGTATTAACCATGTATGGCGGTATTATCGCTCCGCCATTGATTATTGGTACAGCCGCGGGACTTGAACCTGCGCAAATCGGTTTATTGATTGCGGCGGCGCTTTTTGTCGGTGGCTTGGCGACCATACTACAAACCGTAGGTGTGAAATATATCGGTGCAAAATTACCCTTAGTACAAGGTGTTTCATTTGCAGGTGTGGCGACGATGATTGCCATAGTAACCGCAGGCGGTGGGCTTTCTGCTGTTTATGGCGCGGTGATTGTTGCATCCCTAATTGGCTTTTTCCTAGCACCTTATTTTTCAAAAATTATTCGTTTTTTCCCACCGATTGTGACAGGCTGTGTGATCACCGTGATTGGTCTTTCATTGCTTCCTGTAGCGGTACGCTGGATGATGGGGGGCAATAATAAAGCACCAGACTGGGGAAATGCTGAGAACATCAGTTTGGCATTTTTAACTTTGGGTATCGTGATTGCGCTGAACTTAACCCGTAATGCAACTATCCGACGTTTATCAATTTTGTTGGCCATTGTCTTCGGTACGGTGCTGGCTTATGCCTTTGGTTTTGGCGATTTTTCTAAAGTTGCAAATGGTAACTGGATTCAATTTCCAAGCTTCTTTGCTTTCGGTATGCCAACTTTTGAGTTAAGTGCCATTATTGCTATGTTGATCGTGACTTTAGTGATTATGACTGAAACGACAGCAGATATTATTGCCGTTGGGGAGATTGTTGGTACTAAAGTGGATGCTGAGCGTATTACCAATGGCTTACGTGCAGATATGTTATCTAGTGCAGCAGCGCCAATCTTCGGCTCATTCATGCAAAGTGCTTTTGCACAAAATGTCGGTTTAGTAGCGATTACTGGCGTGAAAAGTCGCTTTGTTGTCGCAGCGGGTGGAATGATTTTAGTCGTATTAGGCGTTCTGCCAATTATGGGGCGACTGATTGCAGCGATTCCTGTCCCTGTATTAGGTGGTGCTGGTTTAGTTTTGTTTGGAACGGTTGCGGCAAGTGGTATTCGTACCTTGGCGAAAATTGACTATAACGAGCAAAAGAACCTCATCATTGTTGCGACTGCGATTGCAGCAGGGATGATTCCAATTATCGATCATTCTTTCTACGCAAACTTCCCGAAATGGGTGCAAACACTCTTTCATTCAGGCATTAGTTCAACTTGTTTGATGGCGATTATTTTAAATATTGTGTTCAATCATTTGAATTTATTTAAAAATAAAGAAGTGACTATGAGCAAAGATCAGGTTAAAAAACCAAGCATGGCGATAGATGTACAACATTAATCATTGGCAATCTTGGGTCTTGAACCACACGATGATTCATAGAATATAGTTTGTATAGAATAAATAAAGCCCTTTGAATTGAGGGCTTTTTTAATGCGTTATGTTTAAATTAAATAATATCAAAAGATGAAATTAATTATGTATTAACAATTGGTTAAGTGATTTTTAGTCTATTTAACTGTAAGTGTTTAAGCTAAAAATACATTAATTTGAAATGTGAATAGGCGTTTGGAACTGGAACACATCACAATTATGTCCAATGCCAATACGATCGATGACGGCAAAGCTACTGGGTGCTTCGAGTGTCAGGAGAGGATGATGCCATGTTCCTGCACGATAGTTGACTCCTTGGCTCCCATCAGTGATGAAAGCACATAGCTGTGTAAGATCAGGGCTGTGATCATCCAACGCAGGTGCAACTACCACTAAAAAAGCCTGCGCTTGCATTGGAATAAACGCTTGTGAGCCGTTGGGATGACGCTCCAACATCGAAATCGTAAAAGGCAATTCAGTGGTTTTGATATTTCTAAAGATGCTAATTCCAGCAACCGCATCACCTGAAATTTCTGTTTCCACGAGGGCATGATATCGCTCTGTATGTGTGTCATTGATGTGGAAAAAATCATGTCCAGTCGTGCAAATGACCTCTCCAAAAGGCGCAAAGCCTTCAATACTTAGAGCTTGTATTTTTATGCTATGTGTCATGTTTAGATATCTTAGTAAGGCATTTAATTAAAAAAATTGAAACCATACACATAGGAAGCACGAAGGCTTCCTATTTTATCTATATTGCAATTAAGGATGTATTTTTCCCCATAACCGTATGCGACTAATCCCCCCGTCAGGAATCATATTGATGCGGATATGCGATATTTTTTCATGCTTTAAAATCTCACTGACGAAGCTATGAATGTGATCCATCTGCATGTCTTGTGCGTCGAGCAAAAACGGCCAGAACATACTTTGCGGAATCAGTTGAGGGTCAGTGGCATCTTCCACATAGATCGCTTGTATGGAAACCTGCGCAGGGAAGTTGCCTTTAAAATGGGCAGTATCAATATCAATTTTCTCTATTGCACCAGATTGACCCAAAGCCAAAATACACCAGTCAAAACCTGGTGCACGGCGACGTTTAGTTTCCCAACCATCTCCCATATTGATACCACGACCAGGGTTAATTAAGTTTCGTGGATGTCCAAAATGAGCATCACTATAAGCAATTACGCGTCCACCATTTTCCAGTGCAACAAGGTCTAATGTGCTCGTACTGTCTTGAATTTGAACCTGAACTTCACCATAGACTTTAAATCGTGCAATACCACCGTCTGGATATATATTTAAACGTACATGGGTAAACACCTGATCATTTGAGACCTTCAATATATGGTGTTGGCTCGGGCCCAATACGGTATTGTCTAAGATATTGACCCATGCTGCCTGTGCTAGCTCACCACTTGGTGCAAAACAGGCTTCAACTGATGCGGAAGCTGGATAATTCCCTGTAAAGAATGTTGTATCAATATCTAAGGCTTGAATTCGTCCAGCAACACCGAGTTGGATGATTGCCCAATCATAACCTGCATGGCGTTTACGACGCGTTTCCCAACCATCCATCCATTTGCCATGATCATCAAATTTATCTTCGACGAAGATAGGTGCATTAAATTGAAGCATGCGTTTTGCTTCTGCAAAAAAATCATCTGAACATTCAAGTATTTTTGCACCAATACGGTCATCTGCTAAATTTGTAAGTGTCTGTAATTGTGCAGGAATATCAAAACTTGGTGCGAGTAAAGTCGCCATATATAAAATCCATTCACTATTTTCATTTAAAACATATGCATTTTGTTTTTAGTGTTAAAAATTTAACATTTGATAAAAACTAGCATTTACACGTGTTTAGAAGCACAGCGTGTGCCAACTTTAGATTTTTTTATTGTTTGTTTGAAAAAATGGCATGCTTTTCGCTTTTTAGGAGAAAGATATTTAAAAAAACACAGGGGAGTTATAGATGGACATTACAATTATTGGTGCAGGTATGGCGGGCCTAACGACAGGGATCGCTTTGAAAAAATTTGGACACCAAGTAACCATCTATGAACAGGCAGAACAAATTTTACCTGTTGGAGCCGCTATTTCTTTATGGTCTAACGGTGTCAAATGTTTGAACTATTTGGGGCTAACCGAACAAGTCGAAAAGCTCGGTGGCAAGATGGATCACTTAGCCTATATCGATGGTTTAACGGGCGATGTTATGACACAGTTTAGTCTGTTTCCTTTAATCGAAGAAGTTGGTCAGCGACCTTATCCAGTTTCACGCGCAGACTTACAAAATATGCTCATGGATGAATTTGGTCGTGAGAATATTCATCTAGGCAAAAAAATGGTGAGCTTCTCAGAACAAGATGATCAAGTGATCACCCGTTTTGCTGACGGAAGTGAGGTTCTGGCTGATTTATTGGTTGGCGCCGATGGTACACATTCATTGACACGGGCGTATGTATTGGGGGAACAAGTTGAGCGCCGCTATGCAGGTTATGTCAATTGGAACGGTTTAGTCGATATTTCAGAAGAATTTGCTGCGGCAGATCAATGGACGACATTTGTAGGAGAAGGTAAGCGCGTTTCGCTGATGCCCGTTGCCGACAACCGATTCTATTTCTTCTTTGATGTACCTTTAGCAGCAGGCTTAGAAAATGACCGCACACAATATAAGGCCTTATTTAAAGAATACTTTAAAGGTTGGTGTGAACCGGTTCAAAAGCTAATTGATGCTGTAGATGCCAAAAAAACCAATCGGGTAGAAATTCATGATATTGAACCTTTTGCAGATTTCTACAAAGGTCGTGTGGTGATAGTGGGTGATGCAGCACACAGCACAACGCCTGATATTGGACAAGGTGGTTGCCAAGCAATGGAAGATGCAATTTATTTAGCTCGTTCTTTGCAAATCAATACTTTGGGCTTACAAGATTCATTGCGTCGTTATCAAAATAAACGTAATGAACGTGCTAATGAATTGGTTCTGCGAGCGCGTAAACGTTGTGATGTGACGCATATGAAAGATGAAAGTGTGACGCGCGAATGGTATGCAGAACTGCGTAAAGAACAAGGCAATCATATTATGAAAGGCATCATTAGTAATATTGTAGGCAATCCATTGGATTAAAAAAATAAACTAATAAAACTTTAGCTTTCAGCAGCCAGTACGGGTTATTCGCACTGGCTTTTTTTTAAATAATTATTTGCTATTACAACGCCAAAATATTGGTTTTAGGGGGTCATGGATTTTAAATTGATTTTAATTTCTTCCATTTTTTCCACCAAATGATTAATCATGATCTGAGAAATTCGAGAAGTTTGGCGCTTCGATGCGACACATAAAGCAATGGTCAAACTGTGCAAACCTTTTTCACGGATCGGTTTAAAAATAATCTTATTATTCTCAAGCAATGGCAAAGCATCCATATATGACATCAAACTGATGCCTAATTGTTGTTGAATCAATGACAGTATCATTCTAATGTCATTACATTCGATCTTTTGAATCGGACTAAACTTATGATGTTTATATAAAGTCTGTACATATTCACTAATAATGAGTGGATCACTCGGCAAAATATGCCGTTCATTTAACGTATCTGAAAGATAAATTTTATCCATTCCACCCAGGGTATGATGCGGCGACATCACAAAGCCCAACGGAATTTCTATAAAGGATAAAATCTCTAATTGGCTATGGCTTTTAGGATTTAAAATAATGCCAAAATCTAATTCTGCATCAACGATTTTTCTGGAAATATCTTCACTGCTATTCATGCTGATGTTGAGGTTGATCCACGGATAAGTTTCAGCCATCTTTTGAATACAGTCGACAACAAAGCTATCATTCAAAGCCGCAATAAAACCCATTTCAATGTTTCCTCGGTTTAAACCTTGGATTTCATCAAATCGAGTTCGTGTCAGTTGATATTCTTTTTGCCATTTTAATAAATCGGCATACAGTAATTCACCCGCGAGCGTCAGTTTTAAGCCCTGAGGTAATCGTTCAAATAGGGCAACCCCCAGTTCTTCCTCTGCCAAAACGATTTGCCGATGTACTGCTGAGACTGAAATAAAAAGTTGTTCAGCAGCTTTGCGCAGACTTCCAGTCCGTGCAACCGCCATAAAATATTCAGAAAATCTAGAAAAGGTAATCGACATACAAGCTTCAATCTCTATCGCGTGATTAGCGAATTATAATGTTATGCATTTTAAGCGATATTCATGCCAGCTTTATCAAATCGTGCAGAGATCAATGCTTATTGTTCTAAAAAACAGAACAATCTATGCAAATCATTCTAATAGACAGAAATGTGTTTAGATTTTAATTTCGACTTAGAAAATAAGGATTTAGCAAAATTTAAATAGTGCTAAATGCTAAAGAAATATTGAAAATGTCGAGATGAACTATGAATGCCATTCCAGTACTCAATTTATTTACCCAACCTCAGTGCAGTACATTTGATGCCAACGACTGGAATATTTTGGCGCAGCATTGGTATCCCGTTGCACGTGTAGAAGATGTTTCGACTGAACCGCAACAAGTGCAATTACTCGATGTAAAAATGGCGTTATATCAAACTGAAAGTGGAAAAATTCATTTAGTTCGTGATATCTGTCCACATCGAGGGGTGCCATTAACCAAAGGCTGGGTCAAGGGTGAAGACATCATTTGTCCATACCATGGTTTACATTATAACGGCGCAGGAAAGTGTGTAAAAATTCCTGCACAGCCTGAGTTGACACAAATTTCAGAGCGTTTTTCATTAACTAAATTTCCAGTCGTATTGAAATATGGATTGGTGTGGACCAGTTTATTTAACCGAGATGAATCTACGGCCAATTTTCCAGATTTAGACACGTGGGATACAGAGCCGCACCAATCTATATTGCCACCTTATGTAGATATTGGTGGTTCAAGTGGGCGTCAGCTCGAAGGCTTTATTGATGTTGCACATTTCGCATGGGTGCATCATGAGAGCTTTGCAGACCGTGAAAATCCTAAAGTACAAAAATATTCGACAGTACGTACGGACTATGGACTACATACAGAATATCTTAGTGATGTGAGTAATTATCCGCATGGCTTACAACATTTAGCGCCAGAAGATTTTTTATGGAAAAGAACGTTTGATGTCTATCCGCCATTTTCTGCAATTTTAACCATCGATTTTCCTGAAAATGGAGTGTTAAAAATATTAAATGCCTGTTGTCCTGTATCGCATAATAAAACCCGGTTATTTGTGCCTTTAACTCGTAATTTTGATACCACAGGCGATTTACAAGCGGTCTATGATTTTAATGCACAAATTTTTGCTGAAGATCAGGACATGGTGGAAAGTCAAAAACCTGAGGAATTGCCACTGGATATCAGTATGGAGGCGCATTTCGAAGCAGATCGCTCATCGACAACCTATCGTCGAATATTAGCCGAATGGGGGCTAAGCAAACGTTATACCGTTTAATTTTTATTTTCGAATAATTTCATTCTTGGTTTTCATACAAAAAAAGCGACTCAATCGAGCCGCTTTTGACTTTGTACATAAAGGATTAGTTTACACGTATCCATGTTTGGCTGCGTCCAAGCGCAGATACACCAATATAGCCACGACCATTCAAGGTCTTGCCGTCATTCGACATTTTGGCATTGAAACTATAGGTTTTACCATTTTTCGGGTCAGTAATTTTACCGCCGTCATAGGTATTTTTACCGGTATTTTTCAAACCATTCACGATTTGCACACCGAGTAGTGGTTTATTGTGGAATTTACCTACACATTTTTGGCAGTTTTCTGCTTCACCCGGGGTGAGTACATCAACGATTTTTGCAGATAAAACGCCCTTTGATGTTTCATTAAATTGAACTACAGATAAAGGTTTTTTGGTTTGGTCATCGATGGTTTTCCATTTAGTACCATGCAATGGATCAGCAGCCAAAGCTAAGCTAGACACCAGTGACAAACCGATTAGGCTAAGAGTTGTTTTTATCATTTTAGAACCTCTATTGAACATAGTAAGAGATGTGCATCCCTGATCTTCCAAAGGGTGGATACACAAGACTTGGAAAATTACAAAGCATCAGCCTTGTTGTCTTCAAGGGCTATATTCACAAAAAAATAAGTATATATTGTGGATTTTATATACTGATTTTGAATATGTAGAATCTGGATCGTGTAGAAAAATAGAATAAATGTTGAGCTTTGTTTATAACATTTGGGATTTGTATCACTTTTATAAATATCAAACGCTGTTTGAGCTGAAAAATTTAGAGCTACAATCCCAAAAAAAGCCGGAGCTAAAAGGCTCATTTAAGTTTTCAATTTTTGCTCTAATCATGTTGAATTACATTAATTTGATTTGAAGCAATAACGCTAAAGAGCTATGTATAGCATTCATATTTTACAATTAAATAAAATCATTTCATTCATAGATCAGTTCTCGTTAAGCTTGTGTTATGAATAATATGAAAATGCAGCTTGTTCACTGAACGAGATTAAGTGTGTATAGGAATAACGATGAAAAATTTTAACAACAAAGTCGCAGCCATTACTGGAGCAGGTTCAGGTATTGGGCAGCAGTTAGCCATTCAACTGGCTCAATCAGGTGCGCATCTAGCATTAAGTGATCGCAACCTTGACGGTCTTGCACAAACGGCTGAAATGATTAAGCACACCGGTGTGAAAATAATTCAGACCCAATTAGATGTGTCTGATCGTGCCGCTGTAGAGCAATGGGCGGCTGCAACCCAAGCTGAATTTGGCCAGGTCAATTTGATCTTTAATAATGCAGGTGTCGCGTTAGCCAGTACTGTAGAAGGTATGCATTATGATGAAATTGAGTGGATTATGAATATTAATTTCTGGGGCGTGGTATATGGGACAAAAGCATTTTTACCGTATTTAAAACAAAGTGGCGATGGACATATAGTTAATATTTCCAGCTTATTTGGTTTGACGGCTCAACCGACTCAAAGTGCCTATAATGCAACGAAGTTTGCGGTACGAGGTTTTACTGAATCTTTACGCCAAGAATTAGACTTGGAAAATGCTGGAGTCAGCGCAACTTGCGTGCATCCGGGTGGGATTCGAACCAATATTGCAAATAGCGCGCGTATGAGTGACAGTATTCGTGCGTTAGGGATGAACCCAGATAGGGCAACCAAAGCATTTAATAAAGTGCTAAAAACACCGCCTGAAGTCGCAGCAAAAGTCATTTTAGATGCGGTAAAGCAGAATAAACGTCGAGTTTTAATTGGTAATGATGCCAAAATTATTGATTTAATTCAGCGAATTGCACCTACACGTTATACCCAAGCCATAGATCTACTTAGTGGTAAGAAAAAACGTAAATAATTCAAAGATAAGTAAAAAAGGGATGATGCAACATGATCCCTTTTTTATCCTATAGAGCTCTTAATTTCGAATATTGAATTTTTAAGTTTAAATGACAAGAAAATCAAAAAATTGAGTTTTCGATTAAACAAAGAAGATGTAGTGTTCCATCTTCTTTGTATTGGCAATGCGTTTGGACATTATGAACTTTTAGAATCTTGAGTCGTTGTCATCGGTGCTTGTGTGGCTACTCGTTGGTGCTTGTGTGGCTACTCGTTTGGTCAAAATGACATGTGCAGCGACACCGATATAAATCCCCCAAAATACTGAGCTTAGCCCTAAAAAATGCATACCTGAGGCTGTCGCTAAAAAAGTGATTAGCGCCGCATCACGGTTGGCCTCATTTTTCATCGCAACGGACATGTTTGTTCCAATCGCACCTAATAACGCTAAACCTGCAAGTGCAGCGACCAACTCTTTAGGTAATAGGCTAAATAACATGACAATACTGCCTGCAAATAAGCCGCCTAAAATATAAAAAATACCATTGGCAATACCAGCTATATAACGTTTTTCTTTTAGTTCATGTGCATCTTTGCCCATACACATGGCTGCGGTAATAGACGCTAAAACAATGGTAATGCCTCCGACACATGCTACAGCGAGCGAGGCAATACTGGTCGCAGTGATAATGGGCTTAGCTGGCGTGTCATATCCACTTAGTTTCATGATCGCCATCCCCGGAAGGAATTGACCACTCAGACTGACTAAAATTAAGGGAATCGCCAAATTTAAAGTCGAGTTCCAAGTCCAAACTGGAGCAATAAACTGCGGTATAGCGAGTTGAAAATTCACATCAACAGGATTAATTTTTCCTAATGTAAAACTCAGGATGACACCAGTCAGTAAGACCCAAATCATCGCGTAGCGTGGCGAAAGTCTTTTCGATATGAGAAAGACCAATAACATGCCAAAGACAATGATCGGCATACTATCTGTCGCAGTGAACAGTCCAAGTCCAAACTGAAATAAAATACCTGCCATCATTCCCGCAGCGACATCTTGAGGAATCCATTTTAAGAGTTTGTCAAAATAGCCAGTGATGCCAATCAAGAAAATAACAATAGCGGACGTGATATAAGCTGCTATGGCTTCATTCAGTGAAATATTCGGAAATAGGGTGACTAAAAGGGCTGTACCGGGCGCTGACCACGCGGTAATCACCGGGGTTTTATATTTAATAGAGAGATAAATACCCGCCAGCGCAGCACCAATAGAAATCCCCCAAATCCATGAAATCATCATGGCTGGGGAAACTTGAGCTTTTTGTGCGGCTTGGAAAAAAATAATCAGTGGGCCTGAATATGAAATCAGCACGGCTAAAAATCCTGCAACCGTCGCTGAGATCGACCAATCTTCTTTTAATGTTTTTAACAGGGGTGCCATCGCTTTTGCCTCCATGCGACTATGTCAATGAGCCTGTTGAATTAAACCAATGACGGTATAGCGTTTAACCTTGATCTCCACCACCAACAGGGACGACTGTTCCTGTCATATAAGATGAATCATCGGATGCCAAAAATAAGATGGCATTCACTTGTTCCTGAATTGTGCCATAGCGTCCTAAGAATGTACGGTCAATGGTTTGATCGACCACGTCTTGCATCCATTGTTTTTCATGATCTGACAATGGATTGGTATTTCTTGGTACTTTTCGTGGTGGGGCTTCTGTACCACCTGTGGCTACGGCATTGACTCGAATACCATCTTTGGCATGTTCAAAAGCGAGTGCAGCGGTTAAGCCATTGACCCCACCTTTTGAGGCTGAATATGGCACACGGTTAATACCACGGGTTGCAATAGAAGAAACATTTACAATCGTCCCTTGCTGATTTTGAATCATTTCAGGTAACACGGCTCGGCAGCACCACATAGTTGGAAATAATGAACGATTAACTTCCTTAATGATTTCTTCTTCTGAAAACTCTTGGAAGGGCTTCATCCAAATCGCACCGCCAACATTATTGATCAAGATATCAATTCGGCCATATTTTTCAATGGCTTGGGTAGCAACTGCTTGAGCGCCTGCAAATGTTTCAAGATTGGCTTTAACAATAATGGCATCGCCATTATGGGCTTGAATATCGTTCAGCGTCTCTTCAACAAAATCTGAGAGATCTGCCAATACCACTTGAGCGCCTTCTCGGGCCACTTGGAGTGCAACTCCACGACCGATACCTTGAGCGGCACCGGTTACGATGACAACTTTATTGCTAAATCTGGCTTGTTCTGACATTAAACTATTCTCCCTTAATTCGCTGAGAATTTTTCAAACAAAAAGTTTGCAGGTTTAACGCCTTCGGTATCTAACCAGCCACGTACCGCTTCGACCATCGGTACAGGACCACAGAGGTAAATATCTACATCGCCGTTGTTTAACCAATCTTTTTCAACATGACTGGTTACATAGCCTTTACGTTCATGCTGTGACTCAGGGTGAGCGACCACAGTACGGTATTCGAACCACGGGAGTTTGCTTTGTAATTCATCGAGCTTGTCTTTTGCCACGATGTCAAAGTCATTGGTTACGCCAAATACAAGACGAACAGGTTGTTCAGAACCTTTTTCTTCAAGCACTTGTAACATGGACATAAACGGCGCAATACCTGTACCACCTGCAAGCATGACCACAGGGCGGACAACATTACGCAGATAAAAACTACCAAAAGGTCCTTTGAAGGTCATTTTGTCGCCGGCTTTCGCATCGGCACTCAGGAAGGTACTCATTTTGCCTTCAGGGACATTACGAACCACGAAGCCTGTTAAACGATTGCCCGGCTTTGAACTAAACGAATACGAACGAGTTTCTTCAGTCCCCGGAATGCCGACATTGACGTATTGACCTGCCAAGAAGTTAATGTCAGGTTGACCTTCATCCAGTTGAATATCAAAGGTAATCGTAGAATCCGACATATTTTCAACACGAGACAATGTGCCTTGAAACTCATGAATTTCAGTTTTACACACGTCAGATGATGCACTGATTTGGAAAACCGCATCTGAACTAGGACGACATTGGCAAGCTAAAATATAACCTTGCTCTGCTTCTTCGGGGGTTAAAGCGTCTTCGATATAAGATTCTTCAGGCATGTCGTAAGTACCCGACTCACAAAATGCACGGCATGTCCCGCATGCGCCATCACGGCAATCTAGAGGGATATTGATTTTTTGACGATAGGCTGCGTCGGATAGGGTTTCACCTTGAGCAACACTAATAAAACGAGTAACGCCATCTTCAAATTGAAGTGCAACATTATGGTTTGACATGGCTGAATATCCTTTTGAAAATCTGGTATAACGTGTCCTTTCAGCCAAATATCCTTCTGGCTGAAAGTTAAACCTTGCTTAGTGAAATAAGCTTTTATAGGTGATAAATATCAATAACTTGGTTGATATAATCGTTTTTAAGAACAACATATTTACTGAGGATTTTTGGCTGCTCGCCTGAAAAATCAATTTCATAACGTGACATGCCAAAGTAGCTATAGTTGGTTTTGTAGCGGAAACTTAAGGTGTTCCAGTTAAAACGCACCGTGACTTTGTCGCCATCACGTTCAACAATCTCTACGTTATTAATGTTGTGGCTAGTTCGTGTATCCGGCATCGTGGCAGATGAACGCTCAGTTTTAATGCGGAAGACACGGTCTTCTAAACCTTGACGGTCTGGATAATAAATCAAAGAAATCTCAGACTGTGGATCTTCCGTTAGGCGGTCGTCGTCATCCCAAGCTGGCATCCAAAATGATGCAGTTGGGGCATAGCACGCTAGCCATTCATCCCACTGTTCATCATCTAAAAAACGCGCTTCACGGTAGAGGAACTGAGATACAGCTTCAATGCTTACGCTGTCTAAATGTGCAGTTGCATTCATGCGACATCTCCTTGTTCATTTGCGACTTGTTCTGCCAATTCTTTTTCTTCAGCAATGGCATGTTTCATGGTTTTTAACCAATATTGATGCTGAGCAAGGTAAAGACCTTCATCTTCGGTTTTGATGCCACTTAATAGCGGTTTTAATCCAATTTCATTGGCTGCATCATCCGGTCCATGAATCCAGTGTTTTGAACCACGGCACATGTCGTTCCATTCCAGTTCAATCCCTGCATAACCTGCTTGGCAGGCACGGAATTCTTCTAAATCGTCAGGTGTTGCCATGCCTGAAGCATTAAAGAAGTCTTCATATTGACGAATACGACGTGTACGTGCTTCTGGCTCTTCACCGACAGGGGCGATACAGTAAATGGTGACTTCAGTTTTATTGACAGAAATCGGGCGTAAAACTCGAATTTGTGAACCGAATTGATCCATCAAATAGACGTTTGGATAAAGACAAAGGTTACGCGAACGCTCGATCATCCATTTCGACATCGGTGCGCCGAATTTTTCGGTATATTCATCGGCTTTGCTAAAGTTTGGACGGTCTTCTGGGTTTGCCCATTGTGTCCATAACAACATGTGGCCACTGTCAAAACCATAAGAACCACCACCTTGCTTGCCCCAAGAACCCGCACTCATGGCACGAATATTATCTGCAGCTTGTGCTTCTTTACGGTGCTGTGTGGTGGCTGCATAGTTCCAATGCACGGCTGAAACGTGATAGCCATCTGCGCCATTTTCAGCTGTCAGTTTCCAGTTACCTTCATAGGTATAGGTAGATGAACCACGTAAAACTTCTAAACCATTTTCCGACTGACCTTCGATCATGTCTATAATTTTGGTGGTTTCACCTAAGAATTCTACTAGACTTGGCACATCAGGATTTAAGCTGCCAAATAAAAAGCCTTTATAACTTTCAAAGCGTGCGACTTTTTTCAAGTCATGTGAACCATCTTGGTTAAAGCAATCTGAATAACCCGCTTCGGCAGGGTCTTTAACTTTGAGCAATTTACCTGAGTTATTAAAGGTCCAACCATGGAATGGACATGTATACGTCGCTTTGTTGCCTTTTTTATAACGACATAACTGTGCGCCACGATGTGAGCAGGCATTGATCATGGCATTCAGTTCACCATTACGGTTACGTGCAATGATGATCGGCTGGCGACCAATATGAGTTGTGTAATAATCATTGTTATTTGGAATTTGGCTTTCATGTGCTAAATACACCCAGTTACCTTCAAAAATGTATTTCATTTCAAGATCAAATAACGCTTGATCGGTAAATACTGAGCGGTGCAGTTTAAATTCACCAGTGTCAAAATTATCGACAAGAAGTTCATCAATACGATCTAGATGGCTGGTGTTAATTACAGGAATACGTGGCATGTCCATTCTCCGACTGTCCAATGAGGGGATAGTCGCCGAGTTGTCAAACTTGGATGAGACAGCTCGGCTTCCTTAGATTGAGTAATTAAGCGCTAGCGCGTCGACGATCAACTTCAGTATTTGGTGCTGCAGCTTGTTCTTTAACTAACTCAACATTAAAGCTAATGTGTTTAAACGGCTGGTTTAGACCACGACGTGCAATTTCAGCTTCGTCTGTGATATCAACAGCAGTTGCCACCAGACCATCACGAGTTGCAAAGGCAAAGTCGTCCCAAAGGTATTTATCACCTTCGATGTTGAATTGAGTGGTTAACTTGCGGTAACCCGGTGCAGAGATAAAATAATGTACATGTGATGGACGGTTACCATGACGGCCTAATTTGTCTAAAACAAATTGGGTTGTGCCTTCTGGAGGACAGCCATAACCAACTGGCATCGTAGTTTGTGCAACATATTTACCGTCTTGGTCAGAAAGAATGGTACGGCGAAGGTTGAAGTCAGATTGAGACTTATCAAAGAAAGAATAGTTACCTAGGCTGTTGGCATGCCAAATTTCAACTTTAGCGCCTTCAATGATGTTGCCTTCGGTATCTGTTACTGTACCTTCAATAAACAGAGTTGGAATTTTATCGGTTTCCGTACCATCATCCATACGAGCAAAGCCCACTGATTCAGGTGCGCCAGCCACATATAAAGGGCCTTCAATGGTACGTGGTGTACCACCTGTAATACCTGCTTTCGCATCAGCTTCATCGGCACGTAAATCTAGATAGTGCTCTAAACCTAAACCAGCGGCTAAAAGACCTAATTCGTTCGCTTGACCCGCATCTGTAAAATACTCTAGACCTTTCCATAGTTCAGTTTGAGTAATATCTAGATCTTCAATCGCTTGGAATAAATCACCCAATAAACGTACCACAACTTGTTTTACACGTTGGTCAACAGGCCCTGTTGCTGTATCTACGTTCATTTGTTTAACCAGAACATCAATCTCTTGACGGTTCATACTATATCTCCTTAAGTATGCATTTAAGTATGGGTGGCTATCACTCGATAAAAGAGGTCTTTGGCTGCCACGTTCCTTGTTTGGTTGTCTAACAATACTTTTTAAGTTGTTTCGTGTAGCAGCTGAAGTTTCTTTCAGGTATGGGCTGCACGATGTTTTTGATCTGTTGGATGGGATTAAATTTGCTTAATCCTGTCTATGTGATATACCTTAAAAGAATAAAATCTTCACGTCGAAGATCAAATTTGCATTTTATTATACTTAATAGGTATTGATAGCCATGGAACTAAGACACTTAAGATACTTTGTCGCGGTGGTTGAAGAGCAGAGTTTTACCAAAGCGGCAGAAAAACTATATATAGCTCAACCACCTTTGAGTCGGCAGATTCAAAATTTGGAACATGAGCTTGGAATTCAGTTATTTGAACGCGGTAGCCGTCCGCTTAAGACTACAGAAGCAGGCCAATTTTTTTATCATCATGCTTTAAAACTTTTGTCTAATGCAGAAGAAATTAAATCGATGACGAAACGAATCGGTTTGACAGAAAGAACAGTGACAATCGGTTTTGTGAGCTCTTTATTGTTTGGTTTACTCTCGAATATATTGTATTTATTTAAACAACAACATCCACATTTAAAAATAGAAATGGAGGAAATGGCCACCACAGAACAAATCAAAGCATTAAAGGAAGGTCGTATAGATGTCGGCTTTGGGCGTTTGCGTATTTCAGACCCCGCGATTAAACGAGTTTTACTGCGTGAAGAACGCTTAGTAGTTGCCTTACACGCTAGTCATCCTTTGGCACAAAAAAAGGAAGGAGTCTATCTTGCAGATCTGATCGATCAACAATTGATTTTTTACCCAAATCACAACAAACCAAACTTTTCGACCCAAGTGCGTGGCATATTTTCAGAGTATGGTTTGGAACCTAAAAAAGTACGTGAAGTACGTGAATTACAACTGGCACTGGGCTTTGTTGCAGCGAACGAAGGGGTTTGTATCACCCCAATGAGTGCCCAAAGTGTGCAATTAACACACTTAACCTTTGTTCCGATCTTAGATGAAGCCGCGATTAGCCCTGTATTTATGGCTGTACGTAATATGGATGAAAGCGAAGATATTCGTGGTTTATTTGATAGTGTTTATCAAGTGTATGATTTAGAAGCGATTCCATATGATCGTGCTGTGTTTTGAGTATGCTATCGTTAGATGTTCAGATGAACTGCAGTCATGAAATGATCTATTTAAATAAAGAGGAATCAAGGGATTAATTTGTATTTAACTTTTTAGGTATACAAACATGCCTAATCGGTTTTGGACATTAAGCACCAACTTATTCATTGTGAAAAGCGAATTTTACAAGCTTCACAATTAGGAGGTGGGCTATGCAAAACCAGAAAATTAATATTAATACCTTGGTTGATGAAGCCAAATTTACGCCATTTCATTGGGGTGTTTTGATTTGGTGTCTTTTGATTATTATTTTTGACGGTTATGACTTGGTGATCTATGGCGTTGCCTTACCGTTGTTGATGCAAGAATGGTCCTTATCTGCGGTACAAGCCGGCTTACTGGCAAGTACGGCTTTATTTGGCATGATGTTTGGTGCCATGTGTTTTGGCACACTGTCCGATAAAATTGGTCGTAAAAAAACCATTATGATCTGCGTCGGTATTTTTAGTGGTTTTACCTTCTGCGGTGCTTTTGCAAGTACTCCAGTTGAGTTTGGTATTTTACGCTTTCTTGCCGGTCTAGGCATCGGTGGCGTTATGCCGAACGTGGTCGCATTAATGACAGAATACGCGCCAAAACGTATACGAAGCACCTTGGTTGCACTAATGTTTAGTGGTTATGCCATTGGTGGTATGGCTTCAGCATTATTGGGTGCTTGGTTAGTGCCTGTATATGGCTGGAAAATCATGTTTTATATTGCAATTATTCCATGTCTTGCACTGCCTTTAATTTGGAAATTCCTCCCTGAATCATTGATGTATTTAACCTCAAAGCATCAAACAGATACGACTCGAACAATTGTCTCTAAAATTGCTCCTGAACAAGTCCTCACAACGGATACTCAATTTGTACTCAATGAAGTTTCTGAAGAAGACAAAGCACCGTTAAAAGCATTATTTCAACAAGGCCGTAGTTTCAGTACGTTCATGTTCTGGATTGCATTTTTCATGTGCTTATTGATGGTATATGCACTTGGAAGTTGGTTACCAAAATTGATGATTCAAGCTGGCTATTCGCTTGGTGCAAGTATGATTTTCCTCTTTGCGCTGAATATTGGTGGAATGGTAGGTGCTATTGGTGGTGGTGCTTTGGCAGACCGATTCCATATCAAAAAAGTACTGAGCATCATGTTCATGTGTGGCGCGTTGGCTTTAATCTTACTGGGCTTTAACAGTCCGCAAATGGTTCTGTATACATTAATTGCTGTAGCAGGCGCAGCTACCATCGGTTCACAAATCTTACTTTATACCTTTGTCGCACAATACTACCCAACCACGGTACGTTCTACAGGTATGGGCTGGGCATCGGGCATTGGACGAATTGGTGCAATCGTTGGACCGGTACTTACTGGTGCGCTGTTAACCATGAATTTGCCGCATCAAATGAACTTCTTGGTGATAGCCATTCCCGGTGTCATTGCTTCTTTAGCAATATTTATGGTGAATTTGCAAGCGTCTGTAGAGGCATCTACTCAAGGTCAATCGCCAAAACTCAATACGCAAGCTATCAAAAATCCAGCGAATTAAGCCGATATTTAAAGATTTAACATTACCCCAAAATTTTAAGTTTCTAGGCCCTGATGCACAGCATGAGGGCTAGTGGGAAATTGTGACAAAAAATAAGGAAAGGGCATCGCCCAAATCGAGGTCAGGATGAAAACTCAAAAGCTAAATTTAGTCAAAGAAACCTTTAAAATGAAACCGATGATACTGGCTTGTGCAGCCGTGTTCCCCATGTGGACACATGCGGCTGTCAGCGAAGCTGAAGTTGAACAGTTGCGTGATGAAGTCAAAGCGTTAAAAGCCATGATGCAGCAATATATTCAACAACAAAACACCTTGTCGAGTGAAATCAAAGATGTAAAACAACGACCTGTAGTTGCTGCCCAGACTCAAAAAACAACTCAAACACCGAGCCTGAGTTTAAATACCAAATCGGGCGCTGAGTTTAGCTTGTATGGCAATGTGCGTGCAGATGCATCTTATCAGGCAGAAGGTGGCAGCTTATCTCGCCTGTATAACCAAATGAATAGTGTTCCGCTAGAAGGGAATGCTGAAAGTTCAGATCGTTTAAAAGCAACACTTGCTGCCACACGTTTAGGACTAGACTTTAAAACGCCGACTCAACTGGGAAATGTAGGCGGTAAAATTGAAGTCGACTTTTTGGGCGCAAATGATGGACTACGTATTCGTCATGCCTATTTAACCTATAGCAATTGGTTGGTGGGGCAAACATGGTCTAACTTTGCTGTACCTGATTATATGCCTGAAACCATTGATGCATTGGGCTATGTCGGTGGTGCTGTTAAACGTACACCGCAAGTTCGCTATAGTCACAAATTTAGTCCTGAGACAAATCTAGTACTTGCCGCAGAAGATTCTAAGGATGACAGCTCAAATATGCGTTTGCCTGCATTAACAGCGCGTTTAAACCATAAAATGACAGATACACTCATGTTGAGCGCACGTGCGATGGGTGCTGAAAAGAAAACGGATACGGATACAGAAACCGCATGGGGGCTTGGTCTGGGCGCAAAGCTAGATTTGACGGATAAAACAGTGCTCAAAGCGGATTATTACCATGTCAAAGGCGACAGTAGTTTTGTGTCATGGACGAACCAAGGTTTTGTGACCAATGCGGATAAAGACATCATCGCCACCAATGAATTTGACTCGATTACAGTAGGTTTAACTCAACAAATTTCAGCACAATGGCGCGGAACATTGGGCTATGGTTATATGAAAGCAGATAACAATGCAGATTATGTCAACTCATTAGTCGATAAAACCAAGGCCAATAAAAACTTGTGGCAAGCATGGGCAAATGTATTTTACAGCCCTGTAAAGCTGATTAGTTTAGGTCTGGAATATGTCTATGGTGAACGTGAAGCTTTTGGCGCTGCACCAAATGGCAGTACCAAGGGTGAAGATAACCGAATCAATGCAGTCGCGATGTATAACTTCTAATGTCGTTACAGAGAATTGTTTAATTTAAATTGCCTTAGAAATTTCAATATCAATTTAACGAGAGCGGGATTGGAAGTATGTTCAGGATTTGACATCTGACTTTCCGACAATCTTTCAATTCGTGCTCTCAATCCATACACGCCCTTGATCTTTATCGATTGAGGGCTTTTATCTTATTTAGAAACTTTTATTTTTTGACTAAAAAATATAATTATCTGTTTTATTTCATTTAACAAATCATTTGAATATAAAAATACGAAGAAGGATATTGATAAAAATCATGAATTTTGAAATATTTTGATACATACATGATGATAAAACACACTACAATCCTTGCCATCAATTTCGTTTCACTTAGAAGACGCAATCATGGATGTCCCTCAATTTTCCAAATATAACAACACGTCACTTAAGCTTTTAAGCCTGATGATGCTTACTGCAATGGCACAATATAGTGTTGCAGATAGCAATGTATTACCTGAAATCACCATCAACGTTGAACAAAGTTCAATGGATGAACAAATAAAAAAAGCACTGACCAAAGTAAATGGTGCAACCAATGCGATTGTTGCAGCAGACATTCAAGATGTACCCAAGCGAACAAATGCTGATTTATTTAAAAATCAACCGGGGATTTACGCAGCATCTTCAGGAAATGAAGGGGTAAAACTGTCGATACGTGGCTCGGGGATCAATCGTGCACCGGGGGCGCATGCTTCAGGGTTGTATGTGACCTTAGATGATTTGCCATTTACAGGGCCCGGAGGAACACCTTATGAACTGCTTGAGCCGCTGTGGGTAGACCATATAGAGGTTTTACGAGGGGCGAATGGTTTAACACGTGGTGCATTAAGCTTGGGTGGTCTAATTAACTATGCTAGCCCAACTGGAAAAAATGCAGCTAAATTGTCAGTGCACCATGAAATGGGTAGCCATGGTTATCAAAAAAGTGAAATCAGCTCAGGACAACAAATTGGCGACTTAGACTATTATCTTTCCTTAACGCAAAGTGATGATGACGGTTTTCAAGATCATGCTTCAAGCCAGAGCAAAGGTTTATCGGCCAATGTGGGATATAAAATAAACCCTAACCTAGATACACGTTTTTATCTGCGTTACCGAGAAACTAAACACCAAACACCGGGACGTCTAACCCAACAACAGATTGAACAAGATCCAAAACAAGCAGTAGCCCAAAATATCTCGCTGAATAATAATCGTCCACAGCCAGGAAGTCTTTGGTTGGCGAATAAAACCAATATGACTTTGGACTCCGGTGATCGCTTACAGTTGGGTCTGGCCTATCATCATTATCCGATGGATTTGCAAGAAGGGTTATATAGTACTGATGTAAACTATGACGATATCAGTACCTTATTTAACTACCAATTTGACCGAACCTTGTGGGGGCATGAAAGTCAAAATACTTTAGGTTTCCGTAGTACCACGCATTTGCCAGATGGTCAGGTCGTTGAACGCTTGCGTGTAGCGCAAGGCGCCTATGCTGCGGGTACAGAAACGCGGCATTATACCTATCAAGGTGGTGACTATGTTTTATATTATGCCAATGCCTTGGCACTACACCCACAGTTTTGGCTCGATAGTCGAGTTGCATTGGCGTACACCCATCGTGAAAGTGAAGTGACATGGCCTGTGCAAAGTCATAAAGAAAATATTCGTGAATGGAATGTCCTGCCATCGCTAGGTTTTCGATATCAAATCCAACCTGAAACACAGCTCTTTGCCAATGTCAGTCGAAGCTTAGAAGCACCACATCCTTGGGCTTTAATTTGGGGTTCGGATCAAAAGTTCCCCGACGAAAGTGGCGCAGCGACGGGACGCCAAAATGCTCCGATTCATTTGAATAGTCAGACAGCGAATACTCTTGAACTAGGTGGGCGTGGTCAACATGCACTGGGTGAGTGGAATATTGCATATTACTATTCACAGGTTAAAAATGAACTGTTGGCTGTTGAAATCCAACCAGAGCCTAATCCGATAATTTACGAATCGAATGCTTCAGACACCGTTCATCAGGGGATTGAAGTCGGTTTAAACAGTTCACTTTGGCAAAATGATACATATGGACAGGTTCAACTAAAACAAGCCTATACCTTGAATGATTTTCACTATAAAAATGATGCGGTATTTGGAAAAAATGAGCTTGCAGGTATACCAAAACACATCTATCAGGCTGAACTGAAATACGAACATCCTTTAGGCTTTTATGCTGCGGTGAATACACTTTATGCCGCAAAGGTCGCAACCGACTATGCCAATAGTTTCTACGCAAAAGATTGGCAAATTTGGGGAGCATCGTTCGGCTATATTCAACCGCAAAAACAGTATATGGCTTGGTTGGATTTCAGAAATATGGCTAATAAAAAATATGCATCTACCGTGACACCGGGCTATAACGATGCCGGCAAAGATCCTGCGCGTTTAACACCGGGTGAAGGTCGGGCGGTATATG
Organism: Acinetobacter sp. SH20PTE14; assembly: GCF_021391555.1. Classification (NCBI taxonomy): domain Bacteria; kingdom Pseudomonadati; phylum Pseudomonadota; class Gammaproteobacteria; order Moraxellales; family Moraxellaceae; genus Acinetobacter; species Acinetobacter sp. SH20PTE14. The sequence goes on along the minus strand of NZ_CP090067.1, from coordinate 1,765,977 downwards.
CAGGACTGACGTATCATTTTAATTAAGCATCTTATATTCAAATACAGCGAACAATTGAAAAGCCTTATGCTGCGGATTTGATAATAAAAAAGGGAGCCAATCAGCTCCCTTTTTTTTAATCTTTGATTGAGTTGTTAAGCAGTACGAGGCATATCTTGAATACGTCGCCATGGCTGAGCTTCTTCAATTTCATACGCCAGTTCAATCAAGGTTTTTTCATCACCGACATCGGCTGAAATTTGCATACTGATTGGAAGTCCGTCGTTTTGCGTTTCTCCCATAGGAATCGACATACCCGGCGCACCCACCACATTTTGGATAGGGGTAAAAGTCACATAGTTCTGTATACGTTCGAATAACTGGTCAAACGGTAATTGAGGTGACAAATAGCCAATTTTCGGTGTGGTATGTGCAAGTACAGGCGATAACAACACATCGTAATGCTTAAAGATTTCACGATATTGCTGCTGCATTTTCTTTAATCGATACAGAAATAGCGGGGTTTTATAAAAGTTCTTTTTATACAACTTCGATAAACCAACGGTTAAGTGATCTAACTCTTTTGGATTAAAGTCAGCGCCAAAGATTTTCTTGCCAAAGGTACTCAGTAAAAAAGACAACATCCCCCAATATTCACTGAAATCTTCAACAAAGCTTAAGGAAAAAGGTAACTGAAGTTCTTCAACATGATGGCCTAATTTTTCCAAGAGTGCTGCGCTATGCATTAAGGTTGCAGTTGTTTCGCTATCTATTTGCCCTGTAATCGATTGCGGGACTAAACCGATGCGTAATCGACGTTTAGAAGGGCCATGAATCATGCCTATTCGTGGCAGTTTTTTATTGTAATAACTTGACTCCATTCCTGCATAGAAATGCGCAGTATCTCGTATGCTACGGGTTAAAACACCTTCACTGATAATATTAATCGGAAGAGAGCCTGCTGCTTCACTGTCATAAGTACGACCACGACTAGGTTTTAATCCAATCAAACCGCAGCATGCAGCAGGGATACGAATCGAACCACCGCCATCATTGGCATGGGCAATCGGCACTACACCGGCTGCAACGAGAGCTGCAGAACCGCCAGAAGACGCGCCGCAGGAATAACTTAGATTCCAAGGGTTATAGGTGGCTGAGCCATCTTTATATTCGGTACTGGCATTTAGACCAAATTCAGGGAGCTTAGATTTTCCTAATACGACAAAACCTTGATCTAAGATTTGTTGGCTAATTTGAGGATTACGATCGGCTGGTTTTGAACCTATGGCCTTTGAACCATGGCGTGATGGCAATCCTTGATAATCTAGATTATCTTTAAAGAAAAAAGGGACGCCCGCAAATAGACCATGTTCAACATATTGATTTTGCTCTAAAGCACGTTGAAAACAGTCTAATTCAATAGCATTTAGGTGTGGGTTCACTTGTTCCGCACGTGCAATGGCTGCTTGTGTTATTTCCTGTACAGAGGCTTCTTTAGATTTGATGAGCTGTGCAATCCCCACAGCATCCAGATCTGTGAGTACATCCGAACTAAAGGCATGTATGCGTTGACTGTGTTTTTGATCTTCCATGAACGAACCTATTTGTTTTTTGAATTTTGGTAAATATTGAATGAATTCGTTGTTATCTCAACAACAAATATATGTATTTGAACAATATCGTTTTGAGCATAATAATGACAATAAAAATTGTCAAATATTCATCTGATCTGAGGAATGTGCAGAGATTGTACTAAGGAGGGCATCTAAAGCCTGTTGAATCTCATCCTTCCATGCAAAGGAACAATTTAAACGGATATATTGAGTTTTGGCTTCTGATACGTTAAATAAACAGCCCGGAGCAACACCGATCTGCTGTTGAATTAAGGCTTCATAGACCGCCATGCTTTCAATATTTTCTGGTAGTTTTAACCAAAGAAAATAACCACTTGGATGATATTGTAATTTGCATCCAGTCGGTAGGCGGCTTTCTAAATAACGGTAAAACTGTAATTTATGTTGCTGTAGACTTTTTCTTAAGACCCGTAAATGTTTTTCATAATGATAATTTGAAATAAATTCCACCAAGGCATTTTGCAATAAGGTATTGACGGAAATCGTGCTCATAAGCTGTAAGTGTTGAATCGCTTGAGAGTATTTACCGGCGTGCACCCAACCGACCCGAAATGCAGCGCCCAACGTTTTAGAAAAAGAAGAGCAGTGTAAGACCATATTATTTTGATCAAAGTATTTCATTGAAACAGGTTTCTTAGATGCATAATGCATTTCTTCATACACATCGTCCTCAATTAAATGCACATGATATTGGTGTAAGAGCACGGCAATTTTTTGCTTGATTTCATCGCTGACTGTAAAGCCCACAGGATTATGCGAATTCAGCATCAACCAACAGATCTTGACTGGATATGTTTTTAAAATATGTTCAAACGCGGTTAAATCAAAAACGTCTTGTGGATGTTCAGGTAAGGTCACCACTTTAAGGCCTAAGCGCTCTGCAGCTTGCAAGGCGCCATAGAAGATATTTTGCTGTAACACAATATAGTCACCCGGTGAGGCTATGGCCTGTAAGGAAAGATTTAGCGCATCCATACAGCCTGAGGTAATCACAATATCCTCTGGATCTGTGGCAATGCCTTGCATGCAATAACGCTGTGCAATCAACTTACGAAGTGCTAAATTACCGGGTGGAAGATTATCAATGGCATCGTAACTTTGGGGATTTCGGGAAATTTGCCCCATGATTTGGATTAACTTTTTAGAAAAAACAATGTCTTGCGCTGGAAAAGCTGATCCCAAGGGAATGATTTTTTCATCTTGTATTGATTTTAAATACTTAAAGACCAGAGAGTTAATTTCAATGGGGGTATTTAAGGACACGATTTGAGCGTGTTCAGCCTCTATTTCGACTAAGCCTTGCGCCACATAGTAGCCTGATTTTTCACGTGCATAGATTAAGCCACGCGATTCCAACTCCTGATAGGCATTCATGACCGTGATCAAACTAAAACCGGACAACTGCACTTGTTCACGTAAAGACGGAAGTTTTTCGTGCGCTTTTAAAGTGCCATTTTCAATCAGTTGACGTAGGTGCTGAGCGAGCTGTTCCGATTTATACATAGTCATCAACAAGTCAAGATTCTGTTATAAATATATCATTAAAAGAAAATTTACATTATATTTTTATAACAGATGAGTCTGTACTGTTATATGTTTTTTCAAATTCACTGTATCTAGTTTTAAGCTTGAATTTTTTATAAGGTGCATTGACCACAACACTTGTGGCATCAAATGGTATGGAAGTTAGGGAGTTGAGTATGTTTAAAGCCAGTGAATTAGATCTGTTACAACATTTACTGGTGGATGTTCCATTGACAGATTCAACGCTGCATCTGTTGCAACAACAGCATACTAATTTAGAAGCAGTACTTTTGCGCAGTCGAATTTTGCGACAAGTACAGCAAGTGGGCTATGTCAGTATTTGTCAGGAGCATATGCACGCCAAGGCTGAAAATGCGGCTTTTTTATTTGCACCTTTTATCTTAGCGAATTTGAATCAGAAGGTGATCTACGCTACACCGCAAAGCCCTGAAAATGTTGCGATATTGAATCGTTATTATCATGCTGAGGCTAAACTAAGAGCATTTAAAGTTGATGATGTTTTATCGGGACTAAATGTCTACATTGAGCTAAATAATGAACAGCTATCGCCAGCAGAATACTTCTATTTTAGTTTGATCAATAGCTTATGTAATCCGAAAGTTTCCAAAATCATTTGTATTACACATCTACATATCGACTTAGAAAAATTAAATCAGCTTGCTGAATTTTTAGATGTTGAAATCCATGTCTTGGCGGATAAATTTGAACATATTGATTTTGATTTAAATCAAATCAATATGTTAAAGCTGCTATTTAAAGACAAAGATCAGCAATATATCGATTTATGCCAAAAATTTTCGTTTATTAACGCCAAAATTTTACAACGATTAGGTTTATATGAGTTTGACCGTGCGCAAGTCTTGGTAGAAGACATGTTTTATTCAGAACACATCTTTGAAAAAATGTCGGTCTACGGTGAATACATTCAAACGCATCTACAGCACCAAGTGAAAAAGCAAAGTCCTGCATAAGTGATACAGATGGACAAGTAATTTTATGGCTGTAATTTGATCACTTTAAAAATGCAAAAAGCTTGTAAATATTGATTTACAAGCTTTTTTTAAAATTCAAATTTAAGACCAAATTATTTGGCCTAATGATCAATTCATTATGAACTGATCATTAGCGAACATGAAATGTAAGATGTACATGCAATAGCGAGTTGTAATAAGTGAATAGATAATCGTTTAAGGTAGATAGGAATTATCTGCACCAACGACAAACGCTACACCAATACAGAATAAAAGCACATAGATCGAGAACCAAATAATGGCACGTTTAAAGGCCTTATCTGAAATTTCACTGTCTGCATATTTTTGCGGTTTTTTAGGCTCTTGATTGCTCATAAGATGTACTCTAAATCCCTAGTGGTTATAGGTGATTATTGGGGTATATCGCCTGAAAGCATAGATACAACATTCATCTAAATTTCTATAACAGTTATAGTTTAGAAGCAGCCATCCTGACTTAATCCATTAATAAACTATGATATTGGTCGGTTCTTTTTCTCAAAAAGTCCCAGACTAGTTTAATACGCGGCTCATGCTGTAAATCAACTAAGGTTAGCATCCAAAAGGTATGCACAAAACGAACATCTTGCGCCAAGACTTGTTCTAATTCGGGTTTTTCCTCAGCCAAAAATTTGGGCAATATTGCCAATCCTGCACCTGCACTCACGGCAATTTGTTGAGCCAAAATACTACTACTTCTAAAGTTTGCATTGAGCTGAATAGGTAAACGTTCTAAACAATACAGTTCAGGGCTATAGACTAGATCATCTATATAGTTCACAAAGGTGTGTGATTTTAAATCTTCTAATGTATGAATGGGTTGCGTGTTTTTTAAGTATTCTTTACTGCCATAAATCTTTAAACAATAGTCTGCCAGTCGAGTAATGATATAAGGTCCAGATTTCGGTCGATCGATGGAAATAACAATATCTGCTTCACGATGTGAAAGTTTGATCATTTTCGGGACAGGAATAAGGTCGATAGTCAATAGAGGGTATTTTTTGGACAATTCTGCCAAGAGCTGTGTCAAAAATGCTGTTCCAAACCCTTCAGGTGTGCCAATTCGCACACGACCTTGCATAGGTTGGTTAGGTTTTTCGATTTGTAAAAAAGCCTGTTCCATTTGTTCAACGCGAGGAACCAGTGCCAAACCTTCTAAAGTGAGCTCATAACCTGTGGCTTCACGTTTAAATAATGGTGTGCCTAAAGCCAGTTCTAGCGCATGTATACGTCGAGAAACCGTACTGTGCTCAACACCGATAATACGGGCGGTATTGGTTAGGGTTTTCGCACGAGCCAAAACCAAAAAATACTGTAAATGATCCCAGTCTACTTTCATTGTTATTGTCATCCCTGTGCATATTTGCACATCAATCGTGCGTGAATCTCTATTGGTAGTCAAAATTTTCTTTGCTAGTTTGAAGTGAATTGGAAAATATAAATATAAGGCTTTTGGATATTTTCTAAGTCAGTACAAAACAATAAATGCCTATGGAGAGGTCATGAACACAATGTCAAATATTCAGTCAGCGACGGCTAAATTATTAATTAACGGTAAATTTGTAGAGTCAAACACTACAGAGTGGCAAGACATTCTAAATCCTGCAACTCAAGAGGTTTTGGGTCGTGTTCCAATGGCGACTATGGAAGAAGTGGATGCAGCGATTGCTTCAGCGCAAGAGGCGTTTAAAACTTGGCGCTTAACACCCGTACAAGCACGTATGCGCATTATGTTGAAGCTACAAGATCTCATCCGTAGCAATATGAAAGAGATTGCCCGCGTACTGACTGCTGAGCAAGGAAAGACACTTGCAGATGCTGAAGGTGATATTCAACGTGGTTTAGAAGTCGTTGAGCATGCGTGTTCGGTTGGCACACTTCAAATGGGCGAATATATAGAAGGTGTTGCACGTGGTGTGGACACCTATACCTTGCAGCAACCTTTGGGTGTATGTGCAGGAATTACGCCATTTAACTTTCCTGCGATGATTCCACTGTGGATGTTCCCAATGGCCATCGTCAGTGGAAATACCTTTGTTTTAAAGCCATCTGAACAAGATCCATTATCGACCATGATGCTTGTCGAACTTGCGATTGAAGCCGGTATTCCAGCAGGTGTATTAAACGTAGTGCATGGTGGTAAGGATGTTGTTGATCGTTTATGCACACATCAAGCTATTAAGGCCATTTCATTTGTGGGCTCTACGGCTGTTGGTACACATGTATATAACCTTGCAGGACAGCATGGAAAACGTGTGCAGTCGATGATGGGGGCCAAAAACCATGTGGTGGTAATGCCGGATGCCAATAAAGAACAAACTTTAAATGCCCTCGTTGGTGCAGCATTCGGTGCGGCAGGTCAACGTTGTATGGCTTTGTCGGTTGCTGTCATGGTTGGTGAAAGTAAAGAATGGGTCAATGAACTGGTTGAAAAAGCCAAAACGCTGAAGGTCAATGCAGGGCATGAGCCGAATACCGATATTGGCCCAGTTATTTCACCTCGCGCAAAAGCACGTGTACTGGATTTAATTCAAAGCGGTGTAGAGCAAGGTGCGGAGTTGCTGCTGGATGGTCGTGATGTTCAAGTCATCGGCTATGAGCAAGGAAACTTTGTCGGAGCAACGATTTTTAATCAAGTTTCAACCGATATGTGCATCTATACCGAAGAGATCTTTGGACCCGTATTAGCCATTATTCATGTCGATACTCTGGAGCAGGCGATTGAATTGATTAATGCTAATCCATTTGGCAACGGTGTCGGACTATTTACACAAAGCGGTGCAGTCGCACGTACATTCCAAAGCGATATCGATATTGGTCAAGTGGGTATCAATATTCCAATTCCTGTACCTGTTCCTTTCTTTAGCTTTACAGGATCGCGTGGTTCAAAACTGGGTGACTTAGGTCCATATGGTAAGCAAGCGGTTCAGTTCTATACACAAACCAAAACCATCACCAGTCGTTGGTTCGAAGATACACAAGAAAAAGGTGAAGTGAATACCACCATTAACCTACGTTAATTTAGGAGTTCAAGGATGAATATTGCCTTTATCGGTTTAGGAAACATGGGCGGAAAAATGGCCCAAAACCTACTCAAAGCAGGTTTTACGGTTTACGGTTTCGACTTAAGCGAAATTGCGATTCAGCATTTTACTGAAGCAGGTGGCATTGTTTGCCAAAGCCCACAAGATGCAGCGAAACAAGCAGATGTTGTAATTAGCATGTTGCCTGCTGCCAAGCATGTTAAAGAGGTGTATTTGGGTGAAGATGGTGTGTTGGCGGTAATGAAAGCAGGAAGCTTATGTATCGATAGCAGTACCATTGATCCGCAAACCATTAAGGACATAGCCGAGGCAGGTGCTGCACATCAGATAAAAATCTGTGATGCACCTGTTTCAGGCGGAACTATTGGTGCTCAGGCAGGTACATTAACCTTTATGGTCGGTTCGGATGATCAAACCTTTGAAAAAACCAAAGCGGTATTGGGCCACATGGGTAAAAACATTGTGCATTGTGGTGATGTGGGTGCAGGTCAAATTGCGAAAATTTGCAATAACTTGATTCTTGGTATTTCCATGGCAGCCGTTGCTGAAGGTATGGCGCTCGGTGCGCGTCTGGGGATTGATCCTCAAGCCTTAGCTGGTGTGGTGAATAGTTCGAGCGGACGTTGCTGGAGTTCGGATGTATGTAATCCATGGCCGGGTATCTCAGCAAATGCACCTGCAGGACGTGGCTATACCGATGGTTTTGCAACGCAGTTGATGTTGAAAGATTTAGGATTGGCTGTAGAAGCCGCAGGACAAGTCAAACAGCCGATTATTTTAGGTGGACTGGTTCAGCAGATGTATCAACAGCTGTGTTTACAAGGTAATGCACACTTAGATTTTTCAAGCATCGTGCAGCAATATTTACCTAAGGATGCTGAATCGCATTGAACACCAATCTAGCCTAGGGATGGCTAAAAATACTAACACTCGTGTCGGAATAACAATAAATTGAGACTGAGGTAGAGAAGATGTCGAATTATCAAGATGTTGCAAAGGCATTTGACTTAAATCATGCTGCCAAAGAAATGTTATCAGGCTCTTTAGAGCAATTAAATGCATGCTATGAATGCTGCGACCGTCATGCGATTGATCAAAATAAGGTCGCACTGTATTGGCAAGGCAAAGATGGGCGGAAAGAACAGTATACCTTTGTAGAGCTGCAACAGTGGTCGGGCCAATTTGCCAATTTTTTAAAGTCACAGGGTGTGCAAAAGGGTGATCGTGTATCGGGTTTATTACCCCGTACAGTTGAATTACTTGTGGTGATTTTAGGGGCTTGGCGAATAGGTGCTGTATATCAACCGCTATTTACCGCCTTTGGCCCCAAAGCCATTGAACATCGTTTACACCTTGCACAAAGCAAATTGGTGATTAGCGATGTTGGTAATCGCAGTAAATTAGATGAAGTTGCACATTGTCCCCAAATCGTTACTGTTGCAGATCTAGCGGGTCAAGGGATTCAACAGGGAGATTTAAACTTTTGGGATGAAGTAAACGCACAGTCTACAGATTGTGAAATTGTCCTACAGAGCATCAATGATCCATTTCTTTTGATGTTTACTTCAGGTACTACAGGTCCTGCAAAGCCCTTAGAAGTCCCGCTTAAAGCTTTGATCGCTTTTGGTCAATATATGAAAAATGCGGTAGGGCTACGTGAAGATGATTCGTTTTGGAATATTGCCGATCCGGGTTGGGCTTATGGTTTGTATTACGGAATTACTGGGCCACTTTTACTTGGACATGCAACACTCTTTTACGAAGGTGGTTTTAGCATTGATAGTTTGTGTCAGATCGTAGATGACTACAAGGTGACGAACCTTGCAGGCGCACCGACAGCGTATCGAATGATGATGGCGGCTGATCCTGAACAAATGGCAAAACTCAAAGGGAAATTTAGAGTCGTGAGTAGTGCTGGAGAGCCGCTTAACCCTGAAGTGTTCCGTTGGTTTAAACAAGTCCTCGATGCACCGATCTTTGACCATTATGGTCAGACTGAAGTTGGTATGGTGGTGTGTAATCACCATGGTTTACAACATGATATTCGCGCAGGTGTCGCAGGTTATGCCAGTCCGGGATATCGCGTGGCGGTTGTTGATGAACAAGGGCAAGAGCTAGCTGCAGGTACGCCAGGAGTACTGGCTGTCGATATCAGTCAATCACCGATGATGTGGTTTGGTGGCTATAAAGAAAGTCGTAAGTCACCCTTTGTAAAACATTATTACCTCACGGGTGATACCGCAGAATTACACGCAGATGGCAGTATGAGCTTCGTTGGTCGTAATGATGATGTGATTACCACATCAGGTTATCGTATCGGGCCATTCGATGTAGAAAGCGCTTTACTTGAGCATGATGCAGTGATTGAAGCTGCGGTCATTGGTGTGCCTGATCCAGATCGGACAGAAATCGTAAAAGCTTTTGTGATTTTAGCTGAGCATGTCACAGCGTCAGAAGAATTAGCGGAGCAGCTGGGGCAATTTGTGAAAAAGCGCCTATCTGCACATGCTTATCCACGATTGGTGGAGTTCGTTCAAGAACTACCGAAAACTCCAAGCGGAAAAATTCAGCGCTTCTTATTAAGAAATCAAGAGATTGCAAAACAATCTACGCAGCATGCAAGTTAAAAGACGCAACGATTAACTCTAAATTAATGCCGAACAATCAGGATCAAAATCAAGCTTTCATTCAGTTCTAGTCATTTTCAAACTGGATGAAAGCAATTGATTGATGTACAGGAAGATAAGATGCAATTTACCGAAGAACAATTATTAATTCAGGACATGGCACGCAGTTTCGCACAGGAACAAATTAAACCTCAAGCGGCCGAATGGGATAAACACGGTACCTTTCCCAAAGCGGCTTTAGCACAGATGGGTGAACTGGGTTTATTGGGCATGCTGGTATCAGATGAATGGGGTGGTTCAGATACAGGTAATCTTGCCTATGTTATGGCTTTAGAAGAGATTGCCGCGGCCGATGGGGCAACCTCAACCATTATGAGTGTACATAACTCGGTAGGCTGTGTTCCTATTGCTAAATTTGGCACAGAAGAACAAAAGCAGAAATATTTAGTGCCTTTAGCACAAGGCAAAATGATCGGTGCATTTGCATTAACTGAGCCACATACGGGTTCAGATGCTGCTGCCATTAAAACTCGTGCAGTAAAAGATGGCAATGAATGGGTGATTAATGGTGCTAAGCAGTTTATTACCTCGGGACATAATGCAGGGGTCATTATTGTCTTTGCTGTGACTGACCCAAGTGCAGGGAAAAAAGGCATGAGTGCTTTTATTGTCCCAAGAGAAACACCTGGTTATGAGGTGATTCGTACTGAAGAAAAGCTTGGATTACATGCCTCAGATACCTGCCAAATTGCACTCACAGACGTGCGAGTGCATGAAAGCCTGATGTTAGGAAAAGAAGGTGAAGGTTTGAAAATCGCCTTATCAAATCTAGAAGGCGGTCGTATTGGTATAGCGGCGCAAGCGGTTGGTCTTGCACGAGCAGCATTAGAAGAAGCAACCCGATATGCCAAAGAGCGTATTACTTTTGGTAAACCAATTTTTGAACATCAGGCAGTTGCGTTCCGATTGGCAAGTATGGCAACAGAAATAGAAGCTGCACGCCAATTGGTCTATCACGCGGCACGTTTAAAAGAAGCAGGACAGCCTTGCTTAAATGAAGCGTCTATGGCCAAGCTTTTTTCATCTGAAATGGCTGAGCGTGTTTGCTCCGCAGCATTACAAGTCTTTGGTGGTTATGGCTATCTCAAAGATTTCCCGATAGAGCGTATATATCGTGATGCACGTATTTGCCAAATCTATGAAGGTACGAGTGATATCCAACGTTTAGTAATTGCCCGCAGCTTATAACGTTGTCATTAAGACATTTAAATGAAAAGGCTTCAGATATGAAGCCTACTGATGAATATTGAACATATATAGGGATATTACATGCAATTTGAAACGATTCTGCTTGAAAAGAACAATGGTGTTGGACTTATTACTTTAAATCGTCCTCAGGCCTTAAATGCATTAAATAGCACATTAATTCAAGACCTTAATTTGGCCTTAGATGATTTAGACAGAGATTCTTCCATTGGCTGTATGGTTATTACAGGTTCAGAAAAAGCCTTTGCCGCTGGTGCAGATATTAAAGAAATGGCTGAACTGAGTTTTCCAAATATTTATTTGGATGATTTTTTTCATCTGGCAGATCGAATTGCTCAGCGCCGTAAACCTCTAATCGCAGCTGTCAGTGGTTATGCGTTAGGTGGAGGCTGTGAGTTAGCACTCATGTGCGACTTTATTTACTGTGCCGACAATGCAAAATTCGGTTTACCAGAAGTGACTTTGGGAGTAATCCCAGGGATAGGTGGGACACAGCGCTTAACGCTTGCTATTGGTAAGGCCAAAGCAATGGAAATGTGTCTGACTGCGAGACAAATGGGCGCAGCTGAAGCAGAGCAGAGTGGTTTAGTTGCTCAAGTCTTCCCTAAAGAGGCGTTGGTCGAAAAGACCTTAAAAGCTGCTGAAAAAATAGCCGAAAAATCTGTAGTCGCAACCATGATGATCAAAGAGTCAATTAACCGTGCATTTGAAGTCAGTTTGCAAGAAGGTTTACGTTTTGAACGTAGAACATTCCATTCGATTTTTGCAACTCAAGACCAAAAAGAAGGCATGCAAGCATTTGTTGAAAAGCGCCAAGCCAATTTTAAAAACAATTAAAAATAAAAAAGGATGATACGGATATGAGTACAAATAACTTAATGATTGAAGAGCAAGGACATTTAGGCCAAATCAGTTTAGATCGCGTGGCAAGTTTAAATGCCTTGTCTTTGGATATGATTCAGGGGATTCAACAGCAATTAGGACTATGGGCTGATCAAACCAATATTCATGCCATACTTATTCGCTCAAATAGTCCCAAAGCATTTTGTGCAGGTGGAGATATTCGCTATCTCTATGATAGTTATATGAATGGTAGAGATGATCATCAAGCTTATTTTCAAGCTGAGTATGAAATGCTGAATACCATTCGTGCGTATGAAAAACCCATTATTGTCATACTCGATGGCTATGTACTTGGCGGTGGATTTGGCTTAGCCCAAGCATGTCATGTGCTTGTCAGCAGCGAAAAGTCTAGATTTGCCATGCCTGAAACTGCCATTGGATTTTTCCCAGATGTGGCTGCGACACACTTTTTATCACGTTTGGATGATATTGGTGTGTACATGGCAACTACGGGCGATCAAATCAGTGCTAGCGATGCGTTGTATCTAGATTTGATTGACTACCATGTTCCGAGTGAGCAACTTGTTCAATTAGAAGAAGATTTAAGAAATTCTAAGCAACTAAGTAAGGAAAATATTGAACAATTGATTGCGAAATATATTACTCGACCAGCGGAAAGTGAACTTAGTCAGAATGCAGATTTAATTCGTAAGCATTTTGGTTTTGAGAGCATTGATGCCATTGAAAATAGTCTTGAAAATGAACAGCATAATGATGCTCAAGCGTGGGCGTTAAAAATACGCAATACCTTGGAACAACGATCTCCAATCGCGAAAAGGATCAGTTTGCAACTCCAACATTTAGGTCGAAGTCTTTCACTAAACCAATGCATGCAAATTGAACGACATTTGCAAGATGTTTGGTTTCAACATGGCGATATTGTCGAAGGTGTTCGCGCATTAATTGTGGATAAAGACAAGCAGCCAAAGTGGCAACAATCTAGTCCGACTTTAGACAAAATAATGGAGGAAATATCTATTTAATCAGTGATTTAAAAAACTTTAACGGTTCAAACCCTTGGTCAATATTCATATTTGATTTTATGTTCGATATGAACCAGTGACTCAGCGTAAATTAAACATATATAAGATCTGAAAAATATTGATTTTCAAGAAGAAAATCATCATACAAATCAAGCATCGTGAAAATGCAATATAGAAATATCTTGCAGAATAAGGAAGATTACAATGCAAAATGTACAGGGAAACACAGCTCCACCTGCTAAGTCCTCGCATCGTTTAGCGGGTATTTCCAGCATGGTGGGTACAACCATCGAATGGTATGACTTTTTTATCTATGGTGCTGCCGCAGCACTCATTTTCAATCGACTTTTTTTCCCAAATCTTGATCCCTTAACTGGCGTATTGGCAGCATTTGCTACCTATGCTGTAGGCTTTATTGGTCGACCACTTGGTGGCATTGTTTTTGGTCATTTCGGCGATAAAATCGGTCGTAAATCAATGTTATTGGTCACACTAATGTTGATGGGTATTCCCACAGTGATGATTGGGTTGTTACCGACATTTGAAACCATTGGTTATTGGGCAACGGTCTGTTTAATTATTTTAAGATTTATACAGGGCATGGCCATGGGTGGAGAATGGGGCGGAGCAGTCCTCATGGCGGTAGAGCATGCGCCAGCGGGTAAAAAAGGCTTTTGGGGAAGTTTACCGCAAGCCAGTACTGGTGGTGGTTTATTGCTCGCTTCGGTAGCTTTAGGCTTAGTCTCAATGTTACCTGAAGAAGCGTTATTTAGCTGGGGTTGGCGTCTACCATTTTTAGCCAGCATTATTTTACTGGCTGTAGGTTGGTATATTCGTGTAAAAGTGCCGGAGTCACCAGACTTTGAAAAAGTTAAAGCTCAAACCGAAACAATTAAAGTTCCAGCAAAACAAGTTTTTAAAAATCATCCTAAGCAGTTGATTACGATTATTTTATCTCGAGCTGCTGAAAATGCTTGGTTCTATTTAGCATCGACATTTGCTTTAGCCTATACTACCACACAGCTGAATATTCCTAGACAAGACATTTTGTTTGCAACGATTTGTGGTGCTGCAGTCATCATGGTCATTACGCCAATTTTTGGGCATTTGTCTGATAAAGTTGGGCAAAAAAACATGTTTAGATTTGGTTTATTCGTATTGGCTTTATACAGTTATCCATTTTTTGCGATGTTAAATACCAAGGATCCTGTATTGGTTTGGACGGCCATTGTGATTGGTATTGGTGTGGTTTTTCCTTTGATGTATGCGCCGCAGTCACAGTTATTTTCGAGCCAATTTCCAGCAGAAATACGTTATAGCGGTATTTCAATCTCAGTTCAATTTGCAGGCGTGCTAGGTGGCGGTTTAGCACCATTAATCGCGACGAAATTGCTAAGTATTGGTGATGGAAGCCCAAATTTAATTATTGCCTATATTTCAGGCTTTGCAGTGATTGCGATTATTGCATCATCATTTTTAAAGCCGGATCAAATAGAGCACAAGACTAAAGTATTTAGTAGTGAGGAAATCAAATCTTCCTAAATCAACAATCAGGAAAACAGTAGACTGATTTAAATATAGAAATACATATGTACAGCCATAACAACAATTGTTATGGCTTTTTCTTGTCTAAGGATTGTGGCAGGACAAATTTATTTTTAGCGAAGCTTAGGAACATAGCAATTTGAATACAGTTGATGTGCAAGAGCTGTGAATTATCATCTTTGTAAATAAAGTTGAAGCATTTCGTATAATGTAGCCGTGATTATGTTACTTGCACTTCACATTGCTATAAATAAAAAGCCCATTGGTAAATCTCTCCAGTGGGCTTTTTATTTGTCAATGTTGTCAGGATCGCTAGGACATAGAAGTGCATTTAACATCAATCCGCATTATACGAAATCGGTCTGTGCGATTGACGGAGGGAGGAGGGACGTTCGACCGACGGATTGAGCATTGATCCGATTTATTTTTGATCGTTTTTGAGGAGGCACACTACTGTCTAATAGTGTGCCTGACTCTCGAAAGTTTTTTGCAATTCGCTCTATGAGCTATATATAACGGAGCTTTCGAAGTTGTTGAGAACGTTTCGCATTAATATTTCAATTTGTTTAATAATTAATCAACTATTTAGGTATTAAAGCTTTTCCGCTTGTGCCAACCTCGATTAAATCTAGACCTTCTTCAATTAAAATATGTACAAGTTCGCTATCTCTTAAAGGTTGCTGTCCTTTTTGAATTAAAACCTTATTTAATTCAACAGCTTTCTTTCTTAACAGTTCCTGTTCTTGTTCATTCAATCTGACACTTTGAACCATTTCTAATATATCCAGTGTGTATATGTGGATGATGATACATATATATTTGCATGCATGTATTGTGTATGCATGCATCAATGTGTTAAATTCCGCCTATTGTATAAATGCATGCATGTAAACATTATGCTCGATTTCCTTCGTTTAGCGATTCCAGTCATTCCTACGCATGTGCGTAGTTTTGACAATCACCATCAATTTAATGGTGATATTCGCGACTTTGGAATTCCTGCTGCAACTCGCCACGTTAGTAAGACCGATGATGGACAGACCATAACAGGGGACTTGTACCATCCTTATGAAGCCATTCCGTCAGATTTCACTGATATGGCTGTGAAGTTTTATACAAATACGATGAACACTGTGCCTTATGTCGAGATAAAAGCATCTCCACTTAAGCTACTCCAAGGGCACAATGTTTATGGTTTTGACTCAATTGAACTTGGTGCATTTCACATGCTTGGCATGTTGCTTGAAGCATTCCCGAAATTAGCACCAATTCTTGATGTAGATAAAACAGAAGTTCTTTGCTTAGACACGACTTATCTTTTTAGATTGCCACATCAGAATATGGTTCAACCTGTTTTGGATTACATGGCAAATCTTGCATCTGGTCATCGTAAGGCACGCCAAGTTAAATATGAAAATTACATTACTTGGGGTAATGATGGTGCCAGTGTACGTCCAAAGGCTTATGGCAAATTTGAAGAAGTAAAAAGCCAATTAAATAAAATCCAAAAGCAAGCAGACAAGGGCTGTATGCGCTCTAAAGCTTTAGTTTGTGCAATGCACGATGCTTTACCTTTTTCTAATGCTGTTGTCCGTATGGAAGGACGTATTTCTAAAACCTATCTAACTAAAAACGGTTATCCGTCAAATTTATTTCAGCTTATTAATTTGCAACATGAACAGCCAGAATTATTGCTACGACTCTGGCACGTAGCTTTCGACCCGATCTTAGACACAATGAAGGGCAAATATATGAATTTTTCATCTGATGGAGAAATCTTGGATTTGCTTAAGTCCAAGTTAGTTACTTATACCAAGACTGGTAAACCAAGTTATACCAAAGCTACCAACGCAATGAAGTTTTATTCATTGGTTCGTCAAATGGGTTTAAAGGCTACTAAAGACCTTTATAGCGAAGCACAATTTTATAAGTGCGTTAATTCACTTTTAGACTGCGATATTAGCAAATCACACCTACAGAATTTAAATAAAAATCCAAACGGCAAAGTCATCCCATTCGTTCGTTTGCTTGAACTTAAGATGTGCGATCAGCAGCCATCTGACTATCAAATTCCAGTTTCACAATACAGCCCAAAACGTGGCTTACATTTAGTTGCCTAAAGAGGTTTTAAATCATGCAAGTTCAATTTAATACACGCACCATTTTGCCATCTGTTTACCGTACTGATAAAGACGGTAAAGAGAAGTGTTATTTATCAACTACGGTATTTTCACCACAAAAATATAACTTAACACCAACTGCTGGAGTTATGCCAGTTGAGCAGATTCAAGCTGTATTAGAAGAATGTGCTGATAATGCTCAGGAAGTTGAAATTCAGTTTGTTGAGCAACAAACCAAGTTTGGTGCACAGATGCAAATTTTCAGTGTTAAGCCAGTGCCGAAGAAACAGCCATGATTGAAGCAGATGATTTAGACAAAATTGTCTGTAATGAATGCGGAGCTGATTATTTAGCTGAACATGCAGACAAAGAAGAATGGGAATATTGTCCAAAGTGTGGCGAAACATTCTTATTTTAGAACATTTCGTATAATGTATAATATGTAAATAAATCAATAACTTAGGATAATAAACATAATGTCACAAGCTTATTATAAGTGCAAGAAGTGCGGGGCAAAATTCCAAAGTCAATTGGTTTATTGCCAACATTTTTACAACTGTACGAGTAAACCAAATTGATCATTTGCGAATCATTACAAGTTTTAGAAAACGCTCAACAGATAGGTATTAACTGCGTGTCGATCAGTATAGATCAATACTTAGAACAATATTTACCTCTTGCTTCAGTTTTCAAATTTGTAGGACTCCAGTGGTCGATATATTCCGTAATCCTTGCCTATAAATGGTCGGCTTATGGACTTAAAAAAGTCAAAATTTAGGAGAAATGACATGACTTTTAAAAACGTAGAAGTAATTGAACAACAAGCTCATGAAAAATCATGGTTTCAAAAATTCCGTAGTAAATTCAGTTCACGTGCTGCATCTACTGCGTTAGTTGCTACTGGTGCTGCTGTTGCGCTTCCTGCTCATGCAGAAGGTGAAATCCCTGACTTCTTGGCAGGTGCTACATCTTCATTATCGGGTATTGCTGTCAGTCTTGGCGGTGTCTTCTTGTTAGCTATCGGTATCATCCTTGTGATTATTGCCTTCACTAACTCTAAAGGCGGCCTTAAACGAGCTGGCTAATAGTTAGTTAAGAAAAGGGAGGTTTCTCCCTTTTTTTATTCTTGGGGGGCGCATGTCTAATTTAATTCTTTTACTCACTTTGTCTTTCTTTTCATACCTTATTTTTAAAGCGTTGCTGCCATGAAATATATTTTATTTATATTGATATCTATATTTTCTATTCAGTCTTTTGCCTCAGATGATTGGTGGATAGAAAGACAAATTTGGATTGATAAAAATCAAGAAACACATGCGAAAAAAGTTTATGGTAAATCTGCTCGTGTAATTCGAGAAAATGCACCTATTTCATCCTCTACACAGCAAACAGCACGTGATTTAGTCCGTAGATCCATTGCTGTTGATATTCCTACTCCAACAAAAGTTGGTACCCCAATGCTTCAACGTATTAAGCATGTAGCAAAAACACCAGGTGTTCAAATGGTAGGTGCATATGCTGTTATGCAACTTATTGAAGGTATTGGATGGGTAATGGAAGATGGTACGTATGTAAAAAAAATTCCTGAAGAACCAGATGATTCAGACTATCAATATTTATATAGTGCTGATCTTTACCCTAATGACAAATTTGGAACTGTTGCCCAAGTAGCTCAAAATTTGGAAAATAGATATCTTATTTCATATCCAAATTATTTTTATTTTAAAGTAACTTCTTATTCTGAAACCATTATTTATGCTGATCGTGAGTCTAGTGGTGGAAAATCTTCTACATATTACAACGTAAAGAAATCATTAAATCCAAATTATGTTCCTAAAGATCCTGAAATAAAAACAGTTCCTCTTACTGCGGCCTTGTTAGGTGCAGCAATGCTTGGACAAGGTTATAACGATCCCGATCCTAATTTTAATAATGATGTGGTCAACACTGGAAAGGACACTGGTGTAGTTGAAGCTTATACACATGATCCAAGCGGTATTGGTGATCAACTTGCTGATGATATGGATGACAAATTAAGAAATGCTCCACAAACACCTGATGGTCAGCCTTCCTCTGTTCCTGATCCTGGATACGATTCAAAACCTTTATCACCTGAAGGTGATAATTCTGCGGATAGATCTTGGGATAGTGATGCCGGTCAGGTAGATGGTGAATCAAAACCCCAAACTGATCCCGTTACAGGTGAGCCAACAGGTGCTCAATCAATCTCTATTAAATTTCCCGTTTTCTGTGAATGGGCTTCATCCATGTGTAAGTGGTATGACGACTGGACAGCATCAGACAAAGTTTATAAAGATCACATTAAAAAGACAGAAGATCATCAGACTTCTGAAAAAACCTTTTGGCAAACAGTAAAAGACTGGTTTGATTGGACTAAAGAAGAACCAGATGATGAACCAGAAACAGAACAACCAGATGTAGATGATCAAGGTATTTTTTCAAAAACTTTTGATACTACCTTTACGCTTTCTAAGCAATGTCCTCCCGATATACCTATTGTTTTTGAATCCACCTATTTATCAGGTTCATTTACTTTCAGTATGAATTGGCTCTGTATTATTTTTAGTTTTATGGCTTATCCGCTTGTTTTTCTTAGTCATTGTTTGGGTATTTGGATTTTATATGAAGCTGTAATTCAAAAAGAAATTAAGTGGTGATTCTATGTTTAAATCTTTATTACATGTTTTACAGACAGTATTAGTCCAATTTTCAGAAACTAATTATATGCGTCTTGTGACTGCATTTGCTGTCATTGTTCCGCTTGTACTTGCAATGTATTCATACTTAGACACAGCTATTTTTGATACAAAGAAAGCTCTAGAAAGCATTTCATCATATTCACAAGATGGTTTTCCTATCGGCTCTTATTTGCTTGCCTATATGGGTGTCGCTAAATTTGATGTCGCTATTTCAACAATATTTTTCTATATCACTACTGCGGTTGTCTGGTCATTTACGACTGATTTACAACCTGCATTAGTAGGTGGTAAGAAAAAATGATTCATTTATTATCTGCAACGCCAGGTTCAGGTAAATCATTACTTGCTACTGAGAGACTTCTTAATTTATCTCGCGATAATATTGCAAATTTAAAATTTAATTATTTTTACGCTAAAGCTTTTTTTGAAAAGTTAGAACACCTTAAGCTGCAACATTATCTAGATTCTATTCTTGTTACTAAAGGGCAAGGCTTAGAGCGTACCTCTGAACTTGTTTTCTTAGATTCAGATTATTTTGATTTTTTACACGTTGAATATTTTATTAATGTCATTAGTAACCCTCAGACTGACGATATTGTAAATAACTATCCACCTTTTTATTTTGAACGTATTGCAATACTCAATTTGATTATTGACAAACTTAATGAAGATGAAAAAACAAAGTTTCAAGCGTTTAGACCAGTAAGAACAATTTATACAAATATTGCTGATTTAAAATTAGTTCAATGTAGACCTTTACCTCCTGATTGTGATTGGAGATCTACACCGCAAGGCTCTTATTTTGTTATTGATGAAGCACAATTAATTCCTATTTTTTCAGACGAAGCTCGTGGTATTGATCCTATTGTTAAGGAATTAACGATTCATCGTCATAAAGGGTATGACTTTTTATTTATTACTCAAGAGCCGTCTTTTGTTCATAAATATATTCGCAAATTAGCAAGTCTTCACATACATCTCGTAAATATCTTTGGTTGGGAACAATCAATGATGCTTGAATGGTCAGTAGTTCAAGATTCTCCTAATGCTATAAAATCTCTTGCACGTGCTGAAAATCTTAGTCGTTGGCGATTTCCTAAACACGTTTATAAACTTTATAAATCAACAACAATTAATACACGTGTAAAACGTATTCCAAAGAAATTGGTAATTTGTGCTGTTCTAGCTGTGGTTTTTATCTTGTTGGCCGGATTTATGTTTTTTAATTCAGGTAATTCACCATTAGTCGCTGTTGCAACTGGTAATCCTTTAACCAATCAGGAAAATAAAAAAGATGAACCAAAACAATCCAAATCCTCAGATGTTGGAGCGAATGGAAATTCTGTTCAACAATCAGCAACAAATTCGAAGCAAACAACTAATCAAGACTCAAACCCTGTCTATCAAGCTGATGCTAGTAATGCTGCTACCGCTGATGTTTCTTCTACTAATGCTCATGCCCCAGTACAACCTAGCTATGACCCATCAAAGCCTTATGACTTTGTTCCTGTTTCTCAGCCTAATGTCGTTAATCATCGTGTTTTTAGTGGTTGTGTTACATATCAAGGGAAAACATTTGCAGTCGATCAACAGGGAACAAAGATTGCTGGCTTCAGTGCAAGCGATTGCAAAAAGCTACTCGATAATTCCTATGAACGACCTTTCGACTATTTCGGACAAAGAAACCAAAGTGTGCAATCAACAGAACGAGTGTCTACGAGTGATTCGGGAAATATAAATCCTGAAAATACTTCTCTCTGATTACAAGCTCCCGTATGATCTTTAACAGTAGAATTAGAGCATCCCGAATGGGTGCGAACTGAGGAAATTGTTTTGCAGAATAGTGTCTTAGAACCTTTAAAATATTTAGAAGATCTTTATCTCAAATTTATTCATGATTTGGATTCTAAAGAAATAAAAAGAACAAACTATATTGTTTTTTCTGAGGTCGTTTGTGCATTTACTGCGTGTGGTGTTTATCGTGATAAAGATGAATATACAAAGGCTATTTTTATGCAAGAAAAATTAAAACGATTTCTTGATCTATAGGAGATTTCACAATGATTTTCTTTTGGATTTCAATAGTAATTTTGGTACTTTTCTTTTTGTGGCTTTCATTAGATATTAAAAAAACATTTTTTAGCTAATCATTGGTGAGAATAATGCTAGATAAGTTTGATGTATTTGGTTTGATCATAGGTATTATTATTATGTCATTGCTTACTTATGTAATTTATTCAGGTATTCAAAATATTGATTATATTTGCGAATCAAAGCAAGGCTTTTCAGCTTTACATGGTTTTTGCAAATGACCACTGGGGACAACAATGAAATACTTAACACCTCGAGGTGTTAAGTTGGCATTTTATTACACATCGAGTTAAGCTGAAGAGCTTTTTCCTGGCTAACACTAATCAATTAAAAACAACCACTTAGTTGTTTTAGACAAAAATCATTATTGGCAAAATATACCAAATATTTATAAGACTGATTTCGTATAATGTAGCCGTGATTATGTTACTTGCACTTCACATTGCTATAAATAAAAAGCCCATTGGTAAATCTCTCCAGTGGGCTTTTTATTTGTCAATGTTGTCAGGATCGCTAGGACATAGAAGTGCATTTAACATCAATCCGCATTATACGAAATCGGTCTGTGCGATTGACGGAGGGAGGAGGGACGTTCGACCGACGGATTGAGCATTGATCCGATTTATTTTTGATCGTTTTTGAGGAGGCACACTACTGTCTAATAGTGTGCCTGACTCTCGAAAGTTTTTTGCAATTCGCTCTATGAGCTATATATAACGGAGCTTTCGAAGTTGTTGAGAACGTTTCGCATTAATATTTCAATTTGTTTAATAATTAATCAACTATTTAGGTATTAAAGCTTTTCCGCTTGTGCCAACCTCGATTAAATCTAGACCTTCTTCAATTAAAATATGTACAAGTTCGCTATCTCTTAAAGGTTGCTGTCCTTTTTGAATTAAAACCTTATTTAATTCAACAGCTTTCTTTCTTAACAGTTCCTGTTCTTGTTCATTCAATCTGACACTTTGAACCATTTCTAATATATCCAGTGTGTATATGTGGATGATGATACATATATATTTGCATGCATGTATTGTGTATGCATGCATCAATGTGTTAAATTCCGCCTATTGTATAAATGCATGCATGTAAACATTATGCTCGATTTCCTTCGTTTAGCGATTCCAGTCATTCCTACGCATGTGCGTAGTTTTGACAATCACCATCAATTTAATGGTGATATTCGCGACTTTGGAATTCCTGCTGCAACTCGCCACGTTAGTAAGACCGATGATGGACAGACCATAACAGGGGACTTGTACCATCCTTATGAAGCCATTCCGTCAGATTTCACTGATATGGCTGTGAAGTTTTATACAAATACGATGAACACTGTGCCTTATGTCGAGATAAAAGCATCTCCACTTAAGCTACTCCAAGGGCACAATGTTTATGGTTTTGACTCAATTGAACTTGGTGCATTTCACATGCTTGGCATGTTGCTTGAAGCATTCCCGAAATTAGCACCAATTCTTGATGTAGATAAAACAGAAGTTCTTTGCTTAGACACGACTTATCTTTTTAGATTGCCACATCAGAATATGGTTCAACCTGTTTTGGATTACATGGCAAATCTTGCATCTGGTCATCGTAAGGCACGCCAAGTTAAATATGAAAATTACATTACTTGGGGTAATGATGGTGCCAGTGTACGTCCAAAGGCTTATGGCAAATTTGAAGAAGTAAAAAGCCAATTAAATAAAATCCAAAAGCAAGCAGACAAGGGCTGTATGCGCTCTAAAGCTTTAGTTTGTGCAATGCACGATGCTTTACCTTTTTCTAATGCTGTTGTCCGTATGGAAGGACGTATTTCTAAAACCTATCTAACTAAAAACGGTTATCCGTCAAATTTATTTCAGCTTATTAATTTGCAACATGAACAGCCAGAATTATTGCTACGACTCTGGCACGTAGCTTTCGACCCGATCTTAGACACAATGAAGGGCAAATATATGAATTTTTCATCTGATGGAGAAATCTTGGATTTGCTTAAGTCCAAGTTAGTTACTTATACCAAGACTGGTAAACCAAGTTATACCAAAGCTACCAACGCAATGAAGTTTTATTCATTGGTTCGTCAAATGGGTTTAAAGGCTACTAAAGACCTTTATAGCGAAGCACAATTTTATAAGTGCGTTAATTCACTTTTAGACTGCGATATTAGCAAATCACACCTACAGAATTTAAATAAAAATCCAAACGGCAAAGTCATCCCATTCGTTCGTTTGCTTGAACTTAAGATGTGCGATCAGCAGCCATCTGACTATCAAATTCCAGTTTCACAATACAGCCCAAAACGTGGCTTACATTTAGTTGCCTAAAGAGGTTTTAAATCATGCAAGTTCAATTTAATACACGCACCATTTTGCCATCTGTTTACCGTACTGATAAAGACGGTAAAGAGAAGTGTTATTTATCAACTACGGTATTTTCACCACAAAAATATAACTTAACACCAACTGCTGGAGTTATGCCAGTTGAGCAGATTCAAGCTGTATTAGAAGAATGTGCTGATAATGCTCAGGAAGTTGAAATTCAGTTTGTTGAGCAACAAACCAAGTTTGGTGCACAGATGCAAATTTTCAGTGTTAAGCCAGTGCCGAAGAAACAGCCATGATTGAAGCAGATGATTTAGACAAAATTGTCTGTAATGAATGCGGAGCTGATTATTTAGCTGAACATGCAGACAAAGAAGAATGGGAATATTGTCCAAAGTGTGGCGAAACATTCTTATTTTAGAACATTTCGTATAATGTATAATATGTAAATAAATCAATAACTTAGGATAATAAACATAATGTCACAAGCTTATTATAAGTGCAAGAAGTGCGGGGCAAAATTCCAAAGTCAATTGGTTTATTGCCAACATTTTTACAACTGTACGAGTAAACCAAATTGATCATTTGCGAATCATTACAAGTTTTAGAAAACGCTCAACAGATAGGTATTAACTGCGTGTCGATCAGTATAGATCAATACTTAGAACAATATTTACCTCTTGCTTCAGTTTTCAAATTTGTAGGACTCCAGTGGTCGATATATTCCGTAATCCTTGCCTATAAATGGTCGGCTTATGGACTTAAAAAAGTCAAAATTTAGGAGAAATGACATGACTTTTAAAAACGTAGAAGTAATTGAACAACAAGCTCATGAAAAATCATGGTTTCAAAAATTCCGTAGTAAATTCAGTTCACGTGCTGCATCTACTGCGTTAGTTGCTACTGGTGCTGCTGTTGCGCTTCCTGCTCATGCAGAAGGTGAAATCCCTGACTTCTTGGCAGGTGCTACATCTTCATTATCGGGTATTGCTGTCAGTCTTGGCGGTGTCTTCTTGTTAGCTATCGGTATCATCCTTGTGATTATTGCCTTCACTAACTCTAAAGGCGGCCTTAAACGAGCTGGCTAATAGTTAGTTAAGAAAAGGGAGGTTTCTCCCTTTTTTTATTCTTGGGGGGCGCATGTCTAATTTAATTCTTTTACTCACTTTGTCTTTCTTTTCATACCTTATTTTTAAAGCGTTGCTGCCATGAAATATATTTTATTTATATTGATATCTATATTTTCTATTCAGTCTTTTGCCTCAGATGATTGGTGGATAGAAAGACAAATTTGGATTGATAAAAATCAAGAAACACATGCGAAAAAAGTTTATGGTAAATCTGCTCGTGTAATTCGAGAAAATGCACCTATTTCATCCTCTACACAGCAAACAGCACGTGATTTAGTCCGTAGATCCATTGCTGTTGATATTCCTACTCCAACAAAAGTTGGTACCCCAATGCTTCAACGTATTAAGCATGTAGCAAAAACACCAGGTGTTCAAATGGTAGGTGCATATGCTGTTATGCAACTTATTGAAGGTATTGGATGGGTAATGGAAGATGGTACGTATGTAAAAAAAATTCCTGAAGAACCAGATGATTCAGACTATCAATATTTATATAGTGCTGATCTTTACCCTAATGACAAATTTGGAACTGTTGCCCAAGTAGCTCAAAATTTGGAAAATAGATATCTTATTTCATATCCAAATTATTTTTATTTTAAAGTAACTTCTTATTCTGAAACCATTATTTATGCTGATCGTGAGTCTAGTGGTGGAAAATCTTCTACATATTACAACGTAAAGAAATCATTAAATCCAAATTATGTTCCTAAAGATCCTGAAATAAAAACAGTTCCTCTTACTGCGGCCTTGTTAGGTGCAGCAATGCTTGGACAAGGTTATAACGATCCCGATCCTAATTTTAATAATGATGTGGTCAACACTGGAAAGGACACTGGTGTAGTTGAAGCTTATACACATGATCCAAGCGGTATTGGTGATCAACTTGCTGATGATATGGATGACAAATTAAGAAATGCTCCACAAACACCTGATGGTCAGCCTTCCTCTGTTCCTGATCCTGGATACGATTCAAAACCTTTATCACCTGAAGGTGATAATTCTGCGGATAGATCTTGGGATAGTGATGCCGGTCAGGTAGATGGTGAATCAAAACCCCAAACTGATCCCGTTACAGGTGAGCCAACAGGTGCTCAATCAATCTCTATTAAATTTCCCGTTTTCTGTGAATGGGCTTCATCCATGTGTAAGTGGTATGACGACTGGACAGCATCAGACAAAGTTTATAAAGATCACATTAAAAAGACAGAAGATCATCAGACTTCTGAAAAAACCTTTTGGCAAACAGTAAAAGACTGGTTTGATTGGACTAAAGAAGAACCAGATGATGAACCAGAAACAGAACAACCAGATGTAGATGATCAAGGTATTTTTTCAAAAACTTTTGATACTACCTTTACGCTTTCTAAGCAATGTCCTCCCGATATACCTATTGTTTTTGAATCCACCTATTTATCAGGTTCATTTACTTTCAGTATGAATTGGCTCTGTATTATTTTTAGTTTTATGGCTTATCCGCTTGTTTTTCTTAGTCATTGTTTGGGTATTTGGATTTTATATGAAGCTGTAATTCAAAAAGAAATTAAGTGGTGATTCTATGTTTAAATCTTTATTACATGTTTTACAGACAGTATTAGTCCAATTTTCAGAAACTAATTATATGCGTCTTGTGACTGCATTTGCTGTCATTGTTCCGCTTGTACTTGCAATGTATTCATACTTAGACACAGCTATTTTTGATACAAAGAAAGCTCTAGAAAGCATTTCATCATATTCACAAGATGGTTTTCCTATCGGCTCTTATTTGCTTGCCTATATGGGTGTCGCTAAATTTGATGTCGCTATTTCAACAATATTTTTCTATATCACTACTGCGGTTGTCTGGTCATTTACGACTGATTTACAACCTGCATTAGTAGGTGGTAAGAAAAAATGATTCATTTATTATCTGCAACGCCAGGTTCAGGTAAATCATTACTTGCTACTGAGAGACTTCTTAATTTATCTCGCGATAATATTGCAAATTTAAAATTTAATTATTTTTACGCTAAAGCTTTTTTTGAAAAGTTAGAACACCTTAAGCTGCAACATTATCTAGATTCTATTCTTGTTACTAAAGGGCAAGGCTTAGAGCGTACCTCTGAACTTGTTTTCTTAGATTCAGATTATTTTGATTTTTTACACGTTGAATATTTTATTAATGTCATTAGTAACCCTCAGACTGACGATATTGTAAATAACTATCCACCTTTTTATTTTGAACGTATTGCAATACTCAATTTGATTATTGACAAACTTAATGAAGATGAAAAAACAAAGTTTCAAGCGTTTAGACCAGTAAGAACAATTTATACAAATATTGCTGATTTAAAATTAGTTCAATGTAGACCTTTACCTCCTGATTGTGATTGGAGATCTACACCGCAAGGCTCTTATTTTGTTATTGATGAAGCACAATTAATTCCTATTTTTTCAGACGAAGCTCGTGGTATTGATCCTATTGTTAAGGAATTAACGATTCATCGTCATAAAGGGTATGACTTTTTATTTATTACTCAAGAGCCGTCTTTTGTTCATAAATATATTCGCAAATTAGCAAGTCTTCACATACATCTCGTAAATATCTTTGGTTGGGAACAATCAATGATGCTTGAATGGTCAGTAGTTCAAGATTCTCCTAATGCTATAAAATCTCTTGCACGTGCTGAAAATCTTAGTCGTTGGCGATTTCCTAAACACGTTTATAAACTTTATAAATCAACAACAATTAATACACGTGTAAAACGTATTCCAAAGAAATTGGTAATTTGTGCTGTTCTAGCTGTGGTTTTTATCTTGTTGGCCGGATTTATGTTTTTTAATTCAGGTAATTCACCATTAGTCGCTGTTGCAACTGGTAATCCTTTAACCAATCAGGAAAATAAAAAAGATGAACCAAAACAATCCAAATCCTCAGATGTTGGAGCGAATGGAAATTCTGTTCAACAATCAGCAACAAATTCGAAGCAAACAACTAATCAAGACTCAAACCCTGTCTATCAAGCTGATGCTAGTAATGCTGCTACCGCTGATGTTTCTTCTACTAATGCTCATGCCCCAGTACAACCTAGCTATGACCCATCAAAGCCTTATGACTTTGTTCCTGTTTCTCAGCCTAATGTCGTTAATCATCGTGTTTTTAGTGGTTGTGTTACATATCAAGGGAAAACATTTGCAGTCGATCAACAGGGAACAAAGATTGCTGGCTTCAGTGCAAGCGATTGCAAAAAGCTACTCGATAATTCCTATGAACGACCTTTCGACTATTTCGGACAAAGAAACCAAAGTGTGCAATCAACAGAACGAGTGTCTACGAGTGATTCGGGAAATATAAATCCTGAAAATACTTCTCTCTGATTACAAGCTCCCGTATGATCTTTAACAGTAGAATTAGAGCATCCCGAATGGGTGCGAACTGAGGAAATTGTTTTGCAGAATAGTGTCTTAGAACCTTTAAAATATTTAGAAGATCTTTATCTCAAATTTATTCATGATTTGGATTCTAAAGAAATAAAAAGAACAAACTATATTGTTTTTTCTGAGGTCGTTTGTGCATTTACTGCGTGTGGTGTTTATCGTGATAAAGATGAATATACAAAGGCTATTTTTATGCAAGAAAAATTAAAACGATTTCTTGATCTATAGGAGATTTCACAATGATTTTCTTTTGGATTTCAATAGTAATTTTGGTACTTTTCTTTTTGTGGCTTTCATTAGATATTAAAAAAACATTTTTTAGCTAATCATTGGTGAGAATAATGCTAGATAAGTTTGATGTATTTGGTTTGATCATAGGTATTATTATTATGTCATTGCTTACTTATGTAATTTATTCAGGTATTCAAAATATTGATTATATTTGCGAATCAAAGCAAGGCTTTTCAGCTTTACATGGTTTTTGCAAATGACCACTGGGGACAACAATGAAATACTTAACACCTCGAGGTGTTAAGTTGGCATTTTATTACACATCGAGTTAAGCTGAAGAGCTTTTTCCTGGCTAACACTAATCAATTAAAAACAACCACTTAGTTGTTTTAGACAAAAATCATTATTGGCAAAATATACCAAATATTTATAAGACTGATTTCGTATAATGTAGCCGTGATTATGTTACTTGCACTTCACATTGCTATAAATAAAAAGCCCATTGGTAAATCTCTCCAGTGGGCTTTTTATTTGTCAATGTTGTCAGGATCGCTAGGACATAGAAGTGCATTTAACATCAATCCGCATTATACGAAATCGGTCTGTGCGATTGACGGAGGGAGGAGGGACGTTCGACCGACGGATTGAGCATTGATCCGATTTATTTTTGATCGTTTTTGAGGAGGCACACTACTGTCTAATAGTGTGCCTGACTCTCGAAAGTTTTTTGCAATTCGCTCTATGAGCTATATATAACGGAGCTTTCGAAGTTGTTGAGAACGTTTCGCATTAATATTTCAATTTGTTTAATAATTAATCAACTATTTAGGTATTAAAGCTTTTCCGCTTGTGCCAACCTCGATTAAATCTAGACCTTCTTCAATTAAAATATGTACAAGTTCGCTATCTCTTAAAGGTTGCTGTCCTTTTTGAATTAAAACCTTATTTAATTCAACAGCTTTCTTTCTTAACAGTTCCTGTTCTTGTTCATTCAATCTGACACTTTGAACCATTTCTAATATATCCAGTGTGTATATGTGGATGATGATACATATATATTTGCATGCATGTATTGTGTATGCATGCATCAATGTGTTAAATTCCGCCTATTGTATAAATGCATGCATGTAAACATTATGCTCGATTTCCTTCGTTTAGCGATTCCAGTCATTCCTACGCATGTGCGTAGTTTTGACAATCACCATCAATTTAATGGTGATATTCGCGACTTTGGAATTCCTGCTGCAACTCGCCACGTTAGTAAGACCGATGATGGACAGACCATAACAGGGGACTTGTACCATCCTTATGAAGCCATTCCGTCAGATTTCACTGATATGGCTGTGAAGTTTTATACAAATACGATGAACACTGTGCCTTATGTCGAGATAAAAGCATCTCCACTTAAGCTACTCCAAGGGCACAATGTTTATGGTTTTGACTCAATTGAACTTGGTGCATTTCACATGCTTGGCATGTTGCTTGAAGCATTCCCGAAATTAGCACCAATTCTTGATGTAGATAAAACAGAAGTTCTTTGCTTAGACACGACTTATCTTTTTAGATTGCCACATCAGAATATGGTTCAACCTGTTTTGGATTACATGGCAAATCTTGCATCTGGTCATCGTAAGGCACGCCAAGTTAAATATGAAAATTACATTACTTGGGGTAATGATGGTGCCAGTGTACGTCCAAAGGCTTATGGCAAATTTGAAGAAGTAAAAAGCCAATTAAATAAAATCCAAAAGCAAGCAGACAAGGGCTGTATGCGCTCTAAAGCTTTAGTTTGTGCAATGCACGATGCTTTACCTTTTTCTAATGCTGTTGTCCGTATGGAAGGACGTATTTCTAAAACCTATCTAACTAAAAACGGTTATCCGTCAAATTTATTTCAGCTTATTAATTTGCAACATGAACAGCCAGAATTATTGCTACGACTCTGGCACGTAGCTTTCGACCCGATCTTAGACACAATGAAGGGCAAATATATGAATTTTTCATCTGATGGAGAAATCTTGGATTTGCTTAAGTCCAAGTTAGTTACTTATACCAAGACTGGTAAACCAAGTTATACCAAAGCTACCAACGCAATGAAGTTTTATTCATTGGTTCGTCAAATGGGTTTAAAGGCTACTAAAGACCTTTATAGCGAAGCACAATTTTATAAGTGCGTTAATTCACTTTTAGACTGCGATATTAGCAAATCACACCTACAGAATTTAAATAAAAATCCAAACGGCAAAGTCATCCCATTCGTTCGTTTGCTTGAACTTAAGATGTGCGATCAGCAGCCATCTGACTATCAAATTCCAGTTTCACAATACAGCCCAAAACGTGGCTTACATTTAGTTGCCTAAAGAGGTTTTAAATCATGCAAGTTCAATTTAATACACGCACCATTTTGCCATCTGTTTACCGTACTGATAAAGACGGTAAAGAGAAGTGTTATTTATCAACTACGGTATTTTCACCACAAAAATATAACTTAACACCAACTGCTGGAGTTATGCCAGTTGAGCAGATTCAAGCTGTATTAGAAGAATGTGCTGATAATGCTCAGGAAGTTGAAATTCAGTTTGTTGAGCAACAAACCAAGTTTGGTGCACAGATGCAAATTTTCAGTGTTAAGCCAGTGCCGAAGAAACAGCCATGATTGAAGCAGATGATTTAGACAAAATTGTCTGTAATGAATGCGGAGCTGATTATTTAGCTGAACATGCAGACAAAGAAGAATGGGAATATTGTCCAAAGTGTGGCGAAACATTCTTATTTTAGAACATTTCGTATAATGTATATTATGTTAAATAAAGTATTATGCAAACCTAAACACGATACTGACCTATTGTCTGGCTTACGTAATTCTCTGATTCTTTAATTGGCACAAAAACTATTCTTATTTTCTCACATTGATCACTTGTTTAATGCTTAGATTACAAAAAATTGTCACATGACGTTTTTCTTAGGATTTACTATAGTACATCGAAAAATGACCCTATTTTCGCAGAGTCATCTTGTTATGCGTCATATTAACGCCAAGCAATCCTCCCAGCATATCTGAAAAATTTGATAACATTTTAAAATATGCTTTGACACATATTTGGCATCTTGATCAATTCCTAAGAAACACAAAGAGCCCATGTATATAACCCTGGCAAACCAATGATGCTTAGTCTAATTTTTACTATAACATCGACTGAAAAGTAAATAAGAGTGATCTTTAAAATCACCAAAACGTCCAAGCAACTGCATGCTTTTTAAAGCAAATTAACGTAAGTCGATATCACAGCATGACTATGTAAAGTCGCAATCTGCTCGTAAGAAATTCCGTCTTGGGCTTGAAATTATAAAATTTTGGGCGCTGTGGAGAAGTTAAAGTCGCAACAGGTATTTTGTTTATAGATAATCACAATGCTGATCTTGCTATGCGGTGTAAGGATACTTTTGAACCGCTAAATTGAGCCATTAATCATCATAGTATCTCCTTGTACTAAGACCCTTGTGATTACTCGGACCTGCTCTCACCTTTTGTGTTATGCATCTTCATGCTGATTTTTCAAAACCAATTATCATCACTCCGCAAGATTACCATTGGGTCAAATCTCCAGGCGGTCAAGTCAATCGTATGATACTTGACCGAATTGGTGCAGAAAAAGCGCGCGCAACCAGTGTGGTTGAATTTTCGCCACAGACTCCATTCACTGAACATACGCACCCCCTTGGTGAAGAGGTTTTGGTTCTAACTGGAACTTTTACTGAAAATGAGGATCAAGACTCTCCTGCAGGATGGTATATGCGTAATCCACATCAATCTAGCCATCGGGTATCGAGTGAAATGGGTTGCCAAATTTTTGTCAAACTCATACAAATGACAGAACATGAAGTGACTCCAACACGCATTAATACTCATGACCCAAAGCATTGACGTATTCAGCAAGGCCGAGAAATCTACTCCTTATTTAAATCAAATGTTGAACAGACTTTTTTGGAAAAATTAAAACCCAATCAATGCATGGCTGAAAGTGCTGAACATGGCATTGAAATTTTTATCCTTGCAAGGTGCGCTTAGCTCAGCACACCATGTATATCCTACGGGAACCTGGATGCGCTTCCCTTCAGATTATGATATTGATCTAAACGCCACCGAATTAGGTGCAACGCTGTATATCAAAAGCGGGCATTTACAACATGCCAGAGACGTTTGGACAGATGAATTGAATATGTGAAGAGCTTATATCTGTTGCTTTAAGACATGATCTGCCTGAAAATTTTTATAGGTTAAGCGTTCTGCTGTGTCATGGGGTAAAGGTTCTACCACTTGTAGACTGTTGAGACAACGCTCGGTTAACTCAATGTACTGCGCCGTACCATGACGTTTCCAAGCAATTTCTTGATCGGTTAAGGCTCTCACCACCCGTGCAGGACTGCCCAATACCAGCATATTATTAGGAATCTCTGCTTTTGCTTTAACTGTACTGTTCGCACCTACAATCACATTATCCCCAATCACAGCTTCATCGAGAATTACGCTGTTCATGCCAATAAGGGCATTCTTGCGTACCACACAGCCATGCAAAATAGCACCATGCCCCACATGACCATACTCTTCCACTAAAGTCACACTGTTTGGAAACCCATGAATGGTACAAGAGTCTTGAACATTGGCATTTTTTTGAATATGAATACGGCCAAAATCGGCACGTAAGGCAGCAAAAGGTCCAATATAAACCCCTGCCTCAATAATCACATCGCCAATCAACACGGCGTTTGGGTGTACAAAAGCCTGAGGATCGACGACTGGAATCACGCCATCAATGGCATAGCACGGCATTGTTATATCCTTATTGTTAATTTTAAATTAGACGCTAATTTAATAGCTCAAATCTGGCTGTTTTAAACCACCAAAACGTTTATAAAACTGTGGGTGTGCAGGCGGCATACTGCCTTCAGCCGTACGTGCAACATTTAAGAAAAACTCATCGCCTGCCATAAATACCGCCTGATACAAATTGGTACTTAAATTACGTGCAATTAACGACAGCCAGTCCGTCGGTAACAACTCAAATGGTAAATTTGGATCTTTAAGTAAAATACGACGGAACTGATGAATCAATAAGATACGAATTTGAAAGGCTTGGACGGCATCTATTTCTTCATCTTGCTCGACAAAATAGAAAAACTCACGAAAATCACTAATGAATTTTTCATAGCGTTGATGTAATTCTTGAATGGGCCAATTCACAACCACCATACGTTTAATGGTGGGATAAGATTCTTGCCAAAGTTCTAGGGTTTCGGCACGAAATACCACCACTTGATCGGTCATTTGATGACTGAGTAATAAATTTTGCAGCTTTTGTTGATCACAGCCTGGATAAGCCATGACATTAGTTGCGATATTGGCAAAACCTAACCATTCAAGCTCTTTCTTTAAGACCAATTTATTTTCAAGTTCAACTGAGCTCAGTAGCACCAAGTCCCACTTTTTATCCCAATCTTTATGACTAAAGCCATAAATTTTCTGATCAGCCATGATAAAACGCTGACGACTACTTTCCGTAATACGGTAATAACTGGTGCGCCCAATTTTCTCTGAACTGAGCCAGCCATTTTGTACCAAACGAAAGACCGCCGTACGCACAGAGCGTTCATTCAAGCCAAATACGTCCATTAGCTGAATTAAGCTCGCAAGACTGATGACACCTCCACGGTGATAAATGCTATCACCAAAAATGGTCATGACCAATGAAGTCCCACTGAGCGCTTCACGTTGAATAAACTCATCAATAATTTGTTTTAATTTAGGATTCATTGCGTTTTCATTTACCTATTGAATTGCCTGACGACCTTTATCGTCAGGCATGTTCATTTAAGCGGATTGTCGAATATCAAAAACGCGCTGCGCTTTGCCTTCAGAGCGAGGTAAACTCCCTTCATTCAGCACTTCAACACTCACACTAATCCCCACCATGGTTTTAATCTGTGATTTTAATTGGTTTGCAAGCTGCATCGCCAATTGAGGACTGCTATCTTGACGCATTTCAGTGCGAATATGCAATGTATCCAAGTGACCTTGCTTACAAATATGAATCTGATAATTGGCAATTAATTGTGGAATTTGCAAAATTTGCTCTTCAATTTGCGATGGGAACACATTCACACCACGAATAATCATCATGTCATCACTGCGACCGACAATTTTATCCATACGACGCATGGTACGTGCTGTACCTGGCAGTAAACGTGTCAAGTCACGGGTACGATAACGAATCACCGGCATGCCTTCTTTGGTAATTGTCGTGAATACCAATTCACCCAGCTCACCATCTTGCACCACTTCGCCTGTTTCAGGATTGATAATTTCTGGATAGAAATGATCTTCCCAAATGGTTGGGCCATCTTTGGACTCTAAACATTCCATTGCCACCCCAGGACCCATGACCTCAGATAAGCCATAAATGTCTAAGGCATCAATACCTAAACGCGTTTCAATTTCTTTACGCATTTCATTGGTCCAAGGTTCAGCACCAAATACACCAGTTTTAATAGAACAGTCTTTGGCTGAACCAAACTTTTTCTCAAGAGCTTCAATGATATTCAAGCAATACGATGGTGTCACCATGAGTGCTGTTGGTTTAAAATCGTGAATTAACTGCGCTTGTTTGTCTGTTTGCCCGCCTGACATTGGAATGACAGTAGCACCCAAACGCTCTACGCCATAATGTGCACCTAAGCCACCAGTAAATAAACCATAACCATACGACACTTGAATGGTGTCTTTACTGCTTAGCCCTGCAGCACGCAGCGATCGTGCGACTACGTCCGACCAGATATTGATGTCATGTTGGGTATAGCCAACCACCGTCGGTTGACCTGTGGTGCCCGATGAAGCATGTACGCGCACAATTTGCTCTTGAGGCACCGAAAACATGCCAAATGGATAATTGTCACGTAAATCTTTTTTGGTGGTAAAAGGGAATTTTGCTAAGTCTTCTAGATGTTTAAAATCATCTGGATGTACACCTGCTTCATCAAACTTTTGCTTATACACCGTGCTGTTATGATAAGCATGATTGAGCGTCTTTTTTAAACGCTCAACTTGCAGTTGACGTAATTCATCTACAGATGCGGTTTCGATGTGTTCCATTGCATTTTTATTCATTGTCTTGCTCCTTACGCAGTCATCGCGACAGCTTGTTTTATGTCAATCAATTACGTCCTGAATTGATATTTTCGAGTATTAAGGCAACACCTTGCCCAACACCGACACACATGGTGCACAGCGCATATTTTCCTTGTTGAATTTTCAGTTGATGCATTGCGGTAAGGACTAAACGTGTACCACTCATGCCAAGTGGATGGCCCAAGGCAATGGCACCACCATTTGGATTGATACGTGCATCATCATCCGTTAAACCCAGTTCACGAATCACAGCTAAAGCTTGTGCTGCAAAGGCTTCATTGAGTTCAATCACATCCATTTGCTCTAAAGTTAAGCCCGTTTGTGCTAAAACTTTACGCACTGCAGGTACAGGCCCAATACCCATATAACGTGCTTCTACACCAGCACTTGCGATCCCTAAAACTTTCACTTGGGGAGTTAAACCATGCTGCTCAGCAAAGGCGTTATTACCTAAGAGTAAACATGCAGCACCATCATTGACACCTGATGCATTGCCTGCTGTGACCGAACCTCCTTCTTTACGAAATGGTGCTTTAAGTGCATTTAAAGCTTCTAGTGTGGTTTCTGCACGTGGATGTTCATCTAGAGCAACACGCACTACACCTTTTTTGCTTTTAATCTCAACTGGTAGAATCTCACGCTCAAAGCGACCTTCAGCCTGTGCTTTGGCGACTTTTTGCTGACTGTTGTAGGCAAATTGGTCTTGATCGGCACGGCTGATATTGTATTTTTCTGCCACGTTTTCAGCAGTTTCAGGCATGCTGTCGACGCCAAAATTGGCTTTAAATAGCGGATTGATAAAACGCCAACCAATAGTGGTATCAAAAATTTCAGGTGTACGGCTAAATGCGCTCGTCGGTTTAGACTGAACAAAGGGCGCACGTGACATGTTTTCCACCCCACCCGCTAATACAAACTGCGCTTCACCCGCTTTAATCGCACGCGAAGCAAGACCAACTGCATCAAGACCTGAAGCACATAAACGGTTCACGGTAATGGCAGGTACACTGTCAGGTAAACCGGCAAGCAAGCTTGCCATCCGTGCCACGTTACGATTGTCTTCACCCGCTTGGTTGGCACAGCCGAGAATCACTTCATCGACCTCCGTCCAAGGCAAATTTGGATGTTGTTGCTTCAAATACTGAATCGGCAATGCAGCCAAATCATCGGTACGAATACTACTTAAACCACCGGCATAGCGCCCAATTGGGGTACGAATCCCATCAAAAATAAATACGTCTTGCATCATTTTATCCTTAACTGGCAGCGCGTAATGGCTGCTGCGTTGACACATGTCCTTGTGCCGCTTTTTTTAATAAATATAGATTAGGACGATAACGCTCTTCACCATAAATACGATACAGATTTTGCAAAGTCTGTAAAATAATGTTGTATCCTAATTCTTGTGCCCATTGGAATGGTCCTTTAGGATAATTCACAGCAAATTTCATGGCTGCATCAATGTCTTGTTCAGACGCAATTTGATGTAAAACGGCCTCGCATCCTTCATTGACCAACATGGCAATAGTGCGCAGTACATATAATCCTGGATGATCCTGAGACCAAATCGGAATAATATTTAGACCGATAAACAACTGTTCAATCGTGTTTTGATCTATCGCTGTACACGCTGGTGAAGCTGTAACTGCAATGGCTTTGGCTTGTGACCAATCGCCATGCCAATCCATCAACACCACTTTTTGTGATGCATAATCAATTTCGGCAGATTGCCCCATTGATAAACGTAAAGACACATCACCGATGAGAATTTCAGCCATTGGCGCCGCTTCAATACGCAGATTAATATGTAAAGATTGTTGCAATAGCTCGATCAAACCCTGTGAATGTGACCAATCACCTTTGACCACCACCTCAATTTTTTCAGGTGATTTACTGTAAATCACAGGGAGTTGATACACTTTTTTAGAATGTTCTGTTCGATAGTCATAAAAACCCTGTTGAGTTTTGCGACCGAAACAGCCTGCATCGACTAATTCTTTTTGAATTAAGGATGGACGATAACGCGGTTCATCAAAAAAGGCATCATAGACACTCTGTGTGACAGAAAAATTAATGTCTTGGCCAATTAAATCGGTCAGCTCACACGGCCCCATCGAAAAGCGTCCACATTCACGCATGATAAAATCAAGCTGCTCAGGTGTGGTGGCATTTTCCTGCAGGGCACGAAATCCTTCCGCATAATAAGGACGTGCAATACGATTGACGATAAACCCTGGGGTGGATTTGGCACGTACTGGCACTTTTTTCCATGCTGTCATCAAGCTGACTAAAGCATCAGAAATTGCTGGGTCTGTTTTTAAGCCTGCAATCACTTCCACTAACTTCATCACTGGTGCTGGGTTAAAGAAATGCAAACCGACCACGCGTTCTGGATGTGGAATATTGGCAGCAATCGCAGTAATCGAGATTGAAGATGTATTGGATGCAAAGATCGTCTCAGGCGAGCAGATATCAGCAAGCTGTTGAAATAGCTTTTGTTTAACGTCTTTGTTTTCTATAATCGCTTCTACAATCAGTTGGCTGTCTGCTAATGCGTGTAAATCCGCTGCCACGTTTAAATTGGACAAGGTCAGTTGCAAGAGATCAGCCGCCATTTTTCCGGCATCTACACGTTTTTGTAATTGCTGTTTTAGTGCAGCAAAAGCACTTTCTACACGTTGTGGATCGACATCATACACATGGGTCGGATGGCCATGCATGGCCGCCAATTGTGCAATGCCGATGCCCATGGTACCGGCACCAATCACTGCCACAGGGGCATGCTGTAAGTGAAGTTCTGCCATGATTTAGCATCCTGTATATTGTGGTGTACGTTTTTGCATAAAGGCTTGTACGCCTTCACGATAGTCACTGCTACGCCCTGCTAAACGCTGTAAATCACGTTCTAAAATCAATTGCTCATCGAGGCTATTAGCTGCTGCAGCATGAATGGCTTTTTTAATCAATGACAAACCATAAGTGGGTTGTGTCGCTAAATGTTCTGCCAATTTGCTGGCTTCGGCTTTCAGTTTTTCGTCTTCAACCACTTGCCAAATCATGCCCAATTGTTGTGCTTGCTCAGCAGGAATCTTATCGCCAAGCATAGCCAAAGCCATTGCTTGCGCACGACCAACCAAACGTGGCAAAAACCATGTTCCACCCGAATCTGGAACTAAACCTAAACGACAAAAGGCTTGAATAAAGGATGCTGATTTTGCAGCCAGTACAATGTCACACGCCAAAGCAATGTTGGCGCCTGCACCCGCTGCTACACCATTCACTGCACACAGCACTGGTTTCGGCATTTCAGTAATCAGTTTGATCAGTGGGTTATAATACATTTCAATCGAGCGGCCTAAATCAGGTGCATCGGCATTTGGATCAACCACGCGGTCGCTTAAATCTTGTCCTGCACAAAAACCTCGACCTTCCGCAGAAATCACCACTGCACGAATCTCAGCATTTTTTGCCCATGCTTTGAGAACTCCTGAGACTTCTTGATGCATGATTTCATTAAAGCTATTGAGTTGCTTTGGACGATTAAACGTTAAATAACCGACTGCATTTTTTTCTTCGACAATAATTGTTTGGTAATCCATTACACACCTCTAAATGCGGGTTGTCTTTTTTCTAAGAAAGCTTGAATGCCTTCCTGACGATCTTGGGTTGCTGCCAACCACACAAAATGTTGACGCTCGAGTTTTAAACCCTGGCTTAGGGTCACTTCATGAATACTTTTTAGCGACTGTTTAATCACACGAATCGCCAAGGGTGCTTGCTTGGCAATTTTTTCTGCCAATTCAACGGCATATTGCACCGTTAAAGCTGTTGGGCAAATTTGACTGCTGATCCCGTGCTGAAATGCGGTCTGTGCACTGATCATTTCACCTGTCATCGCCCAGCGCATACATAATTGTTGACCGACCAATCGTGCCAAACGCTGTGTTCCACCTGCCCCGGGCAACATGCCTAAACCAATTTCTGGTAAAGCAAATTGTGCATTTTCACCACTCAACACAATGTCACCATGCAATGCCAATTCAAAACCTGCACCTAAGGCATAACCGTTGACGGCCATAATTAAAGGCTTTGAAAACTCATCAATCCGCTTCCACAACTGTGGTCGTTGATCCTGTTGAATGCTGACCACATCAAGTTGGGCAAGCTCATTCAAATCCGCACCTGCAGCAAAGCATTGTGAATGACCTGTAATCACGACTGCATGCACTTCACGGTCTGTATCTAAGGTTGTTAGATAATCCGCGAGCTCTTGCAATGTGGCATTGTTTAAGGCATTGCGTTTTTCAGGGCGATTCAGTTCAATGAGCACCACACCGGTTTTTGGAGAACTACTTTTTAGATATTGCATGTCCATACTTTCATTCCACACAGCGTTATTCATCAAAACTTAAGCGTACATTGGCAGTGGTTGGACGGGCTTGGCAGCTCAAGACATAACCTCTTGCAACTTCATCCTCTTCAAGGCTGTAATTGATGGCCATTTCGACTTCACCTTCAAGCACCTTACACTTACAGGTGGCACACACCCCACCTTTACAGGCATAAGGTAAGTCTGCACCTGCACGTAATGCGGCATCGAGGATGCTGTCATCTTGTTTTGATACCTCAATGATCAACTCACGACCATCTAAAATAATGTTGACCTTTTCTTCACTACGTTGCGCAACTTGTTGTGCTGATGCTTTTGTAGTCGTACCTGTATTAAAACGTTCTGTATGAATCTTGCTGCGCTCAATCCCTAGCGTTGGCAAAATTTCCTCAACGGCCGTCATCATCTCTTCTGGACCACAGGCAAAGCAGTGATCAGTATCTGTACGAATCAAACCGGCTTTGGCCAACTGCTGGAGCTTTTCAGTATCAATACGACCGTTAAAGATCTCGCTGTCATTCAATTCACGTGAAAAAATATTCACCAGTTGCAAACGCTGATGAAAGCGATCTTTAAGATCCATGATTTGTTCAGCAAACATGGTTTGTTTCCATGAACGATTGCCATAAACCAGTGTAAATGTGGCATCTTGCTGACGATTCAGCACTGATTTTACGATGGATAAAATTGGCGTAATTCCACTGCCTGCAGCAAAGCCTAAATAATGTTGTCCACCGACTTTTGCTGCTTTTTGGAAAAATACCCCTTGAGGTGGCATAACCTCTAACACATCCCCTTCTTTGAGATTTTCATTTGCCCATGTTGAAAATTGACCTTGATCAATTTTTTTAATGGCAATACTCATATCTTCTTGCACATCGCTACAAATCGAATAGCAACGACGAATTTCACCTTGCTCTGTGAGATGGCGAATAGTCAGGTGTTGACCTGGTTGATATTGAAACGCTGAGGTTTGTTCATCTTGCACAGCAAAAGAAATACAAATGGCATTTTCCGTTTGCGGCTGAATTGATTTAATGGTTAAGGGAATAAATTGACTCATTGTTAAAATCCTTCTTTTATTTTATTGCTGTGCTGTTCAGCGCACATCGATGTCCATTAGATTAAATACATTTAAAGTAATCAAAGGGTTCTAAGCAGTCTTGGCAGCGGTATAAGGCTTTACATGCAGTAGAACTAAACTCGCTTAACAGCTGTGTATTTACACTGCCACAATGTGGGCAAGCCACGCCATCCGTCAGCGCCACATGCGTACCACACAGATGAGATGAACCTTGTGGTGGTGCAATACCGTATTCACGTAGCTTTTCTTTACCTGATTCACTCATCCAATCCGTGGTCCATGCCTCAGATAAATCCACCACTACTTTGACAGGGTGAATGTCATGCGCCAACAACGCTGTTTTGATTTCGTCTTTGAGTAAATCAGTGGCAGGACAACCGCTATAGGTTGGTGTCAAACGCACCACAATCTCTTGGCTTGCATTGATTTCTACACCACGAATCATGCCCAAATCCAAGACCGATAACACCGGAATTTCTGGGTCAGACACCTGTT
Organism: Acinetobacter sp. SH20PTE14; assembly: GCF_021391555.1. Lineage (NCBI taxonomy): Bacteria > Pseudomonadati > Pseudomonadota > Gammaproteobacteria > Moraxellales > Moraxellaceae > Acinetobacter > Acinetobacter sp. SH20PTE14. The sequence continues at coordinate 1,724,265 of NZ_CP090067.1, read as the reverse complement.
GTAAAATCTCCCAACATTGCTGCTCAACGTGTTGAATTCGGTTCATGTCACTCACTCCCTGTGAACGCTGTGATTACCACACCATCTCTGGATAGCTGCGTTGTAAATATTGCAACTCGGCAAGGACATAACCTAAATGTTCAGTATGCAAACCTTGCTTGGCTCCACTACGGTAGGCTCCCTCTTGTGGTAGTTGTAGCTCGAAACGCGTTAATTCCGATTGAATCAGTTCTAACCATTTCGCAGGCAATATTGTTAAGTCAGGAATAATGCCCACTTCCACCAATTGTTTTTCATCATTGGTCAGTGCAAATAGCTCTTCGGTAAAACGCCACAATTGATTTAAACCATGTTGCACCTTGTCATGCGCTTCTTGCGTACCCAGGCTTAAACGCTCCATCCAAGCTGTTGAAAAACGTTGGTGATATTTCACTTCTTTGAGAGACTTAATCGCAAAGGCAGACAGTTCGGCATTGTTGCTATTGCTTAACGCGGCAAATAACAAGGCATGATAATGATCCATTAACCATTGACGTACGATGGTCTGTGCAAAGTCGCCATTGGGTTGTTCACAGAGCAGTAAATTGCGATATTCACGCTCAGTTCGGAAGTACGCTAAACGATCTTCATCACGTCCTAAACCTTCAATACTCCCTGCCAGTGAAAGCGCAGTACGTGCCTGACCTAATAAGTCCAAGCCAATATTCGCAAGTGCAATATCAAGCTCAAGTTCAGGTGCATGGCCACACCATTCCGCTAAACGATGTGACAAAATCAGTTGGCTGTCACCAATGTGTAATAGAAATTCGGATAAAACTTTATTGGTCATGCTGTGATCCTCCAATTACATATGCTCAATGCCGTGTGGAATGTTGTAAAAGGTTGGATGACGGTAAACCTTATCCAAATGTGGTTCAAAAAACTCCGCTTTTTCATCTGGTTGTGAACAAGTAATTAACTCAGATTTGACCACCCAAATACTGATACCTTCGTTACGACGGGTATACACGTCACGCGCATTTTGTAAGGCTATTTCATCATCCGGTGCGCGTAAGCTACCCACATGTCGATGGCTTAAACCTTGTTTGCTACGTACGAAGACTTCGTATAAAGACCAATTGTTTTTGTTATCCATGATTAAACTTCCTGTATGTCATTGATGACTTAAATGCTTATGCAATTTTGCGCGTATCATTGAATTGCTGTTGTTTTTTGGCATAGCTTGCTGCTGCATCACGAACCCATTTGCCGCCTTCCCATGCTTTACGACGTGCTTCAATACGTTCATGGTTGCATGGACCTTTACCTGAGATCACATTAAAGAATTCAGTCCAATTCACTTCACCAAATTCATAATGACCGGTCTCTTCATTCCACTTCAGGTCTGGATCTGGCACAGTTAAACCAAGCTGTAAAACTTGTGGCACGGTGTTATCCACGAATTTTTGACGTAAGGCATCATTACTAAACAGCTTAATTTTCCAATTCATGCTTTGTTCACTGTTCGGTGAATTGTCATCACTTGGACCAAACATCATGAGTGCAGGCCACCAAAAACGATTGACTGCATCTTGCGCCATTTGTTTTTGTTCAGGTGTGCCTTCTGTTAAACGCATCATGGCTTCAAAGCCTTGACGTTGATGGAAACTTTCTTCTTTACAAATACGCACCATGGCACGTGCATAAGGACCATACGAGGTACGGCATAAAGCAACCTGATTGACAATCGCCGCGCCATCGACCAACCAACCAATGGCTGCGACATCTGCCCAACTTAAGGTTGGATAATTAAAGATTGATGAATACTTCATGCGACCTGCAATCAGTTTATCCATCATATCGTCACGATCTGCGCCTAAGGTCTCAGCTGCGCTATAGAGATATAACGCGTGACCTGCTTCGTCTTGTACTTTGGCAAGTAATACCGCTTTACGTTTTAAGGTGGGCGCACGGGTAATCCAATTGCCTTCTGGCAACATACCAATCACTTCAGAATGTGCATGTTGTCCAATTTGGCGAATTAAAGTTTTACGATAAGCGTCTGGCATCCAATCCTTTGGCTCAATCGATACATTATTGACAATGTTGTCATCAAATCTTTGTTGTTGCGTGTTCATGTTGTCTCACTTATCCCAAGTGTCGTTAGATTTAAATTAATACGATACAAAAATTAATTCAATTGATTTTTATTGGTATCATATAAATATTTTTAACATCTATTAATAAGATATTGTTTTTATTTAATTAATATTTTTTTCATACTAAAAAATAATTTTTTTAACAGGGAATTTGATTGACAATCTGTTTTTTTGAATGCAATTTATGAAACACATATTATAAATTTAATATTAACAACGTATCATAAATGGAGTTATATCGATGTTGGATCTTGAGCAAAATTCACAAGACAATACCATTTCAGTGGATGGCAAATATGAGCCATCGGAATCTTTACTGCGCTTAAGTTCATTGGTTCTTGGACAAGAACACGTTGCATCAGCAGACTTACGTACAGTATTTCACGCCATTTCAGGTCAAGCCATTTACCAAGTCAGTAGTCATGGCATTGACACTCAAGCCGTGGTGCAATATGCCAAAACGCATGGTTCAAGTGTTGGCAATTGGACCTTTCATCAACGTGCCAATGCATTAAAGCAAATTGCACAGTACTTATTGGAACGTAAAGAAGACTACTATGCCCTTGCCGCTGCAACGGGCTGTACACGTAAAGATGCGTGGATTGATATCGAAGGTGGTATCGGTACATTATTTGCCTACTCAAGTTTAGTCCGCCGTGAGCTGAGCGATGAAAAAGTTTGGATTGAAGATGATTTTATTCAACTGTCTAAACACGGTTCATTTGGTGCCAAGCATTTACTGAGTCCCAAAGCCGGCGTAGCAGTACATATCAATGCCTTTAACTTCCCGATTTGGGGCATGTTGGAAAAAATTGCACCGACATTATTGGCGGGTGTGCCGTGTATTGTAAAACCTGCAACAGAAGGTGCTCAGTTGACCCATGCAGTGGTGAAAGCCATTCATGAAAGTGGTTTCTTGCCTGAAGGTGCATTACAGCTGATCTGCGGTCAAACCTACGATCTCTTTGAACATTTAAATGAACAGGACACCGTGACATTTACTGGTTCTGCCTCAACGGGACAAAAATTACGTGCACATCCGCATTTAAATGCCTATTCCATTCCATTTAGTATGGAAGCGGATTCAGTCAACAGTGCCATCCTGACAACCCAAGCCTCAGATGAAAGCATTGATTTGTTTGTCCGTGAAATTTTCCGTGAAATGACCACCAAAGCCGGACAAAAATGTACCGCGATTCGCCGGGCATTTGTCCCTACGGCTTTATTAGAGAAGGTGCAACAGCGTTTGATTGAGAAGCTAAAAAAAGTCGTGTTGGGTGATCCAAGCCAAGAAGGTGTGACGATGGGTGCTTTGGCGAGCTATAAACAAAAGCTCGATGTTGCAGAAAAAGTCGAAATATTGGCACAAGATACTGACATTATTTTTGGCAGTCATTTACGCCAAGATATCACGGTAAATGGTGCATATCATGAAAAATCAGCCTTATATCCACCTACAGTCTTACTTTGCGGTCAACCACTTGATGCACAACACGTCCATCAGGTTGAGGCCTTTGGACCTGTGGTCACACTGATGCCGTATAGCACAGAAAGCGAGTTGGTAACCTTAGTCGCAAAAGGTGAAGGCAGTCTTGTGGCGTCCATTGTACGCAATGCGGATGAAAATATTGAAAGCTTAGTCGCAAAAATTGCACCATGGCACGGTCGCCTGCATATTCTAGATACCGAAAGTTCACGTGAAAGTACAGGTCATGGTTCCCCCCTACCACTTTTAGTCCATGGTGGTCCTGGTCGTGCAGGTGGCGGTGAAGAATTAGGGGGCTTACGTGCGGTGAAACACTATATGCAACGTACAGCACTGCAAGGCTCTCCAAATGTGTTGACCCAAATTGGTCATCGTTGGACAGCAGGTGCACAGGTCTTTGAAGATCGCGTGCATCCATTTAAAAAATCATTTGATGAACTGCGTATTGGTGAGCGTTTACTGACTGCACGACGCACCATTACCGAAGCAGATATCGTCAATTTTGGTGGTTTAAGTGGCGACTACTTCTATGCGCACATGGATAAAATTGCTGCGGCAGAATCATTATTTGGTGAACGCGTTGCGCATGGTTACTTTATTGTATCTGCAGCAGCCGGTTTATTTGTAGATGCCGCAGCAGGCCCTGTTATTGCCAATTACGGTATGGATAATTTACGTTTTGTAGAGCCGGTCAAAATTGGCGACACCATTCAAGTGGAACTGACCTGTAAGCAAAAAACACCAAAAACCTTGCGTGATCCAGAACAAAAACCTCACGGCGTGGTGGTGTGGGACATTAAAGTGAAAAACCAACGTGGTGAATTGGTTGCAACCTATGACATCTTAACGCTTGTTGAGCGTGATGTATAATTTCGACTCAACCAAAAAAGGAATCAATATGATTCCTTTTTTTTATTTCATAGATATATCTGTATCTTTTTTTGTAAATAGCATTGACGAATAATGAATTTCAACCTAAATTCGATTAATGATACTTTTTAAAACTAAAATAAATAATAAATGTATCAAATTTATTTCAATAATAGCTTTGCACAGGAAGTTGCAAAATGAATGACAAAACAATGGTTTTAGAAACAGTTGGTTGCATCAAGCAACCTGCCATTTTAATCAAAGTAGGAAGTTATATGGACATGAATAAAAGGAATTTCGCATGAATAATTCGCAAATAGAAATGAATACACCAGAACTTGCAATGGATATCCCCGAACAATCGAGGACACAGAAAATTGCTTTAGCAACCATCGTTGGTACCACCATCGAGTGGTATGATTATTTTATTTATGCTGCTGTTGCAGGTTTAGTTTTTAACCAACTTTTTTTTACACCTGCCGGACCTGCTTTCGGAACTCTATTAGTCTTCGCCTCGATTGGTATTAGTTTTATTTTCAGACCCTTTGGTGCCTTTATTGCAGGTTACTTTGGCGATAAGTTAGGACGTAAAGCTGTACTCGCTATGACTTTGCTTTTGATGGGTGGGACGACGACCATGATTGGTTTACTTCCAACCTATGAGAATATTGGTATCGCAGCTCCGATCATTTTAATTTTATTGCGTATTTTACAAGGTATTTCTGCAGGTGGTGAATGGGGTGGAGCTGTATTAATGGCTGTTGAACACGCTCCTACCAAAAAACGTGGCTTATTTAGTTCATTTCCACAGTTAGGTGTACCACTAGGCTTGTTACTTGCATCCTTTGTTCTAGTGATTATGACCGCTTATGTTTCTCCTGGTGACGCATTTTTAGAATGGGGATGGCGCGTACCATTTTTACTCAGTATTATTTTATTTGGTTTAGGCTATTGGATTCGTCGCTCAGTTGAAGAAAGTCCAGTGTTCGAACAATTAAAAGAGCGTAAAGGCACAGCAAAAAAACCAATACGGGAACTATTTTCTGAGTATAAAAAACTTATTTTAACAGCTTCCCTTCTTACTGCTGGTACAACTTCACTTGGTTATATGACAGCAGGCGGTTTCATTCAAAGTTTTACTACTAATCCAAATGGCATGGCATTAGATCGACCAACAATTTTGAGTTTAGTCTGTACTTCTGCAGTCATTTGGACATTCTTTACTTGGCTTTCAGCAGTCATGTCCGATAAATTTGGTCGAAAACCTATTTATATTTTAGGTTCAATCATCCAAATTTTAACTGCACTATTCTTATTCCCATTAGTTAGCACTGGTGAATATGTATACATTATGCTTGGTTTAGCAATACTCGCTATGGGAATTGGAATCACCTATGGTGTGCAAGCTGTTTATTATTCTGAACTCTTTCCTGCATCTATTCGATTCTCTGGTATTTCGATTACTTATGCACTGGGTTCAATCATTGGTGGTGCATTTGCTCCCCTGATTGCTGCAGCTTTAATCACTAAAGCTAACGGCATTTTCTTGGTAAGCACCTATCTGACGGTTATGGCTGTTATTGCTTTCATTGCAATCTGTGTACTTAAAGACCGCACAGGTATTACACTGGAACCAACCGATGAAGCTGAGAATGCACAAAAGAAATCGCCATTTATTTGGAAATAATCTAAGCGTTTAGATTTTTTAAATGACTTGTACATTATGTCATTAAAAATAAGACCTGACTCGGACTTTTCAATCCGAGTTTTTTCTTGACCGATGCTTATAAATTTCTGCATATATAAACAGTCAAAAGAATTATAAGGCTGACTAACTAAAAATGAATTATTTAAATTAATTATTTTCTGAATGCTAATTCTTCTTTTATTGATTTTAAGCTTATAAATCTTCATACCCAAGATCTTATCTAGAGTGCTTCTTTGTTTTTAAGCAATCTTAGTCTTGCAAAATAGCTTCGGAAATATGTTAAATATTGAATATGAATCACATTTCAATTTCAAACCCACTTATTTTCAACTCGCTCAGGTTATAATGATCGTCTCCCAAAATACGATTGATCTAATATGAGCACCTCCAATGACCCTTTACACGGCAAAAAACTTGCTGATATCTTGGATGAATTATTGGATTACTACGGCGGTTTTGAGGGCTTAAGCCGTAAAATTGAAATTAGATGTTTTTGTATAGATCCAAGCGTTAAATCATCACTACGATTCCTACGTACTACACCTTGGGCACGTGAAAAAGTAGAAAATTTATATTTGTATGTCTTACGCCAAAAAGCCAAACAGAAAGCATAACGATTAATACCTAAGCTAAATAATTTTGTATAGCAGTTCATGTTTTAATATAAAATAAAACTGCTGAATCCTTCTAGTTATTCCTTGAAAGCAGTATCTTCGTCTCAGATTTAATTTGATCCCTATTTATGAGCAATCCTTTTTCCCAGCATCCTCAAATTGGTGTAGTCACTACATTTTCTGAATTGATTCACAGTCATTTCGAAGGTCAAATGAATGCGCTTTGCTGGCAACGTAGCTTACAAGGTGACTTTAAAGAAGTAGTCAAAAAACTCGAACTGATTGAAAATATTACTGAAGTTTCTATAGATGATCTGATGGAATTAAAGCTTTCAGCGCAAGGTCATTTAGCTAGAGAAATCATTTTAAATGACATGCAACAATTAACAGCATTTGGTGCATCACCCTCGCTGAATTTGCTTAAATGTTATGAACGCGATGATGAATTCGATTTCATCTCAACCGATGTTTATTCTTTTCATGTTGATAGATCACCCATCGCTACCGATACCTTTTTATGTACGTATTATGGTGCTTCCAGTGATATTGTGCCAAATGATCAAGTCACACAAAAAATCTTAATTCCTGAAATACGAGATCAACTCAAAGCTTTATACGATGGCCCTGACTCAGAGTTTGATGACTTTTTAAAGGAATATTTTTTTGATTTACATTATCAACTCAAAAACAATGCTGTGCCTGTAAATTTAGGCAATGGTCATCTATGGCGTTTAGCGGTGGATCATCCTACACAGCCAGTTTTACCTTGTGTGCACCGCGCACCTGTTGAAAATGCAGGTGAATATCGGCTTATGCTGATTTGCTGATTTGCTGATTTGCTGATTTGCTGATTTGCTGATTTGCTGATTTGCTGATTTGCTGATTTGCTGATTTGCTGATTTTAAATATTGATAAATCCTGAGTCCATACGATCCATTCTGTCTAATGAATGAACCGTAATTGAGATCGAGCTGTATTAAGGCAGCGGTAAAGCACTGGCAGTAGCCAAATATCTGTTTGTGCTTGGTCGTATTGTACCTTGGCAAATGCAGATTCGAAATTGCTGACATTTTTAGCAAAAGTACTTTGTAAGGCCATCGAAATACCAACAGCTAAGCCTAGACGTATAAACGCCGTAAAATATAAAGACATGATTTTTCCCACTCATTTATTAAAAAAAAGTGGCGGGAAGGTTTTAGGTTATCCCGCCATTAGCGGGGCATAAACAGGAGGAGGTGTTTGCAGGAAGAGATCAGGCGCTTGATAAAGATTCTTCCAAACAAATTTTGGCGTATATTCAAAGCTCTGATGTGCAATAAAAAGAATCGCTTGTTAATTTTGCAGAATCAAATGCGTCATAGACGGCAAATGGTCTTGATGATCTTCACCGAGTTGCAGATCACTAGCGGTATTTTTGATTGGCTTGCTACTGGATTCATCAGATGCTTGATGCAACGAATGCTGTGGATTGGTTTCACTGCTGACGCATAAGGTATTTTGATGATGACCAAAATGATAGCTTTGAACAACTTGAGTTTGCTCTTCATGCACACAGAAAGCGGCTGCCACGTTCCAAAGGCTTTGGAACATGAATAATCCAACTAAGACTGTTATCCATGTCGCAGAACGCATATTGCATCAATCAAGAAAATTTTAACAATTATAAAGCTTGGAGTCGGTCGAAGGTCAAGTGAATCTTTGAATTTGTCTTAAAAATGGATTGCCATAGAGATATAACGTAACGCATTCGCTTTAATCCCCTGACACGGCACATTCTAAAAACAATCCATTGGTTCATGATTACGATTTTTATCAGCGAAACTTTTTTAATTTAGTTCTGAATCATTCTTCAACTTAGCTTTTCTTGTCACCACTATGCCGCAGAGCACCACCAATGTCGTAACACCTAAAGATAATGAAGTTTCATAACTGTAGGCTGGAGATAAAAACATATAGATGAGCACACTTAAGATCACCAAAATGACTGCCCATGTCAGCCATGGAAATAGCCACATTTTAAACGCAACCTCAGTTCCATTTTTTTCGATTTGTGTTCTTAATTTAAGCTGTGAAAATGCAATCACTAAATAAACCAATAAGGCAATTGAACCTGTTGTGGACAGTAAAAATCCAAATACTTGGCCTGGAAATAAATAATTGACTGCACAGCAAATTAAGCCCACTACAGACGATGCCAATACTGCAATTGCAGGCACACCAGAGGCATTAATTGATGTGACCCATTGAGGTGCTTCTTTGCGTGTCCCCAATGAAAATAGCATCCTTGATGAACTATAAAGTGCAGCATTCATACAACTTGCAACCGCAATAAAGACTACACTATCAATAATCAATTTTGATTGAGGGACATTTAAACTGACCAAGACATATTGGAAAGTGCCTAATTGTTGTAATTGTGGTGAACGCCAATCTACCAGTGCAACCGTTATAAAAATTGAAACCACAAAAAATAAGATGACCCGATACAGTACTAAATTGGTTGCGCGTTTAATTTTTTGCTCAGGATCTTTTGATTCTGCTGCAGCGATCGATAAGATTTCAACACCAAAGAATGAAAATGCTGAAATCAATATTGCTGAAAGTACACCACCCAGGCCATTTGGCATAAATCCATCATTTTTAAATAGATTTTCTACACCACTTACATTAGGTGCTAAGGGCCAAAACCCCAATATGGCGGTGAGTCCAATGCCGATAAAAATTACAATAGCCAAGACTTTTATCAGAGAAAACCAAAATTCAAACTCACCAAAACTCCGAGTACTAAAAAAGTTCGCTAAACTGAGAAGCACAATAAAGAATGTCGCAAATACAGCACTTGATATTGAAGGAAACCATGCATGCAGAATTTCTGCACCAGCGATTGCTTCAATTGGAATAACTAAAACCCAAAACCACCAATATAACCATCCGATGGTAAAGCCCGCCCAAGGCCCAATGGCTTTTCTTGCATAGGTTGAAAATGAGCCGGTGTCAGGTTGAGCTACAGCCATTTCTCCCAACATTCGCATGATTAAAAAAACCAAAATACTGGTAGTAATATAAGCAAGAACGGCGGCAGGCCCTGCTTTTGCAATCGCAGCAGATGATCCAACAAACAGTCCAGCACCAATTACACCACCAATACTGATCATTGTAATATGCCGATTAGATAGCCCTGCACCCAGTTTTGCAGTTGAATTATGTGTGGCTAAGCTATCATCATGCATCGATTAGATTCCCTGTCTGCACGGTCAGTCGTACAAATCATTATTTCCAAGATCATTAGGAATAAAAAAGGGAAAACGCTGTGTTCTCCCTTGTTTTGTAACAATTTAATCTAGAAAATGAGTTTTTCATAGTTCTAATCAAAACTTTAAGATGCAGCTTAATACCATTTTTTCATCTAATTCACTGTTATTACTTATATAATTTATATTTATTTAAAAACTTATTTGACCATTTTCTAGATACAAAATATGGGCTTTTAAATAATCTAACTCATCGCCATGATGCGTAACATATATCATCGGCAGCGCCAACTGTTCTTTCACCGTGTTTAAAAATGGCAATATTTGATCTTTCAGCCTGCGGTCCAGTCCTGTCAGCGGTTCATCTAACAGCAGTAAGTCAGGCTGTGACAGCAATGCGCGTCCTATGGAAACGCGCTGCGCCTCACCGCCAGAAAGTTCATGCGCCCGCCGTTTGAGCAGTGGCTGTAACTCAAGCAGATTAATCACTTGCTCAAATTTAAATTTCGCATTTTCCTGAGCGCCTAAGTTCTCCGCATATTGCAGATTTTGCTGCACATTCATATGCGGAAAAAGCCATGCTTTTTGAAAAATCAGCGCTATATGGCGTTTATGCATCGGCACGTTAATCTTCTGCGCCGTATCGAACACATCACGCTGATTCAGCGATATATAACCTTGCTGCGGCTGCAGCAAACCAACCAAATTTTTCAGCAGCGTAGACTTGCCGCTGCCTGATGGCCCCATAATGCCAAGCAGCTGTTCTTGCATCTGCAGCCGAGCCTGCAATTGAAAATCTGCATATTGAAACTGAAAATCACACTGAAGCATGGCCGGCTCCGAGTTTTCGCTGATAGCGCTGTAAAATATAATAATTGGCAATCAATGCGCCAAAAGCCGCCAGCAGTGAAAGGATCACTAAACGCATTGCGGATTCTTCGCCATTGGGCTGCTGTATCAGCGAATAGATAGCAATTGGAATGGTTCGGGTTTCATCAGGAATATTACCCACAAAGGTAATGGTTGCGCCAAATTCGCCTAAACTTCGGCTAAATCCTAAAATACTGCCGATTAAAATGCCCGGCAATGCCAGCGGCAGGCTAATTGATGCAAATACCCGTAACGGATGCGCGCCTAGTGAGCCTGCAACCTGCTCCAGCTGCTGATTAATCATTTGAAAAGACAAACGGATCGGCTGCACAATCAGGGGAAATGACACAATCATGGATGCTAAAACGGCGCCTTTCCAATTAAAAGCCAGTTGAATGCCCCATTCATTGAGCAGCTTGCCGATCCAGCCATTTGAACCAAACAGCACCAATAGCAGATAACCTAAAACCACCGGCGGCAGCACCATCGGCATTTGTAACAGCGCTTCGACTAAAAATTTCAAATGAAACTCATAGCGCGCCAGCACCCAAGCCAGCCCAATAGCAAATGGCAAGCAAAATACAGTGGCGCAAACGGCAACCTTAGCCGACAGAAACAAGGCGCTCCACTCTTCTGGGCTGAGCATGCTTTAGCCTTTCACACCAAAGCCATAATGCTTAAAAAGCATTTTGCTTTGCGCATGGTCTTTAAGATAACGGTAAAACTTCACGGCCTCAGGTTTAGCTGCGCCTTGATGTGTTAAAGCCAATGGATAAATGATCGGTTGATGAGTATGATTTGGAAAAATCCCGGCTATTTTAACTTTAGAACTGATCAGCGCATCGGTACGGTAAACAATCCCCACTTGGCACTCACCGCGTTCAACAAAAGCCAAAGCCGATCGTACATCATCTGTCCCGACAATCCTTCCATTCAAACTTGATAGCCAGCCCAACTTGGTTAGGCTTTGTTTGGCATATTTTCCAGCAGGTACAGACTCCATTTGCCCTGTACATAAGTGACCTTTGAATGCCTTGGCAAAATTAAACTGCGGCACGGCTTTAAATTGCATATTCACCGCTTTAGGCGTAATCAGCACCAAATCATTGCTTAGCATGTTGAATACTTGCTTTGCAGGTATTTTCTGTTTTTGCACCAAATAATTCATCCAGTCCACATCTGCTGAAAAATACAAATCACTTGGCGCACCGGCTTCAATCTGTTTGGCTAAAGCAGATGACGCGCCAAATACCGGTACAATTTTGATGTCTGGATTCTGTGCCTGATATTGCTTTGCAATATCGCTGATAGCATTGCTTAAACTGGCTGCAGCATAAATTTTGACTGTTTCCGCCTGAGATGCGCCAGCAATGAAGCTCAGTCCTAGTGCTAAAATAAATTTGAATCGCATAGCAAACTCCTAATGCTGAATAAATACGCCTTGAAGAATTTGTCCTGCTTGCACAGACTGCCCTGCAGGAATCCGAACAATGCAATTAGCTTGCATTAAATTGCTCAACATATGCGACTGCTGTTTAGACAGGCTGGTTAGTTGAAGCTTGCCTTGCTTATCAAAGTGCGCCGACATTCTTAAAAACCGCTCACGTGCATCTGCTTTTAGGTCATGTGTCATGACTGCGCTGAACCAGTCCAGCGCAGGTGTTTGACCTTGTAGGGCTTTCAATAATCTATCTGTATAAATTTGCATGCCGACATAGACTGCAGCGGGGTTGCCCGGCAGTCCGAGTAAATAACAGGAACTGCTGTCAGGACGTCTATATTGTGCAAACAGCATCGGTTTGCCGGGTTTTTGTTTCACTTTCCAGAAAATTTGCTGAAAACCGATGTCCAAGGCTGCCGGCCGAACAAAATCATAATCACCGACAGATACGCCGCCAGTCGTTAAAATTAAATCAAAGCTGTCTTTTAAACGGTTGAATAAATCTAAAACCGCCTGTTTTTCATCTGCAATATGAATCACTTCAACTTGGACGTGCTGCGACTGAAACCATACTAAAATCAGCGGCGCATTGGCATCAAATATTTTACCAGCACGGTAATCTTCTATATTTTGCGCAACTTCATCACCTGTAATCACGACCGCAATTTTCGGATAGGCAAAAACTTCGCAGTGTGAAATACCAGCCATACTGAGCGCTGCAATTGATCCAACCGTCAGCTTTTGACCACGCACTGCTAAACATTGTCCAAATGAAATTTCCTCACCTGCATCTCGAATATCTGCATGCGGGCTTAAGGCTGCAGTCAGTTCAATCTGCTGTCTATCCGCCTTTACAATTTCTTGCCGCGCTACAGTTGCCGTGCCTTCAGGTATCGGCGCGCCGGTAAATATGCGGACAGCTTGCCCTGCTTTTAAGCTTATTTCAGCCGTTTGCCCTGCGCGGATTTCTCCAATCAGCTTAAATTGCGCGCCGGGTTTAATTTCACCCGCTGCGCAAATGGCATAGCCATCCACTGCGCTTTGCGCAAATAAAGGCAGCTGAATTGGTGAATGCACATCTGCCGCCAAATAACGGCCTAAAGCGTGCTGAAGCGCCAAAGTTTCATGCGCTAAACTTTGCGTATGTGTCTGAATCAGCGTAAGCGCTTCGTCCACTGAAATCAGTCCAGCCTCGGCCCCGCAGGCTGCGTGCAATACGGCTTGGTTCATTGGTAGCCTCCTGCATGCGGAATATTCTTCTGCACATCAAATAGATGCACCAAGGCAGGTAAAATGGCAATCAATGATTCTTTTGCGCCTTGTCTGCTGCCCGGCAGTGTAATGACTAAACTGTCATCAATATAGCCGGCAACACCGCGGCTGAGGGCCGCATAAGGGGTGCGTTTCTGCCCAAAACTGCGGGATGCTTCCATCAGCCCTGGAATTTCCCGTTTTAACAGCGGCTGAATGGTTTCAACGGTTAAATCTTTCTGGCCTAGACCTGTACCGCCCACGGTCAAAATCAGCGGATATTGCGTCTTATGCTGTTCAATAAGAGCCAAAAGCTGTTCAGGACTGTCCGGTATCACTTGATAGCTGATGTTGCTGAAGTTTGCTTCTTCTAAAATTTCGAGGACATTTTGCCCTGCAGTATCTGATTTTTTACCGGCAGCAACCGTATCTGAAAGCACAATAATCGACGCCGATAAGCTTTCTTTCAATACACGGGTAAAATGTGATTTACCGCCTTTTTTCTTTTGCAGTTTCACCTGATCTAGGCATAAATCTTCAGGCTCACAGTGCGGTTTCAGCATGTCATACAGCGTTAAACCGGCAAGACTGACCGCAGTTAATGCTTCCATTTCCACACCCGTTGGGCCAATGGTTTCGACCACAGCACTGATTTCGACATGCGCCTCAAATAATTCATATTCGACATCTGCACGGTAGATCGGCAGCGGATGACACAGCGGAATGAGTTCATCCGTGCGTTTTGCGCCCAATATACCTGCAATCCGTGCGGTTTTCAGCGCATCGCCTTTTTCTGTATTGCCATTACGCAGCAGTTCAATGCAATGTGGCGGCGCATGCAGAATTCCAGTTGCAATGGCTGTACGGTAACTTTCCGCTTTCATGCCCACATTTTTCATTGCTTTGTCCTTATCTTATTCATTTGCGTCTGCAGTATTAAATTTGGAGTTTTATAGGCGCCATTGGTAAATATTGGCGTTCAAATGCATGGTCTGATGGCTGTTTTGATGTGCATGTTCACATGACTCGCCATGAATATGAGCATGCTGCGCTGTATGACTTGTCGCCTTGGGCACATGATCTTTACGAATACAGCAGCCCTCTACATATTGGCTGCTGCCGTCCATATAAAACTCTTCTTTCCAGACCGGAACTTCATGCTTAACCCGCTCAACCGCTTCTTCGCAGGCAGCAAAAGCCTCACGTCGGTGCGGCGCATAGGCCATGGCGATAATGGCGGTGTCACCGACCTGCAGCGCGCCAATACGGTGTACAACCCGTAGATATGACACGCCGTATTTGGCTTGAACTTCCTGTTCAATTTGCCGGATCATTTTTTCAGCCACAGGCGCATAAGCGGTATATTTCAAAGCTTTTACCGCTTTGCCTTCATGGTGATTACGCACCGCGCCTATAAATACACCTATACCGCCGCATTCAGGAAATGCCTTAATGCTGTCAAAATCGGCTTGGCTGAATACCGTGTCTTGTATGCGTGAAATATGCTTGAGCTCCATATTCAGCCTCCCGCCACAGGTGACAACAGCACAACGGTACTGTCCTGCATCAATGCGGTTTGCCTTGGCACAATGTCTTCTCCCATAGCGCAGGCGCAGCGTTCAAGCATGTCGAATGACTGCGGAAATTGATCTGCGACCTGCAGCAAAACCTCTGCGATTGACTGCTGTTCGAAGCAAGTCAGACTCAAATTCTCTGGCAGCAGGCGTTCAATAGCGCCAAAAGATTCTATTTTGATGGTGATCTGACTCATCATTAACCTCCAATCATATGCATGCTGATTTTTCTAGATGGGCTGGATTGGGCAGTTATGGCATGAAAGCCTTGCTCCTTCTGCCAAATATAACTGCCTAATTTTTGCTGCAAAGCCATTGCATCGAGCGGCATTAACTCTGTTGTTTTACTGCTTTTCAGCTGTTGAATTTCATGGCTGAGATTTAAACCTTTTCGGGCAAACAGGCAGTTAAAAAACTCGCCTTGCGCATTCAGTCTCAAACGGTCGCAGCTGCCGCAAAAAGAATTGCTGATGGTTGAAATAATGCCTATAGGCAAGCCGTTGATTAAGTATGATCTGGCTGGCGATGTGCCTTGACCGTGCAGTGTTTGCACTTCAAAAACAGTATTGAGTTTATCCAGTATGTTTTGTTCGGTAACGACCGCAGCTTTAGACCAGTTTTGATCGCCATCCAGCGGCATAAACTCGATAAACCGTAGTTCGAAACCTTTTTGCAGCGCCCATTTTGCTAATGGAATGATTTGCTGTTCATTCAAACCTTTGATTAACACAGCATTGATTTTGATTTCAAAGCCCGCTTGCTGAGCTGCTTCAATCCCATCTAATACAGGCTGTAATTGTTTTTGTGTCAGCTGGAAAAATTGCGCTTCATCCAAACTGTCCAAGCTGATATTTATGCCATCTAAGCCGGCTTGTTTTAAGGCCTGTGCATATTGCTTCAGATAATGCGCATTGGTGGTCATGGAAATACGTTTAAGGCCTAGCTTTCTCAACTGCTGCAGCTGTTGAATAAAATGCACAACGCCTTGACGCATGAGCGGTTCGCCGCCCGTGATCCGGATCTGATCAATCCCGCGCAGCACCATAAACTCACAAAAATTGTAAAGTGATTCAAAACTAAGAAGATTATGTTTTTTCATCCATTCAGGATGTTCAGGCATACAATAGACACATTTAAAATTACAGCGGTCTGTCACTGAAATGCGCAATTTGCGTTTTTCACGGCCAAACTGATCCTTAAAAATGGTCGCTGGCTGTAATTGTGTCATGCTGTTCATGTTTATCTTCCATGGTGCTGTCATTTGCCCTGTCTTAGCTCAGTACAAATTTTGCGCCCTCTTTTCTTGCAGTAAAAATTGCAATAAGTGTTCCAACTTTGCGCTTTTTTGAATATTTATTTCAGAGGATTTGGTTTGTTTTTTTGACACACAAAATCAATAACTTATAAATAACTAATAGCAATTAAAAATATAAATTGCCGTTAAGCCCATTATCTAAGGTATAAAAGCAGTCTGTTTTATCTCTAGATATCATGCTCAAAAGCTTCATATTGGCTGTAGATTTTCTCTCTGGGTTCAAAAACAGCACATTAGGCTTATTATTTGAAATGAAAGCTCCGCAAAAGGTACAGCTTTTAGAGAAAATTCAGCTGACGGTGCTGCTGCAGCTCATCTAGAGAGTTAATGCTGTGAAAAAAGAGTGCATTATTTTGAAAACGTGCAACTTGCATGTGCATTTTACTAAAACACCCCTTCAAACTGCGCTGTTTTTGATCAAGATGCACCTGCAGCATTGTGAGACTGCTTCGTTTCAGCAAACAAAATGGATACAGCGCTTTGCCATTAATTTCCACTACAGCTACTTCACACAAGGGATCCCGCTGCATGGCCTGATGCAATCTCGAAAGCACTTTCTTCGGGATATAGGTCACATCGCACGGGACAAACAAAACATAATCAGACTCAACATGTGACCACGCGCTTTTCATCCCTATCAATGGCCCTAAAAATCCGGCTTCATCATCTTGATAAAAGCGGATCGAGGGAATGAGCCGTTTATAAATCGAATGGTCACGATGGCTGTTGATCCAGACATTTTCAACCCGTGATTTCAACTGCTGATGGATCTTAATCAGCTGAATTTCATTATCAAATTTTTGCAGCACTTTATTCATTCCGTTCATTCTGCGGGCCTGACCACCCGCCAAAATAACCAAGTCTGTTTCTGGATAGCCTACTGATTTGATGATTTTCTTCATCATTCTGCGTACTCCGTCTGACAGGCTTTAATCAAACCCCGTATTTCTGCTAAGCACGAACCGCAATTACCGCCGGCTTTTAAACATGCTGTGACTTGTTTTTCATGGCTAATATTCTTTTCTTTAATGGTTTCGATAATGGTATTTTTGCCGACTTTAAAGCAGCTGCACACCAGCGGACCTGCACTGTTGGTCATATTCATTGGCTGACCTGCCAGCAGCGCTTTGCGGTGCATTGCGCTCAGCCGTTCACGCTTAAACATGCCTGCAATCCAATCACGATCAGGCAGCAATGCTCTAGGCGCAATATACAAGCTTGCAATCAGATGACCGTCTTGCAGAACCACAGAATGGCTTAAATGTGCCGTTTGATCCTCTAAATTCAGCCATTCAAATGATTCGTCAGTAAATGGCAGCAAGTTTTTCAGCTGCTGCGCTGTAGTGCTGAATTTTTGACGGTTTGCAAGTTCATAGCGAGTAGCTTTTGCTGTGGTGACTTTAGTCCACCAAATCGTATTTTGAATGGTAGATTGCACAATGTGTTCAAAGCCCTGACGCACGTACAGCACGCCTTGCCACTGTGTATAAAACGGCTGCACAAATACAGGTGTGTGTTTAAACTCAGGTTCGCCTGAAAGCGCATCAACCACAGGGTTAACCACTTTACCAATTCTCGCATCGGACGCTACCTGATCATTCCAATGAATTGGCGCAAAAACTTGTCCACGGCGTATATTGCTGCTGACCTGTGCACGTAAAATACATAAGCCCCAGTTAGATTTCACCTCAACCAGTTCACCATCTTTAACACCAAACTTCAGTGCATCTTGCGGGTGTATTTCACAAAATGGTTCGGCGATATGTGTACTCAAATTTGCAGATAAACCCGTACGGCTCATGGTGTGCCATTGATCACGGATACGGCCAGTATTTAAAACCAGCGGATATTCGCCGCAAATCTTGTTCAAAGGGTCAATAGCGGTTGTTGCGACAAACTTAGCTTTGGTATCGGCATGGCTGAATTGGCCTGCTGCAAACAAACGGCCGACTGCATCAGCGCTCTGATCTAACTGCCAAACTGGCCATTGCACGGGCTTTAATTCAGCATAATCTTGTGCAGATAACTTACTTAAACCCTGCAAGTTAAAGTAGCGAAAAGACTCAGTTGTATCACGTTGATCTAAAGGCGCATTTTGATAAGCAGATAATTTTGCATGTTCAATAAATATGTCATAGCTGCTGCTGTAGTCAAAACCGCTATAACCCATCTTTTTCGCAACTTGTGCAATAGACCACCAGTCTGCTCTGGCTTCACCTGGCGCATCTAAAAATGCAGTTTGACGTGAAATACGGCGTTCAGAATTGGTAACGGTTCCGTCTTTTTCACCCCAGCCCAATGCAGGTAAAAGCACATCTGCATATATTGCTGTGTCTGTGTCTTTGCAAATATCCGACACCACTACAAACTCGCATTGCTCTAAGGCACGTTTGACTTGATCTGCATCTGGCAAGCTCACAACAGGATTTGTCGCCATAATCCAAATGACTTTGATTTTCCCGCTTTCTACAGCCTGAAACAGATCAACTGCTTTTAATCCCGCTTTATTGGCAATAAATGGACTTTGCCAAAACGCTTGTACTAATGCCTGATGCGCCGTGTTATCGACATCTAAGTGCGCAGCCAGCATATTGGCTAAGCCGCCAACCTCGCGGCCGCCCATCGCATTGGGCTGACCTGTCATAGAAAATGGCGCTGCACCTAATTTTCCGATTTTGCCTGTAAGTAAATGGCAATTAATAATACTGTTGGCTTTGTCTACACCGCGCGAAGACTGATTAACCCCCATCGAAAATAGCGACATAACTTTGTCAGTTTGCGCAAATTTTTCAAAAAATAGCTGTAATTTTTCTAAAGAAATACCTGTACGTTCAGCAACTGCTGTCATAGAAGTTTCTGTTTCACTTTGCTCCAGCGCTTGCATCAAACCTTGAGTATGTTTGGCGATAAAATCTACATCACTATGATTATTTTGTACTAGATACTGCAGCAAACCGTTGAACAGTGCGACATCTTGCCCCGGTAAAATTGGCAAATGCAAATCTGCAGCCTCACAGGTACTGGTAAAGCGCGGATCAATGACCACCACGAACAAATCACGTTCTTCTTTGGCTTTCATAATGCGCTGATACAGCACGGGATGGCACCATGCTGTATTGGATCCGACCAGCACCACCATATCTGTATGCTCAAAGTCTTCATAGCTTGCTGGTACAAGGTCTTCACCAAATGCACGCTTATGTGCCGCCACAGCCGATGACATGCAAAGCCGTGAATTGGTGTCAATATTTGCAGTACCTAAATAGCCTTTGACAAATTTGTTAACGGCATAGTAATCCTCCGTCAGCAGTTGGCCCGACACATAAAAAGCGATGCTTTCACGTCCGTAAAGATCTATACATTGCTGAAATTTTTCGGCAATCAGTGCTGTTGCTGTGTTCCAATCTGTAGCCTGACGAGTATGAAATGGTGATGTTTGACGCCCAAGCATCGGCTGTAAAACACGTGTTTCTAATCCAATCGTATCGGCTAAGTTACTGCCTTTAATGCACAGCTTGCCATAGTTTGATGGATGGTTCGCATCGCCAGTCACGCTCACTTTTTGCCCTAAAGCTGTCTGTTCAACTGTTGCGCTCACGCCGCAGCCGACACCGCAATATGGACAAGTGGTTTGCGTTGTTTTAATTTTATTTTCTGTGGAGCTATGCAGTTCCACTATCGGGATGCTATTCACTTCTGCTGGCTCCTTTTCCAAACTTTTTTAAACACTTAACACGCTCGAATCGGTGTCTTTTCATTTACGTTTATATTTAAAGGTCAACATTCGGTTCGACCTACTTTTCTTTCGGGAAAAGTAGGCAAAACCATTGTCATCCGCTGAACTCGTCCACTACCGGCTTCTAACAGATGTATTGCAAATACATGACTATTCATCTGCAATCCTGCCTTAAACAACAGCGGATGACGTTATCGCGTATCCAATGACGATTTAAATCTTGTATCTTTTTTTATCAGGGCGATTCCGTTACCCTGCTTTCTTTAATGCAAAATCCTTACCAAACAGCAATTTGTTTCGGATACTTGAAATTGGAGTTTGATCTGAAATCAATTCTGCATACCATACCCCGTCATCAGTATCGCCAAACAGCACAGCACCAATCACTCTATCTTTTTGAATAATAATGCGTTTATAGATTTGGCGTTTTTCATCATTCAAAATAATATCTTCAAAATCTTCTAACGGTTCAAAGTTGCCTGCAGAAAAAACATCACAGCCGCTGACTTTTAACTGCGTCGGAACCGTAGGCGCTTTGAAGGTTAAGCTGCCATGTTCGGCCAAATGCGATGCACAAATGAATGCCTGTCCCCAAAGCGGTTCAACTAAACCGAAAGTTTGGCTTCGGTGTTCAATACATTCACCCACCGCATAAATACTCGGATCAAAAGTTTGCATGGTGTCATTCACCATGACACCGCGGCCGCAGCGCAGTCCTGCACTTTGCGCAAGCTCAATATTCGGACGAATACCCACCGCAAAAACCACAAGATCTGCATCTAAAACAGTACCGTCTTGCAAACGCAGCTGCTTCACATGGCCATCTTCACCCATCAACTCTTGGGTATTTGCTGCGGTCATGATTTTTATACCTTTTTGTTCAATCGCATGATTGAGCATTAAGCTGGCTTTTTCATCTAACTGACGGTCCATAATACGATCCATCAAATGCAGTACTGTGACATTCATGCCACGCTGTTTCAGGCCATACGCAGCCTCTAGGCCAAGTAAACCGCCGCCAATCACCACTGCATTTTGCTTAGATTTACAGTAATCCAGCATGCGGTTTACATCATAAATATCACGGAAGCTGAGAACACCTTTTAAGTCAGTTCCCGGTATAGGCGGAATAAATGGCTTAGAACCTGTCGCTAAAATCAGACGGTCATAATCGATGACCAAGCCTTTTTCTGTGTATACCTGCTTGCGCGGACGGTCTATGCGTACCGCCGCATCACCTGCTACAAAACGGATATTTTTGTCTTTATACCAAGCATGTGAATGCAGCATGATATCTTCAATGGTTTTATCACCTGAAAGCACAGGTGAAAGCATAATTCGGTTGTAATTACCCCAAGGTTCTTCACCAATGACCGTAATTTCATAACGCTCTGGCGCCATATCCAGCAGATCTTCTAAGCAACGCATACCTGCTAAGCCATTGCCGACCAAAACAAGTTTCATCAACTCAGACGATGGCGCGTTATTGGTAATATAGGTTTTTTGAGCAGTTGGACTAATCAGCACACGGCCATTTTCAATTTTGCTTGGAAAAACCAAGAGTTTTTGGTCTTTATCTTCTAAGCAGCGTCCAGTAGCAAGGCTGAAATGCTGTTTATAAATGGGTGATGCCACAACACGCTCACCCTGCAAGTCACCAATAATACCGCGGGACATAACATAGGCTTGACTAAACGGATCTTGATTGCTCAGTGCATAAACCCGCTTTTCTTCACCGACACGGAATATCGCAATTTGCTGATTTTCAATCAGTGCGCCCACACCTGTATTTGGCGTAATATCTTCTAATGCACAAACATCAAACCAGTCTAAATCATTCATTTCTTTTAAAATTGTCATATTCTTCATCCTTTTTTAAACTTCTTTTAGTTCACCATCTTTCATTTCCGCTTTAACGAGAAACCGAATAAGGATGTAAATCAAATAAAAGAAGTTTTAAATTCGTTATTCTCTTAAGCTTCAACCACTGGAATGCGTGACGAATCGCGTTCAGCTTCTGTTTTGGGTCTGATTTGACCGCGAACGGATGCAAACTGAATATGCGGATCATTTTGCTGTTCTGCTTTTGCATTCACGAAAGTCACAAAGCGTTTACGTACTTCAGGATCTTCTACAGCAGTACGCCATTCATCTTGATATGTACCCACAACATGGCTCATACGGCGTTCAAGTTCACCCGCTACGCCAAGCGAATCATTCACAACGACATCTTTCAGGTAATCTAAACCGCCTTCCATGTTGTCGCGCCATACAGAAGTACGCTGCAAACGGTCTGCTGTTTGAATGTAGAACATAAAGAAACGGTCAATGTATTTGATCAATGTTTGCGTATCTAAGTCTGATGCCAAAAGCTCTGCGTGACGTGGCTTCATACCGCCATTGCCGCATACATAAAGGTTCCAGCCCTTTTCTGTCGCAATCACGCCCACATCTTTACTTTGCGCCTCAGCACATTCACGGGTACAGCCCGACACAGCCATTTTCAGTTTGTGCGGTGAGCGAAGGCCTTTGTAGCGGTTCTCTAAATAAATCGCCAAGCCGACTGAATCGTCCACGCCATAACGGCACCAAGTACTGCCGACACAAGATTTCACCGTACGCAGTGATTTGCCGTAGGCATGGCCAGACTCAAACCCAGCAGCAATCAATTTTTCCCAGATTTCAGGCAGTTGATGCACTTGTGCACCAAACATATCAACACGCTGACCGCCTGTAAGTTTGGTATATAGACCATATTCTTTGGCAATTTGACCCACGGCAATTAATCCATCCGGAGTAACTTCACCGCCAGCCATACGAGGTACTACTGAATATGAACCATCTTTTTGAATATTGCCGAGGTAGTAGTCATTACTGTCTTGCAGGCCCGCATGGCTTGGTTTAAGTACAAAGTCATTCCAGCATGACGCTAGAATATTGGCTGCCGTCGGTTTGCAGATATCACAGCCTAAACCATGGCCATGCTGTTGAATCAGGTCATCAAAGGTTTTGATTTCGTTCACACGTACCAAGTGATAGAGCTCTTGGCGTGAATAAGCAAAGTGTTCACATAAATGGTTATTTACAGTTACACCTTGACGCTGAAGCTCCGATTTAAGTACTTGAGTGACTAATGGCGCACAGCCGCCGCAAGCTGTTGCAGCTTTGGTGCATTTTTTCAATGCGCCTAAAGAAGTCGATCCGTCAGCAATGGCTGAACAAATATCTGCTTTAGAGACGTTGTTACATGAACAAATCGTTGCGCTGTCTGGCAGCAGATCGACACCGCTGCCGCCCGATTTACCTGCAGATTGTGCATAGCCAGGCATGATTAGGCTTTCTGGGCTTTCTGGAACTTCTAAGCCATTCAGCATCATTTGCAGCAGGTCATTGTATTCTTTAGCACAGCCCACCAATACTGCACCTAGCAGCTTAGTTTTCTCTGCATTCACGACAATTTTTTTATAAACCTGAGCTGCTTCATCTGCATAGAAATAGCTTAAAGAATTTGGTGTCATTGCATGCGCATCGCCTACAGATGCAACATCAACTCCCATCAGTTTCAGCTTGGTGCTCATATCTGCACCAGCGAAAAGCGTACAGTTTTGTTCCATCACATGCTTTGCTGCAATACGTGCCATGTCATAGCCCGGCGCAACTAGGCCATAAATTTTATTTTGCCAAAGCGCACATTCACCAATTGCATAAATGTCAGGGTTTGAAGTTTGGCAATAATCGTTAATTACAATACCGCCACGCTCACCAATGGCTAAACCGCTTTGGCGCGCTAATTCATCTCGCGGGCGGATACCTGCAGAGAATAAGATGATATCGGTTTCCAGTTCAGAACCATCACCAAACTTCATTACGTGCTTCGCATTTGCACCATCTTCAATGCAAGATGTTGCTTTTTGCGTATGGACTTTAACACCTAGATTTTCAATTTTAGAACGTAAAACTTTACCGCCTAGATCATCAATCTGAACTGCCATTAAGCGTGGTGCAAATTCAACAACATGGGTTTCTAAGTTTAAATCACGCAGCGCTTTTGCTGCTTCCAAACCCAATAAACCGCCGCCGATCACCACGCCTGTTTTAGCATTCAAGCTGGCTGCGCGGATGGCATCTAAGTCTTCAATGGTACGGTACACAAAACAGTTTTCACGTTCATTGCCTGGAATTGGTGGCACAAAAGCGTATGAACCTGTTGCGAGCACTAGCTTGTCAAAAGAAAGAATATCACCGTGATTGGTTGTGACCGTTTTATTGCGCTGATCAATTTCAACCGCTTTGGTGCTCAGGCGTAAATCTATACCGTATGCATCAGCAAAGTCGCTGCGGCACAGGGTTAAGTCTTTCGCTGACTTGCCGCTGAAGTATTCAGTTAAATGCACACGGTCATAAGCAAGACGCGGCTCTTCAGCTAAAATGGTTAATTCAACATCATCACCTGCGTGTTCCAGTACAGATTCGATAAACTTGTGGCCAACCATGCCATGACCAATCATGATGATTTTCATATTCTTACTCCGCAATATTTTTTTTGTTTGCCCCTAAAGCGCTATGTTTTGTTTAGAGGCAACTTTCAGTATTAGTTTTGAGCTTCAGCTAGATTTCTTTCATTCACAGCTTGTTCAAATAAGCGCTGTTCTTTTTCTTTATGCTCTACAGAGAAGCGGATCATCAGCACACAGCTTGCAGCAATCACCACCAAACCGCCAAGCACCATCAGCGTGGTTTGAATATCCAACATGCCTTTAAGCAAGAATCCTGCAGCTACCGCACCAACGTTACCGCCTGCGCCGATAATGCCTGCCACGCCGCCTAAAGCATCACGGTCAATGAATGGCACCAAGGCATAGGTTGCGCCGCACGCCATATGGGTGAAGAGCGCAAAGACTGTCATGGCAAGAATGGCGAAGATTGGCGTGCTCATTTGCGAGAACAGTATTAAAAACAGTCCTTCTAGCAGAATCATCGCAAACAGAACTTTGGTACGGCCATCCAAGCCTTTGGTAGTCGCGACTTTGTCTGAAACAATGCCGCCGAGCGCGCGGGCAAACAGTGCCAATAGACCGAAGATCCCTGCTGCCATACCCGCTTCTTTTAATCCAAATTGGAAGTTGTCGACGTAATACAGCGCAATAATGTTGTGAATAAAGATTTCAATGCCGAAGCAAGCTGCATAAGCGCCAAATAAAATCCATACGCGATAGTTACGTGCAGCGTGCATGAGAATGGCTACACCGCCTTTTTTATCTGAACCGACTGCAACGCCTTGTTCACGCAGTTCTTTAAAGTTGCCTTGCGGGCAGTCTTGGGTAAATTTCCAATACAGCGCGCCTACGATCAACATCATCACACCAGGAACGATTAACGCTATGCGCCAACCCATCGCTTGCTCTACACCAAACATAACGAGTGCGCTAAGCAATAAAGGCATGAGGGCTTGAGTTGCACCGCCGCCTGCATTACCCCAGCCTGCGGTTGCCGCATTGGCTGTACCCACCACATTAGGCGCAAACATAATGCTAGTGTGGTATTGCGTGATGACAAAGCTTGCGCCGATCGCACCGATCAACAAGCGGAAGAAAAGAAAAGATTCATAGCTATTCGCAGATGCAACCCCAAAGACTGGGATGCTGCCGACAATTAATAATGCTGTATATGTTTTACGCGGGCCGTATTTATCACATAAAGGCCCAACGATCAGACGAACTAAAATGGTGATTGCAACCGCAGCAATATTAATATTAGCGATTTGGTCTTTTGTTAGATTAAATTCACCTGCAATCACTGGCATCAAAGGCGCACAGGCAAACCATGCAAAGAAGCAAACAAAGAATGCGAGCCAACTCATGTGGAAGGCCCGCATTGCTGCTGAAGAAAAATTAAATAGACTTATTTTTGTGGCTTTTTTGGCATTTAAATTTGAAGACATAACCTTCTCCTGACTGAACTGAACGCATGAATTACTCGGTTATGTCGCTAACACATAACAGAGTCGATCAGAACGGACGTCGTTGGCCGTCTAACAAATTTTTAGAGTCTTCATTGACTCAACAAGTATTAAGCACGAGCCATGCCAAGTTTTTATTTTCGACTTCAATTCATCTTTACATTGCGGCTTTGAACGCCGACTTGTCAGAAATTAAGCGAATTAAGGTGAATAGATAGTCAATGTGCCTATAGAGATGCAGCTAAATGTTCAAGCGTGGTTCAGCCCTGCACAAGATCAGTGCATGGAAATGGTTCAATTTAAAAATGCGCACATAACTATGCTCAAACATAGAAGCAGATTTATATTTTGTATTGCCTTTAGATTTGGCATCTAATTTGCTTAGCAAGCTCAATACGTATCTGTTTGGCTCTGTCTGAGTGTTTGCATGCCAAAACTAAAAATAGCCCTGATTGATGATGATCAAGAACGCGCTGAATTTATTCAAGCCTCATTAATTCAGCATGACTTTGATGTGGTCGCCAGTTTCATGATTAATCATTTAAATATGTCATATCTGCAAAATATTCATGCAGATGTGATTTTATTGGATATGGATCATCCACATCGCGATGTCATTGAAAGCTGTGTCAGCCAATTTGACTTACCGACTGTTCTATTTACTAAAAATTCGAGTCTCGAAATTATCCGAAGCGCGATTGATGCAGGTGTGACGGCTTATATTGTCGATGGCATTGACCCTGCACGTTTGAATAGCATTTTAGAAATTTCAATTGAACAATATAAAAAGCATAAAAAACTGCTGAATGATTTGGCTGAAACCAAGTGCAAATTGGCCGATCGAAAAGATATTGAAAAAGCCAAAGTGCTTTTAATACAAATGCATGGTTTAACCGAAGATCAAGCATTCAATTTGCTGAGAAAAAATGCCATGAGTCACCGTATGACAATGGGTGAAATGGCGCGTCGGCTGCTTGATGCGCAAGCGTTGTTACAGTCTCAATTTAAGGAATAAACCATGCAAAAGCTTGAAAAAACAGATATTCAATTGGGCTATATTCCTTTACTCGACTGTGTTGCTTTGCTCTGGGCAGAACATCAAGGATATTTTGCTGAACAAGGGTTAAATGTCACACTGACTCAAGAACCATCTTGGGCAAGTTTACGCGACCGTCTAGCTTTTGGTTTTTTAGATGCTGCCCATTGCTTATCGGCCATGCTGCCTGCGTCTGTGACAGGTAAAGACCATCTCGGCATTCCCTTACAAACCTCTCTTACACTCAGTACTAATTGTGCTTATATTAGTTTGAGTCAAAAGCTGTGCTATGAATTAAATATCCATGCTTTGGATCTTCCAAAAAATTCAGCAGAGAAAATCGTATCTGCGGTAAAACAGAATCAAACGATTCAGTTGGCGCATGTTTTTCAGCATTCGATTCATCATTATATTCTAAGAGAATGGCTGGCACTTGCAGACACAGAAATTGCTCAAACGCAAACGTTTTCAACTTTACCACCGCCTTATATGGTCGAAGCAATATCAACGCAACGAATTGATGTATTCTGTGTCGGAGAGCCGTGGAATACGCAAGCTGAAATACAAGGCTATAGTCGTATTATCGTCAATAGTCAAGATATTATTGATCATATTCCAGATAAAGTTTTGGCTTTTACCCATGATTGGGCAGAAAAACATCCTAATACCTTAAACGCAATCAATCTTGCCATCCAAAAAGCCCAAAACGATCTGCTTCAACAAACGCATTTTTCTGAAATATTTTCTTTGTTAAAGCAATATCACATCATCCGTTTTGATTGTTCTGAGCAGATTCACGTCGAGGCTTTTCATCGGATCAAAAGAATCATTCAAAATTTTGGTAAGACCCAAGCGCCACAAACTTCAGATTTTGAATGGATGATTCAAAAAATGCAGCAATATGATCAATTGAATATTGAAGATGAAAAGGTTTTTGAAATAGCTCAGTCTTGTATTTATCAGGATGCTTTGGGCTGAAGTGATTGATATTCCATAAGACCCTATCATCTGAATAGTGGATCTTGTGTTACATCGACCATGAAACCTTGACTTAGTTATGCATCTGCATCGATGGCGCGCAGATCGATATTTTCTTCAACAAAGACTTCACGAATGCAATCCAGTATCTTTGGAATGTAATTACTATGATCCATATTGCGTACCGACAAAGAGATTGGACTATAGGCTTCCAAATCTAAGATTGGGATATACATCAAATTTTTCATGCCAATATCACTGGCACTTTCAGGGATCAGAGAAATGCCCTCTCCCGACGCCACCAAGCCCAAAGCCATATGAATTTCACGCACTTCGGTTAAATGTTTAGGTACAAGTCCTAATTCGGTAAAAATGGATTGGATGAGGGTGGAAAAATTCGGTTTAGGTGTCGTAGGGTAGGCAAAAATTGGTTCATCTAAAATTTGAGAAAGATAAATGCCTTTGTCTTTAAATTCAGCCAAATGATGGTTTTTATGAATAGCTAAACGTAGCGCTTCTTTTCTTAATAAAACACGTTTAATAGACGGATCTGTTAATCGAAGTCGTCCAAAACCAATATCAATTCGACCGGTTTTAAGGCTTCAATCTGGTCGCGTGTACCACATTCTATGAGTTCAACATGAATATCTGGGTTGCGTTGTCGAAATAAATAAATAATTTGCGGCAATAATGCGTATAAAAGCGAACTGACATAACCAATGCGGACAGTTTTATCGACGGCATTAATCCGCTGTGCCATGGTTGTGGCCTGGGCGGTATGCGTCAATATCTGCACAGCATGCTCATAAAAAAACATACCTGCTTCTATGGTTTTCACGGGTCTAGAACCACGCTCAAACAACGTAATCCCCAGCTCTTCTTCAAGTTTTTGAATTTGGCGGCTCAAAGGTGGCTGAGCAATACATAATTTTTCTGCTGCCTTGGTAATACTTTGCTCTTCAACCACGGTGACAAAGTAACGTAAGTGCCTTAATTCCATTTATATACCTTTTAAGTATCTAAAAATACCAAAATCGCTCTAGTTAAAGATATTACATTAAATTAGGGTATATAAATAGTTGGATAGATAAGAAATATGCAAGATGTATAAGTCGATTGAAACCCTGCTCGTGGAAATCCCAACAATCCGTCCGCACAAGATGGCTGTTGCAACCATGCAAACGCAAACCCTTGTTTTGATTAAAATCACTACCGAAGATGGTTATATCGGTTGGGGTGAAGCGACGACGATTGGTGGTCTAGGCTATGGTGAAGAAAGCCCTGAAAGCATTCGTACCAATATTGAAACTTATTTTAGTCCTTTACTGAAAACCCTCACTGGTTTGAATGTTGCTCAAACCATGCAAGCCATTAAACGTAATATTAACGGCAATCGCTTTGCTAAATGTGCCATTCAAACGGCGCTACTCGATATTTTGGCGCAGCGTTTAAATCTGCCTTTGAGTGAATTATTGGGCGGTCGTTTACGTGACAGCTTACCTGTTCTTTGGGTACTTGCATCTGGCAATACGGAAAAAGACATTGCCGAAGCACAAAAGATGATTGCGGCAAAACGACACAATATTTTCAAACTTAAAATCGGTTCACGCCCCGTTGAAGCTGATGTTGAGCATGTTTTAGCCATTAAAAAAGCATTAGGTTCAGACATTTCTATACGTGTAGATGTCAACCGTGCATGGTCTGAATTAGATGCCATTAAAGGCATTCAATTGTTACAAGATGGTGGTGTTGACCTGATTGAGCAGCCTTGCGCAATCGATAACATTGACGCGATGCGCCGTTTAACTCGTCGTTTTGATATAGCCATTATGGCAGATGAATCACTGATGGGTCCGCAAACGGCATATCAACTTGCGCGGCACAATTCTGCATCTGTTTTTGCAGTCAAAGTTGCACAGTCTGGCGGTTTAATCGAAGGCTGTGAGGTTTCTAAAATCGCCAAACTTGCGGGTATCGATTTATATGGTGGAACCATGCTTGAAGGCCCTGTGGGCACTATTGCATCGGCACATGCATTTTCAACTTTTGACAATTTAGCTTATGGCACAGAGCTTTTTGGTCCATTGCTGCTAACTGAAGAAATTTTAAAAACCCCACTTCAATATCAAGATTTCGAACTCAAGATTCCGACCACAGCTGGTTTAGGGATTGAAATTGATGAAAACAAAATTGATGACTTACGTCGCAAATAACATTTAGCTAGGAGTGAGAAATGCTTTTCCAAGTACGCATGGATGTCAATATTCCATTAGATATGCCAGTCGAAAAAGCCAATGAAATTAAAGCTGTAGAAAAAGCTTATTCACAAGATCTACAACGTCAAGGCAAATGGCGTCATATCTGGCGCATCACTGGTCAATATTCAAATATCAGTATTTTTGATGTTGAAAGCAATGAAGAGCTACACAACATTTTACAAGGGTTGCCCCTTTACCCGTATATGAATATTGAAGTTATGGCTTTAAATCGTCATCCCTCTTCTGTTCGTAGTGATGATAGCTGATGCGATTGGATTCCAATTGTGTAGCACATGATTTGAGTCCATTGATCTGCATTTTTAAGTTTGTAAATATTTGAAATAAAAGATTATCTGCCTTACATGACTGAAGTGGTTAGTCAGGTAAATAGTTTTATCGTTCTTGATGAAGGATCGTAGCATGATTGATAAAAGTACCGCTTCCTTAACAGAAGCACTTTCTCAAATTAAGGATGGATCTACCATTATGATTGGCGGCTTCGGTACGGCTGGTCAGCCTGCTGAACTGATTGATGGACTGATTGAACTTGGCATCAAAGATCTCATCATCGTCAACAACAATGCAGGTAATGGTGACTATGGATTGGCTAAATTACTCAAAGCTGGTGCTGTCCGTAAGATGATTTGTTCTTTCCCTCGCCAATCCGACTCTTGGGTGTTCGATGAGCTATACCGTGCAGGAAAAATAGAACTTGAGCTTGTACCACAAGGTAATTTGGCTTGCCGTATTCAGGCGGCAGGCATGGGTTTGGGTCCAATTTATACACCAACTGGTTTCGGTACGTTGCTGGCAGAAGGCAAACCTACACTCAATTATGAAGGCAAAGATTTTGTTCTCGAAAATCCAATTAAAGCTGATTTTGCTTTAATCAAAGCACATCAGGGCGACCGCTGGGGCAACTTGGTTTACAACAAATCAGCGCGTAACTTTGGTCCCATTATGGCTATGGCGGCAGATGTGACAATTGCTCAAGTTTCTGAAGTTGTTGAACTTGGTGCATTGGACCCAGAGCACATTATTACCCCTGGTATTTTTGTACAACATGTTGTTACTGTGCAACCTGCACAGCTTGAGCAATCTGCATAAATCACGTGAGGAAAGAACCATGAGCTATACCAAATTAACCCGTGATCAAATTGCTGAACGTGTTGCACAAGATATTCCAAATGGCGCTTATGTCAATTTAGGCATTGGCTTGCCCACTAAAATTTCAAATTATTTACCAACAGACAAAGATGTTTTTCTACATTCAGAAAATGGCCTTTTGGCTTTTGGTCCTCCTCCGGCTAAAGGCGAAGAAGACCCTGAATTAATTAATGCAGGAAAAGAGTTTGTCACTATGCAAACGGGTGGCTGCTTTTTTCATCACGGTGACTCTTTTGCCATGATGCGTGGCGGTCATTTAGATATTGCAGTATTAGGCGCTTTTCAGGTTGCCCAAAATGGTGACTTAGCAAATTGGCATACTGGTGCGCCAGATGCAATTCCTGCTGTAGGTGGTGCAATGGATTTGGCGGTTGGGGCGAAAAAAGTCTTTATTACTACAGACCATGTGACCAAAAAAGGTGAACCGAAAATTGTCGCTGAATTGTCATACCCTGCGACAGGCCTGCAATGTGTCGATCGTATTTACACAGATTTGTGCGTCATTGATGTAACAGTTGAAGGCATGAAAGTGATTGAAAAAGTTGAGGGTCTGAGCTTTGACGAATTACAGTCAATGACCGGTGCAAAGCTGATAGATACGACAGCATAAAGCAAAAAGTCCCTCCTTGATTAAAGGAGGGATTTAGGGAGGATTAATATTCAAAAATTAACTTCCTGTAAATCCCTCCCAACCTCCCGTTAAAAGGGAGGAGCTGAGTTTTTAGGATTTATAAAATGAAAAATGCCTATATTATTGATGCAATCCGTACACCTTTCGGTCGCTATGCGGGCGGTTTAGCAGCAGTACGTACCGACGACCTAGGTGCCTTACCTATTAAGGCACTGATGCAGCGAAATCCAAGTATTGCTTGGGAGTCTGTTGATGACGTGATTTACGGCTGTGCGAACCAAGCCGGTGAAGATAACCGTAATGTTGCACGAATGTCGTCGCTACTCGCAGGTGTCCCTTTTCAAGTTCCTGCTACAACTGTGAACCGACTTTGTGGTTCATCACTTGATGCAATTGCGATGGCAGCCCGTGCAATTAAAGCAAATGAAGCAGACTTAATTATTGCTGGTGGTGTAGAAAGTATGTCCCGTGCGCCCTTTGTTATGGGTAAATCGGAAAGTGCTTATGGACGCAGCCAAAAGATTGAAGACACCACCATGGGCTGGCGTTTTATCAATCCAATACTCAAACAAATGTATGGCGTGGAAACCATGCCTCAAACTGCTGAAAATGTGGCAGAACAATTCAATATTAACCGTGCTGATCAAGATGCTTTTGCCTTAGAAAGTCAGCGCCGTACAGCTGCTGCACAAGCCAATGGTTTTTTTGAGAAAGAAATCATCCCTGTAATCATTCCACAGCGTAAAGGCGACCCACTGATAGTCGATACAGATGAGCATCCACGTGCATCAACGACAGCAGAAGGTTTAGCAAAACTCAAACCTGTGGTGAAAGCAGATGGGACGGTAACTGCGGGCAATGCTTCAGGGATCAATGATGGTGCGGCTGCACTACTGATTGCTTCAGATGATGCTGTTAACAGATTTAAGTTAAAGCCACGAGCCAAAATTATTGCGGCAACGGTAGTGGGTGTTGAACCCAAAATCATGGGTTTTGGTCCTGCGCCTGCCATCAAAAAGCTATTAGCTCAAACAGGTCTAAGCCTTGAACAAATGGATGTGATCGAGCTGAATGAAGCTTTTGCGGCTCAAGCTTTAGCGGTTACCCGTGAACTAGGTTTGGAAGATGGCGCTAAACATGTCAATCCAAACGGTGGCGCTATTGCTTTGGGGCATCCTTTAGGTGCATCTGGAGCCCGTTTAGTTACGACTGCGTTAAATCAACTTGAGGCAATTTCAGGTCAATATGCCCTCTGTTCAATGTGCATTGGTGTCGGTCAAGGCATCGCTTTGATTATTGAACGTGTTTAATCCTCAATAAAAGTCCTCCTTCTGATAGGGGGATTTAGGAGATTTATAAAATTAAGGATTCAAAATATGCCTACATTTATATCCAATGATGCTTTGATTAATTACGCAACTTTTGGTGATACCAACAAACCTGCGATTGTCTTTTCTAATTCTTTAGGCACAAAGTTCAGCATGTGGCAGCCTCAGATAGAGTCGCTGCAGCAGGATTATTTTGTCATTTGTTATGATACACGTGGTCATGGTGCATCTTCTGCCCCTCAAGGGCCTTATAGCCTTGATCAATTGGGTACAGATGTCATCCATTTATTGGATCATTTAAATATTCAACAGGCCACATTTTGTGGAATATCGATGGGTGGTTTAACAGGTCAATGGCTTGCAATACATCATCCTGAACGCTTTAACCATGTCATTGTATGCAATACCGCTGCAAAAATTGGGCAAGAATCAGCTTGGAATGAACGTGCACAGTTAGTCCGTCAACAAGGTCTGAAACCAATTGCAGAAACGGCAGCATCACGATGGTTTACAGAACCCTTTATCCAAAGTAACACGGCAACTGTACAATCTTTGAGTAACGACCTCGGAGCTGGCAGCCCAGAAGGTTATGCAAGTTGTTGTGAAGCTTTGGCTAAAGCGGATTTACGCAATGAAATCTCGTCTATTCACGTACCTGTATTAATTATTGCAGGTCAACAAGACCCCGTAACTACAGTTGCAGATGGTCAATTTATGCAAGAACACATTGCAAATAGCCAATTATTTGAAATTAATGCATCGCATATTTCAAACATTGAACAGCCAGATGCATTTAATCAGGCTTTGCAGAATTTTATACAGCAATAATAAGCAGCTGAACAAATTCAATGTAATGTTATTAAAATAGAGCCTTACCATTGTGCAGGGCTTTATTTCGTTTGAAGACTTATACTCTCGCCAATGGAGGTGGTATCGAGATCTTTCTGTGCAATTAGTAGACTTGAAAAATAGGCATATAAATGCTTATTGCCTGCAGCATTGCGGAAATTAGTTTGTGGATTCCAGAATTTTAAAGTTATAGCTTAAAGAAAAAATATCAAGGCGCAAAAGTATGGACATCTCTTTCATACGAAAAAATAAAGACCGTATTGCAGGCCCAAGCTTTAATGAATAATTATACTTTATCTAGAAAATTAACATTAAAAGCACTCCGTAAATGAATATTGATATTGAAAAAGACCGAAGTATTGGAGTCCTTCGGTCTAAACTTTTAACTCCACTCATTCCTCATAGGTGTTTAAGACCAGATATTGAAGAATAGTTTGAAGAATAATCCCATGAAATTTTAAGCTGCAGGATGATTGAGTTGATCAATGATACCTTGTGCAGCCAATTCATTTAATTCAGCTTCAGTTTTAAATTGGGACAAAATTTCGATTGTGTGCTGCCCTAACTGCGGCGGTGCATGACGGTATTCTACAGGCGTATCAGATAATTTCATCGGTGATCCAATCACTTTAAAATCATGATTTAAAGCATGTGGAATATTCACCACCATTTGACGATGTTGAATTTGCGGTTCATTTAATGCGTCTTCTACAGAGTTGATTACACCCACTGGCACTTTTACCGCATGAATCGCATCAACCCAAACTTGAGCATCTTGTGTCAGAAAATAGGCACTCAATAATGGAATCAATTCTTCACGGTGCTTCACCCGATCTTGATTACGTAAATAGTTTGGTTGATCTAGCAGTTCTTTATAGCCAATCGCAATACACAAATCTTTAAATTGTTTGTCATTACCACAGGCAATAATAAATTCTTTATCTTTAGCTTTAAAGGTTTGATACGGTACAATATTCGGGTGATTATTTCCCATGCGCTTGGGTGCTTTGCCCGAGGTCAAATAGTTCATACCTTGATTGGCCAAAGCCGCCACCTGTACATCGAGTAATGACATATCAATATATTGACCACGTCCAGTATGTTGCCGTGCTAACAATGCCGCCTGAATTGCAATCGTTGAGTACAGTCCGGTCTGAATATCGACCACAGCGACTCCCACCTTTTGTGCGCCACCACCGATTACATCATCAGATTCACCAGTAATACTCATCAAACCGGACATACCTTGAATGATAAAGTCATAGCCTGGTTCTTCCGCACGTGGACCATCCTGACCAAAACCTGTAATTGAGCAATATACGATATTTGGATTTAGCGCACTGAGCGATGCATAATCCAAACCATATTTTGCAAGTGAACCTGCTTTGTAGTTTTCAATCACGACATCTGCCGTCTGGGCAATTTCACGGACTAGGGCTTGCCCTTCTTCACTGGCAATATCAATGGCTACAGAATATTTATTACGGTTCGCACATTGGTAATAGCCTGATTCTCTCGTCGCTTGACCTTGCTGATTTGGCATCCAAGGTGGTCCCCACATACGTGTATCATCACCCACTTTTGGACGCTCAATTTTGATTACGTCTGCACCTAAATCAGCCAATATTTGACCGCACCAAGGACCTGCCAAAACACGGCTTAAGTCTAATACACGAATTCCTTTTAATGCACCCATAGTTCACTCCAGATGTGCCATAGTATTGAGCTATGGCACAGATTTTTTAATTATTTTACTGTCGCAGTTTTTGCAGATGCTTTTTGTTCTGCATCACCAACATGTGTATCTAAATTTGCCAGTTTTTCTTTTTCCGCATCTGAAGAAAGTGAGGCTTGCTGGGGGTCATATTGACGTTCACGAATGAACAAGCCCGGAATAACACCTGCAATAAAGTACGCAGCACCCATTACAATAAAGGCCATAGTGAATGATCCGCCAGCGGCAATCATACCAATGGTTGCTGGTGCTATGGCTGCGCCTAAACGTCCCATATTGTAAGCACCGCCAATAGCCGTACCGCGTACATCCGTAGAGAAACTTTCTGCCATATACGTTGCATTTACACCGTATGGAATACCGTATAGGAAACCGAAAGTTACGAGTAAATAGGCGATGTTGGTTGGTGTGTTATAGAAAATGATGATCGGTAAGAATGCTGCCGTAGCTACCGTACCAAACACAAAGGTAATACGACGTCCGAACTTGTCAGCGGCATAGCCTGCTAAAATTTTACCCAGAATCATGGCGGTATATGCGCCTACCATATAGCCTGTCATGGCTTTAAAGTTCATGCTGAGTTCGGTTTCTAGATACGTTGGCATCCAGTTGTTGACACCGTAGTAACCGAATTGTAGAAATGCAGCGGTCGACATCCAAAAGAAGAACATTTTACGATGATTGGTATGCCCAAAAATACGTTTATAAATACTTTCAGAAGGTGTATTTTGATTGACTGCAGCATGTTGCTGTACAGGTTCAAGTTTTAATTCACGGCGTTTTAGCTGCTCAATTTTTGCTTCCTGCCAAGATTTTGGTTCAGGAACAAAACGCATAAAGATCAGGGCAAAAGCAGCAGGAATAATGGTGACATAAAATAGCATCCGCCAGCCGTGATCTGGAATAATTGCACCCGCCATCAGCGTTGCAACGATATAACCCACGGTTTGACCGGTTTGCAAAGTCCCAAGTACCGTTGTTCGATATTTGGTTGGCACATATTCTGCCATGAGCGTATTACACGCCATGTAAAGAGAACCCAGTCCAAAAGCGCCAATAAAACGTAAAATTAAAAATTGTTCATAGCTTTGGGTAAAGCCTAAAATACAGGTCATGATTGAGAAAAATACTACCGACCAAGCAATAGTTTTCACACGGCCAAATTTATCGCACGCCCATCCACCCGAAATACCACCCAGCGCCATCCCTGCTAAAGAAGAACTACCGAGCATTCCGGCTTGAAATGTACTTAAACCAAATTCAGCCTTTAAACTGGTCAGGCTGAATGACAGCAACATGATGTCTACACCATCAATCACCAAAGAAATAAAGGCAAAAATAAAAGCCATTTTCCAAGTGTTGCTTGTAATACGATGCATCGTGCCCACGTTAGAAGGCAATTTGAGCGTTCCTGCTCCGTTTTGCATTTCGTTATTCATTTCCTTGTTCCTCATTTTCCCAAATGAGTCATCGGCATTCCTATGTCTGCACATTTGCCTTTTTTATTCTTTTTATTTCATCACTGCTCAGGCTATTGCACAGAGTTACAAGAGTGTTTCACGATGAATCCTTTATTGATTAAGTTTATTTTTGCATAAAAAGTCTCTAAGGCACTCTATGTAGAGCACCTTATCGATATATAATTCAATTAGTTACCAAAAGCCGCGATACCTGTTTGCGCACGACCTAAGATCAGTGCATGTACATCATGCGTTCCTTCATACGTGTTGACGACTTCGAGATTGACCAGATGGCGGGCAACACCAAACTCATCAGAAATGCCGTTACCACCCATCATGTCACGCGCAACACGGGCAATATCTAAAGCCTTGCCACAGTTGTTACGTTTAATGAGTGATGTGCCTTCTACAGCAGCAATGCCTTCATCTTTCATACGTCCAAATCGAAGCGCAGCTTGTAAACCCAAGGCAATCTCAGTTTGCATATCTGCCAGTTTCTTTTGAATCAGCTGATTCGCTGCCAATGGTCGGCCAAACTGTTTACGGTCCATAGTATATTGGTGCGCTGTATGCCAGCAGAATTCTGCGGCGCCCATTGCGCCCCAAGCGATACCATAACGAGCACTATTTAGACAGGTAAATGGACCTTTTAAACCACGTACTTCTGGAAAAGCATTCTCTTCAGGGACAAAGACATTGTCCATCACAATTTCACCGGTAATCGATGCACGTAAGCCAACTTTACCGTGAATTGCTGGAGCAGATAGACCTTCCCAGCCTTTTTCTAAAATAAAACCACGAATGTCACCAACATTACCTTCAGGCGATACTTCTTTCGCCCAAACAACAAACACGTCGGCAATTGGGCTGTTGGTAATCCACATTTTTGCACCCGTGAGACGATAGCCACCTTCGACTTTTTTTGCACGAGTAATCATGCTACCTGGGTCAGAGCCATGATCTGGTTCAGTTAAACCAAAACAGCCAATGTATTCGCCTGTTGCCAGCTTTGGTAGGTATTTCTGTTTTTGCGCTTCAGAGCCAAATTCATTAATGGGCACCATCACCAAAGAACTTTGAACGCTAGCCATTGAGCGGTAGCCAGAATCCACATATTCAATTTCACGCGCAACTAGACCGTAGCTAACATAGTTTAGACCTGCGCCGCCGTATTGATCTGGAATCGTTGGGCCAAGTAAGCCAAGTTCGCCCATTTCTCGGAAAATAGATGCATCGGTTTTTTCATGGCGGAATTGTTCGAGTACACGTGGCTGTAAACGCTCTTGACAGTATGCATGCGCAGTATCGCGAATCATGCGTTCTTCTTCAGTTAATTGCTGTTCCAAAAGAAACGGATCTTGCCAGTTAAATTGTACTTTTGGTTTTTTTACATTGACCATTTGATTCATCGCATCCTCTGCTTTTTCGGGCTTTCTTTGTTTTATTCGATGCTATGTGTGAAAAGTGATTCATTCAAACGATTATTTTGCATGTAGATATGCGCCTTTCGCATACCTGAGCTTTGTTCACAGCGTGTTAAGCACTTTAGCCACTGATTTAAGCGATGGATTGCTTTATTTATAGACTATAGTGGTATATGAAAATCATTCTTATATGCCATTTTGTGATACCTCTCGATAAAAAGGACTTTATCTATGCGGCGTAATATTCCATCATTGCAAAGCTTAATTTGCTTTGAATCTGCTGCAAAACACGCAAGTTATACGCATGCTTCTCAAGAGTTATTTATTACTCAAAGTGCTGTGTCACGCCAAATTCAACAGCTAGAAGAATATCTAGGTGTCACGCTATTTAGCCGAACGCGTCACGGTGTCGATCTCACAGAAGCAGGCAAACAATATGCAAAAAGTATTAAACCCTTTTTGCAAGGCATCGAAAAAAGCACCTCTGATATCATGACGCACAAAGGCTTAGGCGGTACTTTAAAGCTGGGCGTTGTGCCAACCTTTGCCACACGTTGGCTGTTGCCAAAATTAAATAATTTAAATGCACAGCATCCTGAAATTACCGTGCATTTGGAAACCAGTACCAAACCTTTTTTGTTTAATGAAAATGTCTTTGACGCAGCTATTTTTGCAGGAACGCAACAGCAAATTGAGCATTGGCCTGGCATTCAAGCGCATTATTTAATGGATGAAGAAGTGGTTCCCGTTTGTTCTCCCAAATTGATTGAAAACAATTTTCCCCATGCGGAAATGACGGATGATCATAGTTTTAATTTAAGTGATGAAGAATTGCTTCGATTACCCTTATTACAGCAAACAACACGTCCAAGTATTTGGCAAGAATGGTTTCAAGCCCATCAAATTCAGCATCCCAAGCCTTTCGATGGGCAGAGGCATGAATTATTTTCTATGCTTTCTGTTGCAGCCAGTCATGGCATGGGAATGGCACTGATTCCACAAATGCTGATCGAAGCAGAACTGAGAAAAAAAGAATTGGTGATTGCATCAAATAAAAAACTGCACGGTAGCAGAAAGTATTATTTGGTCCACTCGAGTCAAGACAGTTCACCGCAAATACAAAAATTTGTCGATTGGGTGCTACAAGAATTGCATCAGCTGAGTTGAAGTAGTCGCTATATTTTGAGTACAGTAAATTCGCTGCATTATTCGTTCAATACATGTAACCGTACCTAATGGACGCATCAATTAAAATATAAGGCTATAATCTATGCAAAAAATTGTGGTGTTTTCAGGTGCCGGCATGAGCGCAGAAAGCGGCATCAATACCTTCCGTGACAGTAATGGTCTTTGGGAGCAGCATCGCATTGAAGATGTGGCCACACCTGAAGCTTGGGCACGTGACCCTGCTTTAGTACAGCGTTTTTATAATGAACGCCGTAAACATATTTTAGCCGCAGAGCCAAATACAGCTCATAGATTGATTGCTGAACTCGATGATTTTTTTGATGTACAAGTCATCACACAAAATATTGATGATCTACATGAACGTGCAGGCACTCACAATGTACTGCATCTGCATGGCAATATTCGTTACGCTAAAAGCTCTGGCCCTCAGGCGCAATATACGCAGGAAATTTTCCCTATTGAAGGTGCAGATTTAAACTTAGAGACCGACAAATGCCCTGAAGGATATCCTTTACGGCCACATGTAGTCTGGTTTGGCGAAGCAGTTCCTGCCTATGAAGATGCCAGTTTAAGTGTACAAACGGCAGATATTTTTATTGTGATTGGCACGAGTCTGGCTGTCTATCCTGTGGCTGGATTGATTCACGAAATCCCTGCCAACTGCCGTGCATTTTATATCGACCCGAAAGCAGATTATCAGCGTGTACCTGAGCAGTATCAATTGATTAAAGCTGGCGCGAGTGAAGGAATGAAAAAACTTTTTTTGCAATTGGTTGCGCCATAAAAGCACATTTTGGCATCAGTATCGATCAAAAAAACTAATATTGCCTGCTTCTTTTGCAGGCTTTTTGCTGTTTATAGCCTATCTAACTTTGCATAAGGTCAATAAAACACGGCATACAAGCGTTTGGCATTCAAATTGCTTAATAGTATTACGTTTTATTAAAAAAGTAATATTGGGGCTTGGTCAGTATGGGTTATGTCGCAAGAGAGCTCAGTCTAAAAAGTAAGCTATTGCTTGGCTTAGGATCATTTTTAATTCCTGTGCTCATTTGGTGTGCAGTGAGTTATTTGCCATTTTTATGGCATCCACAGGTGCAAATAACGCAGTCTGGCAGTGTACCGTATTTTCAGGTCGATAGCCGTGTAGACAAAGCGGTGTTTTATGCCGAAGCACAATCTGCAGTGAATGCAGGTTTAGCACCACCTCAAGGTAAACTGGTCAATCCAATCTATTTACCTGCACCGCACGAAGTAGCAAAAGCATTAGTTACGGCTTTTATAACTCCACCTGCCCAACCTGATGCCCCATGGTTTCATCAAAGCTTATGGCACAGTATTAAAATTGTGTTCAGCGCTTTTTTTATTGCCTCTCTCATCGGTATTCCGCTCGGGATTCTTTGCGGTTTTTCTCAAAAAATATCACAACTGACCGAACCCTTTGTTGAGTTTTTCCGCTACTTGCCCGCTCCTGCTTTTGGTGCATTAGCCGTTGCGATTTTAGGCATTAATGATGCACCTAAAATCGCCATTATTGTGATTGGTACGCTGTTTCAGCAAATTCTGATTATTGCGAATACCACACGGATGGTTGACCGAGGCCTGATCGAAGCAGGTTTTACGCTGGGCACCAATAAAATGAAAAGCTTATTTCATGTGGTGATTCCAGCGGCGCTTCCCGACATTTACCGCGACTTACGTGTATTGCTGGGCTGGGCTTGGACTTATCTGATCGTATCTGAACTGATTGGCACAACCTCTGGGATTACGTGGTTTATTACCCAACAAGCGCGTTACCAAAACTTTGACAATGTTTATGCCGCGATCCTCATCATTGGGGTGATTGGTTTGGTATGCGATGTGGTGCTAATGAAACTCGGTCAACGTCTATTTAAATGGAAAGCAGGAGCAAAATAATGAACAGCACAGAATTTAATGCCAGCACTTATTTCGATGCAATTTATGCACGCCCTGTCATTTTAGAAGCAAAAAAACTTACACAAAGTTTTAAGTACGGCAAAACTGAACGCACTATTTTAAATCAGTTGGATTTAAAGATTCATAAACGTGAATTTATCTGCGTGATTGGCCCATCGGGTTGCGGTAAATCGACCTTTAGCCGAATTGTGGCTGGGCTTGATCCTTACAGTAGCGGTGAATTGCTGGTCGATGGCCAAGCGATTGAAGGCCCAAGCCCCGAGCGTGGCATGGTGTTTCAAGGCTACACGCTTTTTCCATGGAAAACAGTCAAAGAAAATGTGATGTTCGGCCCTTTAATGAAAGGTGCCAGCAATGCTTCGGCTGAATCCAGCGCCCGCGAATGGATTGATATTATTGGTCTAGAAAAATACCAAGATCAGTACCCGCATGAGCTTTCTGGTGGTATGAAACAGCGTGTTGCGATTGCCCGAGCATTGGTCAATGAACCCAAAATTTTATTGATGGATGAGCCGTTTGGCGCGCTTGACCCGCATACCCGTCAAAAAATGCAAAAACATTTAATGGATCTTTGGCAAAACATTGATATCACCATCATTTTTGTGACCCACGACATGGATGAAGCCATTTTATTGGCGGATCGTATTGTGGCGCTCAAAGCCAATCCTGGTGAAATTAAAGAAATTATTGAGGTCGATTTACCCCGTCCTCGTAATCCTGAACTCATGCTGAGTCCTGAATTTAAACAACTGCGCGAACGGGTGGATTTCTTGGTACATGCGCAGGAAGACGAGCTCGACCCAGCGATGGAAAACCTACCGAAAATTCCACGTATGACTCAAGTCAGTACGCAAAAATAACTGGATTAATCCCTCTTCATCTTTAGGACGGCCTAAATGATGTACTACAGCGTTGGACGGCCAACATTATAGGAATTGAAGATGAATGAATCTTATGTTTTGCCACTTGTTGATATATCGAAAATGCAAAGTACGATACTGTCAGAACGCTTAGAAGTAGCAACCGCTTTGGATCAAGCCTGTAAAGATGTTGGTTTTCTTTATTTAAAAGGTGATCAGTTCAATTTTGATTTTGCGACATCACTGATTCAGGTGGCAAAGCGCTATTTCCAACAAGATACTGCCAGTAAAATGCAACACTATATTGGGCTGTCGAAAAA
The DNA here is from genome assembly GCF_021391555.1 of Acinetobacter sp. SH20PTE14. NCBI lineage: Bacteria > Pseudomonadati > Pseudomonadota > Gammaproteobacteria > Moraxellales > Moraxellaceae > Acinetobacter > Acinetobacter sp. SH20PTE14. The sequence continues at coordinate 1,680,880 of NZ_CP090067.1, read as the reverse complement.
TCACAGTGGCTATGTGCCGATTGGTGAAGAACAATTTGCAGGCAACAGCTACGACTTAAAAGAAGCCTATGACGTTAATTATGATTACCACGGCGAAGCGACAGCATTTCCTTTGCTTGGCCCTACGTTATGGCCAGATGATGCCACATTTAAAAGTACGGTCAGTGATTATTACCACCATTTACGCAGTATCAGCGAGCAGATTTTTCAGGCCTTTGCTTTAGCATTGAATGTAGATGAGCATTTTTTTGATTGTAAAATTACCCATCCAACCAGCCAACTGCGTCTAATCCATTATCCCTATAACCCTGAAGTAAAAGATGCTGAAGGTATTGGCGCACATACAGACTATGAATGTTTTACACTGCTCTTGCCGACGGCACCGGGTTTACAGGTACTCAATAAACAAGGTGAATGGATGGATATTCCATTGATTGAAAATACCTTGGTGATGAATATTGGCGACATGATGGAAATTTTGTCGAATGGCAAATATTTGGCCACCAAACACCGTGTTAAAAAAGTCTCTGAAGAACGCTACTCTTTCCCCTTATTCTGCGCCTGCAATTACGACACGATCATTGAGCCAGTACATTCAACTGAAGCGCCAAAATATCAGCCCTTAATTGGTGGTGAACATTTATTTAATCAAACCGCGCAAACCTTTAGTTATCTTAAAAAACGTATCGCTTCAGGAGAGCTGAGTCTAAGAAATGCTGTGCCTTTGTCCTCATTTGGTATGGATGAAAATACAGAAGTACAAGGAGCAAACGCATGAATTTATTTCAGGCTTTAGCACAGCTTCCAGCCAGCCAAGAGATTTCAGCTCCTATTCCAGACTATTTGTATGGTGCATTTCGTCGTAAAAGTATCAGTTTTTCAAATGGTTTAACGGATGAAAAAACCATTGTTTATTGGTTTCAATCACGTACTTTCACCATCGATCTACGTTTAAAAAGCCAAGAAAATACGCCAGTGAATGAGCGTCAAGGCTGGATTGGCAACACTCTTTGGGATGCTAAACAACAATTATTGTCTTGGGACGTTAAAGCACACTCAAATTATCAAAATCATGTGCAATGGCCAGAACCTGCAAAACTGCATGCGATTGGCAACTGTATTTTAGAATTCTCTCCAAGCAATGCCTATGTTGAAGACTGGCGTCAACAAGTTCATGAAGGGCTATTTTTAGGCCTGCGGTTGCAGTCAGCCCTCGATGTAGAAAGTCATCAACCCTTGCCGATGGATGGCGGTTTAATTATTTGTGATAAGTATGTGGCCTTTGCACTGAGCCGTTTACCTACAGATCAGCAAACAATTGCCAACATCGATATACCATCTGCACCTGCTGGGTATCAAGCGCTGATTGAAAGCTTTGAAGTATCCATCGCTATAGATGGTCTGCATAAATACTATACAACGACCTCATCTCAACAAGATCAATCACTTAATTTTGATCATTTTGAATTTATTGATGAAACACATTTGATGCAAAACGTCATTATTAATGGTCAAGCAGTACAGCTGATGTACGAGGTGGATATTTATGTTCCACATTATGCATTTCAGCGTCGCACTGATACCACGACAGAAAGTGCAGATTGGTTGCAAAATGAAAAACAGCATCTCTTACATCATGCAGTAGAATGCCTATAGGAAATCAATGTCGTTTATTTATTTGCTTATTGCAATCATTGCCGAAGTGATTGCTACATCCGCCTTAAAAGCCAGTAATGGCTTTATTGAACTTGTGCCGATTATTTTTACCGTATTGGGCTATGCCATTGCGCTCTTCTTTTTAGGTTTGACCTTTAAATCGATTCCTATGGGATTGGCCTACGCCATGTGGTCCGCTGCAGGCATTGTGCTTATTTCATGCGTGGGCTGGATTGTGTTTAAACAAAATTTAGACCTGCCTGCCATAATTGGTTTGGCCTTTATTTTATTGGGCATTGTGATTATTAATGTTTTTTCTAAAAGCACAGAGCTTTGAAATGTCAGTTTTAAAATGAAGTTTTTAAATAATATCTCTGAAATTTTAAAGACTTAAATTGCTATAGATAAAAATGCTCTAGCTTGCTGTTGCACACTAGAGCATACGTTTCGAATGAAGCAACTGTGATCAGTCTGCTACTATAAAATGCCTTTCACTAGAAAAAAGCATCCAACAATACATAACAGCACAGCAAAACATTTTTTCAGTACTGCTGGTGAAAGCGCATGCGCAGTTTTCGCGCCATATTTAGCCGTAAAGAAACTCATCACACTAATGCCCAAAAAGGCATAGATATGAATAAAGCCAATGGTATTTGGAATTTCAACATGCTGCTGCATGCCGAAGAACATAAAACCTAATGCACCAGCAATGGCAATAGGTAAACCGCAAGCGGCAGACGTCCCGACCGCTTTTTGCATCACCACGCCATTTGCCGTTAAATACGGCACCGTAATACTGCCGCCGCCAATCCCGAAGATGGCCGATGCAACGCCGATACCCGAACCTGCTGCAATTTGCTTGCCTGTAGATGGCAGTGTTTTGTTGGGATCGACTGGCTTTTTTGCTCCCATAAACATGGTATAAGCCACCCAAAGTAAAAACACGCCGACAATCATTTGCAGATGTAAACCTGACAGCCAGCCTGCAATCCCTGCGCCTGCAAAACAGCCAATCGCCATAGACGGAGCTAAATTTTTAAATACAGGCCAAATCACAGCACCATTTTTATTGTGCGCCATCAAGGAGCTGATCGATGTCACAACAATCGTAGCCAAAGATGTGCCGAGCGCCAAATGCATAATCACATCGGGACTATAGCCCATTTGGCTAAAAACAATATAGAGCAAAGGCACAATGATAGTACCGCCGCCAACGCCAAACAGCCCTGCAGCAAAACCAGCAAATGCGCCAATAATTAAGAAAGTAATGAGTTCCACGAAATAGATACTTTTAAAAAGATGTATTGAAGAAGTCTGACTGGTTTAAGCCAACTCCACTTGACCTACAGCATGATAAGCACGGTTGAAATACACCAAACTCTCTTCCTGCTGACTTTGCTTGATTGCGACCACACGGCACATAAACACACTGTGCGTACCCACTTCTTGAATCTGTTCAATCTGACAGTCAAAACTGACCAAAGCATCTTTGAGTATTGGTGAACCTGTTTCTAATGCAGTCCAAGTACCCAATTTAAAACGCTCTTCCGAATTGAATTTGCTTGAAGCAAAGGCATTGGAAATTTGCTCATGCTGTGCGCCCAAAACATTGACAGACAGAACTTTATTTTCAAGAAAATGCGCATGAGAACGAGATGATTGATTCATACAAACCAGCAAAGTTGGCGGTGTATCTGTCACACTACATACTGCTGATGCTGTAAATCCATGCATGCCTGCTTCACCCTCAGTCGTAATCACGTTGACTGCAGTCGTCAATAAAGACATTGCATTTCTAAAATCAGTTGCTTCAATCATCTCTTCAATCTCAATGGTCTATATGGCTTATCTCTTTCTCAGGTTTGGGCAATAGCAAATTTAATTTCCTTATTGCCCTTACATGAAACCGAGTCAGCTCGAATTTATGCGGTCAATTCTTGACGAATAATGGCAGCGCCTGCGCTTAACGCATTTAGTTTGCCTTGCGCCACTTGGCGAGGTAAAGGCGCCATACCGCAGTTTGTTGAAGGATATAGCTTGTCGGCATCTACAAACTGAAGCGCTTTGCGTAATGTATTTGCTACTTCTTCTGCTGTTTCAACCTGATTGGTTGCTACATCAATGGCGCCAACCATCACTTTTTTACCGCGGATGAGTTCGATTAAATCCATCGGTACACGAGAGTTTTGGCATTCAAGCGAGATGATATCCAGCTTCGATTGCTGCAATTTCGGGAATGATTCTTCGTATTGGCGCCATTCATTACCTAAAGTTTGTTTCCAATCAGTATTGGCTTTAATACCGTAACCATAGCAAATGTGAACTGCTGTTTCGCATTTCAAACCTTCAAGCGCGCGCTCTAAGGTCGCAATACCCCAGTCATTGACTTCATCAAAAAATACGTTAAATGCAGGCTCATCAAATTGAATGATGTCCACGCCTGCCGCTTCAAGCTCTAGCGCTTCTTGATTCAAGATTTTAGCAAATTCCCAAGCCAATTTTTCACGGCTTTTGTAGTGACCATCATACAAGGTATCAATCATCGTCATTGGGCCAGGCAGTGCCCATTTGATCGGCTGATTGGTTTGGCTACGTAGGAATTTTGCATCATCCACAAACACTGCTTTCTTACGAGATACTTCACCCACAACTGACGGTACACTTGCATCATAACGATTACGAATACGCATCGTTTCACGCTTTTCGAAATCTACCCCTTCAAGATGTTCAATAAATGTGGTTACAAAATGCTGACGGGTTTGTTCACCATCGCTGACAATATCAATGCCTGCATGGATTTGTTCATGCAAAGATAATTTCAACGCATCACGTTTTGCATCTAATAATTCTTCGCCTTCAAGTTTCCATGCTGACCACAATTTTTCAGGTTCAGCCAGCCAAGATGGTTTAGGTAAGCTGCCAGCAGTTGAAGTTGGGAGTAAAATGGCCATATTCGATCTTCTATCTCTATATTCTAAATTTTGCAAAAACCAAAAAGTTATCAATTGATTATTAAATTCATATTGAAAGTCCCTTCTCCCTATGGGATGAGGAGCATGCTCCGCAAGAGGATGAGGGAATATTTCATATAAATCCTCTCCCTAACCCTCTCCTTAAAAGGAGAGGGAAATTTCTTTACGAAATAAATATTGATCACAAATTAACTGATGCATGAAACATATTCTTTAAAACAGGTGCTTTAAATCACAAGTGATTTAAAATTAAGCTGCGGCTGCATTTTCAATACTAAAATTAGCAGCCCACTCATTCAGAATGTCTTTATATGGCTGGATAAAGTTCTCTTCCGTCCATTTGCCCTGTTTAACCGCCAACTGACCACGTTCAACACGGTCATACACAATACGGGTTAATGAGTAATCGCCAAAGCTTAAGCTTGGTTGATACACTAAACCTGCTGCCGCATTGGTATTGTAAATTTCAGGACGGTAGATTTTTTGGAAGCTTTCCATGGTGCTGATCGCGCTGATCAGTTCGAAATCTGTATAGTCGCTGAGCAAGTTATTTGCTGAATAAAATGCCAATGGCGCAGTCGCATTTTCAGGTTTGAAGTAACGAACGCTTAAGCCCATTTTTGCAAAATAGTCATCTGTACGGGAGTGATCATCATTGGTGTATTCCACACCTAAGATCGGATGCACATTTGCAGTACGGTAATAGGTTTTTGTCGTTGAAACACTTAAACAGATGACAGGTTGTTTCTTAAATTCAGCTTTAAATACCTCTGAATTGATCAAGTGTTGATATAGCTTTCCATGTAAATCACCAAAATCTTCAGGTTTTTCATTGAACTTACAGCCGAGTGCTGGTAATACCACGCTGAAGTCATAGTCACGTACATACGATGAAAAACTGTTGCCGATCATGCCTTCAATGCGTTCATTGGTTTTATGGTCGATGATGGTGCTCTTTAAAGTTTCAATAAATGGGAAAGTTTGACCATTGCCTTCCACATCGAGTTCAGCCGAAATGATGTCAATTTCAAGTGAATAACGATCTGCATTTGGGTTGTCACAAGTAGCTAAACTATTGAAACGGTTATTAATCATTGCCAAAGTACGGCGCAGATTCTCTTCACGGTGTTCACCACGTGCCAAATTGGCAAAGTTCGTTGTTAAACGTGTATTGTCAGCTGGTTTATAGTTTTCATCAAAGCGGATACGTTTGATTGAACATGCAAATTTATGACTCATGGAGATTCACTACCCTAAAATTAAAAATAATCAAAATTTCTGTATGGAGTAATTTATACGTGAAACTTAAGATGAATAAAAATGATTTAACCTCAACTCAAAGTGAGATAAATTCATGTTTAAAATTTAAATACAATGAATTTTCTTCAACTATGCATCATTCAACTGGCGATAAAAAAACTGCCACTCAGGTAGTATTTAAATTTTATTTAATATAAATAAAGGCTTAAAAAAAATTCAATGAAAATTTTTTCATTCAAACACACATCTGAAATGCGTCGAATCGTACAGATTGGCTCAATATCTCCACTCCAAAATTCAGCGATTTACTCATTAGGGTGAATTTTTCTAACTTTAAAATGAAAAAAGATCAAATCACTAATTGTTTTAATATTGAATCTGTAACACTAATATACTTTTGTCCTGAGCTATAAAGTTCTTAAACCTTGCCATAAATAGATAAACAAAATATGAAATAAGCATATATTCATGTCGTTTCAGCTTTTTAGTCAATATACTGAATATGACTCAACTTGTACTTAGAAAAAATCAGCATAATCGAGCTTTGGTATGTTAAGGAATCGCTAAAATATTCGGTTTATACTTATACCTTCTTAAAATCATGTCTAATAAATTAGAACGTCAGACACTGACTCTCCCAGTAGGTCATGACAAGCTTTTACTCCACTCTTGCTGTGCACCATGCTTTGGCGAAGTCATGGAAACATTAATTGAATCAGGTATCGATTTTTCAATTTTCTTTTACAATCCCAATATTCATCCTGTGAAAGAATATGAAATCCGTAAAGAGGAAAATATCCGCTTTGCCGAGAAACATAACATTCCGTTTATTGACTCTGACTATGACACAGACAATTGGTTTGCTCGCGCTAAAGCTATGAAAATGAGCCTGAAAAAGGCATTCGTTGCACGATGTGTTTTGATATGCGCTTCGAGCGTACTGCACTTTATGCGGCAGAACATGGTTTTAGCTTAATTAGTAGCTCACTGGGAATTTCACGCTGGAAAAATATGAAGCAGATTAATGACTGTGGTCATCGCTCCGCTTCACATTATGAAGGCATAAGTTATTAGGACTATAACTAGCGTAAAAATGGTGGCGCTGTGCGTATGCTAGAGATCAATAAAAATGAGGAATTTTACCAGCAAGAATATTGTGGGTGCGTATATTCACTGCGTGATACCAACCGCTGGCGTATGAGTCATGGCCGTGACTGTATCAAACTGGGTGTAAAGTTTTACTCAAATGCCATGGATGAAGAAGCTTGAGTTCTGCACTTCATTATTTGCATTGATATTAAATTGTGATGTTAAGCCCTGAAGAATTTATACTATTCGGGGCTTATTTTTATTTACGTTTCAACTTATTTCAGTTCTTCAACCAAAGCTGGATAGATTGATCCATCGACATCCATTTCGGTTTTATAAATGCCATTGGCAACATTAAATTTATTTACGTGGTAGCTAGAACCATAAATCGAGTCAAAACCAGTTCCTTTTTTAAAGACTTGTTTGTTGGCAGCTAAATCCAGTAAATGTGTCCCGCCAATAAACTGTTCATATTGTGCAGGATCAACACCAACACGGGTCGACATGATTTTCACTGCATCGGCATGCGTTGCAGGGGCGTTGATGTATTTAACTGTTTTATCCCAAACTTGAATGATTTTTTTCCATTCTTCTTTGTTAGCAGATAAATGCGCCATGTTGACGGTTAATGTGTCATAAATCAGACCGGGTTTATCTTTCGATGTATAAATAATTTTAGAGCCAGCAACAGCTTTCAGCGCTTGATTTGCAACCGGTTGCCACACGGCAATCGCTGCAATATCAGGACTTGCAAATACTTGTGGCAGCTCGTTGGTCATGGTGTTGACCAACTTCACTTCAGTAGCTTGAATTTTTGCATCATCCAAAGCCGTCGTCAAAAGCAAATGATCAACCAAGCCTTTTTCTGTCGCGACACTTTTTCCTTTTAGATCGGCAAGGCTATTGATGCCATCTTTAGCAATGATGACATCATTACCCGCAGAATAGTCCGTCGCCATAATCATGACGCCTTTCGTGCCGCCAGAACCTGTGACTAAGTTGTCACCATTGGTGACCAAAACGGCATCCAACTGATTTGCAGCAAATGCAGATAGTGAGGCTGAATAATCAAACCATTTAAAGTCTACATTGACACCGGCTTCTTTCAACCAGCCTTTTTCAATAGCAACTTGCCATGCGACAAAACCAGGCCAGTCGCTATAGCCGATCGTGATGGCTTTTGTATTGACTGTGCCTTCTGCTTGCGCGTTTGGTTCAGGTGTTTTGGCCGTATTGTCACAGCCACCTAGTAAGATTGCGGTCACAACGGATGCAGATAAGCAGGCTTTTTTGATCATAGTGCGATTTCCCCGATGGCATTACAGTTAAATTTGGTATTGGTATACAAAAACGATGGTGTATTCAGATTGCTGACAGATTGAGCATTGTGCTTTGCACGACTTGGTCTTTGGTTACCTGCATTAGCATGTGCTTGCTGTTTATCTGTGATTTGGTCTTTAAACTGACCTTGTGATCGATATAATTGGCCCATTTTAAAACTCCTTAATTCTTTGCATTTTGCGGAATTGGCGGCATTACAGCGTCCATCAACTCCAAATGTCCTTTAATCACACCTTTAAGTGCTGAAAAATGCTGACTAATAACTTTGAGCTCTGAACTGACGCCTTGCAGAATCATGACTTCTAAAATTTTGTGGTCATCGAGTTGAATATGCAGCGAGCTCACCACTTGTTCTAAAAACTGCTGCTGTAAATCTAAAAGCTGAATACGTAGTGCCGTACTACTTGCGTCATAAAGTAAGGTAAACGTGCCGACCATTACTTCGTTACGCTGCTCCTGATCGGCAATCAGATGCTTATTGATCATGTCGACAATGGCCTGAGAACGGCTCTCATAATGCTGATCGACAATTTTTTGATCCAAAGCATCGACTGTTTTTTCAGGCACGGTAATACTGATACGCGCCAGCTTTTGTTTAGGCACTGTTTTTCCTTATTTTTTTTGCTGAATATAGAAACCCGCACGGGCGCTTAGTAACTCAATAAAAAATTGCTTTAATTGATGCAGAAATGTTGCAGATTGATGGCGGTTCATATGCATCTCCTATTTGAGTAATACAAAATATTTATTTCGTAATATCGATAGAAATGCAGAATCTGTGCCAAGTGAGAAATACAAAAAATGATCGATTATTTTGTTATTTTAACTTTCTTTTAAATTTTACTGTTCATGATTTGTGCAATGAATGCACTCATCGAGACCCCTTTGCACTATTGCTGCGATGTATTATTTGATGAAAGACTATTTCTAAAGGTCGTTGTTCTTAAACAAGAGCATTGACCGGCATGTAACAAACTCGAAGTGCAATTTATTTCATCAACATTGAACATCATTTATACTGATTAAACTTTCTATTAATCACTCAACGCCTATGAAGTATTTCTGCTGCGCGGTATGTTCTAACCAAATCTTTTTTGCCAATTCACACTGTGTCAATTGTCAGACTGCGCTGGGTTATATTGCCTCTGAAAAGCAAATGGGCTGTTTTGAGAAGCATAGCAGTACGTTATGGCTTGCGTTAAATCCTGAAATAAAGGGAAAACGCTTTAAACCTTGTCATAATTATCAGCATCATCAGGTTTGCAACTGGATGGTGCCTGCCGACAGTGAAGAAATTTACTGTGAGTCTTGCTTGCTGACGCATACCATTCCCAACTTAGATAACCCAGACCATATTGTGTACTGGGCACGTTTGGAACATGCCAAACGGCGTTTTTTGTATTTAATGCAGCAACTGAATACCATGCCGCGTCCTAAACGCAGTCAAGATGACCGTTTTGGCCTGCGTTTTGACTTTTTGATGCCAACAGAAAATACACCTGTCATGACCGGTCATGCCAATGGCATTATTACCTTGAATGCCAGTGAAGCAGATGTGATTTACCGCGAAACAACGCGTATAAAAATGGGTGAAAACTACCGTACACTTCTAGGTCATTTTAGACATGAAAGTGGTCATTATTATTTTGATTTGATCAAACATTTACACCCTGAACTGATTGAGGAATTTCGAGAACTTTTTGGTGATGAACGACAGGATTATAGTGAAGCTTTGAAACGTCATTATAATGACGGTGCGCCACAAAATTGGGCGGATTACTATGTCAGTTCATATGCCAGTACGCATCCTTGGGAAGATTGGGCGGAAACATGGGCGCATTATTTGCACATGATGGATACTCTAGAAACAGCCTACTATGCAGGATTAGTGGTCAAAACCAATAAGTCAGATTTAAATAATTTAGAACTGAAAGAGAACCCGATTGGCGCTCAGGATTTTGACCTACTACTGCAACACTGGATGACCTTGACCTTTAATTTAAATGCGTTGAACCGCAGCATGGGCTTAGATGATGCATATCCATTTACATTGTCGAATCCAGTATTGGATAAATTACGATTCATTCACCACAAACTGCTCAACATGACCTTAAAAAATCAGCAACACAATTAGATTAAATTTAACACGTGACAGTGTTTGAATCTCAAATCAACTTTTCGGTATCACAGCATTCGTACATTAGCTTAATCTTAAAAGAAATTTACATAGTACTTCTAAGATTAGGTGCTGTAATACCTGCCCTATTTTTACTATTTTATAAAGGTTAAAATAACAAAAAATAGATGCCTGTGACCTTTCCAATGATGCCTTTCACGCATTTACCCGCTCGTTTTATGTGTATCATCAGCCTGAGTTTGCTCAGTGGATGCCAATTGGTCAAATTACAAGAAAATCAACTCAGTGCGTCACTAAATAATAAAACAGATAGCATATTAACTCATCAGAAGCTCAGTACATTTAGCCATCAAATCCTGTTAATGGTGAATGAAAGCGACCAATCTTGTTTAAATGCGCTTGAAAGCTGTATTCACAAAATGCGTAATAATGAAACTTTAGATATTGCTCAAGTCTATGCAGCAGCAAGTGAGCTGTACATGGCACGTGCTTTAAGCGCCGATCAAAATCCACAATGCAAAAAAAGCTTAAAACAACACAGCGGAAAATTAGCTTCAAGCAAAATAAAAATGTGTATGGATCAACAGCTTGCAGACTTTGATTTCAGTCTGCGCTACAGCTATGTCTATCTATTTAAATCCGCTCAAGCCCCTGAAGAACGCTTATTTGATTTGCGTCAGGGACAAGTCCGCACCTTTTATAATGTGGCTTTATCACGTTTAATCACCTCATCATTTACCCGTTTTGACTATCAGCAAATGCCTGAAAGTTTAATGCTGGGTTCATCGCTTTATCATTTTAACTATGAGCATTATCCTGAAATCAAAAATGCGGACATTGATAAATTACAGTCGAGCTATAATTTTAATTTTTCAGGCTTAAAAACCATTAACCGTCAGGAAGGTATTGGCTCTGAATTTGTCTTAGTCAAAAAAGCCACGGATCTGTCTGCTGCGCAGCCTTTTATATTAGATCCTGAACAATATTATTCAAATAAACCCAACCCCAATATCCATACAGCACGCTATTTACCTGTCAGTGCAATCGCCGAGCCTGCCAAGACCAATAGCAGCATTAGTGAAATTTTATCGCCACAATCAGACTTTAAGGTTGAATTATTTAATCCCTATCAATTTAAAAAAGCAAAAATTGAATCTCAGCCCTATACCCTAACAGCCAATTATTCTGTGCCTTATGGTCTTTGGTTAGCCGAAAATAAATTAGGACAATCTGGCTATTGGACACTTCTGAATAAGGAAGAACATTTGCGCATGCCACATGTGTTTATGTTAGAGCCGTATCAACCCAATAAAAAGATTATTGTCATGGTTCACGGATTAGCCAGCAGTCCTGAAACTTGGATCGGCCTGACCAATAATATTATGGGTGATCAAAAACTACGTGATCATTACCAAGTTTGGCAAGTGTTTTACTCAACCAATATGCCAATATTTGAAAGTCGTTTTCAAATCAATGCTTTACTCAAACAGGCATTTGCAACTGTTCAGCCTAATACGCCTTCGGCTCAAGATGCTGTCATTATCGGACATAGTATGGGCGGCATCATCAGTCGTTTATTGGTTAGTGATGCAGATATTTCCGCTCAAGCTATTCCACTCATGAACTATGAACAAAATACACAGTTACAACGTCATCCAATTATCCGCGATCGTTTTGTCTTTAAAGCATTGAAGCCAGTTAGTCGTGCAATTTTCATTGCCGCACCGCATCATGGTACTGACTATGCAGACCGCTGGTTTACCAATTTGGCGAAAAAAATCGTAGTATTGCCTTTAAGTTTTTTAAATGATGTCAATGTTGAAATCCCAAATGCAAAAAATTCAACTATGGGTTTGATCAAGTCTGGGCCAGCAGATTTAAGTCAAAAATCACGTTTTATGCTGTTGTCTGCTGACATCATGCCAAATAAAGATATTCCTTATCATTCTATTATGGGGAATCAGATGCAAAGCACTGAGCCGAGCAAAATGTCGGATGGCATTGTTCCCTATACAAGTTCTCATTTAGATGGTGCGGTGTCTGAAAAGATTTTCAATGGTGGACATTCCATCCATGAGTCTGCAGATGCCATTTTAGAATTGCGACGCATTTTGAGAGAGCATTTGGATAAATAAGCGAACTTTTAAGCGCGGTTTTTGTGAACTCGAGCTCGTAGGTCATTGAGGCTTACCTTTACAGTTTCTTCAATTTGCGCTTCTTCAGCAAGTTTCAATAGTTCTTTGTCTTCAATTAAGTCCATTAAGCGTTCATACATGTCGGCAGGAACGCAATAGAATGCTGGATTGTTACGGTTAAGGATTGCTACTGCTTCACCAAAGCCGTTATTTACAACTTCCATGGGGTTCTTTTTAAGGTCGGAAATGCTTGCGACAAAGCGAGAATGAATAATATTGTTCATATTGGTCGATGTCCTAGCTATGAAAACAATTGTTAAATGATAACCAACTTAGAGAGCTTTTGAAAGACCTGTTATTTAGTCTTTTTGGTAGAAAAATCTTTCATTCTTAATTTAATTCATCATAAAATTTGTATAAAATGGATAAAATAAATTCTTAGAAATCAATCATAATATGTTCACCAAAAATAGATTTAAAACCGTAACTCGTAATCAATCAGGTATGCTGGATTCAGCATTCTTAAATGAAAGCAGAAAGTTTACTAAATCTGGCTCTACGACGAGTATTTTTTATCCCATTCACATAAAGACAAAGAATTTGTACAAGTCGCAAAAGTATTTTTTGAAAATTTAGGAATGAGCATATATGTAGATTGGGCAGATGAAACAATGCCTGAACAGACAAATGGAATTACAGCAACAAAGATCAAAAATCAGATTATTTCTTTAAATGATAAATTTATTTTGTTAGCAACAAATGAAGCATTGGCATCAAGATGGTGTAATTGGGAAATAGGTATAGCCGACCCGTTCAAATTAGATAAAGATAAAATTGCCTTATTACCATTAATTGATAGCCCATCTTCTTGGAATGGAAATGAATATCTCCAAATCTATCCTTACATCAAAGAAAGTGTAAATACCGCCGGTGAGTATTATCTATGGTACCCAAATGGTGATTGTAAAAATTTAAAAACATGGTTAAAAGGTTAATTAATAATGAGCTTTACCAAATCACAAGAAAAATTTATCAATGAATATGTTAAAGCTATTCAAGATGGAAATGCTGCAATTTTTGCTGGAGCTGGTCTATCTGCATCTTTAGGATTTGTTAATTGGAAAGAACTATTAAGAGATTTAGCTGATGATTTAGATCTTGATATTGATAAAGAAACAGATCTACTCTCGATAGCACAATATCATTATAATAAATTCAACAGAACTCGTATCAACGATAAAATTATCAATGAATTTACAACCTTAGACAAAGGCAGTGAAAATCACCAAATTTTAAGTAAATTAGATATAGATACCTATTGGACAACAAATTATGATCAACTTATAGAAAAAACTTTAGAAGATAATGGAAAGACAGTTGATAAGAAACTTACTAATGAAGACTTTTCAAGGTATATAAAGAGAAAAGATGCTACCGTTTACAAAATGCATGGTGATAAAGATGCACCACACAATGCGGTTTTAACAAAAAATGATTATGAAGATTACCACGATAGTAGAGAGTTATTTTCAACAGTATTAAGAGGCGATCTGCTTTCAAAAGTTTTTTTATTCATAGGATTTAGCTTTGATGACCCTAATATAGATTATATTTTAAGTAGAATTAGAATTCTCCTAAAAGATAACACTCCTAAACATTATTGTTTTTTTAAAGAAATTGATAAAAATAGCTTTTCAGAAGAACAAGATTATTTATATGCAAAAATAAGACAAGATTTAAAAATTGATGATCTAAAGAGATATGGTATCCATGCTGTTCTTGTAGAAGACTATCCAATTATTACTAAAATTCTTAAATTAATTGAAAAGCGTGTAAAACGGAAAAACATCTTTATTTCAGGTGCTGCTGAAAATTATGAGCCTTTCGGAAAGGAAAAGGCTGAAGATTTCATTTTTAAATTGAGTTATAAGTTAGCAGAAAAAAATTACAAAATTATCTCAGGTTATGGCTTGGGTATAGGAAGCTTAGTGATTAACGGAGCTTTAGAATTTAAATTAAATTCAGCGTATAGAAACCTAGATGACTTACTTATCTTAAGACCATTTCCTCAAATCAATCCAACTGCCGAAAAAAATACGATTTATAGACAAGAGATGATATCCCAAGCAGGGATAGCCCTCTTCATTTTTGGTAATAAAAGAGACAATGTCTCAGATAGCATTATAGATTCAGAGGGTATGTTTGAAGAATTTGATTTGTGTATCAAGAATAATGTAATTCCAATACCAATAGGTATAACTGGCTTTGTTTCTAAAAAACTATGGGAAAAAGTTAATAAGAACTTAAGTCTATACTATCCAGAAAATTCTGATTTTATTAATACTTTGAAGAAAATAAATACTGCAGATATTTCTAACGATGATTTAATTTCAAATATTTTAAAAGTAATTAGCTTACTTCAAAAGGTTTAAATAAATATGAAAAGACAAGTTTTCTATAGTTTTCACTACGAAAATGATGTAATGAGAGTGCAACAAATTCGAAATATTGGGGCTCTAGAGGGAAATATTCCCGTGTCTGCTAATGATTGGGAAACTTTAAAACGTAGAGGTGATACAGCAATAAAAAACTGGATTGATAATCAATTTAAATATAAGAATTGTTTAATCGTTCTTATTGGTTCACAGACAGCAAATAGACCATGGGTAAAATATGAAATACAACGTGCCTGGGAGTTAGGTAAAGCTGTTCTAGGTATACATATACATAATATTAAATGCCCAAGAAATGGAATATCAGTTAAAGGAAAAAATCCATTTTCTGAATTTACACTCAATAATAATAATTTTGCTCATTACGTAGATTGCTATGATCCTAATCCTTCAGATGCTTATAACGATATTAGATTGAATATTGAAAGTTGGATTGAAAGAGCAATTCAAAGAAGAAAGACCGCTTAAGCGGTCTTTTTTATCCCTATCTCATCAAGCCACTGGCGACAACGTAAACAACACCTGCCCCGTTTTCACCGTCTGCCCTTTTTCAATGGTAATTTCAGAAACCTTCATACGTTCAGGTGCAATAATTGGAATCTCAATTTTCATCGCTTCAATTACAGCTAAAGTTGCACCTTCTTCCACAATATCGCCTGATGCACATTCGATTTTCCAAATACTACCCGGCATGTGTGATTCCACCGCACAACCGCCTTTAGGAATTTGAACATTACTATCATCAGTTACAGCATCTAAGCTTTCAGAAACATACTCTGCAAGCCCTGCTTCATGCCAACGAAGACGTTCTTCATCAAAATTGGCTTGTTGGACGGATTTAAATGCTGAGATTGATTCTGCATTTTCAGTCAGGAATTCATTGTATTCTTTTAGGTTCAATACACCTTCTTCTACACGGAGTTTTAAGCGACCAGCTTTAAAGTCCTCACGCATTTGCATAAGCTCGGACTCAGAGATTTCATAAAACTTAATTTGGTCAAAGAAACGTAGTAACCATGGTTTACCTTGCTCAAAGTCGGCATTTTTACGGTAACGAGACCACATTTGCATAGTACGACCCACGAACTGATAGCCTCCCGGACCTTCCATACCATAAACACACATATATGCACCGCCAATACCGACAGCATTTTCAGGTGTCCATGTCCGTGCAGGGTTGTATTTAGTCGTCACTAAACGCTGGCGAGGATCAAGCGGTGTTGCCACAGGTGCACCTAAATACACATCGCCCAAACCCATGACCAAATAACTCGCGTCATAAACCACATCTTTGACCGCTTGTTTGTCTTTTAAACCATTAATACGACGGATAAACTCAATATTGTCAGGACACCATGGCGCATCTGGACGTACGGTTTGCATATAGCGCTCTGTTGCTAGCTGGGTTTGTGAATCTTCCCAAGCCAGTGGTAAATACACAGTCCGTGACGGTACTTGCATTTGGGTCACATCAGGCAGTTCAGCTTCAGCGACTTGCAGCAAACGCAATAAATCCAATTGATCAAGCTTGATCGAATCAAAATGGATTTGTAGCGAACGAATCCCCGGTGTGAGATCAATAATCCCTGTGATATTTTGCTTTTCAACCCATTGCATGAGTGCATGAATACGGAAACGTAAGTTCAGATCTAAAACCAACTCACCATATTCCACCAACATGTAGTTATTGCCCGCAGGACGATACACCACATCAGGCAAACCATTCTGACCTTTTAAAGTATCAAGCACCGCATTTTTTAAGGTAGAAAGTTCAGAATAAAATGACTCATCAAATGCCACAACCTGCGTATCAGATGCTTCTAATTGTGCATGATATTTTTCATTTAAGAGCTTAGCTTGATGATAACTCACAGGTATAAATCTGACTTTGTCTCCTGCTTTCAATTGACCAAGTTTCCAAAGCTCAGAATTAATCACCACGGCAGGACAAACAAAGCCTCCTAAACTTGGACCATCTGGACCCAATATAATCGGCATATCGCCCGTGAAATCAATCGCACCAATCGCGTATGCATTGTCATGAATATTTGATGGATGCAAACCGGCTTCACCACCATCCTCACGTGCCCATTCAGGTTTTGGACCAATCAAACGAATACCTGTACGGCTTGAGTTAAAGTGAATCTCAAAAGTATTGGCAAAGAAGGTATCAATGTCTTTTTTAGTGAAGAAGTCTGGTGCACCATGCGGGCCGTACATCACCGCAATTTCCCATTCATGACTAAACGTTGGCACTTGTTCAGGCGCAAGCGCTGTCACTTGTTCAGATGTAAATGCCGTGATTGTCAACATATCGCCAATCAATAAATTACGACCGGCATGACCACCAAACTGACCAAGGGTAAAGGTCGCTTGTGAACCTAAATATTCAGGCACATTCAGACCACCTTTAATCCCGATATAAGTACGACAACCTGTGGCGATTTTTCCACATTTTAGAATCTGTCCTTTACGCACATTCACGGTTTGCCACATTGGCACAGCCACACCATCAAGCGTTGATGGCATATCACCACCCGCCAATACAATTTGGCTATCGCAATGGAATTTTAAACTTGGGCCTTGTAGCGTACATTCTAAGCCTGCGGTATTAAATGCATTGCCTAACAATTGATTCGCAACATTAAGTGACAGCGGATCAATGGCACCCGATGGTGGCACACCCACATCCCAATAGCCCAAACGACCTGTGACATCTTGCACAGAAGTTTGAATGCCAGATTGCAACACTTCAATTTTTTGGGTTTTCCACTCAAAAGTATTGAGGAAACGTGTGGTTTGCGTACCGGCTTTAAATACATCACAGTCGATAATATTTTGTAGATATTCAAGATTGGTTTCGATACCTGCAACCGATGTTTTGGCCAGTGTTTCGGTCATGGCATCAATTGCAGAGTCACGATCGTCCGAAGTCACAATAATTTTCGCAATCATCGGGTCATAGAATGACGATACATTTGAACCCGTTTCCACCCACGTTTCATTACGGGCATTAGGATCAAACACAACATGTGTCAGTAAACCGGCACTTGGCTGGAAGTTCTTGATCGGGTCTTCGGCATATAAACGTACTTGAATTGAATGACCTTTCGATTCAAGTTGTTCTGTTGGTGCAATCCAATCCCCACTGCCTAAAGTAACCATCCATTCCACAAGATCTACACCAAAGACTTGCTCTGTCACACCGTGTTCAACTTGCAGGCGTGTATTCACTTCTAAGAAATAGAATTCCTGTGTGTCGGTATCCATTACAAATTCAACTGTACCTGCCGAACGGTAATTCACCGACTGCATCAGCCCAATCGCGACCGATTGAATATAGGCACGTTGCTCATCATTGATATGTGGTGCTGGGGTTTCTTCCACCACTTTTTGGTTACGACGTTGTACCGAACAATCACGCTCGCCAAGTGCCAAGACTAAGCCATTACCATCACCAAAAATCTGAACTTCGATATGACGGGCATTCTGTACAAATTTCTCTAAATATAAACCTGCGTCTTTAAAGTTGGCTTGGGCAAGATATGACACTGTAGAATAAGCATCTTTCAGCTCTTCTTCATTCCATACCAAACGCATGCCAATACCGCCACCGCCTGCAGTACTTTTCAGCATCACAGGATAGCCAATACGTTTAGCTTCCTTTAAGGCTTCGGCTTCATCTGCCAAAAGCTGACTGCCCGGAAGGAGAGGTACATTAGCTTGAATCGCAAGTTCTCGTGCCGTATGTTTTAAGCCAAAGGATTTCATTTGTGCCGAATTTGGCCCTAAAAATACTATGCCTTGCGCTTCACACAGATCACAAAATTCAGCATTTTCAGACAAGAAGCCATAACCCGGATGAATCGCTTCAGCGCCTGTTTGCTTTGCGACTTCTAAAATTTTATCAATATTTAAATAACTTTGGCCGGCAGGACTATCACCAATAAATACAACTTCATCGGCTAAGGTCACATGTAGTGAGTCACGGTCTGCTTCGGAATAGACAGCAACCGATTGAATGCCTAATTTTTTGAGTGTACGGATCACACGACATGCGATTGCACCACGGTTGGCAATGAGGACTTTATTAAACATGCTATTACTCCTCACCTTCACGGATGATCAGTTGAATTTTTGTTGGGTTATAGGCATTACATGGATTGTTTAATTGTGGGCAATTAGAAATGAGGACGATTAAATCCATTTCGGCTTTAATTTCGACATATTTACCCGGCGCAGAAATACCATCATCAAATTTCAAATGACCATCCGCAGTCACAGGCACATTCATAAAGAAGTTAATGTTTGGAACGATGTGACGTACGTTTAAGCCATGTTTTTTGGCAATTGGATGTTGCGACAGAGCAATCATGAAATTGTTACGGCAACTGTGCATTGGATATTTGTCATGTGCATAACGAACGGTGTTACTTTCACATGAACATGCACCGCCTAAAGTATCGTGACGACCGCAATTATCATCATGAATGCTGGCAATTTTGTTGCCAAAGTTGGTGTATAGCGCTGTGCCTTTTTCTAAATAGATTTGTTGATTAATCGCTAAGGTATCAGTTGCGCTATAGCGCTCTTCAGGATTTGAAGCGGAGATAAAGAGCGTATCGACCGCTTGGTTGCCTTCTAAATCCACGATACGGAAATATTGCCCTTTTTTGACTTCGCACATCCATGCTTCACCGGCTGGACATACTTCGCTTAACACTGATTTTTCAGAATGTTGTGTTGGGTTTACTAATGCAGTCATAATCATTCCCCTCAAGCCGTTAAAGCGTAATAGCGTTTATTATTTTGAAAAGCACGTTGATTTTGCGGGCAAGAATCACGGCAAAAATCGGTGTCTGCCAAAGGCAACGCCTTAAATAAACTTAGTTGTACGTCAGCAGGGTTATATTCTTCTGCTTGAGATAATCCATGTGGTGCACTGGATAAAAACACCAAACAATCCATTTCAAAGCGCAGTTCAATAATTTGATCGGTGTTATCGGAGTCGATATAAGACAAGTTACCTGTATCATCAGGCGCAACCTTAGAGAAGAGATTAAGTGTTGAACTTAAGTCGGTTGCAGATAAACCAAACTTGGTCATTTCAAGCAATAAGCTATCTTTACCGTTGCGGTACATATCATTACGGGCATCTTGGAAAGTTTTAATGCCAAATTGGTTTTCAATTTGTGATGCGGTACTTGGTGCACAAAACGCATCATTCCAAGCGTGATCGTCTTTGACTATCGAGATCATGGCACGGCCTAAATCCGACGCCAGAATATGCCCTGTACTTAAATACGCCGTGTGTTGCCCTTTGAGGCTATCTGGCATGTTGTAGCGTTCAAGCTTATCTTCACTATTTACACAGTACAGTGCCACATTGGCATTTTGCCCTAGCGATTTAAGCTGTAATACTGCCCCACGCTGAATACGCGCTGACCAGTGGTGTCCACCCGGTAAAAGTTCAGTCCATAGTTCTTTATCATCATGATAATGTGTTGTGCTCATTGCAGCCTCTGCCTAATTCTTAACTATTTACCTCCCGGGCTTTTATCCCTCCGTGCAGCTTTGCTTTGAATTAAAACGAAGCCGTGAACTCTCGGTCGCGGTCATACATAGAAATGTATCGGAACCCTAGATCACTTTATGATGTAAGTAGAAATGCAAAGGCTGTGCCAATTTAGTATTACGGTTTTAAAAAATAGTAATACCGATCTTTTGACTGTATAGCGCTGCATGTAAATTCTTGGGCTAACACTTTTTTGCTCTATTATTGAACCTATGTGCATTTGAACGATGCATCATCCTTGTGCATTAACTGAATATTTTTGGGCTGTTTCTAAAAATTTATCTTTCAAAAAAGTAAAAGCCCAATATGGGCATTGGGCTTTTGCTGATTATTCAGGACTTTTTTATTGCATTAACTGACTGCTTTATAAAATGGTACCGAGCCATTCACAGTTGCACGATGCATAATGCGGTGCGCATCACCATAGTCAAACAGCGCTTTGTGCTGCGTGCAGCGGTTGTCCCAAATAGCGACATCACCTTCTTGCCATTTCCAGCGCAAGTGAAATTCTTCCTTCACTGCATGTTCAAACAAGAATGTCAGCAATGCATCGCTCTCTTGTGCATTTAATTCATTAATTTGTGTTGTAAATCCCTCATTCACAAACAATACTTCAGCACCAGTTTCGGGGTGTGTACGTACGACCGGATGCACTACAGGCGGATTTTTACGGAAACTATTTACAAGGCGTTCACGGTCTGCTGCTGTTGTGCCAAAGCGCTCTAATGGAAAAGACTTACGTATATCATGTGTCGCTGTCAAACCGCGTAGTTGCTGT
Organism: Acinetobacter sp. SH20PTE14; assembly: GCF_021391555.1. NCBI lineage: Bacteria > Pseudomonadati > Pseudomonadota > Gammaproteobacteria > Moraxellales > Moraxellaceae > Acinetobacter > Acinetobacter sp. SH20PTE14. The sequence goes on along the minus strand of NZ_CP090067.1, from coordinate 1,659,484 downwards.
TTTAAATCTTCACTGAGCGCATTAAAAGCAGCTGTACCGCTGGCCCACAGCGTATCCCCACCAAACTCAGGGATTTTAATCGCTTGCAGCACACAGCCCAACGGCGGTGTTTGACTAAAGGTCACATCAGTATGCCAAAGATCATTGTCTCTTAAATCTTGTCTGTGGCTATCCAGTACAATCACTTCCGGTGCATCATCCATCGCAGGGTAAATCGGATGAATATGCAAAGTACCAAAGGTTTTTGCCAACCTCACTTGCGACTGTGCGCTAAGCGCCTGCTTTCTAAAAAAGATCACTTGATGCTGTAATAGTGCCTGTTTTATTTCCAGCAGCAACGGTGTATCGGCATGATTTAAATCGATACCTTCAATAACAGCGCCAATATTTGGATTAATTTGCTTTGCTTGCAATGACATAATCAAATCTTCTTCAATCTCTAAATCTATTTACAGCTGTTGGCCATACCAAGGCGCCAACTGCTTTTGCAGCCAACGTAAAAATAACTCAAAACTTACTGCGACAATCGCGATCACAATAATTCCAAGAATCACAGTATCTGTAATTAAGAACTGAGCAGCAGACTGCACCATAAAACCAATACCGCGATCAGCAGCAACCAACTCTGCAGCCACCAGTGTTGACCAGCCCACGCCCAAGCCAATGCGCACACCCGTTAATATGTGCGGCAAAGCTGTAGGTAAAATCACATATTGCAAAACCTGCAAGCGCGTTGCGCCTAAAGATAATGCTGCACGTTCACGGTTTTTTTGATGGCTGATCACACCATGCGCACTGCTAATAATAATTGGCGCCAAAATTGAAAAGAAAATCAGCAGCACTTTGGTGGTTTCACCAATACCAAACCAAATCACCAATAACGGTAAATACGCAAGCGGTGGAATGGGACGAAGCAGCTCGACTAGTGGATCAAATACGGCACGTACCCATTTGTTGAGTCCCATCCATAAACCTAAAGGCACACCAATCACAATAGCACCAATGAGTGCGCTAAACACACGGCCTATACTTTCAGCCAAATGCTGCCAAAGCGTGGCTTTCATAAAACCTTGCTGGCTGACTTCAATAAACTTCTGCCATACCGCTGCTGGACTTGGTAAAAACAGCTCAGGAATAATTTTCAAAGTGGTTAAGACAAACCAAAGCACCAGCAAGCTCAGCACGCTGCCGATGCTTACAATAAGTGGTAATTTTTTTCTAAATATAGAAATAGAGGAACTTTTGTTTAATGCTGCTGTTTCTGCACGATTTTCGCTTAGATGAGCCTTATTTAATTTTTGAATTTGTGTATTCATATTAAGACTCCACCGCATGTAATTTTTGCGCTTTTAAGCGTTCAAACAACATTTCACGCAGCTGAATAAACTGCGGATCAGATTTAATCGCACGTATAGATTCACCGTTTCTATAGCGCTCAGCAAAATCCAGCTTGAGCGTTTCAACAATTGTCCCCGGGCGCGCTGTCATCAGTACCAATTTTTTGCTTAATAAAAGCGCCTCTTCAATATCATGGGTAATTAGGAAGAAACCTTTTTTCTCTTTAATCCATAAATTCAGCACAAACTCCTGCATGCTTTCGCGGGTAAATGCATCGAGTGATGCAAATGGTTCATCCAGCAAAATAAACGGGGCATGACTAATCAAGGCACGTGCAATACCAACGCGCTGTTTCATCCCGCCTGAAAGCTCCCAGATATTGGCATTTGCCACATGCGAAAGCCCGACGGTATTTAAAATAGATGCAACTTGTGACTTTATCTCCGTACTTTTTAAGCCTTTTAATTTCAAGGAAAATGCCACGTTATCTGACACATTAAGCCACGGCAGCAAAGCATGTTCTTGAAAGACCACTGCTCGTCTTGCATCTGGGCCAGTTAAAACTTCATCATCAATTTTGACTTGGCCTGCACTCACCTGTTGAAAACCCGCCAAAATATTTAAAAGCGTCGTTTTGCCGCAGCCAGACTCGCCAAGTACAACTGTTAAAGTCGATTCAGGAACGTCCAAATTGATATTTTTTAGTACAGCCACCTCTTGTTCAGGATAGGTAAGGCTAATATTTTCCGCTTTTAAGATACTCATTTTCACATCCTTAAGGCTGAACAAATAAGGCTGTTACATTGCCTTTATAGTCGGCTTTGACTTTATCTACTTTGCCTTGGGCTTTTAAAAAGGTCGCTGTATCTAAAATATTCTTGGCAAAATCTGTGCTGAAACTTTGAGCTTGCTGCTGCTGGTTCAAATAAATATTGCCTGATAGCAGTAATGGAATATCTTTCGCATCAGAACCGGTTAATTGCGCAATGCTATTGATATAAGCAGTATTCGCTTCAAACGCTTTCGGATCTTGATTGTATTCATCTATTTTCTTTAAAGAAGTTTGAACGAAAGATTTTAAAAACTCTGGATTTTGCTCTGCAAAGTCTTTACGAACTACCCATACATCAAAGGTTGGTGCGCCCCATTCTGCAACTTGCTTAGAATCGGTCAGAACTTTACCTGTGGCACTCGCCTTGCTTAAAGCAGGTTCCCATACATAAGTCGCGTCAATATCGCCACGTTCCCACGCCGCAGAAATTTCAGGTGGGCGTAAGTTAATAATTTTGACGTCAGACTCTGACAGATTCCAATGCTTCAATGCAGAAAGCAGGCTGTAATGTGCTGTAGAAACAAAAGGCACAGCAATGGTTTTGCCTTTTAAGTCTTCAGGTTTTTGAATGCCTGATTTATTGCTCACCACTAAGGCTTCTGAAGCACCAAGTTTGGCTGCCACAAAAAATACCTCTATAGGTAAATCACGGCTGGCTGCAGCCGCTAAAGGACTGGTACCAATATTGCCTATACTGACATCTCCAGAAGCGAGCGCATTTACAACATCGGCACCCGTATCAAATTTTTTCCACTCAATTTTTTGTTGGCTGTCTTTTTCATAATCGCCATTGGCCTGTGCCACTTTGCTCGGATCAACGCCTGTTTGATACGCAATAACTACCGCTTTTTGATCTTTTTGCGCAATTGCAGCCGTTGAAGTGTCAGGAGTAGATTTTTTAGTTTGAAAATAAACAAAAGCAGCAATCGCCACAATGACGATCGCCGTAATAATTAAAGGTTTTGATTTGCTGCTCATATTTTTTTATAAAAAGTGATAACTAATTCACATACTAATCAGTCAGCTTTATGATGAAAAAAAAGTTAATTGACAATATTTATCACAAAATTGCATTTATCGATTAGTGGAATACTTATGCTTTTATTCACTAAACGTCTAGCAATCAATTTTCTGCGCGAGATCTTTTAATGATATTTTTTACTTCACTAAGATTTCATGGAACATATGACGTAGCCATTGATGGCTGGTTTTATGATGGCAGGACATATGCCAATATTGCTTCACGCCATAGGTTGGAAATGCAATCGGCGCATCAAATATTTTTAAGTTACCGCGTGAAAGCAATACTTCACTCAAGTAGTACGGCACAGTAGCAATCGCATCAGTGTCTTGCACAACCAAACCCACACCTAAATAACTAGGTAAACGCATCAAAATATCACGTTTTAAATCAAGGTTAAGCAACTCATTTTCAATATGGTAGTGCCCCATCCCAGCATCAATATCAATATGCGACTCTGATAAATATTGCTCAGTTGTAATGGTGTCACCCGTTAATCGTGGATGATCCTTAGCTGCAATCACCACATAATATTGCTCAAACAGTTTTTGTTGATAAAAACCGCTTTCCAAATGTGGTAAAAACCCCAATGCTAAATCAATTTCACCATTCGCCATTTGATAACTGGTTTCAGTGGTAATCGGGCGTACATTCAGACGTATTTGTGGCGCGTGTTTTTTTAGATATTGGCTGATTTTAGGCAATAAAACCAAATGCGAAACATCGGTCATGGCCAAAGTAAATTGTTGATCTGAAATGGCTTGATCAAAATTAATCGTAAAATTATTAATGGCTTCGACTTTACTCAAGGCTTCGCTAACTAAAGGAAATAATTGACGCGATAACTCCGTAGGCACCATTTCATTGCCGATACGTAAAAATAAGGGGTCGTTATAATGCTGTCGTATTTTATTTAAAATATTACTGACTGTAGGCTGACTCATCTGCAAGTGTTCAGCAGCTTGTGACACATTTTTGTACTTATAAACATGAAAAAAAATGCTAAGAAGTTTACAGTCCAATTCAAACACGAAAGATTTAATCCCTAATTAAATATTGCAAGTTATGCTGTGCATCATCTGCTGAATTATACAAAAAGCCAATAACGAAATATTACTTTTATTGCAGATGAAACGCCAGTTTAAGCCTGATCAGTTGCATTTGGCTTTTCAACACTCCAATCCGTCCGCATAATAGACACAGCTCGAATTTGGATATCAACATGCTTCAAGGAAAAAAACTGGTTTGTTTTGATTTAGATGGCACACTTATCGACTCTGTTGGCGTGTGGAATCAGGTCGACGCAGATTTGATTCAACAGTTGACTGGACAAACCATCCAATTGGATTTAATTCAACGTGAACGTGACATTCAGCTGCAATTATTTAAAAACACACCAGACCCTTACTTAATGTACTGTAACTATCTAAAAGATACTTATAAGATTGAACAACACACAGCAGATCAAATCAAACAGCAACGATATGCCATTTCACAGCATTTTTTAGAACATATCATCTTGCTTAAACCACATGCAGCGTTATTTGTTCAACAGCTCATTGAGCAAGGCATTCAGGTGGCAATTACCACCACGACCAGCTTGCAAAATATTTATCGATATCAAAAAAATATCAACATTTATCCAAAGCTGCATTTTGAAAATAGTTTTGATCTGATCCTGACCCGTGAAAGTGTCAAAAATATTAAGCCGCATCCTGAAGTCTATTTACAGGCGATTCAACATTTTGCAGTTCGACCTGAAGAATGTTTAATTTTTGAAGATTCACTCATTGGTGTAGAAGCTGCAAATGCAGCAGGCATTGAAGTGGTTGCCGTGTATGATGCATATTCAGAGCACGAAATTGAGCAAATCAAAAATAAAGCGGATTATTTTATCCATGATTTCTCTTCGGTTCTGAACTGAGTTAAAGCAAATAAACATTCGCTTTAAAGTTAAAAAAGCAGCCCAATTTAGAGGCTGCTTTTGATATTTTGGCATCAATATATAATTGATCTATTTTACTTTTTTATAAATTGATCCAGACCCGACTAAATTTCCAGTTTTTTTGTCAATCGCAAATTCAACAGCACCTGTACCAGAGTTTACAGCGAGTAGACCAGATTCAGCAACAGATGCAGGTACAGGATTTTTCTTTTCAGATTTACCACTTTGTTTATCTTTTAAAGTATTGGTAATGAAATAGTTTTCACCATTTTTACTAATAATCAGCGCATTTTCAAGTTGCGGATCTACTGCGGTATTTTGCCATGTTCCAGCATAATCAGGCGCTGGACTTTGTTTACATGCAGTGAGGAGAACTGCGAACAACATCGCAGAAAATAATTGAATCTTTTTCAAAATACTGACCTTCTTTGTCAATGAGTTTTGCATTATAGAAAGCCTTGAAGAGAACTTAAGACCGTTCATGTTGTGCAAAAGTTTCAAACTAAGTGGCGCTGTTTTTCTTTTGTCATGTTTTGAAACATTTGTAGTCTTTCATAATAAATAAGCCCACTTGATTGTGGGCTTATTTAAATATTTTCAATCTTTAGATTTATACGATTTGACGCATTGAACCAGTTTCTTCAAAAGTGGCATGCCAAGATAAAGCCTCTTTTAAAATATGCGGCGTTTGACCACCACGCTCACATGCGCGTTCAAAGTAGCTCAACAATGCTGCGCGATAATCTGGATGTGCACAGATTTCAATGACTTTACGTGCACGCTCACGTGGTGAAAGACCACGTAAATCTGCCAAGCCCTGCTCTGTAACTACGATGTCAACGTCGTGGTCAGTGTGGTCGGTATGACTCACCATTGGCACGACAGATGAAATCGCACCGCCTTTTGCAATCGACTTAGTCACGAAAATGGCAATGTGCGCATGACGAGTAAAGTCTCCTGAACCACCGATACCGTTCATCATTTTCGTACCCGTCACATGGGTCGAATTTACGTTTCCGTAAATATCAAACTCAAGCGCCGTATTAATCGCGATAATGCCTAAACGTCGAATGATTTCAGGGTTATTAGATAGCTCTTGTGGACGTAACACAATTTTATCTTTGTACTGATCAAAATTGTTCATCACATGCTGTGCGCAAGGCTCAGACAGCGTCATTGAACAGCCTGAGGCAAATTTCATTTTTCCAGAATCAATTAGCTGGAAAGTACAATCTTGTAGTACTTCTGAATACATTTCCAAATCATGAAAATTCGAATGCTCAAAACCTGCGAATACAGCATTTGCAATCGAACCCACACCTGACTGTAGCGGGCCTAAATTTTCAGGCAAACGCCCTGCTGCCACTTCACCTTCAAAGAAATCAATCAGATGCTGAGCAATCGCTAGGGTTTCAGCATCAGGTTCATCCATTTTAAACTGGGTATCTGGCAGATCATTCAACACAATAGCTGAAATCTTATCGGGGCTGACATTGATCCCAATCGTACCAATACGTTCACCGACCTGAGTCAGTGGAATTGGCCCACGGTTTGGTCGCGCTTTCGGCACATAAATATCATGTACACCTTCGAGCACTGGGTTAATCGTATTATCAATTTCAATAATCACATGATCTGCCATTTCAATGAAATTGGCTGAGTTACCACATGAACCTGTCGGAATAACTTGACCATCTTCTGTAATTGCAGTCGCTGCAATAACGGCCACATTAATGCGCGGTAAATTATGATGACGAATATTATCGGCCATTTCAGACAAGTGTTGGTCAATATACATGACCTCGCCAGCGTTAATGGCTTTACGTAAACCAGGATCTGCCTGATACGGATAACGACGTTCTATCGCATGCGCCGCATTGAGGCGACCATCGATACTATTTCCTAAACTAGCACCCGTTGCCAACGTGATACGAAGAGGATGTGAAACTGCATGATCTGCAAGTGCCAATGGAACCGTCTTTGCCTCACCTGCACCACCAAAACCACTTAAACCAACCACTGAACCATCTTGAATTAACTCAATCGCTTTTTCAGCAGACATTACTTTGTCGCGAAGGGAGAGTAAGCGAATGCGATCTAAACCATTCATAATTAAATCTCAAAAAATAAATATCTCAAAATAAACATCTTTTTTCGCCATCCCAGCGAACTGAGATAGCGTTTGTTATTGCTTATCTAAAAACGTACTTATCTAAAAGCTTACTTATATAAATTGAGGCAAATTAAATCAGTTCAACCGCAATTGCAGTTGCTTCACCGCCACCAATACACAGTGCTGCGACACCTTTTTTACCGCCAGTGCGTTTTAAGGCATGAATCAGCGTCACAATAATACGTGAACCTGATGAACCTAGTGGGTGACCAAGTGAGCAAGCACCACCATGAATGTTCACTTTTGCTTCATCTAAGTTAAATCCATCAATCGCCAGCATTGTAACCATGGCAAATGCTTCATTGACTTCCCACAGGTCAACTTCTTGTGCATCCCAACCGGCTTGTGCAAGTACTTTCTCAATAGCACCGACTGGAGCAATCGTGAACTCTGACGGATGCTGTGAATTTGTAGCATAAGCAACGACTTTTGCCAGTGGTGTTAAACCACGTGCTTGGGCCGTTTCTTCTGATGTAACCACCAAAGCAGATGCACCGTCAGAAATTGAGCTGGCATTGGCAGCTGTGATCGTGCCGTCTTTTTTGAATGCAGGACGCAGTGTAGGGATTTTTTCAGGCTTAGCACTTAAAGGCTGTTCATCTGTGTCAACAACGACGTCACCTTTACGGCTTTTAACGGTAACCGGCACGATTTCATTTTTAAAGAAACCACCTTGAATCGCTGCAACGGCTTTATTGAGTGAGTTGATGGCAAAAGCATCTTGCTGTTCACGGGTATAGCCTTTTTTATCTGCCATATCTTGTGCAAGGATGCCCATCGACAAACCTGTCTCAGCATCTTCTAAGCCTTCTTGGAACATGTGGTCTGTGGTTTTACCATGACCCATACGATAGCCTGAACGCGCTTTTTCAAGTAAATATGGCGCATTTGACATCGACTCCATACCACCTGCTACCACAATATTGGCCGAACCGGCTTTAATCGCATCAGCTGCTTGCATCACCGCCTTCATGCCTGAACCACAGATTTTATTAATCGTGGTGGCACCCGTTGTATCTGGTAAACCTGCTTGACGCATCGCTTGGCGTGCAGGACCTTGTTTAAGACCAGCCGGTAATACACAGCCAAAAATAACTTCGTCAATATCTGTAGGTTCTAAACCTGCACGTGCAACAACAGCTTGAATCGCTGCAGCACCTAAGTCTGGGGCTGTACAAGATGAAAGTGAACCCTGAAAACCACCCATCGCTGTACGTACGCCATCTACAATTACAATCATTTCTTATTTCATCCTGTTTTAAATCTTTTAACCGCAAGGAACCATGACTGGTTCCTCAGATTTTCCATCTTAATGTTTTTCACAGTGGTTTCGATGAAACCTTAAGATTGAGCGGTGAAGTATTCTTCAGATAGCTGCATGATAAGTTCAGAACCTGCTTTAATGCGTTGAGCACGAGCAGCAAGGTCAGGTAGAACTTTCTCAACATAGAAATCTGCGAGTACCAGTTTGTTTTGGAAGAAGCTCTCTGGTTTTGCAGCCGCAGCTTTGCTAATACGCGCAAACATATAAACGAAGCTGAGTAAACCAACAGCGTGCAGGTAATCGACTGCCACCGAACTGCTAAAGTCTGGGGTGGTCTTAGATTGTTCTACAATGAATTGCGTTAATGCTTCAACTTCGTCAGAAACTTGCAATGCTGCAGATTTAACTTTTGAATCAGCCATGGTTGCAGCAAAGTCACGAATTTCAGCAATGTATTCGGCAATAAATGCACCATTACATTTCGTGGTTTTGCGTCCAATTAAATCAATCGCTTGTACGCCATTTGTGCCTTCGTAAATCTGTGAAATACGTAAGTCACGAATGCATTGCTCCATACCCCATTCACGGATATAGCCATGACCACCAAAGCACATTTGCGCTTCTAAAGTAGCTTGTAGGGCTGTATCTGTTAGGTAGGCTTTTGCAATAGGTGTCAATAAAGCCACGCGGTCATTGGCTTTTTTCACTGCAGCTTCGTCAGTTGAATATTTTGTAATATCCAGTTGCTGACCAACATACACAGCAAATGCACGAGATGCTTCGTTGTTGGCGCGTACATTCAACAACATACGACGTACATCACCATGTACTAAAATAGAGTCTGCTGGTTTTTCAGGAGATTTCACACCTGTCGCAGAACGACCTTGTAGACGATCAGTCGCATACTGTGCAGCATTTTGGTAAGCAAATTCTGCTGCGCCAATCCCTTGGATACCCATCGATAAACGTTCGTAGTTCATCATGACAAACATCGCCGCAAGACCTTCGTTTTCTTTACCAACGATATAACCTTTGGCGCCATCGAAGTTCATGACACACGTTGCAGAACCTTTAATACCCATCTTGTGCTCAATTGAACCCGCTGATACGGCATTACGTTCACCGACTGAGCCATCGGCATTGACATGGAATTTTGGAACGATAAACAATGAAATACCACGTGAACCCGCAGGTGCATTTGGCGTTTTTGCTAACACAAGATGGATGATGTTTTCACACAGATCATGTTCACCACTGGTGATGAAAATTTTCGTGCCTGTAATGTTAAATGAACCATCTTCATTCGGCTCTGCTTTGGTTTTAATGATCCCCAAATCAGTCCCTGAATGTGGTTCAGTTAAACACATAGTGCCTGACCATTCACCCGTATAAAATTTTGGAAGATAGGTTTCTTTTTGCTCTTGCGAAGCACGGTCATTAATCGCCATACCTGCACCCACAGTCAGTAGTGGATACAACATAAATGATGGATTGGTACTCCAAATCATTTCGTCAGCAAGTACTGTCAACATTTTCGGCATGTTTTGGCCGCCCCATTCTTCAGAAGCGCCTAAACCAACCCAACCACCTTCAGCGAATTGTTTAAAAGCATCTTTAAACCCTGTAGGCGTAGTAACAACACCATTACTAAACTGCGCACCACCTTCTTCATCTGCAGTACGGTTCAAGTCTAGAATAACGTTTTTAGAAAACTTAGCCATTTCTTCTAAAATGGCATTTGCAGTCGCCATATCAATATGAGCTAAGTTTTCATTTGACTGCCAGAACTCATCTGCATTGAATACATCATTTAAGATGAAGTCCATGTCCTTTAACGGCGCATTGTATATTGGCATTGTACTTTCCTTTTCTACAGGCTTTGTCAGCGTCTTTGACAAAGTACTTTTTTAAAGTTGCACGCTCCCGCACAAAATCATCAAATCAATTTTGTGTGGATTTTTTAAAGATCTGTTTTTTCAGATAGATATCTAAAAAGAATATAGATAACGTGTTTTTACCGACAAGTGGAAAATAACCACCTGATATTTTGAGCAGCATTATTTTATTACAATTAAATAAATTTATTGAATTGACTAAATTTATAATTGGTAATTGATTAAAACCAAACATAATAGTACCTATAATCATGTTTAATTTAGGTTGTATTAATAACATAACAACCAAGACCGTTTTGTTAAATGCTGCTTTTGTTGTAAAAGCGAAAAGACAATAAATTAAAAAAAATAAAAATGGAATTTTATTTCAAAAAAATGACCTCAAGGGTTCAGTTTTATTGACATTAATTTTATGCTATGAATTCTATATGTTTTACGCACTCTACTAATGTGTTTATTTTTAAACCAATTTATGTAATATTTGAGACCATAGTGGAATGTAAGATTCACAAGATTTAGCTTAAGCTAGGCTTGTTCACCCTCAAGATGTTTATGGAACAGTTATCATGAGTTCAGTACGCCAACAAAATTTTATCCTTCGCAAGGAAAAAATTTTAGCCATGGCAGAAACCCTGCTATTAGATAATAATCAAGACATCACCTTAAGTGAGTTAGCTTGTGAACTAGATATTGCCAAAGGCACGATTTATAAACATTTTAAAAGTAAAAACCAATTATATTTAGAACTGATTATCTTAAATGAAAAACGATTATTAGAAATTTCAAAAAAATATAATCATGATATTAAAACTTATGTTTCACAATATATGCTTTATAATATGTTAAATTCTAATAGAACTATATTATTACATGTCATTGAAGAACGCTTAACCAATAATGAGCGTAAATTAAAAGAGTTATTTGAAGAGCTCTATCGTGTTCGTGAAGAACGTATTATTGAAATTAAGGATATGACCAGTGATTATCTAAAATCACTTGAAAGCGCAATGTCGATTCGTGATTATTTATCCTATATTTGGACGGTCACTTATGGTGCATCCCTACTCCTCAATTCAACGCATTATCAAAAATCAATCGGTTCACGTGAACGCTTAATCAAGCTATATATTAATCAGGCGCTGATGACGCCAGATAAAATTTCAGCCGTATAAAATTGATTTATAAATAAAAAAGCCGAACAATTGTTCGGCTTTTTTATTCATTCGACAATATCAAAGTTATGCAATCACAGGTGGGAAACCATCTTCGGTTAAAGCGCTAATCAATTGCTCTGCGCTAACACTAGATTCAACGTCAACTAATTTAGTGGCTACATCAATAGTGACTGTTGCATTTTCGTCTAAGTCTTTAATCGTTGCTGTCACGCTACGGGCACAACCACCGCATGTCATATTATCAATACGAAATTTCATGATATTCATCCTTCTTTTCTAATAACAACACTATAAACCTTGCCACGATTGTAAGGTCAAGCAAGTTTAAATCTTCGATGTATGGCAGCACTCAGCCATGCCCGTTTCGATTTGATTTAAAATCGTACAATCGGCTTGATCATTACCGGCACAGCCATCTACAGATTGTTGCAAGATCTCAACCATGGCCTGTAAGTCTGCGATTTTTTGATTTAAGGTCTGGATATGTTTTAACGCCAATGCTTTAACTTCTACACTTTGCCGACTTTGATTTTTCCAAAGTCCAAGTAAATCTTTCATTTGTTCAGAAGAAAAACCTAAATCACGCGCATGTCTTAAGAAACTCAAGGTTTTAATATCGGCTTCCGAGTAAACTCGATAGCCGGCATCGGTGCGCTGCGCATTATTTAACAGCCCAATCGATTCATAATAGCGGATCATTTTTGCAGAAATGCCCGATGCTTTCGCTGCTTGTCCAATATTCATCTTAAGACTCCTGAAAAACTGGCCCTTTAAATGCTTTTAAACGCAAGGCATTTGACACAACAAACACCGATGAAAGTGCCATTGCACCAGCTGCGAACATAGGTGAAAGCAATATGCCAAAGAATGGATATAACACACCTGCAGCGACAGGAATCAATGCTGCATTGTAAATAAATGCCCAAAATAGGTTTTGGCGAATATTATTCATCGTCGCAGTACTCAGTGCGATTGCTGTCGGCACCATTTGTAAATTACCCGACATAAGCACAACGTCCGCGGCCTCTATCGCCACATCTGTCCCTGTACCAATCGCCATGCCCACATCTGCTTGAGCAAGTGCAGGCGCATCATTAATACCATCGCCCACAAAACAAACAACACCATGTTCTTTTTGCAATTGTTGTACAGATTGCACTTTTTGATCTGGCATCACTTCAGCAATCACATGATCAATTTTCAACTGTCGTGCTATGGCAGAAGCAGTATGTCGGTTGTCGCCTGTAATCATCGCCACTTTCAGTCCTAAATCATGCAAAGCTTGAATGGCTGTAAAGGTTGTGGTTTTGATCGGGTCGGCAACAGCAACAATGGCAGCAAGCTGTTGATCGATCGATACATAGAGCGGGGTTTTCCCTTCATTGCCCATGCGTTCCGCCAGTGATGAAAAGATTTGTGTATCTAAACCAAGTTTATGCATCAAATGATCTGCACCGATAAAAATGCTTTGTCCTTCAACAACGGCCTGAATCCCAGCACCAGTCACGGAATCAAAATGCTCAACCTCTAAAAGTTGCACTTGCATCTCTTTTGCAGCGTGAACGATGGCATAGGCAATCGGATGCTCAGATTTCTGCTCTACAGAGGCCAATAACTGAAATACGCGATCTTTATCAAAAGCTTCAGTGACTTCAAAATCAGTTAGTTTCGGTTTACCTTCCGTCAATGTCCCTGTTTTATCAACTGCAACCACTTGTGTATTTTTGAGTTGTTGTAAGGCTTCACCTTTACGGAACAATACTCCAAGCTCTGCACCTCGCCCTGTACCGACCATAATAGACGTTGGTGTTGCCAAACCCATTGCACATGGGCATGCGATGATCAGTACTGCTACAGCATTGACTAAAGCATAGGTTAAACTCGGTTCAGGTCCTACAACATACCAAACTAAAAAGGTGATCAAGGCCAACGCCATCACCACTGGTACAAACCATAACGTGACTTTATCCACCAAAGCTTGAATCGGTAATTTTGAACCCTGAGCCTGTTCGACCATATGGATAATTTGTGCCAAAACAGAATCTTGACCCACCGCAGTGGCTTGTATTTTCAATGCCCCATTTTGGTTAATGGTTCCACCGACAACTTGATCACCGGCTTTTTTCTCGACAGGAATTGGCTCGCCACTGATCATGGATTCATCAATATAACTGTTCCCAGACACTACAGCACCATCGACTGGGCAACGTTCACCAGGCCGTATTTCAATCAGCATGCCTGTTTCAACATCACTAATCGGCAAATCTATATAGCTACCAGATTGCTCTACACGTGCAGTTTTAGGTTGCATGCCGACTAAGTATTGAATAGCTTGCGATGTTTTACCTTTGGCTTTCGCCTCCATAAAACGCCCCAACAGAATCAACGCCACAATTACTGCAGCTGCTTCAAAGTACACATGAACGGTACCTTGCGGTAATAATTGCGGGGCAAACGTGGCAACACAAGAAAAACTATAAGCAGATAAAGTCCCGACTGCGACCAAAGAATTCATATCCGGGGCAAGTCGGGCAAGTGCTGGTATGCCATGCAGATAAAAGCGTCTTCCGGGTAGGATTAAGACCAAAGTGGTTAATATAAACTGAATATACCAACTATTTTGTGTCCCTAAATTATGCGCAATAAAATGATGAAAAGCTGGAATCATGTGTGATCCCATCTCCAAGATAAAAACAGGAACAGCAAGTACCAGTGCGATGATTAAATCACGTTTGAGTAACCGAGCTTCATCGGCTTTTTTTTCTGCCATTGTCGGCTGTTGCTGCGTAGCAACGGTCGCACTATATCCCGCTTTTTTAACTGCCGCGATCAATTCTTGTGTTTTTGAAGCGGGAGCCTGAACAAAGGCTTTTTCACTGGCTAAATTTACCGTTGCTTTATTGACACCATCTACAGCGTTTAAAGCTTTTTCGACTCGTGCTACACATGAAGCACAGGTCATACCGTCAATATTTAATTCAATATTGGGCTGTGCAATATGAAAACCTGCTTTTTCTACGGACTTCGCCAATGCAGAATTTTCAACAGATACCAATGCTGTAATCGTGGCTTTTTCAGTTGCCAAATTCACTTTTGCATCGATGACTTCTGGAACTGTCTTTAAGGCTTTTTCAACACGTGCCACACACGATGCGCAAGTCATCCCTTCAATTTCAAGTTCAATCTGCTTCTGTGCGACACCAAAACCAGACTTTTCAACGGCCTGAATCACCGCCGGATAATCCACACTTTTATCGCTCTGAACATGTGCTGTTTCAGTGGCTAAATTCACTTGAGCATCAGTGATGCCATCGACTTTTTTTAAGGCTTTTTCGACCCGTGCCACACAAGAAGCACAGGTCATCCCTTCAATAGCAAGTGTGCCGTCAAAAAGTTTGCGTTCTGTCGAATCTGTCATGGCAACATCCCAATTATATGTGCTTGTTTTGGCTTATAGCTTAAACTTTACCATAATGGGAAGGTCAAGTTTTTCTGACTCACAGCACGGCTTTTCTTCGCGATATAAAAAATTTCGTAGATTCAAAAATATAATCAATAATATTGAATATTGATTATTCAATTAGTTTGTTTTTCTGATATTAAAACTACACACTTCCTCATTATTCAGTAAGATAGAGATTCGTGACTACCAAACGAATTACTCTCTTTCGCATGTACAAACTGTCGAACATTTGCTTTAACTGCGCATATTTGTGTGCTTTTTTATTTTTAATATTAAGTTGGAGTCTAGATCATATTGATGTTTGGCTCACTCAAGTGGTTATCCCTGCTGTCACGATATGCATACTCTTAGGCTTCCTGTTTAAATACATCGCTCGAAAGTTAGGACATGAACCACCTAAACGAAAAATAAAACATAAAAATGCCAAAAACGATGATCAAGACGCGGCTTAAGACACTTATAAATAACAAAATCATCAATAAAAAAGCCCATTCAAATGAACGGGCTTTTTTTCATGTCAGAATTATTAGTCAGCACTAATATCTTCAAATAAAACTGAAGAAAGGTAACGTTCACCACCATCCGGTAAAATAACCACAATGGTTTTGCCTGCATTCTCAGGACGTGCAGCAAGTTTTGCCGCAGCTGCCATTGCCGCGCCACTAGAGATACCCACTAAAATACCGTCATGAGTTGCCGTTTTACGCGCCCACTCAATTGCTTCAGCACTTTCAATACCGATCACTTCATCAACAAGGTCTAGATCTAAGTTACCCGGAATAAAGTTAGCGCCAATCCCTTGAATTTTGTGTGGCCCAGGAGTAAGTGTTTCGCCTTTTTTCGCTTGGGCAATAATCGGAGATTCAGCAGGTTCTACCGCAACAGAATAAAGCGGCTGATTTTTCACTTTTTCAAAATAACTTGAAATGCCAGAAATCGTACCACCTGTACCTACGCCCGATACTAAAATATCCACTTTACCACCAGTTGCTTCCCAAATTTCTGGGCCAGTGGTCAATTCATGAATTTTAGGGTTTGCAGGGTTTTCAAACTGTTGTGGTAAATAATACGTTTCAGGATGTTCGGCAACGAGGCGCTGTGCTTCTTCGACTGCACCTTTCATGCCTTTAGCAGGTTCAGTCAATACGAGATTTGCACCAAAAGATTTCAACACCTTACGGCGTTCGATACTCATACTTGCTGGCATGGTTAATGTAATTGCATAACCTTTCGCTGCTGCAACAAATGCCAAAGCAATGCCTGTATTGCCACTTGTAGGTTCTACAATATGCATACCCGGTTTTAATAAACCTTTTTCTTCTGCATCTGCAATGAGAGCTGCACCTACACGACATTTCACTGAAAATGCTGGGTTACGGCTTTCAACTTTAGCCAAGACCGTTGCTTCTGACTGAATCGCACGATTAATACGAACTAAAGGTGTATTACCAATCGCTTCAGCGTTATTACTATATACTGCGATACCTAAATTACTCGTTGCTGGAAAAGCTGAATCTGTTGTCATGACTATTTATCCCTTGTGTATTTATTGAATACGATCTTTAGATGATACAATTATTTTCAAAGTGTGCATGATTTTTTAAGCTAATGTCTTATATTTATGTGCATTTTGTGAAAGCTTGCACTAAAATCAAGCAATAAATTTAACTGATTAACTAAATTTAAACTTATAAAAATTAATGATATTTGATTTCATAAAAAACCATAGAAATTGTCTTATTTATTCAATGTATTAAGCCGTGATATCCGTATACTTGAGCTGTTGTTAATCGTATGGACATATCCAATGAATACCGATCTGGAAATCACTACTATGCGTGATTCTGCCGAATTAGTCGTGGGCGTTTTAAAGTCGCTGGCAAATACGGATCGTCTACTAATTTTATGTCATCTAGCACAGCAAGAATTGAATGTGTCTCAGATTGAAGAAATCACTGATATTAAACAGCCAACCCTCTCACAACAACTGATGATGTTACGCAAAAGTGATGTTGTGACCACGCGTCGTGATGGAAAGCAAATTTATTATTCAATTAAAGATGCAAATTTAGTTCAAGTTCTCAATACTCTTTACCAATTGTATTGCAACCAATCTTATAAATAACACTCAGTTATTTTAAAATTTCAAGCCAGACATGCTGTTCTTGCACCACTATAGATGAATTATCGCAATGGACAGCAATTCAATACCTTAATTTACCGCAATACTTCTTCAAAATATCTATATCTATTTCGAATATCCAAAGCTTTAAATCAGCTCATACTTTTCATTAATTCATTTAGAATGATGGTTTCTTATATATCCCACAAATGTACTGCAATATTGTACGGTCAAATTTATTGCACAAGACTTCTTAGCATTTTTTATGCATAATATATATGAAATTGTGATTTAGATAAGTTTATGTCAGATTTAAAACCTCATTTCTTACAGAAATTTCCTGCTTGGCAGTGGTTACAGCACTACAGCACTGTGAAATTTAAATCTGATGTACTTGCTTCGCTGATCGTGATTGCCATGTTAGTCCCTCAAGGTATGGCGTATTCCATGCTGGCAGGTTTACCCCCAATCATGGGTTTATATGCCAGTATTTTACCGATGATTGTCTACGCACTCATTGGTGGAAGCTCAACCTTATCGATTGGCCCTGTGGCAATCATTTCGATGATGACCTTCGCCACGCTCAATCCACTATTTGAAGTCGGTTCGCCTGTTTATATTGAAGCCGCTACACTTTTGGCCTTAATGGTCGGACTGATTTCTCTACTTTTGGGTGTACTACGTTTTGGTTTTTTAATTCAGTTGATCAGTCATCCTGTCATTAAAAGCTTCATTATTGCCTCGGCTCTGCTCATTGCGCTCGGTCAGTTTAAGTTTCTCGTCGATGTCCCGCTAAAAGCCAACAACATCCCTGAGTTTGTTTTAAGTCTGTGGGAATACCTGAGTTTAACTCACTTTGCTTCACTCATCTTTGGTGTGCTGGCCATACTGTTTTTAATCTATGTGCCGAAAATATTGGCGACTCAATCAATTCAATCTAGATTCGGCTCTACAGCCTTTCTAAGTAAAGCACTGCCACTAATATTAGTGGTGATCTCGATTGCATCGGTGATGTTATTTGACCTGCAAAATGTCGGCATTAAAACTGTCGGTGAAATTCCTTCAGGTTTTCCACCCTTAAGCTTTCCACATTGGAACTGGGAACTGGTACAAACCTTACTGCCCGGTGCAACAATGATTGCCATGATCAGTTTTGTTGAGTCACTGTCTATCGCCCAAGCCACTGCCTTACAACAACGCAGCCAACTCAATAGTAACCAAGAGTTGATCGCTTTAGGTTTAGCCAATCTAAGCGCAGGTGTTAGCTCTGCCTTTCCTGTGACGGGTAGCTTATCGCGTACAGTTGTTAATGCAGATGCAGGTGCAAAAACACCGATGGCTGGCGTGTTGTCGTCATTGCTGATTATCGTTGTCAGTCTCTACTTCACTGGTTTTTTCCAAGACTTACCTTTAGTCATTTTGGCGGCCACGATTATTGTTTCCATTTGGAAATTAGTCGACTTTAAACCTTTTGTGGATACATGGCGTTATTCAAAAGCTGACGGGATTGCGATGTGGGTGACCTTTTTCGGTGTGGTGTGTATCGATATTTCTACAGGTCTCATTATTGGCATCATTTCTACTTTTATTCTGTTGTTATGGCGCATCAGTCGTCCACACATTGCGGTGATCGGTTTAGTCGAGGGCACACAGCACTTCCGCAATGTACAGCGCCATCATGTCTATACCGCACCACATATTCTGTCGCTCCGTATAGATGAAAATATCTCGTTTTTAAATGCCAATACGCTTAAAGGTTTCCTGATCAATGAAGTCAGTGAAAATATTGATCTAGAGCATGTTGTTATCAACTGCTCAAGCGTCAGTTCAATTGACCTCAGTGCCTTAGAAATGTTGGAAGATTTAAATGCTGAATTATCAAAATTAGATATTCGACTGCATTTTTCCGAGGTCAAAGGCCCTGTCATGGACAAATTGCAGCACTCAAAATTACTCACGCATTTGAGTGGTCAAATTTTTCTCACCCACTATCAAGCCGTTACAGAGCTTGCGACAGCCAGTTCTGAGTACCAAATTTAAAGGCCTATTAGCTCACTGTTTAATCAATGCGAATTTGATAAACAGTGAGTTTTGAAGGGTTTACATTTTAATACACAAAAATAGATTATAAAAAACAAAGGTTTATTTTTAAATTAAATTATTTTTTAAGCATTCCACATTTTCGTATAAAATACAGGGCTAATTTTCATCATTTTGTCATTGTAATTCTGACAAGGCTCTCCTATGTTTTCAGCATTTACACGCTTGAGTTTAGTAACCCGAATTATTATCGCCATTATTTTAGGTGTATTGGTTGCTGTTGTTGCTCCAGGCGTTGCACCCTATTTAAGTTTGCTTGGTGATTTATTCATTAAGGCATTGAAATCCGTAGCACCGATACTGGTCTTTGTACTTGTGCTGTCATCCATTGCAAATTTCAAAGTGGGTAGCAGTAATGCATACATTAAACCAATTATATTGATGTACGCTTTGGGTATGTTCTTTGCAGCGCTTAGTGCCGTGATTGTCAGTATTGTATTCCCAAGTACATTAATTTTGGATGTTGCTGCAGAAAATCTTGTTCCGCCAGGCAGTCTTGCTGAAATCTTGAAAAACTTATTATTAAGTTTTGTCGCAAACCCTGTTACAGCCATTTCAGAAGCAAATTTCATTGGAATCTTAGCTTGGGCTGTTGCCTTGGGTATTGCATTTCGCCATGCATCAGATACCACCAAAGTTTTCTTATCCGATGCTGCTGATGCGGTGAATAAAGTAATCCGTTTAGTGATTAACTTTGCACCTGTAGGTATCTTTGGTTTGGTTGCTGTTACATTTGCCGATTCAGGTTTGAAAACACTGATTAGCTATGCACACTTACTTGCGGTCTTAATTGGTACCATGTTGTTTGTTGCCTTGGCCATCAATCCACTAATGGTGGCATTTATGACCCGCTCAAATCCGTTCCCATTGGTTTTCCAATGTTTACGTGAAAGTGGTATCACTGCATTCTTTACGCGTAGTTCTGCTGCAAACATTCCTGTAAACCTTGACCTTGCGAAGCGTCTTGGTGTCCCTGAATCGACTGCAAGTGTTGCGATTCCGCTTGGCGCTGCGATTAACATGGCAGGCGCATCAGTGACAATTACTGTACTTACCTTAGCAACAGTGAATACTTTAGGTATTTCGGTTGATTTCACCACTATGTTGATTTTATCAGTCGTTGCTACCGTTTCTGCATGTGGTGCTTCAGGTGTGGCTGGTGGTTCATTATTACTTATTCCAGTGGCTTGTGGCCTGTTTGGTATTTCAAGCGATATCGCGATGCAAGTTGTAGCCATTGGTATGGTTATTAGCGTACTTCAAGATTCAACTGAAACCGCTTTAAACTCTTCGACTGACGTATTATTTACAGCTGCAGTAGACCGTGGTTTAAGATAATATCCTGATATTGGATACTTTTTAAGGCGAGGCCATGCCTTTACAGACTTTACCGCTTTGGATACAACTGGGTGCTTTTTTCCTCGCAGTGAATGCAGGAATGATTAATGTACTTGGACTGGTGACCATCTTGCACCAGTCAGTATCTCACATGACCGGTAATGTCAGTATGTTAGCCATGGCCTTCATTGCATGGCAGCCAAATACGATTATTTATTTGATTTTAGTCTTACTCTGTTATGTGATTGGCTCATTTTATAGTGGGCTTATTCTTGGAAATAGTCACTTTAGCTTAACCAGACGTTATGGCGTCCCATTAAGCTTGGTGGCTTTTTTTATTGTCCTGTGTTGGCTACTATTGCCCTATTTTCCGCGTTACGCTTTGCTTTGGGCATGTGTGGCTATGGGTGTACAAAATGCAATGGTTAGCCACTATAAAGGTACCATTATTCGTACCACACACCTTTCTGGTGTTTTGACGGACTTAGGTTTGGCTTTGGGTTATAAAGCCCGTGGACTTCCGGTTGAGTCTAAACGTGTGGTCTTACATTTATTAATTTTGGCGGGATTTATCGTTGGTGGCATACTTGCCAGTTGGCTTTATCCTTATTTAAAATTAAACGCATTCCTGATTCCTGCCGCACTCAGTTTAGTCATGAGCGCAGTATATTGGATCATCTATTTTCATTATCGACATATACACGATTAGTTGGAACGTATTATGGTTAAAAATGCATTACAGGCGCAACTGCTTAAAGCAGGTCTGGTCGATAATAAAAAGGCAAAAAAATTGTCTAAACAAGCCATACATGAAAAACGTACTGGTGAAAGTAAAGATGCTGAAATCAAGGCGAAAATTGAGCAAGATCAGCAGCAGAAAATGGCCAAAGATCATGCTTTAGAGCAAGACCGTAAAGCAGTTTTGCAAGAAAAAGAATTAAAAGCTGCCATCATGCAAATGATTAATCAGCATAAAATTCGTGATACCGATGGCGAATCGACCTATCAATTTATCGATGATGCCAAGATCAAAAAGCTTTATATCAATCAGCAAATTTATAATGCCCTTGTTGCGGGTAGTCTTGTTATTGCACGTGAAAATAGCAACTATGCTTTTTTACCAAAAGAATTAGCCGACCGTATTAATGCGAAAATGGAAGGCTTTATTATTGTGAATAATTCTGAAGTGAATGAGCAAA
Organism: Acinetobacter sp. SH20PTE14; assembly: GCF_021391555.1. NCBI lineage: Bacteria > Pseudomonadati > Pseudomonadota > Gammaproteobacteria > Moraxellales > Moraxellaceae > Acinetobacter > Acinetobacter sp. SH20PTE14. The sequence goes on along the minus strand of NZ_CP090067.1, from coordinate 1,637,619 downwards.
CCACGGATGAAGAAGATCCATATGCAGCTTATGTAATTCCTGATGATTTAATGTGGTAAGCATTTCATATCACTAATGAAGCTCCCAATTAGGGAGCTTTTTTTTAGCTCAACATTTATCTATTTTAGTTCATCAATTAGGTTATACCTTCAAAAAATCATTTTTAGCACAAAATAAGTAACATTATGGACTATACATGTCGTAACTCCGTAAAGTTTACGAGTATAAAATTGCTTATATAATCATCATAATTACAATAGTTTGATCATTAAGCCTTTCATTTACTTCAATAAGAGTAGGATAATTTTGGAAAAATTTCAGTTCATTAAAAATATTCAAGATTGGTCAGATCAATACCCTTGGTTAGAATTGCTGACATCGCTCAGTCTCATTATTATTTTTGCCATCATTGCAAATTTTATCGCCAAGAAAATTGTGGTGCGTGGAATTCGTAAGCTCGTTTCTAAAATGGCCTTTAGCCATAGTCAAATTTTGTCAGAACATAGTGTGATTAAACGCTTTGCTAACATTGTTCCAGCAATTGTGATCTTAAATGGCATAACCACAGTCCCACATTTATCTGTGAAATTTATTTCAATCGTACAGATGGCTTGTCAGGCTTTTATCTTCTTGACCATTGCTTTGGCAATTTCTGAATTACTGAATATTTTTAATCTGATTTACCAACGTAATCCAAAATCTAGAAACAAACCGATTAAAGGCTATTTACAGTTGGTCAAATTGATTATTTTTTTGGTGTGTGGCCTGATGATTTTAGGTACTTTCTTGAAAAAAGATGTATTTACATTACTCGCAGGCTTTGGTGCTATGGCGGCCGTGCTCATGTTGGTTTTTCAGAACACCATTTTGTCACTGGTGGCTTCGGTACAAATTTCTTCTTATGACATGGTGCGAATTGGTGACTGGATTGAGATGCCTTCGCTTAATGCGGATGGCGATGTCATTGATATGTCATTACATACCATTACCGTGCAGAACTTTGATAAGACCTTTACCACGATTCCAACCAATAAACTGGTGACTGACACCTTTAAAAACTGGCGTGGTATGGCACAGTCAGGTGTGCGCCGCATCAAACGCTCGCTTTATATTGATCAAAGCTCTATTCATTTCATGACACAGGATGAGCAAAAAAAACTCAAAGAATTTTTATTGCTAGATCAATATCTTGATCATAAGCATGAAGAGCTTGCTCAGTTTAATCAGCAACTTTCAAATCAATCGAAATATAATCAGCGCCGTTTAACCAATCTTGGGACCTTTCGTGCCTATGTAGAATTCTACTTACAACAGCATTCAGGCATTGCCCAACACCAAACGATTTTGGTGCGTCAATTACAACCCACGAGTGAAGGCATACCTTTAGAGATTTATGCTTTTAGTAAAACAATTGCATGGAAAGATTATGAAGCGATTCAATCTGATATCTTTGACCATCTGATTGCAATCACACCCGAGTTTGGACTTAAAATCTATCAAGCTCCTTCTAGTGCCGATTTTAAAGCCCTCGTTCAACCAAATGCCGATAAAAGTTAAACTTTCCTCTCCCCATGTATATTCAAAGAAGAAATTCTGCAAATTTAAAAAGTCACAATGGCTTTTGAATATACATGGGGCTATCGGTTACCCCCCTCTACTTCCGCAATTACTTTAGATCATGCGATACAAGGAATAAAAGCGAATCAGATAAATGCGCTAATCGCTCAATTCCTTAAAAATATAATTCATCCGAAACAACTAAATATAATTAAAAAATCAGAACAAATACTATACAAATGTAGACATTTTTAGATACTATTTCTTAACAGTTGCATAAAAACGCTTCTAAAATAGGAACTTGATCATGGAAGGCCTCAATCAACCTTCTCAGAAATCAGTTAAAAACGAATCACAATTACTCATAGAATCGATGAATCGCACTTCTGCCAAACATACGCTCATACAGGCAGAAGCATGTGACCTAGAGAATCGTGTCCGTATTGAGCGTGCTTTATCCGACCCGATTGCACGTATTCCGGCACAGTTTAAAAATGCTTATTACAAGTTTTTGTACTATAACCAGAAAGACTATTTAAAACAGGTCAACTATTTCGCTCAGTTGGCCTTTTTAATCTATTTTTGGGCAGATCGCTATGTCCTGCCAGACGTAGAAATGCTTTCAGGTGTAATTCGTATCATTGCCATTATTGGTGCATTTAGCCTGAACTATGTTCTGTTTAAATATATCAAACAGATTAAATTGCTCGATTTGATTTTGCCACTCGCCACTTGCCTTTCAGCGATACTCTGGTTTGAAATATTACTTCAGTCGCAAAATGAACTGGTGCATAGTTATCAATATGCTGCCGTTATTTTGATTGTATTGGGTAATTTAAGTATTCATGTGCATTTTCGCCCTTCGATCATGACCTCTGCCATGATCTCGGCAGCGATACTTTTTGGCGCATGGCGCATTAATGATTTTGGTGATTTTACAATATTTTTATTGGTGTACGTTCCTGTGCTGCTGTTCAGTATGTATATCTGCTGGAACTCTACGCTCAACTCTCGTAAAACGTTTCTAAGAGCGCTGCTAGATGACTGGAACTTTCATACCCTGCGCAAAATTGCCCATACGGATGAATTGACCCAGTTAAGCAATCGTCGCCAATTTGTACATGCCGCCAATAAAAAAATCCAAGAAACCCCGATGACGGTCTGTACCAGTCTTTTGATTTTTGATGTCGATCATTTTAAAGCGATTAATGATCAATACGGACATGATGTCGGCGATCAAGTGTTATGCCAAATTGCTGAAATTACACGGAAAGAAATGCGTTTTTACGATATATTGGCGCGTTTCGGGGGTGAAGAATTTATTGTACTTTTGCCTTATACCGTCCCAGAAGATGCATTAAAAATTGCTGAACGGTTAAGACATAAAATGGAACAACATCAGTTTCATATGGATGGTCTATTGGTGAAATTTTCGATCTCCATTGGAGTTTCTCAAATTGACCCTGACTATGCCAAACTTGATCAGTTAATTAAACAGGCCGATATTACTCTATACGAAGCAAAACGCCAAGGTCGTAATCGGGTTGTACATTTTAATTCTATGAACTTTTGCAGCCAAGCTTTTAAGTAAATAAACAAATCAAAATGGAGAAAAACCAGCGAATCCATTACACTCAGAGCTGAAGAAAGAAAGATTAATTACAGCAAAATTCTCAGGTTATCTGCATGCTTAAATGGTTTGAAAATTTAGTTGACGCTTATCCTGAACAGGACTTGAATAAACCATTGCCGACAAAATTTTTCCCCTTTGTATGGCAAGCTGCGACGGGTGTAAAAAAATACCTATTGTTATTGGTACTCTGTACAGCAGGTGTAGCGAGTTTTGAAGCACTGCTTTATTCCAAAATTGGCGAATTAGTCAATTGGATCAGTAAGTCTCAACCTGAAACCTTTTTACAGCAGCACCAGACGAATCTGACCATTTTAAGCTTTATTTTATTGGCAAATATCTTCTTTTCTTGCCTTCAAACGATTATTAAACATCAGATTTTATACAGTACCTTTCCAATGCGCCTACGTTGGAGATTTCATAACTTATTATTGAAACAAAGTTTAGATTTCTTCCATAACGATTTTGCAGGCCGTTTATCTGCCAAGGTTATGCAAACTTCACTGGCTGTACGTGAGTTTTGGATTATTCTTGGTGACATGTTGGCCTATGTCTTCATTTACCTGATTTCTATCACCGTGATTTTAGGTGCTATATCGCCACTGTTAATTATTCCGTTATTACTATGGCTGGCTTTATTTATTGGTTCTGCATGCTATTTCATCCCAAAATTAAGCAAAATTTCAAATGAACAAGCCAATGCACGCGCAGTAATGACTGGTCGTGTCACCGATGCCTACACCAATATTCAAACGGTGAAATTGTTTGCCCATGCAGGCCGTGAAAGCCAATATGCCAAAGCCTCAATGAAAGAATTTATGGTGACGGTGTATAAGCAAATGCGACTTGCTGCAAAATACAACATCGCGACGAATTTGCTGATCATTGTTTTATATGGTGGCGTACTTGGAACAGCCGTTTGGCTCTGGATGGATGGTCAAGCTGAGCTTGGGGTCATTGCAGCAGCGACCGCCATGATTTTAAAACTCAGTAGTATTTCCGAGTTTATGATGTGGCAAACATCTGCCCTATTTGAAAATGTCGGGACCATTCAAGATGGGATGAAAACCATGGGCCGCCCAATTCATATTCAAGACAAAGCTGATGCAACCGACTTAAAAGTACAGCAAGGCGAAATTAAATTTGAAGATGTCAGTTTTGCTTATAATGATAAAAAGGTCATCAATCAATTTAATTTAACCATTCGACCAGGTGAAAAAATCGGTATAGTCGGGCGTTCAGGTGCCGGAAAATCGACATTAATTCAACTTTTACTCCACTTTTACGATATCAACCATGGTCGTATTTCGATTGATGGCCAAAATATAGAAGATATTACCCAAGATAGCTTAAGAAAAAATATTGCTTTGGTGACCCAAGACACCTCGTTATTGCATCGCACGGTTGAAGAAAATATTAAATATGGCCGCCCGAATGCAACAGATGAAGAAATGTATGATGCAGTGCGTAAAGCGAAAGCTGATGAATTCATTCCTCAATTGATCGATTTACGTGGCCAACGTGGCTATGACGCATTTGTCGGTGAACGTGGCGTAAAATTATCAGGTGGTCAGCGTCAACGTATTGCGATTGCTCGAGTATTTTTAAAAGACGCACCGATTTTAATTTTAGATGAAGCCACAAGTGCGCTCGATTCAGAAGTCGAAGCTGCGATTCAATCGAGTTTAGATGATTTGATGCAAGGCAAAACTGTGATTGCCATTGCGCATCGACTGTCAACAATTGCGCAAATGGATCGATTGATTGTCTTGGATCAAGGACGTATTGCTGAGCAAGGCACCCATGAAGAGCTTGTCGCTTTGAATGGTATTTATGCACACTTGTGGCAGCGTCAAACCGGTGGCTTTTTAATAGAACAACATAAAGTAGAATCAAAGGAAGATGAAAATGCTGTATCTGGAAGACCTTAAAGTTGGTGATCACTTTAGCAGTCGTGAATATGAAATGACTGTTGAAGAAATAAAAAAATTTGCCATCGCTTATGATCCTCAGGAATTTCATACAGATGAAGTCAAAGCCCAACAACACCCGATCTTTCAAGGGCTAGCGGCAAGTGGTTGGCATACTGCTGCTGTAACAATGCGCTTATGGACTGAATGTTTCCCTGTGGCTTATGGCTTAATTGGCTCAGAGTCAAGTCTGCGTTGGCCGCGCCCAACACGTCCGGGGGATAAAATTCGTGTAGAAGTTGAGATATCAGCAATTACTCCATCGAAAAGTAAGATAGACCGCGGCATTGTGACCTATGTTACGCAAGCGCTCAATCAGCACAATGACGTTCTGTATATGTCTACGACCAAAATTGTGGTCTTTTCCAAAGATTTTAAACCGAATTAATCCTTAACGGCCTACTTTACAACGCTAAGGTAGGCCGCTATAAATAATTGAGCCTAGTCAGTTTGTCCAACAATTTTTGTGGGCTACAACACAAAATCATGCCAATATAAGCTTGAACAGAAGAAAAACCCGCATTGCAACGGAACGCTATGAAAACAATTAATTCCCGTCAGGATCAGGGTATTCCCGGAGTATATGGATTGCTCCTATTAGATGTGGTCTCTCGATGGGGCTACACTGCAGAGACATTATTTAGTCCCTTCGGATTAAACAGCGAACAATTGGCTGAACCAGATTTCCGTATTCCAACACCCATCGCCAATCAATTGGTAGAGCACGCACTACGATTAACTGGTGAGCCAACTTTAGGTTTTCATTTGGGCAACCAAATGCGCATCTCAATTCATGGTTTTATTGGCTATGCCATCATGACGGCGAATGACATAACCGATGCCTTAGTCTTGGCAAACCGTTTTATTCAGTTACGCATGCCCTTTTTACAGCTTTTTTTCTCGACATTTGGAACCAAAGCGACTGTTCAACTACAAACCGACGTGACGATTGAGCCTTTACGTACTGAGATTTCAATTGCCTTAATTTTTGGCATGATCAGCATGGGCAAGGCAATTACCGGTGTGGATTATTCTGCTGGTGAAATTGATTTTGATTTCCCTCAACCTGAAGGTTTTGAGCGGTTTATTGCCAAATATCCACGACACCAATTTAGATTTGATCAGCCACATCTCTTACTTAGTTTTGATAAGCAATATTTAACCAATAAATTGGTCCATGCAGACCCGATTGCCAGTCAAATCGCGATTAATCAATGTGAAGCTGAACTCTCCGCTTTGGGCGAACGTCACCGTATTGCCATGCGCGTTCGTGACATTTTAACCAACTCCGAACAGCACTATTTAAGTATCGAAAGTGTTGCTGAACGGCTACACATGTCCGATCGAACTCTTAAACGCCAACTTGCTGCCGAAGGGACTTCATTTTCAACATTGGTCGACGAAGTTCGCTACCGTCATGCTACTTCGCTCCTGTCACGAACTGATTTTACCTTAGAGCAAATTGCTGATGAATTGGGCTATAGCGATGTCGCCAATTTTAGCCGTGCTTTTAAGCGTTGGAGTGGTCGTAGCCCAAGCAATTGGCGTAAAGATCCGTACTTATAAGTCTTTTGTTTTAAGTAAAAAGCATGTATAACTCATGCCAAAAATGAATTTAATGGATTTAAGGAGTTATCAATGAATCATCCTTCAGATTTAAAGTACGCAAGTACACATGAATGGGTGCGAATTGAAGGTGACCTTGTTGTTACAGGCATTTCTGATCATGCACAAGACGCATTGGGTGATTTAGTTTATGTTGAAGCACCAGATGTTGGTCAACATATCACTGCTGGCGAACAAGCGGGTGTGGTTGAGTCGGTAAAAACCGCTTCTGATATTCATGCTCCGGTTTCTGGTGTGGTTGTTGAAGTCAATCCAGACCTTGAAGATGATCCAGATTTTGTAAACGATGCGCCTTATAGCAAAGGTTGGATTTATAAAATTAAACCAGACAATATGGCTGATGTAGATGCTTTATTGACCAGCGAACAATATGAAGCTGGCCTGTAAATATTTCTAATATCTAAAAAATCAGCCCTCAGGCTGATTTTTTTATTTCAATATGATGGCTGAATTGGCTTATATACCATTTGCATGAATATGCAGCTTATATTTCTTCCGAAACTTCGGTACTTTCAGGTTCTTCTTTCTTTTCTTCAACCATACTAAACGATTGCGCAGCCGCTGAAGTACCATTTGCACGTGAACTTTTTAGTTTAATTTGCAAACGTAGTTCATTGGTTGAATCAGCATTTCTTAAGGCTTCTTCATAAGAAATTGCGCCGTCATTATATAAATCAAATAAAGCTTGGTCGAAAGTTTGCATCCCAAGTTCACGAGATTTTGCCATGATCGCTTTTAATTCATGAAACTCACCTTTCAAAATCAAATCTGAAATAAGCGGCGTGTTTAACATGATTTCAACGGCTGCACGGCGTCCTTTACCATCTTCAGTCCGGATTAAACGCTGAGAAACAATCGCTTTCATATTGCTCGATAAATCCATAAGCAATTGATTTCTTCGCTCTTCTGGGAAGAAGTTAATAATCCGATCTAGGGTTTGATTGGCGTTATTTGAATGTAGCGTACCTAAACATAAATGTCCTGTTTCAGCAAAGGCAATTGCATGTTCCATAGTCTCGGTATCACGAATCTCACCGATTAAAATCACGTCTGGCGCTTGTCGTAGTGTATTTTTTAAGGCGTTATGCCACGAATGACTATCTACACCAACTTCACGATGCGTAATCATAGATTTTTTATGTTTATGGACATATTCCACTGGGTCTTCAACAGTGATGATATGCCCTGCGCTGTTTTCATTTCGATAATCAATCAGTGCCGCTAAAGAGGTTGATTTCCCTGAACCTGTTCCACCAACGACTAAAACCAAACCACGTTTTTCCATAATTACATGCTTAAGCGAAGCCGGTAATTTAAGTTTTTCAAAGTTTGGAATTTCTGCGGTAATGGTACGAATGACCATACCTACATGTAACTGTTGCTGAAATACATTGACACGAAAACGTGAAACGTTTGGCACACTAATCGCAAAGTTACATTCTAATTCTTTCTCAAATTCTTTGCGCTGCTTCTCATTCATCAGACTATAGGCGAAAAGCTTTGTTTTCTCAGCATCAAGCTCTTGCTGCCCAAAGGGTTTCATCATGCCTTGATGTTTAATACTTGGTGGAAAATCTGCCGTAATAAATAAATCAGAACCACCATATTCAACCACTTTTGTTAACATGTGGAACATAAAACGGCGTGCTTCTTCCAGCAATTCAGCAGTGTACATCAACTTCCCCAATATAAAATTTCAAACACCCAAGCACAGATTGTCATTATTTCAGGCGCTGTATTGGGCTTAGATATTATTGTGCATAAAAAGTGTGATTCACTCAAACATAAAATACTGAATTATCAGTATATATTTTAAAATATAAGCCATATTTCAATTTTTATATTGAAGTAAGCAACAAAGGATTTTTCAAAATAAAAGCCTTAGAACAATCAATATTCTAAGGCTTTGGGCTACATCAATTCAGACTGAGTATGCTCTGGATTGTTAAGCACTACGTTTGATTTGTGATACACGAAGTTCATTCGCAACCTGTTGAATCAAATCAATGGTTTTGTCCCAACCTAAGCATCCATCTGTTACAGATTGACCATAAGTCATTTCACAACTAATTTTTTGATTACCATCCACTAAATGACTTTCTAACATCACACCACGCACTTGGGTATGCTCACGCTCCGCAACAATTGTGCGTAATACTTCAGGTTGCTTCATTGGGTCTTTATGGCTATTGCCATGACTACAATCGATCACTAAAGCTGGTAAATCGCCTTTTACTTTTCTGCGAATTTTGTCTATTTCAGCCAAACTATAATTTGGACCTGTATTGGAACCACGTAAAATCAAATGTGCTTGCGGGTTGCCGACCGATTCTAAAATACACGGTAAGCCAGTTTGGCTCATACCTAAAAACTGGTGTGGATGCGAAGCAGATTGAATAGCATCTAGAGCAATTTGGATTGAGCCATCTGTTCCGTTTTTGAAACCAATACTGTATGGCATATGACTCGAGATTTCACGATGAATTTGTGATTCGCTGGTACGCGCACCGATTGCACCCCAAGCCAAAAGGTCATCAAAATAACCCGTCGCCATTGGGCTTAAAATTTCAGAGGCAATTGGCAAACCCATTTCAATAATTTGTAAGTACAGCTCACGTGATTTTTCTAAGCCCAACTGCATATTAGATGAACCATCTAAACTTGGGTCATACATATAGCCTTTCCAGCCCACTGTAGTACGTGGTTTCTCAATGTATGCGCGCATCACAAGAAAAATTTGATCTGAAACCTGTGCCTGTAATTGTTTTAATTTTTCTGCATATTCCAACGCAGCAATCGGATCATGGATTGAACATGGACCGGTAATAATCATTAGACGCGGGTCTTGACCCGTCAAAATATTTTGAATAGTAGCACGATGTGAAGCAATTTGTTCTGCAGCATGAACTGATAAAGGTAATTGTTGTTTCAGTTGATGTGGCAAGCTCAAAAGCGTTTCTTTTGGCCGTGTAGATTTCTGAATTTCTGAATTTTGAGTTTGTTGTAAAGCTGTATTTAGCGCATTCATTGGTTCTATTCCTTTGGACTGTACGTATAAACAGTCCGATCTTTTATCTGAGCGTTATGGGACTTTGGGACTTCAAGGCTTTAGACATAGACTGACTAAAGTAAAACCAATAACCGTTGCTAAAATATGAATTATTTACTGTAAACATGAGATTTCTCCAAAAATATTATAAAAATCAAGACATAAAAAAACCTGATCAGGGTTGCCGATCAGGTATAAACTTGGTGGGCAACCTTTTTCATGCCCGAACGCGTTCAGGCAATTATCTAAACTGCCAGAAGTAATAATATGCGTTTGAGATTAAAGGTTGCTTTAACATCTTGATTTCATCAAAAAGTATCTGTCTGAAAATTAAAATACGCTGTATTCATCGGTTTGACAATAGTTTTTTGCTATTTTGTTGTATTAAATAACGCTGCTGTAAATAATTGCGACCTATTTTTAAAATTTGATGTATTGATTAATAAATAAACATTTATTAGACTGCACAACATTAGGCTGTCTTAAGATTTTTTCCATTTATTTTTAATTCGAGTATTTGCCAATGAAGTAAGCCCTGTTTTTTTCATCATCAAATCCATTTTTTGATGTGCAAACACATGGCTAATGACTTCGACTGCATTTTCTCAAATATTGTCTTTTTTATAGAATAAAATTAGTTATTTGTATTGCGCATCTTTGCTATCGCAAGGTGCATCTATGACTCAAACGGCTTGTACAATTTCCAAATTTAGCTTGGAATTTCCATCCAAAACACTTTTTAAAAACCTGAAATTTAACCTCAATCAACAACAACTTTCGGCATGTGTTGGTCGCAATGGTTTAGGAAAATTCTGCATCCTTAAAATCTTACATGCGCAAAATCTGAAAGATCTCCCCTATGAAGGTGAAATTTCATGGAATGTACCACATGCCTATTTATCACAATTTTCTCGACTAGAAGCTGACACGATTGCTTCTGCACTCGGTGTGGAAGATTTATATGACGCATTTCAACGTATCGAAATAGGCAATGCCAGTTTTGAAGACTTTGAGCTGACTGAAAACCAATGGCACCGTCCTGCACTATGGCAGCAACAACTTAAGCAAGCTTCCCTACCAACAGATTTAAATTTCCCAGTCGCTCAGCTGAGTGAGGGGCAAAAAACTAAATTGGCATTGTGTGCATTATTTTTAAAAACTGACCATTATTTACTTTTGGATGAGCCAAGTAACCATTTAGATGCATCCTCACGCTTATGGCTCATCGATCGTTTAAAAAAACCATCCTGCGGGTGCATTCGTCATCAGTCATGATCGAGAGTTGCTGCAACATGTAGAGCATATCTATGCTTTAAATGAGTTTGGACTCAGTCATGTTACTGGAAACTATGAAGACTACGTTCAACAAAATGATCTGCAAAATAAAGCCTTACAGCGTAATGCTTTACAGCAGCAGCGTGAGTTAAAACAACTCAAATTACAACAACACGAAACACAGATGAAAGCGCAAAAACGAGAACAACAAGGGCGTGTCCTACGCAAGTCAAGCACCCAAGCCAAAGTGTTACTCGATTTTAAAAAGGAACAAGCCGGTCAAAGCCTCGCTTCAGTTCAAACGCAACAGCAGAAGCAATTGGAAGAAAAGAGATCTCAATTGATTCAGTCACAGCAACAACTTGAGCATGTCAAAGAGCAGCAATTCGTTTTTCAACATCACGCTGAAAAAACAGGAGAAATCTTAAGAGTTAAACATTTTCATCGCAAAACATCTCAGCACCAGCCTTTCGACTTGGCCTTACAGGCAGGTGAAAAAATTCATTTAAAAGGAAAAAATGGTATTGGTAAATCTACATTTCTAAAGTATTTGAGTCAGACCACATCACAGTCTAGCCATGAAATGTTTTTGTCTGTGCATACCCTGTATTTAGACCAAAACTTGAGTAATTTATCACCTGAACTGAGTGTTTTGGACAATTTGGCAAAGTTTAATCCTGAGGTTTCGTCAACGGAATGGCGTAATCAACTCGGTCAACTTAGAATCCGTGGTCAAAAAGCGGAACTGCCATTTCACTGTTTAAGTGGTGGTGAGCGTTTAAAAGTGACCTTGTTGGGCTTAAATTATTTAACACCGAATATTGAGCTTTTATTGTTAGATGAACCTGAAAATCACTTAGATATAGAGTCTAGAATGTTATTGGCTCAAGCCATTCAGCATTATACAGGTGCGGTGATCCTCGTTTCACATGATGCATATTTTGTAGAATCTTGTGGCATTCAGAATAGCGTGCAATTAGTTGAATAACTCTCGCTCGCTAGATATATCTAAAAAAGCCAAAGTAGATGAACGCTACTTTGGCGAATTTAATGCTTTAGAAATCATCCATTGGAAGCATTAAGGGCAATATTGCTAAACAATACTGTATTTTAACACCCGATTTTCTTCATGATTTTTTGTTTAAGGCGCTGCTGAAGTGAAGCTGAACGTTCCTTAAGCTCGGCACGCCAGTCATTTGGCACTGAACATTTCGCGAGTCGAACCCAAACGCTGGCAAACTGTTTGATAAAACTGGCTTCGTTGTAGTGAATACCATATTCCTCACAGAGTGCTTTAATTTTAGGTGCGGCTTCTGCATAGCGGTTTGCAGGCATATCTGGGAATAAATGGTGTTCAATTTGGTGACTCAAATTACCACTGAGTATATGCAACCATTGTGTTCCACTAAAATTACTTGAGCCACGAATTTGACGGAGATACCACTCTGCTCGAGTTTCATTTTCGGTATTATCCATCTCAAAGTTTTCCGCATCTTCTGTAAAATGGCCATTAAAGATGACAGCGGAAGCCCATAAGCTACGAATCACGTTGGCTACAGCATTTCCTGCAAATACCGGAATGGCATTGGGACCTGCAATAAGCGGGAAAAACACATAATCTTTAATCACTTGGCGCTTAATTTTCTGACGTACATCGGCCGCTTCATGCCATACATCTTTCCAAGTTTTGGTTTTATACGCAATAACATCTTCTAAATGTAAACGTTGAATGCCGACATACCACTCAAAGAAAACCATGAGTTGGGCTGCCAGTGGAATATTGAAAAGAAAACGTGGCTCCCACTTTTGCGATTCACTCACACGAATTAAGCCATAGCCGACATCATGGTCCATACCGACAATATTGGTATAGGTGTGATGCACATAGTTATGGGTATATTTCCAGTCTTGACCTGTGGCAATGGTATCCCAATCATAATTAGCACCATTTAAACTCGGGTCATTTAACCAATCAAACTGACCATGCATCACATTATGACCGAGTTCCATGTTCTCTACGATTTTAGAAATACCCAATAAACCCGTACTCATTAACCAAACTGGTGGAATCCAACCTGCAAACATCAACATGCCACGAGAAGCAATCTCGCTATAACGGACAAAATTGCGAATTTTATAAATATACGCTGCATCTTTTTCACCTACGTTCTGCATGATTTCACGTCGTATTTGCTCAACTTTTTCGCCAAATTCAGCAGTTTGTTCGGGTGATAAATAACGTGACTTACTATTCGAACTAATATATATCGATTGATTCATGATGATGCCCCTGATTTGTTTTTATGCGGCTTGGGTTAGAGTTGAATACGTACAGGTGAAATTGCCTGAGAGACACATAATTTGATTTGTGTGTTATTCGCATGATCAATTTCGCCAGTGAGTAAGTTTTTCACTGAACCCTGTAATTTGGTACACGAACAGGTATTACAAATACCCATCCGACAGCCATGCGCAGGTTTTAAACCAGCTTTTTCAGCACTTTCCAGTAAATTACCCTCTGCCAAAAAATCTTGCTGGGCTAAACTAAAAGTGACAGGTTGAGCAGGTACTGAATCATCAGCAATCATCTGAAAATATTCAGTATTTAAATACTCTGAAAGCTTGAACTCACGATACAGTTGCTCAATGCTTTGCATCATTGGCTCTGCACCACAGGCATAGCAATCTCGCTGCTTAAAATCAGGGACCATGTGATTTAGCACCTCTGGTGTGATATGCAATTTGGTTTTCAGCGTATTAATCGCATGTAAATGTGCATGGTTAGATTGCTTTGCTAGTTGAATCAATTCATCCAAGTAAGCATCATCTCGATTGAAGTAAATCAGGTCAACCGGACGTCCAAGCTGAATTGCTTGTTTAAACAAAGCCATGATTGAGGTAATGCCACTACCAGAAGCAAGCAGTAAAATTGGTCGATCCGAATTTAGCTTTAGGCCAAACTCACCTTGCGGTTGCGATAATTCAACAACCTCACCTGTTTTTAACTGAGTTAAGCAGTTGGACACTATGCCTTGTTGTTTGACTGCAATCACCACATGACCTGATGTATTGATTTCGACGATGCTATAGCTACGTTGATGACGTACACCATCTTTGACAACTGTCACCAGAACACATTGGCCTGGTTGATAGTTTGCTACTTTAAAGTTGTGATTCGCTAAAAAACTCAGTTCATAAAACCCGATCCCCACACAACGTGATTTGACCAATTGTGCTTTTACACGTTTGTAGGCCCAAATTGCATCAAATTTTTCTGCAATAAAATCAATAAAATCTTCCCGAATCCACTCAGGCTTGTAACTTGTAGTTGTCATTTTTTGCCTCGGATAATGCATTAATATACATTTGTTTTTAAATTATGCTTACCTTATGTTTAGTGCTAATTTCCCACCATGTGAATTCGGGACAAAATCTATCATTTGGCATTTTTTATCATTTTATGTCTAACAATCTGTCACTTTTTGCAAATCCTAATTTGAAGTTTTGATTTGTTATAACGACACAAAAAAAAACTAGGCCAAAGCCTAGTTTTTAAATAGTGAAAATTAACGCATTAATTTTTAAATGATTAGTCGTTTAATCAAAAATATTTAAATCAAAGTTTAATCTTCAAAATGTACAACAGAGCGAATTGATTTACCTTCATGCATTAAATCAAAGGCTTCATTGATTTTATCCAGCCCCATGGTATGGGTCACGAATGGTTCAAGTTTGATCTCGCCTGACATGGCTTCTTCTACCATACCCGGTAATTGTGAACGACCTTTAACACCACCGAAAGCAGTGCCTTTCCAAGTACGACCTGTAACCAATTGGAATGGACGGGTTGAAATTTCTTGACCTGCACCTGCCACACCAATAATCACAGATTGCCCCCAACCACGGTGAGCACATTCCAAAGCAGAGCGCATCACATTGGTATTGCCAATACATTCAAATGAATGGTCGACGCCCCAACCCGTCATTTCTACAATCACTTCTTGAACTGGACGATCATAATCTTTTGGATTGACGAAATCTGTAGCACCAAATTCTTCAGCCAGTTTGAATTTGTCAGGATTGGTATCTACCGCAATGATACGACCTGCTTTGGCTTTTTTAGCACCTTGTACCACAGCCAAACCAATACCACCTAAACCAAAGACTGCAACTGAATCACCTTCCTGAACTTTAGCGGTATTTTTAACTGCACCAAGGCCTGTTGTTACGCCGCACCCCAACAAACACACATGCTCGTGGTTCGCTTCAGGGTTAATTTTTGCCAAAGACACTTCTGCAACCACAGTATATTCAGAGAATGTTGAACAGCCCATATAGTGATAAATCGGCTGACCATTATAAGAAAAACGTGTTGTGCCATCTGGCATTAAACCTTTCCCTTGTGTTGCTCGTACAGATACACAAAGATTCGTTTTACCCGATTTACAGAATAAACATTCACCACATTCTGCGGTATAAAGCGGAATAACATGATCACCTGGTTGCACTGAAGTCACACCTTCACCGATTTCAACCACAACACCTGCACCTTCATGCCCTAAAATTGCTGGAAATACGCCTTCAGGATCATCACCTGACAATGTAAATGCATCGGTATGACACACACCTGTATGGCTAATTTTGACTAAAACCTCACCTGCTTTAGGTGGTGCCACATCAATTTCAACAATTTCTAAAGGCTGACCCGGTCCAAAAGCAACGGCTGCACGTGATTTCATGTCTAAAAACATCCTGTATGGCTTATATTAACAGATGAGTTACAGTAACCTCTTTTTAAGCCTAGATACAACCTTAAAACATGATGTTATGATGAATTTTTAAAGGAATGATTTATGCTATTCGAATGATAGAATTACGTGAAATAAGTTGTACTGTCGGTTTAACTGTTTCGATCAGCCTATTAATTGGATGCAGCTTACCTAGCAATCAGTCAAAAAAAGATGTCCTTATACAATCGCATGCAGACAAATGGATTACGTCAGCTTCAGACTTAGAAAAATTACAACAAAAACAAACAGCTTATTTAGCCTTAGATGATGCCTTTTTAAGCATTGCTTCTCGCCTACATTTGATTCGAAATGCAAAATACACCATCGATTTGCAATATTACATTTGGGAAAATGATGCTATTGGGCATCTGATGTTTCAAGAATTACTGCATGCCGCTGACCGGGGGGTAAAGGTAAGGCTATTAATTGATGATCAAAACGGGACGAAACTCGATCCGACCTTACAATCCCTTTCAGCTCATCCCAACATTTCAATCAAACTGTTTAATCCCTATAAATTTAGAAAATTACGTGTCATTGATTATGCATTTCGCTTAAAGCACATTAACCATCGTATGCATAATAAATTAATTATTGCCGATGGTTTTATGGGCGTAACTGGCGGTCGTAACATCAGTAATGAATATTTTGATGCCAGTGAAAGTTTTCAATTTACAGATTTGGACATCCTTTTCTATGGGGAAGCCATTCAACAAGCCAATCAAGTGTTTTTGAACTTTTGGAATGATGATTTAAGTTATTCTGTTCAGCAATGGATTGGTGCAGGTACAAAAGAAGACTTAAATCAATTAAGACAAACGTACCAAGAAAACTCTACAACGTTGACTAAAGATCAACAGCGCATTAACTATGCACAGCAACAACTGGCGGCTCAGCTTAAACTTAGACCGGTAAATTGGGCCGAAGCACATTTCATTGCGGATAGTCCGAATAAAATTCGTGGTGAGGCTAAAGAGCAAGAATTAATTTATAACCAATTTTCCACCTTAATGGGACAGCCCAAAGAACGCATGGAGTTGGTTTCAGCTTATTTTGTTCCCACGCAACAAGGAACTGACTTTCTGATGGGCCTTGCAGGTAAAAATGTAGAAGTCCGTGTGTTAACCAATTCATTTTTAGCCAATGACGTCGCTGTCGTTCATGCGTTTTATCAAAAATATCGCAAAGACTTACTCAAAAATGGCGTGAAACTATATGAATTTAAACCTTATATAGAGCGTTCAAAACGCACATGGTATGAGGTCATAACTGGAAATATCATCCCCGCAAAAGGCAAAAATGCCTCTAGTTTGCATGCAAAATTTTTCGATATTGACGGTATGGTGTTTATTGGATCGTTTAACTTTGATCCACGTTCCGCAAATTTAAATTCGGAAGTTGGTCTAGTTGTTAAGTCTGATCGATTACAAAACGATATTTCGGCGGCATTAAACCAGTATTTACCGCAAATTGCATATGAATTAAAACTGGATGAAAAAGGCGAAATCATTTGGTTAGAGCATCAAAAAAATGGAACAATTAAAACCTATACTCATGAACCAGAAACAACACGATTCCAACGATTTAGTATAAAAGCAGTGTCATACCTCCCTATTGAATGGATGATGTAATGACAATGTACTGCTAATTGGTTAAGTTTTTCTCATCGATAAGATCTAATAGGAACGATTTAAGCAGTTTCAAGCAACTCAATAATGCTCTTGTTCAGTCTCGTTCATATGAGTGCTGGCTTTTGAAAATAACCAAACCATTGACTTCACCCAGACATTCCACTTGGCCATAATTGGCTGCTTTCAGCGCATCTAAATGCTCCTTAACAGACATATACAACTCATGATTTTGCTGAGCATTTGGTGCATATAAATGATCACATAGAAAATACACACCTTGTGTATTTAATAGCGTTTTTACAGTCCGATGAAACTCTGCTGCATACGCCTTATGTCTCAATTCATGTAAGGCCTGATGAATAATAATCACATCAAAGCAGCTGTTCTGATTGAAATAAATAGATTCTTCCCAATTAGATTGTTTGAAATCCCCTGTTATAAAATTACATTTTAAGCGTTGCGCTGCACTTAGTTTTTCTTTTGCCTAGTCATGCATAGCTTCGGAAAAATCAAATGCTGTGTAGTGAATATTTGGACAATGATTGATTAAAAACTCAGCCAAATAGCCTGGACCTGAACCGAGTTCAAGCACGTACGCATTCGGGTTGAAAGCCAAAATAGAGTCGACATACATTTGAAAGATGTCATAACGCCACGGACGTTTAAGATTGACTTCAGCGGCCCATTGTTTAACTTCGATTGGATCTTTTAAGTCTATAGGGCTGGGCACATCTGTTATGTGTATATTATTTTCTCAATTCATTTATCTTAGACTTAATTTAGATAGATTGAATGCTATTTATACATAAAATATCTCAATAAAAGCAAAGGTTTTACTCACACTTGATGATGCTTTAACATCCAACGCTTATTTTGTTTTATCTCCCCCTAAAGTTTTCTAATGCAATTTTTTGATTTAAGCCGCCAATTTAATTTAAGTGATATTTTAACGCCTTTTACAACGCTCTCTGACCTTGGTCATCAAGAATGGTTTTTGTCGAAAGTTCGGGTTGAGCATGACTGCTTATCTGACAATGACATGATTGAAGGCCAAGCTGTACTTAAATCTAATCACAATATCCAAATTGAGTTGGAATGGTTAATTCAAGATACAGGTCATGAATTACAGCTTTTATTTAAAGGCATTGAAACTGCAGCTAGCGAAGAAACTTTGGTGATCGTGAAAGGTGCGCAAATTGTAGATGATGCAAACAAAAAAGTTTCATCTCAGACACTGAGTTTATGGATCGATGGCACTTTACTACCTATGCTGCCTCATATTCGCAAAGAAATTAAAGCGCGTTTAAACCTTTGGGATTATGTTGAATATGATGGCTAATGCCTCGCCTGAAAAACTGTTTGGCCTTAAAAAAAGTAATCAATCACAGACCTGAAATCTGCATGATTTTTTAGTTAAGCTGTATCTTGCAATTTCAGCTCATTCAGACACTGCTGCAAAACATCAAATACTTTTTTGTCGATGCACTGCGCGACATTAAAACGCATGTATTGCCCTGCGTTCTGTGCTGAGCTGAATGAATTGCCTGGTGCAAGAATGATACCTTGCGTCAAACAGCTTTTTGATAGCTGTGCTGCATCAATATTTGCAGGTAATTGACACCATAAAAAAATGCCAGCTTTGGGCATAACGACTGGATGAATGTCTAGATCTGCAAGTTTCTTTATGGTATCCATCATGTGTTTTTGTAGCTGTTTTTTGACCCATTCAATATGCCTTATATAACTACTGTCCATAAGGGCTTGATAAATAATCTCTGCATTTAAATGACTGGTATTAAAATGGGTTGCAATATTCAAATCAATCAGCTGATCAATTATTGATTCGTGAGCAATGATATAACCACAGCGCACAGCAGCAGAAAGCGTTTTGGTAAAACTGCCAATTTGAATTACTTGCTTTAAACCCAGTAAAGTTAAATAACGTGGCGCATGTAGATACTCAAATTCGGCAAAAATATCATCTTCAACGATTATTAATCCACTTTGCTCTGCCAATTTAGCAATTTCAAATGCCGTTTGCATAGAAAGTGCTGCACCAGTTGGGTTGTGTATGCCTGAGTTGGTTAAATAGATTTTGGGCTGAAACTGCAGCACTTGCTTAAATACTTCTACATCTGGACCATTTTTGCCATACGGTACTGTAATGTAATTCAGCCCATGTGCCTTAATCAGTGCCCTAAAATTAAAGTAACATGGATCATCGATCAGAACCGTATCACCAGTTTTAAGTAAATGCCGAAAAATCAGATCAATAGAATGTGTTGCAGAATCACTAATGAAAATCTGCTTCAAATTAAGCATTACATCATAAACCTCACCTTTACGAGCAATATAGCGGCGTAAATTTGTATGACCGTGTGGCGCCGAATAATCTATTAAGAAACTGCTATCAGATTTAGCAGCCGTTTTTAAGGCTTTACGTAAAGTCTGCTCTGGCATCCATTCTTTTGGCAGCCAGCCGCAACCGGGAATCAGCATACCTTCATGAGCATCTAGCGATTGGCGTGAAATCCACAACGGATCGACCTCTCGGTTATATTCAATAGCATGCTCACTTAATAAAACATTTGCAGTAGAACGTTTGCAGACATAATAGCCAGCTCCAATTCTTGACTCCAATACACCGCTACTGACCAACCGTGCATAGGCTTCTACAACAGTTGAAACCGAACAGCCCAACTGTTGGGAAAATTGACGTACCGAAGGAATGCGGCAGCCTTCAGAAAGCTGTTTCTGATCGATCAGTGTTTGGACTTGCTGCATGACCCATTCGATTTTTGTCATCTTTTCATTTCCTTATTCATGCAGCTTTAGTGAAATATTACGACACACTTTGAACTTATTAATTGACAGTTCAGTCTATTAATCGTTCTAAATCTTGGCTTTACAGCTTATTCAAAGATGGCTATAGATGCAAATTGTATGGGTATTTTATCCATAACAGTTCTTTTTAATTGTATTTGACTGTATCTATTTCAGTCATACAGTACGGTATAAATTTTATTACATATCTTTAGACCAAAAATATGGAATGAACATGCAATTTGACCTCAAAGAAGTTCATCAGGGCTGGCTCAACGGTTTTATTGGCGTTGTTATTTTTGCAGGTTCTATGCCTGCAACCCGTGTTGCCGTTCAAGGCTTTAGCCCCGAATTTCTGACAGGCGCTCGCGCCTGTATTGCCGCTATTTTAGCATTGATACTTTTATTCGTTTTAAAGCAGCCTAAGCCATCTATGCTGCAAATTAAATCCTTATGTATTGTTTCAACAGGTGTTGTCATTGGTTTTCCATTATTTACGGCACTGGCTTTACAAACAGAAACTGCGGCTCACTCTTTAATTTTTGTAGCTTTACTACCATTGGCCACGGCTTTTTTTGCAGTGCTACGTGCCAAAGAAATGCCTAAAAATGCCTTTTGGCTGTTTGCAGGTGCAGGCAGTGCTTTAGTCATCTTTTTCATGCTACATCAATCTGGTGTTAAAGGAATTTCTTTCGGTGACATCTATATGATTATTGCTGTTCTGCTCTGCGGATTGGGCTATGCCGAAGGTGGCGTACTGTCTAGAGCTTTAGGTGGATGGCAGGTCATTTGCTGGGCTTTAATCATTGCTTTGCCACTGTTGCTGCCACTCTGCTGGCTCTATTTCCCAAACGATTTTCAACATATTCCTCTCAGCGCATATATTGGCTTAGCGTATGTGTCATTGTTCAGCATGTTAATCGGCTTCTTTTTTTGGTACAAAGGCTTAGCTTTGGGTGGAATTACCAAAGTCGGTCAAATCCAGCTAGTACAGCCCTTTATTGGCCTTATGCTGTGCGCCGTATTATTAAATGAACAGATTAGCCTACTGATGATTGCGGTATCTTTAGCTGTAGTGAGCTGTGTTGTTATAGCTAAAAAGTACGCTTAAATATTTTTTAAATTGCCTAATTTTAAAGCAAATACAGTGGCATGAATGACCAGTTCATTGCCATTGTTTAGCACAAAAATAGTGAAAAACTCTGATAGAGTGATATGCATAGACAATAATAAAAAAGGCAAAATCATGAATCATCAGAATTGGACTCAAATTCGTAAAGTCGTTGCAAATGCCCAACGTGCGTCTATGCATTGCTCGATTGCTACGGTTGATCAAAATTACCAACCAACAATCACCCCAATTGGCACTTTATTTTTACATGAATCAACCTTTTCAGGTTTCTTCTTTGATACTTATTCAGCGTCACTGCGGGATAATTTAACAATGAATCCAAAAGCCTGCATACAAGCGATAAATAGCAGCAAAGTCTTTTGGCTAAAATCATTAATCAATGGTCAATTTCAAGAATATCCAGGGATACGCCTATATGCTGAAATTGGTGAGTTACGGCCAGCAAGTGAAACAGAATTCGCTTTGGTTCAACAAAGAATTAAGGCATTAAAATGGACTAAAGGTAGCCGCCTAATTTGGAATAATTTTCATCAAGTGCGTGATTTTTCTGTACATGACTTCAAATGGGTACAATATCCTGCAATGATGCCTAAATCATCTTTCTAAGGAAAGCAACCATTGATAAAAGATTACACCCCAAGCTTTCTTATAGTAAGTCAATTTCTTTAAATAATTTACTATACGCTTCAGCTTTTTTTTCCAGTGCTAGTGGATAAGCTCTAGATGATGATGGCATACGGTATAAAGTCAAATCTCTGCCTGCAAATTCGGTATGAACAGCATGCCCAATGTGTGGTTTTTCCGTATTTTCTGGCATAGAGAGCATTAAAGTATCAGTCGCTTTGTCTCCTGTCGTCATAATACTATGGCAATTAGGCATCTGCGTAAGAAGCTTCGCAATATCGGTTTGCTGATGGATCTGTAAAAACTTGTCTGACGCATTGCCTTTCAAACGAATCACTTGATAGGCCGTATCAAAAATGCCTATGCCTATTTCATTTAAAAAATCTCGAATGAGCTGTTCTTTAAAAGTTTTGCTCTCTAGATTGAGAAAATGATTTTTATCCTGAAAAAAACATAGGCCAAAGATTTTCCACATGTCATTTTGAAAATTTGGATAATAAAAATCCATTTTCCAGCGTGTTTTGGGTGGCGGAAAACTCCCTAGCATCAATAGTTTCCCATTTGATGGCAAAAATGGTGCTAAAGGATGCGTTTCGATTTGCGGATTCGCGTCGGAAATGTCTTTGCTCATATAAATTTAACTTCGCCCAGTGGTTGAATCATAAAATGTCTATGAAAATTGTTCAGTGATTTGTTTAGCTATTTTTTCAGCCCATAACTGATAAATTTCTTTACTCGGGTGAAAGCCATCTTTGGCCATTTGTAAGTTTTTCTCACGATATTCTTGTAAATCGTATTCAATTAACCGCATATACGCTTGAGTGTTAACATAATTTTTTAACAGCGCATTCATCTTTTGTGAATATTGTCCAAACAACCATGACAATGGAAACGGTAAAGCTGGAAACGCATCCATTGGTGGCACACCTGAAATGATCAATAGCTGTGGATGAAACTTTTCCTCGACAGCTTGATATAAACGCTGCTGGAGCTTCAACCATTGGTCTGGCTGTTTTAAAGCTGTGACATCATTGACACCAACAGAGCTGATCACGACATCAAAGTTCTGCATAGTGACATTATCCAAAGCATTGATGATTTGCTGGCTGTTATGCCCCGTTGTGGCTTCAAGGCAAAAGTGAACTTGATAATCAGGCGATAAAATTTTAAGCAATTGTCCCAATAGCGCATCCGACTGATGCTCGACGCCGACACCTGCTGCCGCTGAGTCACCAAGGATCAATACCGATAATGGCCGATTACCCTGACCAAGAATTCCACAACGCTCTCCAACTGGTTCTGCTAAACGTGGAGTATTTTTTTTCACACGGTAACCTTGGATCAGTAATGCAGGTAACAGCAGCAGTGTCGATACTTTGAGTAGCATAATATTCGGGCAATGATTTAAAGCTTATCGTCTTCATTATTTTAAATGGTTTATAAAACAAAGCATTGACTCTATTGTAATTTTTCTACGTTTTCTTTTGTTAAAAGTGGCATATTGCTAGTTTTTTATATTAATAATGATTATCATTTATTGGTTTTCATCCTGCCTATTTTATTATTTCAATGAAAAAACTTTCCCCACTTTTTTTAGCTTGTTCTATGAGCATTGCTGTTTCTTCTGCTTTTGCCCAAACTCAAAATTCACCCGCTTTAACCGATACAACGGAAAAAAAACAATTCCCCTATGCTGCTGCATGTGAAGATGTCAAAGCGCAAAGCCAAATATTACTAAACCTACAACATCAGTTAAATCAAAATCCAAAACAACATGCTCAAATTCTTGAAGATTTTTGGAAGCGTGTAGAGCTTATGGGTACACCAATCATTGAAAACTATGATGAAAAACATGACCGTATAATTTTTTTATGGAAAGGTGCGCAGCATAATGTACGCCTTATTGGTGGCCCAAGTAATGACCATGAATGGTTGACGCGCCTACCAAATACAGATATTTGGTTTAAAGAATCGATTATTGATCATCGTTATATTGGCAGTTATAGCTTTGCTGTCGATTTACCGAACTTAGAAGGTTATCTATCAAATTATTGTCCGCATCTGAATCCAAAACTTAAAGAATCAAGAACACAGCGCCGTGCTGTGATACAGGTACAACGCATTGATCCTTTCAACAAAAACACTTATCTCGCAAGTGATGACACATCAGGCTTGCGTAATGAAAATTTAGTGGCGCTTAAAGATGCCCCGCCTTTTATTGATCCAAAACAATATCCAAATGTGCACCAGCCCCAATTACAAGAGTTTGTTCTAGACAGCAAAATTTTGAATAACTCACGTAAAATCCAAATTTACCAATCTAAAGCTAAGAAAAATCAAAGCTATATCACCGCTATATTTTTTGATGGTCAGCAATATAACGAGTTGCTGAATGTTCCAAAGGCATTAGATATATTAGTTGAGCAAGGTCAGTTACCGGCAATTCAAGCCATTTTTGTTTCTCCACCGAACGATCAGGAACGACCGAAAGAATTAACACCAAATACTAAATTTTCAGCATTTTTTAGTGATGAACTGATGCCTTGGATTCAAAAAAATGCACCTGCAAAAGTCGATTCGAAGAAAACGGTACTACTTGGGTCAAGTCTTGGCGGTTTAAGTTCAGCTTATTTAGCCTTAGAAAATCCAAATCAAATTAGTCATGTCGTACCGTTATCTGGATCATTTTGGTGGCAAAATGCGCCGACAGACCTACCTAATGGCATGAGTAAAATCATTCGGGATAAAAACTCACAACCTAAACAGCATTGGTTTATTACTGCCAATAGTTATGAGAGTTCACGCAATAATAATGAACTGAGTATTTTAGAGACTTCGCCTATTGTTGCAGCCGACTTAAAAAGCAAAGGTCATGATGTACATTACAAATCGTATATAGGCGGACATTCCTACGCGGTCTGGCAAGTTGCCTTGCAAGATGCACTCAAACATTTTTTTGCGCAAAAGTAGTTTATAAACGTTTAGATCATAAAAAAGCCCTCAATTGAGGGCTTTTTTTGAAGATGGTACTGATTTAATTCCAGCGGTTTATGCGTTTAAAGGTTCCAAAATCATTGAAACGTACACCAACCTCACGCATGACTTGGTGTGCAGTTTTTGCAGTTAAGTGACGAATATAAAACGGCTCTTTGACCACAAAATGGTGGATGGCATGGGTCGAACCAAAGTTAAAGCAAAATAATTGCATTGGGAACAACCACCACGGATTTAACACCTGAGTTTGTTTAATGACATCGCGTGGGTCAATATCACCATAATAATGCATATTTGAGCTGATAAATTGTAAGCAGAAAGAACGTATAAAGTTCGGAATAATCCAAATCACAGCTAGAAAATTAATCGTTGGAATTAACTTCACTAAATTGACTGACCAACTAATACTTTGTCCTAACATTGGAGCAATACCATTCACCACATGATAAATGACAAATACATACCAGATGCCGTAATAAACAAAACTTAAAGGGAAAAATCCAGTCAATTGAGAGAACAATGCCGTTTTACGTTCTTTTTCAGGTTGTTTTTCAATGAATTTTCCAATCATTTTGAACATTTGAAATGGGCGTAAATACACCGTCATCAATTGATCGCTAATGATCAATATACGACGTAAACCCCACGGCATGCCATTACTAATGCCCCGTTCTTCCAAATCGTATTCTGAACCTGAATATTTATGGTGGTTGAGATGCAAACGACGACGTGCCCAAGGACTAATGGTATTCGGACGTGCTAACCACACCAAGGCCAACATGAGATGGTGAGCCCACGGCGTCTTTTTAAAGTACATATAATGAATCAGGTCATGTTCTAATTCATGTGTCAGTGAAGCAAACATCGCCACCAAAATCACACAAGCCCATGCCGGTAAAATGCCAACAGCAAACGCCCAAGCTGAACCCAACATTCCTAGTAGCGCAAAAATAAGGATGGCTGCGCCTATAAAGTTTTGATGTTTTAAAATGGGATATTGCTGACGTAAGTCTTCACCAGCTTTCGTTACGACAGTTCTGACTTTGTTAATTCGCTGTTGATCTGTCATATCGGAAGACATAGACATAGTACAAACCTAAAAATTAATGAACAGTTGTACATTAAAGCAAATTAAAAAAAAGGAAATCGCTATTTTGAGAACAAATCATCGTCTGTTCAATTATTCAACATTTTATTTATTTTCAATATCTTATTTATAAATAATTTGAGTAATTACTCCATTTTTTCTTTGCAAAATCGGCTGCTTTTAATGTCTTTTCATCACAGGTTTTATGTATTCCTTTTTAACCTACAGAGGAAGGCGAATATCATTTGAGAATAAAAAAGCCCCAATATTGGAGCTTTTTTATTATATAAAGAATTAACCTAATTTATTCACGATCTTCAACGGCAATATTTTCATCGCAAGACCTAGAGGCAACCACGGCCATTGTGGTACATAGGCTTTAACCGGTGCTTTCTCAATGGCTTTTGCTAAAAGATGTGAACCCGTTTTTTCATCGACTTCAAATGGCAGTTTTTTCGCACCTTCATTGATCTCTGTACGAATATAACCAGGGAAAATAGTGGTTACTTTAATTGGGGTATCAATCAATTCTGCACGAATACCTTCAGCTAGAGCAGCAACACCTGCTTTACTTGCACCATAAGCCGTTAAATGTTTAGGCATACCACGCATAGCACTCATCGACGAAATCACCACCAAATGCCCTGCATTTTGGCTACGGAAAATTTCAACTGCAGCTTCGCATTGCGCCAAAGCAGAGATAAAGTTGGTTTCAACTGTCGCACGGTTAATTTCAAAATTACCTTTACCAATACGACGGCCTTCACCAACACCTGCGTTGACAATAACACGGTCAATACTGCCAAAATCTGCTTTAAAGGCACGGAACACTTCAAACACTTGATCGTAATTTGTGACATCGAGGGTTTTCGCAATCACTTTGATGCCATATTGGCTTTCCAGTTCATTTTTTAGCGTTTCTAGACGCTCTAAACGACGTGCACAAATGGCTAAGTTGTAGCCTTTTTGTGCAAACTCGCGTGCCATTCCTGCACCAATCCCTGAGCTTGCACCTGTAATTAAAATTGTTTTAGCCATGATAATTCCTTTGTTTATCTTAGATCCAAGTTAATAAATTTGGATCAACTGCTTTTATAAAATGATGTTCATTTAAACTGAGTAATTGCGGTTCATTTCCAACCAAACGCAGTGTTGTCATACTGGTATTGGCAATGGCCCAATTAAGTGCAAATGTTTTTTCAGGACTCAGCCCTAAAATTTTACCGACTGCAACCGAGATCACTCCACCTGAACTAAACACAACGGCATAACGTGGTTTGGTTTCAGCCAGTTGAGTGCATAACTTTTCTAGCGCTGTTTCGACTCGATTTTTAAAATGTGGCCAAGATTCATCGTATTCATGATGAAATTCTCCGCCTGTCCAACGTTCAATGGCACCTTCAAAAATTTTAGATAAATAAGCACGCGGGTTTTCATGCTTAGATACATCTTCTTTTAATAAATGCGGCTGGTTAAATCGAGGTTCATACTGAGCAAAAACTTGCTGATGATTAAATTCATTCCATGCGTTATCTGTATCAACTTGTGCTTCTGGAAAGCATTCAGCCAATGCAAGATTGGCTGTTTGTTGATGACGTTGCATGGAGCCTGCAACTACATAAGGACTTTCTTTTAAAATACGGTCGAAATACTGTCCCAGCACCTTAGCCTGTAGCTCGCCGTTGGGAGAAAGCTTGTCATAGCTTTCTGCACCAAAAGAAGCCTGACCGTGCCGAATTAAATATATCGTGGTCATTTCCCTAAAATATCCTTCATTTTTTCAATATATTTTTGTGCCACGTCATTGGCTTCAAGTTTTTGCAAACCAATAAGTTTTAATGCACGAATATGTAAAGCATGGATCACAATCCAAAAATCTTTAAATGCGGGATTATTGGTTTGTTTATGGTAGTAGCGGTAATAAATTTGCTGTGCGATCACAGCCAAACGAAAAATGCCGAACACTTCATAAAATGTCCAATTGTCCGTTTGAAGCCCAGTTTTTTCTAAGTAATATTCAACCACTTCTTTACGGCTAAACATGCCTTTTAGATTAGTCGGTTGACGGCGTGTGGCTTTAAAAATCGCGTTATCACCACTTTCAACCCAATACGCCAAAGCCGAACCTAAGTCCATCAATGGATCACCAAGCGTTGCCATTTCCCAATCCAATACGCCAATCACTTGGGTAGGATCATTTGGATCTAATATCACGTTATCAAAACGCCAATCGTTATGAATTACACAGGTTTTAGAGTCAGCAGGTATATTGTCTTTGAGCCAATTACGGACATATTTAAAAGAAGGAACATTTAAGGTTTTGGCTTTTTCATAGCGTGCGTCCCAACCTTCCACTTGACGACGACAGTATCCGTCGCCCTTGCCTATTTTTTCTAAATCTGTGCCTTGGTATGGCACTTGATGCAGCTCAACGAGTTTATCAATCACATTGATGCATAATTCGCGAACTTGGCTTTCATCAAAATTTAATTCTTTGGGTAAGTTTGCACGTGGAATGATGCCTTCTACGCGTTTCATCACGTAGAAATCACAGCCAATCACTGATTCGTCCTGACATAGCGCCACCATTTCTGGGAGTACAGGATAAAATTCAGATAATGCCTTCTGTACATTATATTCACGTGCCATATCATGTGCAGACTTGGCTTTGGTGCCTTTCGGTGGACGACGTAAGATTAAATCAGCATTGTCGTATTTTAAGCGATAAGTCCAATTTGATGCGCCACCTGAATATTGAGTGACTTCAACAGGCCCTTCTATTTCAACGCCATGTTCAATCAACCAATTACCTACAGCACGGACATCCAGTTCTTCACCCTCACGAACTGAACCGCCTACATCGATCACTGACATGCTTTTCTTCCTAAACTTGAATCTATCATAATGATAAAAATATAATTTTCTATAGATTTATAGCATGGACAACTCGGGGTTGCCATGCCAAATATGTGACTACAACTTGTTTATTTTTTACGGCGGCTGCTGTAACCGCGCTTTGCCAACTCTAATTTGGCAATCATACCTTTATGCACTTCATCAGGGCCATCGGCCAAACGCAGTGAACGTGCTTGCGCAAAGAAACCTGTGAGCGGTGTATCTCGAGAAACTCCAGCACCACCGTGGATTTGAATCGCCATATCGACAACTTTTTCTAAGACACTCGGCGCAACTACTTTAATTGCAGAAATCTCGGTTAATGCAGCCATATTCCCTAGAGTATCCATTTTATATGCTGCATAAAGGGTCAGTAAACGTGCCTGATCAATCGCAACACGTGCTTCTGCTACGTGTTCTAAATTGCCACCGAGTTTTAAAATTTCTTTACCAAAAGCAGTACGGCTCATACCGCGGTCAATCATCAGTTCTAGCGATTTTTCGGCAGCACCAATACAACGCATACAATGATGAATACGGCCTGGGCCTAAACGACCTTGTGCAATTTCAAAACCTTGACCAGCGCCGCCAATGAAGTTTGCAACAGGAACACGAACATTTGTGAAGCTAATTTCACCATGTCCATGTGGCGCATCATAGTCGCCAAACACAGGTAACATACGTTCGATTTTGACTCCAGCAGTTTCAACAGGTACTAAAACCATAGAATGCTGATGATGACGGTCTTTGCTTTCATCTGGTGTATGCGCCATAAAAATAATGATTTTGGCATTAGGATCACCTAAACCTGAAGACCACCACTTACGGCCATTCAACACAATTTCATCGCCTTCAACGACAGCTGTAGCTTCCATATTGGTTGCATCACTTGAAGCAACAGCAGGTTCTGTCATACAAAATACTGAACGGATTTTGCCGTCCAGTAATGGTGTTAACCATTGCTGCTTTTGTTCTTCAGTACCATAGCGCCAAATCACTTCCATATTGCCGCTGTCTGGTGCATTGCAATTGAATACCGTAGGTGCAAGTAAACTACGGCCTGATAGTTCTGCGATGTGTGCATATTCTTGTACAGATAAACCTTGTCCAAGTTCAGCACATGGTAAAAACATATTCCACAAGCCTGCAGCTTTGGCTTTATCTTTTAATACCTCTAACTGTGCTGGCCATTGCCATTTGGTCCAATCACCACCTTGGTTCAACTCATGAACTTCTGCCCAAAACTCAGTTTCTACAGGCTCAATTTCATCTTTAATAAATTTTTTTGTTCTTTCAATATAATCTTGTGCACGTGCTGAAAGTTCAAACATGACAACATCCTTTAAATATTATGTTCTTTACGCTTTACAACACCATAACCTGAAATCTAATATGAACAAAATGATTTAATTCAATAGATGAACATGAATAGTATTCATAAAAACACTGTCATCGATATGGGTGTGTTTCACCGTATGGATATCAATTTATATCCACTTTATATCGCAATTTATGAACAAAAAAGTATTTCAAAAGCTGCGCAAATTTTGTGTATTACTCAATCTGCAGCGAGTCATGCACTTCAACGTTTAAGACAACATTTACAAGATGACTTATTTGTACGTGCTGGGGCAAAAATGCTTCCGACCCCATTTGCCGAGCAGATTTATCCTGTAATTAAAAATGCGCTTATTGCGATTCAAAGTATTTCTATCCAAAAACAACAATTTACTCCTTCAATGGTACAGAGCTTAAAAATCGCGGTACATGATGAAATTGAGCCGATCATTTTTCCCAAGTTAGTTGAACACTTTCAACAGCAGCAGTTTCAGATCCAATTTTCCAGTATTAAATTAGATCGTAAAACCATTGTGGCTGATCTAGCTGCACAGCAAATCGATTTTGCGATTGACCTTGAGCAAAACTTTGGTGAAAAAATAAATTTTCAAACCTTAGTTGAGGACCAATTCGTGGTTTGTAGTCAACATCCTAAGATGGATGAACATATTTACCTATCTGCTCCTCATATTGGGGTTTCTTCCCGACGTGCAGGTGTATTAGTTGAAGATATTTATTTAAATCGTAAAAAACACTCTAGAGAGATTTTTTTACGCTGTCAGCATTACTCTACTGCGCTACAAATTTTGGCACAGCAACCCAAGGCGATATTGACGATTCCACAAAATATTTTGACGCATTTACAGGTTGCTCCCGAACTGAATATTTTTGATGTACCTGTAAACTTGCCTAAAATTAAACTAGGGATGTATTGGTATAATGATTTGGAATTAAATTCGCGGCATGTTTTTTTGCGAAGCGAAATTTCTAAAATATTTGCTTAGGCTATTTTATGATGATATATCAGCTTGCTTAGGCTATTTACATGGATTTAGATTTAATTCTGCGTGATGAAACTTGCTGTATATTTATAGATCAAATGCTGATTATTTAAGGTATTTTTAACTGACCGTCGGTTTATTCGACAGCCATAAATCATGAGTTCTTATAAAATCTAAATTCGTGTTTTTATGCGATATGAGCTCGTTCATATCATTTTATATGCTTTCAAATCTCTCCGCGAATTGGCTCATGGCGTTAGGTGCAGTACTGTGCCTGATCACAGTCTATGTTCTCTATAAAGTCACCATTTTCTTAAAGGATTTTTTCCAGCCTTTTAAGAAAGGAAAATCTTACCTCTGCCGTGTATCCGATATTAGTGATGGCGATACCCTCACCTGCTATCGGATGAATCTGAGACGTTCTAAAACCAAACTTCGCTTTGCTTATGTGGATGCGCCAGAATCGACACAAGCCTACGGTAAAGAGTCAGCCCGCCTGATCAAATCTATGGTTTACAAGAAATTTGTTCGTGTAAAAATCACTGATGTAGACCGTTATGGCCGCTGCGTTGGGGTCATTTATCGCTATCGTAAATGCATGAATGAAGAAATGGTAAAACGTGGTGCTGCGTGGGTGTACGAAGAATACATCCGTGACCAAAAGCATTTGCACTATATGATGAATTTACAAAGTAAAGCACGTAAACAAAAGAAAGGTTTGTGGAAAGCCAGTCGTCCAATGCGCCCTAAAGAGTATCGTAAATTACATAAATAACAGACCACATTACAGCATGGCTAAGGAATATTTGATGACTTAGCCATGTCTAATATTTGACCTTTTTTTACTTCGCTATACAATAATGCTGCCCTTTTGGGCATAGAAAATAAATTAGATAATTAAAATTGGAATAATAATGACTGAACTTACTTCAAGCGAATTGAATCCGTTTCAACAAGATCAAAATATTCAACCTCAAATTCAAAAAGCCGATCATCCACTGTCTCCTGAAGGACGTTTTGGCCGCCTGTCTTATTTAGCGTGGTTATTTATCATTAGCATGATTTATACCTGTCTATTGGGCATCAGCGTCGCGCTAGGTCTTTTTGCATTTTTCAATTCAGCAGAACGTAGTATTGAAGCACTTTTTAATTCATTCTTAGGACTCAGTGCAATCGCACTGATTGTCGTTTCCATCGTTGCAATGTTTGTCGCAATGATCTGCATTACGATCCGTCGTTTACATGATCTAAATAAAAGCGGTTGGCTCTGTTTAATTTTTCTCATCCCACTGGTCGGAACCATCTTTAGCATTTATGTGATGGCTTCAAAAGGCACTGAAGGTGAAAATAAATATGGCATAAAACGTCCAACGGAACAAACAGAGAAAGTTATTGGGTCATTGTATCTAATCCTGATGATTGTTTATTTATTGGTCATGATCCCATTGATGTTCAATATGCAAAGTATGATGAACAATTTAGAACAAGCGCAATTACAAGAACAAGCGATGATGTCTGATAGTGAACCTGAATTAACGGATGAACAAATTGCGGCTTATTTAGAGCAAGCTGAATCAGAAGGTGAAAAACTTGCTTATGCAGATGGTGAAAGTGTAGAAATTTCAGAAAATGCAGACAGTTCAGCGGAAGATGCTGCAATTGCAGCTGCAGAAGCTTCTGTAGAATAAACCCGTATTGTTTAAGGTATCAATTCAACGATATCATTGAACGATAAGCTTTAAATGAAATGCTATGCAAGAAAACCTGTGTACGCGCAGGTTTTTTTATACCTGTTATTTATGCTTTAAGTTGTTCACTTGAATTCAAAATAAATTAGGCGTAAAGTTGCGATAATTTAGTTACCCTAGTTAACTATCATGAATACCTCATTAGGTTTTCGCTCTTCACTTCTGCGCTGTGCGCGTTTGATGAGTGATGAAATCAACACGATTTTATTGCCCTATCAATTGAACTATTCACTTTGGCAAGTCATGTTTGTCATCCGTGAAAAAACCGCTTGTACATCTATTGAAATTGCGGAATATTTAAATGTATCCAAGCCATCCATCACTAAGCGTGTCAAAATTCTTGCACAGATGGATATTTTGGCACATGTGCAAACTGACGATAAACGTCAAAAGAAAATGATGCTCAGCGAGACTGGACGTGAGTTATTTCAGCAATGTGCAAAAGACATAGATGCCTTTGAGCAGCGCCTGATAGCGCCATTAGCTAGCCAAGATATCCAACATTCCATTCAAATTTTATACCGTCTCATGCAAGAACTTGAACAAAGCACTGTAGGTGATGATCATGCAAGATAAAGCACCACTTTGGACTCGAAATTTTATTTTAGTCAGCGCCATTAACTTCCAATTGGTTTTAACCTTTTATCTCTTGGTTGTGGTGATCGTGGGCTATGCGGTGGCTGAATTGGGTGCGACTACAGCCCAAGCAGGTTTAGTTTCAGGCTTGTTCATTGTCGGCACATTGGTCGGGCGTTTATTGGTGGGTAAGTTCCTAGAGCGTTTTGGTCGTAAAACAACACTGATCGTTGGTTTAATTGGCTTTTTAATTTTTTCTGGTTTTTACTTCATACAGTTTGGCGTCGGCATATTGCTCTTCATACGCTTTATGCATGGCTTTATGATGGGTATGGCATCAACAGTGCTGGGTACCTTAATTGCCCAAATCTTACCAGCGACACGTCGCGGTGAAGGCATTGGCTACTACAGCATGAGTAGTACTTTAGGTACAGCTATTGGGCCATTTCTTGCCATTTGGATGATGTTACACATTGGTTATCACGCGATTTTTATCGTTTCTACGATTATCGCATTGAGCTGCCTATTGGTTGCCTTGCTGATTCAAGTGCCCGATTTACCCAAAATCAATAAACCCCTCGATACTGTTGAAGCTGTCAAAAAACCGAGTTGGATTGCTCAATTTGTAGAGCCTAAAGCATTACCGATATCATTCATCATGCTTTTCGCTTCAATCTGCTATTCAGGTGTTTTATCTTTCATTAACTTCTATGCCAAAGAAATCGATTTGGTTGAAACAGCCTCGTTTTTCTTTTTGATGTATGCCATTGCGATTTTAATTTCTCGCCCATTTACAGGCCCGTTAATGGACCGTAAAGGTGAAAATGTAGTGATCTACCCTGCTTTTGTGATTATGGGCGTGGCATTGGTATTACTCAGCATCACTCAGAGTTCATGGATGCTTTTACTTTGTGCAGGGCTACTCGGACTCGGTTATGGCAATATTCAGTCGGTCTGCCAAACAGTTGCCGTGAAAAGTGCGCCGCTTGAACGTATGGGCTTTGCCACTTCAACTTTCTTTATCTTTTTAGATGCCGGCTTAGGCTTTGGACCATACTTTATCGGTAAATTGCTCGACCATATTGGCTACTCACAATTGTATTTGTATAGCGCATTTGCTGCCTTTGCATGTATTGGTGCCTACTACATTTTACATGGTCGTTATACCGTTCGAACCGCTTAAACTATAACTAAACATCAAATCGTCGGCTGAAACGTCGACGATATTCTAAGGGGCTCAGCCCCGTTTTTTTTTGAAATAACCGTCGAAATGAGCTTGGGTCACTATAGCCAACCTCTCGCATAATCAGATCTAAAGCATGTCCCGTTTCTTCTAAACGCTTTCGTGCAGCTTCAATACGTATTGATTGTAAGTACTGATTCGGAGGAATATCCAAAGCCGCTTTAAAATGTCGAATCAATGTCCTCGTTGTCACATTAAACTGCGCCGCAAGTTCATCTAAGACTATATTTTCATGATAATGCTGTTCCAACCAATCTTGAACTTTTTGCACTAAACCATCCTGATGCGGTTTAGATATTTTCAATAATGAATAGGACAACTGACTATCACGACGATAATCCAATACAAATGATTTTGCCGTGTGGATTGCCGTTTCAAAACCATAAAAACGTTCGATTAGGTGCAGTCCCAAATCAAACCATGCTAAGCCCCCGCCTGCACAGTAAATATTTTGGTCATGGCTAATGAGCTGATCTGCATTTAGTCTTACTAAAGGATAGCGTTCACGAAACATTTGCTGAAAGCCCCAATGCGTCGTTGCCTGCTTACCATCTAAAAGCCCTGCTTCTGCCAGAAAAAAATTACCCGTACAATTTCCTGCGATCAGTCCGCTTTGTAATTGACGAGTTTTTAATAACTCGATTAGTGCTGAATTTTGCGCTAAAACATCTAAGATCGGCGCCCCAATAGTTGGGACAATGATGACATCTGCATCTGTTATTTCAGAAAATGCTAAATCTGCATAAAGCTTGATGCCATTGATACATTGCACTGCTTGACCATGTTGTGAGGCAATTTTAACCTGAAATAGCCGCTGCACATTTTGTTTTTGAATCCGGTTCCAACTGACTCCCGCCATTGCAAAGAGATCAACAACCCCAGTAATCGCGGAAGCTAAAGCGCCATCAAATGCTAAAATTATGATTTTCTTCATTTAAAGTTCAAATTATCAAAATGTCATTTTTGACTTATTAAGTGTCATTATTGACAATTCTATATCTAAAAATCAACTGCTAGGCTTAAGCCATAAAATTCGACCCGATTAGAGATTGATCAATGGCGCAGTTAATCAATGACAAAGATTTAAATTTTTTGCTATTTGACGTGTTTAAAGCGCAAGACTTAACGCATTACCCACGTTTTGCTGAGCATGATGCTGAAACCTTCAAAAGCATCCTAGAAACTGCACAAGGTATTGCTCAAGACTTTTTTGCACCCCATAACGCAACAGCCGATCAAAACGAACCTACGTTTGATGGTCAACAGGTTAAAACCATTGCAGAAGTCAAAACGGCATGGAAGCAATTTGCAGATGCCGGCTTGCTTTGTGCGCAGCATGATTATGATGCAGGCGGTATGCAACTTCCGACTTTGATTAACATGGCTGCAAATGCTTATTTCATGTCAGCAAATCCTTCATCAGTGGCTTATTCATTTCTAACCGCTGCGGCTGCAAATGTGATTCAAGCTTTCGGTACGACTGAACAAAAAGATAGGTTTGTACCGCATATGTTCAGTGGTCGCTTTGCAGGAACGATGGCTATGACTGAACCTGATGTGGGTTCATCTTTGGGTGATTTGACCACAAAAGCCATACCGCAAGCCGATGGTACCTACCTCATCAAAGGCCAAAAGATGTTTATTTCAGGGGGTGACCAAGACATCACTGAAAATATCGTGCATTTGGTCCTTGCTCGCATCCAAGATGCACCTCAGGGCGTAAAAGGTATATCTCTGTTTATTGTTCCGAAGTTTAAAACCCTGAGCGATGGTTCACTTGCAGGCGCCAATGACGTTCAACTGGCTGGCTTATTACATAAAATGGGCTACAGAGGTACAACATCGACAGTACTGAGCTTTGGTGAAAAAGACCAATGTACAGGCTATCTGATTGGTGAAGCAGGTGCTGGTCTTAAATATATGTTTAAGATGATGAATGAAGCACGAGTCGGTGTCGGCTTAGGTGCAGCCATGATTGGATACCGTGGCTATTTAGAGTCACTCGAATATGCCAAAAACCGTCCACAAGGTCGCTTAGTATCAGATAAAAATCCTGCCTCAAAACCTGTCAATATTATTCAACATACAGATGTTAAACGGATGCTTTTGGCACAAAAATCCTATGTGGAAGGCGCACTCGCATTATGCCTATTTGCTGCACGATTAATTGATGAACATCAAGCCGCTAACAATGAAGACAGCGCGTTGTTATTAGATTTGATTATCCCTGTCGTCAAATCACTCCCTTCCGCCTATGGACCAAAAGCCAATGATTTAGCCATTCAAGTTTTAGGTGGCGCTGGCTATACCCGCGAATATCCACTTGAACAATGCTATCGCGACAACCGCTTAAATCCGATCCATGAAGGTACATTTGGTATTCAATCTTTGGATTTGTTGGGTCGTAAGCTTTGGCAGCACAACAGCAGAGGTTTGATGCTGTTATTACAACGTATGCAAAATACGATTGATCAAGCTCAACATCCAAAAACGGAAGCGCTTGCAGCGATTTTTTCAGGGCATTTAAACACGGTGAAGAAAACCACACAAAGTTTGGGACAAGTCCTCGCACAAGGTCGTGTCGATCAGGTACTGGGTAATTCTGCCTTGTATCTAGACATGATGGGCAAAGTCATCATTTCATGGCTATGGCTTGAAATGGCCAATCAAGCCCTTGTGAAATTTGAACATTCAGATCTAGCTGAAGATCAACAATTCTTAGCCGGTAAATTACAAGCCGCGCAATATTTTATCCGCTGGGAATTACCTGAAATAGAGCACCAAGCCAAGTTATTGCTAGAACTTGATGATACTTGCCTCAACATGCAAGAAAGTTGGTTCTAGTCACCCGTTTAGCTCAGTCCTCAATGGGCTAATCTGGACAAGGTTTTCACGGATGAAAATCTTGTCCAACCCTTTCTATTTCAATAAAAACTGCTATAAAAAGAGGAACTTATTTTTCGTTCCTTTTTTATCAAAATTGAGTGCTATACACCGCAATTATTGGAAGACTTTAAAACGAGCAGCATCTTCCATATAGCCTTTTTCTTTCGCTTCACCTTCCACTGAACCAAAAACCAATTGAGCACGAAGTTTCCAATGCGCGGGAATGTCCCATTCAGCATGCACTTGTTCATCCACAATTGGGTTGTAATGCTGTAGTGATGCACCTAAACCTTCGGTGTGTAACGCAGTCCAAGTCGCAAATTGGGCAATGGCAGTTGAGTGTTCTGCCCAAATCGGAAAGTTTTCTGCATAAGAAGGAAACTGTGCTTGTAGGCCACTGACCACATCCAAATCTTCAAAGAACAGAACCGTACCCAAACCTGCTGCAAAACTTGCCATTTTAGCCGTGGTCTTCGCAGCACTTGCTTCATCTTTTGCATAAGATTTTAATTTGTCAGCGACTAAGCCCCAAAATTTTTCGCTTTCACCGTTAAATAAAATAACAGCACGAGAAGATTGTGAATTAAATGAAGACGGGCTTTGTTTAATCGCTGTTTGGATCAAATCAGTTAAATATTCTGTGCTTTGGCTTACATTGTCCCCAATAGCATAAATAGTGCGACGTTTGCTTATCAGGTCAATAAACTGATTTGACATATAAAATGGTCCTTTAAAATAAAATGTGCAGATGAGTCAGAAACATTTGGAATGATAAGTATCGCAACTTTCCAAATGTTGGAATGCTTCTCCTGCTTGATGGGTCACTATGA
This sequence comes from Acinetobacter sp. SH20PTE14, assembly GCF_021391555.1. Lineage (NCBI taxonomy): Bacteria > Pseudomonadati > Pseudomonadota > Gammaproteobacteria > Moraxellales > Moraxellaceae > Acinetobacter > Acinetobacter sp. SH20PTE14. The sequence goes on along the minus strand of NZ_CP090067.1, from coordinate 1,598,914 downwards.
AACAGTCACTTGTCGAAGTAAATCTGAAGTTCTGCTGTACATATAAAAAATCCTCCTAAGCGGAGGATTTTTCGACTAACTTTTTGACGTTTAGAATTTTGCTTCTAGTACATTCGCTGACACTTGGTTTTTCCAAAGCTCACGTAACGTCGGTAGATAGAATTTTTCACCTAGCTCGACCAACTCAGCATCAATCAAACCATGAACTTCGTGCATGAATAGATAATCTAGTTCAACAGTTTGTAATTTTGACTGTGCTTTTTTATATTCTTTACGCTTTTGCTGAGCTTTTTTTACCAAGTTATCTGCATAAGCACGGTCTTTATATTGAGCAATAGCATTCAAACGTAGTTCAATTACGCCCCAACCACTGAGTAGCAATTTAAATTTTTCAAAATCTGTCGTTGTCGATTCCCAGCTCATTTCTTCTAGATTTTCATTTTCAGGCAAAACTGGTAGCAAAAGCTCCATAACACTTGGGAAAATCTTTTTAAAATTCAAAACAAATTTAACAGGATGCTCGCCCGGATAGTCTTTAAATTGAACGTTCTTTTGGACATCTGTCAAATAGATGGTGAGCATTGGGGGAAATCCTTAAATAAAACACTGTCTTGCAAATATTTATTCAAACAAATGTCAAATAGCAACGAAAACAGAAAAAGAAAGGCATTTTAACAAGTGTGCCAATGAATTCAAAGCACAATCCAATGAATTACTCGCTTCATCATCAGGCCTTTCTTCATTTTGTTCGTTCCCCTATTTTTAATAAATCGTCTGGTTTCTATACATACATTTCAAGATGAATATGAATCCAAAGAATCTGTGTTAGGCAATAACTAGTTGAAAAATAATTCAATCATATATCCAATAAAAAGAGAGGCTAAGTATGAGTCAGCCTCTCAAATTATTTTCAAACACTCTAATTGAATGATCTCAAAACTATTTATTTGGTATTGGGTGAAACCATTTGCTCAGGACGAACCACTTCATCAAATTGCTCTGCAGTGACTAAACCGAGTTCTACCGCAACTTGTTTTAGAGTTTTACCTTCTTTATATGCAGTTTTAGCAACTTTTGCAGCATTTTCATAACCAATTACAGGATTGAGTGCCGTAACTAACATTAATGAATCATGTAAGAAATGATCGATTTTTTCACGGTTTGGCTCAATGCCTACTGCACAGTGGTCATTGAAGCTATTACATGCATCGCCGAGGAGTTGAATAGATTGCAATAAGTTAAAGGCAATAACCGGCATAAACACGTTTAATTCAAAGTTACCTGATGCCCCCGCAACATTAATAGTTGTATCATTTCCAAGTACTTGAGCGACCACCATCGTCATGGCTTCACTTTGAGTTGGATTGACCTTACCTGGCATGATGCTTGAGCCTGGTTCATTTTCTGGAATGCGTAACTCACCAAAACCACAGCGTGGGCCACTGGCTAACCAGCGCACATCATTGGCGATTTTATTTAAACTTACAGCAAGTGTTTTTAATGCTCCTGATGCAAATACAGCAGCATCACGTCCTGCAAGTGCTTCAAATTTATTTGGCGCAGTGACAAATGGCAGACCCGTTTGTTTCGCAAGTTCTGCTGCTGCTTTTACAGCATATTCAGGATGTGCATTCAGACCTGTACCGACCGCTGTACCACCTAGTGGTAATTCATACAGTCCTTCTAAAGCTTGATTTAAACGCTTCAAACCATGATCTAGCTGTGAAACATAGCCGCTAAACTCTTGGCCTAATGTTAAAGGCGTTGCATCCTGTAAATGTGTACGGCCAATTTTAACAATATCTTTAAATTCGTTAGATTTTGCATCTAAGGTATTACGAAGTTTCGTTACTGCAGGAATTAAAAGTTCATTGATTTGTAGGCTTGCAGCCACATGGATTGCAGTTGGGAACGAATCGTTGGTCGATTGAGCACGATTGACATGATCATTGGGATGCACAGGCTTTTGTGAACCCAATGGATTACCCAGTTTTTCATTGGCAATATTGGCAATTACCTCATTACAGTTCATGTTACTTTGCGTGCCTGAACCTGTTTGCCAAACTACCAGCGGAAATTGTGCATCCCATTGACCTGAGATCACTTCTTCGGCTGCATTGACGATATAACCAGAAAGTTCCTGAGGGATTTGACCCAATGCTGCGTTGGTGATCGCAGCTGATTTTTTCACGAGACCCATTGCACGAATCATTGGACGTGGTAAACGTTCACCACCAATTTTAAAGTTTTGCAAACTACGCTGTGTTTGTGCACCCCACATCGCATCGCTAGGTACTTCAACATCGCCCATTGTGTCATGTTCAATACGTGTTTGCATAAATGACCTCATATCCTTATCTATAAAACTTGAACGTCTGTGCAGAATCAAATTCTGCTGATAAATACAGTTTAGGTAACTTACTTAAGTTTGTAAATAATAACCATTATCAATTATAAATGGTTTATTTGATAATCTTTATCGTGATTTTATAAGGAAAATCATACTCAATGATGATTTTTTTCTAATACAAGACGAGTTAATTACCTCTTAATGTTTGTTGATAGAAACGCCATTCATCTTCTAGCATTTTCTTTAAATCTTGTTCAGGCTGCCAATCAAAAGTACTTTTCGCTTTCTGTGTACTTGCCCCAAGCTGGTCATATTCATGGCTTGGGTAAAAACTAGATTCGACCGTCTTAATCTCCGCCTGTGTCACTTCTGAAAGCGTATCCAACAGTTGCTGTATCGAAACCAACTCACCTGAAATATTAAAGGCCTCACAGGCAAACTGTTGCTGTGACAACCATTGCAAACATTGCCACACCGCCTTACAGCAGTCGAGTACATGCAAGAAACTCCGTTCCACAGTACCATCTTCAGTTTTAGCTTGTTTGCGAAGTTCAATAAAGTCTCGTTGTAAAGCCCCGACTTGCATCGCAAGCGGCACAATATTTTTTGGCAATGGCGCAACAAACTCACCTAAAACTGCATGTTCGAATGCACCTGCGACGTTTCCTAAACGCAAAATCGCAATTTTCCACTCATTATCAGTACGTGCCGTATCCCGTATAATTTCTTCCACCATTTGTTGAGATTTCACATAGGGATTTGGATAGGTAAAATTGATTTCTGTGTCTTCTGTTAATTCTGCCGACGACTGTCCATATACCGCTAAACTTGATAAATGGATCAGTGTTCGTACACCTGTTCGCTGCATAGCACGCAGCAAACTCATGATACAACTGACATTATCATTATAATATTCAAGTGGTTTAAGGACGGATTCTTCCAATGACTTAAAGCCTGCCGTATGAATGACAGCATCGACGGTATATTGTTCAAATACTTTATTGAGTGCGGGAGTATTGCGAATATCGAGTTTGACAAAAGGCACATACATGCCTGAAATAAATTCTAGTCGTTCAAGTGTTTGTAAATTTGCATTGGATAAATTATCCACAATAATGACTTCTTGACCTTGAGCCATTAAACTCAAGGCTATATGTGAGCCTATAAAGCCTAAACCACCAGTCACTAAAATCATTGTTTAGATACTCCTTATAGTTATCAAGCTTTTACAAATCTTTGGCATCATCTTGGTGTCGTCACCAACTTATCTACAGATCTAAATTTTGAAACTTCGCCTCAGCATTTTTCATGAGCCGAACAATCTGCAAGAGCATTCTTGTTTTATCTTACTGCTTTAGAATTTTGACTGTGTTGCAGTTATGGATATTAACTGTATTTGATTTACGACAAATGACCTAGCTAGCGATCCATTTAGAAGACATCACAAGTTTTCGTGGCATTTGAGTTGAAGGCTTTTTGAAGAAGATATTTAATAACAGTTACATTGCGAAGCATGTTAGACAGCAACAAAATATTAGAGATGATCTTATCGAATGAGCAAATTGAATTGAGCAGTCTGACTATTTTTGAGGTCGAGAAGCAGGATGTGAACGCCAGATGAATCATCATAAATATTCATCTGGCAAGATATTGGCAATGTAACTATAGCAGCAACAAACTTTTGAAATCGCAAATATCTAAGCAACTTAATTTAGCGGATATAGCCTTTTTTGATCATGGCTGAAAATAAAAATTCATAAACTTTTAAGATCATGCTCACCAAATAAAACCCATATTTTCGCCATAAAGACAGTCCGACAAAATTAAGCAAAACAGCAATGATCAACGCGCCTGCCATATCCATTGGATAATGCACACCTAAATAGACTCTCGACCACGCCACAAGAAAAGCGAAAGCTAGAAATACATAGCCGACAGCTTTTTGCTTTGAAAAAATATAAGAAAATGCAATCGTACTAAAAAACAGCATGTGATCACTCGGGAATGATCCATTCGGTGAATGTTCTATAATCGTGCGTCCAACGTCCAAGACAAAGGGTCTAGGATAGTAAAAGAAACTTGAAATCACTTGGCTGATAAGAAAAGCGACGATAGTAAACACAGTAGCTTTAACGATTTGTTTTTTGGTGTCAAAATTGCCTTTAAACCAAGCCAAAAACATCAAAAGAATCACGATATAAAATAGATCATTGGCTATAAATATGGCGAAAGAAATGGTGAAATCCAAAGCATTGTCCGAAGCATTGATTGAATTAAATAAACTTAAATTAAATTTCTCTATATTCATGAGTTGGTTTAAAAAATGAAAAGATCATAGCACTCTGTAAAATCAAAAATTGCGTTTTATTCATATAAAGATTTTTCAGTATGTAACCGCACAGTTTATTTATGAAAAGTGATGGCTTGAGGCTGAATCCAAAATAAACCCAAGGTATACCTATAGCTATATTTGAAGAAAAATTGGCAATGACTTCGCCGCCTAAATAAGCAAAACTGTGCAAATATTCAGATCATTGAGTAAATCATTGTATACTAGCTTTTTCTTCTGAACTCAGAACAAACTGTCGATCTAGACCGTTTATTCATTTAGTGAATTTCGATGAGTACTCTATTACTAATTACCTCCTCACCTACTTCGATATTGGCTTGGCATGCTTTAGGTCTTGCACAAGCGTTGAAGCAGAAAGGCGAAAACTTTCGGGTTTTTTTCTATCAAGATGGTGTAAATGTCGCAAATGCCCTGCAATGGGTGCCAGATGATCAGCGCAAACTCAGCAGTGAATGGCAAAAACTCGGCATTCGTTTACCTGTTTGCGTAAGTGCAGCGCTCGCACGTGGGATCACAGATCAGGAAAATGCACACCGTCACAATATTCAGCAACATAATCTAGCTGAGCATTTTGAACTTGTGGGCTTAGGTGAACTTGCCGATGCCGTACAAACTGCAGACCGTTTATTGCAATTCTAAGTATTTTGATTGCCGCGCATTTGTAGCATTGAAAAGGAAAATTACGTGAAATCTGTACTGGTTGTTTTAACCCATGCAAATCTTGCAAGCTTACAAGTACATGAAAGTCTTTCTGCGACCATGGTGCTTGCAACCTTCGGCTGTGACGTTAAAGTGTTGCTCAAAGATGCTGCGCTGAGCTTACTTCAAGCAGAACAAGAGTTTAGTCAGCTCAAGCATGCATTTAAACTCGCATCTAACATGGTTGATAGCTTTGAGTTTTATGATCTCACCCCGATTTATATTGAACAAAAAAATTCACAGCATCCATTTGTGATCAACAGTGAGCAAGAGCTTGAGTTTGTTCAATTCAATACTGAATTAATTCAACAATTTGATCATGTGTTGTATTGGTAAAAGAGGAATGATGATGTCAAATTCTACGCTGTATTTAGTCCAAGCCAGCTATGCCAATACCCTACAGCACATCCAGCATTTAGCCAGTTTAATCAACCCTGAAGATGCGATCATCTTGATGGGTGAAGCAGTCTTACATATTGCAGATGAACGAATTCAGCAATTTGGCACATGTTATGTACTTGAAAATGATGCTGAAATTTTAGGTAAAAGTATGAATTATAGTCATATGAAAGTGATCGACTATGCCGCTTTTGCTGATCTATGCCTGAAATTTAAACGATGTATTTCACTCAAATAATTTGAGTAAAAGCGACCTATTTTTACAATCTTCTCTTTTGGAATGAATATGAATCTTGAATTAGACCAAGATGGCCATTTGGTGGATTACACTATTTGGAATGAAACTGTTGCCCAAGAACTGGCTAAAAGTTTAGAACTTGAGTTAAGCCCTTGGCATTTTGAAGTTTTACAAGCTGTGCGACAGTTTTATCAACAGTTTGGTCACTCGCCGGCAACTCGCCCACTCATTAAATTTTTAATGAAAACGGTGAGCGCTGATATTAATAATGCGGTGTTACAAGACAAATTTAACACGGGTTTGGTCGCTCGGCATTTAAGTCGTTTAGCGGGAATCCCTAAGCCTGCAAATTGTTTGTAATTTTAAAGCAATCTAAATACCGCTTAGGCTATTTTAGCAAGATGGATGCAAATCAGCATCTTGAAGAAAGCCATAAAACAGCTTAGGCAGGTTTTAATTGATTTAGAGCGATGTAATAGGCTTGGGTAAATATCGGTTTGACCTGTTTGGCTTGGATCGGTTCGGCACAACATGAGCACACTAAAACCGGTTTAAATTTTTGCCCACATGCCTGATGTACATATTCAACTGGAGATCCCAAGCCCTGATCCATATATTGATCGGCCCAATGGGTCATAGCTAAAAGGATTGGATACAAGTCTAAGCCTTTTTGAGTCAATCGATATTCAAAACGTTCCTGACGCTCGACATAAGCAACTTTGGTTAAAATACCTTCTTCAACCAAACGCTTTAATCGGTCAGATAACACATGACGCGTCACACCGAGATTTTGTTGAAAGTCATCAAAACGTCGAATGCCCATAAATGCATTACGGATAATCAACATCGTCCAACGATCCCCTAGCACTGAAAGTGCACGAGCGATTGAACACGGTTGTTGACCTATATCATCCCATTTCATTTTATGAACCATCAAAAATAACGACCAACACCCAATTTAATTCATGCCTGTTGATTTTGCAAAATCCTTTTCAATAATCTTTGTTGTACAAATCATAAATCCATCTTCATTTCCAATCATTTATTTCATCGGCTTGATCTGCATATGAACTAAAAATGTATTTTGTCTTTATTGTCCTCAATTATTTCTAGCCATGCACGCGTTGCGGGACTCATGGCAACAGTGGTATTCCAGGCCATACTGAGTTTCCAGTCTAGGTTTGGATTTTCTAATTCAGCCATATGGTATTTTGCCGCATCAAGTTGTTCACAATAAATTTTAGGCAGGAGTGCAATCCCGACATTTGAATCTACCATTTTGGCGATAAAGTCCCACTGGCTACTTTTACACACCACATTGGGCTCAAATCCGACGTAATTTGCCGCCTGTATAATGATGTCATTGAGTGTGAAGGTATCGTCATACAATAAAAAAGATTCTTCTTTTAATTCAATCAACGAAACAGTTTTTCGCTTACGCCACTGTGAGTTTTTTTTGGACAATAGACACAAAGGTGACTCCATCACTGGAATACCACTTAACACCGGTTTCAAGTGACCCAAAATAATTCCCACATCGACCTGTTTTTTTAAAATGGCATTTTCAATACCTGTTGCCCCTACCTCAAAAAAGCTCAATTCAATATTCGGGTATTTTTTATGAAACAGCGCGATTAACTGACTAAACATCACCGATGCCAATGGCGGTAAACCTAGAGTCAATTTACCTTGTTTTAAGGCACGAACTTGGGTGACTGTATCAAGCATCCGTTGTTGTTCATTCAATATCACTAAAGCATGCTGATAAATCTGCTCTCCCATATAGGTGAGCTGCGCTTCCCTTTTACGCCCTGCTTCACCTTTATGAAATAAAGGCACGCCGATCTCATCTTCTAACTGACGAATTAATTTACTAATGGTCGGCTGAGTGACAAAAAGCGCTTCTGCTGCATGACTAAAACTCTGTTTTTGTACGATGGTCACAAAGACTTTTAGGCTTTTAATGTCCATTATTATTCCATTCAAGCATAATTAATAATTAATTATTCATAATTATACAGGTTATGCACTTTTAAAATAGCGTCATCTCCTATTCTGCTGTTGTCTCATGGATACGTTTCCACAATCTACTTCCAAATTTACCCAGTTTCTTAAAACTTTAGCGCAGATAAGTTTATTGATATTGATCTGGTGGATCGGCTCTTGCATTCAATCATGGTTTAACTTGCCGATCTCTGCTGGCGTAATTGGTTTATTACTGCTATTAGCCGCATTATTGAGTGGTTTATTTAAAATGCAATGGGTCAAACAAGGCTCAGATTTTATTTTGGCTGAACTGGTTTTATTCTTTATCCCCTGTGTAGTTGGATTAATTAAATATCAAGATTTATTACTCAGCTCTGGCTGGCAGTTAATTTTAGCCGTGGTACTGGGTACTGTCTGTGTCATGGTGTTTACAGCATTTACGGTTTATTGGGGCTTTAAACTCGAGGCAAAACTTAAAGCTAAACACCAAACTGCGACAGATCATGATGTCAACACAGCAGGAAAAACCTTATGAACGATTTTGGGTTGAACAGCATCTCTGTATTGTTTTTCGTCCTGACCCTTGTCGGTTATATTTTGGCGAAAAAGCTACATCGTAAGTTACCGTATATGGTTCTTTCCCCTGCACTATTCGTCCCATTTGTGCTGATTATACTCATGCTTTGCTTTCATATTTCATATGACACCTATATGCAAGAAAGCCAATGGATTGTATGGATGCTCGGCCCTGCCACTGTGGCCTTTGCTATTCCCATCTATGAATATCGGCAAATTATCCGTCAGCATGCGCTGAGCATTAGTTTAGGCATCGTGATTGGCATGTTAGCTGGGATTATTAGTGCTTTTTATTTGGCACAGTTGTTTCAATTTGACCAAGAAACGTCTTATAGCTTAATGGCACGTTCCATTTCTACGCCCTTTGCCATGGAACTTACCTCAAATATTGGGGGTTCAGTCGAATTGGTGATTCTATTTACCATGATTACTGGGATTGCTGGCGTGGCTATGGCTGACCTAGTTTTGGCTGGGCTTAAATTGCATTCACGCTTTGCGCAAGGTGCGGCTCTTGGCAATGCCGCACATGGATTTGGTACAAGCAAAGCATTATCACGTCATAAAGAAGAAGGTGTAGCAGCATGCTTGAGCATGGTACTTGCTGGAGTATTTATGGTATTGCTTGGGCCATCGCTTATTCATTTAGTCATTTATCTGTTGGGATAAATAAAAAGCCCAGTGCAGTCTCTGGGCTTTTTAAATGATGATTTAAACTGTTTCATCTGTAAAACTATACAGCTAAATAATGTATTGCTATGACAAACGCTAAAAGACTCGACACTTCTGTGATTTCAATCGCGGCACCAATTGTATCTCCTGTCACACCACCTATACGCTGAATAAATTTCCATCGTAAATACAATAAAGTACAAATAAATGTAAGAATACTGACCACTCCAGTCCAGCTAAAAGACAAACATGCACTTAGGCAGAGTATAAAGACTAGGTATGCCGACTTTCGTGGAATAGTTTCTGCTATCGATGAGCCTAAGCCTTTTTCGCGAACATACTGAGTTGTTAAAAACAAAAATAAAGGGGCTAAACGTCCCAAGACTGGAAATACAATTAATGCCAAATACATTTGCTGTTGTAGCAAAACATAAAGTGCCGACCATTTGAGTAAGCAAATCACGACGAGGCTCAAAACACCGATCGGCCCACATGCAGGGTCTTTCATGATGTTAAGTGTACGCTCGGCATCACCAAAGCCACCGACCCATGCATCTGCCGTATCGGCTAAACCATCTAGATGTAATCCACCTGTGAGCCAAATCCAGACTACAAGCAAAATACTAGTGAGTAAGACGATCGGCAGGCTGTGAAATATAAAAGCAAGCAAGGCAAGAATGCCACCGATCAGCAATCCCACCGCAGGATAAAACAGTAAAGACTGTCCATTTTGCTGTTTCGATGGCATCACTTTAAGTTGAATAGGGAAAGTCGTGAGAAACTGTAGAGCAATCCAAAAAGGTGTCATTCACTTTGCTCCAAAAGACGGATATTTGCGCGATTTTGAACAATGAATGAATTTAATTGTCCCAATTCGGCAGTCATTTTTAATAAATCATCTAAATGACTTTGCTGTGCCATACATTTTAATAATTTAATCACGCCACCATGGGAAACCAATAAAACGCGGTGCCAATGATGCTGTTGAGCCTGCAAGACTAGCTCATCTAGACCGCTTAATATCCGTTGTTGAAATTGCTGAAGACTTTCTGCATTCGGCGGCGTAAATGTGCTGGGACTTTGCCAAAACTGTGCGAGTAACTCTGGGGTGTTTTCATAGATATACTTGGTTGATATTGCTTCCCAGTCGCCAAAATGCATTTCTTGAAACTTCGCATTTTCAAACATTGGACGTTTAAGTTGTTGAGACAAATCTAAAGCAAATAAACGGCAGCGCTGTAAGTCAGAAGTGATGATGACATCCCAACTCGCTAAATCGTGTGTATGTATGACGTTCAATACATCATCTATGGTCTGCTGCATCTGCTGCCAACCTTTTTGCGTCAAAGCATCATCTGTAGAGCCACGTAAGGTATGGCTTAGTTCAGTCTCACCATGACGCAATATATCTAAACGGAAATGTTCCATTTAAACTTTTTCACCAATCACAGCAGCTTGTGCAAAAGTCGCCATGTTGTTATGTAAACGACATGCCAAACGAATTAAACCCAAGGCCGCACCGGCACCGCTGCCTTCACCTAAACGTAAATTCAACTTTAAGAGTGGATCAGCTTCAAGGGCTTGAAGTAAACGTTGGTGCCCATATTCAGCCGATTGATGACCAAAAAGCATCCATTCACGTACAGCAGGATTTAAACGAACAGCGACCAAGGCAGAAACCGTACTAATAAATCCATCCACCACCATTGCCAGACCCAATTGCGCACAGCGAATGTACGCTCCAACCATCGCGGCAATTTCCAAACCACCTACGGCACATAGGGCTTTAAAGACATCTTGTCCGACATAGTCGTGATGTAAAGCCAAGGCCTGATCAATCACTTGTTTCTTATGTGCCAATTGTTCAGCACGAATACCTGTACCAACACCTGTCAATTTTTCGGCCGGCTCATTAAATAAAAAACATGCAACAGCAGAAGCAGAACAGGTATTGCCAATGCCCATTTCCCCTGCGACATAAATTGACGCACCTGCAGCGATAGCATCTTCAACACTTTTACGGCCAAGATTCATCGCTTCAATACATTGTGATTCGCTCATCGCAACAGTTTTAGCAAAATTTGCTGTACCCGCTGCAATACAGTGGCGCTCTACCCCTGCATATTCATAAGCTTCGCCTACCGAACCACAGTCAATCACTTGTAGTTTGGCTTGATACTCACGCGCAATGACACTAATACATGCACCACCGGTCGTGAAGTTTTGTAGCATTTGGCGTGTGACAGCTTGTGGGTAGGCCGAAATATTTTCTTCCATCACGCCATGATCACCTGCAAAGATGGTGATCCATGGGAAATCGATATTAGGCTGATCAGTGTTTTGTAATGATGCAAGTTGCACCGCTACATTTTCAAGTTCTGAAAGCGAGCCCGTAGGTTTAGTTAGCTGTAACTGGTGATTTACCGCCTGTTGCTTAGCTTCGATACTCGGATTTTGACAGGGTTCTTGCCACCAGTTCATGCTTTATCTCCTTTTAAGATCATTGGAAAACCTGCAACACAAAACACCACATGGTCAGCAATTTGACCAATTTGTTGATGTAAGCGCCCAGATTCATCGACGAATTTTCGACTGATTTGCCCCATGGGAACAACGCCCAGTCCAGTTTCGTTACTGACTAAAATAATGTCTGACTTTAATGTTGGCAGCACCTTAAGTAATTTTTGGCATTGATGCTGTTGAAAGTCTGCTTGTTCATGCAGCAATAAATTACTCATCCACAGCGTTAAACAATCGATAAGAATGGTTTGATGCGCTTGGTCTATTTCAAATAAGCGGTCGGCTAAATACAAAGGTTCTTCAATCAGGCCCCAATGCTCAGGACGGTCGGCTTGATGATGCTGAATTCGCTCCTGCATTTCCTCATCATAGGCTTGTGCTGTAGCCACATAGATGACGGCTTGAGCACTTTCTTTGGCTTTTTGTTCTGCAAGTCGGCTCTTACCTGAACGTGCCCCACCCAAAATGAAATGAATCATGACTGTGCCATCTCTATATTTTGTCTAAACTGATGTTGATAATAAGGACTCAACACCCCTTGTAATACTTGAGCCTGATAATGACCAAAAGTCAGCTGCTCGCTTTCAAAATCAAAGCTGTGCTGTTCAATTTGTTGGATTCTTTCAAAAATATCATCGCTATTCCATGCCTGTTTATACAAGCCCAATGTGATATGCGGACAATATTCGATTGGTGCAATTTCATTCGAACTTAAATTCAAAGCTTGACGTAGATGGTCTAACTTCCGCTCTACATCCACAATTTCAATAAACAGCGCGCTTTGAAAGCTATTGATCTGACCTGTACATAACCGAATATTAGATAGCGATAACTGTCGAAGTTGTTGTTGGTGCAGTGCCAATTCATCTGCTGAGAAATTATCATTCCATCGTTGTTCAGAATGATCGAATAATTGGGTTTTATTCAGCTCTTGAAAAAAACCACAAATAAACACGGTAATATGAAATTGGCGCGTATTCGGCGTGTATAAAAGATCTGAAAACTGCGCTCGAAGTGCTGTAAGATATGCCAATAATTCAGGATCCTGTATTTCTATATACCACAAAGCATAGTGATGACGACCTTGATGCCAATCGGGATAATCCTGATTGAGCGTAGGTACGACTTGCGTTGAAGGTTTTAGAAACACAGATAAATCACTTTAAATTCAATCTGCTTTATTAAAGCATGAATCAAAACAGACTTTGCCCAATTTTGATTTAGTAATATTCAGTTAGAACTGAAATTCATTCATCTAAAGCTTCTTTGTAAGAAAAAAATGCCGAGTCATACTCAGCATTTTGATTCAATATACATTGCGCACAGATATGCATTATATTTTAGGCAAATTTCGCAGTATCTTTCTGATCTTGCGTTACAGCATGGTTTTTCCAAGATGTAAACTGCTCTGTGGACTGATCAGAAAAATGCTGCAACTGTATCATTACATTGGCCTCAATCTGTTCAATACGTTCCAGTTGTTCAAGCTCGTTTGTCTTTTTCAGTTCTGAAAATTGCAACTGGATAAAGTTGATAGCCTGATCCATCGAACATTGATTAACACTCACGGCATACATCAAACCATAGACAATACCTTGCTGTAGGTGCGTTGTCTCCAGTCCATATTTCACATTGGTCGCCAACGAGCCCAACACTCGTTCATTAATTGCAAGTTTACGTAAAGGATCTCGTGCCACACGCGCACACGGATCTTTATACGCATGTTCACAAGAGTTTATAAAGCTTTCTGCCAGTCGTGTTAAATCAAAAGCACGATTTGGTAAGCGCAGTGCTAAACCAGCCTTCACCTCGTCAATGAGTTCATGCATAAATTGATCAACACGATGATCTGCAAGTGCCACACCTATGGTTTGATGATTGAACAGTGCAGATTGCCAAGCCAACATGGCATGTACGCCATTCCATAAGCGATTTTTGATTAGCTGAATATCTTCAATATGATCGACCAAAATCATTTGACGCATTTTTTCTAACAAAGGACTGTTATTTTCTACATAGATCGGCATGTCAGATTCTGCGTTAAATAAAATTAAATCCATGCTTTGCAATATATGACTTGGGTGGAAATTTCGGCGCATATCCTCAACATATAAAGTGGCTTGACGTTCTTGATCAGGATTTAATTTCGTCGCATCTTCTAAGTCTAATTGAGCATCCACTTCAACTTCATCTAATTGAAACTGTTTGAAGATATTATATTTTATACGGAGCTGACGATATAAGTTTTGGTCACTTAACTTAGATACCATGCGGTTGACCACGGTATCGCAAAAATAGTGTTGTTGTATGATTTTCTCTGCAACGACCGCCCCTGCAAGCTCAGTTAAAGCCTGTTTTAAATGTGTCATTAATAATTGTTTTGCCCCAACTTTATTCAAAATAATGAGCATCGTTAGGGGTTCTATGGCTTTTTCATCATGTGCAATATGTCGTGCATACAAGCCTTGCGCAATAGTTTTGGCTTCTTCTGCAATCGCTTTTTCAGGCAAACAGATGGCAACCAAACTCGACTCTGTGTACATCTCTTGCATCTGCTGAATATTTTCAGCATCAATGACTGCCATGTTTTCAATGCGTTCGTCATAAGACAATTGACCATAGCGAATACAATAGGTACCAAATGCATTGACCGCAGAGCGATATAAAGGGTTACGTGTCGAAGCATAGATTTTTTTCGGGCGAGTATAACCATCCCAATGCGACAAAATTTGTGCTAAATAACCACCACCAATCGCCCCAAAACCATGAATACCAACAGTGAGCTGATTAAGGGTTTGTGGAAAAGCCTCTTGCACATGCGGCATCTCTAAATGCGCAGTGAACGGGTCAAGTTCCGTCAAACAGTCATACATACATTCATAATAATATTTGGCTTTGGACAGCATGTTTTGATTGGGCGATTTAATATCTTTAAACAGTACGGTAATACCGCCAGCGTCAAAGGCCGAAGTCACACCATTTTCCGAGTCTTCAAACATCAAACAATCAGCAGGATTTAAATTCAGCTTTGCGGCAGCACGCATAAATATTTCAGGATGTGGCTTACCATTTTCAACTTCATCGCCACAGACTAAGACATCAAAGAACTTATACACATTGGCATTGATGAGATATTCTTCTGCGATTACACGGCGACTCGATGTTGCCACGGCCATCCTCAGTCCTGACTTGCGTAAGCGTTCTAATACTTGAACCAAGCCTTTTTTGATCGGTACACCAAACTGACGAACATGCTCCAGCTCTAATTCATCTGCGCGTTTGCGAATATCTGCGTATGGAATGTTTTCATCATATTCGGCTTGGGCCAATCGATGCGCGCTTTGTGCACTTAGCCCCAAACAATTCATCAGATATGATTCGGAAAACTCAACACCGGTCAATTCAAGAGATGCCTGTTTCAATGTTTGAAACCGTAAACGTTCAGTATCAAACATTGTTCCATCCATATCAAAAATGGCGCCCAGAACCAAATCATTATTAAATTTAAGCATTTAACCTCCGTTATTTTTTATGTGAAAAGAATAACGGAGAAAACTATTGATTCAGTACTTTGAGAATTAATGAAACAATTGTGGTTATTTTTTAATCAAAGTGCTTGCTTTAAACATCTATTTTGTAAGATCAATCACCGATAAAGTAACATCATGTAATCAAAACCCACTATTGTCAGGATAGTCCTATCTTCACACCGACCTATTGAAGTAAGTATACAAGTCTCTGCATATTTCACTCAGGTACTCGCTTCACGGTTTGAGTTTTGATTTGAAATAAAAAGAATACGATTAAACCAAGCATCACTAAAAATAAAAAATAATACGGAAATTCTTTGTGCCATTGATATAAACCCGTACTAATCAGTGGCCCGACAACAAAGCTCAAAGCCTGAGTGGCTGTACACCAACTTGCCACCTTAGTCTGTAACGCACTGGGCGCCGTTTGCGCTGCACCCGTTGTAAATGCAGGGATTAAACATGCAACCGATATACCATATAAAAGATATGTAGCTTGAAATATCTGTAATTCAGTGGTGAAAACCGAAATCAGCAAGGCTGCTGCCATGCTAAACAGCCCAACCCACAGTAAGCGATATACGGACCAATTTAAATACTTAGAAATCAGCGTTTGCATAATCACCAAAGCGATACCCACGACGAGAGAACACTCTGCAAAATGCACTGCACCCTCTGCAGCAGTCATATTAAAGCGGTCTTGAATATAAAACCCTGCCGTTAAATTCACTGTCACGATGGCAAGATAGAGACTAAAACCTAACATTAACCATGGATAACATTGCT
Organism: Acinetobacter sp. SH20PTE14; assembly: GCF_021391555.1. Lineage (NCBI taxonomy): Bacteria > Pseudomonadati > Pseudomonadota > Gammaproteobacteria > Moraxellales > Moraxellaceae > Acinetobacter > Acinetobacter sp. SH20PTE14. The sequence continues at coordinate 1,582,811 of NZ_CP090067.1, read as the reverse complement.
GAATGCTCAAATCCGTAGATGCTGCCTCATGCTTTTCTGTCACTGGCTTTTCAACGCTATGCTGTTCGGTATGTCGATCAAAGCTGAGTACCAAGACCACAGAAATCAACGCTAAAATAATGATTGCAGCCCAAAGCGGCGTCATGATTCCACCGAAGCCCAACAGTAAGGTTGTTAGAAATGGACCAATGATCACGCCTGCACTGTTTAATGCACCGAATTTTGACATTGCTTGTGAACGCTGCTGCTCATTGTTAAAACGAGTCATCACATAAGTTTGCAAGGCAATCTGTGGCATCGCCATAAATACCCCAGTCGCTGCGCGTGACAACATCAATAAACTAAACAGCAGCAACATCCCTATATGAACAGTAAGGCCATACATCAACACGGCTGTAAATAGCCCCCATGTCACTGCCATGCCCACAAAACCGATACTCAACAACTGATAAATCGAAAACTTGGATTGATTTTTTGAAATGTAAATGGCACCAACAGCCATCAGCAGCGCACCGACGGAAACCATCGCACCGCCTTGTAGTTCAGAAAGTTTTAACTCACGAACCAATGGCGCCAACAGCGGCAATATCATCGAGAAACTTGCACCATTGGCAAGACTGGCAGCAATAAACAGTTTGTTATTTCGATCCATTATTTTTGTTATCCATTTTTAATGGCTACGTTATAAACAATAGAGGTGACTTAAGCCACCTCTATTTTGTAAGTCACGATACCGTGCTTTAAACCTGATTCAGGCTTTAAATCAGTATTTCACCGTATAACTTAAACCGTAGGTGCGACCTTGAGCCGCTAGGCTAGAAATTGGGCCATAGACAGTTTCAACCGACTGGCTGTATACCGATTTATAATCCGTATTCCACACGTTGTAGACACCAAAGCCCACATTACCCGGTCCTACTTTTGCATTGGCAATCACGTCCATCGTTGCAAAGCCTTTAATTGCCGCTGCTGGAGCAGATCCATATTTCACAGTGTCTTTTTGGGCTTTGTCTGTACCGCCAATCGCTAAAGCTTGAACACGTAGGCTCATGTCATTATCAAATTGCCATTCTGAAAATGCTGTTCCTTTTAAAGGTGCTACACGAATAGCATCCAACTCTTGCCAGTCACCTTGGGTATTTTTAAATTGGCCCGTGGTATATGCAACTGTGCCTCCAACCGTCCAATTCGGTTGAACTTCATAACTGGCATTGGCTTCGACACCATAGATACGTTCATCGGTATCAATAACATCAATGGTGTAATTCGGCGCACCAAATTTCAGGCTCTTATCTGAGTCATTATAAAAAGCTGTCACTCCTGCATTTAAACCACCGGCATTTTGTACACGCCAACCGAGTTCATAGTTATTGACTTTAATCGGGTCAATGGTTTGGCTATTAATCACAGAATTTGCTGGCACATCGCGCAGCATACGTTGCACATCGGGCAAGTTTGAACCTTGTGAGAAATTGGCAAACACTTGCTGTGCATCAGTTAAGTGATACACCGCGCCAATATTAAACAGCGTTGCATCATGTTTTACATTGCCGCCATTCAGTGTTTTCGCCACATAGCCTGGGGTTAAATCTGCAGTAATGGCTTCCATATAAGGCACAGATGAATCGACATCGCTTTCTACCCGCTCATGGCGAATGCCGGCTTGTAAACCAAGACGGTCGGTTAATTCATATTGCGCTTGGGCAAATACGCCAAGTTTTTCTGTTTCAACATCTGGGCCAAAGGCATAATAGTTAAACGGCTGATAACTCAGACCATTACTTTGAATAAATGTAGCACTGTCATACATTTGGATATTTTGTTGATCTTTTTCCTTTTCATAGTCCACACCATAGGTTAGCCCCAGTTCACGACCATTTAAGTTAAGATCTTTTTGTAGTGCAACACGTGCGCCTAACACATCAATATCGGTTTCTGACTGATACACCAAGAAAAGTTCAGGTGCCATTTGACGTGCAGATGGGAACCAACGTGCCTTTTCATTTCGATAATACGTTTCAGCGTTTAGACGATGCCCTAAAATATCCTGATTTTCATATTGCGCATTGACGCTATAACGTTCAGTTTGTGGTTGTTCAGCAAGTTGTAAGCCTTTTACCGCATTTAATGACAACGGCAGCTTGCCACCCACGGGCTGTGAGCGCAGCGCATTTAAATTTGGACCATAGTCTGGACCATAGTCACTATCTTGCTCATCATTATAATATTGCGCACCGAAACTCAGCGTTTGACCATCGGCAATTTTCCAACTGACACGACCATTTAGATCTAAGGTGTCGGTATCTTGACGGTCTGTTTGCGCAATCTCAGGCCCAATACGGTTGCCATGGCTATCTTGTATTTCACCACGTTTGGTATAGCTAGCACCTAAAGTTCCGCGTAAATTGCCTTGATTAAAGTTCATGGTTTGTGCAGCTTCATAAGCTAGCGCATCAGACTTAAAATTATTACCAGAAGTGACACCGACTTTCGTTTCAAAACTCAGCGGCTCAGATCCACCTCGTTTGGTGATGATATTGATAATACCGCCTGTTGCACCTGAACCATAAATACTACTTGCACCTGAGACCACTTCAATTCGTTCAATCATCGACGGGCTAATACTTGCCAGTTGCCGAGATCCATCACGATATCCCGTTTGCGGCACACCATCGATCATGTATTGCACCACACGTCCACGCATGGTCATCCCATAGTTAGACGTTGTACCACTTGATGGAGTCAGTGATGGCACCAATAAACCGACAATATCAGCTGTGCTTTTACCTGCATTGGCTTGTTTTTCAATTTCTTCTTTAGGAATGCTGTACACCGTACCCGCAATATCGGCAATGCTTTTCGCAGAACGAGTTGCCGTCACAACAATCGGTGCCATTTTAGTGGCTTCTGCAGTTTGTGTTTCAACTGCTGTATTTTGTGCAGTGTCTGTCGTGACGTCTTGCGCATAAAGCTGAGTGCAAATTGCTAAGCTGAGACAAGTCAGTTGCATCGGTAGAGCTAAACGTTTCATATTCTTTTCCATTTCTTAGAGTTCCGATTGAGTAGGAAGAGTTTGAGTTTTTAAATTTTGTGTTTTTAAAACAATGCGTTGACTAAGTAAGACACTGATTACTGAGCCGATTGCCAATACCAAGTAAAAATGTCCATAGCCTAATGATTTTGCGAGAAAACCTGAAAATGCGCCGCCAATGAAGTACACAAGCAATTCAAAGCAAACTAATATAGTGAAATCGGTACCCGCCTGTTCTTTAGAACTGGTCTGCATGAAATAGGCATAGAGTGATGTCATGGCGATATAACGAATGGCTAGCATCAACACGACAAATACACCTAAAAGCAGATGCCATTGATTCAACCATCCCAATACAACGGCTGCCCCAATGACGGCATATAGCAATGTACGTAACCATCCTGCCCAGACCAACAATTGCGTCGCTTTGATTTTTTTCAGCAATACAGCTGCACTAACGGCTGCAATCAGACCGACACCGGCCCCCACCACAGACATCAACACCCCAATCTGAGACAGTGACCATTTTTGATCGATCAACATGGGATTGAGCATCGCCATTGCGGGTGCTTCAACCACGCGATAACAAACAATGAGTAGCAAGGCCCAACGAATCTCTGGTCGTTTAAACGCTTGTCGTAGGCTTGGTTTGGCTTTGGCAAGTTGAGTTTCTGGTTCTTCTTGAATAAAAAACACAGCAAACATGGTTAAAAATGTCAGCAGCGCTAAAGTTGTGAGCGCTGACTGCCAACCCCAATATTGGTAAATCCATAAAGTCGCAGCGCCACCAAGCATACTACCGACGGCCACCCCAATACTTTGTGCCATACTGCCCAGACGGTAATTGCCTTCGGTAAATTTCTCTACGGTATAACCATCAATCGCAATATCTTGCGTTGCCGCAAACGTTGAAATCCATAAACCAACGATGACAAATAAAGTCAGCCCATAAGAAAACTGCGTAAAGGCTAAAACCAGTACCCCCAGTACCAATGCGATTTGCGTAAACAACAACCATGTTTTACGTTTACCGAGTTTTTTGACATAGAGCTGATCGATCCAAGGTGCCCAAAAAAACTTGAATGCCCATGGAATGTAAAGCAGCGATAACATGCCGATCCAGCGTAAATCTACCCCTTGATGTCGTAAAATGGCAGGCAAAGCCACATTGTAAAAATACAAAGGCAATGCATGTGCTAAGTACAAAATAATCACGACGCTCAAACTTAGGACTGAAATTTGAGATGGTGAAATTGCATGATTTAATTTTCTTGAGTGATGTTGCATATCCACCTCTGCACTGCCCATTGCAGCGCATCAGACTGTTCTAATGAAACGTAATAAGGCACACGCCACGCTGCATGCAGTGCGGGTGTGTTTAAACGTTTGAAGTCATCTGGATCTTGCGCAATACGCACCAGACCCAAACAATATTGAAAAAAGAGATGTTTAAACTTCTTGTACCAAACGGCCTGTATTTGCCGATATTCTTCAGGAAAAGTTGTTCCCTCAGCCGTTTGCATAACCAAAACAAAGGGCTGACTTTTCAGAAAAAAGCGCTCAACTTGAGTCAACCATTGTTCAAACTCTTCCACTGAAACATGCGCTGAAAAGCGCATGTCCAGTATGTGCATGTGGGTACAGCGATAACTCATGACACCGCCTTAGCTAGTTGCTGATGCTGAAATGCCTTGGAGTCGTTTAAGTAATGACCAAATTTTGCATAAAAAGTTTCTCTAAAGCAGTAATACAACATGGCGGTCTTTTCAGGCATTGGGATTAGGCGCTGCGCTTCATAGCACATGTCTTCAACTACGACGGCATAAGGCTTCACACTATGATCAGGCTCTCCCACAATCTTGGCTGATGCGGCATTTTCAAAGATATAAAAACTCAATAAACGCATGACGGGACGTAAATAGCCTTTACCAAAAACGGACTTTTCACCAAATAACAAATGCCAACCTAGATCCAGCTCGTCACCGTCGTAGTACAAACCTAATCGATCCCGTTTTCCCTCGTAAATCTCTGTGTAGCCCACATCTTTACCGTTTACCCCTACGATCAAAATTCGGTGATGATCATCTGCCAGCATTTTTTCGTAATACACTTTTAGTTCAGTTTCTGACTTATTGAGTTGCCACTGTGGAATCACATGCGGTTCATGCATCCATTTATGAACCAAAGCCATATCTTCTGGATATTGCATTTGTCGTAAGTAGTATTGCGTCTCATTCTCATAGTATTCATAAAAATCAGGTAGTTGTCGTGATAAAGTTGTCATGATCTCGTCCTTTAAATTTGTTTAATATTTTCTGTTCTTAGCTCAAAAATCTGCTTATGATGCAATACGGTTGGTTGTCATTTTCTGCTTAGCAGTATGCAGTTGTTTCGCCCACTGATTTAAAGTGTTTGGACTTACAGGGTTTGCAATTGGATCTAAAAATACAGGTACTGGTCGTTCTGCTTCGTCGTTATAACTTGTGGTAAATAGTCGTACTCGGTTCAGACAAATTTTCTCGAAACTTGGACGGAACATACTGAATTTTTCAATACGATCTGCCAATTCAGGATGCGCCTGATGAAATTCATCGATCACGGTGGAGATGGTCTGCCAAAATTCAAGTTCTGTATGCTCTGGATAATCTTCAAGGAAGACATTACAGATATAGCGGTAATGCACCATGAATAAACCTGTAAAGATAAAGTGACTAAGTTCTTCAGCAGGATGGCGCAGTAAAATTTGCCCTTCGGGTGGTAAATTTTCGAGTTCTGGAAAATCTTCATCAACTAAATTGACATCATCAATAAAGTCCTTCAGCACCATTTTTTTCGGTAAACCATTTTCATGGATTAACATGGTGTTTTCACCGTGCGGAGAAAAAGCTAAACCATATTTGTATAAGCAAATCAGTAGTGGTGTTACGCAGACTTCAGCAAAACGCTTCAGCCATTGCAAAGGCGTCAAACCTGAAGCCTGAATCAACACATATAAAATAGACCGACCATTTATGTCTCGATGCAACAATGCTGCTTGGGAAAGTGCTAATTGATGCTCACCGATACAAGGCTCGACACTTTCACGCCATAAGCAACCAAACAATTCTTTAAATTGGTAAGGTGCACCATCTATCTGATCAAAACATGGCTGTTGTAATGTGAGACTTGCAACTTCGCCTAAAAATGCTACCTGTGTTTTTTGCAGGTCTACATCTTGATGTTGAATGTCCTTCAGCCACGCGGTCACTGCCGGTGCAGCCAAATTTCGTTTTGAAGGCAGACCTCGATATACCGCGGTATTAAAGATACTGACGGGTAACTTCACATAATGCCGTTCAGGATGACTGGTATTGCATAAAGTACGAATTGATTGCATTGGCACATAGTCGTCTTGTCCAATTTCCAATTCGACAATGCGCTGATCAACGATTTCATTGGCATAGGTCGGGATTAACCACTGATGCCATTGCCATGCATGTACAGGAATAAAGAAATACTCAGCAGCATTTAAGGCTTTGTCCGCCAATTGCTGTTGAAAATCGTGTAATTGCGCAGAATTCAATTCATGGCGATATAAGCTTTGCGCATCCCAAGCCTCGGTCGAACGAAACTCAGCTAAATCACGATGAACAGCTAACCACAGAACTTTGACCGTTGGAGAAATCTCTGGTGCGGAGCTTAAATAATCATCATAGCCAAAGCCCATACGGCCTTTACTCATAATAAGCCATGGGTGTCCACGTAACATGCCTTCAATTTGATAGTGCGGTGCTGACAGCACAGCCTGACTTAGCAATCTCTGTTCATCAAAAACATGGGCTTCTGCTAACCATGTATTGTTCATTTCTTTAATCAAATATGCCTTGGTAAATGGTTTCACCTCAGCTTGATTTGAAAAAGCACGAATAAATTCATGCAGATTCCATGCGGGCTCTGTTGTCGATTCACTTAACTCTCGAACGCTCCCTTCAACAATACGCCAGTGCCCAAGCAGAAACTGTGTCGCTTGAAATTGATAGGTTTTGTCATCCAGTTTAAGTTGCCAAGTGTTATTTTCCACTTGCTGAATCTGAATAATTTCTTCATATAAAAACTCAGCAATTGCCATTTCAATCAGTCTTTGCCCTGCACGGCGCCACTGCGTTTGATTTATCTGTAATTTTGCAAATGTCATTATAATTTCTCGAGTTTAACCGTATTCTGTTCTTGCTTATTCGGCATGGTCGTATTGCGGTTCATTGCGTAGTTGGCAATGGTTTTTTTTACGGAAAATGGTCTTTGGATATTGGTTGGTGCTGATTTCTTTACAATGCCCATACTGTGCATTTCAGCATTTTCACTGGGTGAAAAATGTTGGAAACTTTGCGCTTGATCACCCAAATCGTATAAGTTAAAACCCAATAATTGATTAGCAATGACCGCTGCACGGTGAGCACCCAGCCCTAAATCGGGTGTACCGACACCGTGACTATGCATTTCCTGATTTTGAACAAAAATTTCACCGACAGCGTCATGCTGTACGCGGTAGTCCTGACTGATTTTCCAGCGGCCGAATTCATCACATTGAATCAGTGGTTTTAGATATTTGAGATATTGCCACTCTGGACTGTGATATCCCGTTGAAGCCACGACAAAGTCCGCATCCAGATAGAATTGTTCTGCCGTGACTTTATGCTGAAACTGCAAACGGATGCCCGCACCATGAGGCTCGGCATCGACCAAACCCACCTGAGCATGTAAATGCGTCTGTTGAATATTTTGACCAATGCTCCGGTGATACAGTTTTTGGTAAATATCACGGATGGTTTTTGCACTGATGCCCTTATATAACAAACCTTGTTGTTTCAGTTGTTCGACTTTATTTTCAGGACTTAGTTGATAAAAATGCGTAGTATAATCCGGACTAAAATGCTCCAATCCAAGTGGTGCATATTCCATTGGGAAAAACCCATTTGAGCGTGTCAGCCAATGCAATTTAAACTGCGCTGTTGTGGTTTGATCCTGCAAATATTGACGATCAAACAGATCCATAAAGACTTCGGCCGAAGACTGGCCTGATCCCAGTACAACCACATTCCCTTTCAAGTGATTTAACGCTGTATTGCAATAATTTGCAGAATGTAAGCAGCGCTCCGGATATTGCTGTTGTATGTCTTTTAGACACTGTGGTAAATGCGGAACATTCCCCGAACCAATGACCAAATTTCGGCATTGATAACGTCTAAAACGTCCATCTTGCTCAACCATGACTTCAAAGCCTTGCTCTTGGGCATAAATGGCTTTTACGGTTGATTGATATTGAATATGCTCTAGTTGGTCTGCAACCCATTGACAATAATGGTTATATTCACGTCTAGGAATCTGAGCTTGTTCTAAAAAATAGAATTTGTATAAACGCTGCTGCGCCTTTAAGTAATTTAAAAAACTAAAAGAACTGGTTGGATCGACCATGGAAACCAGATCGGCCATAAACGGCACTTGCAGTACTGTATTGGGCAATTGCATACCCGCATGCCAGTCGAACTGTGGTTTCTTTTCAAAAAATTGATACTGCAAATGATTTTGCTTATGTAGCAAACTCGCCAAACTAAGGTTAAATGGCCCTAAGCCTATCCCAATAAAATCAAGCATATTGCACATCCTTCTGTTCCACACATAAAGGATTTGGCAACTGTACATAAACCGATTGCTGATCGACTGGGGCAATCAATTCATCCAGCTCATACAAGCGCGTCAACAGATTACCCTTATACGGCAAGGTCGGCTGATACAGTAATGAATGAATCAATGAACTTTCTGGATATGCCCGATGTAAGTCCAACAGTTCATTTTGCAATATCGATATCAACACTTGCTCTGTAACATATCCAGTTGCACCAATTGCATTGATAATGCCGAATAAAGTATTACCAAAAAAATAATAGCTAAAGCGCTCATCGACAAAGGCTTTGGAACCCACGGCATGCGCTTTTTCTTGCAACTCTGGAAATGCGCTTAAGACCTCACCTGCTAGTTCTTCGATATAGTAAAAGCCTTGATTGTCACGCAGCCATAGATATTTAGGCATTGCATTTTCAAGCTCAAGTAAGACATTTTGCTGATGTGATTCAAATGCCATTCCGTATTGATGATACAAATACATCAATGGTTTTAGACTAATTGCCAAAAATTGTTTAAACCAATTGATCGCAATGGCGCTTTGATCAAGTTCAGGTTGTTGTTTTGCGATTTGTTCAAATAAGGCATTAAAACGGCTTTTCGGCTGTGCAGGATGCTCTTGGCACAATGACGCAATACAACTCACCTGCTGCTTTTCACTGAAAGGCTGATCACGGAAGATGCAAATAGTTTCTTCGACGATTTCATCATCTATGCTCAATGCCATCCAAGCAGGATCATTCACCGCTTTGAGCGTTGGGCATTGTTTTAAAATACGTTCACCGAGACTTGAATGCCAAAGTCGATGGGTCATTTCACCACGGTGACATTCTTTGGCAAGGTTGACCCGAATTGAATTGGTGATCATTACAGATAGTGATGGTTTTAACATCCACGGCGCTGCAAAACTTGCCATAGTGCGTACCGAAGTTGTTGGTGAAAATGCCCAACCTTTCTCGCCAAAATCGATAATTTTTAATTTGGTTTTTAAGTTTTTAAACCATGCTTTTGACTGTAAATAACGTGCTTGCCAAGGATGCAAAGGCAATAACTTATAATGTGAATAGGCATTCAGTAGTGCTTGATCAGTTTCTGATAAATGCCATTGCAATTCGCTTTTCAATTGCACTGATACAGCTTGATCTAAAGCTGAACTTTCTTGAATATATTCTGGAGCTACCAACCAATAATGCAGTTGGCTGAGACCTTTGGCTTCTGGCGAATACCTTTCCCAATCTTCATGCACAAAACCGACCCGACTTTTCGGTGCAGGATGCATGCTGTGCCCTAAAATTAAAGCTTGTTCCGATTCAATGAAACTTTGTTCCGCTTGGACTAAAACCTCAAAATCATGTTCGCGCAGTGTCAAAAATTGAATAAGCGCTTCACGACTTTCGATCCAACGCTCTAATAATGATGAAGCATCCAGTGTATGACCTGACTCTTGTACGAGCTGTTCAAGTAATAAGCTCGCGATCGCGGTGATACTAAATGACTGTTTCTGTCCCTTGTTAAAGACGTGTGGGAGATCTGCAAGACGATGTCTACCAACAAGGCTGACATAAGATAGTGGTACAAATAACTGTGATTGTATGCAATCTAAAGGGATGCATAACAACGTCAAGCCTTGGCTAAACGTCAATTGTGATGAATTCTGTTGATACTTTTCCAGTAAAATACCTTTACCGGTTTCTTGTGAGTATGCATTGACAAGATGCTGCATCGCCAAGCGATTAGCAAGCTCTTTCATCTGACCATATCCTCTATTTTTAAGCTTTTCCAAGCTTTGTCATGTAATTATGTTTCTTTAACTGTGCAAATAATGCTTAGTACGCTGGCCAGCGTGAAACCATGTTAATGATAATCATTATTGTTAATAATTGCATTTTTGTGAAAATTTGCTACAGGATTGCAAATTTGGTCTTATCTCTATGTATTTAAAAATTAATTTTTTTAATATAAACTTTTCTGTTTTTATTTATACAATTTTCTGAAATGGAACTAAATGATAATTTTCTCATTTAGCATTGAACAAATAAATCATATTGCTTATTTTTTAGCCGAATTATCACATTGTGCAACTTAAACTAAAAACCCATGTCTTTTACATGGGTTTTTATATTCTGCTTTTAACCAAGCTTTTATTTAAATCAAGGAACGAAATGTGCAGTTAAATTTTAATCATTGAAGACTTTACTAACACCATACTGGCCATACATCCTTATTGCCAATTAGCATGTATTTCATAACAAACACCTACTGATTTCTGATCTATATCTTCTATTCAGACTGGTTATACAGCATGAATTATGTACTCCAATGATTTGGTTGAAATCAATCAATTGATTTAACAACCCAATCCAAAAATTTGTGCTTATCAAAAAAGTCTGGCGCAGCATTCGCAAATATACTTTTTTCTCTGTTATTAAAGATTCCTTTGTAATAAAAAGACCTATCTGCGGTAAATTTTGAGTCATCCCCTTCATGCAATTCTCTAAAGAAGATCGATAACTGCATAAATCGACTTTTAGATGCTAAACTGTGTTTTTCTAATACAAAATTATAGATTTGCTCAATAATCGCTTTAGTATTTGAATAAGGCATTTTGTTGTCTCTTTATTAGATCACTCTTTCAAATTACAGCTTTTAAATTAAAATACAACTGTTTTAGTCGGATTTTAAATAACTATTTTTTATAAGTATTTTTATAATTAAACACCTTTAAGTGCTATTAATGAATCAACCTCTAAACATGAAGTTTTACTAAATTCTACTTCTGCGACTACAAACATTCTCGTTACTCAAAGCTAACTCTGAAAACAATAAAAAAGCCCACCTGTTTCCAGATGAGCTTACAACTACTTCCAATGGTGGGATACAGATAAAAAGAAAGCATCACTTGGAAGTTGCAATATCACTTTACCAGAGCCAAACTTACAACTCGTTGAGGTTGAATTAACATTAGGATACACAGTGAAACCAGCAGATAGTGTTGGATACGTAACCTCTATTCCTCCATATTAGAAATATACTTTTAAACTAAATTCAGCAGCTAAGCGTGTAAACTGATGAAACAAATAATATTTCCATTATTACTATCAATCCTTCCACTTTCAGCTTGTGGTAATTCAAGTCAAACAGCCCCTCCTGCACAAAGTTCAGCAACTAGAGCTGATGCTGAGCTTTCTCCAGAAAGTAAAGAAATCATCAATGAATATAATCAGATACTAATTCAATCTCAAAGTGAGTTGGACCCTCAAAAAACCAATCAAAAGCTTAAAAAAATTCTACCTAAAATTTCTAAAATTAACTCAGAGAATGAACGAAATAACCTTTTACTAAACATCAATATGCGTCTTAGCAATTATGAAGAAGCCTTTGCTATTACAAATACAATTTTAGAAAAAAAAGAAACAACCAATATGAAAAATTTTCAATGTTTACTCATTAGACTTCTTTCATAATTCATTTTTTGCTCAGCTCTAAATTATAGATTCCCGCAATTAAATTGAATCTTAAGCCCAGTCTTTTTCCTCGATTACGATATCGCTCGGCAAGGATTTTGAAAGTTTTTAAACTACCAAATACATGCTCAACCCCAATTCTTCTTTTGTTGATTTCTTGATTATAGATTTTTAGTTCAGGATCCAATTTACAGCGCTTTTTTGCTTTTAATGGCAACAAGCTATTTGGATACACTGCGTAAATCCCTTGATAGCCTTTATCTGCAAAGATAAAGGCACCTGCCGGAATCTGATGTAAGTTTCGTTTGAAGAGTTCGAAATCATGTACAGCACCACGATCAGTGCATAAACTCAGAATTTGCTGAGTTCTATAATGAATGATGGCCTGGACTTTGAAAGTATGTGCCTTCTTTTTGCCACTATAGCTTTTCTTCTGTTTTTTTAGGTCTTTGTATTGGAATTTCTGTGGCATCAACAATCACCACGTTCCAGTCGATGCCTTCGCCCTCAGGCAAATGCTTCGGTAAATTAAATAAATTGGACTTGATCAGGCAGTCCTCTACATGACGGACAATTCTTGAAGCAGTCGGCTCTGACACACCATAACTTGTTGCAACATGGAACAAGGTTCGGTATTCGCGCCAATAACTTAAGCACAGAAGGATTTGATCTTCTATGCTCAATTTAGTTGGTCTACCTTTAGCAGGAACATGCATTTTCAGTTGTTCAATCATTAAATCAAAGGTTGACCATGATATGCCGGTGTATCGCTTAAACTGTGTTTCAGAAAGCTTCTTTGAATCGATATATTTCATCCGCAGATTATGCATGAATATTTAAAATTCTTCGGTACAAATAATCAGCAAGAGACTGTTCGTTTTTTGATTTATGAAAGAGGCTTATTGAAGTTTTAAACAAACCAAAAAAGGATATTGAAGACTGTTATTTATACAATGCTAATTTATATAAAAAACAGTTAGATAAAATGCCCCAAAATGATCCATATTACGATCAAACAGAATGGGCCTACTATGCGAGTTTACTTCATACAGGTAAAACAGAATATAAATCTAAATTAAAGCAGCTTGTGGACTCAAAAAAATCTCCAGAAGACAAAGCAATTTATGAGTCGCTCTATGAAATAGAAACTATTCCTGATGGTAGAAAATCAATCTTAGATAATTACAAATCCCAAATGTAATGCAAAAAACCAGCCCATGGTTGGTTTACAACATTATCAATATATATACATACAAAGCTGCCAACCCTCATTTCACATCAAATTTGGCATCAATTTCAGCGCGCTCGGTATTTCTCATATCAACTCAAGAAGCACCATATATATACCTACTAATAATCGTATTTAACCTACAATCCTATATTCAGTACCCTATATATACAATATAAAAAGCTGCACCATGTCCAATAAATCCGTGACACTTGATGCTTCATCGAACCACAAAGCCGCTCAATGCGGCTTTTGTTATTTTATAGATTTTGAAGTGGAAGGTATTCCCTCTAAATTCACTTAAATTTAAGTAGTCAAAAACCGCACTTAAACATCTATCACATCAGCAAAATTTGCACCCAAAACTTTTGCTAAATCCTCGGGTTTTAAACCAATATCCAAACCACGCTTACCACCACTCACATAGATTTTAGCTAAGTTCTGTGCAGAAGCATCGATCACAGTTTTTAAGCGTTTTTTCTGTCCAACTGGACTAATACCACCTACCAAATAACCGGTTAAACGCTCTGCATCCTTTGGGTCTGCCATTTTTAGTTTTTTACAGCCAAATGCTGTGGCCACTTTTTTCAAATTCAGCTGATATTCCACTGGCAATACGGCAACAAAGTAATTTTTATCGTCCGTAACCATCAATGTTTTAAAGACTTCTTCGACAGTTAAACCAAGTTTTTCCGCAGCTTCTAAACCAAAACTTTTTGCTTCTGGGTCATGGTCATATTCATGAATTGTAAAGTCGATTTTATTAGATTTTAAGAGTTTACATGCAGGTGTCATTGCTTTTTCGTCATTCCATTCGGACAACTAGGAAAACTCGATTATAAGCCTATTCTAGAAAGACCGGCGAACACTTTTATATTTTTCATGAACATGACTTGTGCAATAAGTTTGAGTTGAATACATTTAAATAAAGCAAAAATTTCAAAAAAATATGACAACGCTGACTCAAGACCTCATCCAATTATTATCTGTAGTGCCCAAAGATCAGGGCTACTTTTTGGCACAGAGCAAACCTCTGTTTGGTGACCATATTTTTGGTGGGCAATTACTTGCTCAGAGCATAGTCAGTGCATCCTTTACCTGCACACTCCCACTCCACTCTTTACATGCCAACTTTATTTCTGCGGGTCTTGCAAATCATCCCGTATTATTTAAAGTCGAAAATTTACGTGATAGCCATAGTTTTTCTACACGACAAGTGACCGCCATACAGTATGGCAAACCAATATATATGGTGATGTTGTTCTATATGAATAACGAAATGGGTATGGAGTATCAAATACCTGAACCAGATCTGATCCCACAGTTTCCACCAATTATGCTCAAAGAAGAGCAATTCTATAAATCGCAAATCCAATCATCTATTTCACCTGAATATCTGGCCACATTTTTACAGCCTTTTCAGCTTATATCTAAACCGATTGAATACGTGCTGACAGATTTTCCACCGTCCGGTCAAGCTTCTGTCTTAAATCAAAATCAATATGCAGAATATTTAAAACTCCATGATGCCTTGGATGCACAATTTGACCAACTTCATATACATCAGGCCATTGCAGCATATTATTCAGACTATAATTTATATTCTGCGGCGCTCAAAACACATGGTTTAAATTATCTGTCTCCTGAAATCATCGCAACCAGCCTTGATCATTCGATGTATTTTCATCATACCTTTCGGGTGGATGATTGGGTTTTCTATGACATGAATACCACCCGAACCTCCCAATCACGGGGGCTTAGTCATGGGCAAATGTGGCAAGATGGAAAATTAGTCGCAAGTACTACACAAGAAAATTTAATGCGTTATACAGGCGAATCGTGAGGCCTGTGACAATCTTTAACATTCAAATTCTTGTTAAGTTAAGCATCAAGCGTATAAAATTCATGCAAATCATACCGCTATAACAATAATATGCCTTCGATCTACCAACTTAAACCTGCATTTCAAAACCTACTTCGACCTTTGGTTAAATCACTTCAGCATCTTGGTATTACAGCAAATCAAGTAACACTACTAGCAATGTTCATTTCGCTAGCTGTGGCATTTTTTATTTATATCTATTTCTCTCACAACGGTATTGGCATTTTACTGTTGATTTTCCCCGTGTGGATGCTTATTCGAATGGGCTTCAATGCCATAGATGGCATGCTGGCACGTGAGTTCAACCAACAATCCAAACTCGGTGCTTTTTATAATGAATTATGTGATGTGATTTCTGACTCAGCACTCTATTTTAGTTTAATTTGCTTTGCTTTTATTCAAGCTGAATTACTTATTTTAACCTGTTTTCTCGCCATACTTGCTGAATATACAGGTGTGATGGCGCCATTAGTGGGTCAAGAACGTCGCTACGATGGTCCAATGGGAAAAAGTGACCGTGCTTTTGTATTTAGTATCATCTGTATAGTGATCGTGACTTCTTCTATATTTAACTTCGGTTTAAATACATTGTCTCTTATTTGCAATAGTATTTTGATTATTATCATCTTTTTATTACTTATCACGATTTATAACCGCATTAAAAATAGCATTATCAACCCACAATAAATTTCAGTTTAGATCGTCAGTCGATTTATTATTTTGAGAACAACACAATGTATAACAATACTCAGCATACCTTTACGAGCCATGATGGAACATACTTGTTTTATCAACATTGGGAAAATAGCAGTTTAAAAAGCAACCGTAAGAAAAAAGCGGTGATCTTATTTCATCGTGGCCATGAACATTCGGGACGAATGGCGCATTTGGTCAATGAATTGAATTTGCCTGATTTTGATTTTTTCGCTTGGGATGCGCGAGGTCACGGCAATACCCCAGGTGAACGTGGTGATGCACCGAGCTTTTCCGCATGCGTTCAAGACATTCAATATTTTGTTCAGCATATTGAACAGACTTACCAAATCCGATCAGAAAATATAGCAATTGTAGCTCAAAGCGTTGGCGCTGTTTTAGCCGCGACATGGGTGCATGATTATGCCCCTAAAATCCGTGCTTTATGCCTTGCCTCGCCTGCATTTGACATCAAACTCTATGTGCCTTTTGCAAAACCCGGCTTAACACTCCTCAACAAATTCGCTGGCAACTTTTTTATTAATAGTTATGTCAAAGCCAAAATGCTGACGCACGATACTGCACGTGCACAGAGTTATGACACTGACCCGAAAATCGCTCGGGCCATATCGGTCTGTATGCTGCTGGGGCTATATGCAGCCTCAGATCGAATCGTTAAAGATGCACAAAATATTTTTGTTCCTACACAGGTTTTATGTTCGGGATCTGACTACGTGGTGCATCAAAAACCCCAATTGGCGTTTTATCAAAAACTCCCTCATCCAATGAAGGAATTTCACGTCTTAGATGGTTTTTATCATGATACCTTGGGTGAAAAACATCGCAAAATAGCCATAGATAAAATCCATCGCTTTATTCAACAATGTTTTAAACAACCCTATTCCGCACCTAAACTTTTAGATGCAGATAAAATTGGCCCAAGCTGTGCCGTTGCAGAAACATTAAGTTCAACACTTCCAAAACACTCTTTAAAACATGCATTTTGGAGCTTAACAAAACGAAATCTTAAAATTGGTAGTTTCTTTTCCAAGGGCTTAAATATTGGTGAAGAGACAGGATATGACTCTGGCAGCACCTTAGATTTTGTCTACAGAGATCAATCAGAAAGCCAAAACGCACTGGGTAAAATCATCGATCGACAATATTTAAATGCAATTGGTTGGCGGGGTATTCGCGTTAGAAAACAAAATATTGAAGCGCTATTAACGAAATATGCTTCTAAGTTAAATGATGCCCAACACGCGGTACGGATTATGGATATTGCAGCAGGCCATGGCCGGTATATTTTAGATGCTGTACAAAAACTGCCTGAGCAGCCTGAATCTATTCTGCTCAGAGACTACAGTTCAATCAATGTACAAGCGGGTCAAGCAATGATTGAGCAAAGAGGTTTAAGCCAGATTGCCAAATTTGTAGAAGCGGATGCATTTGATACCACATCACTAGCCAGTGTTGAACCTAAACCTACTCTAGCCGTGGTCTCAGGTTTATACGAATTATTTAGTGATAATGATTTACTTAGACAGTCCTTATCCGGCTTAAGCCAGGCCATTGAGAAAGATGGTTATCTCATCTACACGGGTCAAATTTGGCATCCGCAACAAGAGTTTATCGCCCGTGCCCTGACCTCACATCGCCAAGGAGATGCGTGGGTCATGCGTTTACGCTCACAAGCCGAGATGGATGCCTTGGTTGAGCAAGCAGGATTCAAGAAAATCGATCAAGTTATTGATGAGTTTGGTATTTTCACCGTTTCCGTTGCACAAAAAATTTAAGCTTGGACGGTCAATCTTATGCATAAAATGGATCCAGAAACAGGAACTTGGAAATACGGCCTACTGTGTTTGGCATTTCTGGCACCTTTTTTCTTCTTAAGTTATGGTTTTGCCAATCAATACGCTGCGGGTTTAGCGTCTGTACCTGTTATCGTCTTTGAATGGGAAAAATATATTCCACTTTGGCCATGGAGTATTGTGCCTTATTGGTCGATTGATCTGTTCTATGGATTGTCTTTATTACTTTGTTGGAATAAGTTTGAATTAAAACAACATGTCCTGCGACTATTTTCGGCACAAATCCTTTCAATTAGCTGCTTTTTAATTTTCCCGCTACGTTTTAGCTTTGAACGCCCC
Organism: Acinetobacter sp. SH20PTE14; assembly: GCF_021391555.1. NCBI lineage: Bacteria > Pseudomonadati > Pseudomonadota > Gammaproteobacteria > Moraxellales > Moraxellaceae > Acinetobacter > Acinetobacter sp. SH20PTE14. The sequence goes on along the minus strand of NZ_CP090067.1, from coordinate 1,564,702 downwards.
GAACTCACAGGTTTTTTCGGCCTATGGTTTGATGTCTTGATGGGCTTTGATAAACCGTTTAATCAAGCACCTTCCCTGCACATTGTGCTACTGGTGATACTTTGGGATTTTTTCCGTCGGCATAGCACAGGTAAGCTAAAATATCTGGTAGATGGTTGGTCCTTTTTGATTGGTCTCTCAGTTCTAACCACTTGGCAGCACCATTTTATAGATATCCCAACAGGTTTATTGGTCGGTGCCTTATGTTTATGGCTATTCCCGATGGCTGGCTCTGCGCCATGGGTTCAAAATAAACAAAGTCGGCTAAGCTTAAAGCACATTAAAATCGGGATCCTTTATCTGTTTGCTGCTTTATTTTGTAGCGCAATCGCACATGCAAAAGGTTGGTGGCTTTGGCTACTCTATCCTGCGAGCAGTCTACTTTTAGTTTCGTTTGCATATTTATTCAATCGACCCCATTTTTTTCAAAAACTCAGTCATGGTGATATGACTATTGCTGCAAAAATGCTGTTCGCACCCTACCTTATATTTGCTTGGATCAATAGCCGAATCTGGACCTATCGCCATCCTGAAGATTCTAAAATCATCAAAATCAATCAGAGTTATATTTATTTAGGTCGCTATCCGTCCAAACAGGTCATGCAACAATATGATGCTTTACTCGATTGTTGCGCAGAATTGCCCACTTATCCAAAGTGCTCTTATGCCCAAAACTTGAGTTTAGACCTAATTCCTTTACAGGCCAATCAGCTACATCATGCTGTAGAGTCTTTAGAACTATTCTTGAAATCTAATAACAATGATGAAGCACAAAACATCTTGGTCTTCTGTGCTTTGGGATATTCACGAAGTAGTGCTGTAGTTGCCGCATTATTATTGAAACAACATCCTGAATATTCAGTCGAAGATGTTTTACGGATTATTCGCCATAACCGTCCTTGGGTTGTGCTTAAAACACCGCAAATAAAACATTTAAATACTTATCGTTTAAAACTTAAAGGACTTGCACCATGAATTTACAACTTGTGGTGCTATCAAAGTTGTTACAATCCACCATTGGATTGCTCATTTCAGCTTATGTAGCAGCAATCCTCACGCTCTGGCTCATTATCCAGTTTGGTAATGTGATGCTATTCGATTTGCTATATATATTAATTTGTCTAGTTTTGCTCGGAATACAACATTATTTAAGCCTGAGAATCAAATTTGATTCGGCACTTTTAGCCACTGTCGCTGAATACAGCCAAACTCAAAACCTTGAACAAACCACCAAGGAGCTGGACTTAAGTTTAATCAACTTAAAATTAATGCCTGCAAATAAATGTGGTCGCGCATGGGAGCTGCGTGAATTAGGTTGTCTGGCTTTATTTAAATGGCAGATATTTGTGCTTTGCTTGCAATACATCGCATTCATCTGCATATTTTTACTGTATAAATAATTCACAATAATTTGAAGCCATGCCAAATCCAATAGACACTTCAGGGAATGCTCACTCACCAATGAAAGGTAATTTTTTAAGCCGTTCAATTGCTCGATATATTGCCTTTCTCACTCGTCGTGGGGCGCGGCTGCTCACGGGCGCGCGGAGTCTATGGATCGGGTGCAAACCGGTTATGAAACAGCGTATTTATTATGCAAATCATAATAGCCATATCGACTTTATTTTGCTTTGGTCATCACTGCCGACAGATCTCAGACGGAAGACGCGTCCTGTAGCGGCTTCGGATTATTGGCTAAAAGATGGCTTTCGACGTTTTCTCATTCAAGATACGTTTACTGGTGTCACTATTCAGCGAAATCGAGAGCAAAATCAAGATCCATTAGAACCGATCAAAACCGTATTAGCTCAAGGTGACTCGATTATTTTCTTTCCTGAGGGTACTCGAAATTTAAATGATGACGTTGAATTATTAGAGTTTAAAAGCGGCTTATTTCATCTCAAAAATCAATTTCCTGATGTTGAAATCGTACCGGTATGGATCTCAAATTTAAAACGTGTCATGCCTAAAGGCGCGCTTATACCACTCCCCCTATTATCTACCATTATATTTGGTAAGCCTTTAGAAGCCCATAATGAACAGAGTAAAACTGAATTTTTAAACTACGCTCAGGATGAATTACTCAAATTAAAAGCATTGGAGTATCAATAATGGAATTCACCAATGCGCAAATGACCTATGTATTGTTTGGTATTTTTGCAGTTATTTTGATTATTGCCTCAACCATTGGCTCAATACTAAAATTTAAAGCGGGTTATGCACCTGCACCAGTTATCGACAATTTAAATGCACGGATCAATGCATGGTGGGTCATGCTGTTGGTACTTGGTGTAGCAATTTCATTAGGCAAAATTGCCTTTGTGATCCTTTTTGCGTTGATTTCACTCTTTGCTTTACGCGAATTTATCAGTTTACTGCCAACCCGTCGCGGTGATTATCTTCCTTTATTGATCGCTTTTTATTTTGTCATCCCTTACCAGTATTACTTGGTGTATATCGACTGGTATGGGCTATATTCGATTTTTATTCCGCTGTATGTATTTCTTCTAATCCCTATCGCTACACTCAAAGCCGAAGATACCACGCGATTTTTAGAACGCAGTTCAAAAATTCAATGGGGTCTGATGATCAGCGTATTCTGTATTTCGCATGTGCCTGCGCTATTAAATCTTAAACTTCCCGGATTTGAAGGTGAAAAAATTTGGCTAGCGATCTGGTTGATCATGGTGGTACAAGCCTCCGATGTTTTGCAATATGTCTGTGGCAAGCTATTTGGAAAGCACAAAGTCGCACCGATACTTTCACCGTCTAAAACCGTTGAGGGGTTAATAGGAGGCATTGCTTTAGCCACTGCACTAGGCGTGGCTATGTCATGGCTTACACCTTTTAACTACCTACAGGCTGCATGTATTGGCTTTATTGTTTGTATATTCGGTTTCTTTGGTGGTCTGGTCATGTCGGCCATTAAACGCGATCGTGGTGTAAAAGATTGGGGACAGCTCATCCAAGGCCATGGTGGCATGCTCGACCGAATTGATTCAATCTGCTTTTCTGCACCGATTTTTTTCCACATTTTGCGCTATTGGTGGTCTTAAGAAATGACTAAGTTTTAAACAGAAAATTTGGGATTTTAAATGATGTTACGCACGTAGAATTACTTTTACATTTTAAAGATGATTTTTAAGTCTATTCGACGGAGTCATACATCTAAAGATTGAATAAAGGTATTAGCCTTCGGCTGGAGATACTTTTGTTTCGGCAAAATGAGAAGCGAAGCTTCGAAAGGAAACCATCTTGCGGTGCAATGTACCTCACCGACAAAACTCGTTCACTAACGTCTAATTATTCAAAGAATCGCAGAAACATTTTTGATTACAATAAGTCTTGTCTCAAACAATTTCGGATGACGTTACCGTGTATCGTTCTTTTATTTGAATCAACGTGCGCTTCTGATGTTACTGCGTAGCATCGGTTAATAATACGCACAATAAAAAATCCCAAGCAGACAAGCTTGGGATTCTTCTCATCATGTTTTCAATTTAAACGTCTGAAACCGCAAACTTTTTTAAAATACTTGCACGACGTTTAGGATGAATATTGGCTTTAGTTAAATCACCTTGATAGTGATCATAGACCCGTTTATCCATCATCTTAAACCAAATAGAGGGTACTAAAGCAGGAATTAGCATAGTGGCATAGCCGCTAGGCAACTCTGGCGCTTCGTCAAAATGTCTTAAAGCCTGAAATGGACGAGTCGGATACGCATGATGATCTGAATGTCGTTGTAATTGATACAAAAATAGATTGGTCACAATATTATTGTTATTCCAACTATGTTCAGGCATGGTTCGCGCATAACTTCCATCCGCTTTTTGCTCACGCTTCAGGCCATAATGTTCAATATAATTAATAATTTCAAAAAGGCTGATTCCATAAAAGGCCTGTGTAACTAAATACGGTGTCACGCCTTTACCAAACATTTTCAGCATCGCGGCATGAAAACCTGCACTCATCGCCCAACCATGAAACAGTTCATTGTCCTTCGAAAAGAAACTTAAACCTTTACGTTTTAAGCGTTGTTTCTCAATCTGCACCGCCGATTTAATTCCACCAAATACCGTGCGTGGCCAAAACTCATAAAAGGTTTCACCCATTTTTGAAGATGCAGGATCTTCAGGCGTTGCCGCACGTTTATGGTGCCCATAAGGATGTTCAATGCGGAAATGGCTATAGCCCAAAGGCGCGAGCGTCGCATGTGCCCAATAATGGTCTTTTTTATGTGGTCGATGGCAGAGTTCATGTGCTGTATTTACACCGACGCCATTAATTGCACCCATCGAAATCCCAAGTAGAACTTGATCTAATAATGAAACATCTTTACGGGTAACCACATAGCCTGCAAAAGCGTTCGCTGCCATTTGCAGTGGAATAAATAATTTGACGATCCGATCATAATAGGGATCATTCACTAAAACTTTGATGTCATCATCTGTCGGGTTATTGGCATCATCACCGATCAGTGCATCCAGTGCAGGAATAATGACATGCAGTAGAAGCGGCCCGCCCATGGCAAATAGTTTTTTTGTCGGTTTGGGACCAAAATGATAACCCGCCAAAATCCCCATACCAATGACTGGTAAACCTGGACTCAATAGCCAACCATAACGTTTTTTATCTAAAACACTACCGATTTTGCTTTCTAACTGAGCGAGCTGCTGTTCATTTAATTTTACTGGTGCATTCATGCGCTAGACTTCCCTAATTACTTCTTCTGTGTTTATATTCGTAAAATATGGGCAGCCAGAACAGTTTTAAGCGTCCAAAAAAACTATGCGATCGTCTTTGGCATTTAAGGATAAATGTTGACCTTTAAACACATAGTGACCATCAATAAGTACAAAATTAATATGAGTAAATATTTGAAATATGGATGCTTTAAGTAAAATTTTTGATGATATTCATCTCCACCGATCTGAATATATTTATTTGAGATCAAAGCATCCTTGGGCTTTTCATTTTCAAGATCACAATGCCATGGTTGCGTATGTAGTGATTCAAGGTCAGTGTGTTGTGCATATAGATCAAGAGCAGGTCTTACTTGAAACTGGCGATCTTTGCCTTATTCCCTCAGGGCAAAATCATTACTGCAAATCTATACAGTCTGATGTCTTGGTCGAATCAATAAACATCACGCCACTGTTTCAAGAGCAACGAAATAAAACCATTGAATTAAATTCTGCCGAATCTCATAAAGCAGAGGAATTATTTGTACTAGCGATCCGTGGACATGTCGACAGCATTATGGCAAAGCCTTTAGTGAATGCCCTCCCCACGCTGTTACATACACCACACATTATGAGTAGTACCGCACCGGAATGGTTGCAAATTGGCTTACATTTTCTGGCCGTTGAAGCGCATCAGATCCGTCCAGGCCGCGACAAAATTTTGGATCATTTGGTGAGCATTTTATTTATCGAATGTGTGCGTGATTATATTGCAGCCTTGTCAGATTCAAGCAGTTGGTTGCATGCCTTGAGTCATCCTGAATTATCCAATGCTTTAGCCGCGATTCATGAACGACCACAGCATGCTTGGACCGTCGAAAGTTTGGCAGAACAATGTTGTATGTCACGTTCTAAATTTGCCAGTTTATTCACTCAAATGCTTGGTGAATCCCCACTTGCCTATTTACAGCAACATCGTTTGCGACTAGCAACACAGCACTTACAAATGGGGCAACTGACTATTCAACAAATTGCCCATCGTATCGGTTACTCATCTGAAACGGCATTTAGCCAAACTTTTAAAAAGTTTTATGATCTCACACCGAGCCAGTATCGACAGCAGCATCAGCTCGCAAAAACTGAGTCACCTTAGAGGTTTATTTAACTGACGTTACGCACATAAAAGTAATTTTGCATTTTTAAAATGATTTTTAATCTTATTCGACGGAGTCTTACATCTAGGGATTGAATAAAGGGATTAGCCTTCGGCTGGAGGTACTCTTACGAAACGTTGTTTCTCATTCGGCAAAATGAGAAGCGAAGCTTCGCAAGGAAACCATCTTACGGTGCAATGCACCTCACCGACAAAACTCGTTCACTAGCGTCAAATTACTCAAAGTATCGCAAAAACTTTTTTGATTAGAAGTAGTCCTGCGTCGAACAGTTGCGGATGACGTTACCGTGTATCATACTTTTATTTAAATTAAATTACGCTCCTGATGTTACTGCATAACATCAGTTATTTAATTTAAAAGCTTTAAAATCGCTTCCACAGAGTTTTCACTGTTGCCTGAAAGCAGTTGTTTATGCATGGTGATGTGCTGCATCACTTGAATTTGCGATTTTTCAACATCCATCAAGCTTTCAATTTCTGCTGCTAGTTTTTCAGGCGTTGCATCATGTTGGATGAGTTCCTGAATCACCTTTTTGCCCGCAATAATATTTGGCAATGAATAATACGGAATTTTGATCAGCAATTTCACCACATGATAGGTCAGCCAATTTAACTTATAAAAGGTTACCATTGGGCGGTGTAAAAGCATCGCTTCTAAAGTCGCTGTACCCGAAGCCAAAGCGACAATATTCGATGCGTTCATCACCTGACGGCCAATTTTAGATTCGGTATCGGTGTTTTCCATCAAGCGAACTTTGGCTTGTAATGCTTCAGGGTACTGCTTGAGCAACAATTCGATTTGCTGTTTACGTGCATCATTAATTGCAGGAATCAGGAACACATAGTCTGGATGCTGCTCCGTCAAAATCTGTGCGGCAGACAGCACCAAAGGCCCCAAACGCTCAATTTCACCGCGACGGCTGCCCGGAAGTAATGCAATGTGTTTTTGATGCTCATCTAAGCCTAACTCGTGTTTAGCCGCAACGAGTGGATTATCTAAAGGCAACTGACTTGCCAATGGGTGTCCGACAAATGCAGCCGGAACTTGCCATTTTTGAAAAAATGCTTTTTCGAAAGGAAATAAACAAAGGACTAAATCGATACTCGCCTTGATGCCATGCACACGGCCTTGTCGCCATGCCCACACTGAAGGGCTGACATATTGCACTGTTTTAATCGGTAGCTGTTTTTGCTTCAAGCTCTTGGATAAACGCAAATTAAAATCCGGTGCATCAATCCCCACAAAAACATCGACAGGGTTTTCAGTCCATTTTTCAACCAGACCATCACGTACAGCAAAGAGTTTTTTAATATCTTTTAAGACTTCAACAATCCCCATCACCGATAAAATATCCATCGGATAATAGCTGTTAAAACCTTCTGCAATCATTTGCGGACCACCAATGCCTTCAAATTCCGCATCAATCCCTTGCTCTCGAAAACTACGGATAAGTTTGGCGCCTAATGTATCCCCGGATACTTCCCCAACCACGATGCCAATTTTAAGTTTCCGATTTTGCAAAAGTCTGTCCTTTTAACTCAATGTTCTTTAGCTATAGATTCTATACGAGTCCTTCGCAAAGTTAATAGATTTCCAAAAAAAAGCTGCACGTCTTTAATTCAACATTTTAAGAATAATCTTCACTGCTACTTAGCTGCTGATTAAAAATTTTCCGCCAATGGTTCGGATTTGTGCCGTATTTATTCTTAAACATTTTACGAAATAGCACTGCGGTATTAAAACCAGAGGCTTCCGCAATTTTATCAATCGAATAATCTGTCACTTCAAGCAATTCAGCCGCATATCGTAGTCTTTCATTATTTAACCAAGTGACAATAGGCAGCCCTGTCGCATGTTTAAAATGTCTAGTTAGTGTCCTTCTACTCATATTGGAATAAACGGCAAGTTCTTCAATAGTGTGCGGTTTCGACAGGTTATTCCGTAAATAATCGAGTAAACGATTAATCTCCGTATCGTAAGTCATTGTAGAAATCGGCTGTTCAATAAATTGCGCCTGCCCGCCCTCACGATGGGTTGGAATTACCATCAATCTCGAAATTTTATTGGCAATTTTCGCCCCCGTAAATTTCTCCGACAATGTATAAACAACAATCTAAAGCAGCCCCGTACCTGAGGAAGTAATGAGGCCTGCATCTTCAATATATAAAGCATCTTTATCTAAGTTCAGACATGGAAATTTTTGCTTAAAATCGGCACTGCCAGCCCAATGTGTCGTGACCTGTTTGTGATCAAGTAACCCAGCATACGCCAATGGATATGCGCCGTAGCACAGGCCTGCGATCTTAATTCCTTTTTCATGTACGCGTATTAACGCAAACCACATTTGAAGGAGTGAAGTTAACCAAAACTGGTGGACAACACGGTACAGATGCAATGTATCGTGTCCCAGAACTGAAAAAAAGATTGGGTGAAGCCATGGGGATCATTTTTGAAGCCGCAGGACATGAAACCATTTATTTGGCGGGTGACACGATTTGGCGCCCTGAAGTGGATCAAGCTATTCAAACCTTCCAACCTGATGTGATTATTTTGAATACAGGCAACGCCTTAGTCGATGGGTTTAAAGAGTCGATTATTATGGGCAAAGAAGACACCTTACGAGCTGTACAGCAAGCGCCGAAGGCTAAAATTGTCGCAGTACATATGAACGCCATTAACCACATGTCGTTAACGCGTGAACAACTGGCAGCCTATGTTAAAGCTCAAAATATTCAGGATAAAGTGTTGATTCCTTTAGATGGCGAAACTTTATCTTTTTAAGGCATATTAGCCTTTTTAAAGCGTATGAGACTTTGCAGCAGTGGACTTTATATACACTGTTGCATATATCGATAAATAACTAATTAAAGACTAGGAAAATAAACCTACGGTGCGTTTTTTGGTATTAGATATGCATTTCAGATAGTCATCACCTTATATTCTAAATACATGATTTCACTGCAGCATAATCTCCATTTTAACTATTAACTACTTGAGAAAACCGTAATCAATAACTTAGCTTAGTAAAAATTCATTTATTTCAAAATTAAAATCATTCTTTATCTATTTTTTTCACAAGCAAATCACTAATCGAGACAACGACTTATATCAATTAGTCATAAGATATGCACGTTTTTTGATATTTGGCATTCAGCGATGGTCGGTCCTTTAGAGTTCATTCTGGCAGGTGTAATTGTAGGTTTCTGCGTAGGTATTACCGGCGTTGGCGGTGGTTCATTGATGACCCCGATCCTGATTAGCCTATATAAAATTGAACCCCACATTGCGATCGGTACAGATCTACTGTATGCCGCAATTTCAAAATTTTGTGGTTCTTTAGTCCATGCCCGTAAAATGAATATCGTTTGGACCATTGTCATTTGGCTTGCAGTCGGCAGTATCCCTGCGTCTTTTGCGACCCATTGGGTACTGGAAAACTATCTGAGCCAATCGACACATTACAAAACGGTATTAACCATGTTTTTGGGTTTTATGCTGACGATTACAGGGATCTCAATTATTTTCCGTGGTCATATCGAAAAATTCTTTAATAAATTTCGAAAAACTGATCAGTTGGATGATATGAGTGCTGATCTGGAGCGTATCAATTTCCAAGCTAAAAATAAGCGTGTATATATCATCATCATGGGGATTATTTTAGGCGTATTCGTTACCCTATCGTCTGTTGGTGCAGGTGCCTTCGGTATTATGGCTTTGGTTCTTATGTTCCCGAACTTACCGATGATTCGTATTATCGGCTCTGACGTCGTACATGCCGTGCTTCTTACACTGGTTGCAGGCTTGGGTCATATGAGCTCAGGTAATGTCGATTTTCATTTATTGGGTTGGTTATTGGTGGGTTCTATTCCAGCGATTGTTGTCGGAACTTTGATCAGCTCACGTTTACCTGAAAAAGTTATTCGTAAAGTCTTAGGCATTACCTTGTTTGTTTTAGGCATGAATTTCATCATTAATCCAGTAAAATCAAAACCTGTCGAAAAACCAACAACTGCAATGTTGATCGCACCGACGGTGAATAGTCAGCAGGTTTAAATTAACTGCCCGATTCATCACTTTTTTTTCAGAGACTTATTGATCTTTTTTATAACATTTGAATGCTATATTCATGTTATATTCAGCTCACGAAACAACCTTTTGTATAATCAAACCAGTGACGGCAATGAATACTTTACAGTCAAATTCTATTACCCAAAACGACATTGATGACGTGAATGTAAAAAGCATTCAGCCACTTGTTACTCCTGCAGAACTAAAAAAAGAGCTACCTCTGACTGAAACTGCCTATCAAACAGTCCTTAAGGGCCGTGAAACTGTACGTAATATTTTAGATGGAAATGACAAACGTCTTTTTGTTGTCATTGGTCCATGTTCAATTCACGACACAGTCGCTGCACATGATTATGCTGACCGTTTAAAAGTTTTAAGTGACAAAATCCAAGATACGATTTATGTCGTGATGCGTGTGTATTTTGAAAAACCACGTACCACTGTGGGTTGGAAAGGTCTGATTAATGACCCAGACATGAACGATTCTTTCAACATCGAAAAAGGCTTACGTATTGGTCGTAAACTTTTACTTGAATTGAATGAAAAAGGTTTGCCTTGTGCAACTGAAGCGCTCGATCCAAACTCACCACAGTACTACCAAGATCTTATCTCTTGGTCAGCGATTGGTGCGCGTACCACTGAAAGCCAAACACATCGTGAAATGTCTTCTGGCCTTTCTTCACCAGTTGGCTTTAAAAATGGTACAGATGGCGGTTTAACCGTTGCGACCAATGCCATGCAATCTGTTAAACATGGTCATAGCTTCTTGGGCTTAAGCGACCAAGGTCAAGTTTCAGTTATTCGTACCAGTGGTAACCCATATGCACACGTTGTACTTCGTGGCGGTAACGGTAAACCAAACTACGACGCAGGTTCTGTTGCAGATGCCGAAGCGGCATTAGCCAAAGCAAAAGTTAGTGGCAAAATCATGATTGATACCAGTCATGCAAACTCAAACAAAGACCCGTACCTACAACCCCTTGTTCTCAAAAATATTACTGAACAAATCCTTGACGGAAACAAGTCAATCGTGGGTATTATGGTAGAAAGTCATTTAAAAGGTGGTCGTCAGGATATTCCTGCCAACCTATGTGACCTCGAATATGGTAAATCAGTGACTGATGGCTGTATCGATTGGGATACGACTGAAAAAGTCTTGTTAGAGATGCATGAAGCACTTAAAGACGTGTTACCGACACGCTAAGTGAATGAAAAACGCCATCTTCGAGATGGCGTTTTACTTTGAAGGATTATTTGTCAGATGAATGAAATCGAAAATGCGTTAAGTCACATTGAAAACTTCCAATATATACATGAACACTTATTAACGTCCGGTCAACCATCTCCTTCTGAGCTTCAAACGATTAAAGAATATGGTGTTTCAACGGTTATTAATTTAGCACTGACCGATGCATCCAATCATATTGAGCATGAAGACCGCATTTGCCTAGATCTAGGCCTGAACTATATCCAAGTTCCAATTTCTTGGGATACCCCTTCAGATGATCAATGCCTTTTAGTACTCGATATGATTGACCATTTGGTTCAAGGTCAAACGGTTTGGCTGCACTGTGCAAAAAACTTCCGTGTCAGCAGTTTGATGTATTTATATCGTCAATACTATATGGATGTTGATATGCCAAAGGCTCAAGATTTGATGCATCAAATTTGGGAACCCAATGAAACATGGACAGGTTTAATCCATGCGGTTGCCTTACAACTTCAAGGCCGTAAAGCAACTCAAGATTTACAACATGCGCTGATCCATCCAGATCATTTTGCGTGAGAAATCAGTACTGTTGCAGTAGAAAGAATACCTTCTTGGCGACCAGTAAACCCTAATTTTTCGGTGGTGGTCGCTTTGATGCTAATTTGTGTAACTTCAACATCCATAACATCTGCGATACTTTGACGCATTTCTAAATTATGTTTTGCTAGTTTAGGGCGCTCACAAGCCACGGTAATGTCAGCATTATTAAGTACATATCCACGATCTAAAATCAGTTGGTAGACGTGTTTTAAAAGTACTCGACTATCGGCACCTTTAAATTTTGGATCTGTATCTGGAAAATGCTGACCAATATCTCCAAGTGCCAAAGCACCTAATAATGCATCACAAAGCGCGTGCAGTACCACATCACCATCTGAATGTGCTTTGAGTCCATGTGTATGTGGAATTTGAACACCAGCAAGCGTTACAAAGTCACCTTCTTCAAATGCATGCACATCCATGCCCTGACCGATACGAATTTGAGCTATCATGCTTGAGTTCCTTGAGAAAATAATGATTGAAATCTTGTATTCACGCTTTCTATTTCGCTATAGTGTGGGCAAGCGCAACATAGTGAAAGTATAAGCGATCATGCTGTTGAAAACAGAAATAAATATCATCAAAAAATTCGGACTGGTTCTGCTCATAGGTTCTGGCCTAGCGACGTTTACGCATGCAGAAAAGATAGACTGTGATCATGCCAATACTCAGGCAAAAAAAAATTACTGTTCTGACGGTTTTGAAGAACAGCGTGAAAAGTTAGATGGGCTTTTTTTAACAGCGCAGTTAATTACCGATGCCCCAATACGCTTACTGATAGATACGCAAAAATTATGGTACAGTCGTGTTCAGCAATGCAAAAACTTGGAGTGTTTTAAACAACAATTTGAGCTTCGCCATGAAGATTTGAATATTTATACCTCAATGAACCAAAGTTTAACGCAGCATTATCTTAAATTTGAAAATGGCCATTTTGCGACATCACCTGTACATTTAAAGGTACATCAACTGGGCAAAGACAGCATCAAAATAGAAGGCATTGCCTATCGTAATCCGAACAATCGAGTTGAAACACAAACCATTCCATTTTTAGCTTACACAACACCCGAACAAAAAAATCAAATCACCGATAATGAACACGACTGCAAATATCAGTTCAATTACAGTAAAGCCTTACTCTCAGTAAAAACCGAACAAAAAGGCTGTGAACGTTTTGCAGGGATTTATCGTTTATATGATTAAGATCAAATTCGAATGACTTAGAAACATCAAAAAGCCTCAACATTGAGGCTTTTTGATGTCTACAATATGTCAGTTAAATCGGATGTGTTTGCTGCACTTGCTGGCTAATCATTGCAGCTGTTGCCGCAGATAAGGTCCATCCAAGGTGACCATGCCCTGTATTATAGAAAATATGATCACGCTTACCTGCATGCACCACAGGCATCATATTGGGCATCATTGGTCGTAAACCCGCCCACGGCACCACATGTTCTGTAGAGAGATTAAAGTTACGATTTGACCAATCAATTAAGGGTTGAATACGATCGGCACGAATATCTCGGTTATAGCCATTAAACTCTGCCGTACCTGCAACACGGAGTCGATTTGCACCTAAGCGTGAAGTCACAATTTTGGCACTTTCATCCAACAGACTTACCCAAGGCGCATTGGCCTGACTTTGTTCATCATTTAAATTAATGGTGATTGAATATCCTTTGACTGGATACACATTTACGCGATCACCGAGTTTATGTGCAAGTTCATAACTACCTACGCCACCACAGACCACCACAGCATCTGCTTCAAGTATGGTATCAGCATCAGGATTTTCCATATTTTCATCACTGGCTTTTAATCGAACATTGACACCTTTTGTATGATGCTCAAAGTCAGTCACCTCAAAACCCCACATATATTTCACATCAAAGCGTTCTGTTGCTTTGGCAAGCTGCGTCGTAAATTTATGGATATCTCCAGTAGCATCACCCGGACAATAAAAACCACCATAGTATTCACCTGTCAGACTAGGCTCAATATCACGGATTTCAGCTAATGTCACAGGATGACGCTCTAAGCCACCCTCACAGAGCATATTATTAACTTGAGTCGCCACCTCATAATCATGTTGATTATGAAAGAAATGTAAAATGCCGCGTTTTTCTAAATCAAACTGTAAGTTTTCATGCTCAGCTATTTCAAATAAACGCTGACGTGCCATCAATGCGAGACGTACAGTCTCGTGAGTATTTTCACGATAATCTTTAATATGTCCCATAAACTCAAAGAGCCATGAATATTTGTGTAGATTAAAACTTGGATTTAATAATAATGGCGCGGTTTTTTGTGACATCCATTTGATGCCTTTCACCACCGTTGCTTTTTGGTTCCAGACCTCAGCATTACAGGCTGATAATTGACCACCATTGGCAAACGACGTTTCCATCGCAGGATAAAGATGTTTATCAACCACAGTGACACGATAGCCGAGTAATCCGAGTTCGTAAGCTGTCGTTACCCCAGTAATACCTGCACCAATCACAACAATATGACACATATAGGCTCCTTGGAAATTATATTTCCTATGTTCGCCCCATCTGTCATTGGTACCTGAGAGCTTTGGTTCCTTGCGAAGCAATGTGAACCTTCCCCTTCGGTGAGTAGATCCGGCCTACTTCTCTCCAGATTTTTTATATGATTACAGTCCTTTTGCCTGAGAGTTTCCTGGGGGAACTTGCTCCTTCGGCGAGCACTATCTGTGCTTCTCTCCTGCAATCATCCATTCGTTTTTATTCGGCATTCATCTTGGTATTGCCTTAGTTAGATATGAGCAATATTTGTACCAAATCTCAAGTCCTATTTGGGTCAATATTGTTAAATATTATTTTTTATCAATTTAAGTTGTTAGTCTATAAATTTAAAATCATTTTTTTCTACACCTAAATACTTCATCTTTAAAATAAAGGTTTAAAATACTGAATGAAATTTATACCTAGAAAAATTGAAGTTTTATGTCGGATTCAACTCTTTTCTCTCGCTACGCATCTGTGATCAAAACACATGCTATTGAAGAATTAACTCAAAGTGATTTACTCCTACTTAAGACTCTGGGAACTATTCAAAGCTTTTATGCACCATTCGAGGCCATAAATCATGATGCAAAAGTGGTCATCGTCGGCATCTGCCCAGGCCAACAACAATGGCGTAATTCATTAATCGCAGCAAAGGACGGCTTAGTAGAGCAAGTATCTGAGGAAAACATTCTTAAACTTGCCAAGAATAGTGGCGCTTTTCGCGGCCCTATTCGTAAAAATTTAACTCAACTGCTAGATCATATTGGATTACACAATCAATTAGGCATACAGACCACTGCAGAGCTATTTAGCAATCATCAAGATAAGGTGCAAATGTGCTCGGTTTTACAGCAATGCATTTTGGTCAATGGAAAAAATTATGCTGGCTCAACACCCGCAATGCTAAAAAATGAATTATTAAAACAACATATTTATGATTATTTTATTCCTATGGTTCAACAGCTTCCTAATGCAATTTACATCCCGCTAGGCAAAGGTGTAGATGAGGTTTTAAATTATGTAGGCAGCTTAGGCTATTTAAATGATCGACAGATTCTAGCGGGACTTCCCCATCCATCAGGTGCAAATGCCGAACGGATCAAATATTTTTTAGGTGAAAAACCACGTGATCAATTATCTCGACAAACCAATCCCGAGCAGATTGATAGCGCAAAATCACAGATCTTACTTAAGTTATCCAAACTTCAATGAAGTCCGCTTAACATCACTAAAAAATATTATTTATTTGAATATCCACTACTTATATTAAGGCAGTGCTCGAACAAAACTAGAAAAGTGTGATGTATTGTACTTTTTTGTTTTTCTGTGTGAATATGCGCCAAAATAAATATTGCTTATAAAAATAACGCTAACATGGAAATACACATGAAAAATTATTTAGTTCTTGGATTTACACTCCTACTACTCACGGGTTGTATTACCGTACCTAAAAATAAACCTGAAACAAGAACGTTGAAGCTGAATGGTGTGAATACCGTTGAAAACAGCAAAGTGATCCAACGAACCATTACTCGAGGTCAGTTACTGTGTGAAGCAGGGCAAAAATGTCCTAAACTTGCAATTGATTGGCAAAAAAACAAAGGTGAGTATGCGCTTTCACTGCATTCTTATGATCAACAGCAGCTTGATATGAGTGAAATATCTTTTGTGATTGACGGTAAAGTATTGTCTTATGCTGCAATTGGTCAAACAAATTATCGCCGCTTAGATAATTCAAATGTGATTGATTCTTCTAATACCGTGATGATCCCAGATGCTGTGCTTAAACAATTTCGGGACGCAAAAAATATTGCTGTGATTATGAATACCAACCAAGGTGAAATCGCACACTATATGTTAAAAAACCAAAAATCTTCAGATGCCTATCGACTATTTTTACGTGCTTACTCTTAAGCCCAAATAGTCTAAAATAAAAATCCCAGAAGTTAGTGTATGTTTTCTTTTGGGATTTTTTATTCATCTCATCTTATAAATTAATCAAATGCATCACATGATCTTTATTTTATTCGTTTAATTAATTGTTTAATTGTCAGTTCACATATCGGTTGACCTACCTCTAGATGAAGAGGATAGGCTTGATTTTCATTTGTTAGCTTATAGCCACGCCGTTGATAATATTTTATTAATTCTAAACGCCGATCAATCACATACATGACAAATTCTTCAACATTGGGTTCCATCAACATCACTTGCTGTTCTGCAAATTGCAATAATTTTTTTCCAAAGCCCTGAGCTTGCTTATCTGGATGAATTGCAAAATGACCAATTTCACAGCTCATCCCCTGCATTTGAATACCAATACACCCCTTGATCTGCGCATGTACCGATTCAATCACATATAAATGAAAATCCCTTTTTTTGTAAGAGTTGACTGAGTTGAGACACATTTATTCGATTTCCTTGAACAATATGATGTTCCGTGGTCCAACTCTTGGGATGATTCTCCCGATAGGCTATATTCATTAAGCTTTCGAACTGCTGAATATCACCAAGTAAAGCATTTCTTATATTCATATTTTTAGCTATTTATTTTCATGGGTCTATTTTACTGAAATAAAAAAACCAGACAATTGTCTGGTTTTTTATGCAATTTGCTCATCAGTGTAGCTCGCTAGCGCTATTCACCAACCGCATCGGAACAAAAAGCAGCGCTTTGTTATTTATCCACTGTGACTTGCTAAAGCTATTCACTAACCGCGTTCGAAACAAAGCAACGCTTTGTTATTTATCCACTGTGACTCGCTAACGCTACTCACCAACCGCGTTCGGAACAAAGCAGCGCTTTGTTATTTATCCAATGTGACTCGCTAACGCTACTCACCAACCGCGTTCGGAACAAAGCAGCGCTTTGTTATTTATCCAATGTGACTCGCTAACGCTACTCACCAACCGCGTTCGGAACAAAACAACGCTTTGTTATTTATCCACTGTGACTTGCTAAAGCTATTCAATAACCGCGTTCGGAACAAAGCAACGCTTTGTTTCCTCACTTGGGTTCAATTGGGGCAAATGGTGCAACAACGTCTGCATTTTGTGCACGGTTACGCATGAAGTGATCCATGAGCACAATTGCCAACATCGCCTCTGCAATTGGTGTTGCACGAACACCAACACAAGGATCATGGCGACCTTTGGTCAACACATCAGTATCTTCACGATTAATCGTAATGGTTTTACCCGGCGTAGTAATGGATGCTGTTGGTTTCAAGGCGATCGCAACACGAATGTCCTGACCACTCGAAATACCCCCCAAAATGCCGCCAGCATGGTTTGCCAAGAAACCATCCGTAGTTAACTCATCACGTGTTTCATGACCAAACTGCTCGGCAACACCAAAGCCATCACCAATTTCCACACCTTTTACGGCATTGATGGACATCATGGCATGTGCAATATCTGCATCTAAACGATCAAATACAGGCTCGCCCCAACCAACTGGCACTTGCGTCGCAATAATTTCCAGTTTGGCGCCACAGCTCGTTCCTTGTTCACGAAGTGACGTTACGAGAGCTTCAAAACGTGGGACGGCATCTGCATCACCACAGAAAAATGGGTTATTCGGAACTTCATTCCAGTCCAATTTCTCTGCTTTTTCGGTACCAATTTGGGTTACATGACCACGAATTTCGATGCCGAATTTCTCAAACAAGTATTTTTTAGCAATCGCACCCGCAGCAACACGCATCGCAGTTTCACGAGCACTCGAACGACCACCACCACGATAATCACGGAAACCATACTTATGTGTATACGTATAGTCTGCATGCCCCGGACGGAAGGTTTGTGCAATGTTGCCATAATCTTTTGATTTTTGATCTGTGTTACGGATCAATAGACCAATCGATGTACCGGTTGTTTTGCCTTCAAATACGCCTGAAATAATTTCAACTTCATCGGGTTCTTTACGCTGAGTCGCAAACTTAGATGTGCCCGGCTTACGACGATCCAGATCCTTTTGCAAATCGGCTTCAGTCAGTTCAATACCCGGTGGAACCCCATCCACAATGGCCATCAGACCAACGCCATGAGATTCACCACAAGTCGTTACACGGAAGAGTTGCCCTATACTATTACCTGCCATGTCAAACGACTCCTTATGCTTGAACAGATTGAATGAATAAATCTCGGTATTCGCGGCATTGAGCAGCAGTCAATGCAAAGATACCTGTACCGCCTTTTTGGAACTGTAACCAGTAAAAATCAACGGTATTGAAGTTTTGACGCATTGCCCATTCTGAGTTACCCACTTCGATCACAATTAAGCCATCTTCAGTCAGGTAATCTGCAGCTTGTGCCAACATTTTACGCACAAGATCCAAACCATCTTGACCCGCAGCAAGCGCCATTTCAGGTTCATGGTGGAATTCTTCTGGTAAATCTGCCATGTCTTCAGCATCCACATATGGTGGATTCGACACGATCAAATCATATTGATTTTCTGCTGGAATTTTGGCGAATAAATCAGACTCAAGTAAAGCCACTTGATATTGTTTATTGTGGTGTTCACAGTTAATTTGTGCCACTTCAAGTGCATCTTTAGACAAATCAGTTGCATCAACTTCAGCATCTGGGAATGCATAAGCTAAGGCAATCGCGATACAGCCCGAACCCGTACACATATCTAAAATGCGCTGAGGAGTTTTTGGATTGGCATTTTCAGGTAGATTATTAACCGCAGCACCCATTTCGCCATTTTCACCTAAGCAATATGGCGCAAAGCGGTTTTCAATCAATTCTGCAATTGGAGAACGTGGAATCAGTACACGTTCATCGACATAAAATGGCTTACCAAAGAAATATGACAAGTTAAGTAAATAAGACGTTGGAACTTTTTCATTAATACGACGTTCTAACAATGCTAAAAATTCTGCAACTTCACTTGGCAATAATTTCGCATCTAAGATTTCCGCATCTGCATTCCAATCTAGAGATAACGTTTGTAAAACCAATGCTGAGCTTTCAGCAAAATAGTCTTCTGTACCTTGTCCTAAGTGGGCATCATATTGACGTAAAGCTGTTACCCCAAAGCGGATATAATCACGAATTGTAGATAGGTTTTCAGCTGCTTCCTGTAAATGTTCAGGGCTAATAGTCGGTCGATCCACTTAAGGCGTCTCCAGTTCATAATTTTTTAAACGCCCTATGATACCTTGTTTTGATGCTATATATAATAAAAATACGGCATTATTCACAGCTTGAAAGCATTTCATAACCTGCATATATAGGTCAGATACATTCGCTGAAATGAAATTTGTACTTTAGGCTTTTCTTCAGCATGCTATAAAACCTAATAGATAAAAATTACGAATAAAAACCAATTCAAGCTCAATTGTTTAGCAATTTATACTTGATCCTAAGCTTTAATTTCTTAAAATCATCCCCATACAAACAGTTAAATTTTAAATGCGGAGCTCCAATGAGCTATAAGCACAATAACCTCATGGCTATGCGTCAAAGCTATTGGGAAGACACTCAGTCTTTAAATGTGCAAACTGAAAAGGCATTTTTTCAGCAACTACTGATCGAACATCAAGTTTTCCCTGATGCGAGTCTAGAAAACGCACGTACCCTATTTTTTAGCTTACCGAGCATTATTATTGTCAAAGGTTATGCTGCCGGATTTAAAGACGAATCTGTCCAACATCTTATTCATCAACATATTGAAGAACATAAAGCCGCATTGATGCAAAACGATACGGTAAAAATCAAATATCGTTTATAGTTTTCTTTCCAATGTACCTGTCTACGCGGCATCTTGCTTAAGTTTGCAAATGCTTACTGCATATTCAGTAAGTTGAACTATTTTAATACGTTAAGAAACGTTAAAATTAGCTACAATGTATTTTTCTGCGAATTGCTGATTAAAGGATTTAATTTACATGTCAGATCAGAACGATAAGCTCAAACACTTGAAAACGTCTTCTATGGATCGACGCTTATCTATCGCAAAGGCATCGCTACTTGCGGGAACTCGTTGGGCAGCATCAAACGCTACTTCTATTTTTTCGAGTGAAGAAGAAAAAGAGAAAAAGCGTAAAAAAGCCATGAAAGATCAGGCTGAATATCTCGTCGCAGAAATTGGTAAATTAAAAGGTTCGATTGTAAAAATTGGGCAAATGATGGCGTTGTATGGTGAACATTTTCTGCCTGAAGAAATCACCCAAGCCCTCAACACGCTGAACAATCAAACAGTTGCATTGGCATGGCCAGCCATCAAAGTCCAATTACAAAATCAACTAGGCTCAAAGCTTGATGATCTAGTGATTGATCATGAGCCACTTGGCACTGCGTCTTTGGCACAAGTTCACCGTGCAAAACGTAAATCTGATGGTTTAGAACTGGTATTAAAAATCCAGTATCCGGGTGTGGCAGATGCAATCGATTCAGATATGAATCTATTCAAAAACATGCTCAAACTGACACGAATGGTGCCTCAAACCCGTGAATTTGATCAGTGGTTTGATGAAGTTCGTGAAATGATGCATCGTGAAGTAAATTATAAAATCGAAGCAGATACCACTCGCCGTTTTGCAGCACGCTTAAAAGAAGACCCACGCTATATCGTGCCGCAAATCATTGAAGGTTATTCAACACCTCAAGTGCTGTGTATGACTTTTGAACGTGGTGTGCCGATTAATAGCCCAGTAATGCTGTCACTTCCTCAAGAGCGCCGTAATGCCTTAGGTGAAGCATCACTTGAGATTGCCGTACGTGAAATTTTTGAATGGGGTGAAATGCAAACCGATCCTAACTTCGGAAACTATTTGGTCCGTTTGGGCAACGGTGCGGATGTGCCAGATAAAATTGTTCTCCTCGACTTTGGTGCGATTCGGCAGTTCGATGAGCATCTATTAGGGGTTGCGCGTAATTTGATTACCGCGGGTTACCATCACAGCTCTGAGCAAATGGTCAAAGCGATGACAGGTTATGAGTTCTTTGATGGTATTCCACAAAGTATTAAACCTGATATGGCTAAAGTCTTTTTGTTAGCGACAGAGGCATTTAGTAGCACTGAAAATAACCCAAACATCCCTGCTGGTGTTATGGACGAACAACAACGCTATGACTGGAAAAAAAGCCAATTACATAGCCGTGTGATGCAACAAGCGTCAAAATCGATGGCATCTCGCTATTTCTCAGTTCCACCTAAAGAGTTTATGTTTATTAGCCGTAAATTTATCGGTGCATATACCTTTATGACCGTCATTGAAGCAAAAACCAATGTTCGTCGTATGATTCAAAAATATCAATAATCATTCAATGCACACTTCAAGACTTGGCTGACTCAAATGTCAGCCAAGTCAATTTTAAAATAAAAATCCTTTTAAGCCTTTTTACTTTTCTATTCTTAATTAATCATTTAGCTATCAAATCCCACCTAATCTCGCCGTTTATCTTTGACAATCACGCATGTCATTTATGACATGGTTTTTCTATCTTTGGCATGTCAGCATTAAATAAGAATAACGCAAATGGAAAACAACAATGACCAATATGGTAAACAAGGCACAAGGATTTGGACTCTCACTTTTAACTAAAATTGCCGGAAGTGATGTACTCGATCAGTTTAAACTGCGCAAATTTGTTGAAAAATCTTTGTATCAGAGCTCAAAAGCTGGTTTTAAAACCTTGAGCCAAACGCAAAAAGTATTTCAGACCAACAAAGATGTGCATAAACAACGTTTGCCTAATCAACAAAAATCATTATTTGATTTAAACCTGACTGAAGAACAACAAATGACTGCTGATGCGATGCAGCAGTTTGCCACAGAAGTCTTGTATCCACTTGCTCATCAAGCCGATCAAGAGGAAAGATTTCCTGAAGCGTTATGGCAACATATCCAAGATCTAGGTCTAAATTATTATGCCTTAC
Organism: Acinetobacter sp. SH20PTE14; assembly: GCF_021391555.1. Classification (NCBI taxonomy): domain Bacteria; kingdom Pseudomonadati; phylum Pseudomonadota; class Gammaproteobacteria; order Moraxellales; family Moraxellaceae; genus Acinetobacter; species Acinetobacter sp. SH20PTE14. The sequence goes on along the minus strand of NZ_CP090067.1, from coordinate 1,542,497 downwards.
CTGAAGATTTGGGTGGCGTCGCGGCAGAAAAAAATATCATTAGCAATATCTTAATTGCTGAACAATTGGCTGAAGGTGACTTTAGTTTAACAGCAGGTTTATTGTCGACATTTAGCTGTATCAACGCCATCACCCAATGGGGTTCCGAATCTGTTCAAGCAACCTACTTAGCGGCATTTGCAGATGATTCAGCCCTACGTGCAAGCTTTGCGGTTCAAGAGGCAACAGCGGCATTTAATCCCTATCAACTTAAAACTCACGCGATTGCTGATGGCCAGCAGTATAAAATCAGTGGGGAGAAAACCTTAGTCCTTTTAGGTGAACAGGCAGATGTGCTCTTGGTGAGTGCCATGCTCAATGGGCAGCCTGAAGTTTTTATTGTGCAACGCGACCAGAGCATTAGCGCTAAAAAAACACCAGCTATGGGTTTAAAAGCCACTGAAACGGTAACTTTAAAATTTACTCACACCCCTGCCCAACGCTTAGGTGATCAAGATTTCAACTATACCTCATTTATCGATCTTGGCAATTTAATGTGGTGTGCAATGGCTGTTGGTACCGCAACTGCAGTGAAAAAGTATTGCATTCAATATGCCAACGAACGTACAGCTTTTGGAGAGCCAATTTCACATCGTCAAAGTGTGGCATTTATGATTGCAGATATGGCAATCGAAATAGATGCCATGCATATGCTCATCCTAAACGCAGCAAGTCTAGCCGAAGCTGGCAAGCCCTTTCATCGTGAAGCCTATTTAGCTCGCGTGCTATGTGCTGAAAAATCGATGAAAATTGGGACTGATGGCGTGCAAATATTAGGTGGTCATGGCTTTACCAAAGAACATCCCGTAGAACGTTGGTATCGAGACTTACGTGCCACAGCGATTCTTCAATCTGGCTTACATGCGTAATTCAGCAAAATAAAAAACAAGGAAATGTCCATGAACTTACAAAATCCGAAAAAATTTAAATTGCTGATCGACCAAGCCCATGAAGTCGCTTTAAATGTTCTACGTCCTATTTCACGTAAATATGACAAAGCCGAACATGCCTATCCTAAAGAATTAGACATGTTGTCTTCCCTCGTCGACGGTATGAATGATGGCGGTGATGGCATGAATGCAGGTGCTGCCGTCAATAAACGTGGCGACACAGACACGGGAAATAAAAACGGTGTCAATATGTCGACTGCTCTCAGTATCATCGAGATGTGCTATGGAGATACAGGCCTGTTGCTCAGTATGCCTCGCCAAGGGCTTGGCAACTCAGCTATTGCAGCAGTAGCCAATGATGAACAACTAGAACGCTTAAAAGGTACTTGGGCCGCTATGGCCATTACAGAACCCAATTGCGGCTCTGATTCAGCAGCAATTCGGACAACAGCGACGAAAGATGGCGATGAATACATCCTCAATGGTGAAAAAATCTTTGTCACCTCGGGCGAACGTGCTGATTCAGTAGTTGTTTGGGCAACACTAGATAAAAAATTAGGTCGAGCAGCGATTAAATCCTTTGTTGTTGAAAAAGGTACACCAGGAATGACTGTAGAACGCCTAGAACATAAATTGGGTATTAAAGCTTCTGATACTGCTGCCATTAGTTTTGTAGATTGTCGTGTCCCTGCTGCAAACTTATTAGGCAATGCTGAAATTGATGTAGCAAAGGGTTTTGCTGGGGTTATGGAAACTTTTGATAATACTCGCCCACTCGTTGCTGCGATGGCTATAGGCTGTGCAAAGGCATCTTTAGAGCGAATTAAAGAAATCTTTAAAGATGAATTAGACGAACAGTATTCAACACCCATCTTACAAAGTTCGAATATTGCTGCACAAATCTACCGTATGGAAGCAGACTGGGAAGCAGCACGTCTACTCATGCTCAAAGCCGCATGGATGGCCGACAACAAAAAACCTAACTCACGTGAAGCATCCATCGCTAAAGCAAAAGCAGGCCGTGTAGGTAATGAAATCACATTAAAATGTGTAGAGCTCGCAGCTGCAGTTGGTTATAACGAAGATGAATTATTGGAAAAATGGGCACGTGATTCAAAAATCCTTGATATATTTGAAGGAACACAGCAAATTCAACAATTAATCGTTGCACGACGTGAACTGGGTAAAAGTTCAAGCGAATTAAAATAATTACTTTGCTTGAGCAATTTGAAACTTAAAGATGGATTTTTATATAGGATCAGTCTATAAAACAATCCATCTTTTTGTTTTTCGATGATTATGTTTCAGATCCGACCACTTCAACTTGAAGACAATGCAAGCATTGCCAATGTCATTCGCACAGTTTCCAAAGAATTTGGATTAGCACCTGAATCAGGATTTGCCGTTGCAGATCCAATTTTAGATGATTTATATCACGTCTATGCGCAAGCAAATGCACAATATTGGGTTATTGAAAATCAACACGGTACAATTTTAGGTGGTGGCGGCCTTTCTCCTTTAGCTGGAGATTCAAGCATTTTAGAAATCCAAAAAATGTATTTTATGCCTGAATTACGTGGTCATGGCTTAGCCAAAGATATTTTAGAACTTTGTTTTCAATTCGCCAAAGATCATAATTTTAAAGCGTGTTATTTAGAAACTACACATACACTTGGACAAGCGGTAAAACTCTATGAAAAAGTAGGATTTCAACACTTACAAGCTCCCAAGGGCAATACAGGTCATAGCCAAGCATGCGAAATTTGGATGCTTAAAACACTTTAAATTATTCTTAGATTCCATTCATACCTCTGAAAAAAGTTATAGCTTTTTCAAATAGGGATATTTCATGAGTGGATATTCTAGTTTTTTATAACTAAAGTTCTCGGGATTTGAATGTCCCCACAATCTTAATAAGTACCATGTCAAGAGAGAAATACTGACACAAGTAATGCTGTCTGTTTTTCTCTCTTCACTTAGACAATCATGTAATTTGAGTACATTCCCATCAATTTTTACAATTACACTGTATAGAGCAACTTAAGAAAATATTGACCTCTGAGTCTCCAGTTCATACTATCACTTTAGAAATTACACTTAGCCATGATTATTTTAAAGTGAATATAAATGCAGAATGTACTGAATAAAACTCGCCTTTCAACTCGTCTTTCGTCGCTCCTAAGCGCTCACAGCTTAAAGTTTTCAACTGTTATTATATCTGTAACCCTGATTTCTGGATGTTCATCACTCGGTGGTGGCTCTGTAGAAAAACGTGCTGTTAAACTTTCATCAGGGATCCAAAAGGCCTATTCAGTCAATCCTGAAACTGCAAATCGAGTGTCACCCTACATTGTGCAAACTGCTGATCAATACAACTTAGATCCTTTACTACTGGCTGCTGTTATTCGCCAAGAATCAACTTTCCGCCCTTATGTCAGTTCACCTGCAGGTGCAGTCGGTTTAACTCAGGTGATGCCACGTTATTGGCAAGCAATATGCCCTGGGGATTTATATGACGAATTAACCAATATTAATTGTGGGTCATTTATTTTAACTAAATATAAAAATGCCGCTGGCAGCATGCCAAAAGCTTTAGCCTACTATAATGTCGGACCTACCGCTTATAACACCAATCGAAAAATGAAAAAACAAGGTAAACGTTATGCAAAACAAGTGAAACAACATCGAAATAATTTAAAAAGTGCATTATAAGAAGTAAAGTTCAATCCTATTACCCCATGATTGAACTTTTAACATATATCACAAATACTTGAATTTAATAGACTTAAATCACAAATATAGATTCTAGAATAATATTATATGATGTATTTTAATGAGTAATAAACAAACAAACAGCACATATTTTTAATATTTATTTCATCTTATATAATCGTTTTTGTATATTAAATTAATGAAATAATACATTAAATCTATTAATAAAAAAACTCTTATAAAACAACAACCTTAATTGAATTTCATATACAACAATTCTATAAAAGGTTTAAATATTCTACACAATCCTACAACTATTAGCAGCCAAGAATCGTTTAAAGACCATTTTTACTTTATTTATTATTAACAATAATCAACCAGCTGATTTTTTTTAGCATTGTTTATTCATTATTTTTAGCTAATATCATATAGGTCAGTAAAACTATATTACTGATTAACATATAATTTATTGGGGTTAATAATGGCCAAATTATCTTTAAACGCTTTAACAGACATTGACGGTTTTATTGCTGCAGCTTTGGTTGACAGCGAAAGTGGCCTTGCTATGGCGACACAAGGCAATAACGACATCGATTTAGAATTAGCTGCTGCTGGTAATACTGAAGTTGTCCGCTCAAAGCGTAAAGTTGCCAAAGCGTTGAATTTAAATGACTCTATTGAAGACATTCTAATTACTCTGGGTAAACAATATCACTTAATCCGCCCACTCGACTCAAATGAAGCATTATTTCTTTACCTCGTATTAGACCGTAGTAAATCAAACCTTGCTATGGCTCGCCATGAACTTAAACATTTCGAAAAAGAATTAGATTTTTCTTAATTTAAAGTTGGGTTATTTCACCAGAAATAACCCAGTTTTTCTGGACAATTTCGTGAATAGCACATTATATATTTCTATCTTTGGCTTAAATCTAAATGTTATCAATGACATTAAATCTATTATTTCAAATAAGCTATCTGAAACTTTTACTATTCATTGGACAAACATTGCAGATTCGAAACTCCAAGTCCTATTAATCAATGATGACTTTATCGACCTGCCGAATATAAATAAAATAAAGCACGAAGATTTAATCATACTTAAACTTAAAAAAAATGAATTGAAAGCAAATCAAATCGAACACGATACCCTGTTTTTACCCCTAACAAATAACAATCAATTTGAGCATTGGTTAGAGCATTCAGTTGCGTTAAGGTTCCGAGACATTAATCCTGTAAATGTGTCCAATCCTATTGTTGTTCAAGACACAAAACCTAAATTAAATGCACTCCAGATCTCACAGGCTTTTAAAGATTTAAATAAACATCAACGTCAACTATTGCTTTTAGATCAAAAACCAATCGCACTCATTGATAACTTAAGCAATGAGTTTTGGATGGAACAAAATATTCAAATCACACAAAATTCTGAAATCACACTCATTTCAGCAGATACAAATACAGTTGTCACTTTTAAATATGGGTTGGAATCAATAAATTTACAGCATGGATTATGGCAATTTGTTTGGGATTACGTAGATGATACTCCCCCCAATTACACAAGCCACTATAAACTTTTGCATTGGCCACAGCCTATACATTGTGCTGAACGACAATCACTATTGAAAATATCCGCTTTTTTTATGGAAGGTAGTCCTACTCAATATATTGCTGAACAAATACATTTAAGCCAAAACTTTATTAATCGTTATTTATTTGCATGCCACATAGCTCAAATCATAGAAGAGATACCGGCCATGGCGAGTGTATATCATAGCCAAAAAACAGCTCAAGAATCTTCAAATCCACTACAGAGTTTTTTCCGTAGTCTTCGAAAAAAATTAGGAATCTAAAATTTCATTATGATTTTACAGCAATACAAAATCGTATTTGCCGGAACGATGGGTGCCGGAAAAACCACTGCTATTCAAAGTATTTCTGATATTCCTGTACTGAGTACAGAAGCGCTTAATACGGATCAAAATGCGCATCAAAAAATGTTGACTACTGTTGGAATCGATTACGGTGAACTTACTCTCGCCGATGGTACTAAACTTGGTTTATATGGTACGCCGGGCCAAGAAAGATTTAACTTTATATGGAATACCATTTGTAACGGCGCAATTGGTACAATTATTTTGATTGATCATACACATGACCATCCAATTCAGCAGCTGAATGATTATTTAAATTATTTTTCTGAAAATAATGAAAACATCATCATCGCGATTACACATTTAGACAGTACGCAGTATAAATCCACCAAACTTTATAAAGAATGGCAGGATTCACAACAGATACATCACCCGATTTTTTATATCGATGCTAGAAATAAAAAAGACATTCTTTTTATTCTAGAAGCACTTATTGCAAAAGCCGAAGTTCAACTTTCAATCTAATGAAGATATTATGAATACAGCAATTCGTACAACACGTTCAGCACCACTACAGCTTATTGAACATGCACATAAACTCATGAAGGAGTTAATTTCTGATGTGTCCGGTGTTGAATATATGATGTTATGTTCAACTGATGGTTTTGAATTAAAATCTATAGAAAAGAAAAATATTGAAAATTCTGGAAAACTTGCAGCTGTAAGCAGTTCAATCTTAGCAATGGTTCAAGCTTTTACTAACGAAATTAATTTAGTCGGTTGTCAAACCATTACATTAGATGCTGAAAATGGTAAAGCATTACTCACAGCGATCTCTCACCCTCAACACCCCATGATATTAGTTGTCTTAACATCAAAAAATGTATTATTAGGGCAATTATTATATTCCTTAAAAAGAGTGAGTAATGAGCTAAGCGAATATCAACTGTCAAATACATTCGCCTAGTCCGATTCAATTTATTTCATCGATTCACGCATTTTATCTTCATCAAAATATTGTGCAAATGATGCAATACGTTTTTCAACAAATGGATTTTTCATCAGGTTCTCAGCTGCACGATTCCCCAATAGTTCAAATGCTTTACCCAAAGCATTTGTTCCTTCATTTTCTGTAACAGCTTTGATTTCAGCATTACAACGCTTAGTAAATAAATCTTGAAATAAATTTGCCATATTTTTATCAATCTTTTGCATCTCAGCGGACGTCACTTTACTATACTTAGAAATTTCTGGATGTGCTGAAAATGCCAAATAAATCCAAGCCGTTAAGTTCTGACTCTCTTATGCTGAAATTTTATTTACCAAACATTCACTTAGTTTATCCTGATACACACCGGCTGTAGTATTGAAAGAAACAAATGCAAATAAAACTATAGTTAATAATTTTTTTAAAAACATCTTAAATACCCTATATATTATTAATGAAACAAACGATTTTATTATATTGATTTATTACACATTTTCATTAGCAAAAGATTTTAAAATGATATAGATGGATTGAGCATTTTAGTTTTATTTTCTTTAAATATCTCTCGTTTTCTTATTTTTTGAATTTGCTTCTCTTATTATTTTCTATTTTGATAACTTTCCCTTTTTCTTCGTGCATAAAAAAACACCCCCTGCACTAGTCAGGGGGTGTTTCGAATAATGAGCTGGCGATGACTTACTCTCACATGGGTAACCCCACACTACCATCAGCGCTAAGAGGTTTCACTTCTGAGTTCGGGAAGGGATCAGGTGGTTCACTCTTGCTATTGTCGCCAGCACAACTGTTATGGATACTTGCTTAGTCTTACGTATTGCTAAGTTTTCTACCAAATGAGTTATTAACAGATCATATCTGAGTTGCAGTATTTTGTTCTTAAGCGTTAACTAAATCAAGTTATTTTGCTTAATATCGAATCAATTGATGCTTTACATACAACTGTTTGGGTGTTGTATAGTCAAGCCTCACGAGCAATTAGTATTGGTCAGCTTCATGCGTCACCGCACTTCCACATCCAACCTATCAACGTCGTAGTCTTCAACGGCTCTTTAGTGGACATAAAGTCCAAGGGAAATCTTATCTTGAGGTAGGCTTCCCGCTTAGATGCTTTCAGCGGTTATCCCTTCCGAACATAGCTACCCGGCGATGCGACTGGCGTCACAACCGGTACACCAGAGGTTCGTCCACTCTGGTCCTCTCGTACTAGGAGCAGATCCTCTCAAATTTCCAGCGCCCACGGTAGATAGGGACCGAACTGTCTCACGACGTTCTAAACCCAGCTCGCGTACCTCTTTAAATGGCGAACAGCCATACCCTTGGGACCTGCTTCAGCCCCAGGATGAGATGAGCCGACATCGAGGTGCCAAACACCGCCGTCGATATGAACTCTTGGGCGGTATCAGCCTGTTATCCCCAGAGTACCTTTTATCCGTTGAGCGATGGCCCTTCCATACAGAACCACCGGATCACTAAGACCTACTTTCGTACCTGCTCGACTTGTGGGTCTCGCAGTTAAGCGCGCTTTTGCCTTTATACTCTACGCGTGATTTCCGACCACGCTGAGCGCACCTTCGTACTCCTCCGTTACTCTTTAGGAGGAGACCGCCCCAGTCAAACTACCCACCAGACATGGTCCTCGCTCCAGATCATGGAGCAGAGTTAGAACCTCAATATTACCAGGGTGGTATTTCAAGATTGGCTCCACCGAAACTAGCGTCTCGGTTTCAAAGCCTCCCACCTATCCTACACAAGTAAGATCAAAGTTCAATGTCAAGCTGCAGTAAAGGTTCACGGGGTCTTTCCGTCTAGCCGCGGGTACACCGCATCTTCACGGCGATTTCGATTTCACTGAGCCTCTGCTGGAGACAGCGCCCCCATCATTATGCCATTCGTGCAGGTCGGAACTTACCCGACAAGGAATTTCGCTACCTTAGGACCGTTATAGTTACGGCCGCCGTTTACTGGGGCTTCGATCAAGAGCTTCGCTTACGCTAACCCCATCAATTAACCTTCCAGCACCGGGCAGGCATCACACCCTATACGTCCACTTTCGTGTTTGCAGAGTGCTATGTTTTTAATAAACAGTTGCAGGGGCCTGGTTTCTGTGGCTGCTCTCAGCTCAGGAAGCAAGTTCCATCACCAAAAGCAGCGTACCTTCTCCCGAAGTTACGGTACCATTTTGCCTAGTTCCTTCAGCAGAGTTCTCTCAAGCGCTTTGGTCTACTCGACCTGACCACCTGTGTCGGTTTCGGGTACGATTCCAGTGTAACTGAAGCTTAGAGACTTTTCCTGGAAGTATGGTATCAGCCACTTCACTGTACAAGTACAGCTTGCTGTCAGATCTCAGCATAGAGTACCCCGGATTTGCCTAAGATACATGCCTACTTCCTTTCACCTGGACAACCAACGCCAGGCTGACTTAACCTTCTCCGTCCTCTCATCGCATTACACTGAAGTATTGGAATATTAACCAATTTCCCATCGACTACGCCTCTCGGCCTCGCCTTAGGGGTCGACTCACCCAGCCCCGATTAACGTTGGACTGGAACCCTTGGTCTTTCAGCGAACGGGTTTTTCACCCGTTTTGTCGTTACTCACGTCAGCATTCGCACTTCTGATACCTCCAGCAGACTTCTCAATCCACCTTCATCGGCTTACAGAACGCTCCCCTACCACTTACACTTATGTGTAAATCCGCAGCTTCGGCATATAGTTTTAGCCCCGTTACATCTTCCGCGCAGGCCGACTCGACTAGTGAGCTATTACGCTTTCTTTAAAGGGTGGCTGCTTCTAAGCCAACCTCCTAGCTGTCTATGCCTTCCCACATCGTTTCCCACTTAACTATAATTTTGGGGCCTTAGCTGGCGGTCTGGATTGTTTTCCTCTTGACTACGGACGTTAGCACCCGCAGTCTGTCTCCCGGATAGTACTCATTGGTATTCGGAGTTTGCATCGGTTTGGTAAGTCGGGATGACCCCCTAGCCGAAACAGTGCTCTACCCCCAATGGTATTCGTCCGAGGCGCTACCTAAATAGCTTTCGGGGAGAACCAGCTATCACCGAGTTTGATTAGCCTTTCACCCCTATCCACAAGTCATCCCCTGGCTTTTCAACGACAGTGGGTTCGGTCCTCCAGTTAGTGTTACCCAACCTTCAACCTGCTCATGGATAGATCACCCGGTTTCGGGTCTACACCCAGCAACTAAACGCCCTATTAAGACTCGATTTCTCTACGGCTCCCCTAATCGGTTAACCTTGCTACTGAATGTAAGTCGCTGACCCATTATACAAAAGGTACGCAGTCACCAAACAAGTTGGCTCCCACTGCTTGTATGCATGCGGTTTCAGGATCTATTTCACTCCCCTCACAGGGGTTCTTTTCGCCTTTCCCTCACGGTACTGGTTCACTATCGGTCAGTCAGGAGTATTTAGCCTTGGAGGATGGTCCCCCCATATTCAGACAAGGTTTCACGTGCCTCGCCCTACTCGACATCATTATCTAAGCCCTTTCGTGTACAGGACTATCACCTACTATGGTCGCACTTCCCAGAGCGTTCCACTAAAGCTTAGATAACTTAATGGGCTTTTCCCCGTTCGCTCGCCGCTACTGAGGGAATCTCAATTGATTTCTTTTCCTAAGGGTACTGAGATGTTTCACTTCCCCTCGTTCGCCTCATAAACCTATGTATTCAGTTTATGATACCCGCCTTATAGCGGGTGGGTTTCCCCATTCAGAAATCTCCGGATCACAGGATATTTGCCGCCTCCCCGGAGCTTATCGCAGGCTATTACGTCTTTCATCGCCTCTGACTGCCAAGGCATCCACCACATGCACTTAATTACTTGACTATACAACCCCAAACAGTCGCTAATACATACAAGTTGTATTTCGCGTCGCAAACTTAATTGCCACAGTTAGAGTCTCGTGAACTTAATCACTGTACAGCTTCAATTAGATTCATATACCAAAACGCTTGATTCAGTTAATTTCGCTAGTAACTCATTTCATTCAACTTTCACAATTGCTTGTTAGGTTAAATCAAACGAGTATGAACAAATTATTTCAACTCAAATATATTCTGTTAATGATTTTTCCAGCCTTCGTCAGGTCAGGAAACTGTGATAAATCACAGAGCTTAATAACAATGAAGCGAATCATACGCTACTTTGTTGCTAAGCTCTATAACCTAAACACTTGATCGCTTAAGGACTAAGCTAACAATCATTTGATTGTTTATTTTAGCTTCGTTCTTTATACATTCCGAAGGAATGTATGGTGGAGACTAGGAGAGTCGAACTCCTGACCTCCTGCGTGCAAAGCAGGCGCTCTACCAACTAAGCTAAGTCCCCAGCTTATCAATAAGTCAATGTTTCTGATTCTCTGTTTGCTTCCGTATTTTATTCAAATACTTCGTTAGTCAGAATGGTGGGTCTGACAAGACTTGAACTTGTGACCCCACGCTTATCAAGCGTGTGCTCTAACCAACTGAGCTACAGACCCTCAGATACATCGTCATGAAGAACAACTTGTTGTGGATTCTTACCAATCATCAATCTTTCGTTAAGGAGGTGATCCAGCCGCAGGTTCCCCTACGGCTACCTTGTTACGACTTCACCCCAGTCATCGGCCACACCGTGGTAAGCGTCCTCCTTACGGTTAGACTACCTACTTCTGGTGCAACAAACTCCCATGGTGTGACGGGCGGTGTGTACAAGGCCCGGGAACGTATTCACCGCGGCATTCTGATCCGCGATTACTAGCGATTCCGACTTCATGGAGTCGAGTTGCAGACTCCAATCCGGACTACGATCGGCTTTTTGAGATTAGCATCTCCTCGCGGAGTAGCAACCCTTTGTACCGACCATTGTAGCACGTGTGTAGCCCTGGTCGTAAGGGCCATGATGACTTGACGTCGTCCCCGCCTTCCTCCAGTTTGTCACTGGCAGTATCCTTAAAGTTCCCGGCTTAATCCGATGGCAAATAAGGAAAAGGGTTGCGCTCGTTGCGGGACTTAACCCAACATCTCACGACACGAGCTGACGACAGCCATGCAGCACCTGTATGTAAGTTCCCGAAGGCACCAATCCATCTCTGGAAAGTTCTTACTATGTCAAGACCAGGTAAGGTTCTTCGCGTTGCATCGAATTAAACCACATGCTCCACCGCTTGTGCGGGCCCCCGTCAATTCATTTGAGTTTTAGTCTTGCGACCGTACTCCCCAGGCGGTCTACTTATCGCGTTAGCTGCGCCACTAAAGCCTCAAAGGCCCCAACGGCTAGTAGACATCGTTTACGGCATGGACTACCAGGGTATCTAATCCTGTTTGCTCCCCATGCTTTCGTGCCTCAGCGTCAGTATTAGGCCAGATGGCTGCCTTCGCCATCGGTATTCCTCCAGATCTCTACGCATTTCACCGCTACACCTGGAATTCTACCATCCTCTCCCATACTCTAGCTTCCCAGTATCGAATGCAATTCCCAAGTTAAGCTCGGGGATTTCACATCCGACTTAAAAAGCCGCCTACGCACGCTTTACGCCCAGTAAATCCGATTAACGCTCGCACCCTCTGTATTACCGCGGCTGCTGGCACAGAGTTAGCCGGTGCTTATTCTGCGAGTAACGTCCACTATCTCTGGGTATTAACCAAAGTAGCCTCCTCCTCGCTTAAAGTGCTTTACAACCAAAAGGCCTTCTTCACACACGCGGCATGGCTGGATCAGGGTTCCCCCCATTGTCCAATATTCCCCACTGCTGCCTCCCGTAGGAGTCTGGGCCGTGTCTCAGTCCCAGTGTGGCGGATCATCCTCTCAGACCCGCTACAGATCGTCGCCTTGGTAGGCCTTTACCCCACCAACTAGCTAATCCGACTTAGGCTCATCTATTAGCGCAAGGTCCGAAGATCCCCTGCTTTCTCCCGTAGGACGTATGCGGTATTAGCATCCCTTTCGAAATGTTGTCCCCCACTAATAGGCAGATTCCTAAGCATTACTCACCCGTCCGCCGCTAGAAATCGGTAGCAAGCTACCTATTCCCGCTCGACTTGCATGTGTTAAGCCTGCCGCCAGCGTTCAATCTGAGCCATGATCAAACTCTTCAGTTTAAAATCAATAGTACATATAGTGTACCAATCTTGGCTCATCAATTACTGACAAAAATTTGCTCAAATAAACTTCGAGTAATTTTTACCATCAATCAATGAAAATAATTTCGATCAATCAACTAGTAAAAATCCACACAAGTTGTTCTTCATAATCTCTTAATGATCTTCTTAATGCTTCGTCAGCAAATAAGAGAACAACATCAAACAACTCAAAACCTTATGTATATCACTGTCTGCGTTGGTATGCAGCGTATTCTATAGAGTTTCAAAACAAACACAAGCCCCTATCACAGAAATTTCTATGATATTGCGCCTGAGTGTATATTTTTTAAACTATAAGCAATTTATTGCTTATTTAAAGATCAATATATCCGTATATTTTGCTTTATGAAAGACGAATTTTATAATTATTGGTGATTTTTATATTCTTCAAACTAAAAAGCCCGTAATTCAACGGACTTTTCGAATAGCGCTGACTTGAATAAAACTAAAGAAGTTACGAAAGTGACTTTAGTTTGCTTGCTCAGCCAACCAACTCATGAATTTTTGTCGTTCAGCTTTATTGGCCTTTTGCCAAAGCTGAATTAATTGTTGATCTGCCCCATTTTCATTAATAATCACATTTTTTGAAGCTACTACAGGAGATACTACGTTCGTTGGTTTTGCAGTTACAGATTGCGCATAAACAGGTGCCGGTTGATTTTCTGGCACAGCTTCTTTCTTCGTAAAATCTACGGCATTACCCAAAACACCATTGGAGAAAATCGATTTTTGTTCTTTATTCGCCCCAGCTTGCTGCACAAGTAATTGATTAGATTTGTCATACAAACCAAATATCGGTTGGTCTTTATATTTTTGCGCAGCATCAAAATCTCTTGGTGCATTGACTAGACCTAAACGGTACTCTTGACCATCAATCAGTGATGGAGTACGAATAGCAGCAACTCCTGATTTTAATATATCGTGTGAATTATCAGCATGTTGAAAAAATTCGCTATAACGTACAGTTAATACGTTTTCACCTGCATCTAGCTTATATTTCTCTGTAGATCGAAATAAACCACCTGTAACTTCTTGATCATTAACTGCAACTATTTTGATTTCTTCCGGAACAGTCAAAGTTACAGCTGCAAATCCTGCACTACTTAACATCAGCGCTGTAGCTGCAACAGTTAATCTTAAAGTCATCATTATCACTCTTTATCAATTATTTAGTTTCGATTGCACTATGCAATGCATATGTGACAATCTTATGACATCTAACAATCACTGTATATTTAGTTTCAAGACATTATTTAGATATTCATTCAAGAATTTTGCATATAAAAAAAGGATGCTTAAAGCATCCTTTTTTAATTCATCACACCATCATTACTTGAAAGTTTTGAATCGTTCTTCATCTGCAATAAAGGTTTTTTCACCTGCAGGCGCTTCAATCGAACCAAAAACAAGCTGTGCACGTAGTTTCCATTGATCTGGCACATCAAATGCCGCAGCTGTTTCAGCATCAACAATTGGATTGTAATGTTGCAATGATGCACCGATATTTTTTTCAGCCAATGCCGTCCAAGTAGCAAATTGAGCAATCGCCGTTGAGTGTTCAGACCATACTGGGAAATTATCTGCATAAAGTGCAAATTGTTCTTGGAGTGCTTTTACTACAGCCTGATCTTCATAAAATAATGCTGTACCAAAACCTGCTGCAAAACTATTAATCTTGCCATTGGTTCCTTCAAATGCATCTGCAGGTACAATTTTACGTAAAGTTTCACGTACGATATTCCAGAATTTTTGATGTGCATCACCAAACAGAATAACGACACGAGACGTTTGAGAGTTAAATGATGACGGACTTAAACGTACAGCATTTTTAATGGTTTGCTCAATTTCATCTTGCGATAAACTCACGTTATTACCAATAGAATAGATTGTGCGACGTTGTTCGATTTGATTCAAGAATGACATTACAAGACCTCTTTTTATTTTCAATTAGCTGACTAAGTTGAGATTTATAATAGGTGATGTTTTTAACAGTTGCATGACTATATTTACAACATTGTGTCTTATTTCTAGAACAATCAGTTGCAAGCATCTAAATACCTACAACCCACTTACATTCAGATTTTGGTTTCACTGTCTTTAGTACGGCAGAAATCAAAGCAACATACAGAACATAGAAATTACTCATAAATTCTAAACTGATCTTGATCTTCTGGTTCTAAGCGTTCAGGCGCTTGGCCTTCAATTGAACCAAAGACTAACTGCGCACGTAGCAGCCATTGTTTTGAAATATCAAAGTGTTCGGCAACAGCATAATCAATGTGTGGATTATAGTGCTGTAAACATGCGCCTAGACCTGCATCTGCGATCGAAGTCCATACTGCGAATTGGGCCATGCCAGACGTTTGCTCCGACCACACTGGAAAATCTTCTGCACTTAAGGGCACTTTCTTTTGTAATTGTTGAATCACAGCTTGATCTTCATAGAAAAGTACAGTTCCCAGGCCAGCTGCACATTGATCTATTTTGAGCGCCACACCTTCAAAAATATAACTCGCAACATTCTTGCGTTGTACGTCTTTTACAATGTCCCAAAATTTTTGATGAGATTCGCCAAATAAAACCACAATACGTGTGCTTTGCGAATTATATGCAGATGGACAACTTCTTACGGATTCTTGAATCAGTTCCGCCAAATAAGCCTGACTGTAATGCACCTTTTTTCCAAGCTCATAAATACTTCGACGTTTCTTTAGTTGGTCGACAAAGGACGCTTCTACTTCTTGTTCGGTAGTTTTCTTTTTTAATTTAAAATCTTTAGTGATATCCGCAGTCAATACATGACCAATTTTATCGAGTAACGCCACCCTAAACACCCCAAAGCAATTTTTATATATAACAACAATTCCTTACTTATTCTAAGGGTTTATTAGGCTGAATTTTGATTATGATTTATTCACATGTTGCTTTTTAAATCAATCAGTAAGCTTAAAAACAAAAAACTCCGCATTTTGCGGAGTTTATGTGACATTTAACGCATTTTATTTATCAGTTTCAAATAATGCTGCGACAAATGATTTTGCTGAGAATGGACGCAAGTCATCAATTTTCTCACCTACACCAATAAAACGAATTGGCACATGGGTACGGCTTGCAATATTGAATAACACACCACCTTTTGCTGTACCATCAAGCTTAGTAATGGTTAGACCTGTAAGCCCTACTGCCTCATCAAACATTTCAACCTGGTTAATGGCATTTTGACCTGTGCCTGCATCTACCACTAACATCACTTCATGCGGAGCTGTAGCATCAATTTTTTGCATTACACGTTTTACTTTAGACAACTCTTGCATTAGATGTCCTTTGTTATGTAAACGACCTGCGGTGTCTGCAATCAGTACATCTACGCCTTTTGCACGAGCACTTTCAAATGCATCAAAAATAACAGATGCAGAATCTGCACCATGACCTTGAGCTACAACGGCAATATTATTGCGTTCGCCCCAAATTTGTAATTGTTCTGTGGCTGCTGCACGGAATGTATCACCAGCAGCCAACATTACTTTTTTACCTTCACCTTGTAAGCGTTTCGCTAATTTACCAATCGTGGTGGTTTTACCCACACCATTTACACCAACAACCAAAATCACATATGGATTTTTATTGCTGTCGATATGTAGCGGTTTAACACGTGGTGCAAGTAATGCCACAAGTTCTTCTTGAAGCGCTTTATATAAAGAGTGCGAGTAAATTAAATCGCCACGTTCAGTACGTTCAGTTAAGTTCGCAATAATCGTTTTGGTTGCATCGACACCAATGTCAGCAACCAAAAGTTGCTCTTCAACTTCCTCTAAAAGTTCATCGTCAATTTCCTTCCCACCGATCAGGATATTCACCATGCCGTCTGCCAAGTTCTTACGTGACTTTGCTAGACCTTCTTTCATACGACTAAAGAAGCCGCCTTTCACCTTCGAGTCTTCAGTTTTTGACTCTGTTTCTTGTAATGGTGCAGCAACTTCTTGCTGTACTTTCGGTGTCTCGATAATCGGCACATTTACCGCAGGTAAACTCGGTAGCGTGACATCGTCATCACCGATATCAGCATCAATCAAAAATTTATTTTGCCCATGAGATTGCTGTTGCATGCCGAATCCTTGAAAAGCACTGCGTTAAAAAAACCGATTCTATCATAAGTTATCTTAAATTGAGTCGCTACACGCCTGTCAGAGCGAAGCACACTAAAAAACAACATGTTGAACTTGCAATCAAAATTAACTTTAGGAAAACTAGATAGCTATAAAATGCATTTTAATGGATTCCTTTGTGTCCCATAAAAACAGATTTTCTCCTTGTTTTTTTAAAACTTTATTTCGCTCTGCGCTTCCTATCTGTATCATCACTAGTTGCCTTTGGTGTGCACCCAATCTACATGCAGACACACGTACCCAATTAACGCGAAGCACCTTTGAAACCACGCTTAAAAATGGCTTAAAGGTCATTATCCGTGAAGACCACCGTGCGCCGATGGTAATGACCCATATTTGGTATCGTGTTGGCAGTAGCGATGAGTCGGGCAATCTATTAGGGATCTCTCATGCACTCGAACATATGATGTTTAAAGGAACCACTAAAGTTCCTAATGATGAATTTACACGTCTCAGCCGTATCTATGGCGGCAGCATCAACGCAGCAACCTTTACCAATTACACGAATTATTATCAGTTGTATCCAAAAGCCTATTTTCCTATGGCGTTGGAGCTCGAAGCGGATCGTATGAGTAATTTACGATTGCAACAACAAGATTTCGACCCTGAAATTAAAGTAGTTATGGAAGAACGCCGACAGCGTACAGATGACAACCCTCGTTCTTTGGCTTATGAACGTTTCAAATGGATTTCTTATCCAACCAGTCATTATCGCCAACCTGTCATTGGACACATGAAAAATCTGCAAAACATCAAATTAGCAGATTTAAAACAATGGTATAAAGATTGGTATACCCCAAACAACGCCATTTTGGTGATTGTCGGTGATGTCGATGCCGAAGCAGCCATTCGTCAAGTTCAAAAATACTTTGGTGATATTCCATCACGTAAAACACCTGATCGTAACGATGTGAGGGAATTTGAACGTGTGGGCTATCGTCATATGGAACTAAATTTACCCGTACAAGTGCCCAATTTGTATATGGCGTGGAATGTACGCTCACTGGCTACCGCAAAAAATCCACAAGATGCTTATGCACTCAATATTATTCGCAATATTTTAGACAGCGGCATCTCATCGCGCCTACAAGACAAACTGGTGCGCGATAGAAAATTACTTACGGCTGTAAGTGTTTCTTATGATCCATACAATCGTGGAGACAGCTTGTTTACCATTTCAGCACTCCCTGCTGATGGCGTCAAAATGGAACAAGCGCAAAAAGCGATACAAGATGAAATCGACACTTTAAAAACAGAATTAGTCAAAACACCAGAAGTTGAACGTATCACCACACGTTTTGTCTCCAATTTAGTCTATAACCAAGATGACATCAGCAGCCAAGCCAAGACGATCGGTAACTTAGAAGTCAATGGGCTCAGTTTCAGGCTAATGGACGAATTACCAAAACTATATGAAAACGTCAGCGCACAGGATATTCAACGTGTCGCCAATGCGTATTTTGTCCGAGAAAATTTAAGCACCATGTATCTATTTCCAGAACAGTCAGAGGTTCCAACAACCTCAAATAAATCAGATCAAACAGTAAAATCAGCTCAAACGGAAGTTGTTATTCCAGAGCAACAAATCAGCTCAACCCAAAACACAGAAAGCGTCTTGTAAGGATTAGTGATGACTATTACGAAAATTTTATCTCTAAGCTTACTCACTGCGTTTGGCTCAATCCTTCATGCAGAAACTTATAAGGAAAATGTTCCCGACCTCAACGATAAGCCGAGCCAATTACAATCTATCCCCATGCTGCAAAGTTTAAAGAATTTACAGATTGATAAAGACTATCGTGCTCCGCTTGTTCAAGTGCTGAAAAACCGAAATGGCGTAAATAGCCTGTTTGTTGAATCACAAGATCTACCTATGGTGGATATTCAACTGACCTTTAATGCGGGTTCTGCTCGTGATGAAGAAGTCGAAAAAGGCTTGTATGGTGTTGCCAACATGGCTGCACGTTTAATCGATGAAGGCACAGAAAAATACAATGCAACGCAAATTGCCTCGGTTTTTGACCAAACAGGTGCTCAATTTAGCGTACAAGCACATCGAGATATGTTTGTCGTTCGGCTACGCGTATTGTCAGACCCTAAAAAATTAGAACCTGCTTTAAGTATGATGATGGATGTGATTAAAAATGCGACTTTTAAAAACTCCAGTCTCAACTTAGCACTCAGCAATAACCAAGCTGGTCAAAAACAACTCCAAGAAAGTCCAAGTCGCTTAATGAATATTCGTTTCTATCGGGCTGTTTACGGCACACATCCATATGCAGAACCGATTACTGGAACCAATGGCAGTATCAAAAAAATCACCCCTGACATTTTAAAGAAGTTTCGTAATCAATTTTTAGTTGCTCAAAACATGAATATTGCCATTACAGGTAAACTCAGCAAAAAAGAAGCACAAAACCTTGCAGAACGTATTTCCGGAAACTTAAACCAAGGTGAAAAAGCCAAGGCACTTGCACAACCAGAAGAAAAACAAGGGTTTGATATTATCCATCTTCCCTACAATTCCACCCAAGCCAACGTCATATTTGGACATTTAGGGACGACACGTGATAACAAAGATCGATTAGCCCTAGAAGTAGCCAATCGAATGTTTGGTGGTGGAGGTTTTAACTCGATCCTCATGCAAGAGCTTCGCGTTAAACGTGGCTATACTTATGGTGCCTATAGTGCATTTAGCTTTAGCCAAGCACCCGGTATTTTTAGCTTTAGCTATGGAACACGTCAAGATCAGCTGATAGATAGTATTCGAGTTGCGCATAAGGCTTTAAATGATTTTGTCAAAATGCCTATTGATCAAAAACAAATGGAAGAAACCAAAGCAGGCATGCTGCGTGCTTTTCCAAATAATTACAGCAGTAATGCAACGATCAATGCACAGCTTGGTCTATTGGGCTTTTATCATCAAGACCCAGATTATTTGACCCAGTACCCAAAATTATTGGAAAAAATAACTGTAGCTGATGTACAAAATGCGGTTCGTACTTACATGCACCCTGAAAATATGACTGTGATTGTGGTGAGCAAAACCTTAGATAAAAATGAAGTACAGCAGATATTGGAGAAGAATGTACAAGCAGCTCCAACCAAGATAATCCCTACAACTAAAGCTGTTCCTCTGCCAAAGCCGGAAGTTGATGTGCTCGCACAGACTCCATCTGATAAGCATGCATCAATTTAAGATAAGCACCCACACGAATGCGATCTTGCTGTCTCAGCAGCATCGCCATTTCCTGTGTTTCAGGATAACTTTGCTGCAACGCAAGTCGTGACACGTTTTGGTATTGCTGTACAGAAATAGGACGATATAAGGCAATCACAGCCAATACCAAAATCACCACGATCATGACTGAAACAAAGATATTATAAATTTGCTCTAGCTGTATTTTAGATTTGAATTGAATAATTTTTTCTAAATCAATAGTCATACACTACCTCAGGTTCAAAGTAGTGTATGGCTGACGTTCAAGAAGTTCAAGTCACAGCGCTTAAAACTGCATCAGTCCACTGCTTCAGTCTGTGAGTTAGCTAAACAATTTACTGAATAATGGTACGTATCACCGCAAAATAAAGAATCAATGCAATAATCGCCAAAACGATAAATACTGCAAAAATACTCATTCCACCCTCTGCATGCGCAGGATGTAAATCATCATCATCGGCGATTTTGAGTAATTCGCCGTTATATGCATTGTAAAATTCTAAGCGCTGTGCCTTATCTAAATCCCGTGTGAAATCATATACACGTTTGCGCTGTGCCAAACCAAAATCCCCTAAATGAATTTCTTGATGAAAAATTGCTTCATCAAGATTGCGACGATGTAGATGTGCCAACTCCACAATTTGCGCTAATGTCGGAGGATAATCTAAAGTTAAACCGTCTAAAACTCTTGTCATTTACTTCTCCTTATTATCTACAACTTCTTATGATAGTATTTTACTCACGAAAACAATTGTCCATTGTTTAATCATGTAAACTATAGCAAATTAGAAATATTTACGTGAATAGTTGACAATTCAAGATAATTGTAATATTAGTTTAATAATACTTAGTTAAATTAGTTAATAGGGCTAAAGAATGGGCCCTTAATGATCATAATTAGAATAAGGAGTTAAATATGATTCAACAATTCTCTCAACATGAACTCGAACATGTATACGCAAATGCGGTAAACACAATTCAATCTCAAATGAACTTCAGCGATGCAGTTCATGAATTGGAAGATGCAGCTCGTGCTGGACATGGTAAAGCA
This sequence comes from Acinetobacter sp. SH20PTE14, assembly GCF_021391555.1. Lineage (NCBI taxonomy): Bacteria > Pseudomonadati > Pseudomonadota > Gammaproteobacteria > Moraxellales > Moraxellaceae > Acinetobacter > Acinetobacter sp. SH20PTE14. Next base: position 1,521,397 of record NZ_CP090067.1, on the reverse strand, counting down.
GCGTTATTTTTGGCTGAACTTTATTATCAAGGCTTCCGCGTAGAACGTGACTCACTCAAAGCGCAATATTGGCAGAACATGGCCACCTTGCAAGCATAACAAAACGTCACTAAGGTGGCGTTTTTTACACCCTTCAACTTTTAACTACATAAATTCTTACAATCAAGTTCAAAGCTTACACAGCTTTTTCATAAGAATTTCCTACAATAGGAGCAACATCAACAACACGCTGCATATGATGTCTAAATTAAAGCAATATAAACCTATTCCAAAAGATTTATTTTTCAAAATTAGTATTTTAAAAACCATGATGTACTGTGGAGTCCTTTGGGGTCTCTACCACCAACAAGGTTGGGCAATGACCAGCGATCAAGATCATATTATCTTCCCGTTTTGGCTAAATGGCATTCAAGCGCATAAATATGCCAAAAAGCATTGGCCCAACTACACTCCACGACGCATTACACCAGAAGATTTTGAGGCATCGCTATTACCGACATTAACACGCCTTAAAGTCATCCCTGCGTTGCATAGCTCTAGCCACATCCGTCTCAAGCTCACAACATCGCAAATGCGTTTATTCTTTTTTAATAATGACAAAATACAAATCGCATAAAACCCTCAGTGCATGTTTGACCTCAGCATGCACTGAAAAGTATTTGCTTTTTTCAAATTTCGCGCTAATTTAAATTAAACAAAAACTACTATAAAGGAATGAAAATATGACTACAGTTGCCCAAGTACTTAAAGACAAAGCTTATCAAGAAATTTACACCATCACCCCAGATGCGACTGTACTCGAAGCCATTTCCCTGATGGCACAAAAAGGCATTGGTGCCCTCGTCGTGACCCATGAAGGCACAGTCGTTGGGATTTTGTCTGAGCGTGATTACACACGTAAAATCGCACTCATGGAAAGAACCTCTTTCGATACCTCCGTCAGTGAAATTATGACGGGTAGTGTCATCACTGTAACAAGTGCAGCGACTGTCGAAGAATGTTTAGAACTCATGACAGATCGCCATTTACGTCATTTACCTGTCGTTGAGGAACAGAAATTAACAGGCTTAATCTCCATCGGCGACCTTGTAAAAGCAGCAATGGATGATCAACGCAAACTCATTGAACAGCTACAGCAATATATTTCTGGCTAAACTCAAAAATCCCCCTTAACAAGCTTTAAGGGGGAATTCTAAAGATCAATAATTTTATATAACTCACAGTTTGTAATGACATATACATTACAAATTAATTACTTTTCTCAATTTCCTTTCTTATGTTGAAACTCGCTTTAGATAAATTAGACCAACTAGATGCCATCATTTTAGAACTAGAACGCTTAATGTTTTCGATGAAAGACGATGAACTGCTGCAAAACCACCAACGTACGATCAATTTAGAGATTGCTTCTGCTGTCACTGAAATTTTAGATGCAAAGGCAATTATTTATGCACTACATCCTGAGTTAATTCCAATTACATTAAGCTTTGACCACACATTTTATAAAAATTACGTCAAAAAAAATATCCCAGTAAAAAACTGGGATACTTCGAATATAGATCGGGCAATACAACTGCAAAAGATTTTTGCACCATCAACAGATGATGCGCAACTTAGTCTTTTTTAATGGCAATAATTAATTTAAACCTAATTTTTCAGCCACATAGTCTGAGTCTTTATCGCCACGGCCTGAAACGTTAACCACAATCTTCACATCTTTAGCAAGTTTTGGCGCTTCACGAATTGCCCAAGCAACCGCATGTGAACTTTCTAGTGCAGGAACAATACCTTCCACACGTGAAAGCGTCATGAAGGCATCTAAACATTCTTGGTCTGTCGCTGTTGTATATTCAACACGACCTAGGTCTTTTAACAAACTATGTTGTGGCCCCACCCCTGGATAGTCCAAACCTGATGCAATTGAATGCACTGGTAATGGTTCACCCTGTTCATCTTCAAGGACATAACATGCCATGCCATGAATTTGACTTGGCTTACCCAATGTCAACGTCGCAGAGTGCATATTGGTATCTAAGCCATGACCAGCCGGCTCTACACCCACAAGTTTAACATCGGTGTCATTGAGGAATGCTGTAAATGCACCAACGGCATTGGATCCACCACCCACACATGCAACCACATAGTCAGGATTTGCACCAAAACGCTCGTTGGTCTGAACTTTAATTTCATCACCAATAATTGACTGGAAGTCACGAACCATTTTCGGGAATGGATGTGGACCAACCACTGAACCAATCGCATAAATAAAATTGGTTGGATCTTTTAAATATTCTTCAAATGCGCTATCTACTGCATCTTTGAGCGTAGCTGTACCACGAGTAACAGAGATTAGGTTGGCACCTAAAATCTTCATTTTCACCACGTTTGGATGTTCTTTTTCAATATCCACTTGCCCCATGTGAATTTCACATGGAATACCCACCAAGGCACAAGCCGTTGCTAATGCCACACCATGCTGACCTGCACCAGTTTCTGCGATCACTTTGGTTTTACCCATATATTTTGCTAATAATGCTTCGCCAAGGCAGTGGTTAATTTTATGCGCGCCAGTATGGTTAAGTTCTTCACGCTTGAGGTAGATTTGTGCCCCACCTAATTTGTCAGACAAGCGCTTCGCATAAAACAATGGGCTTGGACGTCCAACATAATGTGCAAACAACTCTTTCAATTCATTTTGAAATTCTTCTGTATGACGAATTTGCTCATAAGCAACATTAATGTCATCCATTGCCTGTTTTAAATCTGGTGGAATGAACTGCCCACCGTATTCACCGAAGAAACCTTCTTCATTAGGTAATGCGATACCATTAATTTGATGATCCATCATATTTCCTTCATGTTGTATGCAGAACAAAGACTTTTAAATACTATCCAATTTTGAAAATAAGAAAAAATGCAAAATTGGAGTAAGTAATATAAACATCATTGATAAAAAAAAGTATCGTTTTAAAGCTTTAGCGCGCTAAATATTTCGTCATATCTTCCACACCTTTGAGGGTCATTGGGAACATATGATCTTCAAAGATTTGTTTAATCACAGCTATGGTTTGGGTGTAATGCCAATAACTTTCTTCTTCGGGGTTTAACCATGCTGTTTTATCAAAATGATTGCGTAAGCGCTGTAACCACACCTGACCCGCTTCATCATTCATATACTCCACAGAACCACCTACAGAGTTCAATTCATACGGTGCCATACTCGCATCACCGACCACGATGACGCGGTAATCTCGACCATAGGTGTTGAATAGATCCCAAGTATTCATACGCGTGCTTGAACGGCGAATATTATCTTTCCACACATAGTCATATAAACAGTTATGGAAATAGAAATACTCTAAGGTTTTAAATTCAGTTTTAGCCGCGGTAAAGAGCTTCTCACATTGGGCAATATGTGAATCCATCGAGCCCCCAACATCAAACAGCATCAAGACTTTAATGCGGTTACGTCGTTCAGGAACCAACTGCACATCCAAAATTCCTTGTTTGGCTGTTTCACGAATGGTTCCGTCGATATCCAGCTCTTCTGCTGCACCTTGGCGAGCAAATTTACGCAAACGACGCAAAGCCATCTGCATCTGACGACTTCCGAGAATCTGCTCATCATCTAGGTTTCGGTATTGTCGTTGTTCCCAAACTTTCACCGCAGATCGTTTACGACCAGGCCCACCGATACGCACACCTTCAGGATGGTCACCATAGGCACCAAAGGGCGAGGTACCGCCCGTACCGATCATCCGATTACCACCTTGATGCTTTTTATGCTGCTCGCGCAAACGCTCTTCAAGCATTTTCATCAGTTCTTCTAATGATCCAGCTTTTTTTAGTTCTTCTCGTTGTTCAGGTGTCAAATGCTTTTCGATGAGCTCTAGATCAAACCAATCCTTTGGCAGTTTATGCACCTGATTTAATAGCTCGTCTAAATCAAAGGTCGATATACCGTCAAAATAGTCCTTCATTGCACGGTCGAACTTATCAAAGTAACGTTCATCTTTGACCATGACGGTTTTTGCAAGCTGATAAAATTCATTTTGATCTGCAAAGACCAGCCCTGCTGCCACTGCTTGGTTCAAGTCAATCAATTCACGAGTTGAAACTGGAACACCGTATTTTCTAAGGGTATAAAACAATCGCACAAACATAGGCGAATAAAATCCAATAAAAATTAAATATCAGGAGGTCAAATCCAGTGTGAATGCATGTGATCTTGTTATTTCATCTGCAACTGGGTCTTGCCTTACATCCACCATTATGAAAAATTGATCCCTACAAGTAAAGCCAAAAGCTTTTACTGTGTGTTCATATACATTGCCCTATCTGCCCAAAGAAAGGTAAATGACATGACTTAATCGCAAGTTGCATTTCTTTTTTTAAGCGATTGTTTAAGAGTTTCATATTTGCGCTGAACATCGAGACGATCTTGCTGCAACTTTTCAATAGACACGATTTTATGAAAACCTTGATGGTTTCTATAGCGGTTAAAATCGCTTAGGTTCAAGATCACAAAATCATAGTATTTCAGCTCGAGCACAGTTGCAGCACAAGCCTTTTGCTGAATGGCCGTTTGAGCTGCGGGATGATCTGATTGATCGATGAGCTTTTCTTTAAGTTGATGTTCTGCAACTTGCGCCCAATACACATCTTGAAGTAACTGTAGATGCTGCTGTTCAAACTGAGCATCATCCATTGCATAGCTAAAACTAGAAAAATAAAAACTCGCAGCCAACAAGAGTACAGTCGGCTTTAATCTCTTAGGTACAGCTATGTGTACTTGAGATAAGTATGCGCTTGTCTGCATAATTCACCTTTATATTTTTAATGCTCAAAATAAAAGCCGGATAACCGGCTTTTAAATCTTTTAAAGAATTGATATCAATTAACGACGTGACATAAATGCTAGACGCTCAAGCAATTGCACATCTTGTTCATTCTTAATCAAGGCACCATAAAGTGGTGGAATTGATTTCGATTTATCCGTATTGCGTAAAATATCTTCTGGCATATCATCCGCCATCAACAAACTCAACCAATCAATCAACTCAGAGGTTGAAGGCGGTTTCTTTAAACCCGGAATTTGACGTAATTTAAAGAAAATTTGTAGTGCTTCAGAGACCAAGGTATTTGAAATATTTTCAAAATGTACATCGATGATTTCACGCATGGTTGCTTCGTCAGGGAATTCAATATAATGAAAGAAACAACGACGCAAGAAGGCATCTGGAAGTTCTTTTTCATTATTTGAAGTAATGATCACGATTGGACGTTGTGTTGCCGTAATCGTTTCACCCGTCTCATACACAAAGAAGGACATTTTATCGAGTTCATGCAGCAAATCATTAGGGAATTCGATATCTGCTTTATCAATCTCGTCAATTAGAAGTACACAACGTTCTTCACTGGTGAATGCTTCCCAAAGCTTACCCGGCTTAATATAGTTTTTGATGTCATAAACACGGTCATCACCCAACTGACTATCACGCAGACGAGATACGGCGTCGTACTCGTACAAACCTTGTTGAGCCTTGGTCGTCGATTTGATATGCCAAGTAATGAGCTTAAGGCCTAAACTTTCAGCCACTTGTTCGGCTAAAAGTGTTTTACCTGTCCCCGGCTCACCTTTAACCAAAAGTGGCTTTTGCAATGAACGTGCAGCTTTTACTGCAAGTTTTAAGCTATCGGTCGCAATATATTGATCTGTACCAGTAAATTGTTGAGTTTCAACAGACATGACATAACCTTATTTTTTTATTTAAAGCGGTGAAATTTTCTTGTTAACAACGTGCTGTGGTTTCGCTGCATTGTATTTGGTCCAAAAATAACCAAGGACTAAACCAATACCCACCACAAAGAGAATCAGCGATAGATTCAACCAAACCAATGGCTGATCTTTTGTTAATACACCAAAAATCAAACCAAAAATCGCAGGTGCGATCGCTGCATTTGAACCTTCAGAAACGGTTGGTGTTAATAAAATAGCAAATACGATAAGCCAACCAATGGCACCGATCGTTTTGGGTAAGCGCTTCATCAGCCCATACCAACACAACAAAGCAATTACAGCCCCACCTAGGTAAACCGTAATTGCAATACTGCTTTCAGGAATTGAGTCCAATACCGATACTACACCATTCATTTTCACAACTCCTGAATTAACTTAAGCGCCGCGCAAGCCTTCTGGCTCAACTGCATTTGGGTCAATTAAACCTTCTGGAGGCATCTGAATAAAGAATCCTTTTGTTTCAATAGAATCTATGACGTGTAATACGTTCACACGTGCAAGTTTGCGTGATTCACTGAGTTCTAGATCCATGACAAATGTGGCACGACCAAATGCTGTACGTAAAGCATCAGGCATTACTGCAAGCGGATCTGTCGCTTCAGTTTCGTTTTCATTAACTTCAGGACGAGCAATATAAAGATACATTTCATCTTTTTTGCTCGATTTGTAGATAGAACAGTACATAATTGAATCAATACTCATTAAACGCAAGGCAAAGGATACATCAAAAAAAAGACTGATACATTAGTGTTTATTAACGCATCAGTCGTGAATTTGTATAAGTGATAGTTCTTTAATCAATCAGAACTTATTCCATCACTTTCATTTGACCAGAAAGATAGCTTTCATCGGCATGCAGTACTTCAATTAAAGGCTTCGTCAGCAAATCATAGCGCCAGCCCAACAAATAGCTCGGTAAATCTTGTTCATCATTATGAAAAACCACATGCTGATACAAAGCATTTAACCATTTTTTACGCATTAAAACTTCTTTAGGCACAGAGGTTTCTTGTACTGCACGCTGAATGACTGTATCGACGCGCGAACCAATATCCTGAGACGAATGACGAATTGGACGTGCCATACGCAGCGGCCATTCAGCTTGTTCTGGTAAAAACTTCAACAAATCTAAAATAATTTTACCATGCTCACGCACAATGTTCGGACGAATGTCTTTCACCGCACTCAATTGAAAATTATTTTTTGGATTTTTTTCAACCATATCAATGATGGTTGAGTTTTTAAGAATAAAGCTACGTGGCTGATTTAAGGCTTTCACCATTTGCTCACGCCAAACGGCCAATTGCTGAATTTGCATGAGCTGACGACGTGAATGTCGATAATTACCAACATCGTGATACAACAAATGGATTGGCGTTTCAGTGCCAATTTCATGTGTCAAATTTTTGCAGTCCTCAAGTACACAATTTAATAAACTTTTCGCAGCCAATTCATTCTGAATCGTATGGCTTAAATTCATTAAATAATGTACATCATTCGCTGCATAGTTCAATTGCTCGGCACTGAGTGGACGAGCCAACCAATCTGAACGTGTCTGATCTTTATCTATATCTACATCGAGCATAGTTTTTAAGGCATTTTGATAGCTGACTTGTAAGCCATGCCCTAAAAATGACATCCCAACTTGGGTATCAAATACATTTTCTAAAGACTTATGCTGTGCATAGTGATAAATCAGGTCGATATCTTCACTACAAGCATGAAAAACGTTTTGCTGAGCCGCAAATAATTTTTGCCAGAATTGGGTTAAATCGAGGGTTGTACCATCAAGTAAATACACCTGATTTTGTACATTAATTTGGAAAAGTCCAAGTTTGGGCCACAGGGTATCTACTTTTATAAACTCGGTGTCGAGTCCGTAAATCGAGCTTTGGTCCATAAGATTTAAAACGCAATTTAAATCTGGCTGATTTTGAATGAATTGATACATAAGTTGCTGAGTCTAATTTTAGATGCTCTATGAGCTTATATTAACTGATATATATTATTTATCTATAAGGAAAAACGTTATTTTAGTGACTTATTTCCTTTAATTGGCTTTTTTATTCATTGTAAACAAAAACTTTAATCGTTATTAAGTATAAATAATTAGGTGAAAATTATACAAAGCGAAACGAGTTTCGCTCTATAGTTACTTCATTCGCATTCGGTTATGCACGGCCTGACTTAAGGTATGACTATCCACATATTCAAGCTCACCACCCTGTGGTACTCCCTGTGCAATACGGGTCATTTGTATTGGTAAATGTTTAGTCGCTTCAACCAAATAATGTGCTGTCGCTTGACCTTCAACTGTTGCATTGGTCGCCAAGATCACTTCCTGCACTTTACCATCACTTAGTCGTTGAATTAAATATGGGATACCAATTTCGTCGGGGCCAATACCGTCGAGTGGCGACAAATGCCCACCCAATACATGATATTTCCCTCTAAAACTGCCACTTTGCTCGATTGCCATGACATCTGCGGGAGATTCAACCACACAAAGCAGTTGATCATCACGTTCTGACGAGACGCATATGTTGCACACTTCATCTTCAGTCAATGAATGGCAAATGGAACATTCATGAATATAGTTGGTTGCTTCAGTCAAGGCATGTGCCAGACCAACAGCACCCTCCCTATTTTTCATGATTAAGTGCAGTGCCATACGTTGAGCCGACTTAGGCCCAACGCTTGGCAAAATACGCAATGCCTGTACAAGTTGATCAAAACGATCACTAAACATTCAACGTATTCCTTAGAATAAACCTGAAAGGCCTGGTGGAAGCCCCATACCAGAGTTTGCAGATTTCATTTTTTCTTCTGAAATCACTTCAGCTTGACGTGAAGCATCATTCATTGCCGCTGCAATTAAGTCTTCAATCATATCTGCATCATCTTGAAGTAGTTCAGGATTGATTTCAATACGTTTCACCACATGACGCGCAGTCATAGTAACTTTAACCAGACCACCACCTGCTTCAGCGTGAACTTCAACTTGTGCAAGCTCTTCCTTAGCTTTTTTAATGTTGCTCTCAACTTCTTTTTGCATGCGTTGAGCTTGCTGCATGAGCATATTAATGTTCATAAAAATCTCCGAACAAAACTGATGAATTCACTTTAGATAAGATCTAAACCGCGTGAAAGATCGCGAATAATATCATTAATATCTTCTAAACCAACAGATACGCGAATTAAACCTTCGCTAATCCCTGCTGCTTTTTTCGCTTCTGCTGACATTCTGCCATGAGAAGTCGTTGCAGGATGGGTAATTGTTGACTTTACATCACCCAAGTTACTTGTAATAGAAAGGAACTTAGTATTATCAATCACTGTCCAAGCGCCTTCACGTTCGCCTTTCACAACAAACGATACAACTCCGCCAAAGCCTTTTTGTTGCTTTTTCGCCAACTCATGACCTTCGTGATTTGGAAGTCCCGCATAGTACACTTTTTCAACTTTCGGGTGCGCATCTAACCATTCAGCTAAAGTTTGAGCACTTGCACAGTGGGCTTTCATACGTAAGCTTAAAGTTTCTAGGCCTTTCAGGAAGATCCATGCATTGAATGGACTCATCGAGTTACCCAGTGTACGAATAACACCTGTAATCTCTTCCATCAATTTTGCACTACCTACAACTGCACCACCGAGCGCGCGACCTTGACCATCAATATATTTTGTTGATGAATAGATCACGAGGTCCGCACCGAATTTAATCGGTTGCTGTAACACCGGTGTACAGAAAGTATTATCGACTGCAAATAATGCCCCATGCGCATGTGCAATATCAGCAATGGCTTGTAAATCCCCTACTTGAGCCAATGGGTTTGACGGTGTTTCAATGAACAATAGGCGTGTAGTTGGGCGAATCGCTTGTTTCCAAGCATCTAAATCTTCCAAATCGACAAAAGTAACGTCAACACCAAATTTGATGACATATTTTTCAAATAGAGAAATGATCGAACCAAAGACAGCACGTGAACACACCACATGATCACCAGCTTTCAAATATGCCAAAGTGATCGCGTGTACGCCCGCCATACCTGAACTTGTCGCAACAGCGGCTTCAGCACCATCCAAAACAGCTAAACGTTTTTCGAAAGCTTGTACAGTTGGATTGGTATAACGTGAATAGGTATTGCCTTCAATTTGACCTGAAAATTTTGCTGCGGCATCTGCTGCACTTTCACAAACAAATGATGAAGTCAGGAAAATTGGCTCACTATGTTCACCCTCAAAAGTACGAGTATGACCTGTACGAATCGCTAAAGTCTCTAATTGGTATTCGATGTCGTCTTGTTGGCTCATCTGTATTACTCAGTCGCGAAGAACTGCCTTTGTGAAGAATTGCCAATATTTTGAGCGTCTAAGCTATTTAAGGTCAAGGTAAAATACGAAATTATCGCTTAGACTTCGACCAATCCTACAAGGACTTAGGCAATTGACAGTTATGCACCCTTTCAAACAGAAATTTCTGGCGCAGCAAAAGAAAATTAAACACCTGTCTAAACGTGTGTTTAATGCAAAATCGCTGGTCCTTTCTCAATCGACACCCTATGAAGTAATTACTGAATATAAACATGCAAAAGTTCGGTATTACGCTTCGCCTGATCGTAAATACAAAGAACCCTTAGTGTTTGTTGCTCCACTGGCCATCAATATGGCGATTTATGATTTGTATCCATATCGCTCATTGGTGAAACATTTTCAACACAGTGGCTTTGATGTCTATTTGCTGGAATGGGGAAAATTAAACTATCAAGATCGTTTCTTAAATTTTCTATCGTTTATTGATGATGTGATTCCACATTGTATTGATCAAATTTGTGAGCATGCAGATAGTCGATACATCTCGCTACACGGTTGGAGTATGGCTGGAGTCTTTGTCACGCTGTATACAGCATTACATCAACCTGAACATGTTAAAAATCTAATGGTGATGGGCGCGCCGATTGATAGCTATGCCTCAGGTCGTATCGGAAAGCTATTTCAAAAAACCAATCGCTTGCTTTCACGTAGTAAGAATTTACAAGATACGGTCTACACTGGGAAAATTCCTAAACATTTTATCCATACACCGGGCGTACTCAATGCGATTGGATTTAAAATCGTTGATCCAATGGGTTGGTTCAAAAGCCAAAAACAATTTTTATCTAACTTAGATAATCTACATGACCTGTATGAACATGCAACCATGGGCGATTTTCTCAATCACATGATTGACTATCCGGGTGGCATTAACCAAGACATGGTGTTCAATGTTTGGCTACAAAATCCACTTAAAAACGGCATTATTCAATTGAAAGATAAAGTTATTAAATTAAAAAATATCCACTGCTCTTTGTTGATTGGCGCGGGTTCTACCGATCAAATCGTTACTGCTGATGCAGCAAGTCCTTTAGGCGAATTGACAAGTAGTCAAGATGTCACGTTTACTCTCATTCCCGGTGGTCACCTCGGCCTGATGTCGAGTCAAAAAAGTGCCAATCAATTTTGGCCAACTTTGACCCAGTGGCTTACACAAAGATCCAGTTTATTGAAATAAAAAATTTAGAGGGTAAAGATGATTCAGTCAGTTGCATTTATCGGATTGGGCGCAATGGGTTACCGTATGGCAGCGCACCTACCAAAACAGTTCGACACGGTTTATGTCTGGAATCGAAACTTTACCAAGGCAGAGCAACATGCTGCTGAATTTGGTACGCAAGCGGTTGCATTAGAGCAAGCAGTACAAGCGGACATTATTTTTTCATGCCTACCCATCAGCCAAGATGTTGAAAATTTAATTGCGAGTGTGACGCTGAAATCAGGCTCGATTTGGGTCGACTGTACCAGCGGTGTGCCAGAATCTGCAAAAAAACTCGCTGCAGCCTTAAAGCAACAAAACGTTTCGTTCTTAGACGCCCCTGTGAGTGGACAAACCATTGGCGCTGAAACTGGAACATTAACCGTCATGATTGGTGGTGACGCAGCAGCCTTTGAACGTGCATTACCTGCGATCCAAACATTTGGCAGACTGATTAAACATGTGGGTGAACCGGGTGCGGGTTTTGCTGTGAAAGCTGTAAACAACATGTTAATGGCTGTAAATCTTTGTGCAGTTGCTGAAGGATTCACCACCTTAAAAGCGCATGGCGTGGACTTACATGAAGCACTCGATTGTATTAATGCGTCGAGCGGTAAAAGTAATGTGACTGAAACAGTTTTACCGCAACGCGTACTGAATCGTAGCTTCCCATTAACCTTTGCACTTCCATTACTTGCAAAAGATACGGGAATTGCTGTTGATCTTGTGCGCCAAGCAAAACTTTCAGCCCCCGTGCTCTCTTTGACGCAAAATTTAATCCAAGCAGCAAGCGATCAAGCTGAAGAAAACAGTGATTTTTCAAGCGCTATGATTATGTATGAAAAATGGAGTAAAATTACAATTGAGTAATAACTCGCCATTGAATAACGATAAATAACCATCATATTGTACTCTAGTGTCATAACACACATTGTTACAAATGACAGAGGAAACTCGCATGAACAAATTTACCCTCGCAACTTTGCTAGGTGCTGTAACTTTAATCGGGGCTTCTACTGCTGTTTTAGCATCTGAGCAAGAATGCCAAAAGTTGAAAAATGACCATGACGTGATTTATGCATCGAAAGGTTTTTGCTTTAAAGATCCTGATGCTAAAGCGAAGTTCGGCAATGACAATTGCTACACAACTAAGCCTAAATTTTCAGAAAAAGAGCAACAACGACTTGACGCGATCAAAGATCGTCAGAAAGAATTGAACTGTAAATAATTACGATTCAATTCGCTCAAGGAATTTAGCAATGACTTATGATGATCAAAATATTTTTGCTCGGATTTTACGCGGAGAGCTTCCTGCGTTTAAAGTCTATGAAGATGATCAAGTACTCGCTTTTATGGATGTCATGCCACAGGCCGAAGGTCATACGCTCGTAATTCCTAAAACCCCTGCTATTACGCTGCTTGATTTAGATCCAGAAGCGGCTGCTTATACCATTCAGGTTGCTCAAAAAGTTGCGAAAGCAATGGAAAAAGCTTTAGACGTGAAAGGTATCGTATTGATGCAGTTGTCTGGCGCTGCTGCGGGTCAAACTGTTCCGCACGTGCATTTCCACCTAATTCCGACTTCAGTGCATGAATTAGGTAAACATGCCGCACAAATGGGCGATATGGAAAAAATTAAAGCCATTGGCGAAAAAATCAAAGCAGCACTTTAAGTTCAATTGAGTTTAAAGTGATGATCAATGGAGCTTCGGCTCCATTTTTTATATCTACACTATTACGCTAACTATTTTTAGCTTTAAACAACTTAATGTTCAATTCAACTATAAACACTTAATAAATATTCATTTTTATAAATATAAAAACAATTTAAACCAAAAATCACCTTTCACCGTTTTGAAATATTTCCTTAATAGAACTGTCTTATTTGTAATGAATACTTAGCGCCATTAGATAGCGAAATTACTTCTAGCCAAGCTACTGATAAAACATATTGATATGACTGGAAAAGTCTTCTGGAGCTTCAAATGAAAAAAACTCTATGTGCATTAGCAATCGGGGCAACAATTCTTACACCAATGATGGCGTCTGCTGCAGATGTAAAAATTTATGGCCGTGCACATGTCTCTCTTGACTATCTAGATGATGGTAAAGATTACAACGAAGTTGGTCTTTCTTCTAACGCTTCACGCTTAGGCTTCAAAGTAGATCAAAAAATTAATGATGACCTCAACGTATTCGCTCAAATTGAGCAAGAAGTAAACTTTGCAAGCGGTAGCCAAGACAGCAAAGGTGTAGATTTTTCAACACGTGACACATTCGTGGGTTTAAAAAGTTCTACTTATGGTCAAGCACGTGTAGGTCGTTTTGACAGCCCATTTAAAGTCGCACGTAGCCCTGTGAACTTCTTCGGCGACATGGTTGGTGACGTTCGTAACGTAACACGTGTAGGCAACTTAAAATTTGATGAGCGTAATGAAAACACCATTGAATATAAATCTCCAAAATTTGGCGGTGGTTTCAATGTATTAGCTGCAATGTCGATGCATTCAGGTACACAAATTGACCGTGAAGCAGATGGCGAAGGCAAAGATGATAACAAAGCCTATGACCTTGCTCTAACTTATAAAGAAGGTCCAATTGATTTTGCAGCAGCATACGAAAAGTATGATGAAAATGCAGCAAACGCAGCAGGTGGCGCAAGTCGAGATGCATTCCGTATTGCCGGTGCATATAAGTTAACTGAAGAATTGAACTTGGGTGCTTTATACCAAATTGCGAAACACGACAACGATACAGCCAACCCAGATGCTCAAGTTTTTGGTGTAGCTGGCGAATATAAAGTAACGCCTAAAACCTCAGTACGCGGTGAATATTTCTACCGTGACGTCGATGCTGATGATGCTAATGCAAGCTTGATCGGTGTGGGTGTAGAACATAAGTTGGATAGCACTTTACGCGTATATGGCAACCTTGCAACTGTGCTTAACGACAAAAACTCTAAACTCAACCCTTGGAAAGAAGGTCGTAGCTTCGGTAACGGTATCTCAGGGGTCGGTGATGAAAATGCAACTGCACTTTCTCTTGGTCTGCGTTACGACTTCTAAGCTGCAATATCTCCCCCAAAAGACATACTCTGGTATGTCTTTTTTTACTCAAATATAGTGTCTCAAGACTAAAATAAGCTAAGTTCATCATGTATCAAATATTTAAAAAGTATTTAAAAAACTTAGTCCAGCCTCTTTAACATTAACCATATAGAGATCGTTTAACAGCACTACATCAATAGCCCATTTTTTTAGCAAAACTTAAACATAACAAATAAAAATCTTATTCACTCAATAAGGATTCTCATTATTAATAATGTAACTTTTAGTAAATATAGTAAATATAGTAAATTAGTCAGAATTTAAAATATAAATATAAGCGTTTTAGTCGGATTTAAAATAATTAAACACAAGTGTTTTAGTCAAGTATTTAAAATAAAAAAAATTAGTTTATTTTTTAACTAACAAGCACTATAAGTATTTGTATTTAAATTACTTAATAATATATTTTTATTTTAACTGTTCAACCTATTTGCTTTTTGTATATATTTGTTAATAATATAGTACAAGTTTAAAGAATAGGCTTATCTCCATGAGCTTAAAATTCAAAGATTTAAATCGTCGTGTGGTCAGAGAAATAACCGCAATACTAATAATTAAAGTGATTATTTTAATGATCATTAAGAACATTTGGTTCGACGCCCCTACTATCCCTAAAAACTTTGACAATCAAGTTGCCGAGCATATTGCTGGCAGTCCTTCCCAAATCAAGGAGACACGTTGATGATTTCTGAAAGCGTGGTCGATCTTTCGCGGTTCCAATTCGCAATGACCGCGATGTATCACTTTATTTTTGTTCCACTGACTTTAGGTCTGGCTTTTATTCTTGCCATCATGGAAACCACCTATGTGATTTCTGGCAAAGAAATTTATAAAGACATGACTAAATTCTGGGGAAAACTCTTCGGTATTAACTTCGCATTAGGTGTTACTACTGGTTTGACCATGGAGTTTCAGTTCGGTACTAACTGGGCGTATTACTCACACTATGTCGGTGATATTTTCGGTGCACCATTAGCCATTGAAGGTCTGATGGCATTCTTCCTTGAATCAACATTTATTGGTTTATTCTTTTTCGGCTGGGATCGCCTATCTAAAGTTCAGCATTTGGCTGTCACTTGGTTAGTTGCACTTGGCTCGAACATGTCTGCACTATGGATTTTAGTGGCCAATGGTTGGATGCAAAATCCTGTCGGTTCCGCGTTTAACTATGAAACCATGCGTATGGAAATGGTGGACTTCGGTGCACTGATTTTCAACCCTGTAGCTCAGGTTAAATTCGTACATACCGTATCTGCTGGTTATGTGACTGGCGCAATTTTCGTACTAGCCATTTCAAGTTACTACTTATTGAAAAAGCGTGACTTGCCATTTGCGCGTCGTTCATTCGCTATCGCTGCAATCTTTGGTTTAGCGTCTACACTTTCAGTGATCTTACTGGGTGATGAATCTGGTTATGAAATTGGTGATGTACAAAAAACTAAACTTGCTGCGATTGAAGCTGAATGGGACACTCACCCAGCTCCAGCGCCATTTACTTTGTTTGGTATTCCAAATAAAGAAACTATGTCCACTGACTACGCAATCAAAATTCCTTATGTCATGGGGATTATCGCAACACGTTCAACGGATAAAGAAGTAACAGGTATTAAAGACCTCATCGTACAACACGAAGCACGTATTCGTAACGGTATGGTGGCTTACTCACAGTTAGAACAACTTCGTGCAGGCGATACTTCGCCTGAACTTTTAGCAGCATTTGCTGAGTCTCAAAAAGACTTGGGCTATGGTTTGCTTCTGAAAAAATACACAGACAAAGTGGTCGATGCGTCTGACGAACAAATCAAAGCTGCTGCAAAAGACACTATTCCACATGTTCCAAGCTTGTTCTGGGCATTCCGTGCAATGGTTGCTTCTGGTTTCTTAATGCTCCTTCTGTTCGTACTGGCTACCTTTGCTGTCGGTAAACGTAATGCAGAAAACAAACCTTGGTTATTAAAGTTTGCTTTGTTTGCTCTACCATTACCTTGGATTGCTGCACAAACAGGTTGGTATGTTGCCGAAGTTGGTCGTCAACCTTGGACTATCGGTGAAGTTCTACCTACACATCTTTCAGCTTCTAGCTTAAGTACAGGTGATGTATGGGGTTCTATCCTTGCATTGGCAGCGTTCTATACTGTACTGCTGATCATTGAAATGTACTTAATGATTAAATTCTCACGCCTTGGCCCAAGTTCTCTACATACTGGTAAATACCACTTCGAGAAACTTGAAGCTGCAAAAAAGGCAAATGAGGAGGCTCAAGCATGATCGAATATGAATTACTCAAAATCATTTGGTGGGTATTAGTCGGTGTCCTACTGATCGGCTTCGCCCTCACCGATGGCTTCGATATGGGCTCAATGGCGATCATGCCATTCGTAGGTAAAAAAGACGAAGAACGTCGTGCGGCAATCAATACGATTGCCCCACACTGGGACGGTAACCAAGTTTGGTTTATTACTGCTGGTGGCGCACTGTTTGCAGCATGGCCAATGGTATATGCGACTGCATTCTCAGGGATGTACTGGGCACTGTTACTGGTACTCTTCGCTCTCTTCTTACGTCCAGTCGGTTTTGACTACCGTTCTAAACTCGAAAATACCAAGTGGCGTAATTCTTGGGACTGGGGTTTAGCAATTGGTGGTGCCGTTCCTGCCCTCGTATTTGGTGTTGCGTTTGGTAATATGTTCCTCGGTGTACCATTCACTATGGACGAAACTGTTCGCTCGACTTATACAGGTAGCTTCTTTGCGCTGCTTAACCCATTTGCTTTAGTTTGCGGTATTGTGAGTTTATCTATGCTTTGTGCACATGGTGGTGCATGGCTCATGCTTCGCACAGACGGCGACCTACGTGCTCGCTCTGCAAAAGCGACTCAGCTTATGGGTATCGTATTCTTGGTTTGCTTCTTACTTGCAGGCGCATGGTTATACTTCGGTAATATCCAAGGCTACACATTAGCTCAACCGTTTGACACTAATGGCGTTGCTAACCCTTTAGCTAAAGAAGTGATCACCAATGCCAATCCAGGTTGGATGAACAATTATAGTATTTATCCTATTACTATGATTGCGCCAATCATGGCAATTTTAGGTGCTTTGATCATTATCCTTGCCGCAGGTAAAGGTAAAGCTGGTTTTAGCTTCCTTGGTTCAAGCTTGGCAGTCATTGGTGCGATCTTAACTGCTGGTTTTGCATTGTTCCCTTTCCTTATGCCATCGAGCATCAACCCAACTGTAAGTTTGACTATGTGGGATGCGGTATCAAGTAAAAATACCCTGACTGTGATGACAGTTGCCGCGTGTATTTTTGTCCCAATTATCCTTTGCTACACAACTTGGTGTTACTACAAGATGTGGGGTGTGGTCACTAACAAACATATTGAAGAGAATTCACACAGCCTATACTAAGGCTGTGTCTAAGGAGAAAAGACGATGTGGTATTTTGCTTGGATTCTCGGTATTTTGATGGCATGTTTTGCAGGTGTACTTAGTGCGCTTTACATCGAACATCATCAAGATCTAGATGAGGAATAACAAATGACTGATGCTGCTGTAGAAAAATCACTTGTAGAAAAGAAGCCAAATAAATTTGCAATGGTCATTTCCTGCCTGTTAGCTTTTCCTTTGGCAGCCGTGTTACTTGTACATCCTGCTGCCATGCTGGATGACAATGGTGGATATAGCCATCGAGCGCTGATGTTCATCATGATAGGTATTTCAGGTGGTTTTGTGCATGGTGTGGGTTTTACACCACACCATTGGTTCTGGAAATGGCTTTTTAGCCCCTTCCTCGCTTGGCCACTCATGTTATGGGGCTACTACACATGGTTCCTACATTAATTAATATCTAAATAAAGCCCTCACTTGAGGGCTTTTTTTAGATTGAAACCATCAAAACTGTTTTAAATGATACGCTAGTGCTAATTGTTCTTATTTTAATGGGCATTAAATCTCATAAAGAAGTAAACAAAGATTCCTATCTCAGTTAGACACTTTAAATGGGTTCTAACATTTAGAGTTCGTATAATCGCCATTATGTTAAATGAGTTAGTAACAGAAACTTATTTTTTCCAATTTGGTAGATAATCTAGTCACGAGTAGATATTGTAATCGAAACTTTTCTATCAAATATATAACATATCCCTATCCCTATTAGAGATGCGATGATTGCCAATACTACGTCTTCATTACTTGATAAAAGCTGTATAAAAAAACTAATGAATATCAAAAATATAGAATAAATTGATGCGAGCGTTAGTCTATTTTTTGTTGAAAATTTATAAGCTAGGATTGTAGCTATTGTAAAACTTATATAAATAAAAATATCTTCATTTATAGTCAGTTCATTAGTTATGCCTACAAGTACGAAGGCAATCAAAGGAAACAAGATAAACTTAATCATTATAGTATACTAAGAGTTTATTACATTGAAATATAACTGAAATAAATTAAGTTGGGTATTTTATTAGTCAACTATTATACTGGCAGTTTTATGATTTATAGCTTACTAATTCATTGTAAAAGGTAAAATTGATAGTGAAATTTAAAATTCCAATATTTATAGCAATTTTAATAACTTATGCGACTAATGCCCAAGCTATTGATCAAGAACAAGCTAAAAATCAATTTTCAGCTAATACCCAATATGCGGAGACTCAACTCTCTGATATTTATAATGTGATTCGTTATAAAAGTAAAAAACTACAACTAGAAAAAGAATCTTTTAATGTCAGAAAAAAAATTTCGAATACGACAGATCATAATGTGCTTACAAATCTTTATTGCATTGATCTTAGGAGTATTAAACAACAAAGAATTGATATTGAAATAGAAAATGATCCAATTGGTAGTAAAAATGATGAAATTTTAGATTTTGAAAAGAATAACTTACAAGAGTTAATCACTTCATGTCGATCAAATAATGTACTTAAATATCATATAAAAGAAAATAGAATATTTGAAACCTATTTGCGTTGGTATCCGCAAATGATAAAAAATCAGGAAGATGAGTTGAGTCGGTACAATGAACTAAAGAATTCATTTGAAGAAGTAATTATTACTAGAAAGCGCTTAATTAATGAAGAAGATCAAGTAGCTCGATATAACTTGATTTGTCAAAATTACAGACAAAATTTTAAAGATCTCCAAAATAATTTCTCTAAATGGAATACACCAAGTACAGTTAAAAAGAGTAGAGATTTTTCAGGTTTAGAGAATAATTTAAGAGATGTAGTAGTTAAGCTAGATAATTATTGTCGCTAGTTGATTAAGTAATTTTTCTAAAATTAACATAATACACGTTATACGAAATTCTTTAAATTTATTTTTAAATTTCAGTGTTTTATGTCGATGTAAAAAAGCCCAAGTATGCGTACTTGGGCTTTTTTGTTGATTCTCCACGTTCCACACCTATTCTTTAATTAATGCTCCACACTTTTATTTAGTTTAAGTTAAGCTTAAAGAAGAAAAAATATTCACTCTCGCTACACTCAAACAAATTTACAAATATGAATCACCAAGCCAAGATCCAATGCTTAGTTTTAATCCTATTACTATAATGAAAATATAAGGCAGATTAAACTCAACACATCTAACCCATAAAAAAACCGGATATAAATCCGGCTTAATGTAATGCATTCATTTAACGATGCGTATGTATCGACATCACAATCCCCATCCCTGCGAGCATTGCAATCACGGCTGTACCACCATAACTCATGAGCGGTAAAGGGTCACCTGTTACCGGTAAAATCCCACTGACCATACCCGAGTTTAAAAATACAAAAAAGAAGAAAGTTAATCCTATCGCTCCTGCATAGAGTCGTCCAAAATTATGGAAGCAATTTAGTCCAATAATCAAACAGCGAACAATAATTGCTGTAAACAAACTAAATAAAAGAAATACACCAATAAAGCCAAACTCTTCAGCATAGGTCGACATGATAAAGTCAGTATGATGCTCTGGCAGATAGCCCAAGTGCGACTGCGTCCCTTCGGTATAACCCTTACCCATTAAACCGCCTGAACCAATGGCAATTTTAGACTGAATAATGTTCCAACCTGCACCAAGCGCGTCAGATTCTGGGTCAAATAGCGTCAGCACACGTTTTTTCTGATATTCCTGCAAAAAGAACATCCAGAGTACAGGTGCTGCAATCGCAAAAGCGGTTAAAGCAGCTGCAATCAAACGCCAAGACATTCCACTTAAAAATAAAACAAAAATACCCGGAATAATCAAACCAATATTCAAGTCAGGCTGTAAAGCGACCAATGCAAATGGAATCAATAATAAAATTAACGCCCCGACAATTTGTAAAAATTTCGGTGGAAAAGGTTTTCGCGCAAAATACCACGCCATCATGAGTGGCATGGCAAATTTCATAAACTCACTCGGCTGCATACTGCCGATACCCGGCAAGCTAATCCAGCGTTTCGCCCCCATCCTTTTTTCACCAATGACCAAAACCAACAACAGTAAAAATATACCGATGGCATATAAGTACGGACTCATAGATTGGTAAACTTTGGGTGGAATTTGCGCGCAGATCAGCATCACAATAAAGCCAACACCAAAACTTGTGGCTTGGCGTAGTACCATTCCAGAATCTTCCGCGGTCGCACTATAGACAACCATCAGCCCCAATATTGCATTGAGTACCAAGAAGCAAAGTAACCACGGGTCTAAATGAAGTTTAGCCCATCGAGAAGAATCGTGTTTTATACTGCGGCCATCGCGTAATGACTGACGTAAAAAACGATACTGTTGAGAAGGGATCATTGCGAAACAGATCTAAAAAGGATGCGGGAATTATAGATTAAAGCGACAGTAAAAATCACTGTCCCTTAAATATTCCTTGAAATAATCATCTATTCACTTGAGACGCTAAAATTAAACGTGCCAATTCCAAGTCATCAGGATAGGTAATTTTAATATTGTCTGAACGACCCTGCACGACATTGACATGCTCACCAACAAATTCTAAGGCACTTGCTTCATCTGTGATGGTCGCACCAGCGGCAAGCGCTTGTTCAATGGCATTTTTAAGCACACCCAATTTGGCAATTTGTGGTGTCTGCGCTTGCCATAAAGTTGAACGATCTACCGTTGTTGATATAAGTGGTGCCGTTTCAACTCGTTTTAAGGTATCGCGTACGGGAATGGCGAGAATCGCACTTTGCTCAGTTTCTACTGCCGATTGAACTAAATTTTCTAAACTCAACTGAGAGACACATGGTCGTGCTGCGTCATGAACAAACACCCAATCATTATCATTGGCAATCTTAGATAGATATTGCAATGCATTGAGTACAGAATGCACACGCTCTGCACCGCCTAAACAAAAATGAGCCTTCTCTTGATTAGTGAGTGCCAAGGTCTGAGCAACATTATCTTGCTCACCTATAGCCAATACATAACCCGTCAACGGCAATTGGTTGAGACGTGCAACTGTATGTTCAAGCACAGTTAGACCCGCAATGTTTTGATATTGTTTTAGTTCAGTTTTAGAAAATCGACTTCCTGAACCAGCAGCAGGAATAATAGCCCACAATTTAAGGTTCGGGTGGAAGTTCGGCTGGTTCTGACTCATTGGTACGTAGGTCTACTTTTGCGTTTGGATCAATATAAATTGGTTTGTACTGAGTACTGATCGTACTCATCTGCACGAAAGTTTCATGCGGTTTAATTAAACCTAAATCAAGACGAGCATGCTCTTCAATAGCTTCAACGCCATTTTTTAAATCGTATACTTCAGCGGCAAGCACGCGATTTCGTTCTTTTAATTCGTCATTGAGTTCGACTTGTTGTTGTATTTTCTGACTCAGTTGTTGATGTTGATGATAACCACCTTCACCGAACCAGTATAAATATTGAAACCCTGCGATCAAAAAGATCGCAAGGCCCAACAATGCTTTACTCGCTTTGGAGTCAAATACATTTAACATAGATAGCATGATCTGCTTAGTTCAAACCTTTGAACTCAGCTTTACCGCGATATGCAGCATTAGTCAATTCTTCAATACGAAGTAATTGGTTATATTTCGCTACACGGTCAGAACGGCAAAGTGAACCAGTTTTGATTTGACCCGCTGCTGTACCCACTGCAAGATCCGCAATAGTTGAATCTTCAGTTTCACCAGAACGGTGTGAAATAACAGTAGAGTAACCATTTGCTTTCGCAAGGTAGATTGCATCTAGAGTTTCAGTCAATGTACCGATTTGGTTGTACTTGATCAGAATAGAGTTACCCACTTTTTCGTTGATACCACGTTGAAGAATCTTAGGATTCGTAACGAATAGGTCATCACCAACCAATTGGATTTTGTCGCCAAGGATTGAAGTAAGGTAAGACCAACCTTCCCAATCAGACTCGTCTAAACCATCTTCAATTGAGATGATTGGGTATTGTTTTGCAAAACCAGCAAGGTAGTCAGCAAATTGGTTGCTTGTGAATGCTTTATTGCCTTCACCTGCAAGGATGTATTGACCATCTTTGTAGAATTCTGAAGATGCACAGTCAAGCGCAAGCATAATGTCAGAACCCGCTTTGTAGCCAGTTTTTTCAATTGCTTCAAGAATTACTGTAATTGCTTCTTCGTTAGAACGAAGGTTCGGTGCAAAACCACCTTCATCACCAACTGCAGTATTTAAACCTTGTTTCTTTAAAACTGATTTTAAAGAGTGGAAAATTTCAGCACCAGCGCGTAAAGCTTCAGAGAATGAAGTAAAGCCAACTGGCTCAATCATAAATTCTTGAATGTCTACGTTGTTGTCTGCATGTGAACCACCATTTAGGATGTTCATCATTGGAACAGGCATAGTCAAAATGCTGTTATTACGAAGGTCTGCGATGTATTGGAAAAGTGGAATTTTCTTTTCATCAGCAGCAGCGCGTGCAGCAGCTAGCGATACCGCTAAAGTTGCGTTCGCACCTAATTTTTCTTTGTTTTCAGTACCGTCAAGCGCGATCATTGTGTTATCAATGTCTTTTTGTTCGAATACTGATTTACCCAACAATGCATCACGAATTACTGTGTTAACGTTGTTAACCGCAGTTTTAACGCCTTTACCTAAGTAACGAGCTTTGTCGCCGTCACGAAGTTCTAAAGCTTCACGAGAACCAGTTGAAGCACCAGATGGTGCACATGCACGGCCTACAACGCCAGAGGCTAAGATTACGTCTGCTTCGATGGTAGGGTTACCACGAGAGTCCAAAATTTCACGTGCACGAATGTCAACGATTTGGCTCATGAACAATTCCTCAGTTGATTAATAAAAATGATGCGTCAAAAGTGACGCATCAATGTGTATCGAATTAGTGTGTGTCTAACTTTGCGAAACCTTTGACTAAGGTATCGAGTTCTTTTAACTGTGCCAAGAAAGGTTCCAACTGTGACATGCGTAGCGCACATGGACCGTCACATTTGGCATTTTCTGGATCTGGATGAGCTTCTAAGAACAAACCAGCTAAACCAGTCGCCATACCTGCACGTGCCAATGTCGTGATTTGTGCACGACGACCACCTGCAGAATCCGCACGACCACCCGGCGTTTGAAGCGCATGTGTAACATCAAAGAACACAGGGACATTCATTTCTTTCATGATGTCAAAGCCCAACATGTCTACAACTAAATTGTTGTAACCAAATGCTGAACCACGTTCACAAAGAATCAGTTTGTCATTTCCTGCTTCCAAACACTTATGCAGAATATGACGCATTTCGTGTGGTGCGAGGAACTGTGCTTTTTTGATGTTAATGATGGCATCAGTTTTCGCCATCGCTTCAACAAGGTCAGTCTGACGGCTTAAAAATGCAGGAAGCTGGATAATATCCGCAACTTCAGCAACAGGCGCAGCTTGGTATGGTTCATGTACGTCGGTAATAATCGGCACATTAAAGTGTTTTTTAATGTCAGCTAACCACTCGATTCCTTTTTCCAGGCCTGGGCCACGGAAAGAGTTCAAGCTTGAACGATTGGCTTTATCAAAACTTGCTTTAAACACATACGGAATATCCAAGCGTTTGCAGATATCCACATAGGTTTCAGCAATTTCAAAAGCAAGGTCTTTTGACTCAAGTACGTTCATGCCGCCGAATAGTACAAATGGCAAATGATTTGCCATTTGTATATCGCCTAAACGTACAATTTCCTGTGGTTTTAATTGTGACATTTAAACTCTTCCTGGTTTAGTCAAAAACACATTATTTCGCTTTTTGGTACTGCTTTTTAGCAGCATCAATAAAGCCTGCGAATAATGGGTGTCCATCACGTGGTGAACTTGTAAATTCCGGATGGAATTGTACAGCAATAAACCAAGGATGTTCAGGAATTTCAACAGTTTCAACAAGACGTTGCACTGGAGAATAACCTGAAATCTTCATGCCTTTTTCTTCAAGCATTGGGATATAACGGTTGTTCATTTCATAACGGTGACGATGACGTTCAACGATCTCTTCAGAACCGTAAACTTGTGCAGTTTTTGTACCTGCAACCAATTCAGATTTTTGAGCACCCAGACGCATTGTGCCGCCTAAGTCAGAATCTGCATTACGTTGTTGAACTTCACCGCGCTCATCTAACCATTCAGTGATTAAACCAATCAATGGTGATTTTGTAGAACGGTTAAATTCAGTTGAAGTTGCATCGCTAATACCCGCAACGTTACGCGCATATTCGATCACAGCCAACTGCATACCTAAACAGATACCAAGGAATGGCACACCGTTTTCACGTGCAAAACGAATCGCTTTCATTTTGCCTTCTGTACCACGTTCACCGAAGCCACCCGGCACTAAGATTGCATCCGCGTCTTTTAATACGTCGTTTACATCTTGGCTTTCAAGTTCTTCTGCATTGACGTAGTCGATTTGAACTTTCACACGGTTTTGAATACCCGCATGTAAAAGTGCTTCGTTTACAGATTTGTATGCATCTGGAAGTTCAACGTATTTACCAACCATCGCTACACGAACTGTATATTCAGGGTTCAGTAATGCATCTACAACGTTATCCCAGTCTGTAAGATCAGCTTCTGGAAGATCGTTATAACCAAAACGTTCACAGATTAAATCATCAACGTTTTGTTCATAGAAAGTACGTGGAATTTGGTAAATCGAACGCGCATCTTTACATACAACAACTGCACGTGCTTCAACGTTAGTGAACAGTGCAATTTTGCGTGTTGTATCTGCATCAACATCATGTTCTGTACGGCAGATCAGAATGTCTGGTTGAATACCAATCGACAAAAGCTCTTTTACAGAGTGTTGAGTTGGTTTAGTTTTTAATTCAGCAGCTGACTTAATGTATGGGAGTAAAGTTAAGTGCATTAACATTGTGCGCTTATGACCTAGTTCGACCATAAGTTGACGTACAGATTCCATGAATGGGAGAGATTCAATGTCACCTACTGTACCGCCGATCTCAACGATCGCAACGTCATAGCCTTCACCTGCGCGAAGAACACGTTCTTTAATATTGTCAGTAATATGTGGAATAACTTGAACTGTACCACCGAGGTAGTCACCACGACGTTCTTTATTCAAGACATCTTGGTACACTCGTCCTGAAGTAAAGTTGTTCAGTTTGGTCATTTTCGCACGACGCAAGAAACGTTCGTAATAACCCAAGTCTAAGTCAGTTTCAGCACCATCCTCTGTGACAAAAACTTCACCGTGTTGGAATGGACTCATAGTCCCTGGATCGACATTAATGTATGGATCCATTTTTACCATGGTTACTTTTAAACCACGGGCTTCTAAAAGCGCAGCCACTGATGCAGCTGAAATACCTTTACCTAGTGATGATACAACACCACCAGTAACGAAAATAAAATGGGTCATTAAGTTTCTCGTACAATGGAGCCTAAATTGGCCTACAATGTTGTGCGATTTTACTTTACTCTGTACCAAGAAAGCAAAGTCATTACGCATCAATTCATAGAACAATTAACAATTGGCTATTGTAACAGCAATTATCATAAAAATTTAGAGTAAGTTCTTATCATTTCTATATTCTTATTTGCTGTTATAATGCATTTATCCAATCCACACTTTTTTTGTTTTGTGTAATTATGAATAAGAAACTTTTAATCTGCGGTGCAATCGCAACAGGTCTACTTCTTACAGCATGTGTAAAAAAAGAAGCACCAAAAGAAGAAGAACAGGAACAGGTTGAAGTTGCAACATCTGAACCAACAGCATCTGTACCTACACAATTAGAACCAGTTGAAGAACAACCAGTTGTTGAAGAAACGACTCAACAGCAAGTTGAAGTGATTCGTGAAGAGACACCGAATACAACAACTGAAATTCGTCGTGAACCTACTCCTCCTGCAGAAGCTCCTGCTCCAAAAGCAGAAGCACCTAAAGCAGCAGAAAAACCTGCGCAAGCTACTCAACCTAAACAAAACTCTGGTTCTGCACAGTCTGAAGATGACGCCGTTGCCGCTGCCATTGCTGCTGCAACACCAGCTTTAGAGAACTAAGATCGAAGTTTTATCAAACCAATGATCAAAAAACCCGGCAATTGTCGGGTTTTTTTTATTGTTTCTATGTAAATAAAATATGTACCCAACAATGCACTGTTTTTTCTCACAACTATTCTTGTAATTTTTCAGCTAAATATTCAATAAATAAACGAACACGTTTCGGTAAATGCTCTTGTTGATAATAGACAGCATGAATAAGCTGTTCATGTGGCTCAATTTGATCGTCTAAAAGTTGTACCAATCGTCCTTCTGCAATATCTTTTTCTAACATAAAAATCGAAAGACAAGCGATGCCCATCCCATGAATCGCAAGCTCGCGTATCGTTTCACCATTTGATGCCTTAATATTTGGTCGGATCGTCAAAGGTTTCCCTGCGACTTGGATCGGCCAAGTATTCATATGGGTAATTTGACTAAATCCAAGTAAAGCATGTGCGGTTAGCTCTTCAGCATTTTGCGGACGTCCATGCTGCTGAAGATATTCAGGACTCGCCACCAAACACAGTCGACTCTTATAGATGAGTTTTGCATGTAAACTGGAGTCGTTTAATTTTCCAAAGCGAATTGCGACATCTGCTTTATGCTCTAATAAGTCAATCACTTGATCATGATTCACCAATTCAATCTGTATATGCGGATAACGTGCATTAAATTCTGGAATCAAGGGAACGATCATATGCAGAATAAACGAAATAGCAGAATCAACTCGCACCAAACCCGAAGTATCTGCATCTAATTTCAGCAGAGAATCTTCCGCTTCGCTCAAATCATTCAATATCCGCCGTGTTTTAGCTAAAAACAATTGCCCCTCTTGCGTCAGCTTAATTTTGCGGGTTGTTCGTTCTAACAGGGTTACATTTAATTTAGATTCCAGACGCTGTAATGCGCGGCTGACACCAGATGCTGTTTGATCTAATCTTTCTGCTGCTTTGATAATAGAGCCGCTATCTACAATAACAGTAAAAGCCTGCAGCTCCTCAATGGTCGATTTCATTGCATATTCTAATTCGTGATTTTTAATCAATAATATATTCCAAACTCATGCATTTTTCTTCATTAAAATTAGCAGCACAATAGCATCAATTCAAAAAAGAGAATTCCTGATGATTGTTCCCCAATTTGGTGTCGGTACCTTCCGTTTGGCAGGTGAAACTGTCATTCACTCAGTTAAAACAGCCTTAGAGCTTGGATATCGTGCTGTAGACACCGCACAAATTTACGCTAATGAAGCAGAAGTAGGCCAAGCACTCCATGAAAGTCAGGTCAATCGAGCTGATATTTTCTTAACCACGAAAATTTGGACTGAAAATTATGCTGCCGACAAACTGATACCCAGCCTAAAGGACAGCTTAATTAAATTAAGGACGGATGCAGTTAACCTCACACTTATTCATTGGCCTGCACCTGCACTTGGAGTCAATATTCCTGAATTAATGGGACATTTACTTGAGGCAAAAAAACAAGGTTTGACTGAACATATTGGTGTATCTAATTTTAATATTGAGCTCACTCAACAAGCCATTGATCACATCGGGCTGGAAAATATTGCAACCAATCAAATTGAACTCAGTCCATATTTGCAAAATCAAAACTTAGCCAATTATCTGCAAGCGAACAATATAGATGTCACATCCTATATGACTTTGGCCTATGGCAAAGTTTTGCAAGACCCAACGCTGTTAAACATCGCGACCGAACACCAAGCTACTTCAGCTCAAATTGCACTCGCATGGGCACTGCAAAAAGGTTATGCCGTGATTCCATCGTCAACCAAACCTGAACATTTAATCAGTAATTTAAAAGCTCAAGAGATTCATTTAACACCTGAACAGATGCAGGCCATTGCCATACTCGATAGAAATGCGCGTGAAGTGAACCCACCTGAACTTGCTCCAGTGTGGGATATTTAATATGAAATTCAATTTTCCATTAATTGCATTAGCCTTAGGTGCTTTTGCAATTGGCACAACAGAATTTTCACCGATGGGTTTTTTGCCTGAAATCGCAGCAGATTTATCGGTTTCCATTCCTCAAGCGGGCTTACTGATTAGTGCCTATGCCGTTGGCGTCATGATTGGTGCACCCGTTATGACTTTATGGCTTGCACGTTTTTCAAAACGTACATCACTCATGTTATTAATGACAATTTTCACCCTTGGCAATCTGCTTGCCACAGTTGCGCCAGATTATTTAGGTTTAATGGCTGCGCGTTTAGTGACGAGTTTGAACCACGGCGCCTTTTTTGGCTTAGGCTCTGTCGTCGCAGCAAGTGTTGTTCCAAAAGATAAACAAGCCAGTGCTGTAGCCATGATGTTTATGGGGTTAACCATTGCGAATATTGGCGGTGTTCCGCTCGCAACGTGGGTAGGGCAAAATATAGGTTGGCGTATGTCTTTTGCGGCCATTACCTTACTGGGCATCATCACCATGTTGGCATTATGGAAAGCACTACCCCATCAGCAACAGACCGAAAAACCTGATGTACGAGCAGAGTTAAAAGTATTAACACGCATTCCTGTTGTTTTAGCACTGCTGACCACGGTCATGAGTGCTGGAGCTATGTTCGCGCTCTATACCTATATCGCACCGAGCTTAAAAGTCTTTACCCATGCAAGCCCTGAGCTTATCACTTTCATGTTGGTCTTAATCGGGATCGGATTTTCAATCGGCAACCATTTCGGTGGTAAGTTTGCAGATCAATCCTTAGATAAAACCTTGATTGGCTTTTTAGTCTTACTCATGCTGATGATGCTGTTATTTCCAATTTTAGCAACCACCACCATTGGCGCGGCGATTGCATTAATCATCTGGGGAGCAGCCGCCTTTGCAGTCGTGCCACCTTTACAAATGCGTGTTATGACAGTAGCTCACGATGCCCCTGGCCTTGCTTCTTCTGTAAATATTGGTGCATTTAATCTTGGAAATGCATTGGGTGCAGTCGCAGGTGCCGCAGTGCTAAATCTAAACTTAAGCTATGCTGCAGTATCTTATGCAGGCGCGACACTGAGTGCTGTAGCGTTAATTTTAGTATTGATTCAAATGAAGCTTAAACCTCAAACATCTGCATGTTGCGCACAAGCTGAGTAACATACAAAAATAGCCTATCAACAATAGGCTATTTTGTTTCTAGTTCGCATATAACTTTAAAAAATCTGCCATCAATTTGGTTGCCCATGAATGGGTGTCGACTAAACCCTCATAATAACCACAGTGACTGCCTTTTTTGGTGGTCACCACCACAACATTCGGCAAAGAACGGATTAATTTTTTATAGGGTTCAAAGTTTTGAATGTGGCAAACTGGATCATCTTCCGCATTTAAAATCATCAATGGAATTTTAAGATTTTCAAATACATAAATTGGGTTGGTGGATTTGGCATAACTTTCATAATCAGTAAAACCCGCCATTTGAAAATATGTACGTTCAAACTGCGCCAGATCTTTACTTTTTAGGACTTCAATTATAGATGGAGTCGTTGACCATATTGCAGAATAGGGTTCTACAAATTTCTGAAAGAGCTTTTTCGTCATCATTTTACTGTAAAAAGGATGTACATTTTTAAAGCCAAGCTCAGTGTCATAGCCCGGACATAAAGCAAAAGCCGCTTTAAGTGGTGTTTCCTCACCTTGTTCGCCTAAATAGCGGACCAATAACCCCGTTCCTGCAGATGAACCGACGCCAAATAAATTCGATTCGGGAAATTTCTGCTGAATAAAGGCAATCTGTTCACGCAGGTCATCGGTTGAACCAAATAAGTTTATTTTGGCAACAGGCATAGGTAAATTGGCATGACCACGCCTTAAACACAGTGCAATACGCCAACCAGTATATAGATGAAGATCCCGAACCACTTCTCGCATACTTTCAGGCGTTCCCGTAATCGTATGCATGAGCACCACGGTTGGTACATCTGCAGGCAAATCTAAGCCCAACCATGCAATGGCTGTGATTCCACCATCAGCCATGGTTAGTTGCTCTATGGCGTCGTATTTGAGCTTTACTTGGCGCTTTTTAATGACATCAAAATACAGTAAATGTGCATGAGTATTCGACAACCAAGGCGTAGGACGATATTTTTCATGTAGTTGCTTTAACTTCGGCAGCACATCTTTCATTTGCCCTTCAGGATGATAATAAAGCTGTGGTAATTCTGCACCAATTGCATGATCTACAAAGTTTAAAAGAGCCTGACGCCCTTTATGCATCACATTATTCATTGACCTTACCTTCACCTCGCTTCGCACCACAGCAAATCATTTCAATCTTTTCACTTTGACTAACAATGCCCAGTAAAAAAATGTATCTACAAAACCATATCTCGCTAGCAATATTTGTTTGCTTAAGCCTCAAAAGCAAAAAGCATGACAATATCCATCATGCTTTTTATCATTCTGTGATGAGCATTTAAAATCAGCAGATTTAAGGCTGATATTGCATAATGCGCTCACCCATTTTCGCCGCCAATGCTTCCAAGCCACTTTTTGGACGAAGCATGACTTCAAAATCAATCATCTGACCTTGTTCATTAAACTGAATCATGTCGATCCCTTTTAACTTTTTCTCGCCAACATTGGCAGAAAACTCAAGTACAATATTGAGGCCATCCTCACTATAAAACTCACGGTGGTAAGTAAAATTTTCAAAAATTTGAATCACATTGGTCAAAATAAAAGTTACTACAGGCTTACCTGGATATGGGTTAAACGCGACAGGTGAACGAAACACCACATCCTCTGCCAAGAGTTCATTTAAAATATTCATATCCCGTGTGTTAAGCATTTCGTGCCAACGTGCAACAGATTTTTTTGTTGTTTCAATAGTCATGTTTATGTCCTTTTTTTTGATGAATCATTTCCCTTTCCTCAAACTCCTCTCCCAAATGGAGAGGAAGCACGACAACTGCATATTAAATTGAATGAAGTTGTCGTGGTTTAGCATGAGGCTGATTAAATCACCGCAGCCAAATCTGCACCTTGACGAATGGCACGTTTAGCATCTAACTCACCTGCTTCTTTCGCACCACCAATCAAATGCACATTTTTCCCATCTGCTTGTAGCTGTTCATACATCGCGGTATAGGATTCCTGACCTGCACAAATCACCACATGATCAACATCTAAAATACGTGGTTGACCATCAACGGTAATATGCAAACCTTGATCATCAATTTTGTCGTAGCTTACACCCGCAATCATTTTCACATCACGGTGTTTCAAACCCGTACGGTGAATCCAACCTGTGGTTTTACCTAAGCCAGCACCGACCGATTTAGCCTTACGCTGCAATAAATACACTTCACGCGGCGATTCTTCGACGTCTGGATGTTTCAAGCCACCAACTTGTGCATAAGTGGTATCAATTCCCCATTCATCATAAAATTTCTCAGGATTGAGGCTACCGCTTTCACCTTCATGCGTTAAATATTCAGCCGTATCGAAACCAATACCGCCTGCACCAATGATTGCTACACGTTTGCCAACAGGGTGACGTTCACGTAATACCTGTAAATAGCTCAATACTTTTGGATGATCAATACCATCTATATCTAACTGACGCGGTGTTACACCCGTCGCCACCACGATGTCATCAAAATCAGACTGAGCTAATTCTTCATACGTTGCTGTATGGTTCAATACCAATTTAATCTGAGGCAATAGTTCTATTTTACGTTTGAAATAACGCAGCGTTTCATAAAACTCTTCTTTACAAGGAATCGTTTTCGCGATATTGAACTGCCCACCAATTTGGCTCGATGCTTCAAAAATAGTTATGTTATGACCACGCTCTGCAGCATAAGTTGCAAAGCTTAAACCTGCAGGTCCCGCACCAATCACAGCAATATTTTTCACCTGTGCAGATTCTTTAAAAATCAGTTCAGTTTCATAGCAAGCTTGAGGGTTAACTAAACATGTTGCAATTTTCATCGAGAAAATATGATCTAGGCAGGCTTGGTTACAAGCAATACAGGTATTAATTTCATCACTACGACCTTGTTCTGCTTTTTCCACAAAACGTGGGTCTGCTAGCATTGGACGTGCCATGGACACCATATCTGCATCACCCGAAGCAAGTACGTGCTCAGCCATTTCAGGAGTATTGATACGGTTTGAGGTGATTAAAGGAACATTCACAAGACCTTTTAATTTCTTGGTCACCCATGTAAATGCAGCACGTGGCACTTTGGTTGCAATGGTCGGAATACGCGCTTCATGCCAACCAATACCGGTATTGATAATAGTTGCACCGGCTTTTTCAATGGCTTTTGCAAGTTGCACAACTTCTTCGAAAGTCGAACCACCTTCAACCAGATCCAGCATAGAAAGACGGTAAATAATAATAAAATTTTCACCGACTAATTCACGCGTACGACGCACGATCTCAATTGGAAAACGAATCCGGTTTTCATAACTGCCACCCCATTCATCATCACGGTGGTTGGTACGTGCAGCAATAAACTCATTAATTAAATAACCTTCTGACCCCATGACTTCTACACCGTCATAACCCGCTGTCTGTGCTAACTGAGCACATCGAGCAAAATCATTGATCGTGCGTTCGACGTCTGCTTTGCTTAAAGCTTGCGGTTTTACTGGGTTAATTGGTGCTTGAATAGATGAAGGTGCAACATTATTGGCCTGATACGAGTAACGACCTGTATGCAAAATCTGCATCGCAATTTTACCGCCAGCATCATGTACCGCCTGCGTAATCACTTTATGTTTTTCTGCTTCTTCTAAAGAGTCTAATTTTGAACCACCAGCAAATGTCACACCATCATCATTGGGAGAAATACCACCGGTTACAATCAGACCTACACCGCCTTTCGCACGTTCTGCATAAAAAGCTGCCATGCGTTCATAGCCACCCGGTGCTTCTTCAAGGCCGATATGCATAGAACCCATCAATACACGGTTCTTTAGCGTTGTAAAACCTAAATCTAGTGGTGCCAATAAATTTGGATAATTTGACATTTTTTCTCCTTAGCGTGCTGAAAAGCTGGCTATTTTTATCTTCACTTGTATACGAGCTTTCTCTTTCCATCTACGTATACAATATTTTTGCAACTTGTTGCACTAATTTATATGCGAGATTTGATTTTTATGCAACATGTTGCATAATAAAAAGTACAAAACTATTTTGACTGAGCCATATATGTCTTTAGCCCATGTTTTACTCACGAGCTTACTTGAAAAACCGAGTACAGGAATCGACCTTGCACGCCGTTTTGACCGCTCTATGGGCTTTTTTTGGAATGCAACACATCAGCAAATCTACCGTGAACTCAATGGCATGCTGCAAAAAGGCTGGATCAGCACCATTGAAGATGAGCACAGTACAACCCGTAAAAAAACTTACCAAGTTGAACAGCTTGGACGTGTTGAATTAGCCAATTGGATGGTTGAGCAAAGCCCTCCGGCTCAATTACGTGAAGAGTTGATGGTTCGTTTACGTGCAGAAGCTCAGCTGGGTACAAATGGCGTATTACCCGAATTAGAACGTCATCTAGAAATTCACAAAGAAAAACTAAAAGTGTACCAGTCTATTTTTGCAAAAGACTTTGCACATGCGCATGATGAAGACCGTACTTTGTACATTCATAAAATGATTTTACAGCTTGGGATTGATTTGGAAATCGGTTGGATCAAATGGCTTGAAACCATCATTCCACAGTTGCATAAATTTAATCGCTAAAACAAAAAAATAAATAGGAAGCCGCATGCCGCACTATACAATGCCAGATCAACAACAACTGTATGTTCGTGAATATGGTCAAGGAGAACCCATCCTGGTTTTATCTGGACTCGGCATGCAAAGTTGGCAATGGCACCCTTTTCTATATCAACACCGAAAACACTTTAAATTTATCATTCCAGACTGGCGTGGATTTGGCGGCTCTAAACATTGTCAAATTCCGAATACGGACACCATTTCAAGCCATTGGCGAGATATTGACAGCTTAGTTTCCCAGCTTGGTTACGATAAAATCACGGTGATTGCTTACTCCATGGGGGCAACGACCACCATGCACGGTTTAAAATACGGTCAGTTTGCCGAAAAAATTAAACGTTATTTGCACATCGATCAAACGCCTAAAATTAGAGTAGATGAAGATTGGCAATATGGTTTATATGGCAAACGTCACACTGAGTTTTTAAGTATTTTAGAAGACATATCGAAGGTACTTGTAACTAACCTCTCCGTGCCATTTGCACAGCAGATGAATAAACATGACCGTCAAGGTCTGGTCGATGCTTGGTTAAGATTCATAGACTTACAAAATAGCAATCCTTATGCATTATCCGCTTTCCGTTTTGCATACCAACAACCAACTTTACAGAAGCTGATGTTACCTTCACAAAGTGTGGCCTATTTATATTGGTATATTCAAAATTATTTAAACCATACTGAAGATTATCGTGAAGCCATTGCCGCACTCACCGCACCGACGACTTTTTTCACCGGTGCAAAATCGATCCTCTATCCTGCCCAAGGTCAAAAAATTATTGCTGACAGCCTAGTCAATGCTGAGCAGATTATTTTTAAAAAATCGGGACACACTCCATTAATCAGTGAACCGGTCAAATTCAGCCGTGAAGTCACCAAGTTTTTAAAACAAGCGGTCTAATAACACTAAATAAAAAAAATAGGCTCAAAACTTTCAAGATTGAGCCTATTTTTGTATGAAGGAAAGTGTTACTTAACTGTTTGCTTCTAAATTGAATTTCGAAATTAACATCTAAATTAATTTTAAAACAAATGTTAGAAAACTCGACGATCGTATTCAATTGCTTCCAAATCATATACTTGGTAAACACAATCAAATAAAGGACGCGCCAATTCCCCTTCATCATCATTCCGCACGATCAAGTAAATTTGGCTAATGGCCGCACTATCCGATAATTTCACATAATTCACATGCCTAAACTGCATAATTTGTACAGATTCAGGAACAATACAAATGCCTTCGCCTGCGGCAACCATGCCTAGTGATTGCTGCAAATCTGCTTGAGTGTTAAAGCGTTTCGGCTCCATACCATATTCTAAAAACAACGACTTGATCAGCGTTGCATAACTTTGACCATCCGTTGCTGGATAGATAAAAATCTGCTCATCTTTGAGATTATTTAATGCAATCTGCTGCTGTGAAGATAAAGGATGGCTTGAATGCACCGCAACAATTAGCGGCTCTTCACGCAATAGCACACGTTTAACCGCCTGATCCGACACACGAACTCGGCTAAAACATGCATCAACCCGACCTTCTTTTAAAGCCTGAATTTGATCGACTGCACTCAGTTCAATTAAATTTACATTTAAGTGTGGATATTGCTGACGGAACAAATAAACAATTCGAGGTAATAAACCACAGAGTAACGAACCGCCATACCCAATATTAATAGTACGTTCAGTGGCACTGGCCCGCTGCGTAATGAGCTTAATTTCTTCTGCATTGGAAAGTAATTTCACGGCTTGCTGATAAAAGAAACGGCCAATGGTGGTGGTTCTCAAAGGACGGCTGCCACGCTCAAAAAGCTGTGCACCCAACTCTTCTTCTAAATTTTGAATTTGACGACTTAAAGGAGGTTGAGCAATAAATAGCTTTTCAGCAGCCTTCGTAAAACTCTGTTCTTCTACAACGGCGACAAAGTAACGTAAATGTCTTAATTCCATGACATTGTCCTTTAATGTCGAATTTCTTTCATAATGGTCTTTTATTTGAATATATCAGGACGACACTCAAATCACATCCTTCAAATTCGGTTATTTAAAAGATGTATACACCAGATTTATTATTTGGTCATGCTAATGTGAAACGATTACAAGGTTAACCCGACTTTAGTCTTGGCAATTTTGCTCAACCTTCTCACATGAAAAACTACAAAACGTGATTGACTTCATGAAACAATTCAAGTTAATTAGCAAAATCGTTGCAAATATGGAATAAGAACAGTGCTGAGTGATCTAGATGATTTTTATTGTTTTGCCCAAGTGGTCGAACATGGTGGTTTTAGTGCAGCAGAACGTGCAACAGATATTCCAAAATCAAAACTGAGTCGTCGGGTCTATAACTTAGAAGAACGTTTAGGTGTCCGCCTGATTCAACGTAGCTCACGACATTTTGCTGTTACAGATATTGGTATGAATATCTATCGCCATGCACAAGTCATGATGAATGCCGCTCAAGCCGCACACGATTTGGTTGATCATCTCAGCACACAGCCGCGCGGCTTAATTAAAGTCAGCTTACCTGTTTCCATCGCGCAAAATGAAATGACCAAAATTTTGCCTAAATTTTTAAAGCAATATCCAGAAATTAAAGTGCAAATGATGGTGACCAATCGCCGCGTAGATATCATTAATGAAGGCTTCGATCTTGCTCTACGTGTCCGTTCAAATTTAGACGATGACCCAAATTTAGTCATTCGTAAATTTGAAACAATTGAGCAGCACTTATTTGCCAGTCAGGCGTATCTAAATAAATTTGGTGAACTCAAACAGCCCGAAGATTTATCACAGCATCAAATATTAAGTATGGCGGATGAGCATCTCGATCAACATATTATTGTGACCGATGCACAGCATCATCAGAAAAAAATCAAAGTTAACCCAACCGTGATGGGCTCTGACCTATCGATGTTAGCTGCACTGGCCTGCCAAGATTGTGGCGTGGTGTTATTACCCGACAGTATTGTGTCCGATCACGTGAAATCAGGTGCTTTGGTTCGTGTACTACCTGAATGGAAAGCTGCACATGGTATTTTCCATGCAGTTTATCCATCTCGTCGTGGCTTACTACCTGCTGTCCGTGTATTCATTGATTACTTAGTTAAAAAACTCAGCCAACATGAACACGCTAAATTTTAAGCAAAAAAAAAGCTTACCCATGTGATGGGTAAGCGAAAACTTAAAAACTAAGTAAAATCAGAAACTACAGCAGAATCTGTAGGGCTATTGTATAAATAAAATCTCTGTACACGACAAATTTCACAGAACCCTTATCCTATCAGGATTCTGCTTTCTTAAAATTGCCAAAATTTCCTTAAACTCTTCTTTTTTCCCAAAACCAATTAAATGCTGAATCGCCATTTGAACATAGTCTAAACCATAGCGAAATAAACTCATTGAGAGTCGTCCATGCTTCTTTATTTTTATCGCTTTTTTTTGATTATGTTGCCATTCACCCGTTAAGTAACACCAACAGAAGCTTATAGCTAACACCGCAATCAATTTTTTCACTCGTCTAGGGTCTGTCAAGCGCGTATTTTCAAGATTAAACCCGCGTCCTTTGAGACAACTGAATAAGGTTTCAATTTCCCAGCGTAATGCATAATCCTGAATAGCATTGGCATTAAACTGAGGAGAAACGACGAGTAAAAGCTCTCCATTTTCTAACTGTAGTGCACTTATATATAGTTTCACCCGACCAACCAAAATCCGTCGTTTACGACATTCAATTTGACCAACTTTAAGATGGCGAAATAAATCACTAATTTTATGATTCTTTCCTAAATGATTGGTGACAATGAAGTTTTTTTAACACGAATGCAGAAGTTGATGTCTTGTTCAATTAACCATGTAAACCACTGCTCACCGATAAACTCTCTGTCTGCGAACACATTCACAATACGGTCTTTACCAAAAATGGCTATAAAGCGTTGAATCAAAGCAATACGCTCTTTCGTATCTGAATTTCCACGTTTATTAAGCAATGTCCAAAGGATAGGTATCGCTATTCCACGATAAACGATTGCGAGCATCAGGATATTAATATTTCGTTTTCCCCATTTCCAATTGGTTCTATCTAAAGTCAGTTGCACTTGGTCGAATGAAAACATATTGAAAATCAACTGAGAAATTTGACGATAATCAAAATACTGACCTGCAAAGAAGCGCTGCATACGTCGATAAAATGATTGTGGTAAGCACTTGATGGGCAAGGCTTTAGATGCAGAAGAAAGATTACATGTTTGCTTTAAAATGATCACAAGCATGATGAGCGCAAAGCACTTTAAATGTGACTTGTTCCATTTTAGAGATTTGTTTAAGATAAGATATAACTCATTGAGATGTGTCATAGTATTCGTCGTTAGAAAACAATTATTGTGACATTATTTCAATGAGTTATCTATTTTTGTCGTGTACAGAGAAATAAAATACATCTTTATTAAATCGTTAATAGCTCTAACTGATTTTTTGAGCTATAGGCAAAGCCTTACAAATTAAGACTTAGAGAAATGTAGTTAGTCTTAAAAACGATAACGCCCATAATCACCACGAACATCTAGACTAAAGTCAAAAAATATACAACTGTATAACTTTATTTAACTTCAATCATTTGGACACAGCAGATATGGCATTAACAACACTACAGAGCTTAGATCGCGGGATATTCGCCTGTACCCTCTGGCCATGGAGATAACAACTCAAAACCAGTATCGGTTACAACAACCATATGTTCCCACTGTGCCGATAAAGAACGGTCTGCAGTAATTACTGTCCAGCCGTCTTTTAACTCTTTAGTACGCGCTTTACCGCTATTAATCATCGGTTCAATGGTAAAGACCATGCCTTTTTTCAGAATGACACCTTGACCCGGTTGACCATAGTGTAAAACACTTGGTTGCTCATGATAAACCTTACCAATCCCGTGACCACAATATTCACGTACAATGCTGTAGCCTTCACGATGAGCAACTTGTTGAATGGCATAGCCTACATCCCCCAAAGTTGCTCCCGGTTTAACTGCATGAATCCCTGCAACCATCGCTTCGTAGGTAGTTTCGACTAACTTTTTAGCCGCAGGCGAAACCTCACCCACATAGTACATACGACTGGTATCACCAAAATAACCATCTTTAATGATGGCAACATCAATATTGATAATGTCACCATCTTTCAATACGGTTTCTTTCGAAGGAATACCATGACAAACCACTTCATTCGGTGAAATGCAGGTGGTTTTGGTATAGCCATAGTAGCCAACGTTGGCAGGAATCACTTTAAGTGTGTTGACGATAAAATCATTGCAGATATCGTCTAGATATTCAGTGGTCACGCCCGGCTTGACATACTCCCCGATCATCTCTAAAACCTGAGCAGCTAAACGACCTGAAATGCGTAATTTTTCAATATCTTGCTCGGTTTTAATCGTGATTTTGGAAGCTTTCATCTGAATATCCTCAAATTTGAATACACCGAATTATAGACCTTTTAGATTTTTTTTGTTTTATTCAGCCAATATTTCTGCATTTATTCGGCTTATAGCATCCTATTTAGTGCTGAAAATTAGAACAATTGATTTATATCTGATAAATCTTAATAGTTAAACATATTCCTATAAAAAATTTATATACAATAAATTTCTTTTATTTATCATAGATATAAATAAAACATTATTTTATCTGTCAATATATTCATAATTCGTATTATAAAAACTATCTATACGATTTATAAATTTTGCTCCAAAAACGAGCTTAATTGCACTAAAATTGCCTTTTTCACAGTTCATCTCCCCTTTATGACAAGTCTTCGTACACGGGATATTGTTGCCTTAGGTTTTATGACCTTCGCACTGTTTATTGGTGCAGGTAACATTATTTTCCCACCAATTGTCGCACAGCAAGCGGGTGAACATGTTTGGTTAGCTGCATTTGGTTTCTTAATCACCGCAGTTGGTCTACCTGTCATCACGATTATTGCTTTGTCGCGTGTTGAAGGTTCTATTCAAGTTTTAAGTTCGCCTTTGGGTAAAGTAGCCAGCATTATCCTTACTGTCGCGTGTTACTTAGCTGTTGGACCTTTATTTGCAACACCTCGTACAGCTACCGTTTCATATGAAATTGGTTTCTCTTCTTATTTTGGTAACGGCGCAAACAGTCTGCTGATTTATAGCGTGATTTATTTTGCATTAGTGACCATTGTTTCACTTTATCCAAACAAAATTTTGGATACTGTGGGTTATTTCCTTTCACCACTCAAGATTTTAGGCCTCGTTATACTGGGTATCTCTGCGTTCTTTATCCCAGCCGGTGTGATTTCACCTGCAATTGATAACTACGTGGCTGCACCAGTTTCAGAAGGTGTGGTAAATGGTTATTTAACCATGGATACATTAGGCGCTTTAGTTTTTGGTATTGTGATCGTCAAAGCCATTACTTCACGCGGCGTAACGGATAGTAAGCTCGTCACCAAATATGCTGTCATTGCCAGTATTATTTCTGGTATTGGTCTTACCCTGGTTTATATCAGCTTATTCAAACTCGGTATGGGCAGCCATGATATTGCTCCAAATGCAACAAATGGTGCAGTGATCCTGCATGCATATGTACAACATGCTTTTGGTGATATGGGCGCTTATTTCCTATCTGCAATGATCTTTGTTGCATGTATGGTGACCGCGATTGGCTTAACCTGCGCATGTGCTGAATATTTCTCAGAATTGACTAAAATTCCATACAAAGTTTTTGTGTTCATTTTAGTTGGCTTCTCACTGCTTATTTCAAACTTAGGTTTAACCAAACTCATTGCTGTTTCAGTACCTGTTTTAAGTGCGATTTATCCACCTGCGATTGCAGTTATCCTACTTAGCTTCTGCTCTAAATGGTTTATTTCACCATCAAGAGTTATTGCGCCTGTTACCGCATGTGCGTTTATTTTCGGTATTTTTGACGGTTTAAAAGTGGCTGGTTTCGAAGATGCACTTCCAAGCTTTATTGCCAATCTACCGCTTGCTCAACAAAATTTAGCATGGCTGATCCCTTCTGCGATTGTGCTGATTATTGCTGCTGTAATTGATAAAGTTAAAAAATAACCTTTTTTGACTTGTCTAAAATCGGAGTTTTACCCGAATGACGATTTTACCTGTGACCAATAATTGTCGAGTTTTACCCAAACTGACATTTATTTGTCCTACTACAGCGCAATAATCCTAATTCATTGAACTTTTAAATAAAGTTTTATTTTCATGATGAGAAAAAAAGCCAGCCATTTGGCTACAAAATATAATAATAGTTAAAATACAAATACTTTCTGCAAAATACACCGTACACAAACTCCATGATTAAGCCCGATTCAGACTGTAAGCTAGGCGGTTTCGTGTCATAAAGCCGATATACTCGTGTTGGTATATATATTGCTTATTCATACATAGATATTATGCATCGACCATTTTACTCACCAGTCAACACCTTTAGATTCATAATATTTAGTATATGAATAAAATGATTATTCTTATATGATGATCTAACATAGTTTTATGACAAAATAATGACATTTGCTATTGAAATACTTCTAGTTTCGAAGTACAACAGTAGTTCAAACCTGACCAAAATCATGGGTTTTGGCTAACAACAACACGGAGGGGTGGAGATGTTATCAGTACATTTCAAAAAGCAATTCTTCATTAACGCTCTGAAGGCAAATAAGAACATGGTGACCTATACAAGCACCACTATTGCTCTCATGCTGACACTACTTATTCAAGGCTTAATACAAGGAAATTTAAGACCTGAATATTTTGCTTATGCGCTTATTGTCTCTGTAGCCTTTTATTTATGGGCAGTCATTGACCACAAATATCGAAAGCAAAAATCAACAGAATTTTAAGTTAGAAGATGGATGAGGCATCATCCATCTTGAAAAAAGAAAAGATGCCAATCCCTACCTTCTCGATCATTTAATCCTTTTTAAATAACAATACAAATAATCCCTAAAATAACCAGAAAATCATCAGCCTTTTCTCATAAATTTTCAATTCTGCAGAACTTCAAATTTTGTTTTATAAATTCTTCTACATAGCCATCGTCTGCACTTTAAAAGCTTTTATCTCCTGATTAGCTTCCAATCTAATTGGTACTATTTATGATTGATACTACTTTGCTTAAAACCAAAATTTAACAATGACTCCAAAGAGCAATCCGAGTGTTGCAATTAACTCGCCAATCACCAATCCAAGCATTGCCATACTCATCATCCATTTAGGTAAATGCCATTTGCCTAAGACGTGCGGGACTTTAAATTGATTGGTGGTATCGGCTAAATAGCCATGCAGTATATAGCTTAAAATCGAAAAGCTAAAAAAGAACAGATTGATGATTACAAACAGTAAATTGAGTGTATGTGGAAGTGCTGAAAAATAGGCCAATACCGCCAAAATGAGTGTCGCTGGGGCGTATAACAAACTGCTCCGATGTGCTATATCGACATAATAATGCGCACGTGCCAGTTCAGACTGTCTTATTTGTGCATATTTCCACACACCCGTGAGCATACCTACCCATAAATAAATCCCACTAAAGACTATCGCAATTTTTACTGCACCCGAAAGTTGAAGCATGTCCATTTTTAATTTACATCCATTGTTCAATTACACGCATTATTTTTATCTGTATTTCTTCTCCAATAATACTTACTTCAAACCTGTTATGACATGACTTTAGAGTCATACTCTTTTCAGGTTTCTTTTTGGAACTTGTGTAAATTAGAGTCATCGGAACACACCCATGAAGTTTGAATCATGTCATCATCTGAAAAACTCACGATTCATTGCCAAGACGGCTATTCACTGAGTGCGCGCTATTATCCACACCAGACAGAGCTCAAACAGGTTTTACCTGTGTTGATTTGTCCAGCCACAGGCATTACCAAGCAATTTTATAATAGTTATGCAACATGGTTGAGCCAACAAGGCTATGACGTTTTAGTTTTTGATTTTCGTGGTATTGGTGAGTCGCTACACAGCCCTCTAAAAGAATCGACAGCAAGTATTGTTCAATGGGGGCAGCTTGATATCCCGGCGGCAATCGACGCTTTAATCAGTAAAACGCAGGCGCCTAAAGTGATATTACTTGGTCATAGCGCAGGCGGACAACTATTAGGCATCGTGCCAAATTTTGACAAAGTCGCCAAAATGGTTGCTGTTTCTGGCTCTACAGGTCATATCAAAGATCTTAAAGGTCGCACCAAGCTTTTAGCTCCAGTGATGTTTAATGTGATCTTCCCCATTGCACGCTATACCATTGGCTATGGCCCGACCAATGCAATTGGCATGGGGGAAAATTTGCCAAAAGATGTAGCTCGTGAATGGGCTGAATTTTGTAGCAAACCCGGTTATGTCATCAATGCCTTAGGCAAAACTGTTCAGCATGATTTTCATCAACAAGTGAGCTGCCCGATCACTGCCGTATGGAGCTCTGATGACGAAATCGCCACGGAAGCCAATGTCAAAGACTTGTTGCGTTTATACCCGAATGCTTTGACTCAAATGATTGAGTTAAAACCGAAAGAAACAGGTCATAAAGCCATCGGAC
The DNA here is from genome assembly GCF_021391555.1 of Acinetobacter sp. SH20PTE14. NCBI lineage: Bacteria > Pseudomonadati > Pseudomonadota > Gammaproteobacteria > Moraxellales > Moraxellaceae > Acinetobacter > Acinetobacter sp. SH20PTE14. The sequence continues at coordinate 1,477,118 of NZ_CP090067.1, read as the reverse complement.
ATATGTTGATGTTTAAATCGTCACATCAAAACCTATGGCCGATCATTGAACAACAGTTACACGCTTAAGTTTTTACCACTCAGTCAGTAATCCGGCTGAGTGGTCTTTTTATGGACTGCACAATAATTTCTACTTTTAGATTCATTCAAACTGCCTGACAGCTTACATATTCTATTTTCTATCTTTAAAATCTGCACTGAACGTCCAAGTGTACTTATTTTCATCAGCCGACTATTGCAAAAAATGATATAACTATTTTTTCTCAATTATATTCTATTTTGGCATGAGTGAAGCACGACACAACCTCGACAGAATTGATCGTTTAATATTATCCGCATTAAGAGAAGATGGACGACTCACCATAGCCCAGCTTTCTGAACGTGTTGGTCTCTCCTCTTCGCCGTGTTGGACACGCTTAAAGCGTCTAGAAAATTTAAAAATTATCGACGGCTATACAGCCAACATTAATCCAAAATCGATTGGGATCAATGAATTATTCTTTATTGAAATCACATTAGAACGTCACGACGATGAAATTTTAGATCAATTTAGTGAAACTTTAGCCAATATGCCAGAAGTAGTAGAAGCACATTTAGTCACTGGCGATTATGATTATTTGGTGAAAGTTGCAGTTAAAAATGCTGAACACTATGAGCGTTTTTTACGTAAAAATTTATATTCTATGAAAGGTATACGCCATACCCGCTCTATTTTTGCGCTACGACAATTAAAATCTGCCAGCAGTGCTGACCTCATGATGATTGAGTAATGAGCCAATATAGATCTAATCTATAAGATGACTTTAAAATTTAAGGGCAATTGAGTTCAGCACTCAATTGCCCTATTTATGTGTTCTAATCTATATAGCCATCTTTTTTCAATTTTTTATCTGTCAAATACTCACGTATGACCAATGTTGCAATAATAATGATGGCTTCTAAGATCGCTACTGTGACGGTTAGTTTGGTAAATACTTCGACACTGAGCAACTCAAACCATAATTGAGCGATGGCTAATAAACCCCATAAAACTGAAATAATAAGTGCACTAAAGACACCGTATTTCATTTTTCTCTCTCCAAAACAACTACATAAGCTTCGCGCTTCCAAAAAAGCAGCATACGACGGATATCCTTTTCCATCGTAATCACCGCCCAACCTTGCTGTGCATTTTGATTTAAAAAATTGGTGAATTTAACAGGATCAACTTTTGAAGAGCCAAGCAGCAAAGATCCCAGCATACCTTCTTGATAGATAACAACTTTATATTCTTTCATCAATATAGTTCTTTATGGTTATAGTGAAGTGAACAAATGTTCATGGCAAAGTATAGCGATCGCTTTTTCCTAAAACAACAAAGTTTTAACTGTCAATTTACTCAGCATTTTTTTCAATTTTATGCTTTAATACACGCAGTATGAGATGAGCCTTATATGAGTATCACGCGAGTGATACGACTAGCCCCTAACCATGGGGCTTTTTATTGTTTTCTACTTAGCTCACATTGTTGTATTTCATTGTTCAATTTTGACAAAACAAGACTGTGAATTTCACATGTTTTCACAGGGTCTTGCTCATAAGCCGAATTAAACCATGCAGCAGCTTTTTCAAAATTTTGCTGTACGCCTAGCCCACCCAAATAAAAACTTGCTACGCTAATTTTTCCGTTCAAATCATTTGCTTCCGCAGCCTTTAAAAACCACGGATAAGCCTTTTTATAATCAGGCTTTTCATCAATACCTTGATAATAAATCATACCCAAACGGGACTGATATTGAGCCAAGCCTTGTTCAGCCAATAACATCGTTGGCTTTTCAGCAAGTTGCATATTTTGCTTCGTATAGTAATAATAGTCGGCCAATTGTTCGATATCTTCTTGCTTGCCTTTATTAGCAAATTCAATTAAAAGACTTTCCAATTTTTTCTCATTCCTTGGAATGAGTTCATATTTATTCATGATCAATAGCATACGCTTTGAATCTTCTAAATTTCTTTCAGCACCAATCTCAAACCATTTTGCAGCTTCCACATAATCTACTTTTACACCGACACCTTTGTAATATATCAATCCCAAATTTTGATTTGCAGAGCGGTGCCCTAAGGCAGAAGCACGTTTATACAACGCTATGGCTTCGGGCAGATTAATCTCCACACCTTCTAGCCCCATATGTTTCAGCACAGCCAAATCATACAGCGCCTGCTTTTGGTTATTTTGCGCTTGAATGATGGTCTTTTGGACATCAATTTCAGCTGAATAGGTTATGGAAAATGGAAGTACTGTTAATACAAATAGCATGCACAATTTGATGTGAGATGAGTAATGTTTTGAAGTTTTCATTGTTAATTATTCTTGATCAATAAGATGATGAAAAAAATGAAATGCTATAGCACCCTCTAAAGATGCTTTAGCAATTTTTAAACGTTGTATACAGCGTTAACCGAAGAAGCCTATCGTTGCCTGAATGACCACGGCATTGACGATGTCTACAAAAAACGCCCCTGTCAAAGGTATGATCAAAAAGGCTTTATGTGAAGGTCCATAGGTATTAGTCACTGCCTGAATATTGGCAATCGCTGTAGGCGTCGCACCGAGGTTCACGCCGCATTGCCCTGCACAAAGTACTGCTGCATCGTAACTTTTTCCCATGACCCTAAAAGTTACAAAGTATAAATACAGTGCTAAAACAAGGGTTTGTACCAGTAAAATAATTACCAGTGGGCCTGCAAGATCTGCCAATAACCAGAGCTGCAATGACATCAACGCCATCGATAAAAACAGCGCTAATGATGCATTACCAAAGACATCGATACAGCGATCAAACATTTCAATCTTAAAACCAAGCTCTAGGGTATTTCTTAAAAATACACCGCAAGCCAATGCCCAAACAAATGTAGGCAACTCAAACCACTGACCGCGAGCAAAGTCTGTCATGAAATAAGCAAAGCTGATACATATGGCAAACATCCCCATCGTTTTGACGGCATCATCTGCGGTAATTAAACGAGTTTTTTCAGGATATTCGAATGGTGCAGTTTCGGATGCAGGCGGTGCTTCATTACGCCCTGTTGTCGGTACAAGTTCTTCTGCCAACTGAAAACGGCGGATGAGGAATTTCGCCACTGGCCCGCCCATCATGCCGCCAATCACCAAGCCAAAGGTTGCACTTGCCATACCGAGTACGACTGCACCTTGTATACCATGATCTTGTTCAAAGACTGTACCCCATGCGCCTGCTGTACCGTGACCACCTGTAAGTGTTACGGAACCTGTAATTAAGCCGATGAGTGGATCTAGTCCCAAAACTTTGGCCAAGCTGATACCAACGATGTTTTGCAGCATGACAAAAACAATCACGCAACCTAAAAACAGCACCAGCGCCTTTCCGCCTTCTTTGAGTTTTCCAAGACTTGCGCTCAAACCCACAGATGTAAAGAACATCAGCATGAATATTTGCTGAATTTTTGCATCAAAATTTACGGTGATATTAAAGTTTTTAAATAATATAAAAGTAATTACAGCTGCAACTAGACCACCTGCTACAGGTTCAGGAATGTTGTATTTTTCAGGATGGAAATTTTATGTACAAAGAAATACCCGATAAATAAAACCAATACCGCCACGACAATTGTCAAAAAAGCATCTAGCTCATAATTCATAATTTAATCTTAAGTGCTCAATTTTATTTATCTTTTTATATAATTATTGGAGTTTTTCAGCTAGAAAAATGTAAATACGCTATTCACCCCCTCATTTGTAGCACTTTTTTGAACTCTAATAATTGAAATAAATAAAAATGCTCAGCGTATGTGATGTGCTGAGCATTGGTTATTTATGACTGAATATAAAGATTTTTGAGATATTATTTGATGTCGAATACCCAGTTATGCGCCTCTTTATCACTGGTGGTTTCACAGACATAGTAATCTTGATCCCAAGCATCTTGGTTAAAGATTTCTTTTTTGTAGTAAGTCACCTGTTTGCCATTTTCGACACAGACAAAGCTGTCACCTTGGTCTTTGACTTGTGTTCCGTTGAGGAAGCCACCGATACAGAGAAAGCGAGATTGTTTGGGCATAAATTTAAAAACTAAATTCAATAAAATGGATTATGTCATAAATCATGCAATTATATTAATTTCCTTTCTTCGTTTCAGCTCCAATGCTAGGTAGCTTATCAGCAAATAGTTTTAGAATATTTTCTGAAGTATTATCATATTTCTTATAAATAGTAGGATCTAAGTCCTCCTTACCAAAATATACATCTATCAATTTCTCATGAATTTCCTGTTGTTTTTCAGGTGACATGTTTGCAATAAATGAGTTAAGTGCTGTCAATTTTAAATACGTACTTTCATTTTTCTTCCAATGATAATAATGCTTATTTGCCAATTTATTTGTAAAGGCAACTGTCGAAAAAATTAAAAAAGAGAATAAAAGTCTTATTCCTAAATAATACAAATCTAACTGGGTGAAATTTTTAGCATGATTATCAGCAAATTCAGTCAAACTAAAATACGACATACAAATAGCAAATATAATTGCTATCCCACTAACCATATTGAAGCCATAATACCATTTCCTCTCACTCTCAGATTTTTCTTTGAAGTTATTTGTTAACTTAATAGAAGTCTCATCACTAATAAAATCGTTAAAACTTTTACTAGTGTTTTCTATTTTTTCAATTTGATTATTAATCTGTACTTCGGCTTCTTCAAATTTAATATTTAAATTATTTAGTAAATTTACAAGATGATCATCAATATACTTTTTTTCAACTGAGATGAATTCTGATAACTGTTTATTAATGCTATTTTTATACAATGATAGCTCATTTTCTAGTGTATTTATTTCAATACTGATTGAAGTAAGCTTTTTAAAAGAGTCTGAAATTTTATTATTAAAGTCAATATAATTTATATTAAGTTCCTCTGTACACGACAAATTTCACAGAACCCTTATCCTATCAGGATTCTGCTTTCTTAAAATTGCCAAAATTTCCTTAAACTCTTCTTTTTTCCCAAAACCAATTAAACGCTGAATCGCCATTTGAACATAGTCTAAACCATAGCGAAATAAACTCATTGAGAGTCGTCCATGCTTCTTTATTTTTATCGCTTTTTTTTGATTATGTTGCCATTCACCCGTTAAGTAACACCAACATGTATATCACACTCAAAATCTGCCACCCATTTCACTTTAAAATCTACCACTCTTAAAGAGTGGTAGTTGTATCTAGCATTACAGTTTTCCTCATTGAGTCACCATCTATTTCCAGTGTATAAGAGTTATGGATAATTCGATCTAGAATTGCATCAGCAATGGTAGGATCTTGGAATTTTGTGTGCCATAAATCATATGTGAATTGACTTGTAATAAGTAAGCTGCCGCATATTGAATAATTATCAATAAATTCTAGTAAAAGAGTTTCTATTTTTGGAGGAATATTACTAAGACCAAAATCATCAATTATCAGTAAATCATATCTAATCAATTTTTTAATAAAAAGCTTTTCATTTGATTGATCTATAGCTTGTTCTAATGCTTCAAAAAACTCAGATGCTCTATAAAAAATAGTCTTATAACCTTTTTTACATGCTTCAGTTGCGAAAGCACATGCAAGCCATGTTTTTCCTACCCCAGTTGGACCTTGTATGCTCATGTTCTTATGTAAATTAATCCAAGTGCACTCTGAAAATCTATTAACAAATTGCTTTGATAAGCCACGACGTTCTATATCAAACTTAATTTCATCAATACAAGCATGAGGATATCTTAGATGCGCATTTCGTATTAGTCGTTCAGTGAGCTTTCGTGCTCGAGTTAACAACTCGGTTTTACAAGCATCAATCATAGCTTCTTCAAAATTGATTTCACCTGAATAAACAGCATCAATATTAGAATCTAATGATTGAGTAAAACCATGCAATTTCAACTGTGCAAGTAATGTTGATAAATGAGGATTTAACATTTATTTACCCCCTTTATAATAACTGGAACCACGCAGATTTTTATGTTCTTTTACAACATCTTGTTGATCAAACTCCAAATATGATCTTGATTCAATAATGGACTTTAATCTAGCCAAATTTTCTATTTTTAATTTATAGGCATAACATAAGGCCTGTTCAAGTCGATCAATGAATTGTTTACTATTAACCCAACTTCTGAAATCAAATAAATAATTTAAGTTGTTGTATAAATTTGAGTTTTTGCAAATAATCATATTGCAGTAATTAAACGTGTTAGTGCCAATTGATTGGGACCAATTTAAAATACTTTCCTTCGATAGATAATCTGTAGTTCTATGATTCTCCGTTTTATGTTCATAAAATGTAGAGATTTTTCCTTCGCCTTGAAGAAGCGTATGTTGAGCGATTAGTTTTTTATCTTGATAGATATATAGCTGATTATCTAAAATTTTTAGCTCAACTTTTTCTCTAATATACTGATGAGGAACAGAGTAAGAATTGTTCAAATATTTCACATGATAATCAGAAGGTACTATTGTTTTCGAATATTCATTCAATACTTTGTATTTGATTAAAGGTAAGGGTCTAAGTAATTTTTTTTCATGCTCAAGAAATATAGCCATCCGCCCCTGCGAAAAAGTTTTAGTTTTTTTATGATTATAGCAATCCACCATATATTCAAGTCTTTCATTCAAAGCCTTTATACTTGTAAATTTTTCATGACGTATTCTCATTAAAATCTGCTTTTGTACAATATTCACGGCATTTTCACTGACTGCCTTATCTCTTGGTTTCCGTGGTCGAGCTGGAAGAACATTAATTTTATGAAATTCTAAAAATTCTTGAAAATATGGATTAACTTCAACGATTCGATTTCTATGTTTGGTAATTAATGCTTTAGCATTGTCACAAACAATAGTTTGAGGAATACCATCAATTTTATCAAACATTTGAGAGCATCCTCGAATCCAATCTTCGGTTTTTTGTGATTCCGTGGCATAAGCAAAAATTAAACTAGAAAAAGGTAAAGCCCCAACAAAAATATTGGCATTTATTACATCACCATTAAATAAGTCAATATCTACAAGATCCCCACTGTAATCAATTTGTACTATTTCACCCGGATAATATTCTTGCTTCATTGGAATGTCTTTTTGTTTTTGTGCTTGATTTATTAGTTCACAAAACCGTGTGTATCCAACACCATTTCCATGAGTTTTCAATCTATATTCTTCCCAAAGAATAGCCTTTGTAAGCCCTTTATACGTAGCTAACTCACTACAAATCGCTTCGCAGTCAGGTTGTGACTTTTTGATACGTTTTATTGAGCGATTAATTTTTAATTTTTGTTCTAATTCTGAATTGTTTAGTTTAGTAAAATCTTCATAAGTTAATTCTGTCAAAATTAGTAAGGACTTGATTTTTGACACAGTTTCACGAGAGATTTCTACAATTTTAGCTATTTCTCGATTGCTTTTATGACTAAATATATAGCTAATTACTAGCCTAATTTTTTCAATAGATGTGTTCATAATTATACCTCAGAATAAAAAATGAGGCAGAAAGCACCCTAAACATTGATAAAAGCATCAATGTCTTTTAGAATAAATTTGTCTTGTACGTGCAAGTTAAAGACAAATCTATAAAGACTCATGTTGCCGCATGGGTCTTTATACTTTCTGCAGTTTAAATAAAAAATTAATGTAAATTAATCCATATCTTTTTGCTCCTTAATTCCTAGCTTCACAGCTATTTTATGGCTTTCGCCACGTTGTGGAATCTTGTTGTTTCTAAAAATTCTATATACTAAATCAGGAGAAAATTTATTATCTCTAGCCCATTTAGCAATCGATTTTCCAGTAGAAGAAAAATCTTCTTTTACCTGTTCAATAGACTTGATCATATTTGAATAAACTTGACTAAATTTGAGCTAAATTTAGAATAAAAAAACAGCTCTTGTCAAGCTGAAATTATATTTAAGTTGTTGATATAACTAAATATATGTTTTTGTTATTTGGTGTTTATTTTTATTTAAAAACAAAATCTAACAACATTTTCAATTGTCTTTAATTGAATTTCATACTTCTTAAAATCTATTAATATTTTATTTTTATATTCTTCTAATTTCTCACTAATTTCAGAATGTTGTAAAATTAATTTATTAATAAAATCCAATTCTATCTCTATATTTTTTAAATTTTCTTTTATATCAATAATATTTTCTTCAAAAACATGATTCAATCTATCTTCTTTATGTTTTTTTTGCATACTAATTAAATTTTCAGAGGCACTATATAAATATATTCTTTTATTTATTTTAGATGGTTTGGCGACTAAAAAACCTTTTTGTACAAATATTTTTAAATATCTATACATCTGTCCCTTAACTTTGTTTGTGTTATCTAAAAATTCTGATTCCATGTGCTGCCAAAAACGATTAGCTTTCCAATCAATAATTTCATGTTCTTCAAAAATGTCAAAAAAGCGATCAAGTAGAGGTAAATTTTTTGCCATGTTTCATAGACCTACATAAAAAGAGGATTATAGTCCGTGGATGTATAGTCCTCAATTGCTGATATTTCTGTTTTTTAAACAGTTGATCTCAAATGTCAGAATTATCCATCAAAATTGGTCAATTAATCTGCAATAAAAGAAAAGAGAAAAATATTACGCAAGAATCTCTGTCATTGCAGTGTGGCATTGATCGTAGTTATATGGGGCGTATAGAGCGTGGAGAAGTCAATATGACGATTGATAAGCTTTATGAAATTGCGAATACTTTGAAAGTTGATCCCAAAGAGTTATTACCATAAGAGAATCAGTCATTAGGTAGTAGATCGCTTAGTACCTCCCTTAAATTTTGCATTTTATTTCTTTCAATTAACCTTGCCGACATTCCTAAAGTGATAGGTACTTCCACATCTAAAAGAGGATTATCTCCAATGAATAGCATATCTGGCATTTGGCAGGCTAATTGCTCTCGTATTACTTCATAGATGTGATGTTCAGGTTTTATTGCTCCTACCTCGTAACTCAAAATAACCACATCAAATAGATTAGGAAGCAGTGTTTTAAGCCTTTCGCCATAAGGCATTGCCAGGTTAGAACAGAGCGCGATTTTGAAGCCAAGGTTTTTTAAACTTCTAAGTGTATGAACAGTATCTTCGTATAGTTCGATTGTATTTACCTCAAACTGTAGATCATCATTAATTTCATTCAAAAGTGGTGCTGGAATCACTTTTCCAAAGAGCTTAGTCAATTGCTCAATATCAACAGCATTAGACATAATAATATTGGCGTCTTTTGTGCCTGGTTTTCTACCATTATCTTTCAACCATTTCATCAACTTACGATATGGAGATCGGCTCTCACCAATTTTCACAAGAGTTCCAAAAGCGTCAAAAACTATTACTTGGGGGAAATCATTCATAAAATTTAAATGGTAGCATTAAGAGTTATTGCTAAGTTTATTCTGATTTACTTTTAAATATCATCTAATAACGCCAAGCCTTGTCGCATCCCCTTTAATTCAAATGGCTTTTTTTCTTGATTTCTACCACAATACCCTCAAAGAAATTTGAGAGTCATCATTGTGATTACAGGCGAAATTAAAAGCAAAATTGACCAGATCTGGAACTCTTTTTGGAGTGGTGGTATTTCCAATCCTCTAGAAGTCATGGAGCAAATGACTTATCTGCTCTTTATCCGCCGACTCGATGAAATTCAAATCACCAAAGAAAAGAAAGCCAACCGTTTAAAAACTGCTGTAGAAAAACCAATTTTCACGCCAGAACAAGACCATTTACGTTGGTCTAAATTTATTACGCTTGGTGATCCAACACAGCTTTATGACACCATTGCTAATGAAGTTTTTCCATTCATAAAAAATATTGGTAATGAGGATGACACTACTTACAGTCATCATATGAAAGATGCTCGTTTTACTATTCCTACACCTGCACTTTTAACCAAAGTGGTTGACCTATTGGCTGAAGTGCCAATGGATGATAAAGACACCAAAGGTGATATTTACGAGTATATGCTCGGTAAAATTGCTTCAGCAGGTCAAAACGGTCAGTTCCGTACTCCTCGCCATATCATCAAGATGATTGTGGAGTTGATGCAACCTAAGCCAACCGATACCATTTGTGATCCTGCTTGTGGTACAGCGGGCTTTTTAGTCGCTGCAAGTGAATATTTAAACGATCATTACAGCACTGAGATTTTTGCCAATCCTGAAGCTGCAAAACGTTTTAGTGAAGAAACTTTCTTTGGTTATGATTTTGATAGCACCATGCTTCGTATTGGTTCGATGAACATGATGCTGCACGGTGTTGAAAACCCACGAATTGAAAACCGTGATTCTTTAAGTGAAGCGCATTCGCATATTGCGGAAAAATACAGTCTGATTCTTGCCAATCCGCCATTTGCAGGCAGTTTGGACAATGAAAGCTGTGCCAAGAACATTCAAGCCGTAGTTAAAACCAAAAAGACTGAATTGTTATTTTTAGCCTTGTTCTTACGTCTATTAAAAACAGGTGGTCGTGCTGCGGTGATTGTGCCTGATGGTGTGTTATTTGGTTCATCAAAAGCGCATAAAGATTTGCGTCAAAAGATTGTGGAAGAGCAAAAGCTTGAAGCGATTATTTCGATGCCGTCAGGAGTATTTAAGCCGTATGCAGGGGTTTCAACTGCCATTATGATTTTCACCAAAACCATGTCGGGCGGTACGGACAAAGTTTGGTTTTATGATATGCAGGCGGATGGTTATTCGCTTGATGATAAGCGCAATGAGCTAGATAGTTCAAAGCATGAAAATAACAACATTCCTGACATTATTGCCCGTTTTAAAAACTTAGAGGGTGAAAAAGACCGTAAAGCCACAGAGCAAAGCTTTATGGTGGATAAAGCCGATATTGCTGCCAATGGTTATGACTTGTCGATTAACCGTTATAAAGAAGTGGTGTATGAGCAAGTAGAATATGAAGCACCAAGCAAGATTTTGGCGGATTTAGAAGTGCTTGAGCAGGATATTTTAAAAGGAATGGCTACGCTTAAGGAGATGCTTAAGTGAGTTGGGAGCAAGTTAAGTTAGGTGATATTTTCGAAATTGCTCGTGGTGGTTCTCCACGTCCGATTGATCAATATATTACAGATGATCCTAATGGATTAAATTGGATTAGCATTAAAGATGCATCTAATAGTTCAAAATATATTTATAAAACTGAAAAAAAGATTAAACCTGAAGGTCTGCATAAAACTCGTTTAGTGCATCCAAATGATTTTCTATTGACTAATTCGATGAGTTTTGGTCGTCCTTACATCATGAAAACGACTGGTTGTATTCATGATGGCTGGTTGGTTTTAAGTGCTGACAAAACAAAAGTAGATACAGATTATTTTTATCACTTATTAGGTAGTGATTTTATGTATCGAAAATTCACAGGCTTAGCCGCAGGTGCAGTCGTAAAAAACTTAAATACAGAATTAGTTAAATCTGTATCTGTCCCACTCCCACCACTTGCAGAACAACGCCAAATTGCTTCTATTTTAGATCAAGCGGATGAGCTACGCCAAAAACGTCAGCAAGCGATTGAAAAGTTAGATCAGCTTTTACAAGCCACGTTTATTGATATGTTTGGCGATCCTGTCAGTAATCCTAAAGGGTGGGAAAAAGTTAAATTTGAAGATGAAGTTGAATTTTTAACAGGTTTTGCATTTAAAAGTGCTGATTTTAAGGATTCAGGAATCAAGTTATGTAGAGGTATTAATATTTTACCAAATACATTAGATTGGAATGATACTGCTTACTGGAATGAGAAAGAACTTGAAAAATATTCAAGATTTAAAATTCTTCAAAATGATATTTTAGTAGCTATGGATCGTCCATGGATCTCAACTGGATTTAAAATAACTTTAGTTAAAGAAAATGACCCTAATATGCTTTTAGTTCAACGTGTTGCTAGGTTAAGAGTTAAAGAAAGTTTCGGAGCAAATTTTCTTTTTCAAATACTTTCTATGCCTGAATTTAAAAAACATTGTCGAATTACTGAAACTACAGTCCCACATATATCTCCAACGGATTTTAAGTCATTTGATTTAATTAAACCTGCTAATCATATGATCGAAAAATTTGAGAAAATTGCCAAGTTAATTAACATTCAAAAAGATAAAATGCGTGATTCTGAAGTGCAGAATGACAATCTTTTTGCATCATTACAAACCCAAGCATTTAACGGCACTTTATAACATTTAATTAAAATATGAGGGAATATATACATGAGCAATTTTCAGTTTTTAGAACCTGAATTTAAAAGCTTGGCAGCGACTGCTAAAGAAGCCGAAAAGCTCACGTATATATCCCCTCAATTTGCCCTTGCTGCGGCTCGAACATCACTTGAAAACCTTGTACTGTGGCTGTATCAATACGATAAAAAACTGACCCAACCCTATGATGCTTCACTGCATAACTTACTCAACGACATAAAGTTTAAAGAAATTATCCCGCCCTATATTTGGGACAAAATGGATAATATCCGCATGGTCGGCAACAGTGCCGTACATGGGAAAAAGTTCAAACAACTCACCACCGAAGAAACCGTCAAGCACATCAGCCATTTATTCCTGATGTATGTTTGGTTTGAACGCAACTATGGTTCACCATCAAAAGATCGTTCACAGTCGATTTTATTTAACCCAAAACTAATACCAAATGCTGACAATACTCAGCAAATCATCGCCAACCAAGAACAACTGCAAAAAGAAACAGAAGCTAAAGAAAAACAGTTTGCTGAACAACATAAAGCTTTACGGGAACGTGAACAAAAATTATTTGAACTGTCCGCAAGTTTAGAAGAGCGTGAAAAATTACTTGCAAATATAGATGCTGAACTTGCACAAAAACGTGCAGACGTTGAACAAGCCAAGATTGCCAACAGCAAAATCGAAGACCCTACCGACTATAAAGAAGACGAAACTCGAAAACTTAAAATTGACCTCATGCTTGAAGAAGCAGGCTGGGAAATAGGTACATCGGTTCGAGAGGAAGTTGCTGTAACAGGTATGCCGAGTCTATCGGGTAAAGGTGCAGTGGATTATGTGCTGTATGATGCCAATGGCTTGCCTTTGGCGGTGGTTGAAGCAAAACGCACATCGACTGATCCTGATATAGGACAGCAACAAGCCAAACTCTATGCAGACTGTTTAGAGCAACAAACAGGACAACGACCAGTCATATTCTATACCAATGGCTACAAAACCCGAATCTGGAATGATGTGCAAGGTGGCCCACCACGCTTAGTTCATGGCTTTTACACACAAGCAGAACTCAAACGCTTGATCGAAAGACGTAAGAACAACCCTGATTTAAGCAGCTTCCCGATCAATGCAGAGATTGTCGAGCGTTACTACCAAACTCGTGCCATCAAAGCCATGCTTGCAGCCTATCAACGTAAAGAACGTGCAGGCTTACTGATTATGGCAACAGGCACAGGTAAAACACGTACTGCCATTGCACTGGTCGATGTGCTGATGAAAGCCAATGTAGTGCAAAAAGCATTATTCCTTGCAGACCGAACTTCATTGGTCAATCAGGCACACAACGCTTTTAAAGCCAATTTAAAAGATGCCTCATTCGTTAATTTACTTGAGGATAAAAATCAGGTTGGTCGAGTGTATTTCTCGACCTATCAAACCATGATGGGTTTGATTGATGAAATGAATGCCGATGGTACACGTAAATTCGGTACAGGCATGTTTGACCTAATTATTATTGATGAAGCGCATCGAAGCGTATACCAAAAATTTGGTGAGATTTTTAAATACTTCGATAGTTTGCTTGTTGGTTTAACTGCAACGCCACGAGATGAAGTAGATCGTGATACATACGCACTGTTTGGCTTAGAAAGCGGTGTCCCAACCGATTACTACGACCTTGATCAAGCCATTGCCGATGGCTATCTTGTGCCACCGAAAGCCTATTCTGTCCCACTTAAATTCATGCGTGAAGGCGTGAAATATGATGAACTCTCAGAAGAAGAAAAACAACATTGGGATAGTCTAAATTGGGGCAATCAAGATGCACCTGAAGAAGTCTCAGCATCCAAGATTAATAAAGAGCTGTTTAATACAGGCACGATTGATTTAATGCTCAAGCACTTGATGGAAAATGGTATTAAGACCGAAGGCGGTGATCGTCTTGGTAAAACCATTATCTTTGCCGTCAATCAAAAACATGCCCAGTTTATTGCTGATCGCTTCAATGAAAACTATCCGCAATATGATGGTAAGTTTGCCCGTGTCATTACTCATGCCACTAAGTATCCACAAAGCTTAATTGATGACTTTAGCAAGAAAGATTTACCTGAGCCACAGATTGCGATTTCAGTGGATATGCTCGATACAGGGATTGATGTACCTGAAGTGGTCAACTTAGTATTCTTTAAAGCGGTTCGCTCTAAAGTCAAATTTATGCAGATGATTGGGCGTGGTACACGACTCTGCAAAGAATTGTTTAGCCCTGAAGATGATAAAAAAGAATTTTATATCTTTGACTACTGTTCTAACTTTGAATACTTCAATGAAAATCCAGATGGTGCGCCTGTTGCGACCACAGAGCCACTCGGACAACGCTTGTTTAAAGCACGTTTAAATATCATTAGTCTGCTCAATGCGAAGGACGATGCCACCGAAGAATTAAAAGCTGTACAGCAAGATATGCGTCAGAGTTTACAGACTGAAGTGAAGTCCATGAACAATGAGAATTTCATTGTGAAATCTGAACTTGAGCATGTTGAACACTTCAAAAATGATGATGCTTGGAACAACTTGGATGACCTTGCCATTGGTACGTTACGAGAACACATTTCTAAATTACCAAACCAACTTGAGCCTGAAACCTTAGAAGCCAAACTGTTTGATATGCTTTGCTACAACCTTGAGTTGGCAGTATTGCAAAAGAACAATACAGCGATTCAGAGTTATGCCAATAAAGTGATTGAAATTGCTTCTAAACTGGAAAGCAAAGAAAATATTCCTGTTGTTGCAGAACAGATTGCGCTAATTCAAGACATTCAAACCGTTGAATATTGGAAAGGCATTACCTTGCCAATGCTTGAGGCGATGCGTAAACGTATTCGCGGTTTGGTCAAACTTATAGAGAAATCAACCTCAACCATTGTCTACTCCATGCTTGATGATGAAATTGGAGATATGCAAGCGGTTGATATTCCTGTCGTATCAAGTGGTGTCAATCTTGCACAGTACCGTAAGCGTGTAGAAAGTTTCATCAAAGCGAATGAAAATCATATTACGATTGCAAAGTTAAAACGTGGTTTGACTCTTACACCGACTGATTTAAGTGAGTTAGAACGCTTTGTTTTTGAAGCTCAAGAAGTTGAAAGCCGAGATAAATTTGAAGAATGTTTTGGGACTGAAAAATCCTTACCTCTCTTCATTCGTTCTCTGGTCGGATTAGAGCGTCAGGCGGTACAAGAAGCCTTTTCTAAGTATTTGCAAGGCTCAACGTATAACGAGAAACAAATACGTTTTGTGGAAATGCTAATTGATCATTTAACTCAAAATGGCGTGCTAGAAGCAGCGCAGTTATATGAACCACCGTTTAATCAGATCCACTATGAAGGGATTGATGGTGTGTTTGGTGATGCGGATGCTGACAACATATTTGGGGTTGTTGAAGCGTTTAATGATGCGGTGGCTTAGTTATATTATTTTTTTGGGGAAAAATTTTGGGTATATTATTAGATAAGGTCAGAGTTTGTGGTTTTCGCGGTATTTCGAATCTTGAAATGACTTTGTCTAAAGTCACGGTACTCTTAGGGCAAAATAATGCTGGTAAAACTTCGGTCATTAAAGCACTACAGTTAGCATTAGGAGATTATTCTCGTTTTTTGTCGGATGAAGACTTTCATATAAATCAAAATACATCTGATCAAAAGAAAATCATTATTGATGTGAGGTTTATCGCATTTGAAGATGAACAAAAAGAGAGCTTTTCTGAAGCTTGGCAACAAGCTTTTGAGGATAAGATACAGTCACAAGCAGATGGGCAGCAATTTGTAGTTATTCGAACTATTGTCAAACCTGACTTGATTAAAGGTGGATATACTCTTGAAAGGTATCATCTAGATAATTGGCCAAGCTTCGATAATTGGCAGATTACAAACGTAAGTATTAATAATAAATTAAAGAAAAAATTAGATTGTATTCCGTTTATTTCGATTGATGCTCAACGTGATATTCACAGCGAATTAAAAGAGAAATCGTCTTTTATTGGTCGTATTCTTTCTGGTATAGAATACAATCTAGAAGATGTTGCATCACTAGAACAAATGGTTGCTACGGTAAATCACACAGCCATCGAAAAAAGTGATGCATTAAAAAAACTAAAAGGCCATTTAGATGCATTAAACCAATCTTTAAACAGCCAAGGATCAACTGAATTAACACCATTTCCGAAAAAGATACGAGATTTTTCAAAAAGGTTTAGTGTGCATTATGGTAGCTCAGTCGATAGTTCATTTTCTATGGAATACCATGGGATGGGGACAAGAAGTTGGGCATCTATGCTTTCTGTTAAAGCCTTTTCTGAGTTATTAGTGCATAAACATACAGAGGAAATGGAGCCATTGTTTCCAATCATGGCAGCAGAAGAACCTGAAGCACATTTACATCCAAATGCTCAAAGGACGTTGTATAAACAATTAATTAACTCCCCTGGCCAAGTCATAATTAGTTCGCACTCACCTTATATTGCTGGGTTAGCAGATGTTAATGAGATTAGATACTTGAAGATTATTGAGGATTCAGTAAAGGTATTTGAGTTAAGAGGAAATTTTGAAGACGATGATTTAAGAAAAATAAAACGTGAAGTGATTCATTCGAGAGGAGAATTGCTATTTTCAAGGGCCATAGTTCTTTCTGAAGGAGAGACAGAAGATCAAGTTTTACCATTGTTATTTGAGGCTTACTCTGGAAAGACGCCTTTTGAGCTAGGTGTAAATTTTGTTGGAGTAAACGGCTCAGGGGCTAAATATCTTCCTTTTCTTATACTAGCTAAAGATTTTGATATACCAGTATTTATATTTTCTGATGGGGAATCTAAAACTGTACGAGAGCTAAAGACTAACTATGAAAAAGTCTTTGGAGAAGTTGACTTAGCAAGTTGTAATAATATAACTATTTTAGAGGATACAGATTTTGAAGGATATTTATTAGAACAGAATTATATTGAATTGATAGTGAGCTCTATTAAATCGCTAAAGGGTGAAGAATTTATAGAAGACTGGATAGAGCGTAAAAATGGTACTCCATTAAAACCTACAAGATCGGCGAGACCACCATGTACATCATGTAATCAACCTATATTTGAATCGCCACTTAGAGATTTTAGCGGAGATGAAGGTAGAAAGAGAGCGATTCTTGAAATTTTAGATTCAAGTAAACCTCAGTATGCAAAGGCTATTGCTGAAAGTTTAGTGTCTTTAACTGCTGATGAATTGCCACAAAAACTAAAAGATCTTTTTCAACAAATAACTACTGGAATTGGATATGAATCTCTCACAAACACAACTTCAGGTTGTTGAGTCTCCTCTGGATGTACCAATTCAGGTCTTAGCATCTGCTGGTGCAGGAAAGACTAGGGTCTTAACTGAGCGTATAAAATATATCTTAGCGAATACAAAAAAGAATGGAGTGATAGCGCTAACATTTACTAATAAAGCTGCTGATGAAATGTTGATGCGATTATCTTTAGAGGAAAATATTCAAGAAAGAACATGGATTACGACTATTCATTCAATGGGACAAAGGATTCTTGAAAAATATGGTCATACTGTGGGATTACCTACCAATCTTCATGTTTATGAAAGAGATCAGGATAAAATGGAAATTTTTATGCAATCTTTACGTGAAGATGGCATAAATGTTGATGAATATCTTAATGTGGATGATTCGAGAGAGTTAAAAGATAGGGAGAAGAAGTTACAGAAGTATTTAGATGTATTTGCTCAGATTAAAAGAGAGCTACTTACAGAGTTTGATATTTTTGAAAAGTATCCAAATAAAAATGTATGGAAGATATATCAAGATTATCAAGATTCCATGATCCGTAGTGGAGGAATTGATTATGATGATATTTTAGTTTACTCACACAGAATATTGATAACACATGATTGGATAGCCAAAATTTATAGAGCTAAATATAAACATATTTGTGTTGATGAGGCTCAAGATCTTAACAAAATACAGTATGAATTTATCAAGGCTTTTTGTGGTGATACATTAAAAAGTGTCTTTATGGTTGGTGATCCTAATCAGATGATTTATGGTTTTAATGGATCATCTAATAGATATTTATGTGAAGAATTTGTTAGGGATTTTTTACCAAATAAATATGATTTAAAAGAGAACTATAGAAGTACTAGAGAAGTTATTAAAGTTGTGAATAAGCTAAAATCTGATTCTCAGGTTGTAAGTGAGTATGCTCTAGAGGGGCAAGTACATTTCAATGAGTATGAGAATGAAATAGATGAAGCTAAAGGGATAGTAGCTCAGATTCAAAATTTACTTCAAATGAGAGTACATGATGAAATTGAAGGTGAAATCACACTCGAAAAGATGGTGGTTATAGCGAGAAATCGTTTCGTGTTTCATAGTTTAGAGAGTGGTCTTAAAGATAACAATATTGTCTATTCTCTTAAGAAAGGAGAAAGGCTGCTTGAGCCTTCAACTAAATTTGCTAAAACCTTAGATTTCTCTATTCGAATTAAGCTGAATCCAAAGGATTGGGTGAACGGTAAAAAATTATGTCAACTGCTCCAATTAGATGAACCGGTAAATTGGAATAATGATTTGTTATTAGACTTAGCAGAAAAAATGAATATTTCAAGTGATTCTAATCATCAACTGCTCTCAGAATTATTAATAGCTGTTTATAATTTGGAAATTAACAACCCTAAAATACCTAAATTAATCAAAGATTTTCGTGATAAATTCACTATTTATCGTGAAGATAAATTAAATATTTTAGATGCAGAATATGAGGATATTAAACGAAGTCTTGAAGAGTTAGATGAATTTGATCACACATGGACAAGATTTAAAAGAAAAGGCATTGGAGACTCTTTGACAGCTTTTAGGAATGCACTAGTGTTAGGACAGCTTTCTGAAAGTAATTCTGAAAAAGGTTTAACTCTTAGTACAGTTCATACAATGAAGGGTTTAGAGAAAGATATTGTTTTCTTAATGGGGATGTGTGAAGGAGTATTCCCTGATTATCGTGCACTTTCACAAAAAGAACTTGAGGAAGAACGTAATAGTGCATTTGTCGCTATAACAAGAGCTAAACGGTGGTTGTATGTCTCGTATCCTAAACAAAGAAGAATGCCATGGGGAGACATAAAAAATCAGCGAAAATCTAGGTTTATGATTGAAATGGAAACAGATAAGTAAGTAAATTTCTTAAGTTTCATTGAACTATAAATACTATTGGTCTATTTGGAAGATAAAAAAGCAGGTAGACCTTTTGTAATACTTATTAAAATTATACTGAAATATTTATTATTATAATATGGGGTGGAATTATAAACGTAGAACCGTTGTCCAGTTGGATAAGAATACGCATTAGATCTTAAAATGATTGTTAATGAATTTTAAGGTCATGATCTTGCCGGTTTTTGCGTGAATTAAGTGGACTACTTTTAAGTGTAATTAGTGGATCATTATTACTGATATATTCAACCAACAGAAGCTTATAGCTAACACCGCAATCAATTTTTTCACTCGTCTAGGGTCTGTCAAGCGCGTATTTTCAAGATTAAACCCGCGTCCTTTGAGACAACTGAATAAGGTTTCAATTTCCCAGCGTAATGCATAATCCTGAATAGCATTGGCATTAAACTGAGGAGAAACGACGAGTAAAAGCTCTCCATTTTCTAACTGTAGTGCACTTATATATAGTTTCACCCGACCAACCAAAATCCGTCGTTTACGACATTCAATTTGACCAACTTTAAGATGGCGAAATAAATCACTAATTTTATGATTCTTTCCTAAATGATTGGTGACAATGAAGTTTTTTTAACACGAATGCAGAAGTTGATGTCTTGTTCAATTAACCATGTAAACCACTGCTCACCGATAAACTCTCTGTCTGCGAACACATTCACAATACGGTCTTTACCAAAAATGGCTATAAAGCGTTGAATCAAAGCAATACGCTCTTTCGTATCTGAATTTCCACGTTTATTAAGCAATGTCCAAAGGATAGGTATCGCTATTCCACGATAAACGATTGCGAGCATCAGGATATTAATATTTCGTTTTCCCCATTTCCAATTGGTTCTATCTAAAGTCAGTTGCACTTGGTCGAATGAAAACATATTGAAAATCAACTGAGAAATTTGACGATAATCAAAATACTGACCTGCAAAGAAGCGCTGCATACGTCGATAAAATGATTGTGGTAAACACTTGATGGGCAAGGCTTTAGATGCAGAAGAAAGATTACATGTTTGCTTTAAAATAATCACAAGCATGATGAGCGCAAAGCACTTTAAATGTGACTTGTTCCATTTTAGAGATTTGTTTAAGATAAGATATAACTCATTGAGATGTGTCATAGTATTCGTCGTTAGAAAACAATTATTGTGACATTATTTCAATGAGTTATCTATTTTTGTCGTGTACAGAGATTAAGTTCTTTAAATTCATTATCTAAATTTTTGTAAGATTTAGAAAGTTCACGAATTTTCTTTTCGTTAAAATCAAGATCACTTTGAAAATTACTACAGAGCGTAAAATCAATTAAACCAAATTTACCATATGTATCCTTAAGCATTTCTTTTATTGCAAATATATTCAACATTGAATCTTCAAGCTTACTCTCATAAACTCCTTCATCCACTTTCTCTATAAATTTTGCAATAGATTTTTCTATATTTGATAATTCAACAATAATTTTTTGATTATTTTTCGCTATATACTCCGCACCTTGTCCATTAAATGGATTTTTATTTAAATCATAATTAGTATACGTATAAGATTTTTTGCTCTATATACAATATCTTCATGAATTTCAGACAATAGATTAATTTCTGACATTATTACTTTATAAAACTTTAAAACTTTTTCATCAACTTCAATATCAGGAAGTTTAATTTTTAATTTACTTATTATTTGTTCTAAATTATTAATTATCTCTTTAATTTTATTTAAATCATCTATCATAAAATTCTCAAAAAATAAGGGCTGATTACTCAGCCCTTATCTTATACCACCAATTGCTTAATTATCAATCAATTAAGACAATTGAGCAGCAGCAATTTTCTTAGTATCAACATCTTTAGAAGCGTCAGTATAGTCGCTCATTTTGTCGAAGCTTAAGTATTGGTAGATGTCTGCAGACATGCTATCAATTTGAGCTGCGTATTCTTGGTACTCAGCTGGAGTTGGTAATTTACCAAGTACAGCAGCAACAGAAGCAAGCTCAGCAGAAGCTAAGTAAACGTTCGCACCTTGACCTAGACGGTTCGGGAAGTTACGAGTAGAAGTCGATACACAAGTAGTGTTCGGAGCTACACGTGCTTGGTTACCCATACATAATGAACAACCTGGCATTTCTGTACGAGCGCCAGCTTTACCATAGATGTTATAGAAACCTTCTTCCATCAATTGACGTTCGTCCATACGAGTTGGAGGAGCCAACCATAGACGAGTAGATAAAGAACCACCAGGAACTTTGTCTAAAAGTTTACCAGCCGCACGGAAGTGACCAATGTTAGTCATACATGAACCAACAAATACTTCGTCAATTTTTGTACCAGCAACGTCAGAAAGCAATTTAGCGTCATCTGGGTCGTTCGGGCAGCAAAGAACTGGTTCAGTAATTGTAGAAAGGTCAATTTCATACACTTTAGTGTATTCAGCATCTGGATCTGCTTTGATTAGGCTTGGGTTAGCCAACCATTTTTCCATGTTCTCAACACGACGAGCCATAGTACGCGCATCGCCATAACCTTCAGAAATCATCCACTTAAGCATAGTGATGTTTGAACGAAGGTATTCAGCAACTTTCTCTTCAGAAAGCGTGATAGAACAACCAGCAGCTGAACGTTCAGCAGATGCGTCAGAAAGTTCGAACGCTTGCTCAACAGTAAGGTCAGTTTCCATTTCTGTAAGGTCGATCTCAAGGATACGGCCAGAGAAGATGTTTTTCTTACCTTTTTTCTCTACAGTTAAGTCACCTTGTTGGATCGCAACGTAAGGAATCGCATGTACTAGGTCACGTAGAGTGATACCAGGTTGCATTTTACCTTTGAACTTAACAAGAACAGACTCAGGCATGTCTAGTGGCATAACGCCAGTTGCAGCAGCAAACGCTACAAGACCAGAACCCGCTGGGAATGAAATACCGATTGGGAAACGAGTATGCGAGTCACCACCAGTACCAACTGTATCTGGAAGAAGCATACGGTTTAACCAAGAGTGGATAATACCATCGCCTGGACGTAGAGAAACACCGCCACGGTTCATGATGAAATCAGGAAGCGTGTGCTGCATTTGAACGTCAACTGGTTTTGGATACGCAGCTGTATGACAGAAAGATTGCATAACTAGGTCAGCAGAGAAGCCTAGGCAAGCAAGATCTTTAAGTTCGTCACGAGTCATTGGACCTGTTGTATCTTGAGAACCAACAGTAGTCATCTTAGGTTCACAGTAAGTACCTGGAAGTACACCTTGACCTTCAGGAAGACCACAAGCGCGACCAACCATTTTTTGAGCTTGAGTGAAGCCTTTACCAGTAGCTGCAGGTTGAACTGGAGTACGGAATAAAGTTGAAGGTGCAAGACCAAGAGCTTCACGAGCTTTAGTTGTTAAACCACGACCAACGATAAGGTTGATACGGCCACCAGCACGTACTTCATCTAAAAGAACTGGAGTTTTAAGTTCAGATTCAGCGATTTGAACGCCGTCTTTGAACGCAGTTACTTTAGCAGCAGCGTGGTCGATTTTAAGCGTGATTTCATCGCCCATGTTCATGTTTTGAACATCGATTTCTACTGGCAATGCACCAGCATCTTCCATAGTGTTGAAGAAAATCGGAGCGATTTTAGAACCTAAGCAATAACCACCATCTTTTTTGTTCGGAATGTGAGCAATTTCGTCACCAAAGAACCAAAGTACAGAGTTAGTTGCTGACTTACGAGAAGAACCAGTACCAACAACGTCACCTACGTAAGCAACTTGGTTGCCTTTCGCGATAAGCTCTTTGATTTGGCTAAGTGGACCAACTTCGCCAGGAACTTCTGGATTGATACCGTCACGTACGTTTTTAAGCATTGCATTAGCATGTAACGGAATGTCTGGACGGCTCCACGCGTCTTGTGCAGGTGACAAGTCGTCTGTGTTCGTTTCGCCAGTTACTTTGAAAACTGTAAGTTTGATTTCTTCAGGAACGTCTTTACGGCTAGTGAACCATTCAGCATCTGCCCAAGATTGCATAACTGCTTGTGCATTCGCATTGCCCGCTTTTGCTTTATCAGCAACGTCGTGGAAGGCATCAAATACAAGAAGAGTTTTCTTAAGTGCGTCAGCAGCTAATTCACCAAGCTCTGCATCATCAAGAAGTGCAACTAAAGGAGCAACGTTATAACCACCAAGCATAGTACCTAGTAGGTAAACCGCACGTTCTTTAGTTACTAGTGGAGAAGTCGCTTCACCTTTTGCCAAAGCAGCTAAGAAAGCAGCTTTAACGTATGCAGCTTGGTCAACACCCGCTGGAACACGGTTTTCTAGTAAATCAACTAAAAATGCTTCTTCGCCAGCTGGTGGGTTTTTTAATAATTCAACTAATGCAGCTGTTTGAGCATCGTCAAGTGGCTTCGGTGGGACTCCGAGTGCGGCACGTTCTTCAACGTGTTGGCGGTAAGCTTCTAGCACGGTGTTATTCCTCTTTTTTAAAAAATTATTTACGCATTCCTGCTTTAAATAAAGCTACGCAAATAATATGGACTGCTAAATTTTACTAAAATTCCAGTTAAAAGTTAATGCACTACAAGTGTTTCTTCGTGATGCCCGTTATTTTATAAATAAATGATCCTCATATCGTTTATACATTAAGCAAAATCAATACTTAGAACACGCTTTTCTTGCGCATATTAACTTTTGACTAAAATTAACCATCAAAAAAAGGCAACTAAATGTTGCCTGTTTTTATCAGTATTGGATATTCCACCTTAGTGTACAGTGGTTGCAGTGATATATTGCTGAAGTTCTGCTCGATCGCCTGTAAATCTGAGGCACCATTCGTCCTGACATGTGGTTTGATGTTGATTACTTGCAAAGCTGATATCGACCAAATAACGCTGAGAAAATTCATCTATTTTTTGGCGTAATGTGACTTTATCTCCAATGCTGAGCACGTAGTTCCCACCACCGATAATTGCTACGCCTTGTTCATCTTCTAGGAGTAGATCTGAGTGATGCATATAACCTATAACGTCCATATTCTGCTCCTCTACTGTTTTTTATTCTCCATTTCATTATTCATTAAAAAGATTTGCTTTTCTATATTTATGATTTAGCAAGTTGTCACAATTTGTGTTTCTCTCTGCTTAGGCTATTTAAAAATCTTTAAGCATCTCATATTCAAAGTAACCCGAAGATAAATATGCATTCGCAAAATAAGCATGAACTCCATCATATGGCTAAACAACGGATAGTTGCCCCGTTGTAACTACTCACTGCTGAATAGAGCCTTTAGGTTTTGCTTTACGCGCTTTCTCGCATAAAAAACCGTTCCTTAGAACGGTTTATAATCTGGCATTTCGGTATGCGGTGTTGCGATACATTTTTCAGTAAACTCAGCACGAATTTTTTCACGTGCTTTTTCAACATCAGTATTAATCTCAGCTTGCGGCAAGGCATAAACTTCATCAATGATGTTCAGGATAAATCCTTTGGTGGTTTCATCCTCAATTTTGTTGGCATGCTCAACTGCTTTGTCTTTTTCAATTGCATTTTGACGATCTAACATAATCGTACGTGCAGCATTACCTACACTGCGGCAGTAACCCTGCCACTGCTCTTCAGGGGTTAATGGTTTTTTTTCAGCACAGCCGACCAAAGCCACCATAACGGATAAAGCAAATAACTTTTTCATGAACTTCTCCTTACGAGGGGCAATATAAAAGATCGTAATGGATTTGTCATTTAAATTAGTCGCAACCGAACAAACAAAAAAAGCCCTTTCGGGCCTTTTTTATGCGTTTAAATTAACCACAAGTTGCTTGAATAATCTTTTGATTGATTGGATTTACAGTGACGGTGACGCGCTCTACACGATAATCCATTGTTACTGGCTGCCCAGGTTTTACTAAACGGACAATTTGAGCTTGGCTAATCGCCTTGATCTGATCTTCAGTCAATTTTGCTTGGCCAATCAGCGTCTTGGCTTTATCCGCGACACATTCAGTTTGGCTACTACGGAATAATGCCCACTCTTCAACCACTTGTCCGTTTGGCAGATGACAATACCCGACCTGAGCATTTGCTTCATCACGAATTTCAAGTTTACCTTTTTGTTCTACACAATACTGGCTGGCTGGATTTGCCATACCAATTTTTTTTGGTGTCGTTTCAGTTTGCTGTGTTGTGCTACAACCCGCCATAAATGCTGTCAGTGCAGCTAAAATCCATATATTTTTCATCAAGTCTATTTCTGAATATAAAAATTTAACTTATCAAGTTTGTGCCAAATAAACGAGTTATTTATTGCAATTTTTAGCTGTCATTCCACGTTCTGTAATTCGGCAGCAATGTGCCCTATGTTCAAAATACAGAACGTCATTTTCTTTGAACTGATGATGATTTTTGCAATATTTAAAACGACTAAACTTGTCGCAGCTTTGATTTTAAAGGTTTTATAAATTTGAAAAATGACCTGCTCAACGCGTATGCTAAAAAAGTACTTTTCTTCAAACACGCCACGTTGCGTAGGAGCAAAATATGTCAAAAAAACTGCCGATTTATTTTTCGGACGAAGCTTGGTCGTCTTTGCAACAGCTCATGGGCGCAGATGGCAAACCCAGTCCCACCATCAATGCCCTGCTTGAAAGGCAATCTCAAGAACTATCTATGGATCCATTTTTGGATTCTTCGCTCAATGTTCAGCCTGTTCAGAAAAATACCTGTATTGAACTTCCCGTTGCCTTGGAACGTATTCCTGCTGGCCCAGCTTTCGCCAATAAAGATGTTTTTGAAAAAGCCTTAGACCTAAATGATTATTTGGTAATTAACCCGCTCGCTACATTTATTGCGCATGTCGATAGCGAGTCTTTACTCAACGCCGGCTTTGAAATTAATGATACTTTTTTAGTCGATCGTAGCTTAAAAGCCAAACATGGCGATATCGTGGTTGCACTGATTGATAATCGTGAAATCACCTTAAAGCGATTGATGATCACCGCAAAAATGTCAAAAGAAGAAATTGCCGACATTTTTGGTGACCCCAATAAAGTCTTACCCAAAATTTGGCTAAAAGCAGAAAATCCAGCCTATGCGCATATTATCCCTTCAGATAGCGAATCTATCGTTGTTCAGGGTGTCGTGACCTTTAATTTAAAGCAATTTTATAAGCGCTCATCACACACCTAAACACAAGAATTCACCATGAAAGCTGCAAATAAAATATTTGCGTTAGTTGACCTTAACAACTGCTACGTCAGTTGTGAGCGTGTCTTTAACCCAAAGCTCAATAATGTCCCTGTCGTCGTGCTGTCCAATAACGATGGCTGTGTTGTATCTCGAAGTCAGGAAGCCAAAGACCTCGGGATTAAAATGGCTGTACCGGTCTATCAAATTCAGGATTTAATCCAACAGCATCATGTTCAGGTGTTGTCGAGTAACTATGCTCTCTACACCGAAATGTCTAATCGATTTATGAATATTTTAGGCATGTATGTCGGCCCCGAAGACCGTGAAGTTTACTCGATCGATGAGTGTTTTTTAGATTTCACTGCCTATCAAGAACTGTTTGATTTGAGCCTATATGCCAAAGAAATACGAGATACGATCCTAAAATGGCTAGGTTTAACCTGCTGTGTCGGGATTGGTCGCTCTAAAACGGAAGCCAAAATGGCCAACCATTTTGCCAAAAAAAATGCTTATTTGAACGGTGTGTGCAATTTAGTTGAAATGGACCCTTGTTCCTCAGAACAACTCCTTGCGCAGACACCAGTCAATGAAGTTTGGGGCGTCGGTCGCAATCATACAAAAGCCCTGAATCAGCTTGGCATTCATTATGTTTTAGATCTGATCAATGCACAGCCTAAAGATATTCGAAAAAAATTTAGTGTGGTGATGGAAAAAACCGTCTTGGAACTGCAAGGTCTATCTTGTCTGTCTATTGAAGAAGAAGCACCGAGCAAACAGCAAATTATCAGTAGTCGTTCCTATGGTCAGCCAGTCTACGAACTGGAAGATATTAAGGCCTCTATTCGTGTATATATCGCGCGAGCCGTCACACGTTTAAGAGCAGATCATTCTCTATGTCGTATGGTGGGAGTTTTTATTCAAACGAGTCGCTTTAATTCTGCTGAAAAATACGCACCTTATCTGGCCATTACACTGAATGAGCATACCGATGACTTAATTAGTATCACCCAAGCAGCAACGCGTGCCGCCGAAAAAATCTTTAGAGCGGGATTTAAATATAAAAAAGCCGGTGTAGTGTTATTAGAAATCATTCCAAAACAAAATTTTACCCCAGATTTGTTTTGCGATATGGCGTTAAGACAAAGCCGTTTGAAACTGTCCGACACCATCGACGATATTCAAAAAAAATTTGGGCATCATTTTGTCTCGATCGGCTTAGCGCAGGACGATGCTGCAACATGGCGGATGAAGAAAAATCTGTGTTCCCCCGCTTATCTGAGTAATTGGAACGAACTGCTCCGTGTGAAATAAAACGTTTGATTGAAACGCTACGCTGTAGTGGCGCTGTTAATGTCTGCTGTGTTAACCGAAATGATCATTTGCAATTGCTGAATATTTATTTAGTATTTAAATGAATATTCATTTGTATATTCTCCTATTTTAAATTATGTCTGATGTTCAATTAACGCTGAGCGAATACCTATCTGCGGTCAAAGAAGTCATTCAATTGGCTTTTGATGATGCCGTGTGGGTCAAAGCCGAGATTCGAAATTTAAACATCAAAGGTGGACATTACTATCTAGAATTAGCTGAAAAAGAACAAGAAAGTGATAGAGTCATTGCCAGTTGTAAGGCCACAATTTGGAAATTTACTGCAAATAAAGTTGTCGGAAAATTTGAACGTGAAAGCGGCATTGAGCTCAGTCGTGACTTAAATGTCTTGGTTAAAGTGCGTGCCAAATTTGACCCGCAGTACGGCTTTTCAGTCAATATCGAAGAAATTGATTCGAGTTTTACTTTGGGTGATCTGGCTCGACGCTATCAACAAATTTTAGAAAAACTCACCAGCGAAGGTCTGATTCATAAAAATCGAAACTTGCCTGCGCCATTTGATATTCAGCATGTCTTGGTTATTGCGCCTGAAAATGCGGCTGGCTTAGGTGACTTTAAAAAAGATGCAGATGCACTACAACATGCTGGCGTGTGTGAATTTGTCTATCATGCTGCAACCTTTCAAGGAAATACCGCAGCACAAAGTATCCGAGATGCTTTAGCACTGGGTTTAAGACAATGGGCCAATGACTTTCAAACTGCGCCAGATTTGATCGTGATTATTCGTGGTGGCGGTGCTGTTAACGATCTTGCTTATCTGAATGATTATGATTTGGCTGTACTTCTATCTAAGCGTAGCGTGCCAATTTGGGTCGGTATCGGCCATGAAAAAGACCGTACGATCTTAGATGAAATTGCACATCGTTCTTTCGACACCCCGAGTAAAGTGATTGGGGGGATTCGTAATCATATTGTTGAGCGAACTCAGGAAGTTTTAGAGGCATTACAAAGCCTTCAACTACGCTCTCAACATCAAATTGCTCTGTATCAAAGTCAAAATGATCAGTTGCTACAGGTCATAAAGACCTTGGCTCAAAGTCAAATCAATGACTCAACTCGGCTCTTACAGCAATACCAAGATAACACTGCTTATTTTGCTCAGTTACAACTTAAAACAGCTGCACAGAATATTGAAATACTCATGCGTGAGACTTTGTTGCAAAACCCTGCACATGTGCTCTCCAAAGGTTATGCCATCGTGCGGCAGCAAGGTCACGCCATTCGCGCAACGAAAAATCTTCAGCCTTCAACGCATTCACCGATTGAAATTGAAATGCAAGACGGCATCATCACGGCTGACATTCAACATATACAGGTAAAAAATCATGACGACTGATACTCTAAGTTTTAAAGAAGGCTATGAAGTTTTAAAACGTAATGCTGAATTACTCGAATCTCAGCAAGAACCCGATATTGATAATCTTATGAAAATCGTTGAAGAATCGATGCAAGCCTATAAAGCCTGCAAGACCCGTGTTGAAGCAGTACAACAGGCACTGAATGATACGTTTAAAGATTGATTTCTCAGCTCATCATTTGCAAAAAAAACGCAGCCTAAGCTGCGTTTTTTTTGCTCAAATTTTGCTTCACTTAGAAGCGCCAGTTCTGAGAACATTGTTCTGCGTTTAATCTAATTGGCTGTAAATAACGGTATATCATTGTTTTTAAATATATTGTATATATGCAACACTTCGCACTAACAACCACTAGTAGTCTACAAATATAATTCAACAGTCTACAAATCAGTCTACATTTTTTTAATGACTATATATAGGTATAATTTGGATGGAAAAAATAACTACAAGAGATGGATATGAAAACATGGACCTACTTTTATATAGAGCACACGATTAAGAATGGAGAGATTTTTAGGAAGGAGCCCGGGTGGGCTTTAAATTTACAGAGTAATTTTGTAGTGATGAGTGGGGTGTGGAGTTGAGGAAGATTAATCCAGTTGTTTTAAGTGTTGTCGGCGGGGTGTCTATACTCGCAGCAACTTATATTTTATTTTGGGTTTTATTTTTATGTCTTGATTCACCTAATGCAGCTAGGGAAGCTATTAATGTTTTAGGTAGTTATTTTGGAGGGGTTGCGACGCTTTGGGCTGCTTTTATTGCAGCTTATTTATTTAATGATTGGAGGGTTCAAGAAAAAACAATATTTATCAGAAATGTAGCTTATGAAACATCAAGTTTGATTTTAACTCTATTTAATATTATGCAGGGTTACATTGAAGAAGAGGAAAACCTGCTTAACCAAATCATGCCCATTCAATCGCAGATTACATTTAAATTAGCAATCTTAAATAGGCAAATCAAAGATAATCAAATGCACCTTGTGAATGATAATTTTCAAGGATTTATGATTGATTATATTGGCGCTATTAAGTTGTATCAGCATGATAGGCAGGCTCTCAAAGGTCAAGTAAGCATACTGATAAAGAGTTATAGTGGTGAACTAGGCTATATTTCTGAATTGGCTAATTTGGATAATGTTTTCGAAAAGCTAAAAACAATCCGCACCTAGATAACCTTCACGCATATCCCCACACTCACATTCGTCGTAATTGAATGAGCTGTGCAGCCTGATAAGAGGAGGCACAGCAATAAAGCCTTAATTACGACTTTCATAATCGATCAACACTTTGGCCACAGCCTTAGCAGCCAGCCAGTAACGCGCATTAAATCGAGCAAGCTCATCTTCATTGGAAATAAAGCCTAGCTCGACAATCAAGCCACCAGCATTGATAAATCCAAGTTTACCGCGTGCTGACTGTGATTGATCAATCCAACCTTTATCACCACGTAAGCGACTGCCAAAAACATCGGCCACAGCTTTAGATAATTTTTGAGCCAAGATCTTATCTTTGGGGAGGGCAATTGTCTCAATACCATTTGCTTGGCTATTTGTAGATGCATTCATGTGAAATTCAATTGCGATCGATGCACCTTTCGCCAATGCGATAGCATTTGTAAGCGGGAGATTGATTGTTCCTGCGCCATCGGTTTTATAAGACAGGCCTGCGGCTGCAAGATAATGTGCTACAGCATTTCGGAATTGTCGCACCAATTCAGCTTCTTTATATTTGCCATTTACCGCACCCGGATCCGAGTTGCTATGCCCTGCTGTAATTGTCACAAATTGATTTACATCGTGCAGTTCGGGTTGCTTTTTCAGGCGGGCAAGCACCATGGCCACACCAACAAACACACCAACCCACTCCGCAATGTTTTCAGGAATCTTGTTTTTAAGTTCCTGTGGAATAACATTCCAGATATTTAAAAATTGCTCTGAGAATAAAATCAATGCATAAAAAAAGGCGCTTAATGCGCCCACTTGTACCGACTTGAGTTTCCAAGCTTGTTTCCAGTTATCAATCAATTTCATTTTTCCTCTCTCATATTTCGTTCATAAATTTTGTTGCGGATTTCTTCAACCGTTCTTAAGAGTTGGTCAGATTGTTTTTCAAGAACCTGAATGCTTTGAGCGTTGGTCGTGGTTTGAGTATTTACTGTGTCTGTCTTGGATGTTTGAGTATTCCAAGCGACGACGAATAAACCTGCTAAGAAAATGCCCCCAAAGCGCACAAGATTAGTAATGCTATCAATTTTGGTTTTACTTTCATGTAGCACTCTGATCTGTGAGTCCACCTCCTTAAATCTTGGCTCAACTTCATTCCTGAGCTGCTTAATCTCACTTTTGAAGTTTAACTTTGCTCGTTCTAAATCTTCTTGCAGATTGTCGCGTGTTTGCGACAAATCACTTCTGGTCTGCTGATGGTCTTTATTAAGCTGCTCCAACTGCATATTCATGCGGTCAAGTTTTTGAGGCATTTCAGCTAACTTATCCATATTTTTTGATATGTCGCTGATCTTGTCTGAGATAGCAAGCAACTGCCCTGCTGTTGCTATCGGTGGATCAGTTGTGTAGTCATTCGACATTGCGCCCCCTAATTTTTGGCAATAAAAAAGCACCTTTCGGTGCCATTGTTTAAATGATTCAGACTTCAATCTGACTGTGTTGACCTAATGGTGCTGGCCGTAAAATTTGTTGATTTGAAATGAATACACGTTGGCCGATGTTGTAAGCTGTCCCGCTTGTGCAAAGCACAGGTCCAGATCCTCCATCCACTTGAACACGATATTCAGGATGGTTTGAAGAAGTAATTGTTCCAATTAACTCAACATGCGTCGGGTTCAGTAGTTTGCGAAGTTCAAATAATGGATTACTCACGATGAATGCGCTCCACTTTGATAGATTCTGTGACTTTGCCATGACTAAATGAACCGCTCACCGAATCAATGACTCCCCACCACTGTCCGTGGAATGCCACGGTTTTACCCGGCAGCATTTCTCCAATTTCTTGAGAGACCGGTAAACCAGACAAGGTGTGGAATTCTTGAATATTGGCTTTAATTAACTCCATCTTGCCAAAGCTTGCACCCGACACGACATCGAACATTGGACCAGTCACAGCCTCAAGAGGAATATCACCTGCAGTATTGCGCTGTTTCACAGTCAGGCTGTCACCACTTCGACTATTCACGACATTAATGGCATTGAAGTCGGCGATGTAATCCTTGTTTTGTTCAATGGTTTGTTGAATCACGATACTCTGTGAAATCAGAATATCGTAGTCGTCCACAGTCATTGCATCCCAATAGCCCTTTTTATAACGAGGCAAGATTGAAAGCGTATTACCTGACTTTTGGCTGTAGATGAAACCACCACCAACTTCAACAACATGCTTTATTGCATCCAAAGGTGCAAGTTCTGCATAGCTCAGACTCTCAATTGGTACGATCCACCCCACATCATCAATCAACTTCCAATCCAATTCGGTACCAGATTGAGCTCGATCAATTTCTGCTTGCACGAGCTGTACAGACGTTCGCTCATTGTCTTGAATAAAGGATCGTTTTGCAGCGTAATCTACTGCATTCAACGCTGTAACACTTCGACCATCATAGGTATAAGATTTATTCGCAAACTTAATCGTTTCTGTTTCAGTCTCAAGTAACACATGATGTTCAAAGCCATTGATCATCAATTTCAGAATCACTGGTAGGTCATTGATTGGCTGTAACTTCTCTTTTTCAGTGTGTGCCACGTTAATTGAGTATGACCAGCACCAAGTGCTGCGGCTGCCGTTGTATGTGCCATTAATGACCTTAATCGACTCACCATTATCCAAGCGTTCAGCACTTAAATTATTCACGATATACCACCAATTACGATTGGGCAGTGCTGGAATACAATCATCCGCACCAAAATTTAAAATGACATTGTGTGAATCAACGTCATGACACAAGCAGACAAAATTTAAATCACCGCTACCTTCATATTTAGGTAATTCAGGCTTTGGCCAAGGTTGGATCGGATGCTTGCGATAATGTATGGATTTGGCTTTATCCCAAGGCAATTCTGACTTGGTGATAATCTCTAAGCCTTTATCCCATTCAAATGAAAAGCGCTTCTCAAATTGCTCAGCGACTTCATGTGAGTAGGTGAATTGCTTACGCCGACGAATCATTTCTTGCCATTTTGATTCGCGATTGTGACGCAGCTTAATTGACTCTTCATGTACATAGAGTTGATGAATAAAGCGCTTATCACCTTCCTCCCAGTGCATATATGCATCAGAATTTAAACCAGTTGCTTGCTCATGAATGGATCTGATCGCGCGACTCAATGATCCTGCTTGCTCGTACTGAATATTTGCTTGATTACATAAAACCAAACCCTGCTCATAAAAAAGAGCCTCATTTGAGACTCTTAGAATTGGTTTTGACCACGGTATTTCCACCACGCTTAAACTTGCGATGGCTTTTTTGAACTGTGTACTAAGATTTATTGATACACCCAAAACATGGTTAATATCGAATAGTGCCTCGACCTCAAGCATGAAGTTTGTATCAAGAACTGTATCAATCGTACATAGGTTTTCAGCGAATTCAGCAACAATTTCAAAGCTAAAACTGGTGTCTAGGACGGTATCAATCTGCCCAATGACATCAATATTGTCTTTAAAGACTGCGACAACTTCAAAGCTAAACTCGGAATCCAGCACCGTGTCTATGACTGCAGTATTTAAATCACTTTCGGCATAAATTACAGTGACTTCAAAACTAAAATCAGTCTCTAAAACCGTATCAACAACTGCAGATACATCATCCCCAAAGTTGAGATTAGTCGAGCCATCGGCCAGGTGCTCAAAATTCAGAATGATGTTATGGCTATCAGTGTTATCCGGTTTAAAGTTTAAGTTTAGATTGTGTACATCAACGGTGCCGAGCTTATTTTTAAAATCCACATGAGCACCCTTTTTAGTTACGGTCTAAGTTTGATGGACTGGATAAACAGTGTGCCGCCCACGACCAAATTGGTATTAGCCAAGCTAATGTCAGTACCCACAGTTAGATCTGCTGCCACCTCGCCCGCACCATTATAAATCCGTGCCCATGTAGCTGTGCCCGACTTAATCACCGAGCCTGTATCAGTGGGATGTAATTCAACATAAGTTGGCGTAGTTTCTTTAATGCAGGGTTCAGGAAAAACCAAAGTGACCAAAGCATTGTTAGAATCTGCCGCAACGTCTGTATTTGCAGGCTGCACACCCTCATAAAAAATAACGGTAGCACTTTGGCTACCGTTATCCATAAATTCCGAAAAGGCTTGAATCATGGCAAGCCGAGCATTGATCGATGTTTTACTCATTTT
The DNA here is from genome assembly GCF_021391555.1 of Acinetobacter sp. SH20PTE14. Lineage (NCBI taxonomy): Bacteria > Pseudomonadati > Pseudomonadota > Gammaproteobacteria > Moraxellales > Moraxellaceae > Acinetobacter > Acinetobacter sp. SH20PTE14. The sequence goes on along the minus strand of NZ_CP090067.1, from coordinate 1,442,365 downwards.
GGCACCACGTTATCTTGAATGACAGCGTTGAATTGAGAGGCTGGGTCATGAGCCACGATAAAAAAGACCATTTTTGAGATTTGGGTAAATTCATAATTTCCTTGGTCATCTGTGGCTACTTCCTTAATGAAACTACCAGACTGTTTATCGTAAAGCCTAACCTTGCAGGGTATTCTGACATTTTGCTTTGTTACCACCCCTTTTATACTCAAGGGTTTTTCAAAATTAACGCTAAAATCATAAGCATGTGGGTTTATGTTTGGTTTTATATCAAAAAGCATATTAATTCCCTAAATTAAAGAGTACCTGCCCGTCTCCGTAAGCCATGCAATTCGCGGCAATTTTATAACTCTGACTATCTTTAAAAAAAGTCAGGTCTGCGTATGGTGTAGTCTGCTGCAACCACTCAATTAAAGGCATCACCCCTCTAGGCGTGGATCCCTCATATACAGGAACCTTGAATGAAAAAACTGGAACTGCGCCACTTGGAGCAGCAATGTAATTGCTGAAACCAGACCTGACATTACTTCCAGCAGGGGATTTTGTGTTACAAAAAACTGGAATGGCATTCAGATTATGATTACGCTGTAATATTAAATGATTTGCTATATCTGAAATAGAAACAGGTGTAGCCGAAAAAGGTGCAGTGCTTGTACTTGCGCTGGTGTAGTCAAAAACAGCCGCTAGACCGAATACCTTACTATAATCAGTATCAATAGCACCAAAGAATTGAGGTAGTAAACGCTGCCCATACCGAGAATCCGTGTGGAATCGGTTGAAAATATAAAAACAGTCAGAATTACCAACCACTAGCCAAGACCTTGCACCTTCTGGCGGCGTAGCCGACTTTATTGAGCTAGTGTCTTCATTAGATGCCAAAGCATAAAACCACTTAGCCCAGCCATTATGAGCACTTGAGCCGCTACCAGTTCCAACCCAGTTCTTGTTTGGGCTAGCGCTATCAAACGGTGCCTGAACCCCAAACATAGTGTCAATATCCGTCATTTCCTCAACGATACCCACCTTTGCATATTTGGCATAAGTTGAAGTCCAGGCGGCATCCATATCATCAACAACACGCAAAAAAGGCCGTGTCGGCAACATAGTATTGGGGGAGCGATAAGCCGCTTTTCCTGTGCCCGAAAAAGGCTTTTCCCAATCCAGTGGTGGTAAAGAAGCATTGATGGTGCCTGTTGCTATTGATACACTCGAGGGTGATAACAACTCAAAAGTAACTGTATTGCTATTTGGTATAGTTAAAACACGATGTTCACCATTAAATTCAGGTTGATCTGCACCATGTATCTTAATCACTTGCCCTTGCTTTAAGTTGTGACCTGTTCCAAAAAGTAACGTGGCTGCCGTGCCGGTTGCTGTTAATGATGTTGCTTGACCAACATTAATACCATTAATTAAACATGCATCAAGCACATTAATCATACAGCCGAAATTATTTGTTAATTGCGGTGCATTGGTATTGGTATGCACATAAAACTTGATATCTGTACTTGCGACCATTTTTTAATATCCATAAAAAAGACCGCATAAAGCGGCCATATTGAATTTAAACTTTAAATAACACGGTCAATATCACCGCGCAGCATGATTTGGAAAGCATCGGAAATTACTGCAGGTTCAGACTGCTTAACAGTGCGAATCACCCAGACCGGGAAATTACAAGCGATGGTGTTAAATCGCAGAACGTTACCATTGGCCCAACCACTACCCCAACCTTCTTTTTTAATCACGAAATATGGCACCCCTGTGACCGGATTGATCGGTGCATAATCTGCATTCGTTGTTCCTGTACCGATTTGCCCAGTGTATTCGCCCACGCATTTATAGTTTGTACTGTCTGTAAACTGGATATACCAACGCTCCTGAATTGCACCTTTATTCGTGACTTGAATTGGGTAAAGCGCATCGTTGTAATTTGCACTAATCAAAGTACCTGTCGGTTCATCCAACCATTGATTAGACCAGGTTTGCTGCACGAATTTCTTGGTATAACGTGCCTGCATGTCATTAATGACTAATGCAGAACCAACGATCGTATTGTCTGCATCGTAGTTGTGGGTTAATGGCTTGGTAAAAGTGACTTGGCCATTAATCTGCACATCACGAATCTGCCCCATATCTTGATAACGATACTTGGCAACCAATGGCTCAACCAAACTTGCCAGAACAAAATCACCACCCAATGTCACGCGACCATAATCATAATCAACTGTATACAGGTCATAACCCACTTTTACGCCGTTTGCATCTTCAAGTTCACACCATGCAATACGTTGATCATTTAAATCGTATGTCGTACCAGCAATCGCACTTGGTAATTCCTGCGACTTAGTTGAGCTGACAATACCAATACCACCGACTCGGAAAATCGGTACGCGACCATCGATGGGTAGGCGCGTGGCAGACAAGCCCAGTAATTCAGAATCAATCGGCAGATAGGTATAAGCAATAGCGTTATAGCGAACGCTTGAAGCATCTACCCACACTGGCACATTGATGTAAGTCTTACTCGCTTCTTCATATTCAAGCAGTGGATCGTACCAGTCTTCAGCTTCCAACTCCGCACGATTGGCAGCAGTCACTTCAGTTTTGGTGTAGAAATAAATCTGTACAAAACCATTGTCCCAATTCACCAGGCCATGAGCACGGGATGTCTCAATCACCCCGTTTTCATCGGCAGTCAGTGTGAGCTGACCATGCTCAAGCGTGCCTACGACCACGGTTAATGAGCTGGGTCGAAGTGGAATCACGGGCGTTCTGAAGCTAATATGGCTTAGTGGTGGCAGGTCGGTTGTTGTTGCTAATGACTCCAGTGTTAAGATGTTATCTGTGTTGGGTGCCCACGAGCTAACACTTATCTCACCTGTACCATATTTAACCTCACCCGAAAGTGTGCCGCTCCCGTTATTTTGATCAATATTTCTATATAAGGTCCCAGTACGGTCAATATAAGTCTCTCCACCTAATATGAAACGAATAGAGCTTGGTAAAATCTGTTCACTAAAACCATAAGTTAGATCAAACTTTAAATTCCCGCTAGTGATTGACTTTGCACCTATTGCACCTCCATCCGCATCCCGATAACGAGCTTTAATTCCGGTTGTTTCTGAGTATGCTTTATATGTCACAGAGGATTGAACTATATTTTTAACTGATGACTGATAAATTGTCATTTTTTAACCTGCTACATAATTTGCCCAAGGATTTGTTTTTGGTGCATATGTGACTGAATTTTCGATCTTAGCCACAGTTTTTCCTGGGCTGCTCGAACTTCCTTCGATCGTCACACTTGAAAGATTGTTGTTTACTATTTTTTTCTCATAAAAGTAACTCGATAAAATCATAGGTGACATTACTACAGCACCAGTTGTGTAATTCACTGTTCCTTGTGCTTGACCAAATGCGTCAGTTAGCACTCCAGATCCATTATCAGTTACAACAAAAACTATAGTGTCACCAAGTGCTGAAGTTAGTGGCACTTCAAGCATGATTGAGTTTGGTTGAAGTGCCGCACCAGTACCTATCGTAAAAGCTAACTGCTGGTTTGCATTAGGAATCGCAGCTGGTACATCCTGAATTTTTGCATCCCCAAATTGATAAGAAAAATTAAAAACCGTACCCTTTTGCGGTAGTTTTTTGGGTATTAATGTGCCTCGTCCCAGCGCAAAATTAACAAATCCCTCAGCATCACCAACAAATTGACCAGCATTGTTCGATGTTGCTGTTTTTTCTACACCCTCAAGCATCCATGTGACTGATACAGCACCTGCTAAAAGAGCCTCCTGCTCAAGATCAAATTCAAACTTAGCTGGTAATACTGGCAAGTTTGAGCGAATAAATGTTGAAATTGGTGTACCCCAAAGAAGTATTATTGGGCTATCCACATCGGGCAATGCGCCTGTTGTTAAAATCCAAGATCCAGTTTCATAATTAATCATGCCTGAACCAAATGAAGGGTTGGAGCCTTTAAGTTGTCCGGCACCATCGTCCTTAAGTTCGTAGAACTTTCCCTGACTCATATAAGTGATAGATAAAGCCCCTGGGGTGGGGGTTGGCATCAGCACACCCGTGTAATTCATAGCTTGGGTTTGTTTTGTCACTGGTAGTGAATATGACTGATAGTATTGATTCGGAGCTGAAGCTGGAGTAAAGCTAATAGTTAAAGTTGTGGTCCCTGTACCCGCAGAATCAGTCCATTTAATGTGACCTTTCTGGTAGTCAATTGTTCCAACCTGTGTGCCTGCGGGAGTTTTCAAAAGCCCAGCCTGATCGGCTATTGATTGTCCAAACAATGTAAATGACATGCTAGATGGCATTACAGATGAACCTATAAAAATGTTTTGATTCGAACCAATAGTTGCTGTGAAATTAGCAGTAATTCGACCATCACTACCCGGCACCAACACAACACTTTCACCTGCAGCATTGATATCAATGATCGGTGTTTCACTTTGAGCAGATGGAATGAGCTGCGTAAACATTGAATCAGCATTAACCGTGTATTCACCAACATGAGCATCAGATGCTAGTTGTGTCGATGAATAATACAAACCAGTATCAGCAACAAGCGTATCGCGAAGAACCGTTTTGGACGGTGTATTACCGGCGTACCACTGACGAGCCGATAAGCCTACAAAGTCACGCTCCAAAGGGTCATTGATTTGATAAGTCGCAACTTTGTATTCCACTTCTTTTTGATCAACTACCATCACTGCTGTGCGGTTCTCAACCTTAGTAATTCGCACGTACTGTTCAAATTGAAGCGCTTTTCCTTCATCTGAAATCAATACGATCGTATCACCGACACTGGATTCAGTTTCTTGGGGAAACATTACCACTTGCAGTGATGACATACCTTGCCAGTGCGTATCCAGTGGTGTTCCAGCAATTTGGCCACCTTTAGCCAGATAGTTTTCGACACGGTTTTGTGCGGCCTGGCGTTCGTCGGTCCATGACTCTGTGCTAAATAGTAGTGCTGATACGTTTGGATCCTCGGGAAGCTTAGATACAAATACCGTGGCACCCATAAGTAAGTCAGTGTCATTCGTGGTCACAGCTGGAAAGATCTTTCGCATCGATACATCACCGACGGTACGATCTAGTTCAGATATGTCATTGAACAAGTTATTACTTAAACCGTCTGCCACAATCTGACCGTTATATTTCCCACCACCGTCGCTATTATCGGTGTCACGCTCAGCGTGATAGATCACTAAATCTTTAGTTTCAATTGGCATTACTCACTCCAAAATCTGAGCGTTAAGTTCATAGGATCATCAAGTGATACAGGTGGAATACCTTTCACAGGTGTGGCTTCTAAAGCACCATCAGCATGATTAAAAACCACATTAAAAGTACGTGTGTCATGTGCCCATTCAAATTGAATCTGAAACTGCTCATTGAGCACTGACCAGGCCTGCAACGTGCGGACGACACCTAATGATGCCCACCCCATTCCACTGTCAGCAGGCTCTAAAGTGATTGGCCGACCTGAAAGCTTGGTGCCCTCTTGAATAATGGGTGTGCCATCCATGGCATATTCCAAAGACTGTTCTTTGGCTTTCCAGCTAAATTCATCAGACCAAAAAAAACCGTCTTCAATTGAGACGGTTTCTGATGTTGAGATGCGTTTTATTTTCATGTTGATTTACTCAATGTACCCAACTGCTTAAGCATCGCTTCAAGGCTTGATTGACTCTCAGCCGATCCTGTTAGTTGCACTGTTTCATTACCTAGTTTGAGTTCATATGAAATACTCTTTGATGAAGCCCCTAAGCCACTCGCCTTGGTAGACACATTATTCGGCGCATACTGCTGCATACGCTCTAATTCTCGATTCACTTGCTCTACGTTGCTTAAGCCACCAAAGAATCCAAAGCCTGAGGACTTATAGCCATTCAAACCTTTGGTCCCTTCATAGATATCTTTTGCATGCTGTTTAGCAGCCGCATCTGAATATCCCATGGCCTTAAGTTCAGCTTCGATATCCTCGGCATTTTTAGCCATCTTACCTTTGGTACCTTTTCGAGTCTCATGCATACCGCTTGAAGCAGCACTAACGGCTTCTTCCCACGCGCTTTTAACTGAATCCGCTTCGTCTCGACCAGTTTGGCCAAGGTTGCGAAATCCATCTTCAGCGCCAGACGTGGCATTCTTTACCTTGTGCATTGTCTGTTCAAGGTTAGACATTGATACAACCGAGGCTTTACCTGTTTCGTCAACCTGAATCTTCAAACCCAGTGAAGCTGCTTTAGAATTTGCAGCAGCAATTGCTTGTGCATCTCCAGATGCATAAGCTAAACGAATAGTTTCTTCATAGGCTTTCTGGAGATCTTCTTGTGTCGCTTGCCCACTCTTGCGGACAAGCTCAAAGTCAGCCAAAGCCAATTGTGCTGCAAGCTTAAGCTGCTCTTTGGTTTTAATACCAAGTCGCTCAAAAGCTTTTCCAGTTTCATCCAAATCATCGGATAGTTCGGAGTTTGCCCGTTTTATTGCAATGATGCCTAACTCGACCTGCTTGGTTGAAAACACCCCTTGCGCTTCAAACTCGCGCATTTTGGCATTAGCTGCATCAATTTCAGCCTGACTTTTGGCTGTTTCTAGCCATTTTAACCAGGCCTGGTATGTTACATCGCCAGCTTGCTTACCAGTAATTCCTGCTTCACTCAGTCGATTTCTAAACTCCTCTAACTCATTTCCGGAACTCGAAAATGATTTAGAAACTTTGTTCAATGAAACATCAAGATCAACACCAAATAGTTTTGCCGCGGCTGAAGCTCTTGAGTACGCAGATTCAGCAACTTGACCAGAACCAGTTAAAGCATTATTGAGTTCAGCAATACGGATATCGCGGTTATTCTTAAGCTCAATTTCCTTAGCGTTAATAGTATCTATTGATGCTTGTGCTGAAGCTAATGCGTTTAAGTCACCGGTCTTTTTTGCCTCCTCGATCTGCTTATCCAACAAAACTCGCTCAACAGCAGCTTGTTTTTGGTAGGCAAGCAATTCTTCGTCAGCTTTTTTGACATTGTCTTTGGCTAGCTTTAAGGCCTCTTCCTTTACTCTGGCATTTTCTGCTGCCTGCGCTGCGCTTTCACCTGCCTGAACTGAAACTTTACCCGCTTCATCAATGGTGACGATGTAGCCTTTGGTTAATAGATCGGCTTGCATCACGCCATCCATTACGCCGCCATTGGCTTTAATGGCAGCTTCTGCAGTTGCTTGAGCTGATGCTAATAAATCGCTATCCAGTTTTGCTTTGGCTGTGGCATGTTCTTTTTCACGAGCTTCCAGTTCATTGGATTTCTGAAGGATTGAATCAATGGTGGACTGGTTGCCGTCCTTGCGAGCCTGATTGAGCTGTGCATCGATACTTTGACGCTCCGTGGCAAGCTCTTTGGACTTCTGGGTTAATTCCTCGTTTTGTTTGGTTAATTCAGCGAAAGTTGCCTTGTTATTTTCAACTGTTTCCTTGTTTTTCTCATCTTGAGTCTTTTTTATCTCCTCAACGGCTTCTTTTCTTTTAGACTCAAAACCCATCGCGAGCTTATCGGCTTTTTCATAATACTGATCAGAGAGCTTAGTTAGATCTTGGAAATCTTTAAAAGCTCTTTCTTTAGCCTCTCCAAATGAAATTTTTGAAGTCCAATAAGCGAATGCCCCTGCTGCTGAATAAGCCGCTCCCGCTATAAGATTGATTAAAATTGCTATCCCTGAAAAACCATCACTAACCGTACCTAGTGTTACATCAAGTGCCTGTAGTGCCTTGGTAAAACCATTAGTTTTGTCATCCGCCCCATCAATTCCGCTATTAAAATCAAATATAGAAGAAAGAACAGTTTCTAATACTTGTGAAGTGGCCTCAAATGCTGATCCTAATGCACTCCCCATCGACTTAACTGCCTCATAAGCAGAAGTCAGAGCTGTTTTTAAGGCTTCAATTGTGGCTGGATCAATCTTCTTGAGTTGATCCCCCACCCAAATAAAGCCTTCACCAATATCTTCAAGTATGGTCTCCACTACACCCATATTGTCAGCAAGAGTTACCAGCCATTGCGCTACCGTTGCCGATGCTCCTGTTGATTGATCCATAGTGCCGATCAAGATTTGCCATTGTGTAGAAATACGCTGTAATGCATTCCCAATGGTTGTCGGAAATTTAGCGTAATCTGCCTCAATAGCCGCTGACTGATCTTGCAGTGCTTTAATTACTTTTTCTGCTGACAGCTCACCATTTTCAGCCATCTTGCGCAGCTCACCAGTGGTAACACCTAGAGACTTAGCTAATGCTGTTGAAATGCCTGGGGCTTGCTCCATGATCGAGTTGAACTCATCACCACGAAGTACGCCAGATTGTAGAGCCTGAGTTAATTGCACAATTGCGGCTTCACTCGCTTGCGCTGATCCACCACCTGTTTGGATGGCCATGTTAATGGTCTTGACCAGATCTAAGCTTTGCTGCTGAGTCATCCCCATTTGCTTGCCAACATCATTCACTTTCGTGAATAGGCCTGCTGTGGCGTCAAGGCTTGTATTTGTCATCAATGCAACTTGATGAACACCTGCCATGGCCTGAGTGAAATTCCCGCCTTCACTTGTCGCAATGTTGATACGTGCTGAAAGATTAGTATAAGCATCTGCTGTTTCGGCTAGTTCGCGAATTCCCAGGCCAACACCAATGGCAGCCATAGCACCAACAAGAGCTGTATACCCAGTCTTAAGACCAGCAATACCTTTCTGGGCGGTTTGAGCAGCACTATCAGTTTCTTTTAAATTATTATTTGCTCTGCCAACTTCAGCATGAAAATCGTTAAATGCCTGGTCTGCTTGCTGAACTTCCTTTTCAAGTTGATCGACTTGTCGTTGTGCAACTTCAATATCAGCTGGTGATGCATTTGTTTTGGAGAATGCCTCTAAATTTCGCTTAGCTTCAGCTAAGTCGCTTTTTAATTGGCCTAAAGATTTTTCAGCCTGGTTCCCAAAATCAGTAAAATTATTCGCTGTGGATTTAGCATTATCCCCCGCATCCTGAATGATTCCAGTTGCAGCTGTTAGAGATTGCGTTAATTTATCAGCTAATTCAGTCGTGCCCTTTGGAATGATATTCCCAACTTGGCTTGACGCTGCTTCTGAAGCTTGTTTAATTTTCTCTGATTCAGACTTAATTGAATCAAACAGTTTTTTCGTTACATCTTCCGATTGCTTTGCAGCGGACACCAGGCCCTTGCTATCACCATCCAAAATTAATTTAAAAGTAAGATTTTTGCCTGACATGAACTTTTTCCTTTAATCTTAGGCATAAAAAAACCACTCCGAAGAGTGGTTTTTAAATGTCTGATCTTATTTAACTAATCGACCCATAGCATTTTGCACTATTAGTGGCAATTGCTCCTTTGAGACTAGGTCAGTGCGATTTACCAATTCTGGAATGCTATTGGCATCCACCATTACTGCATCCCTTGGAATCAAATCTAGAGAAAATCCGCCTTGATAATTTAGCTTGATCATCATCTGCTTACCTTGAAGTATTCTTGACATCAAAGCTTGTGCAACTTGGTCAGGATTAAAAGATGGGTGTTCAGGCATTTTGCCGCCTAAACGCTTTACTTCCTTTTCAAGCTGACTGTGATACTCAATCAAGCGATATTGCAATACACCGTGACAATCCTGCACTGCATTAATATCTACTGGTGAATGTTGCTGAACTTTATCAAATGTCAAAATCAAGCCGTGAACGTATTCAACTGCATCATCGAGATTATCAAGTGGTATCTCTTCAATATGCTCAACATTAAATCGTTGCAAAACCATGTTGTATGCATCTGAAAAATTGATCTTCACACGTGATACTAAGTTCGATACAGCATGGCGTAGATTTTCGCGTTCTTTCGGGGTTGTTTTACGTGGATTAACCGCCTTCCCTTTTGTCCAATAATCCCATAGCACATCGTCGCATTCGCTTTGGTACTTTATAACCGTGTCTCTAAGTTCGGGTTTTACCTTGTTAGGGCTGATTGTCATCAGCCAACCGAAAAGTTTTTTAAGAGGTAAACACAACATTTGATACTGCTTGCCATCTTTACCAGTTGTCATGATTTCCATGATAACTGAACCAAAGCGCTGTTTTAGCTTATCAAACTGTGCCTGCCATGCTAAACCCATACCTTCCACAATTGGACGCATAGCTGTGTATGGCTGATTGTTGTAATCAACAACAATTAATTCAGAATTATGGAAAGGTACTGCGATTTGAGTTAAACTATTCATTGTTGATATTCCTGTAGTTTGTCAACATTCAAAGCCCCTTCATCCGCCAAGATTGCTAGGGGTTTTTTATTGCCTATAAGTTTCATGCTTTCGCACTCTCTTTGTTTAATAAAAGTTCAACAGCCTTATTCATTAAATAATTCATTGAACGCTGATCTTTTTTTGCCAACTCTTTCAACGGCTCATGCAATTCATTTATTAAGCGGAATCGCACGTCAGTTGAGTCTTTTCTTTTGTCTTTCATGATGCCTCACACATATGCCACACTTTGTGGCTTTTAATAACTATAGCCACACTTTGTGGTAATGTAAATACCTATCGCGAAATATTTACCACAATTTGTGGCATTGAGGTTTTTTTAATGAGTAATCAAACTGATCACACCATAGTTAGATTGCGTGTGCCGCCTGAGCTAAAACAAAAAATTGAAGAGTCGGCTGAGAAAAACAATCGATCCCAAAGTGCCGAGATGGTTGCTCGCCTAGAGCAAAGTTTTGAACTCTCTGAAAGACAAGCAGTTATTGAGCAGAACCATTTAAATAACATCATGACAGCATCAGCAAATGTTGAAGTTTTAGAAAATTTGATGCTAGAGATGAAAAAAAATAAGGCCATTCAAGAAGAATTACTTAAAACACAGCAACACCTATCTCAATTGCTATCCAAAAAACTAAAGGACATCCAAGAAAAGTAAATCAGCACTGACTAACCACCCTCAAATTGAGTGCCGTTACCCTTGACCCTCAATTTGAGGGTCAATGCTCAAATATGAGAAGTGCTTCCAGACACTCAAATTGAGTGTCTCGATATGATGCCGAAATTCCAGCATCATGATATGCAAATTTGCAGATCACTCCTCAAATATGAGGTTTAAAAAAAGCACCCTAGGGTGCTTTTCCTTATTCACACTCTATTTTCCATAAAGCATCAATAACCAGAGATGGGGTGTATCCGTTTGCTTCACCTTCAATCCTAACGTAATCGGTTTGAGGATCATAGATATAGCGCTTAAAGCCAACATACCCTCCGTATCTATTTTTTGCATTCACTTCACCACAATTTCCTTTTTGGTTTCTAAATTGGATTGATGCAGCATCAAATGCTTCGGCTTTGATTTTATCCTCAATTTTCTTTAACCCTGCTTGTATTTTGGCTTGTCGGGCTTGTTCAAACTCTTTCGCTTGTTTCTGACTATTCAGCTCATCCTGCTCAGCCTTCAGCGCCCTAGCTTTTTCAGTTTGAATACGTTGCGCTTCAAGACTCTTTTTTGCTTTTTCCTCATCAACTCTATTTTGCTCAAGTCTTTGCTGATGCGCAACCTCAGCTTGCTTTAGTCGTTCGGCATCTGCCTTATTACTTTGTGACATAAAATAAAAAAGTGCCATAACAACAATTACGGCTGCAATTAATCCGTATTTCATTCTTCCACCATGCTTCCACAATGCTTGCATTTAATAGCTGCAATTTTTATTTCTTCGGCACAGAACGGACATGACTTTATACCTGTTCTATCAGTTGGAGCTTCTTGTGAAACCTTTTTACCTAAGTTGTGCTCAAACATATCTGTCGCAACTAATTTTGTCTTACTTATTTTAGGTGGTTGTCTTTCTTGTGGTATCAATTCAGCCGCAACTAGCTCTACAGATTTCTCACTATTTTTAGCAAAAGCTGCATAAACAAGCATAAGGCTACCAATAAATAAAAATACCCAACCATACTGTATTTGAACAGTGCTCATCATTGCTTGGGCCATATCACCAAAAGGATTATCTTTTAACTTATCAGCAACATCACTTTTTAGATTGTTTAATTTAAATAAGATGTAAATAAAACCAAAAACAATCATTGCTAACGATACACCACCGGTGATTCGCAAAGGTTTTAAATTGTTTATAAACGAAAGTATTAAACTGATTATTGCCAATCCGAGCAATATATAACCATCTACTCTTCCGCTACTAAATACGGAAATTGATCCCATTATAGGCATACTTACAACTGGTAAAAAAATCCCAAGTAATAATACAACCCCACCAATCATGCCAATTAATTGTTGTTTAGAGAACTCCATCCTCAACGCTCCCAATTAATCTTGTAAACATTGCCACCAATAACAGTAATGGTGTAGGTCTGGCCATCTACTTTATAAATGTAGATTGTGCCCTTATGTGGCCATCCGTTGCGGTCGTGCACAACTTGACGATCTACAGATTCAGGTTGTCCAAGTACATCTTTAAGTCTAGCTTCTGAGTTACCAAGCTCAACAAAACCATTGCTACCACGCAGTGCTCTCATATCTACTGCAAATGCTTGTGCAGACACACATAGAGCCAATATTAAAGCTAGCTTTCTCACCCCAACACCCTCAATATTTTATTATTGAGCACATATTAAGTGAAAACCGTAACTTACATCAATGTTTACTTAGCTCATCTTGGAACGTTGTAAATCCTTTTTTATCAGCATGATGAGCTGCACGAATGACATTTGAGTCAAACTTGCCTCGGTTTCGTTGATACTTTTCAGCCGCTTTTAAGTAGCCAATAAAAGCCCCATAGGTCATTTGCAGAATATCTTCATGACGATGGCCATAAGCTATCAAGTACTGGAATGAATCAAACCAAGTTTGTTCAACACCACCTTTCTTCTTACGAATTTTAGGGCCTGGCTTAACGTCTTCATTGAAATATGCACCATTTACTTCGATCACATATTTAAGAAGATGGCTAAACTCCAACGGATCTGATTCAGCGAGATCTAATAGCATCTCTATTTCAGTGTTTGTACACATTGAGCAAAGTTGAAATACATGCGCGCCATAATCTTTAACCAGGCCTGCGCCGATTAAATCTGAATAATCACTTTGCTTTAGTCTGTCACGAATAACTGATGCAATCGGTGACCAGATATCAAAGTTTTGCATCTGCAGCTGCTTCACTTCCACATCATTGCCAAGCACTTTAATTGTGATCGAGCGATTATTCGCTAAAAAGAAATCATTCATGATTGAATCTCAAAATTCAGGCACAAAAAAAGACGCTTATGCGCCGTGGAGTTCTTTGTGCCTGAATAGGTTTAGGTTTTTGGAATTGTCACCACATGGCCATATAGACCGAGTGTTGCATCCGTTCCTTTGGTCACATCAGATAAGGCTTGACCTGAAATTTCATATTGGCCAAGGTCTTTATGAATTAATGGGAATGTAGTTTCTGGTGATTTTTTAGTACGCCATAAACGAATAGCCATATTGTCACCAGTTGCTGTGTTAATCCCTTTAAAGAACAGTTCATATTCTTTATTGAAATCACTCGCAATGGTCGTATGACTTACTGCACCCGTGGTGTAGGTTGCCGTTACTGGTTCTGCAATCGTTTCTTTAAAGATCACAGTGCCGAATACAGCATCTAAGTCATATTTGCTTTCATCCACTGCTGTAGAACCAGCTTTAAACGAAACTGTTGTAAGGCTATAGCCGTTGAGCTTAATTTCTTCACCGACTTTCACGGTACCCAGTGCTTGATCCGTCACTGTATCGCTAGCAACTTCTGACTTCATACCAGAAAGGATGTACTGAAGGTTGGCATCATCCACTTCTTCGAGTTGTCCTGAAAAGTTCACACCAGTGGTCTTGGTTAGCACAAAGTCTGTTGTACGCTGACCGGATGTGCTTTCTGTGTGCTCAACCTGATCAGTTGTGATTTCAAGTTCAAATTCAGGCACGTTACCGATATGACGCATAGCACCTGCAACACCATTTGCAATCTCAGATAAATAGAATTTACCTTGGAGTGAAATATAATTTTTAGCCATCGGTTTTCACCTCTTTAGCGGGTTTATTTGGAGCAGATGGCTTCACTTCTTCAATGATTTTATCTGCGAGTAATTTGCTGATTTGATTCTCTGTCAGTCCACCAACAATATCGCCGGCAGAAAAACGCCCGACGGGTTGCCGGGCTTTATATTGTTTTGCCATGAATGGCTCCTAAATAAATTTTTGTGATTCAAAGATAATAGTGATGTATGCAAACCCGGGGCTATAGCCATCACGAACCGAAATCAGATCTAATTCATTGCGAGAAGATTGCGGCTTCCAACCTGAAAGAAGCTGAATTACTTTTTCAGTTAATAGCCCTGCTTCATCACTAACTGCTCGACCATCATTCTTCTGTGACTGAGCATTGCGACACGCCACTGTCACAGCCCACTGTTGACCTATCTGATTAATACGCCCTTTACCCGCGCTGGCTTTCTTATCTATACGTACAAAGTTGATATGCGCCGATGGAGTGACCTGAGACATCTCTGTGACCACTACTGAATTTAGCGGGGTATAAATCTGCTTAAATTCTGAAATTTCTTTCAGTTTTTCTGCAATTTCATCACGTACCGCGAAGAAGGTGCTCATCAATAAAAGCTCCAACAATGTTTAGTATTGATTGCTCATCCTCTGCGTTAATACCTAGAAAAGTTCTTGAAGGGATGTTTGCTTCTTTCACTTTCCGATATTGACCACCAACGGCAAAAGTTATGTACTGGCCATTTTTGGGAGTGATATGAGCTCCGAAGTGAAAGACATGTGCATACGTTTTATTTGATCCCCACTCAACTCCGTTTGGATGCAAATTAAAATGCAGCTCATTCATCAAATCGCCATTGTCACGACCAGTCTGACCACCTTGCATGCCCTCTCGTCCCTGCAAGCTTGCACGCCAAGACATCTTCCATGGATTACCATCTACATTGTGTTGGTTAAAAAAACGCTCTTGAGTTGAAGCAACACCGTACCCACCAATTTCTACATATAAATCATCTTTATAGGTATCAAAATTAGTGAGTTCATTAAGAATGGCCTCTATTGGTGAGCTATCAGCCTTAATGGAGATTGCAAACGCCATAATTGCCTCACTTGATGCTAGGCATCATATTTAAGACATCGTCACCAAATACCCCACCACGATAAGTACTACCGATAGGTAAAGTACTTGGCTTCTTTGTAGGCTCATCATCAATAATCTCGTCCGATTCCTCAGACTGAATCTGTAAATGTGCCTTGTTTTCAGCCACGCGCTTTAAGAATGAGATTGCATCCTCATAGCGCTTTCGGACTTCTTCAGTTGGTTGCTGGAAATACAAGCGGTAGCGAGCAATATCACATGCCATGCGTTTTAAGTTGCTTGGCACATTTGGCAACGGCAAAGAATAACGGCCACCTATGTGACCGTTAATTTCCTCTGTCGCGTCCTGAATGGCATCATCTACAGCAGTGACGTTTGGTAGCATCATTAAAAGCTGCTCTAACTCACCACCAAATCGCGCTACCAAGTCAGATTTAGTCGCATACATAGGTCACCTACTTAGCTTCTGAAGCAGCCTTCTTCGCTTCGGCAGTTGTTTTTTTCAGGGCAGCTTCAGATGCAGCTAATGCTTTTTCAAGCTCTGCAACCTTCGCTTTAAGCTCACCATTCTCCTGATTTGATTTGACCTTTTCATCAGTCATCAGCTTATTTGCTGCAATAAGATCAGTATTGGCTTTTTCAAGCTCAGCTAAGCGTGCGGCTGCACCATCAGCCTTGGGTTCTGCTGGAGCTTTTTCTTCTTCAATCGCCCCAGATGCTAAAAGGGCCTGAAGTTGTTTAGCTTCAAGCCCTGTGATTTCTTGGCCTGGCATAAAATGCCCGATGGATTGTTTTGCTATGTACTTTGGCATTTCATGCTCCTTATAGGGTGATAAATCCAGTACCACCGACTACACCATTTTTGTTAGACGGTACAACTAATGGAGCTGATTCAGTCATCAGCATGATGCCGCTTGGATCTTCGCAGTACCACTGACGGTCAAAATACTGCTGAGCAACACCGTTGGCCAACATATTTTTAATCTTACAGTGAGCGACTGAGCCATTCGTATCAGATATTAATGAGAAGTAATCTTTAGGAATAAAGCGCTTCACCTGACCTTTGTTTCGGTAGGTCGCGTCATAAACCCAGAACTCGATCCCGTCAAAAGTACCTTTAAAAGTCGCAGACTCTTTGGCACCAAAACTTGGATTAACTGGAACAGAAATACCTGCATATGGCGTAATGAATTCTTTCTTGAACTCTTCATTGTTCCATAGAGCAGCCCACACCAAACCAGACATTACAGCTAGTTTCGCCTCACCACCATCGGCAGCCAATTGACGTTCAAGCATTGTGCGAATATCTGTTACTGGTTTAGCACCAGCATCATTCCACTTCGTTAGCGGTGTGAATGTCAAAGATGCATCACGGCGATAATCCACTAAGTTGTATTCATAGTCATCTGAATGAAGCGCGTATTTACCATTTTTTAGGAGATCAATCGCCATCATCAAGACGGAGTTATCAATCGCGTCATGATTACGCTTCATCACTGCGATCTGAGCGATGATCATTTTTTCTTGGTCAGATAATTGCTGATTACCAGTAGAAATGATGCCTGCTGTACGTAAACGCTCCAGTAATGCAATTTCAAACGTATCTGCTGGAGTAACCTGGTTCTTTGGTTTGTAGTAAGCCGGCTTTACATGGCGCACTTCACCAGATTGAGTAGTATCAAATGGCTTACCAGGCTGCTGTGGAGATACCAATGGTGCAAGATCATGTTCAGCTGACAATTCAGCCAGTGGCACATCATCACGAGTGAATAAGGGGCGATTTGGAAAAAGCTTATCTAAAAGCCAAGTATCCATTGGGCGGTAATTCGAGTGAATTAACGCAAGTTCACCAACATCAAGAAGTTCGAGCGGAGCACCCTCAATATTAAAAGACTGTGGCATGTTTATTACACCTTAGAAAGTTCGATTTTGTTTTTAGTTGCTTGAGCACGTGCTGCATCATATTTCTCAGCAGCAAGCAAAGCGCCATTAAGTGATACAGCCTCAACGTTAAAAACGCCGCCGTAATACACTGGTATTTCGATACCATCAGCGGCCTTGATTGTGGCTTCTGCAGCTGACACATCCTGACCACAGATCACATCCCATGTTTTTTCATCTACAGCGTGAGCCAGTACATTGGTATCTGACAGCGTCAATAGATCACCGTATTTAAATGCTGTAGCGGTTGGTACTTTTGCATTGGAACGGCGTAACTTTTCATTGTCCAAGACCAATCGTTTTGAGGTGATTGAAACAGCTGGTACATAGTGAGTTACCATGAATTATTTCCCCTTTTGCTGTGCAAATGCTTGTGCACCTGAAGTAAATTTGTGAGTGTCATTTTGGTTAGTCTGCTGACCACCCTGACCACCATTCGCTTGATGAGTGAATAAATGTGCGAATGCTGGATTCACACCAGGTGTTGGCTGTGTTTGTTGCTGTTGACCAGCTGGTTGTTGATTACCTGCAGAGAATTGCTTTAACTGCTGTGCCATAAATGCGAATGCAGCATCATCCATATCTGTATAGGATTTCTTTTCTTCAGCACTGAATTGTTTATTCATTGCTGTTTCAAGCGACTTGATGTCTTCTTCGCGCTTGTCTGCTTTAAACTTTTTAAGTTCGGCTTGTGCAGCATCGCGTTCTTGCTCTGCCTTTTCACGAGCAGCTTTTTCTTTTTCAAGTTCGGTCACGTCGGTGTCCTCTTTGGTTGGGTTAGGGTTAGCTTTGCCTGAGAAGGCTTTAATTGAGGTATTGCGATCGGCACCAGTCGAGCAGATCGTGAACTCACGAATGCGGTTTTGACGGAAGATTGTGATAGGACCTTCAAATACTTGACCATTCACAGTCACTGTCTTGCCTTGTGAGACTTCTTCAATAGATCCAGGATCAATCATCATTGACATCTGGAATGGAAAGCCATCATCAGAGTCCTGAACGATTTCCTGCGCCTTAGCATTCGTAAGAAAATCGCCTGAAACATCAATCTTTCCGTTTGTATCTACTGTTTGAACAACACCAATTCGACTTGAGCTAAAGTGTTCTTCAAGTAAGGCTGCTGGCTTATCAATCTCAATCCCATCAAGATCAAAGACCACACCAGAACGGCCCCAATACCAATGACCATCTACACGGCCACCTGCATAAGCAGTGCCTTTAAATTTTCGTTTTTGCCCCTCTTCAACCTTCAGGACTTCAATAGCTGCAGCATTGAATAGATACTTCAATCGCTCTTCATTTGGATCTGGCATTTTCATGCTCCATAAAAAAACCGCCCTTTCGGACGGTCTCTAGTTAATTTCAATTTAATTTACCAATGCCTTCAGTGTATAAACCATCACCCCTTCAACCATCTCCATCGAAACAACTTCAAATGAGACTCCCAAAGGTAGCAAGACCCCTTCACCAACATTCAGCTTTTCAAGATCAATCCCCAGGCCATTAGCATTCTCAATCTGAATCATGATGTTTGACTGACCTGCCAAAAGCATTGGTGCATCCAAAGTCACCACCTTGCCTACTTCAAGTGAAGCTGCGTAAGCCAGTGTGGTTGTGCCGGTAACAACTTCAGCAGTGTTTTTAGCAACAGCATGAATCGCTGCTATATCCTGAACCAACCATTGCTTAAGCACTTGGTCAGCTTTCGATACAGCTTTGCTATTCAAATAGTTTGTAATGGCCTGGTCATTGCCTTGCACATAGTCCAAGAAAGTACGAATAGCACTAGGTCGAATCGATGGATCAAGTGGAATCACAGTATTGGCCACCGTATCGAATAGGTCCCGAGTCTTATCATCCATAGGAGCAAATAGGCTCGTAAGCTTTTTCGATGCAGTCCATTCAGCTTTGATAACCTCCTTCTGCTCGAGGAGATATTCCTTATCTAGTACCGACACATTGATCTTTTTATCAACTAACTCTTCTAGATCACCAAACTGCAAAGGATGCGATGACCAGTCCAATGCCTCAGCAACTTCCGGCAACTTATCATCCGGTGTAATGCCGTATTTGAGTGCCTGAGCCTCTGTGAGTGCGATAACAGTACAGCGACAACGAAAGCCTAGTGGCGGGTAATGCGTTAGCCAAAATGGATGATCAATCGGCAGTACAATTCGATTCAATGCCAAATGTGCAGGACGTACACGACTATCATCGATAGCCGAGTACATCAAGTAAGGACGTTTGGCTTTATTTCG
Source organism: Acinetobacter sp. SH20PTE14 (assembly GCF_021391555.1). Lineage (NCBI taxonomy): Bacteria > Pseudomonadati > Pseudomonadota > Gammaproteobacteria > Moraxellales > Moraxellaceae > Acinetobacter > Acinetobacter sp. SH20PTE14. The sequence continues at coordinate 1,422,987 of NZ_CP090067.1, read as the reverse complement.
ATTCTGCTGCTGCCATCGCCCATGACCATAAGCACTTTGGATATTGGTACGAAATACGGTATCTAAATAATGCTTAGGTAGAATGATTTCAGACTCAGCAATGAGCTTCTGAAAATCGTTAAACGTTCCGCCATCGGCCAATGTTGTATTCAGTGACCTAATCACTGTCTCAATTTGCTCAAGACTCGATAGAAAGCTCACTGTTGTCGCCATCTGCCGAGTCTTTAAGTCCATTGAGTAAAACTCATCAGGTAGCACAATCTTTTTGTCATGCGCGTACTGAAGCGCCTCAAGGAACGTAACTGGTTGCATCTATTTCCCCTTAGCAGCAGTCGCATACCCCAATACATCTGCAGCATATAAAGCCTGATCTAAATTGGCCTTAAACTGAGATTCAGATACAGACGGAATCAACTGCATTAAATTGAATGCCAGGCCATCGGGACTATCCGACTCAGCAACAAGCTGCTTAATCTGCTCATTACTTAAAAGCTGCAGATCCTTTTGGCCATCGGTTAATTCCTCAACTTCTTGCTGTTCAGCTGAAAGTTTATTGGCCTGGGCTTTAAAGCTAAATGCACGTTTGGGTATAGCTGAGAATTGGTTTAAGTTAGTAGATACCTGCTCAATCACATCACCATCTTCCAGACCATACTCACGTTTGAAGTATTGTGGGGTTAGTACTGCACCAGCATTTTTTAACTTCACGTCACGGTCTGCTTTAGGCTCTTCCAGTGACTTCTCTTCACCAATGATAACCCGGTGACGCTCCCAGCCATTGATATCACATAGCGCATTAATAATGGCTTGTATCGTAGGCATAATCATTCGTACGTCGGCTTTATACTTCGCATTCTGTACTTCTAGATGAACATCCCCTAAAGCCCTTGAGCCTGCTCCATCAGTTCCACTTGTCAATGTCTGACCTAAGATGACTTTCTGTATACGACGTTCAAGATTCTTATCAAACACTTCAAATGTTTGAGAAGCATTGCCATTGGTATTGGCAGTTTGGATTTCAACTGAATCCGTACCACTTAGAGCAATAACCGAGCTAGCATGAGCTTTGAGTAGTGCGTCACGCATATCTGTAGTCTTGCCAGCAGTTTTACCAACCAGCATTGGCAAACCAAATTTTTCTACAAACTTTGCCCAGAATTTGAAGCCCGATGTTTTAAAGAACCACACCCAGTACAGTCGACTTAATAAAGCCTCGCCTAATGGATTTTCATAAGTAGATTTGCAACGTGTCAGAAAGTGCTTAAACCGTTGGTCCACTTCCTGATCCTGCCGAGTTGCGTTGTAATTGGCGAGCAATAATAAACGCCCATCATTTTTCGGCTCATACCATTGCATAGGTTTTTCACCAATCCACTTAAACCCAATAAACGGTGTAATTGTATCGCCATCAATATGCAAGCTCGGCTCCTCAGGCTTCGTATAGATGGCTTCTAATACCGAATACCCGTACCAGCGAGCATTCTGTGCACCAAGTAGAATCTCTGACCACCATTCACGCAAATGCTCCATGATGATTTTAGATTCAGGTCGATCCATTGGTTCTACACGCCATGCCGCGCTCTCAAGTTTATCTTGGCGTTTTTCAATTGCCTGATAAATCTCATCGTCATACATCATGACTTTTAGGCGTGGACGAGTAACACCAGCTTTTCGTAGCACCTCATCACCGTCAGGCATTTTGGTTAGATAGCTGATTAAAGCCTGTTCAGCCTCATGAGAATAAAGTGCACCAGACTCCGGCTTTTTATTCTCAGGATTTTTTCTTTTCTTAGCCATAAATAAAACCTATGCAGCCGGAGGGCTGTAATTAATTGCGATTACTGCGTCTTCAATTGCATCAATCAATGTGTCGACTTGGTCATCATGGTCATGAGTAAATGCTGCATTAAATGCCTCACACTCCTCAAAAAATTCCCCAACCCAGTGTGCATCCTTAGGTACCATTACAAAGCGATCTTCCGGCTTATCTTTATAGTTCGCTTCAAGATGGACCTGTACATCCATGAAACGGGATAGCTTGTCTGTATGACGCTGGACTGGTATGACAGCCACACCCGAGTAAGTGCCTAGAGTTTGGATTAGTTGCGTACCCGATGCCTTGTCTTCTACTTTCATATAGCGAATAGGCTTGGTTTCCCATGTATATTCCTTATGCTTGTCGAGGAAAGCTTTCGCCTGACGGTTAAGTTCTGGTGCTTCCCATTTACCACGCAAAAGATCCAGTAGGTACAGCTTTCCATCAACACCCAGGCCAACAAGTAAAAATACTGAGTAATCGTTGTGCTCTTTGGTTTTTTGAGCTGTATCTACAAGGACTGCACGCCACTGAAGCGTAGGGATTTCTTTATAGAACCCAAACCACTCTGACTTAATTAAATCCCCGCCCAATTTCTTAGGTTGTTGCATGTATTGGCTGCTGAAGGTGTAACGTGAGACGGTTGCACCTTCCTTATCCTTACCACCCTTCTCTAACTGAAGTAGCGATTGTAAGGATTCCTTTTTAGGCCAATAGCTTTGACGACCCTGCTCATCACACTCAACATCTCGCGGTACAAGCTTTTGGATATGTTCTGGCAAGGTTGCAATGTATTCATCATCTATCAGTGCTGGGATAGATATCTGAGTCCATTCACCAGGTAGGTTTCCAGTCATTACAAAGTTAGTCGGATCTTCAGTGTGGAGTCGCTGCATAATCATGATGATCGGCGTATCAGACTTCGCTTTACGTGAGTTCACCGTGTTCAATAATTTACGGTTCGCCGCATCCCGCTTAATCTTACTAAAAGCATCTTCAGGCTTTAATGGGTCATCGATGGTGATACAACCAGTAAAACCGTCATCAGCCAATGTGCCAGCACGACGACCTGTAACTTGACCACCCATTGAAGCTACGTACACATGACCAACATCATAGTCCTCAACTGTGATCTTCCATTCTTTCTTGGAGTCTGTGCTATTCGATACATTCAAATCCCACATGCTACGAAAGTCTTTTGACTTAACAATATCCCTAGCCACATCAGAAACACCTTCAACTAAGGATTGGGAGAAAGATAAGTAAAGGAATCGTGAACGTGCATTTAATGCCAGGCCGCGTGGAATCAAATTAGTCATGAGTTCTGTTTTACCTGCACCAGGTGGAACATTAATCACAACGTTGGCTATTTCACCAGCAATGACTTGATCGATAATCCATGAAATATAGACATGGTGCCAATTTACGGTGAATTTAAAGCCCATGCGTGGCTTAAAGAAACGCCGTGTGAAATATAAATGTTCATCCTCACACAGCTTCTTTTCAACCTGTGTTTGCAGATCCATTTTAATATTCCTCTTTAGCCTTCCTTATTGCATCTTCAACCTGCTCAGGAGTGGCCTGGGTAACCGTGGTTTGGGTTACTTCGCTTGTTACCTCGGTTTTATTTGTAAACTGACCACCTGCATCCTTTGCAGCCTGTTCTAGAATTTTGAGTGACATCACTGTATTTTTAGCATTCTTCTCGAGATGCTTTTGATACTGGCGCATGCGGTAAAACTTCTGAGCAATTGGTATATCAATTAAGCCTTTGTCAAATTCAGCTCGGGTTTCATGAAATAAATCAACAAACTTCTTTGATAGGTTCTTGCCGGATATCTTTGTTGGGTCGTATAAAGCGATTTGTGAGCGCTCAATTTTCAGTCCATATTCTTGCTTAACAAGATCCGCGACTTCTTGAGGGGTATCACGGCACGCAAGAGCTTGAACTATAAATATTTTTACAGGCTCTTTTAGGGCTGCCATAACCACCTCTTTGTATAGCTACGTATAGCAAGATAGGCAAAAAAACTTAAGCCAACTTCAATAAACACGTACCGCATGCTTGAGCAATATTTGCCTTAGAAATTGTTGGGCCATTGTTTGCAAGGTCTACCATTTTTTTAACTGACTCAGATGCACCGTAACGCTGGACGACTCCATGGAACTCTTCGACATCGTGACCGCGTAAATAATATTTGTATTCACCAGTGGATGTGCTTACCAGATAGTTTCCATCTTCATCACGCTTAGCGCCGATGTGATACAACTCATGTTCAATCAAGGCACAAAAATCAACATCGCTTGCCTTGTAAGCAAACCATGCATCGATAGTGATAATGAATTTAGGCACACAGCCAAACCAATCAATCATTTGTTTTTCTTGCCGAGCCTTACGCCAACCACCCGCCATTGGTGCAAACTTTTCAGTCTGCCCTAATACCACTTGCTCAGCCTTAATAAACCCTTTTGAAGCCCATAGCACTTTGAATAAATCATCATCCCATGGAGAGATATGAGCATGGTCGGGGTTGTGTAGTTCGCCTTCTTCATTAATGAAAGTCTGCAATATCCAGTCTTTTAATTCATGCGCTGGTTCAAATCCCATTGGGTCAACAGGATCAATATCCAGTAAAGCGTCTGGCGGCATTGGACGTTTCACTGCTTCATCTCCCAAGCAAACATCAAATCATCAGGTGTTTGCAACCAACACCCATGTTTATTACAGAATGCATGAATGTCATTCAAATACTCGGTGAACTGATCGACCGTTGCATCCCTTGTGCTAATTAGCTCATTTAGCCCATCTGCCACTTGTTGATACATCGGATGATTTTGTTCTTTTAAAACTTTGACTGCGTTAAACGTGGCTCTGTACTGGCCCACATCATCACGCGCATAGATACGCGCCAAGAATTGTTTCTTAAAATACAAGTGCTCGTATTCTTTATCCGTGCCTTGACGCTTAGCCCACTGGTTCATCCACATCCAATAAAGGCGATTCTGTGCTTTACTCCGGTCATCTTCTTTTTGATTGATCCGAACGACCAAAGGTTTGCCATCATTAATCGCCTGAGTGTAATTGGTATGCATGAAGTTAATGGCTTTGGTGATGTCGGCATGTGACTGGATAGGAAACACGGCTTTTTGCATTTCCTATTCCCAATAAAAAAACCACCCCGAATGGAGTGGTTCATAATTTCACATTAATTTAATTGGTAATAAGCATAGTATGCATTCTTTTCACAATCATTAAGATATTTAAAAATATTGTGAGCATTAAAAATGCAATTAAAAAAATGAGAATCTTTGAAGAAATACATGTGTATACCGTGTGAGTTAATTCCCCTACTTTTGAGTAAATTAAACACACCAAGACAAGCAAAAGTGCTACTACAATTGAAAAGCTAATATTAAAATATAACTGTCTCAATAACGCCTTTTTGTCTGTGTAATTTTCATCAAGATTCTTACTAAAAATCCATCTATATGCAGCAGAATCATTCAAACTTGGGTTTTTATCAATTTCTTCCTTAAAAAGTAGATACTTTTCATATTGTTCATCTATTTTATTCTCTTGATCAAAGATCAAAACCAAAACCGATAATAGTAAAGCTGTAAATATGGATCCAAAATTAACAAGTAGTGAGAGAGTATCTCCTGTAATTTCAGACATATAATACACCGCTAAGCCGGAGAGAATTAGAGGTACAATATAGAAAGTAAAAAAATCATACTTGTTAAAAGTTCCATCACTATTCCCTAAGGTTGAGCAATGCCCTCGTATAATAGAAATGATATCGATTTTTTTGCTCATAATTTTATACTCAATATTTTCAGTTAAGCTGAAAAATCTGATTTAATCGTTTCGCACCACGCCAAGATACTTTCTGTAGTTGGATTTCCATCATTAAAATCAAGCTCATCAGGTGCTTCAATTATACAAATTGCATCTGTGATATTTGTACCAATTCTTACCTTTCTTGTTTTCCCATCTCTTTGAACGGTTGCTACAATATTTTGATAATCTTGTTCAAGGACTTCTAGTAATTGATGTTGTTTGGAGTCGTCCTTTCCAAACGAACCCCAAGTACCAAAGTTGCCGCCCTTAGGTGCTTTAATGCTAATCACAGTTTCTGCTTTAGGAGTTATATTCGCAACCTTATCCGCTAAATCAGAGTGGTTATTCTTAGGAATGGCTTTTATCTCTTTAGTCATCGCTTCTTGCCACATCTTAAGAGACTTTGCATACGACTTCGATTTCATTTGGAAAACTCTATCGTATTTAGTTCGGCACATCTTATTAAGCATTTCTAAGAACGCAGCTTTTATTCCTGATCCCCTAACTCCATGAAATAATACTAAACCATCCGATTTTGAGGCGGGAAGATAGAAATAAATAAAATGAGGTATTTGTTCAGCGAAGTTCACCCCTTTTTCATATTTTTCTTCTGGATTAAATACATTTATTACTGTATTTTTTTGCCCATAGTTTCCAGTGCAAATCCATCCATAAATTCTTCTATTTACTACATCAAAAACAAAGTCATCCCTAAAAACTATTGTTGACTTAACTTTTGGGTCGACTTCCGCACCTTCCTTTTGTTTTTCTTCGATCCATGTTTTTAGCAATTCAAATGCATCTACTTTGCCATTAAATAAGGACCCAAGTAAGGGATATCCGACTTTTCCATCAATCTTATCGTGCATTCTTATCCCGTACGGATGTAGCGTATGCATAATTTCCCCATTACTTAAATATAAAATTTATCTTATGGAGTAAAATAATATCACATTACATTTTTTAACAAACTAAAATTAATCAAAACACCTCTCTATCTTCCATCACCAACATCCGCTCAACTCTCACCAACCACTGCTCAAACATTGCTTCACTCTCTGCCCGATTACCCAATTTAAAGGTATCGAACCTAAAGTGACAGGAATGGCAAAGCGGCACTGTGAACTCATCACTGGCTTTGATTGATCTACCCTTACCGTGCTTGGCTGAATTACTGTGAGCCGCCTGTGAGTTTGGATTACCACAACGCACACACGGTAGCTTTCTAATTTCAGCGAGTCGTTTTGGGTTTCTCATGAAGTAATTCTTCTATGCTTGCGATCTGCTTACCAATCTTTCTCAACTCAGCACCGCAGTCTTGACGAAATGCATAACTTGAATACAAATGATTGTAATTCATCAAGCGAGCTTGGTTTGCTTTAAGCAGCTCTAAATTTTTGGATGCCTCTACTCGATCAACCATAATCACCCCGCAATAGAAAAGAAAAACCCTCAACATCTAGAATGCGAGGGCTTTTATGTGCCGTAATACGTTCGGCAAATTATTTAACTTCTTTCAAACAACTACGACAAACCTTTATCTCATCACCATCAATCGTGTGATCAATTTCAACCGCACTGTGGAAGCCAAATAAGCATTTTAAAAATTGGAGCATGTGGATCTCCGGGTAGCAAAAATCAACTGTAGCTATCAATGAATCTTAAAAATACAATTTATAAAGGCTTTGTTAATTCTAAAAACTTTTTTCGAGGCCTCACGTAAATAATTTCTTTAGAATCCTGCGGGTCTCCGAAATTAAAAGAGTTAATGTCAGGTTTCAATCTATAATAATTTTGAAGTAGATCTAACTCTTTATCTTGCCCGGACTTTTCGCTATATCTATGGGTTTCTAAAAATTTAGCGACTTTTTCAGATACAAATGCGAATTGGTGTAAATTATTCTTCAAGTTTGTTGCATCTTCATAAACATTAATGTCCGGCTGCTTTTTTGACACTAAGTAATAAAATAGAACAGCCTCATTATATAATTCTATTTCCAATCCCTGTATGAGCTTTATTTCCCCCTCCATCTTTTCAATTAAAAGAGAAATTGCTTGAGACTTCGAAACTGGCCTTAAGGCTTGAGGTTGAAGCACTGCATTCAAATCAGTGAAATAACGATATAAGTTCTGAATGCATTTCTCATACATTGTATAAATGAAGAATATTTTTTCAGCTTTCTCATTCAGGTTTTTCTCATATACTTCTTGTTTTGCTGAATCCTTTTTTACACCCTCTTACCACTCCCAAATAAATATACCGACTAAAATAGTTATGGGTACCATGAGTGGCTGAACTAAGAATGAATATTCATTACCGGTAATTACTGCAATTAAAATCACATAGATTACATACAACAAAATAAAAAGCTTAGGATTATTCTTCAAAATCGTTTTCATTATCAAAAAATCAAATTACTAGAATATATCAAATATACCCTAAATTTCAGCTATTAAAGATCACCACGGTAGATCTATGCCGTGGTCCATAGCTACTCCCTACTTTGATCGCCAGTGAATAGGCACACTACTAATCAATTTTCGGTTTCATCTTCATTTTTTTGGCGGGGCATCACTCCCAATTCTGATTTTACTTTCCTGCATATCCTATTCATGCTCGATGAACTGCATGGGTTGTACCCTCTTTCGCGGGGTCTAAGCGTAGCTTAATAGCTAGTTAGGCAAATGCTGGCATGGCCGCTCTCCAGTTAAATCACTTGTGCATGTCACAAGCACCTTTATAAATTTCAGGCAACAAAAAAGCCCACCGTTTGGTGAGCTTAATTTAATCATGGTCAGAAACTGCGTAATACGACCAGTATAGTAAAACTATACCTTGGTTTCCGAAATAATGGAATCCCTATGCACGCATTTCTTTGTAAGTATTTTTCTTATACTTCTGAACAGCTTGAGAAGCCTCTTCAATCGCAGACTCAAGCGCCAAACACATCAGGTTTTCGTATGGTTTCCACGTCTTACGATAAAGTTCGGCTTGCATCTGCATCGAATTAATACCCGCATAATACAATCGACCTTGCGCTGTAAAATTTCCTTCAAGCTCAGGATTTAATGCAAAGTCAATTACCATACGTGCAACCAAGTATGCCAAATGATTCATGGTGATATGCTCAGGCTCGCGCTTCTTATCATCCTTAGCATTGACCAACATAATTTTAACCAAGTGATTACGCACATACTCATAATCGCTTTCGCACTTCCCATCAAAGACAATAAGCGCTGTAACTGACTTTGCAAGCTGTGTTTCCATGCTCGCAATCGCACCCAAACGATCTTCATAATTCAAAGGCTTCTCCCCAGTGCCATGTGCCTGTGGCTCAAAGTTTGGTGACTTCGCTGCAATACCTTTGGTCAACCACTCAAACGGTTCAAATTTTTCTGCTACTGCATTCATCCCTATTCCCTCTTACAAATTCACGTATTTAAAAAACAAGGTAGTCCCGTCCTGTTGAGGGATTGAAACGCCTCGGCCCTGCTCTAAAGTTTCAATCTGTTCTGTTGTTAAGTGTTTGCCTTCGTGTTTTAGGAAGTCTTCCTTGGAATCAAATTTGGCTTTTCCATAGATATTTGTATTGGTCTCATTCCAGTGCTCATAAAGCCAATACTTACCATTTGAATAAAGTGCCCAATCAAAATTATTAGCATTCATCCCAATCCCTCAAACTTCTCTAATATCGATATCGTGTACTGTTTTCATCAAGTGTTTCTTATTGCGATAACTCGGTAAATTTCTCGTTCCCGGCGACTTCACATCCTCAACAACGAATTTCCCGTTTTCGATGTATGTGAAATCCGCGTAATACCTCAATTCAGGTTTTGCCCTTTTCTCTCCTTCCAATTTCACCTTAGGTGCCAAGACAAATTTGACCTGACACTTAAGCTCTGAAATTTCACCCCTCTGCATTCGCGCTGTAAGCTCGATATAGCGCTTATACTCCTTGACGCTATCAAACTTCATTCCATCCTTTTCAATGCGCTGAGCGTTAAATTTGCTGCGCCCTGACTTGGGTTTGGTCTTGTGCGCGTATTGAGCGTGATATTCAGCGAGTGAGATACTGGTCATGCAATCTCAATCCATAGGTGTTTTTAAAAATTGAAAACACATCAATCACACTGAGATTTGGGTCTCTTTTCCAAACTTGCTCGATATGAAAACCATATTTAGAATCATCTTTAACTTCGATGTATTCCAGCAATGTGTCTTGAACCAAGCCTTTCAGATAGCCAAAAGGCTCAACCTCATCAACCCAAGACTCCTCACGGGTTTCGATGTGTACATACTTAATCCAATCGCCACCCCAGAGATCAAAATCACCCGATTCACACCAGCCGCAATCAATTAACAAATCCATAGCCCTTTTGTTGAGTTTCTTTTTCTGACGTTTATTCATACTCATCCCTCAATCACCCTCGTCGTCGGCGCAATATGATTGCGAATGTCTGATACATGATCGGTTCGGTCGTGGTCTGCGATGGCTGCACGTAGATCGGAAATTAAGTAACTTTGCTGCCCTGTCATGTTAGGAAAGCTCAGCATTGAAATGTGGTACTCGTTTCGAGTGATCCAAAAAACCGCCCACTCAGGCGCCCCATCCACAATTTCCCGCATTTGTTCGATTGTTAGATTCATGCTGCATCTCCTTTCACATTCATGATGTCTTTAGCGTATTGAGTCGCTTGATAATGACTCGATGAAACGCGCTCTAAATATCCCGCTTTCACATGCTCATTTAGCAAGCTGTAGACTGTTGCTCGATGGAAATCAAAAACTGCCTCTTGCACATCTGCGACTGAAAACGGTTGAGTTGCATAGCAAGCGAACAACATCAAACTAATTTGGTCTTCAAAGAGAACTCTTTTTTTAGGTTTGCTCATGCTGCACCGCCTAAATATTCAAATGCGCTTTTAGCCACGATTGAAACTTGTCCATTTCCAATGGCTTTAAGTCTGTCCACCCGATTGGCCACCCCATCAGCCACTCGACCCAATTCGGGTTCAATACTCCACCACCGTGTCCACTCTTGACCGCACCCGCCAATCCGTTTTGATGATGGCTGCTCACCTTGCCTCGCTTGTTTCCATCCGATGCTTTTGGTGTTGGATATGTTTGAACAATTACCTCCAAGGTTGGTGATTTTCTCGCTAGATCCGCAGGAGATCCATTTCTCTTCCAATCGGATGCCACGGGTGTTGGAAATTGTTGCCGCCTCTTTATTAGAGCCCTCCTGGAGTTGCTTCCACCATTCAGGCCGGTGCAGTTGGGCGTATGAAAGAAGTTCTCCCCGTTTGGCAACAATCCAGATTCGGTCCCGTTGATGGGGCGCTCCAAAATTGGATGCTGAAAAACGTGCCCATTCTGCGTCATACCCCATTTTGGCAAGGTCACTGATGACTCGGGTAAGTCCTCGGGAAACAAGCATTGGTGAGTTTTCCACGAAGACGTATCTAGGTCGTACTTCACCAATAATTCGAGCCATCTCGGCCCACATTCCTGATCTTGCTCCATCAATGCCTGCACCTTTTCCGGCTGAGCTAATGTCTTGGCATGGAAATCCGCCAGATATAACGTCAATAATTCCTTGCCATGGTTTTCCGTCAAAACTGCACACGTCAGACCAAATTGGGAAAAGCGGGAGAACTCCATCATTTTGTCGTTGCGCCAAAACTTGTGCTGCGTAGGCATCACGTTCAACTGCGCAGACTGTGTTCCATCCAAGCAAATGCGATCCGAGTATTCCGCCACCAGCGCCTGCGAAAAGAGCCAACTCATTTAAACCACCTGTATTATTATTTTGTTCAAGCCAATCGATCGTAAGGTTGTCATGTTGATCCTTCACACCCCACCTCCTACACGCTGATCCGCCCAGTTACATTCCACAATCACTAGGCCATCATGCTGAAACCGCGACCAAAGACGATCACCCAAATCCTTTTGCAACTCAGCCATCGTCATATTGGAAATCAACATCGTTGGCTTTGCTGCGTCATAACGCGCATACAAAACTTTGTGCACAAGCTGCAACCGATTTTCGTGACGGTCATGCAAGCCGTATTCATCAAGAATTAACAGGTCATATTCGGTGAATCGGTGAATTGCGTTTGATTCATTGTCATCTGCTTTTTTCCAAGCATTCGCAATCTCATTACCCATATCTTCCGAAGTGATGTAACGAGCATATTTGCGTGATTCCAAGACGTTTCGAGCTACAGCGCATGCCAGATGTGTTTTGCCTGTGCCTGTACGACCCACCATAATCAAATTGCGGTTAACGCCTTGCTTGAAGTCCTTAGTGAATACTGTGCAGTGTTGCTTGGCATTCTGCTGACCAATATTTTTTACGATGTAATCTTTGAAGCCGCTATTCGCATGACGAGCTGGTAACTTAGCCCCCTCAAAATGCTTTTCACGAACCATGCGATTTACTTCAACCTCGTGATCCTTGTGAGCTTTGTTTAAAATCTCTGAAGCGCATTGCTTGCAAATTGCAGATTGCCCTACTCGAACTTTTTGAACCTTGTGAGCTTCACAGAACTCAGCACTCATTTGGATTTTTGTATTCAGGATTGAGGCGTTCATACCAAATCCTCCAATTCAACGTTGTCACTAGCAGGTGCGTAATGCTGAACCTCACCCCACGCATCGTTTACGTTTCGTGAATTTTGTTTTTCAGGAATACGGCCTGTAGATTTTTTAGCTTCACGCTCAGTCTTAGCCAGTTGTTTTTCAAATTCCTGAAAAATCCACTGTGCAAACTTCCGAAGTTTTTGGTTATCAGTGAGCTGGTGATTGTTTTCATGGTGAGTATTAAAATTCCCAAGATGGAATTGAAAATCTTCCATGCCTAGGATTTCAGAAACTCGTCGAGAATATTTTGTGGTTCTCAAAGCAATCGCCAGTTGTTCAAGATCTGGTTTCCAATGATCACTTTCTGAAAAATCTTCTTGCGCGTTTGTGTGTGTATTCTCTTGTTCCTGCTCCTGTTCCTGCTCTTGGCTTGCAAGGGGCTTCGAAGGGGCTTCGTTTTTAACTACTTTTTTAACTGTATTTTGACGTTTTTCAGTCATACAAAATGCTTGACTGTATTTATCGTAAAAGCTTGCTAGATAAGGGTTTGAAGGTAATGAGTTGTATTCGTTTTGAACACCAATACTGCGCTTATCAGTACTCTTTAATTTGTCAGCAATTTGGAAGCGAGCCATTTCATGCACCCACACCATTTCGGAAGCGTGGTCATAACTGCAAAAACCTGCTTCGCAAGCCCATTGAAGCCCCTTCGAAGCCCCTTCCATGCCTAAGCCTGTTTCATGAGCTACATATAAAAGTGGCATGTAGTAAAGCCCCAACATATTGGCGTGAGGGCTAGTCATTAAATACATAGACACCACTAAAGACTCAGGACATTGTCTCAACTGTTTACCAGTCGATCCTGTCCAAAAGTGTGGTGATACTTTTCCATATTCGCGCATAGCTTCTAAGCTCCTTCGAAGGGGCTTGCAAGGGTTAAACCACTGATGAAATGAATATTTTTAGGGCTTAGACATTTGCCCCATTGGGGCTGTTGTGCTAAATTAGATTTCATATTCAATGACTCCTGTTATTTGAATTACTAAAAGCCTGATCTAGACCATCAGGCTTTTTCTTTGCCTAAATCCCTACAAATCCCTTCCGATCCCTCGTGGAATTGAACCTCAGTACTTAAATCCCGCAACAAAGCTGATACTCCCAAGCGCTCGAATGATTTTGCTTGTAAATTAAGTACATGCCACTCACCTGCTATTTCTTTCTCAAGTAAATAAGCAAGGTACTGTGCAAGATCTTTTCCTTTGATATTTGAGAGAACCTTTGCACGTTCATGGTTCTCAGGAGACAAGCGAACATGTGTAGATTTTTTATCAAGACTCATAAGCACACCTCTGTTTGGCGCTTAAGTGGAACTTTTCCGCTTGCTAAGTCGCGAATCTGATATTCACGTGCAAGTGGTATTTTATTTTCTGGCCATTGGTAAACAGCTGGCGGCTTGATTCCAAGCATTTCAGCCAACTCAACACCATTAACGCCAAGTAGCTCAAAAGCTTCTTGTCTGGTCATTTCGCACACCTTAAAAATAAGATTTCTTAGTATTTAATCAAAGAAAACTTATAAAAGCAATATGTAAGATAACTTATATGGAAAATCAAACTATTGGTCAGCGTATACGTGCGCTTAGACGCTCAAAAAAATTAACTCAAGCGCAATTAGCTAAGATTGCAGGTGTAAGTTCGCCTGCTGTCACGGAATGGGAAAAGGATAGTTATTTACCTAAAGCAGCTTCACTTGATGCAATAGCAAATGAATTAGGTGTTTCTACTGAGTACATTCTTACCGGTAAAGGCGAGCCTTGTAGCACTTTTGGAAATGTAACACCTGTTGTGTCAAAGATGGCCCCAGTACTTTCATGGGTGCAGGCTGGCGTATTCACCAGTGTTCAAGCTGTTGATATGTCTCAAGTAGAGGAATGGCTTCCACTTCCTGAAGAATGTACAAATTGTTTTTACTTAAAAGTTCAAGGTATTAGTAACAATCCTGATTTCCTTGAAGGTGACTATATTCTTGTTGATCCTGATGTTTATTACAATGATATGCAATCTGGAGACATGATTGTTGTAAGAAGACTTGAAGACGCTACATTTAAGAAATTGGTAATTGAGACTGATGGATCTCGATACCTTCAAGCACTAAATCCAAACTTTCAACCCAATATTATTCCTCTAGATGAGGACTGTCATTTTGTTGGTCAGGTTGTTGATTGTATTCGCTATACATATCGCGCTAAGCGTAGAACAAGAATGAATTAAGACAATTCACCCAAGCATGAGGGTGCTTGGGGTTTATTGAAACTGCGAACCCGACGCAGTCCTTAAGAACAGATCGGGCGGAGAGGTAAATGGTAGACAGAATGGAAATAAGCAAACCAATTGAAATTAAAGACAATTCGATTGAAAGAATTGCTTTTGATTTAATGGAAAAAATTTCTCAATCCGAATCTTATTACAATCTGGATGAGCAAAAGCAGAAAAATCCTAGAGAGTATTTTCTTAAGCTCTATAATCAATGCTACAAGGTTGTTGATTATAAGAATGTTGATATTGATAAGCTTCTAGGGGAATAATTAATTCTTTTTCTCAAAAAGCTCTTTCTCAATTTTGTTGATATTAAAGATAATTGCATCAGCATCTTTGATGCCAGACTGAATAAACTCAATCACAAGTTTTAGTTTTTCATTATGATCTAACATGGTGAAACTCCATTGAACCCACCCCAGCGGTGGGTTTTCTTTTGTCTATTAAAACACAAAAATAAGTTTCCAAAGAATTAATATAAGATTTCTTATAAAAACTATTGACTATAAAACTAAGTTTTCTTATATTTATCTCACAGACATTAAAAAAGCACATCAATCCTCTTACCTACTGATGTGCTTTGCAACTTGCGAGGTCATTATGGAACAACAATTTTCACATAGCAATACACCAGAGTTTGCTTCTAACAAAAGCCAAACATCTGCGCGTCTTTATCAACACCCTACCGCTGAAGAAATGAAGCCTTCTAAAGCTAAAAAACGCATTGGTGATTTCTTCGCTATCGCCCTGCTTATTTCAATCTTCTTTGGATTGGCGTTAATGGCTTTTTATAAGCATGCGGAACAAATGGATCGTCAGGCTGTTGCTGCGATTAAGGGAGGTGTCAAATGAGCATCCTTCTTGGAAATCTAAGTGTTGCAGAAATTGAATTAAGACTCGGAATTAAGTTCCCTCAGGAGATTGCTGACTTCATGGGTGATAACCATCAGGCAAGTGCTCAAAATGTTCAGCCTGGTAAATGGCACTGTTTTGATATTCCTTTCAATTTGGTGTGTGGTGATGTTGAGACGGCAAAGAAGATTTATGGCGCGTTAAAAGAGAAATCAGCCGAATGTAAAGAATCTCTCCGCATCTCGGTTAATGGTTAGGGGTATCAGTATGAATGCACACCTTAAACCCACTCTTCTGGCAACACATCACATTTTGCAAGATGGGCAGATTTGTCTCTTTCGTAGCGACACAAAGCCAAATCAAAAATTAGTTAATGGTACTTGGGTTGACCTGTACGAAGACGCAAACGTAGCAAGTTGGGCTTCTCGCATTAATCAAAAACCAGTGGTTAGAAACACTGTACAAATTAAACCCTCACCTATTTACCCACGTAAAAACGTGCTTGGCGCGTACCAAGGGGATTGATATGAACACACAAGTTAATGTGAAGGAAATTGAAAACGCTCGTCAAGAATGGCTTGCTTCTCGTCGCCTTGGTATTGGTGGTTCTGATGTTGCTGCAATTCTTGGATTAAGCAAATACAAGTCTCCGTACCAGTTATGGCTAGATAAGACCAATCGTGCTGACTTGGATGATTCTGAAAGTGAGCCTGCTTACTGGGGCAACCAACTTGAAGATATTGTAGCTAAGGAATACGCAAAGCGAAACGGTGTGAAGATCCAGCGTGTGAATGCCACGATTAAAAATCCTGAACACGACTGGATGATTGCCAATATTGACCGCGCCATCATTAACCCTGAAATCTCGGGCAATGTACGCATTAAAGACGGCAAGCTTACAACTGATCGTATTCTTGAGTGTAAGACTGCAAACCAATATTTGGCAAAGCTTTGGGGTGATGAACAATCCGAGCAAGTACCAGATTATTACCTGACTCAGTGTCAGTGGTACATGGGAAATACGGGCGCAACCCTATGTGGCCTAGGTGTGCTGATTGGTGGGCAAAAATTTCGAAGCTACCAGATTGATTTTGATGAAGAGTTATTTGCAATGCTTCAGGAAGAGTGCTCAAAGTTTTGGTTTGAGCATGTGCAAGCAGACATGCCGCCTGCCCCTACAACTTTCGATGATGTGTTGCACCGTTGGTCACATCACAATGCTGACCAAGCCTTAACTGCTGATGATGATTTAGTAGAAACCATTGCTGAATATAAAGACCTTAACAAAACCATTAAGGACGCTGATAAAGAGCTGGATGCTCTGAAGCTAAAAATCTGCAGCCGCATGGAAGATGCGGAAATGATTATTCAAGAAGAAAAGCGTCTGGCAACTTTCAAGTACCAAGAGCGCAACACACTGGATAGCAAAGCACTGAAAGCAGCTCATCCAAAAATTTACGAACAATTTGTGAAGACTTCAAGCACTCGTGTTTTACGTGTGTCTTAACCAGTATTTATAAGGAATAAAAAATGAACTCAATCGTTAAAGTGCCAACCGCAAGTGTGAATTTCTTAACGCCAACCAACTTGCAGGAAGCTATGCAGATTGCGGATCTGCTTGCTGGTTCGGATATTGTGCCAAAAGATTATCAGCGCAAGCCTGGCAACATTCTTGTTGCTATGCAATGGGGTGCTGAAATTGGATTACAACCTTTACAGGCTATGCAAAATATTGCCGTCATCAATGGTCGCCCTTCTATCTGGGGTGATGCAATGCTTGCACTTGTGCGTAGCTCAGGTCTACTTGATTTTATTCGTGAAGAAATCTCGGAAGATGGTACAAAAGCGACCTGTACTGTTAAGCGTAAAAACGAAGAACCTGCGGTGTCGATCTTCACTATGGAGGATGCGAAAAAAGCAGGATTATCAGGTAAACAAGGCCCATGGACTCAATACCCTAAACGCATGTTGAAGCTACGTGCACGATCTTACGCTTTGCGAGATATTTTCCCTGATGTTCTAAAAGGCATGGCAATTGCTGAGGAGGAAAAAGATAAGGAGATCGATATCACCCCAGCCTCATCAGAAGTAAATGCGCCAAAATCCAATAGTGGTTCATCAGCTTTAAAAGCTCGGATGGCAAAAAAGCAAGCTGTTGAATCTACTGCTGTTGAAGTTGATTTTGATGTTCAAGCTTGTCTTGATGCTATTGAAACAGCTCAATCATTGGATGATTTGAAGGCTATTGCCAACACAATTCCTGCAAATTTGGGTGAGCCTGCCAAATCCACGATTAACTCCGTTTATAAGTCACGCAAAGCTGAACTCTCGGAAGCATTCCCTGATTCCTCTGTACAGTCGGTTATTTCTGAAATCAATAATGCCTCAGATTTAGATCAACTAAATGAGCTAATGCAGTCTCGCTTTGAGCCATTTACCGCACAAATGACAGAGGCTCAAATCAACCAGATCAGTAGTGCTTACGATGCTCAAGAGGCAGCACTAACTCCATGAGCTATCAATATTCTGCAATCACCCGAGTGCTGTTAATTCAGCACAACGGTCGGGTTAAAACTTACCGCAATATCAATCTATTTGGGATTGAGGATTGCATTCAGGATTTCGTGAATAGTTGGGGGTATCGACATGGCTAGACTTGCAAACTCGGTTTCTGCAGCGTTTTTAGAATGGCTAGATCGTGGCGGTCACAAAATCGAACTCAAGAAAAACGCCATGATTGTAAAAAAGCAATTTAGCGATGGTGTGAAACGCAGCGTGATTCCTTTCGGGCGTCACGAAATTAAAGAGTTTTACGAATTGGACGAATACCTATCCCAGCGTTATGAGATTTTTCTAAAGCAGTATTTCAATAATGGGAAAGGTTTTATTCAGGATTTGCATTTAGCTATGGCGAGCAAGTATCGCAAGGCTGTGATGATAAATAATTTAGCGAAGGTGGCGTGATGTTTAAGGTTGGTCAGTTAGCTGTAAATATCAACAATAATTCAGTCCATCAAATTAGACATATTAAAGTCCAGAATGGCGAGCAGTTGTTGGGGTTTGGAAAGAAACCTATGGCTTGGTCTTTTGCTAAAGACTATAAAAAATACTCAAAGGTGGTGTGATGGAAAATCCAGAAAAAATTGAAATCGAAGGCTTAAGAACGATTAATAAACTTTGCAAATTTGGTGCTGATCACAATATGGAAGGCTGCACCTTTACTGAAATCGTTGAGCGTATGTTTGATGAATTAGCCAAAGCCCAAGCGGTGCCGGAAGGGTTTGTTTTGGTGCCAATACAACCCAATGAGAAGACACTTATAAAAATGTCATGGTCGGTGGCACTAGGTGAAGATCAACACGGCAACTCTGTTTACTTATCAATTGATGAGGCAAAACAAGCGTATGAGGCAGTGATCGAAGCACAGGAGCAAGACTAATGGGTATTTTAACTAAAAATTACGTTGTGGTTATGGAAGATGGAAGCAAATGGGCGGTCCCTGTTCGCTTTATTGCGGAGCATCGTGCTAAGTATTTTGCGGAAAAAGACAATGTGTCAATTGCCGAAAGCTTAAATGAAGACACCTCTCCACTTTTTGAAGAAGATGAATATGAAATTCATGATTGGGCTGCGAACAATCTAAATTTTAGCGATGTTAAAGGTGTGGCGAAAATGGTCTCACCACCTGATGTTGATTATGAAGATGGTTGGGCGAATGGTGAATATGAAATTCAGGAGCCAACCAATGACTGAATACAAAATTACAAGTCTAAAGGATCTACTAAACATCCCTGTGGATCGAATTGATGATTGCTTGGATGAGTTAAAAGATGGCCTAAAGTTGATGCATGCTCAAATGGTAGCTTTTGAAATCCCTGTGGTTGACGCTGTGTTCGATAGCTTCACCTGGAAAGATGATGGCGCGAAAGATATGACCAGCAATGCACATTTTTCTTGTGGTGGTGTTGTTCAAGTTAAGGTGGATCAAAATGACTGAAATTCAATTAACAAAACCTCAATTCGCTCAGCTCCAAATTGACAACCTCACATCTAAAGATATGCCCTACTTTGAAAATTGGGATACACAGGAGGTTGAACTGTTTAATGCGATTGTTAATGCAGTCGATTACGACAATGAGTTTACTTTCAATATGCGCGGTTGGTCTCGTCAACGTGTAGTGAATGGCACAGGCGGAATGATCGAAGTAAATGAAATGAATGCGGATGAGCTATATCACTTGTTTAGTTGTTATTTGAGTGGGTTGCCTAGAAATGTTGTGGAAAGTTTGAAGGAGGTGTCATGAAAATTAAGCTAAATGAAATGTCACAGCAAGACAAAGATATGCGCTTAGATCGCTTCCTTGCTGCATCAGATCAACAGTTATTTCCGCAGGAAGATGTAGCAATATACCTCTCCTGCTCCATTCATACCTTGCAGCGCTTGCGCTGTGTAGGTGGTGGCATTCCTTATACAAAGGTAGGCCGATGTGTAACTTACAAGAAGTCGGATGTGCTGGCCTACCAAGAGCGACAAACCGTAATGAATACAGCCCAACTTGCCTCTTAGTCGAAGCAGTTGAGCTTACCCTGATACACGGCTTCAATGTCATTCATTGCAAGCCGTAATTTCTTGAGTGATACCTGCACATAACCACCAGTCACATCGTTTTTAGCACCAGAGCGATGGTTTAAAAGTCGCTTAATGGTGTATGGACCATAGTCCAAATTATTGCAGATTGTCGCAAAAGTTCGACGCAAATCGTGCAGTGAAATTTCAATACCTGTTTGCTCGCCTATCGTTCTTAACAAGCCTTGAGCGCCTGCAATATGCTTTGCATCTGAAGTCATATTGGAGCCCGGGAAAACATAGTCATTTCTTCGCAGCTCATAACGCTGTTTGATAATCTCAAAAAGATGATCACCCATTGGTAATAAGTGGTCATCACCGTTCTTTGGATCCTTAAAGACAAATAAGCCCTTCTCAATATCTACATTTTCCCACTTCAGGGTTTGTGCTTCATTTCTGCGGCACCCGGTATACATGATGAATAGCACCAGATCTCGTGTGGCATTCTTGGATGCGTCCTCATATAAAGAACGCTCAGTGAAATAATTCAAGACTGCATTATAAAAAGTATAGATATTACTTTCATCCAGATGGCGTGTACGTGCTTTAGTTTTATTCCAGCCACGTTTTGCAGGAATCACATCAACCGGGTTTTGTTTGAGAATGGGATTTTCATCAGTTGAGCAATGGATTTGGGCGAAGCGCCAGATGGACCCAAGCATTTTTAAAGTAAGGTTGGCTTGAGTGGGGCTATATTCGGTCAACTTAATGAACCGGTCAAATACATCCTTTTTATTGATTTCAAATATAGGCCGTTCTTTCCAGTCTGAAAGAAAGGTATTAATGCAGTGATTGTAGGTATTCACAGAAAGCGGTTTTAATTTTCTTTGCTTTAAGTACAGGTCGAACGCCTGACTTAATGTGATCTCATTATTTAAGGCATCTTTCTTTTTCTCAAAAACACCATTAGCAATATCAGCCAAAATGGACTGAGCCTTTTTTCTGGCTTCTGCAGGTGTAATCTCATTAGTCTTGCCTAGCGTCACACGGAATAGCTTCCCGGCATGTCTCCGCTCGACAATATAAGATTTGCTTTTTGTTGTAGCTCGGACTGCAAAACCAATCAAATCTGAGTCACGATAGATGGCTTGCCCTTTTTCAGTCAATGCAATAGCATCAACATTAGATTTGTTGAGTTTCATTTCAAGCTTAATTTACAAATTCGACACTTGCATTTTAAGCCTGAAATTACTCAACAGTCTACATATAGTCTACACGTTATTTTTTAGTGTAGACGTGATGTATAATAAATTAATATATAACAACAACTTAAATCACCCTGTACTTTCTGACTACTAGAAGCGCCAGTTCTGAGAACATTGTTCTGCGTTTAATCTAATTGGCTGTAAATAACGGTATATCATTGTTTTTAAATATATTGTATATATGCAACACTTCGCACTAACAACCACTAGTAGTCTACAAATATAATTCAACAGTCTACAAATCAGTCTACATTTTTTTAATGACTATATATAGGTATAATTTGGATGGAAAAAATAACTACAAGAGATGGATATGAAAACATGGACCTACTTTTATATAGAGCACACGATTAAGAATGGAGAGATTTTTAGGAAGGAGCCCGGGTGGGCTTTAAATTTACAGAGTAATTTTGTAGTGATGAGTGGGGTGTGGAGTTGAGGAAGATTAATCCAGTTGTTTTAAGTGTTGTCGGCGGGGTGTCTATACTCGCAGCAACTTATATTTTATTTTGGGTTTTATTTTTATGTCTTGATTCACCTAATGCAGCTAGGGAAGCTATTAATGTTTTAGGTAGTTATTTTGGAGGGGTTGCGACGCTTTGGGCTGCTTTTATTGCAGCTTATTTATTTAATGATTGGAGGGTTCAAGAAAAAACAATATTTATCAGAAATGTAGCTTATGAAACATCAAGTTTGATTTTAACTCTATTTAATATTATGCAGGGTTACATTGAAGAAGAGGAAAACCTGCTTAACCAAATCATGCCCATTCAATCGCAGATTACATTTAAATTAGCAATCTTAAATAGGCAAATCAAAGATAATCAAATGCACCTTGTGAATGATAATTTTCAAGGATTTATGATTGATTATATTGGCGCTATTAAGTTGTATCAGCATGATAGGCAGGCTCTCAAAGGTCAAGTAAGCATACTGATAAAGAGTTATAGTGGTGAACTAGGCTATATTTCTGAATTGGCTAATTTGGATAATGTTTTCGAAAAGCTAAAAACAATCCGCACCTAGATAACCTTCACGCATATCCCCACACTCACATTCGTCGTAATTGAATGAGCTGTGCAGCCTGATAAGAGGAGGCACAGCAATAAAGCCTTAATTACGACTTTCATAATCGATCAACACTTTGGCCACAGCCTTAGCAGCCAGCCAGTAACGCGCATTAAATCGAGCAAGCTCATCTTCATTGGAAATAAAGCCTAGCTCGACAATCAAGCCACCAGCATTGATAAATCCAAGTTTACCGCGTGCTGACTGTGATTGATCAATCCAACCTTTATCACCACGTAAGCGACTGCCAAAAACATCGGCCACAGCTTTAGATAATTTTTGAGCCAAGATCTTATCTTTGGGGAGGGCAATTGTCTCAATACCATTTGCTTGGCTATTTGTAGATGCATTCATGTGAAATTCAATTGCGATCGATGCACCTTTCGCCAATGCGATAGCATTTGTAAGCGGGAGATTGATTGTTCCTGCGCCATCGGTTTTATAAGACAGGCCTGCGGCTGCAAGATAATGTGCTACAGCATTTCGGAATTGTCGCACCAATTCAGCTTCTTTATATTTGCCATTTACCGCACCCGGATCCGAGTTGCTATGCCCTGCTGTAATTGTCACAAATTGATTTACATCGTGCAGTTCGGGTTGCTTTTTCAGGCGGGCAAGCACCATGGCCACACCAACAAACACACCAACCCACTCCGCAATGTTTTCAGGAATCTTGTTTTTAAGTTCCTGTGGAATAACATTCCAGATATTTAAAAATTGCTCTGAGAATAAAATCAATGCATAAAAAAAGGCGCTTAATGCGCCCACTTGTACCGACTTGAGTTTCCAAGCTTGTTTCCAGTTATCAATCAATTTCATTTTTCCTCTCTCATATTTCGTTCATAAATTTTGTTGCGGATTTCTTCAACCGTTCTTAAGAGTTGGTCAGATTGTTTTTCAAGAACCTGAATGCTTTGAGCGTTGGTCGTGGTTTGAGTATTTACTGTGTCTGTCTTGGATGTTTGAGTATTCCAAGCGACGACGAATAAACCTGCTAAGAAAATGCCCCCAAAGCGCACAAGATTAGTAATGCTATCAATTTTGGTTTTACTTTCATGTAGCACTCTGATCTGTGAGTCCACCTCCTTAAATCTTGGCTCAACTTCATTCCTGAGCTGCTTAATCTCACTTTTGAAGTTTAACTTTGCTCGTTCTAAATCTTCTTGCAGATTGTCGCGTGTTTGCGACAAATCACTTCTGGTCTGCTGATGGTCTTTATTAAGCTGCTCCAACTGCATATTCATGCGGTCAAGTTTTTGAGGCATTTCAGCTAACTTATCCATATTTTTTGATATGTCGCTGATCTTGTCTGAGATAGCAAGCAACTGCCCTGCTGTTGCTATCGGTGGATCAGTTGTGTAGTCATTCGACATTGCGCCCCCTAATTTTTGGCAATAAAAAAGCACCTTTCGGTGCCATTGTTTAAATGATTCAGACTTCAATCTGACTGTGTTGACCTAATGGTGCTGGCCGTAAAATTTGTTGATTTGAAATGAATACACGTTGGCCGATGTTGTAAGCTGTCCCGCTTGTGCAAAGCACAGGTCCAGATCCTCCATCCACTTGAACACGATATTCAGGATGGTTTGAAGAAGTAATTGTTCCAATTAACTCAACATGCGTCGGGTTCAGTAGTTTGCGAAGTTCAAATAATGGATTACTCACGATGAATGCGCTCCACTTTGATAGATTCTGTGACTTTGCCATGACTAAATGAACCGCTCACCGAATCAATGACTCCCCACCACTGTCCGTGGAATGCCACGGTTTTACCCGGCAGCATTTCTCCAATTTCTTGAGAGACCGGTAAACCAGACAAGGTGTGGAATTCTTGAATATTGGCTTTAATTAACTCCATCTTGCCAAAGCTTGCACCCGACACGACATCGAACATTGGACCAGTCACAGCCTCAAGAGGAATATCACCTGCAGTATTGCGCTGTTTCACAGTCAGGCTGTCACCACTTCGACTATTCACGACATTAATGGCATTGAAGTCGGCGATGTAATCCTTGTTTTGTTCAATGGTTTGTTGAATCACGATACTCTGTGAAATCAGAATATCGTAGTCGTCCACAGTCATTGCATCCCAATAGCCCTTTTTATAACGAGGCAAGATTGAAAGCGTATTACCTGACTTTTGGCTGTAGATGAAACCACCACCAACTTCAACAACATGCTTTATTGCATCCAAAGGTGCAAGTTCTGCATAGCTCAGACTCTCAATTGGTACGATCCACCCCACATCATCAATCAACTTCCAATCCAATTCGGTACCAGATTGAGCTCGATCAATTTCTGCTTGCACGAGCTGTACAGACGTTCGCTCATTGTCTTGAATAAAGGATCGTTTTGCAGCGTAATCTACTGCATTCAACGCTGTAACACTTCGACCATCATAGGTATAAGATTTATTCGCAAACTTAATCGTTTCTGTTTCAGTCTCAAGTAACACATGATGTTCAAAGCCATTGATCATCAATTTCAGAATCACTGGTAGGTCATTGATTGGCTGTAACTTCTCTTTTTCAGTGTGTGCCACGTTAATTGAGTATGACCAGCACCAAGTGCTGCGGCTGCCGTTGTATGTGCCATTAATGACCTTAATCGACTCACCATTATCCAAGCGTTCAGCACTTAAATTATTCACGATATACCACCAATTACGATTGGGCAGTGCTGGAATACAATCATCCGCACCAAAATTTAAAATGACATTGTGTGAATCAACGTCATGACACAAGCAGACAAAATTTAAATCACCGCTACCTTCATATTTAGGTAATTCAGGCTTTGGCCAAGGTTGGATCGGATGCTTGCGATAATGTATGGATTTGGCTTTATCCCAAGGCAATTCTGACTTGGTGATAATCTCTAAGCCTTTATCCCATTCAAATGAAAAGCGCTTCTCAAATTGCTCAGCGACTTCATGTGAGTAGGTGAATTGCTTACGCCGACGAATCATTTCTTGCCATTTTGATTCGCGATTGTGACGCAGCTTAATTGACTCTTCATGTACATAGAGTTGATGAATAAAGCGCTTATCACCTTCCTCCCAGTGCATATATGCATCAGAATTTAAACCAGTTGCTTGCTCATGAATGGATCTGATCGCGCGACTCAATGATCCTGCTTGCTCGTACTGAATATTTGCTTGATTACATAAAACCAAACCCTGCTCATAAAAAAGAGCCTCATTTGAGACTCTTAGAATTGGTTTTGACCACGGTATTTCCACCACGCTTAAACTTGCGATGGCTTTTTTGAACTGTGTACTAAGATTTATTGATACACCCAAAACATGGTTAATATCGAATAGTGCCTCGACCTCAAGCATGAAGTTTGTATCAAGAACTGTATCAATCGTACATAGGTTTTCAGCGAATTCAGCAACAATTTCAAAGCTAAAACTGGTGTCTAGGACGGTATCAATCTGCCCAATGACATCAATATTGTCTTTAAAGACTGCGACAACTTCAAAGCTAAACTCGGAATCCAGCACCGTGTCTATGACTGCAGTATTTAAATCACTTTCGGCATAAATTACAGTGACTTCAAAACTAAAATCAGTCTCTAAAACCGTATCAACAACTGCAGATACATCATCCCCAAAGTTGAGATTAGTCGAGCCATCGGCCAGGTGCTCAAAATTCAGAATGATGTTATGGCTATCAGTGTTATCCGGTTTAAAGTTTAAGTTTAGATTGTGTACATCAACGGTGCCGAGCTTATTTTTAAAATCCACATGAGCACCCTTTTTAGTTACGGTCTAAGTTTGATGGACTGGATAAACAGTGTGCCGCCCACGACCAAATTGGTATTAGCCAAGCTAATGTCAGTACCCACAGTTAGATCTGCTGCCACCTCGCCCGCACCATTATAAATCCGTGCCCATGTAGCTGTGCCCGACTTAATCACCGAGCCTGTATCAGTGGGATGTAATTCAACATAAGTTGGCGTAGTTTCTTTAATGCAGGGTTCAGGAAAAACCAAAGTGACCAAAGCATTGTTAGAATCTGCCGCAACGTCTGTATTTGCAGGCTGCACACCCTCATAAAAAATAACGGTAGCACTTTGGCTACCGTTATCCATAAATTCCGAAAAGGCTTGAATCATGGCAAGCCGAGCATTGATCGATGTTTTACTCATTTTGGCACCACGTTATCTTGAATGACAGCGTTGAATTGAGAGGCTGGGTCATGAGCCACGATAAAAAAGACCATTTTTGAGATTTGGGTAAATTCATAATTTCCTTGGTCATCTGTGGCTACTTCCTTAATGAAACTACCAGACTGTTTATCGTAAAGCCTAACCTTGCAGGGTATTCTGACATTTTGCTTTGTTACCACCCCTTTTATACTCAAGGGTTTTTCAAAATTAACGCTAAAATCATAAGCATGTGGGTTTATGTTTGGTTTTATATCAAAAAGCATATTAATTCCCTAAATTAAAGAGTACCTGCCCGTCTCCGTAAGCCATGCAATTCGCGGCAATTTTATAACTCTGACTATCTTTAAAAAAAGTCAGGTCTGCGTATGGTGTAGTCTGCTGCAACCACTCAATTAAAGGCATCACCCCTCTAGGCGTGGATCCCTCATATACAGGAACCTTGAATGAAAAAACTGGAACTGCGCCACTTGGAGCAGCAATGTAATTGCTGAAACCAGACCTGACATTACTTCCAGCAGGGGATTTTGTGTTACAAAAAACTGGAATGGCATTCAGATTATGATTACGCTGTAATATTAAATGATTTGCTATATCTGAAATAGAAACAGGTGTAGCCGAAAAAGGTGCAGTGCTTGTACTTGCGCTGGTGTAGTCAAAAACAGCCGCTAGACCGAATACCTTACTATAATCAGTATCAATAGCACCAAAGAATTGAGGTAGTAAACGCTGCCCATACCGAGAATCCGTGTGGAATCGGTTGAAAATATAAAAACAGTCAGAATTACCAACCACTAGCCAAGACCTTGCACCTTCTGGCGGCGTAGCCGACTTTATTGAGCTAGTGTCTTCATTAGATGCCAAAGCATAAAACCACTTAGCCCAGCCATTATGAGCACTTGAGCCGCTACCAGTTCCAACCCAGTTCTTGTTTGGGCTAGCGCTATCAAACGGTGCCTGAACCCCAAACATAGTGTCAATATCCGTCATTTCCTCAACGATACCCACCTTTGCATATTTGGCATAAGTTGAAGTCCAGGCGGCATCCATATCATCAACAACACGCAAAAAAGGCCGTGTCGGCAACATAGTATTGGGGGAGCGATAAGCCGCTTTTCCTGTGCCCGAAAAAGGCTTTTCCCAATCCAGTGGTGGTAAAGAAGCATTGATGGTGCCTGTTGCTATTGATACACTCGAGGGTGATAACAACTCAAAAGTAACTGTATTGCTATTTGGTATAGTTAAAACACGATGTTCACCATTAAATTCAGGTTGATCTGCACCATGTATCTTAATCACTTGCCCTTGCTTTAAGTTGTGACCTGTTCCAAAAAGTAACGTGGCTGCCGTGCCGGTTGCTGTTAATGATGTTGCTTGACCAACATTAATACCATTAATTAAACATGCATCAAGCACATTAATCATACAGCCGAAATTATTTGTTAATTGCGGTGCATTGGTATTGGTATGCACATAAAACTTGATATCTGTACTTGCGACCATTTTTTAATATCCATAAAAAAGACCGCATAAAGCGGCCATATTGAATTTAAACTTTAAATAACACGGTCAATATCACCGCGCAGCATGATTTGGAAAGCATCGGAAATTACTGCA
This sequence comes from Acinetobacter sp. SH20PTE14, assembly GCF_021391555.1. Classification (NCBI taxonomy): domain Bacteria; kingdom Pseudomonadati; phylum Pseudomonadota; class Gammaproteobacteria; order Moraxellales; family Moraxellaceae; genus Acinetobacter; species Acinetobacter sp. SH20PTE14. The sequence goes on along the minus strand of NZ_CP090067.1, from coordinate 1,394,896 downwards.
GGTTCAGACTGCTTAACAGTGCGAATCACCCAGACCGGGAAATTACAAGCGATGGTGTTAAATCGCAGAACGTTACCATTGGCCCAACCACTACCCCAACCTTCTTTTTTAATCACGAAATATGGCACCCCTGTGACCGGATTGATCGGTGCATAATCTGCATTCGTTGTTCCTGTACCGATTTGCCCAGTGTATTCGCCCACGCATTTATAGTTTGTACTGTCTGTAAACTGGATATACCAACGCTCCTGAATTGCACCTTTATTCGTGACTTGAATTGGGTAAAGCGCATCGTTGTAATTTGCACTAATCAAAGTACCTGTCGGTTCATCCAACCATTGATTAGACCAGGTTTGCTGCACGAATTTCTTGGTATAACGTGCCTGCATGTCATTAATGACTAATGCAGAACCAACGATCGTATTGTCTGCATCGTAGTTGTGGGTTAATGGCTTGGTAAAAGTGACTTGGCCATTAATCTGCACATCACGAATCTGCCCCATATCTTGATAACGATACTTGGCAACCAATGGCTCAACCAAACTTGCCAGAACAAAATCACCACCCAATGTCACGCGACCATAATCATAATCAACTGTATACAGGTCATAACCCACTTTTACGCCGTTTGCATCTTCAAGTTCACACCATGCAATACGTTGATCATTTAAATCGTATGTCGTACCAGCAATCGCACTTGGTAATTCCTGCGACTTAGTTGAGCTGACAATACCAATACCACCGACTCGGAAAATCGGTACGCGACCATCGATGGGTAGGCGCGTGGCAGACAAGCCCAGTAATTCAGAATCAATCGGCAGATAGGTATAAGCAATAGCGTTATAGCGAACGCTTGAAGCATCTACCCACACTGGCACATTGATGTAAGTCTTACTCGCTTCTTCATATTCAAGCAGTGGATCGTACCAGTCTTCAGCTTCCAACTCCGCACGATTGGCAGCAGTCACTTCAGTTTTGGTGTAGAAATAAATCTGTACAAAACCATTGTCCCAATTCACCAGGCCATGAGCACGGGATGTCTCAATCACCCCGTTTTCATCGGCAGTCAGTGTGAGCTGACCATGCTCAAGCGTGCCTACGACCACGGTTAATGAGCTGGGTCGAAGTGGAATCACGGGCGTTCTGAAGCTAATATGGCTTAGTGGTGGCAGGTCGGTTGTTGTTGCTAATGACTCCAGTGTTAAGATGTTATCTGTGTTGGGTGCCCACGAGCTAACACTTATCTCACCTGTACCATATTTAACCTCACCCGAAAGTGTGCCGCTCCCGTTATTTTGATCAATATTTCTATATAAGGTCCCAGTACGGTCAATATAAGTCTCTCCACCTAATATGAAACGAATAGAGCTTGGTAAAATCTGTTCACTAAAACCATAAGTTAGATCAAACTTTAAATTCCCGCTAGTGATTGACTTTGCACCTATTGCACCTCCATCCGCATCCCGATAACGAGCTTTAATTCCGGTTGTTTCTGAGTATGCTTTATATGTCACAGAGGATTGAACTATATTTTTAACTGATGACTGATAAATTGTCATTTTTTAACCTGCTACATAATTTGCCCAAGGATTTGTTTTTGGTGCATATGTGACTGAATTTTCGATCTTAGCCACAGTTTTTCCTGGGCTGCTCGAACTTCCTTCGATCGTCACACTTGAAAGATTGTTGTTTACTATTTTTTTCTCATAAAAGTAACTCGATAAAATCATAGGTGACATTACTACAGCACCAGTTGTGTAATTCACTGTTCCTTGTGCTTGACCAAATGCGTCAGTTAGCACTCCAGATCCATTATCAGTTACAACAAAAACTATAGTGTCACCAAGTGCTGAAGTTAGTGGCACTTCAAGCATGATTGAGTTTGGTTGAAGTGCCGCACCAGTACCTATCGTAAAAGCTAACTGCTGGTTTGCATTAGGAATCGCAGCTGGTACATCCTGAATTTTTGCATCCCCAAATTGATAAGAAAAATTAAAAACCGTACCCTTTTGCGGTAGTTTTTTGGGTATTAATGTGCCTCGTCCCAGCGCAAAATTAACAAATCCCTCAGCATCACCAACAAATTGACCAGCATTGTTCGATGTTGCTGTTTTTTCTACACCCTCAAGCATCCATGTGACTGATACAGCACCTGCTAAAAGAGCCTCCTGCTCAAGATCAAATTCAAACTTAGCTGGTAATACTGGCAAGTTTGAGCGAATAAATGTTGAAATTGGTGTACCCCAAAGAAGTATTATTGGGCTATCCACATCGGGCAATGCGCCTGTTGTTAAAATCCAAGATCCAGTTTCATAATTAATCATGCCTGAACCAAATGAAGGGTTGGAGCCTTTAAGTTGTCCGGCACCATCGTCCTTAAGTTCGTAGAACTTTCCCTGACTCATATAAGTGATAGATAAAGCCCCTGGGGTGGGGGTTGGCATCAGCACACCCGTGTAATTCATAGCTTGGGTTTGTTTTGTCACTGGTAGTGAATATGACTGATAGTATTGATTCGGAGCTGAAGCTGGAGTAAAGCTAATAGTTAAAGTTGTGGTCCCTGTACCCGCAGAATCAGTCCATTTAATGTGACCTTTCTGGTAGTCAATTGTTCCAACCTGTGTGCCTGCGGGAGTTTTCAAAAGCCCAGCCTGATCGGCTATTGATTGTCCAAACAATGTAAATGACATGCTAGATGGCATTACAGATGAACCTATAAAAATGTTTTGATTCGAACCAATAGTTGCTGTGAAATTAGCAGTAATTCGACCATCACTACCCGGCACCAACACAACACTTTCACCTGCAGCATTGATATCAATGATCGGTGTTTCACTTTGAGCAGATGGAATGAGCTGCGTAAACATTGAATCAGCATTAACCGTGTATTCACCAACATGAGCATCAGATGCTAGTTGTGTCGATGAATAATACAAACCAGTATCAGCAACAAGCGTATCGCGAAGAACCGTTTTGGACGGTGTATTACCGGCGTACCACTGACGAGCCGATAAGCCTACAAAGTCACGCTCCAAAGGGTCATTGATTTGATAAGTCGCAACTTTGTATTCCACTTCTTTTTGATCAACTACCATCACTGCTGTGCGGTTCTCAACCTTAGTAATTCGCACGTACTGTTCAAATTGAAGCGCTTTTCCTTCATCTGAAATCAATACGATCGTATCACCGACACTGGATTCAGTTTCTTGGGGAAACATTACCACTTGCAGTGATGACATACCTTGCCAGTGCGTATCCAGTGGTGTTCCAGCAATTTGGCCACCTTTAGCCAGATAGTTTTCGACACGGTTTTGTGCGGCCTGGCGTTCGTCGGTCCATGACTCTGTGCTAAATAGTAGTGCTGATACGTTTGGATCCTCGGGAAGCTTAGATACAAATACCGTGGCACCCATAAGTAAGTCAGTGTCATTCGTGGTCACAGCTGGAAAGATCTTTCGCATCGATACATCACCGACGGTACGATCTAGTTCAGATATGTCATTGAACAAGTTATTACTTAAACCGTCTGCCACAATCTGACCGTTATATTTCCCACCACCGTCGCTATTATCGGTGTCACGCTCAGCGTGATAGATCACTAAATCTTTAGTTTCAATTGGCATTACTCACTCCAAAATCTGAGCGTTAAGTTCATAGGATCATCAAGTGATACAGGTGGAATACCTTTCACAGGTGTGGCTTCTAAAGCACCATCAGCATGATTAAAAACCACATTAAAAGTACGTGTGTCATGTGCCCATTCAAATTGAATCTGAAACTGCTCATTGAGCACTGACCAGGCCTGCAACGTGCGGACGACACCTAATGATGCCCACCCCATTCCACTGTCAGCAGGCTCTAAAGTGATTGGCCGACCTGAAAGCTTGGTGCCCTCTTGAATAATGGGTGTGCCATCCATGGCATATTCCAAAGACTGTTCTTTGGCTTTCCAGCTAAATTCATCAGACCAAAAAAAACCGTCTTCAATTGAGACGGTTTCTGATGTTGAGATGCGTTTTATTTTCATGTTGATTTACTCAATGTACCCAACTGCTTAAGCATCGCTTCAAGGCTTGATTGACTCTCAGCCGATCCTGTTAGTTGCACTGTTTCATTACCTAGTTTGAGTTCATATGAAATACTCTTTGATGAAGCCCCTAAGCCACTCGCCTTGGTAGACACATTATTCGGCGCATACTGCTGCATACGCTCTAATTCTCGATTCACTTGCTCTACGTTGCTTAAGCCACCAAAGAATCCAAAGCCTGAGGACTTATAGCCATTCAAACCTTTGGTCCCTTCATAGATATCTTTTGCATGCTGTTTAGCAGCCGCATCTGAATATCCCATGGCCTTAAGTTCAGCTTCGATATCCTCGGCATTTTTAGCCATCTTACCTTTGGTACCTTTTCGAGTCTCATGCATACCGCTTGAAGCAGCACTAACGGCTTCTTCCCACGCGCTTTTAACTGAATCCGCTTCGTCTCGACCAGTTTGGCCAAGGTTGCGAAATCCATCTTCAGCGCCAGACGTGGCATTCTTTACCTTGTGCATTGTCTGTTCAAGGTTAGACATTGATACAACCGAGGCTTTACCTGTTTCGTCAACCTGAATCTTCAAACCCAGTGAAGCTGCTTTAGAATTTGCAGCAGCAATTGCTTGTGCATCTCCAGATGCATAAGCTAAACGAATAGTTTCTTCATAGGCTTTCTGGAGATCTTCTTGTGTCGCTTGCCCACTCTTGCGGACAAGCTCAAAGTCAGCCAAAGCCAATTGTGCTGCAAGCTTAAGCTGCTCTTTGGTTTTAATACCAAGTCGCTCAAAAGCTTTTCCAGTTTCATCCAAATCATCGGATAGTTCGGAGTTTGCCCGTTTTATTGCAATGATGCCTAACTCGACCTGCTTGGTTGAAAACACCCCTTGCGCTTCAAACTCGCGCATTTTGGCATTAGCTGCATCAATTTCAGCCTGACTTTTGGCTGTTTCTAGCCATTTTAACCAGGCCTGGTATGTTACATCGCCAGCTTGCTTACCAGTAATTCCTGCTTCACTCAGTCGATTTCTAAACTCCTCTAACTCATTTCCGGAACTCGAAAATGATTTAGAAACTTTGTTCAATGAAACATCAAGATCAACACCAAATAGTTTTGCCGCGGCTGAAGCTCTTGAGTACGCAGATTCAGCAACTTGACCAGAACCAGTTAAAGCATTATTGAGTTCAGCAATACGGATATCGCGGTTATTCTTAAGCTCAATTTCCTTAGCGTTAATAGTATCTATTGATGCTTGTGCTGAAGCTAATGCGTTTAAGTCACCGGTCTTTTTTGCCTCCTCGATCTGCTTATCCAACAAAACTCGCTCAACAGCAGCTTGTTTTTGGTAGGCAAGCAATTCTTCGTCAGCTTTTTTGACATTGTCTTTGGCTAGCTTTAAGGCCTCTTCCTTTACTCTGGCATTTTCTGCTGCCTGCGCTGCGCTTTCACCTGCCTGAACTGAAACTTTACCCGCTTCATCAATGGTGACGATGTAGCCTTTGGTTAATAGATCGGCTTGCATCACGCCATCCATTACGCCGCCATTGGCTTTAATGGCAGCTTCTGCAGTTGCTTGAGCTGATGCTAATAAATCGCTATCCAGTTTTGCTTTGGCTGTGGCATGTTCTTTTTCACGAGCTTCCAGTTCATTGGATTTCTGAAGGATTGAATCAATGGTGGACTGGTTGCCGTCCTTGCGAGCCTGATTGAGCTGTGCATCGATACTTTGACGCTCCGTGGCAAGCTCTTTGGACTTCTGGGTTAATTCCTCGTTTTGTTTGGTTAATTCAGCGAAAGTTGCCTTGTTATTTTCAACTGTTTCCTTGTTTTTCTCATCTTGAGTCTTTTTTATCTCCTCAACGGCTTCTTTTCTTTTAGACTCAAAACCCATCGCGAGCTTATCGGCTTTTTCATAATACTGATCAGAGAGCTTAGTTAGATCTTGGAAATCTTTAAAAGCTCTTTCTTTAGCCTCTCCAAATGAAATTTTTGAAGTCCAATAAGCGAATGCCCCTGCTGCTGAATAAGCCGCTCCCGCTATAAGATTGATTAAAATTGCTATCCCTGAAAAACCATCACTAACCGTACCTAGTGTTACATCAAGTGCCTGTAGTGCCTTGGTAAAACCATTAGTTTTGTCATCCGCCCCATCAATTCCGCTATTAAAATCAAATATAGAAGAAAGAACAGTTTCTAATACTTGTGAAGTGGCCTCAAATGCTGATCCTAATGCACTCCCCATCGACTTAACTGCCTCATAAGCAGAAGTCAGAGCTGTTTTTAAGGCTTCAATTGTGGCTGGATCAATCTTCTTGAGTTGATCCCCCACCCAAATAAAGCCTTCACCAATATCTTCAAGTATGGTCTCCACTACACCCATATTGTCAGCAAGAGTTACCAGCCATTGCGCTACCGTTGCCGATGCTCCTGTTGATTGATCCATAGTGCCGATCAAGATTTGCCATTGTGTAGAAATACGCTGTAATGCATTCCCAATGGTTGTCGGAAATTTAGCGTAATCTGCCTCAATAGCCGCTGACTGATCTTGCAGTGCTTTAATTACTTTTTCTGCTGACAGCTCACCATTTTCAGCCATCTTGCGCAGCTCACCAGTGGTAACACCTAGAGACTTAGCTAATGCTGTTGAAATGCCTGGGGCTTGCTCCATGATCGAGTTGAACTCATCACCACGAAGTACGCCAGATTGTAGAGCCTGAGTTAATTGCACAATTGCGGCTTCACTCGCTTGCGCTGATCCACCACCTGTTTGGATGGCCATGTTAATGGTCTTGACCAGATCTAAGCTTTGCTGCTGAGTCATCCCCATTTGCTTGCCAACATCATTCACTTTCGTGAATAGGCCTGCTGTGGCGTCAAGGCTTGTATTTGTCATCAATGCAACTTGATGAACACCTGCCATGGCCTGAGTGAAATTCCCGCCTTCACTTGTCGCAATGTTGATACGTGCTGAAAGATTAGTATAAGCATCTGCTGTTTCGGCTAGTTCGCGAATTCCCAGGCCAACACCAATGGCAGCCATAGCACCAACAAGAGCTGTATACCCAGTCTTAAGACCAGCAATACCTTTCTGGGCGGTTTGAGCAGCACTATCAGTTTCTTTTAAATTATTATTTGCTCTGCCAACTTCAGCATGAAAATCGTTAAATGCCTGGTCTGCTTGCTGAACTTCCTTTTCAAGTTGATCGACTTGTCGTTGTGCAACTTCAATATCAGCTGGTGATGCATTTGTTTTGGAGAATGCCTCTAAATTTCGCTTAGCTTCAGCTAAGTCGCTTTTTAATTGGCCTAAAGATTTTTCAGCCTGGTTCCCAAAATCAGTAAAATTATTCGCTGTGGATTTAGCATTATCCCCCGCATCCTGAATGATTCCAGTTGCAGCTGTTAGAGATTGCGTTAATTTATCAGCTAATTCAGTCGTGCCCTTTGGAATGATATTCCCAACTTGGCTTGACGCTGCTTCTGAAGCTTGTTTAATTTTCTCTGATTCAGACTTAATTGAATCAAACAGTTTTTTCGTTACATCTTCCGATTGCTTTGCAGCGGACACCAGGCCCTTGCTATCACCATCCAAAATTAATTTAAAAGTAAGATTTTTGCCTGACATGAACTTTTTCCTTTAATCTTAGGCATAAAAAAACCACTCCGAAGAGTGGTTTTTAAATGTCTGATCTTATTTAACTAATCGACCCATAGCATTTTGCACTATTAGTGGCAATTGCTCCTTTGAGACTAGGTCAGTGCGATTTACCAATTCTGGAATGCTATTGGCATCCACCATTACTGCATCCCTTGGAATCAAATCTAGAGAAAATCCGCCTTGATAATTTAGCTTGATCATCATCTGCTTACCTTGAAGTATTCTTGACATCAAAGCTTGTGCAACTTGGTCAGGATTAAAAGATGGGTGTTCAGGCATTTTGCCGCCTAAACGCTTTACTTCCTTTTCAAGCTGACTGTGATACTCAATCAAGCGATATTGCAATACACCGTGACAATCCTGCACTGCATTAATATCTACTGGTGAATGTTGCTGAACTTTATCAAATGTCAAAATCAAGCCGTGAACGTATTCAACTGCATCATCGAGATTATCAAGTGGTATCTCTTCAATATGCTCAACATTAAATCGTTGCAAAACCATGTTGTATGCATCTGAAAAATTGATCTTCACACGTGATACTAAGTTCGATACAGCATGGCGTAGATTTTCGCGTTCTTTCGGGGTTGTTTTACGTGGATTAACCGCCTTCCCTTTTGTCCAATAATCCCATAGCACATCGTCGCATTCGCTTTGGTACTTTATAACCGTGTCTCTAAGTTCGGGTTTTACCTTGTTAGGGCTGATTGTCATCAGCCAACCGAAAAGTTTTTTAAGAGGTAAACACAACATTTGATACTGCTTGCCATCTTTACCAGTTGTCATGATTTCCATGATAACTGAACCAAAGCGCTGTTTTAGCTTATCAAACTGTGCCTGCCATGCTAAACCCATACCTTCCACAATTGGACGCATAGCTGTGTATGGCTGATTGTTGTAATCAACAACAATTAATTCAGAATTATGGAAAGGTACTGCGATTTGAGTTAAACTATTCATTGTTGATATTCCTGTAGTTTGTCAACATTCAAAGCCCCTTCATCCGCCAAGATTGCTAGGGGTTTTTTATTGCCTATAAGTTTCATGCTTTCGCACTCTCTTTGTTTAATAAAAGTTCAACAGCCTTATTCATTAAATAATTCATTGAACGCTGATCTTTTTTTGCCAACTCTTTCAACGGCTCATGCAATTCATTTATTAAGCGGAATCGCACGTCAGTTGAGTCTTTTCTTTTGTCTTTCATGATGCCTCACACATATGCCACACTTTGTGGCTTTTAATAACTATAGCCACACTTTGTGGTAATGTAAATACCTATCGCGAAATATTTACCACAATTTGTGGCATTGAGGTTTTTTTAATGAGTAATCAAACTGATCACACCATAGTTAGATTGCGTGTGCCGCCTGAGCTAAAACAAAAAATTGAAGAGTCGGCTGAGAAAAACAATCGATCCCAAAGTGCCGAGATGGTTGCTCGCCTAGAGCAAAGTTTTGAACTCTCTGAAAGACAAGCAGTTATTGAGCAGAACCATTTAAATAACATCATGACAGCATCAGCAAATGTTGAAGTTTTAGAAAATTTGATGCTAGAGATGAAAAAAAATAAGGCCATTCAAGAAGAATTACTTAAAACACAGCAACACCTATCTCAATTGCTATCCAAAAAACTAAAGGACATCCAAGAAAAGTAAATCAGCACTGACTAACCACCCTCAAATTGAGTGCCGTTACCCTTGACCCTCAATTTGAGGGTCAATGCTCAAATATGAGAAGTGCTTCCAGACACTCAAATTGAGTGTCTCGATATGATGCCGAAATTCCAGCATCATGATATGCAAATTTGCAGATCACTCCTCAAATATGAGGTTTAAAAAAAGCACCCTAGGGTGCTTTTCCTTATTCACACTCTATTTTCCATAAAGCATCAATAACCAGAGATGGGGTGTATCCGTTTGCTTCACCTTCAATCCTAACGTAATCGGTTTGAGGATCATAGATATAGCGCTTAAAGCCAACATACCCTCCGTATCTATTTTTTGCATTCACTTCACCACAATTTCCTTTTTGGTTTCTAAATTGGATTGATGCAGCATCAAATGCTTCGGCTTTGATTTTATCCTCAATTTTCTTTAACCCTGCTTGTATTTTGGCTTGTCGGGCTTGTTCAAACTCTTTCGCTTGTTTCTGACTATTCAGCTCATCCTGCTCAGCCTTCAGCGCCCTAGCTTTTTCAGTTTGAATACGTTGCGCTTCAAGACTCTTTTTTGCTTTTTCCTCATCAACTCTATTTTGCTCAAGTCTTTGCTGATGCGCAACCTCAGCTTGCTTTAGTCGTTCGGCATCTGCCTTATTACTTTGTGACATAAAATAAAAAAGTGCCATAACAACAATTACGGCTGCAATTAATCCGTATTTCATTCTTCCACCATGCTTCCACAATGCTTGCATTTAATAGCTGCAATTTTTATTTCTTCGGCACAGAACGGACATGACTTTATACCTGTTCTATCAGTTGGAGCTTCTTGTGAAACCTTTTTACCTAAGTTGTGCTCAAACATATCTGTCGCAACTAATTTTGTCTTACTTATTTTAGGTGGTTGTCTTTCTTGTGGTATCAATTCAGCCGCAACTAGCTCTACAGATTTCTCACTATTTTTAGCAAAAGCTGCATAAACAAGCATAAGGCTACCAATAAATAAAAATACCCAACCATACTGTATTTGAACAGTGCTCATCATTGCTTGGGCCATATCACCAAAAGGATTATCTTTTAACTTATCAGCAACATCACTTTTTAGATTGTTTAATTTAAATAAGATGTAAATAAAACCAAAAACAATCATTGCTAACGATACACCACCGGTGATTCGCAAAGGTTTTAAATTGTTTATAAACGAAAGTATTAAACTGATTATTGCCAATCCGAGCAATATATAACCATCTACTCTTCCGCTACTAAATACGGAAATTGATCCCATTATAGGCATACTTACAACTGGTAAAAAAATCCCAAGTAATAATACAACCCCACCAATCATGCCAATTAATTGTTGTTTAGAGAACTCCATCCTCAACGCTCCCAATTAATCTTGTAAACATTGCCACCAATAACAGTAATGGTGTAGGTCTGGCCATCTACTTTATAAATGTAGATTGTGCCCTTATGTGGCCATCCGTTGCGGTCGTGCACAACTTGACGATCTACAGATTCAGGTTGTCCAAGTACATCTTTAAGTCTAGCTTCTGAGTTACCAAGCTCAACAAAACCATTGCTACCACGCAGTGCTCTCATATCTACTGCAAATGCTTGTGCAGACACACATAGAGCCAATATTAAAGCTAGCTTTCTCACCCCAACACCCTCAATATTTTATTATTGAGCACATATTAAGTGAAAACCGTAACTTACATCAATGTTTACTTAGCTCATCTTGGAACGTTGTAAATCCTTTTTTATCAGCATGATGAGCTGCACGAATGACATTTGAGTCAAACTTGCCTCGGTTTCGTTGATACTTTTCAGCCGCTTTTAAGTAGCCAATAAAAGCCCCATAGGTCATTTGCAGAATATCTTCATGACGATGGCCATAAGCTATCAAGTACTGGAATGAATCAAACCAAGTTTGTTCAACACCACCTTTCTTCTTACGAATTTTAGGGCCTGGCTTAACGTCTTCATTGAAATATGCACCATTTACTTCGATCACATATTTAAGAAGATGGCTAAACTCCAACGGATCTGATTCAGCGAGATCTAATAGCATCTCTATTTCAGTGTTTGTACACATTGAGCAAAGTTGAAATACATGCGCGCCATAATCTTTAACCAGGCCTGCGCCGATTAAATCTGAATAATCACTTTGCTTTAGTCTGTCACGAATAACTGATGCAATCGGTGACCAGATATCAAAGTTTTGCATCTGCAGCTGCTTCACTTCCACATCATTGCCAAGCACTTTAATTGTGATCGAGCGATTATTCGCTAAAAAGAAATCATTCATGATTGAATCTCAAAATTCAGGCACAAAAAAAGACGCTTATGCGCCGTGGAGTTCTTTGTGCCTGAATAGGTTTAGGTTTTTGGAATTGTCACCACATGGCCATATAGACCGAGTGTTGCATCCGTTCCTTTGGTCACATCAGATAAGGCTTGACCTGAAATTTCATATTGGCCAAGGTCTTTATGAATTAATGGGAATGTAGTTTCTGGTGATTTTTTAGTACGCCATAAACGAATAGCCATATTGTCACCAGTTGCTGTGTTAATCCCTTTAAAGAACAGTTCATATTCTTTATTGAAATCACTCGCAATGGTCGTATGACTTACTGCACCCGTGGTGTAGGTTGCCGTTACTGGTTCTGCAATCGTTTCTTTAAAGATCACAGTGCCGAATACAGCATCTAAGTCATATTTGCTTTCATCCACTGCTGTAGAACCAGCTTTAAACGAAACTGTTGTAAGGCTATAGCCGTTGAGCTTAATTTCTTCACCGACTTTCACGGTACCCAGTGCTTGATCCGTCACTGTATCGCTAGCAACTTCTGACTTCATACCAGAAAGGATGTACTGAAGGTTGGCATCATCCACTTCTTCGAGTTGTCCTGAAAAGTTCACACCAGTGGTCTTGGTTAGCACAAAGTCTGTTGTACGCTGACCGGATGTGCTTTCTGTGTGCTCAACCTGATCAGTTGTGATTTCAAGTTCAAATTCAGGCACGTTACCGATATGACGCATAGCACCTGCAACACCATTTGCAATCTCAGATAAATAGAATTTACCTTGGAGTGAAATATAATTTTTAGCCATCGGTTTTCACCTCTTTAGCGGGTTTATTTGGAGCAGATGGCTTCACTTCTTCAATGATTTTATCTGCGAGTAATTTGCTGATTTGATTCTCTGTCAGTCCACCAACAATATCGCCGGCAGAAAAACGCCCGACGGGTTGCCGGGCTTTATATTGTTTTGCCATGAATGGCTCCTAAATAAATTTTTGTGATTCAAAGATAATAGTGATGTATGCAAACCCGGGGCTATAGCCATCACGAACCGAAATCAGATCTAATTCATTGCGAGAAGATTGCGGCTTCCAACCTGAAAGAAGCTGAATTACTTTTTCAGTTAATAGCCCTGCTTCATCACTAACTGCTCGACCATCATTCTTCTGTGACTGAGCATTGCGACACGCCACTGTCACAGCCCACTGTTGACCTATCTGATTAATACGCCCTTTACCCGCGCTGGCTTTCTTATCTATACGTACAAAGTTGATATGCGCCGATGGAGTGACCTGAGACATCTCTGTGACCACTACTGAATTTAGCGGGGTATAAATCTGCTTAAATTCTGAAATTTCTTTCAGTTTTTCTGCAATTTCATCACGTACCGCGAAGAAGGTGCTCATCAATAAAAGCTCCAACAATGTTTAGTATTGATTGCTCATCCTCTGCGTTAATACCTAGAAAAGTTCTTGAAGGGATGTTTGCTTCTTTCACTTTCCGATATTGACCACCAACGGCAAAAGTTATGTACTGGCCATTTTTGGGAGTGATATGAGCTCCGAAGTGAAAGACATGTGCATACGTTTTATTTGATCCCCACTCAACTCCGTTTGGATGCAAATTAAAATGCAGCTCATTCATCAAATCGCCATTGTCACGACCAGTCTGACCACCTTGCATGCCCTCTCGTCCCTGCAAGCTTGCACGCCAAGACATCTTCCATGGATTACCATCTACATTGTGTTGGTTAAAAAAACGCTCTTGAGTTGAAGCAACACCGTACCCACCAATTTCTACATATAAATCATCTTTATAGGTATCAAAATTAGTGAGTTCATTAAGAATGGCCTCTATTGGTGAGCTATCAGCCTTAATGGAGATTGCAAACGCCATAATTGCCTCACTTGATGCTAGGCATCATATTTAAGACATCGTCACCAAATACCCCACCACGATAAGTACTACCGATAGGTAAAGTACTTGGCTTCTTTGTAGGCTCATCATCAATAATCTCGTCCGATTCCTCAGACTGAATCTGTAAATGTGCCTTGTTTTCAGCCACGCGCTTTAAGAATGAGATTGCATCCTCATAGCGCTTTCGGACTTCTTCAGTTGGTTGCTGGAAATACAAGCGGTAGCGAGCAATATCACATGCCATGCGTTTTAAGTTGCTTGGCACATTTGGCAACGGCAAAGAATAACGGCCACCTATGTGACCGTTAATTTCCTCTGTCGCGTCCTGAATGGCATCATCTACAGCAGTGACGTTTGGTAGCATCATTAAAAGCTGCTCTAACTCACCACCAAATCGCGCTACCAAGTCAGATTTAGTCGCATACATAGGTCACCTACTTAGCTTCTGAAGCAGCCTTCTTCGCTTCGGCAGTTGTTTTTTTCAGGGCAGCTTCAGATGCAGCTAATGCTTTTTCAAGCTCTGCAACCTTCGCTTTAAGCTCACCATTCTCCTGATTTGATTTGACCTTTTCATCAGTCATCAGCTTATTTGCTGCAATAAGATCAGTATTGGCTTTTTCAAGCTCAGCTAAGCGTGCGGCTGCACCATCAGCCTTGGGTTCTGCTGGAGCTTTTTCTTCTTCAATCGCCCCAGATGCTAAAAGGGCCTGAAGTTGTTTAGCTTCAAGCCCTGTGATTTCTTGGCCTGGCATAAAATGCCCGATGGATTGTTTTGCTATGTACTTTGGCATTTCATGCTCCTTATAGGGTGATAAATCCAGTACCACCGACTACACCATTTTTGTTAGACGGTACAACTAATGGAGCTGATTCAGTCATCAGCATGATGCCGCTTGGATCTTCGCAGTACCACTGACGGTCAAAATACTGCTGAGCAACACCGTTGGCCAACATATTTTTAATCTTACAGTGAGCGACTGAGCCATTCGTATCAGATATTAATGAGAAGTAATCTTTAGGAATAAAGCGCTTCACCTGACCTTTGTTTCGGTAGGTCGCGTCATAAACCCAGAACTCGATCCCGTCAAAAGTACCTTTAAAAGTCGCAGACTCTTTGGCACCAAAACTTGGATTAACTGGAACAGAAATACCTGCATATGGCGTAATGAATTCTTTCTTGAACTCTTCATTGTTCCATAGAGCAGCCCACACCAAACCAGACATTACAGCTAGTTTCGCCTCACCACCATCGGCAGCCAATTGACGTTCAAGCATTGTGCGAATATCTGTTACTGGTTTAGCACCAGCATCATTCCACTTCGTTAGCGGTGTGAATGTCAAAGATGCATCACGGCGATAATCCACTAAGTTGTATTCATAGTCATCTGAATGAAGCGCGTATTTACCATTTTTTAGGAGATCAATCGCCATCATCAAGACGGAGTTATCAATCGCGTCATGATTACGCTTCATCACTGCGATCTGAGCGATGATCATTTTTTCTTGGTCAGATAATTGCTGATTACCAGTAGAAATGATGCCTGCTGTACGTAAACGCTCCAGTAATGCAATTTCAAACGTATCTGCTGGAGTAACCTGGTTCTTTGGTTTGTAGTAAGCCGGCTTTACATGGCGCACTTCACCAGATTGAGTAGTATCAAATGGCTTACCAGGCTGCTGTGGAGATACCAATGGTGCAAGATCATGTTCAGCTGACAATTCAGCCAGTGGCACATCATCACGAGTGAATAAGGGGCGATTTGGAAAAAGCTTATCTAAAAGCCAAGTATCCATTGGGCGGTAATTCGAGTGAATTAACGCAAGTTCACCAACATCAAGAAGTTCGAGCGGAGCACCCTCAATATTAAAAGACTGTGGCATGTTTATTACACCTTAGAAAGTTCGATTTTGTTTTTAGTTGCTTGAGCACGTGCTGCATCATATTTCTCAGCAGCAAGCAAAGCGCCATTAAGTGATACAGCCTCAACGTTAAAAACGCCGCCGTAATACACTGGTATTTCGATACCATCAGCGGCCTTGATTGTGGCTTCTGCAGCTGACACATCCTGACCACAGATCACATCCCATGTTTTTTCATCTACAGCGTGAGCCAGTACATTGGTATCTGACAGCGTCAATAGATCACCGTATTTAAATGCTGTAGCGGTTGGTACTTTTGCATTGGAACGGCGTAACTTTTCATTGTCCAAGACCAATCGTTTTGAGGTGATTGAAACAGCTGGTACATAGTGAGTTACCATGAATTATTTCCCCTTTTGCTGTGCAAATGCTTGTGCACCTGAAGTAAATTTGTGAGTGTCATTTTGGTTAGTCTGCTGACCACCCTGACCACCATTCGCTTGATGAGTGAATAAATGTGCGAATGCTGGATTCACACCAGGTGTTGGCTGTGTTTGTTGCTGTTGACCAGCTGGTTGTTGATTACCTGCAGAGAATTGCTTTAACTGCTGTGCCATAAATGCGAATGCAGCATCATCCATATCTGTATAGGATTTCTTTTCTTCAGCACTGAATTGTTTATTCATTGCTGTTTCAAGCGACTTGATGTCTTCTTCGCGCTTGTCTGCTTTAAACTTTTTAAGTTCGGCTTGTGCAGCATCGCGTTCTTGCTCTGCCTTTTCACGAGCAGCTTTTTCTTTTTCAAGTTCGGTCACGTCGGTGTCCTCTTTGGTTGGGTTAGGGTTAGCTTTGCCTGAGAAGGCTTTAATTGAGGTATTGCGATCGGCACCAGTCGAGCAGATCGTGAACTCACGAATGCGGTTTTGACGGAAGATTGTGATAGGACCTTCAAATACTTGACCATTCACAGTCACTGTCTTGCCTTGTGAGACTTCTTCAATAGATCCAGGATCAATCATCATTGACATCTGGAATGGAAAGCCATCATCAGAGTCCTGAACGATTTCCTGCGCCTTAGCATTCGTAAGAAAATCGCCTGAAACATCAATCTTTCCGTTTGTATCTACTGTTTGAACAACACCAATTCGACTTGAGCTAAAGTGTTCTTCAAGTAAGGCTGCTGGCTTATCAATCTCAATCCCATCAAGATCAAAGACCACACCAGAACGGCCCCAATACCAATGACCATCTACACGGCCACCTGCATAAGCAGTGCCTTTAAATTTTCGTTTTTGCCCCTCTTCAACCTTCAGGACTTCAATAGCTGCAGCA
Source organism: Acinetobacter sp. SH20PTE14 (assembly GCF_021391555.1). Taxonomy (NCBI): domain Bacteria; kingdom Pseudomonadati; phylum Pseudomonadota; class Gammaproteobacteria; order Moraxellales; family Moraxellaceae; genus Acinetobacter; species Acinetobacter sp. SH20PTE14. The sequence goes on along the minus strand of NZ_CP090067.1, from coordinate 1,378,136 downwards.
TTGAATAGATACTTCAATCGCTCTTCATTTGGATCTGGCATTTTCATGCTCCATAAAAAAACCGCCCTTTCGGACGGTCTCTAGTTAATTTCAATTTAATTTACCAATGCCTTCAGTGTATAAACCATCACCCCTTCAACCATCTCCATCGAAACAACTTCAAATGAGACTCCCAAAGGTAGCAAGACCCCTTCACCAACATTCAGCTTTTCAAGATCAATCCCCAGGCCATTAGCATTCTCAATCTGAATCATGATGTTTGACTGACCTGCCAAAAGCATTGGTGCATCCAAAGTCACCACCTTGCCTACTTCAAGTGAAGCTGCGTAAGCCAGTGTGGTTGTGCCGGTAACAACTTCAGCAGTGTTTTTAGCAACAGCATGAATCGCTGCTATATCCTGAACCAACCATTGCTTAAGCACTTGGTCAGCTTTCGATACAGCTTTGCTATTCAAATAGTTTGTAATGGCCTGGTCATTGCCTTGCACATAGTCCAAGAAAGTACGAATAGCACTAGGTCGAATCGATGGATCAAGTGGAATCACAGTATTGGCCACCGTATCGAATAGGTCCCGAGTCTTATCATCCATAGGAGCAAATAGGCTCGTAAGCTTTTTCGATGCAGTCCATTCAGCTTTGATAACCTCCTTCTGCTCGAGGAGATATTCCTTATCTAGTACCGACACATTGATCTTTTTATCAACTAACTCTTCTAGATCACCAAACTGCAAAGGATGCGATGACCAGTCCAATGCCTCAGCAACTTCCGGCAACTTATCATCCGGTGTAATGCCGTATTTGAGTGCCTGAGCCTCTGTGAGTGCGATAACAGTACAGCGACAACGAAAGCCTAGTGGCGGGTAATGCGTTAGCCAAAATGGATGATCAATCGGCAGTACAATTCGATTCAATGCCAAATGTGCAGGACGTACACGACTATCATCGATAGCCGAGTACATCAAGTAAGGACGTTTGGCTTTATTTCGATTCTGCTGCTGCCATCGCCCATGACCATAAGCACTTTGGATATTGGTACGAAATACGGTATCTAAATAATGCTTAGGTAGAATGATTTCAGACTCAGCAATGAGCTTCTGAAAATCGTTAAACGTTCCGCCATCGGCCAATGTTGTATTCAGTGACCTAATCACTGTCTCAATTTGCTCAAGACTCGATAGAAAGCTCACTGTTGTCGCCATCTGCCGAGTCTTTAAGTCCATTGAGTAAAACTCATCAGGTAGCACAATCTTTTTGTCATGCGCGTACTGAAGCGCCTCAAGGAACGTAACTGGTTGCATCTATTTCCCCTTAGCAGCAGTCGCATACCCCAATACATCTGCAGCATATAAAGCCTGATCTAAATTGGCCTTAAACTGAGATTCAGATACAGACGGAATCAACTGCATTAAATTGAATGCCAGGCCATCGGGACTATCCGACTCAGCAACAAGCTGCTTAATCTGCTCATTACTTAAAAGCTGCAGATCCTTTTGGCCATCGGTTAATTCCTCAACTTCTTGCTGTTCAGCTGAAAGTTTATTGGCCTGGGCTTTAAAGCTAAATGCACGTTTGGGTATAGCTGAGAATTGGTTTAAGTTAGTAGATACCTGCTCAATCACATCACCATCTTCCAGACCATACTCACGTTTGAAGTATTGTGGGGTTAGTACTGCACCAGCATTTTTTAACTTCACGTCACGGTCTGCTTTAGGCTCTTCCAGTGACTTCTCTTCACCAATGATAACCCGGTGACGCTCCCAGCCATTGATATCACATAGCGCATTAATAATGGCTTGTATCGTAGGCATAATCATTCGTACGTCGGCTTTATACTTCGCATTCTGTACTTCTAGATGAACATCCCCTAAAGCCCTTGAGCCTGCTCCATCAGTTCCACTTGTCAATGTCTGACCTAAGATGACTTTCTGTATACGACGTTCAAGATTCTTATCAAACACTTCAAATGTTTGAGAAGCATTGCCATTGGTATTGGCAGTTTGGATTTCAACTGAATCCGTACCACTTAGAGCAATAACCGAGCTAGCATGAGCTTTGAGTAGTGCGTCACGCATATCTGTAGTCTTGCCAGCAGTTTTACCAACCAGCATTGGCAAACCAAATTTTTCTACAAACTTTGCCCAGAATTTGAAGCCCGATGTTTTAAAGAACCACACCCAGTACAGTCGACTTAATAAAGCCTCGCCTAATGGATTTTCATAAGTAGATTTGCAACGTGTCAGAAAGTGCTTAAACCGTTGGTCCACTTCCTGATCCTGCCGAGTTGCGTTGTAATTGGCGAGCAATAATAAACGCCCATCATTTTTCGGCTCATACCATTGCATAGGTTTTTCACCAATCCACTTAAACCCAATAAACGGTGTAATTGTATCGCCATCAATATGCAAGCTCGGCTCCTCAGGCTTCGTATAGATGGCTTCTAATACCGAATACCCGTACCAGCGAGCATTCTGTGCACCAAGTAGAATCTCTGACCACCATTCACGCAAATGCTCCATGATGATTTTAGATTCAGGTCGATCCATTGGTTCTACACGCCATGCCGCGCTCTCAAGTTTATCTTGGCGTTTTTCAATTGCCTGATAAATCTCATCGTCATACATCATGACTTTTAGGCGTGGACGAGTAACACCAGCTTTTCGTAGCACCTCATCACCGTCAGGCATTTTGGTTAGATAGCTGATTAAAGCCTGTTCAGCCTCATGAGAATAAAGTGCACCAGACTCCGGCTTTTTATTCTCAGGATTTTTTCTTTTCTTAGCCATAAATAAAACCTATGCAGCCGGAGGGCTGTAATTAATTGCGATTACTGCGTCTTCAATTGCATCAATCAATGTGTCGACTTGGTCATCATGGTCATGAGTAAATGCTGCATTAAATGCCTCACACTCCTCAAAAAATTCCCCAACCCAGTGTGCATCCTTAGGTACCATTACAAAGCGATCTTCCGGCTTATCTTTATAGTTCGCTTCAAGATGGACCTGTACATCCATGAAACGGGATAGCTTGTCTGTATGACGCTGGACTGGTATGACAGCCACACCCGAGTAAGTGCCTAGAGTTTGGATTAGTTGCGTACCCGATGCCTTGTCTTCTACTTTCATATAGCGAATAGGCTTGGTTTCCCATGTATATTCCTTATGCTTGTCGAGGAAAGCTTTCGCCTGACGGTTAAGTTCTGGTGCTTCCCATTTACCACGCAAAAGATCCAGTAGGTACAGCTTTCCATCAACACCCAGGCCAACAAGTAAAAATACTGAGTAATCGTTGTGCTCTTTGGTTTTTTGAGCTGTATCTACAAGGACTGCACGCCACTGAAGCGTAGGGATTTCTTTATAGAACCCAAACCACTCTGACTTAATTAAATCCCCGCCCAATTTCTTAGGTTGTTGCATGTATTGGCTGCTGAAGGTGTAACGTGAGACGGTTGCACCTTCCTTATCCTTACCACCCTTCTCTAACTGAAGTAGCGATTGTAAGGATTCCTTTTTAGGCCAATAGCTTTGACGACCCTGCTCATCACACTCAACATCTCGCGGTACAAGCTTTTGGATATGTTCTGGCAAGGTTGCAATGTATTCATCATCTATCAGTGCTGGGATAGATATCTGAGTCCATTCACCAGGTAGGTTTCCAGTCATTACAAAGTTAGTCGGATCTTCAGTGTGGAGTCGCTGCATAATCATGATGATCGGCGTATCAGACTTCGCTTTACGTGAGTTCACCGTGTTCAATAATTTACGGTTCGCCGCATCCCGCTTAATCTTACTAAAAGCATCTTCAGGCTTTAATGGGTCATCGATGGTGATACAACCAGTAAAACCGTCATCAGCCAATGTGCCAGCACGACGACCTGTAACTTGACCACCCATTGAAGCTACGTACACATGACCAACATCATAGTCCTCAACTGTGATCTTCCATTCTTTCTTGGAGTCTGTGCTATTCGATACATTCAAATCCCACATGCTACGAAAGTCTTTTGACTTAACAATATCCCTAGCCACATCAGAAACACCTTCAACTAAGGATTGGGAGAAAGATAAGTAAAGGAATCGTGAACGTGCATTTAATGCCAGGCCGCGTGGAATCAAATTAGTCATGAGTTCTGTTTTACCTGCACCAGGTGGAACATTAATCACAACGTTGGCTATTTCACCAGCAATGACTTGATCGATAATCCATGAAATATAGACATGGTGCCAATTTACGGTGAATTTAAAGCCCATGCGTGGCTTAAAGAAACGCCGTGTGAAATATAAATGTTCATCCTCACACAGCTTCTTTTCAACCTGTGTTTGCAGATCCATTTTAATATTCCTCTTTAGCCTTCCTTATTGCATCTTCAACCTGCTCAGGAGTGGCCTGGGTAACCGTGGTTTGGGTTACTTCGCTTGTTACCTCGGTTTTATTTGTAAACTGACCACCTGCATCCTTTGCAGCCTGTTCTAGAATTTTGAGTGACATCACTGTATTTTTAGCATTCTTCTCGAGATGCTTTTGATACTGGCGCATGCGGTAAAACTTCTGAGCAATTGGTATATCAATTAAGCCTTTGTCAAATTCAGCTCGGGTTTCATGAAATAAATCAACAAACTTCTTTGATAGGTTCTTGCCGGATATCTTTGTTGGGTCGTATAAAGCGATTTGTGAGCGCTCAATTTTCAGTCCATATTCTTGCTTAACAAGATCCGCGACTTCTTGAGGGGTATCACGGCACGCAAGAGCTTGAACTATAAATATTTTTACAGGCTCTTTTAGGGCTGCCATAACCACCTCTTTGTATAGCTACGTATAGCAAGATAGGCAAAAAAACTTAAGCCAACTTCAATAAACACGTACCGCATGCTTGAGCAATATTTGCCTTAGAAATTGTTGGGCCATTGTTTGCAAGGTCTACCATTTTTTTAACTGACTCAGATGCACCGTAACGCTGGACGACTCCATGGAACTCTTCGACATCGTGACCGCGTAAATAATATTTGTATTCACCAGTGGATGTGCTTACCAGATAGTTTCCATCTTCATCACGCTTAGCGCCGATGTGATACAACTCATGTTCAATCAAGGCACAAAAATCAACATCGCTTGCCTTGTAAGCAAACCATGCATCGATAGTGATAATGAATTTAGGCACACAGCCAAACCAATCAATCATTTGTTTTTCTTGCCGAGCCTTACGCCAACCACCCGCCATTGGTGCAAACTTTTCAGTCTGCCCTAATACCACTTGCTCAGCCTTAATAAACCCTTTTGAAGCCCATAGCACTTTGAATAAATCATCATCCCATGGAGAGATATGAGCATGGTCGGGGTTGTGTAGTTCGCCTTCTTCATTAATGAAAGTCTGCAATATCCAGTCTTTTAATTCATGCGCTGGTTCAAATCCCATTGGGTCAACAGGATCAATATCCAGTAAAGCGTCTGGCGGCATTGGACGTTTCACTGCTTCATCTCCCAAGCAAACATCAAATCATCAGGTGTTTGCAACCAACACCCATGTTTATTACAGAATGCATGAATGTCATTCAAATACTCGGTGAACTGATCGACCGTTGCATCCCTTGTGCTAATTAGCTCATTTAGCCCATCTGCCACTTGTTGATACATCGGATGATTTTGTTCTTTTAAAACTTTGACTGCGTTAAACGTGGCTCTGTACTGGCCCACATCATCACGCGCATAGATACGCGCCAAGAATTGTTTCTTAAAATACAAGTGCTCGTATTCTTTATCCGTGCCTTGACGCTTAGCCCACTGGTTCATCCACATCCAATAAAGGCGATTCTGTGCTTTACTCCGGTCATCTTCTTTTTGATTGATCCGAACGACCAAAGGTTTGCCATCATTAATCGCCTGAGTGTAATTGGTATGCATGAAGTTAATGGCTTTGGTGATGTCGGCATGTGACTGGATAGGAAACACGGCTTTTTGCATTTCCTATTCCCAATAAAAAAACCACCCCGAATGGAGTGGTTCATAATTTCACATTAATTTAATTGGTAATAAGCATAGTATGCATTCTTTTCACAATCATTAAGATATTTAAAAATATTGTGAGCATTAAAAATGCAATTAAAAAAATGAGAATCTTTGAAGAAATACATGTGTATACCGTGTGAGTTAATTCCCCTACTTTTGAGTAAATTAAACACACCAAGACAAGCAAAAGTGCTACTACAATTGAAAAGCTAATATTAAAATATAACTGTCTCAATAACGCCTTTTTGTCTGTGTAATTTTCATCAAGATTCTTACTAAAAATCCATCTATATGCAGCAGAATCATTCAAACTTGGGTTTTTATCAATTTCTTCCTTAAAAAGTAGATACTTTTCATATTGTTCATCTATTTTATTCTCTTGATCAAAGATCAAAACCAAAACCGATAATAGTAAAGCTGTAAATATGGATCCAAAATTAACAAGTAGTGAGAGAGTATCTCCTGTAATTTCAGACATATAATACACCGCTAAGCCGGAGAGAATTAGAGGTACAATATAGAAAGTAAAAAAATCATACTTGTTAAAAGTTCCATCACTATTCCCTAAGGTTGAGCAATGCCCTCGTATAATAGAAATGATATCGATTTTTTTGCTCATAATTTTATACTCAATATTTTCAGTTAAGCTGAAAAATCTGATTTAATCGTTTCGCACCACGCCAAGATACTTTCTGTAGTTGGATTTCCATCATTAAAATCAAGCTCATCAGGTGCTTCAATTATACAAATTGCATCTGTGATATTTGTACCAATTCTTACCTTTCTTGTTTTCCCATCTCTTTGAACGGTTGCTACAATATTTTGATAATCTTGTTCAAGGACTTCTAGTAATTGATGTTGTTTGGAGTCGTCCTTTCCAAACGAACCCCAAGTACCAAAGTTGCCGCCCTTAGGTGCTTTAATGCTAATCACAGTTTCTGCTTTAGGAGTTATATTCGCAACCTTATCCGCTAAATCAGAGTGGTTATTCTTAGGAATGGCTTTTATCTCTTTAGTCATCGCTTCTTGCCACATCTTAAGAGACTTTGCATACGACTTCGATTTCATTTGGAAAACTCTATCGTATTTAGTTCGGCACATCTTATTAAGCATTTCTAAGAACGCAGCTTTTATTCCTGATCCCCTAACTCCATGAAATAATACTAAACCATCCGATTTTGAGGCGGGAAGATAGAAATAAATAAAATGAGGTATTTGTTCAGCGAAGTTCACCCCTTTTTCATATTTTTCTTCTGGATTAAATACATTTATTACTGTATTTTTTTGCCCATAGTTTCCAGTGCAAATCCATCCATAAATTCTTCTATTTACTACATCAAAAACAAAGTCATCCCTAAAAACTATTGTTGACTTAACTTTTGGGTCGACTTCCGCACCTTCCTTTTGTTTTTCTTCGATCCATGTTTTTAGCAATTCAAATGCATCTACTTTGCCATTAAATAAGGACCCAAGTAAGGGATATCCGACTTTTCCATCAATCTTATCGTGCATTCTTATCCCGTACGGATGTAGCGTATGCATAATTTCCCCATTACTTAAATATAAAATTTATCTTATGGAGTAAAATAATATCACATTACATTTTTTAACAAACTAAAATTAATCAAAACACCTCTCTATCTTCCATCACCAACATCCGCTCAACTCTCACCAACCACTGCTCAAACATTGCTTCACTCTCTGCCCGATTACCCAATTTAAAGGTATCGAACCTAAAGTGACAGGAATGGCAAAGCGGCACTGTGAACTCATCACTGGCTTTGATTGATCTACCCTTACCGTGCTTGGCTGAATTACTGTGAGCCGCCTGTGAGTTTGGATTACCACAACGCACACACGGTAGCTTTCTAATTTCAGCGAGTCGTTTTGGGTTTCTCATGAAGTAATTCTTCTATGCTTGCGATCTGCTTACCAATCTTTCTCAACTCAGCACCGCAGTCTTGACGAAATGCATAACTTGAATACAAATGATTGTAATTCATCAAGCGAGCTTGGTTTGCTTTAAGCAGCTCTAAATTTTTGGATGCCTCTACTCGATCAACCATAATCACCCCGCAATAGAAAAGAAAAACCCTCAACATCTAGAATGCGAGGGCTTTTATGTGCCGTAATACGTTCGGCAAATTATTTAACTTCTTTCAAACAACTACGACAAACCTTTATCTCATCACCATCAATCGTGTGATCAATTTCAACCGCACTGTGGAAGCCAAATAAGCATTTTAAAAATTGGAGCATGTGGATCTCCGGGTAGCAAAAATCAACTGTAGCTATCAATGAATCTTAAAAATACAATTTATAAAGGCTTTGTTAATTCTAAAAACTTTTTTCGAGGCCTCACGTAAATAATTTCTTTAGAATCCTGCGGGTCTCCGAAATTAAAAGAGTTAATGTCAGGTTTCAATCTATAATAATTTTGAAGTAGATCTAACTCTTTATCTTGCCCGGACTTTTCGCTATATCTATGGGTTTCTAAAAATTTAGCGACTTTTTCAGATACAAATGCGAATTGGTGTAAATTATTCTTCAAGTTTGTTGCATCTTCATAAACATTAATGTCCGGCTGCTTTTTTGACACTAAGTAATAAAATAGAACAGCCTCATTATATAATTCTATTTCCAATCCCTGTATGAGCTTTATTTCCCCCTCCATCTTTTCAATTAAAAGAGAAATTGCTTGAGACTTCGAAACTGGCCTTAAGGCTTGAGGTTGAAGCACTGCATTCAAATCAGTGAAATAACGATATAAGTTCTGAATGCATTTCTCATACATTGTATAAATGAAGAATATTTTTTCAGCTTTCTCATTCAGGTTTTTCTCATATACTTCTTGTTTTGCTGAATCCTTTTTTACACCCTCTTACCACTCCCAAATAAATATACCGACTAAAATAGTTATGGGTACCATGAGTGGCTGAACTAAGAATGAATATTCATTACCGGTAATTACTGCAATTAAAATCACATAGATTACATACAACAAAATAAAAAGCTTAGGATTATTCTTCAAAATCGTTTTCATTATCAAAAAATCAAATTACTAGAATATATCAAATATACCCTAAATTTCAGCTATTAAAGATCACCACGGTAGATCTATGCCGTGGTCCATAGCTACTCCCTACTTTGATCGCCAGTGAATAGGCACACTACTAATCAATTTTCGGTTTCATCTTCATTTTTTTGGCGGGGCATCACTCCCAATTCTGATTTTACTTTCCTGCATATCCTATTCATGCTCGATGAACTGCATGGGTTGTACCCTCTTTCGCGGGGTCTAAGCGTAGCTTAATAGCTAGTTAGGCAAATGCTGGCATGGCCGCTCTCCAGTTAAATCACTTGTGCATGTCACAAGCACCTTTATAAATTTCAGGCAACAAAAAAGCCCACCGTTTGGTGAGCTTAATTTAATCATGGTCAGAAACTGCGTAATACGACCAGTATAGTAAAACTATACCTTGGTTTCCGAAATAATGGAATCCCTATGCACGCATTTCTTTGTAAGTATTTTTCTTATACTTCTGAACAGCTTGAGAAGCCTCTTCAATCGCAGACTCAAGCGCCAAACACATCAGGTTTTCGTATGGTTTCCACGTCTTACGATAAAGTTCGGCTTGCATCTGCATCGAATTAATACCCGCATAATACAATCGACCTTGCGCTGTAAAATTTCCTTCAAGCTCAGGATTTAATGCAAAGTCAATTACCATACGTGCAACCAAGTATGCCAAATGATTCATGGTGATATGCTCAGGCTCGCGCTTCTTATCATCCTTAGCATTGACCAACATAATTTTAACCAAGTGATTACGCACATACTCATAATCGCTTTCGCACTTCCCATCAAAGACAATAAGCGCTGTAACTGACTTTGCAAGCTGTGTTTCCATGCTCGCAATCGCACCCAAACGATCTTCATAATTCAAAGGCTTCTCCCCAGTGCCATGTGCCTGTGGCTCAAAGTTTGGTGACTTCGCTGCAATACCTTTGGTCAACCACTCAAACGGTTCAAATTTTTCTGCTACTGCATTCATCCCTATTCCCTCTTACAAATTCACGTATTTAAAAAACAAGGTAGTCCCGTCCTGTTGAGGGATTGAAACGCCTCGGCCCTGCTCTAAAGTTTCAATCTGTTCTGTTGTTAAGTGTTTGCCTTCGTGTTTTAGGAAGTCTTCCTTGGAATCAAATTTGGCTTTTCCATAGATATTTGTATTGGTCTCATTCCAGTGCTCATAAAGCCAATACTTACCATTTGAATAAAGTGCCCAATCAAAATTATTAGCATTCATCCCAATCCCTCAAACTTCTCTAATATCGATATCGTGTACTGTTTTCATCAAGTGTTTCTTATTGCGATAACTCGGTAAATTTCTCGTTCCCGGCGACTTCACATCCTCAACAACGAATTTCCCGTTTTCGATGTATGTGAAATCCGCGTAATACCTCAATTCAGGTTTTGCCCTTTTCTCTCCTTCCAATTTCACCTTAGGTGCCAAGACAAATTTGACCTGACACTTAAGCTCTGAAATTTCACCCCTCTGCATTCGCGCTGTAAGCTCGATATAGCGCTTATACTCCTTGACGCTATCAAACTTCATTCCATCCTTTTCAATGCGCTGAGCGTTAAATTTGCTGCGCCCTGACTTGGGTTTGGTCTTGTGCGCGTATTGAGCGTGATATTCAGCGAGTGAGATACTGGTCATGCAATCTCAATCCATAGGTGTTTTTAAAAATTGAAAACACATCAATCACACTGAGATTTGGGTCTCTTTTCCAAACTTGCTCGATATGAAAACCATATTTAGAATCATCTTTAACTTCGATGTATTCCAGCAATGTGTCTTGAACCAAGCCTTTCAGATAGCCAAAAGGCTCAACCTCATCAACCCAAGACTCCTCACGGGTTTCGATGTGTACATACTTAATCCAATCGCCACCCCAGAGATCAAAATCACCCGATTCACACCAGCCGCAATCAATTAACAAATCCATAGCCCTTTTGTTGAGTTTCTTTTTCTGACGTTTATTCATACTCATCCCTCAATCACCCTCGTCGTCGGCGCAATATGATTGCGAATGTCTGATACATGATCGGTTCGGTCGTGGTCTGCGATGGCTGCACGTAGATCGGAAATTAAGTAACTTTGCTGCCCTGTCATGTTAGGAAAGCTCAGCATTGAAATGTGGTACTCGTTTCGAGTGATCCAAAAAACCGCCCACTCAGGCGCCCCATCCACAATTTCCCGCATTTGTTCGATTGTTAGATTCATGCTGCATCTCCTTTCACATTCATGATGTCTTTAGCGTATTGAGTCGCTTGATAATGACTCGATGAAACGCGCTCTAAATATCCCGCTTTCACATGCTCATTTAGCAAGCTGTAGACTGTTGCTCGATGGAAATCAAAAACTGCCTCTTGCACATCTGCGACTGAAAACGGTTGAGTTGCATAGCAAGCGAACAACATCAAACTAATTTGGTCTTCAAAGAGAACTCTTTTTTTAGGTTTGCTCATGCTGCACCGCCTAAATATTCAAATGCGCTTTTAGCCACGATTGAAACTTGTCCATTTCCAATGGCTTTAAGTCTGTCCACCCGATTGGCCACCCCATCAGCCACTCGACCCAATTCGGGTTCAATACTCCACCACCGTGTCCACTCTTGACCGCACCCGCCAATCCGTTTTGATGATGGCTGCTCACCTTGCCTCGCTTGTTTCCATCCGATGCTTTTGGTGTTGGATATGTTTGAACAATTACCTCCAAGGTTGGTGATTTTCTCGCTAGATCCGCAGGAGATCCATTTCTCTTCCAATCGGATGCCACGGGTGTTGGAAATTGTTGCCGCCTCTTTATTAGAGCCCTCCTGGAGTTGCTTCCACCATTCAGGCCGGTGCAGTTGGGCGTATGAAAGAAGTTCTCCCCGTTTGGCAACAATCCAGATTCGGTCCCGTTGATGGGGCGCTCCAAAATTGGATGCTGAAAAACGTGCCCATTCTGCGTCATACCCCATTTTGGCAAGGTCACTGATGACTCGGGTAAGTCCTCGGGAAACAAGCATTGGTGAGTTTTCCACGAAGACGTATCTAGGTCGTACTTCACCAATAATTCGAGCCATCTCGGCCCACATTCCTGATCTTGCTCCATCAATGCCTGCACCTTTTCCGGCTGAGCTAATGTCTTGGCATGGAAATCCGCCAGATATAACGTCAATAATTCCTTGCCATGGTTTTCCGTCAAAACTGCACACGTCAGACCAAATTGGGAAAAGCGGGAGAACTCCATCATTTTGTCGTTGCGCCAAAACTTGTGCTGCGTAGGCATCACGTTCAACTGCGCAGACTGTGTTCCATCCAAGCAAATGCGATCCGAGTATTCCGCCACCAGCGCCTGCGAAAAGAGCCAACTCATTTAAACCACCTGTATTATTATTTTGTTCAAGCCAATCGATCGTAAGGTTGTCATGTTGATCCTTCACACCCCACCTCCTACACGCTGATCCGCCCAGTTACATTCCACAATCACTAGGCCATCATGCTGAAACCGCGACCAAAGACGATCACCCAAATCCTTTTGCAACTCAGCCATCGTCATATTGGAAATCAACATCGTTGGCTTTGCTGCGTCATAACGCGCATACAAAACTTTGTGCACAAGCTGCAACCGATTTTCGTGACGGTCATGCAAGCCGTATTCATCAAGAATTAACAGGTCATATTCGGTGAATCGGTGAATTGCGTTTGATTCATTGTCATCTGCTTTTTTCCAAGCATTCGCAATCTCATTACCCATATCTTCCGAAGTGATGTAACGAGCATATTTGCGTGATTCCAAGACGTTTCGAGCTACAGCGCATGCCAGATGTGTTTTGCCTGTGCCTGTACGACCCACCATAATCAAATTGCGGTTAACGCCTTGCTTGAAGTCCTTAGTGAATACTGTGCAGTGTTGCTTGGCATTCTGCTGACCAATATTTTTTACGATGTAATCTTTGAAGCCGCTATTCGCATGACGAGCTGGTAACTTAGCCCCCTCAAAATGCTTTTCACGAACCATGCGATTTACTTCAACCTCGTGATCCTTGTGAGCTTTGTTTAAAATCTCTGAAGCGCATTGCTTGCAAATTGCAGATTGCCCTACTCGAACTTTTTGAACCTTGTGAGCTTCACAGAACTCAGCACTCATTTGGATTTTTGTATTCAGGATTGAGGCGTTCATACCAAATCCTCCAATTCAACGTTGTCACTAGCAGGTGCGTAATGCTGAACCTCACCCCACGCATCGTTTACGTTTCGTGAATTTTGTTTTTCAGGAATACGGCCTGTAGATTTTTTAGCTTCACGCTCAGTCTTAGCCAGTTGTTTTTCAAATTCCTGAAAAATCCACTGTGCAAACTTCCGAAGTTTTTGGTTATCAGTGAGCTGGTGATTGTTTTCATGGTGAGTATTAAAATTCCCAAGATGGAATTGAAAATCTTCCATGCCTAGGATTTCAGAAACTCGTCGAGAATATTTTGTGGTTCTCAAAGCAATCGCCAGTTGTTCAAGATCTGGTTTCCAATGATCACTTTCTGAAAAATCTTCTTGCGCGTTTGTGTGTGTATTCTCTTGTTCCTGCTCCTGTTCCTGCTCTTGGCTTGCAAGGGGCTTCGAAGGGGCTTCGTTTTTAACTACTTTTTTAACTGTATTTTGACGTTTTTCAGTCATACAAAATGCTTGACTGTATTTATCGTAAAAGCTTGCTAGATAAGGGTTTGAAGGTAATGAGTTGTATTCGTTTTGAACACCAATACTGCGCTTATCAGTACTCTTTAATTTGTCAGCAATTTGGAAGCGAGCCATTTCATGCACCCACACCATTTCGGAAGCGTGGTCATAACTGCAAAAACCTGCTTCGCAAGCCCATTGAAGCCCCTTCGAAGCCCCTTCCATGCCTAAGCCTGTTTCATGAGCTACATATAAAAGTGGCATGTAGTAAAGCCCCAACATATTGGCGTGAGGGCTAGTCATTAAATACATAGACACCACTAAAGACTCAGGACATTGTCTCAACTGTTTACCAGTCGATCCTGTCCAAAAGTGTGGTGATACTTTTCCATATTCGCGCATAGCTTCTAAGCTCCTTCGAAGGGGCTTGCAAGGGTTAAACCACTGATGAAATGAATATTTTTAGGGCTTAGACATTTGCCCCATTGGGGCTGTTGTGCTAAATTAGATTTCATATTCAATGACTCCTGTTATTTGAATTACTAAAAGCCTGATCTAGACCATCAGGCTTTTTCTTTGCCTAAATCCCTACAAATCCCTTCCGATCCCTCGTGGAATTGAACCTCAGTACTTAAATCCCGCAACAAAGCTGATACTCCCAAGCGCTCGAATGATTTTGCTTGTAAATTAAGTACATGCCACTCACCTGCTATTTCTTTCTCAAGTAAATAAGCAAGGTACTGTGCAAGATCTTTTCCTTTGATATTTGAGAGAACCTTTGCACGTTCATGGTTCTCAGGAGACAAGCGAACATGTGTAGATTTTTTATCAAGACTCATAAGCACACCTCTGTTTGGCGCTTAAGTGGAACTTTTCCGCTTGCTAAGTCGCGAATCTGATATTCACGTGCAAGTGGTATTTTATTTTCTGGCCATTGGTAAACAGCTGGCGGCTTGATTCCAAGCATTTCAGCCAACTCAACACCATTAACGCCAAGTAGCTCAAAAGCTTCTTGTCTGGTCATTTCGCACACCTTAAAAATAAGATTTCTTAGTATTTAATCAAAGAAAACTTATAAAAGCAATATGTAAGATAACTTATATGGAAAATCAAACTATTGGTCAGCGTATACGTGCGCTTAGACGCTCAAAAAAATTAACTCAAGCGCAATTAGCTAAGATTGCAGGTGTAAGTTCGCCTGCTGTCACGGAATGGGAAAAGGATAGTTATTTACCTAAAGCAGCTTCACTTGATGCAATAGCAAATGAATTAGGTGTTTCTACTGAGTACATTCTTACCGGTAAAGGCGAGCCTTGTAGCACTTTTGGAAATGTAACACCTGTTGTGTCAAAGATGGCCCCAGTACTTTCATGGGTGCAGGCTGGCGTATTCACCAGTGTTCAAGCTGTTGATATGTCTCAAGTAGAGGAATGGCTTCCACTTCCTGAAGAATGTACAAATTGTTTTTACTTAAAAGTTCAAGGTATTAGTAACAATCCTGATTTCCTTGAAGGTGACTATATTCTTGTTGATCCTGATGTTTATTACAATGATATGCAATCTGGAGACATGATTGTTGTAAGAAGACTTGAAGACGCTACATTTAAGAAATTGGTAATTGAGACTGATGGATCTCGATACCTTCAAGCACTAAATCCAAACTTTCAACCCAATATTATTCCTCTAGATGAGGACTGTCATTTTGTTGGTCAGGTTGTTGATTGTATTCGCTATACATATCGCGCTAAGCGTAGAACAAGAATGAATTAAGACAATTCACCCAAGCATGAGGGTGCTTGGGGTTTATTGAAACTGCGAACCCGACGCAGTCCTTAAGAACAGATCGGGCGGAGAGGTAAATGGTAGACAGAATGGAAATAAGCAAACCAATTGAAATTAAAGACAATTCGATTGAAAGAATTGCTTTTGATTTAATGGAAAAAATTTCTCAATCCGAATCTTATTACAATCTGGATGAGCAAAAGCAGAAAAATCCTAGAGAGTATTTTCTTAAGCTCTATAATCAATGCTACAAGGTTGTTGATTATAAGAATGTTGATATTGATAAGCTTCTAGGGGAATAATTAATTCTTTTTCTCAAAAAGCTCTTTCTCAATTTTGTTGATATTAAAGATAATTGCATCAGCATCTTTGATGCCAGACTGAATAAACTCAATCACAAGTTTTAGTTTTTCATTATGATCTAACATGGTGAAACTCCATTGAACCCACCCCAGCGGTGGGTTTTCTTTTGTCTATTAAAACACAAAAATAAGTTTCCAAAGAATTAATATAAGATTTCTTATAAAAACTATTGACTATAAAACTAAGTTTTCTTATATTTATCTCACAGACATTAAAAAAGCACATCAATCCTCTTACCTACTGATGTGCTTTGCAACTTGCGAGGTCATTATGGAACAACAATTTTCACATAGCAATACACCAGAGTTTGCTTCTAACAAAAGCCAAACATCTGCGCGTCTTTATCAACACCCTACCGCTGAAGAAATGAAGCCTTCTAAAGCTAAAAAACGCATTGGTGATTTCTTCGCTATCGCCCTGCTTATTTCAATCTTCTTTGGATTGGCGTTAATGGCTTTTTATAAGCATGCGGAACAAATGGATCGTCAGGCTGTTGCTGCGATTAAGGGAGGTGTCAAATGAGCATCCTTCTTGGAAATCTAAGTGTTGCAGAAATTGAATTAAGACTCGGAATTAAGTTCCCTCAGGAGATTGCTGACTTCATGGGTGATAACCATCAGGCAAGTGCTCAAAATGTTCAGCCTGGTAAATGGCACTGTTTTGATATTCCTTTCAATTTGGTGTGTGGTGATGTTGAGACGGCAAAGAAGATTTATGGCGCGTTAAAAGAGAAATCAGCCGAATGTAAAGAATCTCTCCGCATCTCGGTTAATGGTTAGGGGTATCAGTATGAATGCACACCTTAAACCCACTCTTCTGGCAACACATCACATTTTGCAAGATGGGCAGATTTGTCTCTTTCGTAGCGACACAAAGCCAAATCAAAAATTAGTTAATGGTACTTGGGTTGACCTGTACGAAGACGCAAACGTAGCAAGTTGGGCTTCTCGCATTAATCAAAAACCAGTGGTTAGAAACACTGTACAAATTAAACCCTCACCTATTTACCCACGTAAAAACGTGCTTGGCGCGTACCAAGGGGATTGATATGAACACACAAGTTAATGTGAAGGAAATTGAAAACGCTCGTCAAGAATGGCTTGCTTCTCGTCGCCTTGGTATTGGTGGTTCTGATGTTGCTGCAATTCTTGGATTAAGCAAATACAAGTCTCCGTACCAGTTATGGCTAGATAAGACCAATCGTGCTGACTTGGATGATTCTGAAAGTGAGCCTGCTTACTGGGGCAACCAACTTGAAGATATTGTAGCTAAGGAATACGCAAAGCGAAACGGTGTGAAGATCCAGCGTGTGAATGCCACGATTAAAAATCCTGAACACGACTGGATGATTGCCAATATTGACCGCGCCATCATTAACCCTGAAATCTCGGGCAATGTACGCATTAAAGACGGCAAGCTTACAACTGATCGTATTCTTGAGTGTAAGACTGCAAACCAATATTTGGCAAAGCTTTGGGGTGATGAACAATCCGAGCAAGTACCAGATTATTACCTGACTCAGTGTCAGTGGTACATGGGAAATACGGGCGCAACCCTATGTGGCCTAGGTGTGCTGATTGGTGGGCAAAAATTTCGAAGCTACCAGATTGATTTTGATGAAGAGTTATTTGCAATGCTTCAGGAAGAGTGCTCAAAGTTTTGGTTTGAGCATGTGCAAGCAGACATGCCGCCTGCCCCTACAACTTTCGATGATGTGTTGCACCGTTGGTCACATCACAATGCTGACCAAGCCTTAACTGCTGATGATGATTTAGTAGAAACCATTGCTGAATATAAAGACCTTAACAAAACCATTAAGGACGCTGATAAAGAGCTGGATGCTCTGAAGCTAAAAATCTGCAGCCGCATGGAAGATGCGGAAATGATTATTCAAGAAGAAAAGCGTCTGGCAACTTTCAAGTACCAAGAGCGCAACACACTGGATAGCAAAGCACTGAAAGCAGCTCATCCAAAAATTTACGAACAATTTGTGAAGACTTCAAGCACTCGTGTTTTACGTGTGTCTTAACCAGTATTTATAAGGAATAAAAAATGAACTCAATCGTTAAAGTGCCAACCGCAAGTGTGAATTTCTTAACGCCAACCAACTTGCAGGAAGCTATGCAGATTGCGGATCTGCTTGCTGGTTCGGATATTGTGCCAAAAGATTATCAGCGCAAGCCTGGCAACATTCTTGTTGCTATGCAATGGGGTGCTGAAATTGGATTACAACCTTTACAGGCTATGCAAAATATTGCCGTCATCAATGGTCGCCCTTCTATCTGGGGTGATGCAATGCTTGCACTTGTGCGTAGCTCAGGTCTACTTGATTTTATTCGTGAAGAAATCTCGGAAGATGGTACAAAAGCGACCTGTACTGTTAAGCGTAAAAACGAAGAACCTGCGGTGTCGATCTTCACTATGGAGGATGCGAAAAAAGCAGGATTATCAGGTAAACAAGGCCCATGGACTCAATACCCTAAACGCATGTTGAAGCTACGTGCACGATCTTACGCTTTGCGAGATATTTTCCCTGATGTTCTAAAAGGCATGGCAATTGCTGAGGAGGAAAAAGATAAGGAGATCGATATCACCCCAGCCTCATCAGAAGTAAATGCGCCAAAATCCAATAGTGGTTCATCAGCTTTAAAAGCTCGGATGGCAAAAAAGCAAGCTGTTGAATCTACTGCTGTTGAAGTTGATTTTGATGTTCAAGCTTGTCTTGATGCTATTGAAACAGCTCAATCATTGGATGATTTGAAGGCTATTGCCAACACAATTCCTGCAAATTTGGGTGAGCCTGCCAAATCCACGATTAACTCCGTTTATAAGTCACGCAAAGCTGAACTCTCGGAAGCATTCCCTGATTCCTCTGTACAGTCGGTTATTTCTGAAATCAATAATGCCTCAGATTTAGATCAACTAAATGAGCTAATGCAGTCTCGCTTTGAGCCATTTACCGCACAAATGACAGAGGCTCAAATCAACCAGATCAGTAGTGCTTACGATGCTCAAGAGGCAGCACTAACTCCATGAGCTATCAATATTCTGCAATCACCCGAGTGCTGTTAATTCAGCACAACGGTCGGGTTAAAACTTACCGCAATATCAATCTATTTGGGATTGAGGATTGCATTCAGGATTTCGTGAATAGTTGGGGGTATCGACATGGCTAGACTTGCAAACTCGGTTTCTGCAGCGTTTTTAGAATGGCTAGATCGTGGCGGTCACAAAATCGAACTCAAGAAAAACGCCATGATTGTAAAAAAGCAATTTAGCGATGGTGTGAAACGCAGCGTGATTCCTTTCGGGCGTCACGAAATTAAAGAGTTTTACGAATTGGACGAATACCTATCCCAGCGTTATGAGATTTTTCTAAAGCAGTATTTCAATAATGGGAAAGGTTTTATTCAGGATTTGCATTTAGCTATGGCGAGCAAGTATCGCAAGGCTGTGATGATAAATAATTTAGCGAAGGTGGCGTGATGTTTAAGGTTGGTCAGTTAGCTGTAAATATCAACAATAATTCAGTCCATCAAATTAGACATATTAAAGTCCAGAATGGCGAGCAGTTGTTGGGGTTTGGAAAGAAACCTATGGCTTGGTCTTTTGCTAAAGACTATAAAAAATACTCAAAGGTGGTGTGATGGAAAATCCAGAAAAAATTGAAATCGAAGGCTTAAGAACGATTAATAAACTTTGCAAATTTGGTGCTGATCACAATATGGAAGGCTGCACCTTTACTGAAATCGTTGAGCGTATGTTTGATGAATTAGCCAAAGCCCAAGCGGTGCCGGAAGGGTTTGTTTTGGTGCCAATACAACCCAATGAGAAGACACTTATAAAAATGTCATGGTCGGTGGCACTAGGTGAAGATCAACACGGCAACTCTGTTTACTTATCAATTGATGAGGCAAAACAAGCGTATGAGGCAGTGATCGAAGCACAGGAGCAAGACTAATGGGTATTTTAACTAAAAATTACGTTGTGGTTATGGAAGATGGAAGCAAATGGGCGGTCCCTGTTCGCTTTATTGCGGAGCATCGTGCTAAGTATTTTGCGGAAAAAGACAATGTGTCAATTGCCGAAAGCTTAAATGAAGACACCTCTCCACTTTTTGAAGAAGATGAATATGAAATTCATGATTGGGCTGCGAACAATCTAAATTTTAGCGATGTTAAAGGTGTGGCGAAAATGGTCTCACCACCTGATGTTGATTATGAAGATGGTTGGGCGAATGGTGAATATGAAATTCAGGAGCCAACCAATGACTGAATACAAAATTACAAGTCTAAAGGATCTACTAAACATCCCTGTGGATCGAATTGATGATTGCTTGGATGAGTTAAAAGATGGCCTAAAGTTGATGCATGCTCAAATGGTAGCTTTTGAAATCCCTGTGGTTGACGCTGTGTTCGATAGCTTCACCTGGAAAGATGATGGCGCGAAAGATATGACCAGCAATGCACATTTTTCTTGTGGTGGTGTTGTTCAAGTTAAGGTGGATCAAAATGACTGAAATTCAATTAACAAAACCTCAATTCGCTCAGCTCCAAATTGACAACCTCACATCTAAAGATATGCCCTACTTTGAAAATTGGGATACACAGGAGGTTGAACTGTTTAATGCGATTGTTAATGCAGTCGATTACGACAATGAGTTTACTTTCAATATGCGCGGTTGGTCTCGTCAACGTGTAGTGAATGGCACAGGCGGAATGATCGAAGTAAATGAAATGAATGCGGATGAGCTATATCACTTGTTTAGTTGTTATTTGAGTGGGTTGCCTAGAAATGTTGTGGAAAGTTTGAAGGAGGTGTCATGAAAATTAAGCTAAATGAAATGTCACAGCAAGACAAAGATATGCGCTTAGATCGCTTCCTTGCTGCATCAGATCAACAGTTATTTCCGCAGGAAGATGTAGCAATATACCTCTCCTGCTCCATTCATACCTTGCAGCGCTTGCGCTGTGTAGGTGGTGGCATTCCTTATACAAAGGTAGGCCGATGTGTAACTTACAAGAAGTCGGATGTGCTGGCCTACCAAGAGCGACAAACCGTAATGAATACAGCCCAACTTGCCTCTTAGTCGAAGCAGTTGAGCTTACCCTGATACACGGCTTCAATGTCATTCATTGCAAGCCGTAATTTCTTGAGTGATACCTGCACATAACCACCAGTCACATCGTTTTTAGCACCAGAGCGATGGTTTAAAAGTCGCTTAATGGTGTATGGACCATAGTCCAAATTATTGCAGATTGTCGCAAAAGTTCGACGCAAATCGTGCAGTGAAATTTCAATACCTGTTTGCTCGCCTATCGTTCTTAACAAGCCTTGAGCGCCTGCAATATGCTTTGCATCTGAAGTCATATTGGAGCCCGGGAAAACATAGTCATTTCTTCGCAGCTCATAACGCTGTTTGATAATCTCAAAAAGATGATCACCCATTGGTAATAAGTGGTCATCACCGTTCTTTGGATCCTTAAAGACAAATAAGCCCTTCTCAATATCTACATTTTCCCACTTCAGGGTTTGTGCTTCATTTCTGCGGCACCCGGTATACATGATGAATAGCACCAGATCTCGTGTGGCATTCTTGGATGCGTCCTCATATAAAGAACGCTCAGTGAAATAATTCAAGACTGCATTATAAAAAGTATAGATATTACTTTCATCCAGATGGCGTGTACGTGCTTTAGTTTTATTCCAGCCACGTTTTGCAGGAATCACATCAACCGGGTTTTGTTTGAGAATGGGATTTTCATCAGTTGAGCAATGGATTTGGGCGAAGCGCCAGATGGACCCAAGCATTTTTAAAGTAAGGTTGGCTTGAGTGGGGCTATATTCGGTCAACTTAATGAACCGGTCAAATACATCCTTTTTATTGATTTCAAATATAGGCCGTTCTTTCCAGTCTGAAAGAAAGGTATTAATGCAGTGATTGTAGGTATTCACAGAAAGCGGTTTTAATTTTCTTTGCTTTAAGTACAGGTCGAACGCCTGACTTAATGTGATCTCATTATTTAAGGCATCTTTCTTTTTCTCAAAAACACCATTAGCAATATCAGCCAAAATGGACTGAGCCTTTTTTCTGGCTTCTGCAGGTGTAATCTCATTAGTCTTGCCTAGCGTCACACGGAATAGCTTCCCGGCATGTCTCCGCTCGACAATATAAGATTTGCTTTTTGTTGTAGCTCGGACTGCAAAACCAATCAAATCTGAGTCACGATAGATGGCTTGCCCTTTTTCAGTCAATGCAATAGCATCAACATTAGATTTGTTGAGTTTCATTTCAAGCTTAATTTACAAATTCGACACTTGCATTTTAAGCCTGAAATTACTCAACAGTCTACATATAGTCTACACGTTATTTTTTAGTGTAGACGTGATGTATAATAAATTAATATATAACAACAACTTAAATCACCCTGTACTTTCTGACTACTAGAAGCGCCAGTTATAGAACAAGTCGATTGCACGCTCTAAAGACTGACTCGCTTCCAAGTACAAACGTTGATTCATTTGATAACGTAAGGTCAGTTTATTCACTGGTGTAAATACCCCGACACCATAACGAATGAATAAGTCAGGTGTGATATAACCCGTCACAGAAACCTGAGTATCATCTCCTGTTCCTTGAGCATCTAATGCCAAACCACTCAGACCAAATGTACGACCAATTTGATTGGTCAATGCACGTGTACCACCCAAGCCCATACTAATACCGGCTGCAGCAATCGTGTTGTTCACATCAGAACGGAAACCTTCCGCCTGACTTAAACCTGAACTTCCTTCATTGATACGACCTGTAATTAAGGCATTTAAGGCTTCTTGTTCAGATAGACCTGCATCGTTATACACCTGAATTGCAGGGCTTGATGCTGTACCTGTCACACGAACACCAACAGTACTGCCTTGCACGGCTTTATTGGCATCGATATCTAAAGTAGGGTTCGCCAATGGTCCATTAAAACGGGCAATCGCACGGTTCAAGTCCAGACTTTGACCATAAGCTTCAATTTTCACACGCTGAGAAACACCGATTGCACCATTGGCACGCATTGCTGTTTCTAATCCACGTTGTGTCAAATTCAAACGACCAATCAACGGAATTCGGCTATCAAAACCTTGGAAAATAACTTGATTACCAATATTTACCTGTACGTCAGCGCGAATATCCCAAGGACGTGCCGATTTTAAGATTTCAAGTTGGTTATCACCTTCATGTACCACACGCACATCTGAAGATACCCCAACCACTGTTGCAGACGATTCTGGCATCGAAATTAATGCGCGCGGCACATCAATTTTACCTTTTAGGGTTAATTTCTTACTAAAAGGCAGCACATCTAAAGATAAATCAGGCGTTACAACAGCAGTGATCAATGGCGCTTGACGGACCAACATTTCATTACCCGTTAAATTCAACTGGATACGTGGATCATTTTTCCAGTCAATATTTCCGTTTAATTTGCCCACACCACGACCACTATTAAATGCACCATCAATCGTCGCGTGGTTTTGACGTACAGCAGAATACAACTGAATATTGGTCAAGTTCACAGGTAATGAAATCATGCTAATCGAGCCATTTTTCACTCGAATCTCACCATCCATTAAAGGCTGAGACAATGTTCCGCTAATTTTTGCCGCATAAGACAACGTGCCGCCCATTGAACGGACATCTTGTATAAATGGTTTTAAGATTTTCAATTGAACTTGGTTAAAGGCCACTTCACCGCGGATCGGTTTATTGGCTTTATACGGATCAATAATAATATTGGCATAACCTGTACCAATATCAGGAGCTTTGGTATCGAGTCGAATTTGTAGCCCTTCAGCGACACTTTTCGCAATCAAACCTACTTCATCATATTTTAAAGTGGATGCTAAATACTGTGGGTCTTCCGCTGCTAAACCGAGTAAACCGTCACGAGTCACTAATCGTGCATCAATTTTAGGTTTTGCACCTTTCGCCCAAGACGCTTTCGCATAACCATTCACTTTACCCGTAATCGCCAGGCCTTCAGGCATAAATGCTGCGAAGTCGTTTAGGTCTAGGTTTTTTGTCACAAAAGATACATTGCCGCGGTTTTTATTCACACGAATCGGCTGATCAAAACATAATTCACTTTGCTGACTCATCCAACAATGCGCGCCAACAAATAAGTCAGACTGTGCAGTGTTGTAAATAATCGATGCATTTTGACGCTGCACAAGACGTGTACGCAAGGAGTCAAAATCGCCTTTTTGAATCTGACCAAGCCAATTATTTTGTGCGTTAAAACCACCAGCTAACTGCACATAAAATTTTGATAATTTATTTTCAGCACTGACTTTTAATAAATGCGCATTACGTGTACCGGCCAGTGAAATTTGACCTTTCACAATCTCACGGTTGTTACTGCGTAAATTATCCATCGTTGCCGTTAATAAACTTGGTGAAGTCGCAGAAGTTGGCAACTCGCCTTGCACCCGTATTTTTTTCACACTGAATAAATTATTAAATGCAAAATCATCTATTGCGATATTGGCAGATGCTTGCAGTCGTGGCTGTGCTTGAACATTTAAGTAGCCATAAGCACGTCCACGTAGGCCTGCATAAACTTCATATAACGCTGGTGCATTAATTTTCAATTGTAAATTTTGTGCATTACCAGTGGCTTGAATTTGGTTATTGGCATAAGCCAACAGTAAATTATTCGCTTCAAACTGTTTTGGCATAAAGCCAGATTGATTTGAATTAATCACCATCGCCAAGTTACCTTGACCACGGACAGGTTTGTTATTGATCATACCTGCCAAATTCAGACGTTCAATTTGAATACGTTTTAGCGCATCTGACCACACACCACTGGTTTTTAAATTTCCAGATAATTCACCCCGTACATTTGAGGCAAAATAATGCGGCTTAAAATGCACCAGTGATGCATTGATATCCCAACCAATGGCTTTTTGTAGTAAAACTTGTCCATTGGCAGAAATTTTACCTGCCACGCCATCATGACGCAGCTCGGCTATTTTAATTAATTCAGGTGTACCCGATACTTTGAAAATCAAACTGCCTTTACTTGCAGCAACTTGGCTTGCATTAAGGCCACCATCATAATTCACAGCAAAAGCTTTAAAGCCTCCACCTTGTTTCTCATCATGGAAAGTCAGCGCAGCAGTAGATTGACCTGTTAAATGAACTGTTTCATTTTGCTGTGCTAGTCGGCCTAACAAATCAATATTATTCAGCTGAATAATCTGTTGATTTGGTTTTGCATAACCATTGGCTTTTAATGACCCTGTAATTTGATCGACAGGCGCAGCAGCTACGATGGTTTGCGGATTGAACTGCTGTGCTTGTACATTGGCTTGCCATTTCAGCATACGTTTTTGATCAGGCAATTCTACAACTGCGTTACCTTTGAGCTGACCTTTGTCGGCCACATAACTAAAGGCAGGGACATTGAGATTGTTATTTTTCAGATTCAATTTGGCTTGATATTGTCCAGCAGGCAGAGCACCTTTTTCATGTCGTGACACTGTGGTCGCCACATTAATGTTCTGCTGACCTTCTGTAAGCGCCAATTGCACATTGCCCGAATCACTACTCAACCATCCAACATATGGCACTGCACGGTCTATATTTTTCCAAGACACATCCATCAGCATCGGCTGAGCTTTATTATTTTTAGCAGGCGCTTGATCGAGTTTTAAATTCCAAGTTTCATATTGATCAAAATCCACCAACGCCGTCAGGTGCATGCCTTTTTCAAGGGTCCCTTTGGACGCAATATTACTATTTAAACTCACAGGTAGAAAATCTTGAACCACCTGCGGGATCAGCTTATGTTTTGGATTAATTTTATCTAAACGACCACTTACATCCCAAGTGACCTGATCTTTCCAACTCACCACGCCACCCAAGTTGACAGAGCCGCCCATCACTTGACCATTTAGGTTAGTAATATCAAGTTGGTTGACCAAGTCCGTACTCATGAGCGCGGTATATTTACCTTCAGGGATATTGGCACCGCTCAGGTCCGTGTCTAAATCTAAATTGAGACGCTGAATATCCCCTTTGAATTTTGCCAGACCATTTTTAGCAAAAAGCTTTTGCTCCGTCAGTAAAGGTAAATGATAGTTTTTAAATTTGAGTGCACCAAACATCGGGACATGTGGACGCATCGGATGGACCACAGCCCAACCAGTTAGAAGATCTGGGGTATGGGTTGCCACACCAGCTTGAATCGTATCAAGAGATCCTTTAGCTACCACTTGAATATCATGAATGTTCAAGCTTTCACGTAGTGAAGGTAAATTGACAATGCCCACAGCATTTAGCGGATATTTGCCTTCAAATTTCATATTTCCCGAAGCTTGACGCACAGATAAATAGCCCATATCCATACGGGTATCTTCGAATTTTAATTCCGTCCCTGACCAAAGCGCTTCATTTAATTCAATGTCATAAAAATCCACACCTGAACTATGGGTTTTAATCAACATATGATCTAAATCTGCATGATCGACACGAAGTACGAACGGCAAACGGATTTCACTAAATACAAAAGGTTTATCGCTAGGTGGGGTCTTGGTAATAATTTGCAGATTTTTAACATCTGCTTTATTTAAATGAATTTCTTTATTAATAATGGCGCGCCAACCGAGTGTAATATCGGCACGGTCAATTTTTACATCGACAGGTTTTAGCGTAACGAGGACATTTCGTAGAATAATGCCCCGCCACAGGTTACCACCTTCATATTCATAGTGAATGATTTGCTGACGTTCCAGAACACGGTCAAGTAAAAACTTACTGCCTTTGTCTGTAGAGAACATGACCGCCAATGCAGCCACCAAAAAGATAAGCACGAACACGAAGGTCAAAATGACACTTCGAAGAATACGACGCTTCTTCGGCAGTTGCTCTACCGGCGTTTCGTTTTCTGGTTCTTGCTGTTCTTGTTCAGTCATAAAAAACACATCACCTAAAAATTATAATTGTGAACCAATAAAGAAATGTAAACGAATTGGTTTGCTGTCGTCAGAAAGTCCGGTAGCGACATCTAAACGAATTGGGCCAATTGGAGAAGCCCAACGTATCCCCACACCTGCGCTATATGCAGTCGGTGTATTAAAGTCTTTATCGTACGCATTACCAAAGTCACTAAAGACCGCAGCACGCCAGCCTTCTTTAAATTGGTAGTTGTATTCTAATGAACCCGTTGCCAAGACTTGACCACCAATTTTATAGCCATTTTCTTCGGCCGCTAAACTCTTATAGTCAAAGCCGCGAATGGTTTGGTCACCACCGGTAAAGTAGCGTAAGTTATAAGGAACTTTATCAAAGTTCTCTGTCAGAATATAACCTAAATCACTGCGCCCAACGACTTGGTGATTATCATTTTCACCCAACGAATAAATAAAGCGCCAGCCCGCATTCAAGATAGCCATATCAACATCTGAAAGTAAGCTTTCACTTCCGACTTCAACTTTATAGGTTTGCTTGATCCCTTTACTCGGATTCACACGTTTATCTGAGTCGGTTCGAGAAATTTCATAGCCAAACATCAAGGACTGTTGTTCATTGTTGGTATTCACCAAGAATGCATCTGGAATGTCATCACTAGGATTAAGTCCGTCATCAGTAATACGGTCCAAACGATAACGTAAACCAAAGGTATGCTGCCAACTACCACGGGGGTTTTTAATAATCCGGTCCACACCCGCTACAGCAGATTCAATGGAAAGATTAACACCTTGACCGACATCATCACGTTCTTCACGTTCATAACCACCGACTAAGCTGACATAGTCATTTAATGGGTGGTTATATGGAATGTTATAGCGTCCATCAATCGATTGACGGATTTTGGATACTTCCATGTTGGCGTCAAAAGAATGACCACGTTTATTCACGATGGCACGGCGATACTGGCCACGAACACGTGTGCCTGTATCAGTACCAAAACCTGCACCAATTTCTGCACTATTCAACTTGTCTGCATTCAGCGTCACGATCACAGGGACTTTTTTATCTTCACGTGCTTGCGCTTTTAAACGTTCTTGTTCTGCTTGTTTAGCATCTTGCGTATCTTGCAAACTGCGTAATTTAGAGGATTGCTCTGCATCATTCACCCCCGCAAATTGGTCTTCATCAACCACTTTTTGCGTGACTTCCTTATTCGACATCACTTCCGTTTTGTCTTTCACTACTTGTGAACTTTCAGACAACTGATTTTGATCGACCAAGGTCTGAATATCTGGTGGCAGTTCAAGCGGCTTTTCAATTGGGTCTGGTCGAATCGCATCAACTAAGGTGTAGTTAAAATAGCGAGAGTTGGTCAGGTTGTTAGCCAAACCATTCACACGCCAGAAAGTATAGTCAGCACCGTCTTTCCACGTCACCAAACTTTCTAAAATATCGCGATCCAATGGAAACTCTGCATTAGGATCACTCATTCGAAATTCGACTTCGCCAAGCTTATAACGCTCACCCGTTTCAAATCGCAAATTGATATCGGCAGTATTTTGTGGTTGAGCCACTCTTACATCGTGCAAACGCCAGTACGAGTCGAAATAACCGTTATTAGTTGCTGCATCATTAATTCGGCCTTTCGTCGTTTCGTATTCACCATGATTAAGAATGTCACCTTCTTCCTGATCTGGTAACACACCAATCACCTGAAACTGAGCTTGATTTGCTCCAGCCCCTGAAAATTCAATATTTTGCTTTTGAATTTGCACAGGCGTATTTGGTGTAACCAATACACGAACTTTACTGTCAGACACTTTTTCAAATTTGAATTCAGACTGATAGAAGCCCACAGCTTGTGCAGCTTGATTGGACAAGCTGCGTAATTGAGGCAAAGCCGATGGAAAATCGCTAAAAGACTCTTGAGTAAAACTTGAAAGCTTGCCTTTAATATTGGCTTTGAGATCTTCCAGCGCCGCACCGTAAGCCTTACTCGAAGTCTGACTGGTATTATGTGCTGAGGTAATTTCAACATCCGCACTAATTCGTGGCACTTTTGCCGTATTCATCTGACGTGGCGGACGTACTTTATATAATAAGCGCTTAAAAATACCCGGCTCTGCATCATCTTCCACGGTTGGATTATTCAGCTCTTGCAGCGTACTGGCATTTTCATTTTGTGTTGCAATAATTTCATTATCAGAGCGAATTTCACTCATGAGCTGATCAATATTGACTGGCGCTTGGTTAATTTCCGTTAACTCTTTTTGGGTAATGTCCGCAACAGCAACTTCTGTTTGTTGTGTCGCACGGTACTCCTGCGCCTGACGTTTGGCTTCTTCAGCAACTTGGAAGATTTCATTCGCCATGTTTTGATCAACAGGTGTCACGGGTAAGTTTTCTAAATCTTCAAACTCAATGGGTTTAAATTCTTGTAGTTGTGTTCCTGCTTGCTGCTGTTCTTGCAGCATTTTCATGCTATCAACAGATTCTTCCGGCTCATTTATATTTTCAATTTTTTCAATTGCTTCAGGCGTCGACAGCCCTTGCTTTACAGCCTCATCCTTGATTTCAGTAACAATCTCTGCTTTTGTATCTGCAGAGGTTGGAACAGTTTCCGCGGGAGTTTGGGCGAAACTATGCTGAGCACACAAGGTCAAAAAGATGCTCATATATAGACTTTTATTGCTATGATGCTGTCGTATGCAGTGAGCCATACTGTGATGAAGCATTGTTTTTTTAAACTTGATTTTTGCAGGCATAGCAAACTCTAACAAATTTCATTATGTAATGGACTTAGTCAATCAGATGTAGAGCTAAAGATCTTATATCTATTGGTTTTTCGCCATCCCCAAACTCAAAAACATATTACATGATTTTTTTAGAGATTTTACCAATCACTCACATTTCTTAATAAAACTTAATGTAGCAAGACGCTTATGAATAACAACGAACATCTGCTAGGTACACGCCGTTTCCTGCCTATGTTTTTGACCCAATTTTTTGGGGCGCTCAATGACAATGTCTATAAACAGGCTTTACTACTCGTTATCACTTATGGACTAATTCAACAGCAAGCATTTCAAGTAAGTACGCTTACAAATCTAGCTCAATTACTTTTTATTTTACCCTACTTTATATTTTCAGCGACAGCGGGACAGATCGCAGATCGGTTTGAACGTTCACAACTTATCCGTGGTATCAAAATTTTAGAAATTATCATCATGATGATTGGGAGTTTGGGCTTCATTACGGGACATATTTGGTTATTGTTATTGGCACTCTTTATGATGGGAATCCATTCCACCTTCTTTGGTCCAATCAAATATGCCATTTTGCCTGAAATTTTAAAGCCAAATGAACTCATGTCTGGAAATGCCTTATTCCAATCTGGTACATCCATGGCAATTTTGATCGGTATGATTTTAGGTGGAACTGTCATTGCATCTTCAAATGGCAATCTCACTTGGATCAGCCTGACAGTCTTAAGCATTGCTATTTTGGGTTATATCTCAAGTCGTTTTATCCTTAAGCAAAATGTGACTGCCCCAGATTTAAAGATCGACTGGAATTTTTTTCGAACAAGTTATCAAACCATCAAATACGCTAAAAGCTTGCCTTTAGTCTTCACAATTTTACTCGGTAATTCATGGTATTGGTTTTATGGTGCAACCTACCTCACCCAAATTCCACAAATGACTCAGCAAAATCTACATGCCTCTGAAAATGTCGTTAGCTTGCTATTGACCTTTTTCTCTGTCGGTGTGGGCGTAGGTTCATTGCTTTGTCGTAAATTGGGCGGCACTCAAGTCAATATTAAGATGGTTCCCATCGGTGCTGTCGGTTTAACGGTATTTGCACTGTATTTAGCGTTTAGTTTGACCCTCGTCCCGACTCAAACTGGCCCACTTATTACCCTTTCAGAAGTATTTCACCAAGGGTGGAGCTATTACCATGTCATGATTGCCGTGACTTTATTGGGTATTAGTGGTGGTTTTTACATCGTTCCGCTCTATGCAATGATGCAAGCTTATTCGCCTCGCTCACATCGTGCCCGTGTAGTTGCAGCAAACAACATTTTAAATGCGGTATTTATGGTATCTTCTGCTTTATTCTGTATTATTATTTTGAGCATATTACAGATTGATATTAAAATACTTTTCTGCACGACTGCTGTACTTAGCGCCATTTTCTGTATTTGGCTGTTAAAACGAATCAAACCTTTGCTTCAAACTACGCAAGTCTCTCTGGAGGATTAATCCATGCGTCAATTTACAGGTGTCGACAAACTTATTCATTCATTTGATCAAGCCTTACGTAGTTTAGTACCTGGGGCGACTGCCGCACATCGAGAAAACCCTGCTAACATTGAAGAAACACAATTAGCAGTGAGTGAAGCGCGTCATGTTGCAGGTTTAATGCGGGTCAATCATAGTGGTGAAGTATGTGCACAAGCGCTTTATCATGGCCAAGCCCTCACCGCGAAACTGCCAAATGTCCGCCGTGAAATGGAACACGCTGCGATTGAAGAACAAGATCATTTGGCTTGGTGTGAAGACCGCTTAAAAGAATTAGACAGCCATACCAGTCTGCTCAACCCTGTTTGGTACGGCCTTTCTTTTGGGATGGGTGCATTGGCAGGTATTGCCGGTGATAAATATAGCTTAGGTTTTGTCGCTGAAACTGAGCGTCAAGTGAGCCTGCATTTAGAAGATCACATCCGCCAACTTCCTGAACAAGACGAACGTTCACGTAAAATCTTAGTGCAAATGAATGAAGATGAGCTGCATCACCGTGATACAGCACTCAATGCAGGTGGTGTAGACCTTCCTGTTCCAGTTCGTATTGCCATGACTGGTATTTCTAAGCTGATGACCAAAACCAGTTATTACATTTAATGCTTTTCTAATGATTGTCGCTAAGTTTTATAAATAGTGAAAAAAAGCCTGCAATGATGCAGGCTTTTTTATGAGAAATCTTTTGACTTTAATACAATAATTCCTTCACCATCAAAACAGTTTATAGGCTGCCATCGACTTGGTGTAAACCAATCAAAATTCAAACTATAACGTTGTGCAGTGGACGGATAACCTGCTCCACCTAACTCAAGCAGCCATCCTGCCGGACAAATTTCTTTTTGGTTATTCATCATAACGGTTTGATCATGTACCAACTCAAGCAATAAATGGCGATGTAGCTCAAATGCAATAACATCAAATCCAGCTATTTGAATAGGCTGTGGAAAACGAACCGATGTCAAACCTTGACGAATATCAGTCATCTGCTCCAGAGTATAGTCGGTTTCAAATGATCGGTTAATCCACGTGCCTTCAGGCAATACAACCTCTCCAAAGTTTAAGGGTTCCTGCAACTGTATATGAATTTTCTTTTGATGCTGCCACTCTGCATAGTCAGAACTAAGATCTGAAATCACAAACAATCCAAGCGTTACTGCAACAAATAAAGGGAAAAACAATACGCCAGATAAACCAATTTTAAGTACCGCATTTACTTTATATGGTCGATTTTTTTGCTTTTTATACCAATTATTCCAACTCAACCAAATGGCAATGACAATAAATAGCACCAAAATCGCAAAGCAAATAATAAGAAAACCTCCCGCACCCGCACCATAACCTAAGCCCATATTGCTCTCACTGAATATCCTTTTAAATCTTTTGATTATGTTTTGACGATTTTATCAGATCAGCCACGTTCACTTTATCAATGTTGATGATGCTTACGCCACCACTTCAACACCGTATAGAGCACACGTAAAAATACGATACATAATACAACGGCAATAACGATGTAAATATCTTGATGATAAGGCAGCATTTTCGCCCAAAATAGATGTAAATAATGACTGATTTGGAAGCCAATCGTTGCGACCAACATCGCCCAAATAAAACAGGCGACCAGATTAATCAGCACATATTTCCAAACAGGATAAGCACGCACACCGACTGCAATAGGCAAAATGGTTCTAAAGCCCCAAGCAAAGCGCATAAATAAAATGGTCAAAATAGGATAACGTTCAATAAACTGGCTCGCACGATCGAATTTTTGTGCAAATTCTGCATTCGACTGGATAAGTTTTTGCCCATAGCGAGCGCCCATTTGATAATAAAACTGATCGCCAATAAAACTGCCTAACATCGCCACCACAATCAACATTGGAAAATGAAGTATGTGTTGATGTACGGCATAGGCGCCAATCATCAGCACTGTTTCTCCTTCAAACAATGTGCCAATAAAAATCGCAATATAGCCATAGTGCTGAATCAGATCCGTCCAGTTCATATCATTATTTGGAAGCTAAAAAGATAATGTAATCCTACGACAGCCTATACGCTAGCGCATACCATGACAGGATTTGAACATTTTTTGTTATTGTCTACTTGGGATATTTAGGGACATTTGAAATATACGTCATGAGTTTTGAAAGCATTGCGTTTCATTCGCTCAATCCACTAAAACCTTTTGGCAACTCACCATAGGAAATTGATGTGCTGGATGTTCAAACATTTCATTTTTCCAAATGTCGAACATTGGTATTTTAACATCGAGTGCTAAAGGCAGTTTTTTCGGATTAAATTGCATGTGCGCTAAACTTTCGCCCCACGCGATCAGATCCAGATCCAAAGCGATATTATGAGACGGACGAACACGACCTGAGTCTGCTTCCATTTTTTTCAGTAAGGTGCTGATTTCATCTACAGATAAACTGCTTTTCACCAAACAAGCTGCATTCCAATAATCCGCCCCAATGCCATCACGACAAGGAATCACATAAATTTTGGAAAATTCAGCATGACCCAAAGCCTGAATTTGACGTAAAGCCAGTTGAAAATGCGGTTTGGGATTGAAATTACTCGCCAGAGCTAGGGCGAAAATCGTTTCGGTGGCGTTCAAGACGAATTCCTACAGAATTGGCTTGCGCGATAATGGCAGGCTTCCGGATGCTAATCATAATAGATTCAATGCTGTCATAGGTAGCAAAAAGTGCATCAATCACCAGTTTTGCTGCATGTTCGATCAATTTAGGTTGAGCAGTTTGAATGACTTTGGCTGATATTTCGCAAATTTCAGCATAATTCAAGGTATCTTCAAGCTCATCTGACTGAGCCGCCTGCGCTAAACTGGTTTGAATATTGAGGTCGAGCATCAAAGGCTGAATAATCTGACGCTCCCAATTGAAACAGCCGACTACAGTTTCAACTTTCAAACCTTCAATGATAATTGCGTCCATTCTTACACTCAAAATAAAATCTTAAACATCGATAAAATCCTCCTGTTTAAGCAAGAGGATTTTATTTATATCTTGCGGCTAAATTATTGCTTCAACAATAAATTAGGGTCCATAGTCTGCACCATTTGAATACGCTGGTCTGCATAAATATCGATATATGGCGCAAGGATGCGCATAAAGCGATCGAAGTACAACATTTGTTTGAATAATAAAGCGAAGTCACGTGGGAAGCGAATACCATGACGCTCTCCGACTTGTACCATATCCATCATAATGTCATTCAAATCGGCAGGATTTGAGGTTAATAATTCCTGTGGATCAGCCAAAAGCACACCGCTAAATAAGCGCTCTAAGTCGGCAGCTAAGACTTGTGTGTCAATTTTGACAGCCGTCATGCCCATTTTCAGCATATTTTCAGCCATCAAGTTGTAGTCAGTTTTTTGTAGGGCATCCATAAACGCAATACATGCTGTCCACACTTCAGGTTTCAACTGGCCCACGATACCAAAATCGATGAAGCCAACTCGACCATCTTCAAGCAGCATCAGGTTGCCTGCATGTAAGTCTGCATGGAAACTATTACATAACATCAAGCTGCCAAACCATGTATTCATCGCTGTTACCAAAACTTGCGATGGATCTTTAGCGACTTTTTTAACCACATCAAAATCAGTCAATGGTACGCCGTATAAACGTTCCATCGTTAAGACTCGACGCGTTGAATATTGGTGATAAACTTTTGGTGCTGTTGCGGCTTTGTTTTGAGTCACATTCAGATAATTCACAAAGTCGTCAAGATTTTGAGCTTCTTCAATAAAGTCCACCTCACGTACCATGCGAACTTTAATTTCTTCAACGATATCTGCAAGTGAAGCAAATTTGACTTTGGGTACAGCTTTTTCGACCAGTTTAGTAGCCCAATGTAAGACGTTTAAATCTGTATAGAGAATCGTCTCGACACCCGGTTTTTGCACCTTAATAACAACATTTTCACCAGTGACCAATTTAGCGGCATGCACCTGTGCAATCGATGCAGAAGCCAAAGGCTTTTCATCAATTGAAGCAAATATTTCATCTAAATTACGACCAGCAAATTCTGAAGCCAATACCTGCTGCACATAACTAAACGGCAATGACGGTGTCTGATCTAAACAGCCTTGGAACTCTTCGACATATTCACGCGGAAATAAAGAAGGTGTACTGGCAATAAATTGACCCAATTTAATATAGGTTGAACCTAGTGATTCAAAAGTTTCACGCATTAATTTTGCGTTACTTGGTTTTTCAGTTGCATATTTAAAGCCGGCTTTAGCCGCAACGACAGCGGTCTCACCCATGCGGGCAACCGAGCGAATTCCATCTAACCAGATATTGTTTTTCATAATGTCTTAGAAAAAAATAATTAACGTGAGTGTAGCAAAAAAATAAGGGCTTGCTGCTTTATCTTGCCTGACAGATTGGACAATCGGGATCTTTTTCAAAAGCGAGAATTTTTTGTTTCATTGACAGACCATCCCACAACAAAAGTTTTTGTTTCAATACTGTCTTTCCTAAACCCAAATAAAGCAAAGCATGATGTGCTTGCAAACTTGCCATAACATTTGGTGTGGTTGCAAGCACACCCGAGTCTGCACAGCGCAAACTTTCATTGGCTTGTTGTTCTTTTGGAAATAGACATTCATAACATGCCGCGTTTCCTTCGACCATAAACAGTTGCCCTTGGAAACCAATCGCTGAAGCACTAATCAGCGCCACATTATTTTCTACGCAGCTCACATTGACCAAATAACGCGTGCTGAAATTATCACAACCATCGAGAACCAAATCTTGCTGTGAAATCAATGTCTTTGCGTTGCTTTCATCTAATTTTGTGGTATAGCTTTGCACTCGGATATGCGGGTTAATCGCTTTTAAGCGTTTAGCCAAAATTTCTGATTTATAAAAACCCACATCGTCTTTGGTATACGCGATTTGTCGTTGTAAATTACTGATTTCAATTCGATCTGCATCGATTAAAGTGATTTGTCCGACGCCTGCACGTGCCAATAATTCGGCTGTGGTACACCCAATTCCACCACACCCTACGATGAGTACATTGGCAAGTTTTAGCTTCTCTTGTGCATCGATGTCCCATCCATCAAGCAATATTTGACGGCTATATAAATGCATTTCATCATCACTTAATTCAAATTCAGATGTTGATTCATTCGATTTAAACGTAGACAAAGTATTTCCTTATTAAAATTCGTCAAGCATAAAAAATAGGCGAGTTTATACCGCACGCAAAAGATTAAAACATCGATATCCATCAAATGTTGTTCGAGTACAAACCCGAAACAGTGTAAAAACACCCTGCTATTTGAGCAAGACAATATACAGCTTAAAGTTAAAATAAATGCTCTGTAGACATGGCATTTTTCTCAGTTAGCGTATCTTCAATTACATTATTTAAAATACAGTATCTCAAACACCTTAGTATGTAGAAACATCATAGAGGTATAGCGTATACATGTTTTAAAAATAATAAATTAAAAATATAGTTATATTTTTAACCGTATTTAGTTGCACTAGAGCTGCTTATATTAGGTTAATTTTAATGATTCTTTTCTACCTTAGCCTCAGAAAATAAAACTTAATCCAAGACATTTTAAGCGTTTATGTATGCAAAGAGATTTAATCCGTAGGTATATGTATGAATTCAGTGAGAATTAAATTGCTGACACAATATGTTCGATAAACTTATGACCTAACACACATTATTCACATACTTTGTGCTCAGTTATATTTACCCCTTTACCCCAAAGTGATTACTTAAAAGTGGAGAATAAAAATGTCACAAGAATACGTTGAACAAGATCAGCGACAAAAATTATGGGAACTCATTAAAGACGTGCGTTTCACCATGATTAGCCATGTCACTGACAAGCAAGAAATTCATTCTCAACCTATGACCATGCTTAATTCTGATAAGATGAATGAGCATGAAAATATCTATTTTCTTATGAAAGAAAACAATGACCTTGTAGAGGCAGTCAATGCAGGTCGTAATCATCTTGGATTAGCATTCGCTAAACCTTCAGACGATATTTATGTATCAATTAGTGCTCATGGAGAAATCAGTACAGATGCGGCCCTAATCGATAAATTATGGAATCCTTGGGCTGAAAACTGGTTCGATGGCAAGACTGATCCTACTGTTCGCGTTTTGATAGCTAATGCTATTAGTGCAGAATTCTGGAATGTCAAAGACAATAAAGTCACCCATTTATTCAAAGTTTTGAAGGGCAATTTAACGGGTAAAACTCAAGAACTTGATACTGAACATAATACCCTGAACTTAAAATAAATGATTTTATTGATTTGAATTAATGCTTTAATTTTAGGTTAATTTGGATTGGCCCATAGTTAGTCAAGTGCATATATGATCTGGAATGAATGGTTTCACCAGCTCAAATATCAATTTCAAAAAGGCTGCATCAAGCAGCCTTTTTTGCGTATATAAATTGACTCAACTGACCTTTTGAATTAATTGCGCTTTGGCCACTTCTTGTTGCTTCAACAAATTACGTTGGATTTTTCCACTCGATGTTTTAGGCAACCCATCTACAAATTCAATTTCTTTTGGATAAGCATGCTTGGATAAACGAGATCGTACATAGGCTTGTAGTTTATCCATGAGTTCCGAACTTGCTTGATATTGTGGTTTCAATACCACAAAAGCTTTAACCAATTCAGTTCGCTGAGGATCAGGCTTACCAACAACTGCTGACTCTAAAACCTCTTCACATTCTAATAATGTGCTTTCCACATCGAAAGGCCCTACACGATAGCCTGACGTTGTAATGACATCGTCTGCACGACCTACAAAATCAATGCCGCCTTTTTCGTTTAAACGAACAGTATCACCAGTTAAATAGTAGTTCCCGACAAAGGCTTTACGATTATTGCCACCATAGCCTGTGAACCACATGAGTGGAGATTGCGACCAGTCTAATGCCAATGTTCCAATGCCACCACGTTCAATTTCTTGATAGTCTTTATTAAGCACCGCGAAACGATGGCCCGGTATAGCAAAACCGGCTGAACCCACTTTTTTGTAGTGTTCTAAAGCGTGATGATTTGCAATCACCATACCGAGTTCTGTTTGCCCATATTGGTCATAAATATTGACGTTTAAATCGTGATTAAACCATTGAATCACTTCGGGCGTTAGTGGCTCTCCTGCACTACTCACAACCCGTAAATGTGATTTTAGGGATTCATCAAATTTTTCTTTAAAACCAAAGAACATACGAAATGCCGTTGGTGAACCGGTCAAATTACTGACTTTATATTTTTTGATGACTTGAAGTGCATGATCAACACTAAAAGCACGTTCATCCATAATAATGCTGTGTCCTAAACTTAATGGCCCTGCAATTCCATAGTACAAACCATAAGCCCAACCCGGATCTGCCAAATTCCAAAATGAATCTTCATCACGCAAATCAACCGCATGTGTCATATACCCTTTAAATGCCAATAACGCTTTGTGTGGCACAGGTACAGACTTGGCTAAACCGGTCGTTCCTGATGTAAACATCATTAAAAATTCATCGTCAAATGAACGGGGAACTGAGTTAAATGTGGCGTCATGCAATTGCAACTCTGACCAAAAGTCAGGATCTGTTTGAATTGCTTGATCGGCATGTACGTTTAAAATATGCGGTAAATCAATGTGATTAAGTTTTGATCGTTGCTCAGTGTTGGTTACAATCAGCTTTGTTCCCGCAGTTTGCACCCGATGCTCAATCGCTTTGGACTCAAATGCCGTAAACAAAGGCTGATAAATTGCCCCTATACGCCATGTTGCCAAAATAGTAATCAATAACTCTGCAGTACGGGGTAATAGACCTGCAATGCAATCACCTGCTTTTAGCCCAATGCGCTGATAATAATTCGCCAATTGTGCAGAAGCTAAATCTAATTGCTCAAAAGTCCATTGTTCAGATTCACCATTTTTACCTTCCCAAATCAGCGCAGTTCTATTTTGCCCAACATAGCGCCCACAACATTCATCATAAGCGTTTATAGAACTTGGCGTACCGACCAATTGTTCTGCAACCATTTTTTCAAAATTAAAATCACGATATGCTTGTTCTAGTGTCTTCATGACGACAATTCCTATCCTGTTCTCTATGATTCAAAGTGCAAGACTTTGAGGTTTATTGATCTTGTTGTTGTACCGCTGCGTACTAGTGACGATTCCTTTGCCACATCCGCTTTTACTGCTTTTCTATACACCGATTGCAATGTCGGTTTTTTAGTTTTGAAACTTATACTCTTCGACAATCTATTCGTAAATTACCTATTCTTAGACTGTCTATACCTAGATAACCATGTTTGGATGTGCCCTGCAATTTCCATAACCATCAACGCCATTGCAGGGTTTGAACATCGACTAAAGTCTATTTTTTAACCTTTCACCCTTTGGTGACTTCACGTGCAATCACCAGCCGCTGAATGTCCGATGCACCTTCATAGATTTGACTGACACGCACATCACGATAAATTCGCTCTACTGGGAAATCAGATACATAACCATAGCCCCCATGGATTTGAATCGCATCTGAACACACACGTTCAGCCATCGTCGATGCAAAAAGTTTCGCCATCGAGGCTTCTTTTAAGCATGGAAAACCTGCATCTTTTAACGTCGCTGCATGGAAGATTAATTGACGTGCCGCCTCAATTTGGGTGGCCATATCTGCTAGGCGAAATGCCACGGCCTGATGCTGTACAATCTCCACCCCAAATGCCTTGCGTTCATTGGCATATTCAACAGCCGCATCTAATGCTGCTCGTGCCATACCCACAGACTGCGCAGCAATACCAATTCGACCTGACTCTAGGTTTGATAAGGCAATTTTATAGCCTTCCCCCTCTTGGCCTAAAAGACTATCCGCAGGAATACGACAGTCATCTAAAACAATCGTTGCTGTATCGGAACAATGCTGACCCATTTTGTCTTCTAATCGCGATACGATATAACCTGGCGCATCCGTTGGTACTAAAAAGCACGAAATCCCTTTTTTACCTGCAGACTTATCCGTTACCGCAAAAACTAAGGCTACTTGGGCATGTTTTCCTGTGGTAATAAATTGCTTGGTGCCATTTAACACCCACTCGTCACCATCACGCTCCGCTTTGCATTCCAATGCGCTCGCATCTGAACCCACTTGTGGTTCTGTTAGGCAAAAACAACCTAACCATTCGCCAGTGGCTAATTTTTTTAAGTATTTTTCTTTTTGTGCTTCTGTACCATAACGCTGTGTAATACCACATGGCAGTGAGTTTTGTACGCTGACAATCGTCGAAATCGCACCATCACCTGCAGCAATTTCTTCTAAGGCAACAACCAAAGACACGTAGTCTAAACCAGCACCACCCCATTCATCCGAAACCGTCATGCCTAAAGCACCCAGCTCACCAAGCTCCTTTAACTCTTGTGCAGGAAATGCTGCCGTTTTATCACGCTCTGCAGCCGTTGGTTTCAGTTTTTCTTGCGAATAGCTTCGCATCATGTCCTGAACCATTTTTTGTTCATCATTTAAAATCATGAGACTTCCTTTTCTAAATCTTTTATAGCGCGTATAGCTTTAAATGTTGGATAACTGCGGAATTAAAAATTCTTTGACTGTATTAAAGCAAAGTTGGATACACGACGAAGTCATTTGCAACTGTCTGAGGCAGGACGCCATTAATCTCTAATCTTTCTGCAACCTATAAATCAATAAATACTTGATGACGAGCTTTACAAATGACAATGTTTTTGGTTACTTTTGCCGAAACAAAAGTAACGAGATGAGCTACTGTCAACGAAGTTATTCTCGATAAGACTCCGTCGTAGAAGCCTGAATAAGCAGTTTTAATAAATAACTATTTAGGCTGCATACGGATCGCGCCATCAAGACGTATCACTTCACCATTGAGATAAGCATTTTCAAAAATATGCGTCACTAATTTTGCAAACTCTTGTGGTTTTGCTAAACGTGGTGGGAAAGGCACCATTTTCCCCAAAGCATCTTGTACATTTTGTGCTAAGCCTTTGAGCATCGGGGTTTCCATAATGCCCGGAGCAATAGTCATCACACGAATCGACTCACGTGCAAGCTCACGTGCAAGAGGTAATGTCATTGCAACCACTGCCCCTTTAGATGCTGCATAAGCCGACTGACCAATTTGACCATCAAAAGCAGCAACTGACGCCGTATTCACAATCACGCCACGCTCTTCTTCACCCGCTTTTAATTCATATTTAGCAATCAGTTGTGCCGCATAGCGCAGCATATTAAATGTACCTGAAACATTAATATTTAATACTTTTTGGAACATCGCCAAATCATGCAATCCGTCACGACCTAAAACTTTTGCAGAGGGTGCGATACCGGCACAGTTCACTAAACCATTGAGTTGACCAAATTCCGCTTCAACTTGTGCAAAGAAAGCGCCAACCGCTTGTTCATCAGTGACATCCAATTGAACAAATTTGGCATGATCACCCAGTTGACGTTGCATCGCTTCGCCATGCTCATGATTCATATCCACAATAATCACTTTTGCACCCAGGCCAATCAGATGTGTTGCTGTCGCAGCGCCTAGTCCTGATGCACCACCAGTCACAACAAAAACTTTTCCTTTAATGTCCATATCAATTCCCTATTTACGATGTCTTGTTTTAAATTCGACTTAAGATGCAGAGTAAACAGAGAATTTATTCAGTACAATTTCCAAATGTTGCATCTTTTCTGATGTATTTGGACAATTCTGAACAAGGACCTATCCGCACATATGCCGAAGCATGGACTCGAATACAGCAAAGGGACGATTTCAATCGACTTGGTGCATGAAGCATTACACGATGCGCAAAAAAAGCACTTTGATATTTCTGCTATTTTACAAAAGTCTGGTATACCCTCAGAGTTACTGCTATCAAGTAAGACCAGAGTTTCCGTTTCACAATATGCGGCTTTATGGACTCATCTTGCAGATGTGATGGATGATGAATTTTTTGGCATGGATCGGCATGCCATGCGACGTGGCAGTTTTAAGCTACTGTCAAAAATAGTCATGCATAACAGCAGCTTGGGTGATGCACTCAAGCAAATCCTACAATTTTTAAATCTGGTTTTAGATGACTTGCATAGTGATTTAACTATTGAAGATCACTTTGCTTATATCGTGATCTATGACCAACATGCGCCTAAACGCATGTTCAGCTATGCAACATATTTAATGCTCATCCACACGCTACTGTGCTGGCTAAGTGGTCAACGGATTTTATTAAACCAAATCCAATTTAAATGTGATGCGCCGCTTGATGATCACGACTATAAAGTTCGCTTCTGTGAGAATATTCATTACCAAGCCAGTCAAAACTATATACAGCTCGATGCCAGTTATTTAAGTCTGCCAATCAAACAAGACACACGTTCGTGGTATCAATTCCTACAACAAACACCTGAAAACCTTTTGGTGCGCTTTAAAAACCCCTATGCGCTCAGCAGCCAAATTCGTAAACAACTGTTAGACGTTCCTCCTGCTGAATGGTTAGAGTTTTATGAGTTGGCGGTCAAAATGAATATGTCGGAAGCCACGATGCATCGCCGTCTTAAAAGTGAAGGTGTGAGTTATCAACAACTCAAAAATGATATCCGACGAGATACCGCCATCGATTTTTTAACTCATACTGATAAAAGCTTACAAGATATCAGTGAAGAACTAAATTTTCATGATCCGAGTGCTTTTCATCGGGCATTTAAAAAATGGACAGGCGTCAGTCCCGGTGCGTATCGACAAAATAATGCGCCTGAATTCAAGGCCTAAAATTTGATATTCGCTATTTACAAATTGAATATTCATCTAATTAATAGAAAATCAATAACTTAAAAATATTCAATAAATAGACTGACCATTCATCCTT
Source organism: Acinetobacter sp. SH20PTE14 (assembly GCF_021391555.1). Classification (NCBI taxonomy): domain Bacteria; kingdom Pseudomonadati; phylum Pseudomonadota; class Gammaproteobacteria; order Moraxellales; family Moraxellaceae; genus Acinetobacter; species Acinetobacter sp. SH20PTE14. The sequence continues at coordinate 1,335,085 of NZ_CP090067.1, read as the reverse complement.
GAACGATTGCTACTTTAGTCTAATTAGGTTATTTTTCACTCAATTTAAAGCACTTTGCTTATTTATTTTCCAATTCTCCTGCATCTCCTTGAAAGGCTTTCCTATGCTTAAGATGATTGATGTTCTTGAACAACAACTTGTTCAAAACTTTTCAGATTCTCTTTTCACTCAGATTGACGCAATTGATGAACTGTTTCATGAACAGCTTAAAACTGTCGCAGATATCGATTTGCAAAATTTGATCTCACAATTTTTTAGCACTGAAAATGCAGTTGAAGTTGCTCATGCACTGGATATCCAAGCGGATGACATTGAAGCAATTCAAGCAGGTGCAAATCTAAAAGATGAAAATTTAGTGAATGCAACTGCAAAAATTATTGCTTACTGTCTTGCAGTAGAAACAGCAGCTTTAGAACAAGTTGAAGTTTTCGATAGCTTACAAGACTACCCAATGTAAGCATTGATCGAATTTAAAAAAGCAGCGAAAGCTGCTTTTTTATTGGAAAGATTATTTAAGCCTATAATTCACTATAATTTTTGAATATTCATTACACTAAAATACCTAAGCATTTTTCATGCAAGCTTACACATTAATTTATATAAAAAAAATTCAGCATAATTAAATTCAATAAAATATTTTATATTAACTACTTATATTTAAACTATAAGCTTATCTCGTTTTCTATTATTCTTAGCATTTATTCTGTTTTGTTTCTGAAATATTTCCGTCGTATCTATGTGCTCATAATTCAACACTTGTTTGTGAACGATATGACTTCCCTATTTAAAAGCTCAAAACTGATTTTTTCTACGCTGACGTTCAGCCTACTCAGTAGCTCTATCTTTGCTGCTATTCCTTCGACACTCAAACTGGATTATGCCTACTATGCACCGACCAGTTTAGTGGTGAAGGAACAAAAACTCTTAGAAAAAGCTTTACCCAAGACACAAATTAAATGGGTCTTTAGCCAAGGCAGTAATCGCTCACTCGAATATCTAAATAGTGGCAGTGTGGATTTTGCCTCAACGGCAGGACTTGCAGCCGTTTTGAGTCGTGCCAATGGCAGTCCGATTAAAACCGTATATATACAGTCACAGCCTGAATGGACGGCATTGCTTGTGGCAAAAAACTCTCCGATTAAAAGTCTGAAAGACCTCAAAGGCAAAAAAATTGCAGCGACCAAAGGAACCGATCCATTCATGTTTACATTGCAGTCGTTGGAAACAGTCGGCCTCAATAAACGTGATGTGCAATTGGTACATTTACAACATCCTGATGGAAAAACAGCTTTAGAACGTGGTCAAGTCGATGCATGGGCGGGATTAGATCCACTTATGGCATCGGTACAAGTACAATCAGGCGCACGTTTGCTGTATAGAAATGTGGGTTTTAACAGCTATAGTGTTTTAAGTACCAAACAACAATTTAGCCAGCAAAGTCCTGAAGCCGTTGAAGCTGTGATTAAAGCCTATGAACAAGCACGACAATGGGCTAAAGCCAATCCAGATAAATTAGCCGAATTATTGGCACGTGAGTCCAAGCTTCCATTGGCTGTTGCCAAGCTTCAGTTGAGTCGTACCAATTTTGATCAAAATATCCCAACAGCTAAACACATTGCGGCCTTAAAGAAATCTGGCACGATTTTGACTGAAGAAGATTTAGTTCGTAAAGGAACCAATGTCAATCAAGTCATTGATCAACTTTTTGAAGCACGTTATGCGAAAAAGGTTGTGAAATAACATGTCATCATCACTGACTCAACCCAAAATCGATACAGCGGTTTCGACCGCTTCCGATTCATCAAACCATATAAAACCCAAGTTGATCTTGATTTTAAAAGGTCTTGCTCTACCTGTGGTTTTATTGCTGCTATGTGAAATCTTGGTCAAAAATGGTGTTATCGAACCGTATCTACTCCCCGCTCCGAGTAGTCTTTGGCAGTCATTTATAGAGTTATCTGAAGGTGAACTTTGGCAGCATATCTGGACTAGTACTTGGCGGGTATTTTTAGGCTTTTTTATTGGTAGCGGACTTGCTCTGATTTTTGCACTCTTAGTCGGTTTGAACAAACAAGCCGAAGCATTTTTGGAACCTACATTTTCAGCAATTAAATCTATCCCTAGTTTGGCATGGATTCCCTTACTGCTCTTATGGTTAGGTATTGATGAATCATCAAAAATCACCCTCATTGCCATAGGTGCTTTTTTCCCGACCTATACCAATACCGTTGCAGCGATTCAAGGTGTAGACCGAAAACTCATTGAAGTTGCACAAGTTTATCGTTTGAAATATTTCAGGCAGATTCGTGAGATTATTTTACCTGCTGCATCGCCGGGTATACTTACAGGCTTACGCAATAGTTTAAGTTTGGCGTGGATGTTTATGATTGCTGCCGAACTGATTGCAGCCACGCAAGGTATTGGCTATTTGCTCAGTGATGGTCGTGAAACCTCACGTCCAGATATCGTGATTATCGCCATTATTCTATTGGCACTCTTAGGGAAAATCACCGATAGCCTGATGAAATATCTAGAACAATATCTATTGCGTTGGCGAGATGTGGTGAAGTAAACCTATTTTCTACACTTGCAAATGCACACATACAAACGCTCACATGTGAATTGAAAAACAAAAAAATAAAGCACATTCAATGCGCTTTATTTTTGACTATTTCTCTAATACCAAATCAATGTTGCCACTGACCTAAGCTGACACGGTCATTGCCACCATAATCTTTTACAGTCCGAACATTTCGATAACCAGCTTGTAAGAACAAATGTCTGACTGCTTCCCCTTGGTCATAACCATGTTCGAGCACCACCCAACCATTCACGGTTAAATGTTTTTTGGCTTGAAGAATGATTTGTTCAAGATCTGCAAGCCCATGATTATCTGCAACCAAAGCACGTTCAGGCTCTGTTGCCAAATCCTTCATGTGTACATCATCAGCATCGATATACGGCGGATTTGACACAATTACATCAAAGAAAGCACGACCAAAGGGTTTCAACCAAGAACCTAAGACAAACTGCACATGTTCAAGATCATGCTTTTTGGCATTAAACTCAGCGACTTCCAATGTAGGTTCGTAAATATCTGAAGCCACAATTGACCAATCTGGACGTTCACTGGCTAATGATAACGCTACAGCACCAGTTCCTGTTCCTAAATCGACCACACGAGCATCTTCAGGAAGTTCTAAACGCAGTACAGTTTCAACAAGTACTTCCGTATCAGGACGTGGCACCAAAGTATCTTTAGTCACTTTTAAGTCTAGCGTCCAAAATGGCTGAGAACCTGTGACATAAGCCAAAGGCTCACCCGCAGCAATACGAGTAAGACTGTCGACATACAGTTGTTCTTGTTCTGCCGTCAATTCTTGATCCTTTTTCATGATTAAATCAAAAGAATCAATCTTGGTGATATGCTCTAACAACCACGCATTTTCCTGACGTTCATAACTCTCAGGTTCACCACGATAGGCCAAAGCCTGTGCAATATTCATTAGCCACCATTCTGCTGTGCTAATAACGCCAACTGATCGGCTTGATATTCACGATGCAAACTATCTAGCAATTCAGTCAAATCACCTTCCATCACTGCATCCAACTTATACAGTGTTAGGTTAATACGATGATCAGTCATACGACCTTGTGGATAGTTATAGGTACGAATACGCTCAGAACGGTCACCAGAACCCACCAAGTCACGACGCATTTCAGACGTCGCGGCATCTGCCGCTGCGCGTTTGGCATTTTCTAAACGAGAAACCAACAGCGCCATCGCTTTGGCTTTGTTTTTATGCTGTGAACGTTCGTCCTGACATTCTACAACTGTACCCGTTGGAATATGGGTAATACGTACAGCAGAGTCAGTTTTGTTAATGTGCTGACCACCCGCACCAGAGGCACGATAGGTATCAATACGTAATTCTGAAGGATTAATTTCAACACTGGTGTCTACATCAATTTCCGGCAAAATCGCAACAGTACATGCCGAAGTATGAACACGACCTTGTGACTCAGTTGCAGGAACACGCTGTACACGATGTGCACCACTTTCAAATTTCAAACGACCATATACGCCTTCACCATTGATGAGGCAAATCACTTCTTTATAACCGCCATGTTCGCCGTCATTTTCAGACAGCACTTCAATACGCCAACCTTGTGATTCAGCATATTTACTGTACATGCGATACAAGTCACCAGAGAAAATTGCAGCTTCATCACCACCTGTTCCGGCACGAATTTCTAAATAAGCAGAGTTCGCATCATTCGGATCTTTTGGAATCATCAGAATGTTTAAGTCTGCTTCAAGCTGACCGATCAAAGCTTTATTTTCTTTGATTTCCTCAACGGCCATCTCTTTAAAATCTGGATCCGTCATCATTACTTCAGCAGTCTCAATATCTTCTTCTGCTTGACGGTATTTTTTCCAAACTTCAGTGATTTCAGATAAATCACTATGCTCACGTGACAACTGACGGAAACGTTTGTTATCTGAAATGACTTCTACATCTGCGAGTAATGCATTTAATTCTTCGTGACGGTCAGAGAGCTGATCTAATCGTAAACGTAACGATTCTTTCATTTTTCAAAAAATCTCAATACACAGGCTCTACCGCTAAACTTTCACGGATATGCCAAAATTCAAAATAATGGCGCTAGTGTACCGATAATGGGTCTGAAATGACATATATATTGTTTTCTAGCCTATCTATCGCCCGAAATATCAAAGTGTGAACTTCATCACTCCTACCTTTCTTCACAAAGCTGTATAGATTTTCAGCATTCAACCGTTTTTTTCACAATATTAATAAAACTTATACAAACTAGACACTCAAATCACCAGATAAAGAGAAAGCTCTCCATATTTATAGCGAATAGTTTTGTTACATTTACTGCCATCGAAATGATTATGAAAAAGTCCTCGCGTTTATGAAGGACATGGAGTGAACTATGAAACTGAATACTCTTTTAATGACAGCCACTCTAGCAACTGCTTCTATGTTCACTGTGTCTGCAAATGCAGATAGTACAACACGCGTTGCTGCAGCTAGTGCATTAGGTAGTGTTGCAGGTACTGCAATTGGTAAAAACATGGGCGGTAATACCGGCGCTACAATTGGTGCTGCTCTTGGTGGTGCTGGTGGTGCTGCGGTAGCAAGTAATAAACGTAACCGTACAGAATCTGCAATCGGCGGTGCTTTAGGTGGCGGTACAGGTTATACCGTTGGTAAAAGCATGGGCGGTACAAACGGTGGTTACATCGGTTCTGCACTAGGTGCTGCTGGTGGTGCTGCTTTAGGTAACAAAATTTCTAAAGATAAAGCTTACGACAAACACCAAGAACGTAAATACAAAAAACGTTACCGCCGTCGTCACTAATTTTAAATTAGTGAGTCCAAACTTATTGGATAGTGAAAAGAGCACCTTCGGGTGCTTTTTTTATGTATCGCCATTTTTCAAATGATAAGTACAACTTAATTTATTGCACTTCATACATATGCAGATTTGCCTTCTCTCTATCCATGTAATCAATCATGTAGAAATAAAGTGCAAAATTTACATTGCAGCAACGGAACACGTATTTTATTTCACATCACGCTCCAAATATTCGCTATGTGTTTTCATATATTGATATCAACAGATAAACATCATGCTTCGTAAGGAGTTTAAAAATGAAAATTAATAAAATTCTATTCAGTGCAGCAATTGCCGCTTCAGCACTTACTATGACTGCAACACATGCAGGTAATAGCACCAATACTGCATTAACATCTGCTTTAGGTGGTGTTGTTGGTGCAGCAATCGGTAACCAAGTTGGCGGCCAAACTGGCGCAATGATTGGTTCAGCAATTGGTGGCGGTGCAGGTGCAGCAGCATCGGCAAACAAACGTGACCGTAATGGTGCCATCATCGGTGGTGCACTTGGTGGCGCAGGTGGTTATACCGTAGGTAAAAACATGGGCGGCACAAACGGTGGTTATATCGGTGCTGCACTTGGTTCAGCTGGTGGTTCTGCACTAGGTAAAAAAGTGTCTGAAGACCGTCGCTATGATGACCGCTACAATGGTCGTTATGATGATCGCTATGACCGTCGTTATAACAACCGTGGCTATCGTACCAATAATTATAGCTACAACGACCGAGGCTACCGTGGAGACAATGGTCGTCACTTAGGTTGGTACAAAAACGGTAAACGTTAATCGATATATTTCAATGGAAAAAAATCAGCACCTTCGGGTGCTTTTTTTGTATATAAAAAAAGTTTAGATATATCTAAAGTTGTCTTTTTACACCGCCCCACAACTATATCGAACTTATTCGATATACATTCAGCTTTTTATATCGTATTATTTCGATATAAAGATCTCTGAGAGAAAACATGCGTACTCTAACCGATACAAAATTTTCAATACTTGAACTCGCACCTGTTCGAGATGATAAAACCATCGAATTTTCACTCAAACATGCACTCCAGTTAACACAGAAAGCAGAACAACTTGGCTATGAGCGTCTATGGTTAGCCGAACACCACAATATGGATGGCATCGCAAGTTCTGCAACTGCGGTTTTACTCGGTTATCTCTTAGCAAATACACAATCTATCAAGCTCGGTTCAGGCGGGATTATGTTGCCTAACCATGCGCCGTTGGTTGTCGCTGAACAATTTGGCACGCTTGAAACGCTATATCCTGGCCGCATTGAACTCGGCTTAGGTCGGGCACCAGGTACCGACCAAACCACCATGCGCGCTTTACGCCGTGGCCGTCAGGAAACCGAAGATCAATTTCCACAAGATGTCCTTGAGATATTGCAATACTTTAAAGCACCTGAGCCACAGCAGCGCATCATTGCTACACCGGGACAAAATACACATGTTCCTGTATGGCTTTTAGGTTCAAGTCTATTCAGTGCACAACTCGCTGCACGTTTAGGTTTACCCTATTCTTTTGCTTCACATTTCGCACCACGCATGCTTGGACAAGCAATTCAGCTCTATCGTGAAAATTTCCAAGCATCCGAATATTTAGATCAACCTTATGTGTCTATGGGCGTACCAACGGTTGTTGCTGAAACTGATGAAGAAGCAGAATATCTGGCAACGAGTGCTTATCAACGCGTTTTAGGTTTAATGCGTGGTCAAAGTTTAAAACTCAAAGCTCCAGTCGACAGTATGCAAGGCTTATGGTCTGCTGCAGAGAAGATGTCTGTTGATAATTTCTACGCTATGGGACAAGTCGGTTCAAATGCAACCGTTCGAGCAGGTTTAGAAAACCTACTCACCAAATATGACGTTGATGAATTTATTTTCACCTGCGACATTTACGATACCGATAAGCGCATTGAAAACTTCGAACGTTTAATGCAAATCAAAAATGATCTGGCTTAAGACTCTCAACTTAATGATCTAATCCAAGCGTTTAATCCGTCTAAAGGTAGAATTGTGACTACATTTTTTGTGGCTCTTTAGACGGATAGCAGTCAACAGATAATATGGTTTCGGCTAACAACGACCAAACCTGTACTTAAAAACCATCATTGCCTCAACGAAATAATTGCTTTACTCATTTTTATTGCTGTATAAATATTAAACATAAGCAAAACAAAGAGAAAAATAAGCAGATGAGCCAATATATTAATAAACCCACACCCGCATTTATCGCAGCAAGTTGGTGTGCACTGATCTTAGGCGCTGTGGTGTTTTGCATAGGTTTATTCAATGCAAATATGATGTTGAATGAAAAAGGCTTTTATCTCATTTTATTGCTTTATGGATTATTTTCATCGGTTTCACTACAAAAAATCATTCGTGACCGTTTAGAAGGAATGCATGTCACTGCAATCTACTTTGGACTGTGCTGGGCATCCGTCATTATTTGCCTCGTACTTCTTGCCATTGGTCTATGGAATGCTGAACTGGCATTAAGTGAAAAAGGTTTTTACATGATGGCTTTCCTAATGAGTCTGTTTGGTGCAGTTGCTGTACAAAAAAATATTCGTGATATGGACTATTTACGTACACATACCGACCAACCCGAATTTAAGCATTCAACCCCGAGTCAGCTTGACTATAGCTCACAAAATGATGAACCAGTTTAAAATTCGCCACATCCATAGTTCTCAAAAGCTGTTCATGCAGGTCGCTTATTGTTTTTTTCGACCTACTTGAGCAATTCATAAACTTCAATGCAGAAAAAAATTAGCTCACTCCTAGAAATTTACCAATGACAAGGGCCAAGCAAATCAATTCTAGACAAATTGCATGACTCTTCAGACTGAAATAACGCTTTACGCCAAGTGGCCCATCACAGAATATATTCTTATCTAAGACTCAACTAAAAAAACAAAAGACAAGGAATAAATATGGCCAACAAGCAGGATGCAACCCACCATATTTTTAATAATCATCTAGAGGATTTTGAACACTTTCGTGGAACGATCATCAGTTCAGAACAGATCAAAGATTATGACTTTAAGAAGCAAAAAATCGCAATTATTGGGATAGATCAGCATGTGGTCTCTGAATTGCACCATCTATGTCAGGTTGCAGATAACATCATGGTCTATCAAATCAAACCGCAATTTGTCTTACCACGCACCGAACGTCTACTGAATAAATTAATTCAGCACCCACTGATTGCAAAAAATCGACGTTTATTTAGCAATCGTATTAAGAGTATTTTGGCGATTCGCTTTTTAGAAGATCAAGTGCCGAACCATTGGTTAAGACATTTACTCAGTCCAAATACCGCAATTCAGAACAAAACCTTCCTAAAATCTGATCATTATTATGCAGCATTACAGCAGCCAAACTGCATCTTAAATACTTGGCCAATTGCAAAAATTCAGAGTAATTCAATCACGGCTTTAGATGAGCATACGTTTGAGTGTGATGTCATTGTGCGCAGCGAATCTAACTAGCCTAAAGAAAAGTAATTACAATGAAATGATTTTCACATAACATTTACTATAATTTATCCGATTGATCAAAACTCACAACACCAAAAGCCATCTCTGGCGGCTTTTGGTTGCTCCCCTACTATATTGGATACTTTCATTCGAAAAGGCTAAGGATTCTTAAAAATCCATAAATGAAAATAGCTTTAATCGTGCTACATGCTTTTTCAGCTCTCAGACTTAAATCATGTTTCCGACCTGCACCAGCAGCTACAGCGAGTTTATAGACGTGCAATTTTGAATAGTTATGATCAATTCTTCATGAAAACTTTATTTCAAACCAATAATTTTTTCAGTGCTTATTTTTTTACACAGCTCTATTTACTCCTTAACTGTAAGTTGAAAAATTTATATTGATGCTTATGTTCAACCGATATTTACCTATATTGTTATCTATATTTAATAGGAAAATAACAGATTGAAATCCAGTTTAAATATCAATTTATATCGGAGTTTAGAGCCTGAATGTTATTAATTTGACTATTTTTCACCCACATCAATTAAATAAATGGTGCCATTTCTTTATATTTAGTATCCAAAAGCAACTGTTTGATTATTTTTTATTCTATTTTCTGCCTATTTTTTTAGCATTTAAATCAGTATTTTTGAAAAATTGATTAAATATTAAACCATATTAGCTAAATCTTGTATTTATACAACTCATATCAAGTGGATTATTCAGGCTTAATTCATAGATAAAAATACAGCAAAACACGGATTTTTATAAAAGATTTGTGCTGTCAATTTGGCCATATTTTATAAATTTTCAGCCAAAGAAATTCATCGAACTGGTACACAAATGAATGCAAAAATTGCTTAAAATTTAAGTCTAAATATTGAGGAAAATTTTCATCAATATCTTAAATATTTATCATTCATTAAAAGTATGACAAACCAGAAATTAATACTATTTTTATATAATTTATACAGTAATTTATTATCATCAGAAGAGCCACCAAAGTGGCTCAATTTACACTTAACCAATGCGACGCTTCAGTCCGGTCATTTGTAAAACACGTGTTGAAATTTCTTCAATCGACATTTCAGACACGTTTAAGTATTTGATTCCCTCAGAAATATAAATACCTTCAATCGCACGTAGTTCCATTTGGCACTGACTAAAACTTGCATAACGACTATTGGCCTTACGCTCTGAACGAATTGCTACAAGGCGCTCTGCATCAATCATCAAGCCAAACAACTTATGTTTATGCTCACGTAAAACTGCAGGTAAACGGTTGTCATCCAAATCTTCTTCTGTCAAAGGATAGTTCGCTACACGAATACCAAATTGCAAAGAGAGGTAGATGGAAGTTGGTGTTTTACCCGAACGTGATACCCCGATTAAAATCAAATCAGCTTTATCATAATGACGAGTACGTGCCCCATCATCGTTATCTAAAGCAAAATGCACCGCATCAATACGTGCTTTATAAGACTCAGAATCTGTTACTGCATGGGTCTGACCGACTAAAGTCGTAGGTGCAGTGCCTAACTCGTCAGACAATTTACTAATAAGCCCTTCAAAAACATCAAGATTTATCGCATTTGCAGTATTAATAATGTCACGTACATACGGGTCTACAAGGGTATCAAACACCAAAGGCTTTTGACCGTCTTGCTGCGCTCTAAGATTGATCTCTGCAACCACATTTGTAGCAGCTTCTTCAGAGGTAATATATGGAATAATATGAATGTCAAAATCTACATGAGGGAACTGGGCTAACAGTGAGTGTCCAAGGGTTTCTGCGGTAATCGCGGTACCATCCGAAACAAAAAAAACACTACGCTGAATCTGTTTACCTTCTGACATTAAAATTCTCCTCCAAAATTTGTCTTAGTGCTATATAATCTTTATAGTAAACCATCTTACATGACTGTCACTTAGTAAATTTAGAATGCTAAGTAATTTGTTATAATTTCATGCCAAGATAGTGATTAATACTGCAAAAGTGGAGTAACAACTTTGGAAGCGCGCGTAATTGGTCTAGAAAAATTAGGGAAACACGACGTAGAACTCGTGGGTGGTAAAAACTCATCATTAGGTGAAATGATCAGCCATCTAGCAAATGCTGGTGTATCTGTTCCTGGTGGTTTTGCTACTACAGCTCAAGCATATCGTGAATTCCTCGAGCAAAGTGGCCTAAACGCTAAAATTAACGCTGAACTTGCTGCACTCAATGTTGACGATGTAAATGCACTTGCTGAAACTGGTGCAAAAATCCGTCAATGGATTGTAGACACTCCGCTTACAGCTGAACTTGAAACAGAAATTCGTGAGGCTTTCACAGCTCTTTCAAACGGCAACCCTGATATCGCGGTTGCCGTTCGCTCATCTGCAACAGCAGAAGACTTACCAGATGCTTCATTTGCTGGCCAACAAGAAACTTTCTTGAACATCCGTGGTATCGACAACGTCCTTATTGCGATTAAAGAAGTATTTGCTTCACTTTATAACGACCGCGCAATTTCTTACCGTGTACACCAAAACTTCGCACATGACGTCGTTGCGTTATCTGCAGGTGTTCAACGCATGGTTCGCTCTGAAACAGGTGCAGCTGGTGTAATGTTTACACTAGATACAGAATCTGGTTTCCGCGACGCAGTTTTCATCACAGCTTCTTATGGCTTAGGTGAAATGGTTGTACAAGGTGCTGTAAACCCTGACGAATTCTATGTATCTAAACCACTTTTAAATGCAGGCAAACACGCTGTATTACGTCGTAACCTTGGTTCTAAACACCAAAAAATGATTTATGGTGAAGAAGGCGCTGCTGGTAAATCAGTGGTTGTTGTAGACGTTGAAAAAGCAGATCGTCAACAATTCGCTTTAAATGACCACGAACTTCAAGAACTTGCTAAACAAGCATTGATCATTGAAAACCATTACGGTTCAGCAATGGACATCGAATGGGCGAAAGATGGCGATGATGGCCAAATCTATATCGTTCAAGCACGTCCTGAAACTGTGAAGAGCCGCCAAAACGTGGGCACAATGGAGCGTTACCTGCTTAAACAAAAAGGTAATGTTATTTGTGAAGGTCGTTCAATCGGTCAACGTATTGGTTCTGGTCGCGTTCGTATCGTGACTTCGATCAAAGAAATGGACAAAGTTCAAGACGGCGACGTACTTGTATCTGACATGACTGACCCAGATTGGGAACCAGTAATGAAACGTGCAGCTGCGATTGTCACTAACCGTGGTGGCCGTACTTGTCACGCTGCGATTATTGCACGTGAGCTTGGTGTTCCTGCAATCGTAGGTTGTGGTAATGCGACTGAAGTATTGACTGACGGTCAAGAAGTGACTGTTTCTTGTGCTGAAGGTGACACAGGCTTTATTTACGAAGGTGCTTTGGACTTTGAAATCCAACGTAATTCTATCGAATCTATGCCTAAACTTCCGTTCAAAATTATGATGAACGTAGGTAACCCTGACCGCGCATTTGACTTTGCTCAAATTCCTAACGAAGGTGTTGGTCTTGCTCGTCTTGAGTTCATCATCAACCGTATGATCGGCGTACATCCTAAAGCATTGCTTAATATTGACAGCCTACCACGCGAAACTCGTGCTGCTGTAATGTCACGTACTGCGGGTTATGCATCTCCTATCGAATTCTATGTTGAAAAACTAGTTGAAGGTATTTCTACACTTGCTGCAGCGTTTGCAGACAAACCAGTGATTGTTCGTATGTCTGACTTTAAGTCAAACGAATATGCAAACTTAATCGGTGGTAAGTTATACGAACCTGAAGAAGAAAACCCAATGCTTGGCTTCCGTGGTGCAAGCCGTTATGTGTCTGACAATTTCCGTGACTGCTTCGAACTTGAATGCCGTGCACTGAAAAAAGCACGTGACGAAATGGGCTTAACTAACATTCAAATCATGATTCCTTTCGTACGTACTGTTGCTGAAGCGAAACGTGTTATTGAATTGTTAGCGCTTAACGGTCTTAAACGTGGTGAAAACGGTCTTAAAGTGATCATGATGTGTGAACTTCCAACTAACGCATTATTAGCTGAACAGTTCCTTGAACACTTCGACGGTTTCTCTATCGGTTCTAACGACTTAACTCAGTTAACACTCGGTCTAGACCGTGACTCTGGTATCGTTTCTCACCTATTTGATGAACGTGATCCAGCCGTTAAAGCACTTCTTTCTATGGCAATCCATGCTTGTCGTAAAGCTGGCAAATACGTAGGTATTTGTGGTCAAGGCCCTTCAGATCACCCTGACCTAGCTAAATGGTTAATGGAACAAGGCATTGAGTCTGTTTCGCTTAACCCAGACTCAGTATTAGACACTTGGTTCTTCCTTTCTGAAGAAAAAGCTCAACAAGCTTAATAAACTGTGTTAAAAAAAGACCCACATGTGGGTCTTTTTTTTTATTTATACTTTTACAGACGTTTTTTGAGATTTTAGTTTTATGCAGATTTACTTGGCACGAAATAACCAACAAGCTGGTCCCTATACCTTAGAACAACTTAACCAAATGCTCGCGAGCCAACAAGTGTTACTCACGGACTTGGTTTGGCACCAAGGTATGACCGAATGGAAAGCTTTAGGTGAACTCACTCAAGGTCAGTTGGTTTATATGCCTGCAGGTTATATAGCACCGACAGCATTCGAATCAAATCAAACTACAACTACGCCATCAAATACCTACACACAACCTCAGGCTGTACAATTGCAAACTAGCCTAGCAAGTATTCCTAAACGTGTTTTGGCTAAGATCGTTGATTTACTGCTTTGGATACCGGCAACTTTTATCTTAACGGCATTTTTTAATCCAAGTGAAAAGACACAATTTGCCAATCTAAATGAACAGTTTATGCAAGCTGTGATGACCCCAAATGCTGACCCTAATGTTTTACAAGCACTACAAACACAAATGGTTGAGATGTTTCCCAACCAAGCTTGGATTGCAATGTTTGCTTACCTCTTCATTATGCTTTTCATTCAAGCGTATTTGATTGCTAAATCTGGTCAAAGTATTGGTAAAAAAATCACCAAAATTAAAATCGTAGATGCCGAAACCAGCCAACCTGTAAACCTCATGCGTGGCTTCACTTTACGTAGTGTTTTATTTATTTTTCTGAACTTTTTATCGATGCCTTTAAGCGCAATCATTGATTCCGTTTTTATTTTCGGCAAAAAGCGTCAAACTTTGCATGACAAGTTAGCAAAAACCAAGGTAATAAACCAATAACTTTCACTTTTATTGAGGGATGAATTTCTCATCCCTTTTTTGTGCATTACATTGAAATTAAAATAAAATTCAGATAAAAAAAACACAATCCCGACCAACAAAATAGGGTTTTAATACAGTCATTTAAAGCCTCTTTATGTATAGCTTAGTTTGCCGATATCAGGCATAATGCCCTACAACGTAGCGGTGTCACATCATTGTGAACTTTTTTCATATCTGAAAAATCACAATCATGCGACACTTTATTCGCTATCCCAATTTTAAAAATTAGGGAATGGGACTCTTCACCGAGGTTGTAAAATGAGACAAACAATTTTAGCTGTATTGTCTTTATCTGCGATCGCTGCACTCTTAACTGGGTGTGGTGGTGATATGGTACTTCTAAACTCAAAAGGTCCAGTTGCTGAAGGTCAGTCAAACCTCATGCTTACTGCGATCTACCTAATGTTGTTGGTAGTTATTCCATCAGCACTTATGGCTCTTTGGTTTGGTTGGAAATATCGCGCGTCAAATAAAGATGCAGACTATGCACCTACTTGGGCACACTCGACTGCAATTGAAGTTGTAGTTTGGGGTATTCCCGTAATTATTATCGCTATTTTAGCTTGGTTAACTTGGTGGGGTTCCCACAAGTATGACCCTTACCGTCCACTCGAGTCAGATAAAGCTCCTTTAACTGTTCAAGTTATTGCTGAACAATTTAAATGGATCTTCATCTACCCTGAACAAGGCATCGCGACTGTAAACGAGATCCGCTTCCCTGAGAAAACTCCTGTAAGCCTTCGTTTAACATCTAACTTCACAATGAACTCATTTTTCATTCCGGCGTTAGGTGGTCAGATTTATGCTATGGCAGGTATGCAAACTCACTTGAACTTATTAGCTGATGAAACTAGTCCTGCTGAAGGCTTCCGTGGTTTCTCTTCTAACTATTCAGGTTATGGCTTCTCACAAATGCGCTTCCGTGCACATGCTGTGACTGATGCTCAGTTTGCTGAATGGGTTTCTGCTGTTAAAGCTGGTAATGGTTCTTCAGTTAATCCTGAAGCGGTTCAAAAAACTGTTTTAGACCAAGCTGAATTTGCAACCTTACGTGACGGCAACCGTTCTAAACACCAGATCGAAGTTTTAGTTGCCAAAGCAACTACTCCTGAAGAGAAGGCTCTAGCTGAAGCAATGAAGCCTTACCCTACTAAGCCACACCCAGTGACTTACTATTCTTCAGTTGAACCTAAATTGTTCGAATCAGTGATTAACAAATACATGAGCAACTACCATGGTGCTGATCATACAGCTACTGTTGGACACGAAGCTGCTGCTTCTGAAGCTCATGCAGGCGTTGAACATGCGACTGTTGCAGGGGAATAAGACATGAGCTTATTAGGTAAGTTAGGACCAGATGCAATTCCACACGACCCAATCGTGTTGGTTACTGTTGCAATGATGATCCTTGGCGGTATCGCAATTGTTGCTGGTATCACCTACTTTAAAAAATGGGGCTACTTGTGGAACGAATGGTTCACATCTGTAGACCATAAAAAAATTGGTATCATGTATATCCTCGTGTCAATTGTCATGCTTGTGCGTGGTTTTGCCGATGCGATTATGATGCGTCTTCAACTGTTCCTTGCAAAAGGTGGCGGTGAAGGTTACTTACACCCAGAACACTATGACCAGATCTTTACTGCCCATGGCGTAATCATGATCTTCTTCGTAGCAATGGGTCTAGTTGTTGGTTTAATGAACGTTGCTGTACCACTTCAAATTGGTGCACGTGACGTAGCATTCCCATTATTAAACTCTCTTAGCTTCTGGTTATTCGCCGGCGCTGCGGGCTTGATGATGGCTTCTCTTGCAATTGGTGAATTCGCTGCAACAGGTTGGATGGCTTACCCTCCACTTTCTGGCATCGAATACTCTCCAGGTGTAGGTGTAGACTACTATATCTGGGCACTTCAGGTTTCTGGTCTAGGTACGCTTCTTACTGGTGTTAACTTCTTCGTTACCATCATCAAAATGCGTGCGCCTGGCATGAAACTTATGGACATGCCTATTTTCACTTGGACTGCATTAGTTACTGTAGTGCTTATCGTTGCAACATTCCCAGTTTTGACTGCGACTATTGCAATGCTTTCACTTGACCGTTACTTCGGCTTCCATTTCTTTACAAATGACATGGGTGGTAGCCCAATGTTGTATGTAAACTTGATTTGGACTTGGGGTCACCCGGAAGTTTACATCTTGGTATTACCAGCTTTTGGTATTTACTCAGAAGTTACTGCTGTGTTCTCACGCAAAGCGTTGTTCGGCTACAAATCTATGGTGTACGCAACTGTAGCAATTGGTGTTCTTTCACTAGTTGTATGGGTTCACCACTTCTTTACAATGGGTGCTGGTGCCAACGTTAACGCGTTCTTCGGTATCATGACCATGATCATTGCGATCCCTACTGGTGTGAAAATCTTCTCTTGGTTATTCACCATGTACAAGGGCCGCATCACCTATACAACTCCAATGCTTTGGACACTTGGCTTCCTTGTGACTTTCGGTATTGGTGGTTTAACAGGCGTATTAATGGCAGTTCCACCAGCGGACTTCTTAGTACACAACTCTTTATTCCTTATCGCTCACTTCCATAACGTAATTATTGGTGGTGTAGTGTTCGCGATGTTCGCGGGTATCATTTTCTACTGGCCAAAAATGTTTGGTTGGAAATTGAATGAAACTTGGGGTAAAGCAGCGTTCTGGTTCTGGTTCTTCGGTTTCTACTTTGCATTCATGCCACTTTATATCCTTGGTTTCATGGGTATGACTCGTCGTTTGAATACATATGACAACCCTGAATGGGATCCATACTTAGCGATCGCTTTATTTGGTTCTGTATTGGTTGCTATCGGTATCTTCTGTTTTGTTATGCAAATCGTTGTTGGTTTCCTTCAACGCAAAGACAACATGGACGTTACTGGCGATATCTGGGATGGTCGTACTCTTGAGTGGGCTACTTCATCTCCTTCACCATTCTATAACTTTGCTTATCTTCCAAAGATCAATGGTATTGATACTTTCTGGACTGACAAAGAAAATGGTGTTGCTTACGCTAAGCCAACTACATACGAAGACATCCATATGCCTACAAACCGTGCGGCAGGTTTCGTAATTGCAATGTTTATTACAGTTATGGGCTTCGCATTAATCTGGCATATCTGGTGGTTAGTCGTTGTAACTTTCATTGCTTCAATTATCAGCTTCATCGTTTCTTCTTTCACTAAGAAAGTGGACTACTATGTTCCAGCTGCAGAAGTTGAACGTATTGAAAATGAACGCTACGCGCTTCTTGAAAAACATTTGAAGAAGGACTAAGACAATGGCTGAAGTACTTCATCACGACAACCACGGACATGACGAACATCATCATCACGATGATACTGACATCACTGTCTTTGGTTTCTGGACTTACTTGATGAGTGACTTGGTTCTTTTCGGGACACTCTTCATCGCGTTCGCTGTATTAAGTAGCCACGTTCCAGTGGGTACGCCAAGTGCACAAGAGCTGTTTGGTGAATCTTTAGGTTTCGTTTTAACTGAAACTTTCGCCCTTCTTATCTCTTCTGTAACTTTTGGTTTTGCTGTTCTTGCAGCATACAAGAAAAATGTTGGTCAAGTTTTAACTTGGTTAGCAGTTACTTGGGTATTTGGTGCAGCCTTCATTGGCATGGAGCTTTATGAGTTCAATCATTTAGTTCATGCTGGTCATGGCCCAAGCACAAGTGCGTTCTTATCTGCGTTCTTTACTTTAGTTGGTACGCACGGTATTCACGTAACTTCTGGTTTGGTATGGATGCTTGTGTTGATGTTCCAAATCAAGAAATATGGTTTGACACTTCCAAACACTCGTCGTCTTGCTTGCCTAAGCTTGTTCTGGCACTTCCTTGACATCGTTTGGATCTGCGTATTCAGCGTTGTTTACTTGATGGGAGTTATCTAATGAGTCACGATCATAACTCTGCTGGTGCAGCTCACGGTAACGTTAAACAATATACAATCGGATTTATCCTTTCTGTTCTACTTACCGTAATTCCATTCGGTATGGTAATGGCAGGTGGTTTTAGCCGCGGTCTATTGGTTGCCGTAATCGCGATTACTGCGGTTGCTCAGGTTCTTATTCAGTTAGTTTACTTCCTGCATATGAACTCTTCTTCAGAGCAACGCTGGAACGTGATTGCATTTGTTTATACAATCCTCACAATTGCTATCCTTTTAGTAGGTTCTGTGTGGATTATGAACTACCTTCACTTCAACATGATGATCTAAACTGGTCGTCATGCTGAAAAAGTATTTATTCCTGACTAAACCAGGAATTCTCTTTGGTAACTTTGTTACCGCTTTGGGTGGCTACTTTGTAGCTGCCCAAGGTTCTGTAGATTTCCTTCTGTTGCTTCTTACCCTCTTAGGCACCCTCTTTGTGGTCGCTTCTGGATGTGTAATCAATAACGTTATTGACCAAGACATCGACTCAAAAATGCAACGCACACAAAATCGTGCGATGGTAAAAAAATCAATTTCGATTCCTGTTGCTTTAGTTTTTGCTTTAGTTTTAGGTGTAATTGGTTTTAGCATTTTATGGTTCTGGGTAAATGCTTACGCTTTTCTTTTTGCTGTTATTGGTTTTGTCGTATACGTTGGTTTTTATAGCTTATGGACAAAACGAACAACAATCCATCAAACCATTATCGGCAGTCTTTCTGGCGCAGCGCCACCTGTAATCGGGTATACGGCTGTTGCAAACCAGTTTGATTTAGGTGCATTACTGATTTTTATTGGTTATGCATTTTGGCAAATGCCTCATTCTTGGGGAATTGCAGTTTACCGATTTGATGACTACAAAAATGCAGGTATTCCAATTTTACCTGTAGCTCGTTCAATTCACCGTACCAAAGTTGAGTCTTTGGTTTATGTGTTTTTGTTCTGCATGACCATGAATGGTTTATTCTTTTTTGGTTATGCAAATTGGATTTATATGATTGTCCTGAATGCCTTAAGTCTGTATTGGATTTATCTGACCATTCAAGGATTCAAAGCTGAAGATGATCAAATTTGGGCAAAACAATATTTCATGTTTTCGGTCAAATTGATCACAGTGATTAGTTTAATTTTTAGTTTCACTTCCACTGCCCCTCTAAAGCCAATTGTATTTTTTTAAAAAGATAGAGTTTTACTCTATCTTTTTTATTTCTATACATCTTCAATGCAAAGCAAAAATTTAAATCGAAATACTACTATACACACTAAAACTGTTTTAACGCTGATTCTCCCAATATCTACCCATGTACAATAGATTTCAGACAAGTACAAAAATATTTCATATTCGTATTAGCATTCAAAGCGATATCTACAATCAAATATGACAAAAGATCTTTAATTTAAATCAAATTTATATCATTACAACGTCTATATGATCGTAACTCATCAAATACAAGATAAGCTCCCCGCAATTGAAAACATATCTCCTATTTTACAATCTGCATCCGATTCTAGCTGTGTATTCAATATAGTCATTAAACCACAAAATAATTAAGCCTTTTTAGGTGTATGCCTTGTATTTCAAACCTAAACGCTCTAAAATTCACGCTTCGCAAACTTTGCGACACAACTTTGGTTGTGACTCCTTGCTTCAATCAATTAATGATTGGGGCTGCCTAAACCGTAAGGAGCTGACAATGCGTCACTACGAAATCGTACTATTGGTACATCCAGACCAAAGCGATCAAGTTGTGGGTATGGTAGAACGTTACCTAACTCACATCAAAGAAGCTGAAGGTCAAATCCACCGTCTTGAAGACTGGGGTCGTCGTCAATTGGCTTACCCAATCAACAAGATCCACAAAGCTCACTACATTCTTATGAATGTTGAGTGTGGTCAAACTACTCTTGATGAGCTAGAAGAATTGTTCCGTTACAACGATGCAATCATTCGTAGCCTTATCATCCGTCGTGAAAACGCTATCACTGAAGAGTCACTATTGGCTAAGAGTGCTGAAGAAAAACGTGCGCGTAAAGCTCAACGTGAAGAAGCACAACAAGCTCAAGACTCTGCTGAAGCATAAGGAGAACATAACATGGCACGTTTTTACCGTCGTCGCAAGTTCTGCCGCTTTACAGCTGAGAACGTTACGTACATCGACTACAAAGATATCGACACTTTAAAACAGTACATCACTGAAAACGGCAAGATTGTTCCTAGCCGTATTACAGGTACTAAAGCTCGTTACCAACGTCAATTAGCGCTAGCTATTAAACAAGCTCGCTACTTGTCTTTGATCCCTTACACTGACAATCATAAGTGAGGTTGAGCTGTGGATATTATCTTATTACAACGCATTAAAAACCTTGGTAAATTAGGCGATAAAGTTTCAGTTAAAGCTGGTTACGGCCGTAACTTCCTTATCCCTCAAGGTAAAGCAGTTGCTGCTACTGAAGCTAACACTGCTGCATTTGAAGCTCGTCGTGCTGAACTTGAGAAACAAGAAGCTGAAGTATTAGCTGCTGCTCAAGCACGTGCTGACCAATTGAACGAAGTTAACATCGTAATCACTGCTAAAGCTGGTGACGAAGGTAAACTATTCGGTTCTATCGGTACTCGTGACATCGCTGACGCGTTAACTAATGCTGGTCTTGTTGTAGACCGCGCAGAAGTTCGTTTACCAAATGGTGCGCTTCGCAACACTGGTGAATTCAACATCGCAATCCAATTGCATCATGATGTTGTTGCAGAAGTTCTAGTTACTATCGTAGCTGAGTAATTTCTTGCAAAGAAAAGAGCATGCTTACGCATGCTCTTTTTTTATCTGTAAAAAATAGTGCTCCAACTTTTTTATATTTTTAACTCTTCATTCAATTCAATGTATGACGAATTAATCGGAAATACTTGTTCGCATTTCTGTAGAAAACGCCTATCATTTCAGTTCAATGAAGAGTTGAAAAAACTGTAATTAGCACCCATTTCCATCACATTAAATGGTTTCAGCATCAGGGATTTTTATGTCACAGGCGAATGCCATCAAGCCAAACTCTACGCCAACAGCAAAAACCACAGAACAAAGTTCGTTGAAAGAGTTTCGTACCCCACCCCATAACCTTGCGATTGAACAAGCCGTGCTTGCTGCACTGATGACCGTTGCAGAATCTTTTGAGCAAGTGGGTGATGTACTGACTGAAGCTGATTTTTATGCGACACGTCATAAATATATTTTCCGTGCCATCGACCAGCTATCAAAAGATAGCTCACCTTATGATGCTGTCTTGGTCAATGATTGGCTGATTAAACAAAACTTGCTCGATGCTGCTGGTGGCGAAGAATATCTGATGCAACTCATGTCAGATTCACCTTCAAGTTTCTATAACCTTGAAACGTATGCTGCAAAAATTAAAGAGTTTTCCACTTTACGCAGCATGATTAAAGTCAGCTCAGAAATTTTACAAAATGCCTATGACACCAAAGGTCGTACGGTCAGCGAAATTTTAGATCTGGCAGAAACCAATATTTTCTCGATTGCCGAGCAACACAACAATAACGCCAAAGCACAAGGCCCTAAAGCTATTAACTCTGTCGTTGCTAGTGTTTTTGATAAGTTGAATGAACTTTCACAAACTGAAGGCAGTATCACGGGTTTAACTACTGGATTTGTTGAACTTGATAACAAAACCTCAGGTATGCAAGCAGGCGATTTGATTATTGTGGCGGCCCGTCCATCGATGGGTAAAACTACTTTTGCCATGAACTTGGTTGAAAGTGTGCTATTTAATAACAACCTGCCCGCTCTAGTTTACTCTATGGAGATGCCCGCTGACTCGATTGCCATGCGTTTGATATCCTCGTTCGGACGTGTACACCAAGGGCATTTACGTGCAGGTAAAATGGATGCTGATGAATGGTCAAAAGTGACCAGCACCATTGTGCATCTCCAAGAAAAGAATTTGTATATTGATGACTCGTCTGCACTACCTCCAACTGAAGTACGTGCCCGTGCGCGCCGAATTGCCAAAATGCACGGCGGTAAACTTGGCTGTATCATGGTCGATTATTTGCAGCTTATGAAAGTACCTGGTATGGGCGACAACCGTGTAGGCGAGATCTCGGAAATTTCCCGAAGCTTAAAGGCACTGGCTAAAGAAATGCATTGCCCTGTTATTGCACTATCACAGTTAAACCGATCACTGGAAAACCGTCCCAATAAACGCCCCGTGATGTCCGACTTACGTGAATCGGGTGCGATCGAGCAGGATGCCGATTTGATCATGTTTATTTACCGCGACGAGGTTTATAACAAAGAGTCTAAAGAAGCAGGTACTGCAGAAATTATTATTGGTAAACAGCGTAACGGTCCTATTGGTACTGTGCGTCTTGCCTTCGAAGGTCAATACACCAAATTTAGTAACCTCTCCCCTGAGTTTTATGCTCAGTATGATGATGAAGAGTAAAGACTCTTTATCATCCATTAATTCATCGACCCTGTAGGAGTATTTAGGGTGCGCCAAGCTACAGTTTATATTGATCAACAAGCACTTCAATATAATTTAAACCGTGTCAAACAACTTGCCCCAACCGCTAAAATTGTAAGCATGGTAAAAGCCAATGCTTATGGACATGGAGTTAAAGACTGCTTAGCAGCCTTAAAAGACAGTGATGCCTTTGGTGTTGCCTGCCTAGAAGAAGCCTTAGAAATACGCGAACTGGGTTATGAACAGCCAATTACACTCATTGAAGGGATTTTTTCAGATGATGAAATGCAAATTATCATCGATAAAAAAATTGAATGTGTGGTGCATCATCAGCAACAACTAGATTGGTTACGTGCGCATAAAGATGCCTATATCGCTCAAGGTCTAAAAGTTTGGGTTAAACTCAACAGCGGTATGAACCGTTTAGGTTTTAAAGTGCCTGAAATTATTGATGTTATCAATGCATTAAAGGCGGAAGGTTTTACTTGCGTACTGGCTATGCATTTTGCCAATGCTGACGCAGAAAATCATCCACTAAATGACCAACAACGTGAACAATTCTTACACGTAAAAGAAGCTTGTGCGCCAATCATGGGTTCGTGCTGTAACTCAGCAGCGATTTTCAAATGGCCAGAACTGAATTTTGATTTTGTTCGTCCAGGCATCATGCTATATGGCGCGACACCTTTCGCAGACCGTTCTGTAGAAGCATTAGATCTTAAACCGGTGATGACCTTTACCGCTGAAGTGATTGCTTTAAATACCATTCAAGCTGGTGAATCTGTGGGTTATGGATCGACTTTCGTTGCAGAACAAGAAATGAATCTTGCGATTGTGTCGATTGGTTATGGCGACGGTTATCCACGTGCCTTCCCTAAACAAAACTATGTATCTATTCAAGGACAGAAAACACGTGTGATTGGTCGTGTTGCCATGGATATGATTGCGATTGATATCACTGGTATAAATGCACCCATAGGCACAGAAGTCGAGCTTTGGGGTAAAGATCGTCTGGTTGATGACGTTGCAGAAGCGAACGGAACCATTGGTTATGAATTATTATGCCGTATGAGTGCGCGCCCTGTACGTAAATTAGCTTAATTAGCCAAATCACAAAGCCCAGATCAAATCTGGGCTTTCTTTTATCTCGCTTTTTTATTCGCTTTTTAAATTGATCTATTCTTTGATCAAATCGTCATTGAAAATAGTCAGCTGTTGGTTTTGCCAATTCGATTAAGCCCTGACGCAATGCTTCTGACCAGCCTTTACTGATCATGGTGAAGTATGGGTCTTCTTCATAAATGCGTTTACCAGTAGGTATTTCTAAACTGTCTTTTTTATAAACCAAAGCATCTAATGGCATACCTACAGACACATTTGAGCGTATCGTTGAATCAAAAGAAATTAAACTGCAGCGCATTGCTTCATCGAGCGGCATATCGTAACGCAAAGTTCGGTCAAGTATCGGCTTACCATATTTACTTTCACCAATTTGAAAATATGGGGTATCCGGTGTTGCACATATAAAATTACCTTGCGGATAGATATTATATAGCTGCATATCAGCGCTACCAATTTGACCACCTACTAATAAACTACAGTAATAATTACTTTGTTCTAAAATATCTGAGGTGACATCAGAGATAACTTTTTTTAAGGTATGTCCGACCAGTTCTGCCACTTCAAACATCGTATTTACACTATATAGATTCGGCTCTTGTTTGACTTCTAGTCTGTTTTGTAAATGCCCGATGACCGCTTGTGTAGTAGCTAAATTCCCAGAGGTTTGGATGGTAATAAATCGCTCACCCGCAACACCAAAGGTATAAAGTTTACGAAAAACTGAAATATGGTCAACTCCTGCATTTGTACGTGTATCACTGATAAACACCATGCCATCTTTTAATCGTAATGCACAACAATAGGTCATTTTTATCCCTCAAATGATTAACAACTCAACACTTGTACAATTGAGCTCATTGACTCAGTACCACCTTTATCACGAACCCCTCGAACAGGAGCTACATCCCAGTAATCCCGCCCAATCGCGACATAAATATGTGATTGTGGTGTAAATAACTGATTACTGACATCAAAACAATACCATTTATTTTCGATATAGACTTCTACCCAAGCGTGACTGGAAAGGTGGCTACTATTCGGTACAAATAAATACCCAGAAATATATCGTGCAGGAATACCCAAATAGCGACACATTGCGATCATGACATGACTATGATCCTGACATACCCCTTGCTTATAATGAAAAGCATCTATTGCAGAAGTACGTACAGATGTCTGATTAGAAACATAGGGAATATGCGCCAAGATCGCTTCAGCCAAACGAATCAGATTGGCACGATTGATACGAGGGACATAACAGTCGGCAAAACTTTTCATGTGAATATCGCACTGCGTACTCTGCGTTGGCTGTAAAAACAATTTTGGGTTTAAATCATCTGCATTTGAATCTGTTGAGCTCAAATTCATCTCTACGATGCCCTGCGCCATAATGGTCATTTGCAGATACGGTTCGCGCTGCGTTGTGGTCAACCACACATTACCAAAAGTATCCAATTGCATATCACGCTGCCCCGGCACACTCACATCCCAATTTTGCACTTGTTGATGCGCATTGGTGGATGGGGTCATTTTGATATATTGAATGCTTCTGCTAACCACATCAGTGTAAACATAATGGGTCTGATGGTTGATCATGAGCCTCATACAGCCACCTCAAACATATTTTGGATATGATCACTGAAATGGTAGAAATTTTGGCTATTCGGCTGCTGTTTAAGTACCAACCATGCCTCTTGCACGCTTTCCCAGCCAAACTGAACCAAAGCGATTACGATATGTTCAATCTTCGCTAGGGTGTGTTGAATGTCCTGCTGCAGACGTAACTGGCGATCAAGCTGCTCTATGGCTTGTCCTAAACTAAAAAATAAAAACACATCTTCAGATTCGGACTCTAAAACATCTTGGCAATCCGTTACCACGTCACAGATATAACCCGGGTTATCACTCGCATTACGAATTAAACGGCTGAGTTCTGCATAACTTTTTGCTGAAAGTACACCCCTTAAATCCTGAATATTACTTTGTGCATATTGAAATTGGCTGGAAAATGACGCCGGCTGCTCCGCATTTAAAACCAATTCATTCATTGGGTCGGTATCAAATGCTGGCAAACAAAAAGCATGTGCATAGTTCAATGCCGTATCGACATCTTGAAATGGAAAAATACTGCATAAATATTGAGTACGTGCTAAATAACGTCCCAGCCAAAATATATGTTCTGCATTACTGTTTAATAAAATCATGTTTTGCTCCTTCACTGGAGTGCTATGAGCGTAAATCGTCTACAACCCATGTATCTTTAATCCCACCGCCTTGCGAAGAATTCACTACCAGTGAACCTGCTTGCATCGCGACACGAGTTAAGCCACCCGGTACAATTTCAGTTCGATATGGAGAACTCAGTACAAATGGACGCAGATCAATATGGCGTTCAGAAACACCGGCCTCACTTAGGGTTGGGCTAACAGATAAATTTAAAGTCGGCTGTGCAATATATAAATGTGGTGCTGCGGCCACTTTATCTTTAAAGCTATTTAATTCTTGTAAAGAGGCTTGCGGACCGATCAGCATGCCGTATCCACCTGAACCCTGTGCTTCTTTCACCACCAATTTTTCGATATTCGACAGCACATAGTCCAAGTCGTTCTGCTCACGACATTGATAGGTCGGCACATTTTTCAGGATCGCTTGTTCACCTAAATAGAAATGAATCATTTTATCCACATAAGGATAAATCGATTTATCATCTGCTACGCCTGTTCCCGGTGCATTTGCAATAACCACATTATGTTGCATATACGCTGACATGAGCCCTGCTACGCCCAAAGTACTGTCAGGTTTGAAACATAAGGGATCGAGGAAAGCATCATCCACACGACGATAAATTACATCAACCTGTTGTCGACCTTTGATGGTTTTCACATAAACCTTATCGTTTTCTACATAAAGGTCACGCGATGTCACTAAGGGTACATCCATCTCTCTTGCCAAAAAGGCATGTTCATAATACGCACTGTTAAAACGCCCTGGGGTTAAAACCACGATAAACGGGTTATCGACATAGGCATTTTCTGCAAGAATTTCACGTAAAAGCTGCGGATACTGCTCAATCCCCATGATGTTGCTTTGCTGGCAAAGTTCAGGCATCAGTTTTTGACTGATCTTACGACTTTCCAACATATACGACACCCCCGATGGTGTTCTAAGATTATCCTCAAGGACGTAAAAATCGCCTGATTGATCTCGAATGATATCAATACCACTGATTTGGCTATAAATTTTACCTTTTAGCCCATGCATATACATTTGTGGCAAATAGGCTTCATGCGTTAAAACTTGCAGTTCAGGAATAATTCCTTCTTTTAAAATATCTTGTTGATGATAAACATCATGTAAAAACAGATTGAGAGCTTTCACGCGCTGTGCGCAGCCCAGTGATAAATTATTCCATTCCTTTCGTGCAATCACACGGGGAATAAGATCATAAGGAATAGTGCGTTCAATGCCCTCATCTTCGCCATACACTGTAAAGGTAATACCCTCATAGAGAAAATGTTGTTTTGCTACCTGATTTAGTTGTTTTAATTCATCAAGTGTATGCTGTGATAACCACTGCTCTATCCGTTGGCATGATTCTTTAGCTACAGTTTTACTGTCGCGCATTTCATTAAAAAATCCGAATTGAATTGATTAAACAGCGCATGTCCTCGAGCAAGAGGTAAATTTTTTAATGTAGAGACAGAAGTATTGACCAACTTTGCCTCATAACCCTCAATTCCATTTGAAGTTGTATTACGATTTTCTTTCAGCATAGCAACTCCATATTTTTCTCATGTTTTATGAACTAGATAAAGCAATATATATGCCATCAATACATATGCTGCTTCTCTTTGATTATTTATGCATCATTTTTGCAAAGTGGTACAGCATCTAACTGCTCAAGTTGTGTCAAATTGCGTTATTAAAATCATCTTAGTTTTTTCAGATGAAGACTTGCTTAACGCAGGAAGATTTCTTATTGTGTCCCACAGCATCATTTTATTCATTTAAGTCCAAGTTCAAGCACTAGATTATGTCTTCACAAGAAAAAGAAACGTCGAACAGCCTCTATCGTCAGTGGCAAATTCTTTCACGACTGTCCACAGGTAAGTGGATGGGTACTCGTGAATTACAAGAAATACTGAACCGTGAAGGCATTGATATCAGCCTACGCACCATTCAGCGTGACTTAAATCAAATTTCTCTACGTTTCCCAATTGAGAGCAGTAAAACAACCCCTCAAGGCTGGCGTTGGCGTTCCGATGCACCAATTCAAAGCTTGCCTCATATGACTAGCTCACAAGCGGTCACCTTTATGATGGTTGAGGAGCACTTAAAACATTTGCTTCCACCGAGCTTAATTGAAGAAATGAATCCTTGGTTTGATCTCGCACGTCGAAGTTTGTCGTCACAAAATAATGTCCGTCAGTGGATTAACCGCGTGCGAATCGTGCCAGCTACTCAGCCATTGATTCCTCCTGTGGTTGAAAAAGCAGCACAGCAATCTATTTATGAAGGCTTACTACAAGACAAACAACTCGAATGTCTTTATCAAGGTCGTGGACAACAAAGTGAAGAAAAGACCTATATTTTAAATCCACTGGCTTTGGTCCAAAAAGGTGCAATTATCTATTTGGTTTGCACACGTCATGACAAAACAGACATCCAAACCTTTGCTTTACATCGTTTTAAATCTGCTACGGTCTTAAATTCACGTGCATTACACCCTGTCGATTTTGATATTGATGCCTATATTGACTCTGGAGCGCTTGGCTTCCGTGTAGACTTTAATAAACCTACAGAAATGATTCAGCTCAAATTAACCATGTCTGAAGCAGAGGCAATTTATTTTGAAGAAAGTCAGCTAAGTAAAGATCAAGTGATTCAAAAAACCAAAGATGGCTGGGTGGAAGTTAGTGCAACAGTACCTTTTACCTCTCAGTTAACATGGTGGCTGCGTAGTTTTGGTAAAAAGATTCAGAAAATTGAACCTGAAGAAGTCGCTATGGTTGTACAACAACGCAATGACTAAACCGATCTCAGACTTTCTGCTACCTGAAATATTAAATTTGAGGTAGCAACTTTTATTTCATAATAAATATTTAGCACTTAATTTTTTGCTTAGATTTTCACTTAAATTATCAACACATAAAAAAGTCCCAACGCTGGGACTGGATAATTTCTTAGAATATTTTTGTAATTTTAGTCGTTTAGGTCAAAGGAACTACAGCATAAGTATCTGCTGAATACCTTATGCCATAGCGCTAATTTCTCATGGCTATAATCAATTACTGACATAGGCAGGCTAGGTCGGCATTATTATAACGAATAGATTTCATAGTCATATTCAGCACCTCGTGTTTAGAAAGTAAAATCACTTTAACCTCCATTTTGCGTACTGTGAAATAACAAGAACCGCGCTGCTTTTCACAAATTTTCTTAAAGAACATTCCTGCTTTTCTTATCTGATTTGGCTTTAAATGAAAAATTCATCCAACTTCAATGTTGTTTTTTATAAATGCTACACTGAATCAACAAATTAAAGCTTGAGCATTGTGCATAAACTCGGCAAATTATGAGCAAATGAGCTGAATAAGATTTTTCAAAATATGGCCAGTCCAGCGCAAACTATTCGCCACAAGCTACTAAATACTTTTTTTTCTCGGCATTCCATTTGGTTTGCTTGTATTTTTATCTTCCTACTCATTTCGAGTTTTCATTTAGGTTATTCCCCTCGTTATATTCAATATTTTATTCCACAAACCTTATTGAATAGTATCTGGGTCATTACTGGGCTTTTAAGCTTATTGGGTTTGTATGACGTCATACAAAACAAACATTCGATTTTAAAAAATTACCCTATCATGGGGCACTTTCGTTTTCTATTTGAAGAATTTCGACCTGAAATTCGCCAATATTTTATTGAATCTGATCAAGATGCACTGCCCTTTTCTCGTATGCAACGTAGCTTGGTCTATCAACGTGCAAAAAACCAAAATGCAGATAAACCATTTGGTTCAATTGTTGATGTTTACCAAAATGATTACCGCTTTATCAATCACTCCTTGTCACCTTGCATTCCTGCCATTCCTGAAACATTCCGTATTAACATCGGCAATGAGCAATGTAAGCAACCGTATAGCGCATCGATATTAAACATCTCTGCGATGAGCTTTGGTAGCTTAAGTGCCAATGCCATTCGTGCCTTAAACTTAGGCGCAAAAATGGGCAATTTCTACCATGACACCGGTGAAGGCAGTATTAGTCCTTATCACTTGGAAAATGGTGGCGACATTGTTTGGGAACTCGGTAGTGGTTACTTTGGCTGCCGTACGATTGATGGTCAATTCGACCCTGTACGTTTTGCTGAACAAGCCAAGCACCCTCAAGTCAAAATGATTGAGATCAAATTATCTCAAGGTGCAAAACCAGGCCATGGTGGCATTTTACCTAAAGACAAAATTTCCGAAGAGATTGCTCAAATCCGTGGTGTCAGCCGTGAACATGACTGTATCTCTCCATCTAGCCATCCTGCCTTTAGCACCCCTATTGAAATGATGCAATTTATTCAGCAATTGCGCGAGCTTTCCGAAGGCAAACCTGTGGGTTTTAAACTGTGTATCGGGCAACCATGGCAATTTATGAGTATCGTAAAAGCCATGTTACATACAGGGATTACACCCGATTTTATCGTGGTAGATGGTTCTGAAGGTGGGACTGGCGCAGCGCCAATTGAATTGATCGATAATATGGGTACGCCACTGCGTGAAGGCCTACTCTTTGTCAATAACACCCTGATTGGTGCAGGCTTACGTTCAAAAATTAAAGTCGGTGCCAGTGGTAAAATTATTAGTGCTTTTGATATTGCCAGTACCATGGCAATTGGTGCAGATTGGGTGAACTCAGCTCGTGGCTTTATGTTTGCAGTCGGGTGTATTCAAGCTCAAAGCTGTCATACCAACCAATGTCCAGTTGGCGTTGCAACGCAGGACAAAGACCGTCAAAAAGCCATCCATGTTCCGACCAAAGCAGAGCGTGTTTTTAATTTCCATAAAAACACCATGCATGGTTTATCTGAACTTATTGCCTCTGCGGGTTTACAACATCCATCAGATATCCGTGCGCACCATCTAGCGCAGCGCATTAACAACCGTGAAATTAAAAACTATGCACAGCTACATTTTTGGTTAAAAGATGGGGAGTTACTCAGTTGTGAAAATAAAGATGAAGAAAACTTCTATTTCCGTATGTGGAATATGGCACATCTAGAAAAGTTCTGATTCCTCCACCCAAAAAAAAGAGGCGACTACGCCTCTTTTTTTTCGTCTAGATCAATCACACTGATTAAGGTAAGCTGTGCTCAATCGTCAATTAGTAACTGATGTTACGCAGTAACACCAGAAGCGCAATTTGATTCAAATAAAAGTACGATACGCGGCAACGTCATCCGCAAGTGTTTGAGGCAGGACGACATCTAATCAAAAAAGTTTTTGCGATAGTTTAAATAAGTAGATGCTAGTGAACGAGTTTTGTCGGTGAGGTGCATTGCACCGCAAGATGGTTTCCTTGCGAAGCTTTGCTTCTCATTTTGCCTAATGAGAAACAATGTTTCGTAAGAGTACCTCCAGCCGAAGGCTAATCCTTTTATTTAATCTCTAGATGTAAGACTCCGTCGAATAAAATTAAAAAATCATTTTAAAAATGCGTAATTACTTTTACGTGCGTAACATCAGTTAGTAATAAGACTTGCTATTCGATTGAGCATGCAAGAATGCCGGGATCAAACCTGTTAATGCAGCACGAATATCGGCACGTTCATTAATCAGCTGATGCGAACCTTCTTCAAGCATGAGAAGCGTCTGTAAACGAAATTTACGACGTATAAACTCAATGTTATAACGCCAATCTACAGTTTGATCCTGTGCGCCTTGCGCTAACCACACTGGAATACGGCACGCTGGGCGTTCTTCCATCTCCTGCATCCATTTTGACATGGCCAAAATCCAATCCATCCCCATCATTCGAGGTTGTAGTGGATCTTTTAAGCGGACAAAACGTAAAAACTCAGGGTTATGATTATTCCGTCTAAAATGACGTGGCACTTCACGTTTAATACGACGAATAATGCCTAATCCAACCGAGTTATGCCACCATGCCGTTTTTGCAGGACGAATCAGCGGAGATAATAATAAAACCCGTTCGACATATGGGTTTTTGCGATGTTCAGCAAAATCTAACAGATGATGCAGCCAAATCGCACCACCCGTGCTCTGTCCAATCCCTAACCATGGCGTCGGTAATTGAGCCGCATGTTTAACATAACGATATACCGCTTCCAAAACTTGTTGGTAATGGTCAAAGTTTTGAATACTGGCTGGCGAGCCATTACTTAGACCATGCCCCGGTAAATCATAGGTTAAAACACTAAAACCTTGATCTAAGAGTTCACGAATAATCGGCTGATATATTCCACTATGCTCTAAATAACCATGCAATAAAAATACAGTGCCTTTAATGACATCCGTTTCAGTCTTCAGTTTCGGTTGAAACACTTGTACGTGTAATTTGAACAAAGGCATTTCTACATATCCTTGCCAATGTTCACAGTTCAAGGCATCTAAACCATAAAGTCGTCGATATGACTGTATTTCAACACTAGGCTCAAACGGTCGATTTAAATTCAGCGGTTCTAATACTTGTGGGGTTAATTCTCGACTTGGAACTGGAAGATCTAATTGTTTAAGAATCGAAGGATTAAGAAATGGGATATCTGACATTATGGGACCTCCCGACAGTCACTTGAGCCAAACCAAACATCACGTAAGGTGGCTAATAATTCATAATTAGCACGACGACTATGGTCATAATTTTTTTCACTTGGTCGCCATGTGGTTAGTGTCGTTGGCATAGGTGCCACAACAGGAATGGTTTCGATACCATTTAGTGCAAATAAACGACGTGTTCGAGGCATATGATATTGATCGGTAATTAAAATAACCGTCGGTGCGCCGCCTTTTTTCTGTAAAAGTAACGAACTAAACCGTGAGTTTTCGCAAGTATTCATACTGCGGTCTTCAAGCAATTTCGCATCAACATCATATTGCTTTAACCATGCTTGCATATACGGTGCTTCTACACCACTCAGTACAATCGGTAACTTATTGGCTCGTTCAACATCGAGTGTTTTTTCCAGTCGAAGTCGTGTGTAGTCATTCACTACGATATCTTTATCATTTTTATCTAAGGTTAAACCACCACCTAACACCACGATCGCATACGGCTCTGCGGTTGGCTGCTTCAGGGTTTTATCTTTCATTTTGGCAAGATCAAGATATGTTTCATCATCGATCGGTTCCGCTTCTGAAGCCGCTTGCTCAATTTCATGGGTTTTTAAGAACTCGGTATATTGAGTCATCAGTCCTTTATTTTCCGCACTATTGAGCTCAAGCAGCTCTTTCATTTTTTGAGCAGGATTTTCCGCCAATGCTTCAGAAGAAGCCGCCTCGGACGCAGAAGGATTCAGCAGAGGTACTTTCGGTATATCCTTTTGACTATCATTCTTTTCTTTTTCATGTTCTTCTTCAATGAGCTGCTGTAACGCCTTATAACGTGCTTGTATAAGGGTTAAATCTTGAGGTTCATCGGACTGTATGGCTTGCTCCATGAGTTTTAAATACGCTTGACGCGCTATCCACAAGTCAGAACCCGGCTCATAGTTATCATCATCACTCAAGGCGCCGAGTTTTTGACTTTGCGCTGCGAGCTGATTGACTTCTACAGGAACGAAATAATTTAAACTTTTAACGATCAATTTAGAATAAAACGGCGTATAGATAAAAATCATTAGACAGCCCAAAAGTACAAATAGCACTGCGGCAATTTGTACTAAGCGAACCATCCAATGTGTTTTATGCATAAATCTAAAACCTATGTGTTTTTATTGATCTGCGTGAGATCGAATCAAGCCATTTGTATCAAATAATACAGGCTCAGGATGTAGTTCAATATTAAATTTTTCAAAAACATCATGTTGTACAGCTTTGTAAGTTGTACGTACATCTTGCAGCGTGGCGTCCTGATAATTGACCAACACCAAAGCTTGCTTATGGAACATACCCACTGAACCCACAGATTTCCCTTTCCAACCCGCTTGATCAATCAACCAGCCAGCTGCCAGTTTTACCGCATTATTCGGTTGTGGATAATGGGGTAAATTTGGAAATTGCAGCGCAATTTGGTCAAAGGCTTGCTGGCTAATCACAGGATTTTTAAAGAAACTTCCGACATTTGGAAATTCTTTCGGATCTGGAAGTTTGGTTTGACGGATATGAATGACTTGTTGTTGTAGGTTTTCTGCACTTAAGTCTTCGCCTACAGCCTGCTTTAAATCACCATAATTTAATTTTAAATCGGCATGTTTTAAAAGTTTAAAAGTCACATGCGTAATAATAAAACGCTCTGGCTCATCTTTAAAAATACTATGGCGATATGAAAAATGACAATCGGCAGCGCTAATACTACTTTGCTGTTCTGTTACTCGGTCATAGACCTGCACAGATTCAATAAATTCACCCGCCTCAACACCATAAGCTCCAATATTTTGCACAGGTGAAGCACCGACTAAACCAGGTATCAGTGCCAAATTTTGTAAGCCATAAAACTGGTGTGTCGTCGTCCAAAGTACAAAGTCATGCCACACTTGCCCTGCACCCACTTTTAAAGTTTGAGTTGCGGCATCGTCTTGTACATATTCAATACCTTGAATATCCATGTGCATCACTAAAGCATGTATTTGCTCAGGCAACAGCATATTACTGCCTCCTGAAAGTACCAATACATTTAATTGCTCAGCTTTGGCAAAGTCGAGCGCTGCTTGGATATCTTCTACCGATTGAACACGTACATAATGAGATGCTACAGCATCGAGGCTTAATGTATTAAATGGCTTAAGCTGAACCTGTGTTTGAATTTGCATTCTTAAACCTTAATTTTTTTGCTGTGCTTGTAACTGAGTTTTTAAATAATTGACCCAAGCCTGACTGCTAGATTCGCATTGATCTAATACATGTTCAAACCCTGCATCACCACCATAGTACGGATCTGGTACTTCTTGTTGCGGATATTGGTGATCATGTTGACTCATCAAAGACACTTGTGCACGTAGTTGACCGAATTGTTGCTGCGCCTTTTGCATGAGGTTTTGAATATTGTCTAAATTTTCGTAGTCCATGGCCAAAATCAAATCAAATTCAATAAAATCATGAACCGTTAACTGACGTGCGCGTAATGCAGATAAGTTATAGCCACGTAATTTTGCATGCTGTTGGCTACGTAGATCAGGCGCTTTGCCCGGATGATAATTGCTCGTACCCGCAGAGTCGATGTGAACATTGAGTTGCGCTTCATCACAAAAATGTCTGAGAACCACTTCAGCCGTAGGTGAACGGCAAATATTTCCTAAACAAACACACAACACCTTATATGGCGTGCTGGATGACATAACAACCTCAAGACTACTTTTATTTCAAGCGTCTTATGTTAAGTTATTTACAGGATGAATCCTATATCAACACTCAAGAATAATGTTTATTTGGATATAAAAAATTAGGGATAAGCCAATGAGTCAATTTCAGTTTCAAACCGTCAGCAATATTATTTCAGGCTTAGGCTCTATTTCCCAACTGAGAGAGGTCCTAGGCGACTTTAAAGCCAAGCGTGTCATGCTTGTGACCGACCCCGGTATGTTGCAACAACAATTACATTTACCCATTTTGGATATTTTAGAAAGTATCCATCAAGATTATGTGATTTATTCCAGTATTCAAGCTGACCCTGCAGAACATATAGTTTTGGATGCAGTTCAATTTGCCAAGAATGAAAAAGTGGATTTGATTATTGGATTTGGTGGTGGAAGTTCAATGGATGTGGCTAAAATTATTGCGATCTTGGCTCATCCTAAGCAAACACAACAGATCAGTGATTTATATGGTGTAGCTAATGCAAAACGACCACGCTTGCCACTCATTTTGATCCCGACAACGGCAGGGACCGGCTCTGAAGTCACACCAATCTCTATCGTCACTACAGGTGAAACCACCAAAACTGGTATCGTCTCCCCTGTACTGTATGCCGATGTCTGTATCCTCGATGCGAACTTTACTTTAAATCTTCCCGCACATATTACCGCAGCGACAGGTATCGATGCCATGGTGCATGCCATTGAAGCCTATACATCAAAAATTAAAAAAAATCCGTATGCGGATATGCTTGCTAAACAAGCTTTGCGTTTATTAAATAAAAACTTAGCACTGGTTTTACAAGATGGACATAACCTCGAAGCGCGTCAGCACATGCTAGTCGGTTCAATGCTTGCGGGTCAGGCCTTTGCTAATGCACCAGTTGCAGCGGTGCATGCACTCGCCTATCCACTCGGTGGACACTTTCATCTCTCGCATGGTCATACCAATGCACTGGTTCTCGCTGAAGTGTTAAAGTTTAATGCACCTCAGGCCAAGCAGCATTATGCAGAACTTATGAGTTGGCTAGACCCATACAGTACGGGCTGTACCGATGGTTTATGTGATTTATTTATTGATCATATGCAAAATCATTTAGATCAGAGCGGTTTGGTGCTTAAACTCAGTCAACTGAATGTGCCTGAAAATATGCTCGATCGTTTAGCAGAAGATGCGCTATTACAAACGCGACTATTACAAAATAATCCGCGAGAACTGCAGTTTGAAGACGCTCGCCAGATTTACCAATCGATCTATGCCTAAAGTTCACTCATTTTGAAATAAAGAAAATACCAACGATGAAACCTGAAACTAAACGCCGCCAAAACTATCGTTTTTTATTTCCAATCCAAACGCGTTGGGCAGACAACGATATGTATGGCCATGTCAATAATGTCACTTATTACAGCTATTTTGATACCGCTGCAAATGCGCTATTGATTCAACATGCCGGTTTTGATTTGCGAAATACCCCGATCATTGGTTTAGTGGTCGATTCAGCCTGCAGCTTTTTACAAGAACTGTCCTATCCAGAAATCATTGAAGTTGGAGTTGCGATTGAAAAAATTGGTAATTCTTCACTGCGCTATGACTTAGCCATTTTTAAACAAGGACAAAATGAGGCTGCAGCTCAAGGACATTTCGTGCATGTATTTGTTGACCGCCAAACACGAAAAAGCACCTCGATACCCGAAGATATGCGAGATGCTTTAACTCAATTTTTACTTTAATTTTTATATCCAGCTTGAAACTTATTTGAGCTGGATATTTTGCAACTCACCATCAAAGCTTTTGAGTAAGTCTTTCACAACAGGCTCTGCATGTAATAACTCATTTGCACGTGCAAAGGCCTTCTCCTTGCGGACATGTTGTAAAGCATACGGTGTGGTTTCTTCGACATCTTCAAAGTTGATATGGAAACGACATTTTGACCATTGCGCATGAATGGCTTGTTCCAATACATGCTGCAATTGAGTCACTAAAGCTTCGTATCGCTTTGGAATATGGAAAGTCGATTCACCGTCAATCGTACCTCGCATAATGCCATGCTGAGCCAACTCTTGTACCGCAGGTGAAAGTTGACTATTACGGAACCAATACTCCCACTTTTCGACCGTCCACTCACCTTCAAGGGTTTGAGGCTGTAAAGTCAAAATATCTTGTGGCAGCAAAGTAGAAGATGAACCCGTTTGAACAGCATCCGAAGAAACTGAACTTTGCGTAACTTGTGGTGATGTTAGATCAAAACCATTGTCGCCTTGAGCACCCGAAACTGATTCATTCACCTCTTGCTGTGGCTCAACTGCATCTGTCAAATTTGGCTGAGTCGTTTCAGTTTCTGTACTTGTTGACTCTAAAGCTGTTGGTTCTAAAGGTGCAATATCTTCAAAATTTATAGCGCTCACATCAACTTCTTCAGTTTCAGTACTCGGCGTCGGATCTAAATCAAATAATGTATCTTCTGCCACGGCATCCATAACAAGCGTGTCATTTTGCTGTGTCGATACAGACTCAACCGGTGCAACCTCTTGCGTATCTAGAGTGCCATTTGCTGTAGATGCTGTAGAAGTTTGGCTAATCACATCCTCTTCAGGATCATCTAAAAAATCATCAGATGAAGGTTCATCGACTGCAGGTGCAGAAACATAGCCATCATCGTCATCATAATGTGAATCATCAAAATCATCGAAAGCTGGCGATGTGTCTACAGCGGGTACAGCTTCAGGCTGCTCAACAGTGGCAACCTGTGCAGCAGACTCAACAACGGTATTGGGTTGCTGCAAAGACTGTGTTTGAGTCGGCTGAACTGTTTCGGCCTGATTTTGAGCAAGCTGTGGCTGTGCGGCTGACTCTTGCTGTACGGCAGAGACCAACATTTCGTTTGGCTGTAATGGTCGGAATGCTAATAGACGCAGCACACACATCTCAAAACCTTGCTCTTGCGTGACTGCCAACTGCAAGTCTGCCCGACCTTTGCATGCGACTTGATAATACAACTGCAAATCTTGAGCTGAAATCAACTGCGACAATTGCATAATTTTTTGATTGATCTCAGCGCTATATTTCAACGCTAAGTCTGGCAAGTATTGTAATAATGCCAGTTCATGTAACGTTGAAATCAACTGATCTAATACCAGCGACACATCCAGTGCTTGTTGACGGAATTGCATGAGTAAAGCACTCACGCGTTCACGATGATTTTGATGAATGGCTAAAATCAAATCATAAATGATCGTACGGTCAATTAGGCCCAACATGTCTTTAACATCTTGGTGCTGAATTGAACCCTGACCATAGGCAATCGCTTGATCAGTTAGTGACAATGCATCACGCAGTGAACCTTGAGCCGATTCAGCAATTTGCCAAATCGCATCTTGCTCCGCTTGAATTTGTTCTTTTTGTAAAATATCGGTCAGATGCGTGGTGATTTCATCCACGGCTAAAGGACGCAAAGTAAATTGCAAGCAACGCGAAATGACAGTAATCGGTAATTTTTGTGGGTCTGTGGTAGCAAATAAGAACTTCACATGCTCTGGCGGTTCTTCGAGAGTCTTTAATAACGCATTAAATGAATGTGTAGAGAGCATATGCACTTCATCGATTAGATAAACTTTGAAGCGACCTTGGGTTGGAGCATAAGGAACGTTATCGAGTAGTTCTCGAGTATCTTCAACTTTGGTCCGTGATGCCGCATCGATTTCAATTAAATCAATAAAACGGCCTTCATTTACTGCTTTACACGTTGGGCAGACTTCACACGGCGTTGATGTTACACCCGTTTCACAGTTCAGACATTTTGCCAAAATACGGGCAATAGTGGTTTTACCCACACCTCGAGTACCTGTAAATAAATACGCATGATGTAACCGACCACGTTCTAAGGCACTGGTAAGTGCGCGTGACACATGGTTTTGTCCCACGAGTTCAATGAAATTTCGTGGACGGTATTTTCGTGCAAGTACTTGATACATGTATGCTCCTTTTTACAGGTGTAAGCATACTGTTTTTTTGTCTAAGAGTGAATGAAAACTCTTAATTTGCCTCTTTATACTCTTCGATTCTATCGACTTGATCAATTTTTAAAACTCTAATAACTAGTTTCGAATTTTGATCCTCAAAAGTTACAACTTTGTCTTGATAAGATTCCAATAATCTAATTTTTTTACTCTTGTCAAATGTATTGTTTTTCAAATATACAGTTGGTGAAAACTTTAGATATGCAATTTTTAATTCTGCATTTAGTGCAGTTACAAATATTACTATCAGAACAATAGTGATGCGTCTGGTTATTATATCCAACTTATTATTTGTAAATAAACTTAGACATAAGCCAAAAATAAAAGATATCCAAAAGAGTATAACTTCTGTTACAGGAAGGCCTAATTCATGCAAAACACCAAATATGGACAACATGCAAAATATAGAAAAAATTGTAAATCCTATTACATATTTTTTCCGCTTTTTATGAAGTAATATTTTTATTTCTTCTGAATTTCCCTTATATATTATTTTCCGTTTTCCAAGGAATTTTTGGATTAAATAATTATAAATAAATTCAAATATTGGAACGCTAACTATTAATATAGATGTTAAGCATAGTACTTTTATTACTTCAACAAAATATACTGATGGTGACAATATTGACATCACCCATAAAGCATTGAGACGAAGATAAAAATAAGCTTGAGATGCAACTGTAACCACTAAAGCAACTGCAGATACAATAGCTATTAAATCAGTAACGCTCCAATCTCTAATTTTCATAAAAAATTAAAATAATAATTATTCATTTAAACCAATTCTACACTGATTTAGCTAAGATAAAATCACTCTGCATTTGATAGCGTTTCGCCGTCTGGTCTTCACGAATTTCTAGCAGTTGCTGATCCAAATCTACATACAAAAGATTGCGCGTTTGCACATTCATAAGTTCTAGCTGCTGCTTTGATTCATCTTTAAAACGAATTACACCTTTTAGCACTTCAACGCCGTTATGACCGCTTAAACTTTCACGAGTGAGTGTATAAGTTTGATCTTCATGTAGCTCAAGTGCCACAGCCATACCGGGACAATCTTCACAACGAGAAAGACAGCCCATACAAGGTGTTATGCCTTTAAAATTACCGACCCATGCTGCATGCTGTTTTTCAGCAGTAATTGCTTCTATCTCCTTTGATTTCGTTTGAGTTGAATCCTGACAACCCAACATTGCCGACGTTGCTACTAAGGGAATCAAAACAACTTTTTTCATAGGGATATCACAGCAGTCTAAAACTGCGAGGGAAAATAGCATATTTTTCACATTTCCCCAATTTCTGTTCTATTCCGAAGTATCTTAAATCCAGCCTTTACGCCCTTTTAATACTTTATCTGCACAGCGTAGCGTTTCTTGAGTTAAGCCCCATAAGCGATAATCGCCGGTGATTGAACCCGTCGCAAAGTTATGTGTATATGCAAAACTTAAATCACGCTGCGGATCACACCAGGCCCCAGAACCATTAAAACCTATATGTCCAAAACCTTGACTCGATTTGCCTAAAGTTAAAATGCGGTGATATCCCAAACGCCAATTCATTGGTAAAGGCATAATACGATCACGCTTTTTATATTGAATTTTACTTAAAGATTCATAAACTTGTGGTGTAATTAAGGTCTGTCCTTGCCACTGGCCATGATTGGCTAGCATTGCATAGATTTTCGCTAAACTATTGGCACTAAATACGCCTGTTGCCGCAGGAATAATGGCTTGCAAACCCTCATCACTAAAAAATGAAAACTTGCGCATCCCTTTTGGAATCATACCATCTTGAAAGTCTTGCAAATTTTGTCCTGAAATTTGCAGGAACTGATCAAAGATTGACGGTTTTCGTGTCTCGGTCTTTTTTTTCGTTGTCTGCGCTTGGGTATTTTCTTGAACAGAAGCATCTATAGTGCGTTCTTCTTTTTTCTTTTTCGGAATCAAGCGTGCAACCTTACCAAGTTGATGCTCTGGTACACCAAAAAAAGCATGATCCAACTCTAAAGGTTCAACCAAATACTGTTGCATCAATTCTGTAAGCGGTCGACCTGTGGCCTTTTCAAGTACACCACCGACTTGCCAACCGAAGGTTAACGGTTGATATGCTGCATCAGTTGATGGCTCAAAACGCGGCTTAGCTTGTTCGATGACTTTAAGCATATGTGGCCAATCAGCCATTT
The DNA here is from genome assembly GCF_021391555.1 of Acinetobacter sp. SH20PTE14. Lineage (NCBI taxonomy): Bacteria > Pseudomonadati > Pseudomonadota > Gammaproteobacteria > Moraxellales > Moraxellaceae > Acinetobacter > Acinetobacter sp. SH20PTE14. The sequence goes on along the minus strand of NZ_CP090067.1, from coordinate 1,293,573 downwards.
CAGATGCTGTTTCGATGATATTACGGATATCGTATAAACCACTTTGATGACTCAGCATGTGCCTTAATGTGATATCCGACTTACCATTTTGAGCAAACTCCGGCCAATATGCGGCAACGGGAGTATCGTAATCTAGAAAGCCTTCGCTCACTAAGATATGTGCAAGCGTTGCAAGTACGCCTTTACCCGTGGAATAACAGACTGAGGGTGTATTGGCCTGCCAAGCTTCTTCGGCTGACTTTTTACCAGTCCAAATATCTACGACTTTTTGACCTTTAAAATACACCACTAAGGCGGCTCCGCCTAAGTGGGTTCGAGCATCCTGCATACGGCTAAATTGCGCCGCCAAATCTTGAAACGCCTCGTCAACCGTACCTTGATAATTATTCTTCTGTGCAAATAGATATTCTTTGAGCGCCTGCATCATCATTCCTTTGAATATGAATCGCTTGAGATTAAAACAAAAAAGCCTAAACCGATATCGATTTAGGCTTAAGTCTTACAGTGCTTTCACACTTCCCGCGACATGCGGTTTTTTGTTTTTGCTATTTCGAATTGCAAACTCGGTATCTTGTCCAGTTTGAGCCGTTAAAAACTCAACTTGTGATGGGAGATACATCGGCAGTTTAAACCAGACATCTGCTTCATAGGCATCTGGTAAAGTTAAGCTCGACAAAGCTTTGGCTTTACTCCACATACCATGTGCAATGGCTTGTTTAAAACCAAACGCTTTAGCGGTTACAGCATGAATATGAATCAAGTTAAAGTCACCAGAAGTCAACGCATAACGGCGACCGGTATTTTCAGAAACATTCCATTCAGCTTGAACTTGCAACTCAGCTGACTTTGTTTCGGTAGATTTTGCCGCAGCTTTGTTCTCTGTTTTTTGACGTGCTAAATACGTGGTTAATGATTCTACAACCACTTCATCGCCCACTTTTGCAGTGGTAATAAAGTCAAATTGCACACCTTTATCATGTGGCTGTAATTCACCAAATTTGCATGACAATGACAGTGTTTCATTCACACCAACTTTGCGATATTGCTTCACTTGGTTACGAATATGTACCAAACCTAAGATCGCAAATGGAAAAGCTTCCGTAGTCATCATATGCATTTGCAAACTTTGAGAAAGCACAGCCAAATAAATCGCTGGGATATATCCATTGTTTTTAAAGCCACAGACTTCGTTATAAGCTTTTAAATGTTTTTGATCGACCTTAAATGAATCCACCACATATTCAACTTGCGGCAGCACTTTTTCAGCTTTAGGCTTTTTAAAAATCAAGCCTTGAATCACTTTTGGATAGGCTAAATAAGGTTTTGGAAGTTGACTAAAATGGTGAGTATTCATACTAAACCTTTGGAAGTTTTTATTTCAATGTTTTAAAAGCATCTTCTCTTGCGCCATATATAGCTCAAGGAGAAGGCTAGAATGAGGGTTAGACCCATTCATTTATAGCAAATTTTTACCTCTCCCTAGCCCTCTCCTAAAAGGAGAGGAAATTTTAAGAGGAATGTATTAAGCCCCTAACAAGCTTTGACCACACACACGTACCACGTTACCGTTCAAGCCAGTCGACGCAGTTGAAGCAAACATCGCAATCGTTTCTGCAACATCTACAGGTAAACCGCCTTGACTCATCGAGTTCATGCGACGACCTGCTTCACGGATTGCAAATGGAATCGCAGCAGTCATTTGCGTTTCAATAAAGCCTGGAGCAACCGCATTAATGGTTACACCATTTTTCAATAATGGAGCAGTAAATTTAACCACACCAATTACACCTGCTTTAGAAGCAGCATAGTTGGTTTGACCTAAGTTACCTGCAATACCTGAAATAGAAGATACGCAAACAATACGACCATTTGCATTGAAGCCATCATTTTCAAGAAGGTAATCATTTACACGCTCAATCGCAGACAAGTTAATGTTAATCACCAAATCCCAAAGCTCAGGCTTCATATTGGCCAAAGTTTTGTCACGGGTAATTCCGGCATTGTGCACGATGATATCCAAACCACCTTGAGCAGCTGCCGCAGCTTTGATTTTTTCACCGGCATCGCTTGCAGTAATATCAATCGCTAGCGTAGAACCGCCAATTTCACCTGCAACACGGTCAAGGTCTGCTTGCTGCTGTGGAACGTCCAAACAAATGACATGCGCGCCATCACGTGACAATACATGTGCAATTGCTTCACCAATACCACGGCTTGCACCTGTTACAACAGCTGTTTTACCTGCAAGCGGCTTATTCCAATCAACATCAACCACATCTGCTTTAGATACACGAATCACCTGACCCGATACATAAGCTGAACGTGGTGAAATCACAAAACGCAGCGCAGACTCTAAGTTTGCTTCTGCCCCTTCATCTACATACACAAGTTGAGCAGCAATGCCTTTTTTAAATTCTTTACCCACAGACTTCACAAAACCCTCAAGGGCACGTTGTGCAATGGCTTGTTTCACAGTCTTCGCTGTTTCAGGCGTTGTACCTACTACTACAACACGACCAGATGCCTGAATTTGACGAGCAATTGGATTAAAGAATGCATAAAGCGAATGAAGTTGCTCTGAATTTTGAATACCAGATGCATCAAAAACTACAACTTTAAACTTAGACTCTTTATCACCTTCATTAAATGCGCTTAGGTTTAAACCTGACTTGGCAGCAGCTTGTTGTAATTCAGCATTATTGCCTGCATAGCTATTGGCATGAATATTTGCCAATACTTGAGCAATTGCACCTGACAATGTTGAAGCTGGTGCCGCACCTAATAAAACAGCGCCTTTTACTACAGGTGTTGCAGACTCAAAACGCTCTAAAAAAGTCGGTGATGGTAAACCTAAATTTTTGATGACAAATTTACCAATAGGAGATTTTGCAAATGTTTGGTATTGATCAGTCATGTTTATTATCTCTCATACAGATTAATTTTTGATGGATCTGAAGATATCCCTTTAACTTCAAGATGATGTCAGATACTTATATTTCAATAGTTCCATCAGTTTCCATGGAATCATACTTGAGTTAAACCGCAGATGGCTTGACCTGAATGCTTTAGCAAATGTCATTTTAGTCAATTTACCACTTTGGTGAATATGCTAATGTAGCCGTCAAGAAGATCATCCACATGCTTGGAAAAGCCTTATGAGCAAAACAACTCAAGAAAATCCAGCAGTCGAAACTCCGACCACGGAAACTGTGTCAAATACATCAAAGAGTACGCCACGTACCGCTAAAAGTACGGGCACAGCAACCAAGTCTACAAGTGATGCCGCTAAAACGAGCCGTCCTCGTCGTGCATCTACGCGTACTAAGACACCCGCTTCAAACCCTAAAACAGCTTCAAAATCAACAACTCAAACGTCTGTTCAACAGGATAATACCATGAGTCAAAACACAGTTCGCCGCGTTGCTATTATCGGTGGTAATCGTATTCCTTTCGCTCGTTCTAACGGCGCTTACTTCACAGCATCAAACAGCGATATGTTCACAGCTGCATTAAATGGTCTTGTTGAACGCTTCAACCTTCAAGGTCAACGCCTTGGTGAAGTTGTTGCTGGCGCTGTGTTAAAACATAGTCGTGACTTTAACATGACCCGTGAGTGTGTACTCAATACCGAACTTGCTCCTGAAACACCTGCTTACGATATTCAACAAGCATGTGGTACAGGTTTACAAGCAGCTTTCTTGGTTGCTAATAAAATCGCATTGGGTCAAATCGAAGTGGGTGTTGCTGGTGGTGTAGACACAACCTCTGATGCACCGATCGCTTTTGGTGATGGTTTACGTAAAGCACTACTTGAACTGAACATCGCAAAAACAGGTAAAGATCGCCTTAAAGCATTAACTAAAATTAATGTAAAAGACTTGATGGATGCGCCGAAAAACGGTGAGCCACGTACAGGTCTTTCTATGGGTGATCATCAAGCCATTACTACGCTTGAATGGGGTATTTCACGTGAAGCGCAAGATGAACTTGCTGCATCTTCACATCAAAAAATGGCAGCTGCTTACGAAGAAGGTTTCTTTGATGACCTGATTACGCCATTCCTTGGTTTAGAGCGTGACAACAACTTACGTGCAGACTCATCAGTAGAAAAACTTGCGAAGTTAAAACCAGCGTTTGGTAAAGGCGATGCGCGTACGATGACTGCGGGTAACTCGACTCCACTAACTGATGGTGCGTCATGTGTCCTTCTTGCCTCTGAAGAATGGGCAAAAGCAAACGGTCACGAAGTGCTTGCTTATTTAACCTTCCAAGAAACAGCGGCGGTTGACTTTGTAGAGAAAAAAGAAGGCTTATTGATGGCGCCTGCGTATGCAGTGCCTCGTATGCTTGAACGTGCAGGTATTACGCTACAAGATTTCGATTACTATGAAATTCATGAAGCATTTGCTTCTCAAGTATTGTCTACGCTTAAAGCATGGGAAGATCCGAAGTTCTGTAAAGAACGTTTAGGTCTAGATGCACCACTAGGTTCAATTGACCGTGCTAAATTAAACGTGAAAGGTTCTTCACTTGCTGCGGGTCACCCATTTGCTGCAACAGGTGGTCGTATTATTGCGACTGCTGCAAAATTGCTGAACCAAAAAGGTTCAGGTCGCGTTCTTGTTTCGATCTGTGCTGCAGGTGGTCAAGGTGTGACAGCAATTATTGAAAAATAATTAATCTGCACTATAAAAAACCGCTCATATGAGCGGTTTTTTTTATACCTATACATGGCTTTGTTGCACAAAGATTTGAAATACAAAGCCCCCTAATTGAGCCAAATTTAAGGCGTAACTTGGGTAAGTGGTCGACCTAATTCCGTAAATCTGTTGAGGACTGCTACACGTGCATGAATTTCATTGACTTGGCTATCAAATTTTCTTGCACTGAGTTTGTCCCCCAATAATTTGATGCAATGCATCTTAGTTTCGACCAAACTTCGGCAATGATAGCCGGACCATTTTTTCCATAATGTCCTGCCTGAGAAGCACTGCTTCGCAAGATTAACAGTACGAAGTAATTCATTTCGCGCTAGCGAGCTGATCTTTGTATCTTTCCATGGTTTCGCATTTTTTCTAGGTGGAATCACCGCATGCGCTTGCCGATCTGCAATGACCTGACGGAATTGCTTGGTGTCATAAGCTCCATCGGTATAAACAGAGTCAATCTGCTCATCTTGTGGGATCTGATCGAGTAAATCACCAAGCACTTGTGAATCACTCACATTATTTGTAGTGAGTTGAATGGCGCGTATTTGAAGGGTTTCAGCATCTATACCAATATGAAGTTTACGCCATTGGCGACGATATTCAGGTCCATGTTTCTTCCTTTTCCATTCACCTTCACCTAAAAACTTTAGACCGGTAGAGTCTATCAGCAAGTTAAGCCCACCACTGCTTTTTTGATAATTAATCGCAATATCAATATGTTTTTGTCTTCTGCAAAGCGTACTGTAATCTGATGCGGTCCAATTTAATCCACAAAGTTTAATCAGACTTTGCACAAAGCCAGTGACCATACGTAAAGATAGACGGAATAAGGATTTAATCATTAAGCAGCATTGGATAGCTGCGTCGGAGTAGGTTTGATTTCGCCCTTGTTTGCCTTTTGATGGAGCATACCATTGCGTAGCAGGATCAAACCAAATGGCAATATTTCCGCGACTCATGAGTGCTCGGTTATATGCGGGCCAATTGGTTGTGCGATAGATTTTGTGTGTAGGCTTCTTCATTTGAAAATTATATCGCTGAAAAAGCCTTTACAGATAGGTTTGTGCAACACAGCCTATATATTGTTATTTGTAAATTTTTGCACTATTTTAATGCAAAAAAGGCCTGTACTTATCAATACAGGCCAATGTGATTTTCTTATTGAAATTTAACGATATTGTGGTTGGTAACCTAGGTACGCTTCGATCTGGTCATAGCACCATTGGAAAATAAATGTGTAGACTAAAATACACATGGTCATACTAAAATCGAGCAAAATCGCCTGCCATAAGGTCATATGCATGGCATAAGCCACCATTGGGATGGTTGCAAGCATTAAACCGCCCTCAAATCCAATTGCATGTAAAACACGTACACCAAAGGTTCTTTTTAACTTTCTTTTTGCTTCAAATTTTTCAAAATAATGATTAAAAATCATGTTCCAAATCACAGAAGTGACCGCCATTGCAATACCGAGCGTACCTGTCACCTCCATCGGAACTTTAAAAATAAAACTTAACGCAATAGCAATGATCACCAATAGGATGATCTCATAGCTTAGCGCATGAATAATCCTTCTCTTGGAAATCGTCATTTTGAAACACTCTATTATTTGTAAAAAACTTATTTTATTTTTATATTATTGATTAATCGAGTTAGGTTCTTTCAATATTATTGAAAGGTTGTATTCCTTTTTTTTCTGTATGCACATGAATATTAATCAAGAACAACTGATGATTTTTAAAACAGTCATGGAAACAGGATCATTTTCCGCAGCTGCCAGACAACTCGGCAAAGTACCTTCGGCTGTCAGCATGTCCATTGCCAACTTCGAAATTGATCTCAACCTTAAACTGTTTGAGCGGGTTGGTCGTGAACCTGTGCCCACAGCTCAAGCGCTAAACCTGTATGAAAAAACTGAACAATTATTGATAGAAATCAATCAATGGAAACAGCATGCAATTGCACTGAGTCATGGTTTAGAGTCTTCACTGAATATCGTGGTGGTATCAGAACTGCTACATACACAGTGGACCGACTATATCTCTTTGCTAGAAACTCATTTTCCATCTTTGCAAATCAATATTTTTTCTGCGCCTCAAGAAGATGCCCAAAAGATGCTATTACAAGGTCAAGCACAGCTTGCTCTAATGTTTGAACGTGAACAGCTTGAGAGTTATGAACAATTTGTTGAATTAAAGCGTGAAGCACTGGTTCCAGTTGCGGCGAAAAAACATACCCTGTCGAAATTTAAGCAAGTCAGTTTTGAGCAAATTTTGCAAAATCGACAAATCGTGGTCGCAAGTCGTGATAAAAGCATCAAACCAGAGTTGTTATTTTCCAAACACAGTTGGCGTACAGATAATCACCACTCTGCCTGTTCGATGATTATTCAAGGTCTGGGTTGGGGTGTGCTTCCCCTCGAGATGTTTAATGAAAATCCGACGCTCAAAGATCAACTCAAAATTTTAAGCTTTCAAGATTTCACACCCAAATTTGAATATTTCGTCGACTTGGTCTGGAACCGTGAAAAACCACTCGGCTCGGCTGCTCATTTTTTGATTAATCACATCCGAAATTCACGAAAAACTACGATTTAGACTGCCTAATTGGGCGTTTTTTGGTTGGGTTCTAAACAGATTGTGTTATAAAAGTATGTACACCAAGAACATTAAGAACTAGATTTCAAATGACTCAAAATGCGTTAAACCAATTAAAAAGCCTAACAACGATTGTTGCTGACAGCAGTGATTTAGCTGCGATTAATACATTCCGTCCATTGGATGCGACCACAAATCCATCTTTAATTACAGCAGCGGCAAATCAACCTGAAAATAAAGAACTGATTGAAAGTGCTTTTGAACAAGCGCGTAAAGAAGGTTATCAAAATGATGAGCTGGTTGAGCGCACCATCGATATTCTTACGGTCAAATTTGGTGTAGAAATTTTAAAATTGATCGAAGGACGTGTATCTACAGAAGTCGATGCAGCCTTGTCTTATGATACTGATGCCACCATTGCAAAAGCTAAAGAGTTACTGGCTTTATATGCACAGTATGGTATCGATCAAAATCGTATCTTAATTAAAATTGCCTCAACGTGGGAAGGCATTCAAGCCGCTAAAGCCCTTGAAGCCGAAGGCATTCACTGTAATCTGACTCTGTTGTTTGGTTTGCATCAAGCTCAAGCCTGTGCAGATGCTCAAGTCACGCTGATTTCGCCATTTGTCGGCCGTATTTTAGATTGGTACAAAAAAGCTGAAAATGTGGATAGCTACCCGATTGAGAAAGATCCAGGCGTGTTATCAGTGAAGCAGATTTACCACTACTATAAACAACATGACATCAAAACTGAAATTATGGGTGCTAGCTTCCGTAGTATTGATCAAGTGCTCGGCTTAGCAGGATGTGATTTATTGACAGTTTCACCAAATTTATTGGCAGAACTGGAAAAAGATCAGCGTACCGTTGAAGTGCAACTGTCTAATCATCATGCACATGCACACTGTCAACACGACATACAAGTGCTCGACAAGCAAACTTTCAAAGCTGAAGTTGAAAAAGACTTAATGTCTTTCCAACTATTACAAGGCGGTATTGATGGTTTTATTAAAGCCCGTGAGCAATTAAGTAGCTTACTGCGTCAATCTTTTGGCTTAGATGTTGAAATAAAAGCTTAAATTAGAATTTTTCAGTTTCCTCTAGAACCGAAGTTGTATACTACAGCTTCGGTTTTTTATTTGAGTGTCTTCAGTGTTTGGAATCACAGACTTAACGACCTTTATTATTGGTACGATATTAATTGTGATTTTACCCGGTCCAAATTCACTTTATGTCATGTCTGTTGCTTCTCGCTATGGCATTAAGGTCGGCTATTTAGGTGCTTTTGGCGTTTATACTGGCGATTTGATCTTAATCTTACTCACCGCTCTGGGGGCTGCATCCTTACTTCATGCCTTCCCTTGGTTATTCTTATTATTAAAAATTGTGGGTGCGCTGTATTTAAGTTATTTAGGTATCAAACTTTTCAAGGCTGCCTACCAAACTTGGAATGCCGTTCAAACTCCAGAACAACTCGACACTAAACAACTGAGTTTGAATGAATTGAAACCGTTTAAGACTGCATTAACCATCAGTATTTTAAACCCTAAAGCCATTCTTTTTTACTTATCGTTCTTTGTACAATTCGTCGATCCTGCATATCCATATCCAGCGATTACATTCACCGCACTCGCGATCGTATTGCAAATTATCAGTATGAGCTATTTAACGATTTTGATCTTTTCGGGTGCAAAACTGGCTACCTATTTTGGCCATCGCTATAAATTTACGGCAAGCTGTGTCGCAGCTGTTGGTCTTCTATTTTGTGGATTTGGTCTAAAGCTTGCGACATCTACCATGTAACCGACATGGGCAAAGTATTTCTGTTTTTTTACTTAAAAATCTATATGCCTTTAAACTTTTGAATGGTTGAAACATCCACAATCCAGGTTTTCGGTTCGTACTATTAAAGCGCCTTTTATTAAAGTGTCGTTCGTGAATAAATAAAGTATTTCCCTAATATCTTGTTAAGCACTTTTACTGTACAGGACTTGAGCGTATCATCCTGAAAAATGTCATCTTAAATCTGCGCCAACAATAATCATAGCTCGATCATTATGCAAAAACTACCCCAAGACTTTTCCATTCCAGCTGCTTTTGCAGGTTTTATTACGTTCTTAGTCGGGATCAGTGTCTCGGCTGTTTTGGTGATCCAATCTGCACAACTGCTCGGTGCCAACACAGCAGAAATAACCTCTTGGTTTTGGGCTCTAGGTTTGGGTATCGGCTTAAGCGGGCTGATTCTGTCTTGGAAATTTAAATATCCCGTTGCGACTTCATGGTCCACTGCAGGACTGGCACTGATTTTAGCGACTGCAAATGGTTACAGCATGAATGCCGCCCTAGGTGCTTTCTTAGTCTGTGGCCTATTGACAGCAGTACTCGGATTTTTAGGCATTTTTGAAAAAATACTTCGCTATATCCCGCAAAGTCTAACCAGTGCGATGTTGGCGGGCGTACTTCTAAAATTTGGTATTGAATTATTTGTCAGTTTACAAAATGAATGGGCATTCGTTCTTGGTTTACTCGCGGCTTACGTCATCAGTAAACGACTGTTACCACGTTATAGCATTGTCATTACGGTGATCATTGGCATCATGCTTTGTCCATTATTACTTGGCTTTCAATTACCGGCGCTTAATTTAGAACTCGCACAGCCGGTTTGGGTCACACCTGAATTTTCGATCTCAGCAATACTGGGTTTGGCGTTACCACTCTTTGTAATCAATATGGCCTCTCAGTATTTACCGGGTTTAGCCATGATTAAAAGTTATGGCTATCAACCCCACGTTAATCAACTGATCGGTTGGACTGGGACAGCCCAAACACTACTCGCGCCATTTGGATGTTTTAGTGTCAATATTGCTGCGATTAGTGCGGCAATCAGTCTAGATGACCAAGCCCACCCCGATGAGAAAAAGCGCTATATCGCAGGTATGACCTGTGGCGTCTTTTATATTTTGATGGGCCTGTTTGCAGCCACTTTGGTGAGTTTCTTAACCGCTTTCCCATTGGTGTTTATTACCGCTTTAGCAGGCATTGCCCTACTAGGCACCATTGGACACAACATCGTCATTGCTTTCCAAGAAGCGAGTGAACGTGACGCCGCTCTACTCACCTTCTTGTTTAGTGCATCGGGCGTACAATTTTTTGGTATTGGTTCCGCGTTTTGGGGGTTGGTCTTTGGTTTAGTCGTGCATGCTATTTTCAAATATAAAAGAAATTAAGCCCTCAGTAAAATAATTTGCTTCAAATAAAAGAATGATACGCGGTAAGGTCATACGCAAGTGTTTGATATAGGACTATTTCTAATCAAAAATGTTTTTGCGGTACTTTGAATAATTAGACACTAGTGAACAAGTTTTGCGGTGAGGAACAATGCTCCGCAAGATGGTTTCCTTACGTAGCACGCTTCTCATTTTGCCGAATGAGAAACAACATTTCAAGAGTACCTCCAGCCGAAGGCTAATCCCTTTATTCAATCCCTAGATGTAAGACTCTGTCGAATAGACTTAAAAATCATTTTAAAAATGCGTAATTACTTTTACGTATGTAAAATCAGTTATTTAATCTATTTCGCTCGATACGTTCGGGCGATCAGTTCTTGTTTTAATAATTGGGTTTCGCTCTCATCTTCCACTTCTGTAAAAGCGGTGAGCCAAATACCATCGGCTGCATAACGAACAATTTTCAGTTCTATATCCGAATCGGTCTGATGATGACGCTCTAGACGTGAGTTCATCCAGTCGATCCAATATTCATTAAATGTTTTATCGGTCAGCATGGTCATCGAAATCGCGGACCAAGACTGTTGCAAACCCATGATTTGTTTTTCTAAAGTAATTTCAATATAGGCTCGGGTAAAGCGACCGTACGGCTCAGGGTCTTCTTCAACTAAACGGTCAACGACCTTGTCTAATTGAGCCAAAAGCATCACAATCATGGACTCTAAGAGCTTTTGCTTATTTGAAAAATGATGAAATACACCACCTTTTGTAACCCCAACTAAATCCGCAACGGCTTGAATCGACACCCCATTAACACCTTTATCAGCAGCAAGAAGGATTGCATGCTGCAAAATACTCTGGCGTATCAGTTGAGGCTCTTTCTTACGCTGATGCGGATTATCCATACTAGTGTCCAGCTGAAGTTGAAAACAGGTTGATCACGACCACACCTGAAACAATCAGGCCTATCCCTAACATGGCTGGGAGGTCTAAACTTTGACGAAAGATAAAGTAGCCAATTAGTGCAGTTAAAACAATACCAACGCCTGCCCAAATGGCATAAGCAATACCAAGTGGTATGACTTTAATCACCTGAGACAATAAATAAAATGCCAAACAGAATAAAACTGCGACAGCCAATGAAGGCGCAAGTTTGGTAAAGCCTTCTGACTTCACCAAAAATGTCGAACCAATTACTTCTGAGATAATCGCCAATGACAGTAAGCCATAAGCTAAAGTGACCGAATTCATTAATCATTCCAAAATAAACATACCAACTGGTAGGTATGTTATTAAGTTAGAGATTATTCTGCAAGCATTTTAAGCCTATTTTTAATTTTTAACGGACTGTACGTGTTGTTGCAAAAATTCTAAAGTGCGATCAAAGGTCTGCTGGCTGGCCTTTTTACTCATCATAAATTGATATTCATGTACCAAATATTCTTTCGAATCTGGATAAAATACCGCCGTCACAGGTACATTATTTGCCTTCAATTTTTCTACAAAAGGCTCAGATTGCGTTTTGGTTAAAAAATCTTTATTGCCACCGCTGATAAATACTGGCGGATAATTTGCATTAATATTTGAGGCCGTTGAAATACGCGTTAAAAACTCGGCATCATCTTTTTTGTCTCCGGTATACGCCTGAACCAAGTTATAGACGCCCCACTCGATCAGTCCAATCTCGTCGGGTGCAGTATTTACAAAGCTGTTTAAATCATAAATACCACAATGTAAAATCAGCCCTTTAAGCTGTGAAGGCTTTAATACAGGTTGAATCTTTGACGCTTGCGCAAAATCTGGATTTGTAACCAAAGTTGCATAATGACTGGCCATATTTGCACCTGCAGAATCCCCTGCCAAATACATATTTTGCGAATCAATGCCATATTGTGCCGCATGTAGATTCAAAAACGTCAGTGCTGCATCTATTTGGTTGAGCTGTGCAGGATAAATGGCTTCAGGTGCAAACTGATATTGAACAGAAACCACGTTATAGCCTTGCGCTGCGAGCCGTTTAAAATATCCACCTGCATGCTCTTTTGAACCTGAGACCCAACCGCCCCCGTGGATCCAAACAATCGTTGGTCTTGGTGCAATCGCCATACTAGTTTCAGGTTGATAGATATCCAAGTTTAAATTTGGATTTTGTAGATATTGAATATTTGACTGCACAATAACATTGTCAGGAGCATGTAGGTTGATGAAGGTCTTTTGAACTTGTGTCGATAAATTAAAAGCACCTGCAATCACTTTGGTACTACTTTGCGTGTTTTGACAACCAGACAAATGCAACACTGAACACATGCTAAGTACAACCAACCCTGCTTTATATGACATATCAAACTATCCAATCGCATCAATTTTGTTATAAATCTTAGATTTAAAACTGTATATAGTTTAGGCTTATTTTCATAAAGTTCAAATTGATCTTTTAAGCTCAAAATCCGAGAAAATTGGTCGATTTTATTTTAATATTTTTTGAGCAAAGTCCGAGTTTTCCGCTCAGATTTATTTGACGACTTATCGACATTAATTTATGTAATTTTATGAATTTACAATATTTTTTAGATTAATAAATTGAACCATGCACGACAATGTGTTATCAATAATCTATAGGGTTTAAAAGCAAAATTACAGGAGATTGTTCCATGTCATATCAAAACATTTTAGTACCTGTCGATGGTTCAGAAATCTCGTTTTCTGCAGTTAAAAAAGCTGCAATTATTGCCAAGGCGTTTAACAGCCAACTCACTTTAATCAGCCTTGTTGCTGAAGACCCATTTACCGATGCAGACTTCTATTATTCTTCATCAATCATGAAAGAATATTTCGTACAAGCTTATGCAAATGCTGAATCTGCTTTGAAAGAAGCTGTGCAAATTACAACTGAAGTGGGTGTAGAAGCACAAAGTAAAATCATTAAAGGCCAAGTTTCTGCTGAAGGTGTGGTAGAAGCAGCCAATGAAGTCAAAGCCGATTTGATTGTGATGGGTTCACATGGTCGTAAAGGCTTTAAGAAAATGCTACTCGGCAGCTTCGCACAAGATGTACTCAGTAATACTGAATTACCTGTGTTGGTTGTAAAAGCTTAAGATGACTAAGCCCACATCATGTGGGCTTTTTTCTATTCAGCACACCCTTCACCCATAGGCTTACCCTTTTGTCTAATTCATACAATATCGTGAATAGAGCAAGATTAGATTGATAACATTTAAAATATTAAGGAAGCAGATATGAGTCAATATCAACAAATTTTAGTCCCTGTGGATGAATCTCCAATTTCATATTCTGCTGTTGAACATGCGCTCAGCTTGGCTAAAAGTCAAAATGCACAAGTGACCATTGTTAGTGTTGTTGCTGTTGATCCATTCGTTGGTGTCGATTTCTACGCTGTTGCACCTGCAATCACTGAATATTTTATGCAAGCTGAAAAAAGTGCTCAGCTGCGTTTAGAAGATATCAAACAAACCTTTGTACGTGATGGTATCGAAGTTAAAACTCGTTTGATTCATGGTGTATCGCCAACTGAAGGGATTTTACAAGTGGCTGATGAAATCTCTGCAGATTTAATCATCATGGGTTCACATGGACGCACAGGTTTAAAAAAAGCCATGCTGGGCAGCGTAGCACAAAATATTTTAACGCAGTGCCCAATTCCTGTTTTGATCATCAAGCAATAAACTAAGATTCATAAAAAAGCCCTCAATTGAGGGCTTTTCTTCTTTTAGATCAATTAAACACATTATTTAAATACACAATTCGTTCTGTAGTTTTCTGATTAAAACATTTGGTATATTGCAACTCTTGATTTTGCGTATTCATCGCATCATCCCAGTATTGCGAATGCTTTTGATAAGTCTCTTTTTCACTTTCATTTAATGAATAAACACTTTTTTGTGCAAGCACTTTACAATCGATATCACGCTTTTCAAACCAATCCGCTTGATCTTGCTGTAACTGCGCCTTTTGTTCATCACTAAAACGATCCCAAGTCTGATTGAGACGATCCACCACTTTGGCATTATCCTGATCTAGCTCTTTCTTACGAATATCCATCGCCTTTTGTGCAAGGCTCATTTGTTGAGATTGACTCTCCATCCCTTGCTGATAGGATTCTTCGTCTCGCTTATTTTGAGCACTATATGCCGCATATAGCACCGCATGACGTGTCACTGTTACAACGCTATCAATTACGTCATTTTGACTTGGGACACTTAAACTTAAACCATCTTTGTCCGTTTTAGTGATGCTATAGCTAAAGTTCCCTTTAAGCTGATCATTGTCCATGCTTAAGCCTGACTCACCATCTTCGAGTGAATCATTCAAAGTATAATGACCACGTTCTTCACAGCCTTCGTCACATGGTCGTTCAGCATAGGCGTTTTCAGCACGCTTTTGTAATCCTTTCGGGAAAACCACCAACAATTGACTGCTACATTCCAATGTTTTGGCTTTATTAGGGTCTTCAGTTAAAGTCGTGACATTTTGAATGTTAAATTTTAGATTTTTTACAATCAGATCCATGAGTTGCTGATCAGCTTCATAATCTGACTGACGTATTTCTTTGTTTAATTCTTTGAGATATTCTTTTTTTAAATGATCTTGCAATTGGTCAATATTGGCTTGTGCAGTACAACTCCAATCTTCCAAAGCAGGCGCTTCCGTTTTGGCTTCAGTATCTTTTTTATTTTTAAAATTATCACAGCCGGATATCAATGCCGCAGACAACATGAGGCTCGTGATGACTATTTTTTTCATTGTATAAGTACCATTATGATTTTATTCTTCGGGCGTATTTTACTCAAAAATACAGCGCTTTGACGAGAAAAATCCCCGCATGTGCAGGGATTTTTTATATATCATCTCATTTAGTACGGTTTTAATTGGTCTTTTCAGTTACGCCTTCGCTGGTGACATCTCGTACTTTACCATTCTCGGTATTTAAAACTTCAAACTCAATACGACGGTTTTTGAATTGACCTTCTTTGGTGCTGTTTTCTGCTACCGGTTTTTCTTGACCATAACCCACCGCTTGAAGCTGTGCAGGATCAACGCCTTTCGACACCAAATAATCCACCACAGCTTGTGCACGCTCTTGCGATAAAGCTTTATTCGCTTCCGCATTACCCACAGCGTCGGTATGACCTTGTACAGTCAGATGTACCTGTGTTGCGCGCTGCATTAACGCTGCCGCTTGATCCAAAATCGATTTATTCACGTCAGGAATATCAGATGAACCTGTCGCAAAATTAATAATTTGTAAGTTCAGCGCAGTCGCAACATCTAGAGCACGAACTTGTTCAGGGTTAATACTCGCTAATGCTTTTTGTGCATCAGTAATACTGTTATCTACTGCAGTTTGTTCACTCACACCTTCTTGAACCAATACCGTCATATTTTTTACTAAAGGCTTAATTTGATTGGCAAGGCTTTGAGCATCCGCAGGATTTTGCGACAAAATCGATAACTGATTTTCTGTCCAGGTTAAAGTGGTATTTGGCACACCTTTAAGTTTTTGCAGAACCGTTGGAATGGTATCTTGATCAATAAATTGAGTATGGTAACTGGCATCAGATGAAGCACCACAGCCCGTATTAAAGTTAAAGATCTGTTTGACTTGTTGCTGCAAAATTTCAAGATAGTTTGAATCGCCTGTTTGAATTTGACAGTTGGTTAACTGCCCATCTGTACCGGTGCTAAATTGCAAATGTGCTGGCTGAGATGCAGCAGGCTGTGCAACCGTTGTTGCAGAGATGGTTGGTTCTTCTTTATTAGTACAAGACTTAAACCAAAATGCGATCAGACCCAATAATATAAGCAGCGCAATAATTGACAATAACCAATTCGAGCGTTTTTCTTCAACGATAACAGGTGTTGGTTCAACAACAGGCGTTTGGTGTAATGTACGGCCAGCTGCAGTGTTTACCCCTAAACCTGCGAGTAAAGGCACTGCCCATTGTGGTAGTGCCGCCAAAATGCTATCTGCATGATTATCAAGTAAATGCGTGATTGCGACGGGATCAGATGAACCCGCTTCATTTTCAAGTGCCCCTAAAGTTGGAGCTATAGAGTGGTTTAAGGTTTGCTCTATTTCTGACGTTGGGGCCGTACCGCCACCGAGATGTTGCAAAAATTGATCTTTTAATGTGGGATTTGCCGAAAATATATCACTAATACGAGGGTTTAACTGTTTTTGAAAGGCATCAATAAATTCAGGTTTGGATCGAAAAATATTTAACAGGAATGGAATAAACTGGCTAATGGCTGAATTTTTTTCAGTTAAATATTGTGTATCACCGTCCAGCACAATCGAGGAGACGTGCTGCTTAATCAGCGCTAATAAGTCTATATTCATATTTGTACTCCATGCAGTTGTCATTATTTTCATGTGTACTTTAGTTTATATGCTTATTTTTTGATCAAATGTAATAATTTGTTCGGACTTATCAGCGCGTTAATTTCTTTTTTATTTTCAATATATTAATTTCAATCCTCATAAAAAAAAGCCAGCCGAAGCTGACTTTTTAGATATGAAATTAAAATGCTAGGACTCAACATTTTCCATGTTGAGCTTCAGCTTAAACAGCATAAAAAGCTTGAAGCACTTTACCTTTAACGGTGTGCTGAATTAATGGTGTGTTCTTACCATTTGACACAATCGTGTCTTTATTAATGGTCCACTCAAGCTCTGGATCGACAAGCACCCAACCCGCTTCATCTACCCAACGTTGTTGCATATTGGCTACTTTAGCAGGTGCGAGTGTGACTTTTTCAACCCATTCCAGTGGGCTTAATAGGCCTTCTTGAATCAGTTGAATACCAAAAGGCACATAAGTATCAAATGCGGTAAAACCGGGCTGTGTTTCAGCAAATGGAGCCATTTTCGCAGAGCTGCTTAATGGCTCATGATGCGTACAAATCGCGTCTATCACACCGTCTTTTACCGCTTGGCGGAGCAAGTCTCTATCTTGCTCAGAACGCAGCGGCGGACGCACATGCGCAAGTGAATTAAAGCCGTCGATCAACTGATCAGTTAAATGTAATTGGTGCATGGCTACATCGCAAGTCACGGGCAAGCCTTTCGATTTGGCATGTTTAATCAATTCGACAGATGCGCCTGATGACAACAGACCAAAGTGCGCACGCACTTTAGTGGCTTCAATCATCAGTAAATATTTTGCAATGGCTACGGTTTCCGCCAATGCAGGAATCATCGGCAAACCTTGACGAGATGCGACAAAACCTTCATGCACACAGCCATCTTTGGCAATCTGCGACTCTTCGGCATAGAACACAACGGTCATGTTCAGACCCGCAGCATATTCCAAGGTACGAATCACCACATCATCGTCCATAAATGGCGCATTGGCATTTGATACTGCTGTACAGCCGCCTTTTTTCAAACCTGCCATATTCGCAGGCTGCTTGCCTAACAAGCCTTGAGTTTGCGCGCCAATCACCTGCAGATAAATGCCGCCGTCTAGCAAGGCTTTTTCCACCAGACCATGAATCAATGCGCCATTGTCTTGCACAATCGGTTTAGAGTCAGGCGGGGTAAACACATGCAAAATACCATTCGCACGCGCAGCCTTACCTTCTGACTTTAAAGTGCCGTGCTGCTGCTGACCCGGCTCTCGTAAACGCGCGCAAAGGTCAACCATACTTGGCATCAGCCATTTGCCTTGACCATCAATGGTTTCAGCGGTATTGCTTTCGGCAACCAATCGGCCATTTTCAATATAAACTGTCTGTACGCTGTCAGTTTGATTGATTGGATCTAAGACACGTACATTTTCAACTTTAACAATACTCATGACTATCCCTTAAACCGCAATCGCTTCAATTAAACCTTTTTCTTGCAACTGACCTTGCATTGCCAAAGCCAGTACCGCCATACGTACCGCAATACCATTGGTCACCTGATGTAAAATCACCGACTGAACACCATCGGCAATACTCGAGTCAATTTCAACACCGCGGTTCATCGGTCCCGGATGCATCACGATGCAGTCAGGTTTTGCCAAAGCCAAGCGCTCTTTATTCAAACCGTACATTTTGTAGAATTCAGCTTGAGATGACAGCGCAGGAGAATCAATACGTTCATTTTGAATACGTAAAGTAATAATCACATCGCAGTCTTGAATGCCGTCTTCCATATTGTTGAACAGACGAATGCCTTCGCCATAATCATCAAAACCGTAAGGCAGCAAAGTATTAGGCGCAATGACACGAATATCTTTACAGCCCAATGTTTGTAATGCAGCGACATCTGAACGGGCAACACGCGAATGCTTAATATCGCCAATGATGGCAATGGAAATGTCTTCAAAATTCTTTTTGGTTTCACGGCGAATCGTCAACATATCCAGCATGGCTTGCGTAGGATGCGCATGACGGCCATCGCCTGCATTGATGATTGCCACATGCGGACAAACATCTTTGGCAATAAAGTGCGGCGCGCCTGACGATGAATGACGAACCACAAAAATGTCGGTCGCCATCGCTTCTAAATTCCACAAGGTATCACGCAGTGTCTCGCCTTTTGATGTACTTGAACGTGCAATATCAATGTTCAATACGTTTGCAGACAGACGTTTTGCTGCCGCTTCAAAAGTGGTACGGGTACGTGTTGAATTTTCAAAAAACAGGTTCATTACCGTACGACCTTCTAAAAGGTTGTTGGTAATCAGCTGATTTTGGTCATTAAAAAAGGACTGTGCAGTGTCCAATATTTTTGTGAGAGTTTCTTTAGAAAGGCCTTCGATGGTGAGGAAATGTTTTAAGTTACCATCTTGGTTGAGTTGAATCTGGCTCGGTGTATGCAATGCCGCCAAGTGCATGAGAGATTCCTTATCGTTAAGTTAACGCATTATACAGAGAATCTTGGCAAATGGCAGTTGAAGTTTTCAACGTTCAATGCAAACGCATGATGTTATTCAAAATGAATTTTCAAATTCCTATCTATCATTTCAATTAGATAAATTAAACGTTTTAAATTAAACTTCACCTTTACCCTTTCAAAAAGCCTTCAAACAGGACTTCAATCCACCTTTATTTTTAATTGAATTGGATACTTTCAAAAAATAAAGTTCAGCTGTAAACAGCCGCCTTCTGCGCAGTTCAACAACTCTTGAAATAAGGAAGTTGGTTTATACATCAGGCTGTGCGCAGCAAGAAAAATATACCTACTGCTCACAGCAGGATTGAATTAACGCAATGCGCCGATATAACGATGTGCAACCTGTGCTTTATAGATATCTTCCGCAGTCGGTTCGCTCATTAAAATTTCTGCTGTTTCAGATTGAACTGAGCTAACTATTGGTTCTTCTGGTGCTGAAACTGCAACTTCATGCAAATTCAACTCACTATATAAACGTGCAACTAAACGAGATAATTCAGGATCAGCCGTTTCCAAAGCCAAGTTAGAAACAAAGCGTGCATATTCGACATTCTCAACCACATATAATGCGTCAATAACCCGACCTGACACACGACGTAAACGCGCGTAAATTAAAGTGGCGATTGAAAATGCGTTTGATTGACTATTGATTGCCAGCCCTGTCATAAATACCCCTAATGATATCAATATTATAAAGATCGAATTTTGATCAGTGTTATAGCAATTTTTGTACCATTAAGTGATATTTCTCACAATGTACACAGAATAAATTTGATAAAGTCATTCAAATCTACCGATATTTCTCCCGTTTCAGCGCAATATCGTCCGCCCAAATCCCCGAAAATACGTTAAAATATAAGATTGCTTTTTTGCCTTTGGAAATTTACATGAATTCGAAACCGCGTCTTTCTACATATTGGGTTACCTGTGCAGATGGACTGGAAACCTTACTCCGCGAGGAAATTGAAGGTTTAGGTGTTCAAAATATTGAACAGTTCCCGGGTCGTCTTGTATTCAAAGGCACACTTGAAGATGCGTACCGTATTTGCATGTGGTCACGTTTGGCTTCACGTGTACTCACCCCGATTCATACACATGAATTAGAGTTCACGCATGATGCACGTGATGTAGCGGAAGAGCTCTATGAAGGTGCAATAAACTTTGATTGGTCACTTATTTTTGCACCACAAAGTACATTTGCCGTTCGTTTACACATCGAACGTGACATCAAAGTCAATTCTCAGTTCGCAACTTTACGTGTCAAAGATGGAGTGGTCGATTCCTTTATGGAAGCTGTGGGCAAACGTCCAAGCATTGACATTAAGCAACCTGAAATTACGTTGTATGTATTAGCTGGCAAAACTGAACATACTTATTGCTTAGATTTATCAGGTGATTCTCTGCATAAACGCGGCTACCGTCGCTACATGACAGATGCACCGATTAAAGAAAACTTAGCGGCTGCTATCTTACAGAAAGCAAAACTTAAACAACATCAACCCGATATTATCTTGGACCCAATGTGTGGTTCAGGGACCTTTATCATTGAATCTTTAATGATTTTGACTGACCGCGCGCCAGGCCTTGTTCGTCGTTTTGGTTTTAATGGTTGGAATGGTCATGACCATGAACTTTGGATGTCGATCAAAGGCGAAGCTGCTGAACGTCATAAAGCCGCACTTGAAAACCCTCTCCCACAATTCTATGCATTTGATGCAGACTGGGAAGCAGTAAAAGCAACCAAACAAAATATTATCGCTGCAGGTTTCGAATCTGTACTTGATCAAATTAAAATTGAAGAACGTACACTTGCAGACTGGCCAGATTTCCAAGCAACAGGTAAGAAATGCTTTGTTGTCACTAATCCTCCATACGGCGAGCGTTTAGGTGATAAAGCCTCTAACCGCGCACTATATTTAGGTCTATCGGCATTATTACAAAAGAACTTCCCAAATCAGCCTGCTGCAATTATTGCAGCACAAGTTGAACAGGCCGATGTCCTTGCCTTTAATGATCCACAAATTTTGCGTTTGATGAATGGTAAGCTACCAATTTACGTCCGTTTTGGTACAGTCAAACCTGCGGCAGTTCAAAAGCCTTTCCTAGAGCATTGGGAACCGCAACAATTTGAAAAAATTGAAGGTGCAGAAGACTTTACTAACCGTCTGCAAAAAAACATGCAGAATCTTAAAAAATGGGCAGTCAAAGAAAATATTTTCTGCCTACGTTTATATGATGCCGATTTGCCTGACTTTAATGTCGCGGTAGATTTGTATGGTGATCGTTTACACGTACAAGAATATGCACCACCGAAAAAAATTGACCCTGAAAAAGCCAAAAAACGCTTTAACTTAGCACTTCAAGCGATTCGTGCAGTGACAGGCTTAGGTCGTGATGCGATTTTCATTAAAACACGTGCGCGCCAAGAAGGTAAAAATCAGTACACTAAACAAAGTACTGCGTCTAAACGTTTTATCGTTCAAGAAGGCAAAGCTAAGATTTTGGTGAACTTAACAGATTACCTCGATACAGGTTTGTTCCTTGACCATCGTCAAATGCGTCTACGCATTGCCAAAGAAGCCAAAGGCAAACACTTCCTGAACTTATACAGCTATACCTCTACAGCGAGCTTACATGCAGCGCTTGGCGGTGCAGCAAGTACGACCAGTGTCGATTTGTCAAATACCTACCTAAACTGGTCTAAAGAGAACTTTGTACTGAATGGTTTGACTGTAGATCATGCAGATGAACAACATCAGTTCTTCTCTAGCGACTGTTTTGAATGGTTGAAAGAAGGTCACGAGCAATATGACCTGATCTTTATTGACCCACCAACCTTCTCAAACTCTAAAAAGTTCTATGGTACGTTTGATGTCCAACGCGACCATATGTCTTTGCTTAAACGTGCCATGAACCGTTTAACCACTGACGGTACGCTTTACTTCTCAAACAACTACCGTGGTTTTGAGATGGACGATGTGATCATGGCAATGTTTGATGTTGAAGAAATCAGCAATGAAACCATTGGTCTAGACTTTAAACGTAACAGCAAAATTCATCGTGCATGGAAAATCACCCATCCACAAATCTAAGGTTTAACTTTAGCAATTCCTGATCTATGAAATGAAGCACGTCAGTGCTTCATTTCAACCACGACTCCATCTGGATACGTTACTCGAATATTTTCATGTCGCTCTTGCAGCACAATACGGTTAATCGGTGCGACTTCTGGAGATTGTATTAACCCGACCTGATCCGCTGCCCTTTTCTTTTGAAGCAAATAATCACTCATGGTTGAGCCTTCAAGCTGGGTCTCCTGAATGATCTTGTTATTACGATTAGATTTATGATTTGAATTTTTCTGCTGCTCTTCTTTGGGTTTAGCTGCTTCACTCTCAATAATATCTAAGGTTTCTTCACTAAACTGTTTTTTACCTTGCGTTTCATTCGACAAGCGTTGATCTGAAATTGAAGTACCCGCAAAAGCTATAGACTGAACAGCGATTAAAAAAATGCTACTAATAAGACTATGTTTTACCCAAGAACATTTAGGCATGGATGAATGAACAAGTTTCCGTCTAAAAAAATAATCGTGTGACATGGTGTCTTTCCTATTGTTGTTTTCATTGGCTAGTTGCCCATTGACGCTAGCAACTTTTCAACTGTTCAACAATGGCTAGGCCGCTGTGTTCCGATAAACTGAAAATCATAATTCTGTAGCCAAAAATACAAAACCGCCAATCTATGACGGTTTTATATTTTCAAACTTAACTACTCACTACTGGTTGCTTATTTCTTTTGTATAGCCTGACCAAAAAGCTTTTGACCGAACTTATATTGCATACTCATGACCATGTTATTGCCATCGCGCTTGCCTTGCCCTGATGTTTCAAAACCAGCAAACATGGCTTCGGCTTCCTGTCCTGACAAACTTTTGCCCTGTAATTGCAAAAAGTTATTCATGATTGCAGTCATCATATTTTTATCAAAACTTAAGTCTGCTTGAAAATCTAGTAAGCTCGGCACCATTTTAATAAAAGACTCCATTGAGGCATGGTGACCCGGCATGACTTTCCCCACGACATTTGCAGAGGCTTTACCTCCACCAATACTGATCGAGTTATCTTTAGATTCAAAATCAAAACCTTGGCTTGCGATTGCTAAGAAAGCTTCAGTCATTTCTTCACTTGATTCACCCACTGCATCGCATGAATTTTCCACCTGATGCAAAAGTTCACTAAATGCACGAACTTTATCTAGATTAACTTTATGTAATGCCAAATTTAGTGCGAAATCTTTCGTGACCGGTGAACCAGGGAAATCCATCTCATCAGCTTTTAAGTAGCCTTCAAAGTCCACATCATGTTTATTTAGTTCGGTCTCCCAACGCAATTGCATACCACGCATGCCGCCTGAGAACTTTTGATCTAAACGTTTGATAGAACCCGCTTGAATTTCAACAAAACCATTTTCAAGATTTTTCTGATTTAGACCTTGATTGGTCTTCATCGAAAAATTTTGCACCATGGTTTGCGTTGGACCTTCACTCAACCGAACCACAGGTAAATGGATTGAAAGCTCAGATACCTTAGTGGCTTGCCCCGGTAAACTACTAATCCGAATTTGCAATTGGCTTGCATCAGCTTGTACTGTTGCACCTTGTGCAGTCGTTTTAAATGCAGGAATCTGTAGATCTGTTTTACTTTGACCAATCCAATTGACCAACGTTTTTGCCGTTAAGTCCGTACCAAAAAGCTTGGCATATTCGGACGTACTTTGTTGTTGAACAATCTTAAAGTTAGAGTTGATGTTATAACCTTTCAACCCACGTTGAATCTGATCGGTACCCTTCAATACGATCACTTCTTTGGGTTTACACGGGTCTGTTTTCAGAGTTAATACCCAATCGACCGTTCCACCCATCAAACCCATTTGATAATTGCTGTATTTTACATCAACATCTTGTACAGCTGCTGACCAATTTTTCTGTGTATAAAATTGGGCAAGAGATTTATCTGCATATAAATTCCCTCCCACCACAGCTGCTGAAAGCACCACTAAACTGCCAATTCCCCACATCAATTTTGACATGTCTTTCTCATTCTGATTATTCTTTGCGCAGTATACTGAAGAACTCAGTTACATAAGTACACAATTAGAATGATATTAAATGATTGATTTGGCAGTTTTAATTGATTTTTTGATGGCTATCACTTTAACTATATACGCCCAGCTTCAAAATAACTTATACGTTTACGATCAAATGCGGCATATGGATTGCCTTTAAAACTATGAAAATAGTGCTTGGCTTTTAACACGTGAGAGGTTGTATTTTTCATCCATCCTATACGTGGGTCCTTCTCTGCCAAAGTGATGCAATAGGTTTCTTTGCCACGTCGCTTGGTCTGTTGCTTGGCATGAAAAATCAAACTTGCAAATACATCTAGATGTTCAGGATGACATAGTGGACTGTGCAGCATTAAATAATCGAAAGTTCCCTGAATTTTTGGCAGTGATAATACACCACGCACACTGGCGTAGGCATTATAAAAAGGCTTCATCAACTTTAATGAACGCGAATAGTCGATTACGTGGGTTTGTTTAAAACTCTTTTGATTCCATAATCCATAGAGTCCAACCAACTGATTGTGCTGATCATAAATCAAATAAAAATCATCCAGATTTAAGCCTGCCCAAAATGGATTTTGACCATCAACCAACGCATTAAAATCATAGCTAGGTAAAAAATTATAATGGTCTTTCATTTTTAAAATGAAATCATTTGCTTCATCTACACTTTCAGCAGTCAGCGTTTTAAATTGATATTGATTGAAAGTTTTTGGTTTCACTGCCTGTGAAACAGTATAGGTTCGGATTTCGTCATAAAAATATGGCAATGGAAAACCTGATCTTTCATGATGTAAAATACTAGCAGCGACAGTATTGGCGTTTAAAACTACACTTTCAAAAATCGTATCTTGCGGAATTTCATCGTGGACATAGTCCATTAATAAGCGCATGACTTTAGCACCACGATAAGCTGGATTCATTCTTAAATCGGCAACATAACGCATTAGGTCAGGCTGACCATTGATATAACAATAACGCCATCCCAAATTCATCATCGCAATCACGATAGATGGATCTTCCACAGGGACAACCACTTTTAAATCTGGTCGATTATACTGGGCATGGCTAGCAGCCAAATAACTCGGGTAACGTTCATAAGATAAGGTAATACCATTACTTGGCACAGTCTCAGCACTAATTTTCATTAGTTGCTCATCATCTTCGACAGTCGCATTTCGAACCGCAAACTTAGTCTCATTCTTTGAATGATATAGCGCCGTTTCATCGAACGGTGCATCTAACACATCGATATCCATCTCAATACTCAATTATTTTTGTTTTCATTTTCTTAAGCGGTTCAGGCTTAATATTCCCTTCAATCATGCCATTGTTCATGGCTAGTGTTTTGTAGTAGTCCCAAGCATCTTGTACATGTACCACTTCAGGTTCATCCAACTGCCCTAGATCTCGTGCCAATTCATAATGAAAATTATGTTTAAGCAAACGGTCTAGTGCTTGAGCGGATGGTTGTTTGTTTACATTGCCTTCACTGAGTAAAATATAGTGCGGTTTTTTAACCGAACATTGTTCGATACCTAAGATACTAATCGGCAAATAATCCGCTTGTTTAAACTCTGCAAGAACTTTAACTGCAGCATTGTGGTCGAGCTTTTCTCCGACCAAATCTACCGTCATTTTGCGACCTAAAAATTTGAAACATGGCACTTGCTGATAAAAGTCTGTGACTTCTAATTCATCATCAATCACATAACGAATTAATCCTGAACCTGTCGTGATCACAGGACTAACAATATCACCTACTTTCAGTTGCCACGATGGCACCACTTTTTGGCTGTCTTGCAAAATAAATTCATAAAAATGTGACTGATAACTTAAGGTAAAACGGTTTGCAAATGGAATCGTCACTACGCCTTCAGTTGCCCATAAACCTTTACCTTCAAATGCCACACCTGCAATTCGTTGCTGGAGTTGTACTGCCCACTGCTCTGCGCTCGCAGTATCCCAACTCGAAACCAGACTGAGTTTAGGCCACAGTTTTTTCCACGCCGTTGCTTTGGTCAAATCCAAGTCTTGTAAGCGATAGCATTGTTGACAAGATTTAGGAACTTGCAGAAAACTCAAACCCTCACGTTGCCATTGTCCAGTTTTTAAGACCTGCACAATTTCAGCTTGATGTTCTTGAATGATATCCAACAATTGCAAAGCAAATGTAGGACTCCATACCGAAATCATGCCTAAATGCTTATCTGCAACGAGATACACTGCGGTTGCAAACATGGCATCTTCGGCTGAATTCGCCATCGCAATTTCAGTTGGTACCGATTGGGTAATTTTACTCAGCACTCGCTTCGACAGATTAAGGAGCGCACTATCATCATTCAAATTACTATTTTCTAAAAGCTTTCGCTGGCTTTCAGGCAACCATGAAACCGACCAATAATGCGTTGAGTTTTTCAGTTGTGGATGAGTTCGGTATAAATTGGTGAGCCATAACCCAATAGCTTCATCTAGCTCATCTAAAAAAGCCTGAGTATAGGGAATGAATTTAATTGCTTCACTCGACCCACTGGTGGGTTGAAAACGGATAATTTTTTCAGGCCCCAAACAATTTTTGCCACTTTGTCTGGATTGTTCAATTTGGCTTTTCCAATTGCTATAACGAGAAAGCGGATACTTTTTGGCAAATTGCTCATAGCTTAAATTTTGCGAAATGTGCTGCTTTAAAAAATGACTTAATTTTTTACGTTGCACATTTTCTAGCTGATTTGCCTGCTGTGTATAGCGTTGAAATGCTTTACGGCAGGCAATATTCAAAACTTGATGTGCTGTAGTGAGAAGCAATCCCATTAGGCCACCTTCGAGTCTGAACCTGTCGCAATATGCAATGTACGAGACTTATAACGTAACTTGCTGTCATGTTTACTCACACTGGTGGTCTTGGTTAAGAATCGATTTACATAACGGTATAAATCGCTCCAACGTAATTCACCAATGCACGGTAGTTCAGTTCCATCGACCCACGTTGGGTTCTTGTCTTCAAAGAAAGCAATCTTGGTATTGTTTTCGCGCATCTCATGGGTGATTGGCGCAACATCTGCTTTGAGTGGCTGGTAGTCTTCGCCAAAATTCAGTAAACCTGTTTCATGGTTATAGTATTCTGAGAAATATTCTTTACAGTACGATTCGACAAAGTCTTTGAGATGGGCATTTTTCTCACCATAATGTGGATAGTAGCTGTAGTAGTTATTGGCTAAGAGCAGATAAGTTTTAAAGCCTTTAGAGATTAAAATCCAATATACAGGGGTTCTTGGATGACGAAATTTAAAACTAATAATATAACGGAACATTGCTCGGGTTAATGCACGATTCCCCCAATACTCTTTCTCAATAATGGTATCACCACTGAAAAAAGCATGTCGGGCTTTACCATCAACAATAAAGTCACGCTCCATAACCGTCGAGAATCCGACAATTTGATTATTTTTCGGTTCAATAATGAAAAAAACACCGGTTTTTTCTAAGAAGTCGCGTTCAAAAATTTCATAACGGGTATTGGCATAATACTTTTGGTAAATACCATACATGCGTTTGAGTTCTTGAACAGTGATGTCATCTGTACGTTTATATAAACTATAAGGTTCTTTTTTGATCTGCCTAAGCAGTTTAAATTCCATCATAATCATAATTTCCTGTTGCCATTCATTCATGATGAACGAGCGATATTGTTTTTGTTTTACAGAACACAGTCATCTCGTTGGATGTGGGCGGACGTCATATTAGTGGGTGAAAATGATGAAATGCAATGAACTTTACGTATTTAAACGAAAATTACGACAAGCGTAAAATTAAAAAACCCGGCCTAAACCGGGTTTCTGTTTTTACAACTGGATGTAGCAGATTTGTGCTTTTTAGTTGAGTTTTAACTTTTCAAAAGTTAGGTGATCTCCTTCCGCTTGAACGACAATCGTATCGCCCGGTTGGAAAGCACCTGATAAGATTTTCTGTGCCAATGTATTTTCAACTTGTTGTTGGATAGCACGTTTCAGAGGACGTGCGCCATACACAGGGTCAAAACCAGCATCGATAAGTAATTCAAAGGCACTATCTTCAACCGCCAAACTCATATCTTTATCTGCCAAACGTGAACGTAAGCGATCCAACTGAATATCCGCAATGCCACGAATTTGCGCTTTTTGTAAAGAGTGGAAAACCACCAACTCATCAATACGGTTCACAAATTCAGGTCGGAAATGTTCAGATACCGCAGCCATAACCACAGCGCGAACTTCGTCTTTCGACGGGTTTTCACCTAATTCACGAACATCGGTTGAACCTAAGTTCGAGGTCATCACGATCACGGTGTTTTTGAAATCAATCACACGGCCTTGTGAGTCTGTTAATCGACCATCATCCAACACTTGAAGTAAGATGTTAAAGACATCTGGATGTGCTTTTTCAACCTCATCAAACAACACTACACTATAAGGTTTACGACGAACAGCCTCGGTTAACACACCACCTTCTTCATAACCCACATAGCCCGGAGGCGCACCTACTAAACGGCTCACAGAATGCTTTTCCATAAACTCTGACATGTCGATACGAATAATCGCATCATCACTGTCAAATAAGAAGTTACCTAGAGCTTTGGTTAACTCAGTTTTACCTACACCTGTTGGCCCAAGGAATAAGAATGAACCACTTGGGCGGTTTGGATCGGATAATCCTGCACGAGAACGACGCACCGCATTTGATACTGCTACGACCGCTTCATCTTGACCGACTACACGGTTATGTAAGAACTCTTCCATGTGTAAGAGTTTTTCACGTTCACCTTGTAGCATTTTTGCAACAGGAATACCTGTAGCTGCACTTACCACTTCAGCGATTTCATTTTCAGTGACTTTGGTACGAATCAGTTTCGGCTCTTCATTCACCTCCGCAATTTCTTCTTCATTCAAGCGTTTTTGCAACTCAGGAATGACTCCATATTGCAAACGGCTCGCTTCTGCTAAATCACCTTCACGTTGTGCTTTTTCAAAGGCAGTACGTGCTTTATCTAACTCAATTTGAGCTTGATTCGTTCCGTCAACCAGACGTTTTTCCGCAATCCACACTTCTTCCAAATCGCTATATTCTTTTTGAACTTCAGCAATTTGTTTCTCCAAATGCTCAACTTCAGCCTTCGACACCGAATCCGCATCTTTTTTTACGGCTTCAAGTTGCATTTTTAACTGAATTAAACGGCGGTCTAAACGATCAAGTGGCTCTGGTTTAGAGTCAATTTCCATTTTGATTCGTGATGCTGCTTCATCAATCAAATCAATGGCTTTATCTGGCAACTGACGGTCTGTGATGTAACGGTGCGACATTTTTGCCGCAGCAATAATTGCAGAGTCTAAAATTTGCACACCATGATGGGTTGCATATTTGTCTTTTAGACCACGTAAAATCGCAATGGTGTCTTCCACGCTCGGTTCATCAACAATCACTTTTTGGAAACGGCGTTCTAATGCCGCATCCTTTTCGATATATTGACGGTACTCATCTAAGGTGGTTGCACCTACACAGCGAAGTTCGCCACGTGCCAACGCAGGTTTAAGCATATTCCCTGCATCCATTGCACCATCACCTTTACCTGCGCCAACAAGCGTATGTAATTCGTCAATGAAGAGAATGATCTCGCCATCATATTTGGCCAAATCTTTTAGAACGGCTTTAAGTCGCTCTTCAAATTCACCACGGTATTTTGCACCTGCAAGCAATGAACCAAGGTCGAGTGAAAGTACACGTTTACCTTTCAGACTTTCAGGAACTTCGCCATTGACGATACGCTGTGCTAAGCCCTCAACGATTGCAGTTTTACCCACACCCGGCTCACCAATCAATACCGGGTTGTTTTTACTACGGCGTGATAAAACCTGAATGGTACGGCGAATCTCTTCGTCACGACCAATGACCGGATCTAGCTTACCTTCTAATGCACGTGCATTGAGGTCTAAGGTATATTTGTTGAGTGAATCACGTTGATCTTCGTGGTTATTACTCATGACTTGTTCACCGCCTCGTATTTGTTCAATTGCACTACGTAATTTATCTGTCGTTACGCCTACACTATTTAATAAGGTTTTGGTTTTACCCGTTTCAGCTAAACCGAGAATCACCCAATCTGTAGAAAGAAACTCATCTCCAGCTTTTTGCGCAAAACTATCGGCTAAATTTAGCGCTTTGACTGCTTCAGGATTTAGGTTGATGTCCCCTGTCGGCGTAGCAATGGTGGCGGTATCCTGTAGGGCTTGCTGAAGTTTGGTTTTTAACTCAGGAAGATTAGCACCTGCCTGTTGTAACAAGCTTTGGTTCGAAGGCTCTTCAAGCAATGTCGAAAGAATATGGATTCCTTCAATGGCTGTATGGTCTTTCCCCATTGCTAAAGATTGGGCATCGGATAATGCTTGCTGCAAACGGTTTGTGAATTTTTCGAATCGCATTCTTGTTATTCCTCACAACAAATTCTGTACTTGAAGCATATATGGGAGTCATATTTAAAATTTCAAATACATTTTTTAAATATTTTTCAATGAGTTAATTTTAAGATAAAGATAAATCTCAATTATAATATTGGTATAAATAGAATACTTTTCAAGTCATTTATTGAAGAATTTAGTACTTTATTATATTGTTTAAATACATATGTATTTTTAGGCAATTTTCTTGTCAACTCAACTGACTTTCTGACAATAAAATTCAATGATTTTCCATTTGCTTAAATAATACAAATGTCAAAAAAGCCCACATTTACATGCAGGCTTTTGCTTAATCCACTAAAAAGTTCAGCTTAAGGTGCAGGATTTGGCTGTTGGCGATGAATAGCTTCAATCCCTTTTAAAATGTCTTCTGATAAATTCACCTCAAAAGCATCAATATTTTCTTTCAACTGATCTAGATTTGTCGCACCAATAATTGTACTGGTGACAAAAAATTGCTGCTTAATAAATGCTAGTGCTAACTGTGTCAACGTTAAACCATGCTGTTCAGCCAATTGTGCATATTGTTCTGTTGCCCATTCACTCTCTGCATTTGAATAGCGGCTAAAGCGTGAAAATAATGTCACTCGAGCATTGGCAGGACGAACACCATAACGGAATTTACCTGTTAGATAACCAAATGCTAAAGGTGAATATGCCAATAAGCCCACGCCTTCGTAGTGTGCAATTTCAGATAAACCAATTTCATAAGTACGGTTCAATAAACTATATGGATTTTGCACACTGACAATTTTTTCTAAACCATGCTTTTCTGCAAGTTGTAGGAATTTTAAAGTTCCCCATGGTGTTTCATTGGAGAGTCCAATAGTACGAATTCGGCCTTTTTTCACTTCGTGACTTAAAGCAACCAATGTTTCTTCTAAATTAGTAATGGTTTGCGTACTGTTTGCTTCGGCATTGCCATAACCCAATTTACCGAAAAAGTTGGTTGGACGTTGCGGCCAATGCAACTGGTATAAGTCAAGATAATCTGTTTGTAAGCGCTGAAGAGAATGATCCAGTGCAGACTCAATTTCCGAAGCAATAAATTTAGTTTGCCCGTCACGAATATGACTACCGCCTTGTGACGGCCCTGCAATTTTTGAAGCTAAGATTAATTTATCACGTCCACCGCGAGCTGCAATCCAGTTACCAATAATAGTTTCAGTTGAACCTTGGGTTTCAGGTTTCGGTGGGACAGGATACATTTCTGCAGTATCCCAAAAGTTAAGACCACGCTCTAAAGCATAATCCAGTTGCTCGAAAGCTTCTGCTTGGGTGTTTTGTTCACCAAACGTCATAGTGCCTAAACAAATTTCTGGAACTAAAATTCCGCTATGTGCCAATGGTTTAAATTGCATGCCACAAATTCCCTCTTTATTTTAAATATCAATATATAAGTCACGAAGTAGCTTACCTAAGATATCGGCTTTGTTTAAATCATAATTTTCTGTTTATTTGTCAGAAAATGTGAGAAAAGCTTGTTCAGCTATAATGGTGAGAAATGAATAGACATAAAAAAAGCAAACCCCTGAGTTTGCTTTTTTTTATTTAGAAGAATGATTATTCTTCGTCGTCAAATTCGTCAGAAGCCAATTGACTTTTATCTTCAAGCGATGCATCAAAAATTAGAATCGCTTTACCATCAGTTTCAATCATGCCTTGCTCTTCAAGTGTTTTTAGAACACGACCAACCATTTCACGGGAACAACCCACGATACGACCAATCTCTTGACGAGTAATACGAATCTGGCGACCATTCGGCAAAATCATTGCTTCAGGTTGTGAAGATAAATCAATTAAGCAACGTGCAATTCGACCTGACACGTCAATAAACGCAAGGTCAGTTACTTTACGCGTCGTATTTTTAAGACGGCGTACAAGCTGTGCAAATACCGCATAACTTAAGTCTGGGTATTGTTTACTTAATTCATGAAAGTTTTCATAGGTAATCTCAGCAATTTCACATACATCTCGCGTACGCACTTCTGCAGTACGCTGTGCATTTGCTTCGAATAGACCCATTTCCCCAAAAAAGTCACCCGCATTTAAGTACGCAACCACAATTTCACGCTCATCATCTTCGCGTAAAATGATAGATACTGAACCCTTAAGAATTAAATACAAAGATTTAGATTCTGAGCCCGCATCAATGATTGTTGTACGTTTTGGGTAACGATTGATATATGCACGTTTTAATAATGCCTTCACCGACTCAGGTAACTGCCCCGGAGATAGCGCATCTGTGCTAAGTTGTGAAAAGTTTGAAGTCATGCTAACAGTTTCCGAATATGGATAATTTATAGATCGCACAAGACCTAAAGTGAACTTGTCACACGTAAGAGTTGAAATTCCTTATCAACTCAATTTATGTTAGTGTACAGGTACTGCGTAAATTTATAGCTTTTTTTAGGGACTTGCAATGCAAACTAGTGTTCATTGGCTAGAGAATGTTGCTTTTGAAGCAAAAACTCAAAGTGGTCACACTGTTATGATGGATGGATCACAAGAATATGGCGGTGAAAACCGTGGTCCGCGCCCAATGGAACTGATTTTAACAGGACTTGGTGGTTGTGCATCTTTCGATATTGTGACGATTTTAAAGAAAGCACGCCAAGGCATTACCGATGTTCGTTGTGAATTAAATGCAGAACGTGCCGACACTATTCCTGCTGTATTCACTAAAATTCATTTGCACTTTGTAGTCACTGGTCATGGCGTGAAGGAAAAGCAAGTTGCAAAAGCGGTTGAACTTTCTGCTGAAAAATACTGTTCTGCTAGTAAAATGCTGATGGATGGTGGTGTAGAAATTACCCATGACTTCGAAATTTTAGAAACTGAAGATGCATAATTTATTTGTTCAATTAAGAGCCGCATAGAATGCGGCTTTTTTGTTTCAAATAATCCGCTATAGCATACATTGTATAAAGCACTGCTATATAGTCATAAACGCAGAAATATGAGCCAAAGAAGTTTGGCTTAATCACTTAAACAATCAATATCCAAATTGATGTATTTGCACATAGATGCATTTACACCCAATTCCATCTCATGATGATTTTACGACTCAATCCATATGAATCTATTCAAGCCAAATACGATTGAAAACGATTGCGAAGAACACCTTACATATAAGTAGATTTGATTTAACTATAGTCTTAATAACACTTTAATTAGGGTGTGTTGACACTTTTAGCTTAAAAAAATAGCGAAGTAGTAAAATCAAATCGCCAAACCCAATTTTACTATTCGCTATGCCTCGTACCATGCTGACAGATCAACACTGGCAAAAGTTGAAAGTTATTCTGCGTAATTTATCCATTCACCACAACTCAAATTTACGCAATTTTATTGAAGCTATTCTCTATAGAATTAGAACAGGCTGTCCGTGGCGAGATATTCCTTCTTGTTTTGGTCATTCAAACTCTATTTTCAAACGTTTTAATCGTTGGTCAAGCAGCGGTAAGTTACTTAGATTATTCAAATTACTAGCCTTATGCCCCGATATGGAGTGGATTTTTATTGATGGCTCTCATGTGCGTGCTCATCAACATTCTGCCGGCATATCGAATCAATCTATTTCTAAAAGTGTAGGAGGAAACTCCTCAAAAATACATTTGATTGTTGATGCACATGGCAATCCTATTGATTTCATGATTATCGATGGAACCATACATGATGTTAAAGTTGCACCTGATTTAATATCAACATTAGATTTAAAAGAGACATAAGTGGTATGCGCAGATAAAGGCTATGATTCAGAACCACTGCGTGAACAGATCAGGAAAACAAGGACCAAAGCGAATATACCAAGGAAAACGAATAGCCAATCGAACAATGACCATATGGACTGGTATTTATATAAAATCAGGCATTTAGTTGAAAATATGTTTTGCAGATTAAAGGAATTTAGAGGAATAGCTACTCGATATGACAAGCTCAAAAGGAATTATCAAAGTTCTGTTGCTTTAGCCTGTATATTTTTATGGCTACCTTTATAGGGTTAATTATGAACAGTAAATGTCAACAGACCCTAATAATTTCAGATAAAAAAAGCAGAATCATTTTGATTCTGCTTTTTGAATTTGGTAGGTATAAGCAGACTCGAACTGCTGACCTCTACGATGTCAACGTAGCGCTCTAACCAACTGAGCTATACACCTGAAGTCCAAGCATCATATTCATTTTTATTTTTTATGACAAGCCCTTTTCTGAGTTTTTTAAACTTTGCGTACAAGTTTTAAGCAAAGTCTTAAAACATTGAATATCTTGAGAACTTAGCGCAGTACCTACATAAATTTCCTGCTCAAATAACCTAATAGCTTGTTCAAATGAACCCCTTTCCAGTTCAGGTATATTTTCAGCCAAGCGTTGTAGCCAATGCCTAAAACTTTCAGAAGCCCCTTTTTGCTGGCTTAAAGGTAAATTCTTAGCGAATTTGGCTATTTCTATTTCGAGAGGACTTAGACTTTTTCTTTTTTTCCACAAAATCCATATAAAATATAATGCAACAACGCCACCAATACTCAATACAAGAAGTAACCCACCTGCATAAGCAGAATTTACCCCGAGCTTTTTAAACCATTGTTGCTGTGATTCAGCATTATAACCCACCACTTTGCTTTGCCATTGGTAACTCGCATAATCACTCCATACACGGACTTTTTTCAACATCGAAAATTGTTGATAGGCCCAAGTCGACTGCTGGCTCCCAAAAATTGTCCGATCTTGTTCCATATAATCCTGCATCCCCCCATCGATACGCTGCGGTGCGATCATGGCCGTCGGATCAATACGACGCCAATGTTGATTGATATAAACCTCTGTCCACGCATGTGCATCAAGTTGACGAACCTCCCAACTTTTTCCATCTGGTGCTAATTGACCACCTTGATATCCCACGACAATACGCGACGGTACGCCAACATAGCGCATCAACATTGCAAAACTTGAAGCAAAATGTTCGCAAAAGCCCTGTCTTGATCCAAATAAAAAATCATCTATCCGATTTTGCCCCAATACACCTGGGCTTAAGGTATATGCAAAGCGATTTTGTTTATACCATTGCAAAACTTCGGCAATATAACGCTCGGGATTTTGATGACTTCGCTGCCATAAAGTTTGGGCCAATTGTTGTGATTGAACATCCAAGTGTTCAACATAGCGAGTGTTTATTTTTTCAAGTAAAGATACATTTTTTATTTGTGGCGGCTCTGCACTTCCTAACCATTTTAGTTGAATCGGCTGTGTACGTGCTGTTAATCGGTAGGGTGTAATTCGACCATCTTGACCTAAAGCAAAACGTGCTTCATTGGGAACGGATTGCTCCAACGACATAATCCACATCACAGTTGGGTCGGCAGCCAAATATTGATAATTCAACGCCCGCTTGGTTTTTAACTCGGCTGGATTCAGCTGTATAACGTTCTGGTTAAAAAAATGACTGGTCCATTTAGAACCATCATATTCATCTAATGCCATCGCCCGCCAATACAGCTCTGTACGAGGTGGCAAGGCTTGAATATCACCGATTATACGAAATGCCAAGCTACTCGACTGTGATAACTCAGCAATATCGCCCGGAGACATGCTGTCACTGATTCCTGTTGTGGCTTTATTTTCAGGAATAGGAATATGCCATAGCGGCGGCAGGCGTGGAAAAAAGAGAAACAGTAAAATAAAGAATGGAACAGCTAAGGCAATAAATTTACCCACATGCCCAATATCTTGTTTAATCGCTTGTACTTCACCGACTGAGTTTTGGCTAAAACCAAAGGTCTGTAAACGGTATAATCCAATAAAGCAGCTCAACAACGCCAACAAAATGACCAATGCCATGGCAAAAGACTGGCTAAACAAAAAACTACTGGCAATCACAAACATCGCAAAGTTAAATAAAATAATTACATCACGACGTGTTTTTGTTTCTAAAGATTTAGCAAATAAAAATGTACTAAGTACTGTAACCCCTGCATCAACACCAATAAATGTTTTATGACTTATGTAAATGCTGAATAAAGCTATCAATGTCAGCACATAGGTTAAAATTTTAGAAAATGGTTTTTTACTGGCGCGGGTATTGAGTAATAAAAAAAGCCAAATGACTAAAAATACTAATGATGTCACCACTGGTATATAAAGCATTTGCGCAATGAGCACCAAAGCTAAAGTGAGTAGTATGGAGCGGCGTATGGTATTTTCAATCATAAATCAAGCCTGCGCCAATAACCGTTTAGCTTCGGAAAAATGCAGTGCTCCAGTGCCTGATGCTAACTCAGCATTAGGTAAATACAGTGCATATTGATCGTGATTTTGCTCAGCCTGCTCGACCAAACCCATCATAAGGCTAAGTTTTTCTTCATGACTTTGAGCTGGCATATAGTGATAATGAATCTCCAATTTCTTTAGATCTTCATATTGTTCAAAGACTTTCACATATAAGCCTTGTCCTCGTGCTGCTTGTTTCCAAGACACCGCATGAAGTGAATCCCCCGTCTGAAAACTCCGTAATTCGCGAAATTCATCAAGATCAGGTTCAAAGTTTTGCTGTTGTTGCTTATTTTCAACGGAATGCCAACTGGCTTGAGGTGCAACCCACGCTGGTTGCTGTACGTACAAATACGTCCAGGCCCGAACCAAACCAAAGGGATAAACACTATAAATTTGTATAGGTGGAATCTGAAAAACACCGCGTTGGCTGGTTGTAAAATTTAATTGAAAGCAATGCTGTTGCGTATTGAAAAATAATTTATGTAGCTGATTTTCCGTTTTAATCCACAAATATCTAGCCTGTTCAGCATCTTGCTTAAAGTAAATATCGACCGAAAGTAATTCACCTACTTGTGGGGTATCAACAACATTTATTTGAATCTGCAACGCATGAAGTTGCTTAAAAGTTATATAGAAACTAATACACAGTACAGCACTAATTAAAAAACAAAAGCCTAAAATCAAGTTATTGGCATAATTCACACCAGCAATAAAGGTGATGAAAATTAACACCAAATACAAGTAGCCTTGCTGATAGATAAAGATCAAGACATCTTTTTGAGTCAGCTGTTTATGCTGATCAATTTTAAATCGACGTTCAATCCATTGCTGCAACATCGAAGCCAAGGTTCAACTCCTTTATTGAATCGAAACTTGTTCTAAAAGCTTAAAGGCTTCAAGATCTGACAACCCAATTCGATGAGATACCACAGCTGTAAACACCGCTTGCACATCGTCAGGATTCACATAATTTCGCTGCTCAATCAGCGCATAGGCTTGCGCAGCTTTCTTTAAGGCTAAAACACCACGAGTAGAAAGACCATGTCTCCCTTTACGTGTTTCAGCAGCAAGATCCAAAATGTAATCCATTAAACGATCACTCAGATGTATCTGCTCGACAAAGCCTTGTAGTTGTAAAATTTCTGATTCATTAAAGATATGTGCTAATGCCGCAATCAGATCATGGCGTGAAGTTTGTTGGAGCAATAATTTCTCTGCCTGACGCGATGGATAACCTAAAGACAAGCGCATTAAAAAACGGTCCAACTGGGACTCAGGTAGCGCATACGTACCGCTTTGAAATAGTGGGTTTTGTGTCGCAATCACCCAAAATGGTTGAGGCAAAGCATATCGCACACCATCAACCGTCACATACCCCTCTTCCATCGCTTCCAATAAAGCACTTTGGGTCTTTGGACTACAACGGTTGATTTCATCTGCCAATAATATTTGGGTAAAAATTGGCCCAGATTTAAACTCAAAATGATGTTCTTTTTGATTAAACATGTTTACCCCAATCACATCGCTGGCCAGCATGTCATTGGTAAATTGAATCCGTTGAAACTTTAATCCCGCTAAATGTGACAAGGCGCTAGATAATGTCGTTTTGCCTAAACCAGGTAAGTCTTCAAATAGCACATGCCCGCCTGCCAATAGACAAGCTAAAGCCAATTTGGTTTGCTGATTTTTATCCAAAATAATTTGGTTAATTTGTTCGAGGAATGTATTTATTTTCGGGTAAAAAGGCGCAAGGCTCTGCTCACTTAAAAGCGTTGATGTATTATTTTGTTGGCTTTTCTCTGATCCCCAAAACACCTTTTATTCCCCAATAAAAAAGTTAAATGAATGACTAACATACAGGGTTTTATTTAAAAATACAGTGTTTATCTCCAAGCCATACCCAGTTCAATACCTTAAATACATACCCTTGATATTTATTGAATATACAAAAGGGTTGTTTTCGCTTCGACTGCTCACAAATCAGCAATAAAAAAAGCGTCCCGAAGAACGCTTTTTTCTTAGATTTTTAGCTCGAGTCACTGCATTAGCAAGGACACTTCTTCATGTCACCACCAGCTGATGGATAACGTGCATCTACACAGTGACGATAAAATGTTTTTGCATCCATTGCTTCCAAATCAGGATGATGTTTTGCCATATGTTCCAAATAGTTTTGGTAATCTGGCACACCCACCATCAGGCGGAAGCTTTGCTGTAAACGTTGCCACAACTTCGCAATACGTGACCAATTTTTCGGGTTCAGAATTAAATCCTTCTGCGACATAATGGTCATTTTAATGATTTTATAAATCACCGTTTTTCCACTTTTTGTAAACTTCAGGTTCATTCATATTCCCCTATTAATGTGCTGACTTTGACGGATTAATTTCAGCTGGGTCACGGTAAATCGCTTCTGCTTCATTCACCGATGGATTTGGATTTGCCAAGGCACGACGCACCACACCAATCGCTGCAAATAACATCACAAATGCCACGATCATAAAGAATGCACAAAGACCGGCATTGATTTGATTCGACAATGCAACCGTATGCATTTCAGCCATGGTTTTCGCAGGTGCCAACAATTCATTTTTCGCAATGGCTGCATTAAAACGATCTGCTTGAGCCAAGAAACCAATCTTTGGATTTTCGTGGAAAATCTTCTGCCAACCAGCGGTCATTGAAGTAATAAACAAGAATAATGTTGGGATAATCGTTACCCAAACATACTTTTGTTTTTTCATCTTGAATAAAATCACTGTACCCAAGATCAATGCCATCGCAGCAAGGATTTGGTTACCAATACCAAATAGCGGCCATAAGCTATTAATACCGCCAAGTGGATCCACCACACCTTGGTAAACGAAGAAGCCCCAACCTGCAACAGCCACCGCTGTACCTAACAGATTTCCGAAGAAGTTATGTGAGTTTTTAACCGCAGGAATCACGATACCCACAGTATCTTGCACCATGAAACGACACGCTCGCGTACCTGCATCCACAGCTGTTAAAATGAACAGTGCTTCGAATAGAATCGCAAAGTGATACCAGAACGCCATCATTGAACGGTTATTGAAAATTTCCGTAATAATGTGAGCCATACCAATCGCAAATGTTGGTGCACCACCTGTACGAGACAGAATCGAATTTTCACCCACTTCTTGTGCAAGTAAGGTCAATGCTTCAGGTGTGACCACGAAGCCTAATGTACGAACTGCTTCTGCAGCAGACTCAACCGTTGTACCAATCACAGCTGCTGGTGCATTAATCGCAAAATACACACCAGGCTCAAGAATCGTTGCACAGACCAAAGCCATAATCGCAACAAAAGACTCCATCAACATGCCGCCATAACCGATCATGCGAATATCTTTTTCATTATTCACAAGCTTCGGTGTCGTTCCTGAAGAAACGAGCGCATGGAAACCTGAAATCGCACCACAGGCAATGGTAATAAACAAGAATGGGAACATTGAACCAGCAAATACAGGACCTGTACCATCAATAAAATGCGTTACCGCTGGCATTTTCATTTCAGGTAAAGCAAACATAATCCCGATTGCTAAACCTGCAATAACACCAATTTTTAAGAAGGTCGATAGGTAATCACGTGGTGCAAGCAGTAACCAAACAGGTAATACTGATGCCACGAAACCATAACCAATCAACCACCAAGTTAGTTCAGTACCTGAAAGTGTAAAGAATGGCCCCCAGTACGGATGCTGTGCAATGTCGCCACCATAGATAATCCCAGCCATCATCAGTACAAAACCAATGATCGACACTTCTGCAATTTTACCCGGACGGATAAAGCGCATGTAGATACCCATGAAAATCGCAATCGGTACAGTGGCAGCGATACTGAAGACACCCCACGGACTGTTGGTCAACGCTTTGACAACCACCAAAGCCAGTACCGCTAGAATGATGATCATCACACCTAGTGCGCCAAGCATCACGATGATTCCGGCAAAAGAACCCAGTTCTTGTTTTGCCATTTCACCGAGTGAACGACCATCACGACGCGTCGAGATGAATAAGACTAAAAAGTCTTGAACCGCACCTGCGAGAACAACACCCACTAAGAGCCAAATAGTTCCCGGCAAATAACCCATTTGCGCAGCAAGGATCGGTCCGACTAAAGGACCTGCACCTGCAATCGCGGCAAAGTGGTGACCAAATAGAACACTTTTATTGGTCGGCACATAATCCAAACCGTCAGCTAAGCGATGGGCA
Organism: Acinetobacter sp. SH20PTE14; assembly: GCF_021391555.1. Lineage (NCBI taxonomy): Bacteria > Pseudomonadati > Pseudomonadota > Gammaproteobacteria > Moraxellales > Moraxellaceae > Acinetobacter > Acinetobacter sp. SH20PTE14. Next base: position 1,252,014 of record NZ_CP090067.1, on the reverse strand, counting down.
GGCGTTAAACGTCGCTCATTCAGTTCAAAGACTTTATTCGCAATAAATAAACTATAAAAACGATATGCAATGCTATACACACAGATTGCTGCAAGGATCAGCCAAACTGCATTGACATGCTCGCCACGACTGAGTGCTAGTATGCCGAATGAAACGGCACCTAGAATGGCTACAAACAGCCAGATAATCTTCGAAGCCATTCCTGACTTCGGTTGAATGTTTTCCATCTCAATCCCTCATAAATGTTGAAATAAATCAGCTTGATTTTTCTTGTTCGAGGTACTGCTGTTTCTTCCCTTGAAACTCTACTCCTGTTATAGGTTTTTTCATCTAATACTTTGGAATAAAAATTTAAACCAATAGGTATAAAAAAAGGGATGAATCACTTCATCCCTTTCGATAATAGTCTATTTTTAAACCATTATGCACGTTCTAAATAGTCACCAGTACGAGTGTCTACACGAACGCTTTCTTCTTGCTGTACGAATAATGGAACACGTACAACTGCACCAGTTTCAAGCTTAGCCGGTTTACCGCCACCGCCTGAAGTATCACCACGTACACCTGGATCAGTTTCAACGATTTTTAATACAACGAAGTTTGGCGCGCTCACAGTTAAAGGAACACCGTTCCAAAGCATGATTGTGCAAAGTTCATTTGAGTCATCTTTCAACCATTTAGCCGCGTCGCCCATAGCAACTTTATCAGCAGCGATTTGTTCGAAAGATTCTGGGTCCATGAAGTTCCACATTTCACCGTCGTTATACAAGTAGTTCATTTCAACTTCTTGGATGTCAGCAGCTTCTAGTGAATCACCAGATTTGAAAGTTTTTTCTAAAACTTTACCAGTTTTAAGGTTACGTAATTTTACGCGGTTAAAAGCTTGGCCTTTACCTGGTTTTACGTATTCGTTTTCCATGATTGAACATGGGTTACCGTCAAGCATGACCTTAAGGCCTGACTTGAAATCATTCGTAGAATAATAGGCCATGACTGGCTCACTCCAAACTTACTAACTTTAATCTATAGATGCTATGGGCTGTAACATGTCATTTAGCAAGTACTGACTGTAACATTGGCTGCCACATGCACATTAATGTGATATTGCGTATTCTAAATGACCAATGCACCATGTCGCAACGAAAAAATCCCCATTAAAGGGGTCAAGCTGCTTAACTTACACTCAGACATTAAAGAACTTTGTTTATACAATGCCCACAAACAGGTAAAATTGCTGTTTACTGAAACTTAATAAATATTTCGTAGGCTTCATCCGTTCTAAGCTTTATCGGAATTTTTTCAGCTTAAACATCAAAGTTCGACGCATTAATTTCAGCAATATTCCCTACTCACCTTTCTGCATTTTTTAAACAATCGGCATGATAAACTATTTATTTCAAGAGCAAAACTGGCAAACCCAATTGAGTGATTTGATAACAAATCCTCAAGAATTACTCGATGTATTAGAACTTTCGCATGATCAGTTATTATCGGGTGCTCAGTTCGCAGCAGATGAGTTTCGCCTACGTGTGCCGCGCGCTTTTGTCGAAAAAATGCAAAAAGGTAATCCGCTCGATCCGCTTTTACTGCAAGTCCTACCGCATCATTTGGAACTTGAAGAACACGCCGGTTTTGTCACCGACCCTTTAGGTGAAGAGCAGGCTAACCAACAGCCAGGAGTATTACATAAGTACAAGTCTCGTTTTTTACTGACTTTAACCGGTGCCTGCGCGGTCCATTGCCGTTATTGTTTCCGCCGGCATTTTCCATACCAAGAAAACCTGCCTAAAAATGACGATTGGCCAAACATTAAACAATATATTGAACAACAACCCGATATTAATGAAGTGATTTTAAGTGGTGGAGACCCGCTCACACTATCAAATCGTAAACTTCAAGTGTGGATTGAACGTTTATCGACTTTGCCACAAATTAAATTTTTGAGAATTCATTCACGAGTTCCTATCGTAATCCCCAACCGTGTCGATGAAGAGCTGGTTTCTATTTTAAAAAACAGTAGGCTACGCATTATTCTAGTGGTACACTCAAATCATCCATCAGAGCTAGATGACTTCACGTGCAGCCAGCTTCAACAGCTTGTCAAACAAGGAATCACCGTGCTGAACCAAGCAGTCTTATTAAAAGGGGTTAATGATTCTGCAGAAGTATTGGTCGATTTGAGTTACCGCTTATTCGACGCAGGTGTAATGCCATATTATTTGCATGTTCTGGATAAAGTAAAAGGTGCTCATCATTTTGATACACCAGCTCAGGATATTGATTTAATTTATAAAAAAGTTTTAGAGAACCTACCTGGTTATTTGGTTCCTAAACTTGTACGGGAAATAGCGGGCGAAAAAAACAAGACACCGCTTTTTGGGGCTTCAACTTTTTGAGTTAAATAATAAAGATGACCACGCATACTTCAGATACGTTTTACAATCCGACTGAATTAAAGCTGGATAAATTAAGCTTTTGTCCGACCAATGCTAAAGGTCTACAAGAGTGGTTAAACGGTATTTCAATTTTACAATTGGGTACCTCATCTAAAGCTTTATTCAATGCCTTACTTGAAATCTCCGAGCTGAAATGCCAAGAGATGTTACGTTTTGATTTGGTTCAAATTTTACATCCGACTATGGAAAGTGTGCTCACAAGCTTAGAAAAACACTTTACCAATCAAAGCCTCATTACCACGGATCGTAATGACCAAATCATTGAATTGGCGATGCTTTTACGCAGTCACTTTGCCAAAATCTATATTGATATTGCCAAACGATGTAATCAGCAGCTTAATCAACAAAAGTTTTCGATTTTTTCATTCGGCCATAAAAAAAGCTTACAAACCGCTCGAATTGCATCAATCTACTATGCGTTGCAACAACTGACACTGTTGTTGTATCAACAACATATGTTGTATGCCACACCGACTGCAGGTCAATGGATTGCGGCACATCAACTGATTGAATGTGCCATTGAACACAATTTCTATCAAAGTAATGTCAATCAGTTACTGGGTACTCAACATCAAATTGCAAATATTGCTCAAGCTTATGCACAATTAATCTTATTAGATATTTTCAATAATCATCAGATTCGCCCAGCTGAAATCCAAGGTTTGTATTTATGTAGCTTTGACTGGGCAAAATTGGTTCAAATCCTACCGAAAGAAACCACGCTTTCACGCTATGTTGTAGACACGAAAAAAGATCACCCACCGATTTATAACTCAAAACAAGATCGGTCTTATCAAGCCAATGTATACATTTCAACGCAAAACTTGCTCGATCATTTGACCGAAACGCAAACTAGAAATGCCAATTATTTATCTAAAAATGAAAAGTTATTTTTAACTCCAGCGCTATATTTCCATATTCATAATATTTTGACCAACAACACTGAACGTCGTCATGAACGTTATGAATATTCTGCGCAAATTAATATTTGCTTTAGCTTAATGGTGGCGCATTTCTATCTCTCTAAAGGTAAAAACTTCCACGAAACTTTAGATTTGGAAGGCAATTATCAATTCCACAATGAAGCCTCTTTTGTCAATTCGCATGATTCAAATATGCCAACAGGCATGACTAATGCGAAAGCGCTAGATCGTGAAGCAAAACAGATTCATACCGCTGACGTATTAGATATTAGTGTGAATGGTTATCGCATTAAATGGACTGGCCCTACCCCTGCTAATTTAAAAACCGGCGAATTTATTTTGATCCAAGAAAATGCTCAAAGCCAATGGCGTGGCGGTGTTGTTCGTTGGATCAAACAATCGACTGAAAAAAGTTTGGAATTGGGTCTCGAAGTACTGGCTCAAGATTTGTATCCATGTTCAGCCCATATTCGTACCGACCGCAATACAACAAATCATCAACCTGCTTTATTGGTACAGACCACACAACTTGATCAAGTGTCTACGACCTTAATTTTACCTGGGGCAAATCTCTTCCGAGAGAAACAAACGATCCACCTTCGCTTAGGCAAAGAAGACATCAAAGTCTATCTCACCAAAGCGCAGTTGGTGACGCAAAGCTTTATTCGCTTTGAATATGAATTATTGAATGAAGAGCAAGAAAATGTCGTTAAAGACTATATTGCAAAACAGAGCAATGAGATCAAAAATAACGACTTATGGGAAGCATTAAAGTGAGAAATCCATTACTATCCAAAAAACTAAAACGTACGGAAACTCGATTACTCATTATTGATGATAATCAAATACGTTTTAACCAGATACGTGATTTATTGACAAACAGCGAACATCAAGTTCATGCCATATTACTTGATGATTTACAAAATTTCGAAAAACAGCTGAATCTCAATTGGGACTTGATCATTTTTGGACGTGCTTATGATTTAAAATATGAACAAGCTTTAAGTTTAGTTCAACTATCGAGCCAACCGAATTTACCGATTATTTTACTTAAACCTGAAGACTATCAAGCAGAACAATATGCAAGTTTAGTCAAAAAAGGGATTTATGACATTGTCGATATTGCTGAACCTGAGAGTTTCTATTTTGGTTTAATCCGTGCTTTATCCTTTAGTCGCCTACAACAATCGCAGCAACATTTAATGGAAGAGCTCGAAACAGCTCAAATCCAAACCCAGTCTTTAGTTGAAGATAGTCGTAAAGCGGTTGCCGTGATTCAAGAAGGCATTCACATTCAAGCCAATGCTGAATATCTCACTTTGTTTGGTCTAAAAAATGAAGATGATGTAATTGGTCTGCCTTTACTCGATCTATTACAACCTACTGACCTCAACGACTTTAAACAACGCTTTAAAAAAATCAGCCAAGGACAGCTCGATTTAGGACGTTTTGATCTCGTTTCACAAAATATCGCAGTGGCTGGGCAAAACCCACTAAAACTCGAATTTATTGCCTCGGCTGAAGAAGATGCTTTACAGCTCGCAATTGAAATTGGCAGTCAAAGCAGCAATGCTGTAAGCAATGCTCAAGTTGAAGCTAGCCCACAAAAACCAAAAGCATTTCAACAACTCAACCGTACCATTGCTCAGCAACCTGCTAATGTAAATGCATTAGTTCTATTTACATTGGCTTCTTGTTCTGATGCGATTTTTCAAAAAGATTGGAATACTTATAAGAGCTATTTCACCAATATTAAAGACTTCTTGAAAGATCAGACTCATGCTCCATTATTTAGTTTAGATAATGGTGCAATCGTTGCTTTATTCCAAGCGGATAATCAGCTCAAACTTGAGTCTAAGTTGATTGGTCTTAACACCCTGAGCAAACCTCAATTACTCAGTGTAAACAATGAAACTTATCCATTAAATTTACGCATAGGATACAGTGTTTTAGACAGCGATATTCGTGATGAAGCACATTTTGATACCTTTATTGCGAAAGCCTTTAATACTGCGCTACCAACCAACCAACAAGCACCTGAAATCGACTTAACTATTCCATTAGAAATTGATATTCCAAGTTTGGATTTTGGTACACCAGAAGCGCAAATCGCACCGATTGTCGTTAGTGATGAAGCTCCTATTATCAAGGCCCTTCGCAACTGCTTAGAACGCGGTGAAATTCATCTTAAATATCAGCAACTGTATGATAAAGAAGATTCACATCTTTATACTTATGAAGTAACCAGCGGCTTTATTTTTGAAAATAAATGGAAAGATATCGCCCAACTACGTGAATTGGCTGAAGACTCAGAGCTATCCATTAAATTGGATCGTTGGATCTTGGTTGAATCGTGTAAACAGCTACACAACTTTATTACTCAGTTCCCTGAAGCTAAATTAATCGTTAACCTGAACAAGGAAGTGCTATATAACGACCGCACCTTCCCTGAGTTTATTTCAAAACTCATTACGATTATTCGTAGTAAATTGAAAAATCCGTTAATTTTACAATTTGCAGAAGAAGACATTCAGCTCAATATTGATGCGGCTCAAAAAGCATTTATTGAACTTCGTAAAAATGGTGCCGAACTGGCTTTACGTAATTTTGGTCATTCGATGTTTAGCGAATCATTATTACGTCAAATGGATGTTCACTGCTTAACATTAGATTCAAGTTTGACCAAAATGCTTGCAAACGATAAGTCATGCCAAGAGCTGCAAGAAAAAATTACCACTTATCATGAAATCAAAACTGTTGAAATCATGCTACGTGAATTAAATGACATGACCCTGTTTGCCAATGCTTGGAATGTTGAGGCTCGCTTTATTCAAGGCGATTATTTCCAGAAGAAACTCGACCATCTCATTGATGTTCAGGACCAATAAGGTTCTGAACATTGCCGATTTAAGGTTTATCTTTTTATCGGCACAAAAAAACGGGCATAAAGCCCGTTTTTTCGTTTTGGATATTAACGTTTGATAGAACGTGACATACCAGCAAAACGTTGTTTGAATTTGTCGATACGACCGCCAGTGTCAACGCTTTTCTGTTTACCAGTGTAGAATGGGTGGCAAGCAGAACATACGTCTAGGTAAATAGTTTCTTTACCAAGAGCTGAACGAGTTTCAATTACGTTACCGCATGAACATGTAGCAACTAAAGTTTCATATTTTGGGTGAATATCGGCGCGCATCGTCGATTACTCCTAAGATTTAAGAAGGTTTAGCTGTCATCGCAATTGATCACTCTTGCATCACTACAAGGAAGGCTTAAAAAAGCAGACCAACACCATAACAGACCATTCTTTTGGCCCACCGAGACGGATACCGCCAGAGCTAAGCACAACAAGTTGGGGCAAATTATAGCTGATTTTTTATTGTTAATAAATAGATATTCAAGGCTGAATCGCTCTACTCTTTAGGTTGAGCTTGCTCTAAATATTTCTGATATTGTAATTCGACTGTACGCTGAAATTGGGCTTGATCAAAATGATTTAATCTTTCAATAAATGCAGGACAAAACGTCGCTGCATTTACTGGCTGTAATGATTTGCTCATGCCCTCTAACATGCCTTGAAGCTGCTGTTTAAATTGTGCATCGACTGGCTGATCAACATCTTTTGCTTTTAATGGCTCTACACCATTAAAACGGACAGCCTGAACCGCAGCAATTAATTTTAGCTTGGCAGCTTGATAAGCCTGATCTAATTCCGTATTCATCTGTGGTTGTCGATCACGACAAAAATCTAGCATGGGCTGTAGGCTGATGAGCGGCATTTTTTCAATGACATCACGGTTACTATTTAAAGATAAATCCTCTTGAGCATGAACGACTGTGTTCATACCCAAGAATAAAATGAAAAAGCCTTTTTTAATTTTCATGATTATTTTCTTTTCATCTATATAAGGTATTTTAAAAGGACGTATTCATCTCGTCCTTACTCTTGCCCACGGCTCTGTTTTGCCCAAAGGTTGGCAATCACACCACAGACCATCAACTGAATTTGGTGAAAGATCATAATTGGTAAAACTATCATCCCCATCGGCTGACCAATAAAGAGAATTTGTGCCATGGGCACACCACTCGCCAAGGTTTTTTTAGAGCCACAAAAGAAAATCGTCTTTTGATCAGCTCGACTAAAGCCCAACCAACGCGGTACGTATAGCGCCAATAACATAATGATCGTTAACAAGACAGAGCACGCCACAATCAATAGAAATAAAGTCATACCACTTACTTGATGCCAAAGCCCTGCCACCACCGCACTACTGAATGCACCATAGACCACCATCAAAATTGAGCCCTGATCAAATACCTTCACAATTTTTGGCATTTTCTTCATATAAGGAAACACCCAAGGACGGAGGAGCTGCCCTAAAATGAAGGGAATCAGTAATAACAGGGTAATTTGGATAATAGATGCTGTCGGATCGTAGTTATGTTGTGACTGGCCGAGAATAAAATAGGCCACCATCACTGGGGTAATAAACATCCCAATAATATTTGAAAATGATGCACTACAGACTGCGCCAGCAACATTACCCTGTGCTACCGAAGTAAATGCAATGGAAGACTGTACTGTCGAGGGTAAAAAGCACATAAACAAAAAGCCCCAATACAACTCTTGCCCTAACATCGGCACGAGAATTGGTTTCGCCATTAAACCCACTAATGGAAATAATGCAAAGGTAAAAGCAAAAACTAAAGCATGTAACTTCCAATGCATTATGCCTTCAACCACAGCCTCACGAGATAACTTTGCACCATGTAGAAAAAATAAAATGGCAATTGCAGCCGTTGTAATATAGCCAAAAATTTCTGCAGCTTGACCACTGACAGGCAAAAAAGTCGCAAGTATGACCATTACAAAAAGTAGAATGGTAAAACGATCCAAAGCCAACATTTTTAGCATAACAACATCCTGTACAAATTTCCCTTTAAAGCTGATCGGCACAAAAATGCCCAATAAGCTAAATTTACCATTGAGTAAATTTAATCTTACTGGGCCATGTAAATAAAGCCAGCTTTTCTCCGATATATTCATTATTTTAAACGTTGATAGTGAGCTCAACGCAAAAAAAATTATAAATAAGAATATTCAGCATTACATATGACTTTAAATGAATAAGTGCAGATTAATTATTTCGTGCATTTGAGTCTTGTTGGATCAACTCAATTTTATAGCCATCTGGATCTTCAACAAAGGCAATGACGGTCACACCACCTTTCATTGGTCCTGCTTCACGTACCACGTTTCCGCCACGTGCTTTAATTTCTTCACAAGCCTTGTAGGCATCATCTACTGCAATAGCAATATGGCCATAAGCGTTACCCAATTCATAACTCTCCGTATCCCAGTTATGCGTTAACTCAAGTACAGTATGATTTTCTTCATCACCATAGCCCACAAATGCCAAAGTAAAACGACCTTCTTCATAATCACGCTTACGAAGCAAAGTCATACCGAGTACTTCAGTATAGAACGCCAATGAACGCTCTAAATTGCCTACACGTAACATGGTATGCAGCATGCGCATAATCGAGTTTCCTAAATCTATCATTATGTTTGAATACTATAGGGATTTAACATACAAAGTTCAATTTAAGTCTAGAATGCATATACCCGCTTATTTCAAATATCCTTGTCTAAAACCACAGATATACTTAGGCTATTTAGTAGCTTAGAATAAAAAAGCCCATTCAAACTGAATAGGCTTTTTCAAGTTAAATTGAATTATGAATTGGATTTTTGTTCATGTTCTCTCAATAGTTTGGCGACCCAAACCACTAAAATTAAAATCGGAATACCAATTAAAGTCGTCATCAAGAAAAAGTTTGGATAACCGATATTGGTCACAATCGTACCAGAGTAACCGCCTAAAATTTTAGGGGTTAAGGTCATTAATGAACTAAAGATGGCATATTGAACAGCTGTGAAAGAAACACTGGTTAAGCTCGATAAAAATGCAATAAATGCCGCACCAGCAAGACCAGAAGCCAAGTTATCAACAATAATCGCGAAATATAACCACAGCGAACTATAAGGCTTAATAACCTTTCCTTTGATGTCCACATTCTGTTCAGCACTTGCCAAATTAATCGGTTGAATATCAACACCAAGCACACCTGACATATTGGCTGATGTATTCACTTGATATGTTAAATCGACACTCTTTTTCACTACATCATTTTCTAGTAGTTGAGCCGTTAATGTTTTTTGCTTTGCTGTTTCGAGCGCTTGACCTGGAATTGCAGCACTAAAAACACCAGTTTTATCAAGCTTCGCGTCGAATGGTTTAGCATCCAAAATAATTTGAATTTTTTGACTTTCTTTTAACTCGCCTGCCAAGTATTGTCCACGGACCACGATACTATTTGCAGTCTCTTGAGCTGAAATCGTGTTATCTGAAGTCACTGGCAGCAACATCATTGCTGAGTTTGAAAAAGCATTATTCAAATACGGCAAACTCACCTGTACTGGATGTTGATTCTTAGACTGATAATCCGCACTGACTTTAATATTTTGATCTGCAGCCAAGACTGCTTTTGGAATTTGAACTGCCCAAGCACCCGTGTCATCCGGCGTCGCTGTATATTGCTGCCCTGCTACATTTACAATGACATCGCTTAATGGCTGACCTGATTTGACCAGACCGATAAAAATCAAGTTTGTTGAACTTGCTAAAATCGCACCAACAAACATCAATTTCATAATGTTCATGCGCTGCGCTAGCAAACCGCCAAGGAAGCCGCCAACCAAGCTAAAAATCACACCATAGACTTTTACAGCTTCAGCAATCTGCTCTTTGGTGAAGTTTAAATCTTGATAAAACACATTAGAAATGACGCCGGCGATAATATCGGAAATACGGTAAAAACCAATAAGTAACAACAGCACTAAAGCCAGTTTTAGACCATAACGCTTAAAAAAATCTGCAACTGGATTAACCCAAGTTTCAAATGCCATCTGCTTATTTACAGCACCTGATTTCACTAAAACAGAACCGACACCAAAAGCAACCATAGCTGAACCAATAAAGCGTACAGCCTCTAAACAGAACAATGCAAATGAGTCTGAAATTTGCCACTGCTCTTTCAAGCTTTCAACCGCAACACCTGAATAGATATAACTCAAAACAAAAGCAACCACCGCAGCAAAAAATACAGCGACTAAGCGATAATAGTCGGTCCGTTTATAATGCTTTTGTACACGGTCAACCTGCGGCTCACGTATCGATAAAGTTGTGATAATACCGATAACCATTACAGCAGCCATTGCAAGGTAAGTATATTTCCAAGCTTCATAAATATAGTTACCTTTGGCCGTGCCTAAATATGCCGCCAAAAATAACGCCCCTGCACCTGCCACGATCATGCCGATACGATAACCTGCATTATAGGTCGAAGCTAAAACGGTCTGCATTTCAGTTTCTGCCAACTCAATACGATACGCATCAATCACAATGTCTTGCGTTGCGGCAGAAAAACCAAGTAATACGGCTCCAGCAGCCATTTGGTAAATATAGCTTTGCCCTAAAGCTGGGTCTGAAAATGCCATGATACAAATTGCACAAATAATGAGAACCTGAGCGATCAACAACCATGCACGGCGACGTCCGAGTTGTTTGGTTAAAAATGGTACAGGCAACTCATCAATTAAGGGTGCCCAAACAAACTTAAACGAATAGCCAAGTGCAGCCCAACTAAAAAAAGTTACTGCACTTTTATCAATTCCTGCTTCACCTAACCAAAGCGATAAACTGGAAAAGATCAGTAAAATTGGAATACCGGCCGAAAAGCCAAGAAAAAGCATAATCAGCGCACGTCGGTCTAAAAATGCAGTAAAAGCAGATTTCCATCCTGAAGCTTGTGTTGTCATGACTCAGTTATTTTTGTCAAAATCGAATGTTGCTATTCAAGCGCTTAATGACAACGGTTTCAACAACATTTATGAAATCATTGTTTTATTTTATCGATATTTCGCATGCTGTTGCTTGATCTTTGGCATTAAACCTGTATACCTTAATTACATATCTCTATTCTTTAGTTTTTTGGATTCAACAGTGACCCAGCGACTTGAACAAATTCACTCTTCTTTATCAACCACCATTAATGAAACCAACACAAAAAACTTAGCAGAAACAGTAACGACACTAAAGAGCGCTTTTGATCAACCCGAAATACAGAATACTTTAACTAAAACCCAGTTGCAGCCGCTTCAGCTGACGCATACACCTGAACTCAAAAAAATACCAACGTCTACCAAGCGGATCAAACCACTTAATGACTTTTTAGGACAAGATCGTGCCCGAGCTTCGGTCGAGGCTGGCATTGCATTACCCTATTCAGGCTATAACATTTTTGCTGTAGGTACCGCAGGCTTAGGTAAGCGCACCATGATTAAGCGCTTATTACAACAACACGCTAAAAATATGCCAACGCCTTCAGACTGGGTCTATGTCAATAATTTTAAATTTCCGCGCGAACCGATTGCGCTGAAACTTCCCTCTGGTCAAGCGACAAAGTTCCAAGCGTTATTACATCAAAGTTGGCAAACCATATTAAAACAGCTTGAACGTCGCTTCACCGCAGAAACCTATCACAATCGTATTGAAATGATTCGCCAACATGCTGGTGATGAACAACATCTTGCTTTAGTTGAATTAACCCGAGAAGGTGAAGAGCTCGATCTTAAACTGATTTCTCAGGATGATGATCATTGTTTCGTTCCGATGCACTTAGTAGATAACAAATACCAAGAAATGTCGAAAGAAGACATCCATGCTTTAAGCAGCAAACAACGTGCTGAAATTGCGTCAAACGTCCGTTATATGGATAAAAAACTTGAACGTCTTGGTCTACATCTTGGTGATCTTGAAGATGACGCACGCGATAAAGTTCAGGTTTTAAACCGTGAAATTGCTAAACAAGTCGTCATGCCGCGTATTGATGTGATTCAAAATAAATTCAGCATGGTTGAAGGCTTGGAAGATTATCTGAAGCAATATGCAGATGACATCATTCAAAATGTTGAGTTTGTGCTTGAGCAAGAAGAAGATGACTTTACACCTGGCCTATTTAACCGCGTGCCATCTCGCTACCAAGCTAACATTATCGCCTCACACAAACCAAATGCTGGTGCGCCAGTTATTTTTGAAGATTTCCCAACCCATTACAATTTGCTAGGTCATGTCGAACAACTGACCCAAAATGGCACCATCACCACAGACTTTACGTTAATCCGTCCTGGTGCATTGCATAAGGCCAATGGTGGATTCCTCATCTTGGAAGCTGAACAACTTTTAGAGCAGCCTTATGCATGGCAAGGTCTAAAACGTGCATTAAAGTCAGGACATTTAAAGCTGTCTTCACTTGAACATATGCTTACATTGACAGGCAGTATTTCGATTGAGCCTGAAGCTATTGATTTAAATATCAAAGTGATCCTGCTTGCTGAACCTGATATTTATTACGATATTTTAGAACTCGAACCAGAACTGGGCAGTGTCTTTAAAATTCGTGCCGATTTTACCGATACATTACAACGTAATGACATTAATGAGCAGGCATATATGCAGCTAATTGCTGATTATGTGCAAACAGACAAACTTCTGCCGTTTGACCGTACAGCACTTGCTGCACTGTTAACTGATTCAAGTCGTCAAGCTGAAGATCAAAGCTCTTTGTCATTACATGCCCTCACCTTAGGTGATTTGATTCGTGAAGCACATCATCATGCAGCACTTGCTGGCGATAAAATGGTGACAGAAACACATATCAACACCGCTCTTGATCATCGTAAATACCGTCTAGGCTACTTACGTGAATTATATTGGCAAGATCTTACTCGCGGTACACAGTTAATCGAAACCAAAGGTCATCGATTCGGGCAGATTAACGCCCTCTCTGTGATTCAATATGCTGATGTTGAATTTGGTTTACCGTCACGTTTAACGGCTTCGGTTTATCAAGGTGGCGGCGATATTTTAGATATCGAGCGTAGTGTAGAACTCGGTGGTTCTTTACATGCCAAAGGCGTCCTGCTGATGTCGAGTTTCTTAAAGGCACACTTTGGTCGTGAACAAATTTTACATTTTTCTGCTGCCCTTGCCTTTGAGCAAAGCTATGGCCAAGTAGATGGCGACAGCGCAACTGTTGCAGAGCTTTCAGCTCTTATTTCCGCTATTAGCCAATTACCGATCGATCAATCATGGGCAATCACTGGCTCAATGAACCAATTGGGTCAAGTTCAACCGATTGGTGGTGTAAATGCCAAGATTGAAGGCTTCTATGATGCATGTAAATTACAAGGGCTAACAGGCAAGCAAGGTGTGATTATTCCACGCCAAAATATGCAGCACTTAATGTTACGTAAAGATGTGATTGAAGCTGTACAAAAAGGTCAATTCCATATTCACGCCATAGATACCATTGACCAAGCTCTAGAAATTTTGATGGCGCATCCAGTAGGCACTCTTGATAAAAAAGGTCGTTATAGCAAAGGCTCAATCTACGCTGCTGTCATGGAGCAACTTGAATACTGGCAAGCGATTGAAGATGGTGCTGAGTTTGAGGAAGAAGAGCCAAAGAAAAAGAAAAAAAAGAAGAAGTCAAAAAAGGACAAAGATAAAAAGGCAAAGAAGTCTGAAGCTCAAGACAGTACTGCTAAAAATGGGACTGCTGAAAACGAGCAACGTGTTGAAGAAAGTCCGACTGAAGACAATCCGTCATAAATGTTCGATTAGATTATTCATTTGTTGATTTTTCCACCACCCTTTGTGCTTTAAATGCGTATGGGGATGGTGGAAAAACGCATAAACCACGACTTTTTTGATAAATAAGTCATAAAAAAAGCGCCTTAAAGGCGCTATTTTTATCTGTATCCAATGATCAAAATCATCAAATACACATCCAATTAAGCTTCAGGAGCTGGGCTATATTGTTCAACTAAAGGTTGTAATTCACCTTTTTGGAACATATCAAGCATAATGTCGCTACCACCGATCAACTCACCATTGATCCATAATTGTGGGAAAGTCGGCCAGTTTGCAATTTGTGGAAGAGTTGCGCGAATATCTTGATTTTCAAGAATATTTACATAAGCAAACGGACGACCAATTTGACTGAGCGCTTCTACTGCACGCGCAGAGAAACCACACTGTGGAAACTGTGGAGTGCCTTTCATGTAAAGTAGAACTGCGTGTTTAGCAATTTGGTCACGAATTAACGCTTCTGTATCGCGTGCTTGTTCAGTCATTGATATATCCTCAATAAATCTGCTTCGCATTATACCCAAAACTGAGTAAAACAATATGACTAAAGCAATATTTCACGTTTTATTTACATTTCAGCTTTTCAAGTGAGTCATATTTTGCTTATATAGACCTCTTGATGCTCATATATATATGGCGTCTCCTCTATATTATTTCAATCACCTGACAAATTAGAGTTAGTCATGAATAACATTACCCTTGCCCCAGTACAAACTGATCAACCATCGCACTTGATGCCAGTCTTTGGCCGCCAACCGATCAGCTTTGTCCGAGGTCAAGGTGCTCACCTGTATACTGCAGATGGCACAGAATACTTAGACGCACTGACAGGGATCGCTGTTTGTGGTTTAGGTCACTCACATCCTGCAATTACAGCAGCAATTGCTGAACAGGCAGCGACCCTCATTCACACCAGTAACTTATTTGAAGTGCCTTGGCAAACGGCTGCTGCGCAAAAATTAGCAGAAGTTGCGGGTATGGAAGAGGTTTTCTTCTCAAATAGTGGTGCAGAATCAAATGAAGGTGCAATCAAAATTGCACGTAAATTTGGTCATATGCAAGGTGTCGCAACACCAAAAATTATCGTTGCTGATCATTCTTTCCATGGTCGTACCATGGCAACCTTATCTGCAACAGGTAACAAAAAAGTTCAAGAAGGCTTTGGCCCATTGGTTGAAGGTTTTATCCGTGTACCTTTCGGTGATATCGAAGCGATTGAGGAAGCGGCGATTCACCACCCTGACATCGTAGCGATTTTGGTTGAGCCGATCCAAGGTGAAGGTGGTGTAAATACTGCACCTCAGGGTTTTAGCTACCTAGAAGAAATTCGTCAAATCTGTAATCAGCACAACTGGTTAATGATGCTTGATGAAGTGCAAACAGGTAATGGTCGTACAGGTAAATACTTTGCGTATCAACACACTAATATTGTTCCTGATGTGCTAACTACAGCAAAAGGTCTAGGTAATGGCTTCCCTATCGGCGCAGTCATGACTCAAGGTCGTGGTGTTGGCGTTTTAACAGCGGGTAACCACGGTTCAACTTATAGCGGTACAGCATTAGGTTCACGTGTGGTTTATACCGTGATTGATACCATTCAAAAAGAAAACCTTGTTGAAAATGCTGCAAATATGGGTGCGTACCTTGTTGAGCAATTCACAGAGCAACTTGCCGATCAAAACGTAACTGTTCGTGGTTTTGGTTTAATGGTCGGCATTGAATTACCAAAAGCATGTGGCGAACTTGTGAATATTGCACGTGATGAGCATCACTTGATTATTAACGTAACAGCAGGTTCTGTGATTCGTTTATTACCTACGCTAAACATCAATAAAGAACAAGCGGATATCTTGATTGAACGCATTGTTAAAATGGTGAAAAACTTTCTAGCGTAATTTGTGCCGAAAGTAAAAAAGCCGCTGATTGCGGCTTTTTTTATATCTTTTTAAACCTTTTTTGTTTTTATGAGGCTTCTTGGTATACACGTCCGCCTGGTAATTGACTGAAATACAATTTTAATGCATCTAGGCAACGATGAATTTTAGTAGGCTGTTGATCACGTTTAGACATCACCGCATATAGAGTAAATGATGGTAAGCGCCATTCTGGTAAAACTTCAACAAGAGAACCGTTTAATAAGTCTTTTTGCGTATCTAGATATAATATTCTTGCAATGCCATGTCCTTGTTGGCACATTGCTTTTGCAGCAAATACATTATTTGTTGTAAATCGGGAATGCACATCCAATGCAACCTGCTCTTTCGTCACTGCATTTTCAAATGCAAAATGCTGAAAGTTTTTAACCAAATTTATTTGAACCATATCATGATTTTGTAAATCTTCTGGTCGTGTAATTAAACTGGTTTGGTTGATATAGCTTGGTGCTGCAACGAGAACTTGTTCAACATGTGCCAATGGCACCACATGAAACTGTTGATCATCAATTTTTGAACTCATTCGTAGCGCAATATCAATGCGGCCATCAATTAAGTCGATATATTGATTATCTGCTTCTAGATGAACGGATAAACCGCGATGTGCCGACATCCAATGTGACAATGCAGGAATCACATGATTCGCACAAAGTTCTGGTGTTGATGCAATACGTAATTCACCGACTAAGTCGTCACGAAGTTCATTGATACGAATTTTGCCGCGCTCTGCGGCAGATAGCATCTCTTGGCAACTATGAAAAAAAGCTTGTCCAGCTTCTGTCAAACTTAACTTACGTGTTGAACGATGTAAAAGAATGACTTCCATATCCTGCTCTAGTGAGCGGATTTGCTGACTCACGGCACTCGTGGTAATACCTAACTCACGAGCAGCACCGCTAAACGAATTTTTTTCCACAACGCAAGCAAAGACACCCATTGCTCGAAGTTGATCTAACATAAATTTCCCTCATAAACTTATGAGAAGCTTCATCTTTCGATAAAAGCAACTCATTGTATTATACGGGGATATTTTGCTTTTGCATTATATATTTAATTATTTGGTAAAACTGAAGTTGGATTGATTGGTTTACCATCTAAACGCACTTGGAACTCAAGCATCGTGCGGTTGGTACCCGATGAACCCATCTCACCAATTTGCTGCCCTGCTTTTACAGTATCGCCACTTTTGACATTCATTTTACTGTTATGTGCATATGCAGTGATATAGCCATTAATATGCTTCACCAAAATTAAATTGCCGTACTCTTTAAGACCATCGGCGGCATAGACCACTTGACCATCAGCTGCTGCAAAAATAGGATCACCTGTATTACCTGCGTAACGTGTTCCTTTCACATTCGATGCTAAGTTATAGCCTTGTAATACCGTAGGACGCGATACTGGACTCACCCAACGTAAACTTGAAGAACTGACCACAGGCGTTGGAACTGTAGTTCGCGTCACTGTCGATGGTGTGGTTGAAGCTTGAGTCACGGGCGCTGTTTGCGTTGGCATTGCAATCGTTTGGCGTTGAATTGGTGCCGCTTGAGTCATGGCTTGTGTAGACGTCGTACGACGAGAGCCACTATTTTTAAGGCGAATGGATTGTCCAACATAGATGCGATAAGGCTGGGCAATATCGTTCATTTCTGCGATGCTGACATAGCTCAAGCCATAGCGAGCTGCAATGCCACTTAAAGTATCTCCCGAACGAACTGTATAATAATCCGGAGCAGTCGCATAACGGGTCGCATTATTAATTTGTGGTTTTGACGCACAGCCAGTCATGACCAAAGTTGTAACCACAGCAGCAGATAAAACAAGGGTCTTAAATAATGCTGCAGGAGCAGTAATAACGCGATATTGTGACACCAGGGACATCATCTTCCTCACTAATAATTCAAATATAGTCATTATGAATGGGCTAAGATTAGCAAAAATCCACTCTAAAAAAGTTGCGGCATAACCATTTTCACAAAGTTATAACACTAATACTTAAATTTTAGATAACTCTGCGTGTAAGTTATTCAAAATCTCATAGTTTGTAGCATCCATTTGTATAGGCGTTACACTGACATAACCATTTGCCACGGCAAAAAAATCTGACTCGATATCGGTTAAGCCTTTCTTAGGCTCTGCCACTGCCTCGCCTGCCAATCCAATCCAATAGACTTGACGACCACGCGGGTCTACATGACTGGTAATCGGTTTGGACTGTAAACGTCTTCCTTGATAGGTCACTTTGGTGCCTTGAAGTTCAGCAACATCTGGAATATTAATATTAAAAATATGTCGTGCAGGTAGCGCGGGTAGTCCTTTGGCAATAAAATCATGCACCCATTGCGCGGCGACTGCATAATCTTCTGGGTTATTATAACTACGCACATTTGGCCCAGCCAAAGACACGGCTAGCGCAGGTTGTTTCATTAAACGGCCTTCAAATGCGGCACCCACTGTCCCTGAATACAGCACATCATCACCCAGATTTGCGCCGCTATTGATCCCACTCACCACCAGATCAAATTCAAAATCGAACAGACCATTCATTGATAAATACACACAGTCCGCAGGTGTACCATTTACTGCCCACATATTTGGTGCAATTTCGACAGGTCGTAATGGTCGATCTAAAGTCAGTGCACTTGAAAAACCGCTGCGTTCGCTTTCAGGCGCCACGATCACCACACGACCGAGAGGACGCAATGCATGTGCTAAAGCTTGGATACCGGGAGCAAAAACGCCATCATCATTGGCAATTAAAATATTCACAACTAAATTTCCATTACTAAAAAATTAAAAAATGACTCGCAAGAACATTTTATTGAAATATATGAATAATTATATATATTTACATTTCAACATCCAGCATAAATGTGTGTGTACAAAATGAATAAAACCGTAGCACTTCGTGGTTTATTGAGCTTTGCTCTAGCAGCTTGCATGACTCAAACTGTGGTCGCAGACAATGACTTCACTCAAGAAGAAGCCAATACCATCGTAAAAGAAGATATTGCATCTGCACAAGTCATGTTAGAAGTATGCCCTGCGATTATTGGTCAAAATGCAAAATTTGATGCCAACATTCAAGCACTCACTAAAACATATCTTGCTGATTATTCTGATAAATCAATGACATTAGAAAAACTACAGTCTGACAGCGAATATAAATCAGTTCTTGAAGAAGCGCGTCAAGCTGCTAAAGAAACTGATAAAGCTGAGCAAAAATCAGTTTGTGATGACGTTTTAAGTTATGAAGGTTAATTGATCATTCAGCTTTGGACGTCCTCTCAATAGGTTAGTCCTTATTGCATCAAACCTGCCCAAAAAAGGATGACGCTTTATAGCCTCATCCTTTTTTCTTTCACAATGTATTGATTTCTAAACAGCTTCAATACAATTTTCTACTGATCTCTACCAGAAATACGATTAAGCTAGGCAAATAAATTTTAGCTATTTGATATCTTTTAGGTTATTAACAGGTTATTTAAATGAAAAACTCCTTTGTAAAATCTCTTTGTGCCCTTAGCCTTTCTGCTTTTGCTTTCACTACCATGTCTGCACATGCCGCAGATGAAAAAATTGAAGTCACCCCTACACCTCAAGTGACCAGTCAAGAACTTGCAGCTATCTATGTACTATCTGAAGTCTGCCCAAAATTGGTGAATGACAAAGATCGACCAAAGTTTGAAGCGGGTTATGCAAAATTAGCTAAAGAATATATGCCGAATGAAAAGAACCCAGTAAATGCTTTACAGCAACTCAGCAAACAAAAAAGTTTTAAAGACGCTTTAAAAGAAGCGCAGTCTGATGCGAAGAAAGCTGGCGATAAGAAAAATGGTGCGATTTGCAAAGAATTGACTGCTTACAGCAAATAATACCAATTGGTTACAATACTTTTAAAATAAGCGCTTGCACCCCATAGCAGTCCGCCTAGCTTTGTCCTAAAATGCTAGGCTCTTTGTGCTTATACCTAAGTTATTGGAACCACCCAGAATGACCCGAAAAACCGCCCTTGCCGCATTACTACTTGCACCTAGTTTTTCATTCGCGGCAACTGTCCTTTCTGCACCACCTGAATTAAATAATAAATCTTATGTGCTGATGGACTATGAGACAGGGCAAATCCTTGCTTCTAAAAATGAAAACGAAAAATTAGCTCCTGCTTCAATGACAAAAATGATGACCAGTTACATCATTGAACAAAAGTTATTAAGCGGTGAACTAACTGAAAATGAAAAAGTACGTATGAATGAGTCGGCTTGGTGTCGCGGCAGCAGCACTGAGTCATGTATGTACGTTCCGCTCAACGGTACTGCAACTGCATTAGAAATGTTACGTGGCATTATCATTCAGTCGGGTAACGATGCTTCTAAAGCTATGGCAGAACATATTGCTGGCAATGAAGGCACCTTTGCCCACATGATGAACCAAGAAGCGAAGCGTATTGGCATGGTGAATACTCAATTCATCAATGCGACAGGTATGCCAGCTGAAGGTCATTTCTCGACTGCCAAAGATATGGCGACTCTTGCGCAACATATCATTCATGACAGTTCAAAATACTATCCAATCTACTCTGAAAAAGAATTTACGTTCAATGGCATTAAGCAAGGCAACCGTAATGCCCTGCTTTATACTGACCCAAGTGTAGATGGTTTAAAAACTGGCCATACTGAAGAAGCGGGCTACTGCTTAACGACTTCAGCTAAACGTGGTCCTTTACGTTTAATTTCAGTGATCTTTGGTGCGCCAAGCATGAACGAGCGTGCATCTCAAACACGTGAAATTTTAGCTTGGGGTTATGCAAACTTTGAAACTGTAAAAGTTCAACCTGCTAAACAATTGCTTGCAAAAGCAAAAGTTTGGTACGGTAAAGACAATCAAGTTCAAGTAGGTCTAGCTGAAAACTTTAACGTGACGATGCCTAAAGGCGAAGCGAACGCCATTAAAACTCAATTGGTTGTTCAACCAAAATTAACTGCTCCTTTAAAACAAGGTCAAGTGGTCGGTAAATACGTTGCAACGCTGAATGGCAAAGTCATTGCTGAAAAACCACTTGTCGCTCTACAAAATGTTGAAGAAGCTGGTTTCTTTGCAAAAATGATTGATCACATCAAACAATTCTTTAGCAACTTATTCTAAGTTTGATGAAAACTCGATATTAAGACTAAAGTGAAAGCATCTAGATTTCGGTCTAGGTGCTTTTTTATTTTATACTGCCTAAAAACCTGTAGATGACTTTCCTATGAGCCAAAACATTCGCCCTTATTTAGACACTGTTCCACGTATTGCTGACTCTTGCTATATCGATGAAATGTCAGTGGTGATTGGCGATGTTGTATTGGCTGAAAATGTCTCTGTTTGGCCATTTGCTGTGATTCGTGGTGATGTAAACCATATTCGTATTGGTAAAAACTCTAATGTGCAAGATCACTCAATGTTGCATGTGAGTCATAAAAAAGCCGATAAACCTGAGGGTTCTCCACTGATTATTGGTGAAGATGTGACGATTGGTCATCACGTGAAATTACACGGTTGTACCATTGGTAATCGTGTTTTGGTGGGTATAGGTACGATTATTTTAGATGATGTACTTGTTGAAGATGATGTGATGATTGGTGCTGGTTCACTTGTTCCACCAAATAAGGTTTTAGAAAGTGGTTATTTATATGTGGGCAGTCCCGTTAAGAAAGTTCGCCCACTGACCGATAAAGAAAAAGCGTTCTTGCCTTATTCAGCGCAGAATTATGTGAAGGTGTCGAATAATTATCTTGATCAAAATAAATAATATACGCATTCGTTTTTAGTTTTAACAGTTCCAGCTTATGTCTCAATGCTTCATTGACAGACAAATTCAAATACAGAGTAACTCTTTAATGTTGATTAAACCTTATACTTTATTCATTACTAGAATTTTTTTTGCAGGCGTAATTTTAACCTCTAACACTGCTTTTGCGAATTCAACGCAGTGTAAAGATGATTATGAAAAAATCATTGCCAAAGAAATTAAAGATATCGGCACAGCCTTGAATAAGGGTAATTATGCATTAATCACCGAAAAAACAGATTCATCTATTATCAATTATGCAGGTGGTAAAGATAAATATAATGCCATATTAGAACTTGCTGCAAACTCCTTTAAACTAAATAAAATATATGTCTCTCAAGTTGACACTCATCCTCCAAAACAAAGTTATATCATTGGTAGAAATGAGTTTTGTGCCATACCCAAACAAGTCACGATTTCTATGAATGGCCGAAAAATGACAGGTGATCTTTCCTTCATGCTTGCAGTACGTCCAATTGAAAGTAAGGAGTGGAAATACATTGATGGTGCGGGTCTGCAAAAGAATCCTGATATGATTTACACACTATTCCCAGATTTTCCTCGAGATAGTAAAATTCCCTTCATTGAATAAAAATTAAATATTTAACATTACTACTTTATTAAGCAAGTAGTTTTGAAAAGCAGTAATGTTAAATCTCTAACAACTCGGTTAGTACTGAGCTAAAACTATAATTTCACTAACTAATAAAACAATACACTTTTATTTATTTAACAATTTTTCTTACTATAAACAAAAGAAAATATAACTGTATCATTCATATCATATGTAATTGACTCTACAGAATAATCCCAACCAAATGTTTCTAATAAAGATTTGCAAATAACATTCTTTACAGAATCTGATTTTGCATATTCTTCTAACAAATATATTTTATCTTTTGGAAATGTATAATTATCCATCTGATATATTAATTTAATAGTTGCACCATCTCTGTATATATCTTTCCAAACTGTATATGCATTATTTTTCTTTGGCAGCGTTTGTTTAACGTCGAGAATTGCATCATCTACAAGCAACAAATTTTCATCAGCACCGCTTTTTGCAGTACAACTAACCATTAACATAACAAATATAAATAAACTTAGTATTTTCATCTAATTCTCAAAATAATTTTCAGTGTGAAGATATGTACAATGGATTTATCTTACAAGATTCCTCCACGTTCTTCTTACTTCAATATTGAAACGCATCTCAATGAAATTAAGAAAAAAATCAATCATAGCCACCGCTCCCTAAATTTTGTAGAATAGCGTTTTTACCCCATGGTGCTTTTCTATGACCGCTTGGACTGCTCATGTCACTGTTGCTACAGTCGTTGAAAAAGACGGAAAATTCCTATTTGTTGAAGAACATACAGAAGGTGTGACCCATACTGTATTTAATCAACCTGCAGGTCATGTTGAAGCTGGCGAAACCATTATTGAAGCAGCCATTCGAGAAACCATGGAAGAAACAGGTCACGATGTAGAAATCACGAATCTTCTAGGCATGTATACTTATACTCCTCCGATGTTCCCTGATCGTACTTATTTCCGTTTTTGTTTCTTAGCTAAGGACATTCAGTACCATTCCGATGCACAGTTAGACACAGGTATTGTCGGTGCAGTATGGATGACGCTTGATGAACTCATTGAGTCTGCCCG
The DNA here is from genome assembly GCF_021391555.1 of Acinetobacter sp. SH20PTE14. Lineage (NCBI taxonomy): Bacteria > Pseudomonadati > Pseudomonadota > Gammaproteobacteria > Moraxellales > Moraxellaceae > Acinetobacter > Acinetobacter sp. SH20PTE14. The sequence goes on along the minus strand of NZ_CP090067.1, from coordinate 1,228,434 downwards.
TGCGCGCAGTCCATTAGTCATCAAAGCTGTACAAGATGCTCTTTCAGGTCAAAAATTTCCTTTATCGCTCATTTACGAGCACCAAAATTCTCCCTTAATTTCAAATTTGGATGCTTAATCCTATGCAACAACGTGTCATCGTCGGTATGTCTGGTGGTGTAGATTCTTCTGTATCTGCAGCACTTTTACTTCAACAAGGTTATCAAGTTGAAGGTCTTTTCATGAAAAACTGGGAAGAAGATGACGGCACGGAATACTGTACGGCAATGGAAGATCTTGCCGATGCTCAAGCTGTTTGTGACAAAATTGGTATCAAACTTCATACCGCAAACTTTGCGATGGAATATTGGGACCGTGTCTTTGAGCATTTTTTAGAAGAATATGCCGCTGGTCGTACACCAAATCCAGATATTCTCTGCAATAAAGAAATTAAATTCCGTGCATTTCTTGACCATGCTGTGAACTTAGGTGCTGACTTTATTGCGACAGGCCATTATTGCCGCCGTGGTGAAACGCTAAAAAATTCACGTGGTGAAGAGTATGCACCTCTACTGCGTGGCCTAGACAACAATAAAGACCAAACCTATTTCCTACATGCAGTGCATGGTCGTGAAATTAACAAAACTTTGTTCCCTGTAGGTGAAATTGAAAAACCACAAGTGCGTAAAATCGCTGAAGAACTTGGTTTAGCCACTGCGAAGAAAAAAGACTCTACTGGCATCTGCTTTATTGGCGAACGTCGATTTAATGACTTCTTAAAGCAATATTTACCTGCTCAACCCGGAAAAATCGTCTTAGACACGGGTAAAGAGGTTGGTGAACATCACGGCTTAATGTACTATACGCTCGGCCAACGTGGTGGCATCGGTCTTGGTGGTCTAAAAGGTGCTGAAGAAGGCGCTTGGTTTGTACTTCACAAAGACATTGAGGGTAACCGCCTAGTCGTTGGTCAAGGTCATGAACATCCACTCATGCAAAGCACCATTTTATGGTCTGAAGCGATTGATTGGGTGGCTGGTGAACAAGAGATTCCTGAATCAGGTTTCCGCTGCACAGCGAAAACTCGTTATCGTCAGCCTGACCAAGACTGTACATTATTTAAAGACTCTACAGCGCCAAATGGTGTGCGTGTCGAATTCGATGAGCCACAACGTGCTGTTACACCGGGTCAAAGTGTGGTGTTCTACACCGGTGAAGTTTGTTTAGGGGGTGGTGTGATTCATCATACCAATGCCCCTAAACCGGATTTTATTTCATAAGGATTGTTTCGGATGACAGAGTTACCGTTTCAACAGCCTCAGACTCTGAATACTCGCCAAAATCGCGCATTGGCGTTAGCTGCTGTTTTTCAAGCTACACAGCTTACGCATATGACTGCATTGACTGGGCAGCAGAGTATCGGGGAAAGCGGTAACTTTTATTTTGAACATCTCATTAAAGCCAGTTTAAATATCCGTCCTAAGTCGAATCAGTCTAGTCAGACGCTCGATTTTTTTAGTGGTTTGGCGGATATTTCACTGGGATTAAAAACCTTAGAAAGTAGCATTACTCAGCCCTTCAATACTTCTCCCAAATCTAGACTTCCTAAACTTGCCAATACCAAGCTACCCATGACGTATGCGATGGCGTTATTGCAGTTAGAAAAGAAAGTCTATAGCAATCCTAAATTTGTCGAAATCATCAAACAATCCCAACAAAAAATTCTAAGACAGCTTTCCTTTTTCGATAATAATTATTTACATCCAAGTATCATTGCCAATTTAGCGCAAACCTATATTGAAACTGCTGGCCAAATTAATCCACGTATTATGGTTCGTGGTAATGCCGAAGCATTTAAAGACACCTCTCATACCAATCGCATTCGCGCCACCTTATTTACCGGCTTACAAATGGCACATTTATGGCGTCAGCTCGGTGGTAGCTCATGGGGTATGATTTTCAGTAAGCGCAAGCTACTACAAGATATTCAAGATCTTGCCCGTTTACAGTATCAGGTGGTTTAACTGATGCAGTACGGGCTTTTTGTTTTACGTTTAATTCCAAAATTTAAGGAATCGCTATGAACGCTTTAACCGCACTTTCTCCATTAGATGGACGTTACGCAAGCAAATGTGATGCTCTACGTCCCTTCCTCTCTGAGTTTGGTTTAATCCATGCTCGTGTGACTGTTGAAGTGCGTTGGTTACAAGCGCTTGCAAACCGTCCTGAAATCACCGAAGTTCCTGCATTCAGTGCTGAAACGAATGCTGCACTTGACGCAATCGTTGCAAATTTCTCTGAAGACAATGCAAACCGTATTAAAGAAATTGAACGTACAACAAACCATGACGTAAAAGCAGTTGAGTACTTCTTAAAAGAGCAAATCGCACATATCGATGAGCTTAAAAATGCAGGCGAATTTATTCACTTTGCATGTACATCAGAAGACATCAACAACTTGTCTCACGCTTTAATGCTTAAAAATGGCCGTGAAGTTTTAGTTGCAGCAATGCAGCAAATCATCGATTCAATCGTTGCTTTGGCTGAACAACACGCTGAACAACCAATGTTGTCTCGTACACACGGTCAAACTGCAAGCCCAACAACTTTGGGTAAAGAAATGGCGAACGTGGCTTACCGCCTTGCACGTCAAATCAAACAATTTAAACAAGTTGAATTACTTGGTAAAATCAATGGTGCAGTAGGTAACTACAACGCGCACTACTCTGCTTACCCTGAAATTAACTGGCCTGCGCATTCACAAGCATTTGTTGAATCTTTAGGCTTAAAATTTAACCCGTACACCACTCAAATCGAACCACATGACTACATGGCGGAACTTTTTGATGCGCTACGTCGTTTCAATACGATTTTGATCGACTTTAACCGTGACGTTTGGGGCTATATCTCACTTGGTTTCTTCAAACAATGTTTGAAAGAAGGCGAAGTTGGTTCTTCAACAATGCCACATAAAGTTAATCCAATTGACTTCGAAAACTCTGAAGGTAACTTGGGTATTGCGAATGCGGTATTGGCTCACCTTGGTGAAAAACTTCCTGTATCTCGTTGGCAGCGTGACTTAACTGACTCAACTGTGCTTCGTAACATGGGTGTTGGTTTTGCACAAAGTTTGATTGCATTTGAAGCTTGCTCTAAAGGTATTGGCAAACTTGAATTGAATGCTCAACGTATTCTTGAAGACCTTGACCATGCTCAAGAAGTTCTTGCTGAACCAATTCAAACTGTTATGCGTCGTTATGCAGTTGAAAAACCATACGAAAAACTTAAAGCCCTCACTCGTGGTCAAGCAATGACTCGCGAAATGATGGTTGATTTCGTAAATGGTAACGAGTTAGAAGCTGTTCCAGCTGCTGACCGTGCACGTCTTGCTGAAATGACACCTGCAACATATACAGGTAATGCAGCAACTCAAGCAAAACAAATTGCTGAATTAATTTCAAAGATCTGATTTCTAAAATCTAATTTTAGATAGATCAAAAAAACGAGGCATCATGCCTCGTTTTTTATTTATAATACTTCTTCTCTCTTTGAGATAAGGAGCATGCTCCGCAAGGAGATAGAAAATTTAAACGTAATTTTATTCTGCAGGGCAATATTTCGCCCAATCATCTTTCATCCGTTGTAATTCACAGCCTGTTAAAACATCTGAATAATAAACATAATATGTGGCATCGAGATATTGAATCTCATGCCGAAACATCATGCCGCGCAAAGACACAGAGAGCTCTTCTGGAAAATCATCTGTTAAATTAAGTTCTTCAAACTCATAGTTAAAATAACAATTTTGAGTCGCAATAAATGCCTCAACAACGGCCATAGTTACTTCCAAATACTTAAACATCGATATTCATCTGAGTTTAATACAATCTTTTTGAAAATACTTATCCCTAGTAGCGAACTGATGACATTTGAAAAAATAATGCACAAATTCTAGCGCCGTCTAACAAACACTTTTCATCGCATTATGGCTATACTTGCCGCGAATTATAACCACTGCACACCGATAAAAATTTTGAGCTTTGTCTTTTCATGATTGATTTCAAATTAAAACTTAAGCACATCTTAGCTTTTGCATTATTAACTCTTGCCATTGTGATCGCCAGTATCCAACCTTTAGAAATGGAAGCGTATATCCTCCATCAAATCGGCACAGCGTTTATGCTGATCGTGTTGCTCGTTTTCCTCTATAAAATAGGACTGAGTTTCGCAACAGTTTGCCTGTATCTTGGCTTTTTACTGATTCATGTCATAGGTGCCCATTATTTATATTCTTATGTGCCTTATGCTGAATGGACACAAGCTCTCCTCGGTTTCAACCTTGACCAAAGCATGGGATGGACCCGGAATATGTATGATCGGCTTGTACATCTTGCCTATGGTTTGCTGCTCTACCCGTTCTTTTATCGCATATTTCAAATCTGGCTACCGCAGTTAAAAGCCGGAACACTCTTTTTATTGGTCGTACAATTCGTCATGGCGACCAGTTTATTTTATGAATGGATCGAATGGCTGATTGCCATTGGCTTATCACCAGAGGAAGCTGAAAATTACAATGGGCAACAAGGTGATATTTGGGATGCACATAAAGATATGCTACTTGCAACACTTGGTGCGATGATCACTGGCGGCCTTTTATATTTCAATCTGAAAAAATCTTAAATAAAAAAGCACTCATCCGAGTGCTTTTTTTATCGCTATATTCATGAATGGATGTATTAATTATTAATAGAGTGGTAGCACATTTAAGGATTGATCTAAAGGATCTAATGTGCCCCATGCTGTTTGGAACGCTGCATTCGAAACTGCTGTCCCACCCGATACCGGATTGATGGACGCATTTAAATAAGATGAATCATCTGATATTACATCAAGAGTATTGTTTGGCTCTTGATTGTTCAATAAGCTGTTCAAATCGATTTGATCATCAGAAATAAAAGAGCTTATTTCGTTTAAGCCAAAGCCCGACACACTGTGCTGCGCAAGTACATCAAACACAGTATTATCATCTGTTAACAGTGATGCTTGATCATGTAATTCATTCGAAGCCTGTTCTTCTGAGATCAAGAATAAACTCGCTTTAGCAACTGTCATCGCTTCGACGGTAAAATCAAATGCTGAGCTTTTGGCACTGGTATTTCCAGCTAGATCCGTTTGGGTAAAACTATAGCTATACTTACCTGCCGCTAAGTCAGATTCTGGTGTATACAACCATTTTCCACTGGTATCTGCTTTGACCGTTGCCACTGCGACGCCATTTTTATAAATGGTGATCGTGGCATTGGTCTCACATTTGCCTTCAAAACTTGGGGTTGAATCTTGAGTGCTCTCCCCCTGTTTAATGGTGAGCTTTGTAGTATCTCGATCATCATACACCGTCGTCAATGTTGGCGCAGATGGTGCAATGGTGTCCTTTGTACCAATCACTTGCGTGCTCTTTGATATATTCCCTGATGTATCTGTCGCAGTCACTTGGACAACATTATTATCTGTTGCTGCGCTGCTTAATTTCACCGTATAGCGACCATCATCACCTACAGTTGCGGTACCAAGCGTATTTCCTGCACTGTTTTTAATGGTAATTTTGGCACCAATTTCCGCACTTCCCGACACTTCTGTACCATCTGTATTGATTGTTGCTGTTGGTGCAACGGGTGCCGTATTATCCGTTCCGGCAGTGACATTTAACGGTATCGATTGATTGCCTGCCGCATCAATCACAATAATGGTTGTCTTATTACTATCCGACAGTGCTGGGGACAATGTTAGTTTAAATTGACCATTGGCATCTACCGTAGTGGTGGCGATGACTTGTGAATTTGCGTCTAATATTTGAATGGTGCTGTTAGCTTCAGCCGTACCAACCAGTTCAGTTCCGGTTTTATTCACTTCAATCTTAGGTTGATCTGGTCGAAGCGTATCTTTGCCCATCTCAACTGACTGCGCTTCAGATTTGTTGCCTGCTTTATCTTCTACAATGACTTTAGCCGTCTCACCTGCTTGTAAAGTATCACTTAATGCAATGGAGAAATTGCCATCACTTGCCGCAGTCACAGGCCCACCTAAAAGTGTTGTGCCATCTGCAGCATAAACATAAACTTTTGCACCCGCTTCGGCAAAACCAGAGACAAACTTACCGCTTTCATCTACTTGTGCATTTGCAGCATCTGGAGCAATCGTATCTTTGCTACCCGTTAAAATCGTAGATTGAGAACTATTTCCCGCCTTGTCTTTAGCGTACAAAATTACGCGATTGCCATCTGTAATCGCGACATCCAAAGTAATTTTATAGTTACCATCAGCGTCTGCTTTAGATTGACCAATCGTATTGCCTTTGGCATCTACTAAATAAACCGTTGCGCCAGCTTCCGCTTTGCCTGATACCACTTTTCCGTCACTATCAAAACTTCCTGTTGGCGTACTTGGGGCTGTTTTGTCATTACTAGAGGATTTATCATCTTCTTTATCAAATGCCAGCAGATATACCGCTTCTGCACCTAAGATCTCCAATCCCGCCTTAAGAAGTGATGGCGAACCATCATCCTCACTAGCAACTTCTGTAGCTTGAGCAGGTGTTGTCACCTGATTTAATTGAGTCGATGCAGCTAAAGGTTGCATAAATTCATTCACAGAACGATAGCTAATTGTTTTGCCATCAACATCCATTTCAACCAATTCAAATTGCTCTGGCCCACTATGCACGAGCAAAGAATTATCAGAGCCAAAGTCATCTGTATAAAAATCATCAATCACAATTTTTTGACCATTTTTCAGGGTAATCACACATTGATTACCTACCCTATGGATCGACTGAATATCGGCTGGCTTGAGTTCTAACTGAATAACGGACGGTTGAGATATTTGTATTTTTGTGGCCTGAGTTTCTTTTAAAATCGTTTGATCTTTCTTTGATATCACGACAATTTTTGTCATTTCGCCCTCAGTGTTATTATGTAATAAACATCTAATAAATAATTAGTTAAGTACCTTATCAAATTGGTGCTGAACAGACAAACCATTCTGGATGTAAATTCATCAGAATTATTTTTATTTAATTTTTCACCTTAAATTCTACGCCAATAACAGCGGTTTCTATGGTTCTATCCATTTTAATATTTTAGATTCAGCCAAGTTTGGATAATCAAAATTATCAAAGTATTTATAAATGGTTGCTGTTTATTAGCCGCGCTTGCTGCAATTTTCAAAGTAGTATCATTTAGCATAAAAAAAGCTCACCGAAGTGAGCTTTAAATACATCATAGCAAAAACAATTTTAGAGTTTTGGATCACGCAACTGTACGAGACTCGAATTGGCTTTACTCAATGACTCCATTACTTTAGACATGACAGCAGGCACCAATGAGTCCGCAATTTGTGCTGCCTGTAAGCCCAACTTCTCACCAAGGGTTGGCTTTTTGCGGGTTTCAATCATATATACATCATGTTGTGGCATGAGACTTAATAGATATTCATCTGACGTTTGCAGTTTATCGACTAGATTAAGATCAATGGCATCTTGCCCATACCAATGCTCACCTGTTGCAACTTTATCGACATTGAGCTGAGGACGGTATTTTTCAACAAAGTGTTTAAACAAGTTATGCGTTTGCTGTAACTCTTCTTCAAATTTGGCTTTACCTTCATCAGTATTTTCACCAAACATAGTGACGGTACGTTTGAACTGACCTGCTGTATACAGTTCAAAATCGATATGTTTTTCTTTCAATAAACGGTTAAAGTTTGGCACTTGTGCAACCACGCCAATCGATCCCACAACTGCAAATGGAGCTGAAACTATTTCATTTGCAATGCAGGCCATCATATAGCCACCACTTGCAGCAACTTTGTCCACACAAATGGTTAAGTTAAATCCAGCATCACGTAAACGTACCAATTGTGCTGCAGCCAGACCATAGCCATGCACCATCCCGCCTGGGCTCTCTAAACGTAAAACCACGCGGTCGCGCCCAGCTTTTGCTGTCGCTAAGATTAGGGTAATTTCTTCACGTAGACTTGTTACCGCAGATGCAGCGGTATCACCATTAAAATCGATTACATAAATTTTTTGGTTATTCTTTTTACGTGCGCGCGCTTCTTTTGATAATTGTTGGCTTAGTTGCAGCAGCTCAAGTTTAGATGCAGTCGTTTGCGCAATTTTTTTTCGTTGTTCATTAATACGTGCATTTAAGTGACTTACACGAATTTCCGCAGGCAACTTGGGATTATGAAATAGCATAAAATTGAAACTCATTTAATTCATATTTATGTTGTATAACATGTGGGTTGCATCACAAAAATTCAATCTATTTTTTGAAAATAATTCTCATTGAGCCAAATTGAGTATTTTATTTCTACTAAGCTTTTTCTACCTAATCATAAAGTCCATAAAAAAAAAGAGCCTTTCGGCTCTATTTTAAACCGATTAGATTAACCAAAACGCCCGGTAATATACGCTTCAGTCAATTGATGATCCGGTTGAGTAAAGACTTTTTCAGTGGAATTCACTTCAATCAAATCACCCAAATGGAAATATGCGGTACGGTCAGATACACGTGCTGCTTGTTGCATCGAGTGCGTCACAATCGCAATGGTATATTGCGCTGAAAGTTCAGTGATGAGTTCTTCTACTTTTGCAGTTGCAATCGGATCAAGTGCTGAACAAGGTTCATCCATCAAAATCACTTCAGGACTGACTGCAATGGTTCGCGCAATACATAGACGTTGCTGCTGACCACCTGAAAGCCCCGTACCCGGTTGGTTCAAACGATCTTTCACTTCATCCCAAAGCCCCGCTTTACGCAGGCTATTTTCAACTATTTCCTCCATGTCGTATTTATCACGCGCCAATCCATGCAGTTTAGGACCATAAGCGACATTGTCAAAAATTGACTTTGGAAATGGGTTTGGTTTTTGGAATACCATGCCAACTTGCGCACGCAGTAATACCACATCAAGATTTGGATCATAGATGTCTTGATTATCCATGAGCACTTGTCCTGTCACACGACAAGAATCAATCGTGTCATTCATACGGTTGAGCGTACGCAGGAAAGTTGACTTACCACAACCAGACGGTCCAATAAAGGCGATCACTTCATTTTCATAAATGTTCAGATCAATGCCTTTGATCGCTTCAGATTCGCCATAGTACACATGCACATCATTGGTACTGATTTTCACATTGCTCGATTTCGCATCTTTTTTCGCGCTAGATTGCGTATCGAATTGTGACACAAACGCAGTATTGGTTTGTTTTTGGCTGCCCTGAGCAGAGGTAAATTGTGTTTGTTCTGGATTCACGGACTTATCCTGATATAAGGAATTCTTTTCAGTTGTAATGACGCTATTCATATAATGCCCTCAATTACCAGCGTACTTCAAATTTCTTACGTAACCAGATGGCTAAACTGTTTAAGCCGATCATGAGAGCAAGAAGTACAATGATTGCTGCTGCGGTACGTCCTTCAAAGAAGTTACGTAGCTCATTACCTTGCCAAAGGAAAATTTGTACAGGTAATGCAGTGGATTGGTCTAAAGGAGTGGCTGGTACACTTGCCACAAAGGCACTCATACCAATCAATAATAATGGAGCAGTTTCTCCTAGGGCTTGCGCAACACCAATAATGGCACCGGTTAAGATACCTGGTAATGCCAGTGGCAAGACGTGGTGAAATACAGTTTGTAAACGTGATGCACCCAAACCTAAAGCGGCTTGACGGATCGATGGAGGAACAGCTTTTAAAGATGCACGTGTGGTAATAATTACGGTTGGTAGTGTCATTAAACTCAAGACCAAACCACCAACCACAGGAGCCGAAAGCGGCATATGCATCCAACCAATAAAGATCGCTGCACCAAGCAAACCAAAGACAATTGAAGGTACTGCTGCTAGGTTGTTAATGTTGACTTCGACAACATCGGTAATCCAGTTTTTAGGTGCAAATTCTTCTAAGTAAATTGCGGATGCTACACCGATTGGAATTGAAATAATGATCACGATCAGCATCATAAATAACGACCCCATAAACGCCCCAGCTAAACCTGAAGTTGCAGGTGAGCTACGAGAGTCTGGATTCTTAAATATTTCAGTATTAAATGAGTTAGTAATAACACCATCAGCTTTAAGTTTATCTGCAAGTTGGCGTACTTCTGGGCTCAATTGTTGCTGTTCATCAGGCAAGCTGCGGTCAATATTACCAGCCAACCAGACATCGACATTAGCATCTGCAAGGATTTTAAAATCTTGTTTTTGACCAATCAATGACGGATCTGCCATTACCATGTCACGTAAGCGATAAGCTTCTGAACTTGTATATAAACTGTTGAGATCATCACGTTGTGAGGCAATCGCTGGATCTTTTGCTATGATGCCATTTACGATGAGCGCATCCCAATCCACCATGCCCATTTCAGTTTGCCAAGCAATGTAACGCTCTTGGAACTGTGCAGGTGATTCACCTTCTTTTTGAATTGGTTTCGCACCAACTTTGACAATGTTTGGATCAAAAAACACAGGTACCGTCATTGAGCTTTGCCAAAATGCAGGTAAACCTTTGGCTAAAATACTACCAAACAATAGCACGACGAAAAATAAACCCGTCACTACTGCACTAAAGCCCAAGACACGGAAGGTCTTTTCTTTACGATGTCTTTTCGCCAAAGAGTTTTCAATGATTTTCTTACGTTTTTCACGAAGCTCAGCGGCTGCATGTGAATCAAATTTTTGATCCATGTTTGATGTATTCGTCGTACTCATTCGTATTGCTCACGGTATTTACGCACAATGTACAGTGCAACAATATTCAGCCCTAAGGTAATCACAAACAGTGTTAAACCGAGTGCAAAAGCAACCAATGCTTGAGGACTCGCAAAGTCTGTATCACCTGTTAATTGGTTTACGATGGTAATGGTGACTGTAGACACTGCTTCGAGCGGATTAATGTGTAGTAAAGGACTGTTCCCTGCTGCAAGTACCACAATCATGGTTTCACCAATTGCACGAGATGCTGCCAATAAAAATGCACCGATAATGCCCGGCAAAGCTGCAGGTATCACTACTTGGCGAATAGTTTCTGATTTTGTTGCACCCAAACCGAGTGAACCGTCACGAAGCGCGCGAGGAACTTGAGTAATGATGTCATCAGATAATGATGAAACGAATGGGATAATCATAATCCCCATCACAAAGCCTGCTGTTAGAGCACTGGTTGCATTAATATCGAGTCCAATATATGCGCCAAGCTGTTTTGCAAAGGGTCCAATAATCATTAAGGCAAATACACCGTAAACGATGGTTGGAATACCTGCGAGAACTTCTATGGCAGGTTTTGCCCAAGCACGGAAACTTGGCTTTGCATATTCAGCCAAATAAATCGCAATCATCAGACCAACCGGAACAGCAACCAGTAGTGCAATACCACTAACCATGAGTGTGCCCCAAAGGAGTGGCAGCAAACCATAACTACCTTCGGCATTCCCTGATGTACTAAAACCTGGGTTCCATTCAGTGCCTAAGAAGAAATCGAGTGGACTGACAAAACTAAAGAAACGCATGGCTTCACTGAACATCGACATCACAATGCCAACTGTTGTCAGGATTGCGACCCCCGAACACAGTGCCAATGCGATATTAATAACTTTTTCGACTTGGTTACGTGCACGATATTTTTCTGCGATGCGGCGTTTAGCCATAACTAAACCAATCAATGCCGCACAAATCACAACGGCTAATTTTGCATATGAGCCGATGTTTTCAATTTTCTTTAACTGTTCTGCTGCTGCAAGTTCATATGCAGCTGGCGTATCACTTACTCCAAAACCAGAAGCAATCGCTTGGACGCGGTCAACCATTACGCTTGTGCTTGCAGGATCTAAACCTAAACGAATATTTTCTGGGACATTATTTAAAATAACGTGTTGAAAAATACTCGGTTCAACCAAGTTCCAAACAATCAAGATTAAAAAAGCGGGAATCCCACACCATAAAGCGACCAAAACACCATAATAGCCCGGTCGTGAATGCAACATTGCTGAGTTATTGCCTTTACCTGCAAGTTTGCGACTTTTGGTCAGTCCAACTTGATAAGCGATTGCAATAATTGCGAGCAACACACCAATAAGTAGCAGATTCATGTAATCTCCACTGTTTTTTCAAAAGCCCTTCTTGAAAAAACTGTTTCTTTGCAAAAAGCCAATGGCAGGTCAATCCTGCCATTGGCTGTTTCAATCCAATTATTTAACTGCTTTACCAGCTTTAAAGTTTGCAAGAACTGCAGCGCGCTCTTTATCAGACATTGAAATTAAGCCTGCTTTTTCTAGCTTAGAACCTTTACCAGATACTTTTTTGCTTACAAAGAATTCTGTAAATTCTTTCAAGCCTTTGATGGATTTAAGATGTTCACCTTTCACGTAGAAGAACAATGGACGTGATACAGGGTAAGAACCATTCAGAATTGTTTTCTCAGATGGCGCTACATTATTCACTGTTGCTACACGTAACTTGTCACGGTTTTGGTCATAGAAACCTAGACCGAATACACCTACAGCGTTAGGTGAAGTTTTTAAGCGTGCCAATGTCTCTGTATAGTCGCCTGCGATTTCAATCACACGACCATCTTTACGGAATGTTGAACATGCTTTTTTCTGAGCATCTTTATCTAATTTTGCGAAAGCTTCATAAGTTTCACAGCCAGCATCGACCATTTTTTCTTGGAACACTTCACGTGTACCATGGTTTGATGCAGGAATAACTAAAGTGATTGCTTCGTTTGGTAAAGTTGGGTCGATTTGATTCCAACGTGTGTATGGGTTTGGAACCAATTTACCTTTTGAAGGTAATTCAGCAGCAAGTGCAGCAAATACGTGCTGTGGGCGAAGTTTGAATGCCGCTTTTTTCGCATTTGAAGCAAATACGATACCGTCATATCCAACTTTAATTTCTAAGATTTGGTTAACGCCTGCTTTTTTACATGCAGCCAATTCAGTACCTTTAATTTTACGAGATGCATTAGCAATATCGATAGTGTTATCACCAACGCCATTACAGAATTGTTTCAAACCACCTGAAGTACCACCAGAACCTACAACAGGTGCTTTAAATTGTGGGAATGTATTACCAAACTCTTCTGCAACAATACTTGCATAAGGCAGTACAGTTGAAGAACCAGCAATTTGGATCGTGTCACGAGCTGCATTTGCAGTGGTAGCGACTGTTGCCCCAGTAGTGAGTACCATAGCAAGTGCGATATGATTTAAGCGCATTCTCATCTCTCTTAATTGATGCATTTATTGGAGTACGCCACTTTTATTTTTAAAGTCTTGTACTTTTTCGATATACGCATTTTGATTTTAGAGTATGACAGTTAGGTTACATCTTTATGACGCTTTTATGATAATTGATGATTGCTCATTGATTTAAATATAATTCTTTATTTTTCAATACGTAATGAAATTTATCAAAGTATTGGTCTTATTTATTTCTACTTTGATATTCGTAAGAATTCATGTCACTGTCATATTTTGTCTTATTTTCTTTTTTCAAATTGTCCTCTTTTTCTGAATGATGCACATTTGCATGTTCGATTTTTTATTCCATGTTATTCCAATAATTAAAATTTCATTACATTTTTAGTTAGCTCAATATGCAACTTTACATAAAAACAGAGCCTAAAATGACCAGTAAAGCCATTGCGACATTTAATCCAGACTTGCCTGTGCATATGACTTTTGAAGAACATGACTGGCACTTACTTACGAAATATTGGTATCCGATTGCACTCACTCGAGACATTACAGAACAGCCTTATGGCACCATGCTTTTAGATATGCCGCTCGTCATTTATAAAATGGGAGATGAACTGATTGTAGCTAAAGATGCCTGCCCACACCGCTGCGTACCCCTAAGTTTAGGCAAGAATGATGGTCAAGGCGTGGTCTGCCGATATCATGGCTTACGCTTTGATGAACATGGTCATTGCAACCGTATTCCTGCATATCCAGAACAGAAAATTTCACCGCGCTTTAATTTACGCACCTATGCAGCGGTAGAGCGCTATGGTTTGATCTAGTGCAATCTGACGGCTCATTCTGAAGCTGAACCCAATATACCTAGCATGCCCAATTGGGAAGATGCAGATTTTCAACAATTGGTTTGTCCAACGGTAGATTTTCAATGTTTTGCAGGCCGGCAGCTTGAAGGTTTTATTGATGTTGCGCATTTTGCATGGGTACATCCCGATACGTTTGGCGATCCTGCAAATGTAGAAGTACCTGACTACACGACCATCGAAACAGAAACTGGCTTTAATGCAGACTATTGAAGCAGTGTTGGGCGCTATCCAATTGGTTTAGAACAGCGCGGACAAGAGGGTTTCCAATGGCTGCGGCATTTTGAGATTCATCTGCCTTTTACTGCAACCTTAACGATTCATTTTCCAAACGCCAGCAAGCAAGTGATTATGAATGCGGCATCCCCCATGACTGCTCGTTCTACCCGACTATTTGCGCCTATCTGCCGTAATTATGACAAAGACCTGCCTGTAGAAGATGCTTACGACTTTAACCTGAAAATATTTGAGGAAGACCGTCTCGTGTCGGAATCGCAAAAGCCTGAATATTTGCCTTTAGATTTAAGCATCGAAGCGCATTTTCCAGCGGACCGCAGTTCCAGCATGTACCGCAAATTATTGCGTAAAAAAGGTTTTAGTCCATTATTTGCGGCATAACATCAATATCGTATTGCATTCACCTCACCCTAACCCTCTCCTACAAGGAGAGGGAAACTCCTTTACAAGCCTTATATTGGTTATAAATATTGTGGTATCTCATTCATCAAATGATAAACATCAATGACTATCGCGACTGGCGACAGGGATGTCGCTGTAAGGTAAAGGTCACATGGATGTACCTTTTGCCTGAGAAGGATTTTAGTTACTTTGATCCCTCAAAGTAACAATCTGCCTACGCAGTAAACTATCATCTCCCAATGAAAAATTGCGGCCATGTAAAAATTAAGCGCCTTTTCATTTAAAACAAAAAAAAGGAGCTCTTACGAGCCCCTTCACCTACAGCTACAAAATGACAATTAGTCAATTGCAGGTGTATATGTACCGTCAGCGATTGGGCCTTTGATACGATCCGCTTCTGCAAGCACCAGAGCAAGCAAGTTCTTCACGTTGTCTAAAGTCGCTACTGGGCTTAAGGTCGTCATTTTCAAAGATTGAACCTGACCTACTTTAGTAACACCAATATTCGCTTCACCACGTGCAAACAATTCGTCTGCTACGTTTTGGTTCAATGTATCTAACAATTCTGCTGGGTAACCTTCAGGGATTACACGGAACAATACAGATGCAAATTGAGGATCAACCAACATTTCTAGACCATCAGTTGCATCAATATATGCTGCAACATCACGGGTTAAAGCAACACCGTGATCGATCATTGAACCATAAAGCTCTTCACCTAGTGCTTCAACAGTCATCCACAATTTCAACGCGTCAAAACGGCGAGTTGTTTGTAATGACTTAGATACTAGGTTAGGTACGCCATGCTCTTCATCATAAGCAGAGTTTAAGTACTCAGCTTCATAATGCATGAAACGATAGTTCGCTTCATCTTTAAGCAAGAATGCGCCACATGAAATCGTTTGGAAGTAATGCTTATGGAAATCAAGCGTTACCGAGTCAGAAAGCTCAATGCCATCCAACATATCACGGTAATCATTTGATAAAATTAACGCACCGCCCCATGCTGCGTCGATATGCATCCACGCGCCATATTTATTGGTGATTGCACGAACTTCTTTCAATGGGTCAATTGCGCCTGCATCGGTTGTACCCGCAGTTGCAACTACACATGCTACGATTTTACCTTCAGCTTGAAGGTGCGCCATGGTTTTCTCAAGTGCGTCCATGTCCATGCGTGCGTTAGCATCTACAGGAACAGTCACGACAGATTGGAAGCCCATACCCATCATGGCCATGTTCTTTTGCACAGAGAAGTGTGCATTTTCAGAACAAATCACTTTGACATTACGCATTGCTTCCGCAGGTACGCCATCGCGCTGTACAGACCACGGGTTACCGTTTTCGTCTTTCCAGTTTTTAGCAATACATGCATCACGTGCAAGCAAAACGCCCATCAAGTTTGACTGCGTACCGCCAGAGGTGAATACACCTGCTTGACCTGCACCATAGCCAACTTTTTGGCGAAGCCAGTCAATTAACTGAACTTCCATCAATGAACCTGCAGGGCTTTGATCCCATGAGTCCATTGATTGGTTCGTTGCATTGATGAGCACTTCCGCGATTTGGCTTGTCACCATTGTCGGGCAATGCAAATGCGCTAAAGAATGTGGGTGATGTACTTTTAAGCTTTTATTTAAGAAAAGATCAACCATGCGGTCTAGTGATTTTTGAACGCCCATACCTTCTTTTGAAGGGTTGAACGCAATTGCACTACGAAGCTCTTTAATGCTACCGCCTGTGTACATTTTGTCATTTTGCAACCATGCAGATACAGCTTTTACAGCTGAATCCATTGCCGACTGATAGTCAGCAATAGATTGTGCATCATTGCAGAATAACGCTTTACGATGTTCTGCAAAATCTACCATGTCTTACGCGCCTCGAGTTGCAACTAGTGCTTCAGCAAGAGCTTTCTTGAAGCGAACAATCACTTCTTCACATTCAGCTTGGTTGATGATCAATGGGCAAAGTAAACGAATTACAGTACCGTTACGACCACCTTTTTCTAACAACAATTTGTTGTTGAAACATGCTGCTTGAATTGCTGCTGCCAATTGAGAATCACCTGGTAAAGACCCCATGTGATCTGCTTTTTGACGTTCATCAACAATTTCAACACCAATCATCAAACCACGGCCACGTACGTTGCCGATACATGGGAATTCTACCGCTAATTTTTTAATTTCAGCTTGTAAGAAGTCGCCACGCTCTTGTGCGTTTTGAGCCAAGTTTTGTTCTTTGATGGTTTTGATTGTTGCAAGACCAGTACCCATAGCAAGTTGGTTTCCACGGAATGTACCCGTGTGACCTGCTGGTTGCCATGCGTCAAACTTACGTTTAATACCCAATACTGCAAGTGGTAAGCTACCACCAACTGCTTTAGACATTACAACGACGTCTGGCTCAATACCTGCATGTTCAAAGGCAAACATTTTACCTGAACGTGCAAAGCCCGCTTGTACTTCATCAA
Source organism: Acinetobacter sp. SH20PTE14 (assembly GCF_021391555.1). Taxonomy (NCBI): domain Bacteria; kingdom Pseudomonadati; phylum Pseudomonadota; class Gammaproteobacteria; order Moraxellales; family Moraxellaceae; genus Acinetobacter; species Acinetobacter sp. SH20PTE14. Next base: position 1,211,220 of record NZ_CP090067.1, on the reverse strand, counting down.
GAATCAACACGATGTTGTGCTTTTCAGTCACTTCTCGGATTTTCTTTAACCATTTTACAGGTGCAGTCACCACACCGCCTTCACCTTGGATTGCTTCCAAGATTACAGCTGCAGGTTTTGTTACACCGCTTTCTACGTCTTCAATGAAGTTTTCGAAATAATACGTTAATGCGTCTACACCCGCTTCACCACCAATGCCTAATGGGCAACGGTATTCATGCGGATACGGCATAAATTGAACACCCGGCATTAAGCCGTTCACAGCATTTTTAGCAGACAAGTTACCTGTCATTGCTAAAGAACCGTGAGTCATACCATGGTAACCACCTGAGAAGCTGATTACTGAACTACGACCAGTGTAAGTTTTTGCTAATTTAATTGCTGCTTCTGTACCATCTGCACCAGACGGGCCACAGAACTGTAGACAATACTCTTCTTTACCACCAGGTAATTGCTCAAGTAATGCTTCAGTAAAAGCATCTTTTAAAGGCGTTGTTAAATCCAAAGTATGCAATGGGAGGCCACTTGCAAGTGTATCTTGGATACTTTGAATTACCGCAGGATGATTATGGCCTAATGCCAATGTTCCTGCCCCAGCTAAACAATCGAGGTACTCTGTACCTTCAACATCGGTAACCCAACAACCTAAAGCTTTTGCTATCGCAAGTGGAAGTTTACGCGGATAGCTACGAACATTGGATTCCATCTGGCTTTGGCGAGTCAAATAGTATTCGTTAGTAGAATTAGTGGCAGGGTTTACAGAAGAAACGCTCATATCGAATTACCATCTCTGATATGGGTTGAAAGAAATAAGTCGGGTGACTTGCGGTCCTTTGACTCGGTGCTTTATGAGTTTCTAGTTAGTTTTAAGAGCTCTTTGTGTAATGGCTAACTAGACGGCGGATGATACAGACTTTTTCAATAAAATAAATCACTTTTATGATCAAATAAAAAGATAATTTAGAGAAAAAACAGATCTATGCCATGGATAACCTGAATTATCATCTTACAGTGTGACAAAACAAAGAAAACCTTTTTATTTTATGCTTTTTTACAATTTATGAATGATTATTGTAATCTTCAAACATTTACGCAATTAAGTATTGATTATTTGAAGCAATATTCATCAAGCACTGCATTTATTTTTCTTGAAAGATTTACAATCCCACCACAGATTTTCCTTTAATCCATCACAATCCCCTTTTAAGATAAGAGCATAAGCTAAATTAGTCATTCTGAAAGAAGAATAGGTCATAACAATGCGTAAAATTATCTTATCTACTGTTTTATTAGCATCCGGTCTAGGTTTGGCAGCAGCAACTCAAGCAGCCGACCCACTCAATTACAACATCGTGAACATTCAGGCGGATGCCACTCGCCAAGTGTCGAACGACCAAATGCATGCCGTTTTATATATTGAAAAGTCAAATAAACAACCGGCTGAACTTGCTACCCAAATCAACCAATTGATGACCCAAGCGGTGAACACAGCCCGTAAATACCCTGCGGTAAAAATCGAAACGGGATCTCAAAGCACCTACCCGATTTATGACAATGACAGTCGTAAATTGAAAGAATGGCGTGGTCGTGCCGAAGTGCGTTTAGAAAGTACAGACTTTAAAGCAGCTAGCCAATTGGTGAGCGAGTTACAACAAAATTTCCAAACTCAATCCATCAGCTTTAGTGTGTCAGATGCACAGCGTAAAAAAGTTGAAAATGAACTGATGGTTGAAGTATCCAAAAACTTTCAACAACGTGCCCAAGCGCTCGCTCAGGCATGGAATAAATCAGGCTATAACTTAGTTAATATCAATTTAAATACCAGCAATTATGGTGGTCAGCCAGTTCCGCGTATGGCGATGATGAAAGCTGCAAGTGCCGATGTTATTCCTGAACAAGAAATGGCAGGTGGTGAATCTAAAATCACGGTCAGTGCAAATGGCTCTATCCAGTTCAAATAATTAAATTCATTTTAAGAAACCGTGCTTTAGCGCGGTTTTTTGACTATAAATTACACCTATTCTTTATTTAAATTAAAAAGTCTATTAGCTTAATCATATTCATAGATTTAAATGATAATCATCCTTATTTAAATTTATTACACTCAAGATTATGATACGCGCACTCTCTCCATTGCTCACACTTTTATGTATAGTTCAAGCAAAAAATCTCCAAAGCTTCAAAATTTCCCGTTATTACCGCTGAGTATTGCGGTAGGTATAAGCATGGTTGCCACTTTGGCTTCAGCTGCTGAAAATACAGAGATAGCGCAAGCAAATGTTTTGCCAACCATCACCATTGAAACTCAAGGGAACTGGCTGGAAAACGCCAATGAAAAAAAGGTGCAAAAGCATGCCGGTGCGCGGACCATCATTGACCGTAAACGCTTAAACGAAAGCGCAGCAACATCTCTTAAAGATGCGTTACGCCAAGTTCCCGGCGTTCAGGTTCAAGAAAATAATGGTACTGGCGGTAGCGATGTTTCATTAAATATTGGCGTTCGAGGATTAACCTCTCGCCTCTCTCCACGTTCAACCGTGTTGATCGATGGCATCCCAATGTCATTTGCACCGTATGGCCAACCACAGCTTTCGATGGCGCCTGTCTCTTTAGGAAATATAGAATCTGTTGATGTAGTCCGTGGTGCAGGTTCTGTCCGTTTTGGACCACAAAATGTCGGCGGTATTATCAACTTTGCCACACGTAGCATTCCTGAAGACTTTAAAGGTACAGTGGCATTAAACTCTGAATATGCAACAGGTACAGATCAGGTAAAATTAAGTCCTAGTCTGTTTGTTGGTGGAACATTAGATAATGGTTTAGGTCTTGCCTTGCTTTATTCAGGCACTAAAGGCAACGGTTATCGTGAAGCGAACAATAAAAATGACATTGATGATGTCATGTTAAAAACCGCTTATGACATCACTGATCAGGATAAAATCGCATTAAATTTCCATCACTACGATGGTACAGGTGAAATGCCTGAAGGTTTAAGTGCTGCTGAATTCGAAGCAAATCCATATCAAACGTCGCATTATCGTGACTTTTTCACTGGCCGTCGTTCAGATGTATCTTTACGTTATACACATAAAGATGACACGAATAACTTTGAACTTTTAAGTTATTACATCGATTCATTCCGTACCAGCAACCTTGAATCTACTTTAGCCAATGGCAATCATCGCTTAGATACTTCACCACGTGATTATAAAGTCTTTGCCATTGAGCCACGTTATTCACGTAACTATAGCTTAGGAAGTACGCTGAATGAAGTGACCGTCGGTTACCGTTATATGGACGAAGAGAGCACCGAGTTCGCAGGCCGTACTGAATACGCAGCAGATGCAGAACCCGGTCAGTTTATAGCACGTACCCGCAGTGCGGGTGGCACCAAAGCACACGCTGCTTATATCGATAACCGTATAGAATTGGGTAAATGGAATATTACACCCGGCGTTCGTTTTGAATCGATTGACACCCAAAACAGTTTTAGTGCCTATAAAAATGGCGTATTACAAAATACTGTTCATCCATCGATCCAATCAGATGAATTTTTGTCAAGTTTAGCTATCCTGTATAAAGCAACAGACCATTGGAATTTCTTTGCCAATGCCGGTGTCTCTTTTGGTCCACAGCAATATAACCAGTTAGCAACAACGCAAGGTACTACAGCGGTCACCACCTTAGATGGCTTACATCCTGAAAAGTCTAATAACTATGAAATTGGTACCAAATATTTAGGCAATGGTTTGAGCGCTGAATTGACTGCGTTTTATCTAGATTTTGACAAAGAACTGATTTTAGAACGTGATGCTGCAAACAATGGCATTTGGACTGACCTCGGTGCTACAAGTCATAAAGGGATCGAAACCGGTTTTAGCTATGACTTTGGACATTTAGCTAACAATCTCGAAGGCTTAAAAGCCTATGGTAATTACACCTATACCAAAGCAGTTGCTGAAGCAGGTAACTTTAAAGGTAAAGATTTGCCCTTCTATTCACAAAATGTCGCAAACTTTGGCTTAGGCTATAAATACGATGCTTGGTCAATCAATGCCGACATGTATGCTCAATCTAAACAACGTGCCCCAGGTAACCAAGATTCAGGGATCTACCAAACTGAAGAAACGGCAAATGGTAAACTGGGCGATATTCCAGGCTATTCAACTTTTGCTGTGCGTACCGGCTATGACTTTGGCGGTTCGCTACAAGGGGTTAAAGTTGCTGCTGGTATTAAGAATGTCTTTGATAAACAGTATTTCACCCGTTCATCAGATGCAACAGGTGGTAAATATATAGGTCAACCACGTAGCTTCTTCTTACAAACTTCATTCGACTTTTAAACTGGTCTAAATATCAAAATCCCACCGCGTGTGGGATTTTTATTGAACAACACATATGGACATCCACATATTCATATGTGAAGATATATGCAAATCCATATATACAGATAAACATGGAACAGACTGAATTTTTCAAATTACTTGCAGATGAGACTCGTCTGAACATCATCATGCTGTTGGCATGTAAAGGTGAACTCTGCGTCTGCGAACTCACTGAGTATCTTGAATTAAGCCAACCCAAAATTTCACGTCATTTGGCTTTACTGCGTTCATCAGGTGTGCTGAGTGATCAGCGTAAAGGTCAATGGGTTTATTACTCCATTCACCCTGTACTGCCTACTTGGTGTACACAAATACTTGATGTCATGCGTCACCAAGAACGATTTAAAGACCTCGATTTGAATTCCCCAAAAAACACGACAACATTGTGTGACACCCTATGAATTTTTTATTTCTATGTACTGGCAATAGCTGCCGCAGCATTTTATCCGAAGTTCTTTTTAACCAGCGTGCCCCTGAAGGTTTCCGTGCCTATAGCGCAGGCAGTAAACCTTCAGGACAAGTCCACCCGTTTACCTTGAAAACCCTACAAAACCTCAATCTACCGACTGAGGGTTTGTCGAGTAAATCCATCGCAGCATGTGAACAATACCAACCCGATGTGGTAATTACCGTCTGTGGTTCTGCCGCTCAAGAAGCTTGCCCAATTTACTTAGGCTCTGCCATCAAAGCCCACTGGGGCTTAGAAGATCCTTCCCATTTAGAGCTTGCAGATGACGTAAAACTTGCAGCTTTTCTTGATACCGTGGCGCATATTAACCGCCGTTTAGATGCTTTATTTGCACTCGATTTTAAGCAATTAAGTCGTGAAGAGCTTAACCAAGAAATCCAAAAAATTTCAGAGATCCAATAATGGCTGCTGCAAAACTGTCATTTCTAGACCGCAATCTAACGCTATGGATTTTTATAGCAATGGGGCTAGGCATTGCGATTGGCGTGTATGTTCCAAGTGCTTCAAGGGCTTTAAATCAACTCAATATTGGTGATGTCAATATTGCGATTGCCATTGGTTTAATCCTGATGATGTATCCACCTTTGGCGAAAGTGGATTACAAAGCGCTGCCTGAAGTGTTTAAAGACAAACGCACCCTATACCTTTCACTGCTTCAAAATTGGTTAATCGCGCCTTGCCTGATGTTTATTTTGGCGATCGTGTTTTTACAACACTACCCTGAATACATGACCGGTTTGATTCTGATTGGTTTAGCACGTTGCATTGCAATGGTTCTGGTTTGGAATGATCTCGCTTGTGGGGATAACCAATACGTTGCCGCTTTAGTGGCATTTAACAGTATTTTCCAAATTGCATTTTTTAGTACCTACGCATGGTTCTTTTTGAGTTTTTTACCGCCTTATTTTGGTATAGAAGCACAAGTGATCCAAGTCAGCTTTTGGACCATCACACATGCAGTATTAGTGTATCTAGGTATTCCCTTCCTGCTCGGTTTCCTAACGCGTGCCATATTGGTAAAACACAAAGGTCTGGATTGGTATAAAAATCAATTTATACCCAAAATCAGCCCCATCAGTTTAATCGCTTTACTCTTTACCATTGTGGTGATGTTTAGCCTCAAAGGTGCAGATGTCTTGAGCCTTCCAATGGATGTACTGCGTATTGCCATTCCCCTCACAATCTACTTTGTGGTGATGTTTTTCATTAGCTTTTTGATGAGCAAATGGATGGGCAATAACTACGCCAAAACCACTGCGATATCCTTTACAGCAGCAGGTAATAATTTTGAACTTGCCCTCGCTGTTGCCATCGCCACCTTTGGCATTGCATCTCCGATTGCATTTACCACGATTATTGGCCCATTGGTTGAAGTGCCTGTGCTTATTGCATTAGTGAGTGTATCGCTATGGTTAAAACGCAAATGGTATAAAGAGAACTAAAATGAAGCTCCCCAATATTCAACTAGATCTACTTGAAACACCGTGTTTTGAGCAAGTTCAAGCCAAAGCACTTGAACATCCGCCACGCATTCTGCTGCTATATGGCTCTAACCGTGAACGCTCATTTAGCCGTTTAACGGTATTGGAGGCGGGTCGAATCCTTGAACATTTTGGTGCAGAAGTCAAAATCTTTCATCCTAAAGGTCTTCCTCTGCCTGAAGATGCTGAAACATCACATCCCAAAGTTCAGGAATTACATGAATTGCTTACATGGTCAGAAGGCATGGTTTGGTGTTCGCCAGAACGACATGGTGCGATGAGCTCTATATTGAAAGCACAAATTGATTGGATTCCTTTAGCTGCAGGTGCCATTCGTGCTACTCAAGGTAAAACGCTGGCGTTAATGCAAGTCAGTGGTGGTTCGCAATCTTTTAATGCTGTTAACCAAATGCGCATCCTTGGGCGTTGGATGCGGATGATCACGATTCCAAATCAATCTTCCGTTGCAAAAGCATTTTTAGAGTTTGATGAAAATGATCGCATGAAACCTTCCTCCTATTACATTCGCATTGTCGATGTGATGGAGGAATTATACAAATTTACCCTACTCACACGTGGTCAATCTGCCTACCTCACAGATCGCTATTCTGAACGAGTTGAAAGTGCGGAAGAACTCTCTAAACGAGTTAATCAAAAGAACCTTTAATGAAAAACTCCTGCATCTGTGCAGGAGTTTTGGTCTAAAATATCCATCCGTTTCAACTTAAACTAATAATTTAAAAATAATGTCGTTGAATCTATTGTACCTGTATGGCTCAATGCAAATTGCGGAATGATCCCAGCTTTTATAAAGTTAAATTTTTCATATAGCTTTTCAGAGACATCGCCTGTACGCGTATCAAGTACAAGTAATTTCAAGTTCAAGTGTTTTGCTTTATCTTCTGCAAGTGTGAATAGTTGGTGAGCAATGCCTTGCTAACGTACCTTTGGATGCACCATAAGTTTTTCAATCTCAGCACGATGCAGTGCATTGGCTTTGGTGGCACGAACCAATTGTACTGTGCCCACAATTTCACCGCTTTGTAGCGCTGCCCACAAAAAGGTTTTATGCTTTTGAATATCCTTTGTCACAGCAGACAAATATTCATCATAGTGCGACTTAGATTCTTCTGCCAAAAAACCCAGTGATGCACCATCTTGCACACATTGTGCCAATAATTCGCACAGTTGAGCCTGCTCATCTTTTAGATCTTGAAGGTTTAAATATTGAATTTCGCTCATATTCTTCTCGTCTTATTACTATTTTTATCGTTATATTCAAATGACATGCCATAAAAAATCCCGCTCGGAAGCGGGATTTTGATCTTTCAATTTAGTAAATTGACATATGATTGCGATGGATCATTTCAAGTGATCGGGCTTCCCCTAAAACTTGATGAACTTTATCTGAGGCCAAACCTTTAACGATTTCTGCCGAACGTGAACTGAAGTTTACACGACCTACGGCAACACGATGACCTTGTGTATCGACACATTCCACCACATCACCACGTTCAAAATGCCCTTCAACCGCTTTCACGCCTACAGGTAATAAACTGCGGTGATTATCACGAATGGCTTTGACTGCGCCATCATCAATCACTAAACGACCAGCTGTTTGTAAATGTGCAGCTAACCATTGTTGATGGGCTGTGACACGGTCATTATCCGTAATGAATAAGGTACCGAGTAATTCACCGGCCATCACACGTGAAAGTACATTGTCGCTATCGCCGCTCGCAATGACTGTTGGACAACCTGACTTGGCTGCCAAACGTGCCGCACGAACTTTGGTCAACATACCGCCACGACCGAATTTACCGCCGCCGCCAGCCATATCGAATAATGATTCATCCATTGCACGTACTGTATGGAACAGTTTTGCATCTGGATTCGAACGAGGGTCAGAGTCGAACATACCTTCTTGGTCAGTTAGAATCACCAAGAGGTCTGCATGAACCTGTCCAGCCACCATCGCAGCTAAAGTATCGTTATCACCAAAGCGAATTTCATCTGTGGAAACAGTGTCATTCTCATTGATGACTGGAATCACACGCCAATCAATCAAATGCTGCAAGGCATCACAAGAGTTCAAATAGCGACGACGGTCTGCCAAGTCATCATGCGTTAACAAAACTTGTGCTGTGCGAATCGAACGTTGTTCTAATACGCTAGACCAAGTATGAATTAAGCCCATCTGACCAATGGCAGCACAAGCCTGTAGACTGGGTAGATCTGTGGGTCGGCTGTCCAGATTCATTCGAACCATCCCTTCAGCCACAGCACCGGAAGACACAAGAATGATCTCGTGCCCTGCATTGTGTAGTTCTGCAATTTGTCCCGCCCAATGCGAGATTGCATCCAGATCTAACCCTTTTCCGTTTGCTGTGAGTAGTGATGATCCGATTTTAACAACGATACGTTTACAACCCTTGAGCTGACGTTGCCCATCTACCACTTCTATCATCTTGTCCTCAGACTTGTTTGCTTTGACACTTATTCAGCAATTAACGTACGTAGTACGATTCTGCCTCATCATCACCGTCTTCAAATTCATCATCAAAGTCTTCACCTTGACCTGCCAGACGTTGTTGACGACGCATTTCACGATATGCTTCTTTCGCAGCAAGCGTTTGCTCACGTGTTTCAGCTTCAAGCTGATCACGGAACGCTTTAACTTCTGCTGCATATTCAGGATCTTCAGTTTCGCGTTCGCGCTGTTCTTCAATTTGATCCATCAGGTAGTACACAACATCTTTAGTACCTTCAAACGTTAAACCTGAAGTTTTGAATACAGGGCCTTTCCACTGCAACTCTTCGAGAATGTGATCACACCATTCATCACGCGTTTCAGTCGCCAATTGGTCTACTTTATTGAGTACCAATACAACAGGTAATTTTGAAAGTGTTGGGGAGAATTTTTTCAACTCTTCCAAAATTGCTTTTGCATTATACGCAGGGTCAGAACCATCAATCGGTTGAACATCTACGATGTGCAATAAAATACGTGTACGCGCCAAGTGTTTCAGGAATCGAATACCTAGACCTGCACCTTCTGCAGCCCCTTCGATTAGACCCGGAATATCCGCCATTACAAATGAACGGTGACTATCGGCATCAACCACACCTAGGTTTGGCACCATAGTGGTAAATGGATAATCTGCAACTTTTGGTTTTGCTGCTGAAACTGCACGGATAAAGGTTGATTTACCCGCATTTGGCATACCCAACAAACCAACGTCTGCGAGTACTTTTAATTCAAGACGAATTTCACGATATTCGCCTTTTGAGCCGTGTGTACATTTACGTGGAGAACGGTTGGTTGAAGATTTGAAGTGAGTATTACCCAAACCACCTTCACCACCTGCTGCCACTAACACACGCTGACCGTCAGCCACTAAGTCGCCGATGATATCGCCAGATTCTGTATCTACAATTGTTGTGCCCACTGGAACGAGCAATACGGTATCTTCACCGCCACGGCCTGAGCAGTTCGCTCCACGACCATTTTTAGCACGTTCTGCACGGAATTTACGTGTATAACGATAATCTACTAGGGTACTTGTGTCGTTGTCGGCTTGAACGTATACGTTACCGCCACGACCACCATCACCACCATCTGGACCACCAAATGGTACGAATTTTTCACGGCGAAAACTGGCTACGCCATTGCCACCGTCGCCAGCCTCTACGGTAATGACTGCTTCATCAACAAAGCGCATGTTTGCCAATCCTCTAAAAACTTTAAAACCGCTTATTCTGCCATATTTTAAAGAATTTCTCGAACAATATTATTCAGCAATACTATAAATTTCATTCATCTTGGTGCTGATGCAAATTTTTAGGAAAATCCGCACCTCGCTTGAAAATCTTTAGCTCATCATCAAAATACCTTTAATAAATGGCAAACGAATTTCACTCCCCATTTCTGAAAGCTATTTACGTGCATTTTCCTTGGCTTCAATAATTTCAGGCAAGGTTCGTTCAACCCAACCAATCAGATGCATTAACTTTTCTGCAGCCTGCGAGCCCATTAAAGTCAGTTGATATTCAACTTTGGGTGGCACGACTGGATAGACTGTCCTTAAGATAAAACCATCTTGCTCGAGCATTTTCAGCGTTTGAGCCAGCATCTTTTCGCTTACCCCTTCGATCCGCTGCTTAAGTTCACTAAAACGGTGTACCCCTTCAGTCAAACAACGTAAAACTAATACTGACCATTTATTGGTGAGATGTTCCAATATTTCTCGAGATGGACAATCTGTGGATAAAACTTGACCTAATAATTTACTTGTAGCGTATGTGTTCATTAAATCTTTCCTCAAAGTCACTAACTTACTTTTTGGTACGTACTTACATTTAGTAAGTTAACAGATTAAGATTTAACCATCAAGATTATTTATTCAACAATCAGAGGGTTTAAATATGAAAATCGCAATTACAGGTGCAACAGGTCAACTAGGCCAATTGGTCCTTCAATTTTTATTGAAAGAAACCGCGGCCGAAAACATCATCACTTTAGTTCGCTCACCAGAAAAAGCAGCATCTCTACAAGCTCAAGGCATCGAACTTCGTCATTTTGACTATGATCAACCAGATACACTGGTTCCTGCACTACAAGGTGTCGATAAATTATTACTCATTTCTGCCAATGAAATTGGTCGGCGTACTCCACAACACAAAGCCGTAATTGATGCTGCAGTAGAAGCGAAAGTTCCATATCTTGCTTATACCAGCCTGTTACGTGCAGATACGTCACCCTTGGGTTTATCTCAAGAACATCGTGAAACAGAAAGTCTGATTCAAGCTAGTGGTTTAACCTATACCTTCTTACGAAATAACTGGTATGTCGAAAACTATCTTGCCGCTGTAGGGCATGTGGTGGAAACAGGTACCTTATTTGGTGCAGCAAAGGATGGAAAAATTAATGCAGCGACACGTGCTGACTATGCTGAAGCTGCTGCAAAAGTACTTACAAGCTCTGGTCATGAAAATAAAACCTATGAACTTGCAAGCTCAGACAGTTTCACATTGGCACAGCTTGCTGAAACCCTACAGCAAGTTTCAGGTCAAAATGTTCACTATCAAAATTTAACTGCAGAAGACTACACACAAGGTTTATTACAAGCTGGCTTACCTGCTGGTCTTGTAGATGTGATCGTCGATGCCGATATCAATAGCATTGACGGTGCGATGCAAAGTGATCGCAAGGACTTGGAACAGCTACTCGGTCACCCAACCACTACTCTACACAGTGCTGTTGAAGCTGCTTTAAAATAAGATCAAACCAACAAAAAAGCCCGAATTGATTCGGGCTTTTTTTTGAGTTAAATCTAACTTATGGATGTACATTTTTTATCGGCAAATCCATATTCATATCTAAATTTGCCTTGGTATTACGCTCTGCGTTGTACATCGTGGCATTAAAGGTTGCGATTTTTCGCATGGTCATCGGGTCATTGAGTTTTAGTTGTGGTGCAAAGTGATGTACCACGTGCAAATCAACTTTTTCATTAAACTCAAAATACACAGGACCATTAAAATTAATTCGAATAGGAATGTTATAGGTTCTTTTCAAATGAAAAGGAACATCTAACTTGACAGGAATGTCCATTTTTAAGGGAAATTTCGGCACGAGTTTATTTTTAATCACCAAATCTGTGGTCGCCTCAAGCGGCATCGTCTGGTTAATTTGAATATTGGTGGAATAATCAATATCCACTGAGATCGGAACCTCTACACTAAACTGCAAATCTGCCAGATATTTCCCCTTTAAGGGTAGTTGCAGCTTCCGATCTAAAGCAATCTGCGTATCCAGAGTCCCAATAGACTGCGTTTGCAAATAATTACCAACGGAAATTTTGGTGGGTAGTGAATGCGACAATTGAATATCAGCATTTTTTGCACGTACTTGCATCGACGCATAAATATTTAAATACAACCAAAATAGTACCGCAACCAATAACGCAACTGCGATAAAACTCAAAATGATGCGCTTCGCCGATTGAAATATCCACATGGCTTACTCCTGAGCTTTCGCTTCAGTTTTGGCATGCTCTCTGTTGAGTCGCATTGTTTTTAATGGAATTACCAATTCACCCTTTTTAATTTGAACCGGCAACGTATTTTGCACATCCACTGTCGCTTTTAATGCTGTTTTAATTGGAACATTTAAATTACCTTCAATAGGAATATTGGTTTTTAAATTTGCATTCAGTGGAATATGTAGGTTTTCTTTCAGCACGGTTTTGACTGGCGCATCAAATTTTAAATGTACTTTTTGCTCCAAAGGCACATTCATATTTACTGGAATATCCAATTGTATCGGGATATCACCTTTGAGTGGCAAAGTCACATCCTGCCCCATGACTTTAACTTTCACTTTGGTATTCACAGGAAGGTTTTGATTCACTTTCAAAATTTCACGCACTGGAATCGTGGTCTTAATCGGGACTTGATTATCAAAATACACCCGTGGCGTCAGCGTTTGAGTTAAGGGAATATTTAAATTTTCATGTATCGGAATTTCAGCATTCACCCTCCCTGTCACGTCCACATCCAAGGCATCATGAATTTTGACTTCGGCTTGTAACGGCTCTTGCAGGTCAATATTGACGTTCTGATTTTCTAGCGGGATATAAATATTAAAGTGCTTAAACACCCAAATGGCGATAAGTACACCACAGAGCGCAGCAAACACAATAAATGCCAATCCACTGAGCATGTGCTTTGCTTGCAAACTAAATTCCTTTTGCTTTTTATTTTTTACAGTCTCATTTTGAACACATTATACAAACCAGTTTGCAATTTTTTGTATTTAATTCTTTAATAATTTCATTAACTTAAAACTTGAACATTTTAGTCAGCTTTTCATTATAAATGACTCACACTCATCTAACAGTGGCAGAAAAAACAAGAACTTTTGATGCTTTTGATCAATCCATTCGTCGTCTATGCCTTAAGTTTTACCCCTGCTCTTTAGATAAAAAAAGAGCCTCAAATGAGGCCCTTTTTTACAGCGTGAACTAATTAAGCATTAGTTTCAGCAGGAACTTTTGGATAGCTTACGCCGCCCATTTGCTCAGCAATACGCAATACTTGGCAGCTATAACCCACTTCGTTATCGTACCAAACATAAGCAGTTAAACGGTTACCAGAAGCGATTGTCGCTTGAGCGTCAAACACACCTGCAGTACGTGAACCGATAAAGTCAGACGATACAACTTCAGTTGAGTTTGTATAACCGATTTGACCTTGAAGGTTAGAGTTGATTGAAATTTGGCGAATGTATTCATTCACTTCTTCACGGTCAACATCTTGACCCAAAGTAAGGTTCAAAATTGCAAGAGATACGTTTGGAGTAGGTACACGTACTGAGTTACCAGTCAATTTACCTTGAAGAGCAGGAAGTGCTTTAGCAACAGCTTTAGCAGCACCTGTTTCAGTGATTACCATGTTTAAAGTAGCAGCACGACCACGACGGTCAGCTTTATGGTAGTTGTCGATCAAGTTTTGGTCGTTTGTGAACGAGTGAACTGTTTCAACGTGACCATTGATCACTGTGTACTTGTCGTTTAACACTTTAAGTGTTGGTGTGATCGCGTTTGTTGTACAGCTTGCAGCAGAGATGATTGTATCTTCATCAAGGATGTCAGCTTGGTTCACACCGTATACAACGTTCTTCATGTCACCTTTACCAGGTGCAGTTAGAATTACACGTGCAGCGCCAGCGCATTTAAGGTGCTGTGCAAGACCTTCAGAATCACGCCATTTACCTGTGTTATCGATTACAAGTGCATTGTTAATACCGTAAGCAGTGTAATCAACTTCAGATGGGTTAGACGCATAGATCACTTTGATGAAGTTACCGTTAGCAATGATTGCTTCGTTTTCTTCATCAACAGAAATCGTACCTGCGAATGGACCATGAATAGAGTCACGACGTAACAAAGACGCACGTTTTTCTAAATCACCGTCAGATGATTTACGAACAACGATTGCTTTAAGGTTAAGACCACGACCTAGACCAGATTGGCTGATCATCAAACGTGCAAGGATACGACCGATACGACCGAAACCGTAAAGTACAACATCACGGTTTTCAACGTTAGTTGCATTGCCTTCAAGTGATTTCACAGCGTCAGCAACGAATGCGTCAACATCACCGCCTTTTTCTTTGAACTCAACAGCAAGTTTGCCAAGATCAATTTCAGCAGTACCGATGTTTTCGATTTTTGCCAAAGCTTCAAGAATTGGGAAAGTGTTCACAACTGAAAGTTCAACGTCAAGTACGCGAGTACGACGATGCGCTTTAAGAATTTGGATAACCGAACGGTTAATTAAAGAACGACCGTATACTGTAGCTACGATGTTTTTTTCACGATATAACTGACCCACTAGGGCAATCATACGTTCCGCGATTTCTTCACGGTTTTTCCAGCGACCTTGGTGCTCTGCATGTAGGGCAACGATAGTGTCTTTGCTCACAGATACGTCCTCTAATTAATTGTAAATCTAAGCATAAATTTCAAAACCCCACAATTGTAATGGAAAACTGAAAATTAATGAATCTAAAAGCAGATTTCGACAAGGTTATTTTGTTATATATTCACTATCAATTTTCAAAATAATCATGATTAGTATTATGATTTTATAGCCGAAAGTTGAAAAACCGGCTTTTCCGCAGATTTTTGTCACAAAATTTCAAATGTAGTTTTATCAACCAGATCTCTGCATATTTAGCTCAAAGATAAACGAATATTTATATTTTTCAAATTGTGGTGTTTTTTATTTTGCTCAATTTATAGTATTTTTACTGATGTTAAGCTCGTAATAATAATTTCACATTTTTAAATGATTTTTGAGACTATTCGACGGAGTCTTACATTTGAGGTTTGAATAAAGGGTTTAGCCTCAGCTAGAGGTACTCTTACGAAACGTTGTTTCTCATTTGGCAAAATGAGAAGCGTGCTTCATAAGGAAACCATCTTGCGGAGCAATGCTCCTCACCGCAAAACTCGTTCACTACCGTCAATTTATTCAAAGTATCGCAAAAACATTTTTTATTAGAAGTAACCTTGTCTTAGACAATTGCGGATAACATTACCGCGTATCGTTCTTTTATTTGGATCAAATTACGCCTCTAATGTTACTGCCTAACATTAGTTTTAAAGTCAGATCAATATTTAAAATTCTGTTAATTTTTCAGATTCTCAGCAAACTTTTCCAAATTAAAATCAAAGAAATTTACACTCAGCTCTAATATTTTCGGTAGTGCATTTAAACCATTCTCTCCAGTACTAATCGCAAAATATCTCCGATCACTAAAAGACTGCACCTTTAAGGCATTTTCACATGGCTCAAAATCAAGATTGACGAGCTGTGACGCATGTTCCTTTAGCAACATTAAAACCTGCATATAAGTTTGGCGCTTTTTTTGCTGCAGCGCTTTTAAAGCATCAGCTTCAAAGCTTTCATAATCCCCTGTTTTCGTCATGCGTTTGGAAAATCCAATATGTGAACCATTGGTACCCGTATTTTCTACAATCGCTGCTGTAGCAAAGACCTTCTGTTGATCATCAATCGGCTGCAGGAGCGCCTTCAGCGCCATATAAATTTGCCGTGACTGCTGATGATGAAACTCCCACTCATCTTCGTTTTGAATATAAAAAATGTGCGTCCGCCGTTTCAACAAAAGCACCTGCCAAGCCTGTAGTTGAAGTCGCAGTCGTTTCAACTCCAAATTTGCCTCAAACTCCGGGCTACTACTCAAAACTTTTAGACTCGTGATGAGCTTCTGAGATATTTGCATGCTATGGAAAAAGACAAAATCATACTGTATCTGCTCACTCAGTTGATATTGAACAGTCTGATGTAAGGGCTTCAAGATCAATGTATTGAACTGCTGCTCAAAAGCAGGTAAAACCGTCGCTAATTGAGTAGCATCCTCTACATGCAGCATTAAAAGTAGATGCTTATCTACCCGTGTATGTAGTTGCTGCATTAAATTTTGTAGATCTAAATGTATAAAACCTGCAATGGATGCCAGCTTAGAGACTCGAAATTTTAATTGTTCGATCTGCTGATTTTCTAGAGCAGTATTTAAATCTATGGCCACCCCATCAAAAATTTCGTCTGCTAGGGCATCATTATGCTTTGTAGATAAAAATCGAGTTGCTGAATACTGCGTCGTCCAATCTAAATCAGGCGACAAAATATAAATAAACTCAGATGTTTGTACAATTTGTAAATATCGCGTTTTTTGTTCACGCTTTAAATAATATTTAAAAATCGGATGTTGCCAAACCTCAGATGATTTTGGTATAGAAGCATCAAAAACTTGCCCTAACATATGTGACTTTAAGAAAATTTCGATCAAGAAAATTTTAACTTGCAGAGCAGTGAGTTGACGTGCATCACTCGGCGCAATCAAATCCATTTCACGAATGATTTGTGCGGCATTTAAAATGAAATGCTGATGTAATACATTTTTTTCATACTGTAATTCAAAATCTTCTTCTGCATCTATTTTATTGATATAGAGTAGGTTTTCTTCTAATTTTCGCGCAATTTGAATACTCTGGGTCAATATCCTAAGTTCTTCGAGCTGTATTGCCAAATACTGTGCATGCTCACGCATGACATCATATTTTAGTACTTTCATCAGCATGCCCAAATTCATCGGTACATCTCTTTGATACGACTGTGATGAAGACTCCCAACGAATACCTTTTTGCGATAACACCTGCTGTATCTGTGCTAAATTGGATTGATCAAGATCAGTGCACACTTCAGACACGATACTCCGCCAATGCTGATCCAACACAGGCTCTAGCTGTAAAAGTTTTGCGCTTAGATGAAATGGGACAACCACTGACTGCTTCCTGTATCTTGGTTCTTTAATCAATCTTTTATCGATTTCAGTTTATTTTTATCTAAAATAAATATTTTTGTACACCATCATTCAATGCTGTTCTTCCTAAACAATAAATTGAATCATGTCTTGTTGTAGTTTTCTAAGTTTAAGATTTTACTAAAAAACAGCAAGCATTAATTGTAAACTGATCAATTTATCGTACCAGCATTTTCAGTCTAAGAATCGATTCGATCATTTAACGCTTTTACATTTTTTGCTAGCGCACGTTCATTTTGCTTTTGTTTAAACAGATGCAAAACACCTTCTATCACCAATAACAATACCGCACCCCAAATTGGAATATAGGTCAGCCATTCTTCGGCTTCTACTCGCTCCCCCAATGCGATGGATGCAAAAGCTAACAACACGGGTTCTAAATAACTCAACAAACCAAAAATCACAAATGGCAAATAACGACTCGCCAACATATAGCTACCTAAGCCAAGCGCACTCAGAAAACCCAGTCCTAAAACCGCCAAAATCAGATACGGGAATAACGACATCAGCGCTAAACTATCGCTATGAATAAATCCTAAATAAAAGGCTACAGGCAAAATTAAGCAAAGATCCCACCAAAAACCACCCAAATGATCGGTTTTAAAGGTACGACGTAAAAAGAAATAAATCGGATAAGCCACAGCGACATAGACAGTTTCCCACGCGATACTGCCAATACGCCAAATTTCGTGGCCGACCCCTAAAATTGCCAATGCCACGGCAGCCATCTGCCATTTAGACAGCTTTTCTTTATACAGTACACATCCAACCAGAACCATCACTAAGGGCAATAGAAAATACCCTAAAGATACTTCTAGCCCTCGGCCATTAATTGGTCCCCACAAAAACAACCAAAGCTGTGTAGTACATAAAAATGAACTAATGATTAACCAAATGAGAAAGATCGGTTGCTTGACCACACGCCAAAAAATTTCACTGACTTTGTTTAAATCTTTCATCCACCACATAAATAAGGTTAAAAATGGTAAGGTCGCCAACATGCGCCATGCAAAAGTTTGCTCGCTATCTAGAGGTTTTAAAAAGATGGTAAAGAAATACAAAATACCGAAAGTGACCGATGCCAATACAGACAATGCAACGCCTTTATACATCTTTCACTCCAGTCCAAATGACTACATAATCTTGATATTTTGCTTGATCAATCAAGCTTTTCGCATGGACATTCTAGCAAATAAAAAACCATGCACAGGCATGGTTTTTTAGCATTTGTTCAAATATTTAGGTTTTTAGGTTTCACTGTCTGCTTGGTATGAATAATATCTGATAAATCATAACCAACAGATTGCGCATAATTTAAATATTCCTGAATCACTTCCTGATCTGGATGAGCCGAACGAGAAAGAACCCACATATATTTACGACGTGGCTCACCCACTAAAACTGTTTGATAGTCTTCATCGGCTTTGAGTACCCAATAATCACCACGCCCCACAGGCAACCAACGAATGGCTTCTGGTAAGAAACTAACTTTTAATTTCGAGTTAAACGGTGCATTTTGTACAAATGCCTCGCCTATTGATTGCTTCTTGGTACCATCTTTAGATACACAGCGATTATTGACATTAATGTTGCCATTTTCATTTAGCGTGTAAACCGCAATCACATCACGGTCACAGCTTTTTTGAAAAACCATAGGCTTACGAGCTACTTCATACCACATACCTAGATAACGATCGAGCTCAACTTTTTCCACAGTCTGTAATGGTTTCGTCTGTGCATAGGCCATTGTGGCTGCACCCAAACCAATTAACACTACTGCACCAAGTGCAATTTTTGCGAGTTTAAAACCAGCTTTCGGAAGATTCGTTGTTGTCATTTTTATGCCTCATTTCGATGCAAAACATTCGATGAAAATTAAGTAATTCTTTCTCTCGTGTTTTTACTCTAGCGGAAAAATTGCTCTAAAAATCATTTTCTTGTCTGAATTATGTATGTCATTCAAACAATATTCCGCATCTTGTCTAACAAAATTATGAAATCATCTGTGCTTTTAAACGCAAGATTTCATCGCGTAATCGAGCGGCTTGTTCAAACTGTAAATCTTTCGATGCCTTCAGCATTTCTTTTTCCAGCTTGTTCATATGTTTTGCCAGAAGTTTTGGATCCGACATCAAATGACGTTCATCTGCAGTTAATGCCTTGGCCTGATCTGAAATTTTTGCATCGATTTCATCATCTGTCAGCACTTCACCAGTATCAATATCATTGACATTTTGGCGTACAGCACTACGTGGTGTAATGCCATGTTCAAGATTAAAGGCGATTTGTAAATTACGACGCCGTTCTGTTTCATCAATGGCTTTTTGCATGGAGTCGGTCATACGATCTGCATATAAAATCGCTTTACCGTTTAAGTTACGCGCTGCACGACCGATGGTTTGAATCAAAGAACGCTCAGAACGTAAGAACCCCTCTTTGTCAGCATCTAAGATGGCGACTAAAGACACCTCTGGCATATCTAAGCCTTCACGCAGCAAGTTAATCCCAACAATTGCATCGTATACACCTGAACGCAATTCATGAATAATTTTAGTTCGTTCAACAGTGTCAATATCAGAATGTAAATAAGCGACCTTAATACCATATTCTTTCAAATATGAAGTTAAATCTTCTGCCATACGTTTGGTTAATGTCGTAACCAATACACGCTCATTTAAGTTTTTACGATTATTAATTTCTGACAATACATCATCCACTTGCGTTAACACTGGACGAATTTCAATTTCAGGATCAACCAAACCTGTGGGTCGAACCACTTGCTCAACGACTTGTTCAGACTTTTCCATTTCATAATGTGCAGGCGTTGCACTGACATAAATGGTCGAAGGAATAATCCGCTCCCATTCTTCAAATTTCATTGGGCGGTTATCAAGCGCACTTGGTAAACGAAAACCGTAATTGACCAAATTTTCTTTACGTGAACGGTCACCTTTATACATAGCCCCAATTTGCGGAACGGTAACGTGCGATTCATCAATGATTAATAAGGCATCATCAGGTACATAATCAAACAAAGTCGGAGGTGCTTCACCAGAAGGACGGCCAGACAAGTGGCGTGAATAGTTTTCAATACCGTTGGTATAGCCAAGCTGCTGCATCATCTCTAAATCATAACGTGTACGTTGTTCGATACGCTGTGCTTCGAGTAATTTATCATTTGCACGAAAGAATCCTAGTCGTTCTGCGAGTTCTTCACGAATCGTTCCAATTGCACGCTGTAAATTATCTTTAGGTGTTACATAATGGCTTTTTGGGTAAATCGTAATCCGTGGCACTTTACGGACCATTCTGCCTGTCAATGGATCAAACCATCGAACTGAATCAACTTCATCATCAAATAACTCTATTCGAATGGCATTTTGATCAGATTCAGCAGGAAAAATATCAATAATTTCACCACGAATACGGTATGTACCCCGTAAAAATTCGAGTTCATTTCGGGTGTATTGCATTTCCACCAAACGACGGATGATATCATCACGGCTAATACGGTCTCCTTCCACGATATGCAGAAGCATACTCATATAAGCATTGGGATCACCCAGACCATAAATAGCTGAAACTGACGCTACGATAATTGCATCACGTCGCTCTAATAATGCCCGTGTTGCCGAAAGACGCATCTGGTCGATATGATCATTAATCGATGAATCTTTTTCAATAAAAGTATCTGAAGATGGAACATAGGCTTCGGGTTGATAATAGTCATAATAACTGACGAAGTATTCCACGGCATTATGCGGAAAGAAGGCTTTAAACTCGCCATAAAGCTGCGCAGCCAAAGTTTTATTATGCGCCATAATAATCGTTGGACGTTGCGTGCGTGCTATCACATTTGCCATGGTATAGGTTTTACCTGAACCTGTTACCCCTAAGAGCAACTGATCATGCATTCCTTTTTCAATCCCCTTCACCAATTTCTCAATCGCTTGAGGCTGATCACCTGCCGGCTGATATTGTGTTACCAGTTCAAAAGGCTGTTCCTGCATCACACTCTTCTTCAACAGTTTTATATGGCTTTATTATGAGGGCAAAGTTGCACAAAACAACGCTAAATTTATGTAAAAAGCCAAAGTCTCTTACAGACAGAATTAATCTTTATTTAACCCGAATCCCGCTTAAGCCAATGATTCCATAATTTGAATTGTTGGTTTATTTTGATGATTAAGTTGATATGCACATAACGATGCGTAAATCCCACTCAGAAATCCATGAATACTACGAGCTTTACTCGTCACTAAATTGTATTGTCCTTTCAATAAGCTGAATAACGTTTCTATCTTATTTCGTTGTCTTAAGTGATATTCATCTGATGCAGATAGTTGGATGGATTGCATGTTTTTTCGATGGTAAGTAATTAAATCAATACCTTGATCTTTTAACCTGCTTTTTAGTTCCTGGCTGATATAACCACGATCTCCATATAGCTTTGCTTCTAAGCCGTCAGCCAATTGCTCAACCATTTTTATGTCAGCTATATGCCCATTTGATAAAGCAGAACAAGCGATTTCACCAAATGGGTTCATCGCAATATGTAGCTTACAGCCATAAAACCAGCCCATCGAGCTTTTACCACGAGATGCTATTTGAGCTAATGATTTATGGCGTTGAATACGTTGATTTTTACAGACTGGCAAAGTCGTTGAATCAATCCACAAATATTGGGTATTTTGACCTTTCATCAGAGCCACATGTAAAGCATGTATTGCTAATTGGTGCATATTGATCAGATGAATCATCCGTTGGTAACATGGTAAGCTTTTAAACAAATGTCTTTTATCTTCTTTTAACCATGTGAAAAAGGCTTTGAAATTGCTGAAATAAGAACATTTATACCAAATGGCAATAAAGCAGATTTCTGAGATCGTCAGATGAGCACGTCTGATTCTTAAAGAATGGCTATTTTGTTTGAGAAAGTTCCAATAAGTTGCTTCAAATTTAAGAAAGAAATCATCAATTACGCAGAATAATTCGGTACTATTGAACATTAGGACTAGAGTTGTGAGTTTTGTGTGGTAACTCAACTGATGGCTCTAGTCTTCTTATTTTCAAGTTTATTTCTTATCCGCGATTCGGGTTATTTAGTATGTGTTTCTAGATTTTTTCGTCATCTTCATAAATATAAAGCACCTGATTGAGCCAATTTTTTTTAAAGAAACTCTTTAGGCTAAAAAACTTATAGATAAAGCGTTCATTTAACCAAGATAGATACTTGACCTAGCTAAATTTCACCTGCAACATGAATAAAAGGACGCCACAGATCAAACTTTATGACTTATCAATATCATGACGAAAGTATTGTTAAAAACTTAGCTGAAGATACCATTTTTGTTTTTGGCAGCAATATGGCAGGTCGACATGCTGGCGGTGCAGCGCGTACCGCACTAGAGCATTTTGGTGCAATGAATGGTATTGGTCGTGGATGGGCAGGTCAAAGTTTTGCGATTCCAACAATGAATGAGCATTTACAACAAATGCCATTGTCTCAGATTCAACATTATGTTGATGATTTTAAAATCTATACCAAGAATCATCCCAAGACCAAATATTTCATTACGTCGATTGGCTGTGGTGTCGCTGGCTATAAAGTTGAAGAAATTGCTCCCATGTTTAAGGGGATTTCCAGAAATGTTATTTTTCCAATTTCATTCCGTCCTTTCGTTGAAAAAGCTTTACCTAAACTTACTTCGAAACTTCTACATACAATTTTTCAAGACTCAGTAATTTTTGCACCTTCGGCAGATGAATTGGTTGATGTTCTGGCCTTAACAGATAATGAAAAAAGTCTTGCGAAAATTGTGCTGAATACCCAAATGTACCCGACAGATAGCAATGGTCGTGACCGTATTTTTGAAATTGAAGATATTTTGCATGCCCTGAATGGGAAAATATTTGAGTTTCAAAGCAACTCAGAAGGCCCAATGATGTTTGGCGGTGTCATTTTAGCCCTACTTGAACTGTACAATATTAATGAAAAAGATTTTATTGATGTTTGGAAAGCTGAACGTGAAATCGCTGCACCAAAGCCTGAAAATAAAGCTCGTAAAGCCAGCCGCTAAAGACTATTTTCACCACATTTCCCCCCAAAAAAGCCAAAGTCTACATTGGCTTTTAATCTAATGTGGATTAATGACTTTTAGCGACTTAAGTCACATTAAAAATAAAGTTTATTTTACATATCACATTATTTTAATATCATTTTTTTCGTCTTATACTACATATTGTAATTATCATAAAGAATGATGAGCACATAAAATAGACATGCTAGATTCTCCTTTTTTTGAGCTATCCCCCATTGCCATGTGGCTTGAAGATTACAGTGAAGTCAAAAAACAATTTGATCTCTGGCGTCAGCAAGGTGTGCAGGATCTCTCCACTTTTCTTCAACAAGATGAATCACGTATTCTGCAATGTGCAAGAAAAATAAAAATCTTACAGGTCAATACAAAAACGTTAGAACTGTATCAAGCACGTGACTTTGAACATTTATGTCAAAACCTTGATCTCGTTTTTCAGGCGGAGATGTGTCAAACACACATTAGAGAGTTGGTTGCATTGTGGAATGGTGAAACGCATTTTTCCCATTCTGCCGTGAACTATACGCTCCGTGGACAACGCCTAGACATTCAACTGAAGGGCATCGTGCTACCGAGTCATGAGCAGGATTTATCTGCCGTCTTAATTACGACTGAAGATATCACTTCTTATACCGAAGCTTGTCGTTTACAAGAACAAAGTCGTCATTTGGCAGAAGCGCGTTTTCATTATTCTCTGACCTCTCTTTGGGTCGAAGATTTCAGCCGGATTAAAATAAAATTAGATCAACTTCGCGCTTTAGGTATAGAAGATTTTGTGACATTTTTGGATGTTCACCCCGATTTTGTACAAGAGTGTATTAAGGAAATACTGATCGTTGACGTCAATCAAGCCACGCTTGATTTATTTGGCGCTCAGAACAAAGAAATATTGCTCAAAAATGTACATAAAGTGTTTGCCAAAGAAATGCTGCAAACCTTTAAAGAACAGTTGATTGAACTTTGGAATGGCAATCTACATCATCAACGTGAAGCCGTAAATTATGCACTTGATGGCAGTATTCGCCATGTCTTGCTGCAATTTACCGTATTTCCTGATTATCTCGACGACTGGAGCACCGTGCAGGTTGCTCTGACTGATATTACCGCACGTAAAAAGGCTGAAAATTATCTTGAATATTTAGGTAAACATGACGTCCTGACCAAACTCTATAACCGTTCATTTTATATCGCAGAACTCAATCGTCTCGAACGCAATCAATTACGTCCTGTTTCTTGTATTTTTATTGATTTAAATGGACTAAAAGAACTCAATGACAGTATTGGGCACGATGCTGGTGACAGTATCCTCAGACGTCTGGGCAACATTTTAAACCAACTTATTCAGCATACGCCCTATTCTGCTTCGCGCATTGGCGGTGATGAATTTGTCATTCTATTACCTGGTGCAGATGATGCGGCGCTGCAAAACTGCTTACAAAGTTTGAATGAGTTGTTATTGGTCGATAACCAATTTTATTCTAATCAACCGATGAGTATCTCGATTGGCTGTGCCACCAATGAGCTGAATGAGCGGATGGACGATATGCTTAAACGTGCCGATTTGGACATGTATCGTCAGAAGAAAAAGTATTATCTCAATAAAGACCGAAGAATTCAGTCTGAAATACGCAATTAACATCAATAATTTGCAATAAAAAAGCCATGGTTTGTACCATGGCTTTTTTATTTAAATCTTTTAACGCTTACCCATCGAACGACGTGTACCGCGTGGTGGCATCCAAGTACGGTCAGCATAACGCTGAGGTTTTGGACGCATATCTTCAAAGATTTCATCCGAAGCATTATCTTCAGCTTTTTTAATCGGAAAAGGCAAATTGACTAAAGCCTTTTTCTTGGGAGGGTTTTGCGTACTCATACGAATAACTCAATTGAATCTGGCGCTATTGTACAAAAAAAATGGTTTTGGTGTAAAAGGCTTTGAGAGATTAGCCACGATTGACATATAAAGACCCAATGATTAGATATGAATTTTTATATCTATAGAGGACAACAGCACAAAAAAGTGCTTTGAATATGGTCGTTTTAAACTATTTTATTGACCCAAATCAACCAATACACTGTCACTTATGTCAATAAATATTGAATATATACAAATAGATAGAACCATTTCTAAATTTCAAAAATGTTCGATTTTTTTACACAAATACCTAATTAAAGTCTTCAAATAATACAAATCATCAAGAATGTTACAGGACTATTACGTTTATTCTTGTTTTCTATAACATTTTTTACGCACTAATTTTGAATAATGGGCACTTAGAAAAATTATTATCAATTTACGGACATGGAGTCCTTTAAAATGAAAAAAAGTGTATTGTGCATTGCTGCTTCTATGGCTGCCCTACCTATGCTCAGTCATGCAGACTCACCATATTTTAGTTTAAAAGATGGCGATGGCTTCAAACGTTTTTCTGTCTCTGTTGGTGCTCTACATGTTATGCCACAAGGTAAAGCACAGCCATTCCGTGTAAATACTGCCATCAATGAAGGCTATGAGGCAGATGTTGGCGAAGTTAAATCACAAACAGTAAAAGACAATATTCGAGAAGGGTACAAAGTTCCGCCCCTACTAGAAGTTGCGCTAAATACTTTGGACACTGTTCCTGCTGAAATGAGTGGTAAAGCCACTATTTCAGGACTTGAACAATGGGACAATCCAGGGACAGGTCTTGAAGCAGACGACGTCACCACGCTTGGGATCATGACCAACTATTTCTTCACTGACAATGTATCACTAGAAATGAAAGCGGGTATTCCGCCAAAAGTTGATTTACAAGGCTCAGGGAAAATTTATGCACCATTTTCTGCCATTGCAAAACCACTCGGCGGTGCACTGGGAAATCTTGAACTTGAAAATGATATTTTCATTACCGACTTAGGCGCACATGGTGCAGCAGCTTCTGCACGTGCATGGACTCCGGCTGCTGAAATCCAATATCACTTCGGTAAAACTGGCGTCAATAAATTCCGTCCCTATGTGGGTCTAGGCGTGATGTATGCTTACTTCAATGAGTTGGAAATGAATCCACAAATTGAGAAAGATTTAATTGCCGCAGGTCACATGATTGCCAACATTAAAGAAGGTAATGCAGGCGCTTCTTTAGAAGGAAAACCAAGTAAAGCTAAGCCAAAAGTTGAGTTAGAAGCTTCTGATGCTTTTGCTCCTGTTGTGACAGCTGGTTTTACTTATGACTTCAATGACAAATGGTTTGCTGTAGGTTCTGTTAGCTATGCACACCTACAAAATGAAACCACCATTACCGTTACAGATGCCACACATGGTGAACTGATCAAATCTAAAGCTGATATTGAAGTAAATCCAATTCTTGCGTATGCAGGTATCGGTATGCGTTTCTAATAAATAACATATATAAAAGACGACTACGGTCGTCTTTTTTATTGGCTTTTATATGGTCTTTTATTCTGAGATACCTTTTCTAACTCTTTTAGACACTTTTGAATTTCCGCTGTGTCAATTTCCTTTATTCATCCATAGTTACCTATAAAAAAAATTTATTGTTTGGTGAATTAAATTTAATCGCAACTCTGCGTTTATTCGAATACCATTGGATTAAATTTAAAGAATGTAGCCTGCTGTATGTCTGATACTCGTTTCTCAAAGCCCCTGATTTACATGCTCATTGGCAGTGCTATTATTTTGGCATTGTCTTTAGGGGTTCGTCATGCATTTGGCCTCTATCTCGTGCCGATGAGTGATGAATTTGGTTGGGGACATAACGTATTTAGCCTTGCCATTGCCATGCAAAACTTAATTTGGGGTGCTGTGCAGCCGATTACTGGGGCTTTTGCAGATAAATATGGCAGTAAGATCGTGGTCGCCGTCGGTGGTGCATTATATGCCCTCGGACTATTACTCATGGCCGTCAGCTCTACCGGTTTACTGCTTAATTTAAGCGCAGGTTTAATCCTGGGTTTGGCTCTCTCAGCCACTTCATTTCCAGTATTACTTTCTGCCGTAGGTCGTGCAGCGCATCCAGACAAACGTAGTTTAGCCATGGGTATTGCCAGTGCCGCAGGTTCTTTTGGTCAGTTCATTATGCTGCCCTCTACGTTACTGTTACTGCAAAAATTTGGTTGGTCTTCAGCTTTGGTGGTCAGCGCCATTTTAATTGCACTTATTATTCCTTTAGCTTGGATGCTAAAAGCACCAATGTATGTTGCACCAAATGCAACCAATACGCATGAAGCCTCTCTGACTTTTAAACAAATTTTGCAATTGGCTTGGGAGCATAAACCCTTTTGGTTTCTAGCACTCGGTTTCTTTGTCTGTGGCTTCCAAGTGGTGTTTATTGGCATCCATCTTCCGGGATATTTAATCGATCATGGCTTTAATGCCACTACAGGCACGATTTTCCTAGCGCTCGTTGGACTGTTTAATATTGTCGGCACCTACACAGCAGGTTGGCTCGGTGGCAAATATTCCAAACCAAAGCTGTTAATGGGACTGTATGGTTTACGTGGCATTGCCATTATTGCCTTTCTTTTGCTGCCTTTAAGCACATGGACAATCTATGCATTTGGCGTCATTATGGGTCTACTATGGCTTTCTACCGTACCGCTCACCAACGGTATTGTAGCCAATATGTTTGGCGTTAAATATCTCAGTATGCTAAGTGGTATCGTATTCTTTACTCATCAAGTCGGTTCATTTTTTGGTGGTTGGTTGGGTGGTGTGAACCACGATATAACCGGTAACTATAATGCCATTTGGATTTTTTCGATTGTCCTGAGTATTTTTGGAGTATTGGTACATTTCATGGTTAATGAGGAAAGTGTCATTCATGACTAATTCAACATTATGGTTCCGACTCAGTATTGGCATCAGTATTCTGGCCTTGTTGGCATTGTCCATCGGCTTATGGAGCCAAACGCCTGAATTATTCGAATACTTTAACCAAGCGTTTTGTGCACATTAAAGACGCATAGAAGCCTTAATTCCAATTCAAACTGCTGTTTTATCAACACTACAACAGCAGTTTTTTAGCTATTTTCTACACGATTCAATAAAAGCTGCATTTTCAGCATATTAGTATTAATAATAAGTTTTTTCATAAACTTAGCTTATTTTTTAATTTTCCAACCTGCACTTTCTTTCATAGATTAAGTCTCAATAAAGAACAATTTGAGAACTTATGAAATGACCGCATTAACTCAACTTTCACAAGCCATTCATGATGCTCCACGTTGGCATCAAGCAGAACAATTTCAAGATGGCAATGAAATTCGTATTGAAGCGCAACATGACCAAGCTTTGGGGGCTGTGGTTTATGGTTTAGATGCGCGTAAAGCACAGTCTGGGGAAACCATCTACCGTTTAAAACAAGCGTTGGCAGAACACTTGATTTTAATTTTCAAACATCAAAGTCTAGATGATTTACAGTATCTCGCGTTTGCAAGTTACTTCGGTTCAATCTTCCGTCCCGGTGCAGATATTCCTGTGCTGGCGTCACAAGATGATACCGGTACACCACCAGACGTCGTACCTGTTTCAAATGCAGTCGGCAAAGTTGACTATACTGGACATGGTGAATTGGCTGCGCATGCAGACCATCAGTGGACTCCGCTGCCATCTTTTGGTTCATTACTCTATGCCATTGAACTGCCACAAGACGGTGGACAAACCTCATGGTATAACACCATTAAAGCCTATGAAGCTTTAGATGAAGCGACACAAAAACATTTAGACCAACTTCAACTCATTACCTACAACCCATTTGTCCGTGCCAAAAATAATAAAGGCACAACGGGATATGGCGCTACACCGCTATATCGTTTCAAAGACCAACCGATTGTTGGACATGCTTATCCACATCCGCTTGTACGTACCCATCCAGAAAGTGGCCGTAAAGGGCTGTGGTTAAATGAACGATCTGAAGTGGAATTGGTTCATTATGATGATCAGTCAGGCAGTGAATTGATTGCATCCTTACGTGAACATTTATTGAAACCTGAGTTTCGATATGAACATCAATGGGAAGAAGGTGACATTGTATTTTGGGATAACCAAGCCACTTTACACTCACGCCGCCCTTTCCCTTCAGACCAACGCCGCTTATTAAAGCGAATTAGCCTAGCAGGAGGACGACCATACTAATGTTGAACTTCATGCCAACAATAAAAAATAAATAACCCAGTAAAATCCGTGTTTGAGCAATAACTCCAAATAATTAAAATTTTAAAACAATAAGAACACTGCTCAAATTACGGATGATCTATATCTAAGGCCTTAAAACCTGAAATCAAATGATCTAACATCGCACGTACACCCGGCAGCATACCTTGTCGTGTCGCGTATGCAACATGGATGACCCCTTGCGGCAATTGCCATTCAGGAAATAGCTCAATTAACTCACCACTTTTTAAAGCATCACGTACAAACACTTTGGGCAAAGAAGCGATTCCCACGCCAGAAATAGCAGCAGAAATCATCGCACCAAAACTGTCAGTTCTTAAGCGTGGATGAAATTCAATTTGTTGGGTTTCACTTTTTTCACGATGTCGAAAATCCCAAAAATGTTTAGGCCGATCAAAACCAATACACGGAAAATTTTGAATCTCAGCCAATTGCTGTGGCATTTCACGCTCGAAGAAAAGTTGTGGCGATGCCACTAAAACATGATCACAAGCATCTAAATCTCGAACGATCAAATCACTATCCATTAAAGGCATATTGCGCACACGAATGGCTAAATCTACGCCTTCCTCAATGACATCAACCCGATGATTGGTCGCCATCAGATGCACACTGATGTCTGGATATTGCTGCATAAAATCGGTGACCATTTTTGCAACAGGCATTTCCACCAAAGCCACAGGACAAGAAATTTTAATCTGGCCACAGAGTTGATCGTTCAACGTACTGAGCACAAAATTTTCCGTTTCGCTGACTTCCTCTAAAATTTTTAAGCAATGTAAATAGAACTGTTGTCCTATTTCAGTCACAGTAAATTTTCGCGTATTCCGCTGAATCAGACGTACACCCAAACGGGTCTCTAATTCTGTAATACGGCGTGATAGTTTAGATTTTGTAATACCCAATGCTTCACTGGCTTTGGTATAACCTTGGTATTTCACCAATTGCACGAAGTAGTAATAGTCATTTAAATTTTGCATGATTGTTTCATTTTTAGAATAATCTGTTGAGTTTTTCGCCCTGTCATTCCCTCACTATACCTCAATAATAGATCTCAGAAGCAATATATTGAGGGCTGAATTATGAATTCAATCAAACGTGTTTATCATAGTGATCGTAGCACTTGGGTGGGCGATGGCTTCCCAACAAACTCTATGCTCCCTATGCAAGAAATGGGCAATCAAACCAGTCCATTCCTCGTTATGGGCTATACCGGCCAATATCATTTCTCTCCAAGTCATCATCAACGTGGTGTTGGGTCACATCCACACCGTGGCTTTGAAACAGTGACCATTGTTTATGAAGGTGAATTGGAGCATTTTGACTCTAAAGGAAATCACGGCAGTATTGCCAAAGACGAAGTGCAATGGATGACCGCGGGTCGAGGCATTATGCATGAAGAACACCATTCTAAAGATTTTGCAAAAACTGGCGGAAATTTAGACATGGTACAACTTTGGGTCAATTTACCTAGTCATACCAAAATTACTGAACCTCGCTACCAAGAACTGACTACAGCCAATATTGCTGAAGTTAAACTTGCACAAAATGCAGGCGTGGTACGCGTCATTGCTGGCCAATTTGAAGACACAATGGGTACAGCTGAAACCTTTAGCCCAATGAATGTCTTGGATGTGCGCTTGAATGCAAATGTTGAACAGGAATTTTCATTCAACCCACAGTGGAATAACATGATTTTTGTATTAAGTGGCGCGATCGAAATCGAAGGTCAACGCTTTGATGCGAAACAGACTTTATATGTCAGTGACCAAGTATCGTCCTTGAAACTTAAATCTTTTGAAGCAACCAAACTGCTTATTTTAAGTGGCGAAGCTTTAAATGAACCGATTGCGGCACATGGACCATTCGTCATGAATACTGAAGATGAAATACGTCAGGCATTTTATGATTTTCAACATGGTCATTTTGCTTAAATATTTCCACGATAAAGTCCCAATAAAAAAACCGCCTTCTGGCGGTTTTTTTATATCTATTTTGGTATGAATTACGCATCACGCTTTCAACAGATTATTGCGTGACTTTTTGATAAAACTCATCGATTGTATTGACCATTTGATCGAGTCCCGGCTGTTCCAAAGGATAATGTCCTGCGTTTTTCAACAGCACGACATCGACTGGAACTTGGTGAATCCGTGCTAAAAATGGCTGACTTAAAGCCAAAGGCGTCCAACGGTCTTGTTCAGGCTGCGTCAGTAAAATTGGGCAGACATCAAACTGCTCCGGTGGCGTGTCATTTTTATAATATAAATACGAATCTAGAAATTTAACCGATACACTATTCCCAGCTGACGTTTTATCTTTTAAAAAGACCTGCAATGCTGCGTCATTATTCACCAAACGATGCATTTTACTTACCCAACGCATCGGCATTGGCAATGCTGATAATGGTGTATGTGCCGTCACATGAGCCATTGGACTGCCCACGCGGCTCATAAATTTATTCAAAGAGACTTGATCACGCACGGTTTTATTTGAAGTATCTAGAAAGGTCATACCGACGATACCTTTCACCTGTTTATTTTTTGCCGCCACGTGATAGGTCAACATACCACCAGCACTGAGCCCATACAAAACGATAGGACGATGATCTTTTTGTAGCTCAGCTTCAATGAGGTCATTGCCTGCTTGAACCCAATCATCATAAAGAGTTTTAGAGCCTTTTTTGACTTGGGTGAGGCCATAACCGGGCATATCAATAGCGATAGTTTCATAGCCACTCTGTGCCAAAGGCTGACCCAAAATCATCGACATTTGTCGACCATTTGTTCCCACACCATGAAACAGAATCACCTTCACTTTTGCCTGTGGATTTCGATAGGTATCTAAGTGAATAGTATGACCCTGCCAATTCCACCACTCTTCTTTAGGGCGCTGCGTTTCGGTTAAATGGTATTCTTTAGGTAGATAGGGCTGAATGTCCTGCCAACTGTTTTGATCTGCATAACTTGCTAATGGTTGTGTAGCAGGTAGCTGATCATCTGCAAATGCCATGATTGAAAGTAACGATGCAATGCCACTCATCAACCACTTAAATAAGGCACTCAAAATTTCTGATAAGGTGTCTGATTTTGGAGAAGTCATTTTTAGACAAAATATTTTATGTGTAAATGCTGATGCTAATCAGCGGCGGAAACCGACGCCATGTGCATGTGGGACAGCACTATGTCACTTCGTCCAATTATCTTTTTCCCTGCTAAGCACTTCAAAATATTTTTGAAGCAGGATTTACATACTCCTGCAATAATCAGCCTTTAAGATCTTTTAACTTTCATAATTTTATCCTTTAGAAATTCATAACCTTACTTTTGATTTTAAATATTGGTAACGTATGAGCCAGTCCATACCACAACGAAACCTTGTCATCTTTCTCACCTTTTTAAGATTAGGGTGTATTGCATTTGGTGGACCTGCTGCGCATTTAGTGTTGTTTTTTCAATATTTTGTGAAACAAGAAAAATGGATAACGGAGCATGAATATGCGCATTTGCTTGCCTTGACTCAAGTCCTTCCAGGCCCAACCAGTAGCCAGCTCGGCATGGCGATTGGATTTCAACTCAACCGCTATCAAGGTGCTTGTTTGGCGTGGTTAGGCTTTACTTTACCATCCGCCCTGCTGATGTGTGCCGCGGCGACTTTAAGTATAAAACTGAGCAATCAACTCTCAACACAGTTCTTTCATGTTATTCAGTTGATTGTACTAGCCGTTGTTGCATGGGCATTTTGGCAAATGACGCGAAGCTTTTGTAAAACAAAACTGCAGTATTTGATCATGCTCTTGGCTGCATTTTTTATTTATTTCTTTCAATTTTCTCTAAATCAAGTTTTGGTAATTTTATGCGCTGCAATTATCGGTTTAGTTTTATCGTCAAATCAATTACGCAGCCAAAAGCCAAATATCACCGAAACAGTTCCACCCAAACATGACAGTTTTAGCCAAAATGCACATGAAAATACTCGCACCTCTTGGCTATGGCTTCTCGCCTTTATCAGCCCTTTTTTCGTTCTGCCATTCTTCGATATACAACATAGCAATATATTGTCTTTCAGCTTAGAAAGCTTCTACCGCACAGCATCCCTCGTCTTTGGTGGTGGACATATTATTTTGCCATTTTTACATCAGGACTTTGTCTCTACAGGACTGATCAGTAATGAAAATTTTGACTTAGGCTATGCCCTTGCACAACTCATGCCGGGGCCCTTGTTTAGTTTCGCCACCTATCTCGGCACACTTTTAACCATGACTGATGTGCTACTCTTAAATGCTGTACTCGCGACTGTGGCGATATTTTTACCATCATTTTTATTATTGTTTGGCTTATTACCGTTTTGGAATAAGTTGATGAAATACCCGATGCTTTTTGGCACCTTAAAAATAATCAATGCAGCTGTCGTCGGTTTATTACTGTGTCTACTATTTCAAATGAGCCAGAAATACATCATTCAATGGACGGACTTTATATTTGTTGCCGTCGTTATTGCTTTACTTCGCAGCAAGCTGCCAATCTGGTTCAGCTTAATAAGCAGTTTTATCGGCTATTATGCTTTTTTAACTTTTCTGCCTTTTTAAACGAAAGCAAAAAAACTATAGCTAAAGGAATAATCTAATCCTCATCGATTAAGCTTGCGCCCTTGACCACAGTTTTCCCCTCGACCTGATCCAGTTGATAATGCTGCACATCACTATACTGTTTGATCATTTCAACCAGCTCATTGGAATGTGTGGTCAACCAAAGCTGTGTATAGCGGCTTGCTTCGGCAATCAGCATCGCCAAGGCAGGTAATAAATCGGGATGTAAGCTATTTTCAGGCTCATTCAGTGCCATGAAATTTGGGGGTCTAGGACTCAGTAAAGCTACGGCTAAACACAAAAATCGTAACGTCCCATCTGAAAATTCTGCACTTTCTAAAGGTCTTAAGATCCCTTGCTTTTGCATCATCATTTGAAAGCGCCCTCCCATTTCCTGCACATAAAATTGGGTCTGCGGAAAGGCTTTTTCTAGTACTTCAAACAAGGTTTCACTGTTGCCCCGCTCACGCAAGGTTTCAAAAGCTGCGGCTAAATTTGTACCATCATGCGCTAAAACTGGCGAACGAATGCCCACCTGTGGGACACGGATCGGTGAATTTCCACTGACTGAAAACTCATGATAAAAGCGCCAGTTTTTCATGGTCTCACGCACTTGTGAAACTTCGGGATATAAGTGTGGATCGGACAATTGTCCAAACACCGACTCTTCTGGTGTTAATGCCATCGGATAAGCAATCCGTTCTTCATCAACATTTTTAAGAAATGCCGCTTGGTTGGTTCTTTCCAACAACTCACTCATTTTTCGACGTTGATAGCCGCTTAACCAAATTCCTTCTACTTTGACCAAAGGATCGAGTGCAAACAAGGTGATGAGCGGTTCAGGAAAACCTATTTCAAGTTGATATTCATAATGCTCCATCTCCACTGCAAGCTTCATGCGCTTAGGGTCTTTCGATCGATCACCCGCACGG
Organism: Acinetobacter sp. SH20PTE14; assembly: GCF_021391555.1. NCBI lineage: Bacteria > Pseudomonadati > Pseudomonadota > Gammaproteobacteria > Moraxellales > Moraxellaceae > Acinetobacter > Acinetobacter sp. SH20PTE14. The sequence goes on along the minus strand of NZ_CP090067.1, from coordinate 1,176,180 downwards.
TGACCACCTGCCCACATGATTTTTTGAATCCCGCCCTCATTTGCAATAGCTTGGGATAATTGGCCATTTGCAGCTTCATGCAGGAGACGTACAGCTTGATATAGATTGGATTTACCACAACCATTCGGACCACTGACAATATTCAGACGCGATAAGGTCAGATTCATATGATGAATAGATCGAAAACCTTGAATGGTCACTGAACGGATCGTCATAAGCTACCTAAAATGAGTTGGAAATGCTGATGATTATAAGTGGATTGAATGTATATTTTGCATACACTTTATCCTAACTATAAAAAAACCCGCAAGCCGAAACTTACGGGTCTTTCATTGTACATTCTAAGTTCAATTTAACCTTAGAATAAACGGTTCATACCATTCAATGTTGCAACACGGTACGCTTCCGCCATAGTCGGATAGTTAAATGTGGTTTCTACGAAATATTTAATCGTATTGTTCGGGCTGTTCATCACGGCCTGACCAATGTGAATAATTTCCGCAGCATTATTACCGAAGCAATGAACGCCTAAAATTTCTAAAGTATCACGATGGAACAAGATTTTAAGCTCGCCTACGGTATCACCCGTAATTTGCGCACGTGCCAAATGACGGAACGATGCCTGACCCACTTCATACGGAATTTTTTCTTCAGTTAACTGTTGTTCAGTTTTACCAATCGAAGAAATTTCAGGAATTGTATAAATACCTGTAGGAATATCCGTTACAGGTGCAATTCCTTCTTCACCGCTCATGTTAGAACCGGCACAACGACCTTGGTCATACGCAGCAGATGCAAGTGAAGGCCAACCGATTACATCACCCGCAGCAAAGATATTCTCTACTTCAGTTTGATATTGATCATTCACGGTTAATTGACCACGGCTGTTTGGTTTGATACCTACATTTTCTAGGCCTAAACCATCTGTATTACCAGAACGGCCGTTACACCACAAAATCGCGTCGGCTTTAATTTTCTTACCACTTTGCAAGTGAAGAACGACATGATCATCATGTGTTTCAAGATGATCAATCTGTTCGTTATGGCGAATCAGTACACCCTGCTCACGTAAACGATATGACAATGCATCTGAAATTTCATCGTCTAAGTAGCTGAGTAATTTGTGTTGTGTATTGATCAAGTCTACTTTGTGATCTAGACCAATAAAGATAGACGCATATTCACAACCAATCACACCTGCACCATAAATGATGATTTTTTGGATTGAATAATCCAGATCCAAAATTTTGTCTGAATCAAATACGCGAGGATGATTAAAGTCTAAAGCAGCTGGACGGTAAGGACGTGAACCTGTCGCAATCACTAATTGCTGGAATACTAAAGTTTCCGTCATACCTTCATTGCTAAAAATCAAAACAGTGTTTTGATCTTGGATATACGCACGGCCGTGGAAAATATCAATTTTATTACGGTCATAAAAACGTGAATGCGTTTCAACTTGTTGTTGAATCACTTTATGCGCATTACGTAACACCTGTTTCATCGTGAACTGTTTCCATTCACCGACTTTTTGGAACATAGGGTCACGTTGGTAACGTAAAATGCTTGAAACGGTCTGACGCAATGCTTTACTTGGAATTGTTCCTACATGGGTACAGTTACCACCAAGCTGTTCACGCATATCTACAATTGCAACTCGCTTACCTGATTTAGCAAGTTTCATTGCAGCGCCTTCACCCGCAGGGCCAGAACCCAGAACTACCGCATCGTATTTCACGAAAGTTCCACTAACGACCTCTTTCTTACGTGGCATTCAACGCTCCTTTACAAATATTCTTTAATCTAGGCTGTATTATGACGTATATCCTAACTTTTTTGGATATTTAGCTCACATATATTATGTGATAACCACATTTATTATATGAATATCGTTTTCCCCCTATTTAAGCTCAAGTCCGCTATAATGATCGAGCTAATTTTTTGAATATCTCCTTGTCAAAAACAGTGGAAAAGTTGAATATGTCTGAGAACCGTAAACCTGTACAGGGTGTAAAACTTCGTGGCGCAGAAAAAGTCGCTCGCATACCTGTGAAGGTCGTGCCAACGGTTGAAACGCCTCGTAAGCCTGACTGGATTCGGGTCAAAATGGCTGCCCCTGATGAAGTTCAACGTATTAAAACAACTTTGCGCGCACAAAAATTACATACCGTGTGTGAAGAAGCGGCTTGCCCGAACTTACCTGAATGTTTCGGTGGCGGTACTGCAACCTTTATGATTATGGGCGATATCTGTACTCGTCGTTGCCCATTCTGCGACGTTGCACATGGTCGTCCCAATGCTCTTGACCCAGATGAACCACGTCACATGGCAGAAACCATTGCCAATCTTGGTTTGAAATATGCCGTAATTACTTCTGTCGACCGTGATGACCTAGTTGATGGCGGTGCGCAGCACTTTGTTGACTGTATTAAAGAAGCTCGTGACTTGAGTCCAAAAACACTTTTGGAAATTTTAGTCCCTGACTTCCGTGGTCGTATGGATGTTGCCCTTCGTATCATGACGGAGTGCCCACCTGATGTGTTTAACCACAACATTGAAACTGTGCCACGTTTGTATAAAGCAATGCGTCCAGGTTCTGACTACCAACACTCTCTAAACTTATTAAAAATGTTTAAAGAATACTGCCCAGATGTCCCTACCAAATGTGGTTTGATGGTCGGTATTGGTGAAACTGAAGAAGAAGTCATTGCGCTATTAGACGACTTAAAAGCACACGATGTTGACTATGTCACCATTGGTCAGTACTTACAGCCCTCTAAAGAACATGCCCCTATTGACCGTTTTGTAAGCCCAGAAGAATTTGAGCGTTACACTGCACATGGTCAAAAGCTTGGTTTCAAAAACATTTGGGCTGCACCAATGGTCCGTTCAAGCTACTTTGCTGACCGTCAATACTATGGTGAGCCAGTGCCTGCGGTACGTCGTAAAACTGATCCTGCAAAGAAAATTGCAGTTCAAACGATTGAAGCCTAATCACGCAAAGATTTAAAACATCGCAAATTAAAAGCCCTCATTGATTGAGGGCTTTTTTGTGACTTTCACACTCAGCCCAATTCGTTTACCAATATAAGATTTTTCGAAAATAGTGCGTTCCTTACACCTGTATGCAATGTTCAACCCAATATATCGAATCATCCAAGTTTACGTAATGTGACATTTCTTTGCCCGATAGGGATTGTGTTGTGATTATTTATTAATCAACCTATTGATAACAATTTATTTGCGCTTTCATTATATTCGCGCAATTGTCCAATCATACTCACCAGCCGAGTGATGCCATTTTGACAGTCTCATGCACTTTAAAATCAGAAAGACAAAAGATGAGATCATTTTTAAACGCATGTAGGCTGTTTTAAACGCATAACGCTCTGGCCCTTGTCACTGGAGCCATAACAAATGCTATTTATACTCAGTGCAGTACTCTTTATTTTTGCTCTTTGGGCCGTTTTTTTCTTTGAACTTTCACGAGCTGTAGGCGCAATAACACTGATATTTGTTTCAATTGCACTCGCCTTTTTAACCCCATGGTCATTAATACTTGGCATCCCTCTTATTGCTTTGAGTTTAGTTGTGTTGATTGACCCACTGCGGCTCAATCTGCTCACCAAACCTGCCTATAAAACCTTAGCAAATGCAATGCCGAGTATGAGTACTACGGAACGTGAAGCGTTGGATGCAGGAACAAGTTGGTGGGAAAAAGAGCTATTTATGGGCGCTCCTGATTGGAAAAAATTTGAGGCTTATCCCTACCCTCAGCTCAGCGCTGAAGAACAATCCTTCATTGATAATGAAGTCGAACAACTTTGTGCCATGCTCAACGAATGGGATATTCACCATAAACATAAAGACCTCCCACCAGAAGCTTGGCAATTTATTAAAGATAATGGCTTCTTAGGACTGGTGATTCCAAAATCGTATGGAGGACGTGAATTTAGTTCATTTGCACAAAGCCGTGTCATGAGCAAGATTGCATCCCGATCACTCACTGCCGCAGTCAGTTGTATGGTGCCCAACTCGCTTGGACCGGGGGAATTACTTCTACACTATGGTACCGAAGCACAAAAAGACAGATACCTCCCTGGCCTTGCAAAAGGTGAAGAAATTCCATGTTTTGGACTTACCAGTCCTGAAGCCGGTTCGGATGCAGGTGCTATTCCAGATACAGGTGTTGTCTGTTATGGCACCTTTGAGGGACAACAAGTGCTCGGCTTAAACATGAACTTCTCCAAACGCTGGATTACTCTTGCACCAATTGCCACCGTCATTGGTCTTGCATTTAAGTTATACGATCCAGATGGCTTATTGGGAGATAAAAATAAAACGGAATATGGTATCACCTGCGCGCTGCTACCGGCGAGTCATGACGGTGTCATTACAGGCCCTCGTCATAATCCAGGCTCACCATTTATGAATGGGACAGTTGAAGGTAAAGATGTCTTTATTCCCTTAGACTGGATCATTGGAGGGATTGAAAATGCCGGCAAAGGCTGGCGTATGCTAATGGAATGCTTAGCGGTTGGTCGTGGTATTTCACTCCCTGCATTGTCAACGGCAGCCGGTGAAATGGCATATCTAAATGTCGGTGCATTTGCCAAAGTTCGTCAGCAGTTTAAAATTTCCGTGGGTAATTTTGAAGGTGTACAAGAAGCTTCGAGTGATATCGCATCAGATGCTTATATGCTTGAAGCATTCCGCTATTTGGTGACTTGTGGTTTAAACCAAGGCGGCAAACCTGCTGTAATGACTGCAATGGCCAAATACTATGCCACTGAAACCATGCGTAAAGTAGTCAATCATGGCATGGACATCGTCGGTGGACGTGCCGTGCAAATGGGACCTCGTAATTTTTTAGCTTTGAATTATCAGGCCATTCCCGTATCAATTACCGTCGAAGGCGCCAATATTTTAAGTCGCTCTCTGATGATTTTTGGACAAGGCTCCATGCGTTGTCATCCATATTTATTTGAAGAGCTACAATTACTTCAAGCCGAAGATAAAAACACTGCACTCAATACATTCAACGAAATGCTCTTTAAGCACTTGGGCTATACTTTTAACCGAACTGCACGTGCCTTTGCTTATGCGTTCACTGGTGGCCCATCAGACTCACCTGCTTCAGCAGATGAATTTAGTCGCCCCTACTATAAAAAAATTAATCGATTCAGTGCCGATTTCGCGCTGACTGCAGATATGTGTCTTGGCCTTTTAGCCGGCGATATTAAACGTAAAGAAATGCTTTCGGGACGTTTGGCGGACATTCACTCTTATTTATTTATAGCAACGGCTATTCTTAAATATTATGAACAAGGTCAAAGAAGCGAAGCTGAACAATTACATGCGCAACTTGCATTAGATAAAGCTTTGTACAATGTTGAAGAAGCTTTCCATGGCTTATTTGATAACTTCCCAATGCGACTAGCAGCAAGCGTAGTAAAAATCATCTGCTTTCCGTTTGGACGAGTTGTTGCTAAACCGACAGACCGTTTAAAACGTGAAGTTGCCACTCAAATGATGCTAGACAATACTTTCCGCCAAGAACTGAAAAAGCACGTGTATTACAGCACTGCAGCAGATGAAGTTTCTGGTCGTATGGAAAATGCCTTTTTACAATTGTTGAAAATTGAACCGCTGTGGAACCAATTTAAAAAAGCTGAATCTAAAGGCCAATTTAAAGGTTTAACTTTTGAAGCACATATAGCCGATGCAATTGCACAAAAAGTCATTACTGCCTCCGAAGCTGAACAGCTCAGCACTTACAACATTCAACGCTATGACAGTATGCTCACAGATGTTTTCGATATGCAACTCATCCACGAACTTGAGCTATCCAATCCACATTTAACCATTGCACCAGAAGTGAAAAAGCAACAACACACCGATGATGAACCAGAAGCATTTCTACGTTATTAATCAGCTTCTGCATCGCTTTTAAGCTTTATTTTTCTCAAAATAAAAGCCATTCCATTCTTAAACAATGGGATGGCTTTTTTATACGACCATCAGCCAATGGTATCGCAGAGTCAAAGGTATAGGCTGTACTGCAAAATTACATCACAGAGGGTTTGCTACATGTCACAACAAGATTATGAAAATGGCTTAAAAGTTCGTACTGAAGTTATGGGTGAAAGTTTCGTTAAACGTGCTCAAGACAATACCGTGCCATTTACTCAACCTTTGCAAGATTGGATTAATGAGCATGCATGGGGTTCAACTTGGCAGCGTGAAGGCGTTTTACCCCGTAAATATCGCTCACTGATTACCATTGCATTTTTAACTGCACAAAAAAGTCCAACAGAACTCAAGGGTCATGTCCGAGGTGCTTTAAATAATGGGGCGACTGTAGAAGAAATTCAGGAAGTGTTACTTCATAGTTTGCCATATTGTGGCGCACCGGCGACTCAAGAAGCCTTTCGTGCGGCACTTGAAGTCATTAATGACTATCAAAAATCTAAATAAGTTACTGCGTTATAAAACAGTTTTAGAAAACTACGCTTAGCGTGGTTTTCTAAAGGGTTTCATCTTGTTTTTAACTTAGGACCTTAAATGCAGTGAATCCCGAATCAAATCCAGTAGACATTAAAATTATAGAAGAATTCATTCACTTCAAATCGAACTTGATATCCCAATTCTGTAAGCTCAGCAGATAAACTTCGAATCTCTTCTAAAGCTAAATGCTTGGGTAAAACCGTAAATACGGCGGTATTCCCCTGTTTGGCATTTTCCTCAATCAGCAAAGCCAAACGTGTCTTATATAAGGCGATATCTAAATTGGCTTGACTGGATAAAACTTTGGCATGTTCAGCGGGTAAAAAGCTCATATTCTTATACGCTTATCTGATTATTATTGCTTATAAATTAAGCCAAATTCAGCAAAGTGTGCAATGCATTTTTGTAATTGATATTTCAATTACAAAGCGCATTGTTTGGCGCAAACGATGCTCTTCAAAGCGATATACAAAAAAAGGTACTCAAAAAAAATCCCTCATGAAGAGGGATTTTCTATACTAACGTGGTAATGGAATATATTGCGAGTCACTGTTTTGAGTTTGCGGTTTACGCTCTCCTACTTGTACCGGCAATGTCATCGCCTTTCCGTCTCGCTCAATGTCAATTTGCATAGTGCTCAATGGCGCTTGTTGTGCAACGTAGTTGATTAAATGCGAAGTCGAGGTAATCAGCTCATTATTCACTTTCATGATTTTATCACCACGTTTTAAACCTGCTTGTGCTGCAGGTCCATTACGAATGACATCTGCGACAATCACACCATTCACCCGTGGATCTAAAATATTTTCTTGTTTAATTGGAAGTAAACTAATACCTAACCAACCACGAACCACTCGCCCATCTTTTAAAATAGCGTTCAATACTTGTTGACATACTTTTGCAGGAATGGCAAAACCAATCCCCAAAGAGCCACCTGACTGCGAGAAGATCGCGGTATTTACACCAATTAAGTTTCCTGCAACATCAATTAAAGCACCACCAGAGTTGCCGGGGTTGATCGCCGCATCTGTTTGAATAAAGTCTTCGTAAGTGTTGATTCCCAAATCTGAACGACCTGTAGCAGAGATAATCCCTTGCGTAACCGTCTGACCCACGCCAAAAGGGTTACCAATCGCTAGGACGACATCACCGACTTCATTGCCACTTAGCTTAAATGGCAAAACCGGTAATTGACTCATTTCAATCTTAATCACAGCTAAGTCTGTATCTGGGTCTGTGCCCACAACTTTCGCTTCAGCACGACGACCATCATGTAAAGCCACAACGATCTGATCGGCCTGTGCGATCACGTGGTTATTCGTCAAAATATAGCCATCTGGACGAACAATCACACCTGAACCTAAACTATTTTCGTTTTGATTGGTTTGATCTGGAAGTTGATTACCAAAAAACTCACGGTAAACAGGATCATTTAATAAAGGATGATCCAATTGTTTCACTTTTTGCGTAGTGAAAATATTGACAACCGCTGGAGCAGCAACTTTTACCGCAGCACTATACGAAACTACACCGCCTGTACGCGACGTATCAATGAGGGGCTCAACCTTTTCTGCAGGCATTTTAACCCCATCTGGGGCAATGGGTGCTTTAGGTTTTTGAACCTGTTGCCATGTAAAGAAACCGATGATCACAAGTATTAATAATACCCAAGGTAACCATGTAAAGGTCCGACGCACGTCTATATCCTCTAAATTTTATAATTCATTGATGGCTAAATAATTTATATCGTATTGTAATGTAATATTTTCAACAAACTTAAAAATAAACACAGAGATTTGTGATTCTTTAGTTACAATTTAAACAATCGTAAATTTTGATGCATCTCTTTGAGATTTTGGACAGTATATGGCTCAGTTAAGTGAAATTATTCAGTGGTGTGACAGCACACTCAAAGCACATGAATTTAAGGACTATGCTCCCAACGGCTTGCAAATTGAAGGCTCAGCAGAAGTGCATAAAATTTTATGTGCAGTTACAGCGTCACAAACAGCGATTGAAGCCGCGATAGCAGCAAAAGCTGATTTGTTATTGGTACATCATGGTTATTTTTGGAAAGGTGAAGCTTACCCAATCACTGGTATGCGCGGCAAACGCATCAAAAGCCTGATCAGAAAAGATATTTCACTCGTAGCTTATCACTTACCTTTAGATAGTCACCCTACTTTAGGTAATAATGTAGCGATAGCAGATTTGCTCGAATTAGAGAATATTGAAGCCTTAGATCCTACTGAGCGCAATCCTATTGGCAATGTTGGTTATTTAAAACAAGCAATGACTCCAACAGCGTTTAAAGACTTCGTTTCTGAAAAATTAGGATTTGATGTCATTCACTTGCCGGCAGATAAACCATCGATTCAAAAAATTGGTTTGTGTACGGGTGGCGCACAGGACTTTATTGGCAAAGCCGCTGCATTAGATTGTGATGCGTACATTTCAGGTGAAGTGAGTGAACGTACTTTTTACGAAGCTGAAGAATTAAATGTGCATTATTATGCATGTGGACATCATGCAACTGAAAGATATGGTGTACAACGACTCGCAAAAGCTATTTCAGAACAGTTCAATATTGAGTATAGTTATTTCGAATTAAACAACCCGATTTAATTTAAATCGTTCTGGTCTTTGGCTCAGTCCTTATACGTATATTTTCAGGCTTTATTCTGTATTGTTATTTATAAGCAATGCGCATTTTACTGCAAGAATCTATTACAATAACGGCACTTAATGTCAAAACCCAGCAAAATGCAAGGAATTGAAAACATGACAACGATTACTTTACCAGCGTTACCTTACGGTTACGAAGATCTTGCTCCTCATATCAGCAAAGAAACTTTAGAATACCATCACGACAAACACCACAATACTTATGTGGTTAACCTAAACAAAGCAATTGAAGGTACTGACCTTGCTGGCAAAACTTTAGAAGAAATCATCACTGCTGTTAAAGGCGATGCTTCTAAAGCTGGTATCTTCAACAATGCAGCTCAAGTATGGAACCACACATTCTACTGGAACTGTATGGCTAAAAACGGTGGCGGTAAAGCTACTGGCGCTTTAGCAGCTAAAATCGACGAAGCTTTCGGTTCTTACGAAAAATTCGCTGAAGAATTTGCAAATGCTGCTGCAACTCAGTTCGGTTCAGGTTGGGCTTGGTTAGTTGCTGACGAAGTAAACGGTAACCTTTCTATCCTTAAAACTTCAAATGCTGACACTCCACTTGCTCACGGTAAAGTTGCAGTGTTGACTATCGACGTTTGGGAACATGCTTACTACATCGATTTCCGTAACGCTCGTCCTAAATACATCTCTACTTTCTTAGAAAGCCTAGTGAACTGGGACTATGCAAACGCTAAATATGCAGGTCAAGCTGCTGGCGTTGAAAAATAAGTTTTAAAACTTATTTTAAAGTAAAAAAATCACCCTTTTAGGGTGATTTTTTATGCTTTAAATATCATACTGCCACAACAAACAATATTACACAAAAGAATGAATCAAGAGCCATTACTAATCATAAAAGCAAAATATACCAAAATATTAGTGATGTTTATCTTTATCACTATAATCCAGTATGTGAGTTACTCTTATGTTCAAGAATCTATTAAATATAGCTTTAATTCAGCACTAATACTGACTGGATTATCAATTATGGAATTCGTCTTAATTTTACTTATCATCAAAAATGGACTGCCACAAATTAGATTTTTCGAAAGTCATTGTATAATTCAACTTTATATAATGAAAATTCAGTTTAACTATGATCAAATAGAAAGCATACCCATTAACAACACAAAAAGTCACTACAAACTATTACCTGTCGGTAATGAATATTTATTAAGGATTGTATTCAAACACAATCAAAATCTTTTTAATCTACTCCAAAACACCATTAAACCTGTTATGTCTTTTTCTAAATTTCATTTAGATACCTTCGCAAACCATCAAATTTTAGAAATATATTTATTATTCCAAATTATAATTCCTTTAGATCAAGAGAAACGTATAACTACGCTTAAAAATTTAAATCTACAAAATTTGACGATAAAGCAAATCAGCAACCTAGATGATATAAAAAACTTCAAAAATAACCGCTATTTAAGAAAAAATTTCTAGACTTGAACAATAAAAAAACATTCAAATAGTCATTTCATCAAATCTGCTTGACCACTTTAAAATTCATCCCTAAAATGCGCATCAGATTCTCCAATAGCTCAGTCGGTAGAGCGACGGACTGTTAATCCGCAGGTCCCTGGTTCGAGCCCAGGTTGGAGAGCCATCTATTCTTCCATAGCTCAGTCGGTAGAGCGACGGACTGTTAATCCGCAGGTCCCTGGTTCGAGCCCAGGTGGAAGAGCCAGATTCTAAAAAGCCCACTCATTGCGAAGTGGGTTTTTTATTGCCTGATATTTAACAAAGCATACCTACTTTTTTGTTTTTGCTTTCCTAAAAAGTATCCGTATATGTACCAAGTTGTCTGATTCGGCTATTTTTAAAACACTTAATTTGATTTTTAAGTATTTTATTTAAATCAGGCTTGACCACCCTCCCATACATCTTTAGAATCCACTTCAGATTCTCCAATAGCTCAGTCGGTAGAGCGACGGACTGTTAATCCGCAGGTCCCTGGTTCGAGCCCAGGTTGGAGAGCCAAATTCTAAAAGCCCACGCATTATGTCGTGGGCTTTTTTTATGCTCTGACTTTTGTTTTAAGATAAGTATAACTTGCTCTATGACCTAAGCTATTCACTTAGCTCTCCGACCACATTAGAAAGAATAGTCAGAGCTTAAGTTTTAAAAACGCTTTATATTAAAGGTGTTTATATTTAATACATTCAGCCTAAATTTCCTTATTTTTTGCAATTCTGACTTGACCTCACTGCATTTGCCCCATAGAATGCGTGCAGATTCTCCAATAGCTCAGTCGGTAGAGCGACGGACTGTTAATCCGCAGGTCCCTGGTTCGAGCCCAGGTTGGAGAGCCAAATTCTAAAAAGCCCACGCATCATGACGTGGGCTTTTTTCATATATGTAGTTTATTTCGTGCCAAATCTCAGTCAGTTTACATTTTTTATTATTGGTTGCTTGGCAACTTTTGCCCTTGTCTGCTTAGTCTTTCCGAGACTGTTTAGAAGCAAACAAAAGTTTTTCCCACGTCGTGTAATCACTGCCTTTGAAAGTAAGATGTTTCATCGTTTAAATGAAGCATTTCCGGACTACCACATTTTAGCACAAGTGGCGTTTAGCACACTGATCACCACTCAAAATTACAAAATCAGAAATAGATTTAATCGAAAAGTCACTGATTTTGTCATACTTGACCAAACTTACGATGTGCTTGTAATTATCGAACTGGATGACCCCAGTCATATAGGCAAAGAGCAAGAAGATGCTGAACGTGATGCAATGCTTGAAGAAGCTGGCTACCGTGTAATCCGCTATACCAGTATTCCAACAGTTCACACGCTCAGGCATGATGTAAATAAATAGTTGTTAAATACCTAAAGTACAATCGAACATTGAGTGAATGCGCATTGCATTCACATCCATAACGTAAGCAGAATTTTATTGAGCATTTGACTCTTGAGCTGCCAGCACTTCTGATACTGCTTGGTCAGCCTCAGCAGCCAAAGCCTCATCTTGTGCTTCTTTTGCTTTAATACGCTCAATCATCTCAGCTTGTTGTTGCTTATATTTTTCTTGGTTTTTGGCATCACTATTGACTGCAAGAAAAGCCATACTGACCAAAAATATAGGAATCAATAGCCCAAGTGCCATCAGAGTGATCATCTTTTTGGTATTGGGTTTTGGCTTTACTTCAGACATAACTATTCTTTCATATACATAAATAATTCGACGCCCAATATAGCAAAAAACAAAATTCGCTCAAGTCTTCATAACATTCTTTGCTCGAACTAACTATGCACCTCATTTTCAAGGATTGAATGATTAATAATCCAATATGCAAAAAAAAGGAGACATGCTCCTTTTTTTATTATTGAAAAAACTTAGCTTGAAGCAGCTACACCCTTACAATGTGGACTTTGGCTTGCATCTTTTTGCTCATTGGTTAAGACAATACCTGTACCTGCAGACATTTTAGCTTGAATAAATTCGACCGCTTGCGCATTTCTACAGATAATCGCCTGTGTATGACTTGCTTTTGGCACAACGTCTAATTGATAACCTTCAGCATAATTTGCTTCTGGGAAATACTTCGTCGCTTGTGTTTTCATATTTGCAAATAGCGCTTGCGTAACCACAGGAATAACTGCCTGATCATTTGCACCTTGAATAATATACACAGGCGCTTTAATTACTTTGGCAGCAGTTGCATTTGTCGCTGGCTGATTATCATTTAAAAATTTCTGAACAACAGGATCGGTATCAATTTTATTCAAATCAATTCCATACTGTGAAACCGTATGCGTTGGATCCTTTAAAAATTCAATCACAGCTGCTTTAAACTGTTCTTGCAAACCATTTGCGCCATTTGGATCGGCATAACTTAAACATGCACCGTCATCCCCTGTACGTCCATAGGCTTTTTCTGCAATAACACCGGCATCAGCAGTAAAAATATTTTTTAAATCATAATTTGGCTCATAGGCTTTAATACCTGAACTGGTCAATGCAGCATATGCCAAAAGCTCAGCATAGCCATCTGCAATTTGATCAATTAACGCTTGTGCTTGAACCTCCGAAAGCTGCCCCATACTAAGTGCATAACGCACTTGTGCCAACTGTTCATCCAATCTATTCAATCCATGGGGTTTAGGTTGACCATTTGCATCAACATTTAGTTTTGGATCTAAATAGATCTTAATAATCGTGCCTAAACTCGACGCAGGTGCGGCTGCTACTGCACCTTTATAATTAGTATCGGTATTCGCAAATTCCGCCGTCCCTAAGGATGCATGACCACCTTGCGATTGACCAATCGACATCCACTGACCATTGAGTTGCTTACCATAATGTTCTTTTGCCGCTTTAACTGCAGTAAGCGCCGAATTTGCCGCACTTGATAAATTAAGGTATGGATGACCCCCCTTGGTTCCTAAACCCTCATAATCTGGCGCCACAATTACATAACCTGCCGCCATAAGCGTGTTAGCTAGAATTTTAAAACGTGGATGAATTACATTTTTACTTGGAGCACACTCATCTCCTGCCCCGACTGTCCCATGCTCCCATACCACAACACGATACCCATCTTTAGGTTGTGTAGCTTTTGGAAATAATACTAAGGCTGTTGCTGTTGCTGCTTTCCCCTGCACATTGGTCATGTTATACGTCATGACTTTAATGGACGATGTATTGTCTACAGTATCTATAGCATAATTTGCTTCAGACACAAATGTTGATTTTTGATTCGAAGATGATGAGTCATTATCATCGTCATTACACGCGGTTAAAGACAGCATAGAAACTGCAACTGTCAAAGCTAATGCTATTTTTGAACGTTTCATAAAATATCCTTTTTCATCATTATTCTTTAAACATGAAACTACATGCCTTTTTATTAATGCATAAAAAAAAGCACCCGAATAGGATGCTTTAGTTCAATTTAAACAGTTTCAGATCAATGACATTAAAGAGCCAATGCCATAAAAATTCCAATAAAAATCATAAACCCTACCCAACGGTTATGGCGAAACGCCCAAAAACATAACTGCGGATCACGGTCTTTAGTTTTAGTCCATTGGTAAATAAAATCGGCAGCCACAGCCAACATTGCAACTAAACCAAATGGCATCAAGAGATCTTCTAAATACAACGCAGAACCAATCAATACAATGCTTAGCGCCTGTAATAAAGAAATGATTTCAATATCGTATTTACCAAATAAAATCGCAGTCGATTTCACGCCAATTTTCAAATCATATTCACGGTCAGTAATGGCATATTGTGTGTCATACGCAACGGTCCACGCCAAATTACCAAAGTACAATAACCAGCAAGTCAAATCAGGTGTTTGCCCCACAGCGGTATAAGCCATAGGAATCGACCATGAAAATGCCGCACCTAAAAATACTTGTGGCAGATGCGTGTAGCGTTTCATAAAGGGATAAATGAACGCTAAAAACAATGCCCCAAAGGACCAATAAAAAGTTTCTATCGGTAAAAAGAACAACATACATGCGCTAGCAAACACCAAGATCAAGAACACATATATGGCTTCTTTAGCACTAATCACTCCAGTGGCTAAAGGACGATGCTTGGTTCTTTCCACAGCACCATCGACTTTACGGTCAGCAAAGTCATTAATCGCACAACCTGCTGCACGCATAAATATCGTGCCCAAAATCATGGGAATCAAAATACTGAATTGCGGTGTTCCTTGATTGGCAATCCACAGTGCCCACATGGTTGGCCAAAAAACCAGTTCCGTGCCAATTGGCTTATCGAAGCGACATAAATAGTAATAAGCTTCTAAACGCTGCTGCCAAGTAATCTGTTGCACCACGGCCATGACTGTCCTTCATCTGGTAATGTTATTTCTGCAAATATTGCTCAAAACTCGCTAAAAAAGTTTCCTGAACTATAAATTTACAACCATGCCAAGTATAACAGCTCTGACGTGTCCAACCATCGTCTAGCCACAATACACGCCGCTCACACTTCGGATTGGTACGCTGAAATAAAAAATGTCCGATGGGTTTTTTACCAATATGCTGAAAAATCCGCGCACGCCCTTGTATGCTAAGGATTGGAAATATACTTTTTGCCTTGACCCACGGCTCAGCTTCACAGCCATATAAATAACTTTCACGTACCCAAGCTATGTGCTGTATTGGCATTTGTAGCCACCGTGCATCTTGAAGCGTCATACGTTGAAATTGCTCAATACTCGGCTCAACTTTAAATACACCTTGGGCAAAATCTGTTAATTGTTGGGTTAATGAACCCGAAGCATACAACCATGTTCTTAATTCAGGAGACATTCTTTTATCCCGCATTTCGCATGCTTGACGCTGCATATTCCATTTCCCTTTAACCATTTGCTGAGTATAGCGAATCATTAGTGTAACCAACTCAACATCGTTTTTCATGACCAATAGCTTGTTTTCAGTAAAATGAGCAAAACCAAAACAGCTTAAGCACTTCATTACATATGCAATCAACACAAACCTCACATACACAGTATGATGTCGTGGATAACCACTAAATTACACAAGCATAATGTTTCCATTTTACCCGCTACATGTTTTTATTTTTTTCGTTTTACTTTGCGCCAATATCACGGTTCAAGCAAAATCTATTGCACTCAGTTTTGATGATGGATTAAATCCAGTGTTTAACGCACAAGCGGAACAAATCAATGCCCAAATTTTAAAACATCTGCATGATCAACAAATCAAAACTATTGTCTTCCCTAGCCTGATTAAAATTGGTGATTATCAAGGCAAGCAACTGATTCAAGACTGGGGACAATCAGGCCATCTAATTGGCAATCATAGTGCACTGCACCAAAATCTAAATAAAGAAAATGTCACATTAAAAGATTATCTGCATAGCATTGAACAGGCGGATACAGTGCTAAAAACGCTGCCAAATTACACACGTATTTACCGGTATCCTTTTTTAAAAGAAGGTAATAGCACTAAAAAGCGTGATGCTGTCTATCAATGGTTAGAGCAGCATCAATACCGCATTGGCGGTGTGAGTATCGATGCCAGTGACTGGTTTTATAACCGAAAATATCTCGACTATGCCAAACTGCAAGATCAGGACAAATTAGACCGACTAAAACAAGCATATATTGCTCACCTGCTTCACCGAGCAGATTATTATGACCAACTTGCCCAGCTCACCATAAATCGTTCGCCACAGCATGTTTTACTTTTACATGTGAATGCTATTAATGCCGCATTTTTAAAGGATGTCATTACTGCTTTTCAGCAGCATGGCTGGACTTTTATTTCAGCAGCAGACGCCCTGCAAGATCCCTTATATACGCAGCACAGCCAAAACATCCCTGCGGGTGAAAGTGTAATTTGGTCTATTGCAAAAACCAAAGGATTAGAAAACTTACGCTACCCCGCCGAAGATGCGCCTTATGAAATCGACAATTTAAAACAGCATGGTTTGCAATAACGTTTGGCAAATTACGAGATATTCAATAAAAAATGACCTGCAACGTTGAAAGTCATTTTTTTCAATTCAATATTTTCGTGTTAAATTAAAAGTTATCTGTCTTGGCAATGGCTTCGAACTTCCCTTGCGGCGTTTTAATCAGAACCAGCCCTTCGGTCGTAATATAAAAACTTTCAGGGTATTCAAACTCCAATGCTAGCTCTGGGTTTTTCAGTTCGACAAATTCAGCCTGCTTATAACCTTCAACGGTCCGCCCTGCTTCCAAATAAGTCACTTCTGAGAAGTTGAGTTTAAATCCCTTTGCCTGATCCGCTGGATCAATCCAAGGGAAAAAACCGGTATGTTTTTTACGTGGTTTTGCCATGTTTAGATATTCATTCAACTCTTTGCTTTATCTTAACCCATCCTATAAAAAAACCCGCACAAGGCGGGTCTTTTTACAGTGCAATTCTGTACAGAATTACAAGCTGTAGTACATGTCGAATTCAACTGGGTGAGTTGTCGTGTTAAGACGACGAACTTCTTCAGTTTTAAGTTCGATGTAGGCATCAAGCATTTCTTTAGTGAACACGCCACCTTTAAGAAGGTAATCATGGTCAGCTGCAAGAGCCTCAAGCGCCATATCTAAGCTATGAGCCACTGTAGGGATTTTAGCTTCTTCTTCAGGAGGAAGGTCGTACAAGTTCTTGTCAGCAGCTTCACCTGGGTGGATCTTGTTTTGGATACCGTCAAGACCAGCCATAAGAAGTGCAGCGAAACCTAAGTACGGGTTCATCATTGGATCAGGGAAACGTGCTTCGATACGTTTGCCTTTAGGGCTAGAAACATAAGGAATACGAATAGAAGCTGAACGGTTACGTGCTGAGTAAGCAAGCATAATCGGTGCTTCGAAATGTGGAACTAAACGTTTGTACGAGTTAGTTGATGGGTTTGTGATTGCGTTCAATGAACGAGCGTGTTTGATCACACCACCAATGAAGTACAACGCCATTTCTGAAAGACCAGCGTATTCATCACCAGCAAACAAGTTCTTGCCGTCTTTAGAGATCGACATGTGAACGTGCATACCAGAACCGTTATCGCCAACCATTGGTTTAGGCATAAACGTAGCAGTTTTAGCATATTGGTGAGCAACGTTCCAAACCGCATATTTGAACTGTTGAACTTCGTCCGCTTTACGAACCATAGTGTTGAAGCTTACACCGATTTCAAGCTGGCAAGATGCAACTTCGTGGTGATGTACTTCTACACGACCTGGGCCCATGATGTCTTCGATTTTTGCACACATATCTGCACGCATATCTTGTGAAGAATCAACAGGAGGAACTGGGAAGTAACCACCTTTCACACGTGGACGGTGACCAGAGTTACCCGCTTCGTAATCTTTACCAGTAGACCAAGCAGCTTCTTCAGCGATTAATGTGTGGCGCGCGCCAGACATATCGATGTCCCATTTTACTTCGTCAAATACGAAGAATTCTGGTTCTGGACCAAAATAAGCAGTATCACCGATACCAGTTGATTTTAGGTATTCTTCCGCACGGCGAGCAATAGAGCGTGGGTCACGTTCATAACCTTGACCAGTTGAAGGTTCGATAACATCACAAGTCACAACAACTGTAGCTTCTGCAAAGAACGGGTCGATAAAACAAGTTTCTGCATCTGGACGTAAGATCATGTCAGATGCTTCAATGCCTTTCCAACCAGCAATTGAAGAACCATCAAACATTTTGCCATCTTCAAACGTATCTTCGTCGATTGAATCTGCTGGGTAAGTTACGTGTTGTTCTTTACCCTTAGTATCAGTAAAGCGAAAATCGACCCATTTTGCGCCACTTTCTTGGATGAGTTGAAGGACCTTGTTCGCCATGCTCATTTTGCTCCGATGATTTTTTTGTGCACACTGAAGTGCGTGTTAGTAGTTGGTAGTTATTAAGCAATTACCGTACCAACTTTTAAAAGCCAAGCTAAAATATTGAATTCCTTATCAGAATAGAAGATTTTAGCTCCTAGCTTTTCGACTATTATACTGTGTGTAACAGTAAATGCACCATATTCAGCCACTCTTCATCACTTTTGTTTAAAAACTTCTCGCAGGTGTATCAAAATAGTGCAACTTGGTTTTGCACCAAAATGATTAATCGCTTTCAACGATAAAATCATTGAGATTTTATCAAAGCTTTAAGGTCGAATTTAAATACGATAGAAACTAATGGCTTAGCTAGTTATAAATGGAAAAATACTGCGTAATAACTGAATTAATGATCGATATCTAGGTTTTTTGAGCCCGTAAAGTATCCATTTTTTGACGTTAATTTAACCATTTTGTTTTAATTTTAATCAATTTACCTTAACATTAATTGTGCTCCATTTTGGTGATTTTGCTTCAAAACGGTTCATATTTTTCCATCTAGAGCCTGAATTGCTATTTTTAACGACATCAAGCAGATCTTTTTAAAATATCAATTGAACATATTTTACCCACTTAAATTCAGCCTAATGTCTTGTTCAAATTAAATCCCAAATTTATAAGTCGAAAATTTATTGAAATGATTTCAGTTGCGATGAACTTTGGCGAAATTGTTCAGCAGAAATTGAATAATATTTGCTATGATTGGCTGCATTCTAAATATTTCACTATTTTTCTATTTAAAATATCCACACGATATTTGGGTCAATATACAACTATTTAGAATCATTTCGGACTATTCAAAGCACATTTAAGTGCATAAATTTCAAAGGTTAATACGCTCATGCTTTTGATGATCGACAATTATGACTCTTTTACCTACAACATCGTCCAATATTTTGGCGAGTTAAATCAGGAAGTAAAAGTTGTACGTAACGATGCCGTGACATTGGAAGATATCGAGCGATGGCAACCGAAGTATTTAGTCATTGGTCCTGGCCCTTGTTCGCCAAGTGAAGCAGGCATTTCAATTCCTGCGATTCAACACTTTGCGGGAAAAATTCCTTTACTGGGTGTGTGTTTAGGCCACCAAGCCATAGGACAAGCTTTTGGCGGCGATATTATTCGCGCTAAAAAAGTGATGCACGGTCGTTTATCTGACATGTATCACAGCGATCAAGGCATTTTCAGCAACCTCCCTTCTCCATTTGCCGCTACTCGCTATCACTCTTTGGTGATTAATCAAGCGACTTTGCCAGAATGTTTAGAAGTGACCTGCTGGACCAATGAAGAAGATGGCACGATGGAAGAAATCATGGGAGTCAAACATAAGACATTGCCTGTCGAAGGCGTGCAGTTTCACCCTGAATCGATTCTTAGTGAACATGGCCATCAAATCTTTAAAAACTTCTTAGAAATTTACGCTTAATCGAGTGCAAAAAATATTATGAATATTCAACAAGCTTTAAATAACATCACGAAAAATATTGAACTCACTCAACCTCAAATGGAAGAAGTGATGCGTACCATCATGCAAGGTGAAGCGACCGATGCGCAAATTGGCGCACTTATGATGGGCTTACGCCAAAAAGGTGAAAGTATTGATGAAATCACTGCCGCAGCACGTGTAATGCGTGAATTTGCGATCAAAATCGATGTCAGTGATCTGCCACATTTGGTGGATATCGTTGGTACAGGTGGTGATGGTCAAAACTTATTTAACGTCTCTACTGCGTCTAGTTTTGTCATTGCAGCAGCAGGCGCAACCATTGCCAAACATGGCGGTCGTGGTGTTTCATCAAAATCAGGATCTTCTGATCTTTTAGAACAGGCAGGAATTAACCTTGACCTGAACATGCAGCAAACTGAACGCTGTATTCGTGAAATGGGCGTGGGTTTCCTCTTTGCACCTAATCATCATAAAGCCATGAAATATGCTGCTGGTCCACGTAAAGAATTGGGCTTCCGTAGTATTTTCAACCTACTTGGCCCGCTTACAAATCCAGCCGGCGTAAAACGTTTTGTGATTGGTGTTTTCTCTACAGAATTATGTCGTCCTATGGCTGAAGTTTTAAAACAGCTTGGTGCAGAACATGTCTTGGTGGTGCATTCAAAAGACGGTTTAGATGAAATTAGCCTTGCATCAAGTACTTATGTTGCTGAACTCAAAGATGGCGAAGTCACTGAATGGGAAATTCAACCTGAAGCTGTAGATATCGAGTCGCAAACCTTAACAGGTCTATCTGTAGATAGTGCTGCGGAAAGTCTGAAATTAATTAAAGATGCTTTAGGTAAAAATAAATCTGCTCTCGGTGATAAAGCCGCGAATATGATTGCCCTAAATGCAGGTGCCGGTATCTATGTTTCAGGCTTAACCAATAGCTATAAACAAGGTGTTGCATTAGCACATGACATTATCTATGGCGGTCAAGCTCTAGAGAAAATGGGCATTTTGTCAGAATTTACGAAAACTTTAAAAGAATACGAAGCTTAAGATTAGGACTCAAATCATGGTAGATATCGCCAATACAATTTTAGGTAAAATTGTTGACCGTAAAAAAGAAGAATTTGCAGCCCGTCTTAAACAACGTAGCTATAAAGATGTCGAAGAGCTAGCTCAAGCAGCTACACCTGTTCGAGGTTTTGCACAAAACCTCGGCTCTAAACGTCCGGGGGTGATTGCTGAAATTAAAAAGGCATCACCATCGAAAGGCATCATTCGTGAAAACTTTAACCCTGCTGAAATTGCGCAGCAGTATCAAGATGCTGGTGCGGCATGTTTGTCTGTTCTCACCGATGTGGATTTTTTCCAAGGTGCCGATGAAAACATTCAGATTGCACGTAAGAACTGTGACTTACCTGCGCTGCGTAAAGATTTTTTAATTGATCCTTATGGCGTAATTGAAGCACGCGCTTTACATGCGGACTGTATTTTATTAATCGTGGCTTGTTTGTCTGATCAACAACTCGAAGAAATGTCGAAAACTGCTTTTGAGCACAATCTCGACGTATTGGTTGAAGTACATGACGAAGAAGAACTTGAGCGTGCAATGCGTCTTTCTGACAATTGTCTACTAGGCGTTAATAATCGTAATTTAAAAACCTTTGATGTTGACCTCAATACATCATTACGTTTGAAGAAGTTACTTGAGCCTTCTCGCCTACTTGTGACAGAAAGCGGTATTGCAACACCTGCTGATGTCGCGATGATGCAAGAACATGACATTCATGCATTCTTGGTCGGTGAAAGTTTTATGAAGCAGCCACGCCCTGATCAGGCGTTTAAGGAGCTGTTTGGTGTGCCAGATAAAATATAAATGAAATATGTAGGGTGAGTTCGCTCACCCTTTTTCTCTTTTGCATCCATATTAAAAAAATTACACATCCTTTTTATAATTTTTATTCATTTGAGAATTAAAAATAATGAAGTCGATTATTTCTTCTACTCTTCTATTCATTTCATTAATCTTGGTTTCACTACACCAGATAAGTTGGACAAAAAATATAACTCTTTATACTGGCTCACCGTATCATATTGACCAAAATCATATCCTCTACTTTAATATTTCCAATATGCCCGAAGGCATCATTGCTGCGCAGATTGACCTAAATCAAATTTTTCCAAATATAAATACTCACGTGCTAAAGGGTAAAATTTATGATTTCAATAAGAATCAAATTGAAATCATTAGTTATCAAGGCTTACCAATAGTCATTAATTTCTCAATCAATACTAAAAACAAGAATATTGAAAATTCAAACTATTTTTCTATTTCTAAAGGACATAAAAATTCTTTATCAAAACCAATCAATATTACATCTCACCCTATTTCCATGGAAAAATTAAATCATTTTGAACAGATTTTTTATAAAGATACCCCTCATTTATTGAAAAAGAATTTAGCTGATGAGCCATATTTAATAAATATATTCATGTTCCATGCAGCAATAAATGATTTTGATGATATGAATGATTTTTTCCAAAATGCGATAAAGAACCTGACACAGAAAAATGATATTGATAATTATGAAAAAGCCAAAAATTTGTATCTTGAATATTTAAATTTTGGTGAAAACAATGAATTTTATGATACCACCTTAATTATGGCGGCTATCGAGCACACAGATATTTCTTTCATCAAAAAAATGAAGCTGAGAAAAATAAATGAACTTGTAGTAGATGAAGTTGAACCACAAACATATTATTTCACTAGATGCTCCCCATTAGGTAAAGCTATCCGCCTAAATCAATATCAGATAATTTCTTATTTACTTGAAAAAGGCGCTTCAACCGAAATCGTGTGTATTTCTAAATTTAATGAAGAACAATCAGCATTAGCTCTTGCAGAACAATATAAAAATAAAAAAGTTATTAAATTAATTAATTCAACTTTGAAGCCCAAATAGGACTTGTAATGAATTAAGAGATCTTCTTTATATAAAGTCTTTCCAGTTCAAATCAGTGCCATTTAAGGCTATAATTGCACTAAATTTTTGTATATTTCCCGTTTTTTCATTATGAGCAAACACGATTCTTCGCTTTCAAAAGATCAGTACAACCTACTGAAATCTTTTAAAAAGCAAATTACGAATCCACATTCCTCAACGATTGCTAAACAGCCTGAGCCAACGCCAAAGACTGTTGAACAAGAGCAGGAAGAAGACTTCGCGCTTTTCCAAAAGCAAATGCAAGGTGTTCAAAAAATGAATGCAGGAAATATTGCAAAAATGGAAAAAGTGGGTCGTAAAAAACCTGATGCGCAAACGTTGGCTAAACGTGCTGCTGCAATTGGTCCTATGGAAACAGATGATGCATTACTTTCTGATACGCAAGCGATGCTCAACCCTGTTGCCAGTCAAGCTGCTTTAAGCTATCGCATTGCAACCTTACAACATAAAGTTTTTGAAGATTTGAAAGCTGGTAATCTACGTTGGTTTGAAGCTGTCGACTTACACGGTTGCACTGTTGAAGAAGCCCGTTCTGCCGTGCTGCAAATTATTCAAATGGCGAAAGATGACAATCAAAACGTCATTAAAATTGTGCATGGCAAAGGTCCAGAAGCAATTTTAAAAACTTATGTAAATAGTTGGTTACGTCAACATCGTGATGTATTGGCATTTGTGAGCGCCCCAGAAAAACAAGGCGGCACAGGTGCTGTACTGGTTCTGCTTAAACGTGCAGAAAAAAACCCACAGTTTAAACAATAATCGGATTTAACTCCAAAAGAAGGCATTGTAATAGTTTTCTGCTACAATGCCGTCCTTGTTCAATCTCTCAGTGTAAGTGAACACGTCTTATGTCTATGCAGCAATCGTACGCAAATATCCTAACTGCCGTTGGTGAAGATCTGAATCGCCCGGGTCTTAAAGATACGCCTATGCGTGCTGCTAAAGCTTTTTCATATCTTACTTCTGGTTATAGCCAGACACTTGAAGAAGTGACCAACAATGCGGTTTTCCCATCAGATAACCGTGAAATGGTCTTAGTTAAGAATATTGAATTCTATTCATTGTGTGAGCACCATTTATTACCTTTTTATGGCCGTGTACATATTGCTTATCTCCCAGAAGGCAATGTTTTAGGTTTATCAAAATTCGCACGTATTACAGAAATGTTTGCCCGTCGCTTACAAATTCAGGAAAATCTCACTCAGCAGATCGCTGAAGCTGTGGCTGAAGTGACTGGTGCGCGTGGTGTTGCTGTGGTGATTGATTCAGCTCACATGTGCATGATGATGCGTGGTGTAGGTAAACAAGAGTCTACAACACGTACCGTTTCTTTTGTCGGTGACTTTAAAACCAATAAAGAAGAACGTCGTGAATTCTTAAGTGCTGTGCCTGAAAGCTATTAATAGAACATTCAGCGTTAGCTCTTAAAAAAAGCCTCAAACTCTTGAGGCTTTTTCTATTTATGTTTTAATGTCGCAAATCGTTTGCTTTGATAGCAAAGCACTATTTTCAGGATGAATCATGTCAGATGTATATATTGCCGGTCAGGGTTTAGCGCAAGCCAAACACAGCATAGACTTCCCTCGCCCAGACCGTTTGGTTCAGGGCAATCCTAAACGTGAAACTGCAAGCCTGTATGTACACCCCAATATGGACTGCGGGATTTGGCAATGTGAAGTTGGCGCATGGAATATTGTCTTTGCACCGAACAAACAAGAGTTTTTTACTATCCTTGAAGGTTTAGTACGTATTCATGATCAACAAGGCGGATATATCGAAGTTTCTGCTGGCCATGCGGGCATTATTCCCCCATCGTTTCAGGGCAAGTTTGAAGTTGTCGAAGCCGTCAAAAAATACTATGTGGTTGTAGAAGTTTAATCGCCCAAAATATTTATTTTGAAAAAATATCTTTTAAAAATATTGTTTGTAACCGTGCTGTAAGACTTGTAACTCAAAACTACAGCATAAAATTGATATCAATTACTTAATGTATTTCTGTTCATAAATTAAACATTTCATAACATGATTTCACCCCCCATATTCAAGATTAGTCCGTACATTGAAAACAAGATGAATCCTTTAGATTCATTGCTATTTTCTTTTTTTTACTAACTAAGGGTGATCACTATGGTAGCCGCAAAAAAGACAACTGAAAAAGATGAGAAAAAGACAGCGAAAACTACGGCAAAAACTGCAAAAAAGAATGAGGATAAAGTAAAAAAATCAGCTAAAGCATCGAGTAAAGATTCAAACAAAGCAACAAAGAAAACTGCTGAAAAAAAATCTAAGGACAGCACTTCTAAAAAAGAAGCTGCAACTAAAGATGAAAAAGTAAAAGCTAAAAAATCTGCGTCAACTAAAAGTTCGCCGAAATCTAAAGCTGACAAAAAAGAGGCCCCTAAAAAAGCCAGCACATCAAAAACAAGCACTAAGGTTAAAGAGGAAAAGCCAAAAGCTGAGAAGAAAACAACCAAAAAATCTTCAAAAGAAAAGAAAACGGATGCTAAGGCAAGCAAGTCTAAGGGAGAAAAACCCAAGACGACCAAAGCCAAATCCACCAGCAAAAAGACAAAATAAAAGTAGCCCCAACTGGGGCTACTTTTTTAGCTTAAGCTTGAAATAGAGTAAGGTTGTAATGGAGTGAATATGAATAATAAATCCATCCCCACACCTAAGCGTGTATTACGCGTTCATTCCAATAGTTTTGATTACAGTCTAGATTTTAAAAAAATAAATTTTCGCGAACACCCTGAACTTTATAGAATTGGACGTGGTGAACAAGGTGTATTACTCGTAGAGCCTTATAAATCTGAAATTTTGCCTTATTGGCGATTTGCTAATGAAGAAAAAGCCATCGAAAGCAGCACCAAAATTTGGCAACTTTTTGAAGAGTATTTGGACGCTGAAGATTTTGTCGGTGCAGATATGGCACGTAAATTTTTGCAGATGGGTTTTACACGTGCACGTCGCTATGCCAACCATAAAGGTGGTAAAAAATATGAGGGTCCAGTCCCTAATGATAAAAAAGGATTAAGTGGTGCACATGGACGCGAAGAGCTTCCAAGACAAAAAGAGGATCCCGTCAAAGCAGCTGCTGCACGAGTATTTAAACAAAAATGGGATGAAGCTAAAGTTCATCCCAAGTATGTAGAGCAAAAAGCAAAATTTTTAGATTTTCTACAAAGCAAAATTAAGTGAATATCCATTTAGGATGAAGATGATCTTGTTTGCTAATCAGTTTTAGCAACGTAAATACGGTTACGACCTGTATTCTTGGCAGCATAGAGTGCTATATCGGCAGCATCTAGTAAACGTTGATAGTCAGGATGACCATTATACTGCACACAACCAACGCTAACGGTTAAACTAAATTGCTGACCTTGTACTGTTCGGATCACTCCGTTTTCAATATATTGGCGAATATTTTCTGCAACTTTCATCGCACGGTTTACATTGGTGTCCACCAAGAGTAACAAGAACTCTTCGCCACCAATACGGAATGCATAATCGCTACCTTGGCTGTAACGCTGCAAAGCTTCGGCAATAAATTTCAGTGCAAGATCACCTGCCGCATGACCAAACTTATCATTGATCATTTTAAAGTAATCTGCGTCAAAGGCTAGCAAAGACAAAGGCGTTTGATTTTGACGTGCAAAAGTAATTTCACGTGAAATAATAGTACTAAGATAACGACGGTTTAGGAGTTGCGTCAAAGAATCATTGCCTGACTCAATATATTCAGCCACCTGAAATAATTGATCGACTAAATGCTGAATTTCACGATTTAAGTCTCGAATCTGTTGAATCAAATGTTGCAGTTCATCTTTATCCGTTATTTGTGTGGTTTGCTGCGTTAGCTCATCCACTTGATAAATTCGATCAATAATTAATTGAACTTGATCTGAACCCGAAAAAGCATATGCCGCTTTATGAATAAACCACAATCCAAATTCTGATTTTGAAAGTAAGGAATGATAAAAACTGACATTTCCCGAAAAGATTTTAAACATCAATTCATTTTCCCAATTGAGCAATGAACCACGTTGTTTATCTTTATGCACTGCAACATCTTGCATCGCTGAAAATAAGCGATAATTATGCTTGGTTTCTTGCTTTTTTTCCGTATTGATCTCATAAGATCGGCACATAATTTCAGTGCTAAATCCCATAATTTGCACAATATAACTACACATATGGAGAATATTTTGAGTTTGGTTTAGCTCTAAAATTTCAAATATTTTACGTTCTATTTCACGTACACCACGCATAATCAACCATGACGGAATGCCGACACGCGCATGCACCATTCCAACTTTTTGCTGCCTTTTAACCGAAATTTCAAAATCATTATTTAGTGCAACATTAAATGTTTCTAATAACCATTTTCTTAAGGTGTCGATGAGCCTTTTTTGAATAATATCGTCTTTAAAAAATTCAGCTGACGCTGGTTCTCTCGACATTTTTTCATAAAAAACAGTAACTAAATGCTCAACATGCTTCTGGATAAATTGCAAAGCTGCAAGATGTTCATTTTCAGTATATTGATCACAAATATCTTTCCAAGTCTGACTTAGACCTGTAATACATTCTTGATTCATTCGGTGACACAAACCACAGCGATTACAAAGTTAGCAATCATACCTTGCTTTACTTACATAAAAAAACAAATTTATTTGATATTTCACATTTTATCTATCTTAAAAATTAATAGAAAAATACATAACTCAATTTCAATTTATTCCAATCTTGATCATCTTGTTGCTGGTATTCGTATCCTAGTCTTAAAGCATTTTGTTGGTTGATGATATATTGTAATTCAGCATCGAGTTTCAGATTCCATTGATGTGTATCTTCCCAATACGGAAGCTCTGCCTGAACCAAACTGTTGAGTTTTTCTGACCAAATATTTTGGCAACCCAGTGTCGGCCCAAGGCCCACTCGCCATCCATCATCTAGAGACTTACCGCCCTGCACCTGCATTTGAGACTGCACATAACACAAATGTGTACGTTCCTGATTGGCCCAGCTATATCCAGATTGTGCTTTGAATTCAGCAACGCCATGTTGTTTCGTTTCGCTAAATTGACCTGCATCTACAGACACTTGCTGCCAGCCAAAATTGAAACCCCAGCTTAGCGGTGTTTTAAATGGCGTAATGGGGTTGTAAGAATTGACCGATAAAAAATCAAAATGATTGAGTTTGAGTTGGTCGTCTCGATATTGGATCGAGCCATCCCAAAACATCAACTGCGTACCAATCCGAAAGCCACCTTGCGGATCGATCAAATCATGATAAGCCTGACGATGACCAAGTTCGATATACTTTTCACCTTGAACTTCACCTAATGTAGCTGAAAAATTTCGCGCATGATGTCCATTGACTGGGTCTAGACTTGGCTGCTTAGGTTCAGTCCGTTGTTTTGGTTGCGAAGATTGACTACGTAAGGCCAAGATTTGACGTAATTTAGGCTGCGTTTCTTCCGCACTCACCTTTCTCCCAATCAGTAATAAATACAGATGGTCGTACGCCATTTCTAATATTTTCGCTTGCTCTACTTCATTAAACTGAGCGAGTGCAGTCGACATGTTCTCAGGTTCAATTTCAGCGAGCTTATGCGCTTCGCGTGCTAAACGATATCCATGTTGCTGCGCTTGTGACAAAAGCTGCGTTTCTAATGCAGGACGATAAACCGCTGCTTGAATCAGTTGTTCATCATTGATCGCTTTGATCGTCTCAACGGGAATGGAAGCAACTTTAAATTTTTCGGTTAAATTCAGTGTCGGGCGAACCAAATCCATTAAGCCCAATAATCGATAGGCACAGTTATCGCTGGCGAAATAATATGGAAAACTTACATTTTGCATTTCCCAAATATGTTTAACCAAATAACTGGTTTCTTGCTCGGTTAGTGCTAGCTCATATTCCCACAAATCACGACTTTCAAAATCACCATATTCTTTCACTTTACGGTAGTACGGCATCAATGAATATTCACCAGGATACTGCCCTGTTAAGCCTTTCCATGCATAAGACCAGTTATCTTCACCTGCAACTGTCGCTGCATAGTTAATGGCATAGGACACCAAATTTAGTTCTTTTTGATCTTTCGGATCGAGACGCAATAAGGTATGTCCAAACATAGAACTTGGATTACCCATAAAGTCTGTGGCGTAGATTAATGTTGCTTTATACGGCTTAATTTTTCCAAACCATTCATCAAACTCAGGGCAGCTCACCACAGGTAACTGCTCTGAACGGATGGATAACTCTTGCATCAGCCACTGACTACGCGCAGGGAAACGACAACGAAAGGCTTGATTAGGTTCAGCGGTTTGAAATAGTGCAGCGACATCTGCCTCTAATTCGGCTTGGGCATTGTGACGGCCATTTTCAGCTAGAAAGTAACCTGAAAAAGCAACTTCACTTTGTCCTTTATGATCTGTATATAAAAGTCGTTGCCAACTGATGTGTTCAGACAGTTTTTTTGATTGTGCAAGTTCAATATATCGCTGTAGCTCTACGGTTTTAGAGAGGTTTGGATCTACAACTTGCTGAGCATATAAGATGCTCGGAATCATAAAAGTACAAAATAAAGCAATTGATTTCATTCAGTTATATTCAAATCCATTTTTATATATTAGATAATAAAAAACCCTGCCGAGAGACAGGGTTTTAAAAGCATCGATTAAACGTATGCTTTAAGTACTTCATCTTTCGCCATTACGCTTTGTAATGAAGCAAGTACTTGTAGAGAAGACTGGTTTTCAGCTGAATAGATTTCAGCAAAATTTGCTTTAGACACAGCAAAGAAACGTGCTTTATCTGTTGATTGGATGTTTAAAAGCTCAGCCAAAACATTCAGGCTCTCACCTTGACCAACCGCCATATCACGAGCAAGTGATTCTGCATTTTCATTGGTAAATGTTACTGCTTGAGCAGTCACTGTACCTGTACCGCTACAACCTAAAGTACCAAAGGTGATACCAAGTAACTGGTTAGTAAAAATACCGTTGGTAGTCGCAGCTAAAATTTTAGGAATTTTACCTGATTGACCAGCCCAAACTTGAGAACCAACACCACAACCTACGTCACGGTCAGCAAAAGCAGCTGTAGAACCTAGTGCAACGACTGCAACTAAAGCTAATTTTTTTAACATAGCACTTCTCCAGGGAATTTTATTCCATTGTTTTTAATTATTAAAACATGTGTAGTTTTGATTACACACCTGTAGATTAACTTGATCTTTCAGATAAGGCAAAACATTTTCATCTAAAACTCTTGGCTAAAAATAATACGTTCTTTTTCACTATTTTTTGAGCAACCAAGTACCATTTTCATCACGTTTTCCAAGAATTTTGAGCACTAAAACCAAACTGAGTAATAGCAACAAATACCAAGAACCGAGTTTCCCCCAACCGACCATATGCCATGCATCGACCTGACTTGGATATAACCAAATTTGATAGAAAGTACTGATATTTTCTGCGATCCAAATCAAAAATGCCAAAATCAACAGTACTGGTAACATCGGCAACTGAATCACATGATTTTGTAATTGAAAACTGAGCTTGGTTTTCCAAAAGATCACCACACTCCAAGCAAACAAAAACATACGAATATCTGGCACAAAAAATTTGGTCATAAAATTAAGATATGACAAAACGGCTAAGCACAGCATATTGCAAAAACGCGGTAAGTTACTGAACGACACTTGATATAGACGTAGCGAACGTGCAAAGAAACTCCCCACCGCCGAATACATGAAACCTGCAAACAATGGCACAGTCAGCAATTTGAAAATCGCAGGCTGCGGATATTGCCATGAGGCAATGTGTGGATGGGTCAGAAATATTTCCATCCCCATTGCAAGGATATGAAACAGTGCTATGACTTTGGCTTCCGCCCAAGACTCGAGTTTAAGGTAGAGTAAACACACTTGAATGATCAGTGCATAAAACAATAAATAATCATAACGGAAAAAGCCAAAATATTCCTGACTTCCCATTGCTGCAGTTAATGCAAAAGCGATCAGCAGTAATATCCCAAATAAGGCAGCCGAAGCTGCCTTATAAGAGAACTCAAAACATGATTTTATAATCTTGACCACGGTTGAATCCTAAACCTATTTCCCTAAAGCCTTATAAATACTTGGCACTATATTCGTGTACCGTATCAATAAAGGCTTTTGGATTGGCTGGATCTACCCATTGAGTAATACCATGACCTAAGTTCGCCACATAACCGGTTTTTTCACCGTTTGCATATGCGTCATCTAACATGGCACGCGTCGCTTTCGCGATTGCTTCAGGCGAACCATATAATGTTGCTGGGTCTAAGTTACCTTGCAATGCTGCACGGCCTGCGACTGTTTGACGTGCTACATTTAATGGCGTAGTCCAATCTAAACCAAAAGCATCTGCACCCGTTGCAATCATTGGCTCTAACCATTGACCACCACCTTTGGTAAACAAAATCACAGGAACCTTGCGTCCATCTTTTTCACGCTGTAAACCTGCCACGATTTTTTGCATGTAGTTTAGTGAAAATTCGATGTATTCACGGTGTGCTAATGCCCCACCCCAACTATCAAAGATTTGTACAGCTTGGGCACCTGCATCAATCTGCGCATTGAGATATTCAGTCACTGCCACAGCTAAACGGTCTAATAAGGCATGCAACACTTCAGGTTGTGCATACATCATTTGTTTCGTAAAACGGAAATCTTTGCTTGAACCGCCTTCCACCATATAGGTTGCCAGTGTCCAAGGACTGCCTGAGAAACCAATCAATGGGACTTGTCCGCCCAATGCTGAACGAATCGTAGTCACTGCATTCATGACATAATCTAGGTCAGATTTGGCATTAAACTTAGGTAAATTCAGTACATCTTGTTCGGTACGTACAGTTTTATGAAACTTCGGACCTTCACCTGCCTCAAAATACAGTCCTAAACCCAACGCATCAGGTACAGTCAAAATGTCTGAAAATAAAATGGCAGCGTCTAAGTCATAACGACGCAAAGGTTGTAAAGTAACTTCACAAGCAAATTCTGTATTTTTACAAAGGGATAGGAAATCACCTGCTTTGGCACGTGTTTCACGATACTCTGGTAAATAACGGCCAGCCTGACGCATCATCCAAACCGGAGTTGCATCTACCGGTTCACGTAATAAGGCACGCAAGAAACGATCATTTTTTAAGGTCGTCATTCACTTTCCCAACTTAATTCGATATTCGCATCATCATATCAAAAAGGTTGTAAATATAATAACTTCTCAAGCATTTAAAAACCGATCATGTTGAGTGCCAAAAATGATATTTACACAAAACAACTACTGCATCTCCACTTTTTTTCTGTAATACTTAGCCAGTTTTTAATACACAGTAAATGAATAATTCTTAAGGTTGAATTACATGTTCGTTCGCACCATGCTCGCACTGAGCCTAAGTTGCATATTTGCTGGTACAGCTATTGCCGCATCTACTGCTGAACAACCATTAACGCCAAAAAAAGTGACTAATGTTGCAGTTCAGGATCCCATTGATCCTTTAGCGACTGAAGCTTCAGCTGCAACTAGCCAGATTAGCGCTCAAGAACAAGAAGATCTGAACCAAGCATCGCAAACTTTAGACAGCTTGCAACAATCAGAAGATGTTAAAGCCGACATCGGTGCTGCACCTGCTACAGCGACTGCTACAACTCCAACATCAACTTCGCCTGCTGCCAAAGTTGCTTGGGGTTTAAATGACCTAAATAATGCTCAGTGGTATGACAACATTGGTAAAGGTCAATTCCCTGTTTATGCACGTGCGCATGTCATGCTCAATAATGCACATGCTTCACCGGGTGCAATTGATGGGACCAGTGGTAAAAATACCCTAAAGGCGATCGCTTCATTCCAACAAATGAATGGGTTGAAACCTACAGGAACGTTAACCAAAGAAACTTGGGATGCGCTGATTGCGAAACAAGGTTCTAAACCTGCATTCATTGAATATACGTTGACTGATGCAGACTTGAAAGGTCCTTATGCAGCATCAATTCCACACGACTATGCATTACAAGCAAAAATGAAAGGCTTGTACTACACACGTGTGACTGAAATGTTGGGTGAAAAATTCCACATGGACGAAGACTTTTTGAAAAAGTTGAATCCAAAAGCGACATTTAAAAAAGCTGGTGAAAAAATCTTAGTTGCGAATATTCGTAACGAAGTTCCTGAAGATATTCACTTAATCGTTGCACATAAAGGCGCGAAACAACTTTACTTGTTTAATAACCGCAACCAAATGATCGGTTCATTCCCGGCAACGATTGGTAGTTCAGATACACCATCACCTACAGGTACATATAAAGTAACAGGTGTTGCACCAAACCCTTGGTACAGCTACTCACCGTCTAACTTTGTTCAAGGCAACAACAGAAAACCATTGTCTTTACCACCTGGTCCAAATGGTCCTGTTGGTAATATCTGGATTGGCTTGAGCAAAAAATCATTCGGTATTCACGGTACACCGAACCCATCTGCTATCTCTAAAACTGCGTCACACGGTTGTATTCGTTTGACCAACTGGGATGCAAATGACTTAGGTAAGAAAGTGAAATCTGGTGTGACTGTTAAATTCTTAGAATAATTTTAGTCATATTCAAAAAAGCCTGCTTCGTGCAGGCTTTTTTATAGTTGCGCCTTTATGCATAACAAAAGACTCAATCTTGGCTGAGCGTTGCAAAAATAGGATGAATTGTCGCTAAAAAACTATATATCCCTATTTAGTTCAATCCTAAAATAGGCATATGTTCAATAATTAAGATAAGGATGAATGCCATGAATGCTTTTTTACATCCAAGTGAAAACCGTGGTCACGTAAAAATGGGCTGGCTTGAGTCTAAACACAGTTTTTCTTTTGGTAACTGGTATGACCCTAAATATATGGGCATCAGTGCTCTTCGTGTAATCAATGATGATTTAATTGCTGCGCATGAAGGTTTTGGTCAACATCCGCACGACAATATGGAAATCTTAACCTGCGTGCTAAAAGGTACAATTACCCATAAAGACAGTATGGGTAATCATGGTGGGATTTCTGCTGGTGAATGGCAGCTGATGAGCGCGGGAACTGGTGTTCGTCACAGTGAAATGAACCAAGGTGATGAAGATGTTCATTTATTGCAAATTTGGATCATTCCAAACGAACGTGATGCAGAGCCGACATATCAGCAAATTAAATGCGATCCACGTGATCAACCAGATCAATGGCATTTAATTGTTGGACCGAATGACAATGCACCGATGCATATTCGCCAACAAGCTGAAGTGAAAACAGCAGTCATTTCTAAAGGTCAATCTTTAGACATTGAAACAACACAACACATTAACTATGTGCATGTCATTTCAGGCTCAGTGAAAATTGCTGAACATAAAGTTGAAGCTGGTGGTGCAATTGCGTTCTTAGAAGATAGCCAAATTGAAGCGCTTGAAGATGCTCAAGTGATTTGGTTTGATTTACCCGAAGTAAAATAACGAAAAAGCCCTCAAATGTGGGGGCTTTTTTTATGCAGCTTGGCTAAGGCGTTCACTGCGTTTATATAACCACATCAACACTAAAGACGGAATAATAAATCCAGCAGCCACCATGATGCCATGTAGGATTGAGGCATAAGGTTCAGCAAGCATGGCCACATGTTTCATTGGAGATGTCAATGGATGGAATCACTTTAAACATCTCGAAATCAAGCATTTTGAGATGTTTTTAAATGACGCTCAGTAGCTCAACATTTAGATAAAATTCATCAATCAAAGGTGTTTTTATTCTATTGCTGATGCAATCTATCTAATCAGCCTTCAGCTTCCACGCGATAAAAATGATTTTGCATAAACACGTTAAACATAGAGAAAAATAATTGCCGATCTTGTTCAGTTTGAAAGATACCCCCGAAATAGTCTCGATCTATGGTTAAAATTAAATTTAAGAATGTTGCCTGCTTGGGAACCACTCCCTTTCTTTGGCAATATGCAAAATATGCGCTGACATCTTCAAATAAAATCCACCACTCCTGTGGACTTCCAATCTGAACGCCACCTAATGAATGCTCTAGATCAAACATCGCATTGAGCAGATACTGAAAATTTTGCTGTGAACTTTGAAATTGAAATCTCGGATAATCTGTTGTTAGATTTAAATCGATCAGATGTAAATGGACGCTCCGAGCACGCTCTAATCTACGTTTAACTTTTAAATATTGTTGATAACGACGTCGATCTTTTGCTGTGACCGAAGTTAAGCGCGATAAATCCATATTGTCATACAAATCACTGAGTTTTACTTCACAAGCAATTGCATTTTTAGCGGTACGCTGCGCAGCTTGAAATCGGTTCTCACCTGCTGTTTTAGTCAGTGCCAGTATCGCGTCAATAATATGCGCTTGAAAACCCATAGCACTAAGCTCCTCCGTCGTTGTCGCAGTATCTTCTAAAATGTCATGTAATACAGCGACGATTTTAGCATCAAGATGCTGCACATTTTGCATCACACGAAGTGGATGTTGAATATAGGCTTGTCCCGCTTTATCGACTTGTCCGAAATGGCGTTCAGTCGCCAAAGAAATCGCGTTTTCTAAAGTTGAAATAAAGAATCTCCCCTTCGTGGTCTTTTTTATTTTTCTCCATCATATTAACCAATGAATACAGATATTTTTAGCTTTAAGCGCGACCCGAACGACACAACTTGACTCGATAAAATGCATGTTTTCCAAGACTTCCGTGAGGTAGATCTTTTGCAAATACTTCTATGCCATTCGTACCAACATTTCCAAAGTAATTTTTTTCACCTCTTCTTTACTTTGCTGAATATGGCTGCGCATTTTCTCCAATGCCGCTATCACATTATGTCCAAGGATCAATTGTAAAATCTGTTGATGCTCTGCATAAGTGGCTTCAATTCGATAATCTTTAGAAAAGTCTAAACGGCGAATAATACGGATTTTCTCACTGACATCTCGATGCACCTTCGCCATTTCACTATTGCCAATTGCTTCAACCAATTGACAGTGAAATGCTTCATCTTGCATCGATAAAGTCTTTAAATCATGCAGATACTGCTCAAGCGGAATACACCATAAATTTACCAAGTCTTGTAAAGCCTGTTTGAGCTGGTCTGAATCCATTTTGCAAAGCTGCTCAATGGCATAGCATTCCAGCAAAATCCGTAAATCGTACAGTTCTTCGTAGGCTTTAAAATTGAGTGGCTTCACTTCCCAACCGCTACGAAAATGCACCCTCACATAACCATCTTGCTGTAAACGATATAAAGCTTGCCGTACGGGTGTGCGGCTTACTTCATACAATTCTGCAATTTCAGATTCGGTAAAACGTGCACCTGGTTTGAGCTGAAAATCAAAAATATCGTTTTTTATTTTTTGGAAAACCAGCTCAGACAAGTTGTCTGAGCTTTTCCCAACAATGGTGGTTGTGGTCATGTTTATTCCATATAAACCAGCGGTTCACCGCTATGTACCGTTTGTCCTGCACGGCAGATAATCGCTTTCACTATACCGTCATCATCGGCATAGACTGGAAGCTCCATTTTCATCGCTTCAATAATGGCTACAGTATCGCCTTTCTTCACAGACTGTCCAGCTTCGACAAAAATTTTCCAAATGTTGCCAGTCATCGACGCATTCAAGGCTGCAAATTGGCTATAGTCGGTATCATCTTGCAGGATTTCCATTTCTGCAGGTGCATCGAACTCATCTTTCCAGCGTTCAACTTCAGTAGTAAATGCCTGTTGCTGCTGCGCTTTAAATTCGGCAATATTGTCCTTCTCTGTTTCCAAAAAGGTTTGATAAGCAGCAAAATCAAATTCTGTTTCTTCAATTTTAATTTCAGCTACGCCATTGGCAAAGTCAGCACGGAATTGATCAAGCTCAGCTTCAGTGACTTCATAATATTTAATTTGATCAAAGAAGCGTAAGAACCATTGCTGATCGCCAAACTGCTTGTTCTTTTTAAACTTATTCCAAATAGGCAATGTACGGCCAATCAACTGATACCCGCCCGGTGAGTCCATGCCATAGATACACATGTACATACCGCCAATACCCACTGTGCCTTCTGCAGTAAAAGTACGTGCAGGGTTATATTTCGAGCTGAGCAAACGATGACGCGGATCAATTGGCACTGCACAAGGTGCAGTTAAATACACATCGCCCAAACCTAAAATTAAGTAATTGGCATCAAAAAGAATGTTTTTGACTTGCTCACGACTGTCTAAGCCATTAATGCGCTGAATGAAATCGACGTTATTTGGCAACCAAGGCGCTTTGGCACAGACACTTTCTTGATAACGTTCCACAGCACCTAAAGTGGCCGAGTCCTCAAATGCCATCGGCAAGTGAATAATACGGGATGGAATCTTGATTTGGCTCAAATCTCCCATCTCATTTTCGAGACCCAATAAAAACTGGATCAAATTCGCTTGGCTAAAACGCAATCCATCATATTTAATTTGCAGTGAACGCACACCTGGTGAAAGCTCTAAGATGCCATCAATCTTCGCCTCACGAATGAGTTGCATCAAACGATAGACGCGTAAGCGCAATGCAAGGTCGAGAACGTTTTCGCCATATTCCAGCAAGATGTAACTGTCACCTGCCTGACGATATATAGCTTTCGGCGCATACGCATCTGCTTCACGCACTGCCAATATCCCTTCTGGCTTGCATTCAAAATTTGCCAACTCTGACTTTTCAGGTGCTTGGGCAAAGTTTTGGATATCGGCAATTTGCTGAACTTCCAAGGCATTGGCTTGTTCCACACTCATTGGATAGAAACTGATGCTGTCATCTGCCTTCAGTTGACCAATCTTCCAAAGTTCTGCTTTGGCAATCGTGACTGGGCAAACAAAGCCACCGAGGCTTGGGCCATCTTTAGCCAAAATCACAGGGAAATCACCAGTGAAGTTAATCGCCCCAATGGCATATTCACAATCATGCACATTGGATGGATGTAAACCTGCTTCACCGCCATTTTCACGTGCCCAGCTTGGTGTCGGACCTGTTAGGCGAATACCTAAACGGTTTGAATTAAAGTGCACATTCCATGTTGAAGCAAAGAATTCTTCAATATATTCAGGTTTAAAGAAATCGGGTGCACCATGCGGACCATACAGCACGCCAATTTTCCATTCTTTGCCATAGCTTGGAATACGCTCTGCTGCCAAAGCTTGTGGTGCTGCTGTAGCAATTTCCAATCCATCCAAAGGCAGGCTAGGATTGACCATTTTAATCATGTCGCCTGCGCGCAGCACTCGCCCTGCATGACCGCCAAAATTACCCAATGCAAAGGTTGAACGACTGCCTAGATATTTAGGTACATTTAACCCATTGCGGATTGCAAGATATGTACGGCAACCCGATTCAACTTGTCCTAGTACCAAAGTTTGCCCAGCTTTGATGTTGATCGGCTGCCAAAAATCGACATTTACTCCATCTAGAGCCGCGCTGCATGGCGCACCTGCTAAGGCTACGATGCTGTCGGCATGAAATTTAAGACTTGGTCCTTGTAAGGTAAATTCAAAACCTGCTGCCGATTTTGAATTACCGACAATTTGATTGGCCAACTGAAATGCATAATCATCCATCGGGCCTGATGGCGGTACGCCGATATCCCAATAGCCCACACGCCCCGGATAGTCTTGAATCGAACTTTGCGTGCCCGGTTGCAGCACTTCAATTACATTGGGCACATATTTAAAATCATCCAGCAGACGTGTCCAGATTTGCATATTTTCAAAGCGTGCATCTGAAACTACGGTATGTGCATAGTCTAAGTTGGTGCTGATGCCATTCAAGCGGGTTTCCGCCAAGGCTATTTTTAACTTAGCAATCGCACTGTCTCGGTCTGCCGCATGCACAATAATTTTGGCAATCATCGGGTCAAAATATTGTGAAATTTCTGTGCCTGTAGATACCCACGTATCCACACGGATGTCTTCAGGGAAATATACATCCGTGAGTACACCAGGACTTGGCTGGAAGTTTTTCACTGGATCTTCTGCATAAATCCGCACTTCAATGGCAGCGCCATTGGGCTGAATATTGCTGAGTTTTTCCCAATCTAAAGCATCACCTGCCGCCACTTTCAGCATGCATTCAATCAGATCTAATCCTGTCACCATTTCAGTGACTGGGTGTTCAACCTGCAAACGGGTATTCACTTCAAGGAAATACACTTCATCACGGGCAGCATCATAGATAAACTCAACCGTACCTGCGCTGCGGTATTTCACCAATTGACCAAGCTCTACAGCAGCACGGTGCAATTTTTGACGTGTTGCTTCTGGTAAGTGCGGTGCAGGTGTTTCCTCAACGACTTTTTGGTTACGGCGCTGCAATGAACAATCGCGCTCCCCAAAAGCAACGACTTGCCCTAAACCATCACCAAAAATTTGTACTTCTACGTGGCGGGCTTTATCGACAAAACGTTCGAGAAACACCCCTGCATCTTTAAAGAACTGTTCGCCTAGACGCTTTACACTTTCATACGCATCTTTTAATGATTGTTCATCATCACAGCGGGTTAAACCAATTCCGCCACCACCTGCGGTGCTTTTCAGCATGATTGGATAGCCAATCTCTGCAGCAGATGCGAGTGCTTCATCCAAACTTGCCAATAAACCTGTGCCTGGTGTCATGGGTACATTGGCGGCCGCAGCCAATTCACGTGCACGATGCTTCAAACCAAACTCTAAAATTTGTTCAGCCGTTGGCCCCATAAAAGCAATGTTATTTTCCTCACATGCACGGGCAAAGTCGGCACTTTCAGATAAAAAACCATAACCGGGAAATATTGCTTCAGCGCCAGTTTGTTTGGCTGCTTGAATCAATTTTTCAATACTTAAATAAGTTTCTGCAGGTTTAACACCTTCAAGTGAAACCGCTACATCTGCATCTAACACATGCTGTGCATAACGGTCGGTCTCTGAATACACGGCAACAGATTTCACACCTAATTTTTTTAGAGTACGAATCGCACGAACAGCAATTTCACCACGGTTTGCAATTAAAACTGTTTTAAACATGATTATTTCCCCGATTTTTTTAATTTGATTTTGCTGTTGTTGCTTGCAGTGATTGGATATAAGCGCGCCAGCCGCCAAATTCACTGATATTTTTTGCACCGTTTAGGCCATAAGGTTCACAAATAAAGCCTTTCACCCAACGTCCATCGGCAAGCTCGACATTGCCCATACCTAGTGGTGTTGGAATTTCGGCGACAAATTCACCAAAGCGTGCTTTTGGAATATCCCAAAGCTCGACAATAATTTTTTGACCCGCTTCCTGACGCGCTAAACCTGGTTTCGGCGGTACTGTGCCCGGCAGTGCATAGAGGGCGTAATCGGCAGAAGTCGTTGTGGTTTCAACATGCACGGCTTGGCGTGTTGTCAGTTGGAAATTGAGTGGCATACCTGTGAGATGTGCGCCTACAACAGCAACACGAAAATGCTGTGCTGATGGTGCAGAAATGACTGAAGCTGCGTCAGGCAATGTTTTAGCTACTGCACCCAGCGGTAATTGCAGGTGGTTTTGCCATTTTTCTGCAAAGTCTGCTAGAGCCGTATCGTGCCAAGCCGGCGCAATGAATGTGATTCCAAAAGGCAGCCCGTCGGCACGAAAGCCTGTAGGTACAGCGATGGCACTGAGGTCAGCTAAATTAGTAAAGTTGGTATAGGTGCCAAAGTGGCTATTATTTTCAATTGGCGCTTCTGCCATTTCAGCCAGTGTGTGAATGGTTGGCGAACTTGGCACCACTAAAGCATCAAATTGCGCTAAGGTTTGCTGAATTTGGCGTGCCAAATCTTGCTTTAAATATTCGGCGTTATAAGCATCCACCGCAGTGTACTGCTGCCCTTTTTGAATAATTTCTAAAACTGTTGGATCAAAGTCTTGTACCGATGTTTCTAATAAGTCTGCAACTGCAGCAGTTCGCTCTGCGACCCATGACCCTTGGTAAAGTTGTCTCGCCAATTGACTAAAAGCGCTGAAATCAATTTCTGTCAGTTCTGCGCCTAAGTTTTTTAATTTAGTCAGTGCTTGCTGAAATGCATCCGCCGATTGAGCATCGCAAAAAAATTCTAATTGTTTTGGAATGGCTAACTTTAATTGTGCGCTGAACGTTGCAGGCGCTGTTGCAGGATTCACACGTGAATAGCTGTCGCTTACATCAAAACCTTCCATAACATCTGCCACAGCAGTCGCATCAGCGACGGTTAAGGCAAAAATTGAAATGCAATCTAAGCTTTTACACGCAGGCAATAAGCCTGTATTTGAAAAGCGGCCTTTGGTCGGTTTTAAACCAACAATATTATTAAATGCTGCGGGAATTCGTCCTGAGCCTGCTGTATCTGTACCGAGT
The DNA here is from genome assembly GCF_021391555.1 of Acinetobacter sp. SH20PTE14. Taxonomy (NCBI): domain Bacteria; kingdom Pseudomonadati; phylum Pseudomonadota; class Gammaproteobacteria; order Moraxellales; family Moraxellaceae; genus Acinetobacter; species Acinetobacter sp. SH20PTE14. The sequence goes on along the minus strand of NZ_CP090067.1, from coordinate 1,134,788 downwards.
GCAATCGGGACTAAACCACGCGCCACCACACTGCCTGAACCAGAGCTTGAACCACCGCTTACATAGTCAGGATTAAAAGTATTTGGCACTGCACCAAATGGTGAACGTGTACCGACCAATCCTGTGGCAAATTGATCTAAATTGGTTTTGCCTACAATAATCGCACCCGCTTGTTTTAAGCGTTGCACCACAAAGGCATCTTCAGTTTTAATTTCGGTAAATAATTTAAAGGCAGCCGTCGATGCAAAACCCACCACATCAATATTATCTTTCACTGCAATAGGCACACCAAATAAAGGTAAGGCCGCAGCATTTTCATTTTGTTTTAAGGCTTCAATCTGCGCAGTTAATTGCTCTATAGATGCAATGGAAATCCATGCTGGATCTGCAAAATCAAATTGCTCGACCAAGGCATATAAGTCTTCGAGTTGAATTGTGTTATTCGTGTAGCCCGCTTTCCATTCCGCTAAAGTCCAGCCTAAAGTTTTTATTGAGTTCATTGATGTGCTCATTCTTGTATCCAAGTTTGAATACTGTATTGCACACATTATGCCAAAATTAATTTTTTGTTATTTTTCAGTATGTTAACACCAAAACACCAATCGTTTTCCTATTTTATTTAGGCAATACAAAACGATAAGTGTTCTATTAAGTTTCCAAGCTCCACTATTTTGGTGCATGACTTTTATAATCGTGTTTTCAATAGATTCTTTTCATTTAGATGCAGATATAAATACAGTGAACTTTCTATTTTCACTCTTTATAAGCTTTCAATTTAGATGTTTTGTATGACTTTGAACTTAGAATAAAAAGAACTGAGAAATATTTTGAATTTTATATATAGAAAAAGATACATCAATGATGGCTAAAGCAATATTGGGCTTTGAGATTGATCGGGTTGAATAGAAAAGTAGTAATAATAAAAGCTATTGATTCGCAAAATTTAGTTCAACAATCAAAACTAAAAAATGGTGCGCTCAGCGGGACTCGAACCCACGCCACAGGCTTCGGAGACCTGTACTCTATCCAGTTGAGCTATGAGCGCTTATTTTGGATTGCGCACATCATAACAAAAAAAACTGCAAGGTAAAGCAACTATATAGATGTTAGGCTTTTTTCTGCTTAAGCTTTATACAACGTTCTATTTTTAAAATGCAGAATTCCATACGATTTACTTGGTTTATTTGCCCCGATATCGCACAATACTCACACTATTTATAGAGTGAATTATTTATGACTGATGCACTAACGTTAAAGCAGCTGTCAAAAACCTATAAAAATGGGTTTCAGGCGCTTAAAGGTATTGATTTAACAGTACCTGAAGGTGAATTTTATGCACTTTTAGGTCCAAATGGTGCAGGAAAATCAACCACGATTAGTATTATCAGTTCACTTACCCGTAAAACTTCAGGTTCTGTTGAAATCTTTGGCCATAATTTAGATACCCATCCCTCGCATGCAAAGCAGTGTTTGGGCGTTGTCCCTCAAGAATTTAACTTTGGTCAATTTGAAAAAACATTTGATATTTTAGTGACTCAAGCTGGCTATTACGGCATTCCCAAAAAGATTGCAGAAAAACGTGCCGAGGAATATTTAGAAAAACTTGGTCTTTGGGAAAAACGCAGTACCCAAGCACGCATGTTATCGGGCGGTATGAAACGCCGTTTAATGATCGCTCGTGCCATGATGCATGAACCTAAACTACTGATTTTAGATGAGCCGACTGCTGGTGTTGATATTGAGCTACGCCGTTCGATGTGGGATTTCCTCACTGAAATGAACGAAAAAGGCACGTCTATTATTTTAACGACACACTATTTAGAAGAAGCAGAAATGTTGTGTCGTCGAATCGCAATTATTGACCGTGGTGTGATTAAAGAAGACACCAGCATGAAAGGTTTCCTCAGTCAGTTGAATGAAGAAACCTTCATTTTCGATTTGGCGGAACCCATTGAACCGATCCATATTGAAATTATTGGTGTTCGTTTCAACTTAGTTGACCCCGTCACTTTAGAGGTCACTATGGATAAAGCCCATACCTTAAATGATCTATTCCAACTCATGGAATCTCAAGGTATTCAGGTTCGTAGTATGCGTAATAAATCTAACCGACTAGAAGAACTGTTTGTCCGTATGGTCGAAAAAAATCTTGAAGGTGCAGCACAATGAATTTTAACCAACTGTGTATTGCCCTCTACACCTTAGTTTATAAAGAAATTCGCCGTTTCATGCGTATTTGGCCGCAAACCCTTCTTCCACCGGCGATCACCATGAGTTTGTACTTTGTGATTTTCGGTAATTTAGTCGGTTCACGCATTGGGCAAATGGGCGGTTTTAGCTATATGCAGTTCATCGTGCCCGGCTTAATTATGATGGCGGTCATTACCAACAGCTATGCCAATGTGTCATCCAGTTTCTTTAGTGCAAAATTTCAAAAAAGCATCGAAGAATTAATCATGAGTCCAGTGCCGTTACACATGGTGCTTTGGGGTTATGTGATCGGTGGTGTTTGCCGTGGTGTTTTAGTCGGCTTTATTGTCACTGCGATGAGCCTATTTTTTACTGAATTACACCTGACCAATATCTTCGTAACTATATATACAGTTCTCATTACTTCGCTGCTGTTTTCTCTTGGCGGATTTATTAATGCTGTTTATGCAAAATCTTTTGACGACATTTCGATTATCCCGACTTTCGTCCTGACTCCGCTGACTTATTTAGGCGGTGTTTTCTATGCCATCTCATCACTGAGTCCTTTTTGGCAAAATCTCTCTTTAATCAACCCTGTCGTGTATATGGTCAATGCATTCCGCTACGGTATTTTAGGTCATAGCGATGTGAATGTCGGCATTTCATTGACAGTTATTACTGCATGTTGCGTTGTACTTTATGGCGTGGCGTATCATTTACTTTCTCGTGGTTCAGGAATGCGTGAATAATGAGTGTAGAACAATCCCTTTTAGGCAAAGACACCAATTACCCAACAGAATATCAACCTGCTATTCTGTTTCCGATTGCACGTGCCACTGCACGTGAACAATATGCCCATGTGGAAGGCATCCGCCAAGGTACAGACTGGTGGCATGTTTTTGAAATTTCTTGGTTAAATGCTTCTGGTGTGCCTCAAGTCGCTATTGGCCGTTTAACTTTGCCTGCAAGTTCAGACAACCTCATCGAATCGAAATCTTTAAAGCTCTACTTTAATAGTATGAACTTTACCAAATTTGATTCTCAGGCAGCGTTTAAAGCAACCGTTGAAAAAGACTTATCTGCTGCAGCCAATGCCGCTGTGACTATTGATCTATTTCATGTTGATGAAGTTGAAATTTCAAAACCGCAAGGCATCTGTATTGATGACTTAGAACCCACCCAGTTAGAAAATCATCCAAATGCAGCTTTACTCTCTTTAGATGAAGATGCAGCGCAAGAAGAAGTTGAAATTCAACTTTATTCACATTTATTAAGAAGTAACTGTCCAGTCACGGGTCAACCTGATTGGGGAACGGTATTTATACGGTATAAAGGTACTAAGCCTTGTTATCGTAGTATTCTGGCTTATATTATTTCTTACCGTCAGCATAATGGTTTCCACGAACAATGTGTGGAGCAAATGTTTGCCGATATTTGGCAACATTTAAAACCAAGTCAGCTGATGGTATATGCTGCCTATACACGCCGTGGTGGATTGGATATCAACCCTTGTCGTGTATCGGATTTAACATGGATGCCTCGCCCCATTCGATTGGCGCGACAATAAAAAAATTGAGGTTAGTGATGCCATTTTTTGGTTTTATTCCTTCTGAGGAACTTCTAAGCAGTATCCAAAATGGTCACGCGAAAAAAAATTCGAGTGAACCACTTTATCCTTTACGTGATAAAACAGCTTTGCTGATTAATGAAGAAATCATTGGTGCAACTATATTAGCTCCTGTTCATCTGTTTCCTGCAAGCGATAAGCGCGACACAGCAGAAAAACTGGCTGGCTATGTCAAATCAACAGTCGCTGTATTGTTAAAGCAACTACTAGGTAAATCTCCGAATGATGTGGTGAAACAATCCATTGAATTTTCAGAACGAAGTTTATTTCAAGACGCGACTGGCACTTATCGTGTAGGTCTAAGTTTAGATGCAGGACTAGTCACTAACCTTAAAAATAGTTATGCGGAAATTAAATCGGGCGCAGATATAAATAAAGCTGCTTTTGGTGAACTGTATAAACAGTTTGCTGAAGCTGCAGTGCGTCATTTTATGAATGACTTTAATAAAACTCTCGATTTAGGCATGATTAAACGTAAAGCAGCCGATATCGGTTCTTCTGCTGTGATTAAAGCTATTCATATTGCAATTGATAAGATTTTCCCAAATTTAACCAAAGAAGAGCTAAGTGCCCTTGCAGAAGCACATGATGCGATGTTTAACAAATAAATCTCGCTTTTCGTCAAAACCTAGCTTTGGCTAGGTTTTTTTATGCGTTTAGCCATAAAATCGAATCCCGATACAATGACTATATAGTCATGCAAACACAGTTCTAGAATTGAACAGATTTTTATTAAAAGAAAGACAGTACATTGATATCCACAATTTTTAAAAATCTACAAAGAACAGGAAGAACCTGAATATAGATCATATTTTAATGTGAGCCGTCATTTTGGCTTAAATTTCAATGCGTCCATTTTAATATTCAATCTCTTTCGTTTTTATTATTCAGTCTATATTTCTACTATATATAGCGACGTTTTCAACAGCATTGAAGCGCTGGCGAACAAAAACTATGTAATGAATAAACCACTGCTTGCATATGGGTGTTTTAGACCGGTACCTTTTTAACCCTGTCCCTTTATTTTTAGATATAACATTGCAACTTTTGTAGCTTCTAAACAGTATTTCGCAACGCGATAAAGTTTACTCGTTCTGCGTTTTTATGACGCATGAGTTTTAGAGTCATCTTTATTTCAAATGATTTGTGAATATTTGCAAGTTATGTAAATGAATATGTCACTTTTCAATATGTTAACTGCGAAAAAACCCTTTGCTTTGTCTTTTTTTGTATATCTATTTATGAAAGCATGCGTTGTCAGTGGTATCTTAGTTGCTATTGGTAACGTTTACCTTTAATGAGCTATGAAACCAGAAGGTCATCACAATTTTCAGGATCTTTTCCCCTCGAAATTTTGTTCATACTCATCGCTAAAGCAACTGGAAATTTTTTATTTATGCTAAATCGAAATTTTTATAAAAAACTATCACATATTGCCATTATGGCCGGTTCAATTTCACTGACCAGTTTTTGTCAGGCTAACGACTTCCAATCTCATCCGGCATATGCAAGCTTTAAACAAAATGCAATGCAAACCTATGGTCTGAGTGAAAATCAAATTGATTGGGCAATGCAAGGCAGTAAAAACCTACCCAACATTATTAGCATTATGAATAGACCTGGTGAATCAAAGCCTTGGTACCAATACAAAACCAATTTTTTAGCTGAAAGTACAATTCAACGCGGCGTTCGCTTCAAAAATCAATATGCCGACACTTTAAATCGTGCAGAACAACAATTTGGTGTGCCTCAATCCGTGATTTTAGGCATTTTGGGTGTTGAAACAGGCTACGGCAGCAATAAAGGTAATTTTATTACCCGTGATGCTTTGGCGACCCTTGGTTTTGGCTATGAACGCCGTGCGCAATATTTCCAAGATGAACTTGCTGCACTGATTGCTTGGTCATATAAAGATGGTGTTCCAACCAACTCTGTCGTCGGTTCATATGCAGGTGCTGTGGGTTATCCTCAATTTATGCCAAGTAACATTCCAAAATTTGGTGTGGACTACGATGGCAATGGTCATGTTGACCTGCGTAATTCAGCTGTCGATGCCATTGGTTCAATTGCAAATTATTTAGCAAATTATGGTTGGCAGCGTAATCAACCGATTGCTTTTGCTGCTCGCTATAGCGGAAACAACCCAGATGCTATTATTGCAAAGGATTTAAACCAGCCAACACCCTATGGTGTACTCAAGGCTCAAGGTGTAACCCCTATGAATCCATTGGTAAAAATCGATGATCTCGATTTAGTCAATGTCATCCAATTGCAAGATAGTTATGGACCAATTTATTACATCACTTATCCAAATTTTCAGGTCATTACAACCTATAACAAAAGCCGTATGTATGCGACTGCACTATGGCTTTTAGGCACTGAAGTTACCAGTCGATAAGACTGGTTTTTTCTTATAAAGCAAAAAAGTCAACAAATATTTTCACCAAAATGAGCATTTAATCGTCATTTTACACACCTTGTTACATTATTGATTATTTATTAACCAAATATTGTTAATTTTTTAGACATTTTCAAAGTATTTTAATTAAACACTAGACAGCCTATTGATGGCATGAATATTATCCATCTCGTTAAATGTAGTTGCAAAAGTGAAATATCAGACGTGTTTACATGGATATCAGCGACTTAGTTGAACCAGTAAATATGCCATTGGGAGATAAACAATGCAGTCATCAATTATTAAATATGCCTTAGCGGTTGCCACGGCAGTTGCGCTAAGTCAGTCACAAGCTGAGATGGTTCAGTCATCATCATTCAATCATGATAATGACAACTCTCGTCTTGCAGCTCGTGTATTGAATAAAGAAGCTCAAAGCTTCAATTCAAACTTTACGAATTTAAGTAGCCTTTCAATCACTGAGCGTTCTGGCGATAAAATTCGTCGTCAAACAATCGCTGCTAAAATCGAAATTCCTGAAGATGAGCCTTCAGTGATTGAAAAGTTAAATACAGTTGCATCGAATACTGTTCGTAAGTTCACTCAAACAGGTACTGCTTCTTGGTACGGTCGTCAATTCCACGGTCGTAAAACAGCAAGCGGTGAAACGTTTGACATGAACGCACTTACAGCAGCACATCGTAGCCTGCCACTTAATTGCTTTATTCGTGTTACGAATCGCAATAATGGTAAAAGCGTCGTGGTGAAAGTAAATGACCGTGGTCCATTCCATGGTAACCGTGTTCTTGATTTATCTTATGGTGCTGCTAAGCAATTGGGTATTACCAGTGCGGGCACTGCAAATGTGAGCATTGAGCGCGTAGACGGTCCAAATTCTTAATTCTCCAATGAAGTGACTGCATTTAACAGACCACGCCTAGCGTGGTTTTTTATTTGTAGCCTCTTAGCCTTTCAAATCATCAGTAATCCTAATTTTGACCCTTCCTCCATTCTTGTTTATATTGGAGTCCTTCCCCATGATTAAGGACTATCATGAAAACAATCAACGAGTGGTTTGATGAATACAGCGAAAGTCATCAAAATAAAACCAATAAAATGATTCACTGGATTTGCGTACCCACGATTTATTTTTCAATCGTTGGCATATTGGCACATTTTAGCGCGCTACTTACTGCTGTCTTACTTACCTTAGCATTTATCTTTTACGCACGTTTAGACATTGTGCTTGCTGTTGCAATGGCCGCGTTAACGTTAATCATGGCATGGCTAATTTGGGTGTTACCAGTTGGATATGGCTTTTATATCGCGCTCTTTATATTCGCATGGATTGGTCAATTTTATGGCCATAAAATTGAAGGTAAAAAGCCCTCTTTTTTCAAAGATCTCCAATTCCTCCTCATTGGCCCTATTTGGTGTTTAGACACATTTGCAAGCAAAGTACTTAGTAATTGGAAAACACGCCATAAATCGCAAATAAAGAGCATTTAAAGCATGATTAATTTCATAGATCTCTTTTTCACTTCTTCCACATCAGTTTTCTTCATATTTGATGCTTAAAACCCTATTGTTTATAGGTGTATTTATCTTTGGTTTTTCCAATCATTTTTTCTATTTATACGACCAAAAAGCCAGTGTTTAAACACTGGCTTTTACTCAATATGGCTAATCCAATTTTATGTTGATAGCTTCATCTGAATCATGATCATTTAAATAACTAAAGTTAAAAACGACTACGTGATTTTTATTGATAGGTTTTACCTTGATGCTTTAACCAACCATCTTGATGACGTCCATTCGGATCGTGATGTGTCCAGTGCATCACACCACCCTGATCTGAATATTCATATTCACCGTAAAATTGAACTGTATCGCCTTTTTGCAAGTCGTCAATTCGTGGAGCAAGATCAATATTATGTGCGACTAAAAGCGTTTGACCATTATTTAAGGTCAAAATGAACTTTTGATGTCGGCTACCTTCATTATCATCTCGAAGTACCGCTTTCACTTGACCCGCACCCTCAACCTGAACATTACTGAGTTTATTTTTAAATGCATGCGCAATAATATCTTCAGCACTCTGCCCTTTTTGATGAACATCTACTGTTTGTACTGATTCTATTTGTGGCTGTGAGTTTTGTTCAGCTGTCGTCTGAACCTGTGCAGTTTTTTGTTGTTGTAAATCTATTCCGAAATAAGCTGCTGCAAGCGCAACAATAATTCCGCCGATGGTTAAGTTTGTTTTGTTTGCCATAACTAAGTTTAAATCTAAATTTTTAACTCATTATAGTCATTAATATGGATAAAAATAGAATTTATAAACAAGAATGTACACGACACAAAGTCAAAATTACTTTGAACTATGCAAAGCTACAGCCATAAAAAAAGCCCTCAAAAACGAGGGCTTTTTTCTACAAATAATCAGAGATTATTTTGCAGCAGCTTGAGCAGCAGCAACTTCTTCAGCGAAAGAAAGTTCAGCTTTTTTCTCAATACCTTCACCCACTTCGAAACGTACGAAGTTAGCAACAGTAGTACCAGTTGCTTTAAGAACTTCTGCAACTTTCTTATCGTTGTCGATAACGTACATTTGGTTCTCAAGAACAACTTCGTTCAAGTATTTCTGAACTGAACCAGTTACCATTTTTTCAACGATGTTTGCTGGTTTACCAGATTCAATTGCTTTCGCTTCAGCAATTTCTTTTTCTTTAGCGATAAGTTCAGCAGATACGCCAGCTTCGTTTACAGCAACTGGGTTAAATGCAGCGATGTGCATAGCCAAACCTTTACCAGTTTCAGCATCACCAGCATATGCAACTACAACACCGATTTTTAAACCGTGTTTGTAAACTGCAAGGTTGTCGCCTTCAACGATTTGAGCACGACGTACTTGGATGTTTTCACCGATTTTTTGAACAAGCGCAATACGAGCTTCTTCAACAGTAGCACCATCTTCAAGTTTCAATTCAGCAATTTGAGCAACGTCAGTTACACCAGCAGCAAGCGCAGCAGCAGCAACTTTAGCAGAGAAACCAGCAAAGTTTTCGTCTTTAGCAACGAAGTCAGTTTGACAGTTCACTTCTAAAAGGATTGCTTTATTACCTTCTTGAGCGATAGTGATCGCGCCGTCAGCAGCAATGTTACCTGCTTTTTTAGCAGCTTTAGCTTGACCAGATTTACGAAGGTTGTCGATCGCTAATTCGATGTCACCGCCCGCTTCTGTTAATGCTTTTTTACATTCCATCATTGCAAGACCAGTACGATCGCGCAATTCTTTAACCATGCTTGCTGTAACTGCAGTCATGTTAATCTCCTAAATACGGTAGAAAATGAATTCTTTTTTAGAACAGAAACGGCCCAGAGCTGTCTCTTGGGCCGTCTGCATACATGACGCTTACTTTGCCACCATCACGTGTCGCAAAAATGACAAGCTTACGTCAAACGCATTAAGCCTCAGAAGCAGGAGCTTCTTCGCCTTTAGCTTGTGCATTTGCTTGTGATTGAGCATATTCTTTACCAGCAAGAATCGCATCAGCCATAGCAGAAGCGTAAAGAGTAACTGCACGGATCGCATCGTCGTTACCAGGAATAACGTAGTCTACGTTGTCTGGGTTAGAGTTTGTATCAACGATACCGATAACAGGAATACCAAGGTTTTTAGCTTCTTTAATTGCAATTGCTTCGTGATCAACATCGATTACGAATAATGCGTCAGGTAAACCACCCATGTTTTTAACGCCGCCAAGAGCGCGTTCAAGTTTTTCCATCTCACGAGTACGTTCTAAAGCTTCACGTTTAGTAAGTTTAGCGAAAGTACCGTCAGTAGATTGAGTTTGAAGGTCTTTTAGACGGTTGATTGACTGGCGAAGAGTTTTCCAGTTAGTCAACATACCACCCAACCAACGGTGATCAACATATGGTTGACCTGCACGTTGAGCTTGTTCACGAATGATTGCAGAAGCTGCACGTTTTGTACCAACGAACAAAACTTTGTTCTTTTTGCTAGCCAAGTTGTTAGCAAAGTTCAAAGCATCATTTAACGCAGGAACAGTGTGCTCAAGGTTGATGATGTGAATTTTGTTGCGCGCGCCGAAGATGTATTCGCGCATTTTTGGATTCCAAAAACGTGTTTGGTGACCGAAGTGTGCGCCTGCTTGAAGAAGGTCGCGCATGCTTACGTTGTAATCTGCCATTTTCTTTACCTTAAAGTTTGGGTTAGGCCTCCATATACCCGCATTCTCCACCTAAAAAGGCACCCAGAGAAATGTGTCGATATATGTGCGGATTTTATTGCCCCATCGCACAAAGCTCGTGAAAGATATTCACGAAAAAGCATTTGATAAAATGGGCGGCTATTTATACCATAGTCACATACAAATTTCCAAAAGTTTTTAGAGATCATGAACAGTACTTACGAAGCTCCACGTCGATTAATTAAAACGCCTGACGAAATTGAAAAAATGCGCGTCGCGGGTCGACTGGCGGCAGAAGTTTTGGATATGATCAAACCGCATATTGTTCCAGGTGTGACTACCCTAGAACTTGATACGATTTGTCATGACTATATTGTCAATAAACAAGAAGCTATTCCTGCATGTTTAGGTTATGGCGCTGCGCCGGGTCGTCCAGCATTTCAGCACGTTATCTGCACTTCAGTGAACCATGTGGTGTGTCACGGTATTCCATCTGAAAGCAAAAAATTAAAAAAAGGTGACATCTTAAACATCGATGTCACTGTGATCAAAGATGGTTACCATGGTGATACCAACATGATGTATATCGTGGGTGGTGAAACATCTATTTTAGCGAACCGTTTATGCAAAGTTGCCCAAGAAGCCATGTACCGTGGTATGGCGGTGGTAAAACCAGGCGCAACCATGGGTGATATCGGCCATGCTATTCAACAATATGTTGAATCAGAACGTTTTGGTGTTGTACGTGAATATTGTGGTCATGGTATTGGTACCGTTTTCCATGACGAACCACAAGTTTTACACTATGGTCAACCAAATACAGGCATGATCTTAGAAGAAGGCATGACCTTTACCATCGAACCAATGGTGAATGGTGGCGACTGGAAAACCAAACTTCTTGGCGATAAATGGACTGTCGTGACTAAAGATCATAGCTTGTCTGCACAGTACGAACACACGCTACTTGTAACAAAAAATGGTGTAGAAGTGCTAACTGCTCGCCCTGAAGAAGATTTATCGCGTTTTGTTCAATAAGCAAAGTATTTGAAGTATAAAATTTTATTAAAAATGGTCACACAGGTTGTGGCCTTTTTTATGCCCTTTTTTATCCGTGACTTTAAGATTTTTCCATAAAATTTGATTAAAAATTTAAGTAACTCAATGTAAATTTTCTTAATTATAGGGTTAGGATGGAATATCACACTTTTTTGCACATTGTTGATTTTGCCACTCCCCATTACTGTGCATTTAAGCTAAGATAGTGTGCTTTTTATTTTTTAATCCCTATAAGAAGGAATACTGCCGTGGACGTACGTCTGTCTGATCGTGTAAATAGCATCAAACCGTCCCCTACACTTGCTGTTACTAACAAAGCTGCTGAATTGAAAGCTGCTGGTAAAAACGTAATTGGTTTAGGCGCAGGTGAACCGGATTTCGATACCCCACAACACATCAAAGATGCTGCAATTGCTGCTATCAACAATGGCTTCACTAAATATACAGCTGTTGACGGTACTCCAGGTCTTAAAAAAGCAATTATTGCTAAATTAAAACGCGACAATAACCTTGATTACGCTGCAAACCAAATTTTGGTTTCTTGTGGTGGTAAACAATCTTTCTTTAACTTGGCACTTGCTTTGTTAAACAAAGGTGACGAAGTAATTATCCCTGCTCCTTACTGGGTAAGCTACCCAGACATGGTGATCATTGCTGAAGGTACTCCTGTAATCGTGAAATGTGGTGAAGACCAACGTTTCAAAATTACGCCTGCTCAATTAGAAGCTGCAATCACTGACAAAACTCGTTTAGTGGTTCTAAACAGCCCTTCTAACCCAACAGGTATGATCTACACTAAAGAAGAATTGCTTGCTTTAGCTGACGTACTACGTAAATACCCAGAAGTTTTAGTTGCTTCTGATGACATGTACGAACCAATCCGTTGGGACGACGAATTCTACAACATCGCAACAGTTGCACCAGACCTTTACGATCGCGTAATCGTTCTTAACGGTGTATCTAAAGCTTATGCAATGACTGGCTGGCGTATTGGCTACGCAGCGGGCCCTGCTAAACTTATTGGTGCGATGAAAAAAATCCAATCTCAATCAACTTCAAACCCAACTTCTATTTCACAAGTTGCTGCTGAAGCTGCATTGAATGGCCCTCAAGACGTTCTTGAGCCAATGATTGAAGCATTCAAACGCCGTCACGACTTAGTTGTGAAAGGTTTGAACGACATCAACGGTATCACTTGCCTTCCTGCTGACGGTGCATTCTATGCATACGCAAACATCCGTCCTTTAATTCGTGCCAAAGGTTTAAAATCTTGCACAGAATTCTCTGCATGGTTGTTGGAAGAAACTGGTGTTGCAGTAGTTCCTGGCGATGCGTTCGGTCTTGGTGGCTACATGCGTATTTCTTATGCAACTGCAGACGAAGTACTTGTAGATGCGCTTGCACGTATCAAAAAAGCTGCTGATTCAATCGAAGGCGTAGATGCTGCGATTGCTTCAATTGCTGCTGAAAAATAATCTGCTTTTAAAAAGCTAGATTTAAAAAACCCGCGCATATCGCGGGTTTTTTATACTCATCAAAAGAATAAATAAATACGCTTCACTTCAACACGCTTTTGATCAATTTTTTTCGCGGTTCAAACTAAATAACAAAGCTCATCCAGCCCATTTGACTTCCTTCAAATCGACTTAAATATTAAAAAACCAAACGATAAAACCTAAAACTAACCTTCATATTCAAATCTTTGGTTTGCATTCTTTTTTACGTTTTCAGCTATGTTATTTAAATAAGTTCCATTTTAGAACCCAAAATAACCACAAAACTAACCTATCCAGAGATCTACCAATGAACATCAAAGAAATGACTGGACTAGAAATTTTAAAGGCAATGATGCAAGGCCAAATTCCTCCAGCAAGTATTAGCGAAACTATTCCTATGCAGCCTTATGAAGTATCTGAGGGCAGTATTAGCTTTAAGGCTAAAGCAGATGCACGACACATAAATCCGCTAGGCGGCGTGCATGGTGGCTTTGCTGCTACGGTACTCGACTCGGTGACAGGTTGTGCCATTCACACGCTATTAGAGGCAGGTGTAGGTTATGGCACCATCGACTTAAATATAAAAATGTGTCGCCCAATCCCAAAGGATGTTGAACTTACAGCGATAGGAACAGTCATTAATATCAGTAAAAATTTAGGGATTTCTGAAGGGAAAATTATTGATGACAATGGCAAACTTTATGCACATGCAACTGCAACCTGCATGATTATACGTCCTTAATATTTTTATTGTTCTGCTCGCAATTTAATGCGAGCAGATGAAGATTTAAACTTAAATTGCTGAATGTAAGGCACGAATTAATTGGCCTTCGCTTAGATCAATGCGATTACTGCCCTTTTGAAAGCAGTAATATTTTAAAGCACTATCTAATTCAACACGAAGTTCTTGTTGTTCTGAAATAGACCATACTTTAGAACGATTTGAGCCTGATAACGCATTACCTGCCAATTGGTATAAATACAAATCTTGCTTGCGTTGCAAAGGCACACGACGACCATCATCTTGATGTTCAAAACGTAAATGACATGGTGCATTGATCAACCATTTTTCACTAAACCACAGTTGTAATAAATCTCCCAATGCCAAGTCACGTCGACCCAAAGGCCAAACGTCAACGTACGCACCTTCGACAGGTGTTTGATATTGCTCTTGATTGCTAATAATGGAAAGATAGTTTTCTTGGTAAAAAGAAAAATTTGAAAAAATCTGAGAAATAGTCAGCGTATTCATTCGCTTTCTCCTGTTTAGCCATTTTAGTGCTGGCAAGTTGGGTTTAAATCCACACTGTTTAAACATATGTTTAAACGCTCTGTTGTTGCATTCAGACTATCAATTGAATTTTTTCTTTGCAAGCCTAAGATTCATTTTTTCTAAAAAATCCTTCTTTTTGTTCAAATAAAAAACATCTATCACGCATTTCTCCTCATATTGGTATTTTTAGCTTGACCCTCTTCAAAATCTGCTTATAATCGCATTCAGATTCTCCAATAGCTCAGTCGGTAGAGCGACGGACTGTTAATCCGCAGGTCCCTGGTTCGAGCCCAGGTTGGAGAGCCAAATTCTAAAGCCCATTTATTTAAATGGGCTTTTTTAATGCCTATGATTTACATATAATCTATAAGTCATTGTCATTAAAATAAAAAAAATGTTCATTCAAGTTGATGCTGAATCAAATAAAACTGCCTTAAAACACTATCTCACTGCATTCATTTTTCTTTTAATTTTTATCAGCCCATTTGCAATTTATTTGGTGAGCTGCACACCCGAAAGTGAAATTGAGCAACATTTCAAAACACCACCCAATTTATATAATAGTGAATCGAACACCCTTCTTGACAGCAAGCTACAATGGTTGGTTCCACCTCAGCAGATTCAAAATCACAATATTATTCGCGAAATATCTGAATCTGTATTGAATGAGATGACAGAAGGACAATATTGGTCAAGCACACCGATTACGCTGCAAAACCAATCTGATCAGTTATATGTTCATATCGATTTTGCAGGTCAGCAACAAACTCGAAAAGATCTTGAAATTTCGGTACTGCCGTTATGTATTGTTCACGAGAAAGAAACACCATGTATGAAAGCTGGGTTAAATGCAACTGGACAACTTTTTAACATCTCAACTCAAAAAAATACGCAATATCACACACTAGAGACCAATAAGTCATGGATGTTTTATGGCCATGAATTCCAAGAAAATTATATTATTCCACCATAAGCCACTCTCAAATTTTTAGTTAAAGCCAACATCCCTGAACACTTAACCCTGCAATGGCTTAGGCTAAGCATCAGTACTAGCCCCATTGTTGAGAAACAGCAAAATTTTATGCTCATGACGCAAAACAGTATAAGAATAAAATATGCACTTGCTCTATTGCCATTCTTCATATTAGCTTTGATGCACATTTTTCAAGGGTTTGAAAGCCTGCGTAATTTATCTATCGGCGCACTTTCAGCACTTTTATTTGTAATCAACACCATCATTTGGGATATCCACTATATGGTGATTGGTTGTCTGATTTTATGTTTTGCAAGTGTCTGTTATTGTTTTGAGAGCCGATATTATCGATTGCTTTATTTAACGGGTTATTTACTGATTGCAGGCTATTCGCAGCAATATTATGGTGGTTTTAATAAACACTTTTTCACTCAAACCAGTTTAATTTTATTGATAGGTTTATTGATGTTTTATCTTGAACCTAAAAATAGCTAAATTATTTTCATAAAAAAGCTCCGCAAATCGCAGAGCTTTTTCTCTTTTTATCACCTCAGATCACATTAAAACTCAAGGTATATTTATATCGTTTTAATGCGTCTCCCTTCATTTCAAAAGGCTGTTGATAGTCAATTTTCAGTAAATACTGGCCACGATCTGCTAGGTTAAAATTTAAGTTTCCATCTTGATCAGTTTTAAGCGTTTTATAAACTTTTCCTTCACGGCTGTAATCCGTTGTTTGCTGCAAAATTTCAACCTGTAAACCCGGAACCGCTTTTTTCTGATCTAGCACTTTCAGTTGCACAGGCTCATTTTGCTTAATGGCATTCGGATGGGTTTTAAATTGCACATCAAAGCCATCATGCAAATGATTCACTACATTTGTAGACGTTACACGACGTGATACAAAAGTTTCAATGATTTCTTGGGTTTGAATGCTTTTGATTTGCGACTTTTTAGACAACTCCGCTGTGTAAATAACATTTGCATTCACAGTTTTTTGAAGATCACGCGCACCATTGATTAACGCTTTCCATTGCTTTTGATCGTAAGCAAAACGCGCTGTACTTCCCTGTTTTTCACCACGAATACGATACGTGCCATCCTGCTTATTTTCTAAACTATAACTACTGACCGTTTGCGTTTTTACCCAATCGGCATCTGTTAAATGTAGCTTTTCACCTGACGGTGTATGTACATGGAAATTAAAATTTTTAATGGCTATTTCAGAGACAAACGGATTGTCATAAAAACCAGAAAGAATGGCACTATGATTATTAAATGTTTGATAGTTTAATGGCGCCACATAAGGATAATGCGCTTCAGCCTGACCAACCGCACACAAAGCGATACAGAGTAGAGTGAATTGTAATTTCATATTAAATAAGTGAGCTTAAATTGTTTGATTCATAGAGATCGTTTCATTTTAGATTCACCCAATATAATTGTAAATAATTCTTATTATCATTTATTTTAAGTGCATAAAAAATCCCCCATTCTGGAGGATTATTTTATCAAGCTGCTTTGACTGGCACACCACTATGAAAGCGGAATAAATCATCTGGGCTGCTAATCAAATTTTTTTCAACTTCACGAATATGCTCAATACGCATCTGAATATCTTCTTTCGGGTTCTTTAGCTTATTGGTCGTCGCCACATCCATGGCCAATGCTAAATAGTCCTCATAATGGCGTGATTCAGACTTTAGCAAATAGCGGTAGTAACGCCCCAACTCTTCATCCACATGTGGTGCAAGCGCATAGAAACGCTCACATGACCGTGCTTCAACAAATGCGCCAATCACCAAAATATCAATTAACGCTTCTGGCTCATAAGTCCGTACTTCTTTGCGTAGACCACCCGCATACCGACCAGCACTGATTGCAGTCCATTCCTGACCACGTTTTGCCATCAGTTCCAGCACTTGCTCATAGTGCAGCATTTCTTCACGTACTAGCTGTGCCAGTTTGATTTGTAAATCCGAGAAAAAACTATAACGAAACATCAAATTCATTGCAGTACTTGCTGCTTTCTTTTCACAATTGGCATGATCCTGCATCAGGATATCCAAATTATTTAAAGCTTCATCTAGCCATGCTTTTGGTGTTTCACACCCCAAGAAGCCAATGACTGGCTTCATTAGGGCATCATAATCAATATTTGACATATACTTTACTTAAAAATTAACGTGCAGATTTAATCGCAGCTTTCATTTGTTTTACAGACTGTGCCAATCCAATAAATACAGCATCAGCAATAATCGAGTGACCAATATTCAATTCATGAATTTGAGCAATGCGCGCAATCGGAGTGACATTGTCAATATTTAAGCCATGACCAGCATTCACAATCAATCCTTTAGATGCCGCATATTCAGCACCTCGAATAATACGTTCCAGCTCTGCTTTCTGCGCTTCAGGTGTTTCAGCATCTGCATATGCACCTGTATGCAACTCAATCGTAGGCGCACCACAGGCAATCGCTGCATCAATTTGAGCAAAATCAGCATCAATAAATAATGAAACTTCGCAACCAATCGCCGCGAGTGCTTGAGTCGCGTTTTTTACATCTTCAAAATGCCCAACCACATCTAGACCGCCTTCAGTCGTGACTTCTTCACGCTTTTCAGGAACAAAGCATACATGATGCGGCTGAATCTCTTTGGCAAATTCAACCATTTCATTGGTCACTGCCATTTCAAGGTTCATATGGGTTTTTAATACAGAACGCATACGACGTACATCATCATCTTTAATATGGCGACGATCTTCACGTAAATGCAGCGTAATCCCTTCCGCCCCCGCTTGCTCACAAATAATTGCGGCATTCACAGGATCTGGATAAGTTGTCCCACGTGCATTTCGTAGTGTTGCCACATGGTCAATATTTACACCAAGCAAAGCTGCCATAATTCTTTCCTAATGACGTTGAGTTTGAGAATTCTGTATCCACAATTGACGACTTTTTAATGGACGATCGCCAAGCAAGGAAGTAATCATTTGTCGGTACAACTTAGACAGTAATTGTAACTGTTCAGGATTAAATTCCCCACCTTTTTCATAATCACACATACTTAAAATATGTTGACCTGACAATGTTGCGCGTGAGGCTTTAATGACAGGTTGAAAACCTTCGTTTAAATGAAATTGATAATTTTCATGAGGCTGAATTTGCTGTTGATTTGCATCAGTTGAAAAATCCAATGCAAAACCCAACTCTTCAAGCAGCACATGCTCAAATTGTCTAAGGATTTGCCGTAAGAATAGATCAGGGTTGGCCTGGACAGACATGCATTGAAGTTGTTCCAAGGTGTGTGCATATTGAGCAAATGTCTCATGCATCTCAACCTCTAACGGACATAGCCTCAATAAGACTTCATTTAGATAAAATCCTGAAAAAAAAGCATCCCCAAAAAAGAAAATCGGTTGATTTACAATTTCGAGTTTACTAAAGTTTTTAAGTTCGGACTTACCAGATGCTTGCAAGCAAATTGGTTGATACTGGGGAGGTGGCGTTTGCCTGAGAATACCATCAATTCGACCATGCTCCTGAGTAAACAAGTGCACAATATGACTTTTTTCACGATATTTACGATGGTGAATTAAATAACCATGCAGTATCTCATTACGCATGATTTAAAATATTAATCCTTGTCTTTCTTTTTCTTGTCGTCTTCATCTTCATCCCCATCTGGAATGACTGCACCCACAACTGCAGCAGTACCTTTAACCACGCCTTTTGTGGTTTTATAAGCCACTTTGACAGGAACAGTAACGATTTTATGAATACACCCTTGTAGAAACAAAACACATGCAACTACGGCCAATACTTTCATCATTACTCTTCCCTCAAAGTTTGTTATTTAACGATTAGATATCGCTATAACCTAAGCTTTTCAATGCACGCTCATCATCAGACCAACCGCCTTTGACTTTCACCCAAAGCGTCAACATGATCTTTTGCTCGAACATTTTTTCCATATCTACACGTGCATCCATACCGATTTTCTTCAGTTTGGCACCCTTCTCACCAATAACAATGGCTTTTTGGCCAGAGCGATCGACAAAAATCGTCGCATCAATATAGGTACACGCCGCTTTAGGACGACCAGTTTTTGGATTAACTGTTGCTTCTTCTGTTTTAAACGACTCAATTTGAACCGTTAAATCATAAGGAAGCTCTTCACCCAATTGACGCATGATTTTTTCACGAATAATTTCAGACGCAAGGAAACGCTCTGAACGATCGGTCAATTGCTCAAGTGAATACAGTGGTGGTTGGAACGGCAAATATTTTTCAATCGTGCTGCGCAAATGATCTAAATTTGCACCACGTAATGCTGATACAGGAACAATTTCTGCAAAATTCATTAATTTTGCACGCTCTTGTATCAATGGTAATGCATGGTTTTTATTCTCTAGTGTATCAATTTTATTGATCACAAGAATCACTGGCAAATCGGCATTTTTTAGCTTTTCTAACACTAAATCATCATTCTGTGTCCATTTGTCTGCATCAATCACAAACAAAACTAAGTTCACATCACGAAGTGCAGAATGTGCCGCACGGTTCATCATTTTATTGATGGCACGGACTTCTTTTTTGTGCATCCCCGGGGTATCTACAAATACCGCTTGAGATTTTTCGCGTGAGTCAATACCCACAATTTTATGACGTGTGGTCTGTGGTTTACGAGAAGTAATGGAAAGTTTTTGACCCAAAATATGGTTCATCAACGTTGATTTACCCACGTTTGGACGACCAACAATCGCCACAAACCCACTTTTAAAATCGGCAGGAATTTCAGTGCCTTGTGCACTAAAAAACTGACTAATTAAATCGTTACTGTCGCCTTGCGACTCGTGATCAGCATCTACGTGATCGGAATGAGTAGTCATTAAGACTTTTTCTCCAAAATTTCTAAGATTTCTGCCGCTACTGCCTGTTCAGCAAAGCGACGGCTTGAACCTTCACCGTATTTAACAGGGAGCCCTTCAACTGTACATTCAACTTTAAAATGTTGGTTCGGAGCATCACCCTGAATATCTACAACCTCGTAAACCGGGAGAGGTTTTTTACGTGCTTGTAAATACTCTTGCAAACGTGATTTAGGATCTTTCAGTTGATCAGTTGGTTCAATATGATCTAAATATGGCACATACCATTTAAGAACAATCGGTTCCAGAATTTTTAAATCCTGACAATCGACATAGATTGCACCAATGATCGATTCAACGGTATCCGCAAGTATAGACTCACGATGATGACCGCCAGATTTCAACTCACCTGTACTCAAGATTAATTCTTGACTGAGTTTTAAGTCATTGGCAATTTTTCCTAGCGCTTCCTGACGAACCAGTGTCGCACGCATACGCGTTAGACGCCCTTCATTTTCATGCGGGTAGGCATGGTACAGATAATTGGCAATTATCATACCCAATAATGAATCGCCCAGATATTCTAGGCGTTCATAATTGTATTTATGGCTCACCGATCGGTGGGTCAAGGCCAGTTGTAACAATTCAGGTTGCTTAAACTGATAACCGATACGACTTGCTAAACGAGCTTCATTTAGCTTGGACTGAGCTTTGATCAAAACTTTTCTCGAACTTCAACACAATATCAATATTCAATAAGAAAGGTTTTCTTATTTCATAATCTGTTTTCACTTGTAGACCATCTACATTAGTGACTTGAGCAATATCTTTAAAATTTAAATCACGCACACCATTCATATCTAAACGCTGTGACATTTGTGACTCAAACTTACTCGGAGCAATATTTTTAGGACTGCTCTTCATCAATTCTTCAATTTCATTGTTGACGAGACGGTCGTCAACATACGGTCCCCAAACCGCAATTAAAGCTTTAGCTAAAAAAGCAAAACCAATCACAGCAATTAAAATTGCAATATAAGACGTTCCCCGTTGATGTCTCATTTTATTTTCCTGATGTAAGACTAATCAATACTACCATTACGACTAAATGAAGGCAGTTTTAAACCAGGTTCCTTATGCATCCACTTGTAAAAAGCACGTCCAGTGAGGTTTTCTTCAGGCACAAAGCCCCAAAAACGACTGTCCGCACTTTGATCGCGATTATCCCCCATCGCGAAATAGTGACCTTCAGGAACCTTAACTTCCCAATATAAACCATTTTCTGTTGAATATTTACCATTTTCAACATAGTTGATAAATGGTGCTTGGCGCGCAACATTGACGCCTTCAAGCTCACGCATGGTAAACGTATGCTTACCCATGGTTTCTTTATGATAAATCGATGTAGGTGTATCAAGTTGATCTTTTTCACGGCTAAATTCTACAGGAACTTTTGCCACCTTTTGACCATTCACACTCAGTTGACCATGATCGTAAATAATATGATCACCTGGTAAACCGACCACTCGTTTAATATAGCTGATGGTTGGTTGTGGTGGATAACGGAATACAATGACATCACCACGCTCAGGTTCACCAACATCAATAATTTTTTTATTAATAATAGGTAATCGTACGCCATACTGATATTTATTCACCACAATAAAATCACCTGTCTCTAAAGTTGGAACCATAGAGTCTGATGGAATATTAAATGGCTCATATAAGAATGAACGCATTACCAAGACTATCGCTAGAATCGGCCAGAAGTCATAAGCCCATGCGATAACGACATTTTCATTCCCTTTACCTTTGGTCTGCCGTTGCTTCCAGACAAACTTATCCAACAGCCAAATTAAGAAAAAAATGACTGTGGCAGGAACAAGGATCAAATTAAAGTCAAAATCCATGAGCTCATAAACCTCTATTTATTATCTTTCTACTTTCAATACCGCAAGGAACGCTTCTTGTGGGATTTCAACACTGCCCACTTGCTTCATACGTTTCTTACCTTCTTTTTGTTTCGCAAGAAGTTTCTTCTTACGTGACACGTCACCACCATAACATTTTGCCAATACGTTTTTACGCATCGCTTTTACAGTTGAACGTGCAATGATTTGCGCGCCAATTGCTGCTTGAATAGCCACATCGAACATTTGACGTGGAATCAAATCTTTCATTTTTTCCACAAGTGCAATACCACGATGGCGTGCATCTTGTCGGTGGCAAATCATGGCCAAGGCATCAACCTTTTCACCGTTGATTAACACATCCACCTTAACTAGGGATGAAGACTCAAAACGCACAAAGTTATAGTCTAACGATGCAAAACCGCGTGAACATGATTTCAATTTATCAAAGAAATCCATCACTACTTCAGCCATTGGAATTTCAAACGTAATGGCCACTTGGTTCGCCATAAACTTCATATTCTTTTGAACGCCGCGACGTTCAACACATAAAGTCATCACATTACCCAAGTATTCTTGCGGTACTAAAATGTGACATTCAGCAATTGGCTCACGTAAATCTTCAACTGTTGAACCATCCGGCATTTTAGAAGGACTATCGATGTAAATAGTTTGACCATTTTTCATCACCGCTTCATAAATTACGGTTGGTGCTGAAGAAATCAGGTCAAGATCATACTCACGCTCTAAACGCTCTTGTACGATTTCCATGTGCAGCATACCCAAGAAGCCACAACGGAAGCCAAAACCAAGTGCATCTGAACTTTCAGGTTCAAAGAACAACGCTGAGTCATTAATTTGCAGTTTGTGCAGCGCCTCACGGAACGGTTCAAATTCACTTGAATCGATTGGGAATAAACCTGCATAGACCTGTGGTTTCACTTTTTTGAAACCCGGTAAGCTTTCAACTTCTGGTGTAGTTGCCAAGGTAATCGTATCACCAACTGGAGCACCAAAAATATCTTTAATACCCGCGATCACGAAACCAACTTCACCTGCTTCGAGCATGTCAGTTTCTGTATGTTTAGGATTAAAAATACCTACTGAGGTGATGATGTGCGTTTGACCAGTTGATTTCATCAACATTTTATCGCCTTTACGCACACGACCTTCTTTAATACGAACTAAAGAAACCACGCCCAAATAGTTGTCGAACCAAGAGTCAACAATTAAGGCTTGTAATGGTGCATTACGATCGCCTTCGGGTGCAGGAATGACATTGACTAGTGTTTCAAGCACCCCTTCAATGCCTAGACCGGTTTTAGCTGAACATGTAGGTGCTTCAGTCGCTTCGATACCAATAATGTCTTCAATTTCTTGAATAACACGCTCTGGCTCTGCTTGCGGCAAATCGATTTTATTTAAAACAGGTAGGACTTCTAAGCCTTGTTCAATTGCTGTATAGCAGTTAGCAACAGACTGGGCTTCTACACCTTGTGCAGCATCGACCACCAATAATGCGCCTTCACATGCAGCAAGTGAACGTGAAACTTCATAAGAAAAGTCAACGTGCCCAGGTGTGTCAATAAAGTTAAGCTGGTATTCTTCACCGTTAGGATGAGTGTAATACAAAGTCACAGACGTAGCTTTAATCGTAATACCACGCTCACGTTCTAATTCCATAGAATCTAGAACCTGTGCCTGCATTTCACGATCTTGCAGGCCACCACAAGTTTGAATAAATCGGTCGGCAAGCGTCGACTTACCATGGTCGATATGCGCAATGATCGAGAAGTTACGAATGTTTTTTATATCAACAGATTTTTTAGCTTGCGCCATGGGCTACCTTGGAAAAATAAAAGCGCTATGCATGCAATTCTTTATGCATAGCAAAAGCCGAATAGAAATTGCCGAGGATTATAGCAGATGGATTTTTCAAAGTATCGAAAATAATGCATTGCTTTTATGCTAACCACTTTTCCTGCGTGTACAACTTAACTAGTCTTCGCATTAATATGAGGTTTCAATTAAAACTCAGAGATCATAAGCACTAAAATCAAGCGGATTTATGCTATCTGCGATGGGTTGATAAGCTTGGGTAAATGTTGGCGACATGCGCTTTGGACGGCCTGTAGCAATTTCAATGCATGCCCACTGTGTATTGCCTGTAAATAATATCGCTTTGTCTTTAGGGCGATAAAATACGTACTGCCGAAACGAATACAATGCATTGATATCATTTAGCCAAGTTCGTAAAATAATCTCCTCACCTTCGAGCGCTGCTTTACGATATTGCACATGATGCTCAACAGCGACCATGGCATGCTTCAATTCAATATATTCTTTTAAGCCTAAACCCAAAGCTTCAATATGTGCTGTCGCGACATCTTGCATCCAACTGACGTACACCACGTTATTCACATGATTTAATGTGTCGATATGTTCAGCTTGAACTGTAATTTTTAAATCAAAGATATCGCTCATAGCGTCCTGCAAATTTTAAATTGTGGCCCACAGTCTACCCATTTTTATCTAAGGGTGAATTGCAAAAACGCTAAAGTTAAAAAACCACTCGCTTGGAGTGGTTTTCATTTAGTAACTCATTACTGAATACGCATGCCCACAATCGCACGCTGTCCCTGACGAATCAAAGAAACACGTGCAATGCTACCATTTTTCAACTCAGAAATAACTTTCACAAAATCTTCAGCATTGTTTACGACTTTATTATTAACTTGGGTGACAACATCCCCCGGCTGAATTCGTGCTTGTGAAGCTATACCTCCTGCACGTACATCTTGAATTAAGACACCGCCTTTTAGACTCAGTTGTTTTAATTCATCTGCGTTTAAGTTGCGAATTGACACCCCAATCACTGGACCTTTTTTCACAGATGTCGTTTCAGCTTTTGCAGGCGTATCATCTGGTGCTGTGATCAAGGTTGCTGAAATATTTTGGCGTTTATCATCACGCAGCACTTCAAGCTGAATACTTTGATTTGGACCTGTACGATTAAGATAATTCAGCAGTTCGCCTGTACGTGAAATTGGTGTGCCATTAAATTTCAAAATGACATCACCCACTTTAAAGCCAGCTTTTGCAGCAGGTGAATTTGGTGCAACTTGAGTAATCAAAGAGCCTTCTGGTTTTGAAAGGTTATAAGACTCTGCAAGATTACGATCGATATCTTGTAGCATGACGCCTAAATAAGCACGTGTTACCTTGCCGTTTTTCTTTAATTGGTCTGCAACATCCATTGCAACATCAATGGGAATCGAGAACGATAACCCCATATAACCGCCTGTACCACTAAAGATACGAGAATTTACCCCGACCACCTCACCAGACTGATTAAATAATGGACCACCAGAATTACCCGGGTTCAATGCCACGTCGGTTTGAATGAATGGAACCGAGGTTTCTCCCATCATATTACGCATTTTAGCACTAACGATTCCTGCCGAAGCTGAATAGTCAAAGCCAAATGGTGAACCAATGGCCAACACTGGCTCACCTACACGTAAACGGTCAACATTGCCTGTGCGTAGCTCAGGAAAATTTGAACCTTTGACCTTTAACAAAGCCACGTCAGTCCGCTCATCACTACCCACAACTGTGGCATCAATTTCACGGCGGTCATTCAGTACGATGGTGACTTTCGAGGCATCTTCTACCACATGGTGATTTGTCAATAAATAACCATCTTTACTAATAAAGAATGCGCTTCCATAACCGGTCTTTTCTTGCGGCATTTTTTGCTGCGGAATAACCACCTGATTACCGAAAAAGCGTCGTAATATTTCTGGGACTTGTTGCTGCAAAAGCTCTTCTTGACTAAGCTTTTTAACCACATTCACGCTTACGACAGCTGGGCTGACTTGTTCAACCAAATTGGAAAAATCAACAGGACCCGCTGCCTGAGTCTGCACGCTAGCAACCGTAAACACAGCCGCATAGAGTCCCTTTTGTAAATACGATTTATTCATTGTTAGCATTCACTCAATTGTGCTTATCATTTGAAATACGTTAGTTTTTATCACAATGCAAGTCTAAGCTTCGTAATAAAATGTTTGATGATTATTTATGATAAACAATCTTAAACATTCCTTAAATATTACAGATCTATGAATATTTTTCATTATTTAGTTAATTTATAGTCATTGCGTTTTTAGGCAAAAACAGTTGTGATGATCGGACATTTTTAAAATTAGCTGATGGACATGTCTAATTTAAACACGACACATCAATTTGATGTGATTATTGTGGGAAGTGGCGGTGCAGGCCTAAGTTTAGCCCTCTCGTTACCAGATCATTTTAATATTGCTGTTTTAGCTAAATCGACGCTGACGGATGCCAGTACATATTATGCCCAAGGTGGTGTTGCTGCCGTCCTCGATAAAACAGATTCTATTGAACAGCATATCAATGACACCATGATTGCCGGTGCGCATTTATGTGAAATGGCAGCGGTAAAACAAACCGTTGAAGGTGGTAAATCTTCTGTCGATTTTCTACTGAATCAGGGTGTGCAATTTACTTTAGACGACCAAGAACAGTTACATCTGACACGTGAAGGTGGTCACTCTCAACGGCGGATTATCCATGCAGCAGATGCCACAGGTCGTGCTATTTCCACAACATTGGTTGAACGTGCGCAAGAAAAAGCCAATATTCATATTTTTGAAAATTTTATTGCAATCGATTTAATCACCGCACAAAAATTAAATCCTGAAGCTGAAAACCGTGCTCTCGGTCTATATGCTTTAGATGAAAAAACCGAAAAAGTACATACCTTTTTAGCACCGTTCACTGCCCTTGCCTGTGGTGGTGCCATGAAGGCATATTTATATACATCAAATCCCGACATTGCGACGGGTGATGGTATTGCCATGGCGTATCGTGCAGGCTGCCGTGTTGCCAATATGGAGTTTAACCAATTCCATCCAACCTGCTTATACCATCCTCAAGCTCGCTCTTTCTTAATTACCGAAGCGATGCGTGGCGAAGGTGCCTATTTACGTCTTCCAGATGGTGAACGCTTTATGCTGCGCTTTGATGAGCGTGCCGAATTAGCACCACGCGATATCGTAGCGCGCGCTATTGATTATGAAATCAAACGTCTAGGAATCCGTCATGTTTGGCTTGATATCACCCATAAACCTGCAGAATTTGTCAAAGAACATTTCCCAACATTGTATGCACGCTTAATGGAACTCGGTATTGATATTACCAAAGAAATGATCCCAGTGGTTCCTGCAGCACACTACACCTGTGGTGGCGTTGTGGTTGATGAAAACAGTCAGACCGATATTCCAGGCCTATATGCCATTGGGGAAACCTCTTATACCGGCCTACATGGTGCAAACCGTATGGCGAGTAACTCCTTACTTGAATGTTTCGTCTATGGTATGAGTGCTTCAACACATATCACAGCACAACATCAAGGGACTTATCAGGCGCCTCATGTCCCAGAATGGGATGACTCGCAAGTGACTAACCCTGATGAAGATGTAGTGATTTTGCAAAATTGGGACGAGCTTCGCCAAACCATGTGGAACTACGTGGGCATTGTCAGAACGACCAAGCGGCTTCAACGAGCGCTCCATCGTATTGAAATGCTTAATCGTGAAATTACCGAGTATTACCAAGACTACCAAGTCAGTAAAAATCTGATTGAACTACGTAACTTAGTATTGGTTTCAGAAATGATTGTGCGCTGTGCAATGGAACGTAAAGAATCTCGTGGACTGCATTTCACTTTGGACTATCCTGAACAAGCAGACGAACTACGTAAAACGGTGTTAAGTCCACCCGATTTCACGGTTGATTGCCCTGTAGTTAATACTGAGTTAGTCTCTTAAAACTTTTAAATCAAAAAAAGCCGCACATGAAGTCGGCTTTTTTTTGATTTTACTACCCATAAATATGTAATGCCGCTTTGAAAGTTTCTAAGTGCAGATTTACAAGATCATTCATATTTTGATAGCCCCCAGCCAATACAAACATCAGCGGAATATCTGCACGTTTAGCCAATTTAAAGACCATTTCTTCGCGTTTCTGTATCAAAGCGGTACTAAACCATGATGAGCCAAATGGGTCAGCTTGATGACAATCCATTCCTGCTTGATAAATGATTAAATCTGCACCCCATGCTTTGGCATGCTGTATTCCCTCATGTATAGCCAAGGTATATTGTGCAAAATTTCCACGATCTTTATGCACATGCCGAGTTAAAGAACGTTCATAAGTAGGACAACCAAAACGTAGCCCATAAATACTAAAGTTAAAAAGGTTCTCTAAGCGTCTAGTAAACTCAGCTGTACCATTCCCCCCATGTTGATCGCAATCGAGTACAAAGATTTTTTTATTCGGATTCTGCTGTGCCACAAAAGCCAAACCATTGAAGGTGCAAAATGATCCACCATATTCATACACTGCATGGTGAAAACCTTGTGCAACATTCGCTGCGATACCTTTTTGCAAAGCCAAATCTGCAGCCATCAACTGCCCTGCATTGATTCTCAGCACGGCATCTCGAAGCTGAGTATTCCAAGGCTTAAAACCTGAAAAGGTCGCAAGCTTAGCGGGCTGCCCTGTCATAAAAGCATCCACATAAACAGGATCATGTACTTGGCTTAAAATTTCAGCGTCGATACACTCAGGCTCATGTATTCTGATGTTCTGCCATTGTTCTAAAGCTGTTCCAACCGCCAATAATTTTTCCATACTATTGGTATGAGTATGAGCAAAATATTTTGGCGAAAAGCATACATCTAACATGATGGAAACACTCAAAGTTGCGCTATCGCCACATTTATTAATTGCTGAAGCTCAGTCGTACCTGGACTATACAGACCATTATCCACTTGCTGCTGAAAATGTGTACTGAATGCACGTTTTCGATTTTGTGGCGACACAGCCAAAGTCGTTAAGCGTAAAAACCACCACCCAGAAATGGCCTGATAAGGAATCACAAAACCTTTAAATTCACGATTCCCCCGTTTTTCAACTAATTGTTCTGCATCATAATCGACGGAAAAAAGTGAACCGGCTGGAATACGGACACCATTCATGAGTACAGGTTTCAAGCTGATACAAGAATGGTTATCCCCCATATTTAATTTTTCCATAAATAAGGGCTGACCGTATTCATCTACAAAAATATTAATTTCACCGCTACGAAATACACGTCGATGTGCAATTTTTAAAAAGAAATTTTCAGCCATTGGACAAGAGCCAACTTTTGGCTTATTAGCCAGTGCTTGTACTTCAACGATTTGGTTTTCAGTTGACGATTTTGGCAAAATCAGATCTTCAATCAAGGTACAAATAAGCTTACTTTCTTCCAAATTTGCATGTTGCTGAATTTGACGCAAACTTTTTTGAAGATGTAATTCTTTCTGTAAAACCTCGTAAAAGTCTGTAAATTGTTTCAATTGCTGAATATTTTGATTTAAATTTTGATTTAAATCTAGATGACGCCAACCTGACAAATCTAAATGATAAGCACGACTTTGATCTAAAATTTTGCGTAAACCATGCGTGTCATATTGATCAAAGAGTTTGAGATCTTGAAATTCATGTGATGCACGCGGCAAATTAATATATTCAGCTAAAACACGTGTGGCTTGAGTATATCCACAGCCACGTCGTTCTGTTTGATGTGAGTAATGCTCATTCAGCATTTCTGTCAATTTTTCTGACAAAGGATATGCATGCTCCTGAAAGAGCCGAACAACTTCATGTGCAGTAGCAGTCATGTATTTAACCAATCAAATCTGTGATTCAATTATAGATTTAAAATAACACTTATGAGTTAATTGATTTCTACTAAGCTATTGAAATTATGCAAATAAAAATACACTACGCAGAAAATTCACCAACCAATGCACAATTTATTTAGACAGACTGCTGCATTTTAATCCAATCTAATGGATCAACTGCATATTTTCAGTTCAATATCGCTGCGGAGGAATCGAATAGCTACCGGTAATATGAGCCACAGGCTCTTCAACACCCTCTGAATAAACCAATACCTCACCATAAATGATGCTTTTACCGACTTTAAGTAATCGACATTCTCCCCGCAAATCTTTATTCGCCTCAGGCTTCCTTAAAAAGTTAATATTCATACTTGTGGTGACTGCAAGTCCGACAATTCCAATCTCTGCAAGTATTGCCACATACAATGCAAAGTCCGCCAAAGTCATCATAGTCGGGCCTGAAACAGTATTGCCAGGCCGCAAATCTTTTTCAGTCACATGCCAAATTAAAGTGGCAGCCTTTTCACCAACTTCAACGATAGTGCAATGCTTTAAGCTTGGCGCAAATTCAGTCTTAAGGAAATTGATAATCTCCTGTTTTGTAGCATGCATAAAAAATCATCCATAACTTATGCTATGAATAATTTTTAAATCAAATACCCAAAGATTACTATGGCATTTTAGATCTGCTGTAGTTGCGATAATGCCTGTTGAAAAACCTCTTCAGGTGTTTGCGTCGCATCAAGGCGCTTCATGCGTGCAGGTTCATTTTCGTGAATTTCAGCAAAACCTGAACGCACTTTTTCAAAGAAAGTTGCTTTCTCTTGCTCAAAACGATCTAAAGCACCACGTTCACGTGCACGTAACATCCCCGTTTCAATTGGAGCATCCAACCAAAAGGTAATATCCGGTATACGCGCAACAAAACTTGCATTTAAGACATTGAGCTTGTCACGATCTAAACCACGTCCTGCACATTGATAAGCAAAACTCGAATCGGCAAAACGATCACATAAAACGATTTTACCTTCTGCCAATGCAGGTAAAATCACGCGCGCCAAATGCTGTGCGCGTGCAGCATACATAAGTAACAACTCTGTATCATCACTCATTGCTTCATCATGATTGACGGCCAAAAGTAATGCACGAATTTGTTCAGCCATAGGTGTACCACCCGGCTCACGTGTAAGTACGACATTTTTACCCAAATTTTGGAAATGATCATGTAATTTACGAATGAGTGTAGTTTTACCCACACCTTCCGTACCTTCAAAGCTAATAAACATGCTCACTCCTTAGTTTTTCGCACGAATTACAGATAAATATTCTTGTACCGCGCGGTTATGGTCTTGCAAATTACTACTAAATTTATGGCCGCCATTTCCTGTTGCAACAAAATATACATTGTTAGATGAATCTGGATGCATCGCGGCTTCAATTGCTTTTTGACTCGGCAAAGCAATCGGTGTAGGCGGTAAGCCGTTGATCGTATAAGTATTATATGCAGTAGGTGTACGTAAATCTTGGCGAGTGATATTGCCTTGGTATTTATCGCCCATGCCATAAATCACAGTTGGATCTGTTTGCAAACGCATCCCTTGTTTGAGACGACGCACAAATACACCAGACACTTGTTCAAGCTCACTATCAATACTGGTTTCTTTTTCAATAATCGATGCCATGATCAAGGCTTCATATTTATCTTTATACGGTAAATTTTGAGCTCGATTAGTCCAAGCCTGATCTAAGGCTTTGATTTGTCGGTTATATAAATCCTTCAAAATTTTTCGATCAGACTCGCCTTTTGCAAAGAAATACGTATTCGGTGCAAATAATCCTTCAGGGTGTGAATAGGGAATGCCGAGCTCTTTTAAGATTTCTGCATACGGTAAATGACTGATGTCATGCGTCACCAAAGGGTCATTTTTTAAAGCATCTATCAGTTGCTTAAATGTCGTCCCTTCGATCACTAGAATTCGATTCATTTGCGCATTTTCAGAATTCGAAATCAACTCCATAACTTCTCGTACACTCATACCTTCATGAATTTCATACACACCTGCTTTTAAGGTGTCATTAATCATGAACTTTTGGTACAACTTCAAAATAATAGGAAAATGAACTTGTTTCTCTTTGGCTAGTCTGTCAATAAATCCTGAATAGGTATCCCCTGCACCAATCGCCAACATTTGCTTTTTGCCTTCCACGGGATAGGCTTTAAATAAACTCGACCACAGTAAAATCGCCACAAGTACAACGATACCAAGTAGCACAACCAAACATGCTTTAAATGGAAAACCTGCTTTGGCAGATTTTTTCTTATTTGTTTTTTTAGACGCGGTGGACATATTAACGAATCTGACTTAATTGAAGTGTTCGGAAAAGTTCAATACAAGCTTGAACATCTAACTCAACCCCATTCAGAGTTGATGCAATTTTCATGGGACTTAAAGCATTGCAGAAAAAAACACTCTGAAAATGCGTAATTTCATCCATATTGACGTGACGTTGAGTACATTGAATCTGATGCTGCTGCATCCGTTTTAAAATTTCTGCACGCATGACACCATGCACGCCATTATAACGAAGTTCAGGCGTAATCCATCCTTCATTTGTACGAATAAAACAATTACTGCTCACACCTTCAACAACTGTACCTTGCACATCCGTCACCAAAGCTTCGCCCCATGGAGTTTGATCCAACTCTGCTTTGAGCATGACTTGTTCTAATCGATTTAAGGACTTTAAGCCCACCAAACTTGGCATGGTTAACCCAATAGCTTGATGTAATACACCACTTTCGACAGTTTCGTACTCAAAATCTGCAACGGTTTTGGGGTAATAAAACACCCAAACATCTGCTGGGTGCTCAGGTAAACTATAGCCACGCTGACCAATACCACGACTCAACACAATTTTTAAAGTGCCATTGACGACATCTTGTTTACGTAACAATTTTAAAGTGTCTTCAATAAGGTTTAAATCTGCATTTAGCTTTAATCGCTCATTGCTCAGTTTTAATCGTGCAATATGCAAAGCTAAAAGTTCTATTTGTCCTTGGCGAATACGTGCCGTGCTAAAACAGCCATCGCCATAGTGAAAGGCGCGATCAAGTAAATCAACTTGTTCTATTTGCTGCGCATTTTTAAAACACTGCATACGTCGTCATCCCAATTACATCACTTTATTTTAAAAAATAATCGCTCAGCATATATTTCTTTTTTGTTCATATTAAATTCTTTTTTAATTATTTTTTCTGCATTAAAACTACAGATATTCTTGCCTCATCCAACAAAACATGTATAAAAATTGAGGACAACATGAATCTATCTAAATTAAAACTTGGGGTTTTGGCTGCATTCATTTCTGCCACAGCATTCAGTGCATCTGCCAAAGATTTCTTAAATGTGTCATATGATCCAACCCGTGAATTGTATGACAACTTCAATAAAGACTTTAGTGTTTACTGGAAAAAAACCACAGGCCAAGACATTAACTTTAAACAATCTCATGGTGGATCAGGTAAACAGGCTCGTGCTGTTATTGATGGTCTAGATGCCGATGTCGTCACTTTGGCCTTGGCTGCAGATATTGATGAAATTGCTGCACGTGGTTTAGTTGCAAAAGACTGGCAAAAGAAATTCCCACAAAATTCAACGCCGTATACGTCAACCATTGTGTTCTTAGTACATAAAGGCAACCCGAAAGGCATCAAAGACTGGGGCGATTTAATTAAACCGGGTGTCGACATTATTACCCCGAACCCAAAAACATCGGGCGGTGCGCGTTGGAACTATCTAGCAGCGTGGGCTTGGGCCAAACATCAAGCAGGTGGTAATGATACAAAAGCCCAAGAATTTGTCCGTCAAATTTATAAGCAAACCAAAGTTCTCGACTCAGGCGCACGTGGTGCAACAACTACATTCGCTGAACGTGGTATTGGTGATGTATTGCTGGCTTGGGAAAATGAAGCACATTTGGCAGTTCGTGAACAGCCAGGTAAGTTTGAGATTGTGACCCCTTCACTTTCTATCTTGGCCGAGCCGCCTGTTGCGATTGTAGAAAAAAATGCCAAGAAAGATGGCAATGAAAATTTAGCCAAAGCGTACTTAAATTATCTGTACTCACCTGCAGGTCAAACTATTGCCGCACAGAACTATTATCGTCCACGTAATGCGGCAGTTTTAGCAAAATATAAAAATGTTTTTAAACCTTTAAAACTCGTCACGATTGATAAAGAGTTTGGTGGTTGGAGCAAAGTGCAGAAAAAACATTTTGAAAATGCTGGCGTCTTTGACCAAATCGTGAAGATCAATAATTCAAAATAATGCTTTAAATACTGAAAAGCATCTTCCTTTCGTATAAGGTCGATGCTTTTTTTTCATAGACATGCCTTTTATCTTTTTTATTCATATAAAATTCGTTTTTAATTATTTTTTATGCATAAAGATTGGCGCTATTCTTCACCCATGTTACAGATAAAGTAAAAATTATTGAGGTTCACATGAGTATTTCCGCAAAATTAAAATTGGGTGTTCTTGCTGCAGTCATTTCGACGGTTTCTTTTGGCGCAGCTGCGAAAGATTTTTTAAACGTATCTTACGACCCAACGCGTGAACTCTATGAAAGTGTGAATAAAGACTTCAGCAAATATTGGGAAAGCCGTACAGGTCAAAAAATTAATTTTAAACAATCTCATGGTGGTTCAGGCAAACAAGCGCGTGCAGTCATTGATGGCTTAGATGCCGATGTAGTGACTTTAGCACTTGCAGCGGATATTGATGTGATTGCAGAAAAAGCCAAACTTTTACCCGCAGATTGGCAGAAGAAACTTCCACAAAACTCAACGCCATATACCTCAACGATTGTATTCTTAGTCCGTAAAGGCAACCCCAAAGCAGTTAAAGATTGGGGCGATCTAGTTAAACCAGGCGTGGGTATTATCACCCCAAACCCGAAAACCTCAGGCGGCGCACGTTGGAACTATTTAGCTGCATGGGCTTGGGCAAAACATCAAGCGGGTGGTAATGATACAACGGCTCAAGAATTTGTTCGTAAAATTTATAAAAACACCAAAGTGCTCGATTCAGGCGCACGTGGTTCGACTACGACCTTTGCTGAACGTGGTATTGGTGATGTATTGCTGGCTTGGGAAAATGAAGCACATTTAGCGATTCGTGAACAACCGGGTAAGTTTGAAATTGTGACCCCTTCACTTTCAATTTTAGCTGAGCCACCTGTTGCTGTTCTAGAAAAGAATGCGGAGAAAAAAGGCAATCTTTATTTAGCCAAAGGCTATTTAAACTTCCTTTATTCACCACGTGGTCAGCAAATCGCAGCTCAGAATTTTTACCGTCCACGTAACGCTACAACGCTTGCACAATACGCATCAGTCTTTAAGCCACTTAAACTCGTAACCATTGATAAAGAATTTGGTGGTTGGGATAAAGTCCAAAAAGCACACTTTGAAAATGGCGGCGTGTTTGACCAAATCGTTAAAGCCAACAACGGAAAATAAGACCAGTCATTGACTGAATCAGGAGAACTTGACATGACACATACAGTAATTGTCCCGGGTGTAGGCGGTAGTGAACACGCACATTGGCAATCTTGGTTACAACGTCAGCTCATGTCTAGCTCTCGTGTTCAGCAAAAAGATTGGAATCACCCTGTACTAAAAGACTGGATTAAACAATTTGTTCAAACCGTACGACCTCTACAGGGTGAAATTCAAATTGTGGCGCATAGCTTTGGTTGTTTGACCACAGTGGCAGCATTGGCCTTGCATCCTGAACTGAATAAAAAAATCAAAAATTTAGTTTTGGTTGCGCCAGCCAATCCAGCTCGCTTTGGAGAAAACGGCTTTGCACGCGACAGTACAACGGATTACAAAGCATTTTTTCATCAGCTGAGTATTCGTGTGCCGACAACAATGTTGATTAGTGAAAATGATCCTTGGCTTGGCTTTGAAGATGCAAAACAACTTGCTGATGCTTGGAAGCTTTACCCTGTGAATATGGGTGCTGTGGGTCACATTAATGTTGCATCAGGTTTTGGACCGTTTCCTGAAATTTTCAATTACTTAATTTCAGAAAACCACATGAAACATATCAGCTTTACTGATGAAAACAAGTATTTATTTCAATTTGCTTTTTAAGTACTGAGCATTAAGCTTGTCGCAAAATCATTTATTCAATTTTGCTGACCTTTTAAGTCAGCTTTTCTCATTTTGAGGAGTCATCATGTCGCAGCGATCCCGAGTGCTGCCAGGATTTGGTCTTTCTCTAGGCTTTACCCTAGCGTATTTATCCTTAATTGTGCTCATTCCCCTTTCGGCCGTATTTATTAAATCTTTAGGTATCGGTTGGGAAGGACTATGGGAGATTTTAAGCTCAGAACGTATTTTAAAATCGTTACAACTGAGTTTTAGTGCCGCTATTATTGCTGCGTTAGTCAATGTGGTTTTTGGTTTGCTCTTAGCATGGTGTTTGGTTCGCTATACCTTCCCGGGTAAACGTATTATCGATGCATTGGTTGATTTACCTTTTGCATTGCCAACTGCCGTTGCGGGTATTGCACTGACTTCGTTATATGCACCGACTGGTTGGATCGGTCAGTACCTTGAACCCATTGGCATTAAAGTCGCATATACCCCGATCGGTATTACCTTGGCCCTCATCTTTATTGGTATTCCTTTTGTGGTTCGTACTGTACAGCCTGTACTGAGCGACCTAGAAACTGAACTTGAAGAAGCAGCTTCTGCACTGGGTGCAAATCGCTTTCAGATCGTGACCAAAGTGATCTTACCTATTCTATTTCCTGCGCTGTTAACAGGTTTTGCTTTGGCATTTGCTCGTGGTGTGGGTGAATATGGATCGGTGATTTTTATCGCAGGTAACCAACCCTTCAAGACTGAAATTGCCCCATTGATGATTATCTCTCGCCTTGAAGAATATGATTATGCAGGTGCGACCACGATTGCGGTTGTGATGCTGGTGATTTCTTTTGCCATTTTATTCTTAATTAACTTGGTTCAAGCATGGGCAAGTCGCCGTACAGGGAGAACTGCACGATGAATACGAACAGTAATGCGCTTGCGGAAAAATTACAGTCGCGTGATGCAACGCGTGAACCGACATGGGTTCGTTATACCCTGATCATCATTGCTTTAATTTTCTTCTTAAGCTGCCTGATTCTGCCATTGGTTTTGGTTTTCATTGAAGCCTTTAAACAAGGTGTTGGCGTTTACTTCCAAGCACTGGTTCATCCAGATACATTATCTGCGGTGAAACTAACATTACTAACAGCTGTGATTGCCGTACCGCTAAACGTGGTCTTTGGTGTAGCTGCGGCATGGTGTGTTGCCAAGTTTAATTTCCGTGGTAAATCTATTTTAACCACGATAATTGATATGCCATTTTCAGTCTCTCCGGTCATTGCTGGCTTAATGTTGGTACTGATTTTTGGTACTCAAGGTTGGTTAGGCGGCTGGCTAATGGATAACGACATCAAAATTTTATATGCCGTTCCAGCCATCGTCCTTGCTACTGTGTTTATTACCGTTCCTTTTGTGGCACGTGAGTTGATTCCATTAATGGAAGCTCAAGGAACAGAGGAAGAAGAAGCAGCAATCGTATTGGGTGCTTCAGGCTGGCAGACTTTCTGGAAAGTGACACTTCCAAACATCAAATGGGGCTTAATCTACGGCGTGATTCTATGTAATGCACGTGCAATGGGTGAGTTTGGTGCTGTTTCTGTGGTTTCAGGTCACATTCGCGGCGAAACCAATACCTTACCGCTACACGTAGAAATCCTTTATAACGAATATACCTTTAGTGCTGCTTTTGCTGTGTCTTCACTATTAGCGCTCTTGGCGATTGTGACCCTGATTTTAAAAACATGGGTTGAACTACGTCAGGAACGACAAGACAAGCGTAAAGAAGATTCACAAGTTTCTTAAGGAATGACCTCATGAGTATTCAAGTAAAAAATATTGAAAAACACTTTGGTGCATTCCATGCACTTAAAAATATCTCTTTAGATTTCCCTGATGGCCAGCTCGTTGCGTTGCTTGGCCCATCAGGCTGTGGTAAAACCACCCTGCTCCGTATCATTGCAGGACTTGAATCTGCCGATAGCGGTCAAGTCATTCTAGAAGGTGAAGATGCCACTAAAGTTCATGTCCGTGAACGTGAAGTTGGTTTTGTATTCCAACATTATGCACTATTCCGTCATATGACCGTATTTGACAACATTGCTTTTGGTTTACGCGTACGCCCACGTGCAACACGTCCATCTGAAGCGGAAATCAAAAAACGGGTTACTCGTTTGCTTGATCTTGTTCAACTTGGTTTCTTGGCTGACCGTTACCCTGCTCAGCTTTCAGGTGGTCAACGTCAACGTATTGCCCTTGCACGTGCATTAGCGGTTGAACCGCGTGTGTTATTACTGGATGAACCTTTTGGTGCATTGGATGCCAAAGTTCGTAAAGAATTACGCCGCTGGTTACGTACCTTGCATGACGAACTCCACATCACCTCTATTTTCGTGACCCATGACCAAGAAGAAGCGCTTGAAGTGGCTGATCAAATCATTGTGATGAACAAAGGCAACGTAGAACAGATTGGCTCGCCACGTGAAGT
Source organism: Acinetobacter sp. SH20PTE14 (assembly GCF_021391555.1). Classification (NCBI taxonomy): domain Bacteria; kingdom Pseudomonadati; phylum Pseudomonadota; class Gammaproteobacteria; order Moraxellales; family Moraxellaceae; genus Acinetobacter; species Acinetobacter sp. SH20PTE14. Next base: position 1,096,374 of record NZ_CP090067.1, on the reverse strand, counting down.
TTATGAAAAACCTGCAACACCGTTTGTATTTGACTTTTTAGGTCAAGCCAACCGTTTTGAAGGTCAAAATAGCAATGGCCTCATTCAAATTGGTGAAGACCGAATTTTGTTGCCACAAAACTCCAATGCGCCGCAAGGAAATGTCATTGCCTTCGCTCGTCCGGATGAACTGCGTATTCATGCACAGCCGCAAGAAAATGCCATCCAAGCGACTTTTGTACGTGAGCTTTGGATTGCAGGTAAAGTCATTGCTGAACTGCATGACCGTCAAGGCAATCTGATTGAAATTTCATTAACGGCAGATGAAGCGAAAGCACATCAATTCCGCCCAAATCAAACGGTATGGTTAAGTGCAACTAACTTGCATTTATTTGAAAACCAAGTTGCATAAAACAATAAGTTGGGGCCTTCACAAGCCCCACTTGCTTTTAAGGTAAAATAAAATTATGAATTTCCAACAATTAAGAATTATTCGAGAAACAGTACGTCAGAATTTTAATTTAACAGAAGCGTCTGCTGCACTTTACACCTCGCAGTCTGGCGTGAGTAAACACATCAAAGATCTAGAAGATGAACTTGGTGTACAGCTGTTTATCCGTAAAGGTAAACGTCTACTCGGTTTAACCGAACCAGGCCAGTCATTATTGGGTATCGTTGAACGCATGCTCGTGGATGCTGACAATATTAAACGTCTGGCAGATGACTTTAACAAAGTAGATGAAGGGACATTGACGATTGCGACCACACATACGCAAGCACGTTATGTCTTGCCGCCGATTGTGAACCAATTTAAAAAAGAATTTCCAAAAGTTCATCTAATTTTGCAACAAGCAAGCCCTATTGAAATTACAGAAATGCTCCTTCAAGGTGAAGCGGATATCGGGATCGCAACCGAATCATTAACCAATGAAGATAACCTGGCAAGCGTGCCTTACTACAACTGGCAACACAGCATCATTACGCCTAAAGAGCACCCACTGACCCAAAAATCAAATATCACCATTGAAGATTTATCGAACTATCCAATTATTACCTATCACGGTGGTTTTACAGGTCGTTCAAAAATTGATAAAGCCTTTGAAGATTCAGGCTTTGATGTTGATATCGTGATGTCCGCACTTGATGCAGACGTTATTAAAACCTATGTTGAACTTAATATGGGAGTGGGTATTGTCAACGATGTGGCATATGACCCAGAACGAGATTACCGTTTAAAACAAATTCCTACCGATATTTTTGGTGTTAATACCACTTGGATTGCTGTTCGCAAAGGACATTTACTACGCGGTTATGGCTATGAGTTTATTTCTTTATGTTCACCAGATGCCGACATCAAAGCGTTGAAAAAAGTCGCTTACCCAGAAGACTGATAGGCCAATTAACGAATTAAAGAGGACACCTGCTGTCCTCTTTTTTTGGTAAACACATATTTTATCTAGGTTTTCTTGGCTTTATTTTTAATTGTGATTAAAATACATCCAACACAATGAAAATTAAAACCTCATTACTTCCGACCCATAAGCCAGGACTTTATGAAAAATCAATTCGTCGCAGTGGCAGTCGGTATCGTCTGCCCCATACAAATCATGTATGCAGCAGGGATAGAAAACTCAGATCAATCGATCTCGGCCTTTCTTGAACCCGGAAATTATACTGAAGCCAGTTTCGCTTATGTTGATGCTCAAATTGACGGGAAAGTACAGAACCAAGGTTTAATTAGTGAACTAGGCGTAACTGATTTTTCTACAGGGAATCTCGCCCATCAACAATTTTCCGGAAAATTTGCACTCAAGGTTCAAGCACATGAAAATATTTCTGCGGGGGTGATTTATGAGCAACCCTTTCATACCGATATCAGTTATCAATATAGTCCTCGCTTACCAGATAGCTCAAATATCGATATTGAAAGCGCCGATATTAACTTTAGAACGCATAACCTAACTGGACTGGTAGGCTATCAACCCAATAATAATTGGAATATTTATAGCGGTTTAAGCCTACAAACATTTAAAGGTGATTTAAAAATTTCTGGACAACAATATGCTGCTCTCAATGGCTACCATGCCGATTTTAAACAAGATGAAGCGCTTGGTTGGCTGCTCGGATTCAGTTATCAAATCCCTGAATATGCTATTAAAACTAGCCTAACCTATCGTTCAAAAATCAAACATGAAAATAAGACCTCTGAATCAACTTTATATTCAAATGGTCCTTTTCAATTAGTACTTGACACCCATACCTCAATTCAAACGCCACAAAGCGTCAATTTTGATTTTCAAACAGCCATTAGCCCACACAATGTTGTATTTGGCACAGTTCGGTGGATTAATTGGAAAGATTTCAACATTCAGCCACCGCAGTTTAATGCCGTGCTTCAATATGCAGCACTCGATCCACAATACCGTGATTTAGCTGATATCCAATTGGTGGAATATCAGAAAAATCAATGGTCAGGAAAGTTAGGGATTGCACATCAATTGAATCCGAGTTGGCTCGCTGCTGCAGAGTTTATTTGGGACAACGGGACAGGAAATGCGGCGTCTACCTTAAACCCAAGTGATGGCTATCGAGGTTTAGGTTTAGGTATGATGCATAAATTTAACCCGAACAATTTTCTAGCGACTGGCCTGTATTATATGAAACTCTCAAAACCATCGAATACTGAAACATCTCATATTTCAGGTCTTGCAAGTGTCTCAGACAATGATGCCATGATCTATGGTCTGAAATTTGGTCACAGATTTTAAACGCTTTCTAAAAACAAAAAAAACGAGCCGAAGCTCGTTTTTTTTGTTTCAGTAAGAACTTACCAATGGTAGCTCACACCTACTTTACCTACTGGAAGCCATTCATATTTGTCATCTTGTTCGATGCTACGTTCATGGTCAGCAAGTAATTCGCGGTCAGCAGCAGTACCACCAACAGCCGTTAATTTTGCAGTTGGGTTACCAGTGTAATAAGCACCTACTTCACCGAATACGCCCCAGTTTTTATTTAATTTTGGTGCAAAACCAAAACCTAGGTATGGTGCGATATCGTTATCGTAAGACACTTTACCGTTTAGGCGTTCGAAAGAAGTTTCTTTACCATCAATTTCGATTTCACCGCTTTTCGCTGTAGATTTCAAACCATATTCAGTGTCGATATAACCTACACCCGCAGCAACATAAAGACCTTGAGCCCATGGATTAGCACTTGCACCCCAAGGACGAACTTCTGCATTTAAGTAACCAACTTTGTTATCCATATCCATGTCGTATTTTACGCCATCGACAGATAAATCATCAGACCATGAAATATCACCACCGTTATAACCTAATGCAAGGCCGACGTATGGGTTCGCAGTCCAAAGTAACGCACCACCATAACCAGTCGTACCCACTTCTAGACGAGCGCCAGTTGGGATAAGTTGGTTTTGATCAAATGCATAGCCATCATGAACTACAGAGGTATCTGCCATTGCAGTACCTGCAGCAGTAAGTAGAGCAGCTACTGTTAATAAACGTAATGATTTCATGTGTTTCTCCTCAAAATAAACTGTTATTCAGATTTTACAGACTTGTTATATGGCACATGTTAAAAGGAAACACAGCTCAACATTTATGCAAATTTACTGATTTTTTGTTAACTTTTGATACATTTAGATTTTAATATTGATTAATAAAGAGTTTTTGTTTCATTTTTTTAAATATAATAATGATGTTAAGGAACAATTCTGTATATTTTGCGTATTTTTTATACAAACCTTATGAAAATGCTAAATTCATCACTCTTAATTTCTTGGTTTTAGTACTTGCTTAATAATTAATTCCGATCCTAGGCCGATTTACCATCTATTTTTAACTCGATTTAGTGTAAAATCTTGGAAAATTTTTTTCTGGATGGAAGAACATGTCTCAGCTTTCAACAATCATTGAACAAGCGTTTGAAGACCGTGCTAATTTCACTGCAGCTGACTGTCCTGCTGAAGTACGTACAGCAGTAGAAGAAGCGATCGCTGGCCTAGATAACGGTACATTACGTGTTGCTGAAAAAATTGATGGTGAATGGATTGTTCATCAATGGGTGAAAAAAGCCGTTTTGCTTTCATTCAAATTGAACGACAACAAACCAATGGAAGCTTGTGACTTACGCTTCTATGACAAAGTTGATACTAAGTTCTCTGACTGGACTGAAGAACAATTTAAAGCTGCTGGTGTACGTGTAGTACCACCTGCTGTAGCACGTAAAGGTTCTTTCCAAGCAAAAAATGTTGTATTGATGCCTTCATATGTCAATATTGGTGCATATGTTGACGAAGGTACTATGGTTGATACATGGGCAACCGTTGGTTCATGTGCTCAAATTGGTAAAAATGTTCACTTATCTGGTGGCGTTGGTATTGGTGGTGTTCTTGAACCACTTCAAGCGAACCCAACAATCATTGAAGACAATTGCTTTATTGGCGCGCGTTCTGAGATCGTTGAAGGTGTGATCGTAGAAGAAGGTTCTGTGATTTCAATGGGCGTATTTATTGGTCAATCGACTAAGATTTATGACCGTGAAACTGGCGAAATCCATTACGGTCGTGTTCCTGCTGGCTCTGTTGTGGTTTCTGGCAGCCTGCCTTCTAAATGCGGTAAATACAGCCTATATGCTGCAGTAATCGTGAAAAAAGTTGACGCGAAAACTCGTGCGAAAACAAGCTTGAACGAATTATTACGCGAAGACTAAGTTTTATTTCAGCGGAGCATTCGTGTTCCGTGGAGCTTCTATCGCTCCTCGTCTCTACGGTTAGCAATAATCGTAGAGATTTTTTGTTTTTTTATATCTGGTTAATTTTGCTATGAATACCCTTCGATCTTCCGCTATTCCTGTTTCTGATCCGTCTGCGGGTTTACGTATTACGGAGATTTTTTATTCATTGCAAGGTGAAGCCAATACCGCAGGTTTGCCTACGGTCTTTATCCGCTTAACGGGCTGTCCGTTACGTTGCACTTATTGTGATACAACCTATTCGTTTGAAGGCGGTGAACGCCAATCATTAGAAGAAATTATTCAAACTACTTTAGATTTTAAAACCCCTTATATTTGCGTGACGGGTGGTGAGCCGCTTGCTCAACCGAACGCCCTTCCCCTTATGACTCGTCTGGCCGATTTAGGCTGCGAAGTTTCTTTAGAAACAAGTGGTGCTTTAGACGTGTCTAAAGTTGACCCACGTGTTTCAAAGGTTATGGATTTAAAAACCCCGACATCGGGTGAAGTTGCACGAAACTTGCTTAGCAACTTCGACCATTTAACAGCGCATGATCAGATCAAATTTGTAATTTGTAATCGTGAAGACTATGAATGGTCAAAACAGCAAGTTGAGCGCTATAAGCTAAACGAAAAAGTTAGCACCATTTGGTTCTCTCCGGCCTTTGCCATTGAAAAAGGTGCTGTTCGTTTGCCTCAGCTTGCACGTGATTTAGCACAATGGATTTTAGAAGACCATCTCCCTGTTCGCTTCCAATTGCAATTACATAAATTGCTTTGGAACGATGAAACTGGTCGTTAAGTTTTAAAGAATTATTTGGAGTAATGCATATGCGCCCTCGTGCCATAGTTTTATTGTCTGGCGGCTTAGACTCAACCACTTGTTTAGCTTGGGCTCAAGCACGTTATGAATGTATCGCCTTAAGTTTTATGTATGGTCAACGTTCTACGACAGAACTGGATGCTGCTCGTGAGTTAACCAAGCAGGCTGGTGTAGAACATCGTGTCATTAATATCGATTTAGGTAACTTAGGTGGCTCTGCGTTAACTGACCATAGCATTGAAGTTCCTGATCATGAACAAGCCGGTATTCCTGTAACTTATGTACCAGCGCGTAACACGATTTTCTTGTCATATGCTTTAGCTGCGGCGGAAGTTTTTGGTGCAGAAGCGATTGTCATTGGTATTAATGCAGTTGATTACTCAGGCTATCCAGACTGTCGTCCAGAGTTTATCGAAGCATTTGCCAACATGGCTCGCCTTGCAACAAAGGTTGGCGTTGAAGGAAAACCACTTAAATTTGAAACACCTCTGTTACATTTATCCAAAGCAAATATCATTCGCTTAGGTATAGAACATGGCGTAGACTACAGTCAAACGGTGTCTTGCTATCAAGCAGATGACCAAGGTCGTGCTTGCGGTAAATGCGATAGCTGTCGTCTTCGTAAACAAGGTTTCGTTGACGCAGGTGTTGAAGATCCGACACGTTACATACCGAAATAACAAGGTAGGGTTTATGAAAAATTTAAAATCAAACATTATTCTTTCTGCTGCTTTCTCTGCAGCTGCATTGTTTGCTTCAGTTGCACACGCTGACAACGACAAGCTTCAACAAGCATATAAGAGCACTAACGTAAAATCTTCGTTAATTAATGTTTGTAAAGAAGAAACTGGCAAAGGTAAAAAACTAACTGCCGCTGAAGTTAGCAAATACTGTACTTGTGCTGTTGAAGCAGATGGTCGTTTAACCAATGCTCAAAAATGGGAAATCCAAAGCACAATCAACCAGAAGAAAAGCCCTGCAACACTCGCTTTTGTTCAAAAACAAAATAAAGATTTACAAGCATGCTTCGGTCCTCAGTTAACAGGTAAATTAAAAAATTTAACTGAAGAAGCAATGAAATCTGCTCAAGCGAAAAAATAATTTTTCGTCTCAAAAAAGCCTGCAATTGCAGGCTTTTTTATTGCTTTAAGTTCAAAGTAAATTCTGTATGATGGTCATATTTCACATACTTTGTTTAAGCCCGTTTAGGGATAAGACATGAAAAAGGAAATCTTCATGACTGAAATTAGCTTACCAAATCAAACCTTCCCAACCACCTCAGGTGAAGTCAACCTTGCAGAACTCAACAATGACTGGCTGATCGTCTACTTCTATCCTAAAGATTCAACACCGGGTTGTACGACGCAAGCCATTGGGTTTTCATGCTTAAAAGATCAGTTTGATGCGCTTAATACCCCAATCTACGGCATTTCTCGTGACTCAGTTAAAGCCCATCAAAACTTCACTGAAAAGCAAAATCTAAGCATTGATTTAATCAGTGATAAAGAAGAAGTGCTATGTCAGCATTTTGACGTGATTAAAGAAAAAAATATGTATGGCAAAAAGGTTATGGGCATCGAACGTTCAACCTTTATTTTCCATCATGGCAAGCTGGTAAAAGAATATCGTAAAGTCAAAGCTGCAGGCCATGCAGAACAAGTCTTAGAAGATTTAAAAGCACTACAAGCAGCATAAAATAAATGATTTGAGCCTGCTCCTATAGGATTAGGCTCAAACTTAATGAGGTCATCTAACTAGAGCAATAATGAAATTGCAATTCCCCACATCACAACGCCAATAATAAAGTCTAAAACCTTCCATGCCTTTGCACTTTGGAAGAGCGGTAATAAATAGCGTGCACCAAATCCGAGGACAAAGAAAAATACCCATGAAGCTGTAATTGCCCCAATCGCAAAATATACGACTGTCGATTCAAACTTCGTTGAAATAGACCCAATCAGCACAACCGTATCGAGATATACATGTGGATTTAACCACGTTAAAGCCAAGCAAATCAGCACCAACTTCAATAGTTTGGTTTCATTCTTCTCACTGGGCGCTAAACTGCTCGAAGTTTTGAAGGCTTGCAGAAAATGCTGTGCTCCATAAACTGCTAAAAAAGTTGCGCCCAAATATTTAGCTCCATTGACAATTTCCGGATAACTTTCAACCAATTGGGAGAATCCGAGTACACCCAATAAGATGAGTATCGAATCAGAAGCAGCACAAATAGCGCAGAGCCAAAAGACATACTGCTTTTTTAACCCTTGCTTAAGAATAAACGCATTTTGCGCACCAATCGCGATAATTAGGCTAAATCCAATTGCGAGCCCTTGCATATAACTGTGCAACATTTTTTAACTACACTTTTAAAGCATTAAATGAATCTTGCTATTATCGAAGCTTATTGTTAAAAATAAGTATTTATAAATAAATATCAATATAACTAAGTTTTTCTTAGTTTGTGAAATTTCTAATGCTCATAGGTGACTCATGTTACAAAGCAAACATAGCGAAGCTTTTCTTGCAGTTGCTGAAACAGGAAGCTTTGAACAAGCGGCACTGCGTTTAAACATTACGGCATCTGCGGTCACGCTCAGGCTGCAAACCTTAGAAAAGAAATTAGGTCATGTACTCATTGTGCGTGAACGGCCCTGCCGCCCAACACTCGCAGGCCAATCTTTATTGCATTATCTACAACATAGCAAATTATTAGAACATAATTTTCTGCAAAATCTAACAGGACAAACGGGGAATGCGTTTTATCAAGTCAATATTGCAACCAATGCTGACTCACTTGCGACATGGTTGCTTCCGCTACTCAAAAATCTCTTAATTGAAGAAAAAATAGTGATTCATTTTCAGGTCGATGATCAGTCACAAACACATCATTTATTAGAAGCAGGACTAGTCAATGCCTGTGTCACAACAGAATCGGAAGCCATGAAGGGCTGCATTGCAGAATATCTGGGTGAAATGCATTATCGATTTGTAGCAACCCCTGATTTTATCCAAAGATGGTTCGGTCAAGGCGTGACGCGAAATGCCTTAAGGGCTGCGCCTGCACTGATTTTTAATGAGAAGGATGACCTACATACGCAATCGATTCAGAAAAATTTCGGGCTCAATCCTTCACAATATCCGCATCATTTCATTCCCTCTTCAACTGCATTTTTTGATGCCATTACGATGGGCTTGGGCTATGGATGGTTACCCGACTATCAAAGCAAAGACTTATTAGCAGCGGGAAAATTGATAGAGCTTTCAACAGAACTCAGTATTGATTTAGCCTTGTATTGGCATCATTGGAACCAACAATCAATTCAATTACAGAAAATAACTGCTTTTATGCTACAACACGCCAAAGATCATATGTGTTGAAGCCAGCAAAATAGGGTTATTCAATCCGCCATTGGCCTTTGAGTTGTATTAATACTTGCTCCCCTACACCACCAAGTGCTTTACGCATACCAAAATCACTACGTTTAATGGTTGCTAAAGATTGAACATCCAACACTTTTGGATTTTGTGGACTAGGGGCAAGTGTGGTATCAAAGATCACAGGTTTAGTGATGCCACGAATGGTGAGATCCCCTCGAATCATATACTTGGCATAAGCGACTGGTTCGATTTGTTTACTGACAAACTTCACTTGCTTAAATTCAGCAGCATCAAAATATTCGCTCCCCAAGATTAATCCTTTCAAGCTTGGGTTATTAAAACTGATGCTATCGACATCTAACACTAAATGCGCTGAACCTTTATGCGGAATTTCAGGATCAAATTTTAGGTTCGATTGAACCTTATTAAAGCGGCCTTCTACAATAGACAGCCCCACAGATTTAATACCAAAAGTGACCTGACTATTAGGCGTTAGCGTCCATTCAGCAGCATGTAGGGGAAATACGCAACATAAAGCGAAGGCTCCCATATATTTTGCAAACGTTCCCTGACGCAAATTCATGTTTTTCTCCTGAATAAAACACAGCCTAAAAGCACTACAATGTTTATTTTTTTACTCCATTGTGGTGCTAGAAATTTAGCGTTTTTTTATAGCAGATTTGTTTTATCCTGAGTCATAAATTTGTGTTGAAGTTGTTTATAAATGTCTGTCTGTTGAAATTTTTGCAAAAAATCAATGGTACCTTGAGGAAAGGCATCTCGTTCAATTTCACCACGAAAATACGCTTCACGTACTGGTGTCGCAGAAATCGCCCCTTCTAGACTATCCAGCTCAACCATTTCCCACTCGGGGAAGAATTTTAAATAATAAGAAGAATCATCTTTAAAATGCCCGATCAAACCGACTTTTGCATTCGTTTCAATTACATCATTCACCAAAGATTTGACTAACTTTTGCCATTTTTCATCGTTATATACATCTATCACATGCACAAACTTGATTCGCTTCTGATCTTGCTCTGAAAAATTCGACAGGATCATCTGCTCACGTTCTACAGCCAAAAATGGATTTTTGATATTACGTTCATTTTGCGCCGAACCCAGTGCTAAAAGCACATATTGACTTTGTTGTAAGGCAATTTTAATGGTTTGCAAATGCGCTAAATGGAACGGCTGAAAACGCCCAATGAAAACCAAATAATCAAATGTATATTTCATATCAAATCAAACTTTTTATGAACTGAGCAGTTGTGCCACAGGCTGAAATATGCGACATAATGTCGAGCATAAAATCAAAACGAAACTTTTACGCAAGGATAGTACGATGACACTGAGCTGTATTCAACAACCCCATGAACATTTGAATGCGAATTTGGACAATGGCGTACTGACCTTAGCCATTAACCGACCTCAGGCGAAGAACGCGCTGTATACAGAATTATATCTGTGGATTGCAAAAGCATTAGATGAAGCTGATCAAGATACTTCAGTGCGTGTAGTAGTACTCCGTGGTCAAGATGCAGACTTCAGTGCGGGCAATGACATGCAAGATTTTATGAAATCTGCTGCTCAAAAAGGACAAGCTCCAGCTTCAGAAGGCGCACCTTTTATTTTGTTAAAATCTGCTGCTCAATTTTCTAAGCCGCTGATTGCTGCGGTTCGTGGTGTTGCCATTGGGATTGGTGTTACGATTCTGCTTCATTGCGATCTAGTCTACAGCGACAATACTGCCCTATTCCAAATTCCGTTTGTGAGCCTTGGTCTATCGCCTGAAGGTGCATCGAGCAAGCTATTGGTTCAACAAGCCGGCTACCATAAAGCGGCGGAATTACTGTTAACTGCTCAGAAGTTTGATAGTGCGACAGCGCTTTCAGCAAATTTGGTCAATAGCATTGAAGAAGATGCTTATGCGACAGCTGCGAAAAAAGCAGCACAGTTATCTGCACTTCCACTAGCATCTTTGGTTCAATCAAAAGCATTAATGAAACATAATGTAGATGAAATCGTGGCATGGATTGACCATGAAGCTGAAATTTTCATGGATCGAGTAGGCTCTCCAGAAATGATGGAAGCTGTTGCCGCCTTTATGCAAAAACGCAAACCTGACTTCTCTCAGTTCAATTAATGTTTTAATGGAACTAAAAAACCACTCATATTTGGGTGGTTTTTTTCATCTCAGCCCCAATCTATTTTCTAAATTAAAAAACTGGATGTTTCCACATGACTGCAGTATCACAAACTGAAACTAAACCTGAAAAGAAACGCTACTACGAGCCTGCGCCTGAAGGCATCGATATCGAGAATTTTAAAAAAGTTGTACAAAGCCGTCGTTCTGTACGTAAGTTTACCGACAAGGCCATTCCAAACGACGTTTTAGATGAATGCTTAGACCTTGCCCTGCTTGCACCGAATTCATCGAATTTACAACCGTGGACATTCTATGTCGTTCAGAATCCCGCAAAGAAAAAACAATTGGTGAAAGCTTGCTTAGGGCAATTAGCTGCAAAAACTGCTGCTGAATTGATTGTCTGTGTCGCGCGTACCGACCGTGTAGATGAAATGGCAAAACGGAATATTTCGGAATTTCCATTTCCTGAAGCACCTGCAGCGGTACAGAAGTATTACAAGTTTATTCCTTATAACTATAAAACTGGTTACTTCAACGCCCTAGGTAACTTTAAGAAAGTTGCTTTCAAAGTTGCACGTACACTGGATAAACAATTGCCTGTAACAGCATTTAATGAAGCAGATGCTAAACTTTGGGCGAGCAAAACTACAGCATTGGCTTGTGAAAACTTAGTTTTGGCTTTACGCGCCTATGGTTTTGACAGTTGTATGATGGAAGGTTTTGATGAACCTTTGGTGAAGAAGATTTTAGGATTAAATGCTCAGCAATACCCAGTGATGGTGATTGGTGCAGGTGAACGTGCTAAAGATGGTGTGTTCTTCCCGCAGTATCGTTTTGATCGTGATTTATTTATTCAGAAGGTTTAACTTGCTTTCAATTGAATACTCACAACCTCAATTAGCTACGTGACTTTAGTGTATAACGCGTAGGTATTACGTTACTTTGAAGGATCAAAGTAACCAAAATCCCTTGTTAGACAGAAGATTCATCCTTAAATCTCTGTCTAACGGTTGACATCCATGTCACCCTTCGTGTATCTACTTTTTTCTATAACTTAAAAATTTAAAAGCATCATTAAAATTGAATATCCACCATTTGAATAAACTCAAATGCCGGCTCTTCATAAGGATGACTTGCTTTTAAAGCCCTTGCGACCTCACTCGCCTTCTCTTCAGGCACGATGGTTTCCACACGCCATTCAGGGATAGATTCAAGCTGATCCAACTCACCAATAAATGGATTTGCACCTTTTACAGGTTTAAACTGCCCTGTTCCAATTACTTGCCAAGCGCAGTGTTCATAGTTGCCTATACCGCCTGCTCCTGCTTCAAATACGGCCAGTTTAGTCGACTCTAAGTGAGACTCAGGTACATAATAAATCAGTTTTAACATTGGTTATTCCAGACGCTATTGTGCAGTTACATTATTTAAAGCACTGTAAATCATTTTTAATGCAACATTATTCGATGCATGCGGATAGGTTGCATATAAACCTAATTTCGGTAAATCCACATCTGTTTGAATAACTTTGACCGAATCATTTAAAAACTTGAGTAAATACTCGGGCACAAAACTCAGTCCCATGCCCATATTAATCAAATTTAAATGCTGCATGACATTAGTCACCCACAGCATGTGATCATGTTGATGCTGATCAAAAGGAATCAAGGCATTTAAGGTATCGTAAAAAACAGGAGAAGCATTTTGTTCACACATAATAATGGTGTGATTTTTTAACTCTTGAAGTTTTAAGATGCGATCTGATGGATGCAGATGCGCTGCACCGACTAGATAGATCTGCTCACTTAAAACCTGAATATTGGTAAAGTCGTCATGACTTAAGTGATAACGAGTAAAACTAATATCCAATTCAGTATTTTTGAGTTTTTGGATTTGCTCTGTACACGTCAAGCTATGTAAATGAATTTTTAAATCTGGGATATGTTGTTTTAATTGCGCCAAAATACTCGGCATAATTTTCAATTCTGCGACATTTAAAAAGCCAATATGTATTTGGTTATTTTTAGCTTGCGCCACGTGGCGAGCTGCAGCTACAGCTTGTTTGGCATTTTGAATTGCTTGCTCGGCATATTTGAGAAAAGCCTGCCCTTCATCGGTCAGTAAGACTTTTCGGGCAGAACGTTCAAATAATTGCACCCCAACCTCCTGCTCTAAGTCTTTAATTTGCTGACTGAGCGATGGTTGTGCTGTAAATAGTTTTTCCGCTGCCTTAGTGAAACTCTGTTCTTTCGCCACCGTCACAAAATAACGTAAATGTCGTAATTCCATTCGCTTCACTCCACACACTCACTACATCACCCGTGTCATGCAGTCAAAATACCAATAGATCTATAGTTTATATGAATATCCATTCTACTCGGAAAATCATTTGCCTAGACTGCGAACTATTCCAAGTTTGCGCTTCACATACACATGGAGTTTTGTATGACACAGCAATACGATACCGATGTTCTGATTATTGGCACAGGGCCTGCAGGTTCTACTTTAGGTTTAGCCTTGGCAAATTACGGTATTCAGGTTCAGCTTTTTACCCAATTTAATTGGTTAGCCAATAGTCCTCGTGCCCATATTACCAACCAACGTGCGATGGAAGTGTTGCGTGACTTAGGTATCGAAGAACAGGTCAAAGAAATTGCAACGCCTTGGGAGCAGATGGGTGAAAGCCTCATTACCACAAGTCTTGTCGGTGAAGAAATTGCCCGTATGAGTGCTTGGGGCACGGGCGATGAACGTCATGGCGATTATATTAAAGGTAGCCCCTGTCCATTAGTCGATCTTATTCAACCGAAAATGGAAGCTTTGTTGGTAAAAAATGCAGCCGAGCGTGGTGCGATTTATAATTTTAATACTGAATATTTATCGCATATACAAGATGAACATGGCGTAACAGCAACATTCCTTAATCGCATTACCCAAACTGAATTTAGCTTACGTGCCAAATATTTAATTGGTATGGATGGTGCTCGCTCTAAAGTGCTTGAAGAGCTTGATTTACCCCTCGAAGGGATCATGGCTCGTGCAGGAACGGTGTATGTGACTTTTAAAGCAGATCTCTCTCAATATGTGAAAAACCGCCCTGCTATTTTGCAATGGATTGTTAACCCTGAAGCGAGCTTTGGTGATCTGGGCATGGGCTTACTCCGTGCCATTACACCTTGGAATGAATGGATTATGGGTTGGGGCTTTGATATTTCCAAAGGCGAACCACAAGTCACCGAAGAGCAAGTTCGTGCGCGTTTAAATGCCTTTGTCGGTGCTGAAGTAGAAAATGTCGAAATTCAAAAATTGTCTTATTGGTATGTGAACCAAACATGGGCAACTGAATATTCAAAAGGTCGTGTATTCTGCGGTGGTGATGCGGTGCATCGTCATCCACCATCAAGTGGCTTAGGTTCAAATACCTGTATGCAAGATGCCTTTAACCTCGGTTGGAAATTGGCGTATGCCATCAAAGGTTGGGCTGCTCCAGCTCTACTTGAATCTTATACCACTGAGCGTGCGCCTGTCGGCAAGCAAATCGTGGCGCGTGCCAATCAATCTCGCTTTGACTATAAGCATCTCAAAGAGGTATTTGGCTTTGACCAAGGCATCACAACTCAAGCTCAAATGATGCAACGTATTTTTGCGGAAGATGAACAAGCTGCAGAAATTCGTCAAAAGCTATATCAAGCCTTAGAAATTAAAAACTTTGAGTTTAATGCCCAAGGTGTAGAGTTGAATCAGCGCTATACATCCAATGCCATGATTGCTGAATCTGAACCTGAGATCTTTGCCAAAGATCAACAGCTTTACTTGCAAGCAACCACGCGTCCGGGGGCTAAAGTTCCACATACTTGGATTATTGATGCCAAAGGCGATAAGCAATCAACGTTAGATATTACAGGGCATGGTCGTTTCACCCTACTGACAGGTCTTTCAGGCAAAGGTTGGAAAACTGCTGCCGAATCGTTGAATCTGCCTTATTTAGATGTGATTCAAATTGGTTCACGTGAATACCGTGATGTGTATGGTACATGGAATGCGAAATCTGAAATCCATGAATCAGGCGCAGTCTTAGTCCGTCCAGATGGTTATGTCGCTTGGCGATACCAAGACAGTACCAATGCTGCATTTGATTATGAAAATACCTTAAAAGCGGTGCTAAAACAGATTCAATTGGCTGTTTAATCAAAAAAACCACCTTCGGGTGGTTTTTTTATAATTCACTTATTTTAATTTCCCATGTTGAAAATAAAAAGACAGCCATTGTTCCAGCTAAATTTACGGCTAATTCTGCATGTCTTGGCGCAGGTTTAAAATTCACTTTACCTTGTCCATGCGCATCGCCAATTTTATTTCTAAGGGCACCCAAACCTTCTACAACAGATGTACAAGCACCCAAAATTTGTTTAAAAATAGGCATTGTGTGATCTGATGGCGCAATATTTAACAATTTTGCAGTCATTCTATATAAATGATTCAAATCTGGCGTTGTTCCATAATCAATCTTTTCATTATCCAATATATATTTACAAGTTGATTCCAATAGAGTTCTTGCAATAGTTATTGCACCTTGAGGATCAACTTGCCTACGCTCTAATGCTTTGTTCCATGTTTCATGAATATAATTAGAATCTATTTTTAAAATAGCCTGCTCAATTACTTTATCAAGAGGCACAATATTTGATGTTTCACAACGTTCAAATGTTGACTGAAACTCAGTATATATAAAATTTCTTCTTTCATCATAATGTTGAAATTTTACTTTTATAAATTGCCAAAATTGATCAAAATTTCTTGAGGTTTTGACCATTGCTGGTAAATATTCTTTAAAATCAGAGTTATAAAATTCTTTTCGTAATAATTGATACTCTTGATTATCACCTTCCTGATGCTTATGAGTAGCTCTAGCAATCAAAATTTGTTGTAGCAATTCTAATTTTTCAATCTGATTCATATACTTAAAGAGTATTAATAATTTATTAAATTGTATAGAAAAACCGCCTCTTGGCGGTATATATTTTTTTAAAATCATTGCTTTAGTTTAAAGCATAGCCCAAAACTAAAAACACCAACTGCAAACATACCACTGCACCAAAAAGCTTCCAGCCCTTTTTACGCAGCGCAGACTTATCCACTGCCGAATATTCTACTGTTTTAATCATGTCATCACCTCATCATGAGTGTTGATACCGAACTTGTTTAGTTATCCATCTTTCTTTTATCTTGCTGTCTTTAATCTTGCATAGTTATTGTGCATAAAATACACACTAGCATGTTTCTACAAGTATAAAAGCAAAATCTAAACCAAGTTCAGTGGGAGAAATAAAAATTTAAAACCAACAAAAAACCACCCGCAGGTGGTTAAAAATCGAAAGCGATTATATGTGTAAAAACAAGCATTCACAATAATTAATATATCTTTTGGTAAATTTTAACCATAAAAAAAGCCACCCGAAGGCGGCTCTTTTCTATGATTCATCTATCTAAGATTAACCAATAAATTTACGTGCATTACGGAACATACGTAACCAAGCACCATCTTGATCCCAATCTTCTGGTTTCCAAGAATGCTGAATAGCACGGAAGTTACGTTCAGGGTGCGGCATCATAATTGTTGCACGGCCGTCTTTAGACGTTACACCTGAAATCGCTTCTGGCGAACCATTCGGGTTCATTGGGTAATGCTGTGTTGGGTTGCCTTGGCTATCTACATAACGCAAGATCACTTGATCGCCAGCATTCAATGCTGCAATGTTTTCCGCGCTAGCAACTACACGGCCTTCACCATGTGCTACAGCGATAGGAAGAATCGAACCTTCCATACCTTCTAACAATACAGAGTTCGATTTTTCAACGCGTACGTTGACAGCACGTGCTTCAAACATCTCTGAAGTATTGCGGTGGAAACGAGGCCAAGCTTCTGCACCCGGAATTAATGGTGCAAGCTGAGACAGCATTTGACAGCCGTTACAAATACCTAGAGAGAAAGTTTCATCACGGTTGAAGAATTTCTCAAATTGGTCACGAAGTTTCGGGTTAAACAATACAGATTTAGCCCAACCGCCGCCTGCACCCAATACGTCACCGTAAGAGAAACCGCCACATGCAACTAAACCTTCAAAGTCATCAAGACTGATACGGCCAGCAAGCAAGTCGCTCATGTGTACGTCTACAGTGTTGAAGCCGACTTTATCGAATGCAGCAGCCATTTCTACATGACCGTTTACACCCTGTTCACGCAGAATCACCATGTTTGGACGGCGTTCATTGATGTACGGTGCTTCGATAGGCTCGTTCAAATCAAATGTTGGTTTTGCAATTAAACCTGCATGTGATTTGTCAGCAATCAGCGCATATTCTTGATCCGCAGTTTCTACGTTGTCACGCAGACGTTGGATTTGATGTGACACTTCTGTCCATGCTTGCTGTAATTCAGCACGGTCTAAGCACAAACCATTTACAGTTAAAATATCTGTATCATTTACAGTACCTACAACCGCAATTGCATCTTTAAGGCTAGACGCTGCAACTTCAGCTTCTAAGGCAGCCCAATCCGCTTTGCTGATTTGAAGCACTGCACCAATTTCTTCTGCAAACAAGCTTGCAGTAGATTGATCTTCAAGTGCTACACCTAGGCGTGAAGCAAACATCATTTCTGCAACAGTTGCCAGCAGACCGCCATCACCGATGTCATGGTAAGCCTTGATTAGACCACGGTTGTTCCAGTCTTGAACCAATGCAAAGAATGCTTTGAAGTCATCGAAGCTGTCTACGTCAGGTGTTACAGAACCAATTGCTTTATAAACCTGAGCAAGGATCGAACCGCCAAGACGGAATTGACCTTTAGACAAATCAATACGTACCAGTACAGACTCGATATTTTTCAATTCAGGTGTCAATGTTTTGCGAACATCAGTCACAGGTGCAAATGCAGTGATCACGCCTGACATTGGAGAAGTTACAGATTTATCGATGCCTTCGTCATTCCACGTTGTACGCATAGACAATGAGTCTTTACCTACTGGAATTGCAATACCTAGTGCAGGACACATTTCCATACCGATGGCTTTAACACCTTCGAATAATGCTTGGTCTTCACCTTGTTGACCTGCAGCAGCCATCCAGTTTGCAGACAATTTAATGTCGCTGATCTGGTCGATTTTTGCAGACATGATGTTTGAAATGGACTCTGCTACTGATAAACGTGCAGACGCAGCAGGATTTAACAATGCAACTGGCGGACGTTCACCCATTGCCATTGCTTCACCTGTATAACCTACAAGGCTAGTTGTTGTTACCGCAGCATCCGCTACAGGCACTTGCCACTTACCGACGAACTGATCACGTGCAACCATACCTGTAATCGAACGGTCACCAATGGTGATTAAGAACGATTTAGATGCAACAGTTGGATTCTTAAGAACGCGGTAAATTGCATCTTTTAGATCAGTCACTTTAGACGCATCAAAGTCATCGCCTTTGCGTTCAATCGTTTCGTATGAACGGCTCATGCGCGGTGTGCCGCCAAGCATCACTTGCATTGGCATATCCACAGCTTTGTTGCCGAATAATGGATCTTCAACAGTCAAATGACGCGCTTCAGTCGCTTCACCTAGTACGGCGAATGGACAGCGTTCACGTGCACATAGTGATTCAAAGAGTTCTAAAGATGATGGACGGATTGCCAATACATAGCGTTCTTGCGCTTCATTCGACCAGATCTCCATCGGAGACATGCCTTTTTCAAGCGATGGAATTTTACGCAGATCAAGTACCGCACCTAACTCGTGATCGTTCACAAGTTCAGGCATTGCATTTGAGATACCGCCCGCGCCTACGTCATGTACAGACACGATTGGGTTATGATCTTCCATGCGCCAGCACGCATCGATGACTTCTTGGCAACGGCGTTCCATTTCTGGGTTTTCACGTTGTACAGAAGCGAAATCTAGGTTTTCACCCAACTTACCGCTGTCTACAGAAGACGCTGCACCGCCACCTAAGCCGATGAGCATTGCAGGACCACCCAGTACGATGAGTAAATCGCCTGGTTGAATCGCATCTTTTTCTACATGGTCAGGACGGATGTTACCGTAACCGCCGGCAATCATAATTGGCTTATGGAAGCCTTTTACATCGCCATTGACATTTTGTTCAAATGTACGGAAGTAACCGTTTAACGCAGGACGACCAAATTCGTTGTTAAAGGCTGCACCGCCCAATGGGCCTTCAATCATAATTTGAAGTGGAGATGCCATACGAGATGGTTTGCCGTAGTTTTCTTCCCAAGGCTGTTCAAAGCCTGGAATATTCAAGTTAGAAACAGTGAAACCTGTTAAACCTGCTTTTGGCTTACCACCACGACCTGTTGCGCCTTCGTCACGGATTTCACCGCCCGAACCTGTTGCTGCACCAGCAAATGGTGCAATCGCTGTCGGATGGTTATGTGTTTCCACTTTCATCAAGATGTGAGCGGCTTGACTCTTGTATTTATAAACGTGGTGACCTGTTTCAGCGTCTTGTTTTGGATAAAAACGCTGTGTGTCAAAACCAACAATTACAGAAGCGTTGTCTTTATATGCCGACAATACATCTGTAGGTGATTCTTTATAGGTGTTTTTAATCATTTGGAACAATGACAATGGTTGAACTTCACCATCAATTGTCCATTCAGAACCGAAAATTTTGTGACGGCAATGCTCTGAGTTCGCTTGGGCAAACATCATCAATTCGATGTCATGCGGGTTACGGCCAAGCTTGTTAAACGCCGCAACTAAATAATCAATTTCTTCGTCAGATAGTGCAAAACCAAACTCAGAGTTTGCTTTCACTAAAGCGTCTTTGCCTTGACCTAAAATATCAATTGCATTTAGCGGCTTTGGTTCAGTTTCAGAGAAAAGTGCCGCAGCATCTTCAATAGCATTGAAAACACTTTCGGTCATGCGATCATGTAATGCTAGTTTTACTTCATCAGAAACAGCATTTACGCCCTTCAAAGTAAACAAAACACCGCGTTCAAGGCGATGAACCGGTGTATTACAGTTGGCAAAAATGTCTGTTGCCTTAGACGACCACGGAGAGATGGTTCCAACACGTGGCGTCACTAAAATTTGGACTTCGTCACTTGCTGCTTGGTGCAATTCAAAAGATTGACCATCGTTGAGAAGCTGTAAAGCGGATTGCTGTTGTTGCTCGTTGAGCGCTTGGTCAAAAAGGTAAACCCATTGACTTTCAATTGATTGAACAGAACTAATTGACGTTAAACGTGATAATAGTTGAGTTTTCTTAAATGAAGAATGTGCAGGTGCACCGGCAACGATAAACATGCTGATTTTGGCTCCACGGGATGATCGAAAAGACCATGCCACAATGTGACTTGAGAGAGCGCATATTCTACTGTGTATTAGTTAAATCAGCTAGATGTGAAAGTGAAATTGTAGTGCTTATATCGGCAACTTTAGGCAATAATGCTTTTATTTTTAAATAATAAAATTGAATTTAGTCGCACAGATTAACACAAAATTATCTGATTTTTTCATTTCACCCTAAGAATAATATTCAAACTATAAAAATTTTTATTTTTCAACAAAAAATCACTTTTTAATCAAGCGTTCAAACCATATTTGAAAATGAATTTCAGGTCTAAATGTGTGAGATTTAAACCTGAAATTCATAAAAGACTAAAATCAATTCACATTTGAAATTGAAACATTTTATTTATTCAAATCTGACAATAGATGTTGAATTACATTAAGGGCTAAGTTCAGTGAGTTTACATCTACACCATCAATCGTATCGCAAGCCTTGTGGTAGCACGGTGCAAATTCGAGTTCATCACCTTTCATTTGCTCATTAAATAAAATTAGTGAAGTAACGGGAACTTTCCCTAAAAATGGCAAAGTATCGCTTGCTGTTAAAGTCGTTACATCATCTTTAATCTGCATATTATTGGTTTTAAAATATTGACGCATACTTTGTTCTAATGCAGCATCCTGCGGGTGCTTAGGTAATTGACTCATGCTGTCTAAGATTGGCTGATAATCACTTTGTGCAAGTCCATTGGCTTTAAACTGTGCCGCCATTTCTGCAATTGATGAATGGTCACCATCGGCAATCATGATATTCGGATTCTTTGTTCCCACCATATCAACATTGATATAGGCTTGAATGCCTTGAAGCTGTTTCTCACTGAGTGATTTCACAAAAGCTTGTGAACCTGCAATACCAACCTCTTCCGAATCCCAAAAAGCAAGATATAGTGTGTGTTTAGGTTTTACCTTTTGCTTCGCATAGTCTTGTAATAATGCTAACAATACTGCAACGCCTGAAGCATTATCATTAATCCCAGGCCCCATTTTCACCGAATCATAGTGCGCGCCGACAATAACAGCGGTATCTTTGGATTGCCCTTCAATCTCAATCACAATATTTTGCCCAACGGTCTTTTCTCGATTTTCAAATGGCAACATTTGCGCGTGCAAGCCTGCTTTCTTGGCTTGTTCAAGAATATATTGTGCAGAAGCCAATCCACCTGCTGTACCTACTGCACGATTGCCACCATTTTGTTCCGCAATTTCTTCAAATGTTTGTAAATGATGCATCATGCTATTTTCAGATGCAGCAACATTTTGGTTTGGCTGCACTTTCGTTATATTTTTTTCTGTATTGAAACTTGTACAACCTGACAAAAAAAATGTCACGCCCAAACTTAGTGCAGTCAACGTAGGAAGAAATTGTTTTCTATACATTTAAATTATTCTCATTAAAAATTAAAAAATGGGATAAAAGGTAAAATTTGCCCATCTATACTAGCAGCCCATTTTTAAATTTCTGTTTTGTTTTGCATTTCATTAAGGCAAATCACTCATACATCTTTTAAGACAAGTTGTGTCGTCCCACACTAGTGCTTTTCTGCTAAGTTTGGCATTATTCAATTCAAGTAATAATTGAATAATGATAAATGACTCAAATGCGTTGGCTTGAACTTCTTTCTACAGTTCGTATTGGTAGCAATAAACACAGTTCTGAACAGGCACGTAGCCCCTTCCACAAAGACTACGACCGCATTATTTTTTCGCAAAGCTTTCGACAATTAAACCGCAAGACCCAAGTCCATCCCCTCACCCAACACGATGGTATTCATACTCGCCTGACTCACTCTTTAGAAGTGTCTTGTATTGGACGTTCATTGGGGATGCTGGCGGCTGAAAAAATTAAAGATGAACTCCCGATGTGGATTTCACCTGCCGATGTCGGTGCAATTATTCAAGCTGCGTGCTTGGCACACGATATTGGTAATCCACCTTTTGGCCATGCAGGCGAATATGCCATTCGAGAATGGTTTGATGACGCATCGCATACCAACTTTTTACAGGACTTAAGCCCTGAAGAAGAAGCCGATGTGCGTCAGTTTGAAGGTAATGCACAAGGCTTACGTTTACTGACTAAAATTGACTATCACCCGAATGATGGTGGTATGCGTTTAACCTATGCAACTTTAGGTGCATATTTAAAATACCCGTGGCTTTCAAAAACCATTGCATCGCAAGGCAATAAACCTGCAAGCCAACGAGCAAAGTTTGGTTGTTATCAAGCAGAAAAAGAAATCTTGCAGCAAATTGCAGAACAATTGGGTTTAATTCAACTGGGCGAATATCACTACTGTCGTCATCCGTTGACCTATTTGCTTGAAGCCGCAGATGATATTTGTTATGCCCTGATTGATTTGGAAGATGGCATTATTCTCAATATGTTGAGTTATAATGAAGTTGAGCCAATTTTCCTTGATTTGGTCGGTGACTATGGCATACCTGCCGAATTGGCGATGACTGATACCACTTGGCAACAAAAAATTGCCGCATTACGTGGTCGAGTGATGAAACGTCTAGTCGAAGAAGTCACGACAGCCTTCGCCCGCCATCATCATGAAATTTTGTCAGGTCAACTTAAAGGCAGTTTATTGCAGTATTGCAGTGAAGATATCGAGTGTGGAATTAACCGAGCGAAAGAATTAGCTCGCGATAAAATTTTTGAACATCCACAAAAAGCAGGCTTAGAGATTATTGCACACCAAAGTCTGCAAAATATTTTAGACGCATTTATTCCTCTAACTACGCCAAATAAAACCTTGAGTTTTAAAGAACAGCGACTGATGTCCATTCTCCACCGTTCGGGGGCACATTTTGGGCCGTTGCATTATGAAAACATCATGCAAGTATTGGATATTATCTCTAAATTTTCAGACCATCAGGCTTATAACCTTGCACAGGAACTTCAAGGCAATAAAGTTGGTTTCTTTTAAAGCTGAAAAAATGTGAAGGCTAGTAATTCGCTGGCCTTCACGCTAATCTCACAACAAATTGAAATTGAGCAAATGGCTCAGACTAAACTGAAATAAAGTGAATAAATGACATGATCGGATGTTTAATTGGCGAAGTGCTGGCATTGGAAGCACCAACGGTATTACTCAATGTAAATGGTGTGGGCTATGAAATTGACACCCCACTTTCAACATTTTGCCAACTACAAAAAGGTCAAAAAATTACCCTGTGGACACATTTGGCTGTTCGTGAAGATGCACAACTGCTGTATGGATTTAGCAATGCTCAAGAAAAACTGATCTTTCGCACACTGTTAAAAGTTAACGGCGTAGGCCCTAAAATGGCACTGGGCATTTTGTCGACCTTAAGTGTTGAAATGCTAATTCATACGGTTGAACACGAAGATGTAAACACCTTAGTCAAAGTTCCGGGTGTGGGTAAAAAGACCGCTGAACGCCTCATGATTGAGCTTCGTGATCGCTTTAAAGCCATGGCTTCAGGCACTGCACCAACCAATTCAACTGTTGAACAAATTCAATTTACAGGCAACTCTGCAGTTGCCGAAGCTGAGGCGGCATTGCAATCATTAGGTTACAAACCAATTGAAGCACAAAAATTAGTGAATGCTGCCAAAGGTGACTTTACTGAAGCCAGCGACATTATCCGTGCTGCATTAAAGTCGATGAATAAATAATTTGTAGTTTCTAATGAGCACCGCATCCTTTGCCTTTTAGGGTTATAGACAGTATGTGAATCACGCAGGCGACAAGGATGTCGCCGTTAAACTGTGCTACAAGGACGTAGCATCAGTTTAACAAATGGGTTTTGTCACTTTTGCCCAGTCAAAAGTGAGAATCGCCTATACAATGGCATTTAAAGTTCAATCGCTTTTTGAGGCTGTGATTCTTCCACAACGATATAGAGATTAGTTAAATAATTATGCAAGACCGTCTTATCAGTGGTTCAGAAAAACCCGAAGACCACTTCGACCGTGCCATTCGCCCAACATCCCTCGATGACTACATCGGGCAGCCTGTCGTCCGTGAACAAATGGAAATCTTTATCGGTGCTGCACGTGGCCGTGAAGAAGCACTCGATCACACCTTAATTTTTGGCCCACCGGGTTTAGGTAAAACCACACTGGCCAATATTATTGCGCGTGAAATGGGCGGCAACTTAAAATCTACATCAGGCCCTGTCCTTGAGCGTGCAGGCGATTTGGCTGCGATGCTAACCAACCTCGAAGAAGGTGATGTTTTATTTATTGATGAGATCCATCGTCTTTCACCTGTCATTGAGGAAATTCTCTATCCAGCGATGGAGGATTACCAACTCGACATCATGATTGGTGAAGGCCCTGCTGCCCGTTCGATCAAACTGGATTTACCACCCTTCACTCTTGTTGCAGCGACGACTCGTGCAGGCCTACTGACCTCTCCTTTACGTGACCGTTTCGGTATCGTACAACGTTTAGAGTTCTATTCTGTCAAAGACTTAACGCATATTGTGACTCGATCTGCAAACTTGATGGATGTACCCATGACTGCCGAAGGTGCTCAAGAAGTTGCACGCCGTGCTCGTGGGACACCTCGTATTGCAAACCGTTTATTACGCCGGGTCCGTGATTATGCGCAAGTTAAAGGTACGGGTGAAGTAACCCAAGAGATGGCTCAACGTGCTTTGGACATGCTAAATGTCGATAAAGATGGTTTAGATACGCTAGACCGCCGTTATTTATCAATGCTACTAGAGCGTTTTGATGGTGGCCCTGCAGGTGTAGAAGCTTTAGCTGCTGCTATGGCAGAAGACTCAGGGACCCTAGAAGATGTGATCGAACCCTACCTCATTCAGCAAGGCTATGTCATGCGTACTGCACGTGGACGTATTGCCACCAATATGGCTTATTTACAGTTTGGGATGACACCACCAGAGCCGAAAGATAAATAGACGATTATTCACTGAACGACTTCAGGGAGTTAAATGCTCCCTGAATGTTTATTTAAATTTTAAAATAAATTCAATCCACTACAAACAGCAAACTAAAATGATAAATCTTGAGAATAGAATAATTAACAAAATTAATAGCGAATACATTCAAAACCTTCCATTAGACAGTGCCATTGAAAACATTCCCAGAGAACAACCCATCAGTTCATTTAGCCCTAAACAAATGAGTGATTTTGAAAGCTTATTTCACGCCGAATACAATTATTTTATCACTGTCGAATGTGAAAAAATTCTCAGCAAAGAAACCATAGAAGTAAGTGAAGATAATATCTTAACTATTAAACAATCGCCTTCTGCATATCGTATAAAAAACCTGAGCTTCAACTATACTTCTGCCCTCATTTTTATTGGGACGTACTATCACGACGACGTACAAGTTTTGGTCAAGGAAAACTTTAAACCAGCAAAAATTAATACGTTGTATTTCAGCTTCTCATTCTTTGCTTTAGTCATACTCGTTTATGTGTTTTTCTGGATAGATCTAGCTAATGAACTTTTACTCATGTTAGTTATTGGCCTTGGCTTTTGCTGCTTAACGTATATGTATGAATCTTTGAAGGCATTACTCCCCAAGCAACAGAAAAAGAAAATGGAAGAAACTCACTTTCATATTGCGGGATATTTAGCAGCTCATCTACAGGATTTTGTCGATGCAAAATTTAAATTAGATGAACAAACAAATTAAAAGCAGTCTCTTTTTTAATCAATAATAACATCTACGAAAGTTAAAGATTTACGTGAGTTGAAACCTTGTGCCATTGGACTGATGACTCACGGTGCTAAACTGCCCGTCATTGAAGCACTTGACGAATCATTGAATTATCGCCATTTTTAAATGCTCTAATTCTTTGCTGAAGTGCAGAACAATATTTTTCAGATTTTATAAAGACGGAACACTCTCATGGCGAATAAATTCGAATTCAACATTCGTGTATATATTGAAGATACAGATGCAGGTGGCATTGTTTACCACGCAAATCATATTCGCTTTATGGAACGTACCCGCACAGAATGGCTGCGCGCTTCAGGTGTAGACCATTATTGGCATCAAAAAGATTACAACTTTGTCGTTCATAAAATTAATGTGAAATATTCACGCCCTATATTAATGGATGACCTAATTACTGTTACAGCAAGTGTAGTTTCGTGTAAGGCTACGTCATTTGTGTTGCAACAAAATATTTATCGTGGTGATATTATGCTGGCATCAGGTGAGGTAGAATTGGCATGTATCAGTGCAGAGATGAAACCCCGTCGCCTTCCTGATGAAATACGTGAACTGATTCTGAAAGAATTGGAACAAGATTAAAAAAATTATTTGGCACATGTAGTAACTATGGCAACTCAACTCGAATCAACACTCAAAGTTTCAGACCTCATCTTACAAGCAAGTCCTGTCGTACAACTGGTAATGCTCCTGCTGCTCTTAGCTTCGTTATTCAGTTGGTATCTGATTGCCAAGTTACACATGAGTTATAAAAAAGCGCAGGCTGATGATGAACATTTCCAAAAAATCTTTTGGTCTGGCGCCGAACTCAACACTTTATACAACAATGCTCAACTCAACTCGAAACGTGTTGGCCTTGAAGATGTTTTCTATCAAGGTTTAGGCGAGTTTTTCAAACTTAAAAAGCGTAATGCCAGTGCAGAACAATCAATTGAAGGTACAGAACGTATTCTTCGTGTGGGTTTAAGTCGCGACCAAGGACATTTAGAAAATGGTTTAGGTGCGCTTGCGAGTATTGGTTCGGTTGCACCCTATGTCGGTTTATTTGGTACCGTTTGGGGCATTATGAACGCCTTTATTGGTTTGGCAGATGTTGACCAAGTCACCCTTGCTACGGTTGCTCCTGGTATTGCAGAGGCATTGATTGCAACGGCAATTGGTCTTTTTGCAGCGATTCCTGCTGTACTTGCATTTAACCATTTCACAGCCAAAGGTGAAGCCGTTTATAACGATCGTGCGCTTTTTGCCGAAGAAATGGTTGCGTTATTACAACGCCAGTCTGTAGGTTCAACTCAGGACAATGACTAATGGCTATTCAACGTTCTGGACGCTTTGAGCGCATCAAAAAACCATTAAAAAGTGACATGAACGTCGTACCTTATATTGATGTCATGTTAGTTCTTTTGGTGATTTTCATGGTCACTGCACCTATGATCACCACAGGCGTCAAAGTCGACTTACCACAGGCAAATGGCACGCCTATGCAAGCGGAAGATAGTAGAGCGATTGTTACACTGAAAGCAGATGGCACGATCACTCTCGAAGATAAAAATCATCAAGATGATGTACTCACACTCGATGAACTTAAATCTGTTTTAACGACCTCGCAAAATGAAGCGAGCGAACAGAAAAAGCAAATGAGTGTCCTGATTAACGGCAGTGAATCTCGTCCTTATGGTGAAGTCATGAAACTCATGTCTGCCCTTCAAGATGCAGGTTTAACACAAGTAGGTTTACTGACTGAGCCATTAAAATAATTTATGAAAGATTTCAACAAGCCGCCTTTTAAACAAAAAGCCGTTGCGATTGGTTTCACACTAGGTGTGCATATCGTCGCTGTGGTTGGCTTACTTTATCTTGGCATGAGTAAACCACCTGAGCCCCCTAAAAAAATAACCACTGTTTTGGTAAAACCGGAAGATTTAAAACCTGTAACACGTGAAGTCACTGAGTTTGATGAAACCGCGCATGAAAATGTAGCTGAACAAATCACGCAAACAGCAGAACCTAGCGTTGAACCAGCACCCGAGATTCCAACGGCTGCACCACCTAAGCCAGCAGAACCACCTAAGGCAGATCGACAGATTGCTGCTCAACAGGCACTCACTGCGGCAAAAGCACAACAACTTGCTGAACAAAAAGCTGCGGACAATGCAAAGCGTGCTCAAGAACAAGCTAAAGCGGCTGAAGCTGCAAAACTAAAAGCACAACAAGAAGCCGAAGCGGATGCGGCCAAGGCAAAAGCAAACGCAAACGCAAACGCAGATGCTACGGCGAAAGCCAATGCTGAAGCAGCAAAACGTAAAGCAGATGCTGATGCCAAAGCCAAGGCTGAAAAAATCCGTGCCGATGCTTTAAGAAAAGCAGAAGCTGACAAAGCCAAAGCTGCAGCAACGGCAAAAGCCAATGCAGATGCAAAAGCCAAGGCCAATGCGGATGCTGCAAAACGTAAAGCAGATGCAGACGCGAAAGCTAAAGCCAATGCGGAAGCTGCAAAACGTAAAGCAGATGCTGATGCGAAAGCCAAGGCCAATGCAGAAGCTGCAAAACGTAAAGCAGATGCTGATGCAAAAGCCAAGGCCAATGCAGAAGCTGCAAAACGTAAAGCAGATGCTGATGCGAAAGCCAAGGCCAATGCAGAAGCTGCAAAACGTAAAGCAGATGCCGATGCAAAAGCCAAGGCAGATGCAAAGGCTAAAGCCGATGCCGAAGCACGCGAACGTGCAGCCGAAGAAGCCAAAGCTTCATCAGCTAAAAAAGCAGCTGAAGAAGCCGCACAGAAAAAGGCTGAAGCGAAGAAGATTGCATCTACTGCAAAGAAAGATTTTGAAAATAAAATCCGTCGTGCATGGGACACACCTTCTGACTCTGCGGGTAAATCGGCAACTGCTCGGGTGACATTATCAGAAAGTGGTTCAGTCCGATCAGTTATTGTGAACTCTAGTGACCCTGATATGAAAGCCAGTATTGAAGCCGCGGTTCGTGCTGCAGCACCGTACCCAATGCCAAGCGACCCTGATGCTAGACGTGAAGCACAAAGCTTTACCTCTACATTTAGATCTTCAAATTAAGTTTGATAAATCCCTGCATTGATTGCGGGGATTTTTTTATATTTCTTCTGAATATGGCAAACTTTGGAAAATTTATTGATTAGATGGGTTCATTCACTGATTTTTTGAATGAAACAAATTCTATTTGGTCGACACTTTTCATAAAATGACATATATATAAGTTTTACTAACTCAGCCTAATCAAGAGCTACTTATTTCTTCTAAACATTTGATTCAAAAATTAAATTTCAACTATATAGAATTATCATTTCCAATTCAAAATGTGATGTTGTCTGCACCAATTTTAAGATAAACTTCAGTGAACTCGAATAAAATCTCTGCATTTTTCACAGTGTTATAACAGTTCAGTCATATTTTCATGCTTTTAATAATCCAAAATCATGCCATTATGTGACACAACCTAATACAGACAATAACTCACATTTTTAGAGTAGTTAGCGAATGATGGAAATGACGCGTAAACATCTTCTTTGCTTAGCAATTATGACCGCTTTGAGTCCAGTTTTAATCACTCAAACACATGCACAGCTTCATCTTGAAATCACCAAGGCGCCTGAAGAGGCACCTAAAATTGCGATCGTGCCTTTTAGTAATGACTCAAATATTTATCCAGTGGTTGAAAATGACTTGAACCGCTCAGGTAAATTTACCAGTGCCTCTAAAAACTTACCTGCAACTGCAACAATAAATTCACCTAATGCAGAAGCATGGAAAGCTGCGGGCGTACCCTATGTCGTGACAGGCACATCAAAAACAACAGCAGATGGCTCTTATGAAATTCACTACCAACTGTATGATGTTGAAAAAAAACAATACCTGTTAAATGAACTACTCACTGTACCTGCTTCACGTTACCGTCAAGCAGCGCATATGATCAGTGATGCAATCTATCAAGCTTTAACTGGCATTCCAGGTGACTTCAGCGGCCGTATTGCCTATGTATTGCGTAATGCAGCAACACCAGATCAGCGCTATACCCTACAAATTGCAGATACGGATGGTGAACAACCCCGTACCATTTTGACTTCACGTGATCCAATCTTGTCCCCTGCTTGGACACCTGATGCTAAAAAGCTAGCTTATGTTTCTTTTGAAACCAAACGCCCTGCAATTTACATCCAAGACTTAGCAAGTGGTAACCGTGAAAAAGTTGCAAGTTTCCGTGGTTTAAATGGTGCTCCAAGCTTCTCACCTGACGGTAAATCTATGTTGTTTACCGCTTCAATGCATGGCAATCCTGAAATCTATCAAATGGATTTACAGACTCGCCAATTAAAACGCATGACCAATGACACAGCGATTGATACAGAAGCACGTTATGCCCCTGACGGTAAATCATTTATTTTTACCTCTGACCGTGGTGGCTCTCCACAAATTTATACCTACAACTTAAGTACTGAAAGCGTAAAACGTTTGACTTTCCGTGGCGCTTTCAATGCCCGTGGCACTTTAAGTGCTGATGGTAAAAAATTAGCTTTGGTGCATCGTCCTAGCGGTAGTAACTATAAAGTTGCGGTTCAAGACATTGGTTCTGGTGTAACCAATATTTTAACACCAACAAGTTTAGATGAATCCCCAAGCTTCTCTCCAAATGGTCAAATGGTGGTGTATGCAACACGTGAAGCAAACCGTGGTTTGCTCTCGATCATGTCTTTAGATGGTCGTTTCCGCATGAACTTACCAAGTGAACAAGGTGAAGTTCGTGAACCAGCTTGGGCACCGAAATAAACACTGCATGATTTATTCAACAATAACTTTTTAATGAAACATCATAAATAACCGTCATGGAGATCAATATGAAAGCGATAAAACTGATTGCATTACCTGTTTTAGCTACAGCATTAGTAATGACTGGTTGTGCCAGCCGTAAACCTGCAGCAGACGTACAAGCAGGACAAAACCCAAATAGCTCAACCACTGTAAACACTTCTGGTTTAAGTGAAGATGCAGCACTCAATGCACAAAACCTAGCGGGTGCATCATCGAAAGGTGTAACTGAAGCGAATAAAGCTTTTTTAGCGAAGCGCGTAGTACACTTTGACTACGACAGTACAGAGCTTAGCAATGAAGACTTACAAACCCTTCAAGCTCATGCACAGTTTCTTGTTGCTAATGCAAACTCACGCGTGGCTTTAACAGGTCATACCGATGAACGTGGTACTCGTGAATACAACATGGCGCTTGGTGAGCGTCGTGCCAAAGCTGTTGAAAGCTTTCTGATTACAACAGGCGTAAGTCCAAATCAGCTTGAAGCAGTTAGTTATGGTAAAGAAATGCCAATCAATGCGGGTCATGATGAAAATGCATGGAAAGAAAACCGCCGTGTAGAAATTAACTACGAAGCGGTTCCTCCACTACTTAAATAAGACTTGAATAAGACTTGAATAAGTCTGAGCTAAAAAAAGCACTCATTGATGAGTGCTTTTTTGATTTAACCTATATCATTTAATTTATATCGTTTCATTTGCACCGTTCTATTGCAATGTTCTTTGCTTTAACTCAATTTAGCCCTTTAACTCAGGATAAATTCGATTAGCGGCTTTAGAACTTAAAAAAATATCCAATTAAAAATGCAAATGAACGACTTTTAAAACGATATCCTTAGCTTTACCAACTAGAAAATTAGCTTAACAATCCAAATCATTATGCTTCTGCTTCCGGATGTTCAGCATTTTCTTTTTCTGTTTGCATCGACTCAATGAGATCATGTTTATTGAACTTTTTATACTCTGCTTTAGCTTCGTAACTGCTCCATGCAGCTTTAACGGTATCCGCAGAAATATCGTCTAAATTCAATCCCTCAGTTGCAGTTGGAGTCGCATCAAATTTTTGTGTGGTCATTGTTGTACTCCCTGTCTTTCGATTTATACATTAGATTCAACATAGCATGTTATTCAGGACTTGCAAGGGTAAAATCACGACAAATAGTCTAGTTTAATTTTTCTTTTCCTTCGTTCTCATCTAAAATGTTGCACAATCACATTTTTATCATTTTTGATAAATTAATATTTGGAGTTTTCCGGTTATGTCAAATCTCACCCTTTCCCAATTTCTACAACAACAAAGTGGTAATCTTACTCCTGCATTAGCACAAGTTATTGAAACAATTGGTAATACATGCAAAGACATCGACCTTCTTTTACAAAAAGGTGCTTTGGCTGGTGTATTGGGTAGCGCGCAACACGAAAACGTTCAAGGTGAAGAACAAAAGAAACTTGATGTCATTTCAAATGATTACCTCATCGATGCATTAAAAGTTCATCCACATGTCGGTGGTTTGGCATCTGAAGAATTAGATGAATTCACACCAGCTCAAGAAAATGGCGATTATCTTGTCTTGTTCGACCCATTAGATGGTTCAAGCAACATCGATATCAACATGTGTGTTGGCACAATTTTCTCAATTCTTCCTTCAAAAAATGCGGTAACGCAAGCTGAAGATTTCATGCAAGCGGGTGTTAACCAAGCGGCTGCAGGTTATGTACTGTATGGTCCATCAACAATGATGGCTCTAACTGTTGGCGCTGGTGTAGTCTTCTTTACTTTTGATCCAGAAAGCAAAGAATTCTTATTAACTAAAGATGCGATTGCGGTTGCAGCAGACACTAAAGAATATGCAATTAATGCATCGAACCAACGTCACTGGGAAGAGCCTGTAAAACGTTATATCGACGAACTTCTTGCAGGTAAAACTGGCCCGCGTGAAAAAGACTTCAATATGCGTTGGGTCGCATGTATGGTGGGTGATATTCATCGTATTCTTTGCCGTAGCGGTATCTTCATGTATCCATACGACTTCAAAGATCCGAAAAAAGCAGGCCGTCTACGTTTAATGTATGAAGCAAACCCAATGAGTATGTTGATGGAACAAGCTGGCGGTGCTTCTACAACAGGCCGTGTCCGCATTCTAGACATCCAACCTACAGAACTTCATCAACGTGTTCCTGTGATTATTGGTTCTAAAAACGAAGTTGACCTAGTTACGTCATACCATAATTAATTTCTTATAACGAAAGTCAGTATTTTTTGCTGACTTTCGTGGATATCTCCCTCATGGCTCTGATTTATCTCGAATCAAAAGACAACCCTAAAATTAAACACCTCCGTGGCTTAATCGAACAAAATGCCTACCGTAAAAAACAAGGTCAAACTGTTTTGGAAGGCACACACTTGGTGTTGTCATGGTTAGACTCAAAACGTCCAATCAAATCGATTTTCACCACTGAACAAGCAATTAACCATGCTGATTTCGACCGCATTGCGGAACAATATCAAGGTGCGGTGTTCATTCTAAGTGAATCTTTATATAAAGATATCAGTACACTTGGAACATCTATTGCTTGCTTAGCAATTGTGGATTTACCAAGTTCAAGTGAAGCGCTTAACTTCAGTGAAGACACCTTAATTTTAGACAATATTCAAGACCCCGGTAATGTAGGCACCCTACTCCGTTCTGCTGCCGCGGCGGGTATTGAGCAAGTTGTTTGTACCAAAGGCTCTGCATCGCTCTGGTCACCGCGTGTATTACGCGCAGGTATGGGCGCACATTTTTCATTAAATACCTTTGAAAATATTGCCCTTGAAGATATTTTGACTAAATTCAAAATTCCAGTGTATGCAACAAGCTCACATCAGTCTGAAAACCTATATAGCAAAAATTTACGCAAACAATGTGTGTGGATTTTAGGCAATGAAGGTCAAGGTGTTTCTGAGTATGCATTACAACATGCAGAAGCCGTTGCGATTCCTCAACCGGGTGGTCAAGAATCACTAAACGTAGCCATTGCTGGCTCGATCTGTTTTTTTGAAATGGTACGTCAGCGTCAGTAAAATCGTTATTTTATTGTATTTAGCGCTTAAGCCTGAAAAAAATAGACTACACTAGAAAAAATAATAATTCTTTTTGTCAACCTAACCGTTATTTCCATCGTTATTTGTATATGAATATGGAAATAATGGTGGGTATCCGATGACAGGATTTTCCATCTCTATGGATTTAGCACCCAAAAAGTCCGAGACGCAAGACAGCAGTGTTTTAAAAAGCACGGCTGAGTCTCGCCTGAAAAACTTCATGAATGAAGTGACGGGGCGTGCTTTAGTAATGATGGAAAGTGCAACGCACGGTCAACATGGCATTGCCATGGACTTGGTGCAAGAAGCCTTTATTTCCTTACATAAAGCTTATGCTGAAAAGTCCACAGAGGAATGGTATCCCCTGTTTTACACCATTTTAAATAACAAGCTGCAAGACTGGCGTCGAAAAGAAGCACGTCGTTCACAGCCGTTTTCCCTATTTAGAAAAGTCAGCCTAGATGACGACGATGTCGAGATACAGGATGTGGTAGATGAAACTACACCAAACCCTTTCGACTTTCTGGATCAGGCTGTCACTGCAGAGGAAATACAAGATGCTATCGCAGAACTTCCAGTCCGCCAGCAACAAGCATTTATGTTGCGAGCTTGGGAAGGCTTTGATACGCATACAACTGCAGAAATTATGAATTGTTCCGAAGGCAGTGTGAAAACACATTACCACCGTGCCATTCAAGGTTTACGTACCGCTTTGGCACATTTGAATCCACATATGGGAGGATCATCCGAATGAAACAAGATGATTTCTTAAAGCAAGTAACTTCCAAACTTGATGGACTCGCACAGCACCATAAAGACAAAGCAACTGTCATGAATAACGTGCTTGAAGATATTCATCAGCGCGAAACTTCTCGTTATGGTTTCTGGAAAATGTCTGGCTTTGCACTTGCAGCAGCAATTGCAGGTTTCGTCATTTTACCGAATGCGACTGTACTGGATGACAAACCACAAAATCAGGTGATTTCAACCCCTAAGCTCTCCCCTCAAATGGTAGAAGATCTTGAAATGTTGATGGTTCTGGGTGAGGACAAAGTTCCACATGGCAGCTAAAAAATTAGCAATTGCATTCTGTGCTTTTAGTTTTTTGCAAACCAGTTTTGCTGGCTTTGATCGCTTTTGGATATTTTCAAAAGATGCAGATACTCAAGTCAATGAAACTTGGGATTCGCTATCTGAAGCAGAACAACAGGCTTTAATTAAAAAGTATCAGGCACTCAAAGAGATTCCTGCAGATCAACGTGTCAGCTTGCAACAGCGCATGGATTGGTTCACTCAACTTCCAGATAGTGAAAAGCAACGTATGCGCGAAACTTGGCAAAAAATGAGTACTTTAGAACGTAAAGAACTCGCGACACGTATGCAAAAAGCTAGTCCTGATGAACGACCAGCTATTCGCGATGAGTATATCAACAAATATTTACAGCCTATCGCTGTCACTCACTAATCTAAAACAGCAGCATGTTGCGAAAATCAAATCAATTACATTAGTTAAGCCATAAAAAAGCCTCTTATCGAGGCTTTTTTATTGTATTACTTGCTCAACCGACGCTTACGATACATACCTAAACCAATCAGTGTCAACAGCCCAAATAATCCCATCGAACCACCGCCGCTAGAAGAAGAGTTGGTGTTCTTCGCGGTATTCTTAAGAGTCAGAATTGCATTGCTTGATGCAATGCCATCACTATCGACAACACTATATTCAACAGGATAGTCAAACTGGCTAAAGCCATTTTTTACTGAGAAGGTAATTTTTCCACCGTAGCAAGTTTCCTTTAAATAACTTGCTGGGCAACTGCCACTATACTCAGCTTCAAAGTTTAAACCTGCTGGGATTTTCGTAAAACGAATTGGAATAATTTGGCCTTCTTCATTTTTATGCCATACCGATTTACCCGCTGGCATAGATGCAACTGGACCATCACCATCATCATTAGCATTTTCTAATAAATTATTGACGGTAACAGACAAATTATTTGACGGACTAATTGTGTATTGAGCAGCTTTGGCCACTGGGGTCATATTTTTAAATGCCACACGTACTACACCAGAGGATTCCGCCTGACTCCCTGTCTTTTGTTTTAGCGTATATTTACAAAAACCGTATTCGGTAGGCGCTGTTGTTGCCCCACTGGTGCGATATATAACGATTTGTTTTATTCCAGCATCCCAATCACAGTGCAGGTCATGTGGTGGATTACCCACAATACTTGCTTCGCCTGTACTAGACACCGTAATTTCACTACCAATGCCGATTGGTGAAGTCGTCACGGTATAGTTGTCAGCATTTAAGGCAATTTGTCGTGTTTCAGCACTTCCGTTCACAGACTCTTCTTGAGGTAATGATGCTGGGAATGGATCAAAATAAACCGCACGATATTTGAGGTTATTTTTTAATGCACTGAATGCCGCTTCGTATTTTGTTAAATCATCCTGATTGGCAACTTTGTATTCTGCATAATCTGGATCGTCGATATCCTTTTTCAAAGCATCAATTGTATTTTGATACTTATCTTGCAGAGCTGTTAAAGACTCATTGGTAATATCTGCCATATCTGCTGCGGTTAAATTCATTAACTCAACCGAACCAATATCACATGTGTTTCTTTGCGTAGGTGATAACTGTAAAGTACCATCTGTGATCCGCAAAATGCCCCGTTGATCCGCATCACTACAGCCGTCTAAGCCCAGATTGATCAAGTCAAAACCACTGCCGATTGCTTTCGGGTAATACAAAGGTAAATACAAATTATAAGCAGATTTTGTTTGTAGGGCGCTTAATAAAGTCCCCATAGCATAACTACTTACATCATGGTTTTGCAGAAAGCTTTCCGTACTATTCAGCACACTTTCTGGTAAATCACACTGTGCGGCTGCCAGTTCAAATGCATTATTACTTGCCACAAATTTTTGACCATTATCAGGTACTGCATTATTCAGATAACGACAAGATTTTCCACCAGTATTGTAGGCCAATACATTGAAATACCAAGCCTTTGTACCATTGTTATCATAATAATAGGTACTAGCCGCATTGTTCTCGACTATTGTATTACTGGTTAAAACGAAGCTAGAAAAAGCACTTAAACGATCCGTTCCCTGAGAAATGGCACGGATAATACTACCCGTACTTGGATTTGCTTGGTTTTTTGCAATCGTATTTGCTGTCAGTTCAACCTTGGCATTTCCACAGAAGTCCATCACACTATTGCTCGTCGATGAACCATTTTGAATAATACTGCTTTGCTGGAACACAATTTCAGGCTGGGTATCCCCCAAGTTCCCGATACAATCCATAGCGACAACACTACCTTTAGGTGCAATGTTGCCCTGAACTAAACTGCTCACCAATAATGTTTTTTTCGACATATTATGCGCAACGGAGTAGATCGCACCGCCAGCAACTTTGGCCTGAGAGTTTTCTATTGCACCATTATTTAAGGTAAATGCTCCCCCTAAATACAAGGCACCACCACGGTCTTCTGCCATCCCGCCAGTAAGGCGTACATTATTGACGATAAAGTTGGCTTCTGAGCGTGAAGTATTAAAAATACGCGATTTGCCTTGGGCATTAATCGTCGTTCTAATATCCTCATAGGCAGGAAATTTCTGCGTCAGTAAATTTTTTGAATCATAGTTAAAGCGAATTTTCCCCTCAATCACGATCTGATTGAGCGGAACTAACTCACCTTTAGTCAGAAGATATTCACCTGCTTCAAGTTGAATATAATCGGTCTGCCCATTATTTGGATTACCGACATTACATCCACCAAAAGATTTGTTTTTACGTGCAGTTTCAATCGCTTCACGTAAAGAACATTGATTGAGATTTTCACCATTTTCATCATCAAAGGTCGTAACTTTGATGATGTTACTTGTCGCTGCCATAGATGACATAGCCGCAAGGACCATGACCGCCAGCAATCCTTTTTTATAATTTTTCATGTGCTGTCCTTAATTCTATCCAGACTATTTTTTAAAGCGACGAAATCCAACTAAGCCAAGCAGCGCAAAAATACTCGCCCAGCCTAGAGCACCACCCGATGTTTTAACAGTTTTACTTTCCATTTCATTGTTTGGTTCTTGGAAAATACGCACTACTGCAGCTAAATAATTTTTTGCCGAAGTATTAAAACGGGTTGAAGACGTCACCACACGCAATTCAAAAATATCTGCGCCATGCCAATTTCCATTTGGCGTGTATTCAAAATCACCATTCAAATTCAGTGTAAATTTACCTTTAGATTCGGTGCTTTGTACAATTATTGGGCAACCATCTTGCCATGGCTCACCCGTTGGATTTGCCATACCCATCACTTTTGTACATTCTTCTTTTGGAATTAAATCACTGTCACCTAATGCATCTAAAATATTAAACTTGGCCACTTCACCTGTACGAATGTCTTTACCTAATCGAGGCATGCTCACAGGAACCACAATTTCGATTGCACCACGATCACACCAAACATCATCCAAATTACGATTTTTTCCTCGCTGATCAGAAGACTCGCAATACACATGATGCTCATTGCCATCTGCTGTGGTCTTCCCCTTATTTAATATCGGGCTTGAGAAAATCGTTTCGTAATCTAATAAAATACGAGGACGTAAATAACCAATAAATGCGTTATTTGCTGTGGTAAATGGACAGAAAAGTGCATTACGATCTTCTGTTAAGGTTTTACAGCTACCTTCATCTTCACCCGCAATTAAACTCGTCCCAGACCATACATCATTTAAATTTGCAGCAGGCCCAACAGGACAACTCGCAGCCACTAAGTTGTTATAAAAAACAGATTGGTCTGTTCCTGAGTTCACGACTTTACAATCTTGAGCGGTACCACTGAGCGCATTACCAATCACCACACTATTGGCTAAATAAGCATGCTCAGAGGTACTATTTAGTTCGATACCGCCACTGTTCTTCAGTACTGTAATATTATTGAGTGCTAAACCATCACGTAAGTTGACAGCAAAACCTTTGTTTTTGAAAAAGGTACTATTGGCAATGATATTTTGAGGGTTACTGAACACCAACTTGCTGATGTCCGCGAGCCCATTTTGATTGTAAACAATCGCTCGACCTGAAGTGCTTTCATTATTTTTGAACAAAGATGTATAGATTTCATAAGCCGGTGCTTCTGAGTAAATTGCACCACCATCTACCGCTTTGTTGTTTTGAAAAATCGTGGTTCGTATATATAGACGGCTTGCTACAGCTGCGCCATCTTCTGAGAATCCAACATTGTAGATTGCACCACCAAGTCGTGCATAGCCATCTTCAAACTTTACATTTTCAAGTGTGAGTTTTTCATTATTAAAAATGATGCCGCCTTTATCAGCACATTGATCTTGCTTACATCCTTTAAATGAAATTTCTTTAAAATTGATCGCAAGTAGTTCTTTTTCGCCATCATTAATATTAAAAATTTGATCCTTACCCGTCATTTCAATGACGGCATTATTAAGACCGAGTACGACATCTTCATTGACGTTACTGTCATACGCCGTTTTCAGATTCAGTTCTGCTTTAATATCAATTTTTTTAGTGAGTTTATAAACTTCATTTTTTTTCAGAGAAATTGAGGCATAGGCGTCTTTACCTCCGCAACCATTATATCCGGCTTCTGGCATACCATTATTGATATATTCTATGGCTTCACGAAGTGAACATTCCTTGTCATCCTTTACAACATCTTCAGTGGTTGTAACGATAATTTCTGCGCTAAATGCATGACCTGCTATGAGAAGCATGCCAATACCTATGCTCTGTTTGAGCATATCCATCTCCTTAAATATTTTTTATCTTTTTATTCTTAAGTTGCACAATCCTTGCAACATTAAAATATTTTTACGTACTTTGTCACAGCTTGAGTAATTACTCAAGAATTTTTATTGCTTACCGATATTCATCAATTAGGGCAAAAATTTGTCTTAAATTGGCATGACTCAATTTGACTTTTTCACCTTTTAACATCTGAATCAGTTGTTCTAAAGATCTAAGTAAAATGGATGCCTGATGCGGCCCATGTGCCAACAAATAATCTACAATTTGTTGATCCATATGGATGCCACGTCGCGCCAAAACAGAGTTTACGAGTGCTTGTCGGTCTGCGTATAAACTACCATTTGGTACTTTTACACTGACAGCCTGAGTTAATCGAGACTGTAAATCTGGCAATTCAAGTTTGAGTTCAATGGGCGCCAGCCGAGATGAAAAGACCAATTGCCCCCCTTCTTCGTTATTATAATTAATCAGGTGAAAAACAGCTTTTTGCCAATGTGGAACTCCACTGATGGCTTCAATATCATCTAAAGCCACTAAGTCATAGCGATCGAGCGAAGTAATCGCTTCAGTGGGAGCATCTAGCAATTCAAGCAATGAAACTTGAATTGCTGATTTGCCAATTTCTAAATAGGAGTCACATATTGCAGACAGTAAATGGCTTTTTCCTGTGCCAGCTCCACCATAGATATAGAAACGATTCATTAAACCAGCATGTAACTGACGAACACCATCGATTACATGCCCCCAACTCGGCCCAGAAAAATCACTAATTCGGGCATCGAGTTGTGGTTCTATATCTAGCTGCAATTGACGCATATCTATATTTTGGCCTTATCAATCTTTATGTTCTGATCTTTCAATGTTACTCGAAATTTCAGGATCTTGCAGCGAATTTGCAGACTGATTTTTGAGCTCAATATCGACAGCAACTTGATTGGTTTCTACGTTTAAAGTGCCACTTGCAGCATCATTTACGACAAGTACATCATTTCGGTATAAATTACTTTTCTCGTAA
Organism: Acinetobacter sp. SH20PTE14; assembly: GCF_021391555.1. Taxonomy (NCBI): domain Bacteria; kingdom Pseudomonadati; phylum Pseudomonadota; class Gammaproteobacteria; order Moraxellales; family Moraxellaceae; genus Acinetobacter; species Acinetobacter sp. SH20PTE14. Next base: position 1,055,484 of record NZ_CP090067.1, on the reverse strand, counting down.
TTTTCGCGTGCATGACGTAATAAGACTACAATAATCGCTGCAACGGGTAGTGCAATGAGCATTCCGAGGAGTCCTGCCAATTGCGCGCCTGCAAGGACTGCAAATACCACTGCCACAGGAGACAAACCAATTTTGTCGCCTAATAAGAAAGGCTGTAAAATATAACCTTCTATTGCCTGCCCTACCATGAATACCACCAGTACTAAGGCCAAATGCACCCAATCCAAACCGAATTGGAACAGGCAAGCCACAATTGCCGAAATAATACCAACCGCAAAACCCAAATACGGAATAATACTGGCTAGACCCGCAATCATCCCAATGATGATACCAACCTCAATACCGACTAATTGGAGTCCAACCGCATAAACAACGCCCAATAAGAACATTACCAAGAATTGGCCTTTTACAAATGCACCTAAAACTTCATGACATTCGCCCACGATTGTGAGCGTGCTTTTTTCATATTTACGTGGAATAAGTCGACGCATGTTTTCTAACATTCGTTCCCAATCTAATAAGAAATAGAAAGCTATGATTGGAATTAAGACAATCGTGCCACCAATCTGTATGAAATTCAGACCCGATTGTGCCACTTTTAACAACATGGCTTGGATACTGTCTGCACTATAGTTGGTTTGAATATACTCCATGATCGCTGCTGACATTTGCTCTGTATCAATTTCCATCGGTACAAGATTAAATGTCTCTGATAACCACGGCAGGAATGTATAGTTGACCCAATGAATATTGCTTGGAATATTGTTTTTCGCATACATCAACTGTTCCCATACCAGTGGTACGAGGAACCACATTGAAAGGAATATAGCGACACCAATTCCAATAAAGACCAAACTGATAGATAACCAGCGCGGCAAGCCAATATTATGTAATTTATCGACTAAAGGGCTAAATAAATATGCAATTAGAAATGCGCCGATAAAAGGAACAACTACAGGCTTTAATAAGTATAAAACCCATATGATCAATGCTATCCCAGCAAGAATAAATATTCGGCGCAAGGTGCGATCACCCATATAAAGTCACCTTTTTTCAATGTAATCGTTATAGAAAGGAAAATATTTTAATAAAGATAACATTTTAGTGCGAAATAGCATAAGAGTTTTGCATATTCAGGTTATAATCCCCGCGCGAATGCGGAGACTTCATTATGAGCAACTCAACTTCTACCCCAAACACTGGTTTAAGCTACAAAGATGCAGGTGTCGACATTGAAGCGGGCGACGCGTTAGTCGATCGTATCAAATCTGTCGCGAAACGTACTGCACGTCCTGAAGTAATGGGCGGCCTAGGCGGCTTCGGCGCTCTTTGTAAAATTCCTAAAGGTTATGAAGAACCTGTTCTCGTATCTGGCACAGATGGTGTTGGTACAAAATTACGTTTAGCATTGAATTTGAACCGTCATGACACAATTGGTCAAGACTTGGTTGCAATGTGCGTAAACGATCTTCTTGTATGTGGTGCTGAACCACTGTTCTTCCTTGACTACTATGCAACTGGCCACCTCAACGTTGACGTTGCAGCAAATGTGGTGACTGGTATCGGTGCGGGTTGTGAACTTGCAGGCTGTGCATTGGTTGGCGGTGAAACTGCTGAAATGCCAGGTATGTATGAAGGCGAAGACTATGACCTTGCAGGTTTCTGCGTAGGTGTAGTTGAGCAAAGTAAAATTATTGATGGCTCTAAAGTTAAAGCGGGTGACGTTTTAGTTGGTGTTGCATCTTCTGGCGCACACTCAAACGGTTACTCACTTCTTCGTAAAATTTTAGATGTGAAAAACGTTGACCTTACTCAAATCGTTGATGGTCGTCCACTTGCAGATACAGCAATGGAACCAACACGTATTTATGTAAAACCAATTCTTCAGTTATTGAAAGAAGTGGATGTACACGCTATGGCGCACATCACAGGCGGCGGTTTACCGGGTAACTTACCTCGTGTACTTCCAAATGGTGCTCAAGCGGTAGTCAATGAAGCATCTTGGGAATGGCCAGAATTATTCAAACTACTTCAAAAAGAAGGTGGTGTTGAACAATTTGAAATGTACCGCACATTTAACTGTGGCGTAGGTATGGTTCTCGTGGTTGATGCAGCCGATGCTGACAAAACTGTTGAATTACTCAATAGCCTTGGCGAAAAAGCATTCACAATGGGTCACATTGCAGATAATGCTGAATCTGTTGAAGGCGCTGACGAAAAAATCCGTGTAGTTTTCGCATAAGCAACGTTCATGATTAAAATTGCTGTACTTGTTTCAGGCAGTGGATCTAACCTGCAAGCCCTGATCGATGCCAATCTATCAGGTCAAATCGTTGGGGTGATTTCCAATAGACCTGACGCTTTTGCACTGCAACGTGCAAGAAAAGCAAATATTGCAAATGCAGTCATTGAACATAAGCAATATCCAAGTCGTGAAGCTTTTGATGATGTGATGCATCAACAACTGCTCGACTGGGATGTTGATTTGGTCATTTTGGCAGGCTTTATGCGCATTTTAAGCGCAAAATTTGTCAAAGCATGGGAAGGAAAAATGATTAACATCCACCCTTCTCTGCTGCCAAATTATAAAGGAATGCATACTCATCAACGTGTTTTAAACACCGGTGATGTCTTCCATGGCTGTACAGTTCACTATGTAACTGCAGAGCTGGATGCTGGTCAAGCGCTTGCTCAAGGCGTACTTAAAGTCAATGTGCATGATCATGCTGAAAGTCTGGCAGATCGGGTTCACGTGCTTGAGCATGTGATTTACCCTCAAGTGGCAGAATGGATTTGTAATGGCACCATTCAACACACTGAAAACGGTGTTTTATATCGTGGCGAGCCTTTGCAACAACCTGTTCAATTCTGTAAGTTCTAAGCAACTGTATAACTTAACAATCAACGCATCTTAGGGTGCGTTTTGTTTTTTCAGTGCCAAATAAAACTCTATTTATTACTAAAATCTAAAATCTAAAATCTAAAATCTAAAATCTAAAATCTAAAATCTAAAATCTAAAATCTAAAATCTAAAATCTAAAATCTAAAATCCATTTTTGCAGAATGTTCAACTTTATGATCAATATGTAGTTTTTAGTTAAATTAAAGCTTTTAGCATCATTAAAATAATAAGCTTATATTGCAATTAGTAAACCTTATAAATCTTGAAATATTACATCCGTCAAAAAAAAGTGGAGAAAATCACATGTTAAAATCCATCACACTGGCGACTTGTGCATGTATAACACTGGGTATGATTGGTTGTGCTACGACATCAAATCCGGCTACTGATCGTAATTTAGATAAATTACAAAACAAAAATTGGGTTGCGAGTGAAATTCAAGGCGTTAAGCTTGAAGCTGACCCTAACAATTCGAACGTACCCACCATCACTTTCGACGATACTCGTGTAAGTGGTTCTGATGGTTGTAATCGATTCATGGGCGGTTACGCTGTGCAAAACACAAAAATCCAATTTTCAAACCTTGCTACAACACAAAGAGCGTGTTTGACTGCGACAAATATTCCTCAACATTTTTCGCAGGCATTGAGCCAAGTCACTCATTATGATGCCTCTAAAGATCATTTGAAATTTTTAGATGCCAACAACAAAGTTGTTTTACAATTTGAAAATGCGAAATAAATCTCAAAAGTAGAAAGTAGAATGTTTCATTCATAAAAAAAGCACTCTATAGAGTGCTTTTTTTGTGTTGTCGTTTTTAAGGTTCAATGATGACGCTTAGACGATTTAAGTAAATCTTTGATCAATTCCACAGTTTCTACAGGATGTTCTAAGGGGAACATATGACTCCCCGCAGCAACTTTAAATGGAATCGCAAATTTTTTCTCTACCATTTGTGGAAAGTGCCGAGCTAAAAATGGTCCCTGCTCTGCAATTAACTGCTGTACAGGTACTTGCGGTTGAGCATGAGGTAACCACCACAGTGAAGGATTGGTTCGAAAAATATGAACTTCATCATCACGTGAAATCGTCAACTCCACCCCACCACGCAGTTTATCGTCCATCAAGGCATGATCAATATAAGCTTGATAACAGTCTGGATCGAAATCTTTATAAAAACCTTTCGGCCTTAAAAGCTCTGCTGCTTGTTCACGGCTGTCCCAATGATCACGACGACGCTTCGACAATCCTGCTGGGGACATTTTATCGAGGACTTTAAGTTTGAGGAGTTTTGCGATGTGCAAAGCAAAAGACTCTTTCCCCATGATCATAGGCGGATCAATCATTAACACTTGTTCAAATAATTCTGGGCGTTGTAAAGCAGCCTGAAATGTTAAAACCGAACCTAATGAGTGACCTAATCCAATCACCTTACGACCATTGGCCTGACGTACAATACTGTCAATGACTTGCTGTGTTAAGCTTTTCCAATGGTTATCGATTGGGTAACGCTTATCTGGCCCAAGTAACGGCACATAGATCACATCATATTCATCACTCAGTAAATCAAACAATTTTTGATAAACCCGTGATGGCACGCCATTGGCGTGCGCAAAATGAATTAACGGTTTCATTGTAATTTCGTGCTGTTTTCAGATTGAACCTGTTGTGACAATGCGCTTGCCAAACCTTGACCAAATGAACTTCCCATACGACCTAGTACAGAATCAAACGGACTATTTTCAATGGTGTAGTTCACGGCTTTTTCAGTTTTCAATTCACGTTTCAGGCTATTTAAACTACCTGTACGGTCAGCAATACCTAGCTTCACAGCCTGATCACCCGTCCAAAATAAACCTGAGAAAATAGCTGGATCATTTGATTTTAATTTCTTACCGCGACCTTCCTTCACTGCATTAATGAAATGCGCATGAACATTATCAAGTACACCTTGAACATGTGCTTTTTGTGCTGCATCTACAGGTTGAGTCATGGATAAAATGGCTTTGTTCTCACCCGAAGTCATGGTGCGATCTTCTACACCGAATTTTTGCATCAAACCACTAACACCATAATTCGGCATAATCACGCCAATCGAACCCACTAAACTTGAAGGATTGACAATAATTTCATCTGCCGCAGACGCAATATAGTACGCACCTGAAGCGCCTGTATCACCAATAATGGCATACAATTTTTTATCAGTATGGGCTTTTTTCAAGTACTGAATTTCTTGCCAAATTTCATCAGACTGAACAGGTGAACCACCTGGTGAATTAATATTTAAAACAATCGCTTTGCTTTGTTTGTTTTCATAGGCTTTTTTCAAAGCTTTGATGGTATTTGCGCTGTTTACACTTTGCTTGTCCGCCGCAATGGTCCCAATGATATCAACCACAGCAATATGTGAACCCGCTGTCGCTGCTGGATCAGATGACGACATGCTGCAACTTTTTGCCATCGCAATGATAATAAATAACAAATAAGCAAAGGTTAAAAATTTAAAAAATATACCCCATCTACGTGCTCTACGTTGTTCTTCAACGGAAGAAAGCACGGCTTTTTCTAATATTTTCCATTCATTTCCAGTTGGCTGCTGAATATTGTTTGAAGAACTTTGCTGTTTTTCTTCAGGTTTTGGTGGCCATTCGGACATAAAAAAACCCATTTGATCGTTAATTTGTAGTCATTATATACACGCTAATCGCTATAACTGTCTAATCAATTCATTTTCCCCTATAATTATTTTAAATTTTCTTTCATTTCTTTCAGACTTAAATAAGATGACCGACCAAAATTCACAGGACACCACATATCACCTGTTAAAATTTATCAGCCGTCAACCTATTCAAATTTCAAGATTAATTGCAAAAGGTTTGGCTGGGTTAGTCAATGTTTTAAAAATCTCTAAAACCTACTCTACGATTCAACGCAATCTTAAAATTGCATTGCCTGAATTATCAGAGTCAGCTCGCATTCAACTCACTAAACAAGCGATTCGAAACGAACTTTGTTCTTATTTTGAATTTTTTAACATTTGGGGTGCAAGTACAGAAAAAAATATTCAACGAATTCATCACGTACATGGCGCTGAATATTTACATGAAGCGCTCGCCCTACAAAAAGGCGTTGTACTCGTAGTACCACATTTTGGTACTTGGGAAATCATGAATGCATGGGTTGCGCAGTACACTCAAATGACCATCATGTACAAGCCGGTAAAAAGCGAATCTGCCAACAATTTTGTCCGTGCTGCTCGAAGCCGTGAGCAAGCAATATTGGTTCCTACGGATGAATCAGGTGTACGTCAGATTTTCAAAGCCTTAAAACAAGGTGGGACGACTGTGATCTTGCCAGATCATACCCCCAATGCCGGCGGCGAAATGATTCCATACTTTGGTATTCCACTAAAAACCAGCAACTTAAGTGCAAAATTAATTCAAAAAACCAAAGCACGTGCGCTCTTACTGTATGCCATTCGTAACGATAATCATGGTTTTGATATGCATATCGAACCTATGGATGAGAATATCTATCAAGGCAATGCAGATGATGGCTCTATAGTTATCTTTAAAGCAGTGGAAGATTTAATTCATCGTTATCCAGAGCATTATCACTGGAGCTATAAACGCTTTAAAGCCAATCCAAAATTGAGAAATCTATACAATATTAGTGATGAAGAAGCCGCTCAACGCATTCGTGATATTCGTGAGGAATATCAAAGACAGCAAAAAATTAAAAATGTGGCAGAATGACATTTTCAAACAATATACTTGAAGTAGTTTTTCTATTCGGATTCTTTAGATAGCCTGCGATATAGATCGAGCCATTTATACTTTGTCCGCTCTTCAATTAGTTCAATTTGCTGTTTATTTTGCTTGAAATGGATACTTCCACTTTGTGCAGTTTGCAAAAGTGGAATGTCTAATTGTTTGAGGCGTGTTTGGGTCATGTTTGCAGGATGTCCATAACGATTAAAGCGCCCTGCAGAAGCAATCGCCAACTTGGGCTTAAAATGGTTTAAAAACGCATAGGATGAACTGTGCCGACTACCATGGTGTCCGAGCACCAAGACATCGACTTTTAGGTCTGGATAATCACTTAATATTTGATATTCAGTCTCCCAACCCGCATCCCCCATCAATAGAAAATGTCGTGGGCCATTGACGTCTTTGACCGTGACATATAGAACACAAGAACGTTCATTGGCATTCCATTTGGCATCTGTCAGATCTTCAGGCTTTGGCGAGAGTATTTCAAAATAGACTTGCTGATCCCAATTCCACTGCTGACCACGCTGACATAAGCGCTGTGGAGCTTGGTTTATGGTTTGTACCCGCTCATTACTTGAAAGCTGCCCAATATCAAGTTGTTGCTCCAATGAGAAAAAGCCACCACTATGGTCTTGATCTAAATGAGTCAATAACACCCGATCTAGTCGATGGACACCTTGCACACTCAAAAATGGTCGGATGATATTCCGCCCGACACTAAATTTATTTTCATCATAGTTTCCACCGAAGTCCACCATCATATGATGATCTACAGATCGGATATAAATCGCCTGCCCTTGCCCCACATCTAAAATTGAAAGCTGAAAATTTGCTGAATTTCTCCATGGGATAAACAGAGCAAAAAAGGCAATGACCGTCCAATATTTTGGCAAGATACCTTCAGGTAAAAATAAGATTACTATAACGAGTATCAACAGTATGATTTGAGTTGACGTCAATGCGACATCTTGCATTTTTGGTGCAAAGAGTCGATCTAAGCCATAGAGAAACACATGCAATATTTCCAAACACAGATCATTGAATAAAAAAACCAAATGCGCCAAAGGTGTAGAAATATAAGAAAGTGCCCCTCCGATGATATCTAAAGGAACCACCACAGCCCCTAACCACGGGATGGCGAATAAATTACTTAATGGGCTAATCCAAGTCACTTGCTTGAAAAAAATCACCATCAATGGAAATAAGGCGACAAAGATTTTCCATTGTGATTCCACCATCAACCACATTGAATGCTTTAACTTTTGCCAAAAACTGGCGTCCGTTTGAGCCAGTAAATGCTTCCTTAAGGTTTGATAAATCCGCAGTAAAATAAAGCAGGCGCCATAAGACAACCAAAATGCCGCGGATAAAATACTAAAGGGATCCACGAGCAATAAAATAGCTGCACTAAAAACCAGCAGTTGAAAAGGCTGAATGGTTTGCCGTAACAAAAGCATGCTACTGGCAACTAGGCAGATCGTCAGCGTTCTCAGTGCAGGTATTTCAAAGCCAGTAAATGCGCAATATAGAAGGACACAGAAGATAAAGGGCACGACCAATACATATTGTTTAGGCCATTTGAGATAAATTTTGGGACAATATTTACGGATACCCAACTGCATCGCCCAACAGAACATACTGGCAAAAACCAGTACATGCGGTCCAGAAATCGCCAGTAAATGACTCATGCCAAAACGTTGAAATAATTCACTGGTTCCATCAGTCAGTAAACTTTTATCACCTGTAAGCAATGCTAGCAGTAAGCCATGATTCCGCAGCGGCTGTTGGTATATAAATGCTCTTAAATATAAACGCTGCTGTTCGACTTTTATTTTGAACTGATGCAACACACCTTGATGTCGTTGATACTGCTGCCCATAGCCCATCGCAATCACATGTTGAGGTGGTATTAATTCCACCGACTTCACCTTTAAACTGGCATGTATATTTTGCTGTACGCTCCACCGCTCTTGGTCAAATGCACCTTCTGTCACATAGCTTTGGGTAGGTCGTAACTCACCATACATACGATAGTATTGTCCAGGGACCAACTGAATCGTCTGTTCATTATTTTGCAAAATTGAATTGGGTAAATACGCCATAAAATATTGAATCTGCTGATTCACATTGAGCACTTCAATTTTTTGCTGAATTGCTTGGTCTTTGAGTTGGCTGATCTGTGGAATATACGCTATAAACTCGCCTTGTCTGCTCTGATGTTCAACCAATGCCAAACGCTGATCGAGTTGAGTATTGGCGAAACTAAAGCCGAGAATTGCACCTATGCAAAGATTTGCACTGAGCTGTAAGATTTTCGAAAAGATACTTTTTAGTTTTGGTGAAATGTAGAGCTGTAGCACTAGCCAAATCAGGACAATAAAAAGCAACTGAGCTGTCGAGAGTTGTGGATTCCAAAACATGAACCCCATAAAAGAAATACCTAAAATCCAGCCAATACAAAAACTTTGTAACATGAGTCGTCATTATTTTTATTATGTGCTGGCAATAATAAAGCCCACCGCGGTGAGCTTCAATCAAACAATCTTAATCCACTAATTTTTTTTTACAAAATCAATTTAGCGCTTAGTCATCTACCCATAAACCATCTTGCATATGCAAAATCGCATCAGCAGATTGAGCTAAATATTCATCATGGGTCACAATTAGCATTGCCATGTTAAATTCTTTACGCAACTCAGATAGCAACTCAAAAATCTTCACCGCGGTTTTGCGGTCTAAGTTCCCTGTTGGCTCATCAGCCATCATCAACTTAGGTCTTGCTACCAATGCACGAGCCAAAGCCACACGTTGACGTTCACCGCCTGAAAGCTCACCCGGTTTGTGCGTCATGCGGTGGGAAAGTCCAACGCGTTCCAAAAGATATTCAGCTTGCTGCTTCACTTCTTTGAAGTTACTCGACTTACGTAACATCAATGGCATTGCCACATTTTCAAAGGCGGTAAATTCAGGCAGCAAGTGATGGAATTGGTATACAAAACCTAAATGCTCATTACGGATATAACCACGCTCTGCTTCACCTAAAGTGTCAAAGCGTTGACCATTAATCAACACTTGACCCGATGTTGGACGATCTAAGCCACCCAATACATGCAACAACGTACTTTTACCAGAACCACTTGACCCCACAATCGAAACAAACTCACCTGCTTTGACTTGTAATGAAAGTCCACGAATCACATCGACTGTAGACTTCCCATCAGTAAAAGATTTGGTAATGTTTTGGGCATCTAAAACTAAATTACTCATAGCGTAGAGCCTCTGCAGGTTGAACTTTAGCTGCACGTAAAGCCGGATAAATAGTCGCGATAAAGCTAAGACCCAATGATAAGGACACAATCACCACAACATCTTGCCATCTTAAATAAGACGGTAAATAGTTGATGAAGTAAGCATCAAACATATTTAAGCCCAATGTTGTATTCAACCAACCGACTAAATTACTAATACTAGATGCAGCAATAATCCCTAAAATTGCCCCAGACACCGTACCAATCACCCCAATCACTGTACCTTGCACCATAAAGATCCGCGTGATTGTAGCCGGTGAAGCACCTAGAGTACGCAAAATGGCAATATCGGATTTTTTATCAGTGACCACCATCACCAATGAAGACACGATATTAAATGCTGCAACCAATACAATCAGGAACAGCAATAAACTTACCATTGCCTTTTCCATTTGAATCGCACTGAACAGATTACCGTGCGTATAAGTCCAATCTGAAGCATAAAAGTTTGCAGGTAAATCACGCACAATTTCTTGAGACACTTGTGGCGCTGCAAAAATATCATCCAACTTCATACGGATGCCTTGTGCACCATCTGGCAGTCTTAATAAAGTCGACGCATCGTTCAGGGCTACATAGCCCATCATCGAATCAACTTCTGCACCAATACTGAAAATACCCACAATTTTAAATCGTTTAAAACGCGGAACAACGCCAGCCGGAGAAGGTGTTGCTTCGGGAAGCACCAAGGTCACACTGTCATTTAAACCTAAGCCCAAGGCATCTGTCATTTGCTTGCCAAGGACAATACCAAACTCACCTTTTTTCAGGTTATCGATACTGCCTTCCACCATATGGTCTTGGATAATTGATACCTTTTTTTCATACTGCGGTTCAATCCCACTGACCATAATGCCAGACACTTGACCTTGTGCCGTCAACATTCCCTGTAATTGGGTGAATGGTGCGACCCCTTGAACATGCTCATGCTGCTCAATTTTTTTTGCAAGTTCAGGCCAATTTGTTAAAATTTGTGTTGAAGAAACAGTGGCTTGAGGTATCATTCCTAAGACACGAGTTTTCAGCTCACGATCGAAACCATTCATCACAGATAAAACTGTAATAAGGACTGCCACACCAAGCGTGAGGCCGATCATGGATACCAGAGCAATAAAAGAAATAAAGTGGTTACTGCGCCGAGCGCGAGTGTATCTCAACCCTATATACAGCGAGATTGGTTTAAACATAACCATCTAGTCCGAGGTAATATATTATGGAAAATTTACAGCATCAAAGTGTTCAAACTGAACGCCGTGTAATGTCGCGTATCGATGCTGCTTTGCGCATCAACTATCAGATTATCTCTGATGATGTTGCACTGAATGATCCTTACGATCCTAATTTTGTATTGCCGCGCTATTTTCTACTACTTGCTGAATTAGATCAATTTGATCATGCACTCAACTACGAATTAGAACAATTAGCTGAGAAAGATCAACAAATTGCTCGAATCTTATCCTTATTTAACCAAAAGTTAAACCTTATTACGGGTTCTTTATACGACGCAATTGTACAAAGCATGTTACCAGTGCCTGAGCATGTGAATTTTTCAGAGACTGGTTTGAGCTTTTTTAGCGAACGCGCGATTAAAGAAGGTACTTATATCCATGTGACCTTAAGCCACCCTGAAAATTTCTTCCATATTGCGGCAACTGCGCAAGTGGTTTATAGCCGTGAAGAAGAAAGCAACTTATACCGTACGGGTGCCTATTTTATCACACTGCTCCCTCAAGACCGCGTCAAACTTGCAGAGTGTATCGCACTGACCCAAAACAAAGAGTGATTTTTAATCAATGTTTTAATTTGTGGGCGAGCTCTCTGTTCGCCCGAAAATCTTTATAAAAATAAACAAACAAGCCTGATAATAGAATCACAGCACCAAGTAAAACCATCAATGATAATTTTTCATCATTCAGTAAAGCACCAAAGAGCATAGCAAGCATGGGTGTGAGTACCGTTGTTAAAGACAAAGTTGTCGCCTTGATGTTTTGTACCAGTTTGAAATAACAAAACATTGCAATCAATGAAGCCATAATCACTGCATAAAATAAGCCAATGAGTGCTTTGGTCGAAGGCATCTGTGTAGGTGCATACTGCCAAATAAAAGGTAGCATTGCAGCAGAAAATAGTGCTGAGATAAGAATCGAACCCGTGGCTTGAGACATGGGCTGTAATGGCGCATTGACTTTTTTCACCCAAAAAATCGACATGCAGTAGACGAATACGCTCATTAACATTAAGACGATACCAACAGGCTGTACGTGCTGATCACTGCCGCCTAAGCAAATAATGGCTAAACCACAGACGGCAATCAACATCCCCATCCATTGCAAGCGATGCAGATAGGTATGAAAGAAGAAACGACCAATCAGACCCGTCATAATTGGTGCCAAACCAAACATCAGGGCAATAATGCCTGAGCTAAGATAGGCCGTTGCCATATAGGTAAAAATCTGAGAACCAATAAAACTAAACGCCCCTGCCAAATAACTGTGCAGGGAGGTTTTATCCATCGGCAGTTTATGTTTAAAAATAAACAATAATGCGAAAGCCAAGGGTAATGCGATAAAAAAGCGTAATGTCAGTGCCCAAAACGCATTGATATCACTTACACTCCAAACGATGGCAAGTGGCGTGGTTGACCAAATGAACACCAACAACGCATAAGTCGTCGCTAGATTTGTTTTAGATGGCATAGTTTTTACTTCTGCGCCGTTTTACGTTTTTGCTTTTGAATGGTTTGATCTAAGCTGCTGGAAAATTCGCGCTTATCACGTTCAGAAATCGGTGCTGGACCACCGGTTTGCACACCTGCGCCCCGTAAAGTATCCATAAAGTCGCGTAAGTGTAGACGTGCTTTGACATTTGCTGTGGTATAAATCTCTCCGCGTGGATGTATCGCTATACCGCCCCGCTCAATCACTTCAGCAGCAAGTGGAATATCCTGTGTCATCACGATGTCGTGCTCTTTCATGCGCTGAATAATTTCTTTATCCGCTGCATCTGCCCCACTCATGACTTGAATCGAGTTAATTCGCACCGAAGGCGTTATCCCAACATTTTGATTGGCGACAAAAGTGACTTCTAACTGGTAACGATCAGAAGCACGAATAATTACATCACGTAAAATGCGTGGTAACGCATCTGCATCCACCCATAATTTAAATGGCAGCACTGATTTTCCATTCACTTTTAAACATGGCCCATAGTAACAAATCTACATGACAATTTGGGAATCTGCATCCGCTGAATGGATCTACATTTCTCTAATCATGAGAATCGAAAAGCTGCAAAATGACTCCAACTTGGGCTTATTTTCCAATGCTTTTACATTTAAATCCTACTGAAAACATTTTTTATGCATGATTTCATGATAAATATGACGTCGGTGACTTGAAAATTTCAAATAACCCTCGATTTATTAACTATGAAACCAACCCAATATCAATTGTGCATATGAAAAAACAAAATAGCCCTGAAATTATCACTATTGAAGATCAAACTTTTGGTAGTCATGTTGAACATTGGAATTTGCTCACCGGCAACCCGACAACAGATGTACCAGTTTGGCTGGGTCAGGCATTGGATGCACCCATTATGCCGATGGGCTTATGTGCACAAGAATCTGATATGGATCAAAGTACATGGCTGATTCAAGGTCCATCTCAAGCGTCTATTCAACTTTGCCAAGTGATTGCTGTAGAAAATAATAAACCTAAAGCCGTTAAAACTGCATTTCCAAGTTTTGATAGCCCATATAAAACCAAAGCCACCATTGAACGTATTATTACCTGTAAATCCAATACGCAAGCTGTGCTTTGCCTCGACTTAGGCGCAAATACCAGTGTGTATGCTTTTGATAGTTTATATAGCGTCAATCACGACCAATATGAAAAAGATGCAAGCTACAGTGTGCAACTCAATGCTTGGGCCTATGAACTCGAAGCTGTCGCAGAACATGAACAGCTTGTCGTTGACGATCCTGCATCGATTAAACATCATCGTGCTTTAAACGATATCTTGGCAGCAAACAACGGTGTTGCCCCTGCAGACTTACACGAACAAATTAAAGCATGGCAACCAAAGTCTGAAGATGACAAAGCGCCAGTGACCGTCGATTTTTCTAAAATGGTTGCATACCTATATGGTGAAAATCTTGGACAAGAAGATGAAGCATGGTTCCAAGGGCATATAGTTGGCAAAACCGCCATGCAATTTAAAGAGCAAGACTATACGCTGTATGATGTGACCTTAATCCACGAAGAAAACCAAGAAGCGGTGATTGTTCGTGTTGCAACACGAAATCCAGCGCATAAAGATTTCAATGTTGGGCAATATATTCGTGGCAACCTGTGGATACAAGCCAATATTTACGCGAAATCTGCCTAATTTAAATTCAAAAACCCAATTTCAAATAAAAAAAACCGCCTCAGTGCGGTTTTTTTATTTCTCGCTAATCATGTGTATTCGCTGAATATTTAAATGATTGATTATTTCTTATCCACAAGCCAGTCAATATATTCTATTTTTAAATTCAAATTAAAATAACTTATCCACAATATTAAATTCAAAATAATGCTGCTAAATAAATCCATCTGCAAAGGATAAAATATAAAAATTTAATATAAATAAATAAGATAGGAAATTTATGAAACTAAATTTATCAATTCAGTTGCTTATTTTTAAATAAACTAAATAGTTTAGTAAGTTTACGGCAGATAGTACTTTATTTAATCAAATAATTATGTTAAAAATGCGTTTAAGAAACAGTTATTAACGATAAATAGATCGGAAAGAATATCTATGAAAGTCGTGCAAGAAGAAAACTTATCGCAAGTTGACCATCACATGGAATCTCGATATCAAATCGAGCCAATGTCCTGCTTATTTTTTATGTTAGGTATGCTGATTTGTGCATACGTTTTACATACTTTTATTTTTTAATCTATTCAATAAAAAAACCGGCATTTGCCGGTTTTTTTATGCCTTTACAATTATGCGTTGCGTTTCGCAAAGTCATCCATAAAGTTAACAAGTGCTTGAACGCCTTCAAGTGGAACAGCATTATAAATACTTGCACGCATACCACCCACTGAACGGTGACCGGCTAAATTCAGCAAGTGGTTTTCTTCAGCTTCTTTCAAGAATTGTTTTTCCAATTCTGGGTTCGCCAAAGTAAATGGTACGTTCATGATTGAACGGAATTCTTTTGCAATTGGGTTCGCATAGAAATCGCTTGAATCGATATAACCATAAAGCAATTCAGCTTTTGCCATATTCGCTTTATAAATTGCGTCTACACCACCCTGCTCAAGTAACCACTCAAAAACAAGGCCAGATAAGTACCATGCATAGGTTGATGGTGTATTCACCATTGAACCATTTTTTGCTTGAGCTGAATATTTCAAGATACTTGGAATATCTGCTTTCGCCTGATCCAATAAATCATCACGAATAATCACCAAAGTTAAACCAGCAGGACCAATATTTTTCTGAGCGCCTGCATAGATTAAACCGAACTTAGATACGTCTAATGGTGCAGATAAAATGCTTGATGAAAAATCGGCAACCAATGGTTTGTCTGTTTCAGGAATGTTGGCAAACTGAAGACCACCAATGGTTTCATTATCTGCATAATGCACATAAGCCGCATCATCAGATAAGTTCCAGGTGCTTTGATCAGTAATCGCAAGTTTACCGTCAATGGTGGTACCCGCTTCAACAACATTAATGTCGCCATAACGCTGTGCTTCTTTCAACGCTTTTTCAGACCAAATACCAGTGTGGATATAGTCTGCTTTGCTGTTTTTACCCAATAGGTTTAATGGGATCGCAGAGAATTGAAGTGATGCGCCACCTTGAAGGAATAACACTTTATAGTTGTCTGGAATATTCATCAGCTTACGAAGATCAGCTTCTGCTTTCTCTGCCACAGCGACATAGTCTTTACTACGGTGGCTCATTTCCATGATCGAAAGGCCTTTGCCTTGCCAGTCAAGCATTTCAGCTTGAGCTTTTTCTAAAACGGCAGTGGGTAATGCAGCAGGACCAGCACAGAAGTTGTACGCGCGCATGAGTTTTCCTTTCAAAGTGAAACACAATAAAATGATGGCATTTAACCATATCTGACGCGTGCTTGCAGTAGTTAAAGCTGAAAATATTCCAATGCTGTCTGACATTTGAAGTCAAATTTTCAATAAAGATCAAAATTAATTCTTATTAATTCAAATTATTAGATTTACTGATATTTTTTATCCCTTGAATTGATGCTAATTTAAGGTCTTGATGTGAGAAAAATGATGTGCGCTACAAAGATAAAATTTATTTACATATGTATATGAAACAATACAACAACTTAGTGAATTTACCCAACTTCATCACAATGACTATAATGAACCCATCCTAGCTGTGAGTGTATTTTTATGCCTTTACCTCGAACAGATTATTCTATAAAAATTAAACATACATTTCGTTCAGGTTTACTGCTTGGCCTTGGTTGTTTCAGTGGCTTTTTTAGCCCCACGGTACTTGCGCAAAGTATCAGTTATAGCCAAGCAGAACAAAGTCTACTCACTAGTTCGTATAGTACTCAGGCCAACCAAGCGCTACAACAATCTGCCGAACTTCAAGCTCAGGCCATTAAAGGCCTTGGTTTACCTCGTGTGGATTTAAACGTCCGTGCCTATGCCTTTCATAATGAACTCGATATTCCTCTCGGCGCCTTAAAAAACAACTTAGAACAAACGCTGAGTAATGGCATTAATAATAAAATTGATGAAAGCTTACCGAGTGATTTGGCAGACCCATTAAAAGACAGTCTGCAACAGCCAATCCGTGATGGTGTCGGATTAATTCCAGATTCTTCCCAAGTGGTCTTAGATGATCAAGTGATCCGCCCTACCGTTTCCGTAATGATGCCGCTGTATACCGGTGGGTTAACGTCTAGCGCCAAGGAAATTGCCAATATCCAAGCCAAACGCAGCGCGATAAGCAGTGAACAACAACAAGATGTGCAACGTTTTGAATTAATCCAAGCCTACTTCAATGCTCAATTACAAAAAAAATTAGTCGAAAGCAGCCGCTTCAATTTAAATGCGATGCAACAACACTATGCCAATGCACTCAAAATGGAACAACAGGGTTTCATTAGCAAAGGCCAGCGTATGCAATTTGAAGTGGCGAAGAATAATGCGCTCAGCACTTTTCAAAATACTGAAGCGAATCTCCGCTCTAGCTTATTTAAGTTAAACAACTTAATGCAAAGCAGCCAAATTACTGATCTTTCAACACCATTATTTATCAATCAGCAACACAATCAAAATATAACCGCCTTACTAAAAAGTTATCAGGATAAGTCTAGTTTGGTGCGTAAAATGCAATTGGACAGTCAATTGGCCGGTGCCAATGTGAAAGCCCAAAGCGCAGCAAAAAAACCCAACGTCTTTGCATTTGGCGAATATAGTCTCGACGATAAACAAAACTGGATCGTTGGTGTTGCCGCTCGCTACAACTTATTTTCAGGTATTGATAAAAACAAATCCGTACAAGCTGCCGAACTTCAACGCTATGCTTCTGAGTTAATGACTGAACGTACCAAACAAGAAATTGAAAGTCTGATTTATAGCTCGTTTAATGAAGTCACCAGCGCTCAGCAAAGTCACCTGTTGTTACAGCAAAATCTAAAAGCCGCACAAGAAAATTTAAGAATCCAACAACTTTCATTTAAGGAAGATATGGGAACAGCCACACAAGTGATTGATGCACAAAATGCACTGAGTGGGCTACAAAGTGAAATGGCGCTCAATGCTTATAAATACGTGATGTCACTCGCAACACTGCTACAAAGTCACGGGAGCATTGACCAGTTCCAAAGCTATATCAATCAATCACACACCGATTACATCCGTTAAACTTAGACTGGGGAAATGCACATGAATCAGGATTCAACTGATCAACCAAAAGACACCTCAACTGAGGATAAATCATCTGTTACATCAACAAATGATACGGTTGTACCAAAGCCTGTTATGGAAAACAGTAGTACGCAAGACGAAATCGCGATGGATAAAAAGCCGACAGAATCTGTTAATTCAACGTCTCTAGAGCAAGACCACTCTTTCTCCCCATCAAAAGACCAACATAAGAAATCTATACTGATAAAAATTGCCGTTGGCATTATATTGATACTACTTTTAGCATTGATTGCATTTGGCTTATGGAAAAGTTATCAGCCCAAGCAGGTTGAATTACAAGGTCGAGTTGAGGCTGAAACCATCCACATTAGTACCAAAGTACCCAGTCGTATCGAAGAAATATATGTGCATGACGGTGAAAAAGTACAAGCAGGTCAAGCACTGGTTCGTTTAACCAGCCCTGAAGTCGATGCAAAGAAACAACAGGCTTTAGCTGCTCTCCAATCTGCGCAAGCACTGCAATCCACAGCTGAACGTGGCTCTCAACAAGAAAATATTGATAGTTTATATGCCAATTGGCAAAGTCTAAAAGCACAGCAACAATTGGCGCAAACCACCTACCAACGTGGTCAAAACCTTTATAAAGAAGGTGTCATTTCACGACAACGCCGTGATGAAATGCAAGCTGCCGCAGTGTCTGCTGCACAAATGACAGAAGCGTCTTATCAACAATATGCGCGTGCAAAACGTGGCAGTACACCACAACAACAAAGCTCGGCAGATGCCCAAGTCAAGATTGCGCAAGCCGCGTTGGCTGAAGCCAATGCACTTGAGGCTGAAACAAAGTTATTTGCACCGTCCAATGGCACCATTTCAAAAACCTATGGCAAAGTTTCAGAATTAGTTGCGATGGGTGTGCCCGTTGTAAGCCTGATTCAAGATGATAGCTTATGGATTAGCTTAAATGTCCGTGAAGACCAGTATGCTCAAGTGTATCAACTCAAGACCATGCATGGATTTATACCCGCACTGAACAAATCTGCCGATTTTAAAATTGATCACATCGAAGCCGAAGGTGAATTTGCAACGATTAAAACCACGCGGCAAACGGGCGGCTATGACATTCGTAGTTTTAAAGTCCAACTGAAACCCGCTCAGCCGATTGCTGACTTAAAAGTGGGTATGAGCGTGTTGTTTAAAATTGAAGAGCGTAAATAATGTTTAGGGGCATTCTGCGTGAGTTTCGCTATTTGATGCAGCATAAATGGGACTTGTCTATGGTCACACTTGCCCCTGCCCTTGTGATTTTGCTCTTTACTAATATGTTTGCTCAAGGCAAACCAGATCATTTACCTATCGCGATCATAGACCAAGATCAAAGCAATTTAAGCCGTAACATTACTCATTTTGCGCAGCTCAACCATACTTTAAATGTAGCCACCATTACACCCAGTATGGACGATGCTGAAAAGCTTTTAAATCAGACTCAAATTTGGGGCTATATTCATATTCCTGCTGGCGCAGAGCAACGACTGGTTCAAGCAAAAGATGCAGAAATCAGCATTGCCTATAACCAAAGCTATTTTAGTGTCGGCAATAGTATTTCATCAGCCATGTTACTGAGTACACTGCAAGCCATGGCCGATTTTAGTGGTCATCAGTATTTAGAAAATACTATCCCCTACCTCGATGCACCGACACCCAATGTCAAAATTTCACCCTTATATAATCCGGGTTTAAATTATGAGTTCTATTTAGAGCCTTATATGATTCCTGCGATTCTGCATTTATTACTTTGTTGCTGTGTCGCATTTTCAGTCGGTCAAGAAATCAAATATGGCACTGTAAATCAATGGGTGAATCCAAGTTCTATCTTTCAAGCTTTAATCGCTAAAAATCTCAGTTATGTTTTCATTTTTACCGCTTGGACATGGGCGTGGATGTTGTGGCTAATCGCGTTTCGAGGTTGGTTTGTTCAGGGTTCATTATTGCTAATTTTGCTCGGGCAATTGTTTTTTTATACAGCCTATGCCTTTATCAGCTCTACTGTAGTTTTGGCGACACGTGATCTCACCAAGTCCTTTGGTTTTATAGCGGTATATGGTGGCTCATCACTGAGTTTTGCAGGGGTAACATTGCCGCTGAATAATGCGCCAATGTTTACAAAGTTCTGGGCCAATATTATTCCCTATACGCCTTATGCCAAATTACAAACAGAACAATGGGTCATTGGTAGCCCAATCTCTATTTCAATCACACCGCTTGTCACCCTGATCATTTACTGTCTGTTCTATTTTGTTCTTGCCAGCTTTTTTTTACGGAAAGTACTGAAGGAGCAAATCATATGAATAAAATCGTGTTATTTTTAACAGCTTTGCTCAGATACTATGTTCAAACCTTTAAAGATATTGTGAAGCACAGTTCGATTTTTACCACTTTGGTGCTTTCTGTTTTTCTTTATAGTTTTTTTTATCCCATTGCTTATCAAGCGGAACACGCAGAATCGCTCCCCATCATTGTGGTAGATGAGGAACAAAGCATACTCACCAATACGATTATTGGTGCTGTAGCCAATAGTCCCAATGTAGAAATTCGAGCTGTGACTGGTAATTTTTCTGAAGCTGAAAATATGCTCCGAAGTCAGCAAGCTGACGGGATTTTACTGCTGCCGAGTAATCTTTCAAATAGCATTCGCCGTGGTGAAACCGGTGGAATTGGTTTATATCTCAGTGCTGCAAATTTTCTAAAGACTCAAAAAATTGGCTTAGGTTTAGCCAGTTCTATGGAAAATGCCCTAGTCGAATATGCAGAAAAATTCCAGAACATAACAGATTTTAGCCCGGCTTTGTCTATCCATAAGATTCCATTATTTAATCCACTTTCAGGCTATGGCAGCTATATTTTCCCAGCGGTTGCTCCCTTAATTATTCATCAGACGATTTTATTGGGTCTATCCATGCTGATTGCGACCTATCGACAAAACACCACTTGGCGTCCGAGCTATTCACAATTAGCTGGCATCTTCTTGTGTATTTTGACTATCGGGACTTTAGGGTGCTTCTATTTATTTGGTTTTACTTTTTGGCTGAATGATTATCCACGAGGTGGAAATTTTTGGGGTATGTTCATTGCTGTACCCATTTTCCTCAGTTGTATTATTGCAATGACCCTCTATCTCGCCACTTTTCTTGACCTGCCAGAACGTGCAGGACATGTCATCGTTTTTAGTTCTATTCCGCTATTTCTACTTTCGGGAACGGCATGGCCGCATGCAGCTATGCCTGAATGGATGCAAATACTCGCTCAAGCATTACCTTCGACCCAAGGCATTCAAATGTTCCTTCAACTCAATCAGATGGGTGTGCCTACAGTAATCGTCATCCCAAAACTGCTTTACCTCACAAGTATTGGACTGATTTTTTTATGTCTTACTGTCTGGCGTTTAAAGCTTTCCAAACGATAATGCTGTTTGCGCTGTTAAACATGTCTAGATCAAGCGAAATGCGTTCAAACCTATTCATCATGGACTCGAACGCTTTGCTTCTAATCATGTCTCAAATTTAAATTCTTGCTGTCATCTATTAGCTGTATGCATTTGGCCTGACAGTCGATGCTTCATCCACTTGAATATCAAAATCATCTACATCTGAGGTGATCTCAGTAACCAAATCATCTGACTCTTTTTCTGCAGCGTTTTCAAGCCAGAATCCTTTCACTTTATCGTCCCCATCATGACCTGCAAAGACCACACTCATATATAGTTTTTTTTGCGGATAATCATATTTATACACAATCGTTGTGGTCTCCCCTTCTCCCAGCCGAGTATTTGCCATTCGCTGAATCACTTCCGCCTCAGCGCTAGGTTGACCTGCTGGAATCAGCTTTTTCATACGCGAGAACAGCTCCGGATCTGCCAGCATCGCATCACGAACATTTTCTTCAACCAATGCCAAAAAGCTATCTTGATGGGGTTGGTGTAGTGCTGCGAATAATTTTTCTGACTTGATACGCTGTGAGCTTGTCTCACTTGGTAGGGTTGATTCGAATTTTGCAATCAAGAAATCGCCAATTTTTTCACAAGCCGTTATAGGTAAGATTAAAGCAATGATGACGACTAATTTTTTCAACACCGTACAAGCCCTCTGGTTATTATTAAAATATATAAAGTTAAAATTTAGTTAGGATAATCTGTGTGATTTATAGAATTTTCACTGATTTATCTGCCTCACAAGTATAAAGCAAACTTCTATATAAAAATGAAAAATACAGGCTCACAATTAGTTTTTCGATCTTTCTAGGCAAATCAGAGATTTTGTGAAGTGTTCATTAATAACTCAATTTTATTCGTTCTATAAATTAAACTTAATAATCAAATCGCTTATACAACTAAAAATGATAATTTATCGATCAAACAGTTTGGTTTTGATCAAAATCGTTGGCTGTATTCTCATATAAACTGCAAAATATTATCGTATTTATCTCCCAAATTATTCAGAACTTTTTGTCATGGCGGATTCAGTCTGTCTGCAACATTTGTTCGTGGATGACTGTGGGCTTTTTTCTCCCAAATCTGACATAAGAGCTGATGTATGAAAAAGATTAAGGTGAGCCTTGCCTGGCAAATCGTGATTGCTCTCATTCTAGGTATACTTGTTGGTGCTTTCCTACACTATTCTCCTGAATATCGTGATGCTTTAGTTAATAACTTTTTGACTCCTTTGGGCTCAATTTTTATTAACCTCATTAAGATGATCGTTATTCCGCTTGTTGTGTCGATGCTTATTTTAGGTATTGCCAATACAAGTCACGGTAGTAACTTAGGTAAACTTGGTTTCAAAACAATTATTTATTTTGAAATCATTACCACCGTTGCTATTTTAGTCGGTTTAGTTGCAGCCAACGTATTCCAACCTGGTGCCGGCATTGATATGTCTGCATTGACGCAAGTCGATATTTCAAAGTATCAAGAAACAACACATGAAGTCAGTGAACATTCTCATGGTTTGATTCAAACAATACTTTCACTTATTCCATCTAACTTTTTTGCAGCTTTGACGAGTGGTCAAATGCTCCCAATCATCTTTTTCTCTGTGATGTTTGGTGTAGGTTTAGGTGCGCTTGATCAGGAAGTAAAACAACCTTTAATTAAAGTGTTGACCGCTGTTTCTGAAACGATGTTTAAAGTTACGCACATGATCATGATGTTTGCACCTATTGGTGTATTCGGCTTGATTGCAGCGACTGTTGCAAATTTCGGCTTCAGCTCTCTTGTGCCACTGCTTAAACTCGCAGTTTTAGTTTATGGTGCAATTTTCTTCTTTATTTTCATTGTATTAGGTGCAGTTGCTAAATTCTGTGGCTTCAGTGTTTGGGCCATTATCAAGATCTTAAAAGATGAATTGATTCTCGCGTATTCAACTGCAAGTTCTGAAACCGTCCTCCCCCGTATTATGGAAAAAATGGAAGCTTATGGTGCTCCGAAACCGATTACCAGTTTCGTGATTCCAATTGGCTATTCATTTAACCTCGATGGTTCGACCCTATATCAAAGTATTGCGGCTATCTTTATTGCTCAGCTTTACGGGATCGATCTGACAATCACTCAACAAGTGATTCTAGTACTGACCTTGATGATTACCTCTAAAGGGATTGCAGGTGTACCAGGCGTTTCTTTCGTGGTCTTGCTAGCGACTCTCGGCAGTGTCGGTATTCCACTTGAAGGTCTAGCATTCATTGCTGGTATTGACCGTATTTTAGATATGGCACGTACTGTACTAAATGTGATTGGTAACGCGCTTGCGGTACTGGTGATCAGTAAATGGGAAGGCCAATTTGATACTGAAAAACAAAAAAATTATGCCGCTAATCTAAAAGATGCCGCTTAATTTTATGTCATAAAAAAGGACGCTTCGGCGTCCTTTTTTACAGCTTTGTTTTATTTTTCCAAACTTTATTTATTTTTTTCGCCAAAAACTGAAATATTAAAATCTCGAATTTTGTTACTTCCTGCGGGTTTATCAAAACTTACATCATACTGTACAAGGTTTTTATTGGTATAACCGTACTCATAAGTGACCGTATATAAAGACGGTTTTTCAGTCGATTTTTCAATGTGCTTAGCCACTATATTTTTGCGTGAGTAATCTTGTTTCGGAATACCTCGTGCAAATTTACGCAGCTCTTTTTCATTCTGTTCAAACTTGGCTTTGAGTTCTGGTTCAAAGTAGGTATACAACTTTTCAAAATTGCCTTCACGTAATTGATCATAGGCAGCTTGGGCAACTTCAGTCTGTTCAGCACTTGGGTCTGGGATTGCATTTAAGGCTTTTTGGCCAATTTGGTCACAACCGCCAAGCCCAATAAGTGAAACCATTGCAAAATATTTTAATTTCATATTGTACTCATCAATCTAAAATTATCTGTCTATAAAAAAGGACGCCGTAGCGCCCTCTTTTCTCAATCTTCAATTAGTCTTCTTCAGGCTCATTGAGATCTGATTCATTGTCATTTTGATCAATAATCGTTGAGTCATCTACAAGTTGCTCAGTTTCGATTGCTTCCACTTCTTCAAAAGTTTCGTCTTCTTCAACTGCTTCGATCGCCACAACACCGACTAAAATTTCGCTTTCACCTAAACGGATCAAACGAACACCTTGAGCATTACGACCTGTTTGTGCCACTTCAGACGCACGTGTACGAACCAACGTACCGCCATCTGAAATTAACATTAGCTCTTTAGACGCATCAATCGCTACCGCACCAACAAGTTCACCGTTACGTTCAGATGTTTTAATTGCAATAACACCTTTACCGCCACGTTTCTTGGTTGGGAAGTCATCTACTGGTGTACGTTTACCATAACCATTAGCTGAAGCACAAAGTACTTCACCAGTTTCCGGAACAACCACCAATGACACTATACGGCTAATGAAAGCTGAATCAGAGGTATCTTCATCATCAGACTCTACATCCGCATCTTCAGCGTCTTCAGCTTGAGCTGCTGCACCAATGGTCACGCGCATACCACGAACACCTTTGGCAGAACGACCCATTGAACGCACGTCAGTTTCGGCAAAACGAATGGCTTTACCTTCGTTTGAGAACAACATGATTTGTTGTTCGCCGTCGGTAATGGCAACACCGATTAAGGTGTCATCACCATTGAGTTCAATCGCGCGTAGACCGTTTGAACGAACATTCGAGAATTGTTCTAACTCAACACGTTTAATCGTACCGTATTCTGTTGCCATAAATACGTAGAAGTTTTTACGAACGGCTTCCGCTTGCTGTGCGAAGTCATTGATGATTTCATCATCAAGATCAGTCGTAGATAACTCTAGACCCAATTGTTTCAACTGAATACGAAGTGCGTCAGATAAATCATCTGCGCCGTCTTCAGTCTCAGCAAGCGCAGCTTCTAAGCGAGCAAAATGACTATTAATCACTTCATTGGTTTGTAGCTGTGCACTATTGGCTTTTACAAATGCTTTAAAGTCAGCCAAACGTTCTTTAAATTTCTTCGGCGCATCAACCACAGGTAAAATAGCGGTGATGGTTTCGTTTTCATCTAATGGCAATAAGTTCACCATCGGACGACCTTTCGCACCACGAGATGCTTGAGGTACTTCATACACTTTCAAACGATAAACTTTACCCACATTGGTAAAGCAAAGCACTGTTGCGTGGTTTGAAGTCACGATCAAATGCTGGATGTAATCGTCTTCTTTCATTGAAGTTGCAGACTTACCACGTCCACCACGACGCTGTGCAGCGTAGTCTGACAATGGTTGAGTTTTTGCATAGCCTGATTTAGAAACAGTTAGTACCATTTGCTCTTCAGGGATTAAATCTTCACGAGAGAAGTCGATACGTGATTCCACGATATCGGTACGACGTGCATCGCCATATTGTTGAAGGATTAAAGCCAATTCTTCTTTAATCACGTTCATCAATAAGTTGAAATCGTTCAAAATTGCCGTGTATTCAGCAATTTGACCAAGAATTTCTGTATATTCAGCTTGTAACTTGTCTTGTTCTAGACCGGTTAAGCGATGTAAACGAAGTTCTAAGATCGCACCTACTTGGGTTGGAGACAGACGATAAATATCACCTGTTAAACCAAATGGACGTGCTGGATCTTCGCCTTCAATTTCATCTGGACGGACAGATACCGCACCCGCTTTTTCAAGCAATGCAACGACACCACCGCCTGCCCACTCGCCCGCTTGTAAACGTTCGCGCGCTTCGCTTGGATTTGCAGATGTTTTGATGGTTTCAATGATCGCATCGATATTTGCCAGAGCAACCGTCAAACCTTCTAAGATATGTCCACGTTCACGTGCTTTACGCAATTCGAACATGGTACGGCGTGTAACCACTTCCTGACGGTGACGGATAAACGCTGCAATAATATCTTTCAAGTTCATTAACTTAGGCTGACCATTATCGAGGCAGACCATGTTAATGCTGAATGAATTTTCTAATTGGGTATTTTGGAATAAGTTATTTACAATCACTTCAGCGTTTTCACCACGCTTCAAGTCAATTGCAATACGCATCCCTTCTTTATCTGATTCATCACGAAGTTCAGAAATACCTTCAAGTTTTTTCTCTTTGACCAACTCAGCAATACGTTCAATGG
Organism: Acinetobacter sp. SH20PTE14; assembly: GCF_021391555.1. NCBI lineage: Bacteria > Pseudomonadati > Pseudomonadota > Gammaproteobacteria > Moraxellales > Moraxellaceae > Acinetobacter > Acinetobacter sp. SH20PTE14. The sequence continues at coordinate 1,028,947 of NZ_CP090067.1, read as the reverse complement.
TTTTTGCTTTGTTAACTTGATAAGGAATTTCAGTGAAGACAATCGTGCTACGGCCCGATTTTTGGTCTTCTTCAATGTGATATTTACCACGGATGTGCAAACGGCCTTTACCAGTACGGTACGCATCGACAATGCCTGATTTACCGTAAATGATACCGCCTGTAGGGAAGTCTGGACCAGAAATATGTTCCATTAACCCTTCAATGCTGATGTGCGGATCGTTGGCATAAGCAAGACATGCATTAATGACTTCTGTCATGTTATGCGGAGCCATATTGGTTGCCATACCTACAGCAATACCAGCTACACCGTTAATCAACAAGTTAGGCACACGTGTTGGCATGACTTGTGGAATACGTTCAGAACCGTCGTAGTTGTCTTCCCACTCTACGGTATCTTTCTCAAGATCCGCTAAAAGTTCGTGGGTTAATTTACGCATACGAACTTCGGTATAACGCATTGCTGCTGCACTGTCACCATCGACAGAACCGAAGTTACCCTGACCATCAACCAATTGATAGCGTAAACTGAAATCTTGAGCCATACGAACAATGGTTTCGTATACAGCTAAGTCACCATGTGGGTGATATTTACCGATGACGTCACCGACTACACGGGCAGACTTTTTGTAAGCTTTGTTGTAGTCATTGCCCAATTCGTGCATTGCAAAAAGCACACGACGGTGAACAGGTTTGAGACCATCTCGGACATCTGGCAACGCGCGTGACACAATCACACTCATTGCATAATCGAGATATGAGCTCTTCAGTTCATCCTCAATGGCAATCGGTCTAATTTCCGATACGCTCATGCATACTCCTTGTTATACAAGCAGAATTCTGCCCGCATTTATATATCGTAAATCTGTAAAAATTAGTTCAAAAAATACTGAACCAATATCAAAAATCAAGTCGGACAGTATAGCATAAAAACCCTGATTTTTGTGCCAATCATCTTGCACTAGAACCATGATTTTTTGTATTTATTTTAAGCATTTTGATTTTATTTGCTGTGAAAAAAACCTCTACGAATAGAGGTTGTTTAATGTTCAAAATATTTCTTCTCGAACCTTCAAATTTAGACCCATAAATGTGATAAAAATCACTCTTTATGATATTGCATGACCTCTAATTCTTGAGGCACATGATCATGCTGCAACCATGGGTATGCTGTTAGAAACAAACCGAAAATAAGCGGAAATTCATAAACTTCTTCGATGAAATCTTTATAAGCCAAATCGTACAAAAATATAAAACTAAGACTTCGACTATGCTCAACTGCATCAGAAATAAATAAGCCCAATATCACCAAGCCGAATGGCCAAATTGGCAAAGCCAAGGTTTTTAGTTTATGTACAATTTCTTGACGCAAATAAGGCGAAAACAGCATAAAGACGACTGGTGCAATCATGAATACCGAAATTAAACGAAAATACGGTTTAGGCACATCAGGAAAATAGTCACGCCCCCAACTAATACTGCGACCAAATAGCAACAACCACCATGCGACAGCCCACAACCAAAATTGTTTCTTTCCATCTTGCATTTCAAGTGGTCGAATATAGAAAAAAGTATAAATCGCAAAAAACAGCAATAACAATGCTTGGACCGATTCAACTGCTGTAACAGTCATTCCATCAAATAAAGGAAAAGAGATACTTTGTAAAACAGGAAAAAGTAAACAGCAGATCATCAGCACCAATACACTGACTGGTAACTGAAAATCAAATTTCAAAGGGAGACTCCGCCTAAAGGGCAAGTTCAATAAAAAAGCAATGTGAACACAAAATACACAATCCTTTAAGCTTGCTTTAAGTTTAAGATTCAAACTTGAAGGATAAATTTTTATTATTTTATTTTAAATCTTTGTATTTTTTATAATTTATTAATCTCTATCCTATTACCAAGCGATTGCGCCTGCTTACTTACCATTTAAGTTTCAACATACGTTTAGCTTGCGCTACAGTAGTGTCTAATACCAATAATAAGAAACACTATATGAATTTTGAACTACTAAACTAAGAATCCACTACCCTCATAAGCATGAAACATCTAAGTGCAAATTTATATATTTACATTTACGTATAATTAATCGATTAAACATAACCAAGAAGACCTACTAATTCTTCAAACAATAAAAACGCCCCTAAACCATAAGCTTAGGAGCGTTTTGAACTGCGTTCAGAAATTAGATTTTAGATACTAATTCTGGAACTACAGTGTTCAAATCACCCACTAACCAGTAGTCAGCTACTGAGTTAATTGGCGCTTCTTCATCTTTGTTGATCGCAACGATCACTTTAGATTCTTTCATACCTGCCAAGTGCTGAATCGCACCAGAGATACCAACAGCGATGTACAAGTCAGGAGCAACGATTTTACCTGTTTGACCCACTTGCATATCGTTTGGTACGAAACCAGCATCAACTGCTGCACGAGATGCGCCTTGCGCAGCACCAAGCTTGTCCGCTAATGGATCAAGAACAGTGTGATAGTTTTCACCTGAACCAACACCGCGGCCGCCTGAAACAACAATACGCGCAGCTGTTAATTCTGGACGTTCAGATTTCACGATTTCTTCAGAAACGAACTTAGAAATACCAGCATCACCAGTAGATGCAACAGCTTCAACTGCAGCAGAACCGCCTTCAGCTGCTACAGCATCAAATGCAGTACCACGAACAGTCGCAACTACAACAGACTCGCCAGACTCTACAGTTGCAATCGCGTTGCCTGCATAGATTGGACGTTTGAAAGTTTTAGGACCTTCAACAGCAATGATGTCAGTGATCATGCTTACGTCAAGTAGCGCAGCAGCACGTGGAAGTACGTTTTTGCCCGTTGTCGTAGAAGCAGCAAGGATGTGAGTGTAACCCGCACCGATAGAAGCAACTAGTTTAGCAACGTTTTCAGCCAATTGATTTGCATAAGCTGCATCATCAGCAAGCAATACTTTGCTCACACCAGCAACTTTAGCAGCTTGGTCAGCAACTGCTTGAGCGCCTGAACCAACTACTAATACAGTGATATCACCACCGATTTTTTGCGCTGCAGCAACAACGTTAAGAGTTGCACCATTTAGTGCTTTGTTGTCGTGCTCAGCGATAACTAAAATACTCATGATTTTTATCCTTCTGTATTAGATCACTTTCGCTTCGTTTTTCAATTTATCTACAAGCTCGTCTACAGACTTCACTTGTACGCCCGCTTTACGTTCTGCAGGAGCTTCAACTTTAACAGTTTTAAGCTTAGTCGCAGGTGAAACGCCATAATCAGCAGGTGACTTAGTATCAAGCGGTTTTTTACGCGCTTTCATGATGTTTGGAAGAGCAGCATAACGTGGCTCATTCAAACGCAAGTCAGTAGTGATAATTGCAGGAAGTGCAAGTTCAACAGTTTGTAAACCACCGTCAATTTCACGAGTCACTTGTACTTTGTCGCCTTCAACTTTAACTTCTGAAGCGAAAGTACCTTGGCCAGCACCTAAAAGCGCGCCAAGCATCTGACCAACTTGGTTAGAGTCATCATCAATTGCTTGTTTACCAAGAAGGATCAATTGAGGTTGTTCAGCGTCTACAACACCTTTTAGGATTTTTGCAACTTCAAGTGCACCTAACTGGCTGTCGTCAGCTTCAACAAGGATACCGCGGTCTGCACCAAGCGCCATAGAAGAACGGATTTGTTCTTGAGCTTCTTTAGGACCAATAGAAACAACAACGATTTCTGAAACAGTTCCTTTTTCTTTTAAACGAACCGCTTCTTCCACTGCGATTTCACAGAATGGGTTAATTGACATTTTAACGTTCGTTAAGTCAACACCACTGTTGTCCGGCTTAACGCGAACTTTAACGTTGGCATCAACCACACGTTTTACAGCAACAAGAGCCTTCATGTAATCCTCGGCTGTTTTAGCAAATGTAAATGTTGAGAAAAGTTATATTAACTCTTCACTTTAAATTTTTTAGGTGCCCTATCTTGCAATGTGTACGGCATTTCGGTCAAGTCACAATTATCGAAAGACCTGTAAAAAAGCGTAATTTCCTTGAACTTATCGTTCACATTTTTTAGAGAATGGTTCAGTTATCTAAAAAAACGCATTATTCAGTTATTTTTTAAGCATTGATTTTTATTATTTTTTTACTTGATTTAGCTCATCAAAAGATCTGATTTAATATCAATTTTCGATCAATCTTTCTGAAATAGAGCTTTCCCTCTACACATTCGGCAACATATCTAAACTTGTCATTTAAGATAGAAGCATAATGAATTTAGCGTTCATTTCACTTTTCCGAAGCTAATTGGTGGGTTTTTCTCTCTTTCTTATTCTTAATATGTGTCGATATTCACCACATATAAAAAAACCTCCGCCTTCACGAAGGTTTTAGTTAAGGCAATTATTTCTATTTACATTTGCTGTTTTTAATTGGCAATTAACCACGTCGCAGCAAGAGCCAATAAACCGCCTGATGTACCATCGATCCACTTTTGTTTGCGTTCATCAATTTGAGTTTTTTGTGTAATACGTGCAAAGACCACACTTAAACTACAATACACCACAAAAATCAGCCCAATAAAAATGAAGGACAAAATCAAACCTTGACTCACGGTATTCGCTGATTTATCGATAAATTGCGGCAAAATTGCAAAATATATCAACATTCCTTTTGGGTTCAGTAAAGCCGTAAAAAAGCCTTTTTTAATCGGGTTGGACGCTGACTTTTTCTCAATACTTAATTTTTTACTGCTAAATACTGAACGCAGCAAATGTGTTGCCAAATATAAAAGATAAGCAATCCCCAACCAGCGGATTGTTTCAAACAGTAGTGGAAATGACACGATAATCGCAGCAATACCCAATGCCACTAAAATCGAGTGAACCAAATAACCTGAGCACACCCCCACTGTTGCCATCATGCCTGCTTTTGCATCCTTACCCATCACTTGTGACAGGATAAAAAGCATATCGGGTCCTGGTGTGAAAATAAGGGGAATTACCGTTAAGGCAAACAAAGCAAATACAGACATTTCAATTTTCCCTTTCTATGTCCTGAAAGTGAAATTAGTATGTTTGAATCGCTTTAAAATAGGATATCAAATATTCTATAATAGATATTATTTTTAGAATTATATTCTATTTTATGAAGACATCTTCTAAGTCAATTCTAGTTAAACTAGATCGTATTGATAAAAATATCATTCGCGCACTTCAAAATAATGGCCGCATGCAAAATAATGACTTAGCCAAGGAAATTGGACTCTCGCCTTCTTCTTGTTTACGTCGGGTCAAATTACTCGAAGAAGCAGGTGTGATTCAGAATTACACCACCGTGGTCGATCCACAAAAGATTGGCTTTCAATTGATTTTATTCTCTCGTATTTGGCTGACTGGGCAAGATGCTGAAACCATCGATACTTTTATCGAAGCGATGAAAGAACTTCCTCAAGTCATGGAGTGCTACATTATTTTGGGTGAGTGCGATGCAATGCTCAAAGTAGTGGTGCCTGACCTAGAAAGTTACCGTAAATTTCAGTCTACTCACTTAACCAAGAAAAATGGCATCACCAGTGTAAAGACTGATTTACCAAGCCAAATCATCAAACAAAGCTTCCAGTTACCGCTAGAAGATTTATAAACAGAAATTGGTCTGCCAAGGAACAACTCAATCATTAGAAACGACGAGGCTGATAATACAAGCTTGGCAATGTAGTAACGCAGTTATTCACAGCCTCGAATGCAAATACCTAGCTATGCGGTATTTACTTATATTTTAAGCAAAGAAAAATAATGATTTGCGGCAAATGAACGAACACAATCTAAGGAACCTTTGAGATTAATTTCTTAAACAAGAATACGACTGATTGGATTTACAGGCTCTCGCTATCAAAACTGAGCGAATTGATTACTGAACAGCAAAATGGGTTTACATTTAGAGATTTTGTTTAGCATCATAAGTTTTGCAAAGACGTCCACTAGCTTATCTCAAATGTTCATTTGAAAGCTTAAAACTAAACGAGGTAGACACTTTAACGCTCTGCTCATAAGCATCACAACATGTCATGGTGCGGGTGATATAAGGGCTAAACATCCAAAACCAATGAAGATAGCCCATGAGTTGTTTATTTGACCAATGGTTTAGGCTGGCTGTTTTTCCAAAAAGTCACGATGGATGTGGCTTAGGTCAATAAGTTCATACTTTGCCAAATCAAAAATACGCCAAATGGTGAGGGCATCTTCTTTACTGTCAAATTTAGCAGTTGCTTTATTGGTAAGCTGCCATTGTTTATCCGAAATCCAAATAAAGTATTGGCCCGTCGCCGCATTAAACGCCTGAACTTTACCATCGGCATTAATCCCTTGTAGCTGCGCACCTTCAGGCAATACAGCTTCTACTTCAGGCAAACTGATTTCAACAAAGTGTTTGATCTGGCGTAAGCCGTATCCTGCAAAAATTTCTTTTTGCTGACCATTTAACTGGTCATATTTTTCTTGAATATCTGAAATCATGGTATGGCCTATATATTTTTAACGGTACAGCAATTTAGTAAATGGCGAATTTCACTTCAGCACTTACGTCAATTCAATAATGGACAATTTTTATACCCGATAATTTGAATTTTTATAATGCGACAATAGTTCAAAATGTCGGTCAATTTTACCAATATTTTTTCACATCCTTATTTAATTTTCATGAAGTAGACCACTTTAGGATACAAAATGTAAAATCTAGCCTGTAAATTTAAGCAAAATTTAGACCACTGAGTACCAAAGTCGTTTTTGCAATTGTTACGAATCTTTATGCTGTGCCCTTGGATGGGCCTGATCATAAACTTGTGCCAATCGATCAAAATCCACATGGGTATAAATTTGTGTAGTGGTTAAATTACTATGCCCCAACATTTCTTGTACAGCACGCAAGTCACCGCTATTGGACAACATATGGCTAGCGAAGCAATGTCGTAATAAATGCGGATGTAAATCGACATTTACACCTGCACGTCGAGCTTGAAATTTAACTCGATTTTCTATTTGTCTTACCCCTAGTGGATTGCCTTTTTGAGTGATAAAAACTTGGGCTTCTGGGACAAAATCACCATGCCATGCAGGATATAATTGCAACCAATGCATCACAGCCTCTTTGGCTTTAGAACCGAAAGGTACAATGCGCGTTTTATTCCCTTTACCCGTAATACGTAACAGTTGGCGATTAAAATCAATATCTCGAATGGTTAAGCCCTGCACTTCAGCCAAACGTAAACCACTTGAATATAGCAGCTCCAAAATCGCTTTATCACGTATCCAAAGCTGCCGTTGAGTTTCACTTTCTGGCTCAGGCTGTTCCATGATTTGTTTAATGGTTTCAATATCGACCAATCCAGGTAAAGGACGTGATTGGCGTTTGAGCTGAAAATCATCTGCAGGATTAAAATTGAGATAATTTCCTTGTTCTGCCCATTTCATAAATTGGCGTATCGAAGATAACATGCGCTGCAAACTACTTGGACTGAGCTGAAACTGTTCCACTTTATGAGCAACAAATTCACGCAGATCTGACTTTTCAACATCATGCAGTGGCAAGTTGCGTATTGTACAAAATTGGAGAAAATCACTGACATCACGCTCATACGCTTGCAATGTATGTTTAGACTGATTTTGAATTTCACGTTCCTTCAACCACATAGTCAGTAGTTGACTCTGATCCATCGTCATCTGTCTTCTCCCATTTCAACATGTGCTTTAGCGTTGCAGTACGTTCACTAAAGCGATTTTACATATCTATTTTATGAAAAGAGTCTAGCAAAGAACCCCTTAGGCTTACCATCAACACGTTGGTAAAAAGCTTGCGTTTCATTAAGCAAATACCCTTCTACACCATCCACACTGTGTGGATTGACATGGATTAAATCCACTGGGCATTGCTCTTTTAAACTATCCTGTGTGATACGACCAATTTTACTGTGCAAATTTTGAATTTGTTGTTCAGATAACCCTGCTTCTAAATCTAGTCCGATCAACAAAGTTGGTGAATCATCTCGAGCTTCATTCAGCATTTGCGCCAAATAAGCAGCTTTTACCACACGCTCTGTACCCAAAAAAATGCTTAATTGATCAATCATAAACTGCGGATATTCCACCGGCTGACCAATTAAAACTTCCGTATCTTCCGTAACTTCATAGTTTTCTGAGGGCTGAATATACTGCCCGTTCAGCAAATGTTGAATTTCTTCTGGTACAAAGTCCTTCGTCGCATCAGATGATTGTGGATTCAATACAAGCCTTGCCCCAATGGTCATTTCAAATAATGCCTTGGTTGGTAGCCGGATATACGACTCCTCTTCAGATATTGCCAACCGCATTTTTTCCAAGGACGTAAAAAACGGGATGGCGCAATAATAAGTCTCATCTTCCCATGATTTCAATTGAACGCTGTCGCCTTCATCCAAGATCAAAGCTTCGGCAATACGTGAATCACGTCCCCCTGTTGTTCCCACACAATACACATTGGCCGCTAATAATTGAGCTAAAAATTCGGGTCGATACGCAGGTTCATGTAAAGCTTTATGAAAAAGTTGCTCTAAGATTTCTTCTTTTATTTCTTCGTTTATTTGTTCCATGTTGATTCCAATCCCATTGAATTATAATTTTTTATTCACTTTTTATTTTATGAAAAAAGCCCTGAATGAATCAGGGCTTGGAGTTTAACCTTGGAAGTAACTTAAATCTAAGCGTCCTTCGTAAACTGTTGCGGTTGGTCCGGTCATCCAGACCACACCACCTTCTTGCCACTCAATTTGCAGCTTACCACCTGCCAACTCTATTTCGACCGAATTGGCTAATAAACCACGACGCATACCTGATACTGCCGCTGCACAAGCACCTGTACCACAGGCCATAGTTTCACCGACACCACGTTCAAATACACGTAAGCGTGCATGTTTCTCATCCAAAATTTGCATAAAGCCAGCATTTACTCGCTGTGGAAAACGCTCATGCGATTCGACTTGTGGACCAATTTTAGCAACGTCTGCGGTAATGACATCAGGAACGATCGTCACTGCATGCGGATTACCCATACTCACCACATCAATGGTGAGTTGTTCATTATTCGCTAATGCAATGTCGTATAAGTTTTCAGGCTCTTCAGCAATAAATGGTATTTCATCCGGCAAAAAGCGTGGATAACCCATATTAACGCGCACCCAACCATTCGCACCTAATTCAGGCTCTACGATACCTGACTTGGTTTGTACTTTGATTTTGGTTTTGCTGGTCAACTTACGTTCATGCACAAAGCGTGCAAAACAACGTACGCCATTACCACATTGTTCAACTTCCGAACCATCTGCATTAAAAATACGATATTTAAAATCGACATTGGGTAAATCAGGTGGCTCTACAATCAAAAGCTGATCAAAACCAATACCAAAATGACGGTCGGCCAAACGCTGAATCGTCACTGTATCTAAATAAGCCCGTTGGCTAATTAGATCGACCACCATAAAGTCATTGCCAAGGCCATGCATTTTGGTAAATTCTAATAACATCTCGAATTTCTCCTTAAGGCAATAAACGTTCACGTTCCCATAATGATTCAATGGTTTCACGCTCACGAATCAAATGAGACTGATCACCATCAACCATCACTTCAGCAGCACGTCCGCGGCTGTTGTAGTTTGAGCTCATGACAAAACCATAAGCACCCGCACCCAATACTGCAAGCACGTCATTTTCTTGAATCGCCAACTGACGTTGCTTACCAAGGAAATCACCGGTTTCGCAAATCGCGCCAACAACATCCCAGTCTTTCTTATCTGTATCAGTACGAGGCGTTACTTCCTGAATATCCATCCATGCTTCATATAAAGCAGGACGGATTAAGTCGTTCATAGCAGCATCAATAATGGCAAAATTACGATGATTGGTCGGTTTGAGCAAATCAACTTTAGTTAACAACACACCTGCATTTGCAGAAATACTACGCCCCGGCTCCATATATACCTTAAGGCCTAATTTTTCTAATGCCGGACGCATTGCCTGAGCATATTCTTCAACGGTTGGCGGAACTTCGTCTTTGTACGTTACGCCTAAACCACCACCAATATCGATGTGTTTTAGATGAATACCCATCTCTTTCAGTTGATTGATCATCACAATGACACGATCAAGTGCATCAACAAAAGGCTGAGTTTCAGTCAACTGTGAGCCGATATGACAATCAATCCCGATAATCTCAAGATTTGGCAATGATGCCGCATAAGCATAAGTTTCAAAAACACTGTCTGAAGGAATACCGAATTTATTTTCTTTTAAACCCGTAGAGATATAAGGATGGGTTTTAGCATCCACATCTGGATTTACACGCAATGAAATCGGTGCTTTCTTACCCATTGCCGCAGCAACTTTTTGGATTCGATCCAACTCTGCATGTGATTCAACGTTAAAACATGCAATACCCACGTCCAATGCTTTTTGGATATCGGCTTCAGTTTTACCCAAACCTGAGAATACAATTTTAGAAGCTTCACCACCGGCTTTTAATACACGTGCGAGTTCACCACCCGTCACGATATCAAAACCAGCGCCTTGCTTGGCAAGTACGTTTAACACCGCAAGATTAGAGTTTGACTTTACCGCAAAACAAATTTGATGGTCGATAAAGCTAAATGCACGATCCATATCTGAATAATGCTTTTCAAAAGTAGCTTTTGAATAAACATAAAGCGGTGTGCCATATTGCTGTGCAAGCTGTTGTAAAGAACATTGCTCTGCATGCAATACCCCATTCGTACGGGTGAAACTCATGAAAGTATCCTTTCTATAAAAGCATTAAGGTGTAGGGTTAGAATTTGATGATTCCAATTCAGTGGCAACAGGAGCCGCTTGTTTTTCCTGCTTTTGCTGTGCAGGCGTATCTGGATAAATCAGATATTTAGCGCGCTTATCTGCATTTGCATCTGAAGGTAAATGCAATGCACCAGACTGACCACAAGCGGTCAGCAGCACAGCACTTGCTAATACAATAATTTTATAATTCATAAAACGATACATAAACGTACCTAATGAAAAGATTTTTCCGAGTATAACGTGATCAACCCGCGGATAAAAGAAAAGCCCTGTAATTCCAAGTGAGCTTTTTGCCATTCTGCACTAAATTTAAGCAAAATTTGATGGTGCTGTTTTCAATCCTTATTTGTCTTTATTTCTAGCTCGATCAGGCTATTGATTTCACTGAAATAGCTTATCAATTTGAATGCTGTTTAATACAAATCGAAACGCTAATAAACAGTCTGTTTTAACTTAAAATAAATCCATATTCAAATAAAAAAGCTGCCCCCTCAGGAGCAGCTTTTTATGTTTTTACATCATTTCAAAAATGTAAATTAATGGTGCTTTGTCTTATAAAAACCGAAATAACCAATAATCAAAATGATGAACCAAATTGGGCTCACCATGAGCGCTTTCATGGTATCTGCTTCTAATGACAAAACATAAATCATGCCGATGAAGAAGATAATCACGAGCCAGCAAGTATATAAGCCACCTGGTAATTTAAAGGTTGACTTCGCATGTAACTCAGGACGAGTTTTATAGTAAACGATATAGCTCCAGATAATCATGAGCCATACACAGATAAATAAAATCGTCGAAAGTGTGGTTGCTAAAGTGAAGGCTTCAACCGTGTTCGGAACGAAATACTGTAATGCAGCACCCAACAGCAAACAAACTGCCGAGAAATATAACGCATTTGCCGGAACTGCACGTGAGTTTAGACGGCCAAACGCTTTTGGACCTTGCTCTTCACGAGATAAACCAAACAACATACGTGAAGTCGAGAACACACCACTATTCATCGATGACATAACTGATGACAACACCACCAAGTTCATAATAATCGCAGCAGCAGCAATACCGGCTTGGCTAAACAAGTTCACGAATGGTGAAATGCTTGGGTCAATGGCATTCCATGGCGTAACAGACATCACAATCACAAGTGCAAGCACATAGAAAATAATGATACGAATCGGAATCGAGTTCACAGCTTTAGGCAAGTTGTGTTCTGGATCTTTGGTTTCTGCTGCCGTAGTACCAACGAGTTCTACGCCGACAAAGGCAAAAATGGCGATCTGGAAACCTGCCAAGAAGCCAGTTACTCCTGTTGGGAATAGACCACCATGTGACCATAAATGTGTGAATGATGCGATTTCACCTGTCGATGAGGTAAAACCGGTAAAGATCATCCAAAGACCGACACCAATAAGCACCACGATTGCAATAATCTTAATCAGTGCAAACCAGAACTCTAATTCACCAAAAAGTTTAACCGTAACAAGGTTTAACCCCATGATAAAGACAATGGCGGCAACACTGATCATCACCCCTTCTTCGGGCGAGAACGGGTTACCTCCATTAAAGAATTGCAGGTAATAAATGATGGCCGATAAATCAGCAATCCCTATAGTGATCCAGCACAGCCAATAGGTCCAACCCACAAAATAGCCTGCCCACGGGCCAATTAAGTGGGTTGCAAAATCGATAAAAGATTTATATTCAAGATTTGATAGTAATAACTCGCCTAATGCACGCATGACGAGGAAAACCATAAAACCAATAATCATATAGATAATAAGGATGGACGGACCAGCTAAACTGATGGTCTTTCCTGACCCCATAAATAAACCTGTACCAATCGCACCACCAATCGCAATCAATTGCAGGTGTCGGTTGGACAAGCTTCGTTTCAAATCGCCGCTATCAGCGTGCGATCCATGAATTTCATTTGACATTATTTAATTCAACTTCGCGTTCCAATTGCGACAAATTAACGTAAAAATTTCAGAAAATACAAAATTATTTCTCATCATCTATATTTTCGGATTAAGTGACAAAGTTAATTTATTTTTCTTATATATAAAAATCTTAGCGCCAGTTCACATTTTAAAGCGACTAATAAAACAACAATTTACTTGTAATAACTTAAATTTTATGCAAAAAATATTTTACCAACGATAAAAATTTATGCCAAAAATCATGGAAGTTTCTAACAATGGCATATCAATTGCTACAGATATCAAAAATGTAGCATTCACTCACTCAGGGCCGATAAGAAGAAGATACTATGCAAGAAATTCAAAATATCATGGAAACACTCAGTGGATGGGTCTGGGGCCCGTACATGTTGGTCCTCATTGTCGGAACAGGTGTATTCCTCACCTTCCGACTACTTTTCTGGCAATTTCGCATGTTGCCTTTCGCATTCAAACAAGTCTTTGGCAAGCATCCTAAAGCCAATCAACATGATGGCGATATTTCTCATTTCGCCTCACTTATGACCGCACTTTCTGCCACCATTGGTACAGGTAATATTGCCGGTGTAGCCACCGCTTGTGTGCTCGGTGGTCCGGGCGCAGTGTTTTGGATGTGGATAACCGCGCTCTTTGGTATGGCAACCAAATATGGTGAAGGTGTACTCGCTGTGAAGTTTCGTCATAAAAATGAAAATGGCGAAATGAACGGTGGTCCAATGTATTACATCGAACGTGGACTTGGACCTAAGTGGAAATGGTTGGCAGTGGTATTTGCCCTATTTGGTACTTTGGCATCCTTTGGTATTGGTAGCTCAGTACAGTCCAACACTGTCGCGCTTGCTGTGGAAAACAGCTTAGGGATCAGCACACTCACCACTGCAATCGTCATCACCATATTCTCTGCCCTCGTTATTTTAGGCGGCATCAAATCCATTTCAAAAGCCTCTTCATTTATTGTTCCAATTATGGCGGTAGGTTATGTATTGGGTGGCTTAATCATTATTTTCAACAACCTTGAATTGGTGATTCCTGCACTAAAAATGATCTTTAGCTATGCATTTACGGGCGAAGCTGCTGTGGGTGGTGCGATTGGTGCCGCGATTCGTTATGGTGTGGCACGTGGTGTATTCTCTAATGAAGCAGGTATGGGCTCAGCACCCATTGCCGCTGCGGCTGCAAAAACTGACCATCCAGCACGTCAAGGTCTTGTCTCTATGACAGGTACGTTCTTAGACACCATCATTGTTTGCTCAATTACAGGTATCGTACTGGTGATGGGCTTCATCATGGCGGGACAAAGCTTTGGTGATCAAACGGGTGCCGTACTGACGATTAGTGTTTTTGACAAACTACTGCCAGGCTTCGGTGGTTGGGTCGTGACTTTCGGTATTATTTTCTTCGCTTATTCAACCATTCTGGGTTGGAGCTATTATGGTGAAAAATGCTGTACATACCTCTTAGGTGAAAAGTCAGTACTGATTTATCGAATTATTTACATCGCATCAGTCTTTGTCGGCTGTGTCGTAACACTTGATCTCGTTTGGTTATTTGCCGATACCTTTAACGGTTTGATGGCTGCACCAAACTGTATTGCACTGTTATTGCTCTCAGGCATCATTGTGAAAGAATCGAAAGATTTTATTGAACGTCGTAAATCAGGTGAGTTGTACTAATACCTCCATCCTGCTCAACAAAAAGCCACGTGAATTCACGTGGCTTTTTTATTCGGACTGAAAATCAATATTTACTTATTGAATCGTACCAATTTGACCATCATCAAATTTGTCGTTTTTCGTGTTGCTTTCATTGGCTGCTTCATCTTTTGGATCTGCTTCAGCATCTTCAATAAAGCCTTCACCAAATTGGTCACCAAACTCATTTTCAGCATATTCAGAATCTACAGCACTAACTTCCATCAGATCAGCTTCGATTTCTAGGGCAATTTCCAAGGATAAAGAAAAGAACAATACCCCCTGAATTTTCATGTTCCCTTGTTCATCTTCAAGATATTCACTGAGAGTTTTATATGCAGGGCTGCTTTCATCAAAAGGTACGTCAAGGTATAAATCACCTGTATAGCTATCGATTAAAGACTCACCTTCTAGCCCCATACAAGGGAAATAGTCGATATTTTGCAGGTCAAACCAGTGCATAACATCATTACGCACCGTATTTTTTTCAGGATGTTGATGATCATATTCTTCAAAATGCACAAATAACACATCACGATTTTTTTCACGTGCGATGGCATCGATATGTCGTAATAGTTCAGTCATGTTGTGACCCATTTCAAAAAATATAATGCGCTATTATAAAGTGCTTACTATGTAAAAGTGCAGCTATAGAAAATAAAACGACATCAATTGACCTTCATCAGTCATTTCATGCGATAAAAACTTGGTTTTTCGATGTATTCACCGCTATGCTGTGACTCAATTTGAGTTTGTGCACAGTAAATATTATGGCGAAAGCAAAAAGTGTCTATCGATGTGAACAATGTGGTGCTGATCATCCCAAATGGGCCGGTCAATGTACCGAATGTGGTGAATGGAATTCATTAGTCGAAGTCAGTATTGCACCCGCTGTTACACACCGTGCGCAGCCTAAAATGGGCGGTGGCTATGCAGGTCAAGCCGCTGCTGTGACTACCTTAAATCAAGTTTCCGTTTCGCATGAAACTCGAATGGCAACAGGTATTGGTGAATTTGACCGTGTGCTCGGTGGTGGACTGGTCACAGGTTCAGTTGTACTCATCGGTGGTGACCCCGGCATTGGTAAATCCACTATTTTGCTACAAACCGCAACCTATATGGCGGCGAGTAAAAGTTCTGCCTTATATGTCACTGGTGAGGAATCTTTGTCTCAAGTGGCTCTACGTGCCCAGCGCCTAGATTTGCCGACCGATCAACTCAAAGTCATGGCCGAAACCTGTGTCGAGCGTATTTGTGAAGTTTTGGCACATGAACGCCCTGCCGTTGCCATTTTAGATTCGATCCAAACCCTATACACCGAGACACTCCAGTCTGCGCCGGGCGGTGTTTCCCAAATTCGTGAATCGGCTGCACTCCTGACTCGCTTTGCCAAAAATAGTGGCACTGCACTGTTTATTGTCGGTCACGTAACGAAAGAAGGTTCTTTGGCAGGCCCTCGCGTGCTTGAGCACATGGTCGATTGTGTTTTGTATTTTGAAGGTCAGTCTGACTCTCGCTTCCGTATGATTCGTGCGGTCAAAAACCGTTTTGGTGCGGTCAACGAGCTTGGTGTATTTGGCATGACTGATAAAGGTCTGCGCGAGGTATCAAACCCTTCCGCTATTTTCCTGAGTCGTTATGATCAAGCCATTCCGGGTTCCATTGTCATGATTAGCCGTGAAGGTACACGCCCACTTTTAGTTGAAGTTCAGGCTTTGGTGGATGATGCGCATGGACAACCTCGACGCGTGGCCTTAGGTTTAGAACAAAACCGTTTAAACATGCTTTTAGCCGTTATGCACCGTCATGGTGGCGTACAAACCGCTGGACAAGATGTCTATGTCAATGTCGTGGGTGGTTTAAAAATCACAGAAACAGGTTCTGACCTTGCGGTACTTTTAGCTTGTGCCTCTAGCTTAAGAGCTAAAGCCCTGCCACAACATTTGGCAGTATTTGGGGAAGTCGGACTTTCAGGCGAAATCCGTCCTGTACCCAATGGACAGGAACGACTTAAAGAAGCCATTAAGCATGGTTTTAAAACCATTATTTTACCGCGTGGGAATGCACCGCAAAAACCCATTTCAGGTGTAGAAATTATTTCTGTCGCACGTTTACATGAGGCGTTGAGTCAGGCAATTACGCTGACCGATGAGTCTTAGTTACGTTGAATCGTTTATTTTGAATGAATTTTCAATTTTTTACCGATGTTCTATTGAAATTCAGTACAAATGGCGGCATAACTAGATGGCTATTTTAATTTTATATAGATATAGGAAAATTTGATGGAAGTTCGACAGCGTGGTTTGATGACTGCTCTTTTAACAGCAGCCCTTTTGGTAGCGCCGATTGCAGAAGCGAAACGTGCCGGTGGTGGTAAAAGCCATGGTATGAGCCGTCAAGCTGCTCCAACTCAGTCTTATCAGCAACCTCGTCAATCTGCTCCTGTTCAACAGCCTGCAACTGCTGGCGCTCCAGCAAAATCTGGCTCGAATGTGGGCGGAATGGTTGCTGCAGGTGTGGCTGGTGCTGCAATTGGTGCTGTCGCTGCAAATGCGATGGCCGATGACAATAACGGTCAAGCAGCTTCTGAAGCGCAAGCTCAACAACAGGAAGAGAAAGGTGGTATTCCAGGCTGGATCTGGATTTTACTTGCCGCTGCTGTTGCCTTCTTCATTTTCCGTAAGATGGGCGCAAAAAAAAAACTAGCCACTAACAATCCGTATGCGCCAAACAGCGGTGCAAACAATGCACCGTTTGGCCAGCAAAATGCCGCACCTCGTGCAGGTAATGACAATACGAATATTTTTGGTAATTCTGTAGGCGGTAATTCAGCAGCTTCAAATGCTCCATTTGGTGCAGCTGCTGCAACGAATGCGCCTTTTGGTGCTGCCTATACCAACAGCGGCAATCAATTGCCTGATGGTACAGAACCAGCAACATTTTTACGTGTTGCACGTCAGCGTTTTAACCACATTCAATCGATGAATACGGCAAGCAACATTTCTGAAATTCAGCGTTACTTAACGCCTGATCTTTACCAGTCTATGTATAACGACATTATGGCGAATAAAGATGAAGACGTTGCTGAGTTTTCTAACTTAAATGCTATGGTGGTCGATTCTGCTAACGAAAATGGTCAATACGTTGTAAGTGTGCGTTTTACAGGTACTGTAAGTGAAGACTTAAATAGCCTGCCACAGCCTTTTGCTGAAGTATGGCATTTTGTTAAACCTGCGGGTTCTGATCAAGACTGGTTAGTTGCAGGCATTCAACAAGAGCAATAATGTAGACACATAAGCATTCTTGCATTCTAAAATAGCGACTTCGGTCGCTATTTTTTTGCCTTTATTTCCCCTCTTTTTAAATCAATTTCTACTCAGCATGCTGAAATATCAATAATTTTGTGAATACATTATTCTAATTATTAATAATAATTGTTATCATTTAGATTAACTTTAATACAATTTCCAAGCGCTTAAGTATTTTATGAATAGCTCACCACCTGAGGCACTTGTGACACCCCTCACATCTGCGCTGCCTAAAACGCGTAAAGACACTCCTTCTCTATTGACCTATCGCTTGATGATTTTCTATCGCTTTGCCCTCGCTTTAGTGGGCGGATATGTTGTCGCAATGCTATCTGCCATCGTAATTGCAGATGTATTTAGCGAAGACCGTGGAAGTGCAGCCATGAGTGCAACTTTAATTTCATTTATCCTGTGGAGCTGTGCATTTATTTGGGTCTTTATGGTGAATAAAACCCTCAAAGCAACTTTAGGCATTGTGATCCCTGCGGTGTGTTTGTATGCCATTTACATGATGATGGGAAGCTAAAATGCGTGTTGATGCAAAAGTAGAGGGGCCTCGCCAGTCCATGTCTTGGCTGCATACATGGGCTAGCCTAATCTTAGGTTGGTTGCTGTATGCTATTTTCCTGACCGGAACCCTAAGCTTCTTTAAAAATGAAATCAATGTCTGGATGACTCCTGAGCTGCATCAATCTGTTCCAGCCAGTTCACAAGTCCAACAAACTCAAGTTGCACTGAATTATTTACAACAAAATCATCCAAATGCAGGTGCTTGGAATATTTTACTGCCGAATACGCGTCAAAATGCCACCTTAATTATCGTACGTGAACAAGGTGAAGACCCTCGCGCACGCCGTGGTGGTAAACAAATCTACATTGATAGTGCTACAGGTGAAGTGCTTGAGCCGCGCGATACGCGTGGTGGTAATTTTCTCTATCGTTTCCATTTCGAACTGTATGGCATGCCACGTATGTGGACGCGATGGTTTGTCGGGATAGCGACACTGTTTATGTTAGTTGCCATCATTAGTGGTGTAATTACTCATAAAAAAATCTTTAAAGATTTCTTTACCTTCCGTTCAGGTAAAGGACAACGTTCTTGGCTCGATGCACATAATGCAACCGCAGTATTTGCGCTTCCCTTCCACATCATGATCACCTTTAGTGGCCTGTTGCTGCTGTTATTTACGATCATGCCTTGGGGGATTGAGCGTATTTATGAAAACCGTGGACAATTTTTACAAGAACAAAATCGTGCCTTAGTTCAGGAAAATAAACCTGAAGGACGTGAATCTGCTCAAGAACGTGGCGAACGCCCACAGCAAGCCCGTGCCAATTCTGCACAAAACCAAGGCAAAAATCGTGCTGAGGGCCGTGGTGAAGGTCGAGGAGATCGTCGCTCTAAACGTGAAGAGCAACCTGTTGTTGCTGCGCCGCTGACCAACTTAGCGCCAATAGTAACTGCGGTTCAGGCTGAATTGAGAACTAATCCTATTAGTACCGTTAGCATCATTGCACCGAATACAGACCAAGCTAAAATTGAGCTACGCGCATTACATGGTGAAAGTGTTGCATATCGAAATGTCTATGCAAGCAAACAATTTGATGGCGTAACAGGCAAAGACTTAACTGACGAAAGTGCCAAATTAAAGCACCCTTCTGTACCGATGGGTATTTACAATGTAGTCACCACGCTACATGAAGCACGTGGTGTAGACTTAGCTCTACGTTGGCTGCTGTTTATTTCAGGGATTGTAGGCACCCTGATGGTCGCTACAGGTCTCATTCTGTGGTGTGTAAAACGTGCGCCGCAACAGCAAAAACAAGGCTTTAAATCATTTGGCTACCGCACGGTTGAAGTGACCAATATTGCAGCGATTATTGGTTTACCCATTGCCTGTGCAGCATTTTTCTATGCCAACCGTTTTATTCCCACACAGCTTGAAAACCGTTCGGAATTAGAAATTCGTAGTTTCTTTATTGTTTGGCTACTGACGCTCGTTTATGCGATGTTCCGTACGCATCGTCAAGCGTGGCTAGAACTTTTAGCTTTTGCCACAGCAATTTTTGCTTTACTGCCGATTGTAAACTTCATGACTGGTGGTCAAGCGCTTTGGAATACCATGGCAAATGGCCAATGGATGATTGCATCCTTTGATCTTGCAATGTGGCTTTTGGCTATCTTGTTTGCCTATTCATTTTACAAAGTGAAAAAGCATAAAGGACTGCCTGTTAAAAAAGTACGTGGCACAAAGGAGGTTGAAGCATGATGTTCTTTCTTCTGATTTGGGCACTGAGTAGCTTAGGTTTTTTTGCCTTGGCATGCAGCATGTCTAAACATCAAAAGCAGTTTCACAGCAAAGAGTTAAGTGTGGGCCAAACACGATTAGCCACGCTAGTCGGTTGGGCGCTATTGATCATCGCCTTACTACTTTGCCTCTCACTTGGCACGCCGAGCAATAACATCAGTTATTGGTTTGGCGCGCTGACCATTGCGGCTTTATTTGTCGGGCTATGTATTAGTTATATCGCTGAGTATTTTTGGAAAATTATTGGTGCATTAGTTATCATATTTGTATTGTCTGCAGTGTTATTGAAAT
The DNA here is from genome assembly GCF_021391555.1 of Acinetobacter sp. SH20PTE14. NCBI lineage: Bacteria > Pseudomonadati > Pseudomonadota > Gammaproteobacteria > Moraxellales > Moraxellaceae > Acinetobacter > Acinetobacter sp. SH20PTE14. Next base: position 1,008,545 of record NZ_CP090067.1, on the reverse strand, counting down.
TTTAATTCTTTAGACAACGATCTCTAAACATTGAAAGCCAATCTTCGGATTGGCTTTTTTCATGCCAACCGATTAGGCTATGCCTATTCTGCTCTTTTGGATTACACATGTCTGAACTTTCAATCTCTCCTGCTTTATATAACCGCGCTATGGCAGGCAATAAAGATGCTCAATTTGAACTGGCTGAAATTTATATGCAATGTGAAAATGATGAGCATGTTGAACTTGCTGAAGAATGGGCACTCAAAGCAGCTCAGTTAGGTCATGTAGAAGCAATGTATTGGCTGGGTGAAGGCTATGCAGTCTATGCCAAAGACATGCTCGAAGAAGATCCTGAAGAATCTAAAACCTATTTTGAGCATGCGCACCGCTGGTTAGAACAAGCGTCAAAACATGACCATCCTGCTGCAATTTTAGAACTCGCCACTTTTTACCGTCGCGGCGATGTGGTGGAAAAAGATGTCGCTAAATCCATTGAACTAGTTGAACAATCTGCAAAATTAGGTGAAGTTCAAGCTATGCGTGATTTGGCTTTTATTTATGCTAATGGATTAGGCATCGACGCTGATGAAGAAAAAGCAGATTTTTGGAATGAAAAAGCCAATGCGGCCGAACAGCCCAAAGCTTAAATCACAAAGAAAAAGGCCCATCTCATGATGGGCTTTTTGCTTTTAACAAAATGGCTCAGCTCGCCACATAATTATTTACGTCTACAGTAATCACTTGTCGGCAAATGCCCTCTGCCCCACGTTGCTGTTCAAATACCTCTGCTGGCATGGCATCAAAACTGTCAAAGAAACTAATTTCAGTTTCGTCAATGTCATACACCAAAGAATGATTCCCCACGCCCTCTAGAGTATCGTAATACACAATCACAAACTGATTTTGTTCAAAAGCCTGCTGAATTTGTGCATAGCCAATTGCAGGCAATATAATAGGCAGTTCCAATTGGTCAGCTTCCGCATAGCTGCGTTTTTCACTGTCTTGCAACTCAGGATCATGCTCTGTGTAAAACTTTACTTGAAAGCCAAACTTTCTCAGTCCTACAGCTAAACCAATGGTGGTTGTGCCATGCTCTGCCTCATAGCCGCAGACTTCGACCAACTGTTGAACATCCGCATCAATGCCTAAATGCTGCAACAGCATCCATACTGCAAAAATGCCGCCATTGGCTTCAAGATTGGCTAATTCTTCAGGCATTTCCAAAGACATAATAAGAACTCACAACTTAAATCTGCAGTGATAATAAACAAATCAGCGCGATTTGTACGGCAATTTTTATAAACATAGTTATGCCGCATCAAAAAAAATTTATCCCTAGTGCAGAAGTTTTTTAGGACGAAGATGTTTACTCTATATCAGGTTTAGCTTTTTACACCTTTGCCTTAGGCTTAGTCTTACTTTTTTTAGCGGTCTTAGATTCTTTCGAATCAGAAAAGGCATCCCACAGCAAAATGACAACGATAAGAACTAAAACCAAGGACAGCATTTGAAGGCCGTAAATCAGCCATGCAAACCCTGAATTACGAAGTTCAAAATAGTCTTGGTTAAGAAAAAATCGTGATTGATTCGGATTTTGAGTATTTACATACACTGAATACTGCTGCTGATGTATTGCATGCTAAGTTTGAGTGCTGCTCTGACTTTTTAAATCCTGCGACGTTTCAAGAAACCAAAGCATATATTGCGGGTCAAGTTTATCTGCAACACCTGTACTTATTTGCTCATTCAGCATGTATTGGTATTGCACTCGCGTATACGCATATTGCAGTGAACGCCTTTGCCTATAATCATCAATTTCAACTTGATTAATATGAACCTGATCTGCCAAAATCCAGTTGGGATGAGTCAGTTGAAATTCTTTAATTTGTAAAAAACTTGAACTAAAAAATATGGCTAAAACAGTGCTATACAAAACAATAAAACTGAGGCCATGACACAACCAGCTCCATGATTTTTTGCTGATAAATCTAAATACTGCATACAGCAAGCCGTACAACATTATTGAAAACAGCAACAAATGCCATTTGTCATTTTCATAGAAAAAAGTATAACAACCATATAAACAGGCACACATTCCCAAGAAATATGCAACATATGATTTAAATTTTTCTAGGCTCATTACTTTGGTTATATCTCTTGCTGGATTGTGTCTTATGACGGACGTTTACTCACAAAAATAATGTCCAAATCTTGTTTCGGTACAAAATTCTTTTCAACCATTTGAAACTGCGTAGCGCTGATTTTCTTCACTTTACCTGCCCAGCAAAATGAAACCAGTTCGTTAGCATCCCGCTCAATAGTCAGTTTAAAATCTTGAATAGGCTTTGCCCAATTGGCGCCAGTTTTTAAGATATAGCCCAGTGCTTGAAATGGTGCATGCTGTGATTTGGCCTTTCTGAGTCCTGCCTTAAACTTTTGATCCATACAATAACTTTGATTATATTCATCAGGATATAAAGCCACAGACCCGCCCACCAGCGGTGCATATTGATGCTGTACACGTGTGAGCGCATTGGCTTTAAAGGTTTGCTTCCAGCTGTAAATCACCTGAGATGACCATGAAATTTCTTCACTCGAATCATTGGGCAATACTTTTTGCAGCGCTGCATTTTTACAGTTTCTAAGCTTTGTCTCGAGTGTTTCATATTCATCATCTTGCCTGCTCCACGGATTCAGCATGTCTTTTTCCGTAAACCCGCATTGCTTAAAACTCTCCGTCATATCAATCGGGGCTGTTTTTTCATCTTTTTGAATAAAAGTGCGCACATGCATTTCAGGCTGAATCATTTTTCCATTCACCTGAACTTTAAAACTTTTTAGCAATTTTTCAGTATTGGCAAAATCAGATTCAAAGAAGTTTTCAACTTTTGGCAGTGGAAAGAGTATGGTTTCAGTCACGTCTTTATTGCTCAGATTTTTAAACTGATAATCGACCTTGATCATTTTTTTACTAATAAATAGGTCTTCACTGAACATTTGAATGTCTTTATTTTTAAGGTACTGCACCCCTCCCGTTGCCACATAGCCTGTTGAATCGTTGGCATATGTTAGTGCTGAAAAACACAAGCATATGAATGCAGTTAATTTTTTCATTATTAGCTTCCAATTTTTTATATTTAAAATTGCACTAGAATATCATCGACCATTTTTCAGGAATATACTCAGAAATTAGCCCTATCCCGATAATTATAAGGGCAATGATGCCAATCAAAATAATAAAACTCACTGCTTTTATGACTACTCTAAGGGTTAAATTTAAGCCTTTCGTATAATTTTCAATAAAGCCTGAAAATTTAAATAAGGATAAAACCCCAATCAAAATTAAAGGCAGAAAAAAAATATCTTGTGGTGAAAAGTCGCCTCGCCTTGCTGAGACAGCTTGTGAAGATACGAGTAAAGCTAGGAAAATATTAAATTTTAATATATTCATGATATGTACGTTATTATCTTTTTATTATCAGATTATTCATCTACATATTAACCAATTTTTGATTGGAACTCACTCTATTTCCAAGTACAATACTGCCCTAGTCGAGGGATGCTGCGACTTTCTTATAGGCACTAAATATAAGATCGCTAGGCTCGACGATTCGGTTGGACACTCGTTCCAATCAACAACGGCATCCGCGAACTGAATGATCAATTGTTTTTATTAAGGAGATCGTGATGAACGCGGTTAATGCTTCATTTACAGATTACAAAGTTGCCGATATTTCACTAGCTGACTACGGCCGTAAAGAAATCAAACTCGCAGAAGCAGAAATGCCAGCCCTAATGGGTCTTCGCAAACGCTATGCAGCGGCTAAACCGCTTGCTGGCGCGAAAATCCTTGGCTGTATCCACATGACCATTCAAACTGCAGTTTTAATTGAAACTCTAGTTGAATTAGGTGCAGAAGTTCGCTGGACTTCATGCAACATCTTCTCTACTCAAGACCACGCTGCTGCTGCAATCGCTGCTGCGGGTATTCCTGTATTTGCTTGGAAAGGCGAAACTGAAGAAGAATACATGTGGTGTCTTGAACAGCAAATCAATGTGAACGGTACACCTTGGGATGCCAACATGATTCTGGATGATGGCGGTGACTTAACTGCGCTTGTTCACGAAAAATATCCTGAAGTGATTGCTAAAATCCACGGTATTACAGAAGAAACCACTACAGGTGTTCAACGTCTTTACGAAATGCACCGCGACGGTACTTTAAAAGTTCCAGCGATTAACGTAAATGACTCTGTCACTAAGTCTAAAAACGACAACAAATACGGCTGCCGTCATTCACTAAACGATGCCATCAAACGTGGTACAGATATGCTTTTATCTGGCCGCCGTGCACTTGTAATCGGTTATGGTGACGTAGGTAAAGGTTCTGCTCAATCACTTCGTCAAGAAGGCATGATTGTACGTGTCACTGAAGTTGACCCTATCTGTGCAATGCAAGCATGCATGGACGGTTTCGAAGTTGTTGCTCCGTATAAAAATGGCATTCAAACGGGTAAGAAAGAAGACATCAACCTTGATCTTCTTCAAAATACTGACTTGATCGTAACAACAACTGGTAACTACCACGTATGTGACGCTGCAATGCTTGATTCATTAAAAGCTGGCGCTGTAGTTTGTAACATCGGTCATTTCGATACTGAAATCGACACAAATTACTTACGTGGTTATAAGTGGGTTGAAGTTAAGCCACAAGTTCACCAAGTGTATCGTTCAGAAAATGAAAATGATTACCTTATTCTTCTTTCAGAAGGCCGTTTGGTGAACCTTGGTAATGCAACCGGTCACCCTTCACGTATTATGGATGGTTCTTTTGCTAACCAAGTGTTGGGGCAAATGCACTTGTTCGCTGAAAAATTTGCTGATCTTCCTGAAGATCAAAAACAAGCTGCGATCCGCGTAGAACTTATTCCTAAGAAATTAGACGAAGAAGTTGCTGCTGCAATGGTTGCAGGTTTCGGTGGCGTATTAACGACTTTGACTCAAGAACAAGCGGATTACCTCGGTGTTCAAGTTGAAGGCCCGTTCAAAGCTGAGGCTTATAAATACTAAGTTTTATAAATACCTCTCCCTAACCCTCTCCTAAAAGGAGAGGGAACTCTTCATTGTGAAAGCAAATTTGATGTTAACTCCAAATCACTATTACTTTCATAATGGAAGTCCCTTCTCCCTCTGGGAGAAGGTTAGGATGAGGGGATTTTTTTAAATAAAAGTATTTATAAAAAAGGATTTGAACATGTCAAAACAGATTCCTATTTCCTTTGAGTTCTTCCCGACCAAAACTGATGCGGGCGCGGAAAAACTTAAAGTTGTACACCAAGAACTTCAATTATTAAATCCTGAATTTTTCTCTGTAACATATGGTGCAGGCGGTTCTACCCGTGAACGCACTTTGTCTACATTGAATGATTTCAACGGTAAAGGCACACCGGTTGCCCCTCACCTGTCTTGTATTGGTGATAGCAAAGCACGTATTGCTGAATTGCTGGATTTATATAAATCACAAGGTATTGACCGTATTGTTGCGCTTCGCGGTGACTTGCCTTCAGGTCAGGTGGGTTTAGGCGAATTACCTTATGCAACGGACTTGGTACGTTTCATTCGTGAGCACACTGGTGATCATTTCAAAATTGAAGTTGCAGCATACCCAGAAATGCACCCGCAAGCAGACAGTTTTGATCTCGACATCAAACGTTTCTGCGATAAAGCCAATGCGGGCGCAAATGCAGCTTTGACACAGTTCTTCTTTAACCCAGATGCCTACTTCTACTTTGTAGAGCGCATTCAAAAAGAAGGCGTGAACATTCCTGTCGCTCCAGGCATCATGCCTATTACCAATGCAAGTAATTTAATTCGCTTTGCTGATGGTACAGGTGCAGAAATTCCACGTTGGATTCGCAAACAGCTTGCGACTTATGGCGACGATACAGCGTCAATCAAAGCCTTTGGTCATGAAGTGATTGTAAAACTTTGCGAACGCCTGATTGCTGGTGGTGCGCCAAGCCTGCACTTCTACACCATGAACACCACTGACCCTACACGTCAACTTGTGAAAGACCTTGGTCTTGCATAAGACATTTCGACCTTTTTGAGAGTAAAACTTTAATGCCACGTTTTTATATTGAAGCTGATTTAACTGTTGATAAGACTGTTGAATTAACGGAAACAGTGTTTCATCACTGGGTAAAAGTTTTACGTGCTCAAGTGGGCGAAACCGCCACTTTGTTCAATGGGCAAGGTGGCGAATACCATGTTGAATTGGTTGAAATCGCTAAAAAGTCGGCTGCCGTCCAAGTTTTGCAATTCAATCCAAGCAATCGCACACCACATTTTACGACACTATTGGGTCAAGTGATGAGCAAAGGCGACCGCATGGATTATGCGATTCAAAAAGCGGTGGAACTCGGTGTTTCTGAAATTCAACTACTCACTTCAGAACGTTGTGAGATGCGTTTGAAGTACGATCGTGATCAAAAGAAACTTGACCATTGGCAAGGCATCGCTATTGCTGCTTGCGAACAGTGTGGACTCAACATTGTTCCTAAAGTACTTCCGCCTCTTTCCCTTGAAAAATGGTTGGAAAGTGACCTACCGACAACAAAATTGGTGCTCGCACCCAATAAAGATGAAGTTGATGTATTAGCTGATGCTGACCCGCACGTTGCCTTACTGATTGGCCCTGAAGGTGGCTTGAGCGAAGCAGAGATCAGCGCAGCAAATGAGAAAGGTTTCGTGAACTGGTGTATCGGTGAACGTGTCCTTCGCACAGAAACTGCACCTGTAGTTGCACTTTCAATTTTAAATTATAAATTTATTTAATTTTTACTCGATAGTTCATCTGAAAGCATCAATGATGGCATCCTTGATATTGCTTTTTATTTGTAACGCAATTACCCTAGAGTCAATAAAAACAAATGATTTGTTACCAAGAATAAACAAATACTCTCAGGAACAATACAAATACAACGATCTAGATTAAGTTAAGGCAGGGTTTTTATATTCATGACGTATAAACAAGATGAATATATCAAGCAGTACAATCATACTGCTCAAATTGCGAACACGATTCGCCATAGCCGCTATTTTTTAGTCAGTATTCTGATTATTTGCTTATATATTTTTTCGATATATCAAATTTTTTATAAATCGCCATCTTTGTATTTCAATATTTGGTTTATTTTTACCGAAGTTTTTGTCAGTTTATGCTGGCTGATGAGCACCGTTTATTTTAAACCCGAACAATATTCACTGATGATTGCGCATCGTTGGCTACAATTTCAGTGTTTTTCTGTCGGCACACTGATTGCGAGCGGTATTTTTTTAATTTTTTATTATTTGCCTGCGACCAATCAAAGCTTTGAACCAATTCAAGCCCTGACGCTCTCTGCCCTACTCTTGATCGTGACACAAACCTTTGGTTTGACCTATTTAACGCAAAAACTCAATTATTTTTGTTTGGCATTTATTCCATCTATTGTGCCCTATCTGATTGCACAGTTTTTTTTCTTAGATGGTTCAAATCACTTATTTAGCCTGAGTATTAATTTTGGGCTTATTGTGATTCTAATGTGCGCCATGACGTCATATCGCATTCATCGTCGTGTATCGACTTTACATGCTAAAAACAACCTATTGGTCGATAGTGCCAAGCAACAAGTCAAATGGACTGATGAACTGTGTCAGCAGCTCCAAGAAGAAGTCAACAAATCAAGAGACATCGAATTACAACTACAGCTAGGTAACCAAATCCTTGAACAGAAAGTCAAAGAGCGGACCTTCGACATTGAACAAATGAACAAGGATTTAGAAAACCAACAAGCCAATTTAGTCCTTGCGCATGAAATTGCCGGTTTACGTCCTTGGGATTGGAATATCAAAGACCGTAAAATCGTTGTCACCAACTATAAGCAAGAAAAAACCCTTAGACATTCGAAAGAGCATCAGCAACAGTTACAACATGTGATCCATCCTGATGATATCCCACATTTTAAATCAGCGATGATTCAACATCTACGTGGATTTAAAGACCGTTATGAGGCCACCTATCGGATTCAAAACAGTCAAGGAAAATGGAGTTGGGTACATGACATTGGGCGCGTCATTCAACGCGATCCAGATAACCGTAAGCCCTTGCGCATGGTCGGTATTCGTCGTGACATTCATCAGGAACGGACGTCTCAAGAACGTTTAAAACTTGCAGCCAGCGTACTCGAACAAGCCGCTGAAGGGATTTTCATTTTAAATGAAGAGCTGTGCTATATCGAAGTCAATCCGTTTTACGAACAATTGACCGGATTTAACTACGACCAAATTATTGGCAAACATCTATTTGATATCACAGCAAATTACAAATCAATTCAACGCAGTATGCACTACTCGATCATTAAACAAGTGCTGAAAATTGGTGAATATGATGGTGAATTGCACGAAAAATTTCTTTCAGGTAAAGAACTGACGCTGTGGATGCATATTAATGCTATTACTGATGATCAAAACCGCGTCACACATTATATCGGGATTGTCTCAGACCTGACCGAACGTAAATTGCAAGAACAACGTTTATCTTATTTAGAAAATTATGACACCTTAACGGATTTACCGAACCGTTTTTATTACAACTATCAACTGCATCAATATTTAGTTTCACAGCAAGATTCGATTAAACAGTTGGCTGTCATTCGTTTAAACATCGACCGTTTCCGCCCATTAAATGAATATCTCAGCAACAATGGTGGTGACGAACTGTTACGCCAAGTCGCACAGCGTTTGCGTCTGACCAATGCCGAAGCTCTTTTTGTTGCACACTTAAATGGCGATGATTTTGCGATTGTGTATGAAATTTCACACATCCGCCCTTCTGTGCAAGAGCATTGTGAACGCATCAATAAAGCCTTTAGCATTCCATTTAATATTTTTGGCCAAGATCATGTCATCACTTTATCGATGGGCGTCGCGTTCTACCCTGAGCATGGCCGTCAGCTAGATTATCTAAATAATTGCGCAGAACAAGCGCTGAGCGAAGCAAAAAATTTGGGTGGCAACACCACTCGTTATTATTCCAATGAAAATACCGCATTATTAGAGCAAGGAATCTTCTTGGAACGCGACTTGCGTAAAGCCATTCAAAATAATGAGCTGGTGGTGTATTACCAACCGAAGATCAATTTCCGTGATAAAAATATTTATGGTTTTGAAGCCTTGGTGCGTTGGAATCACCCTGAAAAAGGCTTAATACCACCAGGCTTATTTATTCCTTTAGCAGAACAAACCAGTTTAATTTCGGATATCGGGCGTTTTGTCTTGCAAAAAACTGCACAGCAAATTCGTTTTTGGAACAATTTGGGTTATCAAAATATTTGTGTATCCGTCAATATTGTTGCGCAGCAACTGCGCCGTGGACAATTATTAAATGATCTAGATGAAGCGATAGATGCCAATCAAATTGATGGTGCCAGTCTGGAACTAGAAATTACAGAATCTTCTTTGGTCGAAAATCTAGATTCAGTACGTGAACTGTTAAATGAAATAAAAAAACGTAAGATCAATATTTCACTTGATGACTTTGGTACGGGCTATTCTTCTCTATCCTATCTAGCTGATTTTCCAATTGATATCTTAAAAATAGACCGCAGTTTTATCTCTAAAATTGGTGAAAATAAACAATTGGCCATCGTTAGTGCCATGATTGCCATGGGTAAAGCGATGGGCATGACGGTAGTCGCTGAAGGGATTGAAACTGAACAGCAGTTACAGTATCTACAAGACTTAGAATGTGACATTGCTCAAGGCTATTTTTTCTCTAAACCATTGCCACAAGAAGAGGCAACCGTGTTCCTTGAAAATAATATCTCTTCGCCTGCTTATACTTACTTAATATAAGTCACTATGCCTGAGCTATAAGATTGTCTGAAAAAGACGCGACTTCGACTGTCCCAACTGTGCAACTAATGTTATATTCAAGCGGATAAAGCAAGCATTGCAGCTTTATATTGGATAAACAAAACACAATCGAGATACAGATGGACGATCAATCTTTAAAACAGCAGGCTTTGTATTATCACGAATTTCCAACTCCGGGGAAAATCAGCGTTACACCAAGCAAACAATTGGTCAACCAACACGATTTAGCCCTCGCATACTCGCCAGGTGTCGCTGCACCTTGTTTAGAAATTGAACGCGACCCATCTACTGCTGCACTTTACACAGCGCGCGGTAATCTTGTTGCTGTAGTCAGTAACGGTACAGCCGTACTGGGCTTAGGTAACATTGGTCCTTTAGCGTCAAAACCTGTTATGGAAGGTAAAGGCGTTCTATTCAAAAAATTCGCTGGTGTTGATGTTTTTGACATTGAAATTGCTGAAAACGATCCAGACAAAATCGTAGATATCGTTGCAGCATTAGAACCAACTTTCGGTGGTATCAACCTTGAAGACATCAAGGCCCCAGAGTGTTTCTACATCGAGCAAAAACTTCGTGAACGCATGAATATTCCTGTGTTCCATGATGACCAACACGGTACATCGATCATTGTGGGTTCGGCATTACTGAATGCACTTCAACTCAATGGCAAAAAAATTGAAGAAATCAAAATTGTCGCTTCTGGCGCAGGTGCTGCTGCCCTTTCATGTTTGAACTTACTTTGCGCACTTGGCGTGAAAAAAGAAAACATCGTTGTGGCAGATTCACGCGGTTTATTGACGACTAAACGTGAAGGCTTGGATGAGTCGAAAAAGGCATACGTTCAAGACATCGAAGGCTCTCAGCTTGCTGATGTAATGGAAGGTGCGGACATGTTCCTTGGTCTTTCTGCAGCAGGTATTTTGACCAAAGAAATGGTTAAAGTCATGGCGAAAGATCCGATCATCTTTGCCCTTGCTAACCCTGACCCTGAAATTCTTCCTGAACACGCACATGAAGCACGTCCAGACGTGATTATGGCAACTGGTCGTTCAGACTATCCAAACCAAGTGAACAATGCGCTTTGCTTCCCTTATATCTTCCGTGGTGCACTCGATGTTGGTGCTACAACAATTAATGAAGAGATGAAGATCGCTTGTGTGCATGCGATTGCTCGCATGGCGCATGTTGAAGCAGACGCTGCATCGTATGGTGAAAAATCTGCTTCATTTGGTCGTGATTACCTCATTCCGCGCCCATTAGATCAACGTTTGATTCTTGAGATTGCACCCGCAATTGCACAAGCAGCAATGGATTCAGGTGTTGCAACTCGTCCAATTCAAGACTTCTCTGCGTATCGTCAACGTTTGTCTGAGTTTGTTTATAACTCTGCATTCATGATGAAACCAATTTTTGCGCAAGCAAAAACTGATCCAAAACGCATTGCCTATGCTGAAGGTGAAGATTTACGTGTACTTCGCGCAGTACAAATTGCTGTTGATGAAGGTTTGGCAAAACCAATTCTTGTCGGTCGTCCTGCAGTCATTGAAGCAAACATCAAGAAATTAGGCCTTCGCCTTGAAGACGGCGTGAACATCACTATCGTCGATCAAGAGAAAAATCCTGATTACGATAAGTTTGCAGATGATTACTACAGCATCATGCAGCGTAAAGGTGTAACGCCTGAATACGCTCAGCGTGAAGCACGTCGTCGCTCAACACTTATCGCGGCAATGCTGGTTCGTCATGGTGTAGCTGACGGTATGTTATGTGGTACTTATTCTAGCTATGACATTCACTTAGACTTTGTCAGCAATGTGATTGGACTAAAAGAAGGCCGCAATAACTTCTTCACGCTGAATGCATTGATGCTTGAAGATCGTAACTTGTTTATTGCTGATACTTACATTAACCGTAATCCAACAGCTGAACAACTTGCTGAAATGACTATTTTAGCGGCTGAAGAAGTACGCCGTTTTGGTATTACACCGCGTGTAGCATTGCTTTCTCACTCAAGTTTCGGTTCTGACCAAAATGATCCTAGCGCACAAAAAATGCGGAAGGTTTATGATATTTTGTCAGAAATTGCACCAGAACTTGAAGTTGAAGGTGAAATGCATGGTGATGCCGCACTGGATGAAAATATTCGTCATTTCGCATACCCGAACTCACGTTTTAAAGGTTCTGCAAACTTGCTGATTATGCCTAATCTGGATGCAGCGAACATTTCGTTCAACTTGCTGAAATCAACATCTGGCAGTAACGTGACGATTGGCCCAATTCTTTTGGGTGCTGCAAAACCTGTTCATATTTTAACACCAACAGCGACAACTCGCCGTTTAGTGAATATGACTGCATTAACAGTTGCAGAGATTCAAGAAAACGAAAAACTAGCACTCTAATTTAGTTGACCTGAACACACTTTGTGACTTGAGAAAACCTCTGTTCTGTAGCATGATTGCTCTAAGAATAGAGGTTTTTTCATGCAAGTTTATTTAGTAGGCGGTGCAGTTCGAGATCACTTGCTCGGGCACCCCTATCACGAAAAAGATTATGTCGTTGTCGGTGCAACGCCGGAACAATTACTTGCTCAAGGTTATCAACCTGTGGGTAAAGATTTCCCTGTTTTTCTTCATCCAGAGACCAAAGACGAATATGCCTTAGCCCGTACAGAACGTAAGTCTGGACATGGGTATCATGGCTTTGAATTTTATACCGACGTCAATGTCACACTCGAACAAGATCTCATTCGACGTGACCTCACGATCAATGCGATTGCTATGGATGATGCTGGCCAAATTTATGATCCCTACCATGGTCAACAAGATTTAGAGCGCCGCATCCTTCGTCATGTGTCTAATGCCTTCGTCGAAGATCCATTAAGGGTTTTGCGTATTGCACGTTTTGCGGCACGTTATAAAGCTTTAGGTTTTAAAGTGGCTGATGAAACACTGGAACTGATGCAAGAGCTTGCTCAATCGGGTGAGCTTGAAACCCTTACACCTGAACGTGTATGGAAGGAAACGTCTCGTGCCTTAATGGAAGACCACGCAGATGAATATTTTGAGGTATTAAGAGCCTGTGGCGCTTTAAAAGTCTTGTTCCCTGAAATTGATGCGTTATACGGTATTCCACAGCGTCCTGAATATCATCCTGAAATAGACTGTGGCATTCATACCATGATGTCGCTACAACAAGCGTGTCGTGCAAATTATTCTTTGGATGTTCGTTTTGCTGTACTGGTACACGACTTAGGCAAAGCACTTACTCCAGTAGATGAGTTACCGCGCCATATCATGCATGAAGAGCGTGGTGTAAAACCAGTTACTGATGTCTGTGACCGTATGCGTGTTCCCACCAATACCAAACAATTGGCTATCTCAGTCTGTAAAGAACATTTAAAATGCCATCAAGCCTTGAGTTTAAAACCGGGTACCTTGTGGCGCCTGTTACAACGTATGGATGTGCTACGCCGTCCTGAACGCGTAGAGGCCTTTGTACAAGCCTGTGAATGTGATTCACGTGGTCGTTTAGGTTTAGAGGATCGCGCCTATCCACAAGCTCAATACGTTTTAGATGCCATGCAAGTGGTTCGTAATATTAAAGCTGCCGACCTTCCACCTGATGTATCCGGGCCGGATATTGGTGAAATGTTGATTGAACGACGTATTCAAGCCATTGCTGCACTTAAAGCCAGTCAATATGCAGTCGAAGCTTAATTAGAGCACCTTCGGGTGCTTTTTTAATTTACCTTTTCTATATTCTTAAAACTTTAACTTTTGCAATATTTCACCTTGCCCTTTCAGATATAGATATGCTTTGAAAAATATCTGCACTCACATCAAGGCTCATTCATCTATGCTCTAAGGAAAACCATCGAGCTGACAATATGCATCCCCAAATTCGCCCACCACAACTCCAAGAAAATCTCATAAATATTCATCAACTTACACTTCAATTGGGTTATGAAATACCACTAGAGCGACTCCAACAGCATTGGCAGTTGATTCATTTGAATAAGTACTATCAAACCTTAGTGATAGCGGCTAATGACCGCGTCATTGATTATGCAGATTTTATCCAACAATACAGTTAGGAGTTTGAGGAATGAATAATTCGGATTTAGGCTTTTGTCATTGATGTGAGTTATCGCGATCAAGGTTTAAGGCGATGGTTCATGCAAGCCATTGAGCAAAGCGCACGGCGATAAGATCTAAAACGTATTTTACTCAATAGTGGGAATCGTTCAGAACGATATGCCGCACATTCCTATTATCATAATTTAGGGTTTGAAGCCTATATGGTTTGGATTTTACTAAATATTTAAATTGATCGGCCAATTTTACCATCAGCCGATCCGGAGGACATTTTTTAAGAAATATCGGCTGGGAAACTAATGACTTTTTCAAGTTTTAACTGATTCGTTGCCACCATTAGTAATCGATCAATGCCTAAAGCTATACCTGCACACTCACTCATATGCGGTAATGCAGCAAGCAAATATTCATCAATCGGCATCACATGCAACCCAAGTTTAGCGCGCTCTGCATTATCTGCCTCAAAACGACTGCGTAAAACATCCGCATCAATCAGTTCATCATAAGCATTCGCTAACTCTAAACCTTCGATATACAGCTCAAATCGTGCTGCAACCAACTCCCCATCTTCGTCCACACGGGTTTTCGCCAAAGAAGCCATTTCAGGTGGAAAATCTGTAAGGAACACTGGCGTATCAAAACCGAGGCTCGGCTCAACATAATGCGAAAACAATAAATCGATATAGCCTAAACGGTCTTCACCCAAATCTAAGCTTAGCCCCACACGACGACAGCAATCTTTTAGATCTTGTAAAGAAGCTTGTAACGGGTTCAAATCCAAACGATCCATAAAGGCATGCTTATAGCTCAAAATAGTCGGACGAATTTCACCAAAGCGTTGTTTCAAGGTTTCATTCAATAAATCCGTCACTTCAAACATCAAGTCTTTTAAGCTAAAACCCGGACGGTACCATTCCAACATGGTGAATTCACTGTTGTGTTTACGTCCATGTTCATCATCACGGAAAACTTTACAGATTTGGTAGATAGGCCCACTGCCACTTGCCAACAGACGCTTCATGGCAAATTCAGGTGAAGTTTGCAAATAATGCGTTTGCTTTTGACCATTCACATGACGCTGAGCTTGTACCGATGCTAAATGCACATCGGTGACACCCGCTTGTGAAAGCACAGGTGTTTCCACTTCAAGCACATCACGTGCAGCAAAAAACTGGCGAATTTGAGCATACATCGTGGCACGTGCACGAAGTGCAGTGAGTTCACAACTCGGCTGAAAGTTCATTTGACTCATGCTGCTGGGCCTCCATGTGCAGCCCATTCACGGCGTAAAGGATAGGTTTTACGTAAATAATCAAAGGCTTTTTGATCCACCTTGCCGTCTTTTAGGCAAGCACGTAAGTTGGCATCATCACGAGCGATGTCATAAATATCTTTTAAGTATCGCTGTAATACCATCTTAAAGTCAGCACCAGTAAAATACTGCTCACATACGGGCAACTGACTTTCAAAGGCTTTATTTATAGCTTGATTGAAAGTTTGACAGAATGCTTCATAGATCATCTGTGTGCCACGTGCTTTACCTTCCAAGCTATAGCCGGCAATATGCGGTGTCACCACGTAAATTAAATCTAACAACGCTGCTGAAATCTCTGGCTCATGTTCAAAAACATCTAAGACCACTTTACGCTGAGTCTGTTGAATATCGGCAATTAAGGCAGCTTCTTCGACCACTGGCCCACGCGCGGAATTAATCAAAATCGCTGAAGGCTTCATAGCGGCAAGTGCAGCAGCATTAATTAAATGACAGGTTGGATATTCCCCCACTTTAGTTAGTGGCACATGGATACTAATCGCATCTGCATTTTTTAACAGTTCTGCAAATTCAACTTGTTTCACCTGATCAGATTGCACAAATGGATCATAGCCAATGACATTCCAACCGAATAATTCTGCCATGACAGCCAAACGTGAACCGACATTACCTAAACCAACGATACCCAAGGTAAATTGTTCATTTGCATTCAATAATTCAGGTTTAACGAAGAGCAATGCAGTAATCACATATTCAGCAACCGCTTGTGCATTACAACCTGTGGCATTTGACCAAGCAATGCCCTGCTTTTCTAGAGCATTAATATCTAAATGATCTGTTCCAATCGTAGCACTACCGACAAATTTGAGTGCGGTCTGTTGAATTAACTCTGCATTTACCTGAGTCACCGATCGCACCAATAATGCATCGGCATCTTTGACATCTGCATGGGTCAATGTTCGACCTGCCGCTTGCTTTATTTCACCAAATTCGGTAAAAAAATACTCAGTAAATGCCAGATTTTCATCTGCAACGATTTTCATAGTTCATCTCATAATTCCACTACGAACATGATAACGCGTTGCTCATGCCATGACTATTCTTCTGCACATAAAGCATAGCGCCATTTTTTTATAAGCTAGATGATAGAAAATTATATTAGCGACAATAATCTGACTGCTGATCTTCAATTAAAGACAAGGCCGCCTGCCAAGCCGCTTGAATAATGGGCTCGGCCATCGGATTTTCAAACTGCTGCAACGTATGTTCACAAACCTTCGGACTCGGATAATGCAATGTAGCACTCGACAACGCTTTTACTTGAATTTGACAAGCCCGTTCTAAAAAGTAAATTTCATGAAATGCCCGTGCCACACTATCTCCAGTCGCAAGCAAGCCGTGATTGCGTAAAATCATGCAGCGATAATGGCCCATATCTTGTACCAGTCTTTCACGCTCTTCAGTTGAAAAGGCAATACCTTCATATTCATGATAAGCAATGTTCTGATAGAACTTTAACGCGTGTTGTGAAATTGGTAATAAACCATGTTCCTGTGCAGAAACGGCCACGCCATCGGCAGTATGCGTATGAATCACACAATTAATATTTGCACGTGCATGATGTAAGGCCGAATGAATCACAAAGCCTGCGACATTCACCATCTTCCCTGCATCATAGGCTTCAACAATTTTACCTTCATGATCAATTTTGACCAAATCCGAAGCCGTCATTTTGTCAAAGGTCACACCATAGCGATTAATCAAAAAATGCTCAGGTTCATGACCTAAACGCAGGCTGATATGGGTATCAATTAAGTCGGTCATTTTATAATAAGCCACCAAGCGATACAGTGCCGCCAATTGACAACGCGCTTGCCATTCCAGTTCATGAATAAGCTCTGGTTTTTGCATGGATGAATTCCTTTTCTAAATCGATTAATTATGTTTTCTGTTTATTGTGAATAATTAATAGCACGTCATATCCATGCTGTATATCAGTTCGCCTGTCGAAAAAATCATTCAAAAAATTTAGGCAATAAAAAAACCCCAATGTAAAACATTGGGGTTTTTGAATTTGGCGGAAGCGGTGAGATTCGAACTCACGGAGGACTCGCGCCCTCGTCGGTTTTCAAGACCGGTGCATTAAACCGCTCTGCCACGCTTCCATGGCCGCTATCATATAAATAAAAATTCAGATTGGCAAATTATTTTGCCTTATTTTGACTACTTGACGAATCGTTCATACAAAATTTAGTCGATTGTAAAATTTTGGTTTAGGTCAGAAAAATAGAAGCTGAATCAATATGTATTGAATTAAGATCAAAACTAATTGCATTGCCTAGATTTACACACATAAAAAAACCCTGATGCTAAAAAACATCAGGGTTTTTTGAATATGGCGGAAGCGGTGAGATTCGAACTCACGGAGGACTCGCGCCCTCGTCGGTTTTCAAGACCGGTGCATTAAACCGCTCTGCCACGCTTCCATGGCCGCCATCATATAAATAAAATTCAGCAATGGCAAATTATTTTGTAAAAAACACGTCCAATTGAACAAAATAAAAGCAGTTTATTGTTTTTCAGTGCTTTCGCCCATTTCATAACGAATTGAATTGATATACCAACATTTTTTCCCCAGCGGGGTCAGCACTTCGACCTCATCATCCACTTGCTTCGACAAGAGTGCTCTAGCCATAGGTGAATCAATTGAGATATGCTGCGGATGATGATCATAGATTTCATCCACCCCAACGATTCTTAGCGTTTTGTGTTCGCCGTCTTCATTTTCAATATCAACCCATGCCCCAAAATAAACTTTCCCTTTTTGTTCGGGTGAGTAATCGATAATACGAAGCTCTTCCAAACGTTTTCCCAAGTAGCGTACACGTCGATCAATTTTGCGTAACAATTGCTTATTATATTGATAATCCGCGTTTTCCGAACGATCTCCAAGACTAGCCGCCCAGTTCACTTTTTTGGTAATTTCAGGTCGCTCTTCATGCCATAAATGTTGAAGTTCAGCGACCAATAAATCGTGTCCACCACGGGTAATTAAGTTAGATTTCATGATGATTTTTAGGCCTTGAGCAAGTGCTGATTTTTACAAAACATGCCTATTTTATCCTCCATTTCTACACAGGCAAAGTATATAAAATTTATTCCCAAACAAAATCAATTGTTTATGTTACATATTTTAATATTTTTTCGTACAAAATTTGACAAGTATTTTTTTGCTCATTATTATGCGCACATCTTTTAGGCTTGTTTAATTTTTATCCAGTGTAGATTTTCTACATATTTCCCGAAACCCCCTAGTCATTTTTGAATGACGTCATGACTGCCCAACCCTTATTGAATTTATCAAACTTGAAAAAGTCTGAGGCCTGTTTGCCTTTGCTTTTTAGGGCATAAATTACTTGTAGCGGAGACAACATGCACAGTAGTTCAACTTCTGGGTCGAGGCTTTGCCTTAACTCTTTTAACTCTCTCCCATTTAAAGCGCTTGCACTTAGTACTATCTTAATTCCTTTTCACAGTATTAATGCCAGCAAAACAGCACATCAATATGATGCTGTCGTCAACAGTAATAAACTCACTGTTGTTGCAGTTGCCAATCCTGCCATTGTTTTTCAGGATGGTAAACATCGACATGGTTTTGGTTACGACCTTGCACGTAACTATGCAGAAAGTTTAAATGTCCAATTAGATTTTAAAACAGTGAATGACAATGCCACTGCTTTAAAAATGGTTGCCAAAGGTCAAGCCAATTTTGCTATGACCACTGCCGAAATGAGTACCATTGAAGCCAAGCATTTGACGTCATTTTCAGCCAGTTGTGGTGATACCCTTTCTTTGAAAAAGAATGGTTTAAACAGCAACTTAAACTGGGTATTTAAAAATGCAGATGATCCATTAAGCCAAACCGCGAGTGGTTTTATTTGCCGTGCCAAACAAAATGGCGCAATTGGACAGTTGGCATCATTCTACAACCGTAATGTGGTCAAACAAGATTCTTGGAATGTGATTCAACGTGATTTAAGTAAACGTATGCCGATCTATAAGGCAAGTTTTAAAAACACGGCCAAGCAATACGATCTAGACTGGCATTTATTGGCAGCGATTGGTTATCAAGAGTCTTACCTCAAACCTGACTCGGTATCCCCAACGGGTGTTCGTGGCATTATGATGCTGACCAACAGTACAGCAAAAGCCATGGGTGTGAGCAACCGTACAGATGCGACTCAAAGCATTCAAGGTGGTGCAAAGTACTATGACCAAATGCTAAACCGTTATAGTAACATTCCGTACCCTGATCGTAATTGGTATGCCTTAGTGGCTTATAACATGGGTCCTGGTGCTGTAAGTCAGATTCAAAAGCGCATCCAATCTCAGGGTAAAAACCCGAATAAGTGGGTGAATTTATATGCTTATCTAGACCGTAACAAGGCCAGCAATGGTCGTTATCGTCAAGCTGTGCAATATGTCACGCGTATTCGTGCTTATTTGGAACATATTAAAACCACACCTCAACTGGTGAATATCTAATATGCGTCCACCTAACATTTACATGTGAGCGCACAAAAAAAAGCTTACCTTCGGGTAAGCTTTTTTCGTTTTAGACTTAAGCAGTTTGCTCAAGTACTTTTTTGAATAAATCTTTTTGCTCAGTACTTGGTTTTGCTGTTTGCAATGCCATCAATTGTGACATATCACCTTGTACTTTTATTTTGCCCGTCATAAACGCTTGCATCGCTGCAGCCATATCAAATTCAAGGAATACTTTACGTAAAGTTTCAGCATCCATGTTCAAAGTTGTTTTCGCGTTTGAAGATAAACCTTTTTTAATTGCACCACCGTCTAATGACAATTCAGTATTGCCTGCAGCGTCAGCAACCACAAGGTTAATTGCAAGATTAGCCAATGCAGGTGGTAAGTTTAAATCACCAGCTTGAGCTGTCAGAGTTTCTACAGTTGAAAACCAATCATCAGTTAAAAAAGCAGGCATGATCTTTCCTCAATTTATTTTGTTCGTGTGTGTTGCCGTTCCGGACAACATCAGTGCAAGCATATTTTGCTTGAGGTTTGTTATAGCATGATCATTTGTTAAAAGGCTAAAGTTTTTTGTACGCACCGTTCAATATTTAACTGTTTAATAACAAAATGAGAAAAATCATAAGCATAAAAAAGGCATTCCGTAGAATGCCTTTTGCGTGATGAGGTTTTCCACTTAATCTGCCATAAACCCTAAGTTCACCATATTAATGCGTTTGCTTTCTGACTCACCTTCTTCAGTTGAACAACTTTCGCTATTTTTAAAGTCAAATTCGCGTTGTTCATCTAGGGCTTCAAAGTCGAATAACTCACGGTCAGCCAGTTGTGAGGGCGAAACATTTTGCAAAGCACCAAAAATACTGTGTAAACGTTTTGGAAATTCTTTATCCCAAGTACGCAGCATGTCATTTAGCATCGCACGTTGTAAGTTTTCCTGAGAACCACACAAATTACATGGGATAATTGGGAACTTACGCATTTCTGCATATTTGATAATGTCTTTTTCTTCCACATAAGCCAGTGGACGAATCAAAATGTTCTTTTTGTCAGAAGACAATAATTTCGGTGGCATGGCTTTTAAGCTGCCGCCATGGAACAAGTTCAAAAAGAACGTCGCCAAAATATCATCACGGTGATGACCTAAAGCCACTTTCGTCGCCCCAATTTCTTGAGCAAAGCCGTATAACGAACCACGACGTAGACGCGAGCACACTGCGCAGTACGTTTTACCTTCTGGTGTTAAACGTTTGGTAATGCTGTAAGTATCTTTTTCTAAGATGTAATACGGAATTTTGTTTTCTTCTAAATAACGTGGCAATACGTCTTCAGGGAAACCCGGCTGTTTTTGGTCAAGGTTGACCGCAACCACATCAAAATTAATCGGCGCAATACGCTTAAACTGCAACAAAATGTCGAGCAGGGTATAACTGTCCTTACCGCCTGAAATACAGACCATCACTTTGTCACCCTCTTCGATCATTTTAAAATCACGAATGGCATGACCGACCTGACGGCGTAGCTTTTTCAATAAACGATAATACGCAGAGCTAGTTGGTAGTTCTGGTTTGAAATTAAATCCTTGTTCGGACTCAACTGGCGAGAACATAGACGAGTTAAACCTAAAAAAAAATACCGCGCAATTTTATCCGATTCGCAGACTTCTCGCATCAAAAGAATGTAATTTCCGAAAAAAGTAGAAATACTGTCATGATCACGTAATCTTCAGTGCAATATTCTATACGGTACAGTTCATTATTTAGCCCAAATGCTTATCTTTTGGACTTTTCCACAGTTGTCCACAAAAGCTGTGGATAACTTTGTGGATTCTAAATGACTTGACAAGGTGAGCCGCCCTTATTTTAAGGCTTTTATTTAAATTGATCATTTTTTGATCAATTTATAAAAATTTAATTATCAATGACTTAAGTGTGTCAAGTTAAGCTCAATAAAAAAAAATAAATATTTTTTTTGATTATTGAATCATCAAAATGACTTGATTTTTACAAAGTAAAGAAGAAATCAGTCTATGAAGCCTTTTCATCTAATTTTTTTTTGATAAACTCTCTTTAACTGTTTGGGGACAGAATTTTTCTTCACAATAAAATGAAAAACATTACTTGGACTTTGGGGCTGTTATTAGGTGGAAGTGTGGCTATCAGTTTAGCAGCACCAAACATTTTTGCTGGCCAAACGATTTATCAATTGCGTGAAAGTAATGGCACAACGTTACTGACCAATAAACAAGGCCGCTATAGCAATCTAAAAGTTGAGAAAAAAACCTACTATCCGGACAGTAATATCCATAGTTATAGTAACTGGGGCTCAAATGAAGCGTCTGTGTTACCCAGCTATAGTAGGAATAAAAATGCCTTTGACAATATTATTAAACAAGCAGCGGCCCAACATGGTGTTTCCGAAGGTCTAATCAAAGCGGTGATGCATACCGAATCAGGCTTTAACACTAATGCTCGTTCACCTGTTGGGGCTCAAGGTTTAATGCAGCTCATGCCTGCCACAGCACGTCGCTTCAATGTAACAAATGCTTATGATCCTCATCAGAACATTATGGCTGGTGCTCGATATTTATCTTGGCTACTGAAACGTTTTAATGGCAATACGTCTCTTGCTTTAGCAGGTTATAACGCAGGTGAAGGCAATGTCGCAAAATATGGTGGTATCCCACCTTTTCGCGAAACACAAGATTATGTCCGCCGTGTCACTAGCCGCTACAACAACCTATATGCTGGTAGTTTAAGTGTATCAGGTTCGAGTAATTCCAATATCGCTTCAAATAGTGGTCGGATTATTGCCAGTTCGGATAATTATCATGCTGCTGCCCCTACGGTTGCTAAATCATCGGCACGTCAAATTATTCAAACAGACAATGGTAGTTTTACCGACGCACCTTCAGGTTCATTTGCCACAGCAAATGCGTCTGCTTCAGCGCGTATTTATTTCAATGAATAAATTCACTGATTTTGTAAAATTGCATCTGTTTTACTAATTTTTCCTTGAAATTTTAAGACTTTCACCTCATATTGAGTTTAATGATTTTTATTTGTAAATCAGATCATTTTTCTATAATAAGAGGATTTACCCAATGATGCGGATTGGTTTGTTCTTGCTGACCAACCTCGCGGTACTGGTTGTAGCTGGCATAATCTTGTCACTCTTCGGTGTCGGTAGTTACCATGGTGCAGGCGGCTTAAACTTAGGCAACTTGCTCGTAATCTGTTTTGTGTTCGGTATGGTGGGTTCAATGATCTCACTATTCATGTCAAAATGGATGGCGAAGAAAACCACGGGTACAGAGCTGATTGACCCTAATGCACCACGTAACCAAGCTGAAGCATGGTTACTTAACGAAGTTGCGCAACTAGCACAACGTTCTGGTATCAAAATGCCAGAAGTGGGTATTTTCCCATCGTACCAGTCAAATGCCTTTGCAACAGGCTGGAATAAAAATGATGCTTTAGTAGCAGTTTCTACCGGTCTACTTGAGCGTATGAACAAAGACGAGCTCCGTGCCGTACTCGCTCACGAAATTGGTCACGTAGCCAATGGTGATATGGTAACCCTTGCATTGGTGCAAGGTGTAGTCAACGCCTTTGTGATGTTCTTTGCGCGTGTAGCAGGTGACTTCATTGACCGTAATGTTTTTGGTCGTGAAGATGGTGAAGCACCGGGTATCGCATATTTTGTCATTACGATTGTATTAGATATTGTTTTTGGTATCGCAGCGTCTGCCATTGTGATGTGGTTCTCTCGCTACCGTGAATACCGTGCCGATGAAGCTGGTGCGCGTTTAGCAGGTAAACAAGCGATGATTTCTGCCCTGTTACGTTTACAAGCAGAATCTGAAATGCCAGATCAAATGCCAAAAGAAATGAAAGCCTTTGCAATTTCTGCGGGTCAAGAACAAGGTTTCAGTTTAGCTGCTTTGTTCCAAACACACCCAACGATTGAACAACGTGTTGCGGCATTACAACAATTAGATTGCCCATAATCGAGCATCTAATATATGTCGTAAAAAAGCCTCCCTATGGAGGCTTTTTTACGTCTAATTTTTTCCAAACATTTACTGTCTTATCAATAATCTTTCAGTTGAACGATCTTTCAATTGAATAGCCTCTCAGTGATCGCGTTCAAGCAACAAGGCATTTCTATCTACAATACTCCATTGGCCTTTAACCATTGCCAAAGCAATGAACCACCCATATAAATTGCAAAGATAAAGACTAATAAGAAAATCATCCCGAGTATATCTGGGATATGGATCCATATCCATGCAACCACAGGGTTGCGCCAAAAAGCAGATTGCTGTTGTTTCTGTTCTAATTTTTCATGTAAAAACGGATGTACCACATGTTGATCTGTACTGATTCGATATTCTTCACGAATGTGCGTATGTACAACATCTAAAGCTTTACGGCTCGGTCGAATAAACACATCAAAGATCGTCCCTGCAACAGGAATAAACCCCACGACAGCATCTATAACTGCGAGTTTCATCACACCATTTAATTTGGCTTGTGGTACGCCAATCTGTTTGGCTTTATAGACGGCATAACAGGTCAAGACAAATCCTGCGATATCACCAGCTACGGGAATGGTACTCAACGCTGCGTCCGCACCTACCCCCTGTCGAGTAAATGGAATCCGAACCACGGAGTCCATCATATTGGCAAACTTTGCGAGATCGCGTTCGAGACGAATGACTTCTTGCTTTGACATTTTTTGTTTTAATGGTTCAGTCATGTTTTATCCAATAAAAACCGTGTAAATCACTGAGATTAACACATATTAGAAGTCTTCAATCTCTAGCAAAATGCTAATCTCTATAAATTGAGCAATTGTGAAGCAATCATCAAATACACCACCACGCCTGTCGCATCACAAATCGAGGTTACCAAGGGTGCAGAAGCACTTGCAGGATCGAACTTTAACTTATTGAGTATGAAAGGCAAACTCATGCCAATTAAACAACCGAGCAATACGATACCCATCATACTCAGTGCCAAGACCAAGGCCACGGTTGCATCACCACGGTAGTAGCCTAAAATAGATACAGCAATGGCCATGGTTCCGCCCAGACACAGGGCAACCAAACTTTCACGTCCCAGCAAGTAAAACCAGTCCCTAAAATGTACATCGCCCGTTGCCAATGCACGCACCATCAGCGTTGCAGATTGAGAGCCGGCATTTCCACCACTGCCGACCAATAAGGGTAAGAAAAAAACCAAGACGATATGTGCGGCAATGATATCTTCATAATAGGAAATACCTAAACCGGACAATAAACTGCCAAAGACCAATATCACCAACCAAAACACCCGCTTTTGATACAACTTTAAAATCGGTGCTTTCTTAATGCTCATACCTGGTTCGGTACTCACTGCACTAGCTTTTAAAAAGTCTTCGGTAGTTTCAGCCTGTACCACATCCATCGCATCATCATAGGTGACAATCCCCATCAAACGCTTGGCATGATCCACAATCGGCAAGGCCATAAAATCATATTCAGCCAGTTTACGTGCAATACTTTCTTGGTCTTCGTCTATCCAACCAGTCACTACATCTTTGGTCATCACCTCTTGAATCCGTGCATCACGGTCGGCTTGCAAAATTTGCCGCAGTGAAATCACCCCATTTAATTGAGACTGATCATTGGTGACATAAATTAAATACAGGGTTTCACGGTCATGCGGTTCATGGCGCAAGGCCTCTATGGCTTGTTGCATGGTAAAGTCAGCAGGCATACTGACATAGTCTGAGCTCATGATTGCGCCTGCAGACTCTTCTGCATAAGCAGATAACGCCTTTAAATGCTCTTGTGTATCTTGATCAAGTTGTTGGTAAATTCGATCTTGTTCTGCATATGTTAAGCTTTTATATAAGTCCGTTGCATCATCAGAATGCATGTCATCAAATAATTCAATTTGTAGACGCAGTGGATAACGCGAAATCAGCTGTCGCTGTGACTCAAAAGGGAAAAACTCAAAAACCAAACCTTGATGCGCTAAACCTGAAAGTAACTCAATTTGATATTCAATTGGAAATTGCTGAATTAAACGGGCCTGATCAGCATAGTTCAGAGGCTGTAAAACACCAACGGCCTCTGTATAATTTTGTTGTTGCAATAAAGCGGAAATATCACGCTGTCTTTGTATTAAATCCGCCATTCAACTCACTCAAATTTTAATCTTTATTTGTTAAACACATTTTGAAGGATAAAATGAAGAGTTTCAAATCACTTCAATATGATCTCTATATCTTTAAAAGTTATCAGTGGAATTTCTTCCCCGCTAAAAAATTCTCCAGAATAAAAAACCACCGTCAAGTATCCAAGCTTTAACGGTGGATTTCTGTAGAACTAAATACTGTCTAACGGTTATTTCATAGACTCAGACACCGGTTTGATTTTAAAAATGGAACGAACCATGACATACATAAACGGAATAAAGATCAGCACCAAAACCGTACCGAATATTACCCCACCGAGTACGCTCACCCCAATCTCTTGGCGACTGGCTGCACCTGCACCAAAAGCAAGAACTAAAGGAACCACTCCCGCACCAAAAGCCAAAGAGGTCATCAAAATAGGACGTAAACGAAGTGCTGCGCCTTCCATTGCAGCTTCGATTACATGTTTGCCTTTTTCTTGTGCCATCGCTGCAAACTCTACAATCAAGATCGCGTTTTTACAGGACAAACCAATTGTTGTCAGTAGAGCAATTTGGAAATAGATGTCATTTGGAAAACCGGCCATGTAGCTAAACAAAATATTACCGCCTATCCCAAGTGGAATCGCACTCATGACTGCAGTTGGAATACTCCAACTTTCATATAGGGCAGCAAGACAGAGGAAAATAAATCCAATCGAGACTAAATATAGCCAAAACGCTTGATGACTTGATTTTTGCTCTTCAAAGGATAACCCACTCCATGCCACGTCCACACCCGGCACTTGATCAACTAAAGCTTTAACATCCTGCATGGCTTGTCCACTTGAGACATTTTTGGCTGTATCCGCTTCCATTTGTAATGCGGTATAGCCCATGAAACGGTTAACAACTTCTGGACCACCACTCCAACCAATGGTTGAAAAATTACTAAATGGAATCATTTCATTTTGGTCATTACGTACATGCCAATAAGCTAAATCTTCTGGTTTAGAACGGAATTCGGCATCTGCCTGCATCATGACGCGTTTAATGCGCCCACGGTCGATAAAATCGTTGATATAGCTACCGCTCCATGCGCTACTCATGGTGCTATTAATCGCATTTTGAGTTAACCCCAAGGCCATTGCTTGTTTTTGATCAATATCCACTTTTAGTTCAGCTTTGTCTGGGTTAGAGCGTTTGTCTAAATTTTCGAAACTGCTGAATTGTGAAGATTTTTCTTGCAAGCTTTTAAATTGCGCATCGAGATAAGCACGGCCTTCACCATTCATATCTCGTAGCCAAAATTCCAGACCATCGGTTTGCCCAAGGCCACTGACAGAGGACGGCATGCTGACATTGATTTGTGCATTGTTAAATTTTTTAAAATGTTTCATAGCACGTTCACGAATCGCTTGCGCTGAATTTTGTTGTCCTGAACGTTCATCCCAATGCTTCAGTGCAATAAAGCCTTGCCCTAAGTTTTGACCCGTACCAGAAAAATTTCGTCCATAACGAATCATCACCAAATCAACATTTTGCTTTTCTTCAGTTAAAAAGTACTGCCGAATTTGTTCACCGACCTCACGACTTTTCGACATCGGTGCACCTTCTTGTAATTTAAGTTGCACACTCAAAATACCTTGGTCTTCACTAGGAATAAAACTGGTCGGCAAAGCACGATAAAACAAAGCAAATACCGTAATGAGCCCCGCAAACAAAACCACCGTCCATAAGCGATAACGAACCGTGGCTTGTGCAAGTGCTAGATATTTGGTTTTTAAAATCTCTAATTTGGCATTAAACCAAATCGCCCAGCGCTGTGGTTTCGGATTTGGTTTTAAAATTAAGGCACATAATGCAGGAGTTAAAATCAGCGCAACCATCAGTGACAAGCCCATGGCAGCCACAAGTGTGATGGAAAATTGTCTATAGATCACGCCCGTTGAGCCACCAAAGAACGCCATAGGAATAAATACAGCGGTTAATACCAAAGTAATCCCGATTAATGCCCCACTAATTTCATGCATCGACTCTATAGCCGCTTGTTTTGCTGTTAACTGTTGTTCATGCATTAAACGTTCGACGTTTTCCACCACAACAATCGCATCATCGACCAACAGACCGATGGCCAGTACCAATGCAAACAATGTGAGCGTATTAATGGTCATGCCCAAAGCATATAAAATCGCTAAAGTCCCAAGAATCACCACAGGCACCGTAATCGCAGGAATCAGCGTTGCTCGCCAATTTTGTAAGAAGATAAACATCACCAAAACTACCAATAAAACGGCTTCGAATAATGTTTTCACCACTTCTTTAATCGATTCTTGTACAAATGGCGTGTTATCCCGTGGATAAACAATTTTATAACCGGCAGGTAATTGCTTCGCTAACTGTTCAATTTCTTGCTTAATTAAGGCTGAGGTTTCAAGTGCATTTGCCCCAGAAGCCAATGAGATCCCCATCCCTGAAGATGGATACCCGTTAATGGTATTCACCCCTGAATAATTTTCCGCACCCAATTCAACACGTGCAACGTCTTTTAAATAGACAAAACTGCCGTCTCGTGCAGATTTGACAATAATATTTTCAAATTCTTCAACTGACTTTAAACGTGAACCTGAAGTGACTTTTGCATTGAGATATTGATCCGATACACTCGGCAATTCACCAACTGCGCCGGCTGCAACCTGCGTATTTTGTGATTCAACAGCCGCACGGATATCACTGGGCATAAGGCTATATTGCTTTAACTTCAGTGGGTTGAGCCAAATGCGCATGGCAAATTGCGAACCAAAAACATCGACTTCACCAATACCCTCAATTCGAGCAATGTCCTGTTCTAGATGAGTCATCATATAGTCACCAAGTTCGATATTCGAACTCTTGCCAGTCTCATCATAGAGGCCGATAACCATATGGGTATCACCCAAAGATTTGTAGACATTTACCCCTTGGCGCTGCACATCTTCAGGCAGCCGATTGATTACTCCATTTATGGCATTTTGTACTTGTACTTGAGCGGTATCTGGGTCAGTGCCATTTTCAAAACTGATGCTGATCCGGCTTCGACCTGAAGAGTCGCTGCTTGAACTAAAATATAAAAGATGATCAATTCCTTTAATTTGTTGCTCAAGAACTTGTGTGACACTTTCCTCGACTGTTTCTGCTGACGCACCGCTATAACTTGCACTGACCGTAATTCGTGGTGGTGCAATATCTGGATAGCGCTCTACCGGTAAATTGAGCACAGCAAATAGCCCAAGCGCCATGATGATGATCGCCAAGACACCTGCAAAAATCGGTCGATAAATAAAAAACTTAGACAGCATCAGTCCATGTCACTTTTCAATTAATAAAATATGTTGATTGATTTTTTCAAAAAATCTTATTGATAATCAATCACAATGTGCTTGATTACAAGCTTAGACTACATAAAAACCTTGCTTGAAGCGAAATATGTAGAAAATATGGAGAGCCTCCACTTCAGCTATTTTAGTAAATTTATGTGACAAAACCGCTTCTGTCATCAAGTCTTAGCCACTGCCCTGCAATGTATGCCTGCAACATCATTCATTTATATAAAAAGATGCAGAGGCAGCCATGCAAAAACAATTAACAAAACAGTTAAATCTAGCCATAACTAGCAAAGTGAAATCCTCATGGGGCGTGTCTTCACTGCTCCTTTTTAGCGTTTTTGGTTTATCTGCATGTAATTCGGATGACGATAAAACCCATGTCACCAAGCCCCCTATTTTGCCTGATACAGGTTTTGTCATTGTTGGGCATCGTGGTGCCAGTGCTTTGCGACCTGAGCATACTCTTGCCGCATATCAAAAAGCGATTGATGATGGTGCGGATTTTATCGAACCCGATTTAGTGCCAACCAAGGATGGCTATCTGGTTGCGCGCCATGAAAGTGAAATTTCAGGGACAACCAATATTAGTACGCTGTCACAATTTGCGGATCGAAAAACCACCAAAAAAATCGATGGTATCGACTATACAGGATGGTTTACGGAAGACTTTAATTTGAATGAACTGACTCAAAATGTAAAAGCACGTGAGCGTATTGCTCAATATCGCCCTAATAACACTCAATATAATGATCAATACAGCATCCCAACGCTCGAACAAATCATTGAACTTGCCGACGCTCACTATAAAAAAACTGGGAAAATTGTTGGTTTATATATTGAAACCAAGCACCCAACATTTTTCCAACAGCAAAATCTAGCCATGGAAGATCGCTTACTCACAACGCTTGCCAAATACGGTTATACACGTGATATCGCACCTGTATATTTACAATCCTTTGAAACCACCAATCTGAAGTACTTACGTGATCAACTCACGCAAAAGAAAACCCTCAAACATGGCAAAATTATTCAATTATTAGATAGCCCAACTGCCATACCGGGTGACTTACAGCAACAAAGCTCACCTCAAAATTATGCAAGTTTAGCCACTGCAGAAGGCCTAAAATCAGTGGCAAAATATGCAGATGGTGTGGGTCCTAGTAAAACGTATATCTTTTCAAACACTGAGTTTAAACAAACCAGTTTTGTCAAAGATGCCCATGCTGCTGGTTTGAAAGTCCATCCTTATACGCTCAGACCTGAAAATGGTTTTTTACCTGACTATTTAAAATGTAGCTCAGTGGCAACCGAACGTTGTGATACCGGTGCGGCTAAAGAATTTGAAAACTTCTATAAAGCTGGTGTAGATGGTGTATTTGCAGATGATCCGGGACTGGCACGCAAAACCTTAACACAACTGCAAAAGCCCTAGTTTTCCTAAAATGAAAAAAGACGCCGAGGCGTCTTTTTTATTGTTCAATGGAAACCTTAAAGCGGGTTTGCCAAATATTCTGCGGCTGACTGCGTTGCCACTGGCTGAGGTGCTGGAGCTGTCGGAGCTGTCGGAGCTGTCGGAGCTGTCGGAGCTGTCGGAGCTGTCGGAGCTGTCGGAGCTGTCGGAGCTGTCGGAGCTGTCGGAGCTGTCGGAGCTGTCGGAGCTGTCGGAGCTGTCGGAGCTGTCGGAGCTGTCGGAGCTGTCGGAGCTGTCGGAGCTAAATTTAGCGGGTTCCAACTGAACTGACCATCATTCATTTCACTAATTTTACCAATACCCGGAAATGGTAAATGTGCAAATGCAACGAAGGTTTGCTCTTGAGCAAAACGTTTAAAAATTGCTAAACGAGTTTCACTGGCTTTGACCGGATCGACATCAAAATCAACAGATAACTTGGGTTGTTCAAACTGTAAATGATACGAATGAACCACATCCCCGAGGATAGCAAAACTTTTAGCTTGCGACTTTAAGATAAAAGAATAATGCCCTGGTGTATGCCCAACACTCGGTAGTACTTCTAAGCCATTAATCACCGAACCAACGCTAAAGGTCTTAAAACTTCGCATAGTTTGATAAGGCGCAATCGCAGCTTTAATTTTTGCAACGGTCGCTAAATAACCTTCACGTTTTTCAGCAGCCAAAGTGTCGACGGTATTTTCACTTAACCAATACTGACTTTCTTGCTCATTGACGTAGACCGTTGCATTTGGAAACACAGCCTTACCTTGTTTCGCAATGCCACATGCATGATCAGGATGTAAATGGGTTAAGAAAACACTGCGTACGCGATTAAGCTTATAGCCAGCTGCTTCAATATTTTGTGCAATAGAACCTAAGTTCGGACCAAAACAACTGGCTGCACCACTATCGACAAGACTGATGCCGCCTTGTCCATCATCAATCAGGTAGGCATTGACACTGGTTTGTATGCCTTTGCTCTGATCAACCGCAAGCTTTTGGAATAAAGCACTGACTTCTTCTGGAGTTAAATTTTGTTTAAATAAATCAGGACTTAATTCGAGTGTCCCATCTTTTAAAGCAATGACTTTATATGCACCCACTTGGAAAGGATAAAATCCCATGGGCTGTGTCACATTCGTTTTGATTTCCGTTTGAATAACTGCCGGCTCTGCACAGACAAACTGGCTGGTTAAAAGTGTTGCTGCAAGCACAGCAAAACTAAAGTTTTTCATTGTTGACCTATATCACTTTTATTATTTCATGCAATGAAGCAAATGCTTCAAAATTAAAAATTTTAAACGTCTGTATTGTGCCTGAAATTCAGGCAAATTTTAAGTCTCATACTGGATAAACATAGCACTAACTTGATACAGGCACATGTAAATCATCCTAAACTTTTAGGCCTAATAAAATAAAAGCTGAATGCAAGAAAACTTTAAGCTTGGCATGCTATATTTTCGCCAGTTTTTAAATCTATACGTCTGTACAGTACTATGAGTGAAATTTCCCCGTTTAAAGGTAAATCTGGACTTAAACGAATTTTTAATGCAACACAATATTCCCTCGACGGATTCAAAGCTGCTTATCAAAATGAAGCTGCATTTCGACAAATTGTCTGGATGAATATTGTGCTTATTCCCACCAGTTGCTTACTCGATGTGAGTCGTGTTGAACATGTCCTTATGGTAGTGGTGTGTTTATTTGCCTTAATTGTTGAGTTATTCAATTCTGCTATTGAAGCCGTGGTCGACCGGGTATCTTTAGACAAGCATCCACTTTCTAAAATTGCCAAAGATATGGGAAGTGCAGCTCAATTTGTTGCTTTAGCAATTATTTTTTTTACTTGGTTAATTATCCTTTTGCCTTAAATAAAGGGTGTCTCATTATATTTGCAGGGTTATGCCCTGCTTTTTTATATCGACACACTTCAAGAAATGGATTTAAGAAGATTTTAAAGCCATAAAAAAACCCAGCTTTCGCTGGGCTTTTTTTCGAATCAGTTCAATGCTTAGTGAGCAGCGAATTGGTTCATTGTGTTTTTCGCATCGTCACCCGCTTTAAGCGCGTTGTCACCAGCGAAGATTTCTTTGTGGTCATCACCGATGTCTGAACCAGCCATTGCTTGGTGTTTCACACATGCAATACCACCGCGGATTTCTTTACGTTGTACGCCTGCAACATAAGCCAACATACCTTCAGAACCGAAGTAACCTTGAGCAAGTTCATGTGTAGAAAGTGCAGCTGTGTGGTAAGTCGGAAGTGTAATTAAGTGATGGAACACACCCGCTTCACGAGAAGCATCTGCTTGGAATGTACGAACTTTTTCGTCAGCTTCAGCAGCTAATTCAGAGTTATCGTACTCAGCGCTCATTAATTTAGCGCGGTCGTATGCAGATACGTCTTTACCTTCAGCAACCCAACGATCGTACGCTTGTTGACGGAAGTTTAATGTCCAGTTGAATGATGGAGAGTTGTTATAAACAAGTTTCGCATTTGGAACAACTTCACGTACACGGTTAACCATGTGAGCAATTTCTTCAACGTTTGGAGTCGCAGTTTCGATCCAAAGAAGGTCAGCACCATTTTGAAGGCTAGATACACAGTCAAGTACAACGCGGTCGATTTGCGTGTCTGGACGGAACTGGTACAAGCCAGAAGCAAGACGTTTTGGACGGTGAAGTTTACCGTTACGCTTGATTAGGATTTCGTCTTCTTGAGCTTCTGAAATGTCAATTTCAGTTGTGTCTAAATAGCTGATGTATTGAGAAGCGATGTCGCCTGGCTCTTTAACCACTGGGATTTTTTGAGTCAAGTCAGCGCCTTCAGAGTCAGTACGAGCAACGATGATACCGTCATCAAGACCCATTTCTAAGAATGCATAGCGAAGAGCGTGGATTTTCGCGATGAAGTCTTCGTGTGGAACTGTAACTTTACCAGCTTGGTGACCACATTGTTTAGCGTCAGATACTTGGTTTTCGATTTGTAGTGCACAAGCACCCGCTTCGATCATTTTCTTAGCTAGTAAGTAAGTCGCTTCTTCGTTACCGAAACCAGCGTCGATGTCCGCAATAATTGGCACAACGTGAGTTTGGAAGTTGTCGATTTGAGCAGTGATTTCTGCAGCTTTAGCAGTATCACCTGCTTCGTTTGCTTTTTTAAGCGCACGGAATAAGTCGTTTAATTCTTTCGCATCAGCTTGGCGAAGGAAAGTGTAGATTTCTTCGATCAATGCAGGAACTGAAGTTTTTTCGTGCATAGATTGGTCAGGAAGTGGACCGAATTCTGAACGAAGAGCTGCAACCATCCAACCAGAAAGGTAGATATAACGACGTTCAGTTGTACCGAAGTATTTTTTGTTCGCAATCATTTTTTGTTGTGCGATAAAACCGTGCCAGCAACCTAATGATTGAGTGTATTTGCTAGAATCAGCATCATAAGCAGCCATATCACGACGCATAATTGCAGCTGTATATTTCGCAATGTCTAAACCAGTTTTGAAACGGTTTTGCATTTGCATACGTGCAGCATCTTCTGGGCTAATATCGCGCCAAGTGCTTCCGAATTTTGCTTTTAATTCACGGATTGCATCAATCGCTGTTAAGTATGTAGACATGATATGTTCCTGTAATAATATTAGGATTTTTCTGCAACGTAAGGCTAAAATCATACCCTCGAATGATTGTTCAGATTTAGAACACTTCGTTGCGATAGACACAGAGTAGATTGACTAAAAAAATTAATCCAATATTCTGCATTAATTTTCAGTATTTATTTAAAAAATATGTAGATTAAAGTCGTATTATAATAATTAATCAACATTTATAGGTATTTGTTTTTAAATGTTTTTATTAATATATTTTGCTAATTTTTTTGTCTATTTTTCAAACATTTTGATGAATTATTCTTCATTAGACTTAAGTCGACTGAGCATTCACTTTTAAAAAAAACAGCATTTTTTACGCCATTTTTGCCCAAACTTACCAAACTAAATGCATGGTTATTCCGTCCTCAAATGATCATGTAAATGAGATATTTCATCTTACTTTTGAGTTTTATGAACATCACTTCGCATAATCAAAATTGCTCCGTATTTTTATTATATTTATTTAAAAATATCGGTCTAAAAAGGTAATAAGTATTTAAGAAATATGCGCTGGGACTTCAACAAATTTGTCTTAAAACTGCCGAATTTTAGTACAAAAGTACACGTCATTTTTTCATCCATTTTTTACACAAGCCTTAGTAGTTATGGCATAATCAGATAAATTTCATGATTTTATTGTCGGTATTTATTTTATGAATCTGGAGCGGGTCGATCTCAATCTATTAATTTATCTTGATGTACTTCTTCGTGAAAAAAATGTGACTCGTGCTGCCGAGCAACTGGGTGTAACTCAGCCCGCGATGAGTAATATTTTACGTCGTCTACGCAACTTATTTAATGATCCACTTCTTATTCGTTCTTCAGAAGGTATGACACCTACAGAACGTGCGCTTGAATTACAGCCACGTATCCGTGATGCACTTTCTGACCTTTCGATGATTTTGGAACCCCGTACCGAGTTCCGCCCTTACACCTCAAATCGTGTCTTCCGCATCATGACTTCAGATTATGCTGAAGCAACACTGGTGCCGCGCCTAGTAAAAGCTTTGCGCTCAGAAGCACCCAATGTGGTTCTCGATTTTTTAACGCCTAGTGATGTGTCTTATCGAGATATGGAACAAGGTAAAGTCGACTTGGCGATTAACCGCTTTAATGAAATTCCGCAAAGTTTCCACCAAGTTTTGGTTTGGCGTGACAGTTTTTCATGCCTTTTAAATGCCAAGCATCCTGCTGCAAATAATTTAAACCTGAAGAGCTATCTAGATGCACAACACATTTGGGTATCTAAAACAGGTATGGGTGTCGGTTTTGGTGTCAATCCTGAAAAACAAGCGGGTCTAGGTTGGATTGATCAGGCTCTAGAACGTATTGGCCAAAAACGTAAAATTTCAGTTTTTACTCGTCATTATCAAATGCCTGGCTTATTGGCCTCGAATGTTGATTTGGTTGCGACTCTGCCAAGCCGTATCGCTCGCCTTCAAGCCAAAAGTCAAAACCTATTACTTCGCGATCCACCATTCTATATTCCTGAATTTGAATTAAAAATGGCTTGGTGTCCATTACTTCATCATCACCCTGCTCATCGCTGGTTACGTCAACTTATATTGTATGTTGCACGTCAAATGATTGAAGAAGAAAACCGCGAATACTTAATGAATAACTCTCAGTTTTCACAGTATCAGTAATTAATTCTTTAATTCCTTATTAATTCAAACGTATACTGTCACTATATAGGTAGTAGTTAAGACTACTACCTTGCCCATTTTTGTGTTAGAAATACAGAAAAATAGAATGAATCACAAACAGGTGTATTCGTGAGCCTTTTCCAAAATATAGTCATTATTATTCTCCTGATCGTCGGTGCGGGTTTTCTTTCATTAACAGAAATTGCCCTTGCGGGTGCACGAAAAGTAAAACTTAAAATTTTGGCTGAATCTGGAGATTCACGTGCACAACGTGTGCTTGACTTACAAGCCAACTCAGCAGACTTTTTCGCTGCATCGCAAATTGGCTTAAATGCCGTGGCAATTCTTGGCGGTATTTTGGGTGAGGGTGCATTTCGTCCTTATTTCATTAGCTTAGTCACTCGTTTTTATCAGGGCCCGTGGACTGAAACTATCGGTTTCACCCTGTCGTTTACTTTAGTCACATCCTTATTCATTCTATTTGCTGATTTGATGCCAAAACGTTTGGCGATGATCGCACCTGAAAAAATTGCCGTTGCTGTTGTTGACCCGATTCAAATCTTTATTAAGGTGTGTAAGCCAATGGCGTGGGTGATTAATGCCATTGCCAATTTGTTGTTTCGTTTATTCAAAGTGAATACAACACGTGATGACAATATTACCTTTGACGACATTTCAGCCGTGATGGATGCCGGTGCTCAAGCTGGTGTACTACAAAAGCAAGAACACCACTTTATTGAAAACGTATTTGAGCTGGAAGAACGTAACGTCCCTTCAAGTATGACTACACGTGAAAACGTGGTGTACTTTACCCTCAAAGAATCAGAAGCCAGTATTCGTCAAAAACTCGCTGAATTTCCATATTCGAAGTTTTTGGTCTGTAGTGAAAATATTGATGACGTGATTGGCTATGTGGATGCCAAAGATATTTTGGTTCGTATCCTCAACAATCAGTCACTTCTACAGCTCAATGAAAATACTATTCGTAATGTCCTCACGATTCCAGATACATTAACACTGTCTGAATTACTCGATCGCTTTCGTTCAACCAAAGAAAAATTTGCCGTAGTAATTAACGAATACGCGTTAGTTGTCGGCGTTATTACCCTCTCCGACATTATGATTACCGTGATGGGTGACTGGGTAACACCGATTGAAGCAGAACAACAAATTATTAAACGTGATGCAGATTCTTGGCTTATCGATGGCAGTACACCAATTGAAGATTTAAAGCATGCCCTCGCTTTAGATGAAATGCCCGATGAAGAAAACTATGAAACCCTTGCGGGCTTTATGATGTTTAAACTGCGTAAAATTCCACGTCCAGCTGACTTTGTTGCTTATCATGGCTACAAATTTGAAGTTGTGGATGTAGACCACTTTAAAATTGACCAATTATTAGTGACCCGCTTACAACAGGCTGAAACTGAACTTGATACAACAGAAGAATCGGATTAATTCGATTCTTCTTTTTTCTAAAACAATAAAATATAAATCCGATGGAATACGAAGATGTCTTTTTCACTTAAAGCTATTTTGACTTGCTTTAGTTTTTATACTGGGGCTTATCTAATCTATTATTTTTTCAAAGCTCATCCACAACCTTTATTTCTATTGCTCGGTGTTGCACTGATCGTCACTGCTTGGTTTTTAACGCCTTATCCTTATGAACGTGGCAGACAACAATATGACGAAACCATGCGTTTTGGTCTGTTCTTTTATAATCCCTTAATTTTTTGGTTCCGATTTTTTAGTTGGCCGATTCGGACGCTACTGTCTATTTTTGCTTAAGCGCACTTATTGTGATCAAACTGGATCTAAACGCACTTACAGTTCTCTACAGATGTTGAATATATGTAAACAGACCACTTTTTTGAATAAAAATTAAAATAAATCAAAAAATCCCGCTTCCCTAATACCTTCATTATTAATGACTATTTTTCATCAAAATAGTGATGTATTTCACATTTTCTCACCTTTGTTTTGACTGATGAAATTTCTCTTTATGCTCTGCCCTTGGATTTAAAAACAGCTTTATATTTCAAAGGAATGAACCATGTTAACCGTACTCGGTTTGGGCATGATCTTGTGCTTTATGTATTTGATCATGTCGAAACGCTTAAGCCCACTTGTCGCACTGACTTTAATTCCCTTACTTTTTGCCTTGATTGCGTGGTTACATGGTTTTTATTTTGACAGCTTGTCACACATACAAATAAATGAAATTGGCGACATGATGATTGAAGGTGTAAAAAAACTTGCACCGACTGGCATCATGCTGCTTTTTGCGATTCTGTATTTTGCCATCATGATTGATACAGGTTTGTTCGACCCTTCGGTGAAATTTATTTTAAAAATGGTCAAAGGTGATCCCTTAAAAGTCGTTCTTGGAACCATTACCCTGACGTTAATTGTCTCTTTGGATGGAGATGGTTCTACAACCTATATGATCTGTGTTGCTGCCATGCTGCCACTCTATAAGCGCTTAGGTATGAGCCCATTGATTATGGCATGTTTGATTATGCTCTCTAGCGGCATTATGAACCTTACGCCATGGGGTGGGCCTACAGCCCGCGCCGCCAGCGCACTTCATGTCGACCCAAGTGATGTATTTGTTCCGATGGTTTTACCGATGTTATTTGCCATCGGCTGGTTGTACTTCTTAGGAACGATGTATGGTCGCATGGAAAGAAAGCGTCTAGGAATTGTCCAATTGGATATCAGCCATGGTGAAAACATTCAAATCTCAGATAATCCAGAAGCCAACCGCGCAGATCTACGTTGGTTTAATGCACTGTTAACCGTCGTTCTGATGATTTGTCTGGTTTTTAGTATTTTACCCATGCCTATTTTATTCATGGTGGCTTTGTGTATTGCACTAGTCGTCAACTACAAAAATGTCGACTTGCAGAAAAAGTTAATCGCACATCATGCAGGTAGTGCTTTAAACGTGGTCGGCATCATTTTTGCTGCAGGTATTTTTACCGGAATTTTAGCTGGAACAGGCATGGTAGAAGCCATGTCAAAAGAGCTTGTGGCGATTATCCCTCAAAGTATGGGTCCGTATTTAGTACCAATCACCGCTGTGATCAGTATGCCGATGACTTTCTTTATGTCAAATGATGCTTTCTATTTTGGGGTTTTGCCGATTCTTTCCGATGCTGCCGCTCATTATGGAATTGCACCTGTAGAAATGGCACGTGCCTCCATCGTAGGGCAACCTGTACACCTACTCTCTCCGCTTGTCCCATCGACCTATTTACTCTGTGGACTTGCAGGTATCGAGTTTGGACAACATCAGAAATTTACCATTATCTGGGCTGTAATCACGTGTTTTGTCATGTTAGCAGCAGGCCTGATCTTTGGGATGTTTCCGTTTTATTCGAGCTTAACTTAAAATTTTAAAGATAAAAAAGCACCATCAGGTGCTTTTTTATGCTTAACAATAGAACTAGCCAGTGCTTTACACTCACAGGTTCATTTGTAGCGATTAATGCTTTGAAATTAATGCTTCTAGAACTGCTTCATAATGAATACGAATGTCATCTTCTAAAATTTTATAGACATTGTCGAATTGCACCATTGGCCATCCTTCTTTCCAAAATGGGAAAATATTATGCAGGTCATGAGTCACCGTTGCGTCTTCACGTACAATTGCTTGTGCAACTTGTGACAATACTTGTGCAGTTTCAGCACCATCAATCGCTAAATAATCGATACCACGAACTTTCAAAATACGGATACGGTCTTTCTTATAGCGAATTTTTTTACTTTGGCCTTCATTTAAGCCTAAAGCCAGAGTCACAGCTTCAACAAATTTATCTTCAAATGCTTGATTTAATTTCACCAAAGCTTGTTTGTGTGCTTCTTGACGACCAGCTTTTCCCCCACTACGAATCACTTCATTTGCTTCAGTATTTAAAACATCTGATTTCATCGACTGAAGAATGTCTAGAATTTCGATATCGCTTAATGTTTCAGGAGAGTGATCAGTCATAAACTGCCTATAAAAACTTAATATTCAATAAGTATGTATTTTCGCATAAAAGTAGCTTGAAAACTGCGACCTTCGCTATAGAAATTGCGTTTTCTCTTATAATGTTCAGATATACAACATGATTTAGAAAAAAATTCTGTCAAAAATATCGAAATCAACTATATTACTTTCACGCTTTAATACTAACGTCACAATATGGCTCAAAAGAAACAGGCTGCACTTTACCTTCAACAACTGAAACAGCAATATCCAGCAGCCTTTAAACATAATTATTTATTTTATAGCCAACTGAAAACTCAAGGCATTTTAGACGAACTCAAAGAACTTATTCCTTGGGTTTTGGCGGCGATGATTTTTATTTCTTTGAGCATGAGTATTGGTCATGCAGTGCAACTGTATTTTCCTGATATGAGTGAGTTTCGAGCTCATGGTATTGCTGTACTGAGTATTATGCTGTTTTTCATGCTGGTTGTACCCTTAGTCATCAAGCAAATCAAGCACAGTTCAATGTCACTGTATCAAAGTTTGAAGAATACGCCGTTCAGACTTGCGATTGTAATTTTATTACAGTTACTCAATATCGCCTTTTTACAAAGCACCTTTGTTCAATCTGTATTGTTCTTTTTCGCCATGAGTTTCGGCTTTGTGCGTTTTTATAAAGAAAATCTATTCAAAGGTGGAAGTAACACCCAAGAATACTATTTTCTGCAAGAGACACGTCGTATTGCTTATTGGTCGTATAAACAAATACTTAAAGCCAAATTTCGTTTGACACTCAGCAATCCAAATCAAGCAAATCATAAACAGTTATCTGAGCGCTTTACCCATTTCCAAAATTTACACATACAAATGCTGCACCAGGAAAATCAGCTGTGTAAAAAGCTAAAGCACCAAAATGTTGAACATTATCTTGATGAGCTAATGAAATAAGTTAGCATTGATATAGTGCAAAAAAACTTTCAATTACTGCTCAAAAAATCATTCAATACATAACTATTTTTGAATATTTTCAACTTATATGCATGAATTGATTGATTTTAAAACAAACACCATCAAATACACTTGCCAAGCTTCATTTCGTCCTCTATTATTGCGCACATGCCCGAGTGGTGAAATCGGTAGACACAGGGGATTTAAAATCCCCCGCCCACAAAGCGTGCCAGTTCGAGTCTGGCCTCGGGCACCATTCTTATACTTCTAAGATTGGTGCAATAAAAGATCCAGCAATTTGCTGGTTTTTTTATGCCTAAAATTTATAAATCTATTATTATTCAATGCCAATACCTTCAGATTTTGATTTCCCTGCACTACAACTCAAGCATCCCGATGCCTTTTATCAACGGTTGCTGTTTGCGCATTTTAAAATCATCAATCTCACGCCCATTGCACCCGTTTTAATCTTTAGCTTTTGTCTGATACTTTTAATCTCTCTTGGCAGCGCTGTACTTGGGCATATACTTTCAACGGCACTTTCAATTCACGACCCAAAAATGGCGTTTAATCTTGGTTTACTGATTATTCTTCCATGCATCTATTGCTATGTTTGGTATGCACATTATCAAGCTCGTTTTAGCAGTAAGTCCGCAGTTCAACGTCTGCAAATACAGCTGTATCTCCTTGGGGGATTCACACTTCTCCTTGCTATAAACTTTAAGTATCTACAAACAGATGTATTAAACCTCATCAGTCTCTGTGGACTTTTTTTCAGTCTGTTTTTATGTGTATTTACTGAATTATTTTATAAACCTGAAAGCAGCGCCATTGAACGGGTAAAACTACAAAAGCTTCGCCAACTGGCATATTGGTCTTATCAACAATC
This sequence comes from Acinetobacter sp. SH20PTE14, assembly GCF_021391555.1. Taxonomy (NCBI): domain Bacteria; kingdom Pseudomonadati; phylum Pseudomonadota; class Gammaproteobacteria; order Moraxellales; family Moraxellaceae; genus Acinetobacter; species Acinetobacter sp. SH20PTE14. Next base: position 966,640 of record NZ_CP090067.1, on the reverse strand, counting down.
CTTAAAACAAAAAGAGCATCAAACGTATTTCTACGCCCTACATTTACAAGCCATGCATGAAGAACAAAAACTATCAGCATCGATCAAATCATCATTTAAAGATTTTTTAGACAATGCTCAATGACTTTTTTAAATCCCTAAACACAAAAAAGCCCTGTCACTACAGGGCTTTTTTTAAAGTTCAATTACCATTCTCGGTTAGCAACCAACTCTTCCATTTCAATATCCATATGGCCTTCATCTTGCAGCACCATCATCATGGCTTCTGCAATATAATCTGCAGCCGTATCATCCAAAGACGAATCTAAATCTTCAAATTGAGGTTTCATCTTATTGAGCTGTGCAACCGTTTCATTGGCAAAATGGTAGATATCAGTTGAACTTAAATCTGCTTTTGCAATTTTCTTCGCAAATTGAACAACCAATAACTTCACCTCTGCAACCAACACATCTGGGTAATATTCATCATCAAACATGGGTAGCAGTAAATCTGCAAACATACGAAACTCTATCACAAAACATTCAGGGCGCTTATATAACACAAATACTACAATTCACCAAATTTATTGGGATTTAGTATTTTCAAATCAGTCTGCATTCTGCATGGCTTGCCAAACACGTATCGCATCTACTGTTGCTTTGACGTCATGTGCGCGAACCATACATGCACCTTGTTGAATGCTGAGTAGATGCGCTGCAACCGAGCCTACAGCGCGATTTTGTGCATCTGCACCGCCAAGTGCTTCACCGATAAAACGCTTACGAGATAATGCCGACAGGATCGGATAGCCCATGTCATTCAATTGATAGAATTGCTGTAAAAGCTTTAAGTTTTGCTGCGCATTTTTAGCAAAACCAAAACCCGGATCAATTATAATGTTTTCTGCACGCACACCTGCATCTAATGCATCTTGCACACGTTGCTTTAATTCATCGATTACATCAGCCACGACATCTTGATACTGATCTAGATTATTCATCGTGGTAGGTTCGCCACGCATATGCATAATGATCACTGGAATATCCAGTTTTGCAGCGGTTTCTAAGGCATTCGGCCGAGTTAATGCACGTACATCATTCCAGATATGCGCACCTGCCTGAACCGCTGCCTCAATCACCTCAGGCTGTGAGGTATCGATAGAAATCACTACATTGTGTTTAGATAAGGCTTCAACGACGGGTACGACCCGTCGAATTTCTTCTTCAACCTCAACAACAGATGCACCCGGACGTGTTGACTCACCACCGACATCAATCACTGTCGCGCCATCCACTATCATTTGTAAGGCATGTGCTATAGCTTGGTCTTTACCATTGTGTTTGCCACCATCACTGAAAGAGTCCGGTGTGACATTTAAAATTCCCATCACATGTGGCTCTGACAAATCTAATTGCAAATTACCACAGTTTAAAATTTTATTAGGCAAAGACACCAACTTCATAGTACACATCCCAGATTTTGCTGCGCTTATTTTAACGCTAAGTTTGCTCAGCATTTCGTTCACATGCATTTATTTTCATATAAAAAAACCACCCGAAGGTGGTTTTAAATTTTTATGCTTTTGGCAATGACGGTAATGGTGGTGGAACATCTGGACCATCCGTTGGTGTGACATCAATCACTGGATTCTCAGCGATGTACACTTTTGGTGGTTGAGGTTCACGTCCTTCCATAATGTCACGGATTTGATCACGATCAATGGTTTCCCATTCAAGCAATGCTTTCACCATGGCATGTGCGATATCTTTGTTATTTTCAAGAATATCGCGTGCAACTTTATATTGTTCATCTAAAATGCGGCGAACTTCACGGTCAACTTCAAGCTGCGTTGCTTCAGAAATCACACGACTTCCTAAACCACCCATGAATGACTGCTGTGAATCATCTTCGTAAACCATGACGCCCATTTTATCGGACATACCGTATTTAGTAACCATTGCTCGTGCCATTTTCGTTGCACGTTCAAAGTCATTTGAAGCACCAGTCGACATTTGGTTAATGAAGACTTCTTCTGCAATACGACCACCAAACAAAATTGAAAGTTCATTCAACATTTTGTCTTTGTAATGGCTGGTTTGGTCATGTTCAGGCAACTGCCAAGTCACACCCAGTGCCCAACCACGCGGCATAATTGTCACTTTATGCACAGGGTCTGTACCCGGCAATATTTCAGCAACAATTGCATGACCTGCTTCATGATAAGCCGTCGCACGACGTTCTTCTTCGCGAATCACCATCGATTTACGTTCAGGACCCATGTAAAGCTTATCTTTTGCATCTTCAAAGTCATGCATATCGACCGTATTCTTGTTACGACGTGCAGCAAACAGTGCCGCTTCGTTTACAAGGTTAGCCAACTGTGCACCCGAGAAGCCCGGTGTACCACGTGCTAAGACTTTGACATCTACACCAGTCACAGAAGGTAATTTTTTCAAATGTACATTCAGGATTTGCTCACGACCTTTAATATCCGGTAGAGATACCATCACTTGACGGTCAAAACGACCTGGACGAAGTAAAGCTTTATCCAATACGTCAGCACGGTTTGTTGCAGCAATGACGATAATACCTTCGTTGCCTTCAAAACCATCCATTTCAACCAACATTTGGTTTAATGTTTGCTCACGCTCATCATTACCACCGCCTGTACCTGAACCACGGTGACGACCAACGGCATCGATCTCATCGATGAAAATGATACATGGCGCATGACGCTTTGCTTGTTCAAACATGTCACGGACACGGGACGCACCCACACCCACGAACATTTCAACAAAGTCAGAACCCGAAATACTAAAGAAAGGTACTTTTGCTTCACCCGCAATCGCTTTAGCAAGTAAAGTTTTACCCGTACCCGGAGGACCAACCATGAGCACGCCTTTCGGAATGCTTGCACCAAGTCGTTTGAACTTAGATGGATCTTTTAGGAAGTCAACGATTTCAACAACTTCTTGTTTAGCTTCATCACAGCCCGCAACATCAGTAAATGTCACTTTGATTTGGTCTTCAGACAGCATTTTTGCTTTTGACTTACCAAAACTCATTGGGCCATTCTTACCACCAGCTCCACCACCCATGTTGCGCATAAAGAACATGAATAACAGAATGATTAAAAGAACAGGGAAACTTGCAATCAGAAGTTGCATCAAAATACTTTGACGCTGTGGCGCTGTACCTTCAACAACAACATTGTTCTTGATCAGGTTCGGCATAAGTTCAGGATCTTGAACCGCAGGACGGATACTTTCAAACTCTGAACCGTTTGATTTTTCGCCACGAATTCTTTCGCCATCAATGGTGACTTGTTTAATCTGACCCGCATTTACGGCTGCCACGAACTCAGAATAGTTCATCGCGGTCGGTTGATTGCGGTCACTGACGTTGCTGAAGATTAAAACCAGCACGCCTAGGATAACCAGCCACAACACGGCATTCTTAAAAAGATCGCTCAAAGCTTTATTCCCATTTCTATCTAATTCGTTCAATCCCACTTACATGGGTGACTCTAATACTTACGCTGCAGAGTAGCTTCGCAATAATTTAAAAACGTACAAAATGCACAATTTTTAACGAGTTGGCAAGTAAACTTTACTTGAAAGCTTTCTTACGTCCCTGCCCGATTAAAAACACTTCTTTAGATCGAGCACGTGAAGCCGCCGGTTTTGCTGTTTTCAGCACATCAAATGTGTCTACAACTTGCTTACGGTATTCATCAAATCCAATACCTTGGAACACTTTAACAACAAACTGTCCATTTGGTCCAAGAACCTTTTGAGCAAAGTCGATTGCTAATTCACAAAGATAGATCTGACGCGGTTGATCTACAGCCTTATTACCTGATGTATTGGGGGCCATATCTGAAATTACAACGTCTACAGTACGTCCATCTAAAATTTTTAACAATTCATCGAACACTTCTTGTTCACGAAAGTCACCTTGCAAGAAGGTCACATCGGGTAAAGCATCCATTGGTAAAATATCAGAAGCAATAACCAAACCTTTGTCGCCAACAAGTTTACCGGCAATTTGCGACCAACTACCTGGTGCAGCACCTAAGTCGACAACGGTCATGCCTGGCTTGATCAATTTGTATTTTTCTTGAATTTCAAGCAATTTATAAGCGGCACGCGCACGATATCCTTCCTTTTGTGCTTTTTTCACAAAGGGGTCATCAAGATGCTCACGCATCCAGTCACGACTACTTTTGGATAATTTCTGGTTAGTAATGCGGGTAGCCATAACTCTCTAAATAAAAAAAACTTCTCAGTCTTGATTGTACGTGAAATTCAGCACTTTTGCAGTAGACATGTGTATCTAAAAAGCATCTTAAATCATATTTTTTTCAATAATCTTCATCGAGAAAATGCCGATTAAATACAGCGCTTCAACTTTGATTTTGCTATACTAGGTCGTTTTTAAAATTAGGTTATATTTATGGCGGCTTTATCTATTCAAGAACGTAAACGCTTACGTCAAATTGGTCACACCCTAAACCCAGTTGTAATGGTTGCGGACAAAGGCTTATCAGAAAGCGTTGTTGAAGAATTAAACCGTGCGTTAAACGACCATGAGTTAATTAAAGTGAAAGTGGTGGCAGAAGACCGTGAAGCTCGTGCTGCAATGATTACTGAAATTGCGACTGTTTCAGGTTCTGAAGTTGTTCAAACGATTGGTAAGATTGCTTTGATTTACCGCAAAGCGGCAAAACAAAATGCAAAACTGTCTAACCTTGTTCGCTACGCACACCTGTCTAACTAAGCATTTATGGCAAGTTTCGAACTCAGCGCTTTTGATCGTCGCTTTCAGGCTGTATCAGTCGTTGGTGCTATCGAACAACAAAGCCCATATACTTTAAATGTGGGTTATTGGATTCGAGACCCAAACCAACTGATTCAATGGCCAGAATTGGTATCAGCTCACCCACGAATCGATTTTTTGTGGGAACAGACCTGCTTAGAAGTTTTTATTGGTGTACGCAATGAAGACTTTTATCGTGAAATCAACCTCTCCCCTTCACAAGCTTGGCAGGTTTACCAGTTTGAAGAATATCGCTATCCAGAAGATATGCCGCCACAAGCTGCTTACGATATCGAACTGAATCAGTTGAAACGGACGCACTATGGCTTAAATGTCAGTCTTGATCTGACAGAATTTATGCTGAAGTACAAACTTAAATGGGAAGATCTCTATATCGGTCTAACTGCAGTACTGAAAACCTCTCAAGGTGAACAGTACTATGCCATGCAGCATAGTAGTCCAAATGCTGACTTTCACAACAAACGTGATTGGCTACATCAGTTCTAAACTTTTTAATGTTTTGATCTTCAATAAAAAGCAAAAGTACGATCTTTTGCTTTTTTTATTGCCTGCTTATTTTTAAATAAGTGCTTTGTACTTAAATGTACTATTCACAATAAGGGAGCCATTAATGGCTCCCTTATGCATATATAGCGTTAACTTTAAGTTTAATTCGCTCTCACCCAATCCAGCTCCCTGGAATGACTAGACTTAGCTTAAGCGCTTTAAAATTCATGTCATTCACAATTAACTTTTAAGATCTGTGGTTTGATCCGTAACTTCAGCTTTCACTGGTGAAATTTTTTTCCACGCTTCCAAAGTATGTTCCTTAGAACGCTTAAATGTTTCTGTTAGATGATCTTTGTGTTTTCCTGAAATTTGGGTCACATCTTCTTTCAGCTCTTTTCCAAGTTTTGAAAGATCATCAATAACCGTATTAAACTCAGTTTTCACAAATTCTTTGAGTTCACTAAAATCTTTTTGCGATGAACCAAATTGAACTTTTAGCTGATCAAGTTTATTCAACACATCTTGCTTCAACTGACGCAATTGATCTTGCACACTGGCATTCAACTGCTTTGCCTCTGCTCCGATCTTTTCTTTGCTTTCAGTGACCGCTTCTGTGGCTTGGACACTCGCTTCTTTTGCAACTTGTTCAAGCTTTTCAGCACCTTCGATAACGACTTCTTTCAGGGAGGATTTAGCCGCTGTTTGTTTTTGTTGTGTTGCCATGACTTTGTACCTATAGTTTTTGCTGACCGAACCACAATAGCGCTTATTGATAAATTTTAATTTATGATTTGTCTGACAATAATTAATTGCTTACATTTTTCTACGATTTTGCAAAACCAAACTTTATTCTAAAATGCAAGCGCTTTATCTGCTTTATTCCTAATATTTACGATGGACTTTCAGTGGCTTTCTGCGTATAATGCCGTGTTAAGTTCAAGCGAGCAGATGTAAGGAGGGTAGGTTTTTAAGCAACCTTCCTTTTTTTTCGTCTTCTCGCTTTTTTACAGCCTAAATTTCAGGAGCTTTGGTTTGAGCACCCCAGCAATTTTAGCCCTTGCCGATGGTACTATTTTTAAAGGTACTTCAATTGGCGCATCGGGTAGTACGACTGGTGAAGTCGTTTTCAACACTGCCATGACTGGCTATCAAGAAATTTTGACTGACCCAAGTTATGCACAACAACTTGTGACCCTAACTTACCCACATATCGGTAACACAGGTTGTAATGATGAAGACGCTGAGTCAGGTCGAATTCATAAAGTATGGGCCAACGGATTGATCATTCGTGACCTACCTTTATTGCATAGCAACTTCCGTGCTGAGCAATCACTAAGTGATTACCTTAAACAACACAATGTTGTTGCTATCGCAGATATTGATACTCGTAAATTAACGCGTATTCTGCGATCAAAAGGTGCGCAAAACGGTTGTATCCTTGCTGGTGAAAATGCAACTGAAGAAGAAGCGTTAGCTAAAGCACGTGCTTTTGGTGGTCTTAATGGTTTAGACCTTGCAAAAGAATGCTGTGATCCGACCGGTTTCGAGTGGACTGAAGGCTCTTGGGCGCTTGGTAAAGGTTTCGCTCAACCAGAACTTAAATTCCATGTTGTAGCATACGATTACGGTGTCAAAACCAACATCTTACGTATGCTCGCAGACCGCGGTTGTAAATTGACTGTCGTGCCTGCGCAAACTCCTGCTGCTGATGTACTTGCGCTGAATCCAGATGGCGTGTTCTTATCGAACGGCCCCGGCGATCCAGCAGCATGTGATTATGCAATTGAAGCTGTAAAAACAATTGTAGAAGACGCACGCAATGTACCTGTATTCGGTATTTGCTTAGGTCACCAAATTCTTGCACTTGCATCAGGTGCAAAAACTGTGAAAATGCCTCACGGTCACCACGGTGCTAACCATCCTGTACAAAACTTAGAAAATGGTACAGTGATGATTACTTCTCAAAACCACGGCTTCGCAGTGGATGCAGAAACTCTTCCTGCAAACTTGAAAGCTACGCACAAATCACTGTTCGACCAAACCCTTCAAGGGATTCATCGTACAGACAAACCTGCGTTCAGTTTCCAAGGTCACCCAGAAGCAAGCCCTGGTCCACATGACTGCGCACCACTGTTCGATCATTTCATCGAACTTATCGAAGCATCTAAGAAGTAATTAAGGAAGCATCATGGCTAAACGTACAGACATTAAAAGCATCTTAATTATTGGTGCTGGTCCGATTGTGATCGGTCAAGCATGTGAGTTTGACTACTCAGGTGCGCAAGCATGTAAAGCCCTTCGTGAAGAAGGCTACCGTGTTATTTTGGTGAACTCTAACCCAGCGACCATTATGACTGACCCTGCGATGGCAGACGCAACTTACATCGAGCCGATCACTTGGCAAACTGTAGCTGCAATCATTGAGAAAGAACGCCCAGACGCAGTTCTTCCTACAATGGGTGGTCAAACAGCATTGAACTGTGCTCTTGCACTCGATGCCAACGGTATTTTAGAAAAATACAATGTTGAATTGATTGGCGCGACCAAAGAAGCTATCGAAAAAGCGGAAGACCGTAAACTTTTCGATATCGCGATGCGCAAAATCGGTTTGGAATGCCCTCGCGCTGACGTTGCAGAAAGCATGGAACACGCACTTGAAATTCAAGCACGTTTCGGCTTCCCTGTAATTATCCGTCCATCATTCACGATGGGTGGTTCAGGCGGTGGTATCGCATACAACAAAGAAGAATTTATCGAGATCTGTGAACGCGGTTTCGACCTTTCTCCTACTCACCAATTGCTGATCGATGAATCTTTAATTGGTTGGAAAGAGTACGAAATGGAAGTTGTTCGTGACAAAAACGACAACTGTATCATTGTATGTACAATCGAAAACTTTGACCCAATGGGCGTGCACACAGGTGACTCAATCACTGTTGCTCCTGCGCAAACATTGACTGACAAAGAATTCCAACTTTTACGTAATGCATCTTTAGCAGTACTTCGTGAAATTGGTGTAGAAACTGGCGGTTCGAACGTTCAGTTCGGTATCAACCCGAAAGACGGCCGTATGGTTGTGATCGAGATGAACCCACGTGTTTCTCGTTCATCTGCCCTTGCTTCTAAAGCAACTGGTTTCCCAATTGCGAAAATCGCGGCGAAATTGGCTGTCGGTTATACCCTTGATGAATTGAAAAATGACATCACTGGCGGCACAACTCCTGCATCTTTCGAACCTGCGATCGACTATGTTGTAACGAAAATTCCTCGTTTCAACTTCGAGAAATTCCCGCAAGCTGACGCAACTTTGACTACACAGATGAAATCTGTGGGTGAAGTGATGGCGATTGGCCGTAACTTCCAAGAGTCTGTACAAAAAGCGCTTCGTGGTCTTGAAGTGGGTGCTGCGGGCTTTGATGAAAAAATCGAAGTGGGTACTGAAGGTGCGAAAGAAAAAATCCTTCAAGAACTTAAAGTGCCAGGTCCTGAGCGTATTTGGTACGTGGGCGATGCATTCCGTCATGGCTTTACACTTGATGAAGTGTTCGCTGCAACGAATATTGACCGTTGGTTCTTAATCCAAATCGAAGACATCATCAAAACTGAAGAAAAAATCAAATCTTTAGGTTTCGGTGACTTAAACGCTGACAACATCCGTTCGTTCAAACGCAAAGGTTTATCTGACCTTCGTATTGCGAAATTGATGGGCATTTCACAAAAACAATTCCGTAAACACCGTTGGAACTTGGGCGTAACCCCTGTTTACAAACGTGTCGATACTTGTGCGGCTGAATTCGAATCTGATACAGCTTACATGTACTCAACTTACGATGAAGAATGTGAAGCGAATCCGTCTACTCGCGACAAGATCATGGTCATCGGTGGCGGTCCTAACCGTATTGGTCAAGGTATCGAATTCGATTACTGCTGTGTACACGCTGCCCTTGCAATGCGTGATGACGGTTATGAAACTATCATGGTGAACTGTAACCCTGAAACTGTTTCTACAGATTACGACACATCAGATCGTTTGTACTTCGAACCAATCACTTTGGAAGATGTACTTGAAATCGTACGTATCGAGAAGCCTAAAGGCATTATCGTTCAGTACGGTGGTCAGACTCCGCTTAAATTGGCTCGTGCTTTGGAAGAAGCTGGTGCGCCAATTATCGGTACATCACCTGACGCGATTGACCGTGCAGAAGACCGTGAACGTTTCCAACAAATGATTCAACGTCTACAACTTCGTCAACCAAACAACAGCATAGTAAAATCTGCTGAAGAAGGTATGGCCGAAGCTGCAAAAGTTGGCTACCCACTTGTGGTACGTCCATCTTATGTACTTGGTGGTCGTGCGATGGAAATCGTGTACAACGATGACGAATTGAAACGCTACTTACGTGATGCGGTTCAAGCATCGAACGAAGCACCTGTACTTCTTGACCACTTCCTAGATGACGCGATTGAAGTTGACGTGGACTGCGTATCTGACGGTAAAGACGTTGTGATCGGCGGTATCATGCAGCACATCGAACAAGCTGGTATTCACTCAGGTGACTCAGCATGTTCTATTCCTCCTTACTCTTTATCTAAAGAAGTTCAGGACGAAATGCGCCGTCAAACCATCGCTATGGCGAAAGAGCTTGGCGTAATTGGTTTAATGAACGTACAGTTTGCTGTTAAAGGCACTGACGTATACATTCTAGAAGTGAACCCACGTGCATCACGTACTGTTCCATTCGTATCTAAGTGCATTGGTGAATCTTTAGCGAAAGTTGCTGCGCGTTGTATGGCTGGTCAATCTTTAGAATCTCAAGGATTCACTACAGAGATTATTCCTGAACACTTCTCTGTAAAAGAAGCAGTGTTCCCATTCAACAAATTCCCTGGTGTTGACCCAATTCTTGGCCCTGAGATGAAATCTACAGGCGAAGTGATGGGTGTAGGCAAAACATTTGGTGAAGCGTTCTATAAAGCTGTGTTAGGCTCTAATGACCGTTTACCAGGCCTACCAACGGAAGGCGAAGTAAAACATGCATTCTTATCTGTTCGTCATTCTGACAAGCCTCGTGCTGTTGGTATTGCGAAACAGTTAACAGATCTTGGCTTCAAAGTCATCGCTACTGGCGGTACTTATGATGTGATTAAAGATGCTGGTATTGAATGTGAACGTGTGAACAAAGTGACTGAAGGCCGTCCTAATATCGTAGACCGCTTGAAAAATGGCGAAGTTCACCTCATTATCAATACAACTGAAGGCAAACAGGCTCAAGAAGATTCATTCTCGATCCGCCGCTCTGCATTACAAGGTAAAGTGTATTACACAACTACCCTTAACGGTGCTGATGCAGTATGCCAAGCTTTAGCAATCAAATTGCCAATGGATGTATACCGCTTACAAGACCTTACTAAAGGTTAATTAAGTTACCGAGAAGTCCCGCCACCTCTCGGTGGCGGGCTTTTTTTCATTTCTAGGTCAGTAAAAATTTTACTGATTTTTTCTTTTTTACAAATATGAGGGACAACAATGCAACGTTATCCTATGACTCCCGAAGGCAAAATTGCCCTAGAGAAAGAATTACAGCAACTTAAAAGTGTTGACCGTCCACGTATTACTGCAGCAATTGCTGAAGCGCGTGAACATGGGGATTTGAAAGAAAACGCAGAATACCACGCTGCTCGTGAGCAACAAGGTTTCTGTGAAGGCCGTATCCAAGATATCGAAGGTAAATTGGGTGCTTGCCAAGTGATTGATGTTAAATCACTTGAGCAAAATGGCCGTGTAGTTTTCGGTGTGACTGTGACCATTGAAAACTTAGATACTGAAGAACAAAAGACTTATAAAATCGTTGGTGATGACGAAGCAGATTTTAAAATCAACAAAATCTCTGTGAATTCACCAATTGCGCGTGGTCTTTTGGGTAAAAACGAAGGCGACGATGTAAAAATCAACACACCACAAGGTGAAGTTGAGTATGAAATTTCTAAAGTTGAATATCTTTAATTCATTAAGATAAGCAATTTTAAGCCCCTCTTTTGAGGGGTTTTTTATATTCAGACAATTGATTATCAACAACCCCACTCTATCCTTCTTTTAACAATCCTGACGCAAAGACTTGAAAGGCATGTAATGCTTCTGGGAGTGCCTGTTCAGGATGCTCACTGGAGGCGACCCAAAGTGCGGCATTCATGGCAGCGCCATTTAAAAATACGGCAGCCGCTTCAGGATCTACTGCTTTAATTCGATCTACTGCCAATAACTGTTGTACGCACTCACGGGTAGACTGCAAACATTTGTTTTGACTGGGCCAATGTGCAGGATCTCCCAATACAGCTGGCCCATCACGCAGTACAATACGCTGAAATTCAGGATTCAAAGCATTTTCAATATAGGCTTGCCCTTCAAGCATCAGCCCTTCCCAAAGATCTTCAGGCTGCTCCAGATGCTGCTGGGCAGATGAAGCCATTTCTGAATCAATTTGATCGACCACAGCAGCAAATAAGCCCCGTTTGTCGCCAAAATGATGGTACAGCGCGCCACGGGTCAGCCCCGCGTCTGCCGTGAGTTTATCCATGGACGTGTCTGCATAACCATACTCAGCAAATGCACGACGTGCCACTTCAATCAGTTTCTTGCGGGTTGCCGCCATTTTTTGTTCACGAACAGACATTGCTTTGCTTACCTCATCCTTACCAAAATTTTAATTGACATACGGCCCGTATGTCAATTATGTTTACATACGAAGCGTATGTAAAAACTTATGCCGTTTTTAAAAATATTTTTTTAAATTTAACATTAAGCGAGAATAGTCATGACAAGAACTGCAATATTTCCCCAAGATCGGCATGCTTTGTATGAACAGCATGGTTACTCGGCTGCCATCAAATCGGAAGATTTACTCTTTGTATCAGGTCAGGTTGGTAGCCGTGAGGATGGTTCTCCTGAACCTGATTTTGAGAAACAGGTAGAACGGGCTTTTGAAAACCTGGCTGCAACATTGGCAGCTGCTGGTTGTACTTTTGATGATATCGTTGATGTCACCACCTTTCATACTGATCCTGAACAGCAATTTGAAAGCATTATGAAAGTCAAAAATCAGGTATTTACCCAAAAGCCTTATCCGAACTGGACAGCGATTGGTGTGAATTGGCTGGCGGGTTTTGATTTTGAAATTAAGGTCATTGCCCGTATTCCTCAACAATCTAAAACCACCTAAAAACTTAGTTTTGCCATCAGTTCATTTGTGGAATTGGATTGTTCACCAGCGTAAAGATCTATTCGGTATAATGGCACATTCCCTATTTTTGTATCCCAGTTATGTCTGAAAAATTGATTAATTCACCTGTCAATCATTGGTGTGAATTTGAGTTCATCTCTAAAACAGTGAAGAACCCAAATATTCACATCAAAGGTAATTATTCATATTATTCTGCATATTGGGATCAGGGTTTTGAGCGCTGTGTGGTGCGTTATTTGCACGACAAACCCGCAACAACTGAGAAGCCGATAGACCAGCTACATATCGGTAATTTTGTCTGTTTTGGCGCAGAATGCGTGATTATGATGGGTGGTAACCAACTCCACCGCACGGACTGGATTTCAGCCTTTCCGTTTGATACACGGAGTTTTGTCCCTGCGGGTGACACAATTATTGGTGATGGATGCTGGATCGGCTCACGTGCCATGATTATGCAAGGTGTTACACTGGGTGAAGGTGCTGTCGTTGCTACAGGTGCTGTGGTGACTAAAGATGTGCCACCTTATGCAGTAGTAGGCGGAGTCCCTGCTAAAATTATTAAATATCGCTTTCCTGAAGAAGATATCAAAAAACTACTTTCCCTCAAGCTCTATGACTTAGATGAAAAGCAGTTTTTAAAGATGCGGGAAAAATTGCAGACGGATGATGTTGATACATTAATCAAATATCTAGATTAAATCCCGATTCAACATAGTTTTTCCAATCAATTATAAAATCATCGGAGTGTTTTAATTTCTGGATAGCAAAGGGAGTATAAGTTTCCAGCATATACAATTCTTTGGCATCTTGTTGTCCCACTGATACATATTTTTCATTCAATGTTACTTGTTTATTATATAAATTTCCTATATGAAATTCATCAATGAAATATTCAGTTCGTAGTTTACTGATAATAATATTTCCAAGAAATTTACTGTCACTAAAAGACAAATTAAATTTTTCAACTAACTTACTTAAAACTAAACGAAATATTTTCAAATCTTTTGAAAATTCCACACCAAATACAAACGCAATTAATATTAGGTTTTTTCTAAAATCATTAGTTTTCAAAATAGCATATTGATTAATTTTTCTTTTTAATTCACGTGAGTTGAAGTTTTTATAATTTTGTAATGCTAATACCCAAAAAAAGAATTCATTTAAAGCTTCTTTATGCTCCATCTCACCAATTCTATAAAGTTCTTCCTTCAATACATTTTCATAGTTAATATAAGGTTCCAAATTTGGAAATTTAATTGTTAAATCTATAAATTTTTCAAAATAATCAGCTGTTATCTCTGCTTCATAACCATAAAAATTCTGAACTGACTGTGATAATTGTGGCTTATTCATCACCAAAACAAAAACAATTTTAGGAATATCAAAGAAATGTTTAACCCTTTCAATTAATCGTATCGCAAAATCAGGACGACAACGATCCAATTCATCAATAATAAAAACTAAAGGTTTATCTAATTTTCCAGCTAATACAGCAAGTTCTTTCTTAAAGTCATGAATTGTTTGTTTCTCAACCTGATGATTCTCAATTTTCTTTTCGATTTTCTCCTTAACTTTTGCAGCTATTTCCTCACTTGCTGTGTCATACAACGCTTTTCCTTCTTCATATACCTCTTTAAATGCTTCTCCAGCTCCACCCATGCCAATCCAATGCATCCCCGCTTTAGCCGCAATCATTGGAATAACTGCCGCCAACGATATTAAAACTGAAGCAGTCTTTGCATTAAAATCTTTAATTTCATCATCATCAATTTCTTTTGATTCTTTAAAAGTTTGACTTATTTCAGCGGCAATAGTTAAAAATGGATCTTCCAAATAATCATTAGCAAATGCATCTAGGTAAATGACGTTATGCTCAGTATCCATTAAATGCTTTGCCCAATGTCGGACAAACCACGTTTTGCCCTCACCCCAACGCGCATCCAAAGCAAGAACAGCTCCACAATTTAAGCGGTCAACATAATTGGTGAGTTGTTCACCTAAACGGCGGCGATCCCAAAGATCACCCTCCCATGCAGTTTCAATATTCTCAAAATTATCTTTAGCCAAGTTTAATTGGTTATTCATCATTTCTATTTATATTCATCAAGTTAACTATGTATTGAGTATAGCAGTAGCGCTATAAATTAACATTTAACCCATAAGCATCTCGTAACTTGTCATAGCCTTTTCCTCAAATTCAGACTATAAAGAACACATAAAATAAAAAGACCCACTTTTCAGGATGAATGATGACGAGAACCACTCAATTCTCAGGCATATTTATACTTGCCCTGCTAGCAGCAGTCGTCGCAACTTTTTGCGATGCGATTCATGTCTATACCCAAACGCTTAGTTATCCCCACCCATTATTTTTCCATCAGGCTTGGTGGGTATTCCCCGGCTTTTTTATTGCCTTTGCTTTCATGGCATTTAGCTACATCCAACTTACGCAACTACTCAAACACTATGTGATGACTCAGCTCAGTTGCCATCATGACAGCACTGCGCCCCTCGTCGAGAGCCTAATACTATTTGCCATAGTCTACATACTCAGCGGATTTGGTAATTTTCATCCCGAAGCACTTTGTTGGATTTTTTACCTTAGCTTTTTTATTCGTTGGTTATTTAGCTATGAGCGTACATGGCTACTGATATTAGCCATTATACTTGCCATTGGCGGCATGTTCTTTGAAGGACTATTGGCTGAGTTTGCTTTAGTTAAATATCGCCATGAAGATATTTACAATTTGCCGTATTGGCTCGGTGGCGTATATATGCATGGCGCATTTGCCTTACGTGCAGGTATGCGTCGTTTTGTCTATCGATGATATTTAAGATAAAAAACTTGAGACTTTAAAACGCAGAAACAAAAAAAAGACCACTCAATCGGAGTGGTCTTTTTTTGAATATGGTGGCTATGACGAGACTTGAACTTGTGACCCCCGCATTATGAGTGCGGTGCTCTAACCAACTGAGCTACATAGCCTTAAACTGTGCGCGCATTATGGAGGGATATTTAAATATCGTCAAGCCCATAATGCGCGTATTTGATCAAAATTTGTTGAAGTGAACCGATAAGCCGGGTTCTGTCGAGGACGATCATTCCTCTAGGCGTACAATCACTCATACGCTCAAGCGACCTACCCGGATCCAGCATGGGCCATGCCTAAAGGATCC
Source organism: Acinetobacter sp. SH20PTE14 (assembly GCF_021391555.1). NCBI lineage: Bacteria > Pseudomonadati > Pseudomonadota > Gammaproteobacteria > Moraxellales > Moraxellaceae > Acinetobacter > Acinetobacter sp. SH20PTE14. The sequence continues at coordinate 950,917 of NZ_CP090067.1, read as the reverse complement.
CTATTTGGTCTTGCTTCCGGTGGGGTTTACCATGCCGTGAACTGTTACCAGACACGCGGTGCGCTCTTACCGCACCCTTTCACCCTTACCTCCGATTTCGATTGCTCGAAACCATAATGAAGGCGGTCTACTCTCTGCTGCACTTTCCGTCGGTTCACACCGCCCAGGCGTTACCTGGCACCTTGCCCTATGAAGCCCGGACTTTCCTCCCCTGCTTTAGTCACGGAGACCTATACACAGCAGCGATCGTCTGGTTCACTTCGGGGCGCATTCTAACAAATCTGACAACTAATTGCTTGATGTTTTTTGAGCAGTTAGTTTTTCGTACTTTTGTTGAAGCTGTTCCTGAGTTTCAGGATGTGCCGGATCCAATGGAATACAATCCACCGGACAGAACAACTGACATTGCGGTTTATCGTGATGCCCAACGCATTCCGTACACAAATCAGGGTTAATCTCATAAATGAGTTCCCCCATGAAAATCGCCTCATTGGGGCATACAGGTTCACAGACATCGCAGTTGATGCATTCATCAGTGATATATAAAGACACTCTACCAACCTTGCTGTTGTTTACGCTTAAAGGCTTCCACGACAGCTTGTGGTACAAACTGAGTGACATCACCATTTAAACGTGCAATTTCACGCACGAGCGTAGATGAAATAAACGAATATTGCTCTGATGGGGTTAAGAACACGGCTTCAAATTTACTGTCCAAACGGCGATTCATATTTGCCAATTGAAATTCATATTCAAAATCTGAAACTGCACGTAAACCACGTAACACGGCTGTTGCTTTTTGCTCGTTAAAGAAGTTGACCAACAGCCCATCAAAACCTACAAACTCAACATTTGACAAATGACTTAAAGACTCTTGCGCTAGTGCAACACGTTCTTCCAGACTAAACACAGGGTTTTTGTGATGTCCAATTGCAATTGCCACGACAACTTCGTCAAACATGCGTGATGCACGTGTCACTAAGTCGATATGACCATTAGTAATTGGATCGAATGTGCCCGGATAAATTACACGAGTTTTAGACATCCAGTTGTACTCTGTTATTTTGTAGACGGGTATTTTAACAAAATCTTGATTTATAGGTGAAGTCAGCTTGTAAATTTAAAAACTTCATCTTATTCAAAGTTCGGGTACAATAGTGCTAAGTTTGGAAGTTTTTGATTATGACGAAAGCAGTAGTTAAAAAAAATAGTAGCAGTACGATTGCCCTAAATAAGCGTGCGCGTCACGATTATTTCATTGAAGAAAAATTTGAAGCGGGTCTTTCATTACAAGGCTGGGAAGTCAAATCAATGCGTGCGGGTCGTATGACTATCGTAGAGAGCTATATTACGTTTAAAAATGGTGAAGCATTTTTATTCGGCGCTCAAGTGCAACCTTTACTGAGTGCTTCGACACATGTGGTGCCTGAAGCAACACGTACTCGTAAATTATTGCTGAACCGCCGTGAAATTGAAAAACTACAAGGTGCGATTAACCAAAAAGGTTATTCATGTGTGCCTTTGGCATGTTACTGGAAAGGTCCTCATGCCAAACTTGAAATCGCCCTAGTAAAAGGTAAACAGCTTCACGACAAGCGTGCAACGGAAAAAGACCGTGATTGGCAGCGCGATAAAGCCCGTATTTTTCATAAATAAGTTCAATAAAAAAACCTCCATCTTGGAGGTTTTTTTATTTTTAAATTGCAGATTTAGCAGAATTTCAACCCACCAAAACAGTTAGTCCGAACTTCCTGATTCCCCAAGACCTGATTTTTTAACGTTAAATTGGCCGCACCTGCATTACTGAGGTTAATTGAACCTACATTTTTATAAATTGGCAGACCAAATGCTGCACCAACAGCAGAACCTAAGGGAATATAAATTGGTTCATTGGTTAAAATTTGCGATACTTTTTGAGCAACTTGTGGCAAGACGCCTGAGATATCCACTTCAGATGTTGGATTCAATTTGCCAATATTGATCGGGTCTTTAAATGACATCCACCAACCTGTACGTGCAATATCATCTGCATTGGCATCTGGCCAACTAATATCTTGAGATTGAAGCGATAAATAACCGGCTGTGCCATTTAATGGAATGTTATGAATCATATTTAAGGCTTGCTCAAAGGTAATGTTCATTTTCAAACCATCAATTGATGAGCCAGAATCCATAAAGAACTGCGCCCCTTCTACCCATAACAAATTACGGTCAAGTTTGACCTGTAAACTACCACTATCACGGTTGAGTTGAATCGATGGCACTGTCGCACTGATATTTTTGGCAACGGCTTGAGTTTGTCGTTTTCCGTTGATGGTAATTTCAGGGACGGTAAATGGCACATTCATTGAAGGAATTTTTAAACCCTTACTATTTTCAGGTTGACTTACAAAGCTACGATCATTGTTCCAAATCGTATTAATCACCAAGTTCCCCGATAAAGTCTCACTGGTGCTATCCCCAAAGATCGCGGCTTGGGTCTTTGCTGTCCCTGTAGTCGGTGCAATTTTCATATAACCGCTCAGTGACTTAATCCCATCTGTCGGCGCACCCGTGTTTTGAATACCAGTGGTCAATAAACCTGTAATTGATTCAGCACTGACACGGAAGCCTTTAACTTCGCGTAAAGCGGCTTGTTTTGGGTTTTTAATTGCAAATTCAATAAACGGATTTTTCAGTTCGGCACTGGTTGACGCTCGATCACCATTAAAGACGGGATTACCGTTGGCATCGGTCGACGTTGCATTACCACTCAACGCTAGATGACGAATATCAATATCACAGCCATTTGACCCATTTACCCCACCACAGCCGAGTTGCAAACTTTTGACATTGACGTTCAGATCCATGACGGCATCTAAACTGAGTTTGTAGAAACCAATATTTTCATCGACCATTTGTTGGTTGACCAAAATAGGATCGGTATAGGACATATTCATCAATGCAGCACCATTGATGGCAGACAATTCTTCATCTGCTAATCCCACCAATCCTTCTGCTGCAAAAACAACGTCAGAAACACATAAGGTCAATGCCATTGCGACTATTGTTTTTTTCACGATTATTTAATCCTTTTTAATATTCGTCACTCATCCCGAGTGAAATTTATGATAAGATTAAATCAATAGCGTTGGCGTAAATGAATGGCAATTTGTGACACGCATCACAACTCAATTATACAAAATGCCAATTTTCACGAATTTTAGGTCAATAAAAACCCCAGTAACATTTCCATCACTAGGGTTTTCAAAGATTTATAAATGATAGTTCAAACGATTTATTTACAAATTAATTAACTTTATTTAACAACAACCCCAGATATTCACCAAACCAAATAGCAGTTTCTAAATCACCCTCAGGTGGCGTGACTTCAACAGGCGCATTATCCGATTGTGTCATTAAACCTAAAAAGCTCGACATCCGATTTAAATCTGTTGTGCTGCGTCCAGTTGGCATCAATGGAAGACCGCTCCACAACATGCCGTGCTGCATGGCGAATAAATTGATTTGCTGCAATACTGCCAATTTATCTCCACTTAAGCCGCCACCATTGGTAAAACCAGCGGCTAACTTGCCTTGCCATGTCCGTGCTAACCAGCGTTTAGATGATTGCTCCATGAATAATTTCATTGCCGCACTCATACTGCCCATATAGGTTGGGCATCCAAAAACGATGGCATCTGCACTGTCCAATTCATCCCAATCCACATGCTCTACATTCATGAGATGGACTTTTACACCGGCTTTTTCTGCACCTTGTACAATGAAATTCGCCACTTTGGCAGTGTGCCCATAGGGACTGTGGTAAACAACAGCAAGAGATTTAGCAGTCAAAGACATAACATTTAAAAGTCGATAGATTCAGTCAAGTTTAGCATTTTCAAAGCATAAAGACGAATGTTGCCATACGTCCTGTTTTCGCTTCGCGGCGATAAGAAAAATATTCTTCAGCTTGCAAAAAGGTACATTGGTCGCCACCTGTTACGGCTTTAACCCCATGTAATGCAAGAATATAACGCGCTATCGCATAAAGATCAGCATAATATTTGCCTTCCCTTACACAAGCTTTAAATGCACTTTCAAGTTCTGGGTATTTGGAACAAAAGGCAGCTTTGACTTCTGCACCAATTTCAAAACTCTCTTGGCAAATAGCTGCCCCCAACCAAGCCCATGTTGGCTGAGTGTGCATGGCTGCAATGGTGTTTTCCACAATACCGTTGGCCAAGCCCTTCCAACCTGCATGCAGATTGGCAACTTCTGTCCCGTCAGCATTACCCAAAACCACGGGTAAGCAGTCTGCGGTCATCATCATCAGGGCATGATGTTTAGACTGCGTGACCATACCATCGCCTTCGGGTGCAACAAAGTTGATCTGTTCATCAATGCGATGGCATAGCCTACTGTGCGTTTGGTTCATCCAGCTGATTTTATTCACGCCATATTTAGCAAAGTCTTTGAGCAATTGCATCCGGTGCTTTTGCACACGCGCTGCATCATCTCCCACATGCAATGCCAGATTAAATCCTGCCAGCTCAGGTTGTTCAGCGGGTTGCGTCTGATCATGATGAACTCGAGTTTGTCCCACAAAAACACCCTGTGGAAGTCCCTGAACAAATTGCATGTTACCGTCCTTTTCTATCTATGGCGTGTAAATCAGTTTAAAACTTAATAAGCTTTGTTTTCGCTACGTAAAACTTCAACCAATTGGTTAAAGTCTTCAGGCCATGGTGCTTCAAACATCATGTCTTCACCTGTACGTGGATGAACGAGACCCAATTTAACCGCATGTAAAGCCTGACGTTTAAAGCCACGTAAAGTGTCATCTAATAACATCGACGCGCCTGCAGGCATACGTACACGTGGTACATACACTTGATCGCCCACAAGACCATGACCGATATAAGTAAAATGCACACGAATTTGATGGGTACGACCCGTTTCTAGACGTGCTTGAACGCGGGTAAAGTTTTGGAAACGTTCTTTCACATTATAGTGAGTCACTGCATCTTTACCGCCCGGCAATACAGCCATTTTAATGCGATCAACAGGATGACGTTTAATTGGCTCATCCACTGTACCGCCTGCAATAATGTTGCCATATACGATCAAATCGTAAATACGGTAAACCGATTTCTTCGCCAATTGCTTACTTAAAGAAAATTGGGATTCGAGGTTTTTCGCCACAACCAACAGACCTGAGGTGTCTTTATCAATACGATGCACCAAACCTGCACGGGTCAACTCTGAAGATTTTGGGTAGTGGTGCAAAATTGCATTCACCAATGTGCCTGTACTGTTTCCAGCGCCCGGATGAACAACCATACCGACAGGTTTATTAATCACCATAATATCGTCATCTTCATAGACAATATTAAGTGGAATATCTTCAGGTAAGCTACGGGTTTGTGCTTCTAACTCGACGTCTAAAGTCAGTAACTCTTTTCCTTCGCATTTGTACTTTGGTTTCACAGTGTTACCATTGACCAACAAATGGCCCTCTTTGAGCCACTGTTTTAGCTTTTCACGAGAAAAATCAGTCCAAACCAGTGCTGAAACCTGATCAATACGTTGTCCTAAATAGCTTTCATCCAATTGAAATTGCAACGATAAACGTGTTGCAGTTGAGTCTGAAGTATGGTTATCTGCATCCTCAGAATCTTCAAGTAAATTGAAATCAGTTTCAGGGAAATTAGAATTGGAAGATTGTGCTTGACTCATTTGCTCATTCAGACAAAAGTGGTTTAATAGTTCAATTGTAGCTCATTGCCCGTATTAACAGAGGAATTTTTATGTCGCTACCAAAATATAAAATGACAATGCTTGCTCTAACAATAGGCATTGCATCGGCAATGGTAGGCTGTAGCAGTAATCCAAAGAAAGAAGTGGTCGACACAGGTCCACAATCAAGCGAACAGATTTATATCGAAAAAGCACAAAAAGCGCTTGAACGTAACCAATATACAGATGCAGCAAAACACCTTGAAGCTCTAGAGACCTACTACCCTACAGGTAACTATGCGCAGCAAGCACAACTTGAACTATTGTATGTAAAGTTTCAGCAAAAAGACTATGAAGGTGCGATTGCACTTGCAGACCGTTTTATTCGAATGAACCCACAACATCCGCAAGTTGATTATGCGTACTACGTGCGTGGTGTTTCAAACATGGAGCAAAACTACAACGGTTTGCTTCGCTATACTTCTTTAAAGCAATCGCATCGTGATGTGAGCTATCTCAAAGTGGCTTATCAAAACTTTGTCGACTTTATCCGTCGCTACCCATCGAGCGAATATGCAGTCGATGCCGCACAACGTATGAAGTTCATCAGTCAAGAATTGGCTGAAAGCGAAATGAATGCGGCACGTTTTAATGTGAAGCGTAAAGCATGGTTAGCTGCTGTTGAACGTTCACTTTGGGTGATCGAACATTATCCACAAGCGCCACAAGTTCCAGAAGCTCTAGCGACTGTAGCCTATGGTTATGACAAACTTGGTGATAAAACCACGTCTCAGCAATACATTGAAGTGCTTAAGCTAAACTATCCAAAACTTGTGAAGTCAGACGGTACGGTCAATATGCGTGCTGCACGTAGTGAAGGCAGCTTCCTTAACCGTGCAACTTTGGGTATTTTCGGTAAAGAAGCACAGACGATGTCTGAGCAAACCTCTACAGACGTAGTTGAAACCGATGAAGAAAAACGCAGTTTAACCAATCGTTTAAGCTTTGGCTTATTGGATCGTCCTCATAGCGAAAAAACTGAGTCGTCAGAATAAGCTGAATAATATAGTCGCAACGAAGGTCGATTTTTCACAAAGGGCAAGTTAGAATACTTGCCCTTTTATCTTTTCAGGATCTACAGATTCGGTTAGATTAAAAGGTATACAATAGTTCGATGGACGATGCTGTACTGCATCTCCACCTGAACTTACAGCATTGCTGATTTCAACATATTTCACGAACTGCCCAAATTCAATAGATAGACAGATAAAACAGCATGGCCATTCCTCAACATACAATTGATCAAATTTTAGATCGCACCGATATTGTCGATGTGATTGGTCAATTTGTGAAATTGAAAAAGACTGGACGCACCTACTCAGGATGCTGCCCATTCCATCAGGAAAAATCGCCATCTTTCCATGTCTATCGTGATAAACAATATTTTCACTGCTTTGGTTGTCAGGCCAATGGTAATGCCATCCGTTTTTTAATGGATATTGGTAGCCGTAACTTCATTGAAGTGATGAAGGATTTATCAAGCCAAACGGGTATTGAACTACCGAAAGACAATAACGATTCCAATAAACTCAAATATAAACGCGAATCTAAACCAAAACCTGTACAAAAACCTGCAATCGAAGCAAAAGCTCTGCCGCCCAAAACAGGCGAAACACACACCGCTCCTGCTGCAGTAAATTTCGAACACGACCCATTTGCTGAGTTTCAAAATAACGAAGACGCCTTTTATGGGAACGATCCGTTTGCTCACTTTGACCAAGTTACAAGTGGTTTTGAAGATGTGCCGCAAGACGGAAACTTATATGACTTGCTGGAAAATGTCGCACAGTTTTATGAGCAACAACTGCCGCTCAGTCCAATTGGTCAAGCTTATTTTAAACAACGGGGTCTCAGTGCAGACACCATTGCCTATTGGCGTTTAGGCTATGCCCCCGAAGATTGGCAACATCTAGAAAAAGCCTTTCCACAAGATATCCAAGGACTCAAACTTCTCGGTTTGATTCGAACCAGTGACAGTGGTCGTGACTTTGACCTACTGCGCGAGCGGGTGATTTTCCCGATTCGAGATGCGAAAGGTCGTGTGGTCGGTTTTGGTGGTCGTGCCTTAAATGATGAAATCAAACCGAAATACATCAACTCTCCAGACTCTGAAGTTTTCCATAAAAACCAGTTACTTTATGGTTTATATGAAGGCCGCAAACAAAAAGCACAAGACTGGTTAATGGTCGAAGGTTATATGGATGTCATTGCCCTACAGCAATATGGCATTCATGGCGCTGTAGCGACTTTAGGGACTGCCAGTAATACTGAACATTTAAACATTTTATTTAAGCAAAATAGCCGTATTACCATTGCATTTGATGGAGATGCCGCAGGTCAAAAAGCAGCTCGACGTACGCTCGAAATTGCCCTCCCACTGCTGAATGATGGTCGTGAACTTAAATTCTTTGTTTTGCCGAATGACCATGACCCAGATTCATTGATCCGTCGTGAAGGTATTGAAAATTTTCGACGGTTACTGCACACCTCACCGCTTCTTTCTGAATTTGTTTTTGCACATTTAACGCAAAATCATAATGTCAGTTCACCTGAGGGTAAAAGTCAGGTAATGGGTGAACTCAGACAGCTCACTGAACTGTTGCCGAAAGGTGGTTCATATCGTTATTTGCTACAACAATATTTCCGTGAAAAATTAGGGTTTAGCCGAAAGTGGCAGCCTCAAGTCAATAATGATGCGTCTCTGAGCTTTAGTACAAAAATTGATGCTGAAGAATATGTGATTGCGATTTTAATCAATCATCCTTATCTCTACATTCATTTTGAGCCTTTACGCGCCTTAGTTTCACAAGATCTCTTGCTTTATCACGTTTTAAATATTTTCAATGTGATTTTTGATGAATTGCCTGATGACCCAGAGTTATCGACCTATTATGTACTCGGTGCTTGCGCAGCACATCATCATGAATTACAACATATTTTAGAGCATGCCAATATCAGTGACTATACATCATCACCTGAACAAGCAGATAAACTCGCAGCAGATTTATCGACAAAATTGCAATATCAATTCTTACAACTCAAGATCAAGTCGAATAAGTTTTCTAGCCTTGCAGAAATGCGTAATTTAAAACAACGTATTTATGATATTGATAAAAAAAGATCGCTCACACTCCTTGAAGATTAAGTTTTAACTTCAAGTTCAAGCTGTGAACAACATACTTTTCAATGAATCAGCTTATTTATTTCTTTGGTTTACGGCGATTTTCAGCCACATTAACTAAATTTTGTTCTAACATTTCAAAATAAGCAGGATCTTCCGCCATCGCAGCATTGCGCAGCACGATAGAGGTTGGATGCAACAGCTTTTGGGTTAAACGATGCGACATTTCTTGCATAATCTTCGCAGCATCTTCGCCCTTTTGTAGACGATTCAGGGCTAAAGCCAGTTCTTCTTGACGCAATGACTCACCATGTTCACGGTATGCATGAATTGTCGAGCCAGCCAAATTCACTTTTTGCTGTGTGATTAAATCTGTCGCAAGCTGATTAACCATCACTTCGGCTTCAACTGCCGCCTGGCGACGCTGAGCCAAGTTTTCTTCTATGACAGTTTGCAGGTCATCGACACCATATAAATAAACGCCATCTAAACTTTCGACTTTGGCTTCAATATCTCGTGGTACAGCCAAATCGACCAACAGCATTTGTTTATAACGGCGTTTTTTCAGTGCTGCTTTGACATCCGCAAAATAAATCACTTGATGCAAGCTTCCGGTACAACTTGAAATTACATCTGCTCGATGTAGATTGTCTGCCAAATCTGCAAAATCAATTATTTCAACTTCTACACGATGAGCAATCTCTTGGGATAAAGCTTCAGCACGGGCACGTGTACGGTTACAGATAATAATTCTACCCACACCCATTTCGGCCAAATGCTTCGCAACCAAGCTATTCATTTCACCAGCAGCAACAATCATCACCGTCAATTTTTCAGGCTGACTAAAAACCTGTAAAGCTAGCTGAGCAACGGCATAGCCCATCGACACCGCATGACTTCCTACCGCTGTTTCAGAACGCACACGTTTTGCCGCATAAAAGGCATATTCAAAAATACGGTTTAAATTTGGGGAAACGGTTTCGGCATCTTTGGCTAAGGACAAAGCCGTTTTGACTTGACCTAAAATTTGAGGCTCACCAAGCATGAGCGAATCCAAGCCGCTAGCCACACGCATGAGGTGTGTCACCGCTTGTGCATTTTCATAACGATACACATGATTTGACAATTGCTTTACATCGATACCATTTGATTGGGCAAGCCAATTCAATACCATGTCTGCACTTTCAGACATCGCATAGACTTCAGTACGATTACATGTAGATACCACCACCATGTCATTGAGTTCAGGTGCATGGCTTTGCTGTTCAAGCAGCGCTGTTAACTTTTCAGGGTTAAATGCAATCTGTTCGCGCAGTTCTACAGAGGCGGTTTGATGGTTGACACCCAATGCAAAGAAAGACATATCAGATCATCATTTCGCTAAATTTATGCTATTGTGCATTATCGGCGTCATAAAAAGCATTACTTGGATCAAGAAAAATTGCGTCTAACAAATAGCCGACTGAACGGCCAGACAATAAAGCAGTATTCTACCACATTCTTACTTGTTGGTAGCATGGCTTCTACTGCCCCAATTCGGGCTGTGGGAGAAGTTTACCATGCAAATTCAGGATATGATGCAATTAAACAAAGTATGATTGCAGAATTTGCCTTAGCTTATAACGACATCCCAACCGCGCTTCATAATTACACCGTGCTTGCAATCAAAAGCAAATCCACCATGGTCAAACAGCGTGCTTTAAACGTTGCTATTGAGCAAAATGATTTACAAGCAGCCTTAGATATTGCTACACATTGGGTTGTGCAAGAACCTGAAGATGTACCAGCATTATTTTATTTATCACATATTGCTTTGAAAGCCCATGAATATGAGCTTGCCGCCGAAACACTTGATAAAATTTTAACCATTGACCCAAATGCAGATTTAGAACAAATTTTGGCGGGTATTTCCCCTGAATCAGAGGAAGATCGCGCTTATCTGATTCAAGCACTGACCGCTAGCAAGGAGAAAACCAACCCTTCTATTTTGGTCTTAGTTGCAGGTTTACAAGCTCAAAATGGTGCCTTTGCTGATGCCTTAGACACCATTAATTTAGCACTGAAAAAACGCCCGAAAGTGACTGGTTATATCTTAATGAAAGCCAATTTACTTATGTCGTTAGGTGATGAAGAAGAAACCTTAAAATGGTTCGAAAAATCCAGCCGTAAACACCGCAACAATATGGAAGTTCGCTTAGCAGAAGCAAAATATTTAATTAAAATCAATCAGTCAGAATTAGGTCTAGAAAAACTCGAAGATATACTAAAGAAATGGCCATCTGCTGAAGAACCGCTATTTATGGCAGGTTTGACCAGTATTGACTTAGAGCTTTATGAAAAAGCCGAAAAGTATTTGGTGGAGTTACGTTATTCAAGCAAATACCAAAATGAAGCGTATTACTATCTCGCAGTAAATGCTGAACGCAAACAGCATTATGAAACGGCAAAAGCCTATTATCGCCTTGTTGATGGCAGTCTTTATACAGTTTCACGGCGCAATATGATCAGCATTTTTAGCCAGCAAAATAAGCTGCATGATGCACTGCGCTTTTTAACCCAAGAGCGGGTTAATTATCCTCAACATGCCAGTTTCTTATATCTTGCTCAGGCAGATATTTTAAAACGCATGAACAATAAAAAAGCAGCAGTCCGTTTGCTTGATGAAGCGGTAAAAAACTTGCCCGAAGATCCTGAGCTCATTTATGCCGAAGTTCTACTGCTCGACGCCCATCAAGATAAAGATAGACTCGACCAATTACTAAAACAATTACTTGAAATTGAACCCAATAGCCCGACCTATTTAAATGCATATGCCTATACCTTGGCGGTACAAAATAGACGCTTAGATGAAGCCCGAAAATACGTCGAACATGCCTTAGAATATGCTCCTGAGCAAGCCTCAATTTTAGATACGTTCGGTTATATTTGTTATTTGCAAAATGATTTTAGTACATCTGCATCTGTTTTGGCCAAAGCATATGAACTGAGTAATAGTTTAAAAATTGGCATTCGCTACGCACGATCAGTCTTCATGCAAGGTGATATGAATAAATTTGACGCGTTGTTACAACAACTCCAACAAAAACATCCGAATGATCCGCAATTAGAGCAACTACATTCGTTATTGTTACCCCAACCCATGAAAAAGAGTTAAAAAGACTTTATGCAAGTATCTTCAAAATTTGGGGTATCTGCCCTGACCTGCTGCGCTTTATTTTTTACCGGTTGTCAGCAATATATTAAAACACCCGATCAACCCAGCCCTGAAGAAGTCGCTGCAAATCAATTCAACTTACAAGGTAAGATTGGTGTGCGCACGCCACAACAGTCAGGAAGTGCTTTTTTTACTTGGGTTCAAGACCGCAATGAATATGATATCGAACTGAGTGGCATATTAGGTGTTGGAAAAACTCAAATCAGCGGTAAACCCGGTCAAGTTCAACTCAATAGTGCAAAAACCGGTTTGATTGAAGCAGCAACACCAGAAGAATTACTCGAGCGTGCTACCGGTTGGCAAGCTCCCATTACCCACCTCGTCGACTGGGTACAGGCACGCCCTGCAACCACACAAGCAAAAATTCAACGCGATACTGCGCAGCGCCCACAACAGATTATTGAAGATGGTTGGACCGTAGACCTGAGCTATAACGAGACTGCGACGGTACCGAACAAGTTAATTTTAAAACAAGCACTTGAATCCGGTCAGGAAAATCGTATTACAATGGTGATTCAAAATCGTTAATTTGCCTAAAAGCTGAACTATGACTTCCATGATTCGTGTACCTTCTCCTGCAAAACTCAATTTGTTTTTGCACATTACTGGCCGACGTCCTAATGGATATCACGAATTACAAACGATTTTTCAGCTCATCGATTTATCAGATTGGATGGAATTTTACCCACTTGCAAATTCTGCTGATGAAAATTTTATTCAAATTGAGGGCTTAAACAGCGTTAATCTAGAGCAAAATTTAATTTATCGTGCTGCTCAAATACTCAAACCGTTTGCTAAAGCACTGACTGCACAAAAAATCCACATTGAAAAAAATATTCCGATGGGTGCAGGGCTCGGCGGTGGTTCATCCAATGCAGCCACCACCCTAATCGTGCTCAATCAACTATGGAAATGTGGTCTAAATACCGAACAACTTGCAGAACTAGGCTTACAACTTGGGGCAGATGTTCCCGTGTTTGTACATGGTCTAAATGCATGGGCAGAAGGTATCGGTGAACACTTAACATTCATAGATTTAGCTCAAAAACAGTACATTGTGTTAAAACCTGACTGTTTTATCAGCACTCAACTGCTTTTTTCACAAAAAACGTTGACAAGAGACTCAAAGCCCACTAAATTTTGCGGCTATCAGGAAACGCCATCTGATTTTGGAAATAACTTTGAGCCTGTGGCACGAAGCTTATATTCCGAAGTCGATGAAGCAATGCGGTACTTAGATCAGTTCGGTACAGCAAAGCTTACAGGTACAGGTGCTTGTGTATTTACTGAAGTGACTGAAAATATGAATATTGATGACATATTGAAAAATGCACCATGTAAATCTTACTTGGTTCGCAGTTTGCAAGAATCACCATTACGTCATTTTGAAGTTTGATATAGGGGCGTCGCCAAGTGGTAAGGCACCGGGTTTTGATCTCGGCATCCGTTGGTTCGAATCCAGCCGCCCCTGCCATCATTTTTCACCTGTAGATGTAATTGCTGTAAAGTATTAGGGGCGTCGCCAAGTGGTAAGGCACCGGGTTTTGATCTCGGCATCCGTTGGTTCGAATCCAGCCGCCCCTGCCATTTACTTTATTCGCTATTTCATCAATTTAGGGGCGTCGCCAAGTGGTAAGGCACCGGGTTTTGATCTCGGCATCCGTTGGTTCGAATCCAGCCGCCCCTGCCATTTACTTCAAAAAAGACAGAGCATAATTTGCAGTATCTTTGTTGTTTCAACTTGACAAAATACTGTAAAAATATTAAAGTTCTGCCGCATTAGGGGCGTCGCCAAGTGGTAAGGCACCGGGTTTTGATCTCGGCATCCGTTGGTTCGAATCCAGCCGCCCCTGCCATCTAATTCTCCAATTTGCCAACCGCCAAGGGTGCTTCATGCCCAATCTTGTCGTTTTTAGTGGATCTGCACATCCACAATTCGCCCAAAAAGTCGTTAGCCACCTTCACATCCCTCTAGGTGCTGCATCTGTAGGTCAATTTTCTGACGGTGAAATCGCTGTCGAAATTACTGAAAATGTTCGTGGTAAAGACGTATTCATCGTACAACCAACTTGTGCTCCAACTAACGATAACCTTATGGAAATCTTAGTTATGGCTGATGCTTTGCGTCGAGCAAGTGCTGGTCGTATCACTGCTGTCATTCCTTATTTTGGTTATGCTCGTCAAGACCGTCGTCCACGTTCAAGCCGTGTGCCAATTACAGCAAAAGTTGTTGCAGATATGCTCACAACTGTTGGTATTGACCGCGTTGTCATGATCGACCTTCATGCTGACCAAATCCAAGGTTTCTTCGATATTCCTGTAGACAACATCTACGGTACTCCTGCGCTTTTAGCAGATCTTCGTCAACAGTCACACGACAACTTAATGGTTGTTTCTCCTGACGTTGGTGGTGTAGTACGTGCGCGTGCTGTTGCTAAGCAAATGGGTGATATCGATCTTGCGATCATCGACAAACGCCGTCAAAAAGCGAATGAATCTCAAGTAATGCACTTGATCGGTGACGTTAAAGGCCGTGACTGTGTCATCGTTGATGATATGGTGGATACAGCAGGTACATTGTGTAAAGCTGCTGACGCACTAAAAACTTTTGGTGCTCGAAAAGTTGTTGCTTACGCAACTCACCCTGTACTTTCTGGTAAAGCTTTAGAAAACTTGAAAAACTCTGTGATTGACGAATTGGTTGTAACAGACACCATTCCGCTTTCAGAAGAAGCTCAAGCTCTTGGTAAGATTCGCCAAGTTTCAGTTGCAAGTATGGTTGCTGAAACAATTCGTCGTATTAACAACGAAGAATCTATTAGCGCAATGTTCGATTCTTATCTATAATATAGCGCTAAATTTAAAAGCCCTACCTTTTGGTGGGGCTTTCTATCACTAGACTGGTCGAAGGTCTAGTTAATTAAACTTAAATAGGAATGTCTATCATGGCAAACTTCGTATTAAATGCAGTAGCACGTGAAGAAGCAGTACAAGGGAAAGGTTCGAGCCGCCGCCTTCGTCTTCAAAATAAAGTACCAGCAATCATCTACGGTGGTGCAGCTGAACCTGTAGCAGTTACTTTGGAACTTCGCGAACTTGTTAAAGCTTTAGAAAACAACGCATTCTTTGAAGAAGTTGTTGAAATCAACATTGACGGTAAAGCTGAAAGCGTTAAAATCCAAGCTTTACAACGTCACCCAGCTAAAAACACTCCTATGCACGCTGACTTCAAACGCGCATAAGTGTTAAATGGTGTAAATGAGTGAGTAAACTTTCACTGATTGTTGGTTTGGGTAACCCAGGTTCTGAGTATGCCCAAACCCGCCATAATGCAGGCTTCTGGTTTGTAGAACGCCTTGCAGAACAATATGGCATCCAACTCAAAGCTGATCCTAAATATAAAGGCATCAGTGGTCGTGGTAATATCGAAGGTCAAGACGTTCGTCTGCTGTTACCTACAACCTTTATGAACCTCTCTGGTCAAAGTGTTGTTCCCTTCGCCAAATTCTATCAAATTGCTCCCGAAGCAATGCTTATCGCACACGATGAACTTGATATGAACCCTGGTGTCATTCGCCTGAAAACTGGCGGTGGTCATGGTGGCCATAATGGTTTACGCGATATCGTCCCGCATATTGGTCCAAATTTCCATCGTTTACGTATTGGTATTGGTCACCCTGGTTCTAAAGAACGTGTCTCAGGCCATGTCTTAGGTAAAGCACCAAGTAGTGAACAAGGCTTAATGGATGATGCTATTGCACATGCCTTATCACGTACTAAATTGTTGGTAAGTGGTGAGATTCAGCAAGCCATGAACCAGATCAACGCTTACAAATAGAACTGACAATTCCACAAATTGTTGAACAATACTTATTGCCATCTGAATGATTTCAGAGCAAAATGCGCTTGCATTTGACTGCTCACCCAGCATTCAAGAGATTGTTCCACCATAAGATACGATCTTAGGTCTACCAAGGAGACGCTAGCCATGCTATCTCGTTTATTAAAAGCTAAAATCCACCGTTGCGTCGTTACACAAGCAGAATTACATTATGAAGGTTCTTGTGCAATTGACGGTATTCTTCTAGATTTAGCCGGTATCCGTGAATATGAAGAAATTCATATGTGGAACGTGACTAATGGTAAGCGTTTTACCACCTATGCCATTCGTGGTGAAGAAGGTTCTGGCATTATCTCTGTAAATGGCGGTGCTGCTCACCAAGCAGATATTGGCGACTTGATGATTATCGCAACTTTTGGCGATTTCACAGAAGCTGAAGCAAATGCACATAAGCCACGTTTAGTCTATGCGAACCCAAACAACACTGTGAACCACACAGCGAACTGTATTCCAGTTCAAGTTGCTTAATTCAAGCATTTAAAGATTCTAAAAAGCCCGCAAAATTTGCGGGCTTTTTTTATGGCTGAACTATGCATTATTGACTGCAAAAATTCAGTATTAGACGCATATCACTACATACAACTCAACAGCTCAACTTATCTCCCCTGCTCTCGGGCCCTTCCACCATGCTTGGTTTTGTTTACAATCAAAGGGCTGTAAATGCTCTCCGACCAAACCCACCAACAAAGGCTGACCATTTTCTTGTACCTTTAGCTCTGCATATTGCGCATCGCGATAGCACGACTCCAAGCCTTCAGCAAATAAAAAGCTGCTCGCAGCGGGATATAAACTCTCAAATCTATTGTCAGGATTTTTGAGCACCAGTTTTGTGGATGAGCTTGGATACTGCGCCAATAACTTTGGATTAAAACTGGTTCGAATCACTCTACGCTGTGCATCAAGCTGCACATAACTCACAATACTTTTTTGATCGACAAAATAGTCACGGTGTAAATTTTCAGCATCGTTCACTTTGGCTGTCTGCCCATTGGCAGATTGCTCTTCAGAAGGCTGACCACCAAAGTAGAGCTGATAATTCAAGGCCATATAATCCCCTTGAATCAAAGAGCGAGGATCGACAGGTTGCAACTTTACATAAATACTCTGACTGTTTGCCAAATGCCATTCATGACGTGCAATCATCAGCACAAATAAAAGAATACTGAGTACAGCCAACCCAATAGGAAGCATTTTTTTATTGATTATGTTCATCATGCTCCTCCCACTTGTTTAAGCTGTATTGCAGATAACATCTTGGTGATGCCAAGCAGCAAAAGGCCAGAGATCAAAATCGTTAAACTTTTCAATAAAAAACTCAGACCCAAATTGTAGTACAGCATCCATAAGCTAAAAATGATCAACAAGATGCTCAGGGCTTTAACCAAAGATTGCTGATAAACCTGCGCCCATGCCAATAAAACCAATAACAAGAAAATTTCAAAATAACCCATCGCAATGAGTACAAGGCCCAATAGCAGTAACGGCCATTTTTCGCTCCCCGCCTGTTTTTTCTGATTTGCGATGTAAAGGCCAAGCCAAACCACAGGCAGTAGATAAACGATAAACAGGTCAAGAACGCCATGTTGGGTCTGTTCAAACTGTAGAACGTTATTTGACAAAGTTTGCAATACCACACCCGCTAATACGATGCATAACATCCATAACACAACACTTTTTCGATACATCGAGTGCAACCAAGCTGTTGCACTCCCGAGCAAGAAAATCAGTAGAATATAATTCAATCCAGTCACAGCTAAGATGACATGTTCATCGCTCATAAAAAGATCGGCATCAAATAGTGTGACCACTGCAAGGCCGTATCCTGCAATGAGTTGAATAAAAACAATAAACCAATGCATTCGACTAAATAAACAGAGCAATATAACGCCAATTTGCAACACTAAAATAAACGAAATGCTATTGGTTAAGCTCTCTGTATGAATGAAGACCGCAGATTGGCCACATACCCATAAGCAGTAAGCAAATTGGCGACTAAAGATACTTTTAGCTCGTCGAATCAACCACCAAGCCACAGCTACAAAAACTAAGCCCATGACGATCGAAAACGCCTTCCAATAGGTCAGCAATAAGCTCGATAAAATAATTCCTGCCAACCATGCCCCAATCGCTAAAGGAATAACCGCAAATTTAGTCTGTGGCAGAAATTTCATCAGTGCCCAACTGATCACCGCAAACCAAGCAAATATCAGCAAAGCAAAAACCAACAATCCTGCACTCGAGTCAGATAAAATATGTTCTGCCCATTGGAAAATCAAAATACTGAAACTCGCGGCAAGACCCGCAGTTTGTAAACTGGTTTCTAATGCACGCTGTTGTCGATAAAAATAGATAATCAGATAAATTGGAAGCAACAAGGCAAAAATTAAATATTGCCATTGATACTGATCTACCCCATTTCCACAGTATAAAAACATGCAATACATCGACATTAATGTAATGAATGCAATAAATACAAAGCGCAGTGCAGCATAATATTTCAAACAAAACGTCACACATATTACCGTCAATATATTCATGCAGAGTAAATACCACCATGAATGATCAACGATTAAATAGCTTTGTTTAAAATATAAAAATAATGCCAATTGACTGATCAAACACAGTAGCGTAAAGACTCCGATATTCGGTCGATATAACCAAGGTAAAAGCAGCAAAGCCCACACCAAAAACAACAGATAACTGTCTGCACCTGTTTGATAGACCTGCCCAATCACAGCCAAACACAATCCAAGCAACAAACCGCTTAAAGTATCTAAACTTTGCTGAATCCAAACACGACTTGCAAAATATACACTCGTCACAGCACTAAGTACTAACAGCAACATTGGAATTGCCAATTGAATGAATTTTGGCAACATCAACCAGTTTGCCGCGATCAAATACACGAAACTGGCTGCTATCAGTGCAACACCGATTACTTGCAGATACCGAATAACCTGTACATCTTGGAACAGATCTGTTGAAAACTCTTGATCTAACTGTGAATGATGCAGCTTTATATTCTGCTGCTGAGAATGCTGAGGAAGCGTCATTTTTTATCATTATGCAATCATGGTTGATTTATCGGCACGATAGCATGCTTTGACACACTTTATATAAATGCTTACAAATCCAATCTTATAACTTTACTTATCTAAAATTTTGCAAATGATTCTACACAATAATCCCCCATCACCACACAAACAGGTCTATACTCAAGACACATCGCTTCAGGGCGGGGTGAAATTCCCCACCGGTGGTAAATTTGCTGGGTTGAAAGCCCTACAAAAAGCCCACGAGCCAATCGTTTAAACGCGATTCGCAGATCAGGTGCAATACCTGAGCCGACGGTATAGTCCGGATGAAAGAAGACGACGTCACATCTCTATATCATTGATCATTTTCAATATATATCGTAACGCCACTATTTCACATGTCCTGAAATGTTCAACCGTATCTAAAATTTACGCGAGCGTTTCAATGTCTAGTTTAATTCAACCCGAAATTTTCTTTTCTGCCCTTCCACCTGCAGAACAGCGCATGCTGCAAGCCTTAGAAGACATTCGTCATGGCAAGCCTGTTTTAGTCATGGACGATTTTGACCGTGAAAATGAAGCCGACCTGATTGTTGCTGCAGAAACACTGACTGTAGAAACCATGGCACGTATGATTCGTGACGGTTCAGGGATTGTCTGCCTGTGTTTAACCGATGCTCAAGCCAATCATTTAGAACTTCCACCCATGGTGTCTGATAACTCTAGCCATTTTAAAACTGCCTTTACTGTCACCATTGAAGCTGCGGAAGGTGTTACTACTGGCGTTTCAGCAAAAGACCGAACAACTACAGTCAAAGCCGCAATTAAAGATGGTGCTGTTGCTAGTGACTTAAACCGTCCGGGTCATGTTTTTCCTTTACGTGCGCGTGAAGGCGGCGTATTGACCCGTCGCGGACATACTGAAGGCACCATTGATTTGGCACGTCTGGCCGGTTTAAAACCTGCAGGTGTTTTGTGTGAATTAACCAACCCAGACGGCACAATGGCCAATGGCGTACAAGTTTTAGCGTATGCACAAACCCATCATTTGACTGTACTCACCATTGAAGAAATTGTGCAATATCGTTTACAGCACAATCTCTAGTGCGAATTAATTAAAGCTCTACACGTTCATAAAAAGGCTGACTGAATCAGCCTTTTTATTTTTTACTGCACATTTCAAGTTAAGAATTAAACCGTGAATATGCTATAGATCCCGTAGATGGCAACTACCACTAAAATCAGCCCACACAGTGCCAACAATTTTTTATACCAGCGTGATTTCGACAATCGATGAAAAGACAAATACACCAAAGACAAGGTTGCGAAATCTAAAACGATCCAACTCAGGGTCAACACAATTAAACTCAGATTAAGATGATGAGTAATTCCTACAAACTGCGGAAAAAATGACGCGAAAAAAATAATATCCTTAGGATTTGAAATTCCCACGATCAATCCTTTCTTAAAGCCCCCTTGTGCTGCTTTTAACTGCAGAGATTGTGCAGTGGGCTGTATAGTTACTTCTTTTAAAATATCAAATCCAATATAAGCAATATATAAACAACCCAGTATTTTGATGCCATCGAGCCAATGCGCATTAACATTTAAAATGCCTTTTAAAATACACACTGACAGCACAATCAAAATCAGTGAAGCAAAATTCGTCCCGACAATGGTTTGAAATGCCTTTTTATATCCGCCTTGTAAACCTGAACTTGCGACCAACAGCATGACAGGTCCAGGTGTTGCAATCATTACGATGACTGCCACACAATATAAAAAGTACTCCGAATAATTCACGCTGAGATTCCTTCACTTATTTTTTTTACATCACGATAAATTTCATAAATAAAAAAAGAGGACTTAGTCCTCTTCATCCATGTTTTGCAATAAATGCAAGCGAATGGCATCTGCTCTTAAAAATGCCAAATCATAGCTGGCTGTGGCGAGTGCTAAAACACGACGCTCAAATTCATCCCACAACGGTCGCACCTGTTTGTAATGTATCCCGAGTCCACTTTCATCTGTGAAATGACGGTTTTTTTCGCAGAGCTTGAGTGCGTGATACAGTTTACGGCCTTTGCTTGCATCTGGACGTAAGCGAACTCGCTTAGACAAGACAAAGCCTTCGACATGGATGATATCTGCTTGCGGCAACATCGGTATTAAAATTTGATCTAATTGTGCATCTAAACGACACCAAATGGCCGTGTGTTGCTCTGCTGTATAGGTATTCCATTTTATGACTTCATGGTTAAAGCGGCGGCAACCACGACAGACTGAATCACCAAATACCGTAGAACAACGCCCTGCACATGGGGTTAACGAGGCAATTCGACGATCAGTACTCAAAACCGGCTCCATTCAAGCAATATTTATGGGATAAAAACAACTCGGCATGACTATACACGCTAAAACTACTGAAATGAAGCTATGATCAAATGTGTGGTTAAAAGCCATCGCTTTACTCGCTTATTCATCCAAATCACGGTAGAATGTGCGCCTTAATTTTTATCCTGTTTATTCATTTGGAGTACTCCATGAACGCTACTGTAGAACAGCTTGCACCTGTAGAACAGCAAGCGACCTCTGGTTGGGTTGTTGCCGCACTTTATCAATTCAAAGAAGTTCAAGATCCTGCCGATCTTCAACAACGTCTTTTAGACTTGGTAAAAACCATCAACCTTTGCGGTACTCTAATTGTGGCAGGTGAAGGTATTAACGGTACTGTTGCCGGTGACCGTAAATCTGTAGATATCATCCATCAATTCCTTCTCAATGAAGGCTTTAATGCGATGGAATACAAAGAATCACATAGTACGGATAAACCATTCCGTAAAATGAAGATCAAACTGAAAAAAGAAATCGTGACTTTAGGTGTGGAAGTGAAACCACGTGATTTAGTCGGTCACTATCTTGATCCTAAAGAATGGAATGAACTAATTACACGTGATGACGTAATCCTAATTGATACACGTAACGACTATGAGTACAAAGCAGGTACATTTAAGGGTGCGATTGACCCGAAAACTGAGACTTTCCGTGAATTCCCTGAATACGTGAAAAAAGAGCTTGAGCAGCATAAAGATAAGAAAATTGCCATGTTCTGTACAGGCGGTATTCGCTGTGAAAAATCAACCTCACTTTTACTTCAAGAAGGCTTTAATGAGGTTTATCACCTTAAAGGCGGTATCTTAAAATATTTAGAAGAAACCCCTGTTGAAGAAA
This sequence comes from Acinetobacter sp. SH20PTE14, assembly GCF_021391555.1. Classification (NCBI taxonomy): domain Bacteria; kingdom Pseudomonadati; phylum Pseudomonadota; class Gammaproteobacteria; order Moraxellales; family Moraxellaceae; genus Acinetobacter; species Acinetobacter sp. SH20PTE14. Next base: position 928,637 of record NZ_CP090067.1, on the reverse strand, counting down.
GCATGTGGGAAGGTGAATGTTTCGTATTTGACGGTCGTACTGCTGTCACTCACGGTATGGAAGAAGGCGAAAATATCAAATGTCACGCATGCGGTTGGCCACTGGCTCCTGCTGAAGTTGAACTTCCGAGCTACGAACATGGCGTATCATGCAAATACTGTATCGACAAAACCACGGAACAACAAAAAGCTGGCTTCCGTATGCGTCAATCACAAATTGTGGCAGCAAAACGTAAGCGTCTCTAAGGAAAATTTGTTGTAACGATATATAAATAAAAGCCCTATTTTTAGGGCTTTTTTTACGCATTCTCAACAGTGACTTAATTTTTTTGACAAAATAACTATATCTGGTTATTTACGAGAATCAGTTCGCGCATTTATGCTTATTCTGATCAATTGATCCGAGAAAATCATTATAGATAATTGAAAAGGAAAGCATTATGCCAAAATTAATCAACTCTCCAATTGCAACCTCAAGGCGCCTTGCTTTACCCGCTCCCCGTGTAAAAGAAAGTGTAGGAGAATTAAAACACCTCCTTAACCAACAGTCGCATATTTTGATAGTCAGTATTGCTACATGCATTGGTGCAATTTTTGCCTTATTTATTGCTTATACATTGCACTTACAACCCACTATGCTCAACATTCTTGGACTTTGTGTGATTCCATTTGCTTTATCTCTGAGCTTACGCCAAGTCTATATTCACACACTGTTAAATATGGAACATGATGATTAATTTATGCACCTTGCAACGCTACTTATTGCAACTTTGTCCTACGCTGTTCAGTACATAAAACGATTTTTAAGGCTGCTAAAGCGCCAAAAATCAAAAATAAAATCCAAACTGAACAGCGTACACTCAATACTATAAAAACTATGATCCAAGCCTTTCAATTCTTCAATCTTATATCATTCAGCATTGCTTAATGCCATCACGCATTAATACATTTTCCTTCTAATTAAGCCTACATGTTCCTTCTAATTAAGCCTACATGCTACTTAATACAAGATGAACTCAATATTTATTGTTTTTGCTTAGGTGATTTCAGGAATATCTAAAACTGAACTTTACCCACTGCGCTTTTCAACATAGGATAAATACACCTTTTCTCTGCCTTGGCTACCATGACTTTAACTGAATGGATCATTTCAATCATGGAACAATTGGGTTATCTCGGTATTGCCCTACTCATGTTCCTTGACAATGTCTTCCCCCCAATCCCCTCAGAAATCATTATGCCCTCGGCTGGCTATTCTGCCTCCCAAGGTCAACTACTGCTCATTGGTGTCATTATTTCAGGTTGTGTCGGCTCTTTACTGGCGGCTGCATTGCTATATTGGATTGGTTATAAATTTAAGCATGAATCCATCTTTCACTTCGTCGATCGCTATGGAAAGTATTTATTTATCAAATCGGCAGATGTAAAAAAATCTCTAGCATGGTTTGAGCAATACGGTCACCGCATTGTATTTTTTGGCCGGATGATTCCAGCTGTGCGTTCTCTCATTAGTATTCCTGCGGGAATGAGCCGCATGCCATTTTGGAAGTTCATGTTTTATAGTGGTTTAGGCACGATTATTTGGACCACTTTTTTAGCTTGTATGGGTTTTTATTTAGGTGAAAATCAGCAGTTAATGCAGCAAATATTTAGTAAAGTTGGCCATGTGATTATTCTGATCACAGTCATCATTATTAGTTGGATTTTGTACCGTCGACATAAACGTCGACCTCGTTAATTTTTTGTTTTGGGGCTTAAATGAAACACTATCTCCTACACTTTGCTGCTGTTTATAGCATCGCCTTGGTGCTTTTGATTACCGTATTAATTTTTGGATTAAATCTTGGTGGTATTACATTAATTCCTACATTGGTGGCATGTGCATTAATCAGCGTTGGGCATTTTGTAAAGAAAGAACAACGTGTGCCTAGCAACCATGAAAAGATCCAACTGGTTTGGGGCTCCAGTGCCGTTGCAATCATCATTGGTAGCTTTTTTGTGCTGTTCTTGGTGCTGATGAATCCCAATGCCGAAAGCATTATGAAGTCTGTGGATAATGCAGGCATTGGGCTAACTGCTGTAGTTATGCTCTGCATGGTCGCCATTCATGGCACGATATTTCATATTGCCTACGGTTGGTATGCAGACTACTGCGCTAAAAAATTATAAATTTTTTTAACTTATTCCGTTAGAATTTGAATCAATACCCTTCACTGAAACTTAAAATTCAGTGAAGAAACTTCGGGCAAGCTATACTCGCTCTTTATAAAACGAAAACATGAACATTAAATAATGAAAAAATACATCATCACATTTAGCATTGCTTATGCCCTCGCCATGGTTGCTGTCGCAGCCATCGAATCTTTCTTTGATTTACCCGGTGGTTCATCTATTACCTGTCTCATCGTGGGCGGTCTTGCTGCAGCATCTAGCTTTGTTAAAGACCATCAGCGAGTGCCAAATAAGTTAGAAAAGCGAACTTTGATTTGGAGCTGTATTTTAGCTTCGGTACTGATTAGTGTCGTCGCGACCGTCATTTGTCTCTTAATCTTCCCAGAAACCCAAGCCTTTATTCAAATGGTGCTAACGCAATTACCCGCTTGGGTCTGGCTGCTTGCTATCAGCTTTACGCTACTTATCCATTATCTCGTGTTGGCTTTATCTTTTGGATGGATGGCGAAAAGCTTCTTAAAAGCCCAACGCAGTTAAGCATTAAGATTGATTTTGAATTAAAAAAGTACAGCGCTAAAAAAAGCACCCCAAGGTGCTTTTTTTAAATTTCGTCGAAATTAATTTGGTGTGTGATACATCAAATATAATTCGTTCAAATTGGTTGGGATTTCTTCTGCAAGTTCATCCATCAACTGACCATTGCGACGGAAAGATTCCATTTGTGGATCTTCTTCATCAATGCCGCTGAACACCATGATTGGCAAAGTTAAATCAACCAATTGTTCTTCAAACTCGTCGGTGAACCATGCATCTTCGTTTAGGAACATGGCATCAACGAAGCCAACACTCCAGTCACCAAGACTTGATTCAACATCGGCTTCTTCAATTTCAAATGGAAATTCAATACCATCTTCATTGGCAAGATTCTGACGAATCGATTCGAGCCATGCTTTTACTTGCGCAATAATTTCAGCAGGTACTTTTTTCTGATTGTTATCAAAAAGTTCGTCTAGCCATTTATCAAAAGCTGGGCCTACTGCAATTGCACACAAAAAACCATGAGTCGCTGCAAAATCTAGACCATGCTCGTTGTCATCGCCGTCTAGATAGTCACTCAAAAGGTCTAAATCTAAAGCACTCATTTCAAATCCAGAGTTAGAAACTTAATGCGTAAGCATAGCATTTTCAAGCGCTATGCTAAATCGCTATTTAGTCTTCTTCGTCATCAAAATCATCGTCATCGTCGATGTCGTAATCAAAATCTTTAAGCTCACGTTCAAGACGGCGCTGAGCCAGAAGGTCATCAATAAGTCGGCGCTTTTCTAACGATTCTTTCGCGCTAGTTTTTGCACTGGCCTCATCGAAATTCACATCATCATCACCGTAGTTATCATCTAGTTCAAAATCTGTAGAAGACACCAAAACTACCTCATAATGAAAAAAATTGAAGGGGTCTAGCCGCTATTTATATGGGATATAAAATATTGTCAAGTTTTATTTGTTTTTTTAACAACTAAACTTTAAAAATAGGGCTTTTTTTCTTACCAAAACCTGTGGCATGATATAATCCACCCTGCGTCCTTCATTTTTATGACAGTCAAAGATGACTCGTAAAATAATCGATGCATGGGATGAACTTGAAAACAACAATTTCAGCCCCACCTAAATTACTGAATTTAAATTTTTAATATCTCATTGGACAGCTTGATGCTGTAACGTCCTAATGGGATAAGCCAGCTATTCACAAGATTTAATGAGACGATCGTGCTAAAATGCACGGTTTTTTACTGCCACAGATTCAACGAAGAGTAAGCAAAGATGAGCGATATGACTTCCCCTACTTCTCAAGTAGCGGCTCTGATTAGCCGAGGCAAAGAGCAAGGTTACCTAACTTTCGCCGAGGTTAACGATCATCTCCCGGACTCAATCACTGAAAGTGAACAGATTGAAGACATCATTCAGATGTTGAATGACGTGGGTATTCCGGTACATGATCGTGCACCAGAAACTGACGATACAATGTTTGAAGGTGGCAGCGAAGCGACTGACGAAGTTGCTGAAGAAGAAGCCGCTGCTGTACTTGCATCTGTTGAAAATGAACCCGGTCGTACCACTGACCCTGTGCGTATGTATATGCGCGAAATGGGTACAGTTGAGCTTTTGACACGTGAAGGCGAAATTAGCATTGCAAAACGTATCGAAGAAGGTATTCGTGACGTTTTACATTCTATTGCTTATTGGCCAAATGCAGTCGAAGTTGTATTGCAAGAATATAAAGATTATGAAGCGGGTGAACGCCGTTTAGCGGATATTCTTTCTGGTTATTTAGATCCAGAATCTGACGAAGCCATCCCAGAAGTGATCGATGAAGATGATTCTGAGATCGATGAAGATGAAGCGTCAACCAACAAGCCAACTAAAGATGTCAAACTTGATGATGACGATGAAGAAGAAGAGTCTGAAGGTGATGATGATTCTGAAGGCGAATCTGGTCCAGATCCTGAAATTGCTAAAGCACGTTTCACTGAGCTTGAACAAGCATGGTTAGTCACTAAAGCTGCAATTGAAAAACATGGGCGTAACAGTAAAGAAGCTGCTGCTGCACTTGAAGCACTTGCAACTGTGTTCATGATGTTCAAATTCACGCCACGTTTATTCGACATCATCTCTGATTTGATTCGTAATACCCATGACCAAATCCGTACTTCTGAACGTGAAGTTATGCGCTATGCAGTACGTCGTGGTCGTATGGACCGTACTCAATTCCGTACGTCTTTCCCAGGTCAAGAATCTAACTTTGCTTGGTTAGATGAACAAATTGCTAAAGCACCTGCAGAAATGAAAGGCTATCTTGAAAAAGTCCGCCCTGACGTTCTGGCATTCCAACAAAAAATCGCTGACATCGAGAAAGAACTTGGTTTAGATGTTAAAGGCATCAAAGACATTTCTAAACGTATGTCGATTGGTGAAGCGAAAGCTCGCCGTGCGAAAAAGGAAATGGTTGAAGCTAACTTACGTTTGGTAATTTCGATTGCGAAAAAATACACCAACCGTGGTTTGCAATTCCTCGACTTGATCCAAGAAGGTAACATTGGCTTGATGAAAGCGGTGGATAAATTCGAGTATCGTCGTGGTTATAAATTCTCTACTTATGCAACTTGGTGGATTCGTCAGGCGATTACGCGTTCGATTGCCGACCAAGCACGTACGATTCGTATTCCAGTACACATGATCGAAACCATTAACAAGATCAACCGTGTATCTCGCCAACTTCTTCAAGAAATGGGTCGTGAACCTACACCAGAAGAATTAGGTGAACGTCTAGAAATGGACGAAGTGAAAGTTCGTAAAGTGCTTAAAATCGCGAAAGAACCAATTTCAATGGAAACACCAATTGGTGATGATGAAGATTCGCATCTTGGTGACTTCATTGAAGACGGTAATATCACCTCTCCTATTGACGCTGCAACGTCAGAAGGCTTAAAAGAAGCAACACGTGAAGTTCTTGAAAACTTGACTGAACGTGAAGCGAAAGTCTTGAAAATGCGTTTCGGTATCGATATGCCAACCGACCATACCTTGGAAGAAGTGGGTAAACAGTTTGACGTAACACGTGAACGTATTCGTCAGATTGAAGCGAAAGCATTGCGTAAATTACGTCATCCTTCACGCTCAGAACATCTGCGTTCATTCCTTGAGAATGATTAACCTATAACTAGGACAATGCAGGCTTGAATATGGGCTTTTCCGCCCCATATTATGAGCATGTAGCAAATGATTCCAAATACCTGCTCATTGCAGGTATTTTTAAATAATGAGGTGTCCCATGACTGATATGACTAATCGCGCTCCTTCACGTGAATTGCAAGAGCATCTTTGGGTCTTCCCTATGGACTACCCTATTAAATTGATTGGTAATGCAGGTGAAGAACTTCGCCTTGCAGTGAATGAAATTTTTGTTAAACATTTTCCTGATTTTGATGGCAGTAAAATGACTGTGACTCCATCTCGTACAGGTAAATATCATTCAATTACTGCTCAATTACGTTTCGAAGAGTTAGAACAAGTACATGCGGTCTATGCGGATTTAGCAGCTTGTAAATACATTCGTACCGCGCTGTAATTCTGTTGATTTAAATAAAAAAGCACGCTTTCGAGCGTGTTTTTTTATGTGAAAATAGAGCATTAAATTACAACTCAAACCGTTCAACGCCCCCATTATTCTGCCAATTCATTATAATAAAACTCTATGTTTGACCATAAAGGACGCAACACGCGTGACTGAAACTGTTCAAAAACCCGAATTAATCATTCGTCAATATAACCACCTTACCCCTTATGCAGACCGCTTTTTAGAGATGAAAACTCTCACCGAACAGCGAGATGAAAACTCACCTGATGAGCTGTGGATATTGCAACATCCCGATGTATTAACTCAGGGGCAAGCTGGCAAGCCTGAACATATTTTGGTGCAAAGTAACATCCCTGTGGTACAAACAGACCGTGGTGGACAAGTCACTTGGCATGGACCGGGTCAGTTGGTCGCTTATTTCATGTTTGACTTAAATCGCTTAGGTTGGAACGTGCGTACGCTGGTTTCCTATGCAGAAAACTTGATGATCGAACTGCTGAAAAAGTACGGCATCGACGCTTATGCCAAGCCTGATGCACCCGGTGTTTATGTTGCAGAACGCAAAATTGGTTCTCTCGGTTTTAAAATTCGTAAAGGCCGCAGTTATCACGGTTTGGCACTGAATATCGATTGTGATCTATTTGGTTTTCATACCATTAATCCATGTGGCTATGCTGGATTAGAAATGGTTCGTATACAAGATTTGGTGCAAGATTACCCTAAATTTGAAAACTTATGCGTCGATATCATTGATACTTTGAAAAACAGTGGTTACTTTAAAGACGTAACAGTCAAACAACTATAAAAGACTTTGCTTTCTCAAATAAAATAATTTAGAGTAAAAGCTCTAAATTAATAATTATAGATAAGGGATGTACACGTGATTGCAACTAAATCCGTTAAACCCGCGCTCCAGCAGGCCTATGTCAAACTCATGATGGATGTGATTGGCAGAGGTCTGGTCATGGCGAGCCAGGTCGATGAAGAAATTAAACAAGAAGTTGCTAAATTTCCAGTTAATTTTATTTTATCTATGAATGTTTTTCCTAATGGTGCTGCATTTGTCGCGCAAGTCACGGAAGACCATCAACTCAAACTCCTCACACCCGGCACTCAAAAGCCTGACTTAACCATTACGTTTAAGCATTTGAATCATGCCTTTTTGGTCTTCTCATTTCAAGAAAGTACCGCACAAGCCTTTGCCAATGACCGCATGATCGCCGATGGTGATTTGTCTTATGCCATCCGACTGGTGCGTTGTCTCAACAAAATGGAAGCGTTAATTTTACCTAAATTGGTGGCTGAATTGGCTGTCAAAGAATATCCAACACATTTAAGCCTAAAAGAAAAACTGAGCGGTGCTGCAAATATTTATTTAAAAGTAGCCCAGTCTTATTTAAAACGGAGCGCATAACACATGGCTAAACCATATTACGAATTTTTCTGTCCTGTAAAAGTGATTGCTGGCCATGCTGCTTTAGAACACATTCCATTCGAACTGTCTACTTTGGGTGCTAAACGCCCCATGATCATTACTGACAAAGGCGTTCGCAGTAATCAATTACTTGCACCGATTGAAGCGGCATTTGAAAGTACCGAGACGGTGATTGGCTATATTTTTGATGATGTTCCGCCAGACTCAAGTCTAGAAACCGTACGTAAAGCGGCTCAACTTTACCGCGACAACCAATGTGATGCCATTATTGCCGTCGGTGGCGGTTCAGTGATTGATACCTCTAAAGCAACCAACATCTTGGTATCTGAAGGTGGCGATGACCTACTGAAATACTCAGGTGCGCACAACTTACCTAAACCTTTAAAACCATTTTTTGTGATTCCAACAACCTCGGGTACAGGTTCAGAAGTGACTATGGTCGCTGTGGTTTCTGACCCTGAAAAGAATGTCAAAATGGCTTTTGCATCGAATTATTTGATGCCACATGCGGCAATTCTTGACCCACGTATGACGCAAACTTTGCCACCTCATCTTACGGCGATGACAGCGATGGATGCGATGACGCATGCCATTGAAGCCTATACGTGCATGGCGGCGAACCCTATTTCAGATGCCTATGCTACTGCCGCAATCAAGAAAATTAGCAATAGCTTATTTGGTGTCTTAGATAATACCAGTGATGCGCATGGGCGCTTAGAACTTGCACAAGCCTCAACGATGGCAGGAATTGCATTTTCGAATTCGATGGTTGGATTGGTGCATTCATTAGGTCATGCGCTGGGTGCAGTCGCTCACCTGCCCCACGGCTTATGCATGAATTTATTCTTGCCGTATGTGTTGGAATACAACAAAGAAGTGAATGGCGATAAGATTGCTGAATTGCTATTACCACTGGCTGGCCCTGATATTTATGCCCAAACGCCGGCCAACCTCCGCGCTGAAAAAGCCATTTCAACGCTTTTAGCCATGCGTGACCGCTTGTATAGTTTGACCAAATTACCTCGTACTTTGAGTGAAACTGGCAAGGTGACAGAAGCTCAATTAGATGAAGTGGCAGAGAAAGCACTGAATGATGGATCGATTATTTATAATCCTAAAGAAGCCAGCTTAGAAGACCTTAAAACTATTCTAAAAAAAGCTTGGTAATTGCTGAAAAATAAGCGAATATAGCGAAAAATTAAGCCTGATGTTTTTTTAAACATCAGGCTTTTCACTTGCAGAACGCAATATCAGTTATTTTTTAATCAAACTGGCATAATTTCTGCTAAAAATAATTTCAAAGTTACTGACAAAATGTACCAATTTGGAGTAGATTGGCGCACTTTTGTTTTAAAACGTAGGGGGGATCGTTCGTCTCAAACGATCCTTAGAATATGACTGATCCTTGATCAACGATAAGAGGATAACGCCGTTGACAAATATCTCTGGGACTCAATCGGCAGCTAAACTGCAAAAAACGCTTGGACTCTGGCACATTATTATTATTGGTTTGGCTTACATCCAACCAATGACTCTATTTGATACTTTTGGTTTAGTATCTGAAGAAAGTCATAGACACGTGCCGACTTCTTACATTATTGCCCTTATTGCAATTCTGTTTACCTCGATTAGTTATGGTCATATGATCCGTCGCTACCCTTCTTCGGGTTCTGCGTATACCTATGCCCAAAAATCTATTCACCCGAACGTAGGTTTCATGGTGGGTTGGTCTTCTTGGTTAGACTACCTATTATCTCCAATGGTGAATATTATTCTTGCAGTGATTTACCTTGAAGCACTATTTCCAACAGTAAACCACTGGGTATGGGTCATTGTGCTAACGGCATTCATGACTGGAATTAACTTACGCGGCGCGCGTTTTGTTGCTAACTTCAACAGCCTGATTGTACTTGTGCAGTTATTAGTAATTGGTATTTTCACGTGGATGGTCTACAGCAAGCTTCAAATGGGCTTCAATGCTGATGGCCCGATTTCTGCTGCAGAACGCTACCAATTATGGAGCCTTGAGCCATTCTGGAATGAGCTGACGTCTGTGGGTGCGCTGGTTACAGGTGCAACATTACTGTGCTTCTCGTTCACTGGTTTTGACTCATTAAGTTCATTGGCAGAAGAAACCAAAGATACTGAGAAAACACTGCCGAAAGCGATTTTCTTAACTGCTTTAATTGCAGGGATTATCTTCATTATTAGTACCTACTTCATGCAGCTATTCTTCCCTGCTGAGCCAGGTAACTATTTCAAGAATATTGCTGAAACGCAGCCAGAGATACTCATGCTCGTCGGCGGCTCACTGTTCCAATCCTATGTTTTAACTTTTGCGATTGTGACAGTAATGGCATCAGGTATTTCTGCACATGCCGGTGTATCACGTCTGATGTACGTAATGGGTCGTGATGGCGTAATTAACAAGAAGATCTTTGGTCATATTAGTCCGAAAAACTTCACACCATCGTACAACATCATGATCGTAGGTGCGGTTGCATTAACTGCGGGCTTTATGAATCTTGATATTGTCATTTCGATGATTAGTTTTGGTGCATTGACAGCCTTTACTTTCGTGAACTTATCTGTGATTTCACGTTATGCACTTCGTGATGGCCGCACAAAAACAGCCAAAGATATTTTTAGCTTTGTCGTTATTCCAATGCTTGGCTTTATCAGTATCTTTGCGATGTGGTTAGAAATTGAAGAAACTGCATTGAAATATGGTTTGTGGTGGGCAATGTTCGGTATTTTATACCTTGGTTATAAAACTAAAGGTTTTAAACACCCTGCACCGCAACATAACGAATTTGATGATAAATTCTAATCAAGTTTATCTCTAAACAAAAAAGGCGCTTAAAGCGCCTTTTTTGTTATTCTAAATATACCAATTAAGGTTGTATGGCTTTTCTAGATTGCTGAAATTGAATTGAAATTTCTTCACACTTGTCTGGTGTATTGCCTTTTAATTCAACCGATGCTCCATCACCGTGTGACCATATACCATCTTCAACAGTCTCTAAATTTACAGCTGCTTCAAATATATGCTGTTGTTGTGGATAGAGTTTGATATCTATAGGTGTATCACATACTTGTTTTGGAAAATATGGTCTAACCTGCTCGAATAATTGCATGGTTAATGGCATATCACATTGCAAATGAATGGTGACTGGTACGCTATTGGTATTTTTTAAGATCAATTGAACATTTTGCGAATTAAGATCCGCTTGGGCAGCAGGTATTTCTACATACGTTTTTGTGTCAATCGACTGACGATCAAATGGATTGAGGAAGGCTAATTTACGTTCCACGCCATAACAAGAATCCTGCACGGAAGCTGAAAACTCTAAATATCGTGTCCCCAAGATAATTGTTCCGCGGCCATCCCCTGCATGACCGATATCAATGATTGGATCACCTGTACCTTCAATTGTAACCCCACCACTTCGAAAAAACTCTATGTCACAACCCGCTAAAACGCTGATCAAGCCACAAAGGGTTAAAGTCTTAAAGTTTAATTTTCGTATCATGTTGATAAACTCCAAAGCGAAATACACGATTTGCTTCAGGATTCCCGTCATCCATTGCGCAACGCTCCGCGGCAAGTTTTAAAAGTTGTAGTGAGTATTTCTGCCAAAGCTCTAAGCTCATTTCATGTAATTTATTAATCGATTCTTCTGTTAATTCGTCAGCACAAATGGCTTGTTCTAAGTATGGCATTTCATCAGGATTCAATAAATTATGCAAACCTGCTTCTAAATGCGCTTGAACGTTTCGCGTTAAAATTTTGCGTGCTTCTAATTGTGAAGGATCTGGAATAAAACGACGCTGTTGTAAATACACCTGCCCATCTTTTTCAGTGGCAATTTCCAAACGAACAAGTTCATTGAGTACCGAACGCGGATGACGTTCTGTTGAAATTCTTTTCACCAGCATTTCAAAGCTATTTTCTGACTCACTGCTAAATGGTAAAGAATCCCCCCAACCTTCTGCTAACCATAAACCAATCACACGTGATGGCACACTAATCGGCTCTGAAACAGTCGCTTCGGTCAAATCTTTACCTTCAGAAATCACTTCTTTATAAGCTGTCACGTCTTTACGGTGTAGGCCTGAAAGTAAACTGATCGCAGAAATCGTGGGTTTTTGATCGATACGCTCCAACTCTTGTACAGCTTGTTGGAAAAAAACCGGTTTCAATGCAGCAGTAAACTCGGTATATCCCACACCTGAGCGAATCAGCCATCGGCTCAGCTCATTCATCAGCACCAATACTTGCTGTAAATTTTGATCTGCCTCATTAGTGAGAAGTTTGCTCATTGAATTGCCATGAAAATTAGACTGCATAAGTGAAATTTTCGCATTATTTAATCTACTTCACAATTTTTATCTGATGAGATCTTGAGGATATTCAGTAAAAAAATGATTATTTACATTAAAATGCGTAAATGACACGCTGATCGATATATCCAAACTTTCAACGCTATGCCACCAGCCAATTGGGATAAATAAGGTTTCTCCTGGATTCAATGTACACTCAATAGGTGTGACCTTTTTCAACGATGGATAGTCTGCTAGATCAGCCTTTGCGACGTCTGAAACCTGACTGAATACCCAATAATCGTTATACATATACGGCATTTGCCATGCAGGAATCAAAGTCACTTTTTTACGTCCATAGATTTGTGCCAACATATTATTGGTTAAGTCATAATGCAGTGGTGTAAATGTGCCTGCAGGGCCAAACCATAAAAAATGTCGATTTTTGATCTCTTTTTGACAATAAGCTTTGGCGAAGTCACCTAGATCTTCACTAATCTTTTGCATGAATTGCTTATTTTGAGCGGCGTTATTCGCAGTTAAATAAATGTCATTGCTGTGCTTAGTGGCTTTAATTTGTGCGACAAAATCTTGCATCAAAATAATACGTTTCAGTTGTACCGATTTTTTTTCAAAATCTTGATGCTGCTCACGATGCATCTGGACTTCAACCAACTCATTTTCAAAATGCTGTGCAAAATAATCAGGACTCCATTTATGCAGTGCAGGCCAATGTTGTATCCCACCTTTTAAAATGACCGGTCGCATCTTGCTATAATACCGTTCTATAAATGTTTCAAAATCAGGTGTTTCTATGCAATCGATTGTGGATGGAATGTGGTCGTTCAATTGATTCAATTGACCCATCACCTGTAATAGCCAACGCTGTTTATTCTGCTGTTGCTGTACTTGCTTCAGTTTTTTAAAAATTACGTTATTGTTTACACGCTTTAGAAACTGAATGATCAAATGATTTGAAATATTTTTTTGCTTAATTTTTTCTAAAATTTCATCTGTCTTTAAGCCCTCAAGACTGTATTCCAAAAGTTCATTTTGCAGCTGTTCTGAAAGTTGGTCTGCATCAGAAAATAAGTATTGATCCGCCCTTGGGCTTAATCCATGTGATTGTAAAATTAGACTTATTTTCTGTACATCGCAACCATTTTCAATATTTTCATTCAACCAATTTTGCCATTCCGTCGGTAAGGACTGATACCAATTTTTACTTTGCTTTAAATGTTCACTCTGGCTTTCTACATTCATTTTCACCACTCCACCCTCTTTACAAGTGAAGTATAAATGATCTATTTTAAAAATGCTAAATTTTCGCATTTTATAAGTATTTAAACACCGCGAATGTTATGAATCCGACAAAACTCATGCGGAATGACATAACAAAGTAAAGGAGAAAGTTCATGAAAATTCGTCATTTAGTTATTGTTAGCAGTCTGTCTTTAGCTTCAATACCGGTATATGCAGGTTTTGCCGATACCATGCGTGATTTAAGAAATACGCTAAATCAATTTAATGAAACATCCAAAGAAGTATCGAATACCGCAAAAGAATGGACAGGTAGTCGGGCCACGACTAACTCAAATTATGCTGCAAATGGTTTCAGGATGGGACAGCAACTCAGACCTAAAATTAATAATCTACCGCTTTATCAAACTGCCGATAAATCGAGCCAAGTCATTAATAAACTGTCAAAAAATGCAGACATTATTTTTGCGGGAAACATGACTAAAACAGGTTTGATCGAAGTCACTACAGAACATGGCAATGGCTGGATTGAGTCACACCTTGTGCAATAAATCTAGATTTTAAAAGTGTATACAACGGCATCAGCCATACATAACAACTTCACTCTATTGAGCACTAGTCATGAATAATAATCACAAAATCAGCATTATTGCTGCTGTATTTACAACATTGGTGGGCTGTGGTGGATCAAGCTCCAATGATGGTGGCGCGACACCTACACCTACACCTACACCTACACCTACACCTACACCTACACCTACACCTACACCAACGCCAACGCCAACGCCAACGCCAACGCCAACGCCAACGCCAACGCCAACGCCAACGCCAACGCCAACGCCAACAACTGTAGCGGATAAATTCACAGGAGAATGGATTCAAGGGAACTCTGCCCTCGGTAACAGTAATTGTGATTTGCCACAAATTTCAATTCATAAAACCAGTGAAAATTCAGTCAGTTCACTGAACGAAGAACTAAAATATGCGGTACACAATAGTTCAAGTAAAACTTGCAGCGGTGAATTTATTTCCAAACGCTATCAATTACTTCATGACATGGTCATGAGTGAAATACAGCCTGCGGCAACTCTAAATAACTTTGAATATCATTCGATTAAGTTTCAACCAGTCAGAGGTGGCGCGACGAGCAACCGTGTCTTAACTTTTTTAAATAATCATTCTTTCTGTGTAATTAACGCGACGATTTCAAATCCAAGCTATATCATCATGCAACGAGGTCTAATTACCGACCCACTCAAGGACAGCCGCTGCTATACAAAAAATTCCAATAAATTCTTCACCAATTTAAAACCGAAAACCAAAATCACAACTGCAGATTTTAAGTCTGAGAGCTTTATTAATACCACCGACACAGTAAACTTCTTGGCTCAGCTCAATACAATGGGACAAAGCGGTTATAAGTTAATTGGCTATGATACTAAAACCCTGGACAATGGTAATGTTAATAGCTACATGAAACTTGCCAATGAAAATACGCGTTTCAATCATATTGTTGCAGACCGTACAGCACCCTCTATCGCTGACATATATTTTACATGGCGTAATCAGTTAAATGAAAAAGGCAAATCAGGCTATCAATACCTGCATAGCATCAGACCAACCAATGCCCTGAATTTCAAAGATTATTTTATTAAGAAGGAAAATGATACCGCGACATATACTTACGACAGCGGCTATGTTTCCCCGCTCGTAGACCCAGTGCAACTGGAAACTATGCTCAATACACTGGGTGCCCAAGGCTGCCGTATTATTCAATTCAAAAGCTATTACACAGGTTTTCGTCCTGAAATTCTGAACGGCAAACAAAATAGTCCTAAAGTTGCAACCTGTATAAATAGCAGCGCACACCATGGCACTTACAGCTATCGCTATAAAACTTACCCAACCGGCAGCAATAGTGTAGAGCGCAGCATAAAATTACAGGAGATGATCGATGAGCAAGCTAAAGACGGTTACCGCTTAGTCAGCCGTGCTTTAGATATGAGTTCAACCACCAAAAACGGCATGCTGTTTATGAAAGACAGTGAAAACACCAATGTCGGTGAGTTTAAAGTCTTTAGTGAAACTGTCTTTGCAACGTCGACATTTAACGACGTCTTACTGAAACGTCTTCAGCAGCAAGGTCAATTGGGTTGGTTATACACCAGTGGTCAACTTCTATTTGCAAATAATCCAAAACATCTACAAACAGAACTGAGTGACTTTAATTTAATTGATTAATTTACGAGGTAATTTGAGCTTTTAAAAGTCCTTGAACTTTTCCATATCCTTGATGTCTCGGCATCAAGGACATTAATTATTGAAATAGATCAAAGCAAATAATACACACCGATTATTTTAAGCGGCAATTAAAACCCATCTTGGTGTCTACAATATTTTTTTCATATCCCAAACTTTGAATAAATTGATTTCGATCTGCTACTAGCTGTTGATCAGCAACGCTAAGACGCGCTTTATTTTTTTGAGCCAAGCTGTATGTTTCATTGACTAAGCCTTGATATAGTCCACATACTTCCTGACGCTTTGCTTTTTTCAATTGGCGACCACCATACCAAGAACGCTCAAAATCGTCGGCTTTTAGTGTTTTCCCCCATTCCTCAATACGCTGATTTTGTCTTTGCTGCATTTCCAGCATGCCCTGCTGTACTTCAGCCTTAGTAAAAGGCTTAATCACCTCAGCCTTCGGTACAACTGGAACATTTTCTGTAGTAGCAGTAACGGTGACTGGTATCTGTTCCGTTGTGGTTGATACGGTTGGATTAGCCCAACTCATTGATGAAATGAATCCGATCGCAATCACAACACCAAAAGCTTTTAAATTTATAGATTTCAAGTTTTAAGTACCCGTTTTATTTCTTCACAGTGTTCTTATACACATTTTTATATTGATGCTGAAGTTTTTAAGCCCTTATTTTACAAAACTTCATTGCTGTAAACGGTTCACTGTGTTCACTCCCAATAAAAAACCGCTCGATAGAGCGGCTTTTTGAACAGATCACACTTAGACCAATTCTTTAAAGTCTTGCTGACGCCAAGCTTCATATAAAATCACAGCAGTAGCATTAGACAAGTTTAAACTGCGTGAATTTGGTGCCATCGGTAGGCGAATCCAATGTTCTTTCGGGAACATCATACGGACATCTTCCGGCAAACCACGTGTTTCTGGCCCCATCAACAGTGCCACAGGACGATTTAAATTAGAGGTATGCGGTGTTTCAAAACCTTTGGTGGTTAATGGATAAATGGCATCCATCTCAATACCTTGCGCTTTTAAGCCCGCAAGACATTCTTCAAAGTTTTCCCACACTTTCATGTGCGCCCATTCATGATAATCCAAACCGGCGCGGCGAAGTTTTTTATCATCCAGCTCAAAACCTAATGGCTTGACCAAATGCAACTGCGCTCCAGTATTGGCACATAAACGAATGATATTCCCTGTATTTGCAGGAATTTCTGGCTCGTATAAAACAACATGGATCACAGTTTTTTTCTCTACTCTTTAGTTAAATAATGGCTTAAAGCTCAGGCTATAGTTTCTGTAGCTGTAGCATAAGTTTAGATGGTACAACAAGCGCTTGCTTATCTACATTGCTTAGCTTTCGCTTTACACGAGGACAATCCACTTACTCATATCCTTTGTACTTAGCTTTCGCCTTGCAATTGGACAATACAATAACTTGCTTATCCTCTTTGCTCAGGCATAGCCTTCGCCTTGCGCTCGGGCAACGCGTTGCGTTGCTTACCCTCGCTCATGCCATTGAAGTTGTTCACGCAGACTCACCACATCACCAATAATGGTCAATGTAGGCGCCTGAATTTGGTATTCACTGACTTTAGATGCAATATCTGCCAATGTTCCAACCACGACTTTTTGTTCAGGTGTCGTCCCTTTAGAAACCAATGCGGCAGGCATGTCTGGACGCTGCCCGTGCGCGATGAGTTTCTCACAAATTTTTTCTAGACCGACCAAGCCCATATACAGCACGAGCGTTTGATTTTGATAAACCAACTCATTCCAAGGCAGCTCAGGTGAACCTTCTTTGAGATGCCCTGTCAAGAAGCGTACACTTTGCGCATAATCTCGATGCGTTAAAGGAATCCCTGCATAAGCCGAACATCCAGAGGCAGCAGTAATTCCCGGAACGACTTGGAAGGCAACGCCTGCCGCAAAGAGTTCCTGAATTTCTTCACCGCCGCGGCCAAAGATGAACGGATCTCCACCTTTTAAGCGACAGACGCGTTTGCCTTCACTTGCGTATTTTACCAGTAAGGCATTAATGCCTTCTTGCGGAACAGCATGATTGGATCGTGCTTTACCTACATAGATTTTTTCAGCGTCACGGCGGCAGAGGTCCATAATCGGCTGAGAAACCAAACGGTCATAGATCACCACATCCGCTTGCTGCATTAAACGCAGGGCTTTTAAGGTCAGCAGTTCAGGATCACCCGGCCCTGCACCCACCAAATACACCTCACCTTTCGGCTGTTTCCATTCCAATAAGGCCTGTTCAATCAAACGATTGGCTTCAGTCAAATTGTCATTAAATACCTGCTCTTTGAGCGGGCTTGCATACAAGTCTTCCCAAAAAATACGGCGTTCATCTGGATTGACGATTTTGGCTTTAACGGCTGCGCGCCATTGACCTGAGAACTCAGCCAGTTTGCCCATGCCATGCGGAATCGAGCTTTCTAACTGGGTGCGTATTTGGCGCGAGAGTACTGGCGATGTGCCATTAGATGCAACGGAGATGACCAGTGGAGAACGGTCAATGATCGCAGGAACCATAAAACGGCAATGCGGCGGATCATCGACACTATTAACCAAGACATTTTCAGCTTCGCAGGCTTCAAAAACCGCCTGATTGACCGCTTTGTCATTGGTTGCTGCAATCACTAAACGAAACTGACGCAGCGCAATGGCATTTTCTTGATAAACCGATTCGTGATAAATCGAGTTGAGATATTGACCTTGGGTTTTATTAACCAAGGTCAATAAATCATCTTCAATTTCGGGTGAGCAAACTGTCAGCTGAGCGCCCGCTTTCGCAAGCAGCACAGCCTTTCGATATGCAATTCGACCACCACCAACAATCAGACAAGGTTGCTGCTGCAACTTCAAAGAGATTGGAAAGATATCCACACACGACCTCAATAGTTTAAATCTGATTGTCTTAAGCAATTTTTGTGCACAAATGTATGCACTTTATCGACTATTAATCGATAAATTCAGCACCGCCCATATATGGACGAAGTACTGTTGGAATTTCAATTGAACCGTCTGCACGTTGATAGTTTTCCATCACGGCAAGTAAAGTACGACCAACTGCCAAACCTGAACCATTCAGCGTGTGTACAAACTCAGTTTTCTTTTGGTCAGCACGGTAACGCGCTTTCATACGGCGTGCTTGGAAGTCACCCATGCATGAGCAAGATGAAATTTCACGGTAGGTATTTTGACTTGGCACCCAAACTTCTAAATCATAAGTTTTGATTGCACCAAAGCCCATGTCTCCGCCACACAGAACGACTTTACGGTATGGTAAGCCTAATGCTTGAAGAATACCTTCGGCATGACCCGTTAATTCTTCCAAAGCATCCATCGAAGTTTCAGGTTTTACAATCTGAACCATTTCTACTTTGTCAAATTGGTGTTGACGGATCAAACCACGTGTATCACGGCCATACGAACCCGCTTCACTACGGAAACATGGCGTATGCGCTGCATATTTTAATGGCAAACGTTCTGGATCAATGATTTCATCACGCACGAAGTTGGTTACAGGCACTTCTGCAGTCGGGATCAGGTAGTATTCTTTTTCGCCTTGAAGTTTGAATAAATCCTCTTCAAATTTAGGCAATTGGCCTGTACCACGTAAAGAATCTGCATTAACTAAATAAGGTACATACGCTTCTGTATAGCCATTTTCCAAGGTATGTGTATTTAACATAAATTGGGTAATTGCACGCTGTAAACGCGCCAATGGGCCTTTGAGTACGCTAAAACGAGTACCTGTCAATTTGGTTGCGGTTTCAAATTCTAAACCGCCCATCATTTCACCCAAGTCAGTATGGTCTTTGATCTCAAAATCAAACTGACGTGGTGTACCCCATTTTAAAACTTCAACATTGTCGTTTTCGTCTTTACCTTCTGGCACAGACTCATGAGGTAAATTTGGAATCGATAAAGATTTGGCTTCAAGTTCAGCCTGAAGCTCAGAAAGTGCAACTTCTGCGGCTTTAATTTCATCACCAATAGCAGACATACGTGCCATGATTTCAGATGCATCACCGCCAGCTTTTTTAATTTGACCAACTTGTTTTGCACCAGCATTACGTTCAGCTTGTAACGACTCAGTTTTAGACTGAATTTCCTTACGGCGAGCTTCAAGGTCTGCCCACTCTGCTACGTTAAGTTGAACACCACGTTTTGCTAAGGCTAAGTTTACAGCCTCAATATTATTTCTGAGTAATTTCGGGTCGATCATAGCCAATCTTAAGTAAAGAAAAAAACTGGCTATAGTGTAAGCTCTTAACACTCAAAAATACAGTGACCGAGCTTACAGCTGCCCCTTATTAGACCAATAATCTTGCTTCAAATTGTCTTATTTGGTGTCGTAATTTGGCAAACTTGGTAAATATTCAGGTTTAAATAGTCCTTTAGCCGTAAAATATGGAAGTTTTAGCTCAGGCATGCCCTCTGCATAACTCGCCAATTCATACAATGGATAAGCAAATACAATCCCGTTCGCACCATAATAAAAATTATCGCTTAACTGAAGTTTTGAACGTTCAATATCATGACTATCTAACCACATATAGTTGGCATCAAAAAGTGCGCTAATCACTTTCGCATCTGCACCTTTGACCAAGACATCTTGTAAAGCCAAACGTTTTTTGGCTTTTAAATCAAAATTGACATATTCAACATGGGACATACCATGAGCCGCATGCGCTGCGTAGGTATAGCTTTCGATTGCAAAAGTTGCGATATGTCCCCACTGACTAATATATCGAACAGAAGTGGTACTTTGACTTAGGCCTGCATCCGTCTTGTCTGATAAATCGATTTTTTGATTCGGCTCAGTTGAAAATGCAATCGGGTCTGCTTTTTTAATCCGATCAGTAAAATATTGATTAATCCAATCAACATTGGTTTCAACTGTTTGAATCCTATATTGGGTACAACCTTCCGCATCGCAAGCTTGAGCTTTTGGTAATTGCATCTCGACAGATTTAGATTGAATAAGTGGAATCGCATCAGCGACGACCGCTGGCTTCTGTTCCGTTGTTTCACCTTCAACAGGTTCATTTCGAGGATGGCAGGCCGTTAATGACCCGACTAAAACCACAGCTGAAACAGCCCAAGCTATATTATTCATATGATTTTTTTTCATCCCAAAATTCCCTATAGCAACAATCAAAACCACAAGTCACTTCATTTAAGCAAACTGTGAATATCAGCATACTACTAAATTTCACTTAAATTCAGCTTGCGTCCTTTACATTTCTTCATAAAAAAAGCAGACCGATGTCTGCTTTTTTTCGTTCATGACAATTATTGATCAATAATGTCCGTACCTTTTGGAGGTACAAAATTAAAAGTTGACGCTGGAATAGACGCATTCACCTTCACATTATTGAAACGTACATGGGTTGTTTGACCTAATGAGTCTTGGAGAATCATTAAAGTCGGCGCATTTTTCGCACCAAAACTAATAGTTAAGCTTTGAAACACACCATCATCACTTTTTGGATATAAAGTGTAATAAGTTTTGGTCTTATTCGGCTGTGTAATACGATAAGACTTCATAATTTGAGCCGTATTACCCGACAATAATAATGCAGGCGTATTCGCAACTTGGTCATCTAAGCTTTGGCGTACCGCTTGTTGTAGGTCTGGATCATAGATCCAAACTGTTTTACCTGTAGTCGCAATGGTTTGCTTAGATGGGCTGGTTGTTTCCCAATAGAATTTACCCGGGCGCTGAACTTTCATGACCCCAGTAAAAGTCTGGTTCATATGCTGCGCACTTAAACCTTTCTTTTGAGTTGCTTTGGGGTTAGTCACTTTTGTAGTTTGCTGAAAGTTAGCTGTAAAACTTTTAATACCCGATAATTGTTTCACCAAATTGGTAGTTGCCTGCTGCTCCGACGCTGCAACTGGTGCCGCGAATACTGTCGTACTCATAACCGGTGCCAGTGTCGCTGCACCTAATGCCATAGCACAGATGGTTTTACGAAGCATTTTCATAGATTCACCTTTTATATTTGCATCAACGCAATTTGTTAGATGGCTCCATCTTAAACCACTTTCATTGACTAAATTTAGAGAAAATAAGAAGTTTTGTATGGTTATTAATGCAAATTGCTGTTTTTTATTCATCATGATGGAGAAATATAAAATAAAAAGGCACTTGATTTGATTCAAATGCCTTTCAAATAGTTAAACAACGATTTAGCAATTTTAATAATCCAATATTGAGTTATTTCCATTGCCAACCGATCGATGCACCAGCGCCAAAGTCACCTTCAGAGTTCCCTATTGCAGCCAATTTATACACATATTTATTGCTCTCAGTTACTCCACTAAAACCTACTGCATAGCCTTGTGAACCTTCCCAAGTCCCCATACCTACACTGAACATATTATATCCAGCATCTGTGGGTTGAGGTAAGGAGGCGATTGCAATACTTGAAGCAACAGCACCGTAAACATTATCTTTAAATTTATTGAAATTATGATTCAATTCATTCACACGTTGATTGGTATAACTATTGGCTTGATTGAGTACATTTGCCCCATGCTGATCTGTATATGCTTTTGAACTATTTAACACTTCTAGATCTGCTTGACGCATTTGTTTCACGTTTACCGCATCGGTGTCTGCCGTACCAGCTGCCACATAGATAATTTGCCGCTCTGCACCAGCCGAGCCAACGGAAACCGTATTATTGCGGTCAGAGCTTGAACCATTGCCAAGTACAACAGCATTATTTGCAGAGGTGTTGATATTGTTACCAACCACATAGGTATTATTACCTGTGACTGTGTTATTTGAACCTACTGCACCAGAGCCATCACCATTGACTGTATTGTTTACACCGAGGGCAATAGACTGATTACCATCAGTCTTATTACCTGCACCGACTGCAATCGCATCTTGTCCATTCGCAGTTGGTTTAGGTGCTGTATTGGCAACGTTTGATTGTATTTTAATGTACGGATCTATTCCTTTTAAGCTCAACAACCATTCAACTTCAGTACCTACAAATCCATTTTTTATCGCAAGTTCATATGCACTGAAACCATTTTCACCTGTTAGCCCTTCTGCGCCAACTGCACCATGTAGACTTTCTAGCCATTGGTCTTCATTGCCTTCATAACCATTGTTCACCGCAACTTGATAAGCACTTGCACCATCTAAACCATTGCTACCATTCAGACCGTTCAACCCATCCTTACCATCGATGCCGTCTCGGCCATTGAGTCCATCTTTACCAGTAGCACCTGTTGCTCCTGTATCGCCTTTTTCACCAGCAGGACCTTGAGGACCTATTGGCCCTTCTGGGCCAGGAATTCCACTATTGCAACGATTACAAGTATGCCCAGGATGTGATGAACCACTCCCACCGGCCCATGCAATTGAACCTAGAGAAAGTAAAATACTCACAGCAAGTAATTTTGGTACAGCTTTAATAGCGATTGAAGTTATTTCACCAAGTCCTAGTGTCTTTTCAAATGCAATTTGTTGGCTTTTATCAGGACAATTCCTTTTCTGATAGTCAGCATTGATAAAAACTGTATTCAATATTTTATTCATGTCCCTATCCTTTTTTTGTATTTGTACTCCTCTATTACGCTCTTTAATTTTTGTGATTTAAATCACTATTTATGGTGATTTATTGATATATACAACGTTTGTAACAATCTAAAAAAATACATCACATTTTCTTCAGACGAAAAAAAAACCCGCAAAAAATGCGGGTTTTTTTCTATTCAAGCTTACGCTTCAACAGATACGTAGCGACGACCGAATTGGCCTTTCACTTCGAATTTTACAACGCCGTCAGCAGTTGCAAATAAAGTATGGTCACGGCCCATACCTACATTTACACCAGCGTGGAATTCAGTACCACGTTGACGAACGATGATGTTACCAGCAGTCACAGATTGACCGCCGTAGATTTTAACACCCAACATTTTTGGGTTCGAGTCACGACCGTTTTTAGTCGAACCACCGGCTTTTTTAGTTGCCATGTCTACTTACTCCTCGTAATTAGCCTGAAATAGCTGTAATTTTCAACTCAGTGAACCATTGACGGTGACCTTGTTGTTTACGATAGTGTTTACGACGACGCATTTTGATGATGCGGATTTTGTCGTGACGACCATGGCTAACTACTTCAGCAGTTACTTTAGCGCCAGCTACTACTGGTGCACCAATTTGAATGCTGTCACCGTTAACAAGCATCAACACGTCATCAAAAGTAACAGTTGAGCCAGTTTCAGCTTTCAATAATTCTACTTTAAGGGTTTCACCCTCAACTACACGGTGTTGTTTACCACCGCTTTGGATTACTGCGTACATTTAAGTACTCCAAACATGCCCGTGTTGTCGTGCCGGTAAAGGGATATACCGATCTTAAAACGATCGTCACTGGGGTTTCGCAAAAGCAAAGATTTTAAGGGATAACCCGAAAAACAACAAGTCATTTCCGTAAAATATTAGATGAGTATGCGTTTATTATATAAACAGTGTCATTAAAACCATTAAAATGAGTGCTCTATTTCACTTATCATGCTTTTGGCAAGGTTTGACATAGATTTTTAGCAACAATTCGCTAATATACTCTGGACTGACATCAACAACATGCTGTTCAAACAACATGCTAAAGATAAAAGTCTGTTAAAAAATAAGTACAATACTTCCGCTTGATGAAAAAAATCACTTAAGATTAAGTCAATTGAGTAAGTTCTTATCTGTTATTCATATAACAAATTGCTACACTACGTCTGTAATTCAAAAATTATTGAGGTTTCTCTTCATATGACCATCGACTTTAAGCAAGATATTCTCGCGCCTGTTGCTACTGACTTTGCTGCGATGGACAAATTTATTAATGAAGGGATCACGTCTAAAGTTGCCTTGGTCATGGCAGTCAGTAAACATGTGGTTGAAGCAGGCGGTAAACGCATGCGTCCCATTATGTGCTTACTTGCAGCAAAGGCTTGTGGCGCAGAAGATTTAGAAAAACACCGTAAACTTGCAGCAATTATTGAAATGCTGCATACCGCGACCTTGGTACATGACGACGTAGTCGATGAATCGGGTTTACGCCGTGGCCGCCCAACAGCAAATGCGACATGGAATAATCAAACTGCCGTACTTGTGGGTGATTTTTTGATTTCTCGCGCTTTTGATTTATTGGTGGATCTAGACAGCAAAGTATTACTCAAAGACTTTTCAACGGGTACCTGTGAAATTGCTGAAGGTGAAGTTTTACAACTTCAATCACAGCATCAACCAGAAACCACGGAACAGACCTACTTAGATATTATTCACGGCAAAACATCACGTTTATTTGAGCTCGCTACCGAAGGTGCAGCGATTTTGACAGGTACACAAGAGTACCGTGAACCGCTTAGAAAATTTGCCGGACACTTTGGAAATGCCTTTCAAATTATTGACGATATTTTAGATTACACCTCAGATGCTGAAACATTAGGTAAAAATATTGGTGATGATTTGATGGAAGGTAAACCAACTTTACCTTTAATCTCTGCCTTAAAGAATACCACTGGCGAAGAACATGACATTATTCGCCGCAGTATTGCCACAGGTGGTACGGCAGATTTAGAGCGTGTTATTCAGATTGTACAAAGCTCTGGGGCACTTGATTATTGTAGCCAACGAGCGACTGAAGAAACTGAGGCAGCACTAGCCGCTTTAGCAGCGCTACCAGATACTGAATATCGTCAAGCTTTAATCAACCTCGCAAACTTGGCATTACACCGAATTCAATAATTAACAATATTCATCGTAATTCCCCTTGCCTATGCATATAAAACTGAATGATATCTTTTTGACCATGCAGCAACAGCTCGATACCCCTCGGGCTGTGTTGGATGAAAACTTGCTGATCGAATTGGTCAACCGAATTCGACCAGAAGATACAAAAAATACCGACGAAATTAAGAAAAAATTTCAGGCTTTCATCCAAGCTTTACTCATCACGCCAGATGCAGCCTCTACCCTGCAAAGCTTTGTTCTAAAACTCATTAGCCGATATAAACAAACCAGTTTATATGCGGACACGGGTATTTTGTCTCTCGATGGTTTTTGGGGACAACTGTTCCAACGTCTTGGCGCACATTTTCTTCCCCTGATCAATGACGAAACTCAACTACAAGATTTAGTCCGTCGAGTTTTTTATCGTCATAACGACAAATATTGGCTGGACAATATTGATGATCAGCAATGGATGCAGCTCTTTCGATTGTTTAACCAAGGCCATAGCAATCAGGAAGAAAAAAAGAAAATTCGCCGTGAGTTAATTAAAGCCATTACCGTTTTGTCCTATCGGGTAAGTGGTATTGGCTTATATCCTGAATTTATTAATGCACAGCCTGAACTGACCGAATATGAATCACCTTTTTTGGTGCAAAACCGCGAAATAAACGATTTTATTCAGCAGTATAAAAAGCTCCATCAAAGTGCTGAAGAAATGAGTGCTGTGCTACCGCCAGATGCTTCTCAAGCGTTGGTAATGCTGGAACAATGTCGTGATGTGGTGCTGAAGATTCGGCGTGCGACCAAACGAATTGGTGTAAGTGTCAGCCTGACTTACTTATTGTCGCTTTTAGAACAGTGTTTAGATCGCTTAGAAATCTTACTCAACCTGATTGTTGAAGAAGATGATGTCCGCTATGTGTCTATGGGTAGTTTACTCAGTGATGTGACGTCAGCGATTTATAGCGAGCGCAGTGTGCGCGATTTGCTCGCCACCAATAGTGAATTGGTTGCCCTACAAGTCACCGAAAACGCAAGTAAAACTGGCGAACACTATGTAAGTACGGACAAACAAGGCTTTATGAGCATGTACCGATCTGCGGCAGGTGCCGGTGTGATCATTGCATGTATGGCAACTTTAAAAGTGCTGATGGCCCGTGTCAGCATGGCACCGCTCATGCAAGCCATTTCATATAGTCTGAACTACTCTTTCGGCTTTATGCTGATTCATGTCTTACATTTTACGGTTGCTACCAAACAGCCTGCGATGACAGCTGCCGCCCTTGCCTCGACAGTTCAACATCGTAAAGGCTCGAAAATGGCGCAGATTGCCGAACTTGCCGCGCTGATTATTAACATCATTCGAACCCAGTTTATTGCAATCTTAGGCAACATTAGTATTGCGATTCCTGTTGCGGCATTGATCGCCCTCAGTTGGGACATGGCTTTACATGAGCCATTAATGAATCATGCAAAAGCAGCTAAAACCTTACACGACCTCAATCCATTTACCTCATTGGCTGTGCCACATGCTGCGATAGCTGGGGTATGTTTGTTTTTATCAGGTTTGCTTGCTGGGTACTTTGACAACATGGCGATCTATCGCAAAGTTGGACCACGGATTCAAGCACATCCAAAGTTAAAACGCATCATGGGTCAAGAGAGACTGGATAAGCTTGCCGCTTACATTGAGCGAAACTTAGGTGCTTTAGCAGGTAACTTCTTATTCGGGATCATGCTAGGCAGTATGGGAACGATTGGATTTATTTTTGGTTTACCTTTAGATATTCGCCATATCGCCTTCGCCTCTGCCAACTTCATTCAAGGCCTCATCAATATTAATGGTTCACCAGACATTGGCTTAATCATTGTGTCATTCTTAGGAGTTATTCTGATCGGTCTGACTAACTTATTCGTCAGTTTCACGTTAACCATTATTGTGGCACTACGGGCACGTCGCGTAAGATTTGAACAATGGAAACCACTGGCTAAATTGGTGATGACTCATTTTCTAACGCGACCAAGTGACTTTTTCTGGCCACCAAAAGCCCCACTTGAAGTTGAAGATGGCACACAAGCCAGTAAGAACAATCATTAGCAGATTTGTGTTTTATTTTAGTAAGATGTAAATGAACACAAAAAATAAAATCAGTATGATTTACACAGACTTGAAATAAAGTGTACTGATGAGTACACTTTAGTCCATTAATTAACCGAGCTCAAACCGGTTAAAATGACAAGGAATAAAATATGCCACGAACGCTACTGTTTGTTGGTTTTTTTGCATTAATTATCAGTGTGTTGTCGCTTTATCCCACCTATTTAAATCTATTAGATTTAAATATCGTGGAATGGATGAGTCAGCACCGTATTGCTGTTTTTAATCAAATTGCCATCGGACTTTCCGCGCTAGGCGGCATGCCTTTTGTATTATTTTTCACCACGCTATGGTGTTTACACTTTGCGTGGTATAAAAAATACACAGAGATTGTTTTTATCAGTATAGGGATCTTTGGAAGTATCGGCCTTGCATGGTTGCTTAAATTTACGTTCACCAGACCGCGCCCCCCAGAAATGTACCATCTTGTAGCGTCTTACGGGAGTTCATTCCCAAGCGCACACAGTTGTTATGCTGCATCGCTTGCGTGTCTGATGATCTTGATTTGCCGACAACATGCTCAACATCGCTTGATCACCATTTTGGCATTGTTATGGATGCTGTGTATGGGTGTTTCGCGAGTATATGTTGGGGTTCATTTTCCGACAGATGTCTTATCCGGTTGGAGCATAAGTTTTATTTGGATCGCGCTACTTTATTTGAGTTACATCAAAATCAGTAAAGCGTAAACAAATGAATAATTTAGATAAATATCTAATTGAGGTGGAACAATGATGTCTGCAAAGCTTTGGGCTCCCGCCCTGACTGCTTGCGCATTGGCAACAAGTATTGTACTTGTTGGTTGTAGCAAAGATCCTAAAAATGCACAGCAAGCTGCTGCTGCACAGCAAATGCCACCAACTGAAGTCGGTGTCATTGTTGCCCAACCGCAAAGCGTTGAACAATCTGTTGAACTTTCCGGCCGTACATCTGCCTATGAAATTTCAGAAGTACGTCCACAAACCAGTGGTGTAGTACTGAAACGTCTATTTGCAGAAGGCAGTTATGTTCGCGAAGGACAAGCCTTGTACGAGATAGACTCGCGTACAAACCGTGCTTCAGCTGACAGTGCTCGTGCTGCTTTAAGACGTCAACAAGCAAATTTAGGCGTGTTACGTGTTAAAGAAGGTCGCTACCGTCAGCTTGTGGGATCAAATGCGATTTCAAAACAAGAATACGACGATATTGTTGCTCAAGTTAAACTGGCTGAAGCAGATGTTGCTGCATCTCAGGCGGAACTTAAAAATGCAGAAATTAACTTAGGTTACTCAACTGTACGTGCACCAATTTCAGGTCAAACCAACCGTTCTACAGTCACAGCGGGTGCTTTAGTTACTGCATCTCAGGCTGATCCATTAGTCACAATTCAACGTCTTGATCCAATGTACGTTGACATTAACCAATCAAGCGCTGAACTTCTTCGCTTACGTCAACAGTTAAGCCAAGGCAACTTGGACAGCAGTAATAACACCAAAGTGAAATTACGTCTTGAAGATGGTAGCGAATACCCAATTGAAGGTCGTCTTGCATTTTCTGATGCGAGTGTAAACCCAGATACAGGTACGGTTACACTTCGTGCTGTTTTTTCTAACCCGAATCATTTATTACTTCCGGGTATGTTTGCCAATGCTCGCATCGTTCAAGGTGTGATTCCAAATGCTTACCTGATTCCACAAGCTGCCATTACGCGTACCCCTACAGGTCAAGCGATTGCAATGATTGTGAATGCAAAAGGTGCTGTTGAATCTCGTCCTGTAACCACTGTTGGTACGCAAGGTTCGAATTGGATCGTGACTCAAGGCTTAAACACTGGCGATAAAGTGATTGTTGACGGTATTGCGAAAGTTAAGCCAGAGCAACAAGTTGTAGCCAAACCGTATCAACCTCAGGCTGCTGCACCTCAAGGTGCGCAACAACCTGCTGCAGCAAAGCCAAACGCTAAAGCCGCAGAACAAGCAGCGCCTAAAACTGAACAAAAAGCTACTTCAAACGCATAGGGAGTAGACTGAATGGCTCAATTCTTTATTCATCGCCCCATTTTTGCATGGGTGATTGCATTGGTGATTATGTTGGCGGGTGTACTCACGCTATCAAATATGCCAATTGCACAGTATCCGACCATTGCGCCGCCAACGGTTTCAATCTCTGCGACTTACCCTGGTGCATCTGCAGAAACAGTTGAAAACACCGTAACCCAAATCATTGAACAACAAATGAATGGTTTGGATGGCTTACGTTATATTTCGTCAAACAGTGCGGGTAACGGTCAGGCATCTATTACATTGAACTTTGAACAAGGGATCGATCCAGACATCGCCCAAGTTCAAGTCCAAAACAAACTCCAGTCTGCGACAGCGCTATTACCTGAAGATGTACAGCGTCAAGGTGTAAAAGTCACCAAATCTGGCGCAAGCTTCCTACAAGTTGTAGCATTCCACTCACCGTCGGGCAAGTTGACTGCGGACGACATTAAGGACTATGTAAACTCGAATATTTCTGAACCTCTCAGCCGTGTGGCAGGTGTAGGTGAAGTCCAAGTATTTGGTGGTTCTTATGCGATGCGTATTTGGCTAGATCCAGCCAAAATGGCAAACCTGAAAGTTACACCGAGTGATGTGGCTGCGGCTATCCGTACACAGAATGCTCAGGTTGCTGTTGGTCAGTTAGGCGGTGCGCCTGCAACTGAAGGTCAAGTACTGAACGCGACAGTTACAGCACAAAGTTTGTTGCAAACACCAGAGCAGTTTAAAAACATTTTCCTGCGTAACAGTAGTGATGGTGCTCAGGTACGTTTAGGTGATGTTGCACGTGTTGAATTAGGTGCTGACAACTATCAGTTCGACTCTAAGTTCAACAACAAACCTGCTGGTGGTGTAGCGATCAAACTAGCAACTGGTGCAAACGCATTAGACACAGCCGAAGCTGTTGAAGCACGTTTAAAAGAACTACGTCCAAACTACCCTGAAGGTTTAGAAGACACGCTTGCATTTGATACGACTCCATTCATTAAGTTATCGATTGAAAGTGTTGTACATACCCTTGTAGAAGCCGTGATTCTCGTATTCTTTGTGATGTTCTTGTTCTTACAGAACTGGCGCGCAACGATTATTCCGACATTGGCTGTACCTGTAGTGGTATTGGGTACTTTTGCTGTCATTAACATGTTTGGTTTCTCGATCAACACACTCACCATGTTCGCGATGGTACTGGCGATTGGTCTCCTCGTGGATGATGCTATTGTTGTCGTAGAGAACGTTGAACGTGTCATGGTTGAAGATCATCTTGACCCAGTGACTGCAACTGAAATCTCAATGAAACAGATCTCGGGTGCCCTTATCGGTATTACCTCTGTGTTAACCGCTGTATTCGTGCCGATGGCATTCTTCGGTGGTACGACAGGTGTAATTTATCGTCAGTTCTCAATCACGCTGGTAACAGCAATGATTCTGTCATTGATTGTGGCATTGACCTTTACCCCTGCCCTATGTGCGACCATGTTGAAACAACATGATCCAAACAAACCAGAAAGCAACAATATCTTTGCCCGTTTCTTCCGTTGGTTTAACAGCTCTTTTGATAAGGTTGCGCATAAATACCAAGGCGGCGTGAACTTCATGACGCACCACAAGATTTTCTCTGGTGTGATTTATGCAGTTGTAATCGGGTTATTAGTGCTTTTATTCCAAAAGTTACCTTCATCATTCTTACCTGAAGAAGACCAAGGTGTTGTAATGACACTGGTACAGTTACCACCGAATGCCTCACTTGAGCGTACGGATAAAACTGTCACTGCAATGACCGATTACTTCCTGAAAAACGAAGAAAAATATGTCGATTCTGTATTCAGTGTTGCCGGTTTCTCGTTCACAGGTGTAGGTCAAAACGCAGGTCTTGCATTCATCAAGTTAAAAGATTGGGAAGACCGTACATCACCTGAATCTCAAGTGGGTGCGATTATTCAACGTGGTATGGCATTGAACATGATCGTGAAGGATGCTTCATACATCATGCCAATCCAATTACCAGCAATGCCTGAATTGGGTGTAACTGCCGGCTTCAACTTGCAGTTAAAAGCTTCTGCAGGTCAAACCCATCAACAACTTATCGATGCCCGTAATATGGTGCTCGGTATGGCTGCTCAAGATAAACGCCTCATGGGTGTTCGTCCTAACGGTCAAGAAGATACGCCACAGTACAAAATCACGATTGACCAAGCTCAAGCCGGTGCAATGGGTGTGAGTATTTCTGAGATTAACACCACAATGGGTATGGCATGGGGTGGTTCTTACATCAATGACTTCGTTGACCGTGGTCGTGTGAAGAAAGTCTATGTACAAGGTGAAGCTGCGGCACGTATGATGCCTGAAGATCTGAGCCAGTGGTATGTCCGTAACAACCAAGGCACAATGGTTCCATTCTCGACCTTCGCTACTGGCGAATGGACTTATGGTTCACCACGTCTTGAACGTTATAACGGTATCGCATCTGTGAACATTCAAGGTTCACCGGGTGTGGGTGTAAGTTCGGGCGATGCGATGAAAGCGATGGAAGAAATTGTACAAAAACTTCCTTCGATGGGCGTTCAAGGCTTTGACTATGAATGGACTGGTTTATCTCTAGAAGAACGTGAGTCTGGCGCACAAGCACCATTCTTATACGCACTTTCATTGTTAATCGTCTTCCTATGTCTTGCTGCCTTGTATGAAAGCTGGTCTATTCCGTTCTCAGTATTACTGGTTGTACCATTAGGTGTATTGGGTGCGTTATTACTGACTTTCCTTGGAATGGTGTTCTTCAAAAATCCAAACTTGGCGAATAACATTTACTTCCAGGTGGCTATTATTGCCGTCATTGGTTTGTCTGCGAAGAATGCGATCTTGATCGTAGAATTCGCCAAAGAACTTCAAGAAAAAGGTGAAGATCTGTTTGACGCAACATTGCATGCCGCTAAAATGCGTCTACGTCCAATTATCATGACCACTTTAGCCTTTGGTTTTGGTGTACTTCCGCTTGCCCTTTCTTCGGGTGCAGGTGCAGGTAGTCAGCACTCCGTAGGTTATGGTGTATTGGGCGGCGTAATCAGTTCTACCCTACTTGGTATCTTCTTTATTCCTGTGTTCTATGTATGGATCCGAAGTATCTTTAAGTACAAACCAAAACAACAAAATAATCAGGAGCATTTATCGTGATGCAAAATGTATGGTCTATTGCAGGTCGTAGCATTGCGGTTTCTTCACTTGCGCTTGCTTTGGCTGCCTGCCAAAGCATGCGTGGTCCAGAGCCGGTTGTTCAGACCAATATCCCCGAAAGCTACACAGCAAGTGCTTCTGGTACTTCTGTTGCTGAACAAGGATATAAAGATTTCTTTGCTGACCAACGTCTGGTACAAGTTCTTGACTTAGCTTTAGCCAATAACCGTGACCTACGTACGGCTGCTTTAAATATTGAACGTGCACAGCAACAGTATCAAATCACTGCCAATGGTCAATTACCAACCATTGGTGCAAGTGGTAGTGTACTTCGTCAAGACACGTTGAATACACAAAAGCCTATCACCTCTTATAATGTCGGTTTAGGTGTCACTGCCTATGAACTTGATTTTTGGGGTCGTGTACGTAGCTTAAAAGACAATGCTTTGGACAGTTACCTTGCAACTGCAAGTGCCCGTGATGCAACACAAATTGCGTTGATCGGTCAAGTGGCTCAAGCATGGTTAAACTACGCGTATGCCAATTCGAACTTGAAGCTTGCGGATCAAACCTTAAAAGCTCAGCTTGAATCTTACAACCTGAACAAAAAGCGTTTTGATGTCGGTATTGACAGTGAAGTTCCTGTTCGTCAGGCTCAAATTTCTGTAGAAACTGCACGTAATGATGTTGCGAACTACAAAACTCAAATTGCTCAAGCGCAAAACTTATTGAACCTTTTAGTGGGTCAACAAGTGCCTGCGAACTTGCTGCCGAACCAACGTGTCAATCGTATTACTTCGACCAATACCATTGGTTCAGGTATTCCAAGTGATTTGTTGAACAACCGTCCAGATGTACGTGCAGCTGAATACAAACTGTCTGCCGCTGGTGCGAACATTGGTGCAGCTAAAGCACGTCTGTTCCCTACGATTAGCCTGACAGGTTCTGCGGGTTATGCTTCAACGGACTTAGGTGATCTATTTAAATCAGGCAACTTTGTATGGTCTGCTGGCCCTAGCCTAGATATTCCAATCTTCGACTGGGGTACACGTCAGGCCAATATTAAAGTTTCTGAAACTGACCAGAAAATTGCATTGTCTGATTATGAAAAATCAGTTCAGTCTGCTTTCCGTGAAGTGAATGATGCGCTTGCAGTTCGTCAAAACATCGGTGACCGTATTGCAGCACAGCGCCGTTTAGTTGATGCAACCAATACAACTTACAAACTATCAAATGCTCGCTTCCGTGCTGGTATTGATAGCTACCTAACTGTGCTGGATGCGCAGCGTGCATCTTATGCAGCTGAGCAAGGTTTGTTGTTGCTTGAACAAGCAAATCTCAACAACCAAGTTGAATTGTATAAAACACTTGGTGGTGGTATCAAAGCCAACACTTCTGATGCTGTGCAATACCAACCTTCTACTGCTGAGCGTAAAGCTGCATCAAAACAATAATTTGATTTAGCCTAGCCCGTAATATTTGAAAAGCTCACTTCGGTGGGCTTTTTCATTTTTAGATCGAAGCCTCAAAATAAAAATGAAGATATTGCTTTTTGCTAAAGAGTTTCCTATCTTCAATTCACCTTTTTATATTGATAACTAAAAATGCTTTTAAGTAATCTTGAATCTGTTCCAGGTCATACCATTACACAACAACTTGATGTCGTTTATGGCAGTACTGTCCGCAGTAAACATGTTGGTCGTGACTTTATGGCTGGCCTAAAAAATATCGTGGGTGGTGAACTCAAAGGTTATACAGAACTACTCGAAGAATCTCGTCAAGAAGCTATGAGCCGTATGATTGATAAAGCACGTGCCTTAGGCGCGAATGCGGTCGTCGGTATCCGTTTTTCAACCTCAAATATTGCTCAAGGCGCCTCTGAATTATTTGTGTATGGCACGGCAGTTCGCGTAGAAGCCAACTCAGCAAAACTCCCAGACCCATTTCCAACTCAGGACTAAGTCATGGATGCCTTTATTTTTAAAGTCCTGATCTTTGTGGTGCTCTTTTGTATTGGCTGGGGCTTCGGTCGCCATATCGAACAAAAACATCTCAAAGAACTCGAAGCTCAAGAAAAGCGATTGGCGCATATTCGCATAGACAACAACCGCTTTAAAACTACTGAACAATTCGGACAACTGATTTCAAGTAATGTAGTGATTTCACATGATTATTTTAAATATGTGATTGCCAATATTCAGAACTTCTTTGGCGGACGTTTAACCAGTTATGAAAGCATCGTCGATCGGGCACGTCGTGAAGCCGTGGTGCGTTTAAAGCAAGAAGCTGAAAAAATGGGCGCAACGCAAATTATGGGTCTGCGTTTAAGCACCACTGAGCTGGGTATGCAAGGCGGCATGGTCGAAGTCTTTGCGTATGGGACTGCAATTCAAAAGAGAGACATCTGATCTCTCTA
The DNA here is from genome assembly GCF_021391555.1 of Acinetobacter sp. SH20PTE14. Taxonomy (NCBI): domain Bacteria; kingdom Pseudomonadati; phylum Pseudomonadota; class Gammaproteobacteria; order Moraxellales; family Moraxellaceae; genus Acinetobacter; species Acinetobacter sp. SH20PTE14. The sequence continues at coordinate 893,521 of NZ_CP090067.1, read as the reverse complement.
CTTCTCCCCCAATTCATTTTTACTATTTAATTTACTTTACACAATGTGTTTTCAAACTCTTCATAACTCACATTTTCATTGCGACAAACTTTAAAACAAACTTCATTAAATTTTTTTTCATCAATATTTGGATCATGATAACTAAATGCAACATCTCCAGCATAAGCACGTGCCAGATCTTGCACCACAATGTCAGCTTTACATCCATATAAAGTTGGACATGCCTCTAATGTTCCTTCGTAATACTCTTTACACTGAGTCGGTTCGACATCCACCTTATTGGGTTTTTGCATCGACACATTTAAACCATTTTCATTCATTAGAAGAAAATATTGAAGTTTTCTAAATGGTTTTAAGTCAATCTCGAGTCCCGAATGATTGATACGAGCCAATTGATCTTTGTAAGAATTATGATCATCTGAGATTAACTCTGCATTACCAGCTTTGTCGATTTTGATAAAGCTATAGTTGACAGGCATATATGCACCACTCCCCTTATGTGCAATCACTTCGATCAAATGATCTTTCGCAATAAATGCTCCTGTAAATACAGTCGATTCAACACTGGTCAGCAACTTACCTTTCACTAAAATACAATATCCAAAACATTGATCTTTGAGTCTAGCTTGATCGCCTTTAAAATCATCAACAGGATGAAATTCAGCTCGCCATTTAAAATCACCAATTTTATTCGAGCTATAAGGTAATTTATCAACATCTGAATCTTGAGGATTTTGACTATAATACTCAGACTTCAATAATCCTTTTTCATCAAACAGTGCTTCGATCGGTAACCACCCCTCGTTCGGTCCTCGTATTACAACTTCTGCACTCGCCGCTTCAACATTAGGTTCAATCTCAACAGATTCAGTAACGGGTTCTGATACAGTTCCTATTTCTTTTTCAGGCTTTTCGAGTGTTGAGTTGTGCTCAATTTTTTGAGTTTTCTGTTTAAAATAAAAATATGCCACTGTACCGATTGCACCAATGATTGCGCACAAAATGATGGCTATTCCCCATTTGTTAAAATTATTCTTTTTCATTTCTTATAATCTCGTTACTCATTAAAAAAGTCACTGTTAAGAGTGACTTTTAAACTATTTAAACTTGATAAAATTTACTTCACTTTGGTTTTACGAATCATTTTATATAACGTTGTCGGTGATAATCGAGATACCCAAACACCGAGCTTTTCTTTAGAACCACCCACCACGATGTATTCTTCCCCACGTTGCAAAGATTGCACCACCGTTTCGGCAAACTCATTGGCTTCTAGACCATTTTCAATGGCTTCATCCTGATGCCCTTGTGGCTTGCCGGCACCATTGAGTGCATTAAATGAAACATTGGTTTTGACAAATCCGGGGAATATCACCGATACGCCCACCCCTTGATCCGCAACTTCCGCACGTAGACTGTTCGCCCACATATGAATGGCAGCTTTTGCAGCAGAATAGGTCGCGCGGTATTGTGTCCCTAATAAGCCTGCAACACTTGAAACAAAAGCAATTCGACCAGACTTTTGTGCTAAAAATGTCGGTAAAACGGTTTTGGTTAAATAGACTTGCGAAAAATAATCTACTTCCATGATGGCACGTTCAGTTTGCATAGTCGTATCCGTAATCAATGCACGCTGACTCAATCCCGCGTTATTGATTAGCCAGTCAATTCGACCTTTATGCGCAAGGACTTGTTCATAAGCATGGCGAACTTGTTCTTCATTGGTAATATCTGCACACACTGAAAGATGCTGATCTGGATGTAATAATGAAACCCGGACTTTTTCCAACTCTTCAAAACGACGTGCGGTCAAAATAACCTGCGCCCCTTTCAAAGCACATTCTTTTGCTAAAGCTTCACCCAAACCTGACGATGCCCCAGTAATCCATACCACTTTTCCGTTCAAATCATCACGTTTTACCATTTTGACATCCTTTTAAATAACTAATTTATTCATTTATATGTATTTTATGCTTTACGTAGTACAGGCTCATTGTTCAAAAACACCATAAAATGATCAAAGTACTGACTCATCGATTGTGCATCATAAATTTTGCCGAGTTTATCGAAGCGTTTATATCCGAGTTGCGTGGTGAGATTGATGACACCGGTTAAAGTTTTATCCACCACCATATTAAATTTCAGCATTTTTTTTGGTTCTCGCACCAAATGCGTCACCCCGGCATCGACCACTTGTGTAAATGCCTTCAATGCGAGTGGGACATATTGATTCTGCCCTTCTTTCATTTGACTGACATAGGCAAGCAAGTCGGTGGCTAAAGAGGCATCGATCGGATAATGCATATAATGCTGACCATCTTCGCTGTAAAAACGTCCATATAAATAATTTACCATCGGTACAAGGCGGTCATTGCTGAAAAAAGACACCGACCACGGCATATATTTACGGGTCGTTTCACGTATTTGCTGAATAATTTTTTCGGATTCATTGTCTCCAGACTTATTCATGCGCGCCATTTGGCCAAAAACTTGATCTAAAATTTCACATGCAATATCCGCTAAATTATCCCCTAAGGCTTTGGACTGACTTTCTGTTTCACCTGCATTGAGTTTTTGATGAATCGTCTCAAAACGTTGATATGTCGTAGGTTGAATCTTTAAAGAAATAGAATAAGTCATTTGATATTGCTCCTTTTATCTTAGTTTTGGGATCAATGGATACTTCTTATCTTAGGTCCTATCATACGGACTCTTTTATTTACTGCCAAATCCTAAAAGTTAACATTCGCCCAACATCCCTAATTCACCATTTTTTTTGCTACAATAGATCTAATTTTTTATCCACTTTTGATCTGTTTAGACTATGACTGATTCAGCGCAAAATATTGCTACGACCTACGATCCGACCGAGATCGAAAAAAAATGGTACAAGACTTGGGAAGAGAGAGGCTACTTCAAGCCATCTCAAAAAGGTGATTCATTCTGTATTATGATTCCGCCACCAAACGTCACTGGTAGCTTGCACATGGGTCATGGTTTCAACAATGCCATTATGGATGCGTTGACTCGTTATAACCGCATGTCTGGCAAAAATACCCTTTGGCAGCCGGGTACCGACCATGCAGGTATCGCAACGCAAATGGTTGTTGAACGTCAATTGGGTGCTGAAGGCATCAGCCGTCACGACCTTGGCCGTGAAAAGTTCATCGAAAAAGTATGGGAATGGAAAGAACAATCTGGCGGTAACATTACCCGTCAAATTCGTCGCCTTGGTTCATCTGTAGACTGGTCTCGTGAACGCTTCACTATGGATGAAGGTTTATCAAACGCTGTGAAAGAAGTGTTTGTTAAGCTGCATGAAGAAGGCTTAATTTACCGTGGTAAACGCCTAGTCAACTGGGACCCTAAACTACAAACTGCCCTTTCTGACTTAGAAGTTGAGTCTGATAAAGAAGAAGCAGGTTCACTTTGGCACTTCAAATATTTCTTTGAAGACAAATCAATCCGCACCCATGACGGCAAAGATCACATTGTTGTGGCGACAACACGTCCTGAAACATTGCTTGGCGATACAGCTGTTGCGGTTGCGCTTGATGATGAACGCTATGCAGCGCTTGTTGGCAAGAACATTATCTTGCCAATTACAGGCCGTGCTGTTCCAATCGTTAAAGACGAATATGTGGACAAAGAATTTGGTACAGGCTGTGTGAAAATCACCCCTGCGCACGACTTCAATGACTATGAAGTGGGCAAACGCTGTGAACTTCCAATCATCAACATCTTCAACAAAAATGCTGAAGTGTTGGCTGAGTTTGAATACATCGCAAAAGCGGGCGAGCAAATTTCTAAAACCATTCCTGCACCTGCGGACTACATTGGTTTAGAACGTTTTGAAGCACGTAAAAAATTGGTTGCTCAAGCTGAAGCTGAAGGCTGGTTAGACCAAATTCAACCATATACCTTGAAGCCACCTCGTGGTGACCGTTCAGGCGTGATCGTTGAGCCACTTCTAACAGACCAATGGTACGTAAAAATTGCACCACTTGCTGAGCCTGCGATTAAAGCAGTTAAAGATGGCGAGATTAAATTCGTTCCTGAGCAATACAGCAACATGTACATGGCGTGGATGAACAACATTCAAGACTGGTGTATCTCACGTCAATTGTGGTGGGGTCACCGTATTCCTGCTTGGTACGATGCTGAAGGCAACGTATTTGTCGGTCGCGACGAAGCTGAAGTTCGTGCGAAAAATGGCATTGCGCCTGAAGTTGAATTGAAACAAGACGAAGACGTGCTTGATACATGGTTCTCTTCTGGTCTTTGGACGTTCTCAACTCTAGGTTGGACTGGCGACGCTGCGAAAGATAAAGAAAACTATTTCTTAAATACTTTCCACCCGACTGATGTACTTGTAACTGGCTTTGACATCATCTTCTTCTGGGTTGCCCGCATGATCATGATGACCATGCACTTCATGAAAAATGAAGACGGCACACCACAAGTGCCGTTCAAAACTGTGTACGTTCACGGTTTGGTACGTGATGGCGAAGGTCAGAAGATGTCTAAATCGAAGGGTAACGTGCTTGACCCATTAGATTTGATTGACGGTGTTGATCTTGAAACTCTAGTACAAAAACGTACAACTGGTTTGATGAACCCGAAACAAGCGGCGAAGATTGAAAAATCAACCCGTAAAGAATTCCCTGAAGGCATTCAATCTTACGGTACAGATGCTGTACGTTTCACTTTCTGTGCGCTTGCAAATACAGGTCGTGACATTAAGTTCGACATGAAACGTGTTGAAGGTTACCGTAACTTTGCCAACAAAATCTGGAACGCTACCCGTTTCGTGATGATGAACTGCGAAGAGCAAGTGATTGGTATCGATGCTCGTCAAGACCTTTGGGAATTGCCTGAACAGTGGATTGTAAGCCGTTTACAAAAAGCTCAAGCAAGTGTGCAAACCGCATTTGCAACATATCGTCTAGACTTGGCTGCGCAAGCGATTTACGAGTTCATTTGGAATGAATACTGTGACTGGTATGTAGAGTTAACTAAGCCTGTTCTCAATGATGAAAATGTATCTGTTGAGCGTAAAGCTGAAGTACGTCGTGTTCTTCTTTCTGTAATGGAAGCGTCTTTACGTTTGGCTCATCCGTTGATGCCTTACCTAACAGAAGAAATTTGGCAAACGCTTGCACCGAAACTGAACATTTCTGGCGAAACAATCATGTTGGCTCAGTACCCTGTTGCTGAGCAAGCACTCATTAACGACCAAGCTGAAGCTGATATGCAATGGCTTCAAGGTTTAATTGGTGCTGTACGAAACATCCGTGGTGAGATGGGTCTAGGTAATGCTCGCTTGTTGCCTGTTCTTCTTCAAAACACGACTGATGCTGAAAAAGCGCAAATCGCTCGTATTGAACCATTGTTTAAAGCATTGGCTAAAGTTGAAAGCATTACTTTCCTAGCGGATGCTGAACAACCGCCATTATCTTCTTCATCTGTAGTTGGTCATGTGTCTGTATTCGTTCCAATGAAGGGCTTAATTGACCCTAAAGCGGAATTGGGTCGTCTACAAAAAGACTTAGATAAGGTTCAAAAACAGCATGACCAAATTGCAACTAAACTTGCGAACGAAGGTTTTGTGGCAAAAGCGCCTGCGGCTGTGGTTGAAGGCGAGAAAGTGAAACTTGCTGAATTTGCGGATCAGTTAGCGAAGATTAAAGCGAATATGGAGCAAATTGCAGCGCTTTAAGGTGTTGTTAGTTTGATCTAAAATCCCCTCCTAGCGAGGGGATTTTTTATGACTTTAAAACCAAAAAAAAATAAAATAATTGAATCGAATGCCATTCAATGGGTATTGATCGAACAAATTAACTCTGGTGGAAATGGATTGATCTGGACAGCTTATGACGAAGCTAATCCATCTAATGTATGTGTATTTAAGTTTTTACCTGCTACTAATCGTCAAATTGGTTTTCTACGATTAAAAAGAGAATTTGAAGTCCATACCACTCTATATCACTCTCAAGGTAAATATAGTGTATTGCCTATTTTTGATTATTCATTAAATGAGAATGATTTCTCTTGGGTACGATTACCTCTAGCAAAAACATTTGATAAAGGTATTGCTGAAACAGCATTTTTACGAAAAATTCAGCTCCTAATTAAACTATGTAATGATATTAGATGCTTACATGCTAATGGTTACTGTCACCGTGATATAAAGCCCAATAACCTTCTATTTCTAGATAATGTATTATATTTGGCTGATTTCGGTCTAGTGACAGACCCACAGGAAACTACAGGGATTACTCCTCATGGAACACGTATGGGGAACTACCAAACAATTGCCCCTGAAATGCGAAAAACAGGTAAAGACTTAGAAACAGAAGATTATAAAAAATCCGATATCTATTCTTTTGGTGTAACAATTTGGATGATTTTAACTCAAGATGAACATGGATTTGATGGTGAATACTCTATTTCTCAAAGAGAAAAACTAGAACAGATTTTATCTAAAGAAAAAATTATTTTGACTGACATTCACACTATTATAGAAAGATGTACTAAAACCAATCCATCAGAACGAATAACTTTAGAAGAAATCATTCATATACTAAGTCAAGTCGAAGAATCACTGAAAAACTATTCCAAATACATAGATGGTAAATGGGAAGATGTATGCAACAAATTAAATCCTTATCAAGCTTCTAAAATTGCGCTTACAGATATACATGCTATATATAATTTTCTAAATACATTTTACAGCTTTGAACCTGATTTGCATCATGCATTTTTCCCTAATGGTGGTGGACTTGATATTCATGGTATTGAATTTATTGAAGTAAAAGGACAAAAATTTATTGTTATCAATATGAGTGGTTTTAAAACATGGATTAAGCCTAAAAGGTTAGTTTATCGAAATTTCTCAGCAGATATTAGAAATAACTACATATATTTAGAAACTGAAATAATACCCAACATTGAATATTACTCTGAGTCTGAAACTACTGAATACACAGTGATCAATAATGATTTCATTACTGATGCCAAGCATTGGGAGTATAATTTATTCGAAGAACAACCTTTCCCAGACACATCATCAAGAATAACCGTTGTTCATAGAGGTAGTTTCTTATTTGTGAAAGATGACTGTCTCTATGGGAGACATAGATCCACGTATGATGGTCGTCATAGTAAAAAATTTTCCTGCTTTGAGGAATTTGATAAATATTTTTGTGAAAGCTTCTTAAGCTATCGAGAAATTCCTAAAGTAAATACATTACCTTTTGATTTTAAATATGAAAGATTAAATATTTCTCCTAAAGTTGATCTTTTATATCTAAATCTTCAAGAGATTCTTACTATTATTGGAGGACTAAAGTTTGAAGAATCTGATGATGAATTTGGAATAATTCCAAGCTCAAAACTCTTGGAACTTATCCTTAAACCAAATGATCTAGAAATAGAAAATAAAGAATTCTTACAAAAATATAGTATTGAAAAAATTAGAGAATTTTGGTGCTTATATAATTTCGGTAAGCAATATGGATGGAAAATCGAAGTAAGTACTCAGTTCTATCAGCAATTTTATGAAAACTATGTCTCATATAACTGGGATAAGTTATCAGATAAAATTTCCTCAAGAAGCACGAATGCACTCATCGATTTTATTAACAGAGCATTACGAAATCTTAAGCACACTGAGCTTTTAGATGATTTAAAGTCGAATACTATTTCAGAATAAATTTATTGTCATACAACCCTCACCCCAGCCCTCCCCCATAGGGAGAGGGAGCATCATTTGATTTAATAGCTATATGAATTTCACAATGGAGTTCCCTCTCCTTTTAGGAGAGGGAATTTTTCATTATTGATTTACTTTCTGCTCAAGACATAAATCCCACAAATCCTCCAACACCACATCCGTCCGCACCAATACATCATGATTCCAATACCGAACCAAAGTTAAACCCAAAGCCTCTAAAAACTTAGTTCGTTCAGCATCATATTCAATGACATCATTCGTTCCATGCTGACCGCCATCCAACTCAATCACTAAACCAATTTCATGACAGTAAAAATCCACAATATACGGTTGGATCACATGCTGACGGCGAAATTTAAGATTCATAAAGCGCTTGGCACGTAGGAGTTGCCACATGAGGTTTTCAGCGTCCGTGGCGGTGTGACGCATGGTTTTGGCGAATTCTAATGATGCAGGGTCAATTTTAATTTTTATTTCCCTCTCCCTAGCCCTCTCCCATAGGGAGAGGGAACATTCATTGTGATATCACTTAATTTAAATTATCAAATTTAAAAAATATAACAGCTAAATTTTACCCAAAATTCAATCAATAATGGAAATCCCCTCTCCTCCTAGGAGAGGGTTAGGGAGAGGTGCTTTTATAAAACCCCATTCTCCAGCAACACCTCCAACCCTTTCACCTTCTCCATATATTTCAGCCGTTCTTTTTCCCACTTCACTTGTTCTTTCAATACCGAAACATCGCCATCAATCACCTTAAACACATCTTTGACCTGCATATTTTTCGGCTTCGGCTTTTCACTCCAGTGAAAGCTATCCGTGATGGCATCAATCTGACTGGCTAAGCGTTGGCTTTGCGCTTCTAGCGCCATTTTATAAAACTTTAAATGTTCATCGGTTAAGGCTTTAGGGCTTTTGCCTCGATTGGTCTCAAGCTGTAATTGCAACTTTAATAAATAAAACAAATCCAGTGCTTCATGGGCTTGGTTCACCACTTGTAGCAACTCGGTTTTTTCCGCTTTTTTAGCTTCATCAGGTTCACGGTCAGGGTGAATCATGGCGGTGATTTTTAAATACACGGTTTTCAGCGATTGATTCACTAACTTTTCAGCTTGCTCACGTTTTTGCGCTAGGCGTTTACGCTGATGCCCTTCTTTCTCACGTTGATATTGTTCGCTGTCCCACCCTTCATAAATCCCTTGTTCTTCTGCAACTTCTTGGTCTATATCAAAATGACCTTCTACTTTGCTCTGTTCTGCTTGTGCTGACTTGCCCTTTTTATTCGGCTTTTGATTATGCGCATGATGCTGCTGATAAAAAGCATCCACCTCAGTGACTTTTTCAAGTTCGGCTGTGTTTAGGTAATTGGATTTTTTAAGCTGCTTTGCCAATTTGGTGAGTTTGGCATCGAGCTGTGCTAAATCCGCTTTGGCAAAGTCTTCTTGCTGTAGATGCAGCCAAAGCTGTGCAAGCTGACGGTAGTACACCGCATGCAAATCACGATAAATCGGCACAAGTTTTAACTGAATATAACTCTGAATCTCACTTTTGGCATTTTGCCAAAGATCTAAATCCAGCTTTTGCTGTTCAATTTGCTCAATCAGTTTATTCAGCTTTTTATGCTGTGGGGATAAAGCTTCAGCACTCGGGAGTAAACTGACTTTTAACTCAAAAGACATAAGCAAATTTAACGCAAAAAGAAAATTATAGCCGATCTAAGCACTAAACTTATGAGCAAGTTATATGAATCAACAATGGCTTTTGGTCCATTAACGCTCAAACCGTTGTAAATATTGACCCAACTCTTCTCGAACAACCACCTCATGCCCTGCATGACTTCGACTTTGTTCCAAGAGATGTTCTGAGTCGATCACTACCACGCGATGACCATCCGCAATTAAACGATCTACACCTTCAAAGAGCATTCGGACACCAACATCGTGTATCAAAGAAATATTGGTCAGGTCTAAAACGATATGGTTAGTCGCAACAGGTTCATCCTCTAAGATCCGCAGCAACATTTCCGACTCAGTAAATTGCAAAACGCCGCGCAGTTCATACACCACCACCGAATGATCAATACCGCAGGTATAGCGACTTTGGACGATCGTTTGCGCTGAAGGTGTTCCCTCCATGACATGCAGTCCCATGTCCTTCGACAGTCGTTCAAATATTTCGACGCCTCGAACACTATTCCCATGTGTATCGAGTTTCGGACTAAAGACTGCCAGCCCAACCTGCCCTGGCAAAGCCCCCATGATGCCACCGGCCACACCACTTTTTGCAGGAATACCGACCGTTGTCAGCCAATCACCCGCAGCATCATACATGCCGCAAGTCATCATCACACTCAACACTTGGCGCACCACCGAACGTGACAGCAACCGTTTACCTGTGGCTGCTTGCACACCACCATTGGCAAGCACACTGGCCATTTTTACCAAATCTTTAACCGTCACTAATATTGCACACTGACGAATGTAACCATTCACCACATCTTCAGGGTCTTCTTCAAGCACACCGACTGTACGTAGCATGTAACCGATCGACAAATTTCGAAAAGCCGTCTTCACTTCAGACTGGTAAACCGCTTCATCAAAACTCAGCTCACGCCCAGCCAGTTCACTTAAAAATTCACGGAGTTTTTCAGCTCGGGTGCTGTGCTCGTCATGCGGTAATAGTGAATGTGTGGTGATTGCCCCCGAATTGATCATCGGGTTTTTTGGGGTATTGCTCCGTGGATCGAGCGCAATTTGATTGAATGCCTCTCCCGATGGCTCGACACCGACTTTTTGTAAAACGCTGTCCAAGCCAAGATGACGAATCGCTAAGGCATAAGCAAAGGGTTTAGACATCGACTGAATGGTGAACTCGACCTCGTCATCACCTGTAGAATAAATCGTGCCATCTACGGTAGACAGTGCCAAAGCCAGTCTATTCGGATTGGCGTTAGCTAACTCAGGAATATAATCTGCCAAAGCTCCGTGCTGATTGGCATCGCAGGCATTGAGGACATGCTGTAAATAATCTGGAACAGGCGTTTTCATAAGGTCTATTTTTTGTTGTGTGCTTTTTTATTTATAACAAATTGAGCTGCATCTGTATAAGTCCTTATGGTGAAGACGCATTCTGAGCTAAAACTTGTATGTGCTGTAGGTTTAAATGGTGCATCATTTCTCGAATAAAAACGAAATAACTGAGTTGAATGATTGCCTGCTCACCAAATAGATTTTGATAATATTCGGTATGTTCAATCATTTCATTAAAGCCATGTTCAAAGCTTTGTCGGTCAATGCGGGGCGCATGTTCAAAAAAGGTTTGCGCCAATATATGCAGCATCGCATCATTCGACTGAGCGTAGCGCTGCGTCTGATAATCAAGCTGTAATCGTTCTAAAATTTCTTCAATTTCATAGATCAAATATTCAATCGCTAAAGCATCGAAGCGCTGATGTCGGACACATTTTTGTACCAAAGCCACTAAGCCATGATCAAAATGAATATTCCGTTGCTCGGTCTGAAAGTCGAGCTGCGCTAATCCGAGCTGAAATTGTAATTGCTGCATAACTATCGTTTAAATTATTTAATCTTCTGCCAAGTTTAACTCACGAAAGCTACGCACTTGGTTACGACCTTGTTGCTTTGCCATATACAGCGCTTGATCGGCCATACGCGTGACCATAGCAGACGGTGTCCCCTCGATCGCAGTTGCTACACCAAAACTTGCACTAATCTTCAACATATGTTGGTTGGCTATCATGGTTTCAGCGTCAGAAATGGCCAATCGACAACGTTCAGCGACCTCTATCGCCTGCTCTAAACTCTGATTTTTTAGAATTAAAATGAATTCTTCACCGCCATAACGCCCAACCACATCTTGTACACGAGTATTGTCATTTAAAATTTGAGCAACACGTTGTAAAACGGCATCTCCTGCATCATGTCCATATTGGTCATTGATCAATTTAAAATGGTCGAGATCAAGCAAAACCACTGCAAATTCAGGCCGTGTCTGTTTGCTGAGCGTATCAAGTTCATGACTGACATAACGACGGTTAAACACATTGGTCAGGCCATCAACACGGCTGAGGACTTCCATCTTTTGTTCACGGTGTCGCCACTGTAAAAGCAAAATCTGAAAAAATACTGCACTGACGATCAATATGGGCAAATACAACTCCGCCATACTCATGAGCCAAAAGGCGTTGTCGTAAAACTCACTCTGTTTTAAAGCTGGGCTGAAAATCGGTGCATATTCTAGATGGTCAATCGAAGTTTGATAGCAAATGTAGCCAATAAACAGTGTGATCGGAAATGTAATACTGAGCATAATCGCAGGACGATAAAAAACCAAACCGACCATCAGCAGATTGACCGTCCCCGCCATAGTGGCAGGACTATAGATCCCGATCATATAGCCACCATAGATCATGCCGATCCCAAACAGGACGGGCGCAAAATAGCTAAAAAACAGTCTAAAATTTAAATATTTTTTGAAATAAAGACTGAGTAATGCCAATACGCCATAACTGAGTAGGACTATACAAGCGACGATGATCCTGAACTTGAGTTCACTCGGATTAAACCAAATCCGATTGGTCGAATAATAAAAATTTATGATGCACCACTTCAACACGCTGACTTGACTCAGCATGCCAAAGATGAGAAGTAAACGCCCTTTATCGTAGTCAGACCAATTGATGATGAGATAGTCTGACTCAAACAAAAGATGCTTCAATTTACGCCATTGTACGCCCCATTTCGTACAGACAGCATTGCCCCAATTTTTCCCCATTAATCTTCTTTTTTATTTTATTATTTCGCTAGTTATACAAGGTTTTAACTTCAAAAAGAAAGCCTATTTTCACAGTTAAAAGTGCAACCTTTGAAGCCTTTAAACTTCACTTACACCACTATTCAAATTACTTTTCCGCTATTTTTTTTAGCTCAATTGGTCACTTTTATCTTTTTGAAATAGTACGGTTTATTATTCTAAACGCTCGGTGAATAAGATCCCGTTCAGATGATCGACCTCATGTTGTACGATCCGTGCAGGAAAGCCATTCAGGGTTTTCTCTTTGACTTCACCTTGAAGGGTCAAATATCGCACGTGAATTTGCTCGGCTCTCGGGACTTGCCCTCGTGCATTCGGCACACTTAAGCAGCCTTCTTCACCCAAAACCGTGGTCGTAGATCGAGATGTAATCACTGGATTGACCATCACGATCGCCTCCATTTCAGGTGCGTCTGGATAGCGTAAATTTGCACGTGAAGCCACGATAATCACCCGCTTTGAAACATAAATTTGCGGTGCGGCAATGCCTACGCCTTGACGCTCAAGCATAGTGGCATGCAGTGTTTCACTTAGTGCAGTTAACCATGCAGAACCTATTTCAGATGCTTGTACCTCTGCGGCAGTTAGCGTCAAAATTGCTTCACCACGCTGTGCAACAGCAGCAACATTACTCATGTTTTTATCCTTTTTAAGTCTAGCGGGCTGAAATCACTTTAAAAAAACAACCATGCAATATGCATTATTATCGGTTCTGAGTATAAAACAACAGCGTGCTATGGCTTTGAATCTTTTGTGGTTTATATAGAGCACAAAGTAAAATGACAGATCACACCACCCTATGCTATTGATATTTATCATTTATACATCAAGGTGTGCCATTATCTATTACCAATCATTCTTTTAGTTAATGCAACTTTATCTATATTATTTTGTTCTTAATTCACGATTTTTTCATAACTATAAGTTTTTAATAATGCAACAAAGTTTGATTATTCAATAAAAATTTGAATCACTAAAATCGTCAAATGCTATTTGCTGCTGGAAAATATTTGCATGGAAGCTCAGCCACGCCTAACTCGTCAAGATAAACGTACCCTCGGACTGTCATCACTCGGTGGAGCTCTCGAGTTTTATGACTTCGTTATTTATGTATTTTACGCCAAAATTATTTCGGAACTGTTTTTCCCCACTGGACTCAGTCCATTTTGGGCGATGCTGAATACTTACGGTATTTTTGCAGCAGGATATTTTTTCCGCCCATTGGGTGGTGTGGTAATGGCGCATTTTGGCGATTTGATTGGTCGTAAGCGTTTATTTAGTTTGTCTATTTTACTCATGGCTTTGCCTACGCTGATGATCGGTGTAATGCCAACTTTTGAAAGTATTGGCTATGCAGCACCGCTTCTGCTCCTACTGATGCGTGTGATTCAAGGCATCGCGATTGGTGGTGAAATCCCTGCTGCATGGACTTTTGTTTCAGAGCATGTTCCTGAGCAAAAAATTGGTATCGCCAACGGCCTACTCACTGCCGGCTTATCTTTGGGTATCCTATTGGGCGCACTGATGTCTTTGTTTATTTCATTACAATTTACAGAGTCAGAAATCCATGATTGGGCATGGCGGATTCCATTTATTTTAGGCGGGATCTTTGGCTTTGTTGCGCTCTATCTCCGCAGTTATTTAAAAGAAACGCCTGTATTTAAAGCCATGCAAGAAAAGAAACAATTGGCTAAAGAGCTTCCAGTGAAACAAGTACTGCAACAGCACAAAACAGGCGTTGTGATTGGTATGCTGTTTACATGGTTCTTAACAGGCTGTGTTGTTGTGCTGATTTTAGCGATGCCAAATCTGCTCACGGGCGCCTTTGGTTTTGAACGGGCCGATGCCTTTAAAATGCAAAGTGCCGCTATTGTGATGCAAATGGTCGGTTGTATCTTGGCAGGTCTTTTGGCAGATCGCTTCGGTGCGGGCAAAGTGATGCTGTTCGGTTCCCTCCTTGTCGCGATAATTGCGGGCGTGTTCTATAACAGCTTGGGCCATGTGGCAGCATCGACCGTGTTTGCGCTCTATATGTTGCTCGGTTTGGCATCAGGTACAGTTGGTATGGTGTCTTATAGTATGGTGAAAATGTTCCCTGCACAGATTCGTTTCTCGGGCATTTCATTTTCATACAATTTGGCCTATGCCATCGCGGGTGGTATCACTTTGCCATTGGTTCAATGGTTGAGTTTATACAGCAACATTGGCGCTATGTATTATATATGGACTGTCTGTTTGGTGACCTTCTTTACTGCGATGCTTTATCGTCAACGTTTTGAAAAAACATCTCATTAAAATAATAAAAAAAGCGGTCAATGACCGCTTTTTTTAAATCTCTTTCAAATCAATTCAGGCTTTTAAATTTTTACGCAATTCATCTTCTACAATTTCAATCTCAAGCTGACTAAAACGACGAATTTCACCTTCTGCATGTTTTTCAAGTAATCCACCAATCAGTGGAACTTTGACTTTCACCGTCCAGTCCAAATTGAAACTCACTTGTGTTGCATCACCACTGACACTTCGTTTACAACTGGCTTCGAGCGGTAGGTTTGGATCTAGTTTGACGTCAGAGGTTAATGCCGCCAAATTACTAATATCCGTACGTTTCAGACGAAACGCATCTTTTAAAAACTTCTTGGCAATATCTGGAATATTTACATCCAAGTTATAGGCACGTTTTAAGGTATACATATCACCTGTTTTTTTTGATTCTAAAATTTCTAGATTTTCACCCGGTATGCGTTTGCACACCGCTTCATGCAAGCTGATATCTGCGGCTAGTCGTTTAAAATCTTCAAGTGAAACGCCATGAATTGTGGCATTGACGGTAAATTGATGTGCCATTCTCGTAATCCTTCAGGTCAATATTGGTTTTATTGTTTTATTTCGCCCAGTCTACAGTTGCTAAAACTGTGTTTTGGATTAAATCGGAAAGCGCTGTGGCTGTCATTGACCTGAAACCAAGCTGAAAAAACAGAATTGCCATACTGCAACTCATTGGACTCTGCCTTAAAGGACTTTTTAATAGATTTGCCCATGCTGATCTTTAAACTCGAGCTGAAATTCCCAGCCCGCATCGATTTTTAAATACATCCCTGCATAGGACAACTTTGCGTACCAATGACCGAAGTCGAGGCTTACAATATCAAAGCTGGCTTGTTCAGGAAGCTGTTGCATTGGTTTTGCATGTATTAAAGCGCTAGGTTCAAAAGACTTGAAGTGCGAGCCATAATGATGAAACAGTTCAAAACATAGCTGATTAAAAATTTCAAATGTTGAATCTTTGGGATCAAGTTGCGTCATTGCTTTAATAGCTTCCCATATCTTTTCATTTCTTCTTGCGCTTATTTTTATATTTCTATAACAAATCTTTGTGGTACTGCTTTTATAAATCTCAGTTTAATTTAAGTTGTTAATTTAACAGCATGCTATGCACTACACCATCCCGATCACGGTGTACCAATTTGATCGGTTGTGAATAATCGATCAAGATGCTTTGGTGTTTATAACTGATTTGGATGCCGTATTCATCTGCACCATCATCCAAACCGCTGATGCTACATTGCGTCCCTTGTGGAAATGCCTTGAGCCATTCAGCGTTATACACATCTGCTATTTGCTCAAACTGAAAAAAGCTCGCCTTTTGCTGCAGTAGAACCGTAGCTTGTCGGTCAAAACGCAGTTGCTGCTCAAGTTGAAAGTCGATAATCATGACTCTGCACGCTCTTTACTTATTCATCGGGATCGGATCATCGGCTATTAAAAGTAGCTTTGCCATCACCCAATGATCCTTATAAAGCTTTCATCGCCTGTTGCTGCTGTTTATTTTTGACTTGTGTCCATTGCCACCAACCAAACGCTGCTAGGCCTACAAAACCTGCATAGAGCGCCGCAGTGAGATACAGGTCTTTGTATATAAACATACCCACATAGATAATATCGACAAATACCCAAAGCACCCAAGTAGCAATATGTTTCCGGCTGGTCCAATACGTTGCGAGTAAACTAAATGCGGCCAATTGTGCATCCAAAATCGGCACGGCTGCATCGGTAAAATAGTGCAGGCTTAAACCAAAAATCAAACCGCCCACCGCAGCTAAGAGCATTTGAAAGATCACGAGTTTGGTCGCAATCGGTTCAATACGAATGTCGTGGTCTTGTTGTTTGCCCTTCAACCAATGATAAAAACCGTAGAAGTTCACTACTACAAAGAAAAACTGCAAAATGGTTTCGCCATAAAGTTTGTAGGTATAAAACAGGTAGGCATACAGCAAAAAAGCTGCAAAGTTAAACCACCAACACCACATATTTCGCTTAATGGTTAAAGTCACCCCGATTAAGCTAATAATGACTGCAAAAATTTCTAAGTTTGACATGGTAGATTGGGCCTTAAAAAAGCTGCAGCTATTATGGAAAAAATCAGCCCAAAGGCAAGCTCTACCCCACACTATTTCATATCAACTCTGTAAATTTTAAATCAAACCATTCATCCAACTTACTTTGATTTTGATGTATTGAACGCATCAGTTTTGACAGTTTTCTAACAATCGTTTAAAAACTTAGGTATGCCTAAAGAATAATCAGAAGGAATCATCCAAATGTCAGAACAACAAGGTCGTGTAAGTCGAGAAATCCATGGTCATCTTTATTTAATCGGTTTGGACCGTGCAGATAAACGAAATGCGTTTGACAGTCATTTAATTCATGACCTTTCACTGGCGCTCACTGAATATGAAGATGATCCAAATTTACGCTGTGCAGTGATTTTTGCTCATGGTGATCATTTTACTGCAGGTCTAGATCTGGTCGAACTACAACCCAAACTTGGCAGTGGACTGTTTAATTTTCCTGATCAGCAAATTAATCCGTGGGGAACCAACTCACGACAACGAAAAAAACCAGTTGTCGTCGCGGTACAAGGGTTCTGTTTTACAGCGGGTATTGAACTCATGCTGAATGCCGATGTCGTGATCGCACAGCGTCAGACAGAGTTCGCTCAAATGGAAGTGCAACGTGGCATTCTTCCTTTTGGTGGTGCAACAGTTCGCTTTGTGCAAGCAGCGGGTTGGAATAAGGCCATGCGCTATTTACTCACAGGTGAACGTTTCAATGCGCAAACGGCATTTGATATGAATTTAGTCACTGAAATCACTGAGCAAGCGCCCTTATCTCGTGCAATAGAACTTGCAGAACAAATTGCACAGGCTGCACCACTGGCGGTTCAGGCAACACTCGCTGCAGCACAGCAAGGGGGGCATTTGGGAGCCGATGCTGCCTTTGCTCAATTGGATCAGCACTTACAACCACTACTAAAAACACAAGATGTACAAGACGGTGTGATGGCCATGCTACAACGTCGCGCAGCCAATTTTCAGGGCAAATAACCCTTTATTTAAACTGAATAAACCCTTTACGTCCTGCCTATCAAGAGAAAAATTATGTCAACGGATTTAGAACAAACAACGCAAGAAATACATAGTACACCCGTGAGTTTCCCTGCAACCGATGGTTATACGCTTTCAGGCGTTGAATATCGGCCTAATACTGCCGCTAAGGCCAATATTATTATTTCAAGTGCGACAGGTGTACCTCAACAATTTTACCGTCGTTTTGCCGAGTATGCCGCAGGACTCGGTTATCAAGTACTGACTTTTGATTATCGTGGTATAGGACGTTCTGCACCGTCAAAACTTAAAGGCTTTAAGATGTCCTACCTCGACTGGGGACGTTATGACCTTTCTGGTGCCATAGCTTATATGCAACAACAGGGTCAGGAAACTTTTCTAGTGGGACACTCCTATGGCGGCCAAGCACTAGGACTTACCTCAAATCACGATCAGATACGTGCCATGTATTGTTTTGGCACTGGCGCAGGTTGGCATGGCTATATGCCCTTTAAAGAAAAAATGAAGGTTCATGTGATGTGGAATATCGTTTTTCCGCCGATGGTTGCCGTCAAAGGATATTTGCCTTGGAGCAAACTCAATATGGGCGCTGACCTTCCTGTCGATGTCTATAAACAATGGCGCCGTTGGTGTAAAAACCCAACCTATTTCTTTGCCGACCCTGAGCTGAGTGAGCTATCTCAACAATATGCTGCAGTTCAAACGCCGATTTATGCGGTCGCTGCACTTGATGATGACTGGGCATTACCCAATTCACGACATGCTTTTATGCAACATTATGCGCAAGCATCAATGCACTATATCAATATTGAAGCGGAAGATTATGGTCTAAAACAGATTGGTCATATGGGATATTTCCGCAAAGGTGCTGAACTCTTATGGCAGGAAGTGATTGGAAGGTTTAACGAGCTATTAGTCGCCTAGACCAATTTACTTCATACACATCATATTGATTTATTCGGATAGAGAATTACATGCGTCCACGGAAAAACACCTCTGAACATCTATTGTTACAGTCAGCACACGCTTTTAAACGCTATGGCTATATGGGCTGTAGCATGGGGAAATTGGCCGAAGTCTGTGGTCTCTCAAAAGCTGCATTTTATTATGACTATCCGAATAAAGACGCATTGCTGATGGAAATTTTAAACCTGACGCATATAAAGTTACAGCACAGTATTTTTCAGCAATTACAGCAAACTACTACCTCACCTCAACAGGCTTTCTCGCACATCCATCAACTCGCCATACAATTTTTTAGCCAAGGTGGATTAGGTTGTTTAGTCGGGATATTAAGTATGGAGCGGCAACATTTGCCAACTGAGATTTTTGCAAAATTACAATCCATCTTTCACGAGTGGCAACTCGCCTTTGAAGTGTTTTTTAAGCGATGCATGACCATCGAACACGCCGCTCAACTTGCCAAAGTCAGCTTGGCGGATTATGAAGGCGCAATTTTAATGGCTCGAATGAGCGATGATTTGAGTTATCTCGATTTAGTCCGAGACCGCATTTTGCTTCAACTTGCAGAGTCTTGATAGCGATATTCAATTTTATGTTCTTCGCCAAAACGGTCGACATGTGTATAAAACTCGCCGTATCGGCCTAAATAATACTCGAGCGATTGATTGTAAAAACTCCAATAAATCGACCATTCATTCAAATCTAATTGGCGTATTTGAGTTTTACAATTGACTGGCATGCGACGTAAAAAAACTTCTTGTAACTGTTCGGCCGCCTGTAGCGAATCTAATTTGTATTGTTGTTGAAAGAAAATTTCCGCAATATCATCAAAAAGTTGCTGTTCATATTCATCAACTTCAATGACCTGATCGACTTGGCGTATAGCATCATCATTCGATGCTAAAGAGATACTTTTCGATTTTTTTGGTGCTTGGTAACGCGTATATTTTTGACGATATTTTTCTGTTTTTATTATTTTTTTGACCACGATTCCTGCTGCAGACAACGCAATCAGAATACACATCACAATGAGAAAATTAACCATAATAACAACCTACTGCCGATGACGCGCATACACATCATTAATCACCGAATATTTTTATGGACTAATATAACGCACAATAACGTTTAAAATTCATACAAAATTATTTTAAAGCTGAAATCTTGCCTATTTTCATTGCTAATTTATTTCAAACTATTACACCTGCTGAAATCATTGAGTATGTATACATTTCTAAAAAATCTATTATTACTTTAAAAACAGTATAGTTAGATGCATTTATGTCGTTATTTATCCGTATTTAACGATTAATTTATAAATATACATTTGTAAATTTTGCAACAATTTTGAAATAAAAACCCAACCCAACAGCGCAATGGCAGCAAAAAAACATAAAACGCAACAAGAAACCTCTTTAAGCACAGGGCGATATCTTCTGAAATGACAGGCTGTTGGAGTTTTCTATAAAAAGAAAAAATTATGATACGCGAAGCACAAATCCAGGACATACCCGAAATTATTCACGTGATTCACAACAGCATTCGTTCATGTATCCAGGACCATCAACGTAATGAAAGTGTGATTCAAACTTGGCTTGAGGAGGCAAATCAATCAAATATCTTAATGTGGATGCTTTACAACGATAGTTGGGTCTACGTCAGTGACAATCGAGTGGTCGGCTTTATTTTAGTCAGTGATCAGGGAGAAATTTTACTGAACTATATCTGCCCAGAACGTCAGTACCAAGGCATTGGTAAGGCGTTATTGTTAAACATGATTCACTGTGTCCGGAAAAAGAATATTACCGAGATCAGTCTAGAAAGTACCCATACGGCACTCGCCTTTTACCAAAAATATGGCTTTGTCACACATCAGGATTTTGAGACTGCCGATGTTCCGCTCAAATTGGTTAAACAGCTCTGTTAGTAGAGAGATAAAGTTCATAGAAGGATAGATTTTCAAACAGCATGAATTTGAGAGATGAATTTAAATGAGTATTGGCAATGGTACTAACAATAGCACCGCAAAGTTTTAACCGTTTACAACTCTGTATCAAGGCTTAAGTTGATCGCGTCCTGCCTGTTTAGCCATATATAAATAATGGTCTGCATGCTTCATTAAGGCTTCGATACTGTCGAAGTCATTCTGCTTATCCATCCATGCCATGCCCAAACTCAGTGTGACGTAATTTTTGTCATCACCCCGATTAACATGTTCAAGTTGTTCATTACGCATGGCTTCGAGTACCAATTGCAATTGCTCTTGGGCAATCGCATACGGAACATCATGCATCAATATGGCAAACTCTTCTCCCCCGTAGCGAGCCACATAGGCTGAACTTGGCAGGGCATTTTGCATGGTTTTCACGATCTGCTGTAACACCTCATCGCCTTTGAGATGTCCATAGTGGTCATTATAATTTTTAAAATAATCAACATCTAACATGGCAAAGACCAGTGTTCGATGGCTATGAAAACGGACTTCCGAATATAAGCGTTGAATTTCAGCATTCAGTGCACGGCGGTTGAATGCCCCCGTTAAGGCATCAATACGAATTTGTAGCTCTAATTTTTTATTCAGCTCGTGAAGCTGTAAGGTGCGCTCTTTGACTTTCTGATCGAGTGAACTGTTTAGCTCAAGCAAACTATTATTCAACTGTTCCGTATGCATCGACTGCTGTGCATAATGATGCGATTGCTGAAACATGATCAACAAGGCATACAAACTGGTTGAAATGAACGATAAATTGACTGAATCAATCAAATTCATCATCAGCAAAAAGTCGTTTAAAAAAGTAATGCACAGGAAAATAACCGCGATTAAATTTAATTTTGAATAAGGTTCTTTCTTTTTCAGTGTTAGGTAAAAACCATACGCAAAATTACTCAGAACAACGATCACATAGGCAAAGCTGTAGGTTGCCAAAGGCTGAAAAATCTCAGGCGTCGAAACAAATGTCACTGAAATATTCAAAGACAACAGCAACATCGCTATCTGATAATTTAAGGTAAATAAATAGCGACGACTGAGTAAGTGGATATAACTTAAAAAGAAAATCGACGCCAAATAAGTAAATAAATATTCTAATCGCGTGCCCCACAACCAATTGATATCAGTAAAAGTGGTATAGGCATAAGGTGCTGAAAATAAATTATGGAATGCTAAAAAGACAATAAATAAGCCAAACACCAAATTACTTCGGCTATTGCGACCGCGTAAACCTCGGAAAACAGAAAATAGGATCGTAAAGAGTCCCACACCCAAGACGGCGCCCGACACCATTCCAATACTCATCATTTGTTGTTGGAATTGGCGGTTTATTGTCTTAGCAATACCAATACGCATCGGGTTTTCAAACCCGCCGTGCATACTGTTAAAACTTGAAGCCTGAATGGTTAAAGTGAAATATTCATCTTGTGCCACAAAATAGGCAATTCGCGGTGCATTCTCCGTTTTTTGTTCTGCTTCACTACGCCCCACCTCGCCCAAACGAACGATCACATCACCATTTAAAAATACCCGATACGCACCGTACTGATTTGGAATCAATACCGCGATACGTCGACCAATAAATTGTTTAGGGATTTGGAAATGTCCAGTAAATGTCCCAAAACCTTTACTGTCCCCTGTAATGTCTTTAAATGATGCAGGCAGATAGACCGTTTGACCGACTAGAACCGAACTCGGAGACGTTAAAAATTGATTTGGATAAAACAACCATTTGCCTTGTAAGAGGCTACTGGTGTCTTCCGTGAAGTAGATTTGGTTAACTTCGTTTTGATGTTTTAAATAAAACGATTTAGGAGCAGTTTCATACTGTGCTTGAGCAGTCGATACAGTGAGTGCCAATGTAAAAATAATAAAGGTAAGAACCCAGAACAATCTGGTGCAAGGCAACTGTAAAGACAACGGCTTTGATTCCTGCGTTTATACTCGAGCAATTATTCTAATCTACGGTAAAAGACAAAAATAACAACTACTATTTTATCAAATTGATCAATAACTTCCATGTCACTGATCTAAAACAGTCGCTTTATTAATCGCGAGTTTTTACATCATACAATTCAATCTCAAAAATAAGATTTGAATTGGCGGGAATTACATTACCCATTTTACGTTCACCATAAGCCAAATGTGATGGCACGATTAACTTACGTTTACCACCGACTTTCATCCCCATGATGCCTTGATCCCAACCTTTAATCACACGGCCAGTACCAATCACCGTTTCAAAATAATTACCACGATCTAGTGATGAATCAAATTTTGTACCGTCTTCTAACCAGCCTGTATAGTGTGTTGTAATCAAAGCGCCTTTAACCGCTTCTTTACCTTCACCTACCACTAAGTCAATAATTTCTAATTCCGTGCTCATGCTCTCAACCTCAAATGCCGCAATCTAAATAAAGCACTATTATAAACAGAATCAGTCTGAACATGATGCCCTTGAATGCGTTAGAACTTACCGATTCAAAGTTGAGAACACAATGATTTAGATCAGCATGCAAATAAACATTTACTAGTAAAGCTCACATGTCTTGAAACATTTAGGAGTATTCCGTTATCACTAAGATGCATTGGGAAGAAACGAATAAAAAATTTAAAGCGCTCTAAAAGTTTGAACGTTCATTGAATGAAGACGTTTATGCGGTAAGAACAACGCTATTTACAATGATAATAAAGAGGATTCATCCATGAGCATTACATAAATTGAGGCCTGGAAATTTTCCCCAAATTAGATTTTTATGATGGTTTTAGATCGACTGAGTTTCAAATCAACTTTTAAATCAACAGAATAGTATTCACTAAAAAATTGTTATATATAAGGATGCAAGCCTAAACTCACATCCATCAAGATGAGTTAAATCACATCAAACGCTTATTGCAATTGTGTCCATTCAATCACCGCTTGAGCTTTATCACCAATCAAAGTCCATTCGCCATCCATTACGTTTAATTGTAAAGACATGGTTCGTTCGCATAACTCTTGAATGGCAGCTGTACTCGCTTCAGATAATTGCCAAATTTCAACATTCTTCAGGGTTTTCAGTTTGCTGTTGCGTTTATACCATTCGTCTACTGAAGAACCATAGGTAATCACAGCAACTTGTGGACAACGAGCACTGGCTTTTTTGACTTTATCTTCGTCAGGACAACCGACTTCAATCCATTTCACCAATTGACCTGTTAAATCTTTTTCCCACAACGCAGGTTCATCTGTTTCGAAAAGATCTTTGGTAAATTCTAATGCTTCGTCAGCATAGCGTGCATATGCCAAGACACGTACCATCAAACGTTCAATCGTTTCAGAAGGATGCAAAGCCATCGTCAATTGATAATCACCATATTGGTGTACATCCATATTGGCAATGTTCAAATCTGCTTTATAAATTGTAGCTTTTAGCGCCATGTGAAAGTCCTCAAATTTGGCGCTTAGCATATAAGATTTAGCAAGCTTTTGCTGCGTTGATTTACTTATTTCTCCGCTTTATCGGCATCGATACGACACTGCATTAAACGATCTTCAAATTCGAGCCATTCACGTTCAGTTTGGTAAATAATTTCGACACGATTATCGATACTTTCCTCGCTCGACTGATAATTAAACTGATCAGGATTAAAGTTAAAGGTTTTCCACCCTTGGTCTGTCTGAAAAATACCTTTGATCCGTAGCCAATCTTGCTGCTCACAGAGTAAATCTAACAGCTCAAAAAAGTCGAAAATCCATCGTTTTGGGAGTTTCCAACCTGCGACACTATAGCCCTGAGCGGATTCAACATAATGATAAGGCAACTGTTTAATTTCTGTGGGTACATCGACCAACATTTGCTTTTGCATCGCCAATAAAGGCTGAATTTTACGAGGACTTCCCATATAGGCAAGATCAATATTTGTTAGTTTTAAATCACCTTTTACAACATTGATCCATTGCTGCTGATACGGTAAATATGCTTGTTTGAGTCGTTCCAAACCAGCTTGATCGGCATCACTCATACAATCGACATGAGACACCACAACGATTTGTGCCACTTTGAGTTGATCGGCATACAGATTTTGCGAAGTCCACTCTTGATCATGTAAGCGTGAGCCATCAACCACGGTTACCAATGCCCGCATGGCTAAATGCGGATGCCAATGTGGCTCGGTCAATTGCTCCAAAAGTTGCCCAGGATGTCCCAAACCTGTCGGTTCAATAAACAGTCGGTCGGGTTTCACCTCTGACAATAACCGTGACAACGCAATTTGCATCGGCAGTTGACTGCTACAACATAGACAACCACCCAATAATTCCTTCACCGCAAAGCCCTGATCTTGCGGCAACATCTGTTGATCGACCCCGATTTGTCCAAACTCGTTCATCAGTACGGCCCAAGTTTCGCCCGCTGGCTTTTGCTTCAATAACTGCTGTAAAACTGTGGTTTTACCCGCACCTAAAAAGCCAGAAATAATATGAACCGGAATCGCACCGTAGGTAGAAACTAATTTCAAAAGTGAGTCACTCAAATAAATAGCCAATGATTGATGGCCTTTACCATAATGATTTCAAAAAAATGCTGCAAGTCTAGTCCTCATTTCTCTGTCTTCATTTTCCTAAAGCATCGTTCAGCCTCTTATTTCAACGAATTTTATAATCATCTGGCTATTGAACAGCCTGTTTACTCAATTGGCATGAATGCATTACATATCTGGTCACACTTTATTGGCAAAGTTAACTCTTATATTTAAAAAAATAGTCATATCGAAAAGAATCCTTACATTTGGATTTTAGTGAAATTTCTGGATTCTGCTTATTTACGACATCGATGTAATCATCATGTAAACAATGAATGAATCATGAAGCCGATTTGGTCATTTTTTCTTGCAAAGTTAAATGAAGATTCCGATATTTTTTTTACATTTAAAACACAGGATGGACGGTTATGTATTCATCCAGTTAACCAGTCTGTTTCACTTTGTTGCTCGCATTGATCACTCGGTTTTCTCGATTTAGCATGAGCTCTCTCCTGATGGACGTGGTGATCTTTTCAGGACTTACTAAAATATATAAGGATGCTCAAAATGAAATTAACTCAAATTTTACTTGCTTCTACTCTAGCTGCTGCAGCTGCAACAAGTTTTGCTGCGAGCAAAGATAAACAAGAAACGCCTGAGCAAGAAAAAGCCGTGGTTAGCACTCAAGAACAGCCAGCGACTGAAACAACTGCTGCTGAAGGTACTGCTGCTCAACCTGCTTCAGAAGCAAATGCTGAAGGTTCTGCACCAGCTCAACCTGCTCAGTAATAGACGAATAGCGTACTCCACACGCTAAATTCATTTAGTCTGCTGCTCAACATTTATCCCTCACTAATAGAATGTTGTGCTAAATGAATTAAAGTCGCCGGATCATTGAAAAATGGTTCGGCTTTTTTTATGCTCAAAGCCACTGATTGATAGATTTTAATGATCGACAAATCATTCAAAATGATTGATGATTTTCATATAAATAAATATATATCATTCATTTAAAATAAAACCCTGCAAAAAACACGACAATTCGATTCATCGTTTCGACTTATGCCTAGCTTGTTGAAAGCCTAGCTTTAGAACTTAATAGTGGCATATGTGAAGTGATTGGATGTTTACGCATGAGCAATAAAGCAAATTACACAACGGAAGTTGCCATTTTGGGCGCAGGTCCTGTCGGCTTAACCATTGCAAACTACTTAAGTAAGCAAGGTGTCAAAGTCACTGTGATTGAACAACTGGACAGCCTGATTGACTACCCACGTGCGATTGGTATTGATGATGAATCATTACGTACCATCCAATCATTAGGTTTAGTGGACCAAGTGTTACCGCATACAACACCAAACCACGCGATGCGTTTCTTAACCCCTAAAGGTCGTTGTTTCGCAGACATTCAACCGCTCACTCGTGAATTTGGTTTCTCACGTCGTAATGCCTTTATTCAACCGCAAGTCGATAATGTACTACTACAAGGTTTAAAACAGTACGAAACCACAAATGTTTTATTCTCTCGTCAATTGTCTGATTTTAGCCAAGATGCCAATGGTGTAACGCTCAATATTCAAAATAAAGACGGTGAAGCTGAAAAAATTCAAGCGCAGTATTTGATTGCTTGTGATGGTGGTAACTCAGTGGTACGTCGTACCCTCAACATCGGCTTCGATGGTAAAACTGCACCGAACCAATGGATCGTGATCGACATCAATAATGACCCACTTGCAACGCCACACATTTACCTATGCTGTGACCCTGTGCGTCCTTATGTATCTGCTGCGCTTCCACACGGTATTCGTCGTTTCGAATTTATGGTGATGCCTGGGGAGACTCAAGAAGAATTAAGCAAACCTGAAAACATTGCCAAACTATTGTCGAAAGTGCTTCCAACGACCGATGGTATTGAAGTGATTCGTCAGCGCGTTTATACCCACAATGCCCGTATTGCAGATAAATTCCGTGTAGACCGTATTTTACTTGCAGGCGATGCTGCGCACATCATGCCAGTATGGCAAGGTCAAGGCTATAACAGTGGTATGCGTGATGCGTTCAACCTTGCGTGGAAAGTTGCAATGGTTGTACAAGGCAAAGCTGGCCCTGCGCTTTTAGATACATACCAAGTTGAACGTAAAGATCATGCCAAAGCGATGATTGATCTTTCTGTAATGGCGGGTCATGTCCTTGCGCCACCTAAAAAATGGCAAGGTTTCGTGCGTGATGGTATTGCCTATGCACTCAATTACATCAAACCGATCAAGCAATATCTATTGGAAATGCGCTTCAAGCCGATGCCGAAGTACAACGACGGTGCGTTGATCAATAACGGCGTTAAAGACTCACCTGTGGGTAAAATGTTCATTCAACCACATGTTCAACTTGAATCTGGTGAGAAAGTCCTACTCGATGAAGTCATCGGTAACGACTTTGCAATCATTGCTTGGGGCGTCGATCCGAAATGGGGTCTGTCAGATGCAACCATGAAAAAATGGCAAAAATTGGGCGTTAAATTTATCCAAGTATTGCCTGCTGTTCAGCTTAGCAATGAAAATCGCACCAAGTACGACAATGTGATCACGATTGGTGATATTGGTACTGATATTCGTGGTTGGTTTGGTAAAACCACTGAATCTATTACGATTCTTCGCCCAGACCGTTTTGTTGCAGCGATTGCAATTCCACAAACTTTAGACAGCGTGAGCCAACAATTGTTTGCAAAATTGCATGCTTAATAATCCAAATAGATCTGCAAGAATTAAAAATCACCATGCATAAAGCATGGTGATTTTTTTCTATAATCACTATAAACATCAGATGCTATAATCGTTCAATACATAATTATAAGCTTCGCAAAATGCAAAAAAGATTTCAAAAATTATTCATTTATAGTTTGTTGGGCTTTATTTTTATCTGTTCACTCATTTTCGTAGAGATACATCATTTTCATGCCAATAGTTGGTTATCTATTTTCGTTTTTTGCCTCTGTTTTCTTATTTCTTTGAATTGCTATTTATTACGCTTAGAAAAAGATGTAAACAAAAACGAAGAATCTAATTTTTTGTCCTTCCATTTATACATTTCATTTTTTTATTCAGTCATTGCCAGCTTTTTTCTCACTACAGTGATTCTTGCTTTATTTGCATTACAAACTCAATATTTTGGTCAAGATAAAAATATCATTCTAAAAGGCCAAGTCTATTCACCTACATTTACACTAGAAAAGAAGCCCTGCCGAGCTCGCCTTAAATTTCCCGAAAGTGGTTGGTCTACCTTCGCGTATCTCTGTCTAGATACCAAGAAACATAAATTTTCTGGTTATTACAAACTCCATTTGAAAACCAGTTTCGCAGGGGCTGCGGTTCAGCATTATTATTGGATTAATGATCAATTAACATATCAGCAGCATCGTGCCTTAGATATGGATCCACAACAAAAAAGACTGCTTGAAATATATGCCAAACTTGAAAGAGATTTAGGCCCACCTCTATCTGATGATGAAGCCCATGATTTTTTAAATAGAACCAACAACGATTGAGTCTATTTAATTTAGCGCAATATATGCCATACATTATTTATGGCAATAATTAAAATCGCTTTATCATCTTCGTGATTGATATTTAAAACTCTTTCTTTTTAGTTCTCAAAGAAAGAGTTATATGAATAGACATATAGCAATACCAAGTTCAGCCAACAATCAAATAAGCATCCAAGTTAAACCGACTGAAACCAATGCACATCTTTTACCGATTCACGTTGCTGAATCTGCTGAATAAAAGGTTTAAATTCCTCTAAATATGGCAATATTTTGAATGAAATGGCATACACCATCCAATAAGCTAAATACAAATCTGCTGCGCTAATTTTATCCCCCAACAGATATGGCTGGGCCTGCGCAAGCCCTGTTTTAATAAAATCTAAAAGTATTTTTTCATTACCAAAACTCAAACTGCCACGTTTCTCATCCATCAACTCTGTGCTAATGCCGACATTTTTCATGTCCATATATTCAGTCAGCGGACCATGACAGAAAAACATCCATTTCAAATATTCACCACGTTTGGGATCATCCAAGGCGGGTGCCAAACCTTTGTCACTGAATTTATCGGCTAAATAACTAAAGATGGCTGCGGTCTCACTAATCACGACAATACCATCGACCAAACAAGGAACTTTGCCCATGGGATTAATCTTGAGATATGCCGCTTGGTGCATCTCTTCATATGGCACTTCAATAATCTCAACTTCTGACTCGATGTCTAATTCTTTCAATAAAGGCAGAATAGTATTACTGCGTGAGCGTGGATTGCTGTATAGTTTCATTGCTGGGTTCATTGTAGATATCCTTATTTTCATCCTTGTTGTTCTGTCTATTACTATACGCGGCTTTATGTAGAATTATGTTGCGTTCATCCGTGCTTTAAACACTTTCCGATACAATACGCCCGACTAATAATTACGCTAAATTTGAATTTATATTTAAAGCAAAAAGTATTTACTCCGACTTTCTGATAATCAAACAATTGAGCTCTACATCGATGAAAAATAAATATTTAATTGCCATGTTTACGGTGATTTTAATTTCAGGCTGTTCCAAGAAAACCGAAGAAATGGCAACTGAAGCCAGCGCAGATGCACAACCTGCTCAAGTCAGTACACAGCAAGATCAAGCAGCGGAAAGCACATCCAATGAGCCGTCTACCACGCCTGCAACAACACAAAAACCTGAAACTATTTTAAATGAGCAGGTCAACCCAGCCGAAGCCTCACGTAAAATGGTACGAGAAGCCAATGTCAGTTTTGAGTCGAAAGATGTGGTTAAAACGGCCTTAGAAATTGAAAAACTCACGCTAAGTTTAGGTGGCTTTATTGAACAGAAAAATATCGACTTTGTGGTGCAAGAGAGTCAATCCTACCCGGTTGCTGACGGCAAAATTAAAATCTTTGAAAAAATAAATCCGCAAGCGGAAATGATCATTCGTGTGCCAAGTGAAAAAGCTGCACATTTCGTTAATCAACTGTTGCCCCTTATGCATTTTTTGAACCGTCAGCAATATTCGGCAAAACGCTATGAGCTAAAACTACTCGAAGAAAAAATGTCACAAACACAGGTCGTGCCCGACCATGTTGCAGCTGCGCAAGTCAATGAAATCTCACGCCTGACTCGCTTAGAAGTTCAAGATCGTGTCCGCTATAGCACGATTGTGATTGGCTTTACTCAACCTGCCACTGTCCGTGAACATATCGATATTAACCTTGATGCTATAGCGCAATTAAATGGCGATAGTTTCTGGCAAAGAGCATGGTACGGGATACAAAAAGGGTGGCAATTTGTGTTGAGCCTGTTGGTTGTTCTCATTACGATTTGGCCACTCTATCTGATTATTTTTATCTGTTTGATTGCCTACCGCGTGATGAAACCTTATTTACAAAAGTGGTTTAAATAAATCAAAGTGACAAAGGCTATGTATCGTTGAGTCCTTGATTAAAAATACGATAAATAAAAAAATCCCGAAGCGCTTAATTCGGGATTTTTTGTTTAAATCTTAGGGCAATATTTAAAGGCCTAGAAAAAGCCCATATAGAACTGCTCTTTTAAGACTTTTAAAATCAATTCGATTGC
This sequence comes from Acinetobacter sp. SH20PTE14, assembly GCF_021391555.1. NCBI lineage: Bacteria > Pseudomonadati > Pseudomonadota > Gammaproteobacteria > Moraxellales > Moraxellaceae > Acinetobacter > Acinetobacter sp. SH20PTE14. Next base: position 862,463 of record NZ_CP090067.1, on the reverse strand, counting down.
ATCATTTTTACGATCTTTTCGATAGCTTGCATACAAACCAATGGTCGGCAAAGGTTCAACGGTACTTTTAACCAATATTTTATCACCGAGCAATGGAATGACATAAGACGGCACCAAACTCCATCCCACGCCCATACCGACCAAATTGACATTTAACAAAATATTCGTCGAATGCTGTACCAAGTTCACATTCAGTTTATTTTGCTTAAAGAAATCTTGAATAATTCGGTATAGCTCAGGTGATGAGTGTTCATCGCTAATAATAAAATCCTGATTATTCATGTTTTTAATGCTGATATGCCGCTGTTCTGCAACAGGCGAATTTTTCGGTACAATCAGCGCCAAAGGCTCAGTAAAAATCTGAACAAATTCTATATCAGGGCTTTCTTCGACATAACGGGTAAAGGCAATATCAATCTCTCCCTTACGCACTGCACTGATCTGATCGACATCCATTAAACTATGAAAATGAATTTTTAACTCAGGAAACTGAGCTCGAATATTTGGCATGATATAAGGAAAGACCTTCATTTCAGCCACAGGAACAAAGCCGATATTCAGTTGTTCTTTACTGAGCTGCGCGATTTGACGCGCATCTATCATGGCTTTTTCAGCATGCTCTAAACTCAAACGCGCTTCTTTTAAAAAGGCCTGACCTTCTGCAGTCAGCTCAACTTTTCGGTTGGTTCGCATCAATAATTGCACCCCAACTTCCTGTTCTAGGTCTTTAATTTGCTGACTTAAAGAAGGTTGCACAGTACACATTCGCTGCGCAGCCTTGGTAAAATTTAGCTCTTCGGCAACCGCAACAAAATATCGTAGATGTCGTAATTCCATTATTCAGCTCCTAAAGCACTGCGTTTAAATTGGTTTGCCACGAATAGACGATACATCCACAAAGTGAACAGCACCATCACCGCACAAAATAAATAGGTTGCCTGAAATCCAAAGTATGCAATCAGCACACCCATAATGACCGAACCGACAGCAAGGCCAATATCAAACAAGGCAAAAAAGGTGGATATTGCATGCCCTATTCGGGCTTTTTCTACCGTTTGAATCGCGACCGTTTGCAGGCATGGGAACACTGAACCGTAGCCGATGCCCATAAAAACTGCCGATATCCAAAGCACCCATTGATTCGTGAGAAAACTCACAACCACCAAACCAATGGCAAAGCAAATAAAGGATGGATAGATGACTGCACTCGGGCCTTTACGATCATAGACTTTGCCAACCCAAGGACGGACGAGCAACATCGACACAGCAAAGACAATAAAAAAGATACTGGTATAAGCGAGTAAATGCTTCAACTCTGCATAAGCGGTGATAAAACTCATCACACTCGAATATGCAAATGCGGTCAGCAATGCCACAAAACTGATGGCAAGTACCCGTGTTTCTATCACATCACGCCATTGGATGGCTGCGGATTGGCTCGCTTGATCACTTGATTTATGCTGTACGTGTTCTTGTATTTGAACTAACCACGTAAAAATATAGCCCACTGCAACCAATAAGGCTAATACTGCAAATAAGGTACTAAAACTGCTGAATTGAATCATACTCAGCGCTAAAAATGGCCCGATCACCACGCCTAAGTTGGTCGACATGACAAAGTAGCCCATGCCTTCGCCCTTTCGATGATCTGGGATGTAATCATTTACGATGGGAACATTGACCGTGGTTAATATACTGAACCAAAAACCATGTAAAAAACGAATGACCAACAACGACCACATGCTGTCAATCCACAAATAACTCAGCGCAAAAACGACAAAGATAAAGCCTGAAATACGTACAGAATTGGCTTTACCAAAACGTTCAATGATCATGCCGGAAAAGGGACGAATCGCAATGGATGACACCAAAAACAGCGTTAAAGCCATACCCGCTTGCTGAATCGAACCACCCAATTCTTTCATAATATAAATGGGCAATATGGTCAGCAGCGCAAAGTAATAGCTAAATAAAAACAAGTTATTACACAGACAAAAAACGAAAGACTTGTTCCATAACGATGCCTGATGTTGAGTAATCATGAGGTCATTGTCTCGCTGCTACGCGTGGCTTGGGACTGCGTAAAAATCGGGTTTAGCGCCAACTGTACCAGTCGCTTGATATAGTCTTCATCTGGCTGGGTATTAAAGAAAATGATCTGATAATGAATCGGGCCATACAACATGTCCAACATGAGTTCGAAAGGATAATCCGCGCGAATTTCGCCTCGTCGAATGGCCAATTGGATCAGCTCACGTGTGGCTTCTCGTCGAGGTAATAAATACTGTTTAAAAAACTCACCCGCTGCTTCACGATGCTCCGCCAATACAACCAGCAATGCTCGACCCACGTGCTGATTTAAAGCCCGTGATAGTTTGAGTAATTGTTGATTTAGATTGAACTCTAAACTTTGTGATAAATCGAGTTCAAACACCGACGCGGTGTGCGCTTTAAAAGCATCGAAAACCAGATCGGACTTATGCTTCCACCAACGGTAAATCGTCGATTTTCCCACGCCTGCACGAGCCGCAATATCTTCAATGGTCATGCTTCGATAATCACTTTCCGCTAAAGCATCTGTGACTGCCTGTAAGATACATTGCTTACGCCGAGAAGTTTTTTCAGTTTCACTCATAATTTAAAAACGAAACGCTACGTATCGTTTTATATTAAACATTATTGGACTGAATGACTATCTTTAACTGAGCTTCGAAGAATAAACTTTAGTCGCACACTCGGAACTCAAATCTCAACTGCACTCTCCAGACGAATTTCAGAATACAAAAAAGATCGCCTAAGCGATCTTTTCAAATATTCAGCCACCAAAGTGATTAGCTTTGTGTCGACTTTTTATAAATACTGCAAGAAGGATGATGATTTTCCTGTAAACGTGCCACTTTACGTTGTTCCGCAGCTTCGAAACGACAACGTTTCCAGTCATTATCTAGATTCAATGCTGGAATTTGTTTCGGCTTACCTTGATCATCAACAGCGACCATTGTGAAATAGCAACTATTGGTATGACGTACTGTACGTTTTTGAATGTTCTGCGCTTCAACACGAATACCAATTTCCATTGAAGTACGACCAACATGGTTCACACTTGCAAGGAAAGTCACTAACTCACCCACGTGAATTGGTTCTTTAAAATTTACTTTATCGACTGATAGTGTCACCACGTAGCTACCAGAATAGCGACTTGCACAAGCATACGCGACTTGGTCTAACAATTTTAGAATCGTTCCACCATGCACATTACCCGAAAAATTCGCCATGTCAGGAGTCATTAAAACTGACATCGATAATTCTGACTGGTCGTCTAGTGCATTCGCAATTTGATCTAATGGGGACATCTTGTTTCTCTAGACTCGTGATATAACAATGATTAATGTGATTATTATATAGATTTTAATCAAAATTAAATGTTCAAATCGGCAAAAAAACCATCATTATTATTTATAGTGATCATACCATCATTCAGTAAAATATATATCGATAACGATATACACCCGATAAACAAGTATTTATCGCGCTATCTATCAGTTTTTTTTAATCCAAGCTATGCTGTGTTTTATATTTAAAACATATACATTAAAACGCGTTGTTCATCGATTCAACATAGCACGGCATTAAACTTAATCTTCTAAGACTTTTAACATCTCGAAAGATACGTTGTCATAGCTGGTTTTTTGTCCACCATCATTGGTACTTTCTAGCGTGTAAGAATTATCTACATGTACATGAGTGACAATAAATACGTTATCTTCCATCATCGCAAGCTTTACTTTTTGTCCTACATCAAGCGTTTTCATCTACAGCCACCTTTAAAAAATTTATTGGTTTTAAGTATTAATAACCTGATGATATTCTAAACACTTCAACAGTATTGGTAAACGTAAGCACATGAATAAAAACGCTAATATAGATATATACTCTTAAAAGCTACGTAAAACAAATTAATATAAATTTCTTAATTATTTTCAAACAATTAACTGTATATTTTCTTAGTATTACGATTTTTATATTTGACAAATCTTTTGATTAAGACCTAAAACCAATCAATATCCAATATATTAATGATTACTAGACACTATTAAGCATGGGAAAAGCTGAGAGCAAAAATTAAAATGCTTTGCTGAAAAAAAATGCACCCTCTTACGTGAACAGGATGCATGTCAATTTATGGATTGTACCAACCTAGTCTTTGGCCGCTAAATAAGGAATATGATGTCCCTTGCTGTATTGATGTTCAGCATAGACCCGAGAAATCTCTCCAAGTTTTTCTAAGGTCGCCTCTTCACCTGCAAGCATCGTCGCTTCACGCCCTTTCACATCAAATATATGTGCTTTTTCACGTAAATCAGGTTGAATCACAATGTCTGCTCGCTTGAGCTCTTCTTGAGCTAAACGATTTTGCATAATATTGATATTTTGGTTAAACAAGCCCCAAACATTCGACGTTTCGGTATGAATCGGTCGTGCCAAAATATCCACCGCAATAATAATATCTGCCCCTAAATCGCGTGCAACGTCCACAGGAACTGGGCTAACCAAGCCACCATCGACATATTCTGTGTCTTCAATAATCGTTGGAATAAACATACTCGGAATTGACACCGAAGCACGAACGGCCTGTCCCGTATTACCATAATTGAACACGACTTTTTTGCCATCTTTTAACTCGGTTGCCACCACATACATTGGGGTTTTTAGCAATTCTAAAGGCACGTCATCAACTTGCTCATTGATATAATCTTCAACTTTTTTACCATCAAAAAAGCCTTTTTTGTCCAAGCGTATTTCTCGAACATCATTGGCTTTCATATTTAAGGCGATATCTCTTAACTCATTGGCACTTTTACCTGATGCATAGATTGAACCCACAATGCTACCCGCACTGGTTCCAACAATAAAATCTGGGTGTATTCCCTGCTGTTCAAGTATTTGAATGGCGCCAATGTGTGCATAACCACGTGCCCCACCACTCCCTAAAACCAAAGCAACAATCGGACGCTTTTCCTGCTTTTTCACTTTTTTAAAATCAATGCGGTTATTCGCCACTTGAGCAGGTGCTGCTGTATAAGTTCGAATTTGTGATGTTGTTTCAGCGCTGACCTTTTTTGAGCCCACACTTTGACAACCTACAAGGCTGATTGCGAATGCAGTCATCAAAACAGTTATGCTTTTCATTGAGAGATATTCCAAATGCAACTCGATATTTGAAGAGAAAAAGTAGTCTAATCAGTCCACATTCACGTCACTGTTATTATTCGTTAATGCCTCTGACCGATGCACATTATATTGACATGCAACCTAGAAAGTCATTGGCTGTCAAAATTTCAGTGTCTAGCAGAATTTCCACATCAAGATCCAAAACATTGTCTAGCAAAAAAAGCCCCGATAACGGAGCTTTTTTTAAGTTAATTTTTGACTTTACCAAATATCGGAATTAACGCGATCCTTATATTTTGGATGTTCATCCATTTTAAATACTGGCTCTTTTACACCCCGTTTTAACTGTGAGGTGTAGTCTTTCATCAGCATCAATAAGAATGGCGTCAGCAATAAAATCGCAAAGAGGTTAATACTCGCCATTACGCCCATGAAGAGATCCGCTAAGTTCCAAATCAGTGGCACACTCATGATTGAGCCAAAGTACACCATCATGAGGACGACTACGCGGAATATAAACATGACCTTAGGATTGTTATTGATAAACTGCACATTACCTTCAGCATAAGCATAGTTACCGATTACTGAAGAATAAGCGAATAAGAACAAGATTATGGCAAGGAAGTCATCTCCCCATGCGCCAATCTGGCTTTCAAGCGCCATTTGCGTCAAAGCAACACCCTCAAAGCCTGCATTTTCATACAAGCCAGATGCCAAAATAATGATCGCCGTACAGGTACACACCACAAATGTATCGACAAAGACACCGAGCATCTGAACTAGGCCTTGATTGACCGGGTGTTTAACATCTGATGCTGCCGCAGCATTCGGAGCAGAACCCATACCCGCTTCGTTTGAGAATAATCCACGCTTAATGCCTTGCATCATCGCCATAGAAACCATAGCACCGAAGAAACCACCAGCCGCAGCATCAAACTCAAATGCTTTGCTGAATATTAACTGGAAGATATCAGGCAAGATTGCAAAGTTAGCAAAAGCGATATAGAGCGCGACTGCCAAATAAAGTAATGCCATAAATGGAACAAAACGTTCTGCCACTTTTGCAATACGCTTAATACCACCAAAAATAATCAGCGCGGTAATGAACACCAAGAACAAACCTACCCAAGAGATTTCGAAACCAAAACCACCTAAGTCTAAAATGATATTGGCTTTATCCCAGCCCCACGCATGTGAGGTCGCACCTGTAATCGCATTGGCTTGCACCGCATTAAAGACAAAACCGTAGGTTGAAATCAGCGCGATGGCAAAAACCACGCCCAACCACTTTTGCTTCAAGCCTTGCGTGATGTAATACGCTGGACCACCACGGAATTGCTGATTTTGCGTATCACGCACTTTAAAGAGCTGTGCAAGTGAAGACTCCACAAATGCAGAACTCATGCCTAAAAATGCGGTAAACCACATCCAGAACACTGCACCCGGCCCACCAATTGCAATCGCAATTGCAACACCTGCGACATTACCCACACCGACACGACTTGCCAGTCCAGTCACAAAGGCTTGGAATGGTGTAATCCCATGCTCATCATCGCCTTCTTTACGGCTAGATTTCATCACTTTAATACTATGAAAAAATAGACGAATCTGAACTGCACCAGTGATTAAGGTATAAAAAATACCAACCGCCACTAAAAGTACGACTAAGAAATCCCAAAGCGGATCATTAAAAACTTTGACCCAGCTCATCAGGGTTTCGTTTAATTGTTCATTCATATTCAACCCTAGTTTTAAATGGTCAAAAGTATAAAAGGCTCTTTTTTGAAGAGCCTTTCTAAATTAAGCAAAGAATTTAAGAATTAATTGAATAACTGTTGCGTTAATCAAATCAACAAAAAATGCGCCACATAAAGGAACGATTAAGAAAGCCTTATGAGATGGACCATACATATTGGTAATGGCTTGCATATTTGCGACTGCTGTAGGTGTTGCCCCCATACCAAAACCACAATGACCCGCCGCTAAAACCGCAGCATCATAATTTTTGCCCATTACACGGAAAGTGATAAACGCAGCATATAGTGCCATTGTTAATGTTTGGGCTCCCAAAATCACAACTAATGGTCCTGCAAGATCTGATAGCTGCCATAGTTTCAACGATAATAGTGCCATTGCTAAGTACAGTGATAATGAAGCATTACCAAATACATCAATTGCACGATCAAATATTTGTACGCGGAAAATACCTTCTAATACATTACGTAAAATGACACCACCAGCTAAAGCCCATACAAATGTCGGTAATTCAAACATCGTACCTTTACTGAAAGCCGTCATAAAATCAGCAAATGCTAAACAGCCAGCAAATAGGCCCAAAGTCGTAATTGCATTATCTGCGGTAATTAAACGAACACGATGTGGATATTCAAAAGGTACATATTCTGTTGAATTAATATCAGCTAGTGGTGTGTTATCACTACGCTCAATTTGCTCATTCGTGCGCGGAGTTGCTAGGCGATAACGATTAATTAGCAACTTAGCTAATGGTCCACCAATAATACCACCAATGATTAAACCAAAAGTTGCACTTGCCATACCTAAAGCTAATGCACCTTGTATACCGTGTTCAACTTCAAGAATTTCACCCCATGCACCAGCTGTACCATGACCACCTGTCAACGTAATTGAACCTGCAATCAAACCAATCAGTGGATCAATACCCAATAAAGTGGCAAGACTGATACCAACGACATCCTGCACAACAATGAAAGAAGCAACGGCTACCAGAAAAATAACAAGACCAATTCCGCCTTCTTTCAATTTGGCAAAGTTTGCGCTTAAACCAATGGATGCGAAGAAAATCAGCATAAAACTGGTTTGTAATTCACTACTCGTAGTAATGCTATAACCCCAAATGCTATGTACAACCAATGAAATTATTGCAGCAACCAAACCACCAGCTACGGGCTCAGGAATATTGTAACGCCTCAAAAAACTGATTTTATTTACCAGAAAACGTCCTAATAAAAGAACGATCACCGCCGCAATTAAGGTATAAAATGCGTTAAAGCTAAATTCCATAATAATTTGTCCAAAATGGTTAGAATATTTATTAGTCCAATTAATAGAAATTAGTAGCGTTTATTAATTAAAATACAATTCCAATTTGTAAATTTAACCAATAAATCAGGCTACCAGCTATTCATTGCCAATCATAAATATTCATCATCTGATTCAAATATGTATGCCTGAGTTAAAAGAAGTGAAAACTCAATTCGACAAAACAAATCCATAAAAGCAGTTCATGCTTACTAAACCAACACTTACTACAATATTCACATCATAGATGAAATACATAAAATCAAATGCTGATTAGAAAAGTCGCACATTATGCGTGGAGAACAGAGAAATTTCATTAATTTTAATTACAAAAAGTTTTATTTGCTATAATTTAAAGTTATATCTGTTTGTTTTTACTAAAATGTATTCGCATTTTTTATCTATATAAAATATTAAAGATTTGAACATGATGCCATGTAGGACGTGGTTAAATGAATGCTTTAACCAGTACGACATCATGACTCAGGCGATTTAGTGATTCCATCTGCTTAGTGCTATGGGTTAATTTGCGTTGAAAAATCTCCTGTTTCAAAAAAAAAGCCTGAACTGAGTCAGGCTTTTTTGATCGATTCTTTTCGATGATTTAGCTTAGAAGCTATATTTAGCCATTAAGCCCACGCGGTCATCGTTATAAGATTCACCCGCAAAGTTTTTGCGTTTACCGTTCACATATTCCAAGCCAAGTTCAACTGGTTTTACAGGTGCGTAAATAAAGTTAATCCAAGCTTGCTGTGCTTCTTCGTTTGCATTTGAGTTAGATGCATCTTTCGCATACGCGCTGCCATCATCCGCAAATAGCGCACCGTAAGCTAAAGTCGAACGTAGTTTTTCATTAAACTTATAAGTTGCACCCACTTGTACAGCAGTGAATTTGTTTTGCTCAATGTTGCCATCTACCACAGAGTAAGCCGAGTTAGAACCATATAAATAGTTGCTGTTGCCTTCTGTATACGAAACATCACCATTCAATTTCAATTGATCAGTCACTGCATAAGATGCACCCGCTGCTACACCCCAAGCTGTTTCTGTATCATCCGCAGTTTTAGATTTGTAGTTTTCAACCAATGCACGAGCTGAAGCGGTACCTTTCCCTGCAGCAAAACCTTGAGTCACTTTGGCAGTTAAGTTTGGAAGGCGATACGTCGGATCTGCAGCAACAGTCCCTTTACTATCCCCTTCTTCCGCAGAAACAAATAATTGAGTATCTGGAGCTAACTTGTAGTTATAACGAACTTGAGGAATACGTGTAGTACCACCACCCAAGTTTGTATTGAAATCAATCATTTCTGGTGCATGGTTAGACAAGAAGTTAGATGTCGTTTGACCAAATAACCAGTTGTTAAAGGTTAAGTAACCATGGCGTAGACGAATAGTTTCGCCACTTCCATTGAAATCGACCTCGATTTTACCGCCCACTTTATCATCACCGCCGACAGGTGCTGTAAAATCTAAACCAAAACGTGTGGTTTTTGCAGTTGCGCGAAGTTTATCTCGTGCTTCTTCTTTAGACGTATGTACGTTATTAAAGTCGTTATCCGCACCTTCAATAATATAGTTCGCATCACCACGAACAAAACCGTAAAGACTTACATCTGCACCTGTTTTAGATTTTAAGCTTGCAGCTGGAGTAGCTGGTTGCGGTGGTGGTGCAACAGGACGCGCTTTAACTTGCTGAATCTCTGTTTGTTGCTGTTGTTGAACTTGCTGCTGCGCTTTAATCAAACTTTTCAGTTCTGCAACTTCTGCACGTAATTGTTCAATTTCAGAAGTATTGCTGCCTGCATGAGCCATTGAGACCGTTGCCAAACTCATGGCAACAACAAGGGTTTTCATTGGGTGGAATACAGTTTGAGTTTTCATCCTAAGCTCTCTATTGTCCTGTCATTGTTGTATACCCTAAATCCGGGTGCTTTGTTATTCAGCTATTTGAGCGGACAAATTTCATGCTGCATATCCGTGCTTTAGTCGCATTAAAACCTTAACTTGTAGCCCCCAATAACGAAATACTTGAAAGCAAAAAGCAAGAAACCTGAATCCATTACTGAAAATAGACTGAAATATTTAGTTAAAATTCAGACTTAGCCGATTCAGATGGCAAAAAAGCTCATTATTCATACCTTAAAGGTAAAAATCCATACTTTATAGGTATGTTATAAAAATGATAAAATCCGACATATTGCCAATAGAGGCATTTGATATATAGTGATTCAACATAAAGTACTGTGTTTAATGCAAATAATACTTATTTATCAGTTGCTCTATTTTATTAGAGTGGGATAACAGCGATCCACCGTTTCACTTTTTATTTTCAAGTGGATGATTGTTTAGATATAAGTTTCGAGAAAATAGAAACTGACCTCACAATGGGAAAATAGCACAATCATTCATCGTTATGATGATGAACATTTATAATGAGTGACGTGGATATTTGATCAATAATACTAGTACGTTGATGACTGACGTTTAAGTAAGACCTGCTAAACGTCATCACCTGCATTCAGCTCAACCCATGGCTGAAGCTTTTAAACTACGCATTGTAATCATTGCAACAACCACAAATAGAAGCATAATCAGGGCCATATTGATCACCGCTGACCATACTAAAAAGTTCAAAAACACTCCAGCCATTAGACCACAGGCAAATTGCATACTTCCCATGATTGCACTGGCTGTGCCAGCTCGTGAGCCTTGTTCAGACATCGCCAATGCCATGGCATTTGGCCCAGTGAAGCCGATTGAAGCAACACATAAGAACATGCCCAACATTACAACAATGATAGATGAAAGATAAAATAGCCCCGCCACCAATAAGATCAGCACACCACACAATTGAAGTGCATTACCCAAGTGCAATCGATGGCGAACATCCAGTCGATTTGCAAGTTTCTTATTGAGAGTCGAAAACACCATAATCCCTAAAGCATTCGCACCAAATACGTAAGCAAATTGCTGTTGGCTCAGACCATAACCATCCATCAAAATGGCAGATGAGCCACTGATATAACAAAATAAAATTGCACCAGAAAAACAGCCTGTGAGCATCGGTTTACGGAAAGTTTCGTCCTGTAAAATCGCACTATATAAGCCTAAGACTTGTTTCAGACTTAATTTTAAGCGCCGCTCAACAGGTAGGGTTTCTTGAAAGAAAAAATGTACGCAGAAAAGACAAAAAATACCGACAAGCACCAATACCGCAAATATGTATTGCCATTCAAACACCTGCAAAACCCATGCGCCTAAAGTAGGTGCAATGATTGGTGCAATTGTTGTCACGATCATCATACTCGCAAAGGCCTGAGCTGAAGCTTGCATACTTAAGCGATCACGAATTGCAGCACGAGCAATCACCACACCGACACAACCCCCCAAGGCTTGCAAAACACGAGCAGCGATCAAGCTCCATTCACTATTGGCAAAGACACACAGAAAACTGGCACAAATATATAAAACCAAACCGAAATATAGCGGTGTTTTACGCCCAATACGGTCGCTGACTGGCCCATAAATTAACTGCCCAATCGCCAAACCCAAGAAATACGCTGGAAGACTATTGGCCACTTGTTGTGTCGTGACACTAAAATCGTCAGCCATTTGAGGCAAAGCAGGCAAATACATATCGATTGAAAGTGGCCCCAAAGCAGTCAGTAACGCCAATAAGACGATCCAGCGTTGAGAAAATTCCTTTTGTGATTCGACGCTTTTCATAAGAATAATTCATTTATTGCAAGCAAGTTTTGCAGACAAGTTTACACTGCACATAGTATTATTTCTTGGCTTCAATGTGAAAATTCACACGATACACATTGCTTACTGCCCCATCGCTTTAGCAAAGGAAAAATTTTGAACGCCTGGCTCGCACGACTGAAACAAGCAACCTATAACACGACCTTTATGTATAACTTGCGCATGGTCATTGCCTTCGCAGGAACAACCTTTGTCCCATATTTTTTAGATCAGCAATTAATGACCATTCCCCTCACCTTGGGTGTGGTTGCCGCAGGTCTAAGTGATATCGATGACCGCTTTTCAGTCCGCGTGCTCAATCAAATTTATACTTATATTGGGTTCTTTGTTACTGCGGTATCCATTTATCTGTTGTTCCCGCATCCGATTTTATTTGCATTGGGGCTGATTGTGTCTTGTATCGGTTGGATTCTTTTGGGTTCATTGGGTCGTCGCTATGCCACCATTTCTTATGGTTGTTTGGTGATCTCCGTGTATTCCATGCTAGGGGTCGAACTTTTTGAAAATTGGTATACACAAGCAGGTTTATTGGTCATCGGTGCGATGTGGTATGGATTGCTTTCAACTTTGAGCTTTCTGCTGTTTCCTGTGCGTCAAGTTCAGGACAAATTGGCACAAAGCTATTCGTCCCTAGGTGACTTCTTATTTGCAAAATCTAACTTGTTTGATGTCGATATGACACCAGAAAGTTATCAGCAAAGTTTGATCGAGCTATCGCTCGAAAATGGCAAATTAATTGGCATTTTCAACGATATGAAAACAGCCTTATTAACGCGTTTAAAAGGTGACCGTGGACAAAAAGATACGCGTCGTAGCCTGCAATATTATTTTGTCGCGCAAGACATTCATGAACGTGCCGATTCCGCGCATATTGATTATCAAAAATTGACCCGTATTTTTGAACATAGTGATATTTTATTTCGCTTTCAACGCGTGCTCTCGATTCAAGGAAAAGCCTGTAAAGATTTGAGTATCAGCATCTTACAGCGAAAACCCTATCATCATAATCAACGTTTTAAGCATGCATTCCATAATCTAAAACTGTCACTCGAAAAGCTGCGCGAAGAGCAAAAATACGATGAAGTTTGGATCAACTCTTTATTTGCTTTATACCAAAACCTAAAAGGCATCGATGCGCAATTACGTAATGTCGAAACCGAGCGTTATATTGACCGACAAGCCCTGATTGAAAATCGTTTAAAAGATGATGATTTAAAAGGTTGGGACGACATCGTCATTCGATTCAAACAACATTTGAGCCCTGAATCGGTGCTGTTCCGTCATGCTGTGCGTTTATCGACTGTCTTATTTATTGGTTATATTTTTGTCCAAGTGACCAATATCAGTTATGGCTATTGGATTTTATTGACTGCCCTGTTTGTCAGCCAGCCGAACTTTAACGCCACCAAGCGCCGCCTCTATTTACGTATCATTGGCACCTTGGTCGGAATTATTTTAGGTTATGCGATTTTATATTTTGTTCCTTCTGTCGAAGGTCAGTTACTGCTACTCATTTTAAGTGGCGTGCTGTTTTTTGAATTACGCAGTAAGCAATATGCACAAGCCACTGCATTTATTACCATTTTGGCGCTGATCAACTTTAACTTAGATGGCATGGGTTTTGCCGCAGCTATGCCGCGTATGATTGATACACTGATTGGTTGTGCCTTGGCATGGTTTGGTGTGAGTTTCATTTTCCCAGACTGGAAGTTCCGTCGCCTACCTCGGACCATCAGTCGCTCTATTCAAGCGCAGTGTGATTATTTAGCCGAAGTGGTTGAACAATACAAATCTGGTCGTAATAACGGGTTGAATTATCGTGTGGTCCGTCGTGCAGCCCATAATACCGATGCAGAAGTAGCTTCACTGATTTCCACCTTAGCTACCGAACCCGATACCGATCCGACTCAAAAAGCTTTAGCCTTTGAGTTTTTGTGCCTCAATCATACCTTTATTAGTTATATCGCAGCCTTGGGTGCGCATCGTGAAAAAATTCAAGATCAACAGGTCTTAACCTTATTGGATAAAGCCACAGATGACATTCAAGGTGCATTACTACGTGACGAAGTTCCAGACTTATCTGCGCAAAATATGTTGCACGAAATCCGTCAGCGTTTGTCACAAAACAGTGAGGAAGATCAAAAATCCTTGATTGTGCTACAACAGCTTTCGTTGATGTTTAACGTGTTGAACCAATTTAGCCAATTGAAACAAAATCTAAGTCATGAGCATGATCAGGCATCGACTGAACTGGCTTCACTATAATTTGGATGATTTTGGAACAATATACTCACTGAATTGGTATAAATAATGCTAAACTTTTTACAGTTTTAAATCTGTTACTTTCACTATGACCGCAAAAAATTTATACGCCTACACGCTAGAGCCAGTGGCTTATGAAATTTCTGAAGAAGAACAACGTTATGCTCAACTTGTTCTGTCTCGCAGTAACTTCAAAATTGGCAAAAAAGCATGGCTAATTATGGGTGCAATTCTTGCACTGGCACTCTTGGGCCTCATCTTTATTAAGAACTATTCAACAGTATTTTGCTGGGTAGCTATTGTCTGTGTCGTGATTTACTTCCTTGTGCGTAAATTCGGTATCGAATGGTATGCGAAACGCAAACTGAACGAAGTCCCTGTTCAAGAAATTAAAGGCATCCGTATGGGTGTTCAGCCGCATGGGATCTCTATGCAGCAACGTATGGGCGCAAACATGGGGACGATGACTGTCGGTTGGAAAGACATTCATGAATGGTATGACACTAAAGACTTCATCCTTTTAAACTTTAAAGTAAAGGGTCAAGACGGCGCATACATCTTGCCTAAACGTATGGATAGCAAGAAGTTTCCATTTTCGACTATTCGTAAACATTTAAATGAAACTGTAGGCCCTGCTAAACCAATTTAAGCCAAACAGACATTTATGTATAAAAAACCTCCGCTTTTTGGAGGTTTTTTTATGTGTTTAATTTTCGAATGATCATTGATAATTACAATAATGAGAATGAATATTACTTACTTTTTCCACATTCTCTACTACATCATCGTTTATAATTCGTCGCAATTCAGCAACCTTTTATCAATATTAAATCCATCATGTTTAAGAAAACCCTTTTCCAGATTCACTGGTTCTTGGGGATTAGTGCCGGCTTAATACTCTCGCTCATGGGGGTTACAGGTGCCATTTATTCCTATGAACAGCAAATACTTAAAGCAATCAATCAGGACAGTTATGTGGTTCAGGCTCAACAGCAGCCTAAACTAACCCCTGCTGAGCTTTATCAGCACTTTAGTCAGTCTGATCCTGACATGAAAATTAATAGCATCTCTATTGCCTCAGATGCTACCGCCTCAAGTACCGTGAATATTGTCAAAGAAGGTGCTCGTCGTGGCTATAACATGATGGTTAACCCCTATACAGCCGAAGTTTTACCTGAAATCAAAGGTCAAAAATTCTTCCAGTTTGTACAGCAGCTACACCGTAATTTAACTGTTGCCCCTGTTGGTAAACAAATTACCGGCGCATGTACACTGATGCTGATTTATTTTGTATTGAGTGGTTTATATCTGCGTTGGCCAAAGAGACATTCTGTAAAACAATGGCTTGCAGTTAAACCAAAGCTCAAAGGACGTAATTTCCTATGGGATTTACATGCAGTCGTCGGCACATGGGTGATTGTTTTTTATCTCATTTTGGCATGTACAGGTCTGTACTGGTCTTATGACTGGTGGCGTAATGGCATGTTTAAAGTCATGGGCGTTGAACGTCCACAGCCCCAGTTACAAGAACGTCCAAAACCGAATGGACAACCTGCTGAACAGGCGGGTGCAAAGCAAGGTGGTGAAAAACAAGCCACTGAGGCAGAACAAACTCATGGTGAACACCAAGCACGTTCTGAAAGAAACCCTGCAACGTCGAGTCCCTCTGAACACGGCGCTCAAGAAAATAAACATGGTGCTGAAGGTCGCGGAGAAAAACGTGGTCTAAAACCAGAACAAGTGAATATTGCCCTTACGCAAAGTTGGAATGGCTTTAATCAAAATATTGGTCGTGAATACTCAAGTGTTACTTTTAATATTCCGAAAAAAGCCAATGGTGAATTAGAAATTAACTTTGTGGATGCCGTCCCTCAACATGAACGTGCGCGCAACAAAGCGACTTATAACTACAAAACGGATGCTCTTACCGATATCGAGTTATACGAAGATAAAAAGCTAAATGAAAAAATCATGACCAGCATGTTGCCTGTACATCGCGGTAGTTTCTTCGGACCGATTTATCAGTTCTTTGTGGTTATTGCATCCCTCATGATGCCGCTGTTCTTTGTCACAGGATGGATGCTCTATCTCAAACGTCGTAAACAGAAAAAACTGACACAGCAAGCCCGTCAAAGCTTAGCACCAGTTACCATCGACCCAAACGCACAGCCTTGGTTAATTTGCTATGCATCACAAACAGGTCAGTCTGAACAATTGGCATGGCGTACAGCAACAAGCTTACAAGAGGCTCGTCAGCCTGTCACAGTGAAAGCTGTTCAGCAACTTTCAGCAGATGACTTAACGCAAGCCGCTCAGGTTTTATTTGTTGCAAGTACCTATGGCACTGGGGAAGCGCCTGATCTCGCTTCAAGCTTTGAACGTAAACTGATGACACAAAGCCTCGATTTGAGTCATGTTCAGTTTGCCGTTTTAGCTTTAGGCTCTGAAGAATATCCTGATACTTTCTGTAGCTTTGGTCATGCGATTCATCGTTGGATGCAGAGTAATGCTGCGAAGCCCCTGTTTAACACGATTGAAGTCAATAATGGCGATACCCAAGCCATTCAAGCATGGAATAGCGCTTTAGCCAAAGCGACTAAACTTGAACTTCAGCACATGCAAATTGAAAAAACTTTTGATGCATGGACATTGACCAAACGTGATTTACTCAACCCGAACAGTTTAGGTGCACCTGCATTTAATATTGAGTTAAAACCGCAACATGAAGCCAACTGGCAAGCGGGTGATATTGCAGAGATTCAGCCGGGTAATAGTGCTGAACGTATTGCAAACTTCATGCAAAAGTACCAGATTCAAAGTCAGCAAGTGGTTGATTCTACCCAGCAACGCATTGAAGATGCATTATGGGATCGTAACCTAAATACGGATGTCGAACCATTTGCCAACCTTGATCACTTGCTCGAACAGCTTCCACCGCTTCCAACTCGTGAATACTCGATTGCCAGTATTCCAAGTCAGCAAGTATTACGCTTAGTGGTGCGTCAGCAATCCAATGCAGAGGGTGAACTTGGCTTAGGCTCAGGGTGGTTAACACAACATGCTGCGATCAATAGCACACTACAACTGCGTATTCGTACCAATGAATCATTCCATCTGATTGCAGATAATCGTCCTGTGATTTGTATTGGTAACGGTACAGGTATTGCTGGTTTACTCAGCCTGTTACATACACGAGTTCGTCAAGACTATACGCAAAACTGGCTGATTTTTGGTGAGCGCCAACGCGCACATGATTTCTTTTATCAAGACGTCATTGAAGCATGGCAAAACACCGGTTTAGTTCAACGCATAGACCTCACCTTCTCTCGTGATCAAACGGAGAAACGCTATGTGCATCATGAGCTACGTGACCATGCGACCTTATTAAAATCATGGGTAGAACAAGGTGCCGTGATCTACGTTTGCGGTAGTATCAACGGTATGGCAACGGACGTTGACCACGCATTGATTGATATTCTAGGTGAAGATGTCGTGGCTGAACTGCGTCAAGCTGGACGTTACCGCCGTGATGTTTACTAATAAGATGTTTACTAATCAATAGCCCCAACTCAAAACCAGACCTCGTGTCTGGTTTTTTTCACGCTATACTTAGGCCAAATACGGATACTGCTTTAATTTTTTGAATGAAAAGAATACTACTGCTTTGTGTAAGCTTGCTGCTCTGCGTAGATGCCATTTGGTTACTTACATTAGATAAAATTCATTTAGGCATTCTTTTACCCTTAGTCATTGGGTGTATTTTTATTTTATCCGGACTATTTTCAACCCAAATCCACAATATTTTAGATCAATACCCTAAACTCAAAAGGCTCTGGCGTGCTACATGGTGGTTGTTTTGGCTTTGGCTATTGAGCCTTTTACTGTTTTTTGCGTATTTACACTTCAATAGCCAGCAATCCAAGCCATTTACTTCCGTCCAAGCCATCATCGTTTTGGGTAGTGGTATTGAAAATGGTCAACCCTCTCCGACCTTAAAGGCGCGTCTCGATGCCGCAGCACCGTATGCCTTGCAACAACCCAATACTATTATGATCATGACGGGTGGTTTAGGCTTTAATGAAAAAATGACCGAATCCTCTGTCATGAAGCGCTATTTACTTCAACACTATGACATTTCAGCGGCACGTCTATATGAAGAAAGCAAAAGTACCAGTACAGAGCTCAACCTGATCAACAGTAAAATGATTTTAAAACAACATCAAATTTCGCTTGATGCACCCATTGCGATTGCCAGTAGTGACTTTCACCTTCCACGTGCAAAAGCAATTGCACGAAAGTTAGGCTATACACAGGTGTATACCATTGCAGCGCCTACACCGCTGTACATCCGCTACAACTCTTGGCTACGAGAATATTTTGCCTTTTTGAGCGGTTTTGTACTTAACGAATATTAAAAAAAGCCCTTGTTTGATCAGTAAACAAGGGCTTTTTTATGCTGTGAATAAACAATTAATTTAAACGAATGTTACGTGGCAAAGGAATTTTAAGGTTTTCAAAAATTTCTGGGCGCTGTTGATAGACTTGATATAAATAATTTTTAATATCTAATAGCATCTTTTCAGGCGCAACCAAAATATTTTGCCCTTCTGGGGTTAAATCTAAAGATACCGTAGTGCTCTCGCTGCGTAAAAACGGAATGACTTTTTCGATAAAGTCTTTTAATGAAATTTCCTGAATTTCATAATTGGACCAATTGTCTTTAATTAATAAACGTGCCAAACCACGATTTTGCCAAATGGCGAAGGAACGCTGACCTGTAGGTGTCGCACAAAGTGCCCAACCATCTTGATATAACGCAATCACGCCACCTTGAGCGACCATATTTTCAATAAATTGTTTATAGGTTTCTTGAGGATTGTAATTTGTAGTTTGAGTTTTAGACGCTGCCTTGCGCTGATATGGATTTCTCATAGATCACATACAATATTAAAATTATTATAGAGCGGATTCTATGTAAATCAGAAAATTTAGGCAAGCTTTTGGATAAAGAAGTTTCTATAGAAGAATATGGTGGGCGCTGACGGGATCGAACCGCCGACATTCTGCTTGTAAGGCAGACGCTCTACCAACTGAGCTAAGCGCCCTGAGCGAAGAGTAACAAAGCGAAGCCTTGTTTGAGCCCAAGAGAAAAATCAAAGATTTTTCTAAAGGCATTCTCTTGAACAGAGATTTTTAAGATAAATGGCGCAGCGGACGGGACTCGAACCCGCGACCCCCGGCGTGACAGGCCGGTATTCTAACCAACTGAACTACCGCTGCATCACGTAGTTTCTTTCGAAACACAACCTATATCTTAAAAGATATGGTGGGCGCTGACGGGATCGAACCGCCGACATTCTGCTTGTAAGGCAGACGCTCTACCAACTGAGCTAAGCGCCCTTAAAGGGTACAACAATTATATTCTTTGAAATGGCGCAGCGGACGGGACTCGAACCCGCGACCCCCGGCGTGACAGGCCGGTATTCTAACCAACTGAACTACCGCTGCATCGCAAAAAATATGGTGGGCGCTGACGGGATCGAACCGCCGACATTCTGCTTGTAAGGCAGACGCTCTACCAACTGAGCTAAGCGCCCTCAAAAGGTCTATCATGTAAATGGCGCAGCGGACGGGACTCGAACCCGCGACCCCCGGCGTGACAGGCCGGTATTCTAACCAACTGAACTACCGCTGCACTTACACAATGTCGCTATTGTGGTTCAAACGAATTAAGATTTAAAGTGGCGCAGCGGACGGGACTCGAACCCGCGACCCCCGGCGTGACAGGCCGGTATTCTAACCAACTGAACTACCGCTGCACTCTAAATATCTTAACACTGAAAAGGTTTGGTGGGCGCTGACGGGATCGAACCGCCGACATTCTGCTTGTAAGGCAGACGCTCTACCAACTGAGCTAAGCGCCCTTTTCAAAACATGTTCATCGTTTGATGAGGTGCATTATAGAGAATCCTCACGGTCTGTCAAACGCTTTTCTAACTCTTTTCCACTTTTTCTGTTTGAGTGATTAAAAAATAAGTTATATTGCGGAAAAATCAGTATTTTTGAACATTTTTTAGCTATAAACCTGTAAATTTATTACTAAAAATATGACTTATATTCTGCATCATTCACATAAAAAACAGTTTTTCGCGTGGACTCATAACTAATCATTCAGCGAACCGACGATTAATTCATCACATACACTACATTCTAAAACACCACAGTGTACAAAATACATTCAAACACGATTTTCTGTTAGTTTGCGTGTATTACTTTTGACAAAAAACGCCTTTCAAACTCACTTTAATTCTTCAAACCATGGTTTGATGTCATGAACTTCGGCTTTCATGGCTTGTGCTTTTAACGACGTGTTCAATGTTCAGTGATGTAAACCAGCGCATTTAATGGAATCAATTGATAAAGTTCTACAACATCGCTGTTTCGCATGCGAATACAACCATGTGACATCGGTATACCCATAGGCTCGCGATCTGGTGTGCCATGAATATAAATATAACGTTGATAAGTATCACAGCCCTCACCTGCATTAAAGCCGGGTTCTAAACCACTGAGCCATAATATTCGAGATAAAATCCAATCCCGATCAGGGTGTGATGCAGCAAGTTGCTCGTCGTAAACCTCTCCGGTCCACTGACGTGCTTTAAAAACTGCATTTTGAGGTTGTTGTCCACCAAACTTTTCAGCCACTTGATGCCAACCTCGTGGGGTCTTACCACTATTTTCCTGTTCACCAATGCCATTTTTACCCGATGAAATGGGGTAAAACTTATTTAGCTTCGGCAAAGTTAAAGTTTGATCTTTCAAGTTAATCAGGATATCTGCTTGATCTTGGGTATATTTAGACATGCTTTTGCTCTTTCTGCTTATCTTTATCTTGTGGTTGTGTCTGCGGCGATGTTTCAATAGTTCTAATCTTATTTGGCTCTGGTCGTGTCCATAACCAAATGCCAACAATCAACATGGTTAAGTCAGTGAAAATCTTGACGGCAATCGGTGCTGATGTAAAAAGCATAATCAGACCACTCACAAACATCATGATCGATGCAAACCATTTTGCTTTGCGTGGGACTGTGCCATTTTCGCGCCAAGCGCGTAAGGTTGGCCCATATTTAGGATGATTCAATAACCACGCATCCATTTGAGGCCAGCCTTTTGAAGCTGCCCATGCCGCTAATATTAAGAAGACTGTCGTGGGCATTCCCGGCAATAAAGCCCCTATAAAGCCTAAAATGACAAAGACAACCACTAAGCTTCGCCAAAACAACGTCTTCATACCGCTACCCTGAACTTTCAATTCAGGTAGTATAAGATGTTTTTAACAATTATCCGTTGTTATTCTGCATTATTCGAAAGGTTTCAATATGGCTGTAGCCCCGACAACGTCGTCTTATTTTGAGCCATGGTTGCAATTTAAACAGCCCTTAGTTCGCCAATTGGCTTTCTGTATTGCTAGCCCAAATATTCTGCAGCAAATTCCCAATGAACTCGAAATCCGCTATCCCTTTCATTTTCATCCAAACGAGCTTTGGCATAAATATTTTGAAGCCTACCTTCCCCGTTTAAAACAACTCGAACAACACCCAAGTGAATTAGTAGAATTTTTACAAAAATTAAAAAGTACTCGCCTTGGTTTACGTTTCGAAATGTTTATGTGGTTTTGGCTTCTCGATCACCCATACCATCCCTACCAGTTACTCGGACATAGCATTCAAAAAATTGATGGCCCTCGTACAGTAGGTGAACTCGACTTTGTTTTAAAAAATACTGAAAGTGGTGAAGTTGAACATTGGGAAGTGGCTTTAAAATACTATCTAGCAGAGCGCGATTTTCAATTACCCTATTGGTATGGCTTAAATCGTAGTGATACTTTGGCTCGAAAGCTTAATCATTTTACCCAAAAACAATTCCAATTTGATGAAGCACTTGGGCAGCAGATTCAACAACGCTATTGCGTTTTAAAGGGTCAATTATATTTACCTATTCAGAGTACCAACACATTGCCAAACTGGGTCAATCCTGCGCGTAGAATAGGTCAATGGGGACATGTCATTCCATCTACGAGTCAAGGCTATTATCGCCTACAACGACATGAATGGATCTGCGTGCAGCAGCAACCGACGAGTGCAACCGCACATTGGTGGACAGATGGTTTATATAAAAAAGACAGTGATGAAAGCTATTATATGTATAGACAGCCACGCTTGGTTTTGCCGCAAACAATTTAAGACTCAATGCACCATTTAGTAGAAATTTACATTTATTTACTCAACCACCGTAAAAACCACCTACTGTTTGATACGGCTATTTTTTAATCTAAATCTCACAACAGAATAATTTAGTCTTCTAAAAATTATTCTTTCATAATGGAGATTACATTCAATGAAAAAAATTTTAGCTGCATCACTTATGGTTGCTTTCGTACTGACAGGTTGTAATACAGTAAAAGGTGTTGGTAAAGACGTATCTAAAGCTGGAGATGCTGTAACCAATACTGCTGAGAAAACTTCGGAAGAAATTCGCCGCAATTAATTTCTTTCCCAAGAATTTATAAAAGAGCCCTATTTTTTAAATAGGGTTTTTTCACGTCTAAATTTCCCTTCGCTTGTCGATTCGCCTATTATATTGCGACATTTTTGACTTCTGTATTTAGCATGACCTCAACAGCAACTCTTGATCTCAGCCTAGAATTACTGCGCCAACCTTCGGTAACACCGATTGACCATACCTGCCAAAATATTATGGCAGATCGTTTAGCCAAGATTGGCTTTAACATTGAAAATATGCGTTTTGATGATGTAGATAATCTTTGGGCACGTAAAGGGACTGAAGCACCAGTATTTTGCTTTGCAGGTCATACTGATGTAGTACCTACGGGTAACTTGGATGCATGGGGTTCTGACCCATTTATTCCTGAAATTCGCGACGGTAAACTGTATGGTCGTGGCAGCGCAGATATGAAAACAGCGTTGGCAGCTATGGTTGTCGCTTCAGAACGTTTTGTTGCAAAGCATCCAAATCATAAAGGCTCTATTGCATTTCTTATTACCTCTGACGAAGAAGGTCCTTCGATCAACGGGACAGTTAAAGTTGTTGAAACTTTAGAAGCGCGTAATGAAAAAATGACGTGGTGTTTGGTGGGCGAGCCATCTAGCACCAACACACTCGGCGATATTGTTAAAAATGGTCGTCGTGGTTCGCTAAATGCCAATTTAACGGTTAAAGGTAAACAAGGGCATGTTGCTTACCCACATTTAGCAATAAACCCAATCCATACTGCGTCAAAAGCACTGGCCGAGCTTTGCGATACCGTGTGGGACAATGGCAACGAATACTTCCCTGCAACGTCGTTCCAAATTTCCAATATCAATGCCGGTACAGGTGCAACCAACGTTGTTCCGGGCACGATGAATCTACTGTTTAACTTCCGTTATTCAACAGAAGTAACGGCAGATGAACTCAAAGCACGTACCTTGGAAATTCTAGATCGTCATGGCGTTGAATATGACATCACATGGACGTTATCTGGTTTGCCATTCCTAACCCCTGTAGGTGAGTTAGTGAATGCCGCACGTGATGCCATTCGAGAAGTTACTGGGACTGAAACTGAACTTTCGACCAGTGGTGGTACTTCTGATGGTCGATTCATTGCGCCTACAGGTGCGCAGGTGCTTGAACTGGGTGTTTTAAATGCCACGATTCACCAAATCAATGAACATGTCAATGTGGAAGAATTGGAACCACTTTCTGAAATTTACGAAAAGATTTTAGAAAACCTGTTGGCTTAAATATTCCCTGCATAGTCAAAAAAAAGGAACTCCATTGAGTTCCTTTTTTTATATCGCGTTTTGCAAATATTAAGCCGCTTGAAGCCCAATACTGTTTTGAATATTAGCTAAATTTGGAATATGAAATACCTGATCGGCCATGCGTACATATTGGAAAATATTGGCGTCTTTCACAGCTTTTTCTTCATCAACCACTTCAGAAATACGCAGACGAATGGTTTTCGGCATTTCATTACACATCAGTGCAAAACGCTTTCCAACATCATCGCCTTCAATCACCAAAGCCACGCCCTGATTTTTTGCAGGATCATTGACCGAGAAAACAGGCAATTTCAATTCATGCCATTCAACAAAAGGAACCTTGGTTGCACTATCGAGCGCTGAAAGCACAATATTTTGTGGCAACAACATTGGCTCTTTACCATGACAATCAATGATATACGCATCGATAAAACCGGTAGAAACCGTAATGAGATGTTGCAGTTCCTGTTGATCAATTTTATCGCTGACAATCTGAGAAACAGTATTTTGGCTCATAGATTACCCCTGCTTTTCTGCAATTAACGCTTCAATATTGGCAAGCAATTCAGCTTCTTGGAATGGTTTACCCATATAGTGAGTCACACCTAAGCTAAATGCACGCTCACGATGTTTTTCACCTGTACGCGATGTAATCATAATGATTGGCAAGTCACGGTGAATGTCGTGGTGACGGACTAAGTTAGTCACTTCGAAACCATCCATACGTGGCATTTCAATATCGAGTAGCATCAAGTCTGGACGGACATTTTCAAGCTGCTCAATTGCATCCACACCATCTTTCGCTGTCACAATGTCATAACCTTGACGTTCAAGTAAGCGTGAAGTCACTTTACGTACAGTTACCGAGTCATCGACAATCATCACTAAACGACGCGCATTGGCTTGACGGCCCAAATCACGCTGTTCAGCTGAATGTTTAACACGCTGCGTAGTTTGAATTTGACGTGCAATATTTTGCCCATCCAAAATCAAACATACATGACCATCACCTAGAATCGTGGCACCTGCAATCGCGGCCACACTGGTAAATTGTTGACCAATTGGTTTCACCACGATTTGAGAACGTGAACCCACCAACTGATCGACCAATAAAGCAATGGTTTGACCACTGTTGCCTTTTATTAGCAATACAGGCAATGAATGGCCGACATTATTTAAACGTGGAATTGGCTGATTACCCACAAACTCTGATAAATACCGTAGTTTGTAATTGGTGTTGTCAATTTTAAACACGTCATCCTTACTATTGAAGTAAGTTTCGAGTGCCGTAGGTGCAATACGGACAATACGTTCAATTTGCGCTAATGAAATCGCATATTGCTGATCGCCCGCTTTCACCATCAAGGCATCGCTGACCGCTACTGTGGTTGGTACACGAATGGTAAAGGTCGTCCCTTTACCTAACTCAGACTCAACGGAAACATGACCACCCAAGGCTTTAATTTCACTTTGCACCACATCCAGACCAACACCACGACCCGAAATTTGCGTTACCGATTGTGCCGTTGAGAAACCTGGATGGAAGATCAATTGCAAGATTTCTTGTTTATCGAGGAACTGATCCGCTTTGATTAAACCAAGTTTTAAGGCTTTGTCTTTAATTTTGGTTTCATCAATCCCTTTACCATCATCACTGAAAGACACCAGTACATCAGTCCCCTGACGACTAATGTTCAAGACGATGCTACCCATTTCTGGCTTTTTCAAAGCCAAACGGTCAGCAGTATCTTCTAAACCATGGTCGACCGCATTACGCAGCATATGTTCAAATGGTGTCACCAAACGCTCTAAGATCGTACGGTCCAATTCACCTTCTGTATTTTGAACAATCAATTCTGCAGGACGGTTCAAGGTCGAAGAAGTTTGACGCACAATACGTTGTAAACGTGGTAACAAACGATCAAATGGCACCAAACGGGTACGCATCAGACTTTCTTGAATTTCTGACTGAATACGTGATTGTTGTAATAACAAACCTTCTGCATCACGGATTTTTTCTGCCAAAGTACTCTTGAAGTCAACCAAATCCGACGCAGATTCGGCTAGAGATTTTGACAATTGGTTAATCGATGAATATTGGTCCATCTCCAATGGGTCGAAATCCGCATAGCGTGAATTTTCAGAACCATGTTTGGCAATAATTTGTGACTCAAGCTCACCATCCATTCGACGTAACTGGTCAGCAAGTCGCTTAATTGCTAACTCCATTTCATTCAAGGTATTGCCTAGCTGACCTAAGTCCATCTCAATACGTGAACGGTTAATCGAGTTTTCGCCTGATAAGTCAATCATCTTCTCGACGAGATCAGCCGAGATACGAATCATCTCATTGCTGTTATCAGAAGAATTGGCTTCAGACCATTCACCCAACATAGATGGCGGTTCAACACCATCACCTTGAATAAATTCAAAGCCTTTGCTAACAATACCTTGTTCTAATTCTGCAACACGGTTTGGTAATTGAACCGTAACATCCACATACTGAATGGATTCTAGGCTCAATTTGATGCTATCAAAATTACTATAGTCGTGGTTGAAGATCGCTTCTTTTAACCATGCCAACGTCGTTTTGAGTAAGCCGTCATATGCATTTGAGTTGAAATGATGAACCGCGAAATGCTCAAACGTCGTCTCAAGTTGATACGCAATTGCGGCAACAGGTTCATTTTCAACCATACGCGCACCACCCTTAATACTGTGGGCAGCACGTTGTAATTGAAGCAATACGTTACGGTCACTACGTTGTTCAGTCCATTGATTTAATAATTGAACGGCTTGTTCAAGAATTTCCTCAGACTCTTCAAGGAAGGTTTCTTCCATGACAGAACGTAGATCGTCATCTGGATGCTCAACATGTTCAGCAACCGCATGTTCAAGATGTTCAACAGCAGACTCAGTGTGAGCAGTCGTTTGAGCTTCAACCACTGCTTCTGCAGTGTCTTCAGCAACATCCATCGGCTCTGACACCGATACATCTGGTTCTACTGCTGTTTGTTCAGTTTCAGCAGAAATAGGGGCCGAAGCCAATGCAACAGCTTCTGAACGCTCTCCTGCCACAATTGACTGAATATTCTTGAGAATATCGATCACATTATTCGCTGGGTAGTCGATCCCTTGGTCACGAATGGTTTGAATACGATCTGAAATATCATCCTGCACTAAACGAATAATTTGAATTAACGCAGGCGTAATCGAAATTTGCTGACGAATAATGCGCTCATAAATCGACTCTAATTCATGCGAAATTAAACCCACATGAGACGCGGCAATCATATTTGCACCACCTTTTAGGGTATGCAAATAGCGCATTAAATTATTCAAAGCTGAAGTATTGGTCTGATCACGTGTCCAAGTACTGAGGTCTTGGTCAATCCCCACCAATAATTCTTCTGCCTCTTCAATAAAGATCCCTAAAAGATCTTCATCAAAGTCATTATTCGCATCAGCCGCTTGCATCTGTTGATGATCAAGTTGAATACGCTGACTTAATTGTGCAAAGTCTACTGCTGTTGTATTTGCAACAGCGGCTTTATCTTCTACTGTGGCAACAGGTTCAGCAACTACATGAGCTTCTGGTGTAGTCGTCGCTGCAACTGCTTCAATGTCTTGTTGAACAAATGCAGTCAGCTCATTTAAGAAACGCTGAACCTCTTCACTTAACACTACACGCTGACCCGCAGCTAAAGTGTCAAATAAGTGAATGAACTCTTGATGTGCTTGCGCAAATAACTCATAGCCATAATCAGCATGGAGCAATTCAGGCTTTTCAACTAAAGACTGATACGCTGCACGCAGTTGAGTTGTGAAATCATGAATACCAACAGACGCACGATTATCCGTATGTTTAATCAACTCTAAAGCTTGCTGACTAAGCTGTTGAATATAGTCTGGGAATTCAGCAAGTGCACGTTTATCAAACTCAAATTCAGCATCTAATAACTGATCAATATTTAATTCGATTAGTTTAGAAACCAAACCTTGCGGATTATCCTCAGGCGCCAATTGATCTTGGCTAGCAAAACCATAATCATCCCAAGCAGCTTTGAAGGTTTCATAAATAGATGCAAGATTTGCCTTATCCCCTGAACGCAGAACGTGTAAATAATCACGAACAAATTCAGCATATTGAATCAATAACGCAGTTTCTTTCGAGCTCGATACGATTTCGTCTTGTAATAAGGTTTTGAATAAGTTTTCAACTTTTGAACTGGCTTCAAAAATCTCTTCGATTTGCGCCATTGACGAACTACCACGTAAGGTGTGTAGCGCGCGAATCAAGCCATTATAGTCTTGTGATTTACTGTCATCTGATTGGAGGAACTGATCAATCGTTTGTAGATGTTCTTCAGCTTCTTCAATAAAAATGCTCACTGTCTCTTCGACCAGTGATGCATCTGCATCCACTTGTTCAGGAGCAGGTTCTGATTCAACAACCGCATCAATCGTGTTTTCAAGCACTTCTACAGGTGCTGTAGCTTCAACATCAGTCAGTTCTAAACCAGTGACACCATCTTCAGATTTTAATTGATCTGCCAGTTTTAATAATTCTTCGAGTGCAGGCTCAAGGCTAATATTTTGTTGTAATTGTTGCCCCATTAAAACCAATGGACGTAAGTCAACATCCAATTCGGCAACATTTTTAAACCGTGGATAGAGCTTATATTGATAAACATTTAAAACTGTTTGTGCAAACTTTTGAACGGTGGGCGTTAACTGTACTGAACCCGCAATGACACGGTTCAGCGTATCTTCAACTGCCCATGCAGTTTCACCCGCCGATTTTGCCCCGACCATACGACCTGAACCTTTCAGGGTATGGAAATGACGACGAATCGTCGTTAAAGTGTCTTTATCTTGTGGATTTTCCAACCAAGTTGTAAATAAACCCGCCAGCTCTTCAAAGATTTCTTCTATTTCTTCAACAAAAATCTCTAAAATTTCTGCATCTTGATCAAGATAACTATCTTCAGGAAGCGTAGTTGTTTCAACTAAATTTTTTAATATTTCTTTCATAGCTAAGGCTTCTTATGTTTTGCCACCAAGAAGGTTGCTCAAACTTAATTGTAACCATCACCTAAGACTTAACTGTGACGTTAAGTTCACCTTATCGATGTGTTATCTGTAATCGGTGCAGTACCCTAGCCGCAGCTAAGGTACTCCAGGTTTGCGCCTGACTTACTCTGGGAGTTTAAAGTCAGATACAGATTCACGTAATGATTCAGCCATGTTCGCCAATTCAGATACCGAACGTGCAGTATCAAATGTTGCACTGGTGGTTTGCGAGGTAATTTCTTGTACAACGTTCATCGTTGTCGCAATATGACCTGCTGAAGCAGACTGAAGTTTTGCAGCATCCGAAATGTTTGCAATCAGTTTCGCCAAGTTACCCGATACAGACTGAATTTCATCCAGTGCTACGCCGGCATCCTTAGACAAGTTCGCACCACGTACAACTTCCGAAGTCGTTTGTTCCATTGAAATTACGGCTTCGTTGGTATCCGTTTGAATGGTTTTTACCAAGCCTTCAATCTGTTTGGTTGCAGACGCTGAACGTTCCGCAAGACGCTGTACCTCATCCGCTACCACGGCGAAACCACGACCTGCTTCACCCGCCATCGACGCCTGAATTGCTGCGTTTAATGCCAAGATGTTTGTTTGGTCGGCAATATCGTTAATCAGTGCGACAATGTTACCAATCTCTTGAGAAGACTCACCCAAACGTTTAATACGTTTTGAAGTTTCCTGAATCTGTTCACGAATCGTGTCCATACCTTCAATTGAACGGTTTACGACATCTGCACCGTTTGCAGCAATTTGTACAGAACGTTCTGCTACAACAGCTGATTCTTCAGCGTTCGAAGATACTTGGTCAATCGACATTGCCATTTCGTTAATCGCGGCAGATGCACCAGCAATCTCTTGCGCCTGATGTTCAGATGCTTCTGCAAGCTGGTTGGTAATACCCTGCGTATTCGCCGTATATTGCGCAACTTCTTGAGAAGTTTCTGTAATACGCGATACAAGGTCACGTAATTGGTCGATTGCGAAGTTAATCGAGTCGGCAATCGCACCAGTAAAGTCTTCAGATACCGTCGCATACGAACGTAAGTCACCGTCTGCAAGATCGGCAATTTCATCGAGTAAACGTAAAATCGCGTTCTGGTTACGGTCATATTCTTCTTGAAGACGGGTTACACGGAATTTATCCGATTGACCACGTAAAGAAAGAAGTTTGAACACACAGATCAAGAAGGCTGTTAAAGCAAGAATCAACAGTACCGCAGGTAAAATGGTTTTCAAGCCTGTGCTAGAAGACAATTGATTTAAGTTGTCCAACAATTTGTCTGACTCAGCAAAAATTTGTGAAGATGCTTTACGTACGTTCACAATTTGCGTTGAGTTTTTCAAAATTGTCGCAGCCGCTGATTTTAATACATCGTCATATTCAGCTTTAATGCCTTCAAGTGACTCACGTAATTCAGGGCTTTCAATACGTTGTACACCAAGCTCTGTACTACCATCCAATTGGGCATTTAAGTACAAACCGAAGGTTTCAGTATCGGCACTAAAGTCATCCGCAGACTCACGTGAACTATCAGAACCGGAAAGCACCGAGCTGATCGAACGTAAAATACGTTCAGCAATGAATACCTGGTTTTTCGCAATCACCACCTGGTTCGAAGGCATGTCTTGACGTGCCATTTGGTCGACCATCAAGTTATATTCCGCCTGAATCCCCGGAATGGTTTCACCAATCGCGATGTTCGTGTCATATAACTTATTAATGATTTTTTGTTGCGAAGTAATCAAGTCAATACTTTTTGAGACCTCAGCCCACTGCGTATCTACAGATTTCAGCGCATCTGTATTTGCATGAATGTCTTTTACAGTTTCTAAGTTTTCTTTGAACGAATCTTGAGAGGCAATTAATTTTTTCATTGCATCTTCAGTACCTGATGCAGTTGCCTCAGTTGCTTGACGCGAAATTGTTTGCGAAAGAAGACGGAGTTCACCCAAACTTTGCGTTAATTGGTTACCGCGAGGAACGCTATAGAATAGGTATAATAAAATAATCGTTGCCAGTACTAATGAACCAATCGCACCATAAATAAATGGTTTGGATTTTTCACTATCACCAAAAACTCGAGATAATTGATCTGTCTGTGATTGCAGTTTTGCCAGAAAAGCATTACCGCCTTTACGACCACTGGTGCTTTCACCCGTATTTTTCTTTTTAAGTTTAAAGCCCATTCAGCTTCTCCCCGATTACGCCTTCTTTCGTTCGTGCGCGACAATTAATTTATAAATTTTATAGATGCGTTCATGTATTTTGGATTTTGCAGTAAACGACTGAAGAGAAATACATTCCACTGCTGGTTATGCTGGTGGAAATACCCCTGACAATATTCCTGCAAATTTCGATCCAACTCATTATGTTTAGAAAAATAACTTTTCTTATTAAAGTGTTGAATACCCAAAACTTGATCGACTACCAAACCGACATAATGGTCATTATGACTAATACATAAAACTTTTTGAGTGGGTGAAAAACTACTTCGATGACCGGTTATATATTGTGCTAGGTCAG
The DNA here is from genome assembly GCF_021391555.1 of Acinetobacter sp. SH20PTE14. Lineage (NCBI taxonomy): Bacteria > Pseudomonadati > Pseudomonadota > Gammaproteobacteria > Moraxellales > Moraxellaceae > Acinetobacter > Acinetobacter sp. SH20PTE14. Next base: position 830,768 of record NZ_CP090067.1, on the reverse strand, counting down.
ACAAAGAAAGTAAGCGTCCCCGAATATTGGCTAATCCCATCACCCAAGGTTGGGTATTGGGAACTGGCGTATATTTTGGTGGGTAGATCACTTCAGCTACTTCACCTAAAGGAGCAACGTAATATTGCCCCATCATCTCAAAAGCAATGCCTGACCATCGGTTTACTTCATTTTCAGTGGAAACGTAGTTTTTGTTTCCTCGTTTTGCGATTCGAAGTAATTCGATAAATCCATTTGCTGCCATAGAGCTTTATCCTGCATTGAGGTGTTGCTTAATCACATCAATTAATTGTTTTTCGTCTACAGGTTTAGTCAGATAATCAGAAGCACCTTGGCGTTTACCCCAAACACGGTCAGTTGCCTGATCTTTGGTACTTACAATGACAATCGGGATATGTTTGGTGGTCGCACCACGTGCAATTTGACGTGTTGCTTGGAAACCATTCACACCCGGCATTACCACATCCATTAAGACCAAATCAGGTAACTCAGCTTGAGCCATTGTCACCCCATCAGCCCCATTTGAAGCTTCAATCACTTCAAATCCGTGTTTACCTAAAATTTCTTTAAAACGGAATGTTTCTGTTGGTGAATCATCAACGATTAGGATACGTGCCATGCTTTTTCCCCAAAAAATAAAAAATCTAATTAAGCTGTAACGTGATTACGGATTGCATTCAGCAATTCATCTTTACTGAATGGCTTAGTCAAGTATTCATCAGAACCTACAACACGACCCTTCGCCTGATCAAATAAACCATCTTTACTTGAAAGCATAATCACAGGAATATTTTGATAATTTTGAGAGTTTTTAATCAGGGCACAAGTTTGATAGCCATCTAGACGTGGCATCATTATATCGACAAATACGATATCTGGATTCGCATCTGCAATTTTTGAAAGTGCTTCAAAACCATCTACAGCAGTGACTACTTCACATCCTTCACGCTGAAGCAGCGTTTCGGCCGTACGACGAATGGTTTTTGAATCATCAATTACCATGACTTTTAGATTTTGGAATTTATCGTCCATTTATTGACCCTACCCATTGAGGATGTACAAACAATTAAGTTAGCAGCATTATTATTTACAAGTTGTGAACATTTTTAACATATCTTTACTTGCGTTTTCAATGAACATTTTCTGCGCAAACACACAAGATTTCTTGTTTTTATTAACTGCTTCACACTTTCCGATGACCAACGATTTTTTTTTAACTTGGAATAGTATTTAATTGTCTTAATTAAGCATATTATAGCAAGATTATTACTTTAAAATAAGTAATTTAGTCAACTTTAAACTGGGGAGTACAAGGTTGAGTCCGCTTACAAAAAAAATTCACTTGATTAGCCTTAAACATTTCTCAAAAAAAGTCATCCTGACGACTTGTTTACTAGCTTATACCCCGCTTTTATTTGCTGCACCAACCAATACACAGCAACCACAAAAGGCGACTTGGTATCGCTACTATGACAGTAAAGGCGTAGCAAACATCAGTACCAATGTGACACCAAATCACATCCGCTATGGTTATGAAGCACTTGATCAAAATATGCAAGTGATTAAACGTAACCGCCCCTACAATGCTGAAGCTGACATTAGACAAGCTCCTCAGCGTGCTGCCCAAGCACGTCAGCAAGCGTCAGATATCAAACTTAAAAAAGCCTATACCAATAGCCGAACTGCAGCCATTAAAAAGCGTGATGCACTGACTGGTATACGTAAACAGATCGTGTTTGAACAAGAACAATTAAAACAATTACAAAATGATCGTGTATTATTTGTTCGCCAAGAACGTGAACATTTTCGAAAAGGTGAAACCGTTCCGGCAAAATTAAAAACAATGTTGGATAATAATCAAAAAAATATGGTAGCGAAAAAAGAATACATTCAATCGTTACAAACTCGCTATCGAAATACAGAAGCTGAATACGACAGAATTATTACGCGTTTAAAAGCGATGGAATAAACTTGTTATTCAATTGCTTTTGTAGACCGCTGATATAAGGACCATTATGCACTCTGCACAGCAATCATCCCCATTTTTAAAGCTTAGCCTGCTTTGCATAAGCCTGACTTTGGCTGCATGTCAAAAAGAAGATCCGCAGCAAAGTGTTAAACCAGAAAATAAGATTGAATTGATTCAACAAGATCTGGTCACGATCGAACAAGGCAACGCCATTTCAAAAACAGCCTTTACAGGTACCATTCGGGCGGTCAATCAGAGCAGTATTCAAGCCCAAGTCACTGCGACTGCAACCAATGTTAATGCAGAAGTCGGACAACGTGTCAGCAAAGGCCAAGTGTTGGTGCGTTTAAATAATCAAGACAATGCCGCACGTCTTGCTCAATCTCAAGCAAACCTTGCATCAACGCAAGCTCAAGCCAATCAAGCCAAACTGATGATGGAACGTAAACAGCGTTTGCTGAATCAAGGCTTTATTTCCAAAGTAGAGTTTGAACAAAGTCGTGTCGATTACCAAGCTCAAATGGAAAATGTTCGTGCCCAACAAGCTAATGTCGATATTGCGCGAAAAGCCAATCAAGATGGTACCATTTATAGCCCTATCCAAGGCGTGATAACCAAACGTGATGTTGAACCGGGACAAACGGTTGCTGCCGGACAAACCCTTTTTGAAATTGTCAATCCAGACCAATTAGAAATTCAAGCCAAATTACCAAGTGATCAGCAAGCTGCACTGAAAATTGGACAAAAGATTGAATATAGCATCCAAGGTAATAGCAATTTACTCACAGCACAAATCAGCCGGATTTCACCGATTGCCGATCAAGCCAGTCGTCAAATTGAATTTTTTGCAGCCCCAAATGAAACTATTACTTCATTAAGTATTGGTGCTTTTGTCGAAGGTCACATCTTAGGCACGGATAATATTTCAGGCCAAAAAATTCCACTCGATACCATTCAAAGTCTAAAAGACCAACCTTATGTCTGGGTCATTCGTCAAAATAAAATTGCCAAAGTGCCTGTACAAATTTTGAATCAGAGTTATAGCAATAACACCGCGATTGTTCAGGGCTTACAAAATAGCGATCTGATCAGCCGAATTAAATTTAATGATTCAGATATCAAACAAGATGTAAGTATCAGCCAAAATTAAAAGAATAAGGCAGGACAGTTGTTATGTGGTTAACCCGAATTAGTGTGAAATATCCTGTTTTCACCATCATGATGATGTTCTGTCTGATGGTACTAGGACTCGCATCTTGGCAACGTATGGGTGTTGAAGAGTTTCCTGATGTCGACTTCCCTTTTGTAGTTGTCTACACCAACTATCCAGGTGCTTCTCCTGAGTCTGTCGAATCTGAAATCACCAAGAAACTTGAAGATCAGATCAATACCATTTCAGGCCTCAAGCAAGTCATTTCTCAATCCAGTGAAGGTTTATCCACGGTCATTGTCGAATTTAATCTAGATGTCTCGTCCTCTGTAGCTGCACAAGATATTCGAGATAAAATTGCACCAGTAACTGCACAATTTCGTGATGAAATTGATGACCCGATTGTAGAGCGCTACGACCCTACTGCCAGTGCGATTATGTCGATTGTTTTTGAATCGAAGGACATGTCTTTACGTGATTTGAGTTCCTATCTCAATCAACGGATTGTGCCACAACTCAGAACAGTTCCCGGTGTCGGTACGGTCAATTTATTGGGTGATGCACAGCGTCAAATTCGTATTCAAGTAAATCCGCAAAAATTACAGAGTTTCGGGATTGGGATAGACCAAGTTATAAACACCCTAAAATCTGAAAATATTGAAGTTCCGGGGGGGACTTTAAAACAAAAGAACTCAGAATTGGTGGTCGAAATTAAATCTCGGGTTATTCACCCAAACTCATTCGGTGATTTAGTGGTTACCAATAAAAATGGCGCGCCGATTTATCTCAAACAAATTGCCGAAATAGAAGATAGCCAAGCTGAAATGGAGTCGAGTGCTTATCTGAATGGTAAAACAGCCGTCGCTGTCGACATTCTGAGAAGTTCGGACTCTAATGTGATTGAGGTGGTTGATAATACCCGTAAAACCTTAAGTAAAATCCAAAAGCAATTGCCGCAAGGCACGACCGCAGAAATTGTGGTTGATTCTTCAAAAGGTATTCGTGGCAGCATTAAAGACGTGGCACGTACGATTATTGAAGGTGCAGTACTTGCGGTACTCATTGTATTGTTATTTCTCGGCTCATTTCGTTCGACAGCCATTACAGGTTTAACCCTACCGATTTCGCTACTAGGTACCCTCACCTTTGTTTGGATTTTTGGTTTTACCATCAACATGATGACCCTACTGGCTCTCTCACTAAGTATCGGTCTACTCATTGATGATGCCATTGTGGTTCGTGAAAATATTGTCCGCCATGCCGATATGGGCAAGGACCACGTCACCGCTGCACTCGACGGCACGAAAGAAATTGGTTTAGCCGTATTGGCCACAACATTGACTATTGTCGCGGTATTTTTACCTGTGGCATTTATGGGCGGCATTATTGGGCGTTTCTTCTATCAATTTGGTGTAACCGTCAGTACCGCTGTACTGATTTCAATGTTTGTGAGTTTCACCCTTGACCCCATGTTGTCTGCTCACTGGGCAGAGCGCCAAGATCCAAATAAAAAGCCGGGTAAAATCAAACGTTTTTTTAACTGGATTTCGGGCAAGCTCGACAACCTAAGCCATCATTATGAAAAATTACTCAAGCTTGCTTTAAAATTTAGGCTCATTACCCTTTTAATCGCCGTCGCGTCTTTATTTGGTGCATTAGGTTTATCCAAACTGATCGGAACTGAATTTGTACCCGTACCAGACAAAGGTGAAATTCGGATCAAATTTGAAACACCAGTTGATGCAACCCTTGAATATTCGCAGGCTAAGCTTAAGCAAGTAGATCGTATCATTCGCCAACATCCAGAAGTCAAAGCCACTTATGGTGCAATTAATAGTGCCACTGATCGGGGTAAAAACCATGCTAGCATTCGTGTCACTGTTTCACCTCGTACGGAGCGTAGTCAAACATTAACGGATCTCAACAATGAATTCCGTACCCGCTTAAAACATATAGCAGGTATTACTATTACCTCGATTGCCTCAGCTGATGAAACAGTATCGGGCGGCCAAAAGCCGGTAATGATCTCGATTAAAGGACCAGACTTAGATGAGTTACAACGCATTTCTGACCGCTTCATGAAAGAAATTTCGAAAGTCGACGGTATTGTCGACTTAGAAAGCTCACTCAAAGAACCTAAACCGACCTTAGGTGTACATATCAATCGCGTTTTAGCCAGTGATTTAGGTTTATCCGTCAATCAAATCGCCAATGTATTACGCCCTCTTCTTGCGGGTGATAATGTAACAACGTGGAAGGATGATAAAGGCGAAACCTATGATGTAAATTTAAGACTCACTGAAGATCAGCGTCGACTGCCAACTGACATTCAAAGCATGTACATCACATCACAAAAAACCGATGCTGCAGGCTTACCTATTTTAGTTCCATTGGCAAGTGTGGCAAGCTTTGAAGAAACACTTGGTGCTTCACAAATTAACCGTCGTGATCTGGCACGTGAAGTGATGGTTGAAGCCAACACAGCAGGACGTCCTGCGGGTGATATTGGTGCCGAAATCAATGAGATAGAGAAAAACTTCGACTTGCCACCAGGTTATAGTTTTGTCACACAAGGTGCCAATAAAGATATGGCTGAGTCTGCGGGTTATGCAATGACAGCGATTACCCTCTCTATTGTATTTATTTATATTGTTTTGGGTTCACAATTTAATAGCTTCATTCACCCTGCAGCCATTATGGCTTCATTACCCTTATCATTGATTGGGGTTTTCTTAGCCCTATTCTTATTTAATTCAACCATAAACCTCTTTTCCATTATCGGGATTATTATGCTCATGGGCTTGGTGACAAAGAACGCAATTCTACTCATCGACTTTATTAAAAAAGCCATGGATCATGGTGTAGATCGTTATGAAGCGATTATTGAAGCAGGCAAAACCCGTTTACGTCCCATTTTAATGACCACCAGTGCAATGGTGATGGGTATGGTTCCGCTTGCACTTGGTTTAGGTGAAGGCGGTGAACAAAGCGCGCCAATGGCACATGCCGTGATTGGCGGGGTGATTACCTCTACCCTACTAACACTTGTGGTTGTGCCGGTGATTTTTACCTATTTGGATGATTTCCGAAACTTCCTTGCACGTCAGGCCAAAAAAATCATGTCATAATGACAAAATCTAAAATGAGGTGACTTTGGAAAATGTTCACCTCATTTTTTATTGTATACTCTCCACTTTAACGCTTAATTTTTTAGGACAGTTTCCATGCGCGCGAGTCGCTTTTTATTTGCAACGTTAAGAGAAACCCCAAACGATGCTGAAGTTATTTCACATCAGCTTATGCTTCGTGCCGGGATGATTCGTAAATTGGCTTCAGGTTTATACACTTGGCTGCCGATGGGCGTTCGCGTATTAAATAAAGTTGAAGCGATTATCCGCGAAGAGATGGATCGTGCTGGTTCACTTCAAGTCCTGATGCCTGTCACTCAACCCGCATCTTTATGGGAAGAATCAGGTCGTTTCGTACAATATGGTCCAGAACTTTTACGTTTTAAAGACCGTCATAACAATGACTTTGTACTTGGCCCTACACATGAAGAAGTGATTACAGATCTTGCTCGCAATGAGTTGAAAAGTTATAAGCAATTGCCTGCAAACTTCTACCAAGTACAAACCAAATTCCGTGACGAAATCCGCCCTCGTTTCGGTGTGATGCGTTCACGTGAATTCATCATGAAAGATGCCTATTCTTTCCATGTTGACCAAGCCTCTTTACAAGAAACCTATGACAAGATGTATGCAGCTTATTGCAAAATTTTCACTCGTTTAGGTTTAAATTTCCGTCCAGTTCAAGCGGATACAGGTTCAATTGGTGGTTCTGGTTCACACGAATTCCACGTCCTTGCGTCTAGCGGCGAAGATGACATCGCATTCTCTACAGAGTCAGATTATGCTGCTAACGTAGAAATGGCGGAAGCAGTATTAGTAGGTGAACGTGCTGCTCCGACTAAAGCACTTGAGATTGTTGATACACCAAATCAGAAAACCATTGCTGAGGTTTCTGAATTCCTTAAATCAGACCCTACTCAATCTGTCAAAGCATTATTGGTTCAAGGTGTTGCTGAAGAAGGTAAAGCTGCACCAGTGGTTGCCTTATTCCTACGTGGCGACCATGAACTGAATGAAATTAAAGCAGAAAAACACCCATTAATTGCTGCTCCATTAACTTTTGCAACTGAAGCACAATTAGCTGACTTAGGCTTAATTGCTGGTTTCTGTGGCCCTCAAGGCTTAACCGAAAAAGGCATTACCGTTATTGTTGACCGTGCAGCGTCTGTACTTTCAGACTTTGTTGGTGGTGCAAACCAAGTTGATAAACATGCTGTAGGTGTAAACTGGGAACGTGATGCACAATACACCGAAGTTTATGACCTGCGTAATGTTGTTGAAGGTGACCCTTCTCCAGATGGTCGAGGTACAATCTTGATTAAACGTGGTATCGAAGTTGGTCATATCTTCCAGTTGGGTCAAAAATACTCTGAAGCGCTTGGCTGCAAAGTTTTAGGTGAAGATGGCAAACCTCTCGTTGTGACTATGGGTTGCTACGGTATTGGTGTAACTCGTGTTGTTGCTTCTGCGATTGAACAAAACTTCGATGACAAAGGTATTATTTGGCCGTCTGCAATTGCTCCTTTCGAAGTTGCGATTGTGCCAATGAATGCGCATAAATCACCGCGTACAATGGAAGCTGCTGAAGCACTGTATGCAGAATTAACTGCTGCTGGTTATGATGTTCTTCTAGATGATCGTAATGAACGTCCAGGTGTTAAATTCTCTGATATCGAGTTAACAGGTATTCCACACCGTATTGTCATTGGCGAGAAAGGTTTGGATGCTGGTACATTTGAGTACAAAGGTCGCCGTGATGAAGAATCAAGCAACTTAAGTAAAGAAGACCTTTTAGCGAAAATTGCAAAATAATTTGCGCTAAACATAAAAAATCCCGCTAAGTGCGGGATTTTTTATATGAAATATTTTAAGCCTTAACAGAATTTCAGACCGCCGAAGCAGTTAGAACGAAACTCCTGTCCAGACAGTTTTAAATTGGTTAATGGGAAATCAATTAATGACGGGTTTTTAATCTCTTTAACATCCAAAGAAGAACCTGCAACACAACCAAAGAGTAAATCTCCACAGTTACGAACATTGGTACTTAGGTCATGGTTAATTCCGGCGATCGTTTGTTTCAATACTTCATCCGTAATCGCCACTTTATCTGATGGTGTAATACTGCCCAAATCGACTTCATCTTCCATCGCCAGCCACCACCCTCTTTCTGCTGCGACTGCAGCACCAGGCCAGAGTATTTTTTGAGCTTGTAAAGATAGCGAAGCAGGGTTATTTAGATAAAGTGCGTGAATCAAACCTAAACTTTGATTTACCGTAATATCGGTTTTTAGCCCAGTAAGATACCCCGTCACATCTTTATTCAAATTAATGTTTAAACCGAGTAAAGAGATTTGAGCTTCTAATGGACCACTAAAATCTAGACGATCAACAGTTCCTGTACCCTTTAACTGTACATCTGTCATTCGATTCCCACTTACAACAGTGGCTGGAATCGTAAAAGGAGCCGTGGTTGATTTTAAATTAAAAGAATAATTATCTGATTTGTAGTGAAGCGGTAGATCAACTTCAGCACCAAATAATGTCCCCTTAACAGCCCCTTCAATGTATTGCTGCGTAGAAGCATAGTCCATCACACGCTCGGCAGTTGTTGCAACACCCGTAGACGCTTTTGTTTTCATATAACCACTAAAGGTATTGATACCATTGGGTGTATTGCTATTTTCTGTACCTAATGTCATTAATCCAGAAATTTTTTCAGCGCTCAAACGAAAGCCCATCACTTCACGTGTTGCCGCTGATTTCGGATCTTTAATTGCAATTTCGATAAAAGGATTGGTCAGCAAAGCTGAAGTTGCCGCACGTTCATCCGACGTATAATTGCTATTTGCAGGCAAGCCACTCAGTGAAATATGATCAATATCAATATCACAAGCACCTGAGCCATTTGCACCACCACAACCCAATTGGAGCTTTTTAATATTGGCATTGAGCTCCATTTCAGCTTCCAAACCAAGTTTATAAAATCCAACTTTGGATTGGTCAACGGCTTGTCCACTCTCATCCACAGAATTATACCCCTGCGTATATTCCATGGAGAGTAAAGCTTGACCATCAACTTTTGATAAGCTTTCATCATCTAAAGCCATCATTGCATGAGATAAGCTACTCATCGCAAATGTCGAGAATATCAAACCTCTGATTAACTTCTTTTTCATAACAAATTCCCTGTTCGTTATTTTATTTATTTGTTATTGATTTAATTTTACTAGCGTGGAGTAATCCCCATCGTACTTCGCATTGTTCCACCTGTTAGGGCAATATCCGCCATCTTTTGCATATTGCCATTTGTTAACATCGAAACTTCTGCACGAAACGCTTTAGACATATTATTGGTTGGATTGAATTTTACCTGATTATCAAACTCTACCGAATCTTGTTTCATTTTAATTCGAGCATCAAAGCCTAGATCGCCCTGCATTTTATTAATATTGATACTTGAAGCTGAAACGACACCGCTGGCATTTACATCTTCATTCATCAAACTTAAATAGCTTCCCATAACTTTTTGATCTTTCTTTTCAGCATCTGTTAATGCTTTAAATTCAAAGCTTCCACGGAAAGATAAATAATTATTTTCTGCACTGTCATTTAGACCTGGTACTATAAATAGCTCACCTTTACCATCGAGTTTAAACGCAATATTCGTCAACACATCATCACGTTTAGAGAAATTATCTAAAGGTACTGTGGTCCCACATTTGGCAGAAGCTGTAGTCGCACAGTTATAGGTTGAACCCGGCAGTTGACCAATCGCTAACTCGGCATTGGCTGCAATCAATAAATTATCTGCACGTACATAGATGCCATCATTTTCATAGCCAATCACACCATCAGATTGAATAAGTGCATTGATGTTTCGTAAGCCTGCATAATAATTGACTTCTTGACCATTAATACCTTTTTTACCATCAATCAAAATAATGGATGTTGTACTTGGCGTTCCTGTATTTTTATCAACACCATAACCATCTGTGCTCATTACAAGGTTATAGCCAATACCTGATTTTTCAGCCGCATTTTTATAACTGTATTTTTTCTCTGATAATGCAACATTGGCATTCATATTATAAATCGGGATACCAATCCCCCAACTGTTGTCATTACTTGCAATTGCGGCAATTGAGTTATCAGAAATAAATCGTGCGGTACGCGCGATGGACTGAAAATCCATACCACGAATCGCCACTAGTGCAAAATTTCCGCCCGCCGTTTGATTTGACAGATTCTGGGTTAAAACATTATTGGTTAAACCTAATGTCGCTTTTAATTTATCATTTACCAGAAAATCAAGGCTTTTTGCTTGAATGGTATTGATATAAATATCGCCAAAATCAATATAGGCATTTTTATCAGCAACTAAAGACGTTAAATTAGAAAACTCAATGGCATAACTACCAATACCCGTATGGCCAATTTCTAAGGTTGTCAGTGCTTGACCTGCAACAAGGCTAGGATCATCCTTTGAAGTGAAATCCGCGCGCACACCTAAATGTAAACCACCTGAACCAACGGACTCATATCCAGAAGCCTTCGTTGCTAGACCAAAATCTTTGATTCCCTCTTGATTGGCATTTAAGGCAACTCGTGCATTGGTGACAGCACCCGATGCTCCCATACGAATTAAATTGCGCTGCGCACCACCATCAGTAGCGTAGCGTAGATCGATATTAACGCCGGGGTTTGTGGCATCGCTACGTGAACTATGCACATCTGAAGTGTCCTTTACCCGCCCCAAATTGACCGTATGGTCTTTGCTCCCTGTGGATTTTGTGGTGAGAACAATGCCTTCATCAGCTGCGACATACATATAACCTGAACCAGCAAAGTTAAAGTTAAAGTCCTTTAAGGTTACGCTATGCCCATTCATACCATGACTAATACTGGCATTTTGCAATTGAAATTCCATATATGCCGTATCATTACGGTTAAATAGACCATTGCTGGTTTCAAGTAATACTTTTAAAGGTGAAGATGTTGCAATCGTAAGTGAACCTAAATTTTGTGTAGGCGTTTGGCACGTTGCACCTTGACACAGCAACATAATATTTTGTGCAACAGCCGTAAATGGGCTGACACTCGCAGCTATACGCATGCCTACACCAGCATCCGTAGTCCCGACATCAAAATCTAATTTTGATGTAATGGTGCTTTGCCCAACACCATCTATTTGCACATTGTGCAAACCCATTTTCATCTTATTTTGGTCGGTTGGGTCAACCCAATTTAACTGATCAACTTTGACTCTAGAAACTTCATGGGTAATCGAAATACCATCTTGGCCAGTAACTGCACCCAAGCTTTCATCGGTCATCGCTTCAAAAGCATAGGCGTGTTGAGCAAGTAAAATACTGGTTGCGAGTGCCGTTAAAGTTGTTATTTTTTTCATCACAATATCCTTATATTCAGTCACAGCTGATTAACAGCGACCTGCACCATTTCCAGTGCAGTTAAAACTGAAGATGTTTAACTTTCCACTCATGTGCATGTTGCCATGCACATTAACACCCATAAATCCTTGTTCTGAACCACGATCAAAATCAGGCACAGCTAAAGTTGAAGTTGTTCCATCAGCTTTCTTTTCGGTATAGGTCGTATAAGTACTGGTATTTTCATAACCTTCCTTACCTGTGGTCCCTGTTTCCACCGCCAACGTAGCAAAACCTAAATTTCTAATTTTTAATGGCTTATCATCATAAAATGTCAACTGCATAGCCGTTTGTGGATTGCCTTCACGATTGATAATCGTCACACCATCTAGTGAAAATTGATCGATCTGTAACGTTCCTTGAAACTGTTTAAACACCAACCATTTCTTATTACCATTTGCATCCACATGATTATTGGGCGCAAGTGCTAAGCGACAAAACTCATTGGATGAACATTGATATCCATAAAAAGCTTGAGTCGTTTTACCATTCGCATCCATGATTGATATGTTGTTTTTTGACATATCATTGGCATATTGATGGTTTAATGAAAGTGTCCAACTGAGATCAGCACCACCTTGACCGGTTGCAGCGGTAAGTTCGCTATTATCCATAGACATTAAGCCTGCATGAGTTTGTGTCAGTGCCGCACAAACAACAGCGCATAAAATTTTATACATGTAATTTCTCCTACAGCCCTGTTGTTCTTATTTTTAAGTGCTGAATCAAGACGCCATCTATGGCAACAGATCCTAAATTCGTGCTTTGTCCATTGACACCTTTAAAGACCACACCTGTTGCCGTATCCGTACTTTTTGCATTCAGCAGATTACCAGGCAAGCGCTCTACTGTACCGATTGCAATACTACTATGTGTTGCATTACGCCCTTGATATAGTGCTGTCGCATCTGAAGAGTTTGCTTTTAACTCCGTACCACAACTATAGACGTTACAGGTTGAACCTTTAAAGTCAGCAGCGGTTAAACCCGATGTACCTGTGGTATTACCCGGGATATCTGTATAGTAGGTATAAATTTTACTGTATATAGAAGGCACGTTAGGAATACGTGTTACTTCCAAAATAATATTTCGACCTTCCGATCCCACAATAAAGGGTTGATACATATTGCCTAAAACTAAATTGATGTTTGGGCTATATAAATATAGACCTTCAGTTTCATGAAAGATTGGAGCTGCAGATCGATCCATCGCTGGTGTCGCTGCAGTACCATCATCCAGTTCAGAACGTGCAGCTGTACTAATACGTATACCACGAGCATCTAAATCACCATCATTAATACTGAGTGATTCAGCACGATCGTTGGTATTAATACGAATTAGGCTGGCTAAACCTAAGGTTTGGTTATAGTTGGTATTTGTTGATTTTAGGGTTTGAAAAATTCGAACTTGTGAACCATTAAAACTCAAACCATTCGCAACAACTTGAGTCCGTAATCGATAATCTTTATCTAAGCCACTGGTGGGCGCCCCTGTAATCGGATCGACGACATTACTTGAATTTAAAGACCGTGAAAATACATCCATCCACAAACCAAGCTTGATGTTGTTAGATGCATCATCTGCTGCAATTTTCTTTAATGGTGCCTCAATGGCTAAGTAACCAACATTCCCCTTATTATCTTTCGCAAATTGTTCAACATCTTGATTACCCGCATGGAAAAGCCATGGATTTTCTGCTGTACCCCAATTAAATCCTTGGTCTGTATAGCGTGTTGCTAATGAACTTTTGCCATTTTTATCTTTACTGTTTGATAAGGCTAAACCATATATAAAGACATCTGCTTTCGATCTGAGACTCGATACGGTCGCAGTCGAAGCAATTTGTTTTGCTGTAATTTCAGCATTTTTCTTCACGGTTGCTAATGCTGCATCGCTTGCCTTTTGAGCTTCAAGCTTGGCATAGTCCGTTGCCAACTGATTGAGGGTTTCTGCAGCTTTGGCATTCAACTGAGCATTTTTTGTTGTATCTATAATATTTGAACGTGTAATTTTTCCTGAGACATAATTTTTATAAAAAGTCGAAGTGGTCGGCAAATTACCCGTACTATTGTTACCGTATAGTAACTCAATCATTTCATAGGTATTTTTTAAAGCAGCAGTTTGTGACTTTTCTTTTAGTCCTGGAGTAATTGATTCTTTCGTTGTGCCATCGTTTTCAAAAGGTAAGCCAGCCGATGAACCATTATAATAATCTGCATAACGCTGATCGTAATATGCCTTCATCGTTGGTGATTCAAGATAAGACTGTACTAATCGGCCACGATATTCTATTGAATATGTTGCGATGGTTTCATTGGTTACTCGTGTAGCATTATTGGTCTCATAAGTGCTTTTAGAACTTATAAAAGTTGAGTCATAAACACCGTTATAGCCCGTAACTCGGCCTTGCTGATAAGCATCAACATAAGCTGCTTTGTAGATTTTATCGTAAGCACGCTGCCCTAATTGTTCATAGTTTTCACCTGTAGGAATAATCCGAATAAAACCTGTATCGTTTTTCCCAGGATCAACCATACCAGACGCATAACTAGAAGCCGTAGAACGGTCATTTGGCCCTTGAAAGACCATTTTGAAATTCTCTAAAGTGAGTGCAACACCTTCACCCGTTGTGGCTGAAAGTGCTTCATCTGATAAATCTTGAAGCGCATAAACAGATGGTGCAGCAAAAATGCTGACTGCGGCTGCTAAGCAACTCTGGCGGAATAACTTAGCCTGGGTGAATTGAGTCATCTCGACCTTCCTTTTATCAGATGCTCTGCATCTCTCTTATATTTATTCCTGAGAACTGGCTTTGATGTTATTGTCCATTTATTCCTTAAATGGAGACTTGTGATAGACCAGTCACTTAACTTTTTATTATGCTGAATAATTACTCAATTGCAAAAACTTCCCCACCGAATGGTCTATTTTCCGATGAATGACCCAACAAAAAAGCGGGCTAATTCGCCCGCTTTATTTAACTAAATCCGAAGGATTAAGCTTTCGGTAATGTCACACCAGTTTGACCTTGGTATTTACCGCCACGGTCTTTATAAGAGGTTTCACACACTTCGTCTGATTCGAAAAACAACATTTGTGCGACACCTTCACCCGCGTAAATACGTGCAGGTAAGTTGGTTGTATTCGAAAATTCTAAAGTCACGTGACCTTCCCACTCTGGTTCAAGAGGCGTCACATTGACAATAATACCGCAGCGCGCATAGGTTGATTTACCTAAACAAACGGTTAACACATTACGTGGAATACGGAAATATTCGACTGTCCGTGCTAGTGCAAACGAGTTCGGCGGAATGATACAAACGTCTGATTCGATATCAATAAAGCTTTTATCGTCAAAGTTTTTAGGGTCAACAATTGCTGAATGAACATTGGTAAAGACTTTAAATTCACGAGCACAACGCACGTCATAACCATAGCTAGACACGCCATACGAAATAAGCTTTTCGCCATTTTCATCATAACGGACTTGGTTTTCTGCATACGGTTCAATCATGCCGTGTTTTTCGCTCATTTCGCGAATCCAACGATCAGACTTAATAGCCATTTATCTCTATCCAAAAACTTAAATCAATTATTGCGTGGTACTTTAACTGAAATCCGACTTAATGAAAATAAGCTTTACCGAACTAAGCGGATTTAGTCATTTTCAAATCAATTTAGAGTTTTAAAATCGCAGAATAACTCAGTGGAATCGAAAAACTGACCAAGACTAGCGATGCTGTTCGTTGTAGATTGGCTTGATTGAGCCAACTAATTTTATTCGATGCCAAAACGGAACCAAGAAAGGTCCAAAAGAATGCAATAGGAACAATCAACAACAGAAAGATCAGCATGTGAGCTACATAATACTGCGCATTTTGCCAAGCCAACGCAGGGAAAATCGCAGATGCAAATAATAATGCTTTGGGGTTTAATAAAGTCGCAACAAAGAGTTCGCGTGCACGAATGCCCTTTTGATTAAAATTTTCAGCAACAGTTGCTGTACGCCATAATCGCATAGCCAAAAATAGAATATAGCCAGCACTAAACAGTTTTAAAATGGTCGGTAGTAAAGGCAGATGTACGGAAATTTTACCAATGAGAAAACCCCATAGGCTAATCGAAATAAGATAACCAAAGGCTTCCGCTGGAATGAGTCGGAATGATTTACGTAGCCCAACTTGAATACCCGAAGATGCGAGTAAGGTATTGGTTGGTCCTGGCGTTAACAAAATACTGATAACTAGACCAATAAAAAACCATGAAATCATACTTTGACCTCAAACTTAATCCGCGAAGATTAATTCAGTTGTTTCGTATTAGCAAAATAAAAAATAGAAACGCTTATAAAAAACTCCTTATTTAATTATAAATTCAGTAACTTAAATAGAAAAACAAAACCTTAGCTGAACAGTCATTCAGAGCACCTTACAATTCAAAGAAATATCTTGAACTTATATTTATTAATAGAAATTTCACATGATTCCATGTATACCCTACAGTTTTTACACGTAACAAAATATTATTAAAATAAACGATATAGCTCCATGCCATTCTTACGCATAACCATTATTTATTGGAGACTAAAAAATCAAAAAAAAAATACTTTTCAAAAATAATTGATTAAGTTATGTTCAATTGAGTAGTGGAAATTAAAATTAAAGCTCATCAAATCAATATTCAAAATTTATGTGTAAAAGGACGTTTCTATGAACCAATGGACAAAACTCACGTTACTCTCGGTTACTTTGGCATGTATTACTGCTTGCTCAAATGATCAATCTACTTCAAAAAATACCACGGAAGGAAAAAGCGCAGAAACTGCTACATCTGACAAACTTCAAACCAAGTTCGTAACCATTGCAACTGGTGGGGCATCAGGACCTTACAATGTGATTGGGACAAGTCTTGCAGAAATTTATAACAAAACCTTTGGTGTAAATTCTAAGACTCAAACTACAGGTGCATCCGTCGAAAACTTAAACCTTCTGAAACAGAATAAAGTTGAAATGGCATTTGTTATGAGTGACAGCTTAACAGAAGCACTGAACGGAACAGGAAGTTTCGCAAATGGTAAAGTTGAGAATGTCAGCCAAGTCGCAGCGCTTTATCCCAACTACGTACAAATCGTAACCTCTAAAAAATCAGGGATCAAAAATATCGAAGATTTGAAAGGTAAACGTATCGCTGTAGGTGCACAAAATTCAGGTGTAGAAGTAAATGCACGTACACTGTTGAATGGTTTTGGA
Source organism: Acinetobacter sp. SH20PTE14 (assembly GCF_021391555.1). Lineage (NCBI taxonomy): Bacteria > Pseudomonadati > Pseudomonadota > Gammaproteobacteria > Moraxellales > Moraxellaceae > Acinetobacter > Acinetobacter sp. SH20PTE14. Next base: position 813,825 of record NZ_CP090067.1, on the reverse strand, counting down.
ATCACCTATAAAGATATTAAAGTTGATTATTTAGGCTATGCTGAAGCCGCTGATGCTTTAAAAGGTGGCAAGCTTGATGCAGCATTCCTGACTAGTGGCATTCCAAATTCATCACTCATGGAACTTCAACAAAGCTTTGATCTACAGTTAGTTTCAATCAATGCAGATAAAGTCAAAGAAATAGCTAAAGATCAAAGTTATTTCTTACCGATGATTATTCCAAAAGGCACATATGGCAATACTGCGGACATTCAAACTGCCGCAATTAAAAATGCATTAGTTGTTCGCACAGATATATCGGATGATGATGTCTACAAACTAACAAAAACTTTCTTTGACAGTTTGCCTCAATTGGCAACTTCACACCAAGCAGCAACAGAAATCACGCTTGAAGGTGCTCAACAAGGCCTTGTAGCGCCTCTACATCCAGGCGCGAAACTCTACTATGATGAAGTGGCTAAAAAATAATAAGCTTCAAAAAAATGCAGTTTATACTGCATTTTTTATATTGTTCTTCTTAATCTATGCTAGCTATCCAACACTGTATACGCAGGTTAGAGTTGAAACTGATATATGCAAAATTTCAACTGATCAATTTGATTTACAGTGGAAGCATTCAGTAGAAAAGACGGCTTGGTCTGAACAATATCAGCGTCAAAAGAATAAGTTTTTACTGCACCACACCGATTTGATTTCATTTGGTGCAGGTACACCCTCAAATTATCCCATTGAGTTTCAAAAAAATGGTGTGATTAGAATGCGGGTCAATCAAAATATAGATGAAATCAACTGGGTGATTTCTAGAAATATGCAAGGCACGATCCTCGCTGACCAAAAAATTTGGTCTATTTTTCAAAGTTACCCAGACTATAGTTTGGTCAACATCTCGGTTCAATATCAACCCAAATGGAAGTCTTGGTGGATTGGAGAATGCCTATGAATTCCAAAGAAGATAAAGTTGTATTAGAACAACTCGATGAGAAACAACAACAAGCCATATTAGAAAAATTTGATCGGGAATCTGTTACTCGAATCAATATGAGCAAATCTGTTACCTACTTTGTTGCATTTGTAGCGATCTTTTATTCATTATTTCATTTATTTATTACGTTTAATCCTTTACCTGAGTTAATACAGCGTGCAGCCCATGTCGCTATTGGCCTAGCACTCATTTTTTTACTCTATCCAGCTCGTCAAACAAGCTCCCGACAGCATATTTCACTTCTCGATTGGTTCTTGGCTTTGCTTTCCATCTTCAGTTTTTTATATTTATGGAAAGAATATCAATCTATTATGACCACTCGAGGTGGTATTCCAAATACCTTAGATATCGCGTTTGCAATTATGAGTGTGGTATTAGTCATAGAAGCAACTCGCCGGGTCATGGGGTGGATGCTGCCCATTTTAAGTTTAATTTTCCTGACCTATACATTTATCAGTCACTTTGATTGGTTGCCAGATCGATTAATTACTCGCCCTTATACCATCAGCGACATTTTCGGACATATGTATTTAAAAACCGAAGGCTTATATTCTTCGGCAATTGGTGCATCCGTCACTTTTATTTTCTTATTTATCCTTTTTGGTGCTTTTCTTGCAAAATCAGGTATGGGGAAATTGTTCAATGATCTTGCCATGGCATTGGCGGGTCATAAACAAGGTGGTCCTGCCAAAGTTGCTGTAATTTCAAGTGGATTTATGGGCAGTATTAATGGAACTGCTGTTGCCAATGTTGTTGGCACAGGCTCATTTACCATTCCATTGATGAAAAAAATTGGTTATCACAAGAATTTTGCTGGTGCCGTTGAAGCCAGTGCATCCGTCGGTGGACAAATTTTGCCGCCAGTCATGGGTGCGAGTGCCTTCATTATGGCCGAAACAACTGGCGTGAGTTATGGCACGATTGCACTAGCCGCATTATTACCTGCCTTATTGTATTACCTTGGCGTCATGGCTCAAGTTCATTTCCGTGCGGGTAAAGATGATCTGAAAGGCGTACCTAAAGCTGATTTACCTAAAGTAAAAGAAGTTCTAAAAGAGCGTGGACATTTACTTATTCCAATTTTGGCACTGGTCTTTTTCTTATTTCAAAATATTCCTGTGAGCTATGCTGCTGTCTACACCATCGTCCTGACCATCTTTGTAGCAGCTTTAAGAAAATCAACACGAATGGGTGTAAAAGATATTTTAGATGCGCTCGTTGATGGAGCCAAACAATCATTATCTGTGATGGCTGCTTGTGCTGTCGTTGGTATTATTATCGGCGTAGTAAATCTGACAAGTTTTGGTTCAGTAATGACTTCTTCAATTATGAGTTTAGGTGCAGGTAGTCTCTTTCTCACTTTATTTTTAACCATGATTGCATCGATGATTTTAGGCATGGGGCTTCCATCTATTCCGGCCTATATCATTACTGCCACCATGGCAGCACCAGCACTCGCAAACTTTGATATCCCTGTATTAGTCGCGCATATGTTTGTGTTCTATTTTGGTTTATTTGCAAACATCACCCCACCAGTTGCCCTTGCCGCCTTTGCGGGCGCAGGAATTGCAGGCGGTGATCCAATGCGCACTGGGTTTCAGGCCTTAAAACTATCTCTTGCTGGTTTTATTGTTCCATTTTTATTCGTTTATAACCCTGCCATGCTGATGATTGATACCACCAATGTTGCAGTCAATGCTCGAGAATTTGCCTTTCCTGCATGGACAACTATAGTGAGTATTACTGTCACTTCAGTGATAGGAATTCTCGCTTTAGGCTCCGCAGTTGAAGGTTATTTCAAGACTTATCTCAACTGGTTCTGGCGTATTTTTTTAGGTGTGGGTGCGCTGTGTATGATTATTCCAGAAACCATTACAGATATTGTAGGCATTATCATGGTCATCATCGCAATTACGGTGAATATTATCACTGCTAAACGTAAAGCAAACCCGTCTCTTTCCTCCTAAAAAACCAATTAAAAAGCTCGGTAATTACCGGGCTTTTTAATTTCTTAGACTAAGGCGTACCCTCATTTGATGGGTGGGTTTTAATGACTTCAAATAATATTTAAAATTATTTGTTCCTCTATATTTTTTCAATGCTAAGCCCCTTGTAACAGAGGACATTTGGCAAAAAATCTAAGACACAATGCGTTTGTACAGTTACTGCCGTTCAAAGAATTGATCCTAGCCAAAATAATAGAAATATCGTGAAAGCTATTTTGTAAAAACTAAGTACAAACGCGACATCCTTTGATATGCCTCAAGAATTTTATCCTTGGCAGACGGCTTATAATCGCAGGAAAAATAAGAAATTGTGCAAATCGTTTTTTAGATGTGTAATTCATAGACATCGTTGAATGTCTAAAGTTCAGTACTCATAATTTTCAAACACTCCCAATACCACGTTATAAAAAATCTGGCACTAGGCCAGATTTAATGCGATCAACTTAAATTTCAGTTAAGCCTTAGAAAATACGGTTTTTATCTTTTTCAGCTTGAGGCAATGCGTCTGCAATTTTTTGCGCAATCGCCATATAGCTTTCAGCAGCATCATCACCAGCAATCACAGACGGTTTCCCTGCATCGGCATTTTCACGAATTTGTACGTTCAGCGGTAAACGGCCTAAGAGTGGAATGTCGTATTGGGCTGAAAGTTGGTCGCCACCACCTGTGCCAAAGATTTGCTCTTCATGTCCACAGTTCGAACAGATATGGGTCGACATATTTTCAACCACGCCCATCACGGGAATGTGTACACGATTATACAACTCAATGCCTTTGGTCGCATCCATTAATGCAACGTTCTGTGGTGTCGTCACAATCACAGCACCTGTCACTGGTATACGCTGTGCAAGCGTCAACTGAATATCACCTGTGCCTGGCGGCATATCAATGACCAATACATCCAGATCAGGCCACAACGTTTGGTTAAAGAGCTGCATTAACGCCCCTGTCGCTTTCGGCCCACGCCAAGCCACTGGCGTATTGTTATCTCCAGTTAAGTGACCAATTGAAAGTACAGCCATACCATATGCTTCGATAGGAACAAATTGCTCAGCTTCAATCATCGGCGTACGGCCAGCGTTACCGAGCATCGTTGGAATACTTGGACCATAGATATCCGCATCTAAAACGCCAACTTTTAGCCCCAATTTCTGTAATGCCAAAGCTAAGTTAACTGTCGTGGTTGACTTACCCACACCACCTTTACCAGATGACACCAAAATGACATTTTGAATGCGTGGGTGTTTCGGTACATCACGCTGTTGTGGAGCGGCTTTTTGAATCGGTGGGTTATTCGGATCAACTTCGGCAGGTGCTTCGGGTGTTTTCGCAGACGCATCCACAACTGGAGGTAACTGGCTTTTTGCTGCTGAACTTTCAGCTTTTTCTTGGCTAGAACAGCTTTCGCCTTCTGCATGGTGATGACCGCAACCACCCGATGTATGTCCAGTCTTTTGCTGAATCACGTGCATATTTAATTCTGTGATGCCACATTTTTCCAATGCATCGGCCAAATCATCATGGATTTTTTGTAAGTCATCGGCTTCTGAAGGAAAGGTATTAATCGTGATCTGCAAGATCTGACCTTGCACATTTACCTGTGTAATACGGTCTTTTAAAGCATTATTTGAATTGGGAAGTACATAGTTTTGTAAAACCTGTTGGATTTCCTCTTCTTTCACCTCTTGGGAGGGTGAAAACACAGATTTTAGAGAAGAAAGCCACGACATTATGTTGTCTCCAAACAGGAAAATCAAAAGATAATAGCGATAGTTTACCTGTTCATCTGCCCCAGAGTAAGAGGGAGATGAATGACTTATCCCTATAAACTTATAAAGTTGAGTAATTTAGTTAGCTTTCAAACAATTTTTCTAACGTGTGACGCTTAAAAATGCACCTGCAACTGATTTTTGCGGCTAAACCAAAGCCTTTAAATTTGAATTGATTACATATCAACCATACATTTTCAGCGTAATTTCAGTTTATATTTCAGTCGTTTCAACAGAATAATCATAGCGATGGATGTGCAATCTAAAGGCACATTTTGTGCTTTTTAGTTTTTAAAATGGGGATGACGATGTATCCGAAGACTATCTATAAGAAGAATATTTATAAAACGACTTTATGTGCCTTGATGCTCCTGACTTCAGCAGCCTATGCAGAAATTGCGACTGAAGCCATTCAAACACCTGACCGACAAACTGTAGCGATTGGTGATAGCATCGATCTCATGCGCTCGCGTATGCAAGCTTCTCCGATGAAAATGCTGTCTTATCCGCTGCAAGAGAAAAATCTGCCTGCAAAACTAGCGGTAGATTACACCTATGAAATTGCTAATATGCGCTACGTGATTACCGTAGTCGATGATCAAGTCAAAAATATTAAGACTGAAAATTTAGATGGATTAAAACAATGAATCCTAAAAAAGCCGCTCTTGATAGAACGGCCTTTTTGATCAGCCCCAATTAAGCTTGATCATCTTTTTTAAACTTATTCAGTGTGTCAGTGGCTTTCTTTTTTAACTCGTCAAATTTCTCTGTCGCCTGCACTTTGAGTTCATCAAATTTTTCGACAGCCTCATGTTTAAGTTCGGAAGCTTTGACTTTGGCTTCATCAAATTTATGACTCGCTTCTGCTTTTAACTGCTCTAGACGGTCTTTGGTTTCAGCATGCTGTTCTGCATGTTCATGTTTGGCGTCATTTAAGGCTTTTTCGCCTTCGAGTTTTAACTCTTCAGCTTTATGCTTTGCACCATCGAGGGCTTTTTCACCTTCAAGCTGAGCTTCTTTGGCTTTGAGCTTTAGATCATCACCCAATTCTGACGCTTTATCTTTCAATTGATCAATTTTATTTTCAGTTGTCATCGTTCTCGCCTCTTCTCTGTTATTATCTAACAATAGTTATAACGTGCTTTGACGGGATGACCTTAAAAATATGCATTTAGAAACAATTGAGCTACATGACGTTGCATTTATGCTTTTTGGCATAAGGTTAGGAGTTAAAATTGATCCGAGTTTAAATGTATTAAATCATTGAAAAATATAAAGGCTATTTTTATTGTATTGATATTCATCAATCTAAATTAAGCAAAAGGAATAACGGTAAAGCCCCTAATGACGCACTTTACCGCTACATAAAAAGATTATTTGCTGACCGTGCTCATAAAGCTTACTGCGGAAAACAGCCAAATAAATAGGATGAAACTCCGTCCCTGATTAAAATGCGCGACGTCGGTCCCATGCAAAATATTATGGCGGGTCATGGCTACAGTAGAGCTGCTATCCATTTGATAGGCTGCCAATTCGGCAAAATAATGATTCAGTTCATTGGCAATTTTTGCTTTATGCCAAAGACTCTTAATTTCACTGCCTTTTAGACCGGGTACAATTTTATATACATCGACAAACTTGGTACCGCTCTGCTTTAAAAAGCCCGTTTGAATCAGTACATCAGTTAAAATGCCTTCTAACTGTGCATACAAGACAGGGATACAACCGGCATGGAAATTCAGCTTATACAGTTTAAAAGCTTCAAGTAGAACCAAACGACGTTGCGCTTTATTTTCACCAATCTCTAAGGCATCAAAGGCTTTCAACATTTCTGTCTGAAAAAACTCGGTGTTAATCGCATCGAGTAAATGAAACTGTTTTTGATCTTCATGTTGATGCAGCAATTGCCAAAAGTACAACAAGTTTAAGGCGTCATTTGCCACTTTCATTTCTACAGGTTGATCAAGCTCATCGGCCAATACATCGAAGTAAGGTTCAGTTGTAGCCAAATCACGTAAAGTCTGAATCAGTAATGCATGTTCATCTGCCGAAATCTGCTCAAGGTATTGTTGTGCTTCTTTGACAATGTGCTGACCGAGTTGTTTATTACGCTGTTGATTTTGCGGAATACGGGTCACAGGCTGGTCGTCATCATAATCGTCGTCGTACATGGGCTTGTCACTCTAAAGGCATCACAGATATGCCCTATTATCACTGTAATTGTGTCAGCAATATAGATTTTTTTACTTTTGCAAAGATTTCACCTATTCCCTTGTGCAAGTACTGGCTATCTCATGTAAAATTACAGCCCATTGCATAAATACGAATGAGAGAGTCATATCCGTGCGTAATATTTTAGTTACTAACGCCCTTCCATACGCGAATGGCCCAATTCATATGGGTCATTTACTCGGTTATATCCAAGCTGATATTTGGGTTCGTGCCATGCGTGCAATGGGTCATAACGTGACTTATGTATGTGCGGATGATGCTCACGGCACAGCGATTATGCTACGTGCGGAAGCCAATGGTATTTCGCCTGAACAGCAAATTGCCAATGTGCAAAAAGAACATGAACGTGACTTTGCTGGCTTTAGAGTTGACTTTGACCATTACGACTCAACTAATAGCCCTGAAAACCAAGCACGTGCTTCTGAGATTTATATCAAAAACCGTGAAGCGGGCAACATTGCAGTACGCCCTGTGACGCAATTGTTTGACCCTGAAAAAACAATGTTCTTGTCTGACCGTTTCATTAAAGGTACATGCCCGAAATGTAAAGCGGAAGACCAATACGGCGACTCATGTGAAGTGTGCGGTACAACCTACAACGCAACTGAGTTACTCAATCCAAAATCGACTTTGAGCGGTGCGACACCTGTAGAAAAATCTTCAGATCACTACTTCTTTAAACTGCCAAACTTTGGTGAATACCTGCAAAAATGGACAAGAGACGAAGGCCGTCTGCCTGTGTCAATTGCCAATAAACTTGATGAATGGTTTGAAGCAGGTTTATCGGATTGGGATATTTCTCGTGATGCACCTTACTTTGGTTTTGAAATTCCAGATGCGCCAAACAAATATTTCTACGTTTGGGTAGATGCGCCAATCGGCTATATGTCGAGCTTTGAAAACTACATCAAGACTAAACGTCCAGATTTAAGCTTTGACGATTACTGGAAAAAAGATTCGAAAAATGAAGTCTATCACTTCATTGGTAAAGACATCGTTTACTTCCACGCGTTGTTCTGGCCTGCAATGCTTGAAGGTGCAAACTACCGCACCCCAACAAGCTTATTCGTCAACGGTTTCTTGACTGTAAACGGTCAGAAGATGTCTAAATCTCGCGGTACCTTCATTAAAGCGGAAACGTATCTTGAGCATTTAAACCCTGAATACTTACGTTACTACTTCGCGTCGAAGCTTTCTGACAAAGTTGAAGATTCTGACTTAAATCTTGATGATTTCGTTCAGAAAGTAAACTCCGACCTTGTTGGTAAAGTGGTCAATATCGCAAGCCGTTGTGCCAAGTTCATAAACACCAAGTTTGATAACAACCTTTCTGCAACGTGTGCTGAACCTGAATTGGTACAAAGCTTTATTGATGCAGGCGCTTCAATCGCTGCTCAATATGAAGCACGTGAATTCTCTGCTGCAATCCGTGAAATCATGGCGCTTGCTGACAAAGCCAACCAATATATCGACGAGAAAAAGCCTTGGGCACTTGCGAAAATTGAAGGTGAAGAACAACAAGTACATGACGTGTGTTCAGTAGGTATTAACCTATTCCGTCAATTGGCAGTTTACCTTGCTCCAGTTCTTCCAACTTTGGCTGCTCAAGTTCAAGACTTCTTGAAGCTCGAGTCTTTCGACTTTGCTTCAGGCAAAACGATTTTGGTGAATCATGAAATTGCTCAATTCCAACCATTGATGCAGCGTGTAGATCCAAAAGCTGTTGCTGCTATGGTTGATGCGTCTAAAGATTCTTTAGCTGCTCCTGCGGAAGCACCAAAAGCGGAAAAGAAAAAAGAGAAAGCCAAAGAGAAGAAACCTGAACCTAAAGTTGGCGAAGCTGAAATCATCGGCATTGAAGACTTTATGAAAGTTGACTTACGTGTAGCGGAAGTTTTAGAAGCAGCTCATGTTGAAGGTTCAGACAAACTGCTTCAATTGACTTTAAATGTCGGCGAAGCTGAGCCACGTAACGTGTTTAGCGGTATTCGTGAGTTCTACCAACCTGAAGACCTTAAAGGTAAACTAGTGGTGATGGTGGCGAACCTTGCTCCACGTAAGATGCGTTTTGGTATTTCAAACGGTATGGTTTTAGCTGCGGGTAATGGCGAAGGTGTTTGGGTGATTTCACCTGAAACTGGTGCTAAAGCTGGTGATAAAGTGTCTTAATTTTTAGATTAAGATAAGAAAAAGCCTCTACGTTGTAGGGGCTTTTTTTATGCCTAAAAGTTCCCTCTCCTTTTAGGAGAGGGTTAGGGAGAGGTCTTCTTATAAATTTGAGATGATTTTATTCATTAGTTCTAATATTTTGAATTAATTCATATATAGCTTCTTGATCTGCTTTAGGTTCAACTAAAGATGGCTTAAAAACACCATCCATTATCATTTGATATTCAGCATTTAATAGCTTTTGATCCAACCAATTAAGATTCAAGTTTAACCATTGAACTAATTCAATAAAATCTTCTGCTAAATCATGTCCAACCTTTTCAATTAAATGTGTTCTTAAGTCAATTGGATACAAATTATTTTTAGCTTTTGTTAATACGTCAAATATTGTTAACAATAACCAAGCAACTGAGAACTTTGGAGTGTCATAAATTTCTTCTCTTAATCCATATTCTTTTCGTATAGATTTTTCATGTGAAAAATACCTTATTTCAAGTAGCCTTGCTCTTTGAATATATGTTTCTAAAATTTCATTTTGAATATAACTTTTAGTTTTAAAAATTAATTCATCTAAAGTGTAGAGTTCAATATTTGTATTTTTAGTAGCCTCTATTGCACCAGATTGGAAACCAATTTGTGAGATAATAAAACCCTTATCTGCTCCAATATCATCGACTATAGTAGACTTCTTTCATAATTCATTTTTTGCTCAGCTCTAAATTATAGATTCCCGCAATTAAATTGAATCTTAAGCCCAGTCTTTTTCCTCGATTACGATATCGCTCGGCAAGGATTTTGAAAGTTTTTAAACTACCAAATACATGCTCAACCCCAATTCTTCTTTTGTTGATTTCTTGATTATAGATTTTTAGTTCAGGATCCAATTTACAGCGCTTTTTTGCTTTTAATGGCAACAAGCTATTTGGATACACTGCGTAAATCCCTTGATAGCCTTTATCTGCAAGGATAAAGGCACTTGCCGGAATCTGATGTAAGTTTCGTTTGAAGAGTTCGAAATCATGTACAGCACCACGATCAGTGCATAAACTCATAATTTGCTGAGTTCTATAATGAATGATGGCCTGAACTTTGAAAGTATGTGCCTTCTTTTTGCCACTATAGCTTTTCTTCTGTTTTTTTAGGTCTTTGTATTGGAATTTCTGTGGCATCAACAATCACCACGTTCCAGTCGATGCCTTCGCCCTCAGGCAAATGCTTCGGTAAATTAAATAAATTGGACTTGATCAGGCAGTCCTCTACATGACGGACAATTCTTGAAGCAGTCGGCTCTGACACACCATAACTTGTTGCAACATGGAACAAGGTTCGGTATTCGCGCCAATAACTTAAGCACAGAAGGATTTGATCTTCTATGCTCAATTTAGTTGGTCTACCTTTAGCAGGAACATGCATTTTCAGTTGTTCAACCATTAAATCAAAGGTTGACCATGATATGCCGGTGTATCGCTTAAATTGTGTTTCAGAAAGCTTCTTTGAATCGATATATTTCATCCGCAGATTATGCATGAATATTTAAAATTCTTCGGTACAAATAATCAGCAAGAGACTGTTCGTTTTTTGATTTATGAAAGAGGCTTAGTGCGTAGGGCTAAAACTTTTTCTTTTGGAACTTTTGTTTTCCAATATTTTGCTTCTATCACCCATTTGATATTTGTACCTAAATATTTAGAAGTAACATAAATATCAATATCATGTTCGGTTCGAACACCAGTAATAGTCTCATTGGTAACAGCCTTTACTCCTAGACTACGAAAATGCTGTGCTATTTTTTCCTGAAAATCAAACCAATCTTTCGCCATTTTTTCAATTTATTAAATATGTACTACTATAGATTATATTTTTTAATCAAACCCGCATACAAATTTTAACTCTTTCAAATATATACCTCTCCCTAACCCTCTCCTAAAAGGAGAGGGAAAATTCATTGTGACCCCAATGAAACCATTCATTCCAAACTACTATAAAGCTTTAAGCATTCACTATGCTAAAAAAGAGCTAAAACTAAAATATGGATAAATCACTCTGTGAAAAAACTACTTATTTAAATTAAAGTAAATTTAATTTATTGATATTTCACTATCTTTATATAAAATGTGCTCGCTTTTTATAATTTATTAATCTTAGGGGTACAACATGAAAAAATTATTGGTTGCAGCACTAGCAGTTTCGACAGTGGCTTTCACTGGCTGTTCAATCCGTATGGCGGATATGACTGTAGCTTCTACAAAAAACTATAATTTAAACTCAAATCAATTCGTAAAAGGTCAGCGCGTTACTGGTGAAGATAAAGTACCAGTTGTGTTATTCCCACTAGGTATTCCAAATTTCAAAACAGCAATTGACCGTGCTATCGAAAAAGACCGCTGTGCAGTTGCACTTTCAGACGTTGTTATCACTCAACTAAACCAAGCATTCCTTGTTGGTCAAATTGGCTATCGCGTTGAAGGTACACAAGTTATTGACCGTTCACAACCAGAATGCAACAAATAAAATTGCATAAAAAAGCTTCTATTCGTAGAGGCTTTTTTTTCGTTCAATCACTTCATACCAAAAATCAGCTTTAACCCAAGCACTGTCATCACTGCCCCTGCAGCCCGATCAAAACCCGCTTTAAACTTCAAATACACTTTGCGGGGTTTTTCTGCTGACAAAGCCACAGCGACCAATGAGCACCAGCCTGCATCGATAAAGAAACACAAAACTGGCAATACAAAGTAGAAATAAGTCGGAATGTCTTTCGGTAAAAGTGCCGTAAAAATACTGGCTAACACAATTGCAATTTTCGGATTCGACAACTGGGTAATTAAACCAGTGGTAAAGGCACGACGGAGTGACATTTGCGAGCTGCTGGCATCACCTGCTTCAATCGGTTCTTTGGCATGTTTTATAATTTTAAATGCCATCCAAAGCAGATATAAACCACCACAAATTTTTAAAGCCAAATATGCAGAAGGTACAGCCAATAAAAATGCCTGCAAACCCAATACCGCTAATAGCCCAAATATTGCAGCGCCCAAACCTGTACCAAGTGCGGTAAATAAACCGTGTTTACGTGAAATTGCAATGGAATTCTTCGCCACATAAATTGACGTTGGCCCTGGGCTCATTGCACCAAGTAATAGTGCTGCCGCAATCGAGCCTAATATCCAAAATGATTCCACTATCACACCGTTTTCACTTAAATTCGTGGCAATTTTACAGATAGAATCTCTGAATTTCTCCCTATAATTTGCAGTGTTTATTTTAATTGACCAAATTTTTCACTATAAATAACTTGAATACTGCATTAATCCATCGCATGATCGCTAAAAGTACAAATTAATATCAAGACAATGAAATTAGCCGAAGCCCTACTTTTACGCAGTGACTTACAAACTAAATTGGCCTCGCTGCAACAACGAATCAATAACAACGTGCTCATTCAAGAAGGTGATGCACCCAGCGAAGAACCGAATGCTTTAATTCAAGAAGCATTTACCGTAAATACAGAACTTTATGGCTTAATTGAAAAGATTCACACCACCAACGCACAGGCTAAAACCCGTTCTGGACGCTGCATGCTTTCAGTGCTCAATGAACGTGATTTATTGACCCAGCAGCATCGAATCTTGCAACAAGCAATCGACAGCTCACGCCGTGAAAATGGTCGTTATAGCTCGAGTGAAATCCGTTGGATTAAAACCATTGCAGTGGCAGATTTACAGAAACAGGCCGATAGCATTAGTCAGCAACTTAGACAAAATAACTTAGAAATTCAGGCATCCAATTGGCAAATAGACCTGATAGATTGACCTGATTTAAGCATTTGGACCACGGTTCATTCCAGTTCGGGCATACTGGGCGAGTACAGAGCCTTTTTAAATGTTTGTAAGGCTTTAATCCAACAAACTACACTGCAGAAGTAAGACGTCTACTTCAAAATGTTCACACATCTGACGTAGCACACTGCATCTGTGACTCTTTACATGTCACGTCTCACTACCGTGTACTGACAGTATGTCCACCCTATTTTTTTTACGGATCCATCTGCTAATCGTCATCTGCAGCGGCTTCATTGAGTGCAACATCTTCACGCGGTAATTTATAATCAAGGTCATTTACAGGGACACCACCAATGATCATGGTGCGATGTTCATTTTGAGGACGATGCAATTCGTCAGTCGTATCACAACCCACCATCCAAAAACTGCACAGGCACAGCATAGGCAGCACAGCCCGACTTAATTTGCTCATTGGATGCCCTCCATTTTTATAATTATCTTGTTTATAAATTCAGCATAGCATTTTTGTGCAGATATTCACCTTATTTATCTGCCGATTTAGGGTCAATTGTCAGGAATTATGTCTCGACGGTCTTTCCAATGCGGATGCAAACTGATGCCGATAGAAAAATATTTCCTTTTAAAAATAAATAATTGATTCATTTTATTTAACTACATAGAAGACAAGTTACAAAACTGCTATCGAATACGATTTTACTTCGGACACTTTTGTCCGTTTAATATCTAGATAAATTTAAAATGATGATGCCAAAGAATAATGTCCACACGTCAACAACTCGCTGCACAAAACCGAGAAATCCTTTTAGAAGCTGCGATTGAGGTTTTCCGTATTCACGGAATCAATGCGCCTTTACAACTCATCATGGATCAAGCTCAAGTTGGACGTGCGACGTTTTATCGTAATTTTAATGACCGTCGTGAGTTGGTACTCGCCTTAATGCAAGCTGCCTTAAACCGACTTGAACAACGTGCGCTTAATTATGCACAGTTCGATGATGGATTTATTCGCCTCATTCAAGACCATATTTATTATATTCCCTATCTCACAGCCCTAATGGAATATTGGCGTGTGATCGATCGGGATGATCCCGCCATGGTTAAAATATACCAACGACGTGATGCCATTTTGCAACCGATGATTGATCAGGCCATTCAAAATGGTCGCTGCCGAGCAGACTTTAAACCGGCAGACTATGCCATGGTCACTTCCATTTTACGTGCAGCTTTACAAGGCCATACCGAAGCAGATCAGGAAAAACTCGCCAAACGTGCCGTGGAATTTTTACTACATGGTATTTGCGGGTAACACGTCATGTCCAAATCACCGCGTTTATTAGAACCTGCTCCGGATTGGACACCCGAAGAAAAACCGACTTTGCCCGGATCTCCCGCTGCCATTGCACATCCCACCTATAAGCGTTTTTTATACTTCTTTATCGGTTTATTTGTTGCGATCTCGGGGAGTTTAAGTAATGGATTTATCACGGCAAATCTTCCCCTTCTACAAGGTGAATATGGCTTAACGCCTTCAGAAGCGGCATGGATTCCTGCGGCATTTGTTATGGCCAATGTCAGCTCTAACCTGATCTTATTTAAAGCCCGTCAACAATATGGACTTAGGCTATTTTCAGAAATTGGTTTGGTTTTATTTATCGCGGTGATGGTGCTGCATTTATTCGTCCATACCTATGAAATGGCAATTTTTGCACGGGTGATTAGCGGCTTACTTGCAGCTCCACTCAGTTCGCTTGGGATGTATTACATCATGCAAGCCTTTAAACGTGCTCATTTTGGTCGTGGGCTTTATCTAGCTTTAGGCTTTCAGCAGTTGGGGATACCGCTGGCATGGATCATGTCGCCCTATCTGGTCGATGTAAATGATTGGTCTATTTTCTATACCTTTGAATTAGGTTTAGCCTTATGTTGTTTGGCGATGGTGGTCTCTCTAAAACTGCCACGAAGCCTACGTATCGAAGTGTTTGAAAAGCAAGATTTATTCACCTTTGCATTATTAGCACCCGGCTTTGCTTTGCTATGTATCGTGCTAACTCAAGGCCCGATTCTTTGGTGGTTTGAGGCTGAATGGTTGGCCTATTTACTCATCGCCGCTTTGATTCTTTTAGTTGTCGGCCTGACCTATGAACATTTTCGGGTCAATCCCCTGATTGTCACACGCTGGCTCGGAACATCGTCTACCGTGAGTTTTATTATCGGTGCCTTTGCCATTCGCTTCCTCATGTCAGAACAAAGCTATGCAGCCGTGAATTTTTTGAAAACCATGGGCATGGGACCCGACCAATTTGTTTCCTTTTATACCGTCGTGCTGATCGGGATTGTCTTAGGAACAGTGTTTAGTGCCCTGACCTTTTCCAAAGAAAAAATTGTGCTTCATCTGCTCGGTGCAGCAGGTCTCGTGCTCTTTGCCTGTGCACTGGATTATCACCTGACCAGTGATGTTCGACCGCATGATTTTTATTGGAGTCAGTTTTTGGTGGGCTTTGCCAGTGGCATGTTTATTGGCCCACTTTTGCTTACAGGCATTGTCAGTGCTTTGCAAAAAGGCCCATCGCACATGGTGACGTTTATCGTACTATTTTCTGCAACGCAAACTTTTGGTGGTCTCGTCGGCTCATCGTTCTTTTCGACCTACCAGCAAATGCGTACCCAAACCTATCAGGCACAGATTTATAATGATTTATCGCAAACCTCACCTATAGTGGAACAGCGCCTACAACAATTGGCGCAAAGTGCGCATCAATATTCTTTAGACCCTAATTTAGATCAACAACAAGCCATACGTAGCCTTAATCAAACCATCACTCGAGAAGCCCAAGTTCGAGCCTATAACGATGTGATTTTTTTAAATGGCATATTCGCCGTTATATTGTAGCTTTGGGGCTTGTTTCTGATTGGCAAAAATAAATATCAATTACGCCAACAGCAACGCACGGATAGTAGCTAAAATTTTCCCGACTTACACAACATAAGCAACAGCCAAATGACCTAATTGATATTGAGAACACCATGACCGAAGACCATAAACCCACTGAGCAAGCAGCACCGCAGCAACCACAAACAGAAGCTACTATGCCTACACCATCGAGCAAGCTTATTTCTACGCCGCAGCGTACCTTGATTTTCATGTTGATCATCCTCTTGTTGGGAATTGCGCTGATCTTATGGGCGTGGCGGATTGGTCCATTTCATAACAGTATCGAGTCGACTGAAAATAGCTATGTCAAAGGCAAAACCACGGTGCTTTCATCACAAATTAATGGTTATGTGAAAGATGTTTTGGTGACAGATTTCGATCATGTGAAAAAAGGTCAAGTGCTTATGCATATCGATGCAACGACCTATGATCAAAAAGTCACACAGGCTGAATCTGGGGTGGAACAAGCACAGAACTCACTTGCCAATCAAAGCCAGGCCATTGAACAACGCAGAGCAGATATTACGGCAGCCGAAGCGAAAGTGGACCAATCACGTGCGGCCTATGAATTAGCTCTTGCACAAATGACGCGCTACCAACAACTCGGCAATACTGGCGCTGCATCGAAATCAGAACAAGATAAAGCCACTGCAGACGCTAAAAATAGTTTGGCCCAACTTCATCAAGCAGAAGCCAATTTACTAGTTGCCAAAGAATCATTCAAAACCGCACAAGTTGCAGCGACAGGGCTTAAAGCGCAAGTGAATAGTGCCAAAGCACAATTTGATCAGGCAGTGACCACTAAAGACTACAGCACGATTGTGGCACCTATGGATGGTCAACTTGGCGAAGTCAGCCCACGGATTGGTCAATATGTTGCGGCAGGCACTCAACTGATGTATTTGATCCCACAGCAGCGCTGGGTGACTGCCAATTTTAAAGAAACGCAAATTGCAGATATGCATATTGGTCAAAAAGCGTGGTTCAGCGTCGATGGGATGAAACATCAAAAATTTTACGGCAAAGTTGAGCAAATTTCCCCTGCGGCTGGTTCTGAATTTAGTGTATTGAAACCTGACAATGCCACAGGAAATTTCACCAAAGTCGTGCAACGCATTGCCGTAAAAATTGCGATTGATCCTAATCAACAAGGTTTAGAAAACTTAAGACCCGGTATGTCTGTCGTCACCTCCGTTGATGTTGCTAGTTAGCAGATATCGGCAGTAAAGTGCTATAAGCAGAGTTGAACTGACCAAGATGCAAAGGATTTTATCTTCTGCACCTCCCGTTTTACAATGCCTACCTATTTGAACTCTAACGACCAAGATAACGATTACCAACATGTTTGAATCTATCGCCCACGCCATTCCTCAGCAGACTATTCAATATCAAGGGGTTGATTTATGTATTAAGCGTTTGGACTTGGTACACCCACAAATATCAGGCAATAAATTTTATAAACTCAAATATAATTTTATTGAGGCGCAGAAATTAGGGTTTAAACAGGTGCTTAGCTTTGGCGGTGCTTATTCAAATCACATTGCAGCCACTGCATATGCTGCACATTTATTCGGATTCGGCAGTTTAGGCATCATCCGTGGGGAGGAATTACAACATCAAGCCCGAAATCCTACTTTAGCCACCGCCCAACAGTTTGGTATGCAGCTCAGTTTTGTCACACGCCAACAGTATCGGGAAATGAAACAAGTTGACGCTTTAGCGCAATTACAACAGCAATATCCCGAACATTATGTCATTCCTGAAGGTGGAACCAATGCCTTGGCTATCCGTGGCTGTACGGAAATCTTAAGCCATGAAAATCAACAAAATTTTGATCTCATCTGCTGTGCCGTCGGTACAGGTGGAACCATAACGGGCTTGATCGAAGCCAGTGCGGAACATCAACATGTACTTGGTTTTTCAGCGCTCAAAGGCAATTTTCTTTGCGACGATGTTGCTCAGTTGACGCAGAAAACCAATTGGAACATCAGTGATGAATTTTGCTGTGGCGGCTATGCCAAAATAACGCCGGAACTATTACAGTTTATGCATGACTTTGAACAACGCTATGCGATCCCATTAGAACAAGTTTATACGGCTAAAATGCTGCGAGGTATTTTCTGCATGATTGAGCGGGGTCAAATTACAAGCCATCAACGTGTTTTAGTGATTCATACTGGTGGCCTACAAGGTCGCCTGAAAGGTTCAACCGAAGCGCTAAAAAGCGTATAATCCTGCGTCCTTTCTTCCACGCGGAAACTTACCATGTCGCAAAATCAATATGATGTCCTTGTTTTAGGTGCTGGTGCATCAGGCTTAATGACGGCATATAAAGCGGCGCAGCGTGGACGCAAAGTTTTGGTGGTTGAAAAAGCCAATAAAGTTGGCAAAAAGATCCTGATGTCTGGCGGTGGTAAATGCAATTTCACCAATTTGTATGTCGAACCAGAAAATTATATTTCACATAATCCGCACTTTGTTATTTCGGCATTAACTCGCTATACCAACTGGGACTTCATTGGTATGGTCTGCGAATATGGCATTGAGTACGAAGAGCGCAAACATGGGCAGTTATTTACCCAAAATGGTGCAAAAGAAATTCTCGCCATGCTATTGGCAGAATGTGACAAAACAGGCTTGGTGGATATTAAAACCAACTGTGAAGTAAAAGCAGTCAATGCCTTGCCTGAACAAGGCTTTCAAGTGGCAACCAATCTAGGCTATTTTGAAGCAGAATCGGTGGTTATTGCCAGTGGTGGTCTGTCCATTCCAACGTTAGGTGGTTCAGGAATTGGCTATGAAATTGCCAAACAATTCGGACATTCCGTCTACCCCACTCGCGCAGGCTTAGTACCCTTCACTTTCTCAGATAGTTTTAAAGAAGTCACCACACGCTTGAGTGGCAATGCTGTTGAAGCCACGTTATCGAATGAGTTAAATAGTTTTACTGAGGCTTTACTCTTTACTCACCGTGGTTTAAGTGGTCCAAGCTCTTTACAACTTTCAAACTACTGGGATGTCGGTCAACGTTTTAATATCAATTTCCTGCCAGCTTTAGATGTTTTAGATTTCCTCAAATCTAAAAAATCCAATCAACCAAAAGTGTTACTGCGCACATTGTTCAATGAACACTTACCGAAAAGTGTAGTTATAGAATTACAAAATCTGATTTGGCCTGAACAAGCTGAATTAGCCATTGGCAATATCAGCGATGAAAAACTAGAACTCATTGCAAGCCGTTTAGAAAGCTTTGAAGTTAAGCCATCAGGCACTGAAGGTTACCGTACTGCTGAGGTTACACTCGGTGGTGTGGATACCACTGAAGTCTCATCAAAAACCATGGAAAGTAAAAAACAGAAAGGTTTGTACTTTATTGGCGAAGTACTTGATGTAACAGGTCATTTAGGTGGATACAACTTCCAATGGGCATGGGCTTCTGCGCATGCAGCTTCCGAATACGTCTGATCTCGACAAGAATTAATTAAACATAACCTGCAGATGATCTCTGCATAAAAAAGGGCTGATTCATTCAGCCCTTTTTCTTATCCGATCTGATTTATTCAAGATAGTCAGTTTTAAATAATGATACCGACGACGTCGAAGTTCGTTGAATCGTCAAATCCATTTTTTCAACGGCAACTGAAATATGTTGTGGTTGCACGCTTGCGGTTTGCTTGAGTGTCGATACTAAAGTATTGAGCATTGAAATTACCCCCATTTTGCCATTCCTTTGCACGGATCATAAGTGTCATTCATGACAGCAATATGAATCCTAAGTTTTTATATTTTAAGTAATATTCCATATATCACTATTACTTAAAATACCAATTTTCGAGTAAATTTCAATCATTTTTTTTAGACTGATTGGTATTATTATTTTCACTGTTTAGCGGTGATTGTTCTGTCTGCTCAAAATCAGTGCGTTTTGATTTTGCAAAAATAAAGCGTCGTGCGCTCGCCAAAAAACCAACTGTGATCCCAGCAATAATCACTGGGGCTAAAAATTTATTCGGTGTTTTTGCCATACAATATTCCTTATAAAGCATTAAAATCGACCACTTAAGCGTGGCCGATTTTTTTAAGACAGAATAGTTTAATTTGGATCATCTGGTTTTGGCGGGGTTAAAGGTGCCGAAGGTGCATCGACCTGTTTTTCAGCCTCGCCTGTCGATCCAAATGGATTATTTTGTGGTTGATCACTTGGGTTTACATCCAACTGATCTGGCGTCGCAGTTTCTTTTTCACTGACGCCAGGAGCAGCCTGTTGAATGTTTGGATAGCCATCATCGGTTTTCACTTCAGAAGTCATCACAGATGTTGATGGCGTTGGACTCGCTACAGACGATGTAGGCGTATTAAAGGTGGTTTTTGCCTTCGCCTGTTCCTGTACTGGATTCGGTTCGTTGGCTTCACGTTTCGCTTTATCGATAAGATCTGATAACAATCGTTCCGCCGGATTGCGACCACCTAAACCAAAGGCCAAAGCGAAAGCAACTGCAACCGCACCGAGAGTTAAACCAAAGGCCAAATTCACGATCGAGTCAGCAATACCCATGGCCCGCAAGCCCATGGCTACAACCAAGCCCATAATCAGCACACGGACCAAATTACCTAACCAACGTGAACTGTTATATTCCCCTCGTTGCACCACATTTGCCACAATATTGGCAAGCCAGAAACCCACCACCAAGATTACAGCACCAAGTAAAATACTTGCACCGAACTGGATAAACATAGCAATTAAGGCACTGATTTGCTCAAAGCCTAAACGGTTAGCAGCTTCAGATACCGCAAATAACATGGTGAAAAATACAATGAGGCAACCGACCACATCCGACACTTTGGTTTTGCCCAAAAAGCGTTGAATGTCTAATTTTTCTGGCACAGCATCGACACCAGTACCCGAGATCACATCCACAACTAGACGCGCTACAAAGCGTGACACCACATAGGCCAAGATTAAGATTAAACCTGCGGCAATAATATTCGGTATCGCATACATGATCTCATGTAACATGGCTGTTGCAGGCTGAGAAATCGCCTCGATACCAAGTGCTTCGAAAGCCACAATTAAAGCCGTGATAATAACTATAGCAAAGACAAAATTACCCAAAACTTGAGCAAGTTTTGCGTTTTTAAACATGCCCACTTTTTCGACTTGCTGCTGCAGACTTAAACTGTTCACCAAGCCTTCCACAATGCCTCGCACAATCTTCGCCAAGATATAACCCACAAAGACGATGACACCAGCAATAAAGATATTGGGAAGATAAGAAACAACTTCAGTAACCATATTTTGGATTGGGAACAAGAGACCGTTCAAACCCAAGATCGATAAAACAATCGGTAGGAAAAGTAACAAGATTAGCCAATACACTATTTCACTGATATTTTGACTGATTGGGCTGACGCCAACCTCAGAACTGAGTTTTTCATCGAGTTGGGTTTTATCAAGCAGTTTCTTTGAACCGACTTTGACCAAACTCGCCACGATCCAGCCAATAAAACCTACAGCTACTGCAGCCAAGAGCTGTGGAATAAATAACAAGAACTGCTGAATCATATTACTGAATGGGCCGCTGACACTGGTCAAATTCAGCACATTGAGTGCACCAATGACGGCAATGATCAAAATAATCCAGAACACAACTCTGGAGACTATATTTTCAACATTGGAACGGTGCCCAGTTGCATTTGAAAGTTTTTGATTTGTACCTAATTTTTGCAGAACTTTTTTGACGCCAGCAGAAACCAATAAAGCAATGACCCAACCTATCAGGAGAATTGCTACTGCACTTAAAATGGGGTGAAACTGTTCCCAATAATACATGGCATCAAAACGGCCACGCGGACCACCCAGATAATCATTCATACGTTCGCCCTCATTGTTATACATGATCTGTTGTTATGTGCATTTTTACGTATGCCGCGTATCACACAGCATTAGTGCTTTGAACTTAAGCTTTCTTTTCCACCTTAGTTTTTGTGTATTTTTTAATCAACCAAAGTATGCATAACTCCAACAAAAGCTCACAATTGAATGTAAAAAAGCCTTGGGACAACCAAGGCTTTATTTATGTCACTCTGAAGAGATACTTAAGGTTCAGATCTTGCACTCATGTAACTCTGACTCATGTTTATCATCAATTATTATCAACGATCTGTCGCAGTTGCAGTATTTGAATCATTAGCAACAGCTTCATCCCCCGGTGTACCGCTAGTCGTATCATTGGCTGTTGCAGTTTGTGCATTGGGTGCAGGATGATCAGGCGGTGCATCCGAAGCAGAAGGTTTCATATCTGCAAACATATAAAATAATAATGCGATTAAAAAGATACCCACTAAAATCAGTATGTACACAGGGATACGTTTTTTTTGTGTTGTTTCTTCCGTACTGGTGGTATGGGGTGGTTTATTAAAATCGTGTGTCATATTCCCCTCGCTATTTTGTTGTTCATAGTTGAATTTTTATACTACCAATACAATATCCTGTATTGTGTGAAGAACAATTACAATCAGTGAAAACGTGTAACTTGAATGATAAATCTCGAATGATAAGTTTAATAAATATACTTTCCTTTGGAGCTAGATGAGTTATTTTCAAATATAAATCAATATATAAGGGCGCAAATATCGGGCAAAGATTTAAGTGCAATATTTAAATCTAAAGCATTTTTTATTGTATGACCTCTTACAAAATAAATGCTTTTTTGAGCCCGGTGGAATTATCTGCTTTTGATGAATGAAATGAGCTATAATCATGCACCTTATTTTTCACCTGTTATCAAATCTATGGCGTACCATCAACAAGGTGTAACGCTTGATCTTGACACTGACGTCACTCATCAATGTTCCCTTCATTACACTCGCGATCAACATCTTATTGGCATTATTGAATTTAGTAAGCCAAGTTATGTGTTGAAATGGGGTGATTTGGAATATTTTCGCCGACGTACTGAAGAGTTTTCAGTGATGCCATTCCCTGAATGCATCAATGCGATGGTGATTGATATTCGAAATATTGCGGCTTTTTTAGATAATGAAGTGCCTATTATTCCTTGGCGCTTGCTCGAAGAAGAATGTCCGATTCGCTTAGTTGTTCCCCAAGATCGACTGGAGCATTATGCTGGCTTTTTTGAACCGACTTGGTTGACTTCCGACGTAGACACAGCGATTCAAGAAATTCGTGAATTTATGGATATGTTTGTGCATTAACACGGAGATTAAACTAAAGTTTAATCCCGAAAACCTCCATCTGGAGGTTTTTTTATGCCCTTTTATTTTAATTATTTATTTCACAATAAAATTAAATTATTTTATATTTAATGACTTATAGCAAACCTTTTTATAAAAAATGTTCATAACTTATCCCATTTCTTAGTAACAATTCGGCAATAAATTTTGCTTGAGCCTTGCTCGATATATCACCTAAGATGTAGAAAATGATCTCTTTTTTATTGTTGAAACATTCTTAAAAACAAAGCAATAAAATCTAACGAGAAACAAGATCATAAAAAGTGGATATTAAATCA
The DNA here is from genome assembly GCF_021391555.1 of Acinetobacter sp. SH20PTE14. Classification (NCBI taxonomy): domain Bacteria; kingdom Pseudomonadati; phylum Pseudomonadota; class Gammaproteobacteria; order Moraxellales; family Moraxellaceae; genus Acinetobacter; species Acinetobacter sp. SH20PTE14. The sequence continues at coordinate 790,400 of NZ_CP090067.1, read as the reverse complement.
GGGTAAAAGGAGTTTTAACGATGACGTCAAAAAAACATTTAGCAACTTTGTTCTGTGCAAGTGCGCTCACTTTAGGTCTTAGCGCATGTAGTGACAATAAAGCACCTACAACGGATAAACCTGCAGGAAGTGAAGCTGCTGTTTCTGACTCGGGGACTTTAGATAAGATCAAAAAATCCGGCACGATTGTATTAGGCTATCGCGATTCATCGATTCCATTTTCATATATTGCAGATAATCCAAACCAACCTGTAGGTTATGCACACGATCTTCAATTAAAAGTAGTTGAGGCGGTTAAAAAGCAATTAAATCTTCCCGATTTAAAAGTCCGTTATAACTTAGTGACCAGCCAAAACCGTATTCCATTGGTTTCTAATGGCACAGTCGACTTAGAGTGTGGTTCAACCACAAACAATAAAGAACGCCAACAACAAGTAGATTTCTCAACAGGTTTCTTTGAGGTCGGTTCACGCTTACTTACAGCAAAAGACTCTGGGATTAAAGATTTTGCTGACCTAAAAGGCAAAAAGTTAGTCACCACGGCAGGAACGACATCTGAGCGTTATATTCGTCAACATGAAAAAGAATTAGGTATTGGTGAAGTCATTTCTGCCAAAGACCATGCTGAGTCTTTCCTCATGCTACAAAATGGTCGTGCAGCGGCATTTATGATGGATGATATTTTGCTGGCGGGTGAAAAATCGAAAGCCAAAGATCCAAATAAATGGGAAATCGTGGGTACAGCGCCGATTCATGAAATCTATGGTTGTATGCTGCGTAAAGGCGATACTGGCTTTAAACAAGTGGTTGATGATGCAATCAAAGCGACCTATAGCTCTGGTGAAATCAATGACATGTATAAAAAATGGTTCCAAACGCCAATTCCACCAAAAAATATCAATTTGAATTTCCCGATGTCTGATCAATTAAAAGCATTGATTAGCAATCCACATGACCGTGACGAATAACTTTCCCTAAACATTCTAAAGATGCTTAAGCCAAACGGATTTTGGCTTAAGCTCATTATAGGGAGTTCCTATGAATTATAGCTGGAATTGGGGTGTGCTGTTCCAATCTACAGGTGTAGGTGATTCAACCTACCTGAATTGGATTTTAATTGGGATCGGCTGGCTGTTTGTCATCGCTTTGGTGGCATGGAGCATTGCGATGGTGCTTGGCAGCATCTTGGGTATTATGCGTACCCTACCGAGTCCTGTAGCACGAAGTATTGGTACGGCCTACGTGACTATTTTCCGAAATGTACCCTTATTGATTCAACTGTTTATATGGTTCTATGTTGTACCCAACTTCCTCCCTGCTGCGATTAAAAGCTGGTGGATGAATGACCTTGGGGCAAATACGACCGCCTTAATTTCCGCAAGTGTCGGCTTGGGTCTTTTTACAGCTGCACGGGTCTGTGAGCAAGTCAGGACTGGTATTGAAGCGCTTCCTTTGGGGCAAACCAATGCAGGTTATGCCATGGGATTTAGCACGGCTCAACTATACCGCTATGTGATCTTACCGCAGTCATTCCGCACGATTTTGCCACCTCTCAGCTCTGAGTTGACCAACTGTGTCAAAAACACCTCAGTCGCGTCTTTGGTTGGTGTTGCAGAAATCATTTCACAGATGAAAACCATCAGTGAATACACGCAAAACACCATCGAAATTTATACCTACGTCACCATTATTTTCATCGTGATCAACATCTGTTTAATTGGTTTCATGAATTTTCTGGAAAAACGCCTACGCGTTCCTGGCTTAATTGCAGGAGATAAATAATGGAATGGCTCAGTTCTTTTATTCAAGACCTCCAAGCGTCTGGCCCTGCGCTATGGCATGGTTTCAGCATCACACTCAAAGTGGTGATCACGGCAACCATTGGTGGTGTCTTTATTGGGACTTTATTGGCGTTGATGCGCCTGTCCTCGATTAAGGCTTTAAATATTTTTGCTAAAGGCTATGTGAACCTCTTTCGTTCTATTCCTTTGCTCTTGGTGTTGATGTGGTTCTACTTTGCCGTACCCTTTATTTACACAGGGATCACCGGTAACTATCTAACGATTGATACTGCCCTTGTGTCCAGTATCGTGGCCTTCATGCTATTTGAAGCGGCTTACTTTTCAGAGATTGTCCGTGCCGGGATTCAATCGATTCCTAAAGGTCAAACTTCTGCAGCTTATGCTCTCGGTATGAGCTATAGCCAAGCGATGCGCTTAATTATTTTGCCGCAATCTTTTCGCAAAATGACGCCACTGCTTTTACAGCAAACCATCATTCTGTTCCAAGATTCAACCATGGTTTATGCCATCGGACTGTTAGACTTTTTCCGCACCAACTATGTTCGAGGCGACCTTATGTCATTGTTAACTCAATACATTCTGTTTGCTGGTTTGGTGTATTTCACTATTAGTATGATCGCTACCTATGCAGTTAAAAAATTACAACGGAGGTTAAGTGTATGACCGATCAAAAAACGATGATTGACCTCCAAAATGTCAGTAAATGGTATAAAGATTTTCAAGTGCTTACCGATTGCACGACTCAAATTAAACAAGGTGAAGTGGTTGTGGTGTGTGGACCTTCGGGTTCAGGTAAATCAACGCTCATTAAAACCGTTAATGGACTTGAGCCTTTTCAGGCCGGTACGATTTTAGTCGACGGTATTTCCATTAATGACCCAACAACCGATTTAAATAAATTGCGTAGTCGTGTCGGTATGGTGTTCCAGCACTTTGAATTGTTTCCACATTTATCCATTACCGAAAACCTGACCATTGCGCAGGTTAAAGTCTTGGGTCGATCAGAAGCCGAAGCCAAGAAAAAAGGTTTGGCTTATTTAGACCGTGTGGGTTTAAGTGCGCATGCCGCTAAATTCCCTGCACAGTTATCAGGTGGACAACAACAACGTGTTGCGATTGCACGTGCGCTCAGTATGGACCCGATTGCCATGCTGTTTGATGAACCGACTTCGGCACTTGATCCAGAGATGATTAACGAAGTGCTTGATGTGATGGTGGGTCTTGCCAAAGAAGGTATGACCATGATGTGTGTAACCCATGAGATGGGCTTCGCGCGTCAGGTTGCGGACCGTGTGATCTTTATGGATCAAGGAAAAATTGTGGAAGACTGCAGTAAAGATGATTTCTTTAATGCCCCTCGTGGTGAACGAGCGCAGCAGTTCTTAAATAAAATTCTGCATTAAAATCAAAACGTTTATTTAACTGATGTTACGCAGTAACATCAGAAGCATAATTTGATTCAAATAAAAGTACGATACGAGGTAACATTATCTGCAAGTGTTTGAGATAGGACTTCTTCTAATCAAAAATATTTTTGCGATACTTTTGATAATTAGACACTAGTAAACGAGTTTTGCGGTGAGGAGCACTGCTCCGCAAGATGGTTTCCTTGCGAAGCTTCGCTTCTCATTTTGCCTAATGAGAAGCGTGCTTCGTAAGAGTACCTCCAGCCGAAGGCTAATCCCTTTATTCATTCTCTTGATGTAAGACTCCGTCGAATTGGCTTAAAAATCATTTTAAAAATGCAAAATTACTTTTGCATGCATAACATCAGTTATTTAATTTCCGAAAATAAAAAAGCTCATCCATAGATGAGCTTTTTTTCATGGCAGATTACCAATAGTTTTCTACTGCAATATTGCCTTCACCTCGGCGGTTCATGGTCAAACCACGCGCCTTTAATGCTGCCTTGGTGTCATCAACCATTTGTGGATTACCACACAGCATGACATGCGTCGTTTCCACATTAAATGCTAAGCCTGCCGCCTGTTCCAACTCGCCATTTTCAATTAAAACTGGTAGACGGTCATGCAATGGTGCATTTGGATCACGTGTCACAATAGGAATAAATTTAAAGCCCGTATGCCCTTCACCAAAGGTCTCAGCGATTTCTTGAATCCGCTCTACATAAGCCAGTTCTGATACGGTGCGCACACTGTAGACTAGATTAATTTTTTCGTATTTAGACCACGTTTCAAAGTCTTGTAACATTGATAAAAACGGTGCAAGACCCGTTCCTGTCCCCAACAGCCATAAGTCCTTGGGCAATGGCAACTGATAACGCGCCAAGGTGAGGAATCCATAAGGGACTTTTTCTAAATACAGCTCATCGCCCACTTGTAGATGCTGCAAATTTGAAGTAAACGCACCATCTGGAACAACGATAGAAAAAAACTCTAAAGTTTCATCAAAAGGGGACGACACCACAGAATAGGCACGAACCACCAATTCATCGCCCACTTTCAAGCCGATTCGTGCGAACTGACCAGCGGTAAATTTAAAATGCGCAGGGCGTGTCATGGTAAAACTGAACAAAGTATTGGTCCAACGGTGTACAGATAAAACCTTTTCTAAGCTAAATTTTTCAATTGACATGATTTGAACGTGGCGTGACAGACTGTGCTCATGTTAGCATGACAGCATAATTTATTAATATTTTTTAAATGTTAAGGCCTGATTCATGCGCATGACTTTACGCCAGTTGGCTGTTTTTGTAGCAGTCGCTCAAGAAGGTACCGTTACCAAAGCCAGTGATGCTGTCAAACTTACTCAAAGTGCAGCAAGTATGGCATTGGCAGACCTCGAAGATGGTCTCGGTGCTCCACTGTTTGACCGACTTGGTAAACGCTTGCAATTGAATGACTTGGGTCGTTTTTTATTGCCACAAGCTTTGGAAATTTTAGGGCGCTGCGAAGCTTTTGAACAAGCAGCCAAAGGCGAACTACAAAGCATTGATCTGCGTTTAGGTGCGACCCTAACCATCAGTGACTACTTGATGCCAGACCTCATGGCAGATTTCTTACAAATTCAGCCTCAAGCACATTTACAACTTCAAGTCGGCAATACCCGCCAAATGATTGAAGCGGTGAACCAATTTCAGTTGGATTTGGCCTTAATTGAAGGTTCATGCCATCTGCCACAGTTGCAATGTATTCACTGGCGTGACGATGAACTTGCCGTGTGCTGTTCACCAGAGCACCCTTTAGCGAAGTTGGATCGTGCACTCACTGCAGCTGACTTTGATAACGTAGAATGGATCTTACGTGAAGAAGGTTCAGGCACACGTGAAGTATTTGACAACGCAATTTTAAAAGACCTGCCAGATGCCAATATACGTTTAACCTTGGGTCATAACGAAGCCATTTTAAAAATCGTGGCAGGTGGTCTTGGTATGTCATGTATTTCTAAACTGGCAATTGAGCCTTTACGTGAAAAAGGGCAATTGGTGGTTTTAGATACGCCGTTTTGGCAACTTGCCCGTCCATTATTTATGTTGGTACATCGTCAGAAATACCAAGGACCGGGTCTCAAAGCCTTTATGCAATTTTGTGAAAAATAAAAAAAGCGCCTTAAGGCGCTTTTTTATCTATTTTTAAATTGGCGTTCACATGGTTCGCCATCATTATTGCCGTCCATTTTCGTATTTGGACAATTATTATTAAAGAACACTGCTTCTTCGTATGAACGCATCTGACTACAATGCGTACGCCCATCACAACTAAACTGTGCTTTCTCTACTACCCTTGGCGTATCACTTGAAGAAGGTGCCTGCGCAGTGTATTGAACAACAGACTGAGCTTGCGTTGAAGCTGTGCCGTATAGATTTTTTTCACCTTGCTCAGTCAGCACCCGATCGGGTAAATCCCCCTGAGCTTTACGTTGTTCTTTTACAATGTTTTCATTTTCTTGCATGAGCTGTTGTAAATGTAGCTGCTTCTGTTCTTGGTACTGCTGATATTTCCCATAAACAGCCACAGCTAATACTAGAATTACAATGAGTCCAATCATGCTGAAGATTTTACTGCCCCAAACTGTGCCTTTGGCTGTATCGTGAGGAGTAGCTTGGTCATTCACTCGATCCGACCTTGATTCAAATGACGGATTTATCTGTTCATGAGTGGACTGCTCTTTTTTCAAATCTAAACGGATGATATTTACCGCTTTAAATTTACCTCGATCTGCTTCAATCCTGTATTTGAGATTTTCTCCAACACGTGGTTCGATGTGTCGGCTAGGAAAATCACTAATATGAAAAAATAAATCCTGTGCTTGATCTTGTTGTATAAATCCAAAGCCGCGCTCAACGTTATAGCTTTTGATTTTCCCCTCTTTAAACATAAAAATTGTCTCTCATCTTTTCTTTTAATACTCTTATGATAATAAAAAAAGAGGCCCTATAGACCTATTTTTCAATTTCAAAGATTTCCATGAAATCTTACAATCACATTATTTACGCAAATTCGAAAGCAAAGCTGAAGTAATTGACTGGTTATTTGCCACTACTTTAGATTTTTTAGCTTTTGCAGATTTGTCTTCTTCACGCTCAATGTTTATGGCTTTATAACGATCACCATTTTTCACCACATTAAATTTCACACGATCATTACGTTTTGGCTCGACACCATCTGCGGGAAAGTCAGAGATATGGAAAAATACATCACCTTCTTCACATGAAAGAAAGCCAAAGCCCTTTTCAGGATTGTACTGCTTCACTTTACCTTTATATTGTTCGGACTTCATAAAGTACCCTATTCCATTTATTCCAATGTCTTTAGTATATAAAAAAGAGGCTATAAAAGCCCCTTTTCTGTTCATGATGCAAAAATTAGTCTTTTTGAACTGAACCGAAAATTTTATCGCCTGCATCGCCAAGACCAGGAACGATATAACCGTTTTCATTTAAACCTTGGTCTACAGATGCTGTGTAAATGATCACATCTGGGTGAGCTTCATTTACACGTTTAATGCCTTCTGGAGCGGCAACAAGCACCATGACACGAATATCTTTACAACCACTGGCTTTTAGAACGTCAATAGCAGCAACGAGCGATGAACCTGTTGCAAGCATTGGGTCAATAATCATCGCTAAACGGTTTTGTACGTCTGGTACTAATTTTTTGTAGTAAGTACGCGCTTCTAAAGTTTCTTCATCACGCTCTAAACCCAATACAGATACTTTCGCACTTGGAATCAGGTTTAAGAAACCATCCAACATACCAATACCTGCACGTAAAATCGGTACGACTGTTATTTTTTTACCGGCAATACGATCTACAGTTACTTTACCATTCCAACCATCAATTTCATGATCGACCATCGGTAAATCTTTCGTTGCTTCATAAGTCAGAAGCATAGTCACTTCTTGAGCAAGCTCACGGAAGTTTTTAGTACTAATATCTGCACGACGAAGTAAGCCGAGTTTATGTCGAATAAGCGGATGACGGATTTCATGGATAGCCACGGGAGAACACCTAAAAGGTTAAGATAAAATTTCAACCATTATAAAGCTATTTAACAAATGATAAAAATAAAAAAGCCCCCTTTACAGGAGGCTTTTTTGTAATAAGCAAATTAATTGCTTAATTCATTAGTTAAAACCACTTTGAATTAAGCTAAAAATGAACTGTTGTAATTCAGGTGAGATCGCAAAGTATGCCACTTGAGAAACTGCAATGATTGGATCTGGATATACACCGATCAACAACACAAGAGCAGCTGCACCAAGCACCATAATACCACCCACTTTTTGACCCCAATGATCGACAGCGTCGATACGTGGGTTTTCCGGTGGAGTCATGTACATCACAACCATCACACGTAGGTAGTAGTACAAACCGATACCTGAACCAAGGATCACCATTGCAGCTAAGAACCATGAACCACCAGCAACTGCTGTTTTGATCACAAGGAACTTACCAATAAAGCCCGCTGTTAATGGGATACCTGCAAGAGATAACATCATGACAGTGAGTGTTGCAGTCAACACTGGACGACGCCAGAACAAACCACGGTACTCAGCAAGACTACCTGCTTCGTCTTTGTTGTTGTAAGGGCTAGACATCAGTGTCACAACACCGAACGCACCAATCGTTGTTAATACATAAGTAATCACATAAACGTTGACGCTGCTGAATGTTGCAAAGCCTTGTACTTGAACAAAGTCAGTATTACGTGCACTGACAATCGCAACAAGTAAGTAACCAAAGTGAGCGATTGAAGAGTATGCAAGGATACGTTTCAAGTTCACTTGACGTACTGCTAGTAAGTTACCCGCAAGGATAGACAATACTGCAATGATGGTCACGATCGTGATGAAGCTGTCAGAAAGGATTAAGCCAGAAGCCAAGAAGTAACGAACGAATAGACCGATCATTGCCACTTTAGCCACAGTCGCTAAGAATGTCGCGATTGGCGCTGGCGCACCTGCATACACGTCTGGTGTCCATTTGTGGAATGGCGCAAGAGACAATTTAAATGCAACAGCAAATACAATCAGTGCAAGACCAAGGACTACACCCGGTTGGCTGAATGTTGTGAACATTTTGCCTGGTTCAGCAACGAATGCCATTGTACCTGTATACGCATATACATAAGCCATACCCATCAACAACATCGCAGAAGCGGTTGCTGAAAGCACCAAGTATTTCACACCCGCTTCAAGCGACTGTGAACGTTGGTGTGTATAAGCCAATAGGCCGTATACAGGAATCGACATTAACTCAAGGCTGATAAAGAATGACGCATAGTGAGAACTTGCAACCATTAACAATGCACCTGTTACAGAGCACAGCATCAAGATATAAAGTTCTTCACGGTTATCTTTATAGGTTTCGATATACGCATGTGACAATGTGCAGCAAGCAAGTGCTGCAATCAAAATCACGAATTGGTACAACATCGTAAATGGATCTACGATGAACAAATTCATTACGTTTGCAGGTGCATACTGCCCTGCAACGAAAACAAAAATAATATAAAAGGCTGCAAGGTTCAGACCGATAACGGAAGTCGTTGCAACTAAATTGTGGTTACGCTTGATTGCAATTAGCAACATCACGACGATCGCAGTTAAAGCCACGATCATCACAGGAGCTAATGGCATAAGCTCAGAAAATGACATTGTGAAGTCCATGGCTTATTGCATCTCCACATTTTCAGGTTGTACAGCAATCTGCTGCACAACATCAACGACTTCTTGAACTGGGATATAGCTATTTGCAATCCACGCCATGCTTGAATTTGAAATATCAAGGAAGCTTTGTGGGAATAGACCAAGCCATACTAGACCAAGAGCACAGATTAAAAGAATCACAACTTCACGCGCATTTAAGTCTTTCAACGGATTTGCGTAATGCTGTTTTTGTTCTTCGTTTGGTGTACCAAACAACGCTTTGTGGATCAGGATTAAACCGTAAAGACCGGCAAATACTAAGCTTACTGCAGCAAGGATTGTATACACAGGGAACTTGTCATAAGAACCCATCAAGATCAGGAATTCACCGATGAAGTTACCTAGACCCGGAATACCTACAAGTGCCGCAACAAAGAACATTAAGAAGAATGAAAGGTATTGGAACTGACCACGAATACCGCCCATCAAACGCATGTCACGTGTATGCAGACGTTCGTAAACCTGACCACACATAATGAACAATGCAGCAGAAGATAGACCGTGAGCCAGCATCATAATCATCAAGCCTTGGAATGTCAGGATGTTACCTGCATACAAGGCAAGAAGTACGAAGCCCATGTGCGAAATAGATGTGTACGCAAGCAGACGTTTCATGTCTGTTTGTTGGAATGCACACCATGCACCGTAGAAAATACCGATTAGACCAAGAATGATCGCGATGTCAGCAAACTGAGCAGATGCTACTGGGAAGAATGGTATTACGAAACGTAAAAGACCATAAGCCGCAGTTTTAATCAAGATACCTGCAAGGTCGACAGAACCCGCTGTAGGTGCTTGCGCATGTGCATCTGGTAACCAGCCGTGTAATGGGAAAACTGGAAGTTTTACCGCAAAACCAATGAACATACAGATCATGAATGCATAGGCAAGTGCTGGAGCTTTCGCCTCAACAGTGTGTGCAACACTCATCAAGAAGTCATAGTTAAAGCTGATTTGACCGTGAAGTTGGAAGCCAACAACCACTAGACCCAAGATACCGATCAACATGATCAGACCCGCAACCTGAGTATAGATAAAGAATTTAGTTGCAGCGTAAACGCGTGACTTACCTTCTGCCCCTTTATGACCCCAAAGTGCGATCAAGAAGTAGATTGGTACCAACATCATCTCCCAGAAGAAGAAGAATAGGAACATGTCAATCGCTAAGAATACACCGATCACACCACCTAAAGACCACAGTAGGTTTAAGTGGAAGAAACCAACGTTCTTTTGAATCTCACCCCATGAACAGCCGACCGCAAGTACACCCAGTAATGCAGTTAAACCTACCATAAGCAGTGAAAGACCATCCACCGCAAGGTGAATGTTAATCCCTAAAGTGGTAATCCACGGTAGGTTAAATTGAGCGGCCCACTGTGGAGCTTGTGTACCCAACTCGTAGTTATAAGTACCGCTTTGCCATAAAACGACGGTTAACACCAACGTTAATAGCATACCAATTAAGGCAATATAGCGTGGTAAGTGCTTGTCGAGTTTATCGACAATCCAGCATACAAAACCTGCAATGAACGGAATAAGGATCAGAGCGGGTAGAATTAAATTGTTTGGAGTTTCCATTTTATTTCCCCACGACCTGAATCACGACCAGGATCAATAGTAATGCAAACGTACCGAATGCCATACTAGATGCGTATTCACGCAATGAACCTGTTTGACGTGAACTTGTAAAGCTATTACCGCCTTTAACAAGTGCAGGCAATACAAGCCATAAGCCGTCAATTGGATCACGACCAAAGATTTTAGCCAGTAGCAAATAAGGCTTAACGAAAACAATGTTATACAAAGCATCGAAACCAAGTGCATTACGACAGATATTTGCAAGACCCGCGCCCAGTGAAGTTTTCGCGAACGATTTCACTGCACCATAAGCAAATGCAAATAAAACAACACCGACTACAAGACCTGCAAGTGCAATACCAACAGCTGTGTATTCAGCGCTATGCATACCATGTTCTAGCGCTTCTGGAATATTAAACGCTGGGATTTGTGCAGCATTTAAAATATTCGTTACTGGTGCTTTTAATACATAAGCTAAACCAGTTGAAAGCACTGCAAGAATCGCCAATGGCCCCCAGTAAGTAACACCTTTGATTTCATGGTAAGGCGTGTTTTCTTTACCAAAGAATACAACCCAAATAAGACGGAATGTATAAATTGAAGTTAAGAACGCACCTGCTACACCAGTCCAGTACAAGCAGTCATAAACTGCTATTGCTTGACCTTTCACCCATACCGCACCAAGAATCGCATCTTTCGAGAAGAAGCCGATCGTGATGAATGGAATCGCAGCCAATGCACCGCCACCAATCGCGAAACAAGCAAACAAGAATTTGTTTTTGTGGAATAGACCACCCATCTTGAAGATGTTTTGTTCATGATGGTAAGCCAAAATCACTGCACCAGAAGACAAGAATAATAATGCCTTGAAGAATGCGTGAGTCAGCATGTGGAATAGACCAGCTTGGTAAGCTTCAGCACCTACAGCCATAAACATATAACCCAACTGACTCATAGTTGAGTAAGCAAGAATACGTTTGATGTCTGTTTGTACCAATGCAGCAAAGCCTGCTACCAACAATGTCACTGCACCCGTGATTGAGATGAACATCATCACTTCTGGCGCTTGTTCAAACACGCTGAACATACGGCTACATAGGTAAACACCCGCTGTTACCATTGTTGCTGCGTGGATCAATGCAGATACTGGTGTAGGACCAGCCATCGCATCTGCCAACCATGTTTGTAATGGGATCTGAGCAGATTTACCTGCAGCCCCCAAGAACAACATCAATGCAGTCCAAATCGCAATTGAAGAACTCTGAGCCAAAACTGTTGGCGCAGCAGCTACAACTTCTGCAATGTTTAAAGTGCCGAATTGTTGGTAGATCAAGAACAATGCGATCAGTAAGAATACGTCACCCACACGTGTCACGGTGAATGCTTTAATTGCAGCAAAACCGTTTGCAGGTGTTTGGTAGTAGTAACCAATCAATAGGTATGAACATAGACCTACACCTTCCCAACCCAAGAATAACAACGCTAAGTTGTCACCCAACACTAAAAGCAGCATGCTTGCTACGAATAGGTTGAAGTATGAGAAGAAACGTGCAAAGTCTTCTTCGCCACGCATGTACCATGTTGCAAAGATGTGAATTAAGAAACCCACACCTGTGATCATGCCCATCATCAATAATGATAAGCCATCTAAATGAAGCGTGAAGCCCGGTGCTAAGTTACCTGCACTGAACCAAGTCCAAAGATGCTGAGTTGTTGCAACTGAACCATTATTAACAAAGTCGATACCGGCAATTAATGCAAATAAAGCTGAAAGACCAACTGAACCTGCACCAATAATTGCAGCAACTGATTCAGGAAGATTTTTACGACCTGCCGCCAACAGGATAAAACCAATTAGCGGGAATAGTACTGTTAAATATAAATAACTCATCCGCGCATCTCACTAGCAGCATCCACATCCAGATGATGGAAGCGATGATAGAACTGAAGGACGATCGCAAGACCGATACAAGCCTCTGCTGCAGCAAGCGTTAAGATCAAGATAAACATCACTTGACCATCTGGCTGTGCCCATGCGCTTCCTGCCAAAACGAACGCTAAAGCAGCTGCGTTCATCATGATTTCAAGGCTCATTAAAATAAATAGTAGGTTGCGTCGAACCATCACACCGTAAAAACCCAGTGCAAAAAGAATGGTTGCAACGATCAAACCATGTTCTAAAGGGATGTTGCCCATTATTCTTTGTCCTCTTCTGCACCTGGCTCACGTTTGCCAAGATGGAATGCAGCGACAAGTGCGCCAAGCAATAACATCGCAGCAACTTCAACCAGCAATAAGTACTGAGTAAAGAGTGAAGTACCCACTTCTTTCGGACCGACAACTTGAGCACCCATGACAGTGCCAGCAGTTGTGTAGTCTGACTTCAACATCCAAACAAGGATTAGACCCATTAAGAAGCTCATCAACGCAGGATATGCCCACGCTGAAGAAGTCAGCCATTTGCTTTCTTGTTCAACTGTATTTTGACCAAGATTCAGCATCATCACGACGAATACGAATAGCACCATGATTGCGCCAGCGTAAACGATAATTTCGAGGGCACCGGCAAACGGCGCACCCACGATCATGAAGATACCTGCAACTGCAAGTAAAGAGATAATCAAGCTTAATAAAGCGTGTACTGGGTTCGTGTTAGTTACAACACGAACGGTAGAGACGATGGCCACAAGCGCCATCAAATAAAATGGCCACATCATGGTAATAGACTCCGTACATCAACTGGTGTGCTTTCGCGTTGAGCCTGACCTTTATCTTTACCAGCAACAGCCATACCTGTTACGCGGTAGAAGTTATAGTCTGGGTATTTACCAGGACCTGAGATAAGAAGGTTTTCTTTCTCATATACTAAGTCCTGACGAACATACTCACCTAACTCAAAGTCAGGTGTCATTTGAATCGCAGTCGTAGGACATGCTTCTTCACACATACCGCAGAAAATACAACGTGAGAAGTTGATACGGAAAAATTCCGGATACCAACGACCATCTTCTTTTTCAGCTTTTTGTAGTGAAATACAGCCGACTGGACATGCAACCGCACAAAGGTTACATGCAACGCAGCGCTCTTCACCATCAGGGTCACGCGTTAACACGATACGACCACGGAAACGTGGTGGTACGATGTCTTCCGCTTTAACCTCTGGATATAAAATAGTGTCACGTTTACGTGTCGCGTGTGAGAATACCATCCACAACGAACGTACAATTGACCCAAATCCAGCTAGAAATTTAAACATTTTATTCTCCCTGCTGTCTTAGGCCTGATTCATCAGAATCACAGCACCAGTTACCAGAAGGTTAACCAACGCCAATGGCAAGCAAATTTTCCAACCAAAGTTCATGACTTGGTCATAACGTGGACGCATTAAAGAGCCACGAGCCAAGACAAACATCATTACAAAGAATGCTGTTTTAATAATGAACCAGAACGCAGCTGGAATGAATGGAATATCTAGGTTGAAAGGCGCTAACCAACCACCGAAGAATAAAGTCACGATTAATGCCGAGATCAGTACGACGTTGACGTATTCCGCAACGAAGAACATACCCCATTTCATACCGCCGTATTCGACATGGTAACCTTCCGCCAATTCTTGTTCTGCTTCTGGTTGGTCAAATGGATGACGGTGAGTTACCGCAACACCCGCAACCACGAAGATCAAGAAACCTAAGAACTGAGGAATAACAAACCAAACATCACGTTGCGCTTCAACAATTTCACGCATGTTGAATGAGCCTGCAATCGCAACCACACCCATCAGTGAAATACCCAAGAACACTTCATAAGAAATGGTTTGAGCAGCAGAACGTAAACCACCAAGTAATGCGTATTTGTTATTTGATGACCAACCACCGAACAATACTGCGTATACCGCAATACCAGCCATTGCCATAAAGAACAATAGACCGATGCTCATGTCTGAAACACCTAGATAAGGTGAAACAGGAATAACCATGAATGATAGCACCGCAGTTGCCATCGCAACTGCTGGAGCCATACGGAAAGTCAATTTGTCAGCAAATTTTGGTGTCCAGTCTTCCTTAAACATGATTTTCAGCATGTCGGCAACAATCTGGAACATACCGCCCGGACCTACACGGTTCGGACCGTAACGGTCTTGCCACAAGCCGAGTAAACGACGTTCAATAAAAGACATCAACGCAGCAATCAATACCACAACAAGTAAGATCACAATTGCTTGAAGAACTGAATAGGCGATTGGCCAGTTTTCAGCCCACAGCGGCGTTTGACGGATTAATTCTTGTTCCATGAATTACACTCCTACCGCGACTGAAACAGGTTCTGCAAGCGATACTGTAGGTGCTAGACCCACTGGGTAACCGATATAACCTGTAGGTAAGTATTCAATCACTTGAACTGGAAGGACGATTTCAGCATCCCCTGCTTTCACAGCGATACGTTGACCATCTTGAACATTTAAGCGTGCTGCATCTTGTTCACCCACAGCAAACATTGCTTCAGGAATACGCGATTCCATCGCAGGTGTTTTCACTGTAAATTCACCAGAAGCGAAGATGTGATGCATCGGCACAAGACGGAAGCTCTCACCATTAACCGCAACAGGTGCAGGTGCAACAAATGTACGTGCTGGACGTTTCGCTAAACGATCGAATAAACGAACGCCTGCATCGCCACCTTTTAAGTGACCACCCACGTTGTCTTGGAATTTGTTCCAAGCTTGTGGAGAGTTCCAACCTGCAGACCAAGCAAATGGTACAAGTGAAGCTGGAGTTTGGTTACCTACATAACCTTCCATAGAGAACGTCAACGCAGAGTCTTTATCGACTGGTTGTTTTGGTTCATGAATAGAAAGTGGTGCGCGCATCGCAGTACGACCTGAGTAACGACGTGGTTCACGTGCCACTTTCAGACCATGTACACGGAAGCCAGCATCTGGTGCTACATCTTGAATTGCTTCAAGTGCAGGAACGTTTTTCGCTACTGACTCAATCACGTCATCAAGAACTGTCCAAGAAATCGCTTTGCCTTTCACGCCAGTTTCAATGGCATGTAACCAGCGCCAAGATTCTTTGATCGCAAGTTCTGGTTTGTAGTAGCTTGGGTCATACACTTGGTAGAAACGTTGTGCACGGCCTTCCTGAGAGACAACAGTACCATCGCCTTCAGCAAATGAAGCAGCAGAAAGTACGATGTTGGCTTTTTTCACAGTTTCAGTTTCAGAATGATCAAGTACGATCACTTCTTTACCTGCCAGTGCAGCATTCACCTGCGCGGCTGGTAAACGACGATAAAGGTCATTTTCCACCACGATCACGGTATCGTAATCTTGTGCGAATGCTTGTTCTAAACTTTGACCACCAAAGATCGCTAAGCCCATTGAGTTCACTTCAGGAACAGTCAATGTTAAGCCCGCATTACCAAGGTTCTGTGCAACTTGTGCAGCAGCTTCCATGATTGATGCGTCTTGCAAGCTTGTACCAGAGATGATTAATGGTTTTTTCGCAGCTTTTAAAGTGTCAGCAATAGTTTGTGCAAATGCTTTTGCATCGTCATCCAAACCTAAGATCACTTCACCTTTGACAGCAGCAGCGACCGCAAAACCTAAACGTGCAATGTCGTTAGGTGATGCAACAACTTCACCTGTTGCAACATCAGCTAAACGTGTTTGAGTTGCAGCAAGGATGTAAATCGGAGATTTCGCATCTTGAGCAATACGTTGTACAGGCTCAGCCAACCACTCTTGCGTACGGCGCTCTGCAGCCATTTCTTTCGCTTTATTTTTCGCAGCTTGGCGAACAGATAGAGCCATACGTGGTGCAGTTTGAGTTAAGTCTTCACCCAAAATCAACACAGCATCGTAGCTTTCGATTTCACGCATACCAGGGTTATAAACACCTTCGGTTTGCATAATAGAAGCTGCAAGTTCAACAAGTTTTTGCTCTTTTTGAGCCATACCGGTTGAGAAGTTGTCTTGACCTACAAGTTCGCGAAGCGCGAAGTTAGATTCAAGTGACGCACGTGGTGAACCGATACCCAATACTTTTTTGCCTTGGATATTTTCAATTACGGTATCCAATGCTTGGTCTACAGAAACTGTAGTCACATTTGCACCAGAGCGGAATTGTGGTTGACGTGGACGATCTTCACGGTTCACATAACCTGTACCGAAACGACCTTTATCGCAAAGGAAGTATTGGTTCACGTCACCGTTAAAGCGGTTTTCTACACGACGTAGTTCGCCATAACGTTCACCTGGAGAGATGTTACAACCTGAAGAACAGCCTTGGCATACGCTTGGCGCATACTGCATGTCCCATTTACGGTTATAGCGTTCAGAGTGAGTTTTATCTGTGAATACACCTGTTGGGCAAACTTCAGTCAAGTTACCAGAGAATTCAGATTCTAAAGTACCTGATTCTGGACGACCAAAGTAAACACGCGAAGCGTTTGCATACACACCAAAGTCCGTACCACCTGCATAATCTTTGTAGTAACGCACACAACGGTAGCACGCGATACAACGGTTCATTTCATGAGAAATGAAAGAGCCTAGCTCTTGGTTGTAATGCGTACGTTTTGTGAAGCGGTAACGACGACGGTCATGCTGAGTCATTACAGTCATATCTTGTAAATGACAGTGACCACCCTCTTCACAGACTGGACAGTCGTGTGGGTGGTTGGTCATCAAGAATTCAACAACAGAAGCACGGAAATTTTTTGCTTCGTCATCTTCAATCGAGATGTAGGTATTGTCAGATGCAGGCGTCATACATGACATAACTAAACGACCGCGAGTATCTTCAGGATTCGCGTATTGAGTCACAGCACATTGACGGCAAGAACCGACAGAACCTAAGGATGGATGCCAACAAAAGTATGGGATGTCGATGCCAAGGCTAAGACATGCTTGTAGCAAGTTCTCTGAGCCGTTGACTTCATACGATTTTCCATCGACATGAATTGTAGCCATAGTCGAATTCCTTAAGCTTGTTCTACGTTGCTAGTTTGAGCTGCCGCATTTACGACTTTAGCTTCAAATTCGCCACGGAAATGTTTGAGTGCGCCCATTAACGGTTCCATCGCACCTGGTGCGTGGGCACAGAAAGTCTTACCAATCCAAAGCTTACGAGTAAGTTCTTGTAAGTGATCGATATCTTCTTTCTTACCTGTACCGTCTTCCAGTGCTTTAAGCGCTTTAACCGCCCAAGGTAAACCATCACGGCAAGGTGTACACCAACCGCAAGACTCACGCGCAAAGAATTCTTCTAGGTTACGGGTTGCTGAAACCATACATTGAGTTTCATCGACTACCATGAGCAAACACGTACCTAAACGTGAACCTGCTTTCATGATGCTTTCAGCATCCATAGGAAGGTCAATATGTTCAGCAGCAAGGAAGTCTGTAGAAGCACCACCCGGTAACCATGCTTTGAGTTTTAAACCATCACGCATACCACCAGCATGATCTTCAATCACTTCACGCGCAGTTGTACCAAATGGAAGCTCCCAAAGACCTGGGAATTTTACTTTGCCTGAAGCGCCATAAATTTTAGTACCTGGATCTTTCGACTTACCTTCAGATAAACCGATATACCATTCAGGACCACGAAGCATAATTGCGGGTAAGTTGTTGTAAGTCTCTACGTTGTTAACAATCGTAGGACGACCCCAAGCACCTGCAACTTGTGGGAATGGCGGTTTAGTACGAGGGTTCGCACGGCGACCTTCAAGCGAGTTAATCAATGCAGTTTCTTCACCACAGATATAACGACCCGCACCGGTATGCACGTGTAACTCGAAGTTCCAACCTGTACCTAAGATGTTTTCACCCAAGTAACCTTTGGCACGAATTTGGTCCAATGCTTCATTTAAGTATTGAGCCGCTTCGATGTATTCACCACGGATGAAGATATAACCCTGTGTTGCTTCTAATGTATAAGCAGCAATCAACATACCTTCGATCAACTGATGAGGAAGTTTTTCCATCAACAGACGGTCTTTGAAGGTACCAGGTTCCATTTCATCGGCATTACAGATGAGGTAACGAGGGCCTGAGTTATCATTTGGCGCCATAAGCGACCATTTGATCCCTGCAGGGAAGCCCGCACCACCACGACCTTTTACAGTCGCAGCTTTAATCACTTCAAGCACTTCTTTCGGTTGCATGCCAACAGCTTTCTTAAAGCCTGCATACCCTTCAAGTGCTTCGTAATCATCTGCACTGCGAACGTGTTCCTGTTTGCTCAAACGCCAAGTTAATGGGTGAGTTTCTGGGTTACCGTCGCCATAAATTGGTTTTGGTTCAGTATTCATACATACTTCTCCAATAACTGTTTAATTGAAGTCACTTCAACTAGACCGTGAGTGTCTTCGTCAATCATTAACGTCGGACCTTTGTCACAGTTACCTAGGCAGCAAATTGGCAATAAAGTAAAGCGACCATCTGCAGTCGTTTGACCAAATGAAATGCCTAATTCACGCTGGAATGCTTCAGCAAGTGTTTCCGCACCCATCAAGAAACAAGCAATCGAGTCACATAATAAAATTACGTGGCGACCAACTGGTTGACGGTAAATACGGTTATAGAAAGTTGCAACACCTTCTAGGTCTGCAAGGCTCATGCTAAGCAATTGCGCAATAGCATTCATCTGTGCATCATCTACCCAGCCATTACGGCGTTGTACACACTTCAAAGCATCAAGACATGCTGCGCGTGGGTACGGATAGTGACCAATGTGATGTTCGATATCGTGGATTTCTTCCGCAGTTAAAATCCCTTCAACATTCACACGTGGTTTTTTGTCAGTCAAAATCATCATAATGCGATTACCCCTTAGCGATCCACGTCAGCCATTACGACGTCAATTGTCGCTAAATAAATGATTAAGTCAGACATTAAGCTGCCGTTAATCACAGAAGGCATTTGCTGTAAGTGCGTGAAGGTTGGTGTACGGATACGTGTACGGTAACTCATCGTTGACTTGTCTGAAGTCAAGTAGTAGTTCGACGCACCTTTTACCACTTCCGCCATTACAGAGCTTTCGCCTGCTGGCATTACAGGACCCCATGACACGCTCAAGAAGTGCGTAATCAATGTTTCGATGTCTTGTAAAGTTTTATCTTTTGGTGGTGGAACAGCCAGTGGATGGTCTGCTTTGTATGCACCAGAAGGCATGTTGTCTAAACATTGCTTGATGATTTTCAGCGATTCTTCAATTTCACGGAAGTGAACAAGAACACGTGCATAAGCATCGCCTTCGTACTCTAAAGGCACATCAAAGTCGTAGTTTTCGTAGCCGCTATAAGGACGGTATTTACGAACGTCGAAATCAATACCTGTAGCACGTAGACCAGTACCCGTTACACCCCAAGCCAATGCAGATTTAGCATCATACTGAGCAACATTACGGGTACGACCGATAAACACTGAGTTTTTAAGTGCTGCAGTGTAGTACTCGTTCATACGCTTCGGCATCCAATCTAGGATTTCGCGAATGAGGTGCTGCCAGTTGTTTGGCAAGTCGTGCGCTGTACCACCGATGCGGAACCATGCTGGGTGCATACGGTAACCCGTGATCGCTTCGATCGCGTCATAGATTTTTTGACGGTCAGCGAACATATAGAATACTGGGGTCATACCGCCGGCATCCTGAATCGCAGTACCAATGAACAATAAGTGGTTATTGATACGGAACAATTCAGACATCATGACACGGATACATTGTGCACGATCAGGAACGGTAATCCCTGCCATTTGCTCTACGCCAAGAACGTAAGGCATGTTTTGCGCACAACCACCTAAGTAGTCAACACGGTCTGTATACGGGATGAATGAGTGCCATGTTTGACGCTCAGCCATTTTTTCCACGCCACGGTGGTGATAGCCGATGTCAGGAACACAGTCTTTCACTTCTTCGCCGTCCAACTGCAAGATCACACGGAATGCACCGTGCGCAGATGGATGGTTAGGACCCAAGTTTAGGAACATGAAGTCTTCATCATCGTTCCCACGCTTCATACCCCAATCTTCAGGTACGAAACGAAGATGTTCTTGTTCGTAATCCTGTTTCGCTTGGTTTTGGCGATAAGGCGTGTATTCAGTCGCACGTGCAGAATATTCTTTACGTAACGGGTGACCTTCCCAATATGTTGGCAACAAGATACGACGGAGCATTGGATGCCCTTCGAAGTTGATACCAAACATGTCGTAAGCTTCACGTTCGTACCAGTTGGCATTTGGCCAAATGTTGGTTGCCGTTGGAATGTTCAAATCTGACTCATTCAATGCAACTTTAATACGAATATCACTGTTACGCTCAAGCGATAACAGATGATAGAACACAGTGAAGTCAGATGCAGGCAGACCATCGCGGTGTGTACGTAAACGCTCATCAACCGCAGACAAGTCAAACAGCATCACGTATGGACGTGACACCGTACGCAAGAACATTAAAACTTCTTGTACACGTGCGCGCTCAACCCAGACTGTTGGAAAGTCTTCAAAAGTCGTTTGCACGTAGAAGTTCTCACCAAATTTGGTTTTGAGCTCTTCTACAATTGCA
Source organism: Acinetobacter sp. SH20PTE14 (assembly GCF_021391555.1). Lineage (NCBI taxonomy): Bacteria > Pseudomonadati > Pseudomonadota > Gammaproteobacteria > Moraxellales > Moraxellaceae > Acinetobacter > Acinetobacter sp. SH20PTE14. The sequence goes on along the minus strand of NZ_CP090067.1, from coordinate 769,284 downwards.
AATGCAGGGCGGGAATCAACTGGAGTTGATTCTGGCATAGCAATGTCAGTTTCAGCCATTGGCTTGGCTTCCTATTTAATACAAATTCAGTCAATCAAAACGACAATTACACCCAGTCCGGGTGTATCAATATTTCGTCGTAGTGATTATTTAATTTCATCCATTGAGCGTAAGTTTTTCACTGCAATACGCTGTGCGTTCTTACGGTCACGTTCTGGCATCATCTTTGGCTTATACACTGGCTTAAGATCATCACCAATCACGGCCGATAAAGGACGGCGCTCAAGTTGAATCTGGTCTTGCAATAACATCAATGCCTGAATTAAAGCTTCAGGACGTGGTGGGCAACCCGGGATATACACATCGACAGGGATGATTTTATCCACACCTTGTACAACTGAATAAATGTCGTACATACCACCAGAGTTTGCACATGCGCCCATTGAGATTACCCATTTAGGCTCAAGCATTTGCTCGTACAAACGTTGAATTACAGGCGCCATTTTCATGAAGCATGTACCTGCAACAATCATCAAGTCAGCCTGACGTGGTGAAGCACGAATAACCTCGGCACCGAAACGTGACAAGTCATGCACGCCTGTTAAAGTCGTTGCATACTCTACGTAGCAGCAAGATGTACCAAAGTTGAACGGCCAAACTGAGTTTTTACGACCCCAGTTTACTGCTGTATGTGCAACATCCTCTAAACGAGTCATGAACACATTTTTATTCACTTCTTCTTCAAGCGGATCGGTGACGATTTGACGCTCTTGAAGTGGATATTGATCAGCATCCGGATTCGCACGGGTTAATGTATATTTCATCCCGTCTTACTCCTTGTCAGATGATGCAGTCGGTGACTTAGATTTCACACGACCAGATGATTGCGCTGGAATTTGACCTGTAGGGTCCATAACCAACTCTTCAATAGAGTTAAAGCGTGTGATTTCTGCGATATCCATATTTGGCGAACCAATTTTAGGTTTAATTCCCGCCGCTTTACGCTTGTCAGAAGGTGACCAATTCAAACCACCAGAAGACAATTCATAAACCAAACCAGCAAGTAAAACTAAAATAAAGACTGCTGCAGCTGCAAAACCAACCCACCCAGTTTCACGAACAGAAGATGCCCATGCATAAAGGTAAAGTGCTTCGATATCGAACACCACGAAGAAGATCGCAACTAAATAGAATTTCGCAGACAAGCGAATACGTGCACCACCAGCACCTACTACACCTGACTCAAACTGCTCTTGCTTAGCACGACCCCATGATTTACCCCCAAGGAGTAAAGGGACGGTCAGCATAAAGACGCAAAGGAATGTAACGCCGATCACGAAGGCAATAATTGCCCAATCGTATGGAGTAATGGCACTCATGCGGGGATAACTCCTGGCAGGCCTATTTATTAACAAAGAATGTATGTATTGGCCTTCAAATACACCAAACACAAAATTAATCCCGCCAATTGTACCTGATTGAGGAGGCTTCTTGCTAGCTTATCGATATTCGTCTTTAGGATGATTTTTTAATCATTTCAGCATTTAAATTGGGTTTACTCCCTTAAATTTAGGATTAATCGTTTAATTAGATTAGATCTTATTTTTTTATTAATTATTACATTTATGCGATTTTAACAGAAAATTATGACTGTTCAGTTTCATGAACAAATCCTTCAACTTTTAGCTCATGTATTAAATTTTCATGGCCATATCATTTATTAAATAAATTCCATCTTGTTTCAAATTGTTTGCCTGTTTGATTCCATCTATTAGCTTTGATCTTACCCCTAAAATGAAAAACAAGTTGAATTAGCACAAAGAAAAAAGTCTTTTTTTAGCTTCTTGTGACTTTTTTGCAATTCTTTGACACGACCCACAAAGAGTGTGATATTTGTAGTTAAAACACAAAAAGCAATCACAACGGAGAGACAATAATGACTTTAGAATTTACGCATAAACCTGATTATTTTCTATCTGCACAATTGGTGATTCACCATATTAAAAGCTACTTAGATAAGCATCCTGATGCTCAAAATGCCATTTTTGATTTACGTGATATCTATGAGTTGTTACGACAAGATTTAGCTTCTGCAACAACCAACCTTAACGGAATTATGAATATTGCAGATGAATATAAACTTGAAACTTTAAACGGTGATCAAAAACTTATTAGCAATTATTCTATCGATGCTAAAAACAACTCCTTACTCATCGATTTTAATGCAGATGCTCTTGCCGCATTAAAAAATGGCAAACCTATTATTGAACCCGATGCAACAATTACGGAATAAGTAGAAAACTGATATCAAAAAGCCATTCAAATTGAATGGCTTTTATACTTATCATTCACTAAAATCAGCTCAGCTACATATCTAAGCTTACTTAATTTTCATTGGTACTCGACTCTTTAATATCTAACTTCGGTTTATTTTTCTTAAAACGAGTTGCAGGCCATGTCATGGTGAAACGCGCTCCACCTAATATTGGACTTTCATCAATATCAATAGTCCCGCCAAACCAATATGCAATGCGACTAACAATCGATAAGCCTAAACCATAGCCCCCTGAGGCACGAGTGCGACTATCATCTAAACGTGCAAAAGCATCAAAGATACGTTTACGATCTTCTTCTGGAATGCCGGGGCCATCATCTTCAACACAGATATAAGCCATACCTTCATCATTCACACCACCACTAATCAGCACTTTATCGTCACAATATCGCACTGCATTCCCCACCAAGTTTTGTACAACACGGTGTAAATAGCGACGCTCGGTTTCCACAACCACTCCAATTGGTGGTGCTTGCAATTCCAAGGTTTTCCCAGTCTTTAAGGCTTCAGTTTCAATCAGGACCTGATCTAAAACTTCAAACAAGCTAACATCTTCAAATTCTAAAGATGGCATGCCCTGTTCGAGTTTGGCATAAGTCATGATTTCATCAATTAAAGTATTTAGAGCCTCAATATCTTTATCAATCTGTTCAACTTGTTGCTGCCGGTAATCATAATCATCTTCATCCGCCATCATTTCTACACCAAAGCGAATACGTGCCACGGGTGTCCGCAGTTCATGCGATACCGCGCGCATCAACTCACGCTGTGCTTCAATTAAACGCTCAATATGATCTGACATGGAGTTATAGCTCGATGCTAAAGTACCAAACTCATCCGTGCTTTCGACAGGCAGACGTACAGATAAGTCCCCGCCCTTCATTTTATTTAACGCATAATTTACAGCACGCAGCTTACGTTGCATCGGCACCAATAGACCATAAACACCCAAGCTCAAGACAAACAAGCTCAGTAGCGTAATACCCGCTGCCAACTGGAAAGGCATCCAATTAAATAATGGTACCGGCCCCATGACCAAGACTTCTGAAGTTGAGCTTGGAATTGGTGATACGATCGAAATAGTTGTGCCGCGCTCTGTTGCACTATCACGATACAAAATAATACTGTGATCTAAGCGTAGTCGACCGATTTGCTCAGAGTCTAAAGGCAAACTTTGAACATTTTGAATTGAAATTGGATAAGAAAAATGATGTTGGATTTTTTCAAGATATTGTTTTTCTTGACCTGGGTAATACACCAAATAATCCAGTATAAATACAGGCAATGCTTTCATTTGGCGTTCTGAAATATTATCGGCTTTTATATACAGTAGATGTGCAGGGTCATCTTTTAAGCCAATAATAATATAAGCTGCTGTGGTTTGTGCGTCCCAACGCACTACAGCTTTACGCTCTTCTATACGTTTTGTTTCCGCTCGGGTTAAATCAACCTGATTAGCTTTTACATAATAAATAGGCAACTCAAGTAGATCGGATGCATCTGACACCCAATCTGACTTTTGTTGTTCATTTGGCTGACGTGCAATACCTTCACTTATAATGAAAGCCAAACCGTCAGTAAGCGATTCACGATATTCTTGCGCGCGCTGGTAGTTAATGATTTGCACCAGCAAATAGCCAAATGTAGCGACTAAAAAGACTAAAATCAGTAGCCCCGCATAAACGCGCAAAAATATACTGTGTTTAAACACGTAAAAGTGTCCTACTTTTCCAAACTAAGGGACGGTATTTTACATTAAATGCCGTTGGTTTCTTTTACGAATAAATAACCTTTACTACGTACGGTCTTAATACGTTTCGGATTTTCTGGATCATCGCCAATTTTTGGACGAATACGCGAGATACGCACGTCAATTGAACGATCTTGACCATCGTATTCAATACCACGCAGACGCTCAAAAATATCTTCACGAGAAAGAATGCGACCCGCATTAGATGCCAACAACCATAAAAGGTCATATTCTGCACTGGTAAAGTCAACCAACTCATTATTGAGTGTGACAGAACGACCACCATTATCAATTACAAGATCATCAAATTCGATGCGCTGTGCAACCTCATCTTCTGGTGCTTTGTCTGTACGACGTAATAATGCACGAATACGCGCAAGTAAAACGCGAGGTTGAACAGGTTTTGCAACATAATCATCTGCACCCATTTCTAGACCCAACACTTGGTCCATGTCTTCGGTACGTGCAGTCAACATTAAAATTGGTTGATGGTAGTGTGGACGAACTTCACGACAAATGGTTAAACCATCTGCACCCGGAAGCATCACGTCGAGTAATACCATATCTGGTTGTTCAGCGATAATACGGCGAATCGCACGATTACCGTCTGGTTCTACCCCAACTTCAAGTCCGTTACGGATTAAGTATTCTTGAGTTAAACGAGCAAGACGCTCATCATCTTCAACAATTAAAATTTTAGGTAACTTTTCTTCTTGGCTCATTGATTGCCCCTTATTTGATTGGGCGTATCCTATTTGAAATCCGATAGATACGCTTAAACATAGTTTGCAATATACACACGTTTACATTGTAAACAAGATGGCATTCACCAAACTGATACATCAATATCGTATTTTGTAATAAAATTTAACCTGCTACATTTTTGCAGCCGTATTTACCAATCATTTCCATGCCCTATTGCTCACAATACCAACAATTATAAATTTGGATACATTTTCATCGAATAAAAACTGACTGATTAATTCACAACTTTTTAGGCTTTCTGAAGTTATCCACAATGTTATCTATAAGCACTCTTTTTCGACTTTGCTATGCTATGCCCTTGTCGGATAAGGCATATATAACAAAGATAAAAAATAGGGATTTTTTGAGATGGATTTCTGCCAGAAAAGTTCAAAGCATTTAGTAAAATGTCAATATTGATATACCCTGAATTTTCCCGTATCTTGTGTTCAATAAATTTTTAAACCACTAGGTCTTGTGTTTAAACCTCAAACACTGTGGCATAAAAATTGCCCAGTTCAAACGGTCCTAACATAAAAATAGATGACAAATGGAGCTATGCTAGCATGAGCGTAACGAATTCAACCCCTGGTCAAATTCAGGTGATTAAACGCACCGGTGACGTTGCACCTTTTGATGCAGAAAAAATCTCTGTGGCGATTGGTAAAGCGTTCTTGGCCGTTGAAGGCCAGCAAAGCGCTGACTCCAGCCGTATTCATGACCGTATCTCTCAATTAACTGAGATGGTATTGAATACCTTTAACCGTCGTTTACCTTCTGGCGGTACCATTCATATTGAAGAAATTCAGGATCAGGTTGAACTTGCGCTTATGCGTACAGGTGAGCAAAAAGTTGCTCGCTCTTACGTGATTTACCGCGAACAACGTGCCGAAGCTCGTAAACAAACTGGTGCTCACCACCACCCTACTTTACAAGTGACAGGTTCAAACGGTCAGCTTAAACCGCTTGATCTTGGCGCACTTGAGGCAAATATTGTTAAAGCAGCTGAAGGTTTAGAAGGCATCGATGTTCGAGCGATTATCGATGAGACTGTAAAAAACCTTTATAACGGCGTAAAAGAGTCAGACATCTCAACGACCATGATGATGGCAACTCGTACACGTATCGAACAAGAACCAAACTATACATACGTGACTGCGCGTTTATTGCGTAACGACCTTGTTGCTACAGGGTTAGAGTTCTTAGGTTTAGATAGTGACACGAATGAAGGCGACGCTTTAGAAACTTTCTTGAAGAAAGGTATCGAGCTTGATCTTCTTTCTCCAGAACTACTTAACTTTGACCTTGCAAAATTGGCTGCTGCGATTCAACCAGAACGCTCAAACCAATTTACTTATTTAGGTCTACAAACCTTATTTGACCGTTACTTCATCCACTCAGATGGCGTACGTTTCGAATTACCACAATTATTCTTCATGCGTGTTTCAATGGGTCTTTCATTGAACGAAGCAAACCGTGAAGAACGTGCAATCGAATTCTATAACTTATTGTCTAGCTTCGATTACATGGCGTCTACGCCTACTCTATTTAACTCTGGTACTTTACGTCCACAGTTATCTAGCTGTTACTTAACAACGATTTCAGATGACCTTTACAACATTTATGGCGCAATGCGTGATAACGCAATGTTGTCTAAATGGGCAGGTGGTTTAGGTAATGACTGGACACCAGTTCGTGCGCTTAACTCGTACATCAAAGGTACAAATGGTAAGTCACAAGGTGTTGTACCGTTCCTTAAAGTTGCCAACGATACTGCTGTTGCAGTCAACCAAGGTGGTAAACGTAAAGGTGCAGTATGTGCATACCTTGAAACTTGGCACTTGGACATCGAAGAATTCCTAGAGCTTCGTAAGAACACGGGTGATGACCGTCGTCGTACACACGACATGAACACAGCGAACTGGGTTCCTGATTTGTTTATGCAACGTGTATTCGAAGATGCTGAATGGACTCTGTTCACACCATCTGAAACACCTGATTTGCATGACCTAACAGGTGCAGAATTTGCTGAACGCTATGCTTACTATGAAGGCATTGCGAAAGAAACCAACATGCTACATAAGAAAGTCCGTGCGAAAGACTTATGGCGCAAAATGTTGTCTATGTTGTTTGAAACTGGTCACCCTTGGATCACATTCAAAGACGTATGTAACTTACGTTCACCACAACAACACGTTGGTGTAGTTCACTCTTCTAACTTGTGTACAGAAATTACGCTGAACACGAACGAAGATGAAATCGCAGTATGTAACTTAGGTTCAATCAACCTTGTACAACACGTGCAAGGCGGTGTGTTAGATCGTGAAAAGCTTGCTCGTACAGTTAAAACTGCTGTTCGAATGCTCGATAACGTGATTGACATCAACTACTACGCTGTTCCTCAAGCACGCAACTCGAACTTGAAACACCGTCCAGTGGGTATGGGTATCATGGGCTTCCAAGATGCTTTATACGAAATGAAATTGGCTTATGGTTCTGATGCTGCGGTTGAGTTCGCTGATGAATCTATGGAAGTGATTTCTTACTACGCGATTCAAACATCTAGCGACTTGGCAGTTGAACGTGGTACTTACGAGACATTTAAAGGTTCACTTTGGGATCAAGGTATCTTGCCAATTGACTCTTTAGATATCGTACAAAAAGCTCGTCCTGACCGTATGTTCGAAGTTGACCGTACAACACGTTTGGACTGGGATACTTTACGTACTAAAGTTCAAAAAGACGGTATGCGCAACTCAAACGTGATGGCAATTGCACCGACTGCAACCATTTCGAACATTTGTGGCGTATCACAGTCAATCGAACCAACTTTCCAAAACTTGTATGTGAAATCTAACCTTTCTGGTGAATTCACAGTGATCAACCCGTACCTAGTACGTGCGTTAAAAGATCGCGGTCTTTGGGATTCTGTAATGGTCAACGACCTGAAACACTTCGAAGGTTCGGTTCAAAAAATTGCACGTATTCCTGAAGAGCTTAAAGCAATCTTCGCCACTGCCTTTGAAGTTGAGCCACGTTGGATTGTTGATGCTGCATCACGTCGTCAAAAATGGATCGACCAAGCTCAGTCTCTTAACCTTTACATCTCTGGTGCAAACGGTAAGAAACTTGATATGACGTACAAAATGGCATGGTTACGTGGTCTAAAAACCACTTACTACCTACGTGCATTGGGTGCGACTTCTGCTGAGAAATCAACCATTAACACAGGTGCGTTAAATGCAGTTAAACCTGCAACTGTAGCAGCTCCTGTTGCCGCGGTCGCAGCACCTGAAGCAAAACCAGAAGTTCCTGCAGAGGAAGACGGTTTTGCAAATGCAGCGCCAGTGCCACAAGCATGTTCAATTGATAATCCTGATTGTGAGGCTTGTCAGTAAGTTAACCCATTTAGGAATCAACCGAGATTTTCTCATTATTGCGGTATTAGCAATGGTTGATTCTTATGAGTGGTTAGCATAAGAACTCACTTTATTGCTAATTCGTTATGATTGATTCCCTTAGAGGAAAAGAACATGTCGAAAGAGCTGAAAAAATTTAAGAAGAAAGCTCGCATTGTGCGTAAGCAAACTCAGAAATTCTGTATGCAATGCCTTCTTCCCTGTTCCTTGGTTGTATTCATTTATGCAAACCAACCAAAAGAGCAAAATATTTAAAATTTTAAGCCAACTACTCAGGTAGCTGCTTAATACAATCCCCCTAAATCCCCCTTTTCCAAAGGGGGACTTCCGTGAAAACAAAATAATTCACGGAAATCCCCTCCTTTATTAAAGGAGGGGTTTGGGGAGGATTTAATATTTAACAATCAAGGACACCACCATGCCACATATGACACATAACTATCAGTTAGGGCTTATCGCTTTGGTGGTTTCCTTTATTTTGACTTTTTATGTCCCGATCGCCTATTTCTGGTTTAAGGCATATAAATCGCGTAATCAAAATAAGTAGTGGGGATATTTGCTCTACCGAACACTTTTAGAGCAGTGATCGACAAAACTTAATTTTGCTTACACAAATTGAGCGTATAGTAGGACATCTCAGCGACGCTGGATGTCTATAAAAGATATAAAGCAACGAAGAGAGAACTGTTATGTCTATCCTAAGTTGGGACGATTTCGAAGATGATGAACCGAAACAAGCTGCACAAGCTCACCAGCCTGCGCCCGTCGAACCGCAAAAAACGACTGATTCGCAAGTGGTATCTAATGCACAGCACTCATCGCCGAATTTGGCAGCTGCACAACCCGCTCGAACCAGTACAAATCGACCAACAGATCCAACCGATCCGTTGGCAAGAGCATCTAACGCTCTAGAAAATCTAGACGTTGCACCGGGCTTAGAAGAGCTAGAAATGGGTGCTCAGCGTGTTCAAGTTGACGATAAAGCGATGATCAACTGCCGCGCTGACTTAAACCAACTTGTACCGTTCAAATACGAATGGGCTTGGCAAAAATATCTAGACGGTTGTGCAAACCACTGGATGCCGCAAGAAGTGAACATGAACCATGACATCGCACTTTGGAAGTCTGAAAATGGCTTAACCGAAGATGAGCGTACCATTGTTATGCGTTCTTTAGGTTTCTTCTCCACTGCGGATTCTTTGGTTGCAAACAATTTGGTTCTTGCAATCTACCGTCACATCACAAACCCTGAATGCCGTCAGTACATCTTACGTCAATCATTTGAAGAAGCGATTCACACGCACGCTTACCAATACTGTATCGAATCTTTAGGCATGGACGAAGGCGAAGTCTTCAATATGTACCGTGAAATTCCTTCAGTGGCTCGTAAAGCAGCTTGGGGTCTGAAATATACACAATCTTTAAGTGATCCTACGTTCAAAACAGGTACACCTGAAAACGACCAAATCTTGCTTCGCAACTTGATCGCGTTCTACTGCGTACTTGAAGGTATCTTCTTCTACTGTGGTTTCAGCCAAATCTTGTCTATGGGTCGTCGTAACAAGATGAATGGTGTTGCTGAGCAATTCCAATACATCTTACGTGATGAATCTATGCACTTGAACTTTGGTATCGACATGATCAACCAAATCAAGATCGAAAACCCTCACCTATGGACTGCTGAGTTCCAAGAAGAAATCATTCAAATGATTCTTGAAGGTACAATGCTTGAAATCGAATATGCTCGTGACACTATGCCACGCGGTGTATTGGGTATGAATGCAGGCATGATGGAAGAATACTTGAAGTTCATCTGTAACCGTCGTTTAAGCCAATTGGGCTTGCCTGAACAATTTGCTGGTGTGAATAACCCATTCCAGTGGATGTCAGAAATGATGGACTTACGTAAAGAGAAGAACTTCTTTGAAACTCGCGTAACAGACTATCAAACTGGTGGTGCGTTAAGCTGGTAATAATAAATTTGGAGAACTTTTTAGTTCTCCTTTTTTAACACTTATAATTAATGGCGAATCTTACATGCCTCAAGAATATTCAATAGAATCAATAGAGCAACTTATTGCAGTATTAGAAAATTTTAAAGATCAGGATATTAAATGGTATCGAGGACAAGCTGATAAAAATTGGAAATTAACTCCAAACTTGCTAAGAAGAAAAGCTACAACTTCAGAAAAAACCATTGTAAATCGATTTATGCAAAATGCATCAATGTTATTAGGAAACAAACCCACGTCATACTTTGATTGGCTTTTCCTAATGCAACATTATGGAGTTCCAACACGTTTGCTTGATTGGAGTGAAAGCCCATTAGTTGCATTATATTTTGCAGTTTCAAATGAATTAGACTCTGATGGAGCTTTATGGATATTAGATCCAATCAAATTAAATGCTTTAGCAAATGTAAAAAGAGATGGTGAACTAGACTTTATTCCATCATTTGAAGACAAATATCTTACAACATTTACTTTTCAATCAATGGAAGAAGCTCCTCACATTGAAATGAGACCATTAGCAACTATAGCAACACGCAATAATGTAAGAATTCAAGCTCAACAAGGGGTATTTACCATTCATCAGTTAGACAAAACCCCTATAGATGAACTATATAGCGGCCAACATGTTACAAAAATTAATATTACAAAAGAATCAAAAAAGAAAATTTCAGATGATTTAAAACTCTTAGGTTTCAGTAGTTTTCAACTTTTTCCAGAACTAGCAAGTATCGGTGAATTAGTAAGTGGAGCAATCAAATATGAATTACATTGAGACTCATGATTTAAAAAACTCTACTATTATGAAAATTTTCGCTAATCGAAAAAAAATTCGATTAGACCCACCTTATCAAAGAGCTGGAGATGTATGGAATTTAGCAAAAAAACAACTCCTTATTGACTCTTTACTCAATGATTTTGATTTACCTAAAATTTATTTTCATAGCTACACAAGAAACCAAAATGAAGAGCCTTTCAGCCATTCAGTAATTGATGGAAGACAAAGACTTGAGGCTATCTGGGACTTCATTGAGGGAAAGTTTACATTAGCTGAAGATTTTTCATATTTAAGAGATCCCAAAATTAAACTAGCTAGCTTAGGTTATAAAGATATAGCATCCGAATTCATTGATATAAGAATTGACTTCGATTCGATAATTTTACCGATTATAGAAGTTATAACGGATGATATTGACCTAATTGAAGAAATGTTTTCTAGATTGAATGATGGTGAACCATTAAATGCAGCTGAAAAAAGAAATGCATTTAGTGGTGCAGTTACTAAATCAATAAGACGATTAATTAGTCATGATTTTTTTAGTGAAAAAGTTAAATTTCAAAATTTAAGATATAAGCATCAAGATATTGCTGCGAAGGTATTATTTACAGAGTTTAGCCTCAATAAAAATAATAAACTTGTTGATACAAAGAAAATCTATTTGGATAAGTTTGTTCAAGAAAATGCTGATAATTCTGAATTAATCGTAGTAATTACAAAAGATGTGGAGAACGTACTCAATCAAATGAGTCAAGTATTTCTAAATAAAGATGAACTATTAAGAGCACAAGGTAATATAGTTTTATATTACTTAATTTTTAGAAATGCAATCTATCAAAATAAATTAGAAAATGTTACGCGATTAAAATTTATTGAATGGAAACAACTGCTTCAGAAAAATAAAGCTTTAGCTGAAAGCTACAATAATATAGAAACTGATAAAAATGAAATTTCATTTGATCTTTTAGAATTCAATAGATTGAGTCAACAAGGTACTAACGATGCATCAAATATACGAGAAAGGCTAAGACTACTCTCAAATTATTTTTGTATTGAGTATCAATAAAAAAATCCCGCTCGAATAGCGGGATTTTTTTTAATTTTTAATAGAAATAACACTTCGAAAACATCAACCTCAATGCATATACCACTGCCATCGCAAATATTGCATAACCTGCAGGAGTGATAAACAACGGAATACACAAAACAATCACCACGGTTAAAGGATATAAAAGTTTTCTAAAGCCACTTTGATGATGCAATTCATGGAGTAAATATAAACTTGTCGTATAAATCACGAGGCTGATCGCCACAAAGTAGCTTTCTTTTTCAGAACTAATCAGTGCCTCATGCGAAACCACATCGACTGCGGCAGCTAAACTAGCACCAATCGCCGCGATACTAATAAAGACAAAGAAATGTCCATACCCCCAAGTAAATGCCATTTTTCGGCTATTTAAACGCTCTGCAATACTGGTATCAAAATAAGACCACCACATGGTGAACATCATCATCAGGCCGCCTACCATCAAAAAGATCAGTTCAGTACTAAAACGTTGATTCGTTAATGCATCAGTCATCGCAATCGAACAGCCGACAATAGATTCGCCTAAAACGATAATGGTGAGCAGTGAATATCGCTCTGCAATATGATGCGCATGCCACGGTGTACGGCTTGCAGCCTCTGCAAAAACTGGCACAGACAGTTCAGCAATTGCGAGCAAAATGAAAAGATAAACGGTGAAATGCAGTGGTGAAAAATGAAAGAACAGCCACCCCACTTGTACCAGTATGATTCCAAACGCATAGCGTAATGCAGTTTTCCGACGGGACAGATCATGCTTAGCAACGCGAAACCACTGCGTAACTAAGCCGAGACGCATAATGGCATAGCCAATCACAATTACGTCAAAATCCTGCTTTTGAAAAGCGCTTGGAATACCAGCAGCAATGACCAAAGAACCAATAATCTGTACAAAAGTTAAGATTCGATAGAGCGCATCATCATTATCATATGCTGAGGCAAACCAACTAAAGTTCATCCACGCCCACCACAAAGCAAAAAACACCATGCCGTACAGTGTTAACCCCTGAGCCAAATGATTTTCAACAATGGCATGATGCAGTTGCTGCCCTGCGGTGGCGATCGCCACGACAAAGATCAAGTCAAAAAGCAATTCTAAAGAGGTCGCGACACGATGATGCTCATGTGGATCACGTGGGTGCAATGGTTTGAGCCACTGACTAGGGAATAAAAATGATTTGGACATAGCATTCAGCTTTATTATTTTCTGTCTGAATTTTTTCAAAAGCCTGAAATAGTTACAAGGTCGATTACATAAATCAGATGAGAAACAGTTTTCTAGAAAAAGGATAATGGTTTTAAAAACCTACTTAAGCGTTAGATATTTCAATTATGGAAGTAAAAATTCAAAGTGACAAAACTGCGAAAGACGTTTTAAGATAAAAACTCGATAGATCAATGTTTTTTTATATCTCAGCTATATTTTTCTCTAAATTTTAATGACATACTGCTAGTAATTAAAAAAATAATGAAACCGAAAAGTGATGTTAAAAGAAAAATTAGCGTCTTTTCCTGACGCAGTTTGGGTACAGATCCATTATGATCAAATGCAAGTTTTAACGCGTGATCATCAAATTGTAGCTGAACAAAACTGCCCTCTGGCGTTTATAGAACGCGGAAGTTTTGTCCGAAACTATCATGTTGCAGAACAGTGCTTCAACCAACTCATACAACAGATCCACTTCAAGTGGTATGAGTTTGGACAGCCGGTTATTTTTATTCAGTTAAAAGAACGCTTAAGTGAAGAAGTCAGCGCACTCGAACTACAAGCCATTCAAGAAATGGCTCTAAGCGCAAATGCGCATTTTGTATTTGTTTACGACAAACATGGTATCGCACTCGAAGCAGAAACCATCAAAAATGATGAGTCACCTTTGCTCAAATGGTTTTTCTGTGGGGTGATCTTGCTCATTTTGCTGATTATCTTTAAATAATCAGCTTCATTCGCAAGGGTAAATCAAACTACGATACTTTCTGCTGCTGCAATTGCTCAATACTCGAAATCAAATCGTTAAAACGATCAATCACCAGAGCCGGTGCAGCCGTTTGAATTTCTTCTGCACTACCATAACCATAGCTCACAGCAATACTCGGCACAGCATTACGGCGTGCGCCTAAAATATCGTACTCACGGTCTCCCACCATCACACATTCCTTCGCATCCAACTGTTCTTGCTGCAAAATGTATTCAATTAAATCGCCTTTGTTGGTGCGCTCACCGTTCAGTTCACTGCCATAGATCACAGTAAAATATTGTGCCAAATCAAAATGTTCTAAAATTTGGCGGGCATAGACCGTCGGCTTTGCTGTAGCAACATACAAGCGAAAACCTTGCTGTTGTAAAGTTGCTAGAGTGTCGGCAACCGCAGGATAGACTTTATTTTCAAATAAGCCGGTCACTGCAAAGCGCTCGCGATAACCAAGTAAAGCCTGATCTGCAAGTACATTATGCACATCGACATTGAGGATTTTGGCCAAAGAGGCTTTCAAAGGTGGTCCAATGATCCAATCGATATTGGTCTCATCCGAAATGGGATGTCCAATTTTCGCCAGTCCATAGCGTGCTGAAGTGGTAATGCCAACTTTTGGATCTGTTAATGTTCCATCGAGATCAATCAATATATTCTTAATCACAGCTTTTACCTTATCCATTCACTTCTGCAAAAATACTATCGAGTGTTCGCTCAAAGTTGCCTATACTATCGCAAATTTTGTTTAATAAGGACATCATTGTGCGCCCTACTGTACTGTGCTTTTCAGGTCTTGACCCTTCAGGTGGTGCAGGACTGCAAGCGGACATTGAAGCCATTGGTCAAAGTGGTGCACATGCTGCCATTGCGTGTACAGCGTTAACCGTTCAAAACTCACAACAAGTGTATTCGTTTGAAGCGACCTCTCGTGAGTTATTGCTGGCCCAAGCACATGCTGTCGTCGGTGACCTCCCTATTCGCTGTGTAAAATCAGGAATGCTAGGAACGACTGAAAATATCGCGGCTCTCGCTGAGTTTTTACGTGAACATCCCGAATATCATTATGTTCTCGACCCCGTTTTAGTTGCCAATAGTGGTGGTTCTTTGGGCGATCAAGCAACTTTGGTCAAAGCCTTTGCGGAATTGATTCCGCTTGCCACTGTGCTTACACCTAATACCGTAGAATTACGCGCACTCACAGGTGAAGACGACATATCTAAAGCTACAGCAAAACTTTTTGCGATGGGCGCTCAAGCGGTATTAGTAAAAGGTGGCCATGAAAATACGCCAGACTATATCCAAAACTCGTTGTACATTCAGGGTGAATTAGTCTCTGAAACCCGTTGTCCACGACTAGATGGGGAATATCACGGTTCTGGCTGCTCATTGGCGAGTTTTATTGCTGGGCGTTTAGCCTTAGGTGATGAGCTCAAAGCAGCTGTTCATCATGCCGAAACATGGCTATTTGGTGTGTTGAAAATCGCTGAATCACCTGTTGTGGGCGGACAAAAAATTCCAAAACGTTTTTAGTATTGTTGGTTATTCATGTTAAGCCGATAAAAACTACTTTATATGATTTAAAAGCCCTGTATATCAGGGCTTTTTGTAATTAAGAGTCGAGTTGAACCCAATATACTAAGGTTGGAATTTCCCATGCACCGCCAGCAAATCCTTTGCACTGTGTGGTTTTTGCCATATAAGTTTGGATAAAGCGCTGACCGTTCCACGACCATTCCCCTTTACTTTGACAATCACCAATGCCTCGTCCACGTTGGTTGGAGAAAATTTGTCCTTCACTAAACCCACTTCCAGAAAAGGTCACGGATTGTTTGATTTGCTTTAAGTTACGATCCATCAGCCAATAGCCATTACCACTGTTATATGCCCCACGCCAACATGGCACTTCGACCAAGGCATTTTTTCCATTGATTGGAAACACCACGACTCGATCATCCTCTAAGAAATTTGCATCAAAGAGTTGAGGACAATCTTCTACTGTCGTTTTTTTCTTTATCAATCCAAATAATTGTTTGGCTGTGGGCGCATTGACGGCATACCGTGTTTGTAAGCCCTTACTATAATTTTGAATATACACTTTCGGAATACTTTTCGGTTTGAGTACATTGGCCGAACTGCTATTGGCTTTACGCAATAATGCCGAATTTGTCCCTATGCGCTTTTGAAAATCATCCATACGGAGCAAAACCGCACTAGCGCCCTGCACAGACAATAACCATGTTTTGTTGTTGCCTTTCCACACAATTGGTTGGTTGGCTTGTAAGGCTTGAATCAGTTTTTGAGTTTGAGCTGCACTTAACTGACCTTCCGCAGTTTTGGCATCAAGCTGCACAGTTCCCTGATTTTTACCTAAAATGTAAAGTTGAAGTGGTTTTTTTGCCGCATTGAAGGTTTCAGGATCGAGTTTCACTCGTGCGCTGACTTGGGCTTGAGCGCCCGCGGCACGTTGTAATAACAAGGAAATAGCGGGCTGATTGCCCTCCGCTTGATAACCTGCAACGCGACATGTCCCCGTATTATCACAAGCGATTTCCCAATCCTTATGTGAAAAATAATTTCCTTGAATTTGAGCAAAACTCACACTACAAGCCAATGCAGCAACGTAGCCCAATAAAAGTTGCCAGATGACATTATTTTTGTTCATGTCTTTGGCTCAAAATAATTATATTAGAGCCATCTTAGAATGCTTTTCATTGAAACTCCAGTTTAAATGGATCTGCTACATAATTTAAATTTATAGAGTTGAATCATTCAGTTGCTGTATCTCTTCACATTTTTTTCGCTTCGCATTTTCATCACTGAGCGTATTCATCAAATCTGCCGCTAGGTCTTTTAAAAGACTCATATCATCATCGGTCATTTGATTCGGCTGCCGATCTAAAACACAGAAACTTCCCAATGCCACCCCATTACGGTCTCTAAGTGCAACACCTGCATAAAAGCGAATGCGGTTATGCATCAATTCAGGTAAATGCGCAAAGCGTGGGTCACGTTGTAAGTCTTCAATAATCAAGCGTTCATTTTGATATACCAAATGGCTGCAGATTGAGTCTTGTTTCGACTGGCGCACCTGCATCGGTTGCTCGGTAGCCTTAGCCAAAGGGCTACCTGGTGTATAGACCCAGTCTTGCTTGACCCAAGAAATTTGTGCATATTTCACATCGAAGGCTTGTCGGGCTTCGTCAATATATTGTTCATAAATCGGTAAATTCCGATCATCCAAAACATTCAGTTCTTCTAATGCTTTTAAGCGTTGTGCTTCAACGCTAGGATCAGGCTCATCCAACCAAGACTCACCATGCGTCAATTGAAAAGCTTCAATGGTTAATATCAAATCATTCATATTATTGACTACAGCATCGACAGTGAAATTTTCTTTGATCGCATCTAATTGGGATATCTCATCACAGCTCCACAGTGCAAAAATCAGTTTTTTATCTGGAAACTGTGCCTTAAAAAAATGGCTTAATAGACGGATTTGAGCTTCAGGTGCTGTATGGAAAATCGAAATACATACGATCTGAATATCCTCTTGGATATCATCTATACTTTGATGCTGATTTTGAATCAATACGTCGCTAAATGCCTGAGCCGGAATACCCCTTAAACTTAGGCCATGCGCCAACATAGCCGATACTTGAACATCAATTTCCCAACGTGCCCCGATACATAACACCGCTGCTTTCTGATCCTGCTGTGCCACTGGATATGCCCGTTGAAAACTATGATTAAACAGTTTTAATCCCTGATGTAAACGTAGTCGATGTTCAGCACTGGCCTCGGTGTTGTGGCCTCTCGAAAAAATCCGTATGGCTGGAATCGCGACTTTGGCATAAAACGCATTAACCCGACGTGCCTTGATTTCATCCGTCGCATCCTTCGGTAACTTTTCAGCAATAAAAGTCTGTGCAACATCCATGGCATCTTGCACATCATCAGCGACTAATCTTTGATAGAAGCGCTCATGCGGTGCCAATGCAGGCGTACTACCGATCAGGGTTTTAATAAAACCTAAGGATGGTACATAGCTCGAAAGCACCAATAAACACGCGGTTAAAGGCGTCGATAAAATCAAACCAATCGGCCCCCACATAGCCGTCCAAAACATGGCAGCAATAATAATGGCTAAGGTTGAAAGTCCGGTACTTTCCCCATATAACCAAGGCTCAATAATATTATTACTGACCAACTCCAAGAGCAAAATTAAACCCACTGTCCATAGCACCATATTCCATGTGGGATCTACCGCAAAAGCCAATGCAATGGGGAAAATCGCAGAAATCATTGGGCCGACATAGGGAACAAAGCGCATCACTATCGCCACCATTCCCCACATAATTGCTGCCGGCACCCCAATAAACCAAAGCCCCAAGGCCATCGGAATACCGTAGGTCACATTGACCATCAGCTGCATACGTAAATATTTACCGATACGATTGGCGGCTTCATCGAGTGCGTCTGTTCCGATATTTAAATTGCCGCCCAGCAGCTTAAGGAAACGGTCATGCAAATCTTTCCGATTGACCAAAATCAGAATCACAAATAAAAATACAATACCTGCGGTTGCCAAGGGATTGAGCACCCGCTCACTCCAAGCCATGACCGCTTCAGCCGTGGTTTGTTGTTGTCCCACCACTTCCACTTGCTGCACTTTAGGATTTTTCTCTTCAGGCACCACATCATCTATCGAGTTTTCAACAGTATCTATGGTGGTTTTTGCGCCATCCCAAACACTCGGGCCGCGTGCAAATTGACGAATTGAATCCATTTTCTTTTGAATCGTACCGTGATATTGCGGTAACTCTTGGCTTAATTGCCCCAGTTGATACCCCAAATATGAAGCCGCGCCGGACAAAATCGCCAAAGCCAAACCGACCACAATAAATATCGATGGCATCTGTGGTAGTCCCCAACCTCGGAGTTTCATCACCAAAGGGTCAACTAAAAATGCCAATAAGATTGCGAGTGCCAATGGAATAAAAATATCTTTACCAAGATATAAGGCCGCAATCAGCAAACTGCCGATGATGAATCCTGCCGTGATTCGAATCACTTTATGTAAATCTGTAGGGGGCATTTGCTTCGAGGCGTTCAGGTCTTGTAAGCCTTGCTTTTGACCTGATGGTGATGATTCAAAATCTTGCGCTAATTTATTATTTTTATGATCCATTTTCTTATCCTGAACGATGGTCATTATTTTTTAATTTAGGCTGAAGTTTTAGAACTGCATACGCATTTCATGTAATGATTTGCAAAGAAAAAAAACAGAGCGACATGGCTCTGTTTTCATACTGTGTTTTGAGATGAATTAAAAGATAATTACTTTACTTTGATGAGTCACAATATCCACTGGAACAGAAATATGTTGATGAACGATCTTCCATAGAGACTGCGTTTTTTTCATCCCAATGGTGTTACGACACCACGAGATCCCTGGCGTTGGTATCCCACTCTTATCATCAATTTTGGAATAACAGTGCAGAAAGGCAATATCAGGTTCTGCATGGATGACCAGTTCCCGCCTAAACACCTTTAAACCTTCACGAAAATACTCCCGATAAAATTCCCACATTTTTTGATATGCCATTAAGCCGCGCATTTCACAACTGGCATCAAAAAAGTTCACATCTGCTGCGCAGGATTCAGCAATATTCTCAATTTTCAATTGGCAGATAACCTCATCCCAATTGGCTAAAAATTGCAGAATTTCGTCAGCGGCCTGTTGGTCACCGACTATTTTGATTTTATCTTGCATCTCTGGCACCTATTTCTTTTATTTTTTATCTCTGTACACGACAAAAATAGATAACTCATTGAAATAATGTCACAATAATTGTTTTCTAACGACGAATACTATGACACATCTCAATGAGTTATATCTTATCTTAAACAAATCTCTAAAATGGAACAAGTCACATTTAAAGTGCTTTGCGCTCATCATGCTTGTGATTATTTTAAAGCAAACATGTAATCTTTCTTCTGCATCTAAAGCCTTGCCCATCAAGTGTTTACCACAATCATTTTATCGACGTATGCAGCGCTTCTTTGCAGGTCAGTATTTTGATTATCGTCAAATTTCTCAGTTGATTTTCAATATGTTTTCATTCGACCAAGTGCAACTGACTTTAGATAGAACCAATTGGAAATGGGGAAAACGAAATATTAATATCCTGATGCTCGCAATCGTTTATCGTGGAATAGCGATACCTATCCTTTGGACATTGCTTAATAAACGTGGAAATTCAGATACGAAAGAGCGTATTGCTTTGATTCAACGCTTTATAGCCATTTTTGGTAAAGACCGTATTGTGAATGTGTTCGCAGACAGAGAGTTTATCGGTGAGCAGTGGTTTACATGGTTAATTGAACAAGACATCAACTTCTGCATTCGTGTTAAAAAAACTTCATTGTCACCAATCATTTAGGAAAGAATCATAAAATTAGTGATTTATTTCGCCATCTTAAAGTTGGTCAAATTGAATGTCGTAAACGACGGATTTTGGTTGGTCGGGTGAAACTATATATAAGTGCACTACAGTTAGAAAATGGAGAGCTTTTACTCGTCGTTTCTCCTCAGTTTAATGCCAATGCTATTCAGGATTATGCATTACGCTGGGAAATTGAAACCTTATTCAGTTGTCTCAAAGGACGCGGGTTTAATCTTGAAAATACGCGCTTGACAGACCCTAGACGAGTGAAAAAATTGATTGCGGTGTTAGCTATAAGCTTCTGTTGGTGTTACTTAACGGGTGAATGGCAACATAATCAAAAAAAAGCGATAAAAATAAAGAAGCATGGACGACTCTCAATGAGTTTATTTCGCTATGGTTTAGACTATGTTCAAATGGCGATTCAGCGTTTAATTGGTTTTGGGAAAAAAGAAGAGTTTAAGGAAATTTTGGCAATTTTAAGAAAGCAGAATCCTGATAGGATAAGGGTTCTGTGAAATTTGTCGTGTACAGAGATTTTTTATGAAGCATTATTCTGTGAGGCGTTTGGAAGTTGAATTTCAACGATCTTCCAGCTCCAACCGCGGCGTTGCATTCTAAATACGGTATATGTTGCTTCGCTTAGGCCTTGGAGCGGCACATACAGATCAAATCGATTCCAAGCACTATAGCTTGCTTTGGGTTCAAGGGACTGGCTTTGTTTTAAAGCGACAGTAGTTGGAGTTGCATCCTTTTTGGATGATGTTGATGTATGAGGTTGTTCTGCGACCTTATTTTCAGCATGAGTGAATAGTTCAATCCCTGAGCTAATCATGCTCGGATCGGTTAGTTGGGTTATTTCTGGTAATTGGATCGACTCTTTTAATGCTTTGCCTTGTAAAAGCAGCATGATACTGTTTGGATTGACCAGACTGTCGACCAGCGTTGCACTGAGGACTGTGCTGAGCTGCCCACCCCACGACTGAGCGAATTCGGGTAAATGCTGTAGCCCAGTTTTCTGTTGAATGAGGTCTTTAACTTGTGGTTTTAGACTCGATTTGACTGTCGCAAAATCGATATATTGAGCAATTTTTTCAGGTTGATTGTGCTCATAGGCTTGACGTATTTGGTACAGCACCCAATACGGAGACGCAATCATCCAACCCAAGACGATGATCAAGATCGCAATGAGCCCATAATACAAAATATGATTCTGCTTATTCATCGTTCACCACTCTAGCCAGTGAAGTTGTGGTACTTCCTTGTACCGTTAAATAAGCCTGATCTAGATTGAATAGCATCCAACCTAACAGCGCTTATCTGAGAACCATATAGCTTTTGATCTTGTGATTTTGACGAGCCTTCTGGTTTGTTCATCTCGCTTTGGCTGTCTTAATCAGGTTGTTTCAAATTTAAGCTGTTAATTCTCTAATTTGGGTATTCGCACCATGGGTTTTAACTGACTAAATGCGTTTATCGCGCGATTGCTCACTGGCATAAAATTGGCTGATCCCAATAATATGATGGTTTGCCGCTTTCAGATTGAAATATGGTTTACCATTATTAACATTCAGTCGTTCAAAGCGACTATCATCTGCACTGTTGTTTTGTACAGACTCAATCCCATTTTGTGATGATGCTTACACTTTATATCATTCACTCGTTAAAATGATTTCACCGTTCCATGCTTTTAATAGAAAACGAAACTGCTGATCATTAGAATGAGTGATCTGGTAGCATTCCGACATATGTTACCCCTTCATTTTCATTGTTTTATCTATTATTCGATCAGGATTTATTGTTGGAAATTCAACCTGATCTACAGAATATAAATGAACTCGGTCACATTTTTCAATGTCTTTTTTGATCAGTGTCAAGGCTTAAAATTTAATCACTAAGAAAATGTTTTTCAATAAATAATTCCAATCAAAAAAACCGACCGAAGTCGGATTTCATTATGCTGTATTTGTGAATAGATATGCTTTACTCAACGCATTGAATAAAGGCCTTAAGGACTGAGGATCTGCTTTGAATACGTCGCTTTATTCATTTCTAATATTTCCACACAAAGTTGCACTTCTATTGCTGGAGCTGTGACATGTTGTTTCATCACGTCCAATAACAACAATGAAATTTGCTTTTGCACTTCGACCGTTCTACCCGTCAATAATGAAACTTTGGCATGCATATACGCATGTTGAGCGTGTTCATCCAAACCCACAACAAAATCTTGCTGAGCTACAGCACGGCTCTTAATATCATTGATGGCACTGACATGACCCGATTCAAATAAGGCAGCGTTTAGCGCTTTAAGTAAAGGACGAGGCTCAAGCTCAAGGTTATTGGAATATTCCAAATGAATATGCGGCATAGTAAAGACATTTCAAACCTGTAATGCTTCTATTATGCAGGCTGAAAAGTAAAATCTATAGCGGATTAGTTATCTATTTCATGTTTAAGTAGTCATCCCAAGCCAAGTGTAGACTTCGCTTAGGATGATTGGAAGTTGCTTTAGAGCGAACAATAACGAAAATTAAACTTTTTTCACGTATTCAGATTTGAGTTTCATTGCTCCGATACCATCAATTTTACAGTCAATGTCATGGCCATCTGTTGCATCAGCTAAAAGACGGATATTTTTAACTTTTGTGCCCACTTTCACCACTGAGGATGAACCTTTAATTTTAAGGTCTTTCACCACAGTAACCGTGTCACCATCGGTCAATACATTGCCATTGGCGTCTTTAATCAGCACCTGTTCATCTGCAGCGCTTTCGCCTTCACGCCATTCGTGTGAGCATTCAGGACAAATCAGTAAATCACCATCATTATAGGTATATTCAGAATTACATTGGGGACAATTGGGTAAAGACATAAAAGACCTCAAAAAAAGATGGACGCAAAAATCCATAAAAACTTAATATAACATTTTTATGTATTTCATAAACTTAAAAACCATAAATTTCGTATGGTTTAATCACCTTGTGAAGGTCGTAAATTTCACAACGCTACAGCACTTGAAGGTTTAAATTTTAGATCTCTAATGAGGTATTTAATATTAAAGCTTTTAAGATATGCGCATGATTTTTATCCATATGTTTGGCCGCTGTGAGTAAGGTCAGGGGCTCCTCTTTTTCCCATGCGCGCAGTTGTTCTAACTCGGCTTGATTGGGTTGTATTTCTTGCAAATAGCGCTGTTTAAATTCGTCCCAACGAGAAGCCATTGCCTCGTCTTGATGATACCAACGACGTAAATCTGTCGATGGCGTCAATGCCTTCGGCCACAAATCTAGCTCTGCGCTCACTTTACTGATACCTCGCGGCCACAAGCGATCGACTAATATGCGTTTCCCGTCATCTGGACTGATCTCATCATAAATACGTTTAATGTGTACAGTCATTAAGCCCTCCTTCGCCTATTTATAGTTTTTCGATCATTCTTCAAATTATTCATCGGGGATCGCTGGATTCACTAAAAAAGCCAGTAACTGTAAAGACTCCTGCCAACCTAAATAACAGGCATCTGGTGGAATAACGCTCGGCAACCCTGCCTGTACAATCGTCACTTCGGTTCCTACTGATACCGCTTTAAACTCAACAGTGACTTCGATTTCACCGGCTAACTCTGGCATATCAAATTGGTCTGTATAGCGCAGTAAATGATTCGGCACGACATCATGATAATCACCATGAAAAGCGTGTGTGGTTCCCGTTGAAAAATTTTGAAACGACATACGGTACGAGCCACCTACACGCACATCCGAATGTTCCACATGGGCAGTAAATCCATGCGGTGCCATCCATTTAACCAAAGCATCTGGCTCCACAAAGGCACGATAAACGCGCTCTACAGGCGCACTAAAAACACGATGTAATCGAACAGTATTGCTCATGATGATGTCCTTTTTCATTGTTTTCACTGAATCATCCACATGCATTCACCCTCGCTTTATCGTCAATTTTTATCACACTGAAACGTTCTAAATGAAACAGCTTTGAAACGTGCGAGAAAGGTTATTGCTGTTCAATACTATAGCGAATCCTACAGATTGATCCCATCACTTTAACGCAATGCCTTGTTATGTTTTGTGAGCTGCATTCATATTAACTTGAATTTAAATTGTTTAAAAATATATACTTAACTCAACATCCCTACAATTTAAAAAATAAAAACCCAGTTAAATCACTGGGTTCTTATTTCTAACGATACAATAGTGAGACTTAGCTCAATTGTGCTTCATCTTCATCCAGATCATCATCTTCATAGATATAAGCCATACAACCCCAACCGTCATATTCGCCTGAATGTTGTTCTGCAATTTTAATAAACCACTGCTCTAAATCGACAATATCTTCATAATCAGGCTCCATATAAACATAGACCGTGATAATCCATTCCACGCGATCTGATTCTTCATCTTGGAACAACGAAATTTTTTGCTCTTCTTTCAATAAATACAATGCACACTGTTCAGCCTGCGCTTCGTTCGAAAAGGCAATTGAATATTCGATTTCGTGCGGCACAGATAAATCATCACCATCTTGCTGCATCTGCCACAGCACATTGCCATTATCATCATCTGGAAATTGTTTAAAATCACGAGTCATTGTACTTTCCCTTATCGTTTATGAATTTTATTCTGTTGACTTAGATTAACGGATAATTGTTGCAATTTGCATTAGCTAAATCTCTTTAATCAGAAATAGAACGCCGAAGTGATCTTTCTGATAACAATTCAAATTAAACCACAACATCCATGTGGGCCTGAGTTTCTTTAAGATGTAAAACCAAAGCTGCCATTTTCAATTCTTCTAAGCGTAATTGTAGATAACTGTCGAGTACCCGTGCCTGACTAAAATGTACACCATGCGCATTGAGCAAGGTGAAATCATCCGCCAAAGCCTGCAATAGCTCACCTAAGTTTTTGGTATTTAATTGGGCTAAATACAAATCAGCACGACTATTAAACACCAATGTAAATAATTGCATCGCAGCCAAACGACGTTCTTCATCTACATAATTACATTTTGCAGTCGATTGCTGCTCCATTGCATCAATCATTTTGCAACGTACCGCAGTCAAATTTTGCTTTGCCGCAGATTCATTCATGCCATCCATCAGCTGATCTAAAATACTCTGTAAAGGTAAAAAGAATGCTGACTGATAGCCCCGTATTTTGTTGTCCAAAGCACGGTTGATGTTTTCCAAATGCTGCTGATCCAGCGCTTGGCTATACAAACCCTTTAACTCGGCACGGGCTTGTTCCTGTATTTGTGATTTAGCTCTTTCTTGATATTTGCTCAAATACTGACGCACTTGTTCGATCTGTGCGCGAATATCATTCAACATGATATCGGCATTGGCTTTGGTGACTTCCACCAAACCATCAGCCTGTAAAGTTCGATACTCAACATATTGTTCAATCTCTACAATATGTTGATATTTTGCTACTTTATCGACTTGGATTTTGAGCCCACAGTTTTGAATACGTAATTGACTGATTTCATAATTCAATTCATCTTGCTGGGACTCTGTTTCAGCCAGTTTTAGCCGCGTACGGTCGAAGTTTTCCTGCAGTGAACGTAGGGTTTTATCATTTTTCAATTTGCGGTTATAAACAAAAAGGAGAGCCACAATTAATAGGATGATAAGGACGATTAAAGCAATATTGATCATTTGCCAATCCTCAAAATAAGCTTCAATAATTTAAGTTTATTCCCCAAAACAAACCTAAGTTACAAAAGTTAAAATCTATAATTCATTTCATATTAGCAGAACAAATGCAAAAAACCGTATTTATCTGACCAAATACACACTTGCACACAATTCAACTAAAATACTGTTTTAAATCAATTTAATAAAAAATTTTCATATTAAAAAATAATCAATCAATATTCTTTAGAAAATATAATAAAACTTTAGAAATGGTATTTATTTACTAAAAGATACAAAGAAACTTAATATTAATCTTTGTAAATATTTCACACACTTTATAGAGATATTTAAATTATTTATATATCCCCAGAATTGGGGATATGTTGTACATCATTATTCATTTTTAAAGCAGAAAAATCTATTTAAGGCTGTAATTATTCTTAGCTTGCTAAGCTACACAAAATTTTCAATGCAACATAGCAGATTTTAAGAACAATGAGCATTCACATGAATATGCTTTAAAATTCTGCTGCGCAATGAATATGAACAGCTTGTTGGGTTAAGGGCTGGGTAAATGCCAGATCGCAAGCATGTAACGCCATCCGTCCGAGTGAGCTTTGCTTTGCATTCGGGTGATACAGTTGATCCCCTGTAATGGGGTGCCCAATATGCATCATGTGTACACGTAGCTGATGAGAACGCCCTGTCACTGGCGTTAATAATACTCGGCTAATGTCTTTGCTTGCGTCATAGCTAATGGCTTGATACAAGGTTTTTGAGGGTTTTCCCAATTCAAAATGCACCATCTGTCGTGGGCGATTTTCCCAGTCCGTAATGAGGGGCACTTCAACACTGCCCTCACCTTCAAGTTTGCCCTGAACCAAAGCTACATATTGCTTTTGAACCGTTCGCGCTTGGAACATTTTACTCACCGCCACTTCTGCATCGCGGTGTTTCGCAAACATCAAAATGCCTGATGTTGCCATGTCTAAACGATGGGTAATCTTTGCTGCAGGATACTGTTCCAAAACTCGAAGATAGGCACTGTCATGATGCTCAGGCAAACGTCCCGGAACCGACAGCAATTCCGCCGGTTTTTCGATGACAACCAAGTCTGCATCTTCATACAAAATACGTAGAGGACCTTGAGGCGGCGCATAGACAAAGTTGGGATCTAAAGGCATGGACAGACTGTGTACTGGGAGAATGTCGGCAAAATAACAACTGACTAATTCGCTGTCAATCGACTTTAACCGATCAGGTCTAACCCTAACGATTATTGGTCCCCAATTTACCAAAGGCTGGTGCTAATGAATGAGATAAATCATCCTCCAGTAACTGTAAGATGCTTGCACTCGTGGTTAAAGGATACTGATGTAGTGTGATGCGATATATGCCCTGAAACCACTGCGACAAATGCAAGGCATAAGTTTGTTTAGGCCCAAGACCTAAATGCTGTTTTAAACGATTCTTTATACCTGTCCGTGATGATCCAACATACAGAATGTGATTGGGTTGATTTAACTTGGCACAGGCATGGGTTTTCAATGCCTTAAATGCAGCATAGTCCTGATATGTCTGCTGTATATCGCCACTAACCTGCTCTATCACATAAATATAATGTGCGTGTAGAGCAAGATCATCAAAGCTTGAAAACTCAAATATACGCTCAGCTTTAGTCTGCTGTGCCTGCAGACAATCCTGTATCAATTGATTCAGATAACCCATATCAAAATTATTTAAAATTTAGATAGTTAAGCATAACAACTTTGTGAAAAAGGACAATCCGAAGCTTAGATTAAGTTTGAGTTGTTCTGAGTGATATTTATTACATCAGCAATGATCAAAGTTTGTCTGGAATGAATGCGAAGTTTGGAATTTTGAAAAAGATGGAAGGATTTATTATTCGATTGAATTCTTAAAAATTTTTTAGGGTGTAAGAGAAAACAGTATTGTTTACTTCAACTATCATCACTTTGTAAGTCATGATCTTATAGCCTATAAACTTCTGGTTTATAGCGTCCTAAGCTGAATCGAGACCTTTTGGGTGAGTACTGTACACGTGTTTTGCACCACTGACAGCATGCTACTCTTTTCAATCTCTATCACACCCTTGAGATATATAGTAGTGGTATCGATGAGGGATTGTTTCCCTGAAAATTACTATTTTTGACTTATTTTAAAAATATTTTTCACATTTAAAGATATATTGAAAATATTTTCTTCTTGTATCATGTTTTAGCATTTTTTCCATCTTATAAATGACTTTTCCCGAGAATTTTCGCCATAACTTAGTACTCAAACCATCGGGATCATTTGAATTCTAGACAGGACTTTTAACCAATGAGAACTTGTATTGAAATGAGTTCTCCAATTGGATTAAGAGTCAATAATGCATACCACAGCGAGATTTGAAAATTGAGGTGTGCTTAAAAAAAGTAGCAAAAAGCACAGAGGCTATTCAATGCGATGAAAATGAAATTCGTTCAGATTTAACACTTGGCTTAGGACTATTTTTACCGGAGATGCCTGATGATCTTTAAGCTTATGTTGACTAAACTGGTGTCGTTTGTTTTATGCGGATTAAAGGAGTAATGATTCATTATTCTTTTTTATTTTGGTTTAAATTTTTGGGGTGGTATAAGAGAAAACAATATTGTTTACTTCAACTATCATCACTTTGTAAGTCATGATCTTATAGCCTATAAACTTCTGGTTTATAGCGTCCTAAGCTGAATCGAGACCTTTTGGGTGAGTACTGTACACGTGTTTTGCACCACTGACAGCATGCTACTCTTTTCAATCTCTATCACACCCTTGAGATATACTTTAACCAAAGAGGATCGGGATTAATTTCCTAAGTTTTTCTAATTTTCTGCAAATTCAGCAAATTTTTTCAGCCATTTTAGGTTTAGCAGGATATTTTATCTTTTCAGCTCATTTCAGCGTTTTTTATCTGCAGATTTGCCCAATTATAAGAAAATTTTCTTTTACAACAGACAAAATGTCCAAACACAGCGTCAAATTTAAAAATATATCGCCGCTGAACATTCATCCATTAACTTCATACAAAACTCCGCCCTTTGAGTAGAGATCTAAGCCTATCCATGTTCTGCAGATATTAGGGTTGATCTTTTCAACGTGGTGTTGGTCAATGAACTAAATAGCTTTGTACCCACTGTGCGCTAAACCACCAACCACTACATGCCGCCATACCACAGAGTAAATTGGCCAAAATTTTATTCATTCGGCTGAGGTCTGATGTATATATTTTGAGATTGATCAGATAAGCAATCACTGCATATACCAGTCCAATCGCACCACCAATGATGATCAGGATCAAAGGCCATGCTGCATAGGCATGCGCCTCTGCTGGATATTTTGTAGAACGGATGGTTTCTGTGGTCATGCCGTATATCCTATTCATAACGCGATTACCTGTTTTAGTTAGCAATTTCTGCGCCATTTTTCTTGGGTATACAGCTTTATTTCAAGGTTAATGCATGTTGAATTTCTAGCTTTGACTACAGCATTTATCGCAACCGACCACTTTTTCTGTTGGCCAACTCATACGTGCACGCTTATAAGCGAGTTCGAAATTGGCAAAATAACCAATCAATATTTGCTGCTCAAACTGCGGCATGTCTACACATCCTTGCGTACCATTGTGAATTAAATGTGAGCCATTCATTAAGGCATTTTCATCGACTATAAATTTAATCATCTACCATTCCCCTCATTATTTTTTATAAAATTCAAAGATTAATAAATCCATATAAAAATTATGTGATTTATAATCACATACTAAAATTATGCCTTTATTGTTCAAAAATCAATCGGTATTTAAAGATTTTTTTAGCCGTCTCGTGGATAACTTAAACGCAGAATGATGTGCTCTTTTAGGACAGATAGTGAAATTGCTCGATAGTATTTTTTTCGCTTAAGCCGAGTGCTTGGAATGTTGAGTAAAGGTATTTTTCACTCGAACTGACATCAACAAATACGGCGTCCAAATCAGACAACCCATAGTACTCGTCGCTAACTGCATGATGGTCTCTGTATCAAATGCATTTTTATCGGTGAATAGCACACTCAAAATGGCACTATCACATAACTGTACCAATAAAAAACTTGCCATAAACGCAATATAGAATGTTGGAAAGTAAAGATGCTTACTAAAAAATAAGTAGACAGCACAAACTGAAAGTAAGAAAAATACAATATTTAAGATGCTTTCTATATAGAGTAAATACATCAGAGTTGGATAATAAAGTTCCGATTTTTGATCACTTATTTGACTTAACGCCTCATTTTGAAAAAGTTGATATAGGCTATAAATATCAAATGAAAGCAATAGTAGTGATAGGACAATTTTTATCCCCAACACAATAAGCCACCCGCCCAAACCTTTTAAATTCCTCTGATTGTTCATTTTTTTGTATCACTTCTTATAATTTTAATAATCTTTATCAAACGCTGAAAAACTCGATTTCGGATTTTTATTTCTATATTTATTAAGCAAACACGCAGATCACTCACTCTAAAAGATGGATTCATTTTAGAGTGAAATGTTGATTGGTTTATAAAGGGGTGTCGACCTGTACAGTTCGTTTCTGACGAATGCGGCGAACCAGCCAGATCACGATTGCAATCACTAAGATCACAACAAAAAATGGAACTAAAAAGGCCAATACTGACAAGACTGCAGCACCAATCCACTCTCCAGTAGATAAGATGGGGTTTGCAACGCCACCTGTGGTTGCGGTAGATACACCACGCGCAGCGACAGTACTCATTTGCACTGCTGTTGCTGTACCACCACCGACAATAATTGCTGCCGCCCAACTGGCAAACTGTGACATTTCACCTGAGCTTACTGCCATTGTGGCAATCGTCCCTGCAATCATGGCTGCAGGTGTTGAAATGGTGTCGAGCGCATTATCTACCCAAGGAATATAGTACGCGGCAATTTCACAAACCGTCGCAATTGCTAAGCCAATACAAACCGCAGGCATAGACAACCATTCGAATCCTTTCATCGGTTCGAATAGTCCTAAAATGGAAGCAACACTCATCACCAATAAAGGTACAAAGACACGGAAGCCACAGGCAGCACTTAAGCCAATACCAATACACAGTCCTAATATTGTTTCCATGTGCTTCTCCGAACAGTTAAATGTGCAATTTGTTTTTATATATGCAGTGTTATACGTTAGCAAAAAGCCCTATCGAGTGATAGGGCTTTTCTTTCTAAACAGCGGATAACTGTTAGTGTTTTGCAGCTTAGGCATTCTTATTGTTAAATTGATTGCCTTGGCATTTGGTACACGGTGGTAAACGATCAGTACCAATTTCTAAGTAAACGCGGTGTCCGCATTGAACACAAAAATAGAAGCCTGTTCCGGGTTTTTGACCAGCAGTAACCATTTTTGTTCTCCATGTGTTTTTAGAAATGGTAGATTCAGTATAACCCTCTTGTGATGAATGTCTATTGGTCATTTCGACAATTGATAATGGCATTTAGGCAAAGCATAATTTCGAATGGAAATTTTGGTGGGTTTACAGAGATTTGCTGAGCCAGTTCTCAACTTGCAATTCGTCTACACGCAGAAATTCTTTTTCATTGTTTGTGACCATGACCCAATTATTTGATCGTGCATGAGCAGCTAGCCATAAATCGTTATTGCCAATTATTTGCCCCTGAAGCGCTAACTGTTTTCGAATTTGAGCATAGTGTACGGCGGTGTGTTCATCTAACTCTATAACAGGAATGATTGAAGTTAATTCATCGATAACTTTGAAAGCTTTGTCTTTCCATTGGCTTTTTTCCGCACCAAAGCGAAGTTCACCTAAAGTAATCACTGAAATAAAAATATTGCCGTCAGGTAAATGTTTTTCAAAATGCTGACGTACAATTTCGGGTTGATGTTTGGTGATATAGATACAAATATTTGTATCCAATAAATATTGTGTTGGCATTAGAACTCTTCTCGTTCTTGCGGTGGTTCATCCACTCTTGTTTCTGCATAAAAGTCGTCTGGCATTTGCGCCAAAACTTTAAATAGTTGATCTGCTGTGACTGGTTTTTCTCGCAATATGACTTCGTCACCTCGGCGGAAGATTTCTACTTCTTTGCCTTCAAAACGAAATTCTTTGGGTAAGCGAATGGCTTGACTGCGGCCTGTCATAAAAACTTTTGCGGTAGTCATAGCACTACTCCAGCAGTTTTGATATATACCTTATGATAGGTATTTTTTGAATATTTTTCAATCAATACTATATATTTAATAATGAACTTAAATATGGCAAAACAGGCAAAACTAATCCACTAACAACAGTTGCATGATCAGACATAAAACTTATTAATTCCTTATATTTTTCACTATATTTTACAGTTCCAACATTCCGTCCTAGCTCTTCTACTTTATTCTCTAGCTCTTGTAAAACAGAGTTTTCATCACTATTTTCTTCCTGAATCTTAGTAATTATCTCCAAGAATTCTTTTGGAATTTCATTATTTGTAGATTGTTGAATACCGCTGTTGCTATTCCCCGAAGCTAAATTCCCAACATTTCCTGAAATATTTATATTAAAAATCTGACTCACCTTATCTTGTGGGATAGGATTCGTGTTCAATTTTGCTTCTCCAGCTTCAGGATTAATAACTTCTATTTCTAATACGAAATTTAATATTTTTGTTTTTACAATATCAATAATCCCCTCTAATTTTGTAGAAGGTATAACTTTCCAAGCCTGTACACACACCATATTCTTATAAATTTTATTGCTAAACATAGCCACAAAATTTGCGTCCCACGGTTGTTGTAACAGTTTACCCTTTTTAGCATTTATTACTAGTGACTCAAATTCAGCAATTGGACCAGTTAATGAAACCGTTGTTAAATTCTTTAGGAAAGCAATTTGATGGAATGTCAGCATTTCTTAGCCCAGATCCAAATGCACCTGAAAAATGACCTTTTGAATTAACATCGTTATAAATTCGATAAGAAGGAATACCATCTAACGATTCATATCCATTAAGCTCTGAATCAACCCATGTTTTAAAATCTTCATTTCCTAATCGATAAGCTAAAACTTTACATCTTCTTAATAAATCAGAAACTTTAATATTAGAGTTTACTGCATCGTTCTGAATTTCTCTTAAAAGAGACATTTTTCATTTTCCAAATAATAAAGCCATATCTGACATATGGCTTTATTGAATTATTTCAAGTATTAAAAGGACTTATTTTAAATTACGCCACATTTCCTTCCAAGAAATCCTGTGCAAAGCGTTGCAACACACCACCCGCTTCATACACATGCACTTCTTCTTCAGTATCCAAACGGCAGGTTACAGGCACTTTAATGATTTCATTTTGACCATTCTCAGTTGAACGCTCAATCACCAAAGTCAAATCAGAGCGAGGTGCAATATTACCAATCACACTATACAACTCAGTACCATCAAGCTTTAACGTCTTACGGTCAGTTCCAGCTTTAAACTCAAGCGGTAACACGCCCATACCCACCAAGTTAGTACGGTGAATACGCTCAAAACCTTCCGCAACAATCACTTCAACACCAGCAAGACGCACACCTTTCGCAGCCCAGTCACGGCTAGAACCTTGGCCATAGTCCTTACCTGCAACAATGATGAGCGGTTGCTTACGATTCATATAGGTTTCAATCGCTTCCCACATACGCATTACTTCGCCTTCAGGCTCAACACGCGCCTTAGAACCCTGCTTGATCGTACCGTCAGAACGAACCACCATCTCATTGAACAATTTAGGATTGGCAAATGTTGCACGTTGAGCAGTCAAGTGATCCCCACGGTGCGTTGCGTATGAGTTAAAGTCTTCCTCAGGCACGCCCATTTTATGTAGGTATTCACCTGCTGCCGAATCCATCATGATCGCATTCGATGGTGATAAATGATCCGTGGTAATGTTGTCACCCAAAATCGCAAGAGGACGCATATTTGCCAAAGTACGTGGCGCAGCCAAAGCCCCTTCCCAATACGGCGGACGGCGAATATAGGTACTTTGCGGACGCCAGTCATATAACGGACTTGCTGCCTGAACACGCTCACCCAAATCAAACATTGGGATATACACTTTTTTGAATTGTTCAGGTTTCACTGCTTCTTTCACCAATGCATCAATTTCAGCATCAGACGGCCAAATGTCTTTTAAGTAAATTGGGTTGCCGTCTTTGTCATTACCCAACGCATCTGTTTCGATGTCAAAACGGATCGTACCTGCAATGGCATACGCCACAACGAGTGGAGGCGAAGCCAAGAACGCTTGTTTTGCATAAGGATGGATACGGCCGTCAAAGTTACGGTTACCTGAAAGTACCGCAGTTGCGTACAAATCACGATCAATAATTTCTTGTTGAATTTTTGGATCTAAAGCACCTGACATACCATTACACGTGGTACATGCATACGCCACGATACCAAAGCCGAGCTTTTCTAAATCACCGAGTACACCAGCTTCTTCGAGGTATAAAGCCGCAGCCTTAGAACCCGGTGCAAAAGATGATTTCACCCAAGGTTTACGCACAAGTCCTAACTCATTAGCTTTACGTGCAAGTAAGCCTGCTGCCACGGTATTACGTGGGTTAGAAGTGTTTGTACATGAGGTGATTGCTGCAATGATGATTGCGCCATCAGGCATTAAACCTTCAGCTTCTTGCGCACGTGCTGCTTCTAAGTTACCTGCAATGCCTTTCGCTTTTAAATCAGCGGTTGATACACGTGCATGTGGATTCGATGGACCTGCAATATTACGAGTGACTTGTGATAAATCAAAACGTAGTACACGCGGGTATTCTGCCGCTGTCATATCCGACGCCCAAAGACCAATTTCTTTGGCATAGCTTTCAACCAATTTCACTTGATCCGCTTCACGGCCTGTCAAAGTCAGGTAATCAATGGTGTTTTGGTCGATGTAGAACATCGCTGCCGTTGCGCCATATTCAGGGGTCATATTCGAGATCGTTGCACGGTCACCTACAGACATGCTGTCTGCACCTTCACCGAAGAACTCTAAATAAGCACCGACGACACGTTCTTTACGCAAGAATTCTGTAAGCGCTAACACGATATCAGTTGCGGTAATGCCTGCTTGACGCTGACCGACAAGCTCTACACCAATGATGTCGGGCAGACGCATCCAAGATGCACGTCCCAGCATCACGTTTTCAGCTTCTAGACCGCCGACACCGACAGAAATCACACCCAATGCATCAGTATGCGGCGTATGTGAGTCTGTGCCCACGCAAGTATCAGGGAATGCGACACCATCACGGTTTTGAATCACTGGAGACATTTTCTCCAAGTTGATTTGGTGCATGATACCGTTGCCCGCAGGGATCACATCGACATTTTCAAATGCTGTTTTGGTCCATTCAATGAAATGGAAACGGTCTTCGTTACGACGGTCTTCAATCGCGCGGTTTTTCTCAAATGCGTCTGGGTCAAAACCGCCAAACTCTACAGCTAGAGAATGGTCAACAATCAGCTGCGTTGGAACAACAGGATTGACTTTTGACGGGTCACCGCCTTGGTCTGCAATCGCATCACGCAAGCCTGCAAGGTCAACCAAGGCTGTTTGACCTAAGATGTCATGGCACACCACACGTGCAGGGTACCAAGGGAAATCGTGGTCTTGTTTGCGGTTAATCAGTTCTTTTAAAGACTGTTCTAAGATTGCAGGGTCGCATTTACGAACCAACTGCTCTGCAAGGACTTTAGATGTATATGGGAGTTTTGCGTATGCGCCTGGCTGAATATCTTCTACGGCTTGGCGTACATCGAAGTATTCTAGCTGGGTGCCTTGCAGCGGTTTACGGTAGTTGTTGTTCATAGCGTTCCTGCCCTCGGTCTTTCATTTTTTTGCGTTGTCTTTTTCATAGACAATTCATCTTTGTTCGATAGGCATACTACACTGCCGAAAACCCATTTCCCAAATCTGATATATTTCATAGAGTTAAATATAAAAACAGGGGTTTTTGAAATATTTAGTTACACTAACTTTGGAATATTCGCTCTAAATGTGAATTTTTTTGAAAAATAGCTGCAAATCCGCCTCATTCTTTAGTCTAAGGAAAATTGCACTGCATAATATTTAATCTAAACAGCAACCAAATTGATTAAAAATCAGTCTTATCAATTTTAGTATTTAATAATCAAGGCATGAAATTATTTTATTAGCTCATTGCGCCTCAAAGTCATAATGTGAATCAAAACACGGTTTTATTATTTATTTTATCTTAATTCTCAATTTATCCCTATTTGCAGGGATAGCGTCGAATCACCCCACTCTCAGATAATAAAAGCACGACATACAAGCACAGTAATTCGCTGTACTCGCCAAAATAATCACAATATTTACAAAACCTTAGCTAAATAAATCTGCGATTACTGTTCAACCGTCATTATGCTTTGGGGAAAGATCATGACAAAATTTAAAACCATCATTGGGGCTGGCTGCCTCTTAAGCTGTCTCAGCTTCATTGCCTGTGGCGACAACGACCAATCGACAACGGATTCGACGATTCAAGAAGAGGAAGTAGACTCACCGACTGTCATCTCGAATCCACCACGTTTGAAAGCCAATGCACAAGGTGAGCATGAACTGCTGATTGCCTATAAACGCCAAGCCTTATACGACCCTGAAACGGGTGAAAATGACCTATTACAGGTCAGAGGCTATCTGACTAAACCTGAACTCTGGAACTCTAAAAATAGCGATGGCAGTGTTTCTGATGTGTTGGTCGGCCCACAAATTCGTGCGAAACAAGGTGACAATTTAAAAATTCATCTGGTCAATCACCTCCCTGTTGAATCGACGGAGACCTGTCCAAGTCCAGTGACCAATATTAACCAAGGGAACTGTTTTAACACCACAAATTTACATACACATGGTCTTTGGGTTAGCCCGCAAGGAAACAGTGACAACGTATTTTTGAGCTTAAAACCTCAGCAAGATTTTCATTACGAATTTAAGATCGAACCGAATCATCCTGCGGGAACATTTTGGTATCACTCGCATGTGCATGGTTCAACCGCGATTCAGGTCTCAAGTGGCATGGCTGGCCCTTTGATTATTGAGGGAGAGAGGAAACCTGTCATTCGTCAGGGGCAAATTCAGCAGACTGGAGATTTGGACATCTTATGGAAAAATCAAAAAACCCAGCAGTATGACCATGAAAAAATCATGCTATTCCAGCAGATTCAATACAATGAAGATTGCGACAGCAATTTAAGCCAAGTGAATGGTACACCCTGCATCTATAGCTTAGAAGATTATTCAAAACTCGATATACCCACCTCATGGGCGGATGAAAATCGTTTTACCAGTATCAATGGCAAAATGTTTGGTGAAATTAAGGTGGATCAGAACCAATACCACCGCTGGCGCATGATTCACGGCGGTATCCGTGACACCATTGGTTTGACCATCAAAGAACTGCCTGATTCTGCGCTCTTTACCGCAGAGCAAACCCTGAGCGAATGTCAAAAGTATCAAAGCAAGTCGATGTCTTCACAGTTTAAAACGCTAAAAACATTACCGTTATATACCCTTGCACAAGACGGCTTGACCATGGGGAAAATCCAAAAGCAAGGGATTGAAATTTTTCAGCCGGGTTATCGCTTTGATGCCATGCTCTCTTTCCCGACCACCAATAAATACTGTGTATACGATGCCAAGCTGAATCTGGAAGATGAAATTAATGCGCCTGAATCAAGTCCATTACTTCGTCGCGCACCAGAAGAAAAACTCAATACACAGCTCCTCGGTTGGGTCAATGTGCAAGCAACTCAACTACCGCAGCAAACGCCGTTTAACTTCTTAAAAAGTCAGGCCACCCAACTAAAACTGGCACCAGAAGTGATTGCACAGCTCGAACAGGGTGATTTATCAGCCTTTATCTCGCATGCGAGTTTAATAACTGCTGAAGTCGATGAAATGCTCAAAACGATGGCGAAGCAAATCACCAACTTTGACATTCTGTTCAATACAGATGGCAGCTTTAAATTTGGTATTCGTCATGCCGAAGAAGGGACCTTGATCAGCTTTGGCGATGCCTACCATGATGAAGACCATACCCACCATAGCTATGTCCGCAAGCTTCCAATCGGGCAAACTCAAGAGTGGGAGTTAAGCAGTAATGTTGCCAGTCATCCCTTCCATATTCATGTCAATCCATTCCAAGTCGTGAAAATATTGAATGAAAATGGTGTCGATGTCAGCGCCATCGGCAGCTCAGATAAAGATGGTGCAGGAAATATTGACTCGCAATACCATGGAATGAAAGGCGTTTGGAAAGATACGCTCTTCGTCAAACACGGCTATAAAATCTTTGTACGCAGTAAATACGAAAAATTTGAAGGCGACTTCGTTCTGCACTGCCATATTTTAGACCATGAAGATCAAGGCATGATGGAAACCGTGCGTATTTGTGGCGATCAATATGATTGTAATAGTGAACCGCCTTCGCATCATTCCACTATGGATATGACTGCAAGCGATATGCCGACACACAATCACTAAGACAGATCTCTGCTGTACAAAAGCCCATATCAATATGGGCTTTTTGTTTGCCTAACACTGCGGCTTGCTGCAAAATAACATGATTAATGATATCTAAAATTTATACTGAGGCTGGTCATGACAACGTCTATGGCATTCACATCTTTTTCTCTCAACGGTGTCGATGCACAAAAATTTCTACAAGGGCAAGTGACTTTGCATGTTGAACGCCTTGAAGAAAATGCAACACGTTATACTGCAATCTGCGACCTCAAAGGCCGTATTCACTTTGGTTTATGGCTCACCAAACACAGTGCTGAAAGTTTTTCTATTGTCACTACAGCAGATCAAGCCGAAGAATTTGCCAAACATATTAAAAAATTTGGTGCATTTTCTAAGATGAAACTTGAAGAAACTGGTACAGTTTTTCCAAGTTTAGTGGCTGATGAAACGACATTTACTTCGGAACCGACGGATGTTGCAGCATGGGAAGTTCAAGCCATTCAAGCGGGTCAGGCCTATATTGACCAAGCCATTGAACATGTGTTCCAACCGCAAGAGTTACGTCTACATCAGCGTGAAGGCGTCCACTATGACAAAGGCTGTTATTTGGGTCAGGAAGTGATTGCACGCTTATGGTTTAAAGCCAAACCGAAAGCTTGGCTGCATGCGATTTCAGGTACAGGCGCTACTCCTGCACAAGGCGAACAGCTGAATAAAGGCGTACAAGTCGTCAATAGCGCGGCTGTAGAAAATGGTTATGTAGCTTTAGTTGTGGCACGCCCAGAAGCTTTAGAAGAGTTAGATGTGACAGTTTTAGCCTTGCCTGAAGCATTGAATGGTGATGTGGCGCGTCCGCAGTGATAATTGATTTTAGCCCTCAATCATGAGGGCTAATTTTTAAGATTGATTTTGATGATATGTTTTTAAATCCTCATCTAAAGACCAAATAAAAATCTCACTCATTGAAAATTTTGAACAACTTTTTTCAAATTCTTTGATGATGCTTAAATCACCAAAACTTGTTCCTTCTCCTGTCCTAGTCGGTGATTTATTTTTCTGAGCATGTGATGGAAACTCATGTAGCCATTCTCTAATCTTTTCCTGAGTATCCCAATCTGCAATCCGGAATGGAGCTTCCCCCGTAAAAGTTTGTTCTAGTGTTTCAATAAACTTTTGAGCGATCGCACGTCGAGTATTTCCATCACCATTTTGGGCAATATG
Organism: Acinetobacter sp. SH20PTE14; assembly: GCF_021391555.1. Lineage (NCBI taxonomy): Bacteria > Pseudomonadati > Pseudomonadota > Gammaproteobacteria > Moraxellales > Moraxellaceae > Acinetobacter > Acinetobacter sp. SH20PTE14. The sequence goes on along the minus strand of NZ_CP090067.1, from coordinate 729,324 downwards.
ATTACCAGTTTCAATCACCACTGCCATTGGAATAATAAAGCTACAATCCAATTTAATAAATTCAGAAAATTTTTCTAAAATTTCTTTTCGTTCTTTATTTCTATTAGGTACATCTAAAATATTTAAAAGAATGCTCGTATCAATCAAACAAATACTACTCATTTGATACTCCACGTATTTCATTTAACCAAGATAGCGCTTTTTGCTTTTTATCATCTTTAGATATCGGATTTTTTACAAAACGATCCACAATGCCTTGAGTGACTAACTCACCCAATGGTCCCTGTGAAACTAAGCCAACATAATCATCTAGGTCTGATAAACGAACTAAACGACTATCGCCCTCTGTAGGATCACGATATGCAAATACAACATCACCCAAAGCTTTGTCTGGCAATGCATCCATTAAGGCAGGATTATGTGTTGAAAGCAGTAATTTTAGTTTTTTCTTTTCAGCAAAGTAAAACATAGTTTCTAATAGATATTTAGCTCTCGATGGATGTATTCCATTGTCTATTTCTTCTATAACAATTGTTGAATTTTGTGATGCAGATATTATTGCAGCCGCAATTCCTAAAACTCTTAGTGTTCCATCTGAAAGTAATTCTGTTCCCCATTCTTGCTCTTGGCCTCCAAAATTTTCAACCAATGCCAATTCAACACGATCACGATGGTCTTTATAAAATTTTAAACTCTTAAAATCTTGTTCAGGTAAACTTCTTATAAATTTAAGAATATCATTTTTATGATCAACTTGTTGATTTTCCCATAGTTGATATAAAACTCCCGATAAATTTTGACCATTCTGATTTAAGTATTTTGCACCTAAACTTTCATTACGCATTTTAGAAGGTATAAAATCATAAAAGTTTATACCAACAAAACTCCTTAACCGAACTAATGCCAAATTATTACTTAATAATTTGGCATAAATAAACTGTTCTTCATTTTTATCCTTATGCAAATAAGGTTTTAATTGATCATCTATTATCGTACTAGCTAATTCTAGAACAGAACTATCACTATCCACATCATATGTCTGATGTTTAATATGGATCCCTTTTTCTTCAAAAGCAGGGATAATTAGCCTATTCTTACTAAGAAATTCATCTAATAAATCATTGGTATTATCATCAAGATATTCTTTTTTAATATTTTCAACATATAAAAATCTTTCTTTATTTTTATATAATGTTAAATACTCATCTTTAACAAGTAAATTACCATTCTCATTCACCCCAATAATAAATTTCCATAGGTCAAAATGATTTAAAGAACCTTCAACAAAAGAAACCCCTAAACTAATTGTTTTTTCATCTTTACAAAATAGGTCTCGAACATCCCCACGAAATATTTTTTCAGAATCATTAATTCTATTTTGTATCGTAGAAAGTTTTTCACCGCCTGCAAACCAACTTAAAAAACGAAAAGCTTCAATAGCATTCGACTTACCAGAAGCATTTGCCCCTATCATCAATGTAATAGGCGCTAAAGGTAATGTTTGACCTGTTTTATAGCTTTTAAAATTTTCGATCCAAATGCTTTCAAGCATATTGTTGCCTTAACATCTTTAGAAATATAAAATTAGTCTATCCGAAAGCATAAAAACATTCAAAAACATTCCTGAAACAGCTTTTCTCCATAGTTGAAATGATAAGAATAAAACTAGCTTTTCCGTCTCACATAATAAATCACCCCTGCCCGATCATCCGAAAAATAAAAAGATTTTTCATCGATCTTATAAATATCTGCAGGTCACCCATACACCTTTTTACCGACTAAAAAACCATCCATAAAGGTTTCAAGTTTTTGTCCTTTACGCATCATTGCAATTTGATAGCCATGGCCAATCGCTTCGTCGGTAGAGCCATGCAAGGCCACTAAAAATGTATTTTTAATGGTGTCATCTGTGTCTGGATGATCAAAATAATCAAAACCCAGTGCTGAGGAATGCGAAGGGAAATAAGCATAGGGCGATGGAACATTTTTACAGCCTGATGCACGTTTAAATTTAGAGTCCGCCAAGACATTGCCCAGCTATGAATAACATGCGGGCCAACCATAATCGACATCCTGTTTTAGCGCATAAAAAGTTTCATCTGGCTTTTTACGTCCCAAATGATCAGCACCTTGATTGGTCGCAAATAGAAATCTACCGATCCATTTTAGCCCAACAGCATTACGCAAACCTGTCGCATAAATCCGTTGCTCTGAACCATCAGGATTCATCTCAATGACGGAGGCTCGTACTTTTTCTTTTTCAACACAGGCGTTACAACTCGAACCAACCGACACATAAACTTTTCCATTTCCACCGATAGCAATCGTCCGCGTCAGATGCCAACCGCCGTATTTATAACTCAAACCATAATCGGGAAATGTCGCTAAAACTTCAGCCTTACTCGAAGGCTGAGTTTCTCCTCTACTAAATTTTTGCCGTGTCAATCGATGCGTTTCCGCCAAATAGAGCCAATCCTGTCCTTGAGCATCGGTATAAAACTGAACTGAATTTGGATTTCTCAAACCAGTCAAATAAGGAATGATTTTGCCAAATTTACCGGTGTCAGCATTCCAATCATCCAATATATACACAGTACCTTTTTTATTATCTGTTAGATCATACATATCCGTGACAAACATTCTGCGATCAGGTGCTTGCGCAAAAAAGCGTACCCGTTTGAGACCATCAGCAGCAGGAATGATCTCGAAATTTGTAGGCAAATTTAAAGAAAACTGCTTGCCATTTTTTAAATGGATTGGATGAGGTACCAGCTTGGGTTGTTGAGCCCAACTGGTCATTGAACAAACGAAACTAAGGATCAAGATGGCACTTATTTTTATCATATTTAAATACATCTCAATGAATCATGTATATCTGTATTCATCATAGATGCCTTGTATCTATTTTATTCAATTTATATTTTTATAAAATATTATACTTTTGAAAATTAAGGTTTTTTAAATCACATACGCTGGTGCAGTACACAACAAACAAAAATAAGGAGGAACTTTATTCCCCCTCATGTTTTCGTTTTTAAATCATGATTTTAATCAAAATCCATGAAACAACTTATTCATGTCTTTGCATACATATTCTTTAAAATGATAGGCGCGCGCATGTTTGGCATCAAATTTAGCTTCTAAATCGCCTTTTTTGAAAATATAAACACGATCCTCTTTACTGACTAAAAACTCTGCGCCCAGTTTCATCAAAAGCGCATCAATTTTATCTTCATCTGCAATCGATTCATCTGCATTAATTTTATCGTAATTGCGTTTAATGCCTTTAATAAACATCGCGCTGCCTCAGAGAAAATAACAATGCGCGATTAAATCAGAGTCCTGCTTTTTTGCAAAGGCTTTTAATGCAATAAAGTCATAGCATTTAAAGTGCAAATGGCAATCAACATTATTTTATAAAAACGCTTTAAATCACAATTCCTCACTTTACATTTACGTAAATCTACCTATGATGTAAAAACCGACAAAAATAACCACCAAAACACATAAACGGAATTATGTGTATGATTTACAAAAAGGTTTTAAGATGAAAAAAATCCTACTCGCAAGCATTTTAGCAATGAGCACTCAATTCGCTTTTGCTGAAACTAAAACAGATGCCGTCGATCCTGAATTTGCTAAAGTGGAAGCCATGGTCAAGGCCAAAGATATGAATGGCGCCTACCAAACACTAAGCAAGCTTGCAGCAAAAGGTAATGCTCAGGCCATTTATAATTTGGGCTATCTTACTCAAACAGGTCAAGGCGTAGCGAAGGATGAGAAAAAAGCCATCCAACTCTATGAACAGGCTGCAGCCAAAGGCTACCCTGTTGCAAACTATGTTTTAGGTAAAAATTATGCAACGGGCACACTGGGCTTAAAACAAGACACCAACAAGGCCAAACAATATTTAGAACGCGCATCTTCGGCAGGGTTTGACGATGCCTCCATCGACTATGCCATTTTACTTTTTGCAGAAAATAAACCTGAGTCAGATAAATTGGCACTCAGCAAACTTGATCCGCTGATTAAAAAAGGCAACTACCCTGCGATTCATGCCAAAGCACTTTATGACATCAGTGCAGGCTTTAAAGCTAAAAATGAAAAGCCTATTCAGCAAGGTCTAAATAGCATTCAAGAATTAGCAAAAAAAGGCTATGTCCCTGCATTGATGGCGGTGGGCAATATGTTTGTAAATGGCAATATCATCCCGCAAAATTTGCCTGAAGCTAAAAAAATATTTAGCGCATTAGCCAAAGAAAATATTCCCCAAGCCAAAGAATCTTTGGCAACCGTGGATAAAATGATTGCTGAACAAGCCAAAGCACCTAAAGCCAATGCGAAAAAGAGTTAATTAAGCATTAAAAAAAGCCCTGCACATGCAGGGCTTTTTCATGGGTTTAAGCAAATCTTGAGCTGATCAAAATCACGCCCACCACAGACTGATTAATACACCTGTTACGACAAAGCCCAAGATGGTACTCATCAACAAAGGCGTTAAGGTCTTTTCATTTAAGCCATAAACTTGCCCAAGAATGGCAAAAATCGTCGGCATCGGTAATGCGGCAATAATCGTCCCTGCATATAACATCTCTTGGCTGACATCAGTCAAATAGCGTAAGCCTAAATAAGTCAGTAAAGGCATCACCAAGTTGCTTGAAATCACCAAATAGAAGCTCTGAGCATTCACATACTTTAAGCTCATACCGACAATCCCTCCACCAATTGCAAACAGCGCCAGTGGTGAAGCCGTTTGACCTAACATCGCCAGTACATCATTGATTTGATGAGGTAAACGAATTTGGAAAATTGCAAACCCAATTCCTAACATTACCCCTGCAAAGAGTGGATTTTTTAACAGGGTCATTAAGGTATTTTTGATGATGTCGCCAATATTGGCTTTTTGCTGTGAACTTCCTAATTGTGCAAGGATCAGCACCGTTGGAATCAGTAGCACACTTTCAATAATGACGATTAGTGAGGTATAGGTCATCGCATTTTGACCGACCAACAAGCTTAGCACTGCAGTGCCAATTAAGCCTGTATTTGACATGCCAGCGCCTAGTGACAGTACCGCTGTTTGCGACATATTATTTTTAAAATGTGTCGACAATAGCCAATAGGCCATGCCATACAATAAAAATGTGACTCCGGTATAAACAAAGAAATAGCCGGGATACCAAATTTGATGCAAATCTTTAGAAGCTAATGACTGAAAAAACAAAGCCGGCAGTGCAATCTTAATCACAAATGCACCAATGGTTCCGACCTGTTCTTTACTCAATAAACTGCATTTTACAGACAGATATCCCAAGGCCAAAAGAAAAAAGATTGGACCAATCACCTCAAAGACCATACGAAATATCCTGTGTAATAGACTCTTCCATCCACACCCTCAACCTGAGAGTGTAGATCGGACCGCTATAAATTTTGATAATTAGAAAGCCGTAAATTGACTTCTTTGTGCATGAGGCTGACAGCGTAAGTACTGCGGAGAAATTTTTAGGTTTTCACCGAGTTCAGCAGCGGCATGCCATGGCCAACGCGGGTCATATTGAATTGCACGAGCAAGACCAATCGCATCTGCCAGACCATATTGTAAGATGCCTTCGGCTTGCATTGCTTCGGTAATTAAACCCACAGCAATTACGGGAACCTGAACGGCTTGCTTAATGGCTTCTGCAAAAGGCACTTGATAACTGGCTTGTAATTGAATTTTTTGCGCAACATCTAAGCCGCCACTAGAAACATGAATATAGGCTGTGCCTAGTTGTGCAAGCGCTTTTGACAAACCAACAGCAGAGTCTAGATCCCAACTCGGTGCTTCAGTATATTCCATCCAGTCGGTTGCGGAAATACGCACCCCAATTGGATAATCTTCAGGCACGGCATTTTTCATGGCTTGGAACACTTCAAGCGTCAGCCGAATGCGATTTTCCAGACTGCCGCCATATTCATCACTACGCTGATTCGACAATGGCGACATAAATTGATGCAGCAAATAACCATGTGCAGCATGTAGTTCAATTAAGTCAAAGCCTGCATCTACCGCGCGTTTTGCTGAATCGGCAAAGTCTTGAATGATCTGCTGGATTTCATCTCGGCTTAAAGCATGGGGTGCATGATCTGTGGCATTAAAGGGCAAATCACTTGCTGAAACAGTTTGCCATCCTTGAGGATGATCTGGGGGTAATTGTCCACGTCCTGCCCAAGGTTTATCTGTCGATGCCTTACGACCCGCATGTGCCAGTTGGATAGCAAATGGCATAGGGGAAAGTGATTTCACCTTGGCCAATAGTGCCTTCATCTGTGCGCGTTGCATATCATTCCAAAGGCCGAGGTCTGCATAGCTAATGCGCCCCTCTGCCTGTACAGCTGTTGCCTCGACGATACAAAGTCCAGCACCTGACAATGCATAATTCGCCCATTGTTGCTCATGCCAATAGCTTAACTCCCCTTGCTCATTGGCAGAATATTGACACATGGGTGCAATCACGATTCGATTACTCAGCCCCAATGTTCCAAACTGAATTGGTTGAAATAACAACGCCACATCACTCTCCTTTTAGAAGGCTTTGGTCACACTCAATCCTGCACTCCAATTCACCCCATCCGCGGGTTCAAAGAAGCGTCCGTTTCCATCATTGACGATCACTGAACCGACATAGTTCTCATCAAACAAATTATCTGCACGTACATAGGTTTTGACTTTCCAATCTGCTTGTTTCCACACATAACCTGCGTTGGCAGAAACCACGGTATAGCTCGACGCGGCATCACTGTTGGCATCATCGACATAGACTTTATCCATATAGCGAACATCTAGGCCGGCATTAAAGCCAATATCTGGCTGCCAATTCAGTGCGGCAAACGCTTGGTTTTTGGCGATACCCGGTATATAGGTGCCTTTGACGACATCGCTGTCAGGAATTGCAGCATCAAAAGTGGCATCGATATAACTGTAGCTTGCTTGCGCGCTTAAATCTCGCCATAGCTGTTTATTCCATGAAAGCTCAACACCTTCACGTAAGGTTTTATCGGCATTTTTATAGGTTGCACGACCATTGATACTTCCTGCAGAGACGATGTCATCTTGGGTTTTACTTTGGAATACTGCTGCAGTGAAATTCCCCCATGCATTTTGTGATTTAAGCCCAAGCTCGTAGTTATCGCTACTGGCTGGTTTTAAATCAAAATTCATGCCGTCATCTTTGGAGTAGGCCATTTCTGTAAAGGTTGGTGTTTCAAAACCTTTGGCATAACTGGCATAGGCATTCAGTTGAGGCGCAATATTCCAGCTTACTGCTGCTGAAGGTAAAACTTTGTCATAGTCAGTTTTACCGCTGTCATCCTTATTTAAACCCACGACATATTTATCGTCAGATTCATAATGAACATTGCTATATCGTAGCCCTGTATCTAAAGTCCAATTGGGTAAAAAATTCCACGAAGCTTGGACATAGGGGTCTAAATTCCACAAGGTGTTATTTTCATTTCGACGAATATTGCCTTTCTTGCCAAAATTTCCATTGGCATCAAAATTTTCATAGCCCTTACGGTCTTCATCCATATAATCAAAGGCAAGGCCTGCAGTAAAACGCGTATTCGGCAAGAGGTCTTTGCCTGTCCAGCGAATATCTGTTCCATAATAATCACGGCTAAAATCAATCACACCACCTGCATGGCGCGCATTATTTTGTGGATTTTTGGGGATGGACTGATACTGCACCACATCACGTTGCCCCATATATACCATTGCATTAAGTTCATGCTGATCATTCAATGGTTTTTTCCACGTCAACCCAGTTTGAGTTTGGCTAATTTCCTTACGTACATCATAAGTATTATTGGCATCATTAACTTGTTTCGGATTTTGACGCAATTGCTCCCGATTCAGACCTTGTGGGTCATCGGCATTGATATCCACATGATTCACAATCCAATTAACCTTGGAACCATCATCCAGATCCCAAGTCAGTTTTGCATTGCTAAGTACCTTATTTGCGGAACTATGATCACGGTAACCATCAGTTTCAAAATAAGAAGAACTCACGACATAGCTAGGTTCATTGGCCTGTTCTGAGCCACCTTGCAGCACAATGTCAGCACGACTTTTATGATGACTGCCGCCCGAATAGCCGAGTTCGATAGAGTCTTTTCCAGTACCTTGCTTGGTTGTTGTTAAGATTGCCCCACCCGAAGAATTACCGTATAAAGAGGAAAATGGCCCACCCAATACCTCGATATGATTTAAGCTACTCATATCGATATTTGATGTCTGTCCCTGACCATCCGGCATGGTCGCAGGGATTCCATCAACATATAAACGGATACCACGCACACCAAATGTTGAACGTGCGCCAAAGCCTCGCATAGACAGTTGCAAGTCTTGTGCATAGTTTTCACGGTTATTCAGTTGTAGTCCGGGCACACCTTTTAAGGTTTCAGACAGATTCACACCCGTATTGTTATTATTTTCAGCCTGCTGTACCCGGTATACCGATGCCGGTGTTTTTAACCATGTGGTATTGGTTCGTGGTGCTTCAATGGTAATCTCAGGAAGTAAAACAGGTTCCGTAGAACCTGTTTCTGCATACAACTGTTGGCTAATACATGCCGTCAGGCAAAGTAAATGTGTCTTAAATGATGTGACGTTAAATTTACTTTGCATAGAGCACCTATTTTGACATTAGAATATTACCTTAGAGCTTAAACCAATTAGGAAAGCATCATCAACCCGATTTGTTGAGCCTGGGTTAATCACATATTGTAAACTTGGGCGAATCATCAACCATTTCGTAGGGTTATGGCTATAGTTCAACTCGACATTATATTCTGCGCTTGCATCAAATTTTTCAGCAGAAAGTCGATCATTGACATGCACACGGTTCACGCCCAAGCCAACCATATCGTTTGGTAAACGATCGGCCAATCCAATGTATTTCAAACCTAGCTGCTGTGAGTTATCAACTTTTGTGGTGACACGATCATGCCAAGTAAAATTGGCAAAGCTATGCAAACCACGTTTGCCTTCACCTGTAGACGTTAACTGTTGCTCAATCGCGACCCAACCACCAAAGGTACGATCTTCAGCTTCGCCCGAAATAATGTCTTTTTGATTTTTGACATTATCTGCGGTGTTGTACATCGCACCAAAGCGGTAGCTCCCCGGTAAGCCATTGACCAATGATTTTGGTGTCCAAACCAATTCTACGGGAATAGTTACGCCATCAGCATGATCTGTATCTAGACTCCAACCTTGACCTTCTGCTTTGGCATTACCATTGTCAGGGTTAAATTCGTAAACACCGACTTGTGCCGCAAGTTCTGGCGTTGCTTGGTATTTCACACGTCCACCCCATTGTGAAACTGGAGTATTCATCCACATAGAACCTTGCCATTTACCCATTTGCGCTGCACAAAATGCGGTGCTGGCAAAGTCACACGCCATCACGTTAAAGTCCATACCGACACCAAGACGACCGGCTTTAACACTAATACTTTGTTCTTTAAAATTCTTTTCAATCGATAATTCAGTTAAGCGACTGTCCTGATTACCACGACCAAAATTGGCTTGTGCATTTGCCAATTGAGGAACATCCCCTTGCAAATCACGAACTGAGGTACTTTGACCTTGACGAGCAGTCATTACAGCACGCACAGTCACGCCATCCCAACCCGCAAGTTTTTCCATATCAAGCTGTGTACCTAACCACAATTGGCTGGCTACCGTTGCTGAATGTCCCGGATTACGACCGCCATCGGCAAGATAGGCAGCATCAGCAGCAATATTGGCCTCAAACTTCACACCTTGTTGTGCAAGTTCGGTACGTTTACCATCCCAATCCCCGAGCATGTACTGACCTTTAGTGTCGAATGCTTCTGCGGCGTGAACATGTGTCATGGCTGCTGCAACAAATGCAGGTAGAAGAGCTAGACTGTATTTTTTCATGGTAAAACCTAAATCTGGAGAGAGTCTCTAGACAAGCCACATGGCTTGAAATCTAATGTCACAAAAATTACATAATTTTTCACGTTCTATCTCAGCATTATTTTTATCATTCACAAAACTTTAATTTATCAATAAGTGACTTTAAATAAATCTATTGTTATGTAATATTTTTAGTGATTATTTTTCAATATCTTATATATCTATTAATTCAATTGTTTAACTTCTGATCGCTTTTTCAAACTCATTATTGTGACTTGTTGGTTTATTATTCTCACAATTAATAATCAATAACCTATTCATACACTCCCTTAGGCCGCGATGAAACTTGCATTCTGTAGGGCTAGACCCAATAGTATGCATAACTTGAATGATCCATTGCTTCGACCTTTATGCCTGAATTACCAGAAGTAGAAACCACTAAAACCAGTTTATTGCCATTATTGAATGAAAAGGTTCTCAAAGTTGAGGTTTTTCAGTCGAGCCTGCGTTGGCCTATTCCTGACGACATTCAAAAACTCGTCGGACAAAAGCTGCTTCAGCTCAGCCGTCGATCAAAATATATTTTGGCTGAATTTGAACAGGACAGCATGTTGTGGCATTTGGGCATGTCTGGCAGTTTTCGGATTTGTGAAGGTGATGAAGCATTACGAAAGCATGATCATCTGGTGATTCATTTTGAAGATATGCAATTGCGCTATCACGATCCACGCCGTTTTGGCTGTATTTTATGGTTAGATGCATCGTCTCAAAGCAAACTGATTGACACGCTTGGCCCTGAACCGCTGAGTGATGACTTTAATGCTGAATACTTATTCCAAAAATTTAAAAATAAGCAGACCAGTATCAAAGTATCGATCATGGACAATCATATTGTGGTTGGTGTCGGCAATATCTATGCAACGGAAAGCTTATTTAACTTAGGCATACACCCTGCGCAGCCTGCATCAAGTTTGAGTTTTGAACAAGTTGAAAAAATGGTCATCGAAATCAAACGTATTTTAAAACAGGCAATTGATTTAGGCGGTTCGACGTTACGTGATTACACCAATGCGATGGGCGAAAATGGTTATTTCCAACAAACTCTGCTCGCCTACGGACGTGCCGGTGAAATGTGCATCAACTGTGAAACCATCTTGCACAATATCAAACTAGGGCAACGTGCATCGGTGTTTTGCCCAGAGTGTCAGCCTTTAAAAAAGGTTAAAATGCTGACTAAGAAAACCGTGAAAGGAAATAAAGCATGAAGTCTGCGATTGTTCGCCACATATTAGTCAAAGATAAAGAACTATGTGAGCAACTGAAAAAGAAAATCAAAGGCGGTGCGGACTTTGCCAAAATTGCAAAGCAGCATTCGACATGCCCTTCGGGTAAAAAAGGCGGTGAGCTTGGCGACATTAAAAAAGGCCAACTGGTTGGTCCAATTGATAAGGCGGTATTTACCCTACCCGAACGTGAACTGCATGGTCCGATCAAAAGCCAATTTGGCTGGCATTTATTAGAAATTAAGTTTCGGATGTAACATAGCACCCACATTGAACATGCTATAACGAGTATATCGCGAATATGTGCTTTTCATCTTAAAGCACATAATCCCAGTATTTTTTTCAATCGTTCAGAACATTGGCTGGCGGTTTTCAATCATATAATATAAATCATAGCAACCAGATAACATTGCACTAAATCAATTCTACTTAATAATAAATAAAGGACATTCCATTGGGCTATTACAACTATTTTCGTCTTGGCACTGTCGATACAACAGATTTTACAATCATTCGAGGTGAACGAAAGCATGCACTTATCCAAGCATTATATGATGATCAAGATATGAACCCTCATGGTGAAGTCCAGTTGGCACTAGATTTAGATGGGAATCGTAACGATGAATCAAAATGGTATGATGCGATACAGCAAATTAGCAAATTATCCAAAAATCACCCTTTAGTCTTATTTATATTAGGTCAACAAGCCTGCGCACCCGAATCACCTGAAGAAGCAAATGAAGTATTTACAGGCATTCGAAATGGCATTGTTTTTTCGACATCAGAACCTAAGTTTATGAAAATGACGCCTCAACAAAATTCACAATAAAAAACGGCGCTTTAAGCGCCGTTTTCACTGCTAAAGGATTAACCTTTACGTTTTAATTCATCACGAATTTCACGAAGTAATTCGATATCTTCTGGAGTCGCCTCTGGAGCTGGCTCTTCAACTTTTTGACGGCGCAATTTGTTCATCAATTTCACTAACCAGAATACGACCCATGCCAAAAGCAAGAAGTTGATTAAGATGGTTAGGAAGTTACCGTAAGCCAAAACATTAAGGCCTGCATCCTGTGCTGCTTTTAGCGTGGTTAAATTGTTTGGGTTATCGCCCAATACTAAGAACCAATTTGAATAATCAACGTCACCACCAAGGATCCAAGAAATAAAAGGCATGATAATGTCTTTTACCATTGAATCGATGATTTTACCGAAAGCACCACCAATGATGACACCTACAGCCAAGTCCATCACGTTGCCTTTTACGGCAAATTCTCTAAATTCTTGAATAATACTCATGTGATCTCCAGAAATTTTTTCAGCTTTAATTTTGTGACGAAGTATACATTATATCTGTATAACTATTTCCACCTAATTTACTTGGTTTATATTAGATTCTAAATACCATGTATAAAAATTCACACAAAACATTTTTGATTTTGGTAATACATTCTATTAAAAAGGATTTATCAAAATTATGCATGTCGAATTAAATGAATAAAGTCATTCAATTTTTGCATTTTTATTCAAAACACCCATGCATAAAAAAACCGCTAACCTAAGTCAGCGGTTTTTTTGAAACTGTAAAATTAAACGTTACGGTTACGTTTACGTTCGTTTTCAGTCAACCAGCGTTTACGGATACGGATTGACTTAGGCGTTACTTCAACTAATTCGTCGTCTTCAATAAATTCAAGCGCTTGTTCAAGCGTAAATTCAATGTGCGGAACGAGAGTCAACGCATCATCAGTACCAGAAGCACGTACGTTAGTTAGCTGTTTCGCTTTAGTTGGGTTAACAGTCATGTCGTCTGAACGCGAGTTAATACCAACGATCATACCTTCATAAACTTCTAACTGAGGTTTAGCGAATAGACGGCCACGGTCTTGTAAGCTGAATAGTGCATAGCCCAAGCAAGTACCTTGAACCATAGAAATCAACACACCGTTTTGACGTTTCGCCACAGTACCTTGTTTCATAGGACCGTAGTGCGAGAAGCTTGAAGTCATGATACCTGTACCTGAAGTCATAGTTAAGAATTCAGAACGGAAACCAATCAAACCACGTGAAGGAACTGTTGCTTCAATACGGATACGGCCTTTACCGTCAACTTCCATATTGGTCATTTCACCTTTACGGTGACCCATTTGTTCCATTACAGCGCCTTGGTGCTGCTCTTCAACGTCAAACGTTACGTTTTCGTATGGCTCTTGTTTTTCACCATCAATTTCTTTGATGATTACTTGTGGACGTGATACGCCCATTTCGAAGCCTTCACGACGCATGTTTTCAATAAGAACTGAAAGGTGAAGCTCACCACGACCAGATACTTTGAAACGGTCAGGACTGTCAGTATCTTCAACACGTAATGCTACGTTGTGAATCAATTCGCGATCTAGACGTTCACGGATATTACGTGAAGTTACGAATTTACCTTCTTTACCAGCAAACGGTGAGTTGTTTACTTGGAAAGTCATCGATACTGTAGGTTCGTCTACAGAAAGTGCAGGTAAAGCTTCAACTGCTTTTGGATCACAGATTGTGTCAGAGATATGAAGTTCATCAATACCCGTTACACAAACGATGTCACCAGCAGAAGCTGATTCAACATCGATACGCTCTAAACCATGGTAACCCATGATTTTTAAGATACGACCGTTACGTGTTTTACCGTCTTTGTCGATTACAGTTACAGGAGTGTTTAATTTCACTGAACCACGTTGAATACGACCAACACCGATAACACCTACGAAGCTGTTATAGTCAAGTGAAGACACTTGCATTTGGAATGGACCGTCAACGTCAACCGCTGGTGGTTCAACGATGTCTACAATTGTTTCGAACAATGGAGTCATGTCTTCAGCAAGTTCTTCTGGAGATGGACCAGCCACACCACGAAGACCTGAAGCATATACAACTGGGAAGTCTAACTGTTCGTCAGAACCACCAAGGTTGTCGAACAAATCGAATACTTGGTCAATTACCCAGTCTGGACGAGCGTTTGGCTTGTCGACTTTGTTAATAATTACGATTGGTTTCAAACCACGTGCGAACGCTTTTTGCGTTACGAAACGAGTTTGTGGCATTGGGCCTTCTTGAGAATCAACAAGAAGAAGTACGCAGTCAACCATTGACATTACACGTTCTACTTCACCACCGAAGTCGGCGTGTCCCGGGGTATCCACGATATTGATACGGTATTCAGTGTTAGTACGCTTGTCTAACCATTTGATTGCAGTGTTTTTTGCAAGAATGGTAATACCACGTTCACTTTCAATAGCGCCAGAATCCATTACACGTTCGATCTCGCCTGCGCGATCGCCAAGAGCACCTGATTGCTGTAAAAGTTTGTCTACAAGAGTAGTTTTACCATGGTCGACGTGCGCGATGATGGCAATGTTACGGAGAGTTTTAATATCTGACATGTGAATTCGATACGCCTAAAGTTTGAGGGCAAATTATACAGAAAAAATATAGATTTTAGTAGTGACAGTTTATTGACAATCGCATTTTTTTTGACGACTGGTACGCTTTTGGTTTTGTAAAGCTGTGTAAACAGATTAGAATAGCGCCACCTAGCCTTAATTTTCAGTGCCGCATGTCTGATTTAAACCAATCTCCCGAAGCAAAAGATCAACTCGATTTAGTCTATGGATTGAATGATCGACCAAAACCTTTTATTGCTTTTCTCGCTGCGTTCCAACATTTATTGGCCATTATTGTCCCGATTGTGACGCCGGGTCTGCTGATCTGTTTAGCACTTGGTGTATCAAAAGAAGACACCAATATGATTCTTTCGATGTCATTGGTGATCTCTGGTATCGCAACTTTTTTACAATGTAAAAAAGTCGGCCCATTTGGTGCAGGTCTCCTGATTGTACAAGGAACCAGCTTTAACTTTATTGGTCCTATTATCGGTATTGGTTCTGCGATGGTTGCGGCAGGCACACCTGTAGAAGCAGTCATGGCATCTATCTTTGGTGTGGTGATCGCGGGTTCATTCATTGAAATGGGTGTGTCACGGATCTTACCGTGGGTGAAAAAACTGATTACCCCATTGGTAACAGGTATTGTGGTGCTATTGATTGGTCTGACTTTAATTAAAGAAGGCCTGATCAGCATGGGTGGTGGTTATCAAGCTATGGGCGATAAAACATTTGCCAATGCAGACAACCTCATCATGTCATGTACCGTTTTGGCACTGATCATTTTATTGAACCGTGTGCGTATTACATGGGTAAAAAGTTCTGCCATCCTAATTGCCTTAGTCGTGGGTTACATCCTTGCAGGCTTTATGGGTCATTTAAACTTTGATGGCTTAAAAGATGCGCCACTGGTTCAAATTCCAACACCGATGCACTTTGGCTTAAGCTTCTCTTGGAGCTTGTTTATTCCAATGGCATTTATCTACCTTGTGACATCTTTGGAAGCGATTGGCGATATTACCGCGACTTCTAAGCTTTCAAATCAAGCTGTAGATGGCCCTGAATGGATGAAGCGTATTAAAGGTGGTGTATTGGTGAATGGTGCAAACTCATTCCTTGCCGGTATCTTTAACACGTTCCCAAGTTCTGTTTTCGCGCAAAACAACGGTGTCATTCAGTTAACAGGTGTTGCAAGCCGCTATGTAGGCATTTGGATTGCTGCCCTATTGGTTATTTTAGGCTTACTTCCTGCTGTAGCAGGTGTCATTCAGGCAGTTCCACAAGCCGTGCTTGGTGGTGCTGTGATGGTGATGTTTGGTGCCGTGGCTGCCTCGGGTATTAATATCTTGTCAGGCATTCATTTAGACCGCCGCGCACTATTAATCATTGCGATTTCATTGGCATTGGGTCTAGGTGTTGCACAAGTACCACAAATCCTTGAACATCTTCCTGAATTGTTCCGTAATATCTTCAGTTCAGGCGTTGCCACTGGTGGTATCGCTGCCCTTATTTTGAATATTGTTCTTCCTGAAGTGAAGAAGTAAGTTCATTTGTCAAAGAACACTGCCTAGGTTCCGCCCTAGGCAGTGTTTTTTATGATGGAGAAATCTATGGATCTCACAAGTGAAGTCGTTATACGACAGATCGATTTATTACAAGATCGCGTGCTTTTCGTAAATGCACCGACAGATGACTTACTCAGTCAATTGAATGACAATATTAAGCCATCGATTTGGTGCTGGAATTTTAATGATTTTCAGTACTTTCAAAATCAACAGTCAAACGTCCATTTTGGTGTCGATTTTCCTGAAGGTCAGTTTGATCAAGCGGTTATTTTTGTTCCTAAATCAAAAGAACTGCTGAATTATTTATTACACAATGTGGCAAGTCACCTTGCTCAAGGTGCGTCTATTTTCCTCGTGGGTGAGAAAAAAGGCGGTGTTGAACGCGCAGCAAAACAATTACAACCCTTTGGTAAAACCCTAAAAATTGATAGTGCGCGTCACTGTCAAATGTGGCAAACCCTCTTAGAAAAAACTGTAACACTCAAGCCACTACAAGATTGGGTGCAAAAATATCCAGTTGAGACTCCAAATGGTGAGCTTACGATTTGCGCACTGCCGGGCGTATTTAGCCAGAACCGTTTAGATGTGGGTACGGCTACCTTATTGCCTTATTTATCACAAGTCACTTCGGGCAAAATTGCTGATTTCGGCTGTGGTGCGGGTGTCATCAGTGCTTATTTAGCCAAACTGAATCCTAAAAATCGTATCTTTGCCATGGATGTAGATGCTTTTGCACTGGCTTCTACACAAATGACATTTGAACAAAATTTGCTTGAACCTGAACAACTTGAGATTAAAGCGGTCACAGGAATCGAGGATGCACCACTATTTTTACATGCCGTAGTCAGCAATCCACCCTTCCATCAAGGGATTCAAACCGACTACAATGCCAGTGAAAATCTATGCAAAACTTCGCGCAGACATTTAAAGTCTGGGGGCGAACTTTGGATTGTAGCCAATCGATTCCTCAATTATCCGACTTTAATTGAGCAACATTATGGTCAATGTACAATCAAAGCCGACCAACAAGGGTTTAAAGTCTTGTTTGCGAGCACGCAAAAAAATCTTAAGGAACAATGATGAGCGAAATTCAAAAACCAGCTCAACTTCAACGTAAGTTGGGTGCTCGCCATCTCAACATGATTGCAATTGGTGGTTCAATTGGTACAGGTTTATTTCTTGCCTCTGGAGCAACCATTGCCAATGCAGGCCCGGGTGGCGCCCTGCTTGCATACTGCTTAATTGGTATCATGATTTACTTCTTGATGACCAGCTTAGGTGAGCTTGCAACACATAATCCAACTTCGGGTGCATTCTTTACCTACGGCACAAAGTATGTCGAGGGTGGTTTCGGCTTCGCTTTGGGTTGGAACTATTGGTATAACTGGGCAATTACCGTGGCATTTGAATTGGTTGCTGTCCAATTCATTATGAAATTCTGGTTTCCAGATATTCCGGGCTTTTACTGGAGTGCGATTTTCCTCGCAATCGTCTTTGCTATTAATGCGCTGACCGTAAAAGGCTTCGGTGAATCCGAATTCTTCTTCTCGCTTGTTAAAGTGCTCGCAATTGTTGCCTTTATCATTATCGGTTTGTTTATGATTGGCAAAATCATGCTGACACCGGGCGCAGAAACATTTGCCAACTGGACCAAGGGTGAAGCCCCATTTGTCGGCGGTTTATCTGCCTTGATAGGTGTGGCCATGATTGCCGGTTTCTCTTTCCAAGGGACTGAAATGGTTGGTGTGGCTGCAGGTGAATCGAAAGATCCTGAAAAGACCATTCCTATTGCCATCAAGCAAATTTTCTGGCGTATCTTGTTGTTTTATATCGTGTGTATTTTCATTATCGGCACTCTCATTGCCTATGATGACCCACGTTTATTACAAGCAGCATCTACTGAAAATATTGCACTATCACCATTTACCTTACTGTATGAAAAAGCAGGTTTTGCTTTTGCTGCATCGGTGATGAATGCGGTGATCTTGACTGCGATTTTATCAGCGGGTAACTCTGGTATGTACTCCTCTACTCGTATGCTGTTTGATATGGCACGTAAAGGCAGTGCGCCGAAAGTCTTTGGTCGCCTAGATGCACGTGGCGTACCGATGAATGCGCTTTATGCAACAACGGCGATTGCGGCACTGTGCTTCTTAACCACATTTATCGGTGAACAAGCGGTCTTTAACTGGTTACTGAACATGTCAGGTATGTGTGGCTTTATTGTGTGGCTCGGTATTGCAGTTTCACATTATCGCTTCCGTAAAGGCTACTTGGCTCAAGGCAATAAATTAGAAGATCTTGCTTACCGTGCAAAATTCTTCCCATTTGCACCGTGGTTTGCCTTTATTTTGTGTGCCATCGTGGTCCTTGGTCAGAACTATCAAGCCGTTTTAGATGGTGAATGGTTGGCCGTTGTTTCTACCTATATTGGTATTTTCTTATTCCTTGCCATTTGGTTTGGTTATAAGTGGAAACACAAAACTAAGTTGGTTTCCTATCAAGAAATGGATGTAAAACCAATGAAAGTTGATCAAGAATAATGTGATCACTGAATAAAAATAAGCAGCCTAAGGGCTGCTTTTTTATAGCTAAAATTGTATCTCAATACATTCACGCTTTAGCAAAATATTTCGTGAGTAATGTTGAGGAATACTGTCTGATCTATCACCAACAACTGATACGCTCACTCAATCATGTTAAGCACCGAAAATAAAAACGCCCAATGCAATGCATCAGGCGTTTGTTCAAAATTAACCACCTTTTCAGGTTAAGTTTTTCAATACTTAAGAAGCATTATGCTGTTGTACAAAGGAAATAAACTCCTCTTCGCTCATCACAGGTACACCCAGCTTTTCAGCCTTTTCCAATTTAGAACCTGCCTTTTCACCTGCAACTACACATTTGGTTTTACCCGAAACACTACCACTGACACGTGCGCCTAAGGCTTGAAGCATTTGCGTCGCTTCATCACGACCCATGGTACTCAATGTCCCAGTAATCACCCAACTCTCGCCATTCAGCGGCTGACGACTTGGTGCAACGGGTGCATCCCAATGAATCCCAGCTGCCAACAAACGATCAACCACTTCGAGGTTATGCGGCGCTTGGAAAAAATCGACAATCCATTCAGCGGTAATATCACCAACGTCTGGCGTTTTTTTCAAGGATTCGAGATCTGCATGACGAATCGCATCAAAGGTTTGGAAGGTATTGGCGAGCATGCGTGCCGTGGTTTCACCCACGCCTCGAATGCCGAGTGCATAAATAAATGCACCTAATGTCGTTTTCTTACTATTTTCAATAGAATCGATGAGGTTTTGAACCGACTTCTCGCCCATTTTTTCAATGGTCAGTAATTTTTCACGATGCTCAGGCAAGCTATAAATATCAGCAACATCTTTGAGCAAATCCAAATGTAAAAGTGATTCCGCCCAACGGTCGCCTAAGCCCTCAATGTCCATAGCTTTACGCGATACAAAGTGACGAATCGCCTCAATACGCTGTGCAGCACAGTACAAACCACCTGAACAACGTGCCAAGGCTTCACCTTCGGGCATCACCACTGGAGATGAGCAGACTGGGCAATATGCAGGTAACTGAACTTCTACCGTATCTACAGGACGGAATTCAGGCCATACTTTTTCCACTTTTGGAATCACATCGCCACTACGGTAGACACTGACTGTATCACCCACACGGACATCTAAACGGTGAATTTCACCAATATTATGTAGAGTGACATTGGAAACCGTTACCCCTCCGACTGCCACAGGGTTTAAACGTGCGACTGGAGTTAAAGTCCCTGTACGCCCCACTTGCCAATCAATATTTTCAACCGTCGTGAGCGCTGCAACTGCAGGGAATTTATATGCCGTTGCCCAGCGCGGTTCACGGCTTAAAAAACCTAAAGTTTGCTGCTGTTTCAAACTATTCACTTTAATCACCATGCCATCAATTTCAACACTCAGGCTTGGTCGATCAATGATCATTTGCTCATACGCAGCTTGTACGTCCTGAACGCTGTCACATATAAAGTGACGTTCACCGACAGCAAAACCAAACTGGGTCAGCCACTCAAGACTTGCAGACATGGTGGTTTGACCATGATGTGGTTCGCACTGTGCAATGCCATAAGCATAAAAAGCCAAGGGACGCGAAGCTGCAATTGCAGGGTCGAGTTGACGTAAGCTTCCTGCTGCTGCATTTCGTGGATTGGCAAAGGTTTTTTCACCTTTAGCTTCATTTTCAGCATTAAGCTTTTCAAAGCCTGATTTTGGCATCAGAACTTCACCACGGACTTCAAGCAGACTTGGAATTTCAGTCTGTGTAGAGGTCAGTACTTTAGGCAAATTACGAATGGTTTTTACATTTTGGGTAATGTCTTCCCCAGTTTCACCATCACCCCGTGTCACACCACGGACTAAAATGCCATTTTCATACCAGAGAGAAATGGCCAGTCCATCAAATTTTAATTCGACATCATATTCAATTTTTTGATTCGGCAAGCGCTCTTCCGCACGACGCGCAAAGGCAAATAAATCTTCTGCATTAAACACATTACCTAATGACAACATAGGCACTGCATGGGTTACAGATTCAAACTTAGATAAGGCCTTTCCACCCACTTTTGTAGTTGGTGTATCAGGTTGTACTAAATCAGGGTATTGCTCTTCTAAAGCTTTTAATTGGTGAAAAAGTTGATCATATTCACTGTCCTCAATTTCTGGCGTGTCCATGACATAGTAGGCATGGTTATGCTTCGCCAAGAGTTGAATCAGTTGTCGCATCTGTGCAACGACAGTGGATTGTTGTGTCATACATTCACCATAAAAAAGGGCGGTTCATGCTCCGCCCTCAAATTTCATTATCTGTTGCTATTATAGAAACCCACTCGGTGAGTTTCAATCAAAGACGCTTAGACTTCGATAGCTTGACCTTGACGATAATCAATGGCTTGATGACGCCAATGTTCACGCATCTGCGGTGTAAATTCTTGGTTATTTTGATCATACACAGTACCGTCAATTTCACGTGCAATCAGACGTGAAATGCTGTCCATAGTATCAAAGGCATTTTGTACATCGCTGTGTGGCAGCGCCAAGAAGAAGGCCAAACCTTTTACTTCTTCAGTCGATAGAGTTTCAAGATCAAAACCTTGTGCGGCGCCATCATTATTCATTTGCAATACAGAGAATAATAACTTTGTACCTTCTTCATCATAGCGATGGAAACAGGCCATTTCGCCAAAACGCAGGCCGTATTTGAGTAACACTTTTAATGCTTTTTCACCTGACAATGCACGGCTATCTGGGAAAACATTTAAGGCGATATAAGTTTCCGCAGTTGCTAAAGCACTTTCTTCATCAACAATTTTTTGTTCATGTAAATGCGCATCCAAAATACTGCTTTCTTCATCAAAATCGCTGATTTCAGCTTTTTCAATTGCGCTATTTACACTAAACTCTGGCGCTTTTTCCGCAGG
This sequence comes from Acinetobacter sp. SH20PTE14, assembly GCF_021391555.1. NCBI lineage: Bacteria > Pseudomonadati > Pseudomonadota > Gammaproteobacteria > Moraxellales > Moraxellaceae > Acinetobacter > Acinetobacter sp. SH20PTE14. The sequence goes on along the minus strand of NZ_CP090067.1, from coordinate 707,635 downwards.
AACAGCGTCAGCCTGAACGTGTGTCGCAGCAGTCGCTGCGTGATTGGCATCGGCGGCTATAGATGCAACCGTTGTAGATTCAGTTGCTTCTGTAGACAATGTACTGTCTTCTGTTGCAGTTTGAGCGTTTTCAACTGAAACGGGATCCGTCGTTGTCGCCTCAGTCTTTGCAGTAGCCTCAGCGCTCTCCTCTACTTGTTCCGTTACCGTTGCTTCTTGCGTTACATTCGCTTGAACAGCTTCAGTCGTTTCAACCGCTGTGACTTTTTCCTCAGCCAAAGTCGGCTCTACACGTTGCATGGTTTCAGGTGTATTTAACTGATTGCGTACATGGCGCGGAATAACAGGTTGCTGACTATCAGGATCAATATGTAATTCGGTGTCAAGTGATGGCGCTGCATCTGCAGGTTTACGAAACATCATTCGAATGCCCACAACCATGATAATTACAGCGATTACAATCCCAACTATAGTGGTGATTTCCATGTTATGCCTCCGCAGCTAAACCGTATTCTTTGGCTTGCTCTATATTCACAGTCACTAATTTTGAAGTTCCTGGTTCTGGCATGGTCACACCAAGTAAGTCAGTTGCCATTGTCATAGCCAGTTTATTGTGTGTAATGTAGATAAATTGCACTTGTTCTGAAAGCTCTTTTACAAGATTACAAAATCTTCCTACATTTGCATCGTCTAAAGGTGCATCGACTTCGTCTAAAACGCAAAATGGTGCAGGATTTAGGCGGAAAATCGCAAAAACCAAAGCCAATGCGGTCAGTGCCTTTTCACCACCTGACAATAATGCCAAAGAGCTATTTCGTTTACCCGGTGGTCGTGCCATCAGTTTTACACCCGATTGCCAACCATCTTCAAGGCTTAAGCTTGCTTCACCACCATTAAATACTTTCGGAAATAACGCTTGAAGTTCTGTATTGACCTTATCAAAAGTGGTCATAAACAGTTTTCGCGTTTCCTGATCAATGCTTTTCATCGCAGCTTGCAGTTGTTCAACGGTCTTTTGCAAGTCATCAATTTGGTGGCTTAAATCATCAAAGCGTTTAGAAACTTCAGTATATTCTTCTGCCGCAGCCAAGTTGACTGCACCCAATTTATCAAACTGCTGCTGTGCTTTTTCTAGTTTTTGCTGATGGGATACCACATCAATGCTTAAACCTGTCAGCATTTCGCTGTTCATTTCTTTCAGCTGTTCAGAATAATGCTGTAAATCAGACTGCGCGGATTGCCAAGCCAGACGCTTTTCTTCCAATTGCGTACGCAATTTTTCATCTTGCTGTTGATGTGAATGGCGTTGTTCCGTCAATGTCTGTTGTTTGCTCTGAACATTATTGAGTTCAAGCTGCCAGTCATTCCAGGTTTTTTGTAAACGTTCAGTGACTTGAGCCTGTTCAGAATACTGTGACTCAAGCGCAGGTAATTCTAACTGTACCGGATCGACAAATTTCTTTGCCTGCTCCATCTGTCCAACAATTTGCTGAGTTTGCGCTTTCAAAAAGACCGTATCTTTTTCTAATAATTCAATCTGTTGTTTCGTCTGTACAGACTGACGACGCACAATTTCCAATTCTTGCTGACTGTGTAATGCCACTTGCTGAGCACTTTCCAGTGCTAGACTCAACTCTTCAACTTGGAATTGCAAGGTTTTATAATTGGGCAAAGCTTGCTCAAGCTTCATCGTCAGCGCATGCAAATCAATTTCCAAATCGTCTTTTTGCATGGCATCTTCTTCAAGCTGTGCTTCAAGTTGCTGTAATTGATCTTCTAACTGCTGCTTTTGTAATGCAAAAGCCTGATTGGAACTTTGTACCTTCGCAATGGCAACATCAGCATTTTGAATGTCTTTTTGCCAATTTTTTAATTGGCTATGTTGCTGTTGCAGATTTTGCTGTAAAGCTTGTACGGCATTTTGCAACTCAGGCAATTGGCCTTCTAGTTGCGTTAGCTTTGGCTGCTGCTCTGCAAGTAATTCAGTCAATTCATCTAAGCGAATACGGTGGCTCAATGCACCTTGCCCTGCTTGGCTGTCCTCATCATAATCTAGACCAATCACCCAATCTGCACCGACATGATAACCATCGAGCGTGAGTATCGACTGACCAGCAGCCAGTTTAGCCTGATGGCTCAATGCCATCGGCAATGTTTCGGCAATTGCGACCTGCTGCCAGATTGAAAGCTGTGGTGCTTCAATCCACGTCGTCAAAGCATCTAATCCAACGATTTGTGCTGCGGTGTGGTGACTGCCTTTGACCTGACGTGCAACACTGTCTTGAAAATTATCACTGTGTCCTAAGACTTGGGCACTCAGCCATTTAGACAAAAATTTCTCGACCAGTTGTGCATGCTGTTTACCCTGTGTGCTCAACTGCAACTGCTGCATTAAATGTTGACGCTGGCTTTGCTGCTTTGGACTGGCTTTAATCATCAATTGGTTTAGGTTTTTCTGCTCTGACAACAGCACCTGTATTTCTGACTTTAGCTGCAGCACCATATTTTTATGCTGTGCCTGCTGTTCTTGTGCAGCTGTAAGCTGTGCTTGAGTTTCGGCAATCACCTGCTCTTGTTGCGTAATTTGTTGTTCGAGCTGTTGCTTATCTTGCTGATACTGCTCCAACTCATCTTGCTGCGCCTGATGCTGAATTTGACCTCGTTGCTGTTGCAGGGTCTCACGTTGTTGCTCAATTCGACCAATATTTTTGGTCAATTGTTCACTCTGCGCCAACATCTGTAGCTTTTGCTGTTGCTGCTTTTCGACTTGCCCACGGCATTGTTCAAATTGTTGAACCGCTTGTTGATGCTGAGCTTTCAAATCGGCTAACTGCTGGGTCTGTTCCTGACTACTGCTTTCTTGACGCTGTAATTGCTCAACAAATCCATCTTGCTGTTCTTGCAGCGTTTCCAGTTGTAACTCTAATAGCTGTAAACGTTCTTTGGTTTGAGCTTTTTGCTTTTCAAGCTCCACCAAACTTGCCGAATTTTGTGCAAATAAACCCTGCTTTTGCTCCAGCGTCATTTTCAACTCAGACAGTTTCTTTTCCGCCTGTTGCCATTCACTTTGTAATGGCGTGGACTGCTGAATAAGCCGTTGAAATAAAGCATTAGTGGAAGATAAGTCATGCTCTAGAGTATTTAGCTCAGAACGCACCAGTTTGAAGGTTTCCCCGAGCTCATTCATCTGAAGCGTGTATTCTTGCTGTAAACGCGTACTTTGCTCACATTGGAAAGACAACACTTCGATCTTAAAAGTACGAATTTGGGTTTCTAATTCTTTGTATTGCACCGCCGTTTCAGACTGACGTTTTAAGGTTTTCAGCTGAGACTTCAGTTCTGATGCAATGTCTTCGAGACGTTCTAAATTTTGAGTGGTGTGTTCTAGATGCTGTAAAGTTTCACGACGACGAGCTTGATAGCGAGAAACCCCTGCGGCTTCTTCAATATACACACGCATTTCTTCAGGTTTGGCATCGACCAAACGGTTGATCATGCCCTGTTCAATAATCGCATACGAACGTGGACCTAAACCGGTGCCTAAGAAAATATCGGTAATATCACGACGGCGGCATTTAGTGCCATTGAGGAAATATTCGGATTTACCATCACGATTGACCTGACGACGAACTGCAAGCTCAGTATAGGCATTATAAGCGCCACCTAGCTTGCCATAGGTATTATCAAAACGCAGTTCAACACTCGCCATCCCGACTGGTTTACGCTTTGCCGTTCCGGTAAAAATAACATCTTGCATGGTGCCACCACGCAATTGACGGGCACTGGACTCCCCCATAACCCAGCGAATGGCATCAATCACATTGGATTTACCACAGCCGTTCGGTCCAACAACCGCACTACGGTTGCCTTCAAATTTTAGAGTTGTGCTATCGGCAAAAGATTTGAAGCCGGAAAGTTTTAAACTGCTTAAACGCATAATGTCCTGATCAGCGGCGTGAACGTCTCGCCCACGCTAATTCGATTTGTTTCATCCGTGTTAGTGATTCCAACACAAGGTTGCGTAAGTGTCGACAAAAATCTTCCATAAATAAAGTGGCTTGATGTGATTTTCTGATTAAAACTGCATCAGTCACCAATTTAAACAAATCAAAAGATTCTTGTAGTTCACGTCGTGAAATATTCAGTGTCAGAAAATAACTACGTCTGAGTGATGGCAACAATTCTTGGTAATAACGCATCAGGTAGGTATTTCCCACCATTTCATGCTGACGAGCCATGCCCTGAAAAATCAGATCATAAAACTTTTCAGTATTGCCTTGGCGAGTTTCCACGTCTAATTGTTCAAGTAATAACTGAATACGCTCAGCTTCATGGCTGCGCCACGTTTCCGCCATACGATGCACAATTTGGCCCAACAATAATGCTGCAATATCAAATAATGAGCGCACTTGTAAAGCCGACATTTCAGAGACTAAGGCGCCACGTCGCGGGTAGATTTCAATGAGTTGGGTCCGTTCTAAAATCAATAAAGCTTCACGAACAGAGCCACGACTCACATCCAATTCGGCCGCAACTCTAAGTTCCTGAATACGCTCGCCTTCGACCAACTCACCGCGAATAATTTGTTCACCGATGTGTTTGGCAATTTGTTCTGACAAACTGTCCGCTTCTTGTTGTTGCATACTGTTCCTATCTTTTTTTTATAAGATGCAATGTTCAGATTTACACTCAATCTATTTACATTAGAAACGATAAGCAACCTAATTGAACATGACATTGTCTGACAATCTTGTGTCAACAAAGCCAATTTTGTCAGTCAAAACGGACAATCAAGCGCCAAAGGCTTGCACACCTTGATAAATAAAATAGCAACCAACTGTTGTTAATAAGCATGCAAAACAACGCTTTAGCATAAATGGCGACAACATATGAGCCACTTTCGCACCCAATTTCGCAGTGATGAAGCTCATTACACTAATCCCGATAAATGCATAAATATGGATATAACCAATGGTGTTGGGAACCACGATATCGGCTTGATGACCAAACCACATAAAGCCGAGGGCCCCAGCAATCGCAATCGGTAAACCACATGCAGCAGATGTCGCGACCGCTTTTTGCATAATGACGCCGTTTTTATTCAAATACGGGACGGTTAAGCTACCACCACCAATACCGAAGATCGCAGAAGCAATCCCAATACCACCGCCTGCTGCCATTTGCATGGCTTGTGAGGGTAAATGTTTATCCGGATCGACTGGTGTCGCTGCACCGCGAAACATTTTAAAGGCCACCCAGACCGCAAAAAAGCCAATCAACAGTTGCAAACCCTGCCCTGATAAATAATCTGCAATGCCTGCACCGAGAAATGAACCGATCACCAAACCCGGTGCCAAATTCCGAAAGACATTCCACAGCACGGCACCTTTTTTATGATGCGCCGAAACCGAGCTAAGTGAGGTGACAATAATCGTGGCTAAAGATGTGCCCACCGCCATGTGCATAATCACACTGGGATCATACTGAAGTTGGGTAAAGACGATGAATAAAATCGGTACAATAATCAGGCCACCGCCAACACCAAATAGCCCCGCAGCAAAACCAGCGATTGCACCAATCAGTAAATATATGATTAACTCCATCAATATTATTCCACAACTCTCAGATTCAAATGGATTTAGAGACCAGACACTTACAGCAATTGCTGAGCACAGTACCTCAACCGCCTGAAGTTTTATTACTGAAGCCCATTACTACATCGACCAATGACGATGTCCGTGAGATTGCAAAAAAAGGCATTCAACATGTTTTGGTATGCAGTGAACAACAGACTCAGGGCCGTGGGCAACGCGATCATCAATGGGTCTCACCCGTTGGTAATATCTATTTAAGCACATTGCTGAATTTACAGACAGCGATAGATGGACGGCTTGCACTCGAAATTGCCTTAAATATCTTGCAAATGCCAAGTTTGCAAAATCTCGCATTACAAGTGAAATGGCCCAATGACCTGTATAGCCCACAAGGCAAATGGGGCGGGATTTTGATTGAACCAATTTCGCCACATCAAGCGATCGTCGGCGTTGGGATGAACTTATTTCCGATTCCATCCGCAGGAATTGAGCAGCGCGCAACCTCGTTATCTGAACTCGGACTTCCCTCACCAAACCGTTTGCAGTTAATTGCTGAACTGTATGCCGCGATTCAACTTGCAGGTGAATGGTTCGATCATAACTGCTATAACCTCGCTGCACGATTCAACCATTATGCTGCATTTATGCAACAGCCTGTTGAGCTTGAACACCTACAAGGCAAAAGCCAAGGTCTCTTTCTCGGTATTGAAAATGATGGTTCGATCAACATCCAAACTTCGCAGCGCTTAGAAAATCATTTCCAAGGTCGCTTACGTTTAGCAGATCAATCATAAACAGGATTGCAAAGGCCTACTGATGAAAAAATTATGGCTCGATGTCGGTAATACTCGGCTGAAATACTGGATTACTGAACACGATCAAATCATAGAACATGCTGCGGAACTGCATTTACAGTCGCCTGCCGAACTCCTACTCGGTTTAATCCAGCACTTTAAAAGTTTGGACTTAGATCAGGTCGGGATTTCCTCGGTACTCGACAAGAAAAATAATGATCGGATTCAAAAAATTCTTAAATTTTTAGCCATTCCTGTCACCATTGCCAAAGTTCATGCCGAATATGCGGGCTTGCGCTGTGCCTACGAAGATACCAGTAAATTCGGGATCGACCGTTGGCTGCAAATGCTGGCTGTGGTCAAAGACCCTACACAAAAATACTGTGTGATTAGCTGTGGAACAGCACTCACCATTGACTTAACGGATGGATTACAACATTTAGGTGGCTATATTTTGCCAAATTTATATTTGCAACGTGATTCGCTCATCCAAAACACCAAAGGCATTAAAATTCCAGATGCCATCTTTGACGAGCTGTCTCCTGGTAAAAATACCATCGACGCTGTTCATCATGGCATATTGCTCAGTTTGGTCAGCACCATTGAAAAGGTGCTTGATAAATATCCCAGTCGCTTAATTTTAACTGGGGGCGATGCTGCGCTATTTGCCAAATACCTGCAGCGCTTTACGCCTGAAGTCCATAATGATCTGCTTTTAAAAGGCCTGCAAAGCTATATTGGCCAACAACCGTAGATTAAGCCCGGATCAAATACGGCTCCACAGCATCCCAGACTTCGGGCAATTCGGTACAGCCTTCAGAGTCAATAAAATGCCCCTGATGACGCGCTTCAATCACCTGTGCATCTAGGCTTTTTGCCTGAGCCAAGCTGAATTCGGGTTGCACTCGCTCATCGCCTTTTGAATAGATCACTACCCGATGCTCAACCTGCTGTTTTAGCAAGTCAAAATCTATTTTAGCTGCATCAATAAAAGGATTCACCTGCTCTAGACGTCCCAAGCGGCCATTAAAACCGGCCGCAAGCACAAGAGCTTTTATGTTCTGATGCTGCAGTTTTTGCGACAGATAATGCAGTGCAGCGATACATCCCAAACTATGGGCAATTAATATAGAGTTTTCATTTAATGCGTCAATCTGCGCATCCATTTGCTTCATCCACACATTTAAGACGGGTGTTTCTGATGGATCAAGCCGAAGCACCTTGAGGCTGACGCCCGCTTTTTTTGCCTTTTGCGCGATCCACGGAAACCAATTCTCTTCAGGGCTCGCGGTATAGCCATGCACCACAATTACTTGCGCCATTTCATGCTCCATTCCTCTTTTTGAATTCAGTCTGAAATAAAAATTAGAGATTGAGGGTAAACAATTGTGAATTTTTGCAAAACTTGACTATTTGCTAGAACACTTTCATGAGCTGATTCAAAATATCCAGCAATTCTGGAAACATTATGAAGCCGTAAAAGTCCTGTATTTTCCCTTCAGTGTTCTACCTTTGGATCACTATTGATAACTTCAGCGTGAACAGTGGCGGAACAAAAGGATCATTACTGGATAGCATGCGCACGGCCAATGGCAAATGCTGATGCAGCATATGACGGTTCAATTTGCATTTTAAAATAAAGCTGCCTAATTCAGAAAAAAATTAAAGGAATACACAAATCCAGAAATAAAAATGCCCGCTCAAATCTTGCCTTACCGCTGGCTGAAATGTGCTGTCAAACATTGCAGCGCTGTCAGACAACCCAAACTGTGCGCAATAATAATTTTATTTTCATCGAGCTTAGGCATTTGCAGGAAAATAAATTTCTAACATTCGTCAAAATCTGGTTGTACTGCATTTGCCATATCAATGCGCCAAGAATAATGTCCTACCCCTTGCTGCTTTTGTCTCAATAAGGAAACTAATACTCATTAGGGGAAGCCTGATGAGCATGAATCAGATAGATGTTTTGGCTTTCTGGCGTATGCGGTGTATTCATGATTTGATGCTTATTATGGGTAAAGCTTTCAATTTGCAGTTCAGCAAACTTTCACCTCTGTTTTAGACCTGTCATCTACACGGTCTCAATGTCAATTTCGCATGTTCTTGTAATGATTTAGCTCAATTGGTATTTATCAGTTCGTATACAAATTCCTTCATCCAGTGCTTACTTATAATTCTCGTAGCAATTGTTTGAATGCGGTCTTATCAAATTACAGCCATAAAAAAAGGCGCTAAATGCGCCTTTTTTAAGTCCAAATTACTTCGGATCTTTACTGCCGAACAATGGACCCATGCCACCGCCGCCAAATTGTTTTTGCATATTGCCCAATGATTTCATCATTTTTGCCATACCCGTTGGGTTGGCAAATTTCTTCATCATTTTCGCCATTTGCGCATGTTGCTTGATGAGTTTATTCACTTCCGCAACATCCATACCACAACCTGCTGCAATACGTTTTTTACGGCTTGGATTCATCAAGTCTGGGTTACGACGTTCTTTAATGGTCATCGATTGAATAATCGCTTCCATTTTCTTCACTTGCTTTTCAGGATTTGCTTGTGCAATCGCATCTTGAATCCCTGAGTTGCTCATGCCTGGAAGTTTATCCAGGAAGCCCATCATGCCGCCCATTTTGTTCATTTGTTCAAACTGCATCAGCATATCTTCAAAGTTGAAGCTACCGCCTTTTTGCAGTTTTTTCGCCATTTTTTCGGCTTTTTCTTTGTCGATTTTACGTTCAACTTCTTCGACCAAAGAAAGTACGTCACCCATACCCAAAATACGCTGTGCGATACGTTCAGGATGGAATGGCTCTAGGGCATCGAGTTTTTCACCCATACCCAAGAATTTGATTGGCTTGCCAGTAATGGCACGAACAGAAAGTGCCGCACCACCACGTGCATCACCATCCGTTTTTGTCAGGATCACACCCGTCAACGGCAAGGCATCATTAAAGGCTTTTGCCGTATTCGCCGCATCCTGACCGGTCATGGCATCAACCACGAACAATGTTTCAGTCGGCTTAATTGCTGCATGTAGCTCTTTAATTTCATCCATCATTTCGTCGTCTACATGTAAACGACCTGCTGTATCGACAATCAAGACATCAGCAAATTGAATTTTTGCTTGCTCAATCGCACGATTTGCGATGGTAATCGGTTTTTCGTCTGCGCTAGATTCAAAGAAAATCGCGCCAACTTCACCCGCAACTGTTTGTAGCTGTTTAATCGCTGCTGGACGATAAACGTCGGCAGACACCATTGCTACTTTTTTCTTTTGACGTTCTTGTAAGAAACGTGCAAGTTTTGCCGCAGTGGTTGTTTTACCCGCACCTTGTAAACCTGCAAGAAGCACAACAACTGGTGGTTTTGCCGCTAGGTCTAGGCTTTCATTCGCCTCACCCATCATTTTGGTCAATTCGTCATGAACGATTTTGACGAAAGCCTGCCCCGGTGATAACTGAGTCATCACTTCTTGGCCCAATGCTTCTTCCTTAACTTTCGCGATGAATTCACGAGTTACAGGTAACGCAACATCGGCTTCAAGAAGTGCCATACGTACTTCGCGTAACGTATCTTTAATATTGTCTTCGGTTAGCTGCCCTGAGCCAGTAACATTTCTTAAACTCTGCGTGAGTCGTTCTGTTAAGGTATCAAACATTGCAAAATCCGCTTAAAATAGCCATGAGCAAAAAATTGTTTCTTAAAATAGAAAATTTATGCATAGAATGCTATAGGATACTTTAGTTCTTGCAGAATTTATATAAATGAATATTCAACATCCTGAAAAAGGTTTGACATGATCAGTCTCCCCTTGGTTTACACGATCCTAGCATTAATCGCTTATACCACGTCTTTTTGGTATTTATTCAGCCATTTAATGTCTAAACGTGCGCCGAACCATTGGTTTATTGGTGTTGTACTTGGTTTAGGCATGTTATTGCATGCAGGTGTTTTATATAACGACATGTTGACACCTATGGGTGTCAACTATGACGTGTTCAACCTGATGTCTTTTACTTCAGGTCTCATGCTATTACTCAGTGTGTTATTTAGTACCTATCGACCTGTGCTTGCAATGAACCTGTTGGGCATTCCTGTGGCAGCGACAGGGTTGATTTTGGGCTTCGCATTTAGTCGACAAAATCAATTTATAGAGCAACATTCACTGGGTTTAGATATCCATATTATTTTGTCGCTTTCCGCGTATGCCGTCCTGCTGATGGCAACTATTCAAGCGGTTATTTTGCGTTTACAAGACCGTGAACTGAAAAACAAGCAGAAAAAACGTGTATGGGTGAGCCTGCTTCCACCCTTTCAAGCCATGGAATCTTTGCTATTTGATTTATTGATTGCTGGATTTGCACTACTGACCGTGGCGCTTGGGTTTGGTTTCTTCACCATCGATAACTTCTTTGCACAGCATTTGGCGCATAAAACTGCCTTTAGCATCATTTCATGGTTCGTCTATGGTGCCTTGCTCATTGGGCATTATCGATTCGGCTGGCGTGGTCAAAAAGCCATTCGCTTTACCATCATTGGTTTTTGTCTCTTGGCAGTCGGCTTTATTGGTTCTAAGTTTATTTTAGAAATGGTTTTGGGCCGCTAAGTCGACGATGAAACGATTTTAAGTTTTATTAAGAAGGGAGCTAAGGCTCTCTTTATTATAGCTTGATTATTCACACAGAAATAACTGGCATAAAAAAAGCGCTATACAGCGCTTTTTTTTCATTACGTCTAAATTATAGAGCAACGATGTTTACAGCATTCGGGCCTTTTTGACCTTGAGCGATGCTGAAAGAAACCTTTTGGCCTTCTTGCAAAGTTTTGAAGCCAGAACCAGTGATTTCGCTAAAGTGAGCAAAAACGTCAGGACCGTTGTCTTGTGCAATAAAACCGAAACCTTTAGTTTCGTTGAACCATTTAACTGTACCAGTAACTGTATTAGACATAATAATACCTATTAATTTGTTGATTTAGCCATTGGATGATGACTGACTATAACTTGGAAAATAATAAAGAATTGAACTTCATTTCTGTAAAAAACGAAGGATTATGACTAACACTGCGATACTTAAAGAAAATTTACGAAACAATACTTTTTTTCTAGTTGCAGCCATCATACATGAAATCTTAAAAGATTCAAGCACAGTATATGTTGTTGATTCCATTAAAAAACAACAGTACAAGCCATCTTCTTATTATTACTATCCATATGTATTTACTCATTTTATTGTTAAAGTTTTATGTCAGTCAATACTTTACGACTTTGGTCCTAATTTCACCAAATAGTTACATAAAATCTTGTCATTTCGTGTTCCGCGTCACCATAAGCACAAAACCTAGACATCCCTTTCAAAACCACGTATAACTCCGTTTTTCAATTTTTGGCTGTGTGACCGTGAAACTTGTTCTTGCGCCGATGGAAGGCTTAACCGACCCAATTATGCGAGATGTGTTGACGCATGTGGGGAGTTTTGACTGGTGTGTAACCGAGTTTATCCGTGTCACGGACTCTGTCCTGCCCGATCATATTTATCATAGCTATTGTCCTGAACTAAACAATGAAGGCAAAACTGCAGCAGGAACACCGGTTCATGTACAGTTCTTAGGTAACAATCCCATTATGCTCGCGGCAAATGCTGTACGCGCGGTAGAACTTGGTGCCCCTGCGATTGATATGAACTTTGGTTGCCCTGCAAAAACCGTCAACCGCCACCGTGGTGGTTCAGTTCTGCTAGATGAGCCTGAAGTGGTGTATGAGTTAGTCAAAGCTGTGCGTGATGCTGTTCCGAGTCATATTCCTGTATCGGCAAAAATGCGTTTGGGCTATATGGACCGTAACTTCACTATGGAAAATGCGCATGCCATCGAAGATGCCGGAGCTGCATGGGTTACAGTCCATGCGCGGACTAAAGCCGATGGTTATACCCCGCCTGCCTTTTGGGATCAGTTGCAACCCATTCGTGAAGCATTGAAAATCAATGTGATTGCCAACGGTGAAATTTGGAATAATGCCGATGCCAAACAGTGCCAACTCGAATCCGGTTGTGAAGACCTAATGATTGGTCGTGCTGCGGTGACCACTCCTGACATTACACAGTGTATCCGTCGTAATACCGATGAACCGCTGATTACATGGCATGAACTACTTGGATTACAAATTCGTTTCTTAAATGGCTCGTATAAAAAAGAAATGAATATGGTCGGTCGTTATAAACAATGGCTCGGCATGATGTCGAAGCACTATCCAGAAGCCAAACTCCTTTGGGATGAAGTAAAACGTGTCAAACCACTTGATGAAATCGTGCAAAAACTCAAAGCCGGTATGTAAGTTTTAAAGCACATCGCCCAATATGAAAATGAAAAAGTGTGAAAACACCTATCTAAGCGTAGCCGCAGAGCCTTTGATTACACCTACAGTGTTCAAAGGCTTTGTTGTTTGGCAAACTCTAAAATTGCGTCGATCTCATCTGCCAAGAACTCTTTAGGATGTTCCGAAGTCGGGTTCATCACCAAGCTTGCGCCTTTGGTAATCGCAAATAATTTTTCAGCACTGATCATGACAAACTCTGCATCTGCACCAACATCCTGTTGTAGCATCTCAAGACTCAGAAAAAATGGAATGGCTTGCTCGCCTTGCTCCGTTTCCATCAATTGAAAATGTAAATGCTGCTCAGCATCACGCTCACCCAAACAATACACTTGGCTGGATAAAAGTTGCTGATAAAAGTCTTGGTATTGCTCAGGATGATCTAAAGTCGATTCATAAAGGTGTTGAAGCGTGTCGTTCATTGTTATTGTCCGTCTATTTTTATCATTCAGATACTGTTCACAATCCACAGCATACAGGAAGTTTATGAATTATGCCGTTGATTTAAATCTTCAACGTGCTGTCGATTTGTTTTCCACGATTTTTCTAAAATTTCTTTTTCTAAACGCAACTGTATTCGTTTAAGTTTCATTTCAGAGACCACGGGTTGCTGAAAGGTTTGAACATAGTCCACCCAAGCTGTACCCCGAAAAACATTCGACGGCATCTCTGTTTTAAACACTGCTTCAGGCATAAAAACAATCACAGAATGCATATTGTCTTTATCCACAATATCGCTCAACACCTGTTCTAACACTTTCATATGTTTATAATTTTGGTGAATTGGATTTTGAAATTTAAAACTTTTTTTATAAATCTTTTGCGTCCATTGTTTTTGTCTCTCGCTCCCAAAAATCCAGCCCTTATAGTTTTTAGTTTCAATCACAAACACACCAAAAGGGCTTAACAGAAGATGATCAATTTGAGTGGTAGCTCCCTCACCATCCGGTAAGGTCAAGTCATTTAACAATATATAATGGTCTTTCAAATAAAGTTTGACATGAACGGCGACAGCAAACTCCCCCCATTTTCCCCTTTAAATATGGTTTAAATGCTTTGATTGCCCCCACAATCAGTAACAATGGAATTAGCCACCAAAACGTCGAAATGAGCGGTGCAAAAATTTGAGAAATATTCATTGATTTGATTCATTATTTTAAATAAGTATATTTTCTATTTTATTGTAATTTCTCAATTTTTAACAATATTTCTTTATTTTCTAGACCACCCGCAAAACCCACTAATTTTCCATTTGCGCCCACGACACGATGACAGGGTGCAATAATTGAAATTGGATTTTTACCATTGGCTGCACCCACAGCACGTACGGCTTTGACATTGCCGATCTGCTCTGCAATTTGTTTATAACTGCGAGTTTCTCCAAAAGGAATCGTCAGTAGAGCTTGCCAAACTTGTTGCTGAAATGCAGTACCCTCAAAGTCTAGTGGCAAGTCAAATTGCTGTCTTTTACCCGCAAAATATTCATTTAATTGCTGTGCGGTTTTGAGCAAAATCGGGTGTTGCAGATCTTCAACCAAAGCCGCCAATCCTACACGATTAGTATTTTCATTTTCCCAAAGCACAGCCACCAATGCGGTTTCATGTGCAACAAGTTTTAATTGTCCAACGGGCGAATTTAAAAACTGATAAGAAAGTTGCATGAGATACTCCAAGCTCAAAATCGCAGCACTTCATTATTCAGGAGGACGATAATTTCATCAAGACTAGTCCTGAAATAATCAGTACCGCAGCTAGCATGCGCATGGCATTTGCGGGCTCAGCCAATACAACGATGCCGAGGATAAATGATCCCACTGCACCAATCCCTGTCCACACGGTATAGGCTGTACCCAGCGGTAAGGATTTCATTGCATAAGACAATAAAGCAAAACTTGCGATCATGAAAACAATGGTCAAAATACTTGGCGTCAGTTTGCTAAAGCCTTCAGAGACTTTCATACAATATGCCCAGACTACCTCAAGCAATCCCGCTACAATTAATAAAACCCAAGCCATATTTTTACCCATAAAAAAAGCACAGGGGTCAATGACCGCTGTGCTTTAGAACATATTAACTTGAAGATAATTTCATCAAGATTAGACCAGAAATGATCAGTACTGCGGCTAACATCCGCATGGCAGTTGCAGGCTCACCCAATACAACGATGCCGAGGATAAATGATCCCACTGCACCAATCCCTGTCCACACTGTATAAGCTGTACCCAGCGGTAAGGATTTCATTGCATAAGACAACAAAGCGAAACTTGCGATCATGAAAACAATGGTCAAAATACTTGGCGTCAGTTTGCTAAAGCCTTCAGAGACTTTCATACAATATGCCCAGACCACCTCAAGCAATCCCGCTACAATTAATAAAACCCAAGCCATATTTTTACCCATAAAAAAAAGCACAAAAGGCTTTTACCTCTGTGCTTTAGAACATATTAACTTGAAGATAATTTCATCAAGATTAGACCCGAAATCATCAGTACTGCGGCTAACATCCGCATGGCAGTTGCAGGCTCACCGAGTATAAAAATACCCACGAGGAAAGAGCCAATCGCGCCGATTCCTGTCCAAATGGTATAAGCTGTTCCCAGAGGCAACGTTTTCATGGCATAGGCCAACAAACCAAAGCTCAGGATCATAAAAAATAAAGTGACTAAACTTGGGCCAAGTTTTGTAAAGCCTTCTGAGAGCTTCATCGAATAGGCCCAAACGATTTCAAAAATACCAGCGAATACCAGAACAACCCAAGCCATGATGCCTTCCTCCATATTAATAGAGTCAGGTCGTCCTGACGATTTTTCTTACTGGCTTTGAACAAAGATGTAAGGGAGGTCGTTCCTCCGAATATTTTCTCAGTATAGCAAATATGCTGAATTTTAGTGCAGTCTTTACATTTTTTGACCAAATTCAGGGCGTTATTCAGTTGAGTAAAACTCTAGTGCTGATGATTTGCGCCAAAACATAGCATGTCTGTTCAAAGGACAAATTCAGAAATAAAAAAGGCATCACCAAAACCTATTGATGATACCCTCTTTATTTGGTCTATTCGCCGATTAGAACTTCAGACGAAGACCTGCGCCATACCACCATTGCTTTTCACTTCCAGTTTCAGCTTGCCATGCCGTATGCTGATTGCCTTTTTCATAGCTGTAAGCGACATCGATAAAGGGCATCAGCTTTTTATTGATTTCATAGCGTGTTTCTAGCCCTAGCCATACAGAACTGAGTCCTGTTTTTTGTGCATAGGCGGAATCATCACTCAGCACCACATCTAGGTTCAGATACGGTTTTAAAATCAATTTTTGCGTCAGCAGAAAATCACGTTCGGTTTCTAAAGAAAAACTGACCTGTTTATCTGTACCAAGATATAAATAAGTATCGGTTTCAAAGAAATACGGTGCCAGACCATGCAGACCCACCGCAGCATCTAACTGTTCTTTGTCCGTCACTTGATGTTCATCGACCCGATAACGCGCACCAATTTGCGCATCCCAAAAGTCGGAGATCATACGGCTATACATCAATTGAGCCGCATAATCAGCGTCTTGAGATTCTGCTTTATCGGCATGTAGTTTGATGAAGAGCTTATTTTCATCGGTCCCGATTCGACTCTCAATTTCAGTCTTTAAACTTCCACGACCATCGGCATTATTGAGCCATCGACTGTCGATCTCAGTCGCTTGATAAATCTGTCCACCATGTTCACGCTTATGATCAACAGGATGCTGCGCAGAAGCAGCACGTGACGCAATAGATGATGCATTTGCATGTTCTGCATGTTCTGCATGTTCTGCATGTTCTGCATGTTCTGCATGTTCTGCATGTTCTGCATGTTCTGCATGTTCTGCATGTTCTGCATGTTCTGCATGTTCTGCATGTTCTGCAGTATGCTCCATCTGGCTCGATTCAATCGCTGTTTGTATCTCTTGATGCGACGAATCATGTGAGGAATGTGACTCATGTTGAGCTGACATCAGCATGCTGTGATGTGCATCTTGCGCCATGGTCATTTGAGTGACAGATGCCAAAGCTAAACCCAGTACTGTATATGTGCATGGTTTAATGATGCGCATGAGACACCTCCTTTTTCGGCACAGATGCTGTTTTAGTATTCTCCGCGACATTTGCGACCACAAGTTTATTCATCATCCCTGCGGACATGTGATACAGCAAGTGACAATGAATCGCCCATTCCCCTAATTCATTGGCCGTTAACAGAGCCGTGACAGTTTTCCCCGGCGGCACAATCACCGTATGTTTATTTGGCATTTCAGAAGACATTTGCCCATTTTCCAATTGCATAAACATGCCATGTAAATGCATCGGATGCGCCATCATGCTGTCATTGACAAATTTCAATCGAATTCGCTCACCATATTTCACCTGCAGTGGTTCGGCTTCACTGAATTTTTTGCCATTCATGGTCCACATGTAGCGTTCCATCGTTCCACCCAAATGAATAACCAAATCTTGCGTCGCTTCACGTGTATCAGGCTGCGGGGTTAACGCTTTTAAATCACTATATTGCAAGGCCTTATCACCGACAGGTGTTGAAGCATTGGCCCAACCCATAACCGTTGCTGAATTTTCAACTGCATGCATCTCTCCTTTAGACTGTGCATGATCCATCGCTGTATGCATATCATGTTTCATGGATGAATCCATTGAGGAGTGGTTCATAGAGGAATGATCCATCACGCTATGATCCATATTGGCATGTGCTGAATCAGACATGTTCTGTTTATGCATGTCTGGATGCTGCAAAGCAGTCTGTGCAGTCACTAGGGAATGGTCCATGTCATGCCCCATTGCAGCATGATCATGTGCTTGATTCGTCTGAATCTTTGATTGATTTTTAGTATGCACATTGTGCTTATGAGCATTCGCTTGCTGGCTTGCTGAAGTTTGGGTTGAACCTGTAGCCGTATGTCCCATGTTGCTATGGTCCATACCCGACATTGAACCATGGCCCATATCTTCCATGGTCAGCAAAGCGCGTGGCCGAGCTTTTGGCATGTGAATGCCTGAGTGCTGAGGCTGCGTTTCATCATGTAAAGTGCCAATCGCAAATCCAGTCCGATCAAGCGACTCAGCTTCAATCTGATAATGCGCAGATTTAGGCTCTACGATCACATCATAGGTTTCTGCAGCACCAATGCGAAATTCATCTACAGCGACCGGCTTGACCGCTTGACCGTCTGCACTGACCACCGTCATTTTGAGCTGAGGAATACGCACATCAAAAAACGACATGGCCGCAGCATTTACAAAACGAAGTCTGACTTTTTCATTGGGCTTAAACATCCCCGTCCAGTTCTGCTGTGGTGTTTTGCCGTTTACTAAAAACGTATAACCCGTGACATCAGACAAATCCGTTTTCAGCATACGCATCTGATTCCACATCGAACGATCTTGCCAAGTGTTTTTTAAACCTGTTCGTTGAATTTGCGTCCATACATCTGAAACTGTTTCACGCTGATTTTGATAGTATTCAGCAGACTTTTTCAGATTTGCCATAATCTGAGCGCTAGATGATTCATGAAAATCAGACAACATGACCACATAATCACGTTGAGTCTGTTCATGTGCGGCAAGTGCTTGTTTACCTTTCGGATAAATTACCAAAGCGCCATACAATCCGTCTTGTTCTTGGCCTTTGGAATGCGCGTGATACCAATAGGTTCCGCTTTGACGGACTTTAAATTTGTAAGTAAAGCTACCATCAGGCTGAATTTCATTGAAACCATTAAAGCCGGGTACACCATCCATTAAACCGGGCAGCAATAGACCATGCCAATGCACCGAGGTATTTTGTTTTTTGAGCTGATTATGCACATGGATGACCGCATCATCGCCTTCTTCAAACTCCAGTAATGGTGCTGGAAACTGACCATTGACGCTGATTTTCTTGACCGCTTTACCAGTCAAATTGATGGTCTTTTCATCAATATTCAGATGATATTCTTTAATGGCTGCAAACGCCCACGTTGGTGACAGCAGACATACCCCGAGCACGAGGCCTGATTTAAATAAATTAGACATGACTTAACCTTTATAAAATAACGAAAAAACGTATTTAATACTCAGGTTAAGCTTGCGGAGGTCTTAGAATTTCTTGCCAAAAGCCTTTTAAATGCTGTCCAGCAAAAATGAAACGAGGGGGTTCTGCATAGTGATGCACATGGAAGGTCTGCAATGCGACCAAGGCGCTATCGACATAAGAGGTACTGATTTGGCAATGTGCGAGTGTACAGTCCTGACGACAGTCTGTACTTTGTGTCGTTGAATGATGCGCCTGACCATCTTGCAGTGCAGATGTCGCATCTAAAGATTGATGACAATCCATCGTAAAAATGACTTCAGGTGTTGCTTGCTTGCCATGATGTACTGCATGCTCAGGAGCAGCTTGCCGCTGATTTTGATGGCAATTTGTCATATTTAAATGCGAAGGATCAGCATGTGCTGCATGAACTGATGCCTGATGGGCATTCGCAGTCATCATTTGTTGATGTTGAAAATTTTGCTGTGCACTGACCACACTGCTCCACCCCATGACAAACGCCATGAGCCAAGCAAAGCCAAGATGCTTACGCAAAAAATTGAACAATTTAGTATCCTAATTCAACCCAATGATGCACTGTGACAACACATCCCTATTAACACATCTTTAGAAACATCACGCGATCAGCTCAGCCGAAATCCGCATGAAACACCATGATGATATTATTTACGATTCAAATGCAATCACATGACATTTGTATCAACATGACATGCAGCTCGACCGATTTATCCATCATGAACGATACATTCAGAAATATCTAAAAGCACTATCTAGTGCGATCGATGATGTGTTTTGCCAGTCACAGCGTATCTCAATAGTTGCTAACAGCATAATTAATTGTGCAGTTATTCACAACAGTTTTAAATTTATTGCGCTGTCATAAAAATCAGCGCATATCTTCCAGTTAAAACATAAAAGTTATTTTTTAAACTGATTAATTATTTACCATAGATTAATAAACATACAGCATTTCAAACACTTTACCCCATAAAAAAAGGACTCAATTGAGTCCTTTTTATACTTAATACGTCTAATTATTAAACCATTGATGTACAATCGTTTATAATTTATCCAAGTTATCCATATAGTTATCTACACAGATATCCATACGGTTATCCATATAGTTATCCACAAGCAAGGAATAACTTATACCCAAAGGCTTAAGCCTCTTGAGCATGCACTTTTGCCAACTCTGAACGCATGTCATCAATCACAGCTTTATAATCAGGCTTACCAAAAATCGCTGAACCTGCAACAAACATGTCTGCACCGGCTTCAGCAATGTCACGAATATTGGCTGGAGTAACACCACCATCCACTTCTAAGCGAATATCACGACCTGAAGCATCAATAATTTTTCGTGCTTGACGCAGCTTTTCCAAGGTCATTGGAATGAACTTTTGACCACCAAAACCTGGGTTCACACTCATCAACAAGACTTGGTCAACTTTATCTAAAACGTAGTCTAAATAATGCAGAGGTGTCGCAGGGTTAAACACCAAGCCCGCTTGCGCACCGCCAGATTTGATTAACTGTAAAGAGCGGTCAATGTGGTCAGTCGCTTCTGGGTGGAAAGTGATGATATCTGCGCCAGCTTCCAAGAAATCACCAATCATACGGTCTACCGGTGAAACCATTAGATGCACATCAATTGGCGCCTTAATGCCGTATTTTTTCAATGCCTTACAAACGCCCGCACCAAAAGTTAAGTTCGGTACATAATGATTATCCATGACATCGAAATGAACAACATCTGCACCGGCTTCTAGAACGTTTTCAACTTCTTCACCTAAGCGCGCAAAGTCTGCTGACAAAATTGAAGGTGCGATTAAGAATGGCTTGGACATGAAAAACCTAGCTTTGAAAAGGGAGTGATTGACGCATTATAGCAAATTGTCCCCCTATTCGCTGCCTATGCCCTTAGTCGTTTTTTCGATGCCGATGATTGAGATCTCTATAATAAAAAAACCTAGGATGAACTGATGTTACTTAGTAATATCAGACGCGAAATTTGATTCAAATAAAAAAACGATACGCGGTAACGTCATCCGCAATTGTTTGAGACAGCACGACTTCTCATCAAAAATGTTTTTGCAATACTTTAAATAAATAGACGCTAGAGAGCGAGTTTTGCGGTGAGGAGCATTGCTCTGCAGGATGGTTTCCTTGCGAAGCTTCGCTGCTCATTTTGCCTAATGCGAAACATCGTTTCGTAAGAGTACCTCCAGCCGAAGGCTAATCCCTTTATTTAAGCCCTAGATGTAAGACTCCGGCGAATTGACTTAAATATCATTTTAAAAATGCAAAATTATTTTTTGCTTGCGTAACATCCGTGATTAATATGGATAAAGATCTCTGGGATAGAAACACAGCGTTGCATTTTTAGACTTAACGGGTATCTATGTACTTTGCTAAGTTAAAGGACTGACGACTCCACAATAAAATTGCATCTATGAAAAGCTCAACACACATCACCACCGCCCAAGCAGCACGTGTTGCTAAGCGCTTAGTCAATCATTGGAAACATAAATTTGAAGTCAATGAACAGATCATTGGAGAAAATACTGCATTCAAGATTCAACTGCCCTCTGCAGAGGTCAGTCTTTTACCACAAGCTGCATTTTTAGATGTGGTGATTTCAGCCCAAGATCCAAGTACAAATCTAGATCAATTGGAACATGTGGTATTAGATCATTTGATCCGCATGGGACAAGAAGAACTCAGTGCAACATGGCAACGCGAACCGTAGTCTACGTCGCCATATTGTCAAAGCCTTTCACTCAATGCTGATGGGATTGATAATTTCTAACTGCATCAATACGGGCTTTCGTCGCTGGGTGTGACTCAAAGAAGTCTGTCCAAGATCTCTGATCTTTTGCAGTTTCATCCTCTGCACCTTTCTCTTTTGCTGTTTCACCATCAGCTTCATTTTCCATACGTTGTAAGAAGTTTGCAAAATGTGCCGTTGGAATTTGATGTTTTGAAAGTTGTTTTAAGGCATATAAATCTGCTTCAGATTCAAAGTCTCGTGAGTAACTCGCACCCACCGCAGCAACCGGTAAACTGGTGAGAATATCTGAGCCATCCCCTGTAATCATCAACAAAATAATACTGATGCCTAAACCTGACAAACTTTGCTGCAAACTATGGCGTTGAACTAAATGCCCCTGTTCGTGGGCAAGCACACCTATGAGCTCATAATCATTTTTCGCTAATTTAACCAACTCATCTGTCACGATAATGGTGTTATTGGGTATCGCCAATGCATTTGCACCGATGCTGGCACCACCGCGGAATAACAACTTCGCAGGACGATTTTCAGCCACCAATTGTTGATATTCTTGCTTCAACTTGTCTTGACGTGCTTGCGGCAATTTTGTGGGTTCAGTCATATCGATAATATATTTTTCCGCCTGATCGCCCCAACTCTTTAACGCTGTCTCAGGCAGTTGATTGGCCACCACATGCGACGCCGCAGGTATGCCCCATTTAATCAATACAAAAGCAAAAGCCACCACGAAAATCACACTAAAAATGATTAAGGAGGGAGAACGCTCTAACTTCCAAATCGAATGCCAACGCGACTTTACATCGAGATTGAACCACTCTGGCAAAGGCTGATGAAACTCTAAACGAGCATCGTCCTTTAACTCGATCACCGGCTGAATATCCCCTAAAGCACCAATCAGCGTCATATCTTGATAGGTGTAATGCTGCGTTTGTTCTAGGTCTTGACCATAACGCACAATCACAGCATGTTCCCCATCTGCGCTGATTTGAGCAACAAAGGGTTTTGACACTTTCCCATCATAATAGGTTGCATTCACTACTGATGTTTTCATGTAATTCACCTGCGTTATAAGGAAATATCTAGGTCAAAAATATCGGATAATTCTTCAGCAATTGCATTGTGATCTTGCTGCATTTGATTTTGTAATTGATCAGGATCATCGACCAACATTAAATGCAAAGATTCCGTCTGATATTTATATAGTCGTACAACTGCCCATGGTGTCAGTAAACCGAGGCTAATCACTTTAGCCAACCAATTGCTCAAGACAATCCATGCATAGCGCCATTGATTACAGTCCGTATGAAACTGACTGCGGCTCAACGTGGTGTTATTCCAAGTGGTAATAAAAATACGTGCAGCTGTGAGTGGCCAAATAAACATATAGCCAATCAAATACATACCAAAAATAATGAAGACATAAGATGCGTCATTTAAACCATCTGAGCTACCAAACAATATCGCAAAGATCACTGCCAGCAATGCACCAAAACCCATAAACAGAAATAAAGGCACATACATGGCGCGCATATAATCGCCCCACGTATTATTCAGATTAAATTTCAACTGCCCCAGATACAAATGATTCAGACATTCACGTTTATATAGCCAGACCGCAACTGGTGTAAACAACCCAAGGGTAAAGACAACCACCGCAAGACATTTAACAAAGCACCAATACGCGCTTTTATTCGTCCCTGAAAAAAAGAATCGGCTATTACTAAACTTACTGTTGCGAGCACGGAAACGAATCGTAGATCGAATGAGCCAAGGAACTGCGAAAAAGATCAGGACAAAGCCCGCTAAGAAAGCTTCCCAAGAATATTTTGCAGCAAAAGAGAAACCACCATAGACCACTAGCGCAATGATGCGCCCAACTAAAATTTTTGTAGGCAAACCAGTAAAGTCAAAACGACGCTGAAATACCCAAGTATTACCGTAAAAATAACGTAAACGGCGGACCTTTGCCCAAGGCGCATAAAGTCCAAGCGTGACAATTGTCAGTAAGATATTCACGATCCAAATACCGAAATATTCAGACGCATTACCTTTAAACCTAAAATGATAATTTCGTCCCAAAACATTAGCCTGTTCTGTCTCACCAAATAGACTCGGTGGATTCATCACGGGCAGCTCTGGCGGAAGCGGCGTTTCAATTTGTGAATTTTGCATAAGTACCCTAAATTATTTTTTTTGGTATGTCGAATTTATTCATTTGCATGGCAATGCTCATCACCATGCTTTATTTATACGTATATCAAAGCAAGCTATGCCTCAATATTTTTAACCACTGACTTTAGAATTAATGAACCGCTGTTTGCAATTGGACAGCGTGAAATTGCAAATGATCGTCCATAAAACTTTGAATAAAATAATAACCATGATCATAGCCTGCATGTTCACGCAGTTCGAGTGGCTGCCCAACTTGCTCACACGCTTTCTTAAACAAAGCCGGATTTAACTGGCTATAAAATTGATCATCAATGCCTTGGTCAATCAAAATGGCTTTAAACAAAGCCCCTTTGGATTGCACTAAAGCTGTAGCATCGTGCTGAAGCCACTGCTGACGGTCTGAACCTAGATATTGACTAAAAGCTTTTTCGCCCCATGGACACTGACTCGGCGCACAAATCGGTGCAAAAGCAGAAACCGATTTAAACAGGTCAGGATGCTTCAACGCTAAAGTTAATGCACCATGACCGCCCATACTATGTCCGAATATGCCAATCGCAGCTTTTTGTACCGGAAATTCAGCCTGTACCAGCGAATACAATTCTTCAGTAAGAAAACGTTCCATTTGATAATGCTCGGCCCACGGTTGTTCCGTTGCATTAATATAAAAGCCCGCACCCTGCCCAATATCCCAATGATCGCCTTGCGCTACCTGTTCCCCACGTGGAGAAGTATCAGGGCTGATTAAAATCAGGCCGAGCTGCGCAGCTAAACGCTGAGCATGCGCTTTAATGGCAAAGGTTTCTTCAGTACAGGTTAATCCCGCCAAATAAAACAATGCAGGACACGCTTGGCCTTGCAAGGCTGCTTCTGGCAGAAAAATACCAAACTTTGTTGGGGTTTTTAGACTTGAAGAATCCAATTGATAAATGCGCTGCTCACCCGCAAAACAGGTATTTCGTTGTACTAATTCCATGATCTTTATCCTAAACTTTTTTGATCTTTTAAGGCGTAACCGTCGTAGCCGGTGCAGTAGTCGTCGGCGGGAACAATCGTTGTTCTAATTGAGGCAACATTAATGCCATGTTTTTCCCCATCGACCACTGTGGTTCAGAAGGTTCGAAACCTTGCGCTGCTTCCCATTTCGCTACAGTCGCTTTGGTTTCATTAAATGCCGCTTGAATACTGGTCTGCTCACGCATCGCCTGATCAAAGAACGCACGACCAAAATAGGTGTATTCAGCTTCATTCGAACAGCCAAAAGACTGTCGATCAGCTGCCGATGCAGTAATGATTAAAGTATTATCATTTTGCAGTGCTGGAATAAAACTGCCTGAATAACATGAAGAAATGACAATCACACGCCAACGAATTCCGGATGCATCCAAGGCTTCTTTTAACCATTTAGGATCGACTTGCGCCAAATCCAAAGGTGCATTTTCCATTTCAAAGACATTTGGTAAACCATGTGAGGTCATATATAAAAATAAGACGTCACTTTCTCGGTTCATCTGTTGACCAATACGACGCAGCGCCAACTCCATACTGGTTTTAGATGCCAGCGGAATTTCAGTGCGCGTTGCAGGGTTATTGATCAGCTCAACCGAACGCCCATAGGTGCCAAAACGTGTATCAAACTGTTCTTTAATCCGTTCAATTTCCAGTTTAAAAACATCTTGATAACTCGCACCCGCCACCCCTAAGAAGTACCAATGGGATTGGGCAAATTCACCATATTCCACTGCATCTAAGGATTTATTGAGTAAACGGCTTTGTGCATAAAATGCATCTTCAGCAAAGCTTGGAGGAACTTCTTCTACTTTCCAAATCGGCTGATCTTTGACTGAGACTTGCCACACGACCAAAGTAAATAGCGTCGCACCCATAATCAGTGCACGCTCCCACCATGGCCATTTCAGCTCACGTGAAAACACCCAAACGACAGCCAAACTTTGCCAAACAAATAGAATAATGAATAACGTTGGAATGTAGTCATACAGAAAATATGGGAGAAAATCGAGATCTCCCAAATATTGAATCAAACATTGAAACAACATGATGTGCGTATCAAGCACCAACCAAAGCAATGCAGGGACCAACATTAACCGTGGATTATTTACACGTTGTGATAGGAAAATCCCCACAATTAAAGCAATAAATGGCCACAATGCATAACTTATAAGACCTTGAGCGTTAAATTCACCAATACGCCCCGTGCTGAGCCAACTAAATAAACTATTGGCACAACCACCTAAAATCCCCCAAAACACCAATTGTAAAATCGATGGACGAACGATTTGTAAAGAACGACGAGACCCAAAAAATAACCACATCCCCGCAGTTTGGTTGCTTTTAAAATCATGCCAAAAATTGATGGAGGGTTTGAAATCAATCATAGAGTTCTAATGGTGGCCTTGGCTCGCTTAATTGCACAAATAATTTTATGCCTGATGTCGTTTTTAGCAATGCTATTTTTTAACTATATAACAAATCTTTGAACAATATTGAAGCAAATATCATTTTAAGTCACAAGATCATGTTGGAAATATGCATCAAAGCGACAAGCATCACCTTGCCACTGATGTTGTGGCTCTTGATTCGCTAAAAAAACCGCCAATCGTGGACGTTTAACCACGACACGTTTAGCAATTTTTTGTGCTAAATCCAGTAAATTATCACCTAAATCCATCTCACCATCTTCAGGTAACAGCAAATGCAATAATTGCATTTGTTTTTTGACCTGAGCTTGCTTTTTGACGGCTTGCTGGTTTTGATCTCGCTGTGGAAACATCGGATCGAGATAAACCACATCAAAGATTTGATTGGTCGTCGACAAATGTTTCAAAAAGTCTGCCGAATCTGAAAAGACCAATTCAATTCGTGCCACAACCGAACTTAAAAATGCATCTTTCTGCGCGCGTTGATGTGAGTCTTCCAATAGGGTAAATAAAATTGGATGACGTTCCACAAGGGTCACATGCGCACCCAGATGTGCCATCAATAAACTATCGTGCCCTAGCCCTGCGGTTGCATCCACAAGCTGTGGCTTTTCAGCCAAATTACACGCACGTGCAATCATCTCAGACTTTAAGGATGCTCGCTTTAAACGCCCCACTTCTGCTTTCCAATCGGGTTGCATCTTCATGCCATTGGCCGCTAACCACAAACCATCTGCGTCGACACACAAACTGAGTTCAGAGTTTAAACGTAAAAAACGCGCGTTTAATTTTTCAATCAATTCAATATTTACAGATACACCACGTGAAGAAAGCACAGCAGAATACTGCTGTGCTTTCTCATGAAACTCTTGTTCTGTGTATAAGCGGATTTCGCTTAC
The DNA here is from genome assembly GCF_021391555.1 of Acinetobacter sp. SH20PTE14. Classification (NCBI taxonomy): domain Bacteria; kingdom Pseudomonadati; phylum Pseudomonadota; class Gammaproteobacteria; order Moraxellales; family Moraxellaceae; genus Acinetobacter; species Acinetobacter sp. SH20PTE14. The sequence goes on along the minus strand of NZ_CP090067.1, from coordinate 680,500 downwards.
CATAATTTCCAGCCTGTAAATGCGAACAATAAAATCAATAAACCTGAAACAATTCGATACCACGCAAAAATCATGAAATCACGTTTTGCCACATAAGCGACAAGCGCACGAATTAAAATCAATGCAGAGACAAATGAAACGATTAAACCAACGGCGATCACAGTCCAATCTTGAGTGCCTTGAAATACATCATAGCTTTGATATAAATCCAGCAAACCTGCACCGACAATAACAGGAATACCCAAAAAGAATGAAAACTCAGTGGCTGCTTTACGAGAAACACCCAAGAACATAGCACCAATAATAGTTGCGCCTGAACGTGAAGTCCCTGGAATTAAAGACAAAACTTGAATTAAACCAATCCAAATCGCATCTTTAATGGTTAAATCTTCTACTTCTTTGGCACGCACCTGCGGTGGATTTTTTTCGATCCAAATAATGATCAAACCACCGATAATCAACCCCATAGCAATCGCAATGTTATTGAACAGCAGTTCTTTCACCGTCTGACCAAACGTCAAACCAATCAACACGATTGGAATCGAAGCGAGAATTAAGCCAAAACCTAAACGGCGACCTTTTTCTTCACCAGTCACCATACCGGTTGCTGCGCCCCACAGGCGGCCCCAGTATTCATAAATCACCGCCGCAATCGCACCCATTTGAATTGCGATCACGAAAACATCACTTTTTTCTTTGGTCCAAAAGTTCATTAATTCTGAAGCCAGAATTAAATGCCCTGTACTTGAAATCGGTAAAAATTCGGTAATACCTTCAACAATACCCATGATTGCCGCTTTGAGCAGCAGTAGAAGATCCATATATAACCCTAATTATGGCTTGCCTTGTTCTGAAATTTTCTTCCAGGCGTTATCTCGTAAATATACGGGCAATGCAAGTTCAGCACTCACCCATGCTTTTCTTTGCGCCGCTTCGCGGGCAATAGTAGCAATATCTTGTGCTGTTGCACTTAAGTCTTTGTATTGTGTTTGTTCTGATTGAATGAGCTCACTACCAGAACCCACGACAGTAAATTTGATCTGTGGTGTGGCATCTGCGTAGCTTAATAATTGTTCTTCATCTACAGCCTGCATAATGCCATTGGCATCGAGTTGATAGCTTGCGATATACACTTCTTGCATGCGTGCATCAAGGACTGCAGTTATTTCAGTCAAACCATGTAGACGATGCGCCGCTTGAGCCAAAGCTTGCAAAGTCGATACTGGAACAACAGGTACGTCATTGGCCCATGCCAAGGCTTGTGTTACCGCTGCATTAATACGGACACCACTAAATGAGCCAGGCCCACGACTAAATGCAATCGCAGTTAAACCCGCTAACTCAATAGCAGTTTGATTAAGCCCTTGCTCAATCATTGGGAGAATGGTTTGTGTCTGCGCTTTTGCCCGTAAATCGAGTTGAAAATAAAGCTCTTGAGTTTCATCTACAATCGAGACGGAACACTGCTCATTGGCAGTTTCCAATGCCAGTAATTTCATGCGCAACCTTAATTAAAGTTAATCTTAAAAAACGTTGAATATGATACTCCACTCCATCGCAGTTCGCGAGATTTTCCACCACAGACTCAGCGCTTTCTGTATTTAATCTATAAAAAAGCCTCGACAAACGTCGAGGCTTTTTTGCTTACCATGTATAGCGCTCTAAAGTTCAGCGACTTCGAGTTGAGTAAAATGTTTAAAATGAGCGGCGTAGTGCAAGGCACTCATTTTTAGACGTGCTTCGGCTTGCTCATCTAAAGTCTTGACGACTTTACCCGGTGAACCCATCACAACAGAATTATCCGGAATCACCTTCCCTTCTGGAATTAAAGCATTCGCACCAATGATGCAATTTTTACCAATCACAGCATGATTTAGAACCACGGCATTGATTCCGATCAGACTATTATCACCTACGGTACATCCGTGTAGCATGGCTTGATGCCCAATCGTGACATAATCACCAATGATCATTTCAATGCCGGCATCGGTATGCAGCACCGCATTTTCTTGTACATTGGTAAAATCACCCAGTTTGATACGACTGTTGTCCCCTCGAATGACGGCTCCGAACCAGACACTCACTTCTCGGCCTAATTCAACTTTCCCAATGACCGTTGCATTTTCTGCAACCCAACCATCCCAAGGTTGATGCGTGGCTTTCGGGCTATATCCTTGAAATTTGTACAACATGATCAAACATCCTATTTTGACTTTCTAAAAATGATTTATGGCTCACGGCCCAAATGAAATGAAGGAGAATTTAATAAAAAAGGCCATTCTTTTTGATAATTCAGACCATATTGAAATAAGGAAATCAGCATCCGTGCAGTCAAGCCCCATACGATTTCGTTTTCGATTCTTAAACTGGGAAAATAAAGCGATTGCTGGGCAAAACGAACTTCATATGGCGTTGGCGGTGTTTCTAAAAGCTGTCTTAATGATGCAAAAAAAATACGGTCAATTTCAGTGGGTTGAGGTATTAAATTTACGTCAGGCGGGATCAATCCCACGATCGGTTTAACTAACATTCCATTCCGTGCTTTTTGCATTGGTAAATCACCCAAAAGTTGCACATCAAATGGATTTAGAGCGGTTTCTTCTTGAGCTTCTCTTAACGCCACCACGATATTACTGGTGTCTTGGGCATCACGTTTGCCACCGGGAAAGGACACCTCACCGGCATGATTATTCATATAGAGTGAGCGGCGGGTCAATAAAATGCGTGGATTATCTTCTTGGGTAATCGCAATCAATACAGCAGCATGCGCAGGTTGAATACGCTTAGAAAAACGTAAACGTTGCTGCAATCGCTGAGTCAATAAACCCTCATCCATCCACATTACATCCTTATAATTATCTTATTTTCATCATAGCTGAATTTCGGCCAAGCTGGTTAGAAATGATGCCAAAGTTTTATTTTTAAGTTATTCTGACGGTTCACACAATCCATGACGATGAATATGAACTTTTGCTCAAACTGCGGACAAAAAACAAAAGAAGCGATCCCGCTTGGAGATCATCAGATACGCCGTATTTGTACCGCATGTGGGTTTATTCATTATGTGAATCCTAAAGTCATTTGTGGTGCTTTAGCCGTTTGGGACAATCAAGTTTTACTTTGCCGTCGTGCGATTGAGCCACGCTATGGGCTGTGGACATTGCCCGCTGGCTATATGGAACTCTATGAGACGATGGAGCAAGGTGCAGCGCGTGAAACTCGCGAAGAAGCCGAAGCAGAAGTCAACATTGAGCAACTATATTGCATGTATAACATTCCCCGTATTGGGCAAATTTATGCCTTGTTCAAATCTGAACTAATCAATGGTGAATTTGGTGCGGGTGATGAAACCATTGAATCACGATTGTTTAGTGAAGAAGATATTCCTTGGGATGATTTAGCCTTTCCAAGTGTGGAAAGAACGCTGCGGCATTATTTTGCTGACCGCAAAACAGGTCAGTTTGAAATGCATCTCGAAACCCTTGGTACGCGACTCGATCACACTGGTTAATTTGCTGCTCTCAATATTAAAAAAGCCCATCACTGATGGGCTTTTTTATTTTACTCATATTTGACGATTATTTTGTCTTGATGGTGTAACAAGGGGCCAACTCTAAAGAAATATCACCACCGCTTAACTTCGCCGTTTGAGCCGCAGCAGTATCGTTTGGATTTTTTAAGCTATAAATATAACTAAAGCTGGCCAAACTATTCCCCCACTTCACCACTTTATTATCCGAATCTGTCAAAGCAACGCCAGAGGGACGTGTGCCTGCATTGGCATTAATCATATTGTGTAACTGCACTAAAGCACCGCCTACAACCATTGATGTATCCGCTGAAGTTTTCACACTTGAGTTCATTCCAATCAGCGCGCCATCAAGGGTATGGAAATATGGGTCAGCTAAAATCATACGAATCGAAATGGTATTTGGATTGATATTTCCTTCAGGCGTAAAGGTACGGGTTGTCGTTCCGATACGATATTGCTGTACACCTTTGTCATCTTTCATTAACAGTGGGTCAAGCACATCTTTTCCGCTACAGCCTTCCGTCGCGTGTGTAGACAAGTCGACAATTTGGCTATCTTGACGAGTAAATACATCGTCTGGCACGCCAGATTTTATATTTGTGCGAATATCACCATTACGGTCAATCACCACACCCAATTTCACTGTTTTAATCGAAGTATCGGTAAATTTAAAGGTTAAATCTGCATACAAGGGGAAGATATAATTTTGTCCAGTAGCAACATTTTCAACAGACTTAAAGACTTTTTTGTCTAAATACGATAACGGATAAAGCTTGTATAAATCCATCGTGCCTTTAAATTGCACTTGGTTAATGTTTTGCTCCCAAAGACCTAATTTTTTCTTATCATCGGCCGTCAGAACGTAATCATCTTTTTTAGCCATTAACGTTTTATATAAACTTCCACCTGTACCGACCACCATTTTGTCGGCAAGTAGCGTCCCTTGTTTAATAATCAAAGGGCCAGAGTTGGCTTCTTCTGCATCAAAACGGAAACCCAGTATGCCAGGTTTATCAATTTGCTTTGTAAGCGGATCAATCCAATTATCCTGTGGCGTTGCAGTTAAACGTGTTGGTCGTACCTGCGTCAAGAGCAAGACATTCACACCACCAATGGTACTCAACTGTTGATCAACTTTACCCTTCCACTGTAAACCACTACCAAAAGTCATGCCTTGGCGGTCCGTCATTAACATGAAATGACCAAACAAATTGACTTTTGAACTATCGGTCGGCAAACATTCATTTTTGTCGCAGCCCACCAGTCCATTTGAACCGCTGGCATTGGTAATCACGCCATCCGTTGAAAATAACGCAAACTCAGGCTGATATACCGCAGCGGTTGAGATATTCATGAGTTTTGAAACTAAGGTAAATGCGTTTTCATTGCTGACTTCGGACAAGTCTAGCCAAGGTGTAAACAGGTCATTAAATTCCGTATCTGAACTGATACTGAAATCCGCTGTCGCGACATTCCGAGTGATTTGATCAATCAATACTTTATCTGCATTGTTGATATAAACCGCTTGGATATCTGTAGCTGTAACTGCGCTGTTATTTTTCAAAGCCAAGGCTTGAATAATTTTAGCCAAACGCATGGCCACTTTAACTGTTGCGTCGGTATTTGAAATCGTTGCAGCAGGTTTACCCGCGATGCCGGCAGCCAAATCCAATAAGGTCAAACGTGGGGGTGTCGTGCCACTAGCTACATTTGAAATTTGTTTCAAATCTACTTTACCCAAATCAATTCGACGTGATTTTTCACCTTGAACAAAGAAAGTCACCGTATCGCCAATTTTACAGGCACCTGTCGAAACACCTTCTTTTAGATCAAATAAAGTAATGTAGGTATTTTTAACGTCGCTCGAACAATTAAAATTCAGACCTTCAATTGGATAATCTAAAACGAACTCAACACAGCCTTCGGTATTACTTTTACAGGTACCATTGGTTGTACTGGTATCATAAATTTCAGGATTCACATTTGCACTTTCACCGCCACAGCCACTGAGCGCTGCAACCAATGCCGTTAAAGCAAACGGTAATAAAATTTTATTTTTCATCCTAATTCTCTTTTTTATGTCCTTAACGGATTGCTGTTAATTTAAGTTGGCCTTGATTGGTTAATACGCGACCATCGACGTCAATTGCTGTTGCTAAAGGCGTTAAAAATAAATACTGGCTACCTTTAGGCACTTGAATCACGCCTTCAATTTTTTCATGGTAAAGATGATCCGCTTCACCTTGGTTATTTTTGAATCCACCTGCGCCTTCCATGACACATCCATTTTTGTCTAAAAATACCGCAAATGGCCAATAAAATGTAGGATTTTGTACTTTGGATGCAAATGAATGTATACGAATATTTTGTAATGGTGATTTTAGTTTTACGACTTCATAGTCAAATTCGTCAGATAATGGTGCTCGAGGCCATAAGTTAATATCTTGAGCTAAGTCGAGCTCTTTGGCTTTCTTCATTTTTTTATTCGAAAAACATTGCTGACCTAAACCTTGAATGGTGTCAGCTTGTGACACCCGATAATATGATGTGGCTAAAGTGATTGGGCCTGTATCTTCGGGTTGATTACGTTTAAATAAATTATCAATGACGGAGCGACTGACACCTTTTTCACGTTCAATGGTTTGCATCCGCGTTTGCCCCATCTTGCTATCAATAACGCCTTCGGGCATGGTGTAAAAGCGCTTTTTGCCTTCTAAGTTAAACTCTTTATCTTCAAGATATTCATTATTGACATACTTTTCACCAGCCATGGTCGAAAAGCCTTGCTCTTGTTTTGCCTTAGCCGATTGTTTTGAAGGATTATTTTCTAAGTTTTCACCTGAAGATCGTACGGATTGATCAGTACTGACTACTTTCTCAGCAAGGATCTTTTTCTCAACGACAGGTTTATCTTTTCCAGCTAGAACTTTGGACTGATACGCTTCACGAGGTTGGGCTAGCTCTGATTGCTGTAAATTTTCTGTCCATGCGGTTGAAGGCAAGACTTTTGCTGTCGTATCTGCCGCTTGTGCTGACTTTTCAGATTTGCGAAGTTTATCCCCTGAGACGTCTTTAATTTTATCTACTGTGACAGCTTTAATTTCATCCCGTTTTTCCGGCTCGCGTATACTTAAATGTTGAGAATTCACCGGTCCAACAGCCTGTGCTGTTGGACTCGTTTGACGTGTCATCGGTGTCTTGGTTTGAGACGGACTAATGCTTACGGATGGTTGAATAATTTGTTGTACAGGTTGAGAGTCTATCGTTTTAGCAGTTGGACTTTCTTTAGGTTTCTTTGCTGGTTTTTCTTGCACTTGTACCACCATTGGGCGCCCATCTGGCCCAATAATGGTATGAAACGCCCCAGCGTTGGTATACGACACTTGCACCACAGACAGTGCAAGTAACGTTTTTATGAATAAAATCCTTTTCATTCTGTCTGCTTATCCTACCAACGAGTTCTGTAATTTAATCCTAGGATGGTGATTTTCGTATCGGTTTTTACATTCAGTCCAGCATATGGATTTAAAAGTAAGTTATTCACACCGGTTAAGTTTGCAAGACTACTAGTATTCGCTGGAATGTTATCTTTACTGCGTAAAAAGCCGATTGATAAATCTAAATCCGTATCTGCATCAAAACGATATCCAATCCCCATACCAAAGAGCTGCGCACCATTAATTGGGACCATGGTATTTCGCTTACCATCAGGAATAGAGGTACTCCTTGGTTCATAGCCTGCACGTAATTTCAAACGATCTGTTGCAGAATATTCAATACCAATACCCCAGTTCCAAGGCGATGTAAATTTCAAAGGTAAGGCCAAAGAATTATCGGTCACATTTTCAGATAATAATTTTGCAATTTTCAGCGCTGAAATTTGACGGTCGAATTCAAAACGGAATTTGTCCCAAGCACGATAATCGGTCCAGCCCACATCAAAATTGATTTGTAAATCAGGCATGACCTTATACTTGATCCCGGCCTGTACGTGCTGTGGATATTCAAAATCCATCGAAACCAAACCCGACTCCGAATTTGGCACGGCATTTGGGAAACCTAAAATTGCAGCTAAAATTTGACCTGTTGGTGATGACATTAAACCCTTAATCATCTCCTGAGGCGCTTTTGCATTATGAATGCGATAACGGCCTTTCATGCGCATTTTCGCAGCGCTTTGGTACACCATACCAAAACTAAAATCTTCGCGTGGCTCCCACAAAACCCCTAAGTTATAACTTGGGCTTAGTGACTGCTCTAAAGCCAATTCCATCTGACCAAATTTGCCAAATGGGTTCATCCCTTCTTCGGTATTACACATCCCCAATAGCAAGATGTCGGTAATAATGTCCGAATTTTCCTTGAATGGCGTACAGACGACTTCATCAATCATCCTTAACATGCCGATCAACTCATTGGGAAATCGTAGATCTGATTTCAATCCAATGGCTTGATAGGACATCCCTACACCACCACCAATCGATAGCTCATCACTAACTTGATAACCCACAGTTGGCGATAGATAAGTAATACGCTCTAGAGCAACTTGTTGCCCCATAAAATTACCGGGGTTGCCATTTTCAGCACCAAAACCCGCAATCAAAGGCGCATAAACGGCGGATGCAAATGTTGCTTTAGAACCTGGTGGATTATAGGCAATCCCCATCGTTGGTGCGGCAATGGGTTGGCCAGCACCAAAATCCACCATCTTTTTTAAGACAGGTACATATAGGGATGCATATTCAACATCACCAGAAACCTTATCTTTAAAGTCCGTACAAATATCTGCCGTTACTTCAGGGCCATCATTACAGACCATTGGGTCATCTGAATAACCAAAGACGTTATAACCCGCAGGGACGGTAAATTCACGTTGAATATCAAAGTTTGCAATGATCCCCTGCATATCGGTTTGCAAACCTTCAATTTTAGTTAATGCTGCAGGGTTAAAATGCACGGCACTAATCCCCGGAGGATCAGCAGTTACTGCATTCCCTAATGCAAGTGACCGTACATCAACTGAAAGGTTGGTACCCAATTGTGCAAAAGCAGCACTAGAACAGCCCGTTAAAACGATCGCACTAAAAAGTGGGCTGAGTCGAATTTTACGCATACGACAGCCCTCTTAACGAAGTTTTTTTCCAAAACCTAGAATATCTAACGGGAAAGAAAGTCCTAAAGACACGTCTGGTGCATCTTCAGTTAAACCTAGCCCCACCGTACCGTTCACAATCGTATCTGGAGATACACGTACACCTAAAGAAATCGCGAGAGTTGAGCTGGTTTGGTCTGCAGGTGAATAGGATTCGCCACTGCTATATGTAAATTCTGCGCCGGTGTTGAAACTTTGTTGATATGACATGGTGAGGGAAACATCGTAGTTAAACGAGTATGCAAAACCGAATGCAAAACCACCACTAATTCCCGGTTCAAACTCTTCAATGACACGCGTACCACGACGTTGGTTTAAACCCGTTTCTTTGAAACCATAGTTAGCTGAAACAGATGCAAACAACACAACGGGGTCAATATATTTACGCGTACTCGCACCGATACCTGCCGAATAGTAACCTTTACCTGTTGCTAGATCATTTACTGCATTGACTTCGTATGGACTATCACCTGTTTTCGTAGACAAATTACCAAATAAAATCAGTGGCAAACGACCTTGCTTCAATGGGAATGGTTCCCAACGTGCGCCTAAAGAAATATCCCCTAAACCAGCAGTTGAAGTATCTTTTAATAAATCAGTTTTCGCCACTAAAGGCACAGATGCAGAGAATGTCAAATTGTCCATTACACCGTATTGCACGGTAAATGTATTGGTCATTGAATGTGTGGCATTCTCTTGTACACGGAGTTGATAAAGTTGGCCTTGTGCCATCTCCATATCAAGTTGAGTATCACGGTAATAAGTATAATCGATATCGTAAAAAGATGATATTTCACCTTTTTTAATCAATGAATACTGACGTTCATTCGAGCTAAATACTTCCTGTAAGTTAGCTTCTTGACTCGCATCACCCTCTTGCTGTTGAAGTGCTGTCGATGCCTTTTCAGTGGCAGTAGCACTTTCGACTTGTGGTGCCTCAGATTGTACTGGCTCTTCAACAGATTCATACTGTCCAATTTCAGGCTCGGCAGCAGCTTCTTGTGCAGTATCAGCTTGGTTCACAGTAGCAGGAGATACAGACTCTTCTACGACTGTCTCTTGTTCAACTGGATCATATTCTCCAAGGCTTGGCTCTTCAGCTGCATAGGCAACCCCCATCACCACCTGAATACTCATGGCTAGTAGTGTTTTGTTCATCCATTTACGATTCATGTTCCTTCCCACCGTTGTTATTTTTTTAATCCTGACACTTTGTTATACGCTTTCATCTAATCATTTACTCTTGTAGTAAAGCCTTAGAAAGTTGTAATTCGATTTACCATATGACTCCGACTCTTCATTCATGTTTTTATCAAGTCGTATCGTAGATGCCTTGTCTGCAATTTTTTCCATGTAAAACTGCGGATATTGAATATCAACCAATGCATAACGGTTCACGGTTGCATCTTCAACATGTCGCAAGTCTGAATCTTGCAAAGCTAATAAATTTTTACGTTGCTCAGGCGCAACGTTGATTAAGAATAATGTGTTGTTTTCCCATATTTCTTGGAATCTAACTTCATCGAAACTGATATTGCCCAGTGCTGGATCTGCAACATAAACACGCCCATCTTTATAGGCTTTAAAAACCACAAAATGTTTAAAACCAGCATATGAAATGGGAACAATCGCAGGCTGACCTTGCTTAACTAGATCTGAAAACTCACCTTTGTAGCCCCCACTGTCTAGCCCCACAGCAGCGACAAAACGTTTCATGTCTAATAAGGAGAAACTTCGACGTTCGATGATTTTTTCAGTTTCACCAAATTTCAGCAAACCATTCATGGTCTGTTGCTCAGTTAGCTGTGTCCCGACATAACCATTTAATAAAGTGGTTAAGGCTGCTGAACCACAACTGTAGTCATAAGCTTGCCGAACGATGCCTCGAAATTGATCTTCTATGGCAGGTTTAATTTTTACAGATTCACGGTGCATCCGAGTAAAGGAATCATTTCGTGAATCCAATGTTTCGGTATAGTGAACTGTTCCGACTGGCTTTTCTTTTAAATCAAAGGACTCTTTGGCAAAGTAATACATCAATGCCGAGCCTACTGCTATCTCTAACATATCTTCTAACTTTTAGTTATCGGCAATGATGTGCCTTTTTTCATTATTATTTAGAGCTATTGCTCTACATCCATGTATTATGCAAGATACCTTTTTTTTTATAAAAAAACAGCATTTTTTTATGCTTTATTGGGTCATTCCGCACTTTTTTGTAAAAAAAAGCGCGTGATCAACACGCGCCTTATTTTTATTCTAAATTACTTACTAGAAATTGTAATTACAGAACCTTGGTTATATACACCCATTGCTGGGCTGTAGAACGTTTGTAAGCCTTGAACTTCGATATCACCAATTGAACCAGCGTCTTTACTTCCTAAATGAATACCTTTCACATAGTTATCAATTGGACCAGAGTTGCTTACCATTTGAATATAACCATTGTTTGTGCCTTCTTTACCATAAACACGAACATCTTGGTTAATCGTTAGGTCAGTTTTATTAGCATCAGCAACTTTGATGCTTTCGATAAAGATTTCACCTGCTTCGCGTGTAGCCGTTTTAGTTGATGCATCAAGGATACCAAGATCTTTAATTTCTAAACCACCAACCATTTTCGTACTCAGTTTAATCATTGCACCTTGTGGAGCAGCACCCAACTGAACATTTGCAGTCATTGGACCAGTTTTTAGAGAAAGGCCAGATAAAATTGCATTGTAGTTGTTATCGTCACCACCACGGCGAATGCCTGTAGTACCCGCTGTACCAGATGCTGTTACGCCAATTTCACCGATTTTGATATCTAAACCAGAAACATCAGCTGCGATGTTAATGAATGCACCATTTGCACCAGTACCAGCATCAGTATCAATACGTAAATCAGCTAAATTGCGAGAAGCGAGAAGATAAGCTCCACCGTTATCATAGTTTGCACCAATAACGATACCTTTATTTTCTAAAGGATCACCAGCTTTCTTGTTACCTTGAATAACGATCGCACCAGCAGTACTTGTACCGCCCTTAGCTGTGTCCGTTAAACCGTCGTTATCGTGAATGAAAAGTTTTTCAATTTCAATTTTAGAGATACCAATCCCGATGTTAATACCATCTTGACCAGTGGTTGAACTAAGTGCAGCATCGTCCATTGCTTGCATAGCCATAGCATTCGCACTAAATGCGATTGAAGAAACTAGAGCTAATTTAGTGAAATTTTTCATACGGTACTCTCCCAAGAGTATTTATTTTTTTTGATTTTCAACCACTCGATTTATTCAGCTGTAATATTATTTTGTGACAACTGCTAAATCTTTCCTTGAGTTGTTTGCTCGCTCGATTAAATTATATCCAAGCTGAAATTTGTTCAACTGTTGTTGGTCGCAATCTAATTCTTACCGATAAACGGTATTTGCAAACCAAATGAATTAGGAATGGTATAAAATCCATTTTAGTCTTTAAAGTTAATTTTTCTGTTGATGCAAAAACCAATTTCTTTTAAAAAATTTATTCTCAAACAAACTGTTAGTGCTCAAAAGATTTTGCAAGCGCTTGCGCCCTTGTCACATGTGATTTTTTTAGAAGATCAAAACCAACCTGTTATTTGCTTTTTGGCAAATCAATATCAACAATTGAAGAATGATGAACTTAAAGCTTATGTCCGTACCAATTTAGATCAATATGAGGAATCTGATACTCAGCCCTTGCAAAATATTGCCTTCCAAGATTTATGTTCAAACTTAGGCAGCGGGTTTTCTGGGGGCTGGGCTGGTTTTATTAGCTATGATTATGCAGCGCAGCAACAGATTTCCTTGCACGCCAAAGCGCAACCTCGCTTGTTTTTAGGACAATTTTCTAGTTTCTTAAGACTAGAAAATGATGGTTGGTATTTTTATAGTTCTGATCATTCTGCAGCTCAAATTTACGACTACATTGATCAGTTCATTCAAACAGAGATCACTCAGAATCAATTTAAATTAAGACAAAAATGTACTGCAAGATGGTCCAAGTCAGACTACACAAAAGCCTTTGATCAAGTTCAGGAATATATTAAAGCGGGCGATTGCTATCAAATTAATTTAACACAAGAGTTCACAGCTCAAGCAAACGGTTCACTCTTAGATACTGCTCAAGAATTTTGGTCACTGACTGATGCACCATATTCAGGCTACTTACGTATTAATGATTTTGAAATTTTAAGTTGTTCGCCTGAACTTTTTATAGATTTTAAGCCTAAACGCAAGATTATTACTAAACCAATCAAAGGCACGATGCCTCGCTATGAAGATCCAGTTTTAGATGCGCAGTCAAAACAACGATTAAAATCATCTGAAAAAGACATGGCTGAGAATGTCATGATTGTCGATTTACTGCGTAATGATTTGAGTGTTTATGCTGAAACAGGTTCTGTAAAAACACCTAAACTTTTTGATATTGAAAGTTTTAACCAAGTGCATCACATGGTCAGTGAAGTTGAGGCCGTGCTGAAAACAGATGTAAACCCTTTTGAAGTTCTGATGTCAGCACTGCCGGGCGGTTCGATTACCGGCGCACCTAAAATTCGCGCGATGCAAATCATTGATGAACTTGAAGGTGCTCCTCGCGGCGCCTATTGCGGCTCGATGGGTTATTTTAATCACGATGGCACGGGCTCTTGGAATATTTTAATCCGCTCTATTCAAAAATACCAAGATCAGGTTTCGCTGTGGGCAGGTGGCGGAATCACCATCGCATCAGATTGCGATGCTGAATATCAAGAATGCTTTGATAAAGTCGAAGCGATGCTGGATTTGTTAAACACGTGGTATACGGAAGATTAAACAAAAAAAGCGATTCAATTGAATCGCTTTTTTATACCCCCCCTTGCGAAGCAGTGCTTCTCACCTTTTCGAAAGGAAGATTAGGGTAGATTTAAATCTATAGTAGCTTGCAGCAATCAAGCCAAAATATCGTTTTTAAGCGTATCCACAAGGCGCTGATTTTGTTCATCTGTACCAATGGTGATACGTAGGAATTGATTAATCCGCGGCTTATTAAAGTAACGCACAATAATCCCGCGTTCGCGTAATTCAGCAGCCAACTCACCTGCATCTTTATTTGGCAATGAGGCAAAAATAAAGTTTGCCGCAGACGGCAATACCTTAAAGCCCAGCTCAGACAGCTGCTCTACTAGTTTTTCACGGCTCGCAATCACCTTGGCATTTTGCGCTTCAAAATACGCTTGATCCTCAAATGACGCCACGGCTGCTGCAATCGCAAAACGGTCCATCGGATAAGAGTTAAAGCTGTTTTTTACCGCCTCAAGCGCTGCGATTAAATGCGGCTGCGCAATCGCGAAACCGACACGCAAACCGGCCAATGAACGCGACTTAGACGTCGTTTGACAAACCACAAGATTTTCATATTTTGCAACCAAGGCCACAGCAGATTCAGCACCGAAATCGACATACGCTTCATCAATCACAACCACTGAATTTGGATTAGCTTGCAGGACTTCCTCAATTGCAGACAAACCTAAAGCAATGCTAGTAGGCGCATTCGGATTGGTAATGATGATGCCGCCATTTGGCTGTTTATAGTCATCCACCACAATTTCAAAGTCATCGTTCAGCGGCAAAATTTTAGTATTGGCAGCTATACCAAAAAATTGGCTATATACCGGATAAAAACTGTAGGTAATATCTGGATACAGAACCGGCAGTTCTTGCACAAAAAAGGCTTTAAAAATATGCGCCAGCACTTCGTCCGAGCCATTGCCGACAAAGACCTGCTCAACAGGTACATGCTGCTGTTTTGCAATCGCTTGCTTTAACTCAGACGCATCTGGATCTGGATATAAACGTAAAACATCAGCAGAATTTGCCAATACTTTTTGAACTGCTTCCACCACTTTTGGCGATGGCGGATACGGATTTTCATTGGTATTGAGTTTTAAAATATTTTGGATTTTAGGCTGCTCACCCGGTGTGTACGGTTCTAATTCACGTACATCAGGGCTCCAAAAACGCATTTGTTCAGAGGTAATATTTGGCATTTTATTTTGCTCTTTTTCACCCTCTCCTAACCCCTCTTGCACTTCGCTTTAAAGGAATCCTTAAAGCTCGTTCAGGGAGAGGAATATTCATTTTATGAGATTTCCCCTTTCCTTTCAGGAGAGGGTTAGGGAGAGGTTTATAGTTTTGGAAAACTAAGTTTTTCACCTAGTCTATATTTTATTACTGGTAACGATATCTCGCAGATCTCGCATGCGCATCTAAGTTTTCCTGCTGCGCTAATGTATCAGCCGTTTTCGCTAAAGTTTTCACGCCATCTTCAGAACACATGATTAAACTTGAGCGCTTTTGGAAATCATAAACACCGAGCGGTGATGAGAAACGCGCTGTGCCGGAGGTTGGCAACACGTGGTTTGGACCTGCACAATAATCACCAATCGCTTCCGGTGTATATCGACCCATGAAAATCGCGCCGGCATGGCGGATATCTTCAGCCATTTCCTGTGCTTGATCCAAGCACAGCATCAAATGTTCAGGCGCAACTTGGTTAATCAATTCGGCGCCTTCAGCACGGTCTTTGACTAAAACCAATGCGCCGCGGTTTTCGATTGAAGTACGCGCAATATCCGCTTTTGGTAACGCTTCTAAATGCTTTTCAATCCATTGTTCCACTTGATCTAAAAGATCCGCATCTGGCGTAATGAACACCGCTTGAGCCACAGTGTCATGTTCCGCTTGCGACAACAAATCCATAGCCAGCCATTCAGCGTTGTTTTGACCTTCTGCATAGACCAAAATTTCGGATGGCCCTGCAATCATATCAATGCCAACTTGACCAAATACCGCACGTTTTGCTGCAGCAACGAAACGGTTGCCTGGGCCAGTGATTTTATCCACAGATGGAATGCTTTCTGTGCCGTAAGCCAATGCTGCAACCGCTTGCGCGCCGCCAATGGTAAATACACGGTGTACGCCTGCTAAGTAGGCTGCTGCCAAAACCAATGGATTTAAATCACCATTCGGTGCAGGCACCATCATAATAATTTCAGGCACGCCAGCAACATGCGCAGGTACAGCATTCATCAATACAGAAGACGGATAAGAAGCTAAACCGCCTGGTACATAAATACCTACACGGTCCAACGGTGTGACCTTTTGACCAAGGGTATTTCCTAAAGCATCTACATAAGTCCAGCCATCTTGCTTTTGCGCTTGGTGAAATTCACGAACACGGTTCGCAGCCAGTTCTAAGGCTTCACGCACTTCTGAACTTAAACCCTCAAATGCTGCTTTCAGTTGTGCTTGCGTCAGCTCTAATTCTGAGAATTGATGCGCTGGATGTCGATCGAACTGCTGTGTCAATTTAAGAACATGAGCATCACCATACTGACGAACATCAGCAATGATTTGGTCAACGGTTTTTAAAAGTTCTGGATCATTCACAGTTTCAAAAGCCAACAAGTCAGCAAAAGCTTGCTTGAAGTTTTGATCTTGAGTCGATAAACGTCGCATCAATTTACCCACAAGGTAATCTATTGGAAAAGATTAGTTTACCTGTTTTACAGCAGCTTGTGGACATCTATCGCATGTGTTCATGTGGAGTTTTATTGAAAATAACTTTCGTTAAAATTAGTGAAAATACAGTTTTATCATTATTTTTTAGTTTTCATAAAAAAACCGCCCAGATTTGAGCGGTTTGGTCAGCATAGCGCTAAGAATTTAACGACTTATGCTTTTTTTGCTTGCTCGCGTTCTTCCACGGCTTTTTCTAGCTGTGCAAGAATTGGATTCAACAAAGTTTGTTTACGTTTAAAGCTTGCCTTGTTCACGATTAAACGTGAAGACACTTTACAGATTTCTTCCAAAGGCTCTAAACCATTGGCACGTAAAGTATTCCCGGTATCCACAACATCGACGATGTAATCACCTAAACCAACCAATGGCGCAAGTTCCATAGAACCATACAGTTTGATCACATCAACTTGCTCGCCTAAGCTTGCATAATATTGACGGGTCAAATTGACGTACTTGGTTGCAATCTTTAAACGACCTTTCGGACGAACCATGCCGACTTTACCAGCCGTCATTAACTTACAGTTGGCAATTTTTAAGTCCAATGGTTCATACACATTTTGTGCACCATGCTCCATCAGCACATCTTTACCTGCCACCCCAATATCTGCAGCACCATTTTCAACATAAGTTGGTACATCAGAAGCACGTAAAATTAAAATACGTACGTGCTTATGGGTCGTTGGGAAAATTAACTTACGAGATTTATCCGGATCTTCCAATAAGTTAATGCCAGCTGTTTCCAACAATGGCAAAGTTTCTTTTAAGATACGTCCCTTACTTAATGCTAAAGTTAAACCATGATCAAAATTGCCCATTACGTCAAAATTGGGATCATCGTTTCTCATATCGCTCATTAACTTACTCGCTTAATTTGGGCACCTAAACCTTGTAACTTCGCTTCAACATCTTCATAACCACGGTCAATATGATAGATACGGTCAATCAACGTTTCCCCATCAGCGGCAAGTGCTGCTAAAACCAATGAGAAAGAAGCTCGTAAATCAGTTGCCATCACGGGTGCAGCAGATAATTTCTCTACACCTGTAACAACAGCATCATTACCTTCAACCTGAATATTGGCACCCATACGTGCTAATTCAGGTACATGCATGAAACGGTTTTCGAAAATCGTTTCAGAAATTGTGGCAAAACCACGACCAATTGCATTCACAGCCATAAGCTGTGCTTGCATATCGGTTGGAAATTCTGGGTGTGGTAAAGTCTGGAAACTAACTGCTTTCGGGCGTTTACCCATCATATCCAGTTCAATCCAATCTTCACCGCGCGTAACTTCCGCGCCCATTTCTTCAAATTTATCTAGCACAGACTCCAACAAGTTTGGATCAGTATGTGTGGTTTTGATTTTACCGCCAGTGATCGCTGCTGCAGCGAGATAAGAACCTGTCTCAATACGATCAGCAACAACGGCATATTCACAGCCATGTAGGCTTTCAACACCTGTAACAACCAAAGTATCTGTGTCCAAACCTTCGATTTTTGCACCCATCTTGATCAGCATATTTGCAAGATCGGTAATTTCAGGTTCACGAGCCGCGTTACGAATGGTCGTTACACCGTCTGCAAGAACCGCAGCAGTTAGAATATTTTCAGTACCACCAACTGTGACCATATCAAAGACAACTTCGCCACCTTTTAGACGACCATCCACTTTGGCATGCACATAACCTGCTTCAACTTCGATCTCAGCACCAAGTGCTTCTAAAGCTTTTAAATGTTGATCTACAGGGCGTGAACCAATTGCACATCCACCCGGCAAAGACACTTTTGCACTACCATAGCGCGCCAATAACGGGCCAAGCACCAAAATAGATGCACGCATGGTTTTCACGAGTTCATATGGTGCAAATTGATTATCTAAGCTAGCAG
Organism: Acinetobacter sp. SH20PTE14; assembly: GCF_021391555.1. NCBI lineage: Bacteria > Pseudomonadati > Pseudomonadota > Gammaproteobacteria > Moraxellales > Moraxellaceae > Acinetobacter > Acinetobacter sp. SH20PTE14. The sequence goes on along the minus strand of NZ_CP090067.1, from coordinate 662,364 downwards.
TATCAGCCTTAACCGTATCACCTTCATAACTGATTTGAACACCTAAACCTGCGATCAATTTCACTAAGGTGTTCACATCTTTTAGATTTGGAACATTGGTTAATGTAATAGGTGTATCCGCAAGGATAGTTGCAGCGAGTAATGGCAATGCAGCATTTTTCGCACCAGAAATACGAACTTCACCTTCGAGCTTAGTACCGCCCTGAATCAGAAATTTATCCATTAATTATTAAGCTCCGAATAAGCTTGCTTTGCGCCATTCTTCTTTGGTCATTGCACGAATTGTTACTGCATGTACTTCACCGCTGGCAATGTAGGAGTTCAAAGGTGCATAAACAGATTGTTGACGAGCAACAGGACGTTTGCCTTCAAATTGATCATCGACAATGCGTAGATCAAATTTGCCGCCTTGCCCACTAACTGCAACCTCAGCTTCTGGAAAAGCAGCTTTTAAAATTTCAGTGAGCTGTTCACTATTCATCACAAGACCCCATATAGGACTAACGGTGTAAAACCCGTCATTTTACTATAAATCTAAAAAATAATTCATTAGTCACATACATTATATATATAAAAAAAGAGGTTATAAAAAACCTCTTTTTGTACAATTTACAATCTAAACCGTTAAAGGCATATAAATGAGCTGCATTTTTCGATGTTTATGTAATTGTTTTTTTAATTTTTCAGACAATTTTTTGATCGAGGTATACATATCATCAGCGCACGCTTGTGCAAAAAGTTCTGTCCCAGGTAATCGTATAATCGCTTCCGCAATATGATTATCACTACCTTTTTTTGAACGTTTATCAACCTGATGATCTTTAGTCAGTTTGACTTGCATACTATTGACCTGATCTAAATGTTTGGTCATTTCCGCAAATTTAAGACGAATATTTTCTTCTATTGCTGGCGTAATTGTTAAATGATGGCCACGAATTGTAATCTGCATAATTCTATCCCTCACCTTCTTTCAGGACTGGAAAAGTTCAAGCCGAATCATCCAACTCAATATGCGAAGCATACATTTACACAATCAGATCATTTCGGCCATTCCTTATAAAAAAAGAGATTCATTATTTCGTCATAATGAACCTCTAGAATAGTCAGATTTTCAAATTTAGATCAACACTTTTCGCTCTGAAGATGATGGAATATGTAACGATTCACGATACTTCGCAACTGTACGACGAGCAACATCAATACCTTCTGCATTAAGCAAAACTGCAATTGCATTATCAGACAAAGGCTTACGTGTATTTTCTTCTGCAATCAACTTTTTAATTTTTGCACGAATTGCCGTCGAAGATGCTTCCCCACCAGACGATGTTCCAACATGACTTGAGAAGAAATATTTCAACTCAAATAATCCACGTGGTGTGAGCATATATTTATTTGTGGTTACACGGGAAACTGTGGATTCATGGAGTTCAACTTCTTCCGCAATATCTCGCAGGACCAAAGGCTTCATTGCCTCAGGCCCTTGTTCAAAGAACGCTCGTTGATGCTCCACAATACAGGTTGCCACTTTTAATAAAGTTTTATGTCGTTCATCAATGCTTTTAATGAAATTCTTAGCTTCAAGCATTTGATTACGTAAATATTGATTATCGTCACTTTGATCTGCACGCTTGATCATATTGGCATAGAAAGAATTCACTCGTAGCTTTGGCATTACATCAGGATTTAACTGTACCAACCAATGTTCATTCTTTTTTAGCACCACTACATCTGGAATTTGATAGTCTGAATCTTTATCTTCAAACTCTTGCCCTGGATGTGCTTTTAATGTTTTTAACAAACAAATGGCTAGTTTAAGTTGTTCCGTATTTAAACCCGTTTGCTTAATTAACTTAGGTAATTCATTGGTAATCAGCAACTCATAATTTTTCAATAATAAAATAGCTTCATATCGATATTCGACATGTTCAGGAAGATTTTCAACTTGTACCATTAAACATTCAGCGAGATTACGTGAACCTACACCTAAAGGATCTAGACGCTGAATATGCTTTAAAACCACCAAAACTTCGTCATCTTCGACTTCTTCTTCATAATCCATAGAATCTAAAAGATGCTGAACAGATTGGGTAATTTCATTTAAGTCACAATCTAAAAAACCTTTGTTATCTAAAGCATCGATAATACAGTGTGCAATTAGTTTATCGATCACAGAAAAGTGTAAAAGATTAACTTGCTCAAGCATATGTGCTTGTAAACTTTGATGCCCCTGCCGATTATCTTCGCGCTCTTCAAATTCAGCAGCACCTAAACTTGTAGGTTGATGCGTATAAACATCATCCCACTCCGTATCTACCGGTAACTCATCAGGCAAATGATCGGCATTTAATTCATTGGTTAAGTCTTTATTTTCCCTTTCTTCTTCTTGTAAGCTATTTAAACTTTCAACGGTATTTTGTTCTTCAACTTTCTCTAATAGAGGATTACTGTCGAGTTGGATTTGAATTTCTTGTTCCAATTCCAAACTTGAAAGCTGTAATAAACGAATGGCTTGTTGTAATTGAGGTGTTAATGATAAGGAATTGGCAACCTTTAACCCCATCGCTAATTTCATTAATAACTCCCCCTATAATTAACCGCACTTTATAAGCAATTTTTATGCCGTTTTATTTTTTATAGCATAATTTCGAAGAGAACGCCCGATTTTTTGTCTTTTTTAGACTCATTATTCAGCTAATTCATTCTTCTATTAGGAACAATTCGCCTTATAAATTAACTATATAATTAGATTTCTTATTCATTTTATTCCGGCTGTCACTGTATTTTTTGTTTTTCATTGTTCTTATTATTTCTCCCCGCATAAAAAAACACCCCCTGCACTAGTCAGGGGGTGTTTCGAATAATGAGCTGGCGATGACTTACTCTCACATGGGTAACCCCACACTACCATCAGCGCTAAGAGGTTTCACTTCTGAGTTCGGGAAGGGATCAGGTGGTTCACTCTTGCTATTGTCGCCAGCACAACTGTTATGGATACTTGCTTAGTCTTACGTATTGCTAAGTTTTCTACCAAATGAGTTATTAACAGATCATATCTGAGTTGCAGTATTTTGTTCTTAAGCGTTAACTAAATCAAGTTATTTTGCTTAATATCGAATCAATTGATGCTTTACATACAACTGTTTGGGTGTTGTATAGTCAAGCCTCACGAGCAATTAGTATTGGTCAGCTTCATGCGTCACCGCACTTCCACATCCAACCTATCAACGTCGTAGTCTTCAACGGCTCTTTAGTGGACATAAAGTCCAAGGGAAATCTTATCTTGAGGTAGGCTTCCCGCTTAGATGCTTTCAGCGGTTATCCCTTCCGAACATAGCTACCCGGCGATGCGACTGGCGTCACAACCGGTACACCAGAGGTTCGTCCACTCTGGTCCTCTCGTACTAGGAGCAGATCCTCTCAAATTTCCAGCGCCCACGGTAGATAGGGACCGAACTGTCTCACGACGTTCTAAACCCAGCTCGCGTACCTCTTTAAATGGCGAACAGCCATACCCTTGGGACCTGCTTCAGCCCCAGGATGAGATGAGCCGACATCGAGGTGCCAAACACCGCCGTCGATATGAACTCTTGGGCGGTATCAGCCTGTTATCCCCAGAGTACCTTTTATCCGTTGAGCGATGGCCCTTCCATACAGAACCACCGGATCACTAAGACCTACTTTCGTACCTGCTCGACTTGTGGGTCTCGCAGTTAAGCGCGCTTTTGCCTTTATACTCTACGCGTGATTTCCGACCACGCTGAGCGCACCTTCGTACTCCTCCGTTACTCTTTAGGAGGAGACCGCCCCAGTCAAACTACCCACCAGACATGGTCCTCGCTCCAGATCATGGAGCAGAGTTAGAACCTCAATATTACCAGGGTGGTATTTCAAGATTGGCTCCACCGAAACTAGCGTCTCGGTTTCAAAGCCTCCCACCTATCCTACACAAGTAAGATCAAAGTTCAATGTCAAGCTGCAGTAAAGGTTCACGGGGTCTTTCCGTCTAGCCGCGGGTACACCGCATCTTCACGGCGATTTCGATTTCACTGAGCCTCTGCTGGAGACAGCGCCCCCATCATTATGCCATTCGTGCAGGTCGGAACTTACCCGACAAGGAATTTCGCTACCTTAGGACCGTTATAGTTACGGCCGCCGTTTACTGGGGCTTCGATCAAGAGCTTCGCTTACGCTAACCCCATCAATTAACCTTCCAGCACCGGGCAGGCATCACACCCTATACGTCCACTTTCGTGTTTGCAGAGTGCTATGTTTTTAATAAACAGTTGCAGGGGCCTGGTTTCTGTGGCTGCTCTCAGCTCAGGAAGCAAGTTCCATCACCAAAAGCAGCGTACCTTCTCCCGAAGTTACGGTACCATTTTGCCTAGTTCCTTCAGCAGAGTTCTCTCAAGCGCTTTGGTCTACTCGACCTGACCACCTGTGTCGGTTTCGGGTACGATTCCAGTGTAACTGAAGCTTAGAGACTTTTCCTGGAAGTATGGTATCAGCCACTTCACTGTACAAGTACAGCTTGCTGTCAGATCTCAGCATAGAGTACCCCGGATTTGCCTAAGATACATGCCTACTTCCTTTCACCTGGACAACCAACGCCAGGCTGACTTAACCTTCTCCGTCCTCTCATCGCATTACACTGAAGTATTGGAATATTAACCAATTTCCCATCGACTACGCCTCTCGGCCTCGCCTTAGGGGTCGACTCACCCAGCCCCGATTAACGTTGGACTGGAACCCTTGGTCTTTCAGCGAACGGGTTTTTCACCCGTTTTGTCGTTACTCACGTCAGCATTCGCACTTCTGATACCTCCAGCAGACTTCTCAATCCACCTTCATCGGCTTACAGAACGCTCCCCTACCACTTACACTTATGTGTAAATCCGCAGCTTCGGCATATAGTTTTAGCCCCGTTACATCTTCCGCGCAGGCCGACTCGACTAGTGAGCTATTACGCTTTCTTTAAAGGGTGGCTGCTTCTAAGCCAACCTCCTAGCTGTCTATGCCTTCCCACATCGTTTCCCACTTAACTATAATTTTGGGGCCTTAGCTGGCGGTCTGGATTGTTTTCCTCTTGACTACGGACGTTAGCACCCGCAGTCTGTCTCCCGGATAGTACTCATTGGTATTCGGAGTTTGCATCGGTTTGGTAAGTCGGGATGACCCCCTAGCCGAAACAGTGCTCTACCCCCAATGGTATTCGTCCGAGGCGCTACCTAAATAGCTTTCGGGGAGAACCAGCTATCACCGAGTTTGATTAGCCTTTCACCCCTATCCACAAGTCATCCCCTGGCTTTTCAACGACAGTGGGTTCGGTCCTCCAGTTAGTGTTACCCAACCTTCAACCTGCTCATGGATAGATCACCCGGTTTCGGGTCTACACCCAGCAACTAAACGCCCTATTAAGACTCGATTTCTCTACGGCTCCCCTAATCGGTTAACCTTGCTACTGAATGTAAGTCGCTGACCCATTATACAAAAGGTACGCAGTCACCAAACAAGTTGGCTCCCACTGCTTGTATGCATGCGGTTTCAGGATCTATTTCACTCCCCTCACAGGGGTTCTTTTCGCCTTTCCCTCACGGTACTGGTTCACTATCGGTCAGTCAGGAGTATTTAGCCTTGGAGGATGGTCCCCCCATATTCAGACAAGGTTTCACGTGCCTCGCCCTACTCGACATCATTATCTAAGCCCTTTCGTGTACAGGACTATCACCTACTATGGTCGCACTTCCCAGAGCGTTCCACTAAAGCTTAGATAACTTAATGGGCTTTTCCCCGTTCGCTCGCCGCTACTGAGGGAATCTCAATTGATTTCTTTTCCTAAGGGTACTGAGATGTTTCACTTCCCCTCGTTCGCCTCATAAACCTATGTATTCAGTTTATGATACCCGCCTTATAGCGGGTGGGTTTCCCCATTCAGAAATCTCCGGATCACAGGATATTTGCCGCCTCCCCGGAGCTTATCGCAGGCTATTACGTCTTTCATCGCCTCTGACTGCCAAGGCATCCACCACATGCACTTAATTACTTGACTATACAACCCCAAACAGTCGTTTGATCCTACAAGTAGATCAACCAACATTACAGTTTAGAGCTTCGTGAATTTAATCACTGTACAGCTTCAATTAGATTCATATACCAAAACGCTTGATTCAGTTAATTTCGCTAGTAACTCATTTCATTCAACTTTCACAATTGCTTGTTAGGTTAAATCAAACGAGTATGAACAAATTATTTCAACTCAAATATATTCTGTTAATGATTTTTCCAGCCTTCGTCAGGTCAGGAAACTGTGATAAATCACAGAGCTTAATAACAATGAAGCGAATCATACGCTACTTTGTTGCTAAGCTCTATAACCTAAACACTTGATCGCTTAAGGACTAAGCTAACAATCATTTGATTGTTTATTTTAGCTTCGTTCTTTATACATTCCGAAGGAATGTATGGTGGAGACTAGGAGAGTCGAACTCCTGACCTCCTGCGTGCAAAGCAGGCGCTCTACCAACTAAGCTAAGTCCCCAGCTTATCAATAAGTCAATGTTTCTGATTCTCTGTTTGCTTCCGTATTTTATTCAAATACTTCGTTAGTCAGAATGGTGGGTCTGACAAGACTTGAACTTGTGACCCCACGCTTATCAAGCGTGTGCTCTAACCAACTGAGCTACAGACCCTCAGATACATCGTCATGAAGAACAACTTGTTGTGGATTCTTACCAATCATCAATCTTTCGTTAAGGAGGTGATCCAGCCGCAGGTTCCCCTACGGCTACCTTGTTACGACTTCACCCCAGTCATCGGCCACACCGTGGTAAGCGTCCTCCTTACGGTTAGACTACCTACTTCTGGTGCAACAAACTCCCATGGTGTGACGGGCGGTGTGTACAAGGCCCGGGAACGTATTCACCGCGGCATTCTGATCCGCGATTACTAGCGATTCCGACTTCATGGAGTCGAGTTGCAGACTCCAATCCGGACTACGATCGGCTTTTTGAGATTAGCATCTCCTCGCGGAGTAGCAACCCTTTGTACCGACCATTGTAGCACGTGTGTAGCCCTGGTCGTAAGGGCCATGATGACTTGACGTCGTCCCCGCCTTCCTCCAGTTTGTCACTGGCAGTATCCTTAAAGTTCCCGGCTTAACCCGCTGGCAAATAAGGAAAAGGGTTGCGCTCGTTGCGGGACTTAACCCAACATCTCACGACACGAGCTGACGACAGCCATGCAGCACCTGTATGTAAGTTCCCGAAGGCACCAATCCATCTCTGGAAAGTTCTTACTATGTCAAGACCAGGTAAGGTTCTTCGCGTTGCATCGAATTAAACCACATGCTCCACCGCTTGTGCGGGCCCCCGTCAATTCATTTGAGTTTTAGTCTTGCGACCGTACTCCCCAGGCGGTCTACTTATCGCGTTAGCTGCGCCACTAAAGCCTCAAAGGCCCCAACGGCTAGTAGACATCGTTTACGGCATGGACTACCAGGGTATCTAATCCTGTTTGCTCCCCATGCTTTCGTGCCTCAGCGTCAGTATTAGGCCAGATGGCTGCCTTCGCCATCGGTATTCCTCCAGATCTCTACGCATTTCACCGCTACACCTGGAATTCTACCATCCTCTCCCATACTCTAGCTTCCCAGTATCGAATGCAATTCCCAAGTTAAGCTCGGGGATTTCACATCCGACTTAAAAAGCCGCCTACGCACGCTTTACGCCCAGTAAATCCGATTAACGCTCGCACCCTCTGTATTACCGCGGCTGCTGGCACAGAGTTAGCCGGTGCTTATTCTGCGAGTAACGTCCACTATCTCTGGGTATTAACCAAAGTAGCCTCCTCCTCGCTTAAAGTGCTTTACAACCAAAAGGCCTTCTTCACACACGCGGCATGGCTGGATCAGGGTTCCCCCCATTGTCCAATATTCCCCACTGCTGCCTCCCGTAGGAGTCTGGGCCGTGTCTCAGTCCCAGTGTGGCGGATCATCCTCTCAGACCCGCTACAGATCGTCGCCTTGGTAGGCCTTTACCCCACCAACTAGCTAATCCGACTTAGGCTCATCTATTAGCGCAAGGTCCGAAGATCCCCTGCTTTCTCCCGTAGGACGTATGCGGTATTAGCATCCCTTTCGAAATGTTGTCCCCCACTAATAGGCAGATTCCTAAGCATTACTCACCCGTCCGCCGCTAGAAATCGGTAGCAAGCTACCTATTCCCGCTCGACTTGCATGTGTTAAGCCTGCCGCCAGCGTTCAATCTGAGCCATGATCAAACTCTTCAGTTTAAAATCAATAGTACATATAGTGTACCAATCTTGGCTCATCAATTACTGACAAAAATTTGCTCAAATAAACTTCGAGTAATTTCTACCATCAATCAATGAAAATAATTTCGATCGATCAATCAGTAAAAATCCACACAAGTTGTTCTTCATAATCTCTTAATGATCTTCTTGTTGGTTCGTCACCAGCAAGCTAGGTCGGCTATATTACTCTTTATTTCTAAAGAGTCAACCAGTAATTCAAATTATTTTTAAACTTTCTTTCTAAAACCCAACTTAATCAATTCAACCAAGTCATTGTTTTATCAGAAGTTTTAATCTTCATCACCGCCGATGGATGTGCATTCTACAGCATTTCTGATCCAACGCAACACCTTTTTTATGATTTATTTTACGCATGTCGCTTTTTTAAACACATAAACATTCTTTTGTATTATTATTGGGCTATATACGCCCTATTTCATATAATAAAACGTATATACACCCAATTTTCATTCCATTTAATTTAAGACATTTTTTGATTTCGTATGGTTGTTTTAAAAAAAACTGCCTATTTAATAATGGCGTGCTCCATTTCACCCTTATTATATGCAGCTCCCACAGCAAATATTTTCACAACCACTTTCTCTATTTTGAGTTATGCCAAGTGGGAAACCACTTCACCCAAATTTTGCGTGATTAATAATTCAAGTTTAGTCAATGATTTTAAAAAACTTGCGCCAACCCACAGCAGTTATAAAATTACAGCCATCAATGTGAATGACATCAAATCCAGTCATTGCCAAGTTTTATTTTTTTCCAATCTATCAGCAAAAGAAGAACAAAGTATTTTAAACAACCATGTTAATTTCCCCGCCCTCTCTCTAAGTAGTAACAATAGTGAGTGTGAGTCGGGCAGTGCATTTTGTTTGTATAAAAAAAATCAGAGTTATTCGTTTAAAATTAATATGGAAAGTTTAACGCAGTCACAAATACATATTGATCCACGCGTTTTATTACTGGCGAAGTCATCGGAGTCAGCTGAATGAAACAACTCTATAATCCAATTACATTGCACCAATTATTTACGCGTTCGCAGCTCACCATCTTTGCTTTAACTTTTACAATTTGTTCTGCGATATTTTTGGTTATTTCCACCTATACCATGCATACCTATGCAAAAAACAGCTTAACGATTTTATCGAACGCAATAAACGAACGCGTTCAACCTGCTGTGGTGTTTAATGACCAAACAACGATGCATCAAATTTTAAACGAATACACTCAACTGTATCCCATTCGATCGATAGAAATTACAAACCATCAAAATGCGTCGCTGGCTCATGCTGAGCAACAAGAAATTTCAACATTTTCCAGCCAAGCGATTTTAGATTATTTCTTTTTTAGCCAACCGATTCGTTTAGATATCCATCATGATCAGAAAAGTTATGGTGAACTGATCGTATATGGAAACTCTTCAGATTTAGTTAGTTTCTTCCATAAAATTTTATTGGGTTTATTTTTAGGTTTTATACTTTTATTGGCTACTGTGTTTTGGTCGGTGAATTCTGTTTATCAATACTTAATGCAATCTGTTCGCTCTATTGTTGAATCAGCACAAACCATTAGCATTAAGAAAGATTATAAAATGCGGGTTTCAAACTCTGATATTCAAGAATTACACGCACTCAGTACCGCCTTTAATGGTTTACTCAGTGAAATTGAACAGTCAAATAAAAACTTGATTTCAGAAAATGACAAGCTAATTCATCTAGCACGTCATGATGCATTAACCCAATTGCCAAATCGTAATTATTTTTATGAAAAGCTGTTTGAGCTATTTGACTTAAAAGCGAACGCTGCTGTGTTCTTTGTCGATATTGAAAACTTTAAACATGTGAATGACCAATATGGACACTTAGCTGGAGATGCAGTACTGCGTGCCTCATCACATTGTTTAAAACAAGCACTTCCAGATGATGCTTTCGTTGCGCGACTCGGTGGTGATGAATTTGCAATTATTATCAATCGCTTAAACTTCCTGATAGAACTCGAAGTCTTTTGTCATAAAATACATGACTGCTATGGTTCCACATTTGTTTATGAGCAACATAATATTGCATTACAAGCTAATATTGGTGTGGCACTGATCCAAAATGCAAAATCGCCAGAAGATCTAATCGCAGATGCGGATCGCGCGATGTATGATGCTAAACTTTCTAATAATCATTGGTGCATTGCACTTCAACGCCCCAACTCATAGGATTTGCTATGTTAAAGAACGCATTTAAAGTTTTATTTATACTTGCATTCACGACCACTATGACAGCCTGCATGAGTTTAGGTAACTTAAGCTACAAACAAGCACGTATGCTTAAAAAAGAAGGTTTTGTCTTGACCAATGATGGTTGGACACTTGCCCTACCAGAACGACTTTTATTTGGTTTTGATGATTATCAAATTCAACCCCACCAACAAGTCAAGTTAAATACACTTGCTACTCAACTGATTAAATATGACCTAAACAAAATTAAGTTTATTGGTCATACGGATAATGTTGGACAAGCCAATTACAACCAACAACTGTCAGAAAAACGTGCGCAAAGCGTCGCAAACGTCTTTTTAAAGCAAGGTTATAACAGTTCAAATATTCAAATTATTGGCCGTGGTGCTGAACAACCGATAGTCTCTAATGACACTGAAACCAATCGTGCCATCAACCGTCGTGTAAATGTCACCATCATTCCCTAAATAGCAGAATATAAAAAAGCCACCTTATGGTGGCTTTTTTATTTTTTATAAATTTCAGGCATAAAAAAACCGCTAAATGCGGCATCTTTTTCATAGTATTACTTTTGAGATAAATGGTCGGAGCAGTAGGATTCGAACCTACGACCCCCTGGTCCCAAACCAGGTGCACTACCAGGCTGTGCTATGCTCCGCTTTCAACTTTAAAAGTTGGGGTGAATGATGGGATTCGAACCCACGACAACCGGAATCACAATCCGGGGCTCTACCAACTGAGCTACATCCACCATCATGTTCTTGCTTGTGAATAACCAATATAACGCATTTTAAATTACAGGCATAAAAAAACCGCTATATGCGGTATCTTTTATCGACCGTTTTCTTTAAGAAAATGGTCGGAGCAGTAGGATTCGAACCTACGACCCCCTGGTCCCAAACCAGGTGCACTACCAGGCTGTGCTATGCTCCGCTTTCAACTTTAAAAGTTGGGGTGAATGATGGGATTCGAACCCACGACAACCGGAATCACAATCCGGGGCTCTACCAACTGAGCTACATCCACCATCATGTTCTTGCTTGTGAATAACCAATATAACGCATTTTAAATTACAGGCATAAAAAAACCGCTGTATGCGGTATCTTTTATCGACCGTTTTCTTTAAGAAAATGGTCGGAGCAGTAGGATTCGAACCTACGACCCCCTGGTCCCAAACCAGGTGCACTACCAGGCTGTGCTATGCTCCGAATTGGGGTGAATGATGGGATTCGAACCCACGACAACCGGAATCACAATCCGGGGCTCTACCAACTGAGCTACATCCACCATCACAACAAGTTTCAGATTCTAGTATCAGAACACCAATAAAATGGCGCGCCTGACAGGATTCGAACCTGTGACCATCCGCTTAGAAGGCGGATGCTCTATCCAACTGAGCTACAGGCGCATTACCGATGACATAGACTATCACGCGATTTTTGCCTTGAGAAATTGGTCGGAGCAGTAGGATTCGAACCTACGACCCCCTGGTCCCAAACCAGGTGCACTACCAGGCTGTGCTATGCTCCGTTTCATCTCAGCTTTCGCTGTATCGCATATCGTGCGGTACGGTGTGCATTCTAGGCGTGACGTTGATTAACGTCAACACCTATCTTCAAAAAAACATAAAAAATCATTTCAAGCGATTATTTATCAAGCACTTTAATCATTTTTCAAGCAAAAATTAACGTTTTAAACTGGCGCTGAAATTCAACATCCGATCTAAAGGCAATTTAGCACGCTCAGCCAATGCCGCATCTACAAAAATTTCCTGATCGCCTTTTTGTAAAACTTCCAGAATGCCATCCAATTCATTCATCGCCATCCAAGGGCAATGCGCACATGAACGACAAGTCGCTCCCTCACCTGCCGTCGGTGCTTCGATGAGAATTTTATTCGGCACAGCTTGCTGCATTTTATAAAAAATACCGCGATCTGTTGCCACGATTAAACGTTCGTGTGGCAAGGTTTGTGCAGCCTTGATCAATTGCGAGGTGCTACCGACGGCATCTGCAATATCCACCACAGATTCTGGTGACTCTGGATGTACCAAAACTGCTGCATCAGGATACAGCGCTTTCATATTGGCAATCCCACGTGCACGGAACTCTTCATGGACAATACATGCCCCATCCCATAGCAACATGTCTGCACCAGTTTTCTTTTGAATATAGCGACCGAGATGCTGATCGGGTGCCCAAATAATTTTTTCACCTAAACTATCTAAATGCTCAACAATTTCAACAGCACAGCTCGAGGTTACCACCCAGTCTGCACGTGCTTTCACTGCCGCCGAGGTATTGGCATATACCACAACCGTATGATCCGGATGTGCATCGCAAAATTTGGTAAATTCATCGACCGGACAGCCCAAATCAAGTGAGCATGTTGCCTCCAGAGTAGGCATCAGTACGGTTTTTTCAGGAGATAAAATCTTCGAGGTCTCCCCCATGAATTTCACTCCTGCAACCACCAACGTCGTTGCTTGATGGTCACGACCAAAACGTGCCATTTCAAGTGAATCCGAAACGCATCCACCGGTCTGTTCTGCTAGTTCCTGTACTTCAGGATCACAGTAATAGTGTGCAACAAGGACAGCGTTACGTTTTTTGAGTTCCGCTTTAATTAATTCAAACTTTTCAAGCTTTGCAGCTTCCGTTAAGTGATGCTCTTTAACATCACCCAAACGATCCAAATGCGCTTGTACAATTGATTTTGCTTCATTTGCAATTAAGTTGTTTGCATTATTCATCACAACGTCTTCTCTACCCTTAATGCCTGCTACTACACAGGTGCTTCACAACTGACCCATAAATATGGCACTTGGCTATTTTTTACCGGTCATTAAAAAGTTCCACTTATAAAAAAGCCTCACAACGGAGGCTTTTCAAAAACATCAAATATTTTATGAACGGTAATCTGCGTTAATCTTGACATAATCATACGACAGGTCACAGGTATACACAGTATCTCGCGCACTGCCACGTCCTAAATCTACACGGATCGTGATCTCAGATTTCTCCATCTCTGCAGCCCCTGCTGCTTCGGTATAATCTGCTGCGGCACCACCGTCTTTACAGATTTGAACATCACCTAACCAGACCTGAATTTTTTCAACATCTAAGTTTGGCACACCTGCATAACCAATAGCTGCCAAAATACGGCCCCAGTTTGGATCTGATGCGAAGATTGCAGTTTTAACCAACGGTGAATGTGCAATGCTATAAGCAATATCACAACATTCTTGAGTATCTGCGCCGCCTTCTACCGCCACAGTAATAAACTTCGTCGCACCTTCACCATCACGGACAATGAGCTGTGCAAGACGTTTCATTACACGTGTTAACACGTCTAAAACAGCAGCATAACGTGAATCTGATTCTGAAGTAATTTCTACGCCACCAGCTTGGCCCGTTGCAATCAAAATACATGAGTCATTCGTTGAGGTATCACCATCCACCGTAATACGGTTAAACGACAGGTTAACTGTGGTTTTCAAAAGCTGTTGCACCAGCTCACGGCTAATGGGTGCATCAGTTGCCACATAACTCAACATGGTCGCCATATTTGGACGAATCATGCCTGCGCCTTTAGAAATGCCTGTCATAGTATACAGAACGCCATCTAGTTCGAACTGTTCAGATGCACCTTTAGGTGTGGTATCAGTGGTCATAATGCCCGTTGCCGCATCCAACCATGCATCTTCCTGCAAACTATCTAATGCTGGTTGCAAGCCTTGAACCAAACGATCAATAGGTAATTGCTCGCCAATTACACCCGTTGAAAATGGAAGAACTTCTGTATTTTGAACACCTGTCAGTTCTGCCAGTTTCGCACACGTCGCCTCAGCATTTGCCATGCCGATTTTGCCAGTACCGGCATTGGCATTTCCGGTGTTAATCACTAAATAACGTGGATTACCTGCCAATAAGTGCGCTTTCGAAATATGGACCGGTGCTGCACAAAATGCATTTTGAGTAAAAACGCCTGCGACATTAGAACCTTCAGCAAATTCAAAAATGACAAGGTCACGTCGGTTCTGATAGCGCACATATGCTTCAGCCGAACCGATTTTTACACCTTTCACCACATGCATCTGTGGCATAGATACGTCACCAACTGCCATTTTTCAACGTCCAACTATATGAGTTATAAAAAATACAGCTTAGTGCAAAATCTATAAAAAATCGAGCAGAAGCACGGTTTTGCTGTAATTTTATTGTGGATTTCTTTTGCACATAAAAAAACCAGCCTTTCGACTGGTCTTTATCGATGTTCGTCGTAAATTAGTTACGCGCAAGCTGAGTTGCTTCATCAAGAAGCACTTGTTTCGCTTTTTGTTGACTCGCAGCAGAAAGGGCTGGGTTTTCAGCCACAATACGGTCAGCATTCGCCGCATTGGCTGCTGCAATTTTTGCAGTTTGCAATACGATTGGACGATTTGGATTGGCAAAGGTATAACGAATACCCGTACGCGGGCTTGCTACAGTCACTTGACCGTCAGTACCAACCTGTACTTGAGTTGTTGTTGGACCAACTGCTTGTTGAACTTTCTCTAAAGAAGTCGTCTGAGGAGCGTTTGCAAAGGCAAAAGTTGGCAAAGCCAAAGCAGCAATCATGAACGGTTTTAGTACTTTTTTCATTGTCTTTTCCGTCTTACGGTTATTGATAGAAACTAAATAACATTTAATCTACTGAACTGCAAATACTATTCAGGTCAGATTAGTAGTGTAAATAAAAAATCAGAGCGCTAAGACTCTGATTTATTTGAAATTAAAAAATGCTGTTTAGATTTTACCGTGACATTGTTTATATTTTAGACCTGAACCACATGGGCAAGGCGAGTTACGACTTTCTGGCGGAACAATCACTTGCTCTGCAGGTGTGTATTGCGCATCGATAACATCATTACCATTGGCTTCAGCCAACAAATTATCAAAGTCGTTGTGTGACAGCTGAAGATTCATTGATTCAGCTTGAGCCTGTTTTTGAGCTTCCATTTCTGCAAGCTCTTCGGCTGTAGGCACATGAATACGAGATAAATCTGTCACGACATCGGACTTAATCACAGCAAGCATGTTTACAAATAAATTAAAGGCTTCTTTTTTGTATTCTTGCTCAGGATTTTTCTGCGCATAACCACGTAAATGAATCCCTTGACGTAAGTAATCCATTGCTGCCAAATGCTCTTTCCAATGGCGGTCCAATGAATTCAACATAAAGTGACGTTCGAGCATTGCAGCCGTTTCGTCACCCATTTGCGTACGACGTGAACGGTAGTGCTGAAGAACTTCATCAGTAATACGTTCAACCAAAGCTTCTTCATCCAAACGACGATCTTGCTCTAACCACTGCGAAATTGGTAGTTCAATCGATAGATCTTCACGTAGCGCCTTTTCAAGACCTTCTATATCCCACTGATCGTGAATAGACTCAGGTGGAATATATATTTCGATCATGCCTTTAGTCACATCCTGAATCATCGTTTCGATGTAATCTTGTAAAGACGGTTCAACAAGAATTTCATCACGCTGAGAGTAAATAATCTTACGTTGTTCGTTGTTTACGTCATCGTATTTCAATAGATTTTTACGAATATCGAAGTTACGTGCTTCAACTTTACGTTGTGCATTTTCAATCGAGCGTGACACCATTTTATGCTCAATGGCTTCATCTTCTTTCAGCCCCATGGCACGCATCATTGCAACCACGCGATCACCTGCGAAGATACGCATCAAGTCATCTTCAAGCGACAAGTAGAAACGTGATACACCTGGGTCACCTTGACGGCCCGCACGACCACGTAACTGGTTATCGATACGACGAGATTCATGACGTTCTGAACCAATGATGTGTAAACCACCAGAGTTCAGCACCATTTCATGATTTTGTTCCCACTCTGCTTTCAAACGTGCTTCATCTGCTTCAGTCGGCTCTTCAATCTTCGCCAGCAACGCTTTCCAGTTACCACCTAACAGAATATCAGTACCACGACCAGCCATGTTAGTCGCAATGGTCACTGCACGAGGTGAACCCGCTTGCGCAATAATATCCGCTTCGCGCTCATGTTGTTTCGCATTAAGTACTTCATGTTGAATACCAGCTTCTTTCAGCTTATCTGATAAAATTTCAGAGGCTTCAATGGTTGCTGTACCAATCAGAATCGGCGCAACACCCGCTTCATGAATACGTTGAATTTCTTGAATGATGGCGTTGTATTTACCTTCACGGTTTAAATAGATTAAATCGTTTTGGTCATTACGAATCATTGGGCGATGGGTTGGAATAAGTACAACATCCAAGCCATAAATTTCTTTCATCTCTGCAGCTTCAGTATCTGCAGTACCCGTCATACCTGATAATTTTTTGTATAGACGGAAATAGTTCTGGAATGTTGTAGTTGCTAAAGTTTGGTTTTCAGGTTGAATTTCCAAACCTTCTTTGGCTTCTACTGCTTGATGCAAACCTTCTGACCAACGGCGACCCGGCATGGTACGACCAGTGTTTTCATCGACAATGATCACTTCACCTTCGTGAATGATGTAATGCACGTTGCGTTGGTATAGGTAATGCGCACGAATGGCCGCAGAAACATGGTGCACCAAGTTTAAATTAGCAGATGAATATAGACTTTCACCTTCAGCAAGCAAGCCCATTTGAATCAATTCAGCTTCAACAGTTTCATAACCGACTTCGGTCATTTCTACAGAGCGCTGTTTTTCGTCAATCCAGAAGTGACCACCATCTGGTACCTTCTCTTCTTTTTGTGCATGAAGTTTTGGTGGAATGCTGTTAATGGCAGCATACAACTGAGATGAGTCTTCTGATTGACCAGAAATGATCAACGGTGTACGTGCTTCATCAATCAGGATCGAATCGACCTCATCGATGATGGCATAGGTTAAGCTGCGCTGTTTTTTCTCAGCAGCAGAAAACACCATGTTGTCACGCAAGTAATCGAAACCGAATTCGTTGTTGGTACCGTAAGTAATGTCAGCACGATACGCTTGAGCTTTTTCAGTTGAGTCTTGCATTGAGTAAATAATCCCAATGCTTAAACCTAAAAATTCGAATAATGGACGGTTTAATTCAGCATCACGCTGTGCGAGATAGTCGTTCACCGTAATCACGTGAACACCTTCACCACTAATCGCATTGAGGTAACAAGCAAGCGTTCCCATGAGGGTTTTACCTTCACCGGTACGCATCTCTGCGATCTTACCTTCATGTAAAGTAATACCACCAATCAGCTGTACGTCATAATGACGCATGCCCATGACACGCTTCGCAGCTTCACGACAAACAGCAAACGCTTCAGGTAATAATTTATCAAGGCTGTCGCCTTTTTTATAACGTTCTTTGAATTCTTCAGTTTTTGCAGATAAGTCTGCATCGCTTAGAACAGATATCGTCGGCTCGAGCGCATTAATCTTCTCTACGATTTTACGCATGCGTTTGAGTTCGCGCTCATTTTTGGTACCGAAGATTCCTCCGATCAGACTTGCCAACATGAATAGACTCTCTAAATCTTGCTTGTCAAATGAATATATTTTCTTAGTCGTTATTATGGTGCTAGAAATTCGAAGTACAAGGGTTTTGCACAAAAATCCCCTTAAATATTCTGCGCTCGGGTTCTAGCCCCGGAGACTTAAGGCAAGCTAATGTAACAAATTTTCTGCAGACAACATAGTGACTCTGTCGTGAGATATTTCGCATTTATCCCCCAATAAAACTGTTTTATATGAAATATATTCATAAAGAAATGAAAAAACACTATTTTTAATCATAAAAAAAATCCTTCATATTTATTTTCAAGTTAAACAAATTCAATAAATACGGGGATATTCCATGACGATTCGTTTAGGTGATACTGCACCAGACTTTACTCAAGACTCAAGCGAAGGCAGCATTCATTTTTATGACTTTTTAGGTGACAGTTGGGGCATTTTATTTTCGCATCCTGCCGATTACACCCCAGTCTGCACCACAGAACTTGGATTTACCGCAAAACTAAAAGATGAATTTAGCAAACGTGGTGTCAAGGCCATTGCCCTGTCTGTTGATGATGTTGAGTCGCATCATGGTTGGATTAACGACATTAATAATACTCAAAATACCACGGTCAACTTCCCGATCATTGCAGACAAAGACCGTAAAGTGTCCACCCTTTATGATTTCATTCACCCCAATGCCAGCGAAACATTAACTGTTCGCTCTTTGGTGATCATCGATCCACATAAAAAAGTCCGTTTAATCATTACTTATCCTGCATCTACAGGGCGTAACTTCCATGAAATTTTACGTGTCATTGACTCTTTGCAACTGACAGACAACCATAAAGTTGCAACACCGGCTAACTGGCAACAAGGTGAAGATGTGGTGATTGTGCCGTCATTAAAAGATGAAGAGGAAATCAAACAACGCTTTCCTCAAGGGTATAACGCAGTTACACCTTACCTTCGTTTAACGCCTCAACCTAAGTGAGGATAAAACGGAGCATTACGCTGTCCGAGCGCAAGATAAGAAGCTCTGCTGTGAGTGACCAAAGCGAAGGTACAAATTTAACTATTTTTAAGTGCAGCACCTGACCCAACTCAGAATCATAACCATAGTTACTTATAGTTACTTATAATTTTCCCCTCAGAACGAATGACGAGCCCGTTCTGGCATTCTCCAACCTGCTCATCTTCGGATGAGCTTTTTTTGATTACAAATTCCTCTCTGGGATTAGATTGGTTAAACATCACAATTCCGTTATAACTAAGAAAAACTTGAAAACAACAAACCGTGATTCATCAAATTCATCATTTACATTGTGGTAGTTTTTGTCCAACGTGTGCCCCTTTATTTGGACAGAAAGGCTTTCGCGCACATTTGGTCTGTCATTGCCTGCTCATTGAAACCGATAAAGGGCTCGTCTTAGTCGATACAGGACTGGGCTTACAAGATTATTTGCATCCACAAAATCGTTTAGGTCGGTTTATTTCACGCACAGCGCAGATCAAATTTAATCCGCAACTGAGTGCGATTCATCAAATTCAAAAATTAGGCTTTAAGGCTCAAGATGTTCAACACATTTTGTTGTCACACTTAGATTTTGATCATGCTGGCGGGATCTCTGATTTTCCGCAGGCGACTGTGCATGTCTTAGCCAGTGAATATAATGCCACTCAAAACTTTCATAGCTTAAAATCACGACTGCGCTATCGACCACAGCAATTCCAACTTCATCGTTATTGGAATTTTATCGAAAGCATCGGGACGCAAGCATGGTTTAACTTAGAACACACTGCCGGTCTGTCTATTTTTCAAGATGACATTTTAATGCTTCCACTTTTGGGACATACCGCGGGTCATGCCGGTATTGCGATTAAAAATAACCAGCGCTGGTTGTTATATTGTGGCGATGCTTATTACTCACAGCATCAATTAAATCCAAATTTTCATTCGCGGGCCTTAAATCAGCTTGAGCGTTTATTTGCCACCGACAATACACAGCGACTGCACTCCCTTCATAAGATTCAGCAGTTAGCGCAGCATCCGGACATCGATCTCATCTGTGCACATGACCCATTCGAATTCGCTCGCTATCAGAATACAAGCTATGACCGCTAAAATCCTACCAATGATCCTACTCAGTGTTAGCTTCAGCTTCACGGGTTGCATGACATCAAATCCATTACCGTTAAATGAACGTCCTCAGCATTGGGGAAAAGTCGTTCATCAACAGCATAATTTTTATCAAATCAGCCCAACGCTATTTCGCAGTGAACAACCTGATACAGATCTCGCCCCTGTTCTACGAGAACAGCAAATCGATGTGATCATAAATTTACGTTCGCGGCATCATGATCCAGAACGCTTAAAAAATGCTATTGATATGCAAAAGATTAAATTTGTACATATTCCGATACACACATGGCAAATCGATCGTGAAGATTTACTGGCAGTGATGAAAACCATAAAAGAAGCTGAACAACAGCAGCAAAAAGTGTTAATCCATTGCTACCACGGCTCAGACCGTACAGGCGCGAGTGTGGCCATGTACCGTATTATTTTTCAGCATTGGTCCATTGAGGAAGCAAAACGTGAAATGAAACAAGGTGGCTATGGCTTCCACCCTATTTGGAAAAATATAGACCGATTATTCAGCCCTGAAAATGTAAAATGGATTCAGCAGCAACTACTGAATCCATCTTATTAAAGGTCATTTCTCAAATAAACTTAGCGTTTATCGAGAGGTACCCAATCAATCACCCAAGCCGATTTCATATTCAAACTTGCATCTGAATTGATCTTTTTACGTGTTGCGTCCGCAGCATCACGGTCCTTCGAAGGACCGACCATAATACGAATGCCTTTAGATGTAGGACTCTTCGTCACTTTATAGCCTTTTGCACGTAATTTTGCAGCGACGGCATCTGCATTGGCTTCATTGGCTGCCAGAGCAACTTGTACCATCCATTGCTTATCGCCATTTTCCAACAGATCACGTGCTTTTTCAGCTTCAGCTTTTTTCTTGGCTTCGGCTTTACGTTTTTCTTCTGCCTTGTGTTTTTCTTCGGCTTTACGCTTTTCTTCAGCTTGTTGCTTCGCTTCGGCTGCTTTCTTATCTGCTGCTTTTTTCTCAGCTTCAGCATGTGCTTTACGTTCAGCTTCTTTTTGAGCATCCGCTTTACGTTTTGCTTCGGCTTTTTGTTTATCTGCTGCGATACGTGCCTGATCAGCCTTTTGCTGCGCCGACTGAGTCTCTAACTTTTTTTGAGCCGCCAACTTATCCTCAGCTAAACGCTTTTGCTTGGCTTTTTCATCTTCAACCAATTCGGGCGGAATATTATCCGAACTTTGTTGAGCTGAACGATGTGCGTTTAAAGCCGCATATTCTTCTGCTGCTTTACGTGCTGCATCCGCTTCCGCTTGTTGTTGCATCGCTAAAAACTCTGCTGCACGTGCTTCTTGCTCCGCAACCGATTTTTCACGGGTACGTCGTTGTTCTTCGAGCAAGCGCTTTTCAGTTTCAACATCAACTGTCAATGATGACATTTTACCCGCACCCTGACCTTGTTGCTCAACTTGAGCCATTTCAGGGGTTTGGCTTTGATTTTGATGTATTTCTTCTTTGCCTTTAAGTAAAAGTGCGGCCAGCAGTACACCACCACCTAATAAAACAACACCACCCATCCAGCGTTGTTTGTTATTCATTGACATTCTTCCAGATACTCCCATACCGCTTCTAAGGTATGAAATGAACCACATACCAGAATCAGCTGATTATTCTTTGTTTCTTCCAGCGCGGACTTAAAAGCTAATTGCACATTGTCATAATGTTCTACGACTTGATGCTGCAGTGCGCTATCCAATTGTGTGATAGATGCCGCACGTGGCACATTTAATTGTGCAATTTTCCACATTCTTACCGTATCTTTCAATAAGTTAACGACAGAATTTATGTCTTTATCAGTCAGCATGGAGAAAACGCTGATCACTTCTGTGTATTGTTTATTGTACTGGAGGAAATTTCGCAATTGCTTTAACAAAAATTCAACACCATGCGGGTTATGTCCCGCATCGAAAATCACCGTTTTACCCGCAATTTCTCTAACTTCAAAACGGCCTTGTAACTTGGCATTATTAATCCCCTGAGCGATCGACTGCTGAGAGACCACCAAACCACTGGCCAATATAGCTGCTACAGCCGTAGAGATATTTTCGAGTGCCAAAGAACCCACGGGGAGTTTTAAGGTTGAACCTGATGAGGCAAACATCCAAGATTGTCCGTCATCACTGTACTGATAAAAATAATCACGATTGAGTACATGTAAAGCAGCTTGGCAATCTTCTGCTTTTTGACGAATGGCTTCAGGCAAAACTTGCTGTCCACCAAAAATCACGGGAATATTCGGACGAATAATCCCAGCTTTCTCAAAAGCAATTTTTTCAATGGTGTCGCCTAACCAATCGGTATGGTCTAAACCAATATTGGTAATCACTGCAACATCTGGATCGACAACATTGACTACATCAAGTCGACCACCTAGGCCTACTTCAAGTACCCATACATCACAATGTTGTTGTTTAAAAATAACAAAAGCGGCCAAAGTGGTCGCTTCAAAAAAAGATAAACTTAATTCACATTCACGACGCGCCTGATCAACAGCTACAAAAGCATCAATCAGGGTTTGGTCGGCTACTTCAACACCTTGAAGCTTTACACGTTCATTGAATCGATAGATATGCGGTGATTGGTATAAACCCACATTATAACCTTGCGCATTTAAAATGGCAGCCAATGTCGTTGTGGTTGAGCCTTTCCCATTGGTTCCAGCAACCGTCAGAACTTTGGCATCAGGCTGAGTTACGCCCAATCGATCTGCAACAGGAATTACCCGCTCCAGTCCTAAATCAATACCCGTAACATGAACATGGCTCCAATAATCGAGCCATGTGTTTAAAGAATCAGTTGCAAGTGGTGCTGTGTTCAAGGCAAGTTCATCAATTTCGCTACAATACGATAAACTGTATCACGTAATGCATGACGGTGGACAATTTGATCGACTACACCATGATCAAGCAAATATTCCGCACGTTGGAACGGTTCTTCCAATTTTTCACGTACAGTTTGCTCAATTACACGCTTACCAGCAAAACCAATCATGGCTTTCGGTTCAGCCAAGTGAACATCACCGAGCATTGCCAATGATGCAGTCACACCACCATAAACTGGATGCGTCAATACCACTAGATAAGGCAAGCCTGCATCTTTCATTTTTTGGATGGCAGCAGAAGTACGCGCCATTTGCATGAGTGACAACATGCCTTCTTGCATACGCGCACCACCAGAGGCAGCGAAGCAAATAAGTGGTTGTTTGGATTTAATTGCAAGTTCAGCCGCTTGAACAAAGCGGTCACCAACCACAGTGCCCATTGAACCGCCCATGAAATCAAATTCAAATGCGGTTGCAATCATTGGAATGCCTTTCAGCGTTCCTTGCATTACCACTAAAGCTTCTGTTTCACCGGTTTTCTTCTGCGCTTCAGACATACGGTCTGGATACGCTTTGCTATCTACAAATTTAAGTGGATCTTTGGCTTTAAATTCTTGACCCAATTCTTTTTGTACTTGGTCAAAGAACCAGTTCAAACGATCACGCGCTTTCATTCGCAAGTGTTCATCACACTGCGGACAAACGTAGGCATTAAATGACATTGCAGTACGAGTCACAAGTGCATGACACTCAGGACATTCAATCGTCGGCTCAGTAAATGTCGCCTTTAATGCTTGCTGTTCATCAGGTACATGAATACCTGGTACCGCACGCTCTGTCCATGGCGTAGATGCGCTCAGAATTTTGCCTGTTTTTGCGTCTTGACTCATACTAACTCATCGAGCGCAGCTCGAAGCTCCTTCACTTTATTCACTGTTTCGATTACAGCTTGTTCTGGCGCTAAGTTTGCAAATTGTTTAACAAAAGCACTACCTACAATCACCGCATCCGCAGCAACACCCATGGCTTTCGCCGATGCTGCATCACTGATACCAAAGCCAACGCCGACAGGTACCTGAGTATACGATTTGATTTTTTGAATACGTGCCGCAGCTTCAGCAACGTCTAAAGTCGCTGCACCTGTCACACCTTTCAAAGAAACATAGTAGATAAATCCACTAGCTTGTTTCACCACATGCTGAATACGTTCGTCAGTGGATGTTGGCGCAAGTAAGAAGATTTGATCCATGTCGTATTTTTTCAATACTGCATCTAGATCTTTTGCTTCTTCTGGTGGAAGGTCCACCAAGAGCACGCCATCTACACCGCATTCATGTGCATAGGCAACAAACTTTTCATAGCCGATTACTTCAACAGGGTTTAAATAGCCCATCAGTACTACCGGTGTTTCTGAATCGTTTTTACGGAACTCTTTCACCATGTTCAAGGCATCTAGAGTATTGGTTCCCCCAGCAAGCGCACGCTCAGCAGCAAGTGCAATAACAGGACCATCCGCCATTGGGTCTGAAAATGGAAGACCTAATTCGATCACATCTACACCTGCCTCAACCATTTGATGTAACAAAGGTACCGTTACTTGTGGATGAGGGTCACCAGCCATAACATAAGAAACCAAGGCCTTACGCTGTTGAGATTTAAGCGTTCCAAATCGAGTGGCTAAACGTGACATAGGGTTATACTTTCCTTGAATGAATCAAAACTATGATGTGGGTTTTGTCGAAATACAAGACATCGCATTGTAACGCTATTTTTTACCCATTGAACAGGGTATACAATCCTCAGTCGGCATTTCTCATGCAAACATAATTTTCCAGAACAACCCGAAAGCATCATTTACCGATATTTCAGTTTTTTTCACAATGATCAAAGATGCCTAATTTTAGGATCTGGCAAAATTATAAGGTTTTAGATTAACTTAATTTTATCATCAAAAAAATGTTAAAAATAACAGGCTTAGCATTTACATTTTAATTTTCCTTAAATTGCAAAACCTGCTTTATACTAGCCGCATACTTTTATTTTTTTATCTCCTATGTCCTCCGATTCACAAGTGAAAGTGCCTGCTCGGGCATTTGCACTGCTCCCGCTTATTGTTTTTCTGACCATTTTTTTGGGCAGTGGTATTTACCATTCCATCATTGGAACTGAGTTTGCGTTCTATCAAGTGAAAGCCCCAGTCGCTGCTCTTCCTGCAATTGTATTGGCAATTTTGCTCTATCGCGGCAAGATAAATGACGCGATTGATACATTTATGAAAGGTGCCAGCCACCCGAATTTGATCTTAATGTTCATGGTCTTTATGCTCGCTGGTGCTTTTGCCAGTGTCAGCAGTGCCATCGGTAGTGTCGATGCAACAGTGCAATTCGGACTATCGATGATTGCGCCTGAGTTCGTGCTGCCTATGCTGTTTATTATTGCGGCCTTTATTGCCACAGCGATGGGAACCTCCATGGGCACCATTGCAGCCTGCGCGCCAATTGCCTTTGGTTTTACACAAGTCACCGAAATTGAAGTGGTGTATGCCATTGGTGCTGTGGTCGGTGGTGCTATGTTTGGTGATAATCTGTCAATGATTTCAGATACCACCATTGCTGCAACGAACAGTCAAAAAGTTCAACTTCGCGATAAATTTAAGGTCAATGTCTGGATTGCTGTTCCTGCATCGATCGTCAGCATCTGTATCTATTTAATTATGAGTCAAGGCTCACAAGCGATTGAACACAAAGCTTATAATGCTTGGCTGATCTTGCCGTATTTAGCCGTATTTATTTTGGCCTTTTCACGTTTGCACGTGCTTGCTGTACTGACCATTGGTGTCTTGTTATCTGGTTTGATTGGTTTGGTCATTCAACCTGAATTTAATTTCTTAAGCTTAAATAATTCTATTTATGACGGCTTTACCGGCATGTTTGAAGTTGCCCTGCTTTCTATTTTCTTGGGTGGTATTTCTGCCATTATGCAAAAAGAAGGCGGTTTAGAATGGCTAATTCAACGCATTTACAGCATGACACGCTGCTTTAAAGTTGGTGCTGAACGCGCAGGTGAGATTGGTATCAGTTTCTTGGTAATTTTCTCCAACCTATTTGTAGCAAATAACACTGTCGCAATTATTTTATCTGGTGACATGGCACGTGAAGTCGCGAAAGAATATGGTGTAGACCCTAAACGTGCTGCTGCGCTCTTGGACATTTTCTCTTGCGTAATCCAAGGTCTCATTCCTTATGGCGCTCAGCTGTTACTGGCTTGTTCGATCGCAAAACTTTCGCCTGTAGAACTGATTGGTAGTGTGTATTACTGTTGGGTCTTGGCAATCTTTGCCATCCTTGCCATTTTACTGCGTTATCCAAAATTAAAAGCCGCAGCATAAGCTTGGCTTAAAAGAAAAGTGGTCGTTTGACCGCTTTTTTTAATGCTGTATGAATGGCTTTTTTTGACGAGCAATCTGCATGTTTTATTCTAATCTCAAGGTTTTTTTCCGCGCTAATAATGTCTCTCCGCTATATGCCTTAAAAGCACGTGCCAAAGCAGACTGATCTGAATAACCCAGCTGTAAAGCGATATCTGTCAAATGGGTTTGTTGTGAAAGTAGATATTCACAGCGTTTCATCCGTTCAAGCTCCAAAAGCCGTTTAAACGAGGTGTCTTTCTCCTGTAACTGTCGTTGCAAGGTTCTGACTGACAGATGTAACTCCTCTGCTAACCACTCTATTTTAGGGGCTTGCTGCTGTAATTTGAGATAATCTGCTATGCATTGTTGCATCTGTATAATTGGATCTGCATGTTGCGGACGAGCGGCTATCGCCTCTTCTGCTTGACGTAATAACAATTGCATCAGTGACGGATCAGCAAGTTCTGACTTTAAATCCAAACTATCGGCATGAATCACAAATGAATATTTAAGGGTCGAAAATTCCATTTGGCAGCCATAAAACTTTTCATAGTGATAACGAGCCATCCGCGGTGCATGCGCAAAATGAATACGGAGTAACTTTAAAGAATCTGGAAAAATTTGCTTGGCCAAATGTGCCATACAGGCCATCGTCAATTCATTCACCAACGCATATTCATCATCATGCTGTGGCCAAGACAGTATAATTTGATGATCTTGATGGCTCATATTCATCGGCACAATTTGCGCGCCATCAATCACCAAACGACTAAAACGCATCACATATTGCAAAGCATCTGCAACACTATTACTCAGTGTCGCCATATAGCCTAACACCCCAAAATGCTCTGCACGAATATACTTGGCCATTTCAAACACCAATTGCGGGCAATCCAGATGCTGCTGAGTCAGTTGCATGATGCTGTTAAAAAAAGAATTCGGCGATTGAGAGTCGATCGGCAAAGACAGCACATGCTGAATTTGCGCAGCATACGGCGCAATCCATTCGAGCTGTGTATAGTTTAATTCACGCTCAATTAAGACCATATTCCACAATTGGAAGTAACCATTTGGGATCTGAATTTCAGCCATCTCGCCCCTCTTTCTGACCTGCCAATTCTGACATTTTATATTTTCATCATGGCGTAAAATGTATAAAAATTGGCAATATCTGTCAAAACAAAGTGCAATTTCTCCGACATACTGCAATCAATACGACTCGCACAGAAAAAATATCATGAATGCTATCGTCAAATATCAAGTCGAACCCATTGTTCGCACAAAACTAAATTTTAAGTTGGAAGAAATCCCGCGCTATTGGTTTGGCGGAGACCCCTTTTTAACTCGTATGTTTGATGCCTTGAGCCTGACCTTTCCTGATGGCGAGCGCTATTTTATTGAATCTGTACGTCTGTTCCGCAGTCAAATTCAAGATCCTGATTTACAGCAACGTGTCGCTGACTTTATTCGTCAAGAAGCGCAGCACGGTATGGCGCATGACAAAATGAATATGTTGATGAAACAACAAGGCATGCCTGTCGATGCGTTCATTAAACGTCTGAATAAAATTTTTAAATTTGAACTGAGCAAGCGCTCACCAGAATACAACATTGCCATGACGGCTTCCGCCGAACATTTGACTGCGCTGATGGCTGAAACCTTTTGTAGCCAAAAGTCCGTACTAGAATCTGCGCATCCTTATGTCCGTGCATTATTTATTTGGCATGCGATAGAAGAAATGGAACATCGCGATGTGGCTTTTGATGTGATGAAAGATGTGGCTAAGGTCGATGAAAATTTAAAGAAATTCACTCTGGTCTGGACCAGTGGATTGATGCTCGGCTTTACCTTATACCGTGCCAATGTGATGCTGAAACATGACGGCTTCAGCTTCACTGAACGTTTAAAATTAAATATGAAAGGCTTACCGTGGTTCTTTGGTAAAAATGGCACCCTCACCCGAATGAGCAAGCCATATCGAGATTGGTTTAAAAAAGACTTCCATCCGAGTCAGCATCCCATTGTGCAAAATTATGATCTCTGGTTAAAAACTTATGAAGAAACCAATGATCCAATTCAAGCTGCGGAAGTGTTTTGGCAAGCTGCAAAATAACAACTGAATAAAAAAAGCCGCATCGATTGCGGCTTTTTTATTGGCTTAGACTCACCATTTGGCATAGTGCTGCTCAAGCAAACCATATTCATTTAAGAATACAATTTCTTCGCCATCACGTTGAATTGTACCGCTAATTTTTGCCTGCCATTGACTGAACTGACTACCGACCAATCTTAAATTCAGGTTTTCATAGCGCCGCCAACCTGTGCTGACGATCAAATTTAAGCTGTTGTCTAATGAGCTAATATTCCATTGATTATCGCCTTGTTGCTGAAACAGCACATCAGACATGGGATACAAATGTCCATTGACCCACAGGCAATTTTCATTGCCAAAGCTTTCATTTACACCAGAGGCAAGATTGATCCCAACGCGTCGATTTTGACTATCCCAAAAGTTACACGACAGCCAGAACCATGCGGTTTCAGGACGAAGAAAACCACAGGTATCATCTAAAGACACCAATGTCCGGTCATGGAATTGAATGGTCTTGCCTTGCTTATTGATAAAGAAACCTTCACAGCCTAACGTCGTTAGTTTTTGAGTATAGGTCCAACCATTAATCCCTGTGGGGCTACACATACTCAGCGGATCAGTCCCCGCACAAAACACTCGAGCGCTCAGTTTGAGTTCGCCATGTTTCGACATTTGAATGTATCGCACACCATTGGCATGCTGAATGTCCAGTTGAATCCCTGACTTAATAAAATGACTCTGATTAAATAAAGGTTGTTCATCTAAAACGGTATTGCGTGACAGGAAATTAATCGAATTCCATTCCAACACTTCATTCGTAATATGGTCATACACATAGACAAAACCGTGCCCTGCCCACGCGATATCGGCAATCGCTAGACCAATC
Source organism: Acinetobacter sp. SH20PTE14 (assembly GCF_021391555.1). Lineage (NCBI taxonomy): Bacteria > Pseudomonadati > Pseudomonadota > Gammaproteobacteria > Moraxellales > Moraxellaceae > Acinetobacter > Acinetobacter sp. SH20PTE14. The sequence continues at coordinate 632,946 of NZ_CP090067.1, read as the reverse complement.
GTATAATGTTCATGCTGAATACAACAAAATTTAAATTTTTTATATTTTAAACGCTTACGCCAACCTTGAAGTCGTTTTCCATACGGTGTCTTATATTCATACTTACTTAAATCGATACGATTGGGAAGTTCACTAAAACGCCCATAATGCGGCTGTCCATTCGGCCGTATTAAATCCATATACGCCATTCCATTGAGGTTTAAGGTCTAAATCCTGAATGTTATTATGCCTATTATTTAACGCCTGAAAAGACAATCCATCTGATTTCAGGCGAATATCACAAAAAAATATAAAAGCTGACATTTCAGCTCTTAATCATCACAAATGTTCATTTATTAAGATGTAATCATTTTTCCATGAATTTTGCTGGCTATGCGGGGTTTCAACCAATTCGATATAGCGCCCATAGACATGATCAATCGCAATACAATCATCAACATCTAGGGTTCGGTCGGTATGTTGTTTTTGCCAATGTGACTCAAAAAAAGCCTTGCCCCGTTGTTTTGCAACGCTGGCATTTTGTCCCGTCACCAAAACATAACGATGTAATTCACCAAATTCGCGGGCATCATATCCCCCGAGATTAATCAGCCATAATTTTTCATCTTCAGCTCGGGGCGCGGCATCACAAAATTGGATACGATAATGCCGATTTTCAGTGCTGACTGTATGTACCTGTGCCCAAGCATCAATATGTAAGCCTTTTTGCTCACCAAACCATGCCGTTCTCAGTTGCGGATAAACCTCTTCTAATGCGTTACCCACTGCAAGAATGACATCATGCACTTCGATATTTGCTCTTGGATGGCGTCCGCCGAGCATCACCATAAATAAACTGGACACAATCTCCCCCTATTTTTGACTTCAACTGCCCACATAGGGCTGAAGTAATTTCAACAAAATCACGCCGCCTAAAGAGAGTACTGCATTGTTGACGAAATGAATGAGTAAGACATGCCAAATGTTACGCGTCCACAAATAGATGAGGTTGAGAAATAGGCCTGCCGCCATAAAACTGATGGTCGCAATCAAATCGCCATCAAAATTATGATAATGTATCAAGCCGAATAAGATTGAGTTCAGCAAGACCAAAATCACTCGCCACAGCCACGGCTGTACAAACAGCTTTTGCAGCAAGGTATAGCGGAAAATAATATCTTCAAGCAAAGCGGTAAATAATGGCCCAAGGCTGATGATCAGCAAGCTAAAAAACGCAATCGTATTAGGATCAATGGTCGATTCTTTTTCAATGCTCTCACCAACGGGCAACAGACTGCGTGTAAAAGAAATCACCACTTGTAAGACGACTGCACCGACAACCACCAACAGGCTTGAACGCCAAAAGGCCTGTTTATACTTTTGCCAGTGCGTATACAGCATCGTTTTATAGAGCCAACACACGGCAATAAATAAAATACCGCGAAAGATCGAATCACCCAAAGCAACCTGAGCTGAAACACCAAAAAATTGGTCTAAGACATAACTGTTGAACAAGATCAGCGGAAGAATGCACAGCGCAAAAGTATCACGCCATTGCCAATAAATATGGGTTGGAAAGGATTCTGCACGAACCAATTGGGTAAACGTCATTGTTATAAAGTCTTTCTAAAGCAATAAAATTTACACAGTATTGTGATTTATTTCACACTTTTATTCTACATCTGTTTTGTAGAGATTTGCCTCAATAAAATTTTCAGCCCAAAAAAAATCGCGCGGAATTGCTTCTGCGCGATTTTTAATTCACCCTCTCCACTTGCGAACTCAGAATATATTCCGAGATTCTCATCCCAAAGGGAGAGGCTTAAAGGAGTTTACATCTCAACCATTTCTACGCCATCAATGCGGGCAACGGTCATTAAGTCTTTATCGCCACGGCCTGACACCGTTGCAATAATGATTTGGTCTTTGTCCATGGTCGGTGCAAGTTTCGTCACATAAGCCATCGCATGTGAGCTTTCTAGCGCAGGGATAATACCTTCAATTTGAGTTAAATCACGGAAACCCTGCAGCGCTTCAGAGTCATTGATTGGCACATAGTTCACACGGTGCATATCTTTTAAGAAGCTGTGCTCAGGGCCTACACCTGGATAATCTAAACCTGCAGAAATTGAATGCGTTTCAATGATTTGACCTTGATCATCCGACATCAAGTACGTACGGTTACCGTGAAGTACACCGACATGACCTGCGTTTAATGGTGCAGAATGCTTGCCCGTTTCAATGCCGTAGCCTGCAGCTTCAACACCGTACATTTTCACATCTTCATCATTTAAGAATGGATAGAATAAGCCCATTGCATTTGAACCGCCGCCTACACATGCAACAAGCGCATCTGGTAAACGGCCAGCTTGTTCCTGAATTTGTTTACGCGCTTCACGGCCAATGATCGATTGGAAATCACGAACCAATTGCGGATACGGATGCGGACCTGCAACAGTACCAATCACATAATAAGTTGAATCAACATTGGTTACCCAGTCACGCATCGCTTCGTTCATGGCATCTTTCAATGTTTTTGAACCGCTTTCTACAGGTACAACTGTCGCGCCAAGCAAACGCATACGGTACACGTTCATCGCTTGACGTTTTACGTCTTCTGCACCCATGAACACTACGCATTCAAGGCCTAAACGCGCTGCAATTGTTGCCGTTGCTACACCGTGCTGACCTGCGCCAGTTTCCGCAATAATACGTTTTTTACCTGAAAGCTTAGCCAGCAAAGCCTGACCAATGGTGTTATTCACTTTATGTGAACCTGTATGGTTCAGGTCTTCACGTTTTAAATAAATTTGCGCACCACCCAACTCTTTCGACCATCGTTCAGCATAATACAAAGGACTAGGACGACCGACGTAATACGCCAAGTCACGGTCGAATTCTGCCAAAAACTGGGCATCATCTTTCATGCGGAAATAGAGCTTTTCTAAGTCCTTAAGTGCTGCCATTAGAGTTTCTGACACAAAACGCCCGCCATGAATACCGAAATGCCCTTGTGCGTCAGGGAATTGGGTATAGTCAATCTTATTTTGCTGATCCACGATGGACTCCTTGCATAAAGCGTTCTATGAGTTGTTGGTCTTTAATACCTTTTGCCGATTCTACACCACCACTCACATCTACGGCGTAAGCACCAGTGATTTGAATCGCTTCTTCAATATTTTCGGGCTTTAAACCGCCCGCCAAAATTAAAGGAATATCGAGATTTGGAAACTGTGCCCAGTCAAAGCTATGCCCTGTACCGCCTTTCAGTTCTGGATGCCATGCATCGAGCAGTACGGCGCTTGCCCCTGCCTGCTGAAAAGCTTGGATTTCGGCAATCACATCCAGTTCAGGTTTCATCTGAATGGCTTTATACCAGCGGCGCCCAACGGACTGCGCAATTGTTTGGCACTGTTCAGGGTTTTCATCACCATGAAACTGCAGGATATCTACAGGTGAAATTTTTAAAATATCCTGTATGTCTGCAGCCGATGCATTCACAAATAAACCCACGGTCTGCACATAGGGCGGCACATGCTGAATCAGTTCAGCGGCCTGCACTGCCGTTACACTGCGCGGGCTGGGCGCAAAGAATACAAATCCGATCGCATCTGCGCCAGCTTGGACGACAGATTGGATATCTTGAGTACGTGTAATTCCGCAGATTTTGGCACGGGTTCGCATGTTGTTTTGGCTCTGACTCCGCCCTATTCACAGCCTATCTATGAATATAAAGGCGAATCATTGTAATGCAATTTTCATGCATTGCGTGGATTTTCAGCATGATTCCACTGCAAAAATAAAAAGCCCTGAATGTTCAGGGCTTTTTGAATTATTGAATCGATTATTTCATCGCATAACGCAGTGTTACCCAAGCTGTGCGACCGTCTTGATTAAATAAAGTGCTATTGCTGTAGTTGGTCGAATATTCTTTATCAAACATATTGGCAAGCTTGGCTTGAACACTAAATTCAGGCGTTGCTTGATAAGTTACTCGCGTATCTACTATAGCAAATGAACCCAACTCATCAGTATTTGTAGCATTGGTATAACGCTTATCTTCTGCATGAACTGAAGCACCGATAGTCCATTTATCCATTGTATAGTCTGCGGAAGCATTAAAGATTTGCTTTGGCTTTAAGACCAGTTGTTTGCCATTTGATCCTGCTGTCTCATTTTCAGGCTCTTGGTAGGTATAATTGATATTCCAAAGAAAATTATTCAACTGCTGAGTGAGTGATAGTTCAGTGCCTTTAATTTTTGCCTTATCTATATTGCTTGGAACATAATTCCAAGATGCATTTGGTGCCCATGCGATCATATTTTCAATTTCATTATAGAAAGCGTTTAGCTCCCATTGAACATTGCTCACCACACCTTTAAAACCAACTTCATAGTTTTCAGACTCTTCTGGAACTAATGTCGGGTTTTCACTTCCTGGCCAATACAAATCATTGAATGTCGGGGCTTTGAATGCCGTACCATAGCTGACATAAGTTTGCACTGCATCACTGAAGCGATATCCTAAAGTCGCGCTTCCAGTCGTATGATTACCAAACTGCTCGTTATCATCCTGACGGACTGCACCTTGCACATCGAAGTTACCAAATGAACCTAGATATTGCGCAAAGTAAGCTTTGTTATCACGCTCTTTAACAGCATAAGATTTAGTACCTGATACTTCATCATTCTGATAATCAAAGCCAAGCATCAATGTATTTTGCTGATTAAAGTCCAATGTATTCAGCCAAGATAAACTATCTCGCTGGGTGTTAATCACTGATGGATAGCCATCTCGGCTATCTAACTTGTCTTCGGAGCGACCTAACTTGACTTGTGTTGTCCATATATCAAAAGGCTTATAGGTAGCACCAATGCTGTAAACATTTTGCTCGATTTTACTATGCACATTTTTTGCATCAATATAAGGAGAACCCCAGTCATCCCTATTATCATATTCATTTTCACCATCAACGACTAAGACACTTGCATCAACATCAAATTGATCATTGAATTTATGCCCCATACGCAGAGATGCTGACTTATTTTCGTAGCCATCTTTATCCAAGTCATTAGATTCATTAATATTTGTCGCATCAATGCCTTGAGTTTTCGTTCCTGCAACATTCAGAGTTGCCCAAGTATCATTTTGGCGAATATTTAAACCAACATTCCCTTGATATGTTTCATGTGAACCATAGGTAAAAGATGCAAAAGGCTTCACCCCATTTTGCGTCCCTTTACGGGTAAAGATTTGAATTACACCGCCAATGGCTTCTGAACCATATAAGCTTGAACGCGGACCACGCAGAACTTCGACACGCTCAATTTGATCAATGGGGAAATGCTCAAAAGCCGTTTCACCAAGCGTTGCAGAACCCACTTTTTGACCATCTACCAAGACCAATGCATGGCGATTGCCTGTACCGCGAATAGAAACACTGGTTGTTTTCCCTAAACCACCAGTATTGCTATATGTTACGCCCGGCACAGTACGTAATAAGTCTTGTAGTGAATTAAATTGCTTGCGCTCAATTTCTTCACGGTTAATCACGGTCACTGCCGCCAAAGTTTCTTGTGAGTCTTGCTCAACAATATTGGCAACCGTGTTGGTAATGACTGGAAGTTGATGAACTTGGTCTTCTGCCATCGCAGCAGAAAGTGGAGATAAAACAAAAAGCGACCCGATAAGAGTCTTAGAAAAAGAATGCATGCTGTATTCCCCGATCGCACCGCCCGTGCGAATAATAAAATGGATAACGCAGGCGGATTCAGGGTCAGCAATGCAAGGCCAATATTGGCGCAATGATGCAATCCCGCTATAACGCCCGCCGCATTATGAATAGGTCTGCATCAGGCCGGTCTCCGGACTTACGTTATGAATAACGATTCACCGTTGCGGGGGCAGTGTCAGATAACAACAGCTCTATACTGCTGGACTGACTTCCCAGTTTCACTTCTCAATTAAGGAAGCACCTGAAGCATGGGCAGATTAGTTTCTGCCCCACAGCAAGTCAAGCTGAATATGCAGCAACACTAAAATGCCCGATAGATTTGATTGTTCGATAAATCGGAGTTCTCTATACTTAAGCCATTCACAACAGTTGGCATGGGAAGTTTCCACAACACTGCCCCCGCAACGGTGCGCAAGCAATGCCTTGCCAGTCCGATACCTGCTCACTGTGTTCTATCACTCAATCATTTACGTGGGGTAAATGCATGGAGCTTTGTATGCCTTTTCCTTTTCAGCCGACTGCTCTTGCAGCTGGCATATCTGCCCTTTGTATTTTTAGCTCCCAAATATCTGTTGCAGCAGATTCCATTGCACAACCTAAATTGGACACCATTGTCGTCACGGCAACACGCTCACAAGAAAAATTAGAAAATGTACCTGCACGTATTTCCATTATTGACGAGTCGCTCATAGATCAATCACCAATTGCATCATTTCCACATTTATTAATGAGTGATGCTTCTATCAATATGGTGCAGCTGGGTGGCTATGGACAACAAGCTTCATTTTTTTTACGTGGCACAGAGTCAGACCACACTTTGGTATTGCGTGACGGTGTCCGTTTAAATAATGATGCCAGCGGTTTAGCGCCAAATAATTTTATAGATACCACAGACATTAAGCAGATTGAGGTTTTAAAAGGCCCAGCCTCTGTCCTTTATGGCACCAATGCCATTGGTGGTGTGGTACAAATCATTAGCAAAACCCCTGAAAAAAATGCAGCTTTTATCAGCGCTGAAATAGGTGAAAATCAAACCTATAAAAGTACTGTCGGGGTAGACCTAGCCAAGCAAGGTTTTTATGCGCAAATTCGTGGACAGCGTTTAGAAACCGACGGCACACTGATTCATGAACATGAAAATGCCAGAGCTTCTAGCTTTAATCAAAAAGGCGTGTCTGCCAAATTTGGCTATGAAGAAACACGCTTTGGCACTTCATTGGATTATTCTGAAAACCAAGGTAATTCTCAATATGAGCAATACAGCTGGAATTCACTGCAATATAAGCAAAAGTCGCAAGATTTTAAAAATCAAATTGCAACCCTGAAGTCACGCTTCAACCCCACAGATCAGCTGACCCTGAATGCTCGCGTGTCTTATTTTAAAGATGAGTTGGAACAGCTCAAAATCTTTGAACAGACCCATTATGAATCCACTGAATATGAACTGACCGCAAAACAGCAAATGACGCCGTCTCAGAACATCATTGCAGGCATCACCCATCGGCAGCTAGAAACATCAACGCTAAAAACTGTAGAGTCTTTTCATCAAGACTTAAACAGTACGGGTTATTATCTACAGCACCAATATCAAACTGATAAATTAAAAACTCAAGCGGGTATTCGTCGTGAAGACCATGAAAAATATGGTCAACACACGGTCGGACAAGTTGCTGCGCGTTATTTTTTCACGCCGTTGTTTAGTAGCTATGCCAATATTGGTACAGCATTTAAAGCGCCAACCATGAACGACTTATATTATGGCGACTATGCAAACCCTGACTTAAAACCCGAAGAAAGTCAATCCTATGAAATTGGGCTAGACCTACAAATGACACCACAACTAAAAACTGGTTTGTCTATCTACAGAACTGAAATTGATAACCTTATTGATTCTGATCCCAACAATAACTGGAAGTTTGCCAATATTGATGCAGTGACCATTCAAGGTTCAGAAGTCTATGTGAATTGGAGCAATGAGGCATTTTTTACAAAGGCCAGTTATAGCTACAATCAAGCAAAAAATGATAAAACAGGTTTGGATTTGAGCCGCCGCCCACGTCAAAAACTGGCATTGTCAGCTGGTTGGGCTGATGAACATTATGGGCTGTCAACAACGCTGAGTGCGAACAGCCATTCAGACAGCAGTAATTATGATGAGGATGTGATCCCTGGACATGCTCAGATTGATTTCAATAGTTATTACCAACCCAACGAGCAACTGCGCTTCTTTGCCAATATTCAAAATGTCGGCGATGTTCAATATAAAACGGCTTCTGCTGGCAATTTCGACGGCAAATTCTATTTAAATGGCGGCCGTTTGGCTTCCTTTGGCATCACAGTTAGATATTAATTTCACACTGATTTATTCAACTTTTAATCAAAAAATGGACAATTAAAATGGGCCACCGTTTAAGTAAAATTTATACCCGCACAGGCGATTCAGGCACGACAGGTTTAGGCGACGGTTCTCGCGTAGCTAAAGATGATTTACGCATCGAAGCCCTAGGCGATGTCGATGAACTCAATTCAAGTATTGGTATTCTGCGTTCACACATTGCACTTAGCAGCATTGAAGACAAAGCGACTTGGGATAAATCCCTCAGCCTAATTCAACATTGGTTATTCGACCTTGGCGGTGAAGTCTGTATTCCAAACTTCAACTTGGTACAGCCTGTGTCGATTGAGTTTTTGGAAAATGACATCGACCGCATGAATGAAGCGCTGCCAATGCTCAAAGACTTTATCCTGCCATCAGGAACATTGGTGTGCAGCTTTGCCCATCAAGCTCGTGCAATTTGCCGACGTGCAGAACGCCGTTTAATGGCTGTACATAACCGCGACCAGAACATTCAAGCACCGTCATTGCAGCTTTTGAACCGCCTTTCAGACTGGTTATTTGTTGCATCGCGTACATTACAACGTGCTGAAGGTGGCTCTGAAGTGCTGTGGCAGAAAAATATTAACGACACGATTGATCAATAAGTTTTGGATTCAAAAATTGCTCAAATCCTTTGATCAATTAAAAGTCTACTTTACATTGAAATAAATCGAAACATTTCGTCCGATCATTCTTGTATTTCAGAATGATCGGATCAAAATAACAGTGTCATCTCCCTGTCATTCTTACAGGACATTATGTTCTTAACATCTTTTTTTGTAGGCCTCGTATGCGCATAATCGGTCACCGTGGCGCTCGTGGTGAAGCACCTGAAAATACCCTAGGTGGTTTCCAATATATTCAAGACTTAGGAATTCGTGCTGTCGAATTTGACGTTCGGCAACTTAAAGATCGTGCCCTAGTGATCATGCATGATGACCAATTTATGCGAACGACAGGTCAAGATAAACATCTATATGAATGTAGTTCACAAGAGTTAGAACCCTATAACCATGCTGTGACTTGGTCAGAATGGAATAAAGTTGAGCCGACGCCACTGCTCGAACAAACGCTCAAAATTATTCATAACTTCGATCATATTGAAGTCGAAGTGAAAGCAGTGAAGACACAGACTGAAGCTGAAGCACTGACTGAAACCTTGGAACAACAGCTCCAAGGGTTCGAACATTCCGCGGTGATCACCAGTTTTGACCCTAAAATTCATCTTGCTTTGCAACAAAAAAAATCCGGCTTCAAACGCGGGCTTTTGGTTGAAACGGACGTAAAATTTAAAGCGATTGAACAAGCACTCAAATTAGGTTGTATCCAAATCGGTTGGATGAACCAACTTGCCAATTCAGACATTATTCAGGCCACACAGCAGGCAAAATTAAATGTGAGTGTATGGACCGTCAACGACGTTGATCGTGCTAAACAGCTTAAAGATTGGGGCATCAACGGTTTAATTACCGACTATCCTAAATTAATGATGCAGCATTTTTAATGCTGCTTTATTCACCTAGATTTGTGTAATTCACTTCTCGATCAACACGTCGCTATTTCAATCGGTCTATTTTCTTTCCAAAACCAATACAGTTTTTCCCAGACTGTTTTGCATCGTCATCTGTTTCCCTTTTATTTGGAATTGAGTTGCGGCTTGCAAGGCATCTGAAAGTTCAGCCTCTTGAGCCAAAGCCGAATCACAGCTGAAATAACCTGCTCGGGCATTCAGATCAACGCTGTGTTTTAAGGTATCGATCACATAAGTGCCACTGATAGTGTTACATCCCGTATTTCCCTGAATTTGTCGAAATTGCGAATTGAACTGAAGATAAGGTTGATGATGAAAGAACTTAGCTTTTTGTCCAGCGATTTTCACAATCGTCCATGGAATATCTTGTATCCCATCGTTCACGCGAATAACTTTTAATGGCTGCTCAACGCTGCTGCCATATGACTTCCCTTGTGACTTTGTAGTCACCGTCTGTGTCGGAGAACTTTGACAAGCCATCAGTCCAAGACAACTGATCAGAAAGCTGCCCCAGATGCAGTATTTGATAAGTAATTTCAGATTATTTTGACAAATTTGCTGTTTTTTTGGCATCTTCTTACTCCACAAAAAGTCAAATAACTTCAGTCGTATTATGTTACTGTCTAGAACAATACAACTGTACAATAACAGTGGTGAAAACGGGTTTTCCCGTGCTACTATTCTGTACGTTTAAAATCCCTTAAAAGTTTAATGGGATTCGTCCTATCTATACCTCCCAAGGTTTCAGGAGTGCTGTTGGAGATGAATGCTCCCCTACCCAAAGCCCCAATGAACTGGATTGCCATTTTTGCATTGGTGTTTTTACCTATTGTCGCAGTTATTGCAATTCCGTTATATGCCATTAATCATGATTTTAGTGCCGCTGCTTGGATCAGTATGTTTGTTTTACTGGGTGTCAGTAGTTTAGGTATTACCGCAGGTTATCACCGCTTATGGGCACACCGTGCTTATGAAGCAACCTTGCCTTTAAAAATCATTTTAATGCTCATGGGTACTTTTGCAGTTCAAAATAGTATTTTATTTTGGGCTTCAGGCCACCGTACACATCACCGTCATGTTGATGATGTGGATCAAGATCCATACTCAATTAACCGTGGTTTTTGGTATGCACACATTGGTTGGATGCTTCGTGATTATCCTGCAGCAGCACCAAACTATAAAAATGCACCTGACTTATTAAAAGATAAAGTCGTGATGTTCCAAGACAAATATTACATCCCTCTAGTGATTGCCGTTCACGCAGCTATTTTGTTGCCAATTGGTTGGGCTGTAGGTGATATGTGGGGCGTTCTATTATTGGGCGGTTTAATGCGTTTAATCTTAAGCCATCATGTAACTTTCTTTATTAACTCACTTTGCCATATGTGGGGAAAACGTCCGTATACTGATGAAAATACGGCACGTGACAACTTTGTTCTAGCTATTGCTACTTGGGGTGAGGGTTATCATAACTACCATCACATTTTCCAATACGACTACCGTAATGGTGTGAAATGGTGGCAATATGACCCAACTAAATGGCTAATTTGGTCATGTTCTAAATTAGGTTTGGCAAAGAACTTACGCCGTATTCCAAGCTTTAATATTAAAAAAGCTGAGTTGGCAATGAAGTTTAAATATGCTGAACAAGACCTTGCGATTTATGGTCTGAATATGACCGATGACATCGCCACAGCAAAACAACGTATTTCTCAAGAATATGATGCGTTTTCGCAAACTTTGAATGACTGGGCAAAATTAAAAGAACAGGAAATTCAAGCGAAGAAAACAGCAGTTGCTGAAAAAATTCATCAAATGGATGACAAACTCAAACTTGAATTCCAGCAAGTTGAACAACGCCTATCTCAGCACCGTGAAACACTGAATCAATTAATGCGTAATTTGAAAAAGAAAACCGCTTAACTGTTTTAAAGCTCCTCAAATGATAAAGCCTCCCTTGTGGAGGCTTTATTGATTTTAAGCTACAGTTTTTCTATCTGGTCTTTGCTATAGTTTAAACATAATTTGAATTTTTAAAGATCATTATGCTGTTCAATGCCCGCTATAACACCCTGCCACCTCGCCTGTACCATCATCAGCAGCCTGTACCTTTAAAAGGCGCAAAAGCTGGGCATTTTAATGCGGCTCTTGCAGATGAGCTGCAATGGTCGGCAGAAGATCAAGCTGCGTGGGTAGACATCTGCAGCGGTCAAAAAACCTTTGCTGAATTTGAACCTTTGGCCATGGTCTATGCAGGTCACCAGTTTGGACAATGGGCAGGCCAATTAGGCGATGGACGCGGCTTATTGATTGCGCAAATCATCGATAAACATGGGCAAACCATTGACCTCCATCTCAAAGGTGCCGGCTCGACCCCTTACTCACGCATGGGCGATGGTCGTGCAGTGCTGCGCTCGACCATTCGTGAATATTTGGCAGGACATGCGCTGAACAGCTTAGGCGTTGCATCAAGCAATGCGGTGGGTTTTACCAGTTCTGAGCAAGGCGTACAGCGTGAAAAACTCGAACTCGGTGCAATGATGCTGCGTACATCTGACTGTCATATCCGTTTGGGGCACTTTGAATGGATCAATCAGTATCAGGGTGATTTACTGCCTGAATTCACGCAGAAATGTATTGAGTGGCACTACCCTGAATGCTTGGATGCCGAACAACCTATTTTAGCTTTTGCGACCCAAGTCATTCAGCGTACCGCAGTGATGATTGCCAAATGGCAGCTGATTGGCTTTGCACATGGCGTGATGAATACTGACAATCTGAATATTACTGGTTCAACGCTCGATTTTGGACCTTATGGATTTATGGAGCGCTTCCGCCCAAACTGGATCAACAACCATTCGGATTACCAAGGCCGCTATACCTATCAGCAGCAGCCGAGCATTGGGCATTGGAATTTATGGCAATGGCTGAATAATCTCGTTCCGCTCTGCCCTGCAGATTATGACAAAGAACAGTGGAAAGAAGATTTAGCTAAGTGCTTAGAGCATTTTGAACTGACCTTCTTAGAACATTATAAATTGGGCTTAGCTCAGAAAATGGGTTTGCCAAGTTTCCATAAAGACAGCTTTGACTGCGCCATGGCCTTTTTGCGTATTCTGCAAAGTGAACAGCTGGACTACACGCAAAGCTTTATTCGTCTGCAAAATCATGAATATGAAGCCATTAAAGATGACTGCTTAGACCGCCGCGCCTTTGAAGGTTTCTTGGCACAATATGAAAGTATCCGTGAGCATCAGGACACCGATGCTTTAGATGCGGAAATGGCACAGGCCAATCCGCAATATATCTTGCGTAACCATATGGCGCAAAAGGCCATTGAGCTTGCTGAACGTAATGATTTTTCAGAAGTTGAGCGTTTGTTTACATTATTGAGCCAACCATTTACTAAACAACTTGACCTAGAAAAAACTGAAGATTTAGGACCTTTACCAAGTGATGTGCCTGAAGTGATGGTCAGCTGCTCGTCTTAAAAAATTATCCACAAATCCACATTTCACTCGAATCAAAATTGTGGATAATTTAAACATTATCCACAATTCAGAAATCGATGGACTGCGAAAGCAGTTTATCCACTAAATTACAATGACAAGAAAAAATATCACGATCTTTAGTTTCGCTATCCTAATCTGCCTTGTTGCAAGCTATTCGGGCTATCAAAAATTTGAAAAATATCTACCTACACCTGCCAATGCACTGGCCTTTCCACCTAAATTAAGTGATTTGCAAATTCAAAAAATTCGCACAGAAACGCCGATCGACAATATTCAGGTACATAAAGCTGAGCGTTATTTAGAGTTAAAACATCAGGATCAGGTCATTCGGCGTTACCCGATGCGTCTGGGTTTTCAACCGCTTGGACATAAAGTTCAAGAAGGTGATGGCAAGACGCCAGAAGGAACTTATCATATAGATTGGCGCAATCCACAAAGTTCATTTTATAAGTCGCTGCATATCTCTTACCCCAATGCGGCCGATAAACAGAAGGCTAAAAATCTAGGGGTTTCTGCAGGTGGTGACATTATGATTCATGGTTCGGCGACCAGTTTACAAATGAAAGCTGCACCACAACTGATGACGTATTTCCCACAAAAAGATTGGACTTGGGGCTGTATTGCAGTGCGTAATATTGATATGGATGAAATTTGGCAATTGGTAAATAAAGATACCGTTATTCATATTCATCCTTAGGCTTTAACATTCAAGCTTATTTTTAGTTTATTTCTTATGATTGCATTACACGCTGCAGCTGCTAAGACGGCCTTCGCCCTGCCAGAAACCACGTGCAGCCAGCCTTTTGGTGAAGGCTGTGATGTGTTTAAAGTGATGGATAAGGTTTTTATGCTGAGTTTTCATTTAAAAGGCAAAGCAGCTATCAATTTAAAAGTGCTGCCAGACAATGGCGCAATGCTTAAAGATATTTATCCCTTTATTCGTGCGGGCTGGCATATGAATAAGAAGCATTGGATTTCTGTTTTTACAGATGAAGAATTGGAAGAAGAACTGCTGCAGGATTTGGTGCTAAATTCTTATGAATTAGTTGTATCCAAGTTAAATAAAGGACAGCGGCAAAGGATTGAGTTGCTGAGGAGTGTTTAGATAACACTTCCCTTTCGATCTGGTTGATTTTGCAAATTTAGTATAATCGCAATTATGTTAAGTGAAGTAAAATTCTATGGATTTTAATATCCATAGAAATCTTTTAGTATTCATATTTAAAATGAAATTTCCCATTATGAAAAAACCAATAATTTTTTCGATATTATTACTAACTTGTTCCTTTTCAAATGCGGATGACAATGAACAATGTGATGGAATTGCATATGCAGCAGACACATTGATGACTTTTCATCAAATGGGTTCAGATGTAGAAAAAGCTAAAAGTATTTATAGCAACCTCTTCAAAGAGGAAGGTGAAATTTTCAATCAGATAGTAGATGAAGTGAAGAAATCACCTGTCTATACCAAAGAGGAAGAAGCAGAAAAAGCTATAGAAGACTTTAAAAATAAATGGAAAAACTATTGTGTAGAAAACAATATAAAGTGATTCGCAATTGAATTGATTATCTGCATAGTGATTCTAAAGATTTCCTAAAATTAACATAATACACGTTATACGAAATAATTTGTTTTATCCAATATAAATCATAATCTTATATAAATTCGCCCTAGAATTGAGTGCACTAGAGCAGTTTTTATATGAATATTCACTCAATTTGCGTATTTTGTCAGAATTTTTCAAAATCATTTTTTAGTGACAGTGAACAAAGGCTCTTCCCTAAGCCTTCATGGTATTAAATCTTCTTCAATTGCATCACTTTAAACAGTACAAACAGCAATAAAATCCATACGGGCTGCATCAGCACCGACAGCATAAAGCCCTGATTCCACATGATGTATAAAATCATCAGCATGAACACCAAAACAAAATAGTTGGTGAACGGTGCAAATAAAGCAGGAAACTTGGTCAGTATGCCCTGTTGCTGCATCGCTTTTCTAAACTTCAAATGAATCAAGCTGATCAGCATCCAATTCAGCACCGCAGCGCTCACCACGATATAAATCAAATAACTCAATGCTTTTTCAGGTAAGAAATAATTCAGCAGCACACAGCCAAAAATCAGCAAAGCAGAAAATAAAACTGCAGCAATCGGTGTCCCGTGCTTATTCACCTGTTTAAAGGCTTTTGGCGCATTGCCCTGTTCTGCCAAACCAAGCAGCATGCGGCTATTGGCATACATGCCGCTATTACAGACCGAAACGGAGGCCGTCAAAATAATAAAATTCAGCAAATGCGCCGCCCAATCAATCCCCATCTGATTAAAAATCATCACAAAAGGACTATGATCCAAACCGCCAAGTTTCAACTGATTCCACGGCACCAGCGACAGCAGTACCGCCAAGGAACAGATATAAAATAAGAACACGCGGATTACGGTCTGATTCACCGCTTTCGGGATATTTTGATCAGGATTTTCAGTTTCAGCCGCCGCCATGCTGATTAATTCAATGCCGCCAAAAGCAAACATCATAAAGGCTAGCATATAGAATAAGCCTTCAAAACCGTGCGGGAAGAAGCCGCCATGTACCCATAAATTACTAATCGAAGCGGTAGAGTCTGCGCCCGCTGTAAGTAGCAGGTATATACCAAAAATAATCATGGCAACAATCGCCACAACCTTAATCATCGACAGCCAAAATTCAGATTCTGCATACAGTTTGACATTAGCTAAATTGGCTAGCGTAATCACAGCAAAAAACACCAAAACTGAAATCCAAGCAGGCACATGCGGCCACCAGTAATTGACATATTTGCCTATCGCGGTCAGCTCGGTCATCACTACTAAAATATACAGAATCCAGTAGTTCCAGCCCGTTAAAAAGCCCGCAAACTTGCCCCAATACTTAAAAGCAAAATGACTGAATGAACCTGTGACTGGCTCTTGCACGATCATCTCGCCCAGCTGGCGCATAATCAGAAAAGCAATCAAACCACCAATCAAATAGCCCAGAATTATCGATGGTCCAGCCGACTCAATAATATGCGCAGAGCCTAAAAATAGCCCTGTCCCGATTGCGCCACCCATTGCAATCAGCTGAATATGACGGCTCTTTAATCGGCGCTGCAGTTGAGGCATTTCGCTGCTCACAACACGTTCTCATCTTATAAAAAAGTGGATTGTAGCCTGTGCAGCTCTTTGCAGCCAAATATTCACAGATCATTTCTGTATGAATCATTATGGAATACAGCGCGTGAGCTGCATTTCTCCATAGCACTTGGTCAAATTGATAGGATGGACAATACGGGCCATAAGATTCCACTCGAACAGCCGGAAGCTTTAGCCGCCAGTATACTAAAGTGGCTGAATATATTGTCCCTTTAAATATAAACAGCCCTCAATAGAGAGCTGCTTTTTAGCATTCACTTCACTTGATGGATGATTGATAGTGAATGCAGAACGTCTAAACCTATTTATTCATGCTGCGGTGTCATGTAAATCTTTATTTTCGCTGTGGCACTTCAGCCCACCGTGCATAACTCTTCGTGCTTTTCAGCACAGTGCCCGCTTGTTTTGCAGCTGCGCCACTATAGTCCTGAGAGAAACTATCCGAATTTTCATCAAAACTCGCACCATCAAATAATGGGAAAGTTCCGGCTTTTTTCTGAATCACCAGATCATCAATCATCCAACCGCGGAAACCGTTATAAAGTTGATCGACTGTTCTGAATTGGAATTTCAGCTGAACATTGGCCTTGCCTGCATATTCATCTAATGAAATTGCTTCTTGCTGAACAGCAGCCGGTGCGAGGTTAAAGCCTAAATTACTGTATGGAATCGGCGCGCGCTCATATGCCGAGGATGGATCTGCCAGCGGGTTTAATCGAGCCAAGGTCTTAAAGCTGTTGCCACCGTCGGTAGAAACTAAAATATTCATCAAATCGAACCCTTGATTATTTGGATTGACCGACTCAATTTCCCACCATGTTTTAAAGCTTAAACTCAAAGGCGCTTGATACTGGCTTAGATTAATGGCAGGTGAGATTAACTCACCCATATTATGGGTATTAGATGTTCCGCCATCAAACTCTGGAGCCAAAGATGAATCACTTAAAGCGCCAATAAAGTTGCCATTTACTTTGTCGCCATACCAATATGCCGTATTGCCTTGCAGTGGCTCAGGCACCTTGCCTTGACTTTGGTCATTCGGCGCTAAGCGCACACGCTGATTTACTTGATTATTACGAATGTTGTGACCTTTGTTTAGCAACTGCCAATCGACATTAGCCACACTTGGCTGCGACTTTGTCCATGCATTGCGGGTTGCTGAGTCCACTTCAAAAGTTTCACGCCATACCACATCTGCAGATGCTGTTTCAGGCAGCACTTCAAATTGATAGCCCGATGCAGAAGAAGCAATGACCGTAACTTTTTTCGTAATAGTGTTAATTCCTGCACCGTTAATGGTGAGCGTGGCATTTTTCAATGCTTCAAGCAGCGCACTGGATACATTAAATGAAAGCGTGAAATATCCATTGGCATCAGTCAAAGCACTAACAAATGCGCCATTGGTCGCTGTACCGCCAGACAATGACACTTGCGCATTCGCCAAAGGTTTCCCTTTAAAAATCACTTGACCAGAGAATGTTCCGACCACTGCATCATTGACTGGTGCATCACTTAGTGTCTGACAGTCTTGGTCTAAGCAGTTGAGAACCACATTCAACACAATGCTCTTATTGGTATTTTTAGGATGGATCAAGAATGCCGAAACTGCAGACTGTCCATTTTTAGTAACCAAAACATAATATGTGCCTGCAGCCAATTTAGGCAGTTTAACGATGCCTTGAGCATTCGCAAGGTAACTTTGACCTTTAAAATGAGTCGCTGTCGGTAAACTATTGATCGGTGGAAAGAACTGCTCAGAATCATCCGCTGTAATTGTATTCGTTGCTATTTTCAGACTGCCTGATTGTACTTTTTGCCATTCTTCATCACTTAAAATCTGAATCGACGCAGCATTTAAAGCAAGATTATTCACATCTAATAAAGTCAGCTCTTCTACACTCTTTTGTACCATAGCATCGGCAACTGGCTCTGGCGGTACACTCCCTGTCTCGTCACGATCACTACCACCACATGCCGTTAAACCCAAGACACCCGTGACCATTATTATTTTTACAAAAGCGCTATTTTTCATCTGTTCTGCCCTCTGGCTTTTCCATTTTTAAAAATTGTTATCTCAACATTGAACTCTACCAGCCCAAACATACTGGTGAATATTCCAGCAAAATAATAACCAATTTTCATTAAATGCGCAAATTTCGCATTTTTATGTGATTTTTATCATTCATCCAATTGCCATTGTTTTGCTGTTAAGGGATGCCCATTCCTTCAAAAATGGAATACTAATAAATATCTAATACTGATAAAAACTTTAAAAAATAAAAAATTTACGATATAAATAAAAAAAGTTATAGATAAATTCAAACTTATCCATAACCGAACAATTTAAATTCCATTATGACAATGCAAAGCTTTTTTTAATACATATCAATACGGTTAAATAAAACAACTGCTTAAAACTTTACACATTCTAAAGAAGCTAATCTGTTTACAGTCGCTGGTCCAACAGCACTTACCATAGATATTGCGCATATATTTGCGCGCCCATACGTTTTGCTTGGTTGGTATTGAATGAATCTGCTATGTATTTAAAACCAAAGTTTTCATGTTTGACGGAAAGGCCAAACGAATTGGTTTGGGGTTCAAAATGGATTCCCCACATTAGCCCTGTATTCCAATATGCATTGAGCTGCCAAAGACTTATATACTCATTTGAGATTGAACTGAGTCCTAAACTCCAAGCCTGCTCTGAGTCATAATTTAAATCCGAATAAATTTTAAATGGCAGCTTTTGCGCATAGGTCTTATCTTTATCAAACTCTCCCTGAATATCAAACCGTGGACGCTTATCTTGATCATAGCTGATGTTATATCGTGTGTATGGAGCATCTTGCCAATATAAATATGCCAATGCATCCTGAATATTAATTTTTAAATTCCAATTTTTTGCAATAGCACCTCTTAAAGTCGCATCTAGGGCATAGCCATACCCGCTATGCGCCTGCTCATTCCAGCCCATTTTATCTTCTTTCAAAGCAGGATGATCATAACTGTAATCTATGCTCCCATTCAGCCATTTGACGCGGTCCATAAGCTCTTGCTGATCTGTCGTTACCCCTAGCGCATTAATATGACCATCAATATAATGACGCCCAATTAACGCGGTTATACCCGTTTCTAAATTCCAATTCGAACTAATGGGCCATGTATAGGCAGCCCGAGACCCAACAGTATCAATATGCTGTGCTTCAAGCCTCAAGTCATACGTTGAGTTTGCATCGATAGGCAGTTCATTCTGTATTTGATAATAAAGCTTTGCTGTATCCTCACTGAAATTGAGCGCATAGTCATATCGCCAGATCCAGCTAAAATCCCAATTACCCTGCTTTACGCCCAATTGCATTAAACCATGAGCAAATGCATTTTTTCCTGATTTAAACTTAGAATCATCCCAATCATCTGTAAATGCATGAATCGCTAACGGTTCACTATAAACATCTGCTTGCACTTGATAATAGATAGCCTCTTGTGCATAGCTATAAAACGGGAGCGATAATCCCAATAATACTAATTTTTTTTTCAACATAGAAAAAAGGGGGAACATCGTTACCCCCTCTCCTTAATTCATTATTATGGTGCAATCATTAGCACAGTGTTATCGGTAAATTTCGCAGAATAAATGCTATTCGATACTCTATTGATCGTACCGTAGCTAACAGTACCGACTTTAATATCAGCAGAACTGAATTGATCTAAATCTGGAATTTCTACAAATGCACCATTCGCATGAGATACTCTTGACCAGATAATTGGAGATTGCGCGATCAGATTGTCAGTTTTTACATCTATATTTAATGTATTTTGATCAACTGTAACTTTAAGATTTGCTATCCCTTTTTGGTAATCATTCCTTTTAGCGTTAAGCAGTAAACTGAATGGCTTCACAGCAGCCCCCCCACCTTTTACGTTACCAGAGAGATTAACTGTCAAATCTGCATTAATAAATGCAGCCGCAGATTCGCCTTGGGTAATATCAAAGGTTTTAGTCAGATCATTTTTTAGCTTAATATTTGCATCTAAGCCTAAGTTTTCTGCTCCGCTTAAAGCTTCACCTTTCAAAATAATTTCATATGGAATAATTTGATTAAATGTTTCAGTACCATTTTTGAATTTAACTCGAGCAGCTTTGCTTGAAAGTTCAGTTAAATTCAGCTTCGCGTTCTGAGTTGTTAACAAAACATTTAAAAATTTAAATTGTGCCGTAACCGGAGCATTTTCACTTTCTGAGTCTTCCAGCTTGATATCTGTATCATAAACAACTTGAGCGGTACTGTTGCTATTAAACCCTAAGCTTGATTCTAATCCATCCGCATTTTTAGCTGTGATTTTACCGCCTGAAACTATTTTAAAATCATGCTGTTTTGCAGATGCTGTGAATGGCGCATCCAACTTTAAATTGCTTACAGTAATCAAAACCGCATCGCTAAAAACATCTTTTCCAGTAAAAGTACTGCTATCCCATATATAGTCCATCCAATATTTAGCCGATACACTTCCATTAACAGAAACTGAAGTCGGTGTTACGCTGATTTTAAGACCATTTTTGCTCAAAATATAATCTGGATAATATATCCCCCCATAGGTCGCATCATCCTCTAAAAGTGCCTCTAATTCTGCAGCGGTATAGTCTTTTGTGGAACCTTGAGCATCTTTCTGCGCCAATGAAGCTAAAGTAATGATGAGATCAGAAGCATTACTAATATCATTTCCTGCATTACTTACAGCATCAAATGCAGGCTCATACTGAGACTGCAAACCTTTAAAACTGTCAAAATAGGCAATAATATTGTTCGTAGTTTTGATTAATACTTTAGCTTTCTCTAAATCTGTTGCTGGATTTGATGGGTTAGCTGTTTCCCCATTTGAACCGCCATTATCTGAAGTCCCACCGCTACTAGAAGACCCGCCGCCACCACCGCCACATGCAGTTAAAATTACAGAACAGCTTATTGCTAATAAGGTTTTTTTTAAAATCATTATGTTTTTCCCTCTTAAAAATACAAATAAAAAAGCCTTTAAAAATTAAAGGCTTTTAAAAAAAGATTCAAGAACAAAAAGTAACATTAATCCTCTGGATATTCAAAACGATAACCAACGCCATACACGGCTTGAATCCATTCATGACGGTTGCCGGTTTCCGCTGCATCTGAAATCTTACGACGTAAATTTTTAATATGACTATCAATCACACGGTCAGCCACTTCAAAACTGTCTGGGTTAATATGATCAAGCAATTGCGCACGTGAATACACCTGCCCTACATGCTCTAAAAACAACTCTAGTAAACGAAACTCTGTTGGCGTTAAGCTCAACGCTTTTTGTTGATACCAAATGCGTTGCTGTGCTTTGTCCATACGGAATAAATCATTCACCTCTGGCTCTGCTTTACGTTCTAAACGACGTAATACTGCTTGCACACGTGCCACCAATTCTTTCGGACTAAACGGTTTGCAGACATAATCGTCAGCACCCATATTAAGCCCCAATACACGGTCAATTTCTTCAGTGCGTGCAGTCACCATAATAATTGGCAGATCAGACTGCTCACGGACTTTACGGCAAATGGTTAAGCCATCCATACGGGGCACCATCAGGTCCAAAATCATTAGACTCGGCTTACGCTGCGTGAAGCTGTCATAGGCTTCTTGCCCATCATGAAACATGCTGACTTCAAAGCCTGCAGCCTCTAGATAATCACGCACCAGCTGTGCAAGTTCCACTTCATCTTCAACCAACATGATATGTTTCATGCATGCTTCCTTTTAATATTTCATCTGTTTGGGAAATGTCAATTTGCAACGCAAACCGCCCAATGGAGAATGATCAAAACTCAATTCTCCGCCCAATGCTCTAGCTATTTTTACGGATAACGCCAATCCTAATCCTGTACCACCAGTTGCACGCGTACGTGAATCATCCACACGATAGAAACGCTCACCTATACGTGCCAACTGTTCATCAGTTAAACCAAATGGGCTGTCATCAACATACACGGTCCACTGGGTTTCATCTTGCTCAGTATGAACATGCACTTCACCACCAGCTTGCGTATAACGAATACTGTTACCCAATAAGTTGACCATAATCTGTTTAAAACGGTCTATATCTAATTGTAATGAAGTCCCTTCGCCCGTTGCGGTAATTTTCAAATCCGCTTGCTCAAACTTCGGCTTAAAGCTTTCAACTTCCTGCACAACGACATCCCACGGATTAATCGTAGTGAGATAACAATTTAATTGCTGTGCATCAGCTTGCGCCAAATCTGCCAAATCTTTGGTCAATTTTTTCAGACTACTGACTTGATTCAACATCGAAGTAAAATGCTCTGGCGTTGGCTTACGAATACCGTCCTGCATCGCCTCAATTTGAGCCTGTAACACGGCCAATGGCGTTTTCAATTCATGTGAAGTATCAGCCACCCATTGACGACGTGACGTTTCATGCTGATCGAGAATTACAGCCAACTGATTCAATTCATTCGATAAATCACCAAGCTCATCATTACGGTTCACTGCAACTTGATGTTGATAATTGCCCTTGGTTAATTCACGTGTTCCCATTAACAAACGCTGAATCGGTTTTTTAAAGTATGTTGCCAATAACAATGCTGCAATCAAACTTGCAATAAACGTAATCACATAAACCAATAATAAATAACGTTTTTGCTTACTAAAGAAGTTAATACTGATCGCATCATCTTGATCGAGTACAGGTTTGAGCCCCAAATATCCCACGATTTGATTATTCACCATAATCGGACGATAAGAGATTTGTTCATCTGTCGGCTCACCCACAACAAATTGGCGATGTGCATCATATAAAGATAAACGCGAACTCAAGCCCAAGCGGTCAGGCATTTGGATAAATTGTTTCTTACCACCATTATTACTGTTACTTTGTGAGGATTGATCTGCATCTTTTTCATCCGTGTTCGACTCTTTTGGACGGAATACATTTTGGTTCGTACTTAAAGGAAATTTTAAACCTTCAAAGGGTTGGAACTCAGATGGTAAGTTTTGTTCCAACCATTTCAGCTCTTCAATTTTTTGCTCTGCCGTATGCTGTGGTGTTGCCAGCATCGATGCTGCATTTAAACTATGATCTTGGAAATAGCGCTGCTGCAATGCAATGTCATATTGACGACGTAGCCACCACCGAGAGAGACGATCATAGTCATCTGGCGCTGCCTGCCCTTCAATTTGCAGAATCTGTGCCTGAATCGCATTGCCCCAATCATGATAGACCGTATACACATCGGCTAAATTTTCAATGACATGGTCAAGCTTTTGCATCTCGACATCGGCCACATATTTGGTGAAATTACGCTGCATATTCCAATGCAAAACGCCAAGACTTACCGTTGTGATGACGAGCGTCGTCAACAGCACAGTCAGAAACAAGCGTAGGGCAATCGGGATACGACGTATTTTCAAACGAGAACTCTCATTTTTCTTCTATATTCATTATTGTAGCGAACACGCAACTAAAAAACTCTCCATTGTTTCTACATCTTTATTATTTAATCTTTAACCATCGGAAAAAGATCTAATCTGGTGGGGTAAAGACTATGAAACAAATGACCAAAATTGCTTTAATCGGTGCAAGCGTACTGAGCATGGGTGCATTAACTGCCTGTCAATCGACAACCGCACCAAAAGATAACGATCATGGCCGTATGATGAAACAACATCATGATGATCACGACCGTCGTATGTCACCTGAGCAACGTGAACATTTTAAACAAATGCGTGCCGAGCAACGTCAAGTGTTTGCTGATATGCAAAAAGCCTGCGATGGTAAGGCTACAGGTTCAACAGTTCAAGTAAAAGCTGGCGATAAAAATATTGATGGTACATGTACCATGGTGTTCAAAGCAGACCGTCAAGACATGAAAAAAGCACGTGGTGAACACAAACCAATGCGCGGTGAACATCATCCAATGCGTGGCGACATGCGTGGTCAGATGCAACGCGGTGAGCGACTGACTGATGCAAAACGTGCAGAACTGACTAAACAGTTTGATCAACGTTTAGCTGAACGCCAAGCGAAACAACAAGCCATTATGAAAGCATGCCAAGGCAAGACTGATGGCAGTGCGGTTGCCATTAAAGTTGGCGAACAGCAAATCAATGGTAAATGTGAAGTTCGCTTCCAACCTAAAGCCCCTGTTGCCCCAACGCCAGCGCCAGTGAAATAATCCAAACTTAGATCGCAATATCATTGCTTAAAAAAGGCACTCCCATGAGTGCCTTTTTTATTGGACATATCTTTTTACGCTTTTTGACTATTTGTGTCATTCATTTTCATCTAAAAGCGTTTACACTCAATGCACTTAGCTTTTTCAAGGGATATTTCTTTGACTTTACAGTCACCAACAAATCACCCTGAAATGCTTGTACCCAATAAGAAGATGTTGCACGATTAGAACCATTCCAATACGTGTCATTGAAGACACGTTCAAATGTTATTTAGGATTACTAACGCTGGTAGAAACCAGTATTGAGGAAAACGATATGCCACAATACAAAGCGCCCTTACGTGATATGCAATTTGTTCTGCATGAACTTTTAAAAGCAGAAGATCACTATGCACAACTGCCTGCATTTTCAGACACCGTAAGCCGTGAGTTGGTTGACCAATATCTAGAAGCTGCTGCTGACTTCTGTGAAAATGAACTTTCTCCTCTTAACCAAGTCGGCGACCGTGAAGGTTGTACTTGGAATGATGGCGTTGTAACAACACCAACTGGTTTTAAAGAAGCGTATCAAAAATATATCGAACTCGGTTTCCCGTCTTTGTCTGCTGAAGAACAGTATGGCGGTCAAGGTCTACCAGTTTCACTAGGTAACATCATTTCAGAAATGGTGGGTACTTCGAACTGGGCATGGGGTATGTACCCTGGTCTATCTCATGGTGCTGTCCGTACATTAGAACATCACGGTTCTCAAGAGCAAAAAGACACTTACCTGCCTAAACTTGTTTCAGGTGAATGGACTGGTACGATGTGCTTAACAGAATCTCATGCAGGTTCTGACTTAGGTATTATCCGCTCTAAAGCTGAACCACAAGCAGACGGTAGCTATGCAATTTCTGGCGAGAAAATCTTTATCTCTGCTGGTGAACACGACATGGCTGAAAATATCATCCATATCGTCCTTGCTCGTCTTCCAGGTGCACCAAAAGGCACGAAAGGTATTTCATTATTCATCGTACCTAAATTCAATGTAAATGCTGATGGCTCAATTGGTGAGCGCAATGCGGTACGTTGTGGTTCGATTGAACACAAAATGGGTATCCATGGTAACGCGACTTGTGTCATCAACTTTGATAACGCAAAAGGCTTCTTGATTGGCCCTGAAAACCGCGGTCTAAACTGCATGTTCACATTCATGAACACTGCACGTATCGGTACTGCTGTACAAGGTCTTTCAGCTTCTGAAGGCGCTTTCCAAGGTGCACTTGCTTACGCAAAAGACCGTTTGGCAATGCGTTCACTTTCAGGCCCTAAAGCACCTGAAAAAGAAGCAGATCCAATTATCGTTCACCCTGCAGTACGCAACATGCTGCTTACGCAAAAATCATTTGCTGAAGCTGGTCGTGCTCTGGTTTACTTATTGTCTTTCCATGCCGATATCGTGGAACAAGGTGCAACTGAAGAAGAACGTAAGTTCTCTGACAATATCTTGTCATTATTAACTCCAATTGCTAAAGCATTCTTGACTGAAACAGGTTCTGAATCTGCAAAACACGGTGTTCAAGTATTTGGTGGCCACGGCTTCATTTCTGAACATGGTATGGAACAAATTGTACGTGATACACGTATTTCATGCTTGTACGAAGGTACGACTGAAATTCAAGCAATTGACTTGTTAGGCCGTAAAGTATTGGGTACTCAAGGTGCAATGTTGAAAGACTTCACCAAGATCATCCATAAATTTGTTGAAGCTAACAAAGACAACGCTGCCATGAAAGAATTTGTTGAGCCGCTTGCTGCGCTAAACAAAGAATGGGGCGACTTAACCATGCAGATTGGTATGAAAGCAATGCAAAACCCTGAAGAAGTAGGTGCTGCTGCAGTCGATTACCTCTACTTCTCTGGTTATGTAACGCTTGCTTATTTATGGGCTCGCATGGCACTAGTTGCACAAGAAACTTTAGCTGCAGGAACAACAGATGTTGATTTCTACAATGCAAAAGTAACGACTGCTCGCTTCTACTTCAAGAAAATCTTACCACGCGTTCGCTCTCATGTAGAAGTGATTGCAGGTGGCCTAGATCCTCTTATGGCATTGGATGCAGAACACTTTGCATTCTAATGTGAATATCTAAAACATATTCAAAAAATTGTACTCGTGAGTGCAGAAATAGAGAAAGGACGGTCATAGCATTGGCAGTCCTTTTTCTTTATAAATAGTCCCATAATTTTACTTTGGTCAATTTTCTCCACGCTTTGTGTCGATACAAATTGCCCCAAGTCCATAGATTCAAACAATAAACAGGTGAACGAACATGCCAATTTATAATGCGCCGCTTGCAGATATGAAATTCATCTTAAATGATGTTTTTAAAGCAGAACAATTCTGGCAAAACAACGAAAATCTTGCTCACGTTGATGCTGCTACTGCAGAAGCCATTCTTGAAGAAATGGCAAAATTTGCGCAAAACGTCACTCATCCATTAAACCGCACAGGTGATGAAGAAGGCGCAACCTATAGCAATGGCAATGTCACGACTCCTGCTGGTTTCAAAGAAGCATTTAAACAATATGCAGAAGGCGGCTGGATTGGTCTAGGCGCAGATGAAGAATGGGGCGGTCAAGGCATGCCAAAAATGCTGACTGTTCTGGCTGATGAAATGCTGTTTGCAACCAACCCATCATTCATGCTCTACCCGCTTCTTTCTGTTGGTGCAGGCATGGCGTTAAACAGCTATGCATCACAAGAGCAAAAAGAAACTTATTTGCCAAAAATGTATACAGGCGAATGGTCAGGCACCATGTGCTTAACTGAACCGCATGCAGGTACAGATTTAGGTATTATCAAAACTAAAGCCGAACGTAATGAAGACGGTACTTATAACATTACAGGTACGAAAATCTTCATCACTGGCGGTGACCACGACCTTTCTGAAAATATCATCCACTTAGTTTTAGCGAAAACGCCTGATGCGCCTGCGGGCTCACGCGGAATTTCACTATTCATCGTACCTAAATTCTTGGTGAATGCAGATGGTTCATTGGGTGAGCGTAATGCTGTAGGCCCTGGTTCTATTGAACATAAAATGGGGATCAAAGCGTCTGCAACATGTGTGATGAACTTTGATGGCGCGAAAGGCTACCTGGTTGGTAAAGAAAATGAAGGCCTTGCAGCGATGTTCGTCATGATGAACTACGAACGTCTGTCTATGGGTATTCAAGGCCTAGGTGCTTCTGAATTTGCTTATCAAAATGCAGCGCAATATGCGACTGATCGTTTACAAGGCCGTAGCGCTTCTGGCGTGCAATCGCCGGCAAAACCTGCAGACAGCATCTTAGTTCATGGTGATGTACGTCGTATGTTGCTGAACGCACGTGCCAACAATGAAGCGTCTCGTGCATTTGCGGTTTATGTGGGTCAACAACTGGACATTACCAAGTTCTCTACTGACCCAGAAGCAGTCAAAGCAGCCAATAACCGTGTTGCGCTGTTAACACCTATTGCGAAAGCGTATTTGACAGATACAGCTTTCCAAGCAACGCTAGATGCCCAAATGGTCTTCGGTGGTCACGGCTTTATTCGTGAATGGGGTATGGAACAATGTATTCGTGACCTGCGTATCGCACAGATTTACGAAGGGACCAACGGCGTTCAATCTCAAGACTTAATTGGTCGTAAAACCATTAAGTGCAATGGTGAATTCATTGCTGAATATATCCAAGAAATTCGTGATTTTGCCAACAACTTAGATGCCAGCTTGAACTACATCAAAGATGCAACATTAGATGCTGCAGCTGAAGTTGAAGCGGTGACTCAATATGTACTTGAAGCTGCTCGTGAAAACATTGAGTTCCCGAACTCAGCAGCAGTTGATTACCTACATGCTGTAGGCCTACTCAGCTTTGCCTAT
Source organism: Acinetobacter sp. SH20PTE14 (assembly GCF_021391555.1). NCBI lineage: Bacteria > Pseudomonadati > Pseudomonadota > Gammaproteobacteria > Moraxellales > Moraxellaceae > Acinetobacter > Acinetobacter sp. SH20PTE14. Next base: position 604,515 of record NZ_CP090067.1, on the reverse strand, counting down.
ATGTTTGCCCGCATTGCAGATGCAGCAAAAGACAAAGATGGCGAGTTCTACCAAAACAAACTTGCACTGACTCTTTACTTCACGCAGCGTATTTTACCTGAATTGGCATTACGCATTGCTAAAGTAAAAGCAGGTTCTGAAGTGATCATGAACTTCTCTGAAGATTACTTTACCAACCAAGCTTAATTAAATACACAAAATCAAAAATGCCCGATTTATCGGGCATTTTTTTACTTATTACTCTTCATACATAACCAATGAATAGGATTCTTTAAGCAAAAATAATAAACGTACCAACTTATTCATAATCTTCCAATTCCATTCGATATGTAAAACAAGGATGGAACTGATCGTCTAGCATTGGAAATTTCCCCCAATGCGTTTTATCTTTATCTAATTTAAATCCGGCCTTATTTAAGACATTTTGTGATGCTAGATGTTCCTCAGCACAAAACGATGAAACAACCTTCGTGACCTGATTCTGCTTTAAATACTTAATTACCCCAATTAAGGCCTCAGTCATATAACCACAACCATGAAAATTCACCCCTAACCCAAAATGTATTTCCCCATGGTTTTCTTGATTGAAGAAATACAGTAAGCCCATCGCTAACTGCGTATTCTTATCACTAATCACCCATGCAAAATCAGGATGGTGTATCGACCAATAATGATCTGCCCACTTTTCTAAAACACTCTTAGTCTGTTGAATCGTTAAATGTGGCAACCGCTGCAGATAACGAGTTGCTTCTATATTCGAAAAATATGTATCAAATAATGAAATTTCATCTCCTAACTGATACTTTCTCAGGCATAAACGTTCAGTTTCAATCCTATTGGGCATGATTATTTAGCCTGTTATTTCATGGGATAAAATTTTTTGATCGACTCCGCCATTTCAGCATTCGACCTTTCCAAAGCTTTTGCCACATTCATCGCATCTATAGCGCTGCGATTTTGACTCACTTTAAATTTCCCGATCATCGACTGAATATCGATTTCAATTGCTACAATTTTTTCCAGTTGTTCCGCAATAAAATCATTCGGTGCATCACCCATTTTCCATGGCATGGGTTGGCTAGCTTCATGTTGCCGAGTCAACCGAGCCAGAAGCCCTCGTAAATATTTTTCATCTGCAACTTTACGTATCTTGCCTTTGACATGTACCACGCGGTAATTCCATGTCGGTACAACGCGATGATGCTCCTGTTTTCCTTCATACCAGCTTGGCGAAATATATGCATCATCGGCATGAAAAATCACATAGGCTTGTGCTGACTGATTTAGCAATTCAAACATTGGATTAGCCTTGGCAATATGACCGCGCAATATGCCCAATTCGCCTGACTCAGCGCCATATTCTAGTGGTAAATGATTCACTTCCAACTCACCATTGGGTGCAGTCAGTATTACTGTCGCCAAAGCATACTTACGCATAAGATCAATCAGATCAGGCAGTTCATCATGTTTAAAATGCGTTGGTTGATACATCGTCGCTTCATTTTTATAGGACAAAATTTAGGCTCAAACTTAACATTAAAACCTTTATTAAACCTAAAAAATATTTTTGTCATATGCGCTTAATGTGCATGAAATTTGCTAGGTATTTAATGACTTGTTCTTCATTGAATATTCATGCAATTTACACAGGAGGAATATATGACACACCGTGATCCTAAAGTAGAAAAAATCGAAGCCCTCCTCGACCGACTTGGCAATCTTGCTGTAGAAGGTTTTCATTATCTTGCGCTGTTTGTCATCGGCTGTATGATTTTATGGTCTGCGGGTCATACCATTTTTGAAATTATTACAGTTAAGCAATTCGCCACGATTGACGATATTTTATTATTGTTTATTTACCTCGAACTCGGTGCCATGGTCGGTATTTATTTTAAAACTAACCACATGCCGGTACGCTTCCTGATTTATATTGCTATTACTGCCCTGACCCGTTTACTGATTTCGGACATTCAACATGACCATAAAGCGGATATGGGCTTGGTCATTACTACAGGTTCGATCCTCATCCTTGCTGTGGCCATTTTGATTGTGCGCTATGCCTCTTGGACATATCCTTCGGTTATTCGAGATAAGCATTCCGAGAAGCCACTGCCTGAAGGAAAAACCCCACGTCCGCAAGATGATGAGTTAGCTTAGTCTTATTAAAGCCCCTCTTTTTTAAGGAGGGGTTTGGGTAGATTAAATTACCGATTCGGCACTAATACATAGCGACCATTTTCAAAGATCCAATACATGCCACTTGGGGGTGCTGGTAAACCAATCCGTTTCCAATCGCTGATAAAGGTATAGGTCGAACTGGAAATACTGGCACTCGCAGGATCGCCATTGACCCAACTATAGCTTTGTGAATTTTGAGTAATCGTGGTCGGTGCATTGTATTGAATGCTAATACCACTCTGAGGATACTGCGGATAAGGTCGATTTGGATATTGCGGATAAACCGGCGGACGACTTGGATACTGAGGATAATGTTGAGGATAATTCGGCGCATGCTGCGGATAGCCAGGCCGATTCATCGACGGTGGGCGGTGTTGTGGTTTTGATGTATCCACACCTTGGTAGTTTGCCCATTTGTTTTCCGCAAAAGTACTGGCCGAAGCACTGATCAGCATCACACCTGCAATCGCATAGAATAATGTGGTTTTCACTTAAGCTCTCCTCGACGGTTTATACGCTCAGTATAAATTCCATTGTAGGAGAAAAAATGAATAAAAATCCATCAAGTGCAAGAATTTGTTAATTTTCCGACCAAGCTGATCGCACCTTCAGGCTAGCCTGTTTTTCATTGGATTATGCTAAGATTGATTTTATTTCGTAGTGGATCAAATGCTGTGTCTGAATTAAGTTTTGACCGACTTCATCAATTTTTTTCTAAAGTTCCAAGTATTCAAGAACAACTGATTGACTCGTACGGAACCGATGGTAAAACTGCTTGGTGGTTTAAATTTCAAATTGATGTAGATCACCCTTTAGCATGGCAAACTGTTCAAGAATTGGGCCATGTATTGAACTATATTTCTAAAAATGAACGCTTACCGACTCAATTTTTACCGGTTTCTCCGCCACCATATATGAATGGCGAAGCAAAACAATTCTTGTCTTGGGTGATTCAATGTAACCACGCCGATTTTCCACCAGATGTCATCTGTGACTGGTTAGAAGCTCGTTTGCCACAACCAGTAGATGATGCCGATAAATGGAAAATCAAAACCGATATTAAAGAATTGGATCAAATGACAGATAAAGATTTAGATCAAATCGTTCCGCCGAATCCTGTACCGAAGAATTAATAATTGCTGAATATACCTCTCCCTAACCCTCTCCTGAAATGAGAGGGAATTCCTTCCCCCTTTGGGGGAAGGTTAGGATGAGGGAAAAATTAAAAAGTAGATAATCCGCTCCATTCCATAAAGCGATACAACACATATTTCAAGGTCGATTCATCCGCATATTTACTATAATCGACACTCATTTGTTTACCATCCAGATTTGACCAAGCGGTATTAAAGTACTGTGATGCATCTTTAAAAACTTGAGCATCTTTCACACCGATCACTCGTAAATCCGTTTCTAAATTATAGTTTTTCAAGTTACGCGCCGTGAAATTTGCCGAACCTAAAATCATATCGGCTTGATAAGCAGTTCGTTTTAAAATCATCTTGCTATGGCACTGCTCACCATGGGTATTACACCAACGTACATCAATACCCGCATCATGTAATTCGGATGCTACAGGTCGATTTGGAATGCCATTTTTAGTCCGCCCAAAAGCATCCTTATTCGGATCGAGTAATACACGAACTTTCACGCCACGTTCATGCGCAGCAATGAGTGCCTTGGTAATTTTACGTTCTGACAAGTAGAACATAGCAATATCAATTTCAGTTCCAGCTTTCTTCGCACTATCAATTAAGTCGAGTGTGGCATCATAAATAGCTTTTTCAGTCAGCACTTGAACCTGTGGCTGAGTTTTCGCGGCTTCAACATCCTTAATCACCACAAATGGAATATTGGCTTTGGACATCATGCCTACGGCTTGCTCGGTCTTTAACAGATCAATCGCGGTCATGCCTTTGACGGTTAAGGCCACATTGGAATGTCGTGAGCTACCATCATGTGGATTCATAGAGGTGACTAAACCTTTCCAGCCATCGATGGTATCTACCACCAAAGTTTTTCGGTGATTCGCTTTAAAGTTAAACAGATCCATATAGCTGCGAATCGTCACTTTTTCCGTACCTAATGGATTCGGTAACCAGCCTTGTTTAGGATTATTGCCAATATCTTGACAGCAGATATACCAAAAGCCTGACCATGCAGGATTGGATGCACGAAGCGGTACCAAATTGGTTTCGATTAACTCAATTCCACCTTGACGCAATTGACGATAATGTTCAGGTTGAATGCCGCCATATACCGAATTGACCGGGTCAGTAATCACAAAAATTTCCACTTGAGGAGATAGACGACGCTTCAAAATCAGTGCATCGGTCAGTTCCTGTGTTAATGGTTCATGTTTTAATTGAGAGTCGCCAACTTGAGGATTAAAGAGAAACATATCCAACACAATGGTCGACTGTGCTTCCTCAATCATTTTCAGCATTTCTTTAAAAATGCGATGTTCCTGTTGCTGCTTTCCTTGCGCATCGATATAGGTTTCATCCACTAAAAAGTTCACTTCGGCATGGCGAAGTTTTCCCGTGTAGTTCAGCCCTTCCGGCAGTGGTTTTAGCGTGTGATAGGTTGCCGATGCCAAATAACCTAAAACCAATAAACCAATGACCACACCCACATAGCGACGACGTGACCAATTGAGCTTGTGATGTATTCGTTGAATGATGCGCATAAGAAAAAACCTAGTCTAATGCGCTCAGACTAGGTTTTATTCATTGATTTTTCAAGAGGATTTCTGTGACTTTACCTAGACTTACTTAGAGAAGTCTGTGCAAATTCAATTAGAAACCAAATTCAAGACCGACCGTAAAATTACGACCGAATTGAGGAATATTGGCAAGGAATGACGTGTGAGAATAAACATCTTCATCCAATAAATTATTGGCTTTGAAATAGACCCGATAATCATTTTGATCTTTCAACTGACCACTATAGGCCACACCCAAGTTCACCATGTTGTAGCCATCTGTTTCACGCTCAAATGCAGTGATTTTGTCTTGTTTGAATACATGTGAATATTCTGCAAGACCTGACCAACCATCGGAAAAGTCAACATCTACCTTGGTTCCTAAGCGCCCTGCAGGCACACGTGGCGCATTTTCACCATCAATTTTGCCGCGTACATAATCACCAAAGACACTGAGTTTATACATATCATTAATGGCATAACCCACTTGAGCTTCTGCGCCATAAAACTTAGCTTTGCCTTGGGTGTAATCAACTAAGCGGAAGTTTTCAAAATTATCTTTGGTTGCGGCATAAATATAATTGTCATACCAGTTGTGGTACACATGAATGTGATAATCCAACTGATCTTTTTCATAATGGAAACCTAATTCGAGATTATTAGATTTTTCAACATCTAGATTTTCATTCCCACGTTCATAGGTATTGGTCGCAAAATGCTTACCATCTGCATACAGCTCTTGCGCCAATGGCAAACGCTCTTGATGAGAACCCACCAAGGACAATTTATAATTTGGTGCAAACGCCCAATTCACAGCACCTGAATAAGAAATGCCATAATCATCATAATCTTTTTGTGCAGAATCGATCTGAATTTTCTGCTGATCGACACGGGCGCCCAGCTCGACATGAAAATCACCAAATTGTTTATGCTCTAAACCAAACACACTCCATTTTTGGGTTTTATTTGGATTCATCAGTGACTCTTCACCACTGATATTAAGCTTTTGTTGATTGTATTGTGCGCCAATCACCCCTTCCCAATCCGCAATCGGGTTATGCACCAACTCTAAACGACCATCATAGCCCTGACTTTTAAAGGTCGTTGCCGCTGTATCACCTTCAATTTCGTCATGTTGATAATCGGTATAACTTGCATGTGCACGGAGTTTTTGGAAGCCCGCAAACGGATTCGCAAGTTCGGTACGGAAATCATAACGTTCTGACTTTAAGTCGACCCATGGGCCTGCGGCATCATGATCGTGATCATGTTCGTCATGCGCTGAATGATCATGTTCATCGGTATGCCCATGGTTATCATGACCATCACAGTGTAGATGGTCATCATGTGGATGACAGCTTTCATATTCATGACTATGACCCGGCAGGCCATATTGGTCTTGTCGGTTGCTATAAGACAGTCCAGCAAAACCACGATCATGAATCCATGACGCGCCCACACTGACATTTTGCCCTTCTGCAAAAGTATTACCGACTCGGCGTTCTTTTTCTAATTCGCCATCATGATCATGAAAATAATTGGGTGCAATATAGTCATTGGCTTTACGTTTCGAGCCTTCTACACGGATGGCAAATTGCTCACCTAAAGCAGCCGTCACACCGGCACTCGCCAATTTTTCATCACTGCCTGAGTTATAACGTAGCCCAACCTGCCCCTCTAAACCATTTTCAGGCATCTGCGTTGGAATTTTTTGATCGGTAACATTCACCAACCCACCAACCGTCCCAGCTGCATACAATAAAGTGGATGGCCCACGAATCACTTCTACTTGTTTCGCTAAAATTGGATCAACCGTCACTGCATGGTCAGGGGATAAAGTTGAAACATCTGCTGTTTCAGATGCATGCTCCAACACTTTGACACGTGGCCCATCTTGCCCACGTATTACAGGTCGACTTGAGCCTGCACCAAACTGATTTGAATACACTCCAGGTTGTCCGGCAATGGCATCACCAATAGTGACTCCACCTTGTGCCAAATCTTTATGCTTAATAATGTTATCTGCAACCGCAAAATCTGCAGCACTTTGGTTTAAGGGATGGACCTGAACATTAATAGCTTCGAGCTTTTGTACCTGTTGTTCTGGATCATCGGCATAAAGGTTGGGTGCAATCACTGCAAAAATCGAAACAGTTATTAAATTCTTATGAAAAGACATGTTGGAGAGACTCAAATCAGGCTATTTTTGAATAATGTTATAATATAACATTTCATTCGTTTTGCAATAAAAAACATTCTAATCTGCCCAAATCATATACACTCACTGATACCACATTGTATTTATTCATTTATTTATTTTAGTTCAATGCCTTTTACCATATCCCATGCTGTACTCGCACCGCCTATTTCCAAATTAAGCGGAAATCGCCTGCCTATTGCAGCACTCGCAATTGGTAGCATGGTGCCGGATTTATTCCGTTTATTTACCAATGCTGACTATGCAGGTTCACATCAATGGTCTGGGTTAATTGTTCCAAACTTAATCCTAGGTTTGCTGTTTTGTGTGCTGTGGTATGTGCTTTATCGCCCGATGTTATTTGCTTTTTTTGGTTTAAATAAGCCGCTGCATCTACAGAGTCTTAATCAATGCTGTGGGTTTATGCTCAGTCTCATCCTCGCACTCATCATTGGAACTTCGACGCATATTGTTTGGGATGGATTGACCCATGTTGACTTTCGTACCTTTGCATTTAAGGATCTATTGAGTCTACCGATTCAATTTTTTGGTCATTCATATCCCCTACATCGCGTGTTGCAAATTGGATTATCTGGCTTGGCACTCCCCGTTTTGGCATGGATGATTTATCGTCATCATCTTCACTATCGAAGTACTGTAAACGTCCCCACAACCATCAAAGTCTATGTATATGGTTTGGCGGCCCTGTCTTTAGCTGCGGGAATCGCTAGTTATTTTTATTTTGCTGACAGTATTTATTCAGATGCATTTGTGCATGACCTGTATGCCTATGTCGGCAAGGCTATTAATTATTTTTTCCGTGCATTTTTGGCCACGTTTAGCCTCGGTAGTCTGATATTTCTGATCTTAAGCAAGAGCACCAATATTTTTTCAACGTCATCGGCTTAAGCCCATCATTGACCGAAAATTTGCTGTAAATTTGGCAGTTTTAGCAATAAGTCCTTGTGACAAAACAGCCAAAAAGAGGCATAATCCCCTATTCGAATAAAAGCGGTGCGCTGTTTACGCATTCGCTGACCTTAACCCATATAGTTGGATTTCTAACGCTATGATGCGAACTCATTACTGCGGCTCACTTACTGAAGCCCAAATCGACCAAACCGTTACATTATGCGGTTGGGTTCACCGTCGCCGTGACCACGGTGGTGTAATCTTCCTTGACATGCGCGACCGTGATGGCCTTGTTCAAGTAGTGATTGACCCTGATACTCCTGAAGCTTTCGCGACTGCTGATAAATCACGTTCAGAATTCGTATTAAAAATTACAGGCCGTGTACGTCGTCGTTACGAAGGTACTGAAAACGCGAATATCGTGAGTGGTCAAATCGAAGTTTTAGGCAAAGAAATTGAAGTTCTTGCTGCGTCTGAAACTCCTCCATTCCCATTGAATGACGAAAATACCAATATTTCTGAAGAAGTACGTTTGAAATATCGTTTCCTCGATATTCGTCGTCCAGAAATGTTAGATCGTTTACGTTTCCGTTCTAAATTAACAAACCTTATTCGTAACTACTTCGAAGAAAATGGTTTCCTAGACGTTGAAACACCGATTTTGACTCGTGCGACTCCTGAAGGTGCGCGTGACTATTTAGTACCAAGTCGTGTTTCTAATGGTAGCTTCTACGCACTTCCACAATCTCCACAATTGTTCAAACAGTTGTTGATGGTGGGTGGTATTGATCGTTACTACCAAATCGCGAAATGTTTCCGTGATGAAGACTTACGTGCTGACCGTCAGCCTGAATTCACACAAATCGACGTTGAAACATCGTTCATGAGTGACGATGACATTATGGATTTGATGGAACGTTTAACGGTTAAGATGTTCAAAGAACTTCTAAACGTTCAGTTCGACAAGTTCCCACGTATGACGTATGCAGATGCAATGCGTGACTATGCATCTGATAAACCTGACTTACGTATTCCTTTGAAACTTGTTGATGTTGCAGACATGATGCAAGACGTTGAGTTCAAAGTATTCGCAGGTCCTGCAAAAGATCCTAAAGGCCGTATTGTTGCGCTTCGCGTACCAGGTGCTGGCGCGCTTCCACGTAGCCAAATTGACGAATATACTAAATTCGTTGGCATTTATGGCGCGAAAGGCTTGGCTTACATCAAAGTCAACGAACTTGAAAAAGGTATTGAAGGTCTTCAATCTCCAATCGTTAAATTCATCGAGCCTATCGTACTTGATCTATTGAAACGCGTTGGTGCTGAAAATGGCGACATCGTATTCTTTGGTGCGGACAAAGCGAAAATCGTAAATGATGCGATGGGTGCTTTACGTATTAAAGTCGGTCACGACATGAAACTTGCAACTTGCGAGTGGGCGCCACTTTGGGTTGTTGACTTCCCAATGTTCGAAGAAACTGACGATGGCAAATGGACATCTGTTCACCACCCATTCACGCTGCCAAAATCAAGCGTTGAAGAAGTGAAGAACAATCCAGGTGCTGCACTTTCTGTTGCTTACGATATGGTATTGAACGGTACTGAAATCGGTGGTGGTTCACTTCGTATTTATAACCTAGAAATGCAAAAAGCGATCTTCGAAGCGCTTGGTATTTCTGAAGAAGAAGCAGAAGAGAAATTCAGCTTCTTGTTAAATGCGTTGAAATTCGGTGCGCCTCCTCACGGTGGTTTAGCATTCGGTCTTGACCGTTTAGTGATGTTGATGACTGGTGCATCTTCTATCCGTGACGTGATTGCATTCCCGAAAACTAAGACTGCGGAATGTCCTTTAACCCAAGCGCCTGCGCCAGTTGAAGCGAACCAATTACGTGACTTAGGTATTCGCTTACGTGAAAAACCAAAAGCTGAAGAATCTAAATAATCTTACATTTTAAGATTTAGATTTTAAGTTTCAAAAAACCCTGCGCTATGCAGGGTTTTTTTATTTCAACCTATAAAAAGTGGTAGAAAACCTACAAAATATAAATTAAAGATTTGATTTACTTTGCTAATATCAAAACGCTTCAAGTACGTTATGATGTTGCACTACATCCTTTGAGCAATGGACAGCTCAATTTTCCACTTCCGATTATTTTGTTTTTAGATTCAGATCTTTTTGTACTTTTCACTGAATAAGTCCGGTCTCTTGGCAAAATTTATTTTATTCCATGCTGTCAATTTTGAGACCTTGTGATCCATGTACTTTATATTCAAAATCATCGCGCTATTGCCACTTTGGCTGTTACAAAACTTGGCTTTGATGATCGCGTTTATTCTTGACCTGTTTAACTCATCAATCAAACGTATCACTAGCATCAATATTCAACTGGCCTACCCAGACTTGTCCGAGACAGCGCAGAGACAGCTCGTCAGCCAAAGTATCCGCAGCCAATGCCTGACCTATATTGAATTTATTAAATGTTGGGGGATGCCGCCAAGTTATAGCCTGAGCTTATTGAAAAACATTTATGGTGAAAATATCCTCACGGAAGCACTTGCGAATAAAAAAGGTGTGATCGTTGTGATTCCGCATTTTGGCTGCTGGGAATTACTCAATGCATGGCTGAACCTGTATACAGAACCGATGATTATGTATAAACCGAATAAAAATAAAGGGATCAATCGTTATCTGTTAGAAGCACGAGAAAAGTTTAACGCAACACTCGTTCCTACAGATGAAACAGGGATCCGTGCCATTTTTAAACATTTGAAACAAGGTGGCCTAACGGTCATTTTACCAGACCATTTACCGAAGCCTTCAGGCGGTATTTATTCCAATTTTTTTGGGCAAAATACTTTATCAATTACACTGGTTTCAAAACTTGCTGCAAAAACCCAATGCAATGTCATTGGCTTAAGTTGTATCCGACAACCCAACTTAAGGCACTTTGATGTGCATTGCCAAACCTTATCAGACGAGATTTTATCTAAAGACTTACAATCCTCTGTCGACACCCTCAACATCGCGATGCAAGACATCATTAACCAAGCACCAGAACAGTATATCTGGTCTTATAAGCGCTTTCGGGTCTGCTTTGGCAATATCAATATATACCGCAAATAAAGGTGATCTAAGAACATCTCAACTTTTAGAGTTGTGTTCCACAGGCTTGAATTAATCTTATTCAATTGAGATCGATTATCGACAGTGGCATAATAGCCTCAATTTCCACTTTAAGTGATTCTCCTATGGCTATGCGTCCTGAAGTCCGTCGTCGTGCAATCGTGTTGATTGTTTTTTCTGTCGTACAATGGTTGTTCATGCGCTACATTTTAGCCAACGAATTATTTAACTTAACCACCTATAACCGTATTGTTTTATTCTGTGTCAGCAGCCTTGCAGGTGCCTTATTAATCTTTGTCGGTTTGATTTATATGGTGTTGAAAGGCAACGCAGATCGCACTGAAGATTAATTCAGTGCTCTCTCAGTTGTTTCCAAACTGATCACGTGCTGTGCTGTATTCCAGATTTCATTGCATTCTTGCCATTTTGCATGACTTACAAAGTGCGACTCATCTAAGCGTATAAATGTCCCTGCTGTACCATAAAGCTGTGTCAGGGTGTCGATAGCAGTCGAACGTATCGAATAATAGCGCTCAAAACACCAGCCCTGCTCATACTGAAAAAGCTCTAAAATCGTATCATATTTCAAAATTTCATAGCCCATGCTTTCAATCGCTTGAACGGTACTTTCACTCAGATATCGATGTGGTGCATAGTATAAATGCCGATCCGCCAGTTGCTGTTTAAGCGATTTTAAAATACTTAAATATTCTGCTTCCGACTTAAGATAAGTTCCCACAAGATTCGAACCAATGACTAAATCGCAACCATTTTTTGTCTCTAGCGCACGAGCGTTTTGTTTAAAGATCCGATAATCATTGATCGTCACCGGATGTGTAGTTTTTAAATCTTCATACAAGGTAAATAATTGAATTTTTTTTAAAACTTCAGGTTTTTGTTTAATCCCGAACAACCCTTGCGATCGATCTTTTGTGTAGTAAGTGCCCTGATTTAGATGATCCACAATCATCCGAGTTTCATTGCCATCATCGATTAACCAATAATTTTTTGCATTTAAAGTATTCATGAGATGCAGTGGAATATGCTGAATCATCCCTGTAAAAATATCGTCATATTGACTATGATCTGGAAAATACTTTTTCAACTGAAATGCATAAAACTTCTTTTTCCACCCCATAAAAGGTTGATATACAATACGATCCCAGCCCTGAAGTGTCTGTAACATCTGTTGCATCATGCGATGGTCTCGCAGTGAACCATAAACCACTAACAGTTCATTTTGCGTATCGGCTTGATGAAACCGTTGCATTGCCTCAAAGGCATTAAATAACTGTAATGGGGTCCGCACAATAAACAATCGTTTTATCATCACTATTACACTATATTAAGGGATGAGGCAGAATGATTTGCCCACCAAAATTAAACGTTATGATTTCCAATGCCATTTTGATCTTGAACAATAGGTAACCTTTTTGAAACACTTTTTTATTCTCAATGATACCCGTACCAACCTACACCATGGTTGCGAAGTCGTAATGAATAATCTGTACAGTCTAATACAGAAAAATCATCCTGATGCGAAGTTTTCTCAACTTTGTACGGGGCAAACGATTTCTGAAGAAAAATGGCTTGAGTTATTAAAAGATATCGATATTGTCCTGATCAATGGAGAAGGTACACTGCATGATGCAGCGCCTTTTGGTGAGTTTCTCCTCAAACTTGGATCTATCGCCAAACAACAAGGTAAACCTGTATTTCTGCTGAATAGCACTTGGGAAAATAACCCAACGTCTTGGAATGAACTGATTCAAGATTTTGATGGGCTCTATGTACGCGATAAAAAAAGTTTAGCAACGTTGCAGCCACAGCATCCACATTGTGAATATGCCGCCGATTTAACCTTTTATTCGAGTCATCAGTTTAATCCAGCTCATACAACAGAATCAGCATCTGCACGTCCTGCTCAAGTCATTGTGAATGATTCGGTGTATAGCCATGTCAGTGATGCCCTATTTGCCTATGCTGAAAAGCAACGCTTTAACTATCATCCAATCACCAAAAACTTGCCCTTAGATGCGCATACCATTGGCTACAATCCCAAAAAAATGAAGAAATTAAAACAATATAATCTTCTTTCTAAACTCACCTTTGGGCTATATAAGCCGCGTCGTTATTATCAAGACTTTAATTATTGTATTGACGACACACAGGCTTTTAAGCAAAAAATGCTCGAAAGTGATTTAGTGATCACTGGTCGTTATCACTGCTTATGTTTTTGTTTACAGATGCAAATTCCAGTGTTGATCGTTGCATCAAACACCTCTAAAACGCATAACTTGCTCAATGATGCACAGGTTACAGATCGCCATATTCGTTTGGAAGACTTAAAACAACTGAGTCTTGAACAACTTTATGCAAAGGCTAAATTTAGCGATGAAGAAAAGCTCAGACTTCAGTGTTTTGATCAGCAAACCAAGTTAAAACATGAACAGATTTTTAGCCAAATTTGTGCCTAAAAAAAAGCCGCTCAATGAGCGGCTTTTCTTTTAATGTGATTCAGCTTGTCGAATTGCAGCTAATACTGCCTCCGTTACAACTTGCTGACCTTGAGAGGATAAATGTGTTGAATCATCATAATAAAAATCTAAATTTTGTTTTAATTCATCATAATACGAGATATGTAAAACACGCTTACCATCAGCCAAATCATGCAAAGCTTGATTATAAATCACAGTTTGTGGTTCACGACTCATATCTTTATTTGGGGCAATATCCAACAATAAAATATATTTCGCCTGAGTCTGCTCAATCATATAAGCAATATTCTTCTTATACTCTTGAACAGGAACTACATTAGCCTGCCCAACCAAACTATGCCAATGAATTTTTCGCGCATATTTTTTAATTTTTTTCACTATTTTACGTAATAATCTACGCCATGGTGAATCCGGATAATACAAGACAAAAGGTGAACCTTTGAATGTCAGCCAGCTGTCAACTAATCCATATTGAATACTCAAAATATCTGTATTAGCCACGTCTTTTAAATTAAAAAACTGTAACCCTTCACGAGTAGTACTCATAGTATAGCCATAGTTTTCCAAAGCCCAATCTTGTTGTAAAGCAACACGTTCTGGATAAGCATTACCCATATTGCTTATTTCTCCGACCGTATTACAATCTCCTAAAGCAACGTAACGAATTGGTTTGCCCATGTAACCTATTCCAAAGACAGTGATGCGGCATTATACGCTACAAAATATGTCATGTTACACTATCGTGAATCGTTCAAATTTATTTCATTAATGTGAGTCCACATGCAAGCAGATTTCGGCCTATCTTCAGAAGCTTATCATGTTCATCCAGAAAGCTTAATCACTTTATCGCAGCGTGATTTTTCTTTTCAAGGTGATCATTTAGGTTGTGATGCGGTTGTTCTTTTAGCGTGTGAAGCAAACCAGCATCAAGATTGTATTATCTATTTAAAGTCAGTGACTTCATTGGAGCAAGATCGTGTACGTACTCGATTTGCATTCCAAACCGAAGGTTTTTTATTTAACTTTTTTGGTTCTTTTATTAAAAAAATTCGCTCTCGTCGCCAAAATTTTGGTTCTCATAGCTATCGTATTTTACTCAGTGACATTACAGAAAATGCGTTAGAACGGAATATTAAAACGCCTGAAACGGCATACAACTGGACGAGCCGCCGTTGGAAGCTGGATGAAGATAAACGTCAGGAACGCTACAGTAAACTGGAAAAATCTTTTAAAGATTCGGGTTATGACTTTAACTTTCCAATGCACATCATGTTATGCCGTTCTATGGGCGTAAAAGATAAGCTGAATCAAGGACATCATCGTATTATGTTCTGTAAAATTTACGGCATTACAGAAGTAAGCACCAAATTTATTAGTTCAGCCTACATGCCACCAGTATTTCAGCCTTTCTTTAAAAAGTTCATCGAAGTCACTAACTATAAACAAGTTTAAGCAGTCTGACTCGCAATCGCCTGCCTATATACATGTTCTGTGTTCAAGAGCATGTGCTCGATGGTTAAATGCTGCTGTGCCAAGTTAAATGCATCTTGAAAAACAGACTCAGGATGCTCCAAAGCGCAATAGCGTTTGATCAGTTGTTGTAAAGCATCGGCATCGCTCGTTTCACATAACCACGTTTCGGAAATAAACTCAGGCATCATCCCAACACAGGTTCCAAAAACAGGTCGGTTTAATAATAAAGCTTCACCCAAAGTGTAAGGACCACCTTCACGTAAAGACGAGACGATAAGTGCTTCATGCTCACTGATCTGCTGTTGTATGTCTTCACAAAATCCGATGAGCTGAACCCGATCGGATAAATCTAAATCTTGAATAAGCTG
Organism: Acinetobacter sp. SH20PTE14; assembly: GCF_021391555.1. Taxonomy (NCBI): domain Bacteria; kingdom Pseudomonadati; phylum Pseudomonadota; class Gammaproteobacteria; order Moraxellales; family Moraxellaceae; genus Acinetobacter; species Acinetobacter sp. SH20PTE14. The sequence continues at coordinate 589,061 of NZ_CP090067.1, read as the reverse complement.
CTCTAATAACGGACGCTGTTCCCCTTCGCCTGCAATCGTCAACCGATGAGGAATATCTTGCCAAGCTTGAAGTAAAACGTCGAAACCTTTCACCTCATTTAAGCGACCAACTGCAATGAACTTACGATTCTTTTGAAATTCTTGACGAACGATCTTCAGTTCAACGCCGTTATATACCACTGATGTTTTGGATGGATTTTCCAATTGATGTTTTAGCTGTTCACTCACCACAATAATATGATCAAATGATTGATTCATTTGATTCTTTTTCTTTTGACCATGAACCGTTACGACACAGGGGAAAGCAAATGATTTAACCATTCCATGCACAAATTGGGCTGTTTTTGCTGCATGTACATGTAATACATCTGGCTGAGTTTCAATAATTTTCTTTTTTAACTGATACTTTGTCCAAGGATTATGCCGACTTCCGCTCAAATCCATTTTTACAACATTCACTTTTGCATCGAGTAAATGAGCAAAACGCTCATGCGCAATCAAGCTGACCTGATTGTTTTGGCTTAACCCATTCGCCAATTCAATCACATGCTTTTCTAGACCACCATCTTCAGCACTGGCCATGACTAATGTAATACGCATGCTCAACCCTCTCGCTTACCTAATTTAAGTCTTAACTTCACTGCAAACATCGAGTCTTTACCACTAATTTTAATACGACGTAATTGCATAAAATCAGGACTGAAGTCATCAATGCCTTCTATGGTGGTCACAGCATTGGTATAGCCAGCTTGTTTTGCGAGTACGACATCACGTTCCGAATATATTCCAAATGGATAAGCAAAACTATGTACTGGTTTTCCTGTCATTTCTTCTAATTGCTGCTTCGATTGAGTTAACTCAGAAAGACACGCTTCATCACTCAATTTATCTAAATTTGCATGCGTCATGGTATGTGAGCCAATTTCGACTAAACCACTGGCTGCCAACTGTTTGACTTGCTCATCATTCAACTTAGGCTCACGTGCTAACTCACCACTGTTATGATGGGCTTTCTTATAGGTTGACCAATCCCGGTCATGTCGATCTACCACCACGTAAATCGTGGCTTTCGCTTGATATTTTTCTAAAATCGGAAAGGCATGTTCTAAATTATCTAGATATCCATCATCAAAGGTAATCGCAACGGTTTTTTCTGGGTGTTTTCCCCAGTCGTCTTGTAGTTCTTGCATGGTCACAAAATGAAAACCTTCGGACTTCATCCACGCCACTTGCTTTTCAAACTCTTCAGGATTCACTCGCAGCTTATTAAATTTTGCACCATCAATATGCTGACGAACCATGTGATACATCAATACACGCGGTTTCTTCCAATCGACTGCAGGTTTCCACCAAGCATATTTGTAGCTGAACGCAATCACCAATAACAGAAGAATAAGAACAATATAAATCACAGGGATAAGCCTTTAAGCACACTCAGGCTATGTTGCCACACGCTCTGAAGCTTTAAAAGTACACGCCTATAATTTCCTTGATTGTGAAAGATTTCGTTAGCAGTATTTAACCCCATATAAATAAGCTTGAGTCGATTACTACAGACCTTTTAAAGACTGATATGGCACATAATCATCCCAATCAAAAACGGTGACATTTTGATTATCTTCGATATTCGCCAACGATTTTTTAGGATCTAATAATGGTGTTTTCACCCCCAATAAATCTGCATAAATATGCATATAATCATAGGCACTCACAGTCTTGTTATAGTAGTTTTTGGCCTGCGCATCGCTACGTAATACAAAAAATGGAACCTGATAATTATCTTTAAAATCATTATCTACATGATATGAATCTTCATCCACGGTCATACCATGATCAGAAAAATACGTCACACTGAAATTACGCTGATCAGCCTTCAAAGTGGTATATATCTGTTCTATAAAGTGATCCAACTTATTGATCGAAGATAAATAACAATTAATCGTTTCAGGTTTATTCGCATACATACGTGGTGCATTAAACAGACGTTCACAGGCATCCGGATGTGAACCCATCATATGAATAAAAATCACATTTTTTTGATTGGCATATTTTTTTAACTGGGCCTGTAATATTTCGACCATTTTGTCATCATCAATATTACTCGACATATAGTTACCACTTTTCAGGAAGAACTGATGATCGGCATGAATGGCAATTTTAGAAATCGCCGTATCATTTTTCCCCATAAATCCCTGATTTGAAATCCATATGGTGTTATAGCCCGCTTGTTTTGCTAGCGTCACAACATTTTTTGCAATCTGCGGTTCACGATTTTGATCAACCAAAGTCAGCGTTCGAGTCAGACTAGTTACCGTATTCGGTGCAGTTGCGATGTAATGATCTACAACATCCAGTGGCATCTCATTTAAAAAAGGTGTGGTATCGTCTTTCGAACCGTAGAGTGATAAATGATCTCGCTGAACACTCTCACCAATGATAATCACTTGATTGTCATAGCTAGCATTCACCTGCTGAATTTCCCAATCGATATCTTGCACATTATCCTCAAGGAGTTTGGCCTCTTCTTGTTTATATTTAACCGTCGCTAGTGCAGTTTGAACACCAAACACACTGACGCCGTTGGCAATAAAGATAAGTGCCAAAATCAGCTTGCGATAATTTCCCTGACGAGTTGGATTAAAAAATAGAATATAAAAACAGAGGCTTGAAAATAAAATCAAGGCAAAAATAATATATTTAGGATTAACTACAGATAAAAATTCAAAAGCTTCATTGGTATTGCTTTGGAACATCGATGCCACGATTCCCAAAGACATGTGTCCTTGTAAGAACCCCGTCCCACTTGCAATATACAGGCTAATGACAAAAAACAGCGCAAGGAAAATGTACTTAAAAATACGACTATGTAATTGTTTTACAGCAATGAATAAAAACGTACTCGAAAGAACCAAAACAAAGAATAAAGGAGCATCTTTGATTTCAGATAAATAGTCCCAAAAACCTAAGCCAACACAAAACCCAATTGAAAGCAAAAAAGGAAACAAATAGGTTTTTAGCATTGACCCGACAACCCTGTAATATTATTCAAACATTTTCGAGATAGACTGAAATGTTAGTAGAAAATTTTTCGTCGGGTATTATCTATACTTTAGGGACCGAGTACAATCTTTTTAGCGATACGGTCAGTTTCTTTAAATTCGGTAGCGAGTTTCAAATCAGTTAAAGTGGTCTGTAACGACACCAAGCCTTGTTTTAAAATTTCATCTACCGACTTGGTAATCCGGTCTTCCTTCAGCCGATCCACTTCAATCACCCCGACTTTACAACCCGCGGTGAGAGCCTCGTAAATCATTGAAACACTATCCTCAGTCACCCAAACTGCTTCAGCTTTTTGCATTTCTTCAAAAATCCAACCTTGCGGCGTATCCTCAACAGGGAAAATCTGCAATTTTTCAATATTTTTCAACTGCGTTAGTTCTGCTAAAAATGCTTTTGGTGTGCGCCGTGAAGTGGTCAAAATGATTGCTGAATTTGGATTCTGCTCGACTATCTGCTCAATCGCTTGGAGCACTTTAGCCGCATTCCACTGATGGCGTTTTGAAGAGCCACCCAAAGCGATCAGGATTCGACCGTGCTGATGCCGCTCCTCATTCACAATAGGATTTAACGCACCTTGTGTGGTTAGTACTTTATTTGATGCTTGAATACCATCGTGCTGTGGAATTACCGCATAATCAAACCATGCAAACGGCAAGCTTGGTTTCATTAAAATAATGGTTTTGGCTTTGTTATACACCTTGCCCAACAGCCATACTCGAAAATGTGTGTGGCTACCGACGCCAAAAATATAGGTTGGCTCGTGTTCTACGGCATGAAGCTGATGGCTAAATAGCGCAGAAATAAGTGTCACTATAGGCAAATCATCAATTGAAATTTCTTGAAATGTGACTACTTCCTGAGATTGGCGCTGCATGGCTTTAAATAAACCCAAAGCTTGTGAGCGATGTCCTGCTTTACCATCACTGACATAAACAATATGCATAGTCACGTTCCCAAAAATTCAATATCTTCAAGCCAATAAAAAAGGCGAAACTTAGTTTCGCCTTTTCATCTTAACCGATCAGCTTATTTTACGTAAGTTAACCAGTGCGCATATTTAGGGTCTTTACCCTGTACCGCATTAAAGAATGCAGTTTGGATTTGCTCAGTGATTGGACCACGACAGCCTTCACCAATTTGACGGTCATCATATTCACGGATTGGCGTCACTTCAGCAGCAGTACCTGTGAAGAATGCTTCATCAGCGATATAGAATTCGTCACGTGTAATACGACGTTCAACCACTTCAAAACCAAGGTCTTTCGCAATCGTAATAATGGTTTGACGGGTAATACCATCAAGTGCACCACCCGCGATGTCAGGAGTATGAATCACGCCATCACGAACTAAGAATACGTTTTCGCCTGAACCTTGACATACATAACCTTGTGGGTCGAGTAACATTGCTTCGTCATAGCCAGCATGTGCCACTTCTTGGTGGGCAAGAATTGACAAAGTATAGTTACCAGATGCTTTTGCTTTACACATGGTCACGTTTGGATGATGGTGCGTAAATGAAGACGTTTTAACACGAATACCCTTCGCCATCGCTTCATCACCAAGGTAAGCACCCCAGCTCCATGCAGCAACAACGGCATGAATTGTATTGTCAGTTGCTGCAATACCTAATTTTTCTGAACCAATAAAAATAATTGGGCGTAAATAGCAAGAAGCCAATTTATTTTCACGAACCACATCAATTTGAGCTTGTTCTAATGCTGCATGATCAAATGGGACTTTCATTTGATAAATTTTTGCAGAATTTAATAAACGCTTAGTGTGTTCTTTTAAACGGAAAATAGCCGTTCCATTCGGAGTTTCATAAGCACGGACGCCTTCAAACACACCCATGCTGTAATGCAATGTATGTGTTAATACGTGAGTTTTCGCCTCACGCCAGTCAACTAATTGTCCATCTTGCCAAATAAAACCATCACGATCAGCCAAGTTCATGGCACACACTCCAAATTTTTATACACAGTCATTTTTATCCAATGCAAACGTTGCAGTTGGATCAATTAATCTTTGCCATAGCTTGCAAACGACCACTCGGGTATCGTGCCAATCGTCAGCTGAAACTTGCATGGATTGATTCGCAAGTGCTAAACGGTGGCTCTCGGCTCGTTCACGGAGATAAGCTTGAATCAATGCTGTCGCGTCGGCGCTGGATAAGCAATCCGTTCTTGCGGCATCCTCAAGGATTCGTACGTTGTCAGAGTAATGGGCGAGATCGGGATTCGACCCACTCCATGCTAATACTGCATACTGTGCCATAAATTCGATGTCAACGATACCACCTGCATCTTGTTTTAAATGAAAAATTCCATCTTTTTGCTGCTCTTTAGAAGAACCTAGATGGTCTTTCATTTTTTGGCGCATTTTTAGCACTTCTGCACGAACATTGTTCTCATCGCGTGGCTGAGTCAAAATATTACAGCGCAAGTTTTCAATTTCAATCCGTAAACTGTGCTCACCTGCAATCGTTCTGGCACGTACTAAAGCTTGATGCTCCCAGACCCAAGCATTTTTATGTTGATATTGCTCAAAGGCTTTTAAGCTGGTCACCAATAACCCCGCCTCTCCCGAAGGTCGTAAACGTGTATCCACCTCATACACTCGACCATCTAGGGTTTGCGTGGTCATTAAGGACATAAATTTTTGTGCAACCCGCATGGCAAATTCAAAGCCACTAATTGGTTTCTGTCCATCGGTATCGGCTTGTTCATCCATATAGTGAATAAACACCAAATCCAAGTCCGAACCATAACCCAGCTCGATGCCACCCACCTTGCCATAGCCAATTACCGCGAAAGCCGTGTGATCAATCGAACAACGCTGCCCTTCTGCATCAATTGGATAGCCATGTTTTTTGGCAACAATTTGATATGCCAAATGCAAGGTTGCATTCACCGACACTTCAGCAATATCGGTCAATGCATCCGACACTTTCATCAACGGACTTTCTGCCAAAACATCACTAGCAGCTACTGCTAAGACATTGGATTTTTTAAATAATCGAAGAACACGCATTTGGTCTTCGACTTGATCAATTTCAATTCGAAGCAGTTGTTGACGTAGAGAGTCTTCTAAATCTTTACGCTTTGGCAGCTCAAAATCCATCGACAAAAACTCGTCCAACAGCACGGGATAATGCGTCAATTCTTCGCAGATCCAAGGACTCACTGTTGCCATTTTCACTAATCGTTGTAATGCCCCTTTGCTCTCAATCAGCATCACCAAATAGACCGTACGGCGCAGCACCGACTCCACCAAAGGCATGAGACGTAGTAAGGCCACCTGAGGTTTATCTGACTGTAATATCGCCTCAATGAGATGTGGCCAAAAGGTTTTTAAGCGCTGTACAGCTTTGGCAGGTAATTTTTTCAGCGCATGTCCATACCAAAATTCGTGAATTAAATTTTTGGCATCATCATCTAGAACATCGTTCAACTGGGCTTCTAAATGACTAAAACTTTCCAATAACGGATCGGGTTCTTTTTCTTTAATAAGATGCTCAAATTGGTAAATGACTTTGGCACGCTTCTGATTGAGTACATTCAAAAAGTCATCCCAAGATGCAAAACCTAAAGTATCTAAAATACGTTGGCGTGGTTCAGGCTCATGGGGCAACGATTGGGTTTGCTGATCATTGAGCGCTTGTATCGCATGTTCAATACGACGTAAAAATAAATACGCATCTTCTAAATCAGCAACCGCGGTATTTTCTAATAATCCAACTTCACCTAAATGATGCAGACTCACCAAACACTGACGATCTTGCAGCTCGAGTTTTGAACCGCCATAGATGAGCTGAAAGACTTGAACAATAAACTCAACTTCACGAATTCCGCCTGCACCGAGTTTAATATCCTCTTCGATATTACGACGTAGCACTTCACGTTCGATCATGGCTTTCATGTCACGCATAGCTTCGAAAGCGGTGTAATCGACATATTTGCGGAAGACGAAAGGTCGGGTCATTTCCAGTAACTCGGCGCCTTCTTTACCGCCCGTGACGATCCGTGCCTTAATCCAGGCATAGCGTTCCCATTCGCGTCCATGCTGGCTTAAATATTTTTCTAATGCCGCATGACTGATTGCCAAGGCAGAACCATCACCCCATGGGCGAAGGCGCATATCTACACGGAAGACAAAACCATCTGCGGTAATATGGTCAAGCAAGTAAATTAATTTCTGGCCCCATAAAATACAGAACTGCTGCACATCAATACATTTTCGACCGTTGGTTTCACCCTGTTCATCAAAGGCAAAAATAAGATCAATATCACTTGAAAGATTAAGTTCCTGCGCACCCAGTTTTCCCATGGCAACCACAATCAGGTCTTGAACTTTCCCCTTATAGCTTAGCGGTTCGCCATATTTCGCAATCAACGGCTTTAGTGCAAAATCTTTTGCCGCACAGATGGACGCATCGGCAAAGTCTGAAAGCTCTCGAGTTAAGGTGACGACATCGGTGAGTTGATTGGCATCTTGCCAAATCCAACGAAACATGAGACGTGCGCGCAGCACACGAATTGCACGCATCCAACTATTTTCATCTTGGATATCGGCAAGGCTGCTTGCGACAAAATGTTGAATTTGTGCTGTACTGAGCGAGGTTTGAAACTGATCAATTGCATAGTCTTGTTCTAAACTGGCCTGATGGATTCCGAGCACCTGTTCAGCATATTGACTGGCACGTAATGTTTTCTGCAATTGCTCCGCATTCATTTCACAAACCCTAGCGTGATTTTTTTCTAGTTATAACAGTTGATAACGCTTAGGGAAAAGTATTTTTAGGCTTTTATACCAATAGATGCGCATTAAAGTTCACTTAAGGTCGCATCTTTTAAGGTCTCATCTTTCTGTGCACTGCTGCTCTCGGTACTTAGGGTTTGATGCAGGCTCGTCGCCTGTGGCAACCAGACTTTAAATTGTGTGCCTTCACCTTCTTTCGAGTTCACCACAATTTCACCCTGATTTAAGTCCACAAAACGTTTACAAAGGACTAAACCCAACCCCGTACCACGTTCTCCTGCCGTACCTTTAATACTAACCGTCAGTTTTTGCTGAAATAAATCATCAATCTGAGCTTGGGTCATCCCCAATCCAGTATCTTGAATAGTGAATACAACCCGTTCTCCATCTCGATCGGCTGAAATCGTCACCACACCTCTACCATCGGTATGGGTAAATTTCAATGCGTTTGACACCAAGTTTTGCATCACTGATGTGATCATATTGATATCTGCATTGACTTTAATGCCTTCAGGCACGGCATTGATCAGTCGAATATTTTTCTTCACAGCCAAGCTATTTAAGACATCACTGACGATTTTTGCAGACTGATGTAAATCAAAATTAATCGGGTGATAAACAAAGCGACCACCTTCTGCCATAGCCCAGTTCAACAGGCTTTCTAAGAGGTTATACGTCGACTGTGTGGTGTCATATAAATAGTCTGCAATATTTTGCACACTCGAATCATCTAAGGTATGACGCTCCTGTGCCAAAACTTCAGAAAATCCAAGTAGACCATGAAAAGGTGCTCTTAAATCATGCGCAATAATTTGGAAAAATTTAGTCTTACTAAAATTAAGTGCCGACTGCTGTTCATAGGCTTCTTTTAATTCAGCATTTTCAACGCGAAGCTGAATAATATTGACTAGACTTTGTACAAATTCTTCAACGATCTTTAATTGTTTGGCTTCAAATGCAGTGACTTGATCATCAAACAAAATCACTTTACCAATAGAGTCTTGATCATATTTTAAATCGAAAGCGACTAGACGCTGATGCCCTAAACCCAGTTCCTGCATATAGTCGCAGTAAGCTTGGTAATTTTCAGTGTCGCGATCTATACGGGAATGTTCAGCAAAAAACTGATCTAGACGATCATCATCAGCTTCGGCCATAAAGGCCTTAAATATGTGCTCTGACGCATACCATATATAAGGTTCATTTTTAAATGCGAGGACAGCATTATCGACTTGCACAATACCACGCGCGAACTTTAAAAATTCTGCAATGCGGTTGTCGTCCGTATAAACCCCCATCAATAAAGACAAACGACAGGAAGTTAATAATTCGGTTTGTGTACCAATATCCAGTAAACGTAAAGCCATCCCGTTGCTCTCCTCAGGGTTTATCTTAAAGATAAAAACCAACTGTTATGTTCAAGATTAATAGCAAAAATAGCCCAAACACTCAATAACAAAACCCAACAAAAAGACAAACATCATTTACAAATGCGCTATTTAATCGAACTTTCATCCAATTAGAAAATAAAAATATCTATAAAGAACATAACATTAAAGGTAAAACAAAAATTAAAACAATAAAATTAGAAACTTAAATTAATTTAAATTTTATTAACTGTTTATTTTAAATCGTACTTTTCGCGTTTTATTCAAACTAAAAACATGACCAAAAGAAATATTCACTTACATAAGACCTAAAAAACTGGGTTTAATTTTCTTTAACTACATCACAAAAAATAGTGAGTTTTATGATTATTCTACGACCAGATTGCTCATCAGGATGCTCGTTTCAGTCAGCTACACTAAATGAATCTATTTTTAAGTTTTTCCATTAGACTAATTTATTAGTTTTTATCAGTTGTGTGTGTCATTTGAGCGTTAAACCATACCTGCTCGCTTTTACTTTATTAAACTGAGCTAAAGATTCGTTTCATGCTTCTACTGTACATGAACTCATTCACCCAAATGACTGAAGCTGAAAAAGTGCCATGCCTTATTCATCAGATATCTCTGTACACGACAAATTTCACAGAACCCTTATCCTATCAGGATTCTGCTTTCTTAAAATTGCCAAAATTTCCTTAAACTCTTCTTTTTTCCCAAAACCAATTAAACGCTGAATCGCCATTTGAACATAGTCTAAACCATAGCGAAATAAACTCATTGAGAGTCGTCCATGCTTCTTTATTTTTATCGCTTTTTTTTGATTATGTTGCCATTCACCCGTTAAGTAACACCAACAGAAGCTTATAGCTAACACCGCAATCAATTTTTTCACTCGTCTAGGGTCTGTCAAGCGCGTATTTTCAAGATTAAACCCGCGTCCTTTGAGACAACTGAATAAGGTTTCAATTTCCCAGCGTAATGCATAATCCTGAATAGCATTGGCATTAAACTGAGGAGAAACGACGAGTAAAAGCTCTCCATTTTCTAACTGTAGTGCACTTATATATAGTTTCACCCGACCAACCAAAATCCGTCGTTTACGACATTCAATTTGACCAACTTTAAGATGGCGAAATAAATCACTAATTTTATGATTCTTTCCTAAATGATTGGTGACAATGAAGTTTTTTTAACACGAATGCAGAAGTTGATGTCTTGTTCAATTAACCATGTAAACCACTGCTCACCGATAAACTCTCTGTCTGCGAACACATTCACAATACGGTCTTTACCAAAAATGGCTATAAAGCGTTGAATCAAAGCAATACGCTCTTTCGTATCTGAATTTCCACGTTTATTAAGCAATGTCCAAAGGATAGGTATCGCTATTCCACGATAAACGATTGCGAGCATCAGGATATTAATATTTCGTTTTCCCCATTTCCAATTGGTTCTATCTAAAGTCAGTTGCACTTGGTCGAATGAAAACATATTGAAAATCAACTGAGAAATTTGACGATAATCAAAATACTGACCTGCAAAGAAGCGCTGCATACGTCGATAAAATGATTGTGGTAAACACTTGATGGGCAAGGCTTTAGATGCAGAAGAAAGATTACATGTTTGCTTTAAAATAATCACAAGCATGATGAGCGCAAAGCACTTTAAATGTGACTTGTTCCATTTTAGAGATTTGTTTAAGATAAGATATAACTCATTGAGATGTGTCATAGTATTCGTCGTTAGAAAACAATTATTGTGACATTATTTCAATGAGTTATCTATTTTTGTCGTGTACAGAGATCAGATATATAAGTTATCGCATAAACATTCCGCGAACGTTCAAAGTCAAACGGAGCATCAAACTCACGTCGTTCTTTAATAAAGTCCTCAATCCTGACTAATTTTCGAACTTCCGCACCAAATCTACACCTAAAAGTTAAGGCATTCGGTTTGACCTATCAAACGCTTTGCTTTACAAATAAAACTTGAACGAGCCATAAAGAACAGATCAGCCCAAAAAAAATGATTTAAATTTAATTGTTCAATAGCTTTAAGCTATGAATAACAAGCTTTCAATATTTCCCTTTTCGGTTTTGCGCTAAAATTGGGCGTTAAACTGCACTTCTTTTGTATCATTTTTCTACGAAATGACCACATCACAGGATCTTGCGTTGACTGAAAAGCAATGAACCCCGATACTTTCATAGTTTTATTTAAGCAAATCGGTTCATAGAGGCGAGCCACAAGCTCGGACCTCAAAGACACAATCTAAAGCAAGGGGCTATATATGGCTGGTGGAAAGTCAACTATCATCTACACACTGACCGACGAGGCGCCATTATTGGCGACTTACTCTCTGCTGCCGATCATTGAAACCTTTACTAAACCTGCTGGCGTTGAAATCGTTAAACGCGATATCTCAGTTGCAGCACGTGTACTCGCTGAATTTTCAGACTACCTAAGCGAAGAACAAAAGGTGCCAAATAACTTGGCAGAGCTTGGACAATTAACCCAAGATCCAAGCACAAACATTATCAAACTTCCGAACATCAGTGCTTCAGTTGGCCAATTAACTGCTTGCATTAAAGAATTACAGTCTAAAGGTTTTGCAATTCCGAACTACCCAGAAAACCCAGCGACTGAGGAAGAAAAAGAAATCAAGGCACGTTATAGCAAATGCCTAGGTTCTGCTGTAAATCCTGTACTTCGTGAAGGTAACTCTGACCGTCGTGCGCCTACTGCAGTAAAAAATTACGCGAAGAAACATCCGCACTCTATGAGCGAATGGAAACAGTGGTCACAAACTCACGTTTCTCACATGGACGAAGGTGACTTCTACCACGGCGAAAAGTCTATGACTTTAGACCGCGCTCGCAATGTAAAAATGGAATTGATCACTAAGTCTGGTGAAACTATTGTTCTTAAGCATAAAGTTGCGCTTCAAGACGGCGAAATCATCGACTCAATGTTCATGAGCAAAAAAGCACTTTGCGACTTCTATGAAAAAGAATTAGATGATTGTAAAGAAGCAGGCATTTTGTTCTCTCTACACGTAAAAGCGACTATGATGAAGGTGTCTCACCCAATCGTTTTCGGTCACTGTGTGAAGATTTACTACAAAGATGCATTCGAAAAACACGGCAAATTGTTTGATGAGTTAGGTATTAACATCAACAACGGTATGTCTGGTCTTTACGAAAAAATTGAAACTCTTCCGACTTCTCTTCGTGAAGAAATCATTGCTGACTTACATGCTTGCCAAGAACACCGTCCTGCACTTGCAATGGTTGATTCTGCAAAAGGCATCACTAACTTCCACTCACCTAATGACGTAATTGTAGATGCATCTATGCCAGCAATGATCCGTGGTGGCGGTAAAATGTGGGGTGCTGACGGCAAACAGTACGACTGTAAAGCTGTAATGCCTGAATCTACTTTCGCGCGTATCTACCAAGAAATGATCAATTTCTGTAAATGGAATGGTAACTTTGACCCACGCACTATGGGTACTGTACCTAACGTTGGTTTGATGGCGCAAAAAGCTGAAGAATACGGCTCACACGACAAAACTTTCGAAATCGCTGAAGCGGGTGTTGCAAACATCACCGACCTAGAAACTGGTGAAGTGTTGATGTCACAAAACGTGGAAGAAGGCGATATCTGGCGTATGTGCCAAGTGAAAGACGCTCCAATCCGTGACTGGGTGAAACTTGCTGTGACTCGTGCACGCAACTCAGGAATGCCTGCGATCTTCTGGCTTGACCCGTACCGTCCACACGAAAACGAACTCATCAAGAAAGTTCAAACTTACTTGAAAGAGCACGACACTACTGGTTTAGACATTCAAATCATGTCTCAAGTACGTGCTATGCGTTATACACTTGAACGTGTTGCTCGTGGCCTAGATACAATTTCTGTAACTGGTAACATCCTACGTGACTACCTAACAGACTTATTCCCGATTATGGAATTGGGTACTTCTGCGAAAATGCTTTCTATCGTGCCTCTAATGGCTGGTGGCGGCATGTACGAAACTGGTGCGGGTGGTTCTGCGCCTAAACACGTACAACAACTTGTAGAAGAAAACCACTTACGTTGGGATTCTTTAGGCGAGTTCTTGGCGCTTGCTGTTTCTCTTGAAGAAATGGGCATCAAAGAAGACAACGCGAAAGCTAAACTTCTTGCAAATACGCTTGATGCTGCGACTGGTAAATTGCTTGACAATGACAAGTCTCCATCACGTCGTACTGGCGAACTAGACAACCGTGGCAGCCACTTCTACCTTGCTAAATACTGGGCTGAAGAACTTGCTGCGCAAGACGAAGATGCAGATCTTAAAGCGAAATTCGCTCCTCTTGCTCAAGCTCTTGCTGACAACGAAGAAAAAATCGTTGCAGAACTTGCTGAAGTTCAAGGTAAAGCTGCGGACATCGGTGGTTACTACGCTGTAGATACAGCGAAAGTAAATGCTGTAATGCGTCCAAGCGCAACTTTGAATGCTGCTCTTGATGCTGCTCAATAAGTTGATGCAAAACTAACTTAAGTTAGTGATGTAAAAAACCAGCGCTTCGGCGCTGGTTTTTTTATACCCTCATTTATATAGTGTTATGACAACTCTTTCATTTAATACTTTGCTCTAAATTTTATGAATGTGATTTATCAAAGGTTAGGATTTTTCATTCAACTACAGCCCTAAAATAAGGAAAACCTAAAATGGCAAATTCATGGGGAATACCAAAGCACATAGAAGATGCGGTCTCGGAGCGAGATCTGTGCTGTGTATATTGCGGCAAAAAGTTTGGCACTGAAAGAGCCAACAAGAAGTCTTGGGAACACATTATCAACGATATAAGAATTACAACCTTAACCAATATTGCATTGTGCTGTGTTGGCTGCAATGCATCTAAAGGCAATAAAGACTTAGCAACTTGGTTCCACTCTGAGAATGCTCGAAAAAGAGGTGTCAACACTGAGACAATTGCAGATGTCCTCAAAGTAGCTTTAGATAGTTAATAAATCTTTTAAATACTACAAGCCCTATAATACACCCGATCAATCACATTTGATTATTGTATTGATCTAATAATTTAAGCTTAGCATCTGATTCCACCATGAGTACCCAAACAAAATTCAGGTACTCATTTTACGAAGTGACCACCTGAAACGTGGCTAGTGAAATCATTGGAAATTTTCTAGGAATTTTATATAATTCATTACTTTTAGACATAAAAAACCCCAAGTCTTAATAAGCTTGGGGGTTTTTTAGAATTTTGGTCCCGAGGGTCGGACTCGAACCGACACATCATCTCTGATAGTGGATTTTGAATCCACCGCGTCTACCAATTTCACCACCTCGGGAAGGTGTTGAAACGTATAATAAACTGTTTCAAAAACTTGTCAACGCATGATGTTCTCATTTGATTAAAAATAAACCGTATAAGAATTTTTAGATGGATAATCCATCAATTTCAGCGTTAAAACCTAAAAAAGCTTATACTAAGCCAAATTTCATTATCCCCTTTTCAGATTTCTTAACATGCAACTTTCTGACTTTAACTTCAATCTCCCTGACGAACTCATTGCCCGCTATCCGCTTGAAACACGTAGTGCATCACGCCTGCTCCATCTCGATCTGAATGGCGAATATCACGACTATCATTTCACTGACATTTTAGACTTGCTCAATGAAGGTGACTTATTGGTACTGAACGATACCAAAGTAATGAAAGCCCGCTTGAAAGGCAAACGAGCAACTGGCGGTGCAGTTGAAGTCTTGGTTGAACGTATTCTTGACCCAAAAACCGCACATTGCCACATTAAAGCCAGCAATACGCCTAAAGAAGGTGCGGAATTATTTATTGGTCCAGACGAAGTTAAAGTGACCGTTCAAGGCCGTCATGAAAACTTATTTGTTGTGGAATTTTCACAGCCTATTTTACAAGTTTTAGATTTATACGGTGCTTTACCGATTCCGCCTTACTTTAACCGTGAAGCAGAAGCGATTGATACCGAACGTTATCAAACCGTGTTTAACGACCCAACCAAATTGGCGTCTGTCGCAGCACCAACAGCAAGCTTACATTTTGATGAAGCGCTACTCAAAAAATTGGCGGACAAAGGCGTAAATAAAACCTTTGTTACCTTGCATGTGGGTGCTGGTACATTCTTACCCGTGCGCACCAATGACATTGAAAATCACATCATGCACAGTGAGTGGTGTGACGTGTCAGAAGAATCTATGGCTTTAATCCGTGAAACAAAAGCACGTGGCAATAAAGTCATTGCTGTTGGCACCACCGCGACTCGTGCGACTGAAAGTGCCGCTCAAGCCAATGGCGGCGAACTCAAGGGTTGGACTGGTGATACACAAATCTTTATCTACCCAGGTTATGAGTTCAAAGTAGTCGATCGTTTAATTACCAACTTCCATTTACCTGAATCTACCTTGCTCATGTTAGTGTCAGCGTTGTCCAGTCGAGATAATATTTTGAATGCCTATCACCATGCCGTCGAAAGCCAATATCGATTCTTTAGTTATGGTGATGCGATGTTAATTGATAATATTAACCACAAATAAAATTACGCCGAAATCATCCCTATGCCGATAGATTCTGTAAAGCACTCCATCCATATTCGTCGAAAAAAGAATGCTGTGGTTTTTCAGAATATCGCTCGGCTCTGGGATATAGGCCGAAACGCCAAAACACACCAAGAGCTCCTCGATGGACTGCATCCATGGAATGCTCCCATTACACTCAAATTTGAAAATTTACTCCCCCTAGCTTTAGCCGCACTGGGTATCGGCTTCATGCTGTTTATTGTGATTCAGCCCGATCATGGCTGGGCACAGCTCTGCTTTGCTGTGGGGTTGGCCATGGTGTTCTGGGCCTATATCAGCTATGAAAAAGATGACCCGCTCGAAGATGTTATTGCGTTTTTAGAAACCGAATGCATCGCAAAAAAATACCAATTGGCTTTTAACCGACAGCCTCAATACATTTCGATGCCACTGAATAATCTACAATTTATTGGCAATCTTAAACGTATGTTCCCCGTGTTTAAACAAGGCAGCCTTTCGAATGATATTCAGACCTTCGCGAGCACCGTTTGGGAAGACGAAAATCAGCAACAGCATCAAGTCATGGTCTTTCATTATCACTATGTGAATGAACTGAAAGTACGTGACAAAGACGGTGATGAAGTCACGGTGAAAGAAATTCATAAAGACCTGTGGGGCGTATTTGTTTTTGATATTGGCATCCATGGACTAGCCGTATCTGCAACAGGTAAAAACTTTGGCTATCCCTATAGTTTTCCTTGGCATAGCAGCGACATTCAAACCAATCAAAAATTAAAGTTTTATGGCGATAACCAAATGGAAATGGCTAAATTACTCAGCCCGGGATTTGTCCTCCGACTGGCGGATTTTTTTCAAAACCGTGAAGGTGATCTGCTATTTCATCCGAGCCACCGAATAATGTGCTATCTTGGCTCTACAGATTTATTTAAAGTCAGTAGTAAAGCAAAACGAATTCAGGATGTTTCGACATTGCGTGGACATCTCAGAACCTTTAAATTAAATGCTTTAGAAAATTTGAAAAACGATTTAACGCAGTTTTTAAAATAGATTTCATACAATAATGTTTTAACTTACGACCTTTTATCTTGAGGATAAAATTTTATGGGGCTTTTGATCTTTGTTTTAATCATCATTGCATTGGTGATTGGTGCAATCATGATTCGCAACAATATTGTCCGACATCACAATGCAACCATTCGTGCATGGTCAGATGTAGCTAGCTATGAACGTCAAAAAATCAAAATTTTAGATGGATTACAGCCTTTGGTTGAGCAATATTCCAATTTTGAACAAGGGACTTTGGCAAAAGTCACTGAACTCCGTCAAAACATTATGAATTTGAACGTAAACAGTACCGATGTCAGCCAATTACAGCGTATTGAAGCCTTAAATCAAGATCTAATGCGCAGCCTGAATGTTGTGGTTGAAAACTATCCAGAGCTCAAAGCCAATGATATTTATCTGAAAATGATGAATGAAATTGAAGAACAAAACGAAAATGTCGGTGCGGCGATTACTATTTTTAACCGCAACGTTGAGTTGTTCAACAACCACATTCAAGTGTTTCCTAACAATATTATTAATACGCTATTGCTGAGTAAAAAAGCGGTTCGCCCTTTCCGCGATCAAGCTGCCAGCCAAAATTTTGATTATCGTCCGAACTTTTAAGTTCGGGCTTTAATGCACAAAAGTAAAAAAAATAATGATGAGGTGCTCAAGTACCTCCAAAACTAGAAAGAAAAATAAAATATGCAAAATCAAATTAATGCACTGAAAAATGTGCTGATTCAGGCGTTTTTCAAACTCTATGAGCAGCACCAAGACGACCATATTTACGCATGTACGTTGGTGTTCAATCCCTATTTTTCCATGGACTATATCGCAGTCTCTACGCAGCGTAGTATTTTTGTCGAAGATGAAGATTCTGCTCAATATCTTGCAGCGCATGATCGATGGAATGTGTCGAAATGGCGCTCTCGTAGTGCCCTTTCCCTCGACCAAGACTTGGCGCAGTTTAAACTAACATCTGTAAATGAAGTGGGTCTTTTAGACCTTGATCCATCTTCGATCGAAAGCTCAATGAAGTCTGAATCGGCTAACCATCTTTCAATCTTGCTCAATGCCATACAACAAACAAAAATCGACTTGGTCCAGTCCTACGGCATAGAACTGGACAATATTCTGTTTTTTATCACGGTCCAGACACAGCCCGAAATAGAAATTTATTCAGCTCAGCTTTTAAATACTCCAAGCACACAACTTGACGATTTTCTCAAATCCAAACAACCACTCAAGCTCGACAGCTTACCCAAGCGTATGAAGTTGTCTCAGTATGATAAAGACCTGCTGATTGATTTGGCCCAAATCGTTGAAATACAACCTTATAACTATTTACATGTTGCCAATGAAGTCTATCTCTTAAGCTTAGAAAAAAGTTATGCAACCACGAACCCCTATATTCAAAAGCTCATTGACAGCATCGTAGCCATGACATCGGACCCGAAAGGTACGTTTGCGATGGATAAAGAAGAAATTTTGCAGCGAATTAACCAGTTTTATTTTAATGCCAAGAGTTCAGATGAAGCCCTGTCACAAGATGCGATCTATAAATTTACAGACTTAACACCCGACAAAGCTAGCGTTTAACCGCAGAATCAAGGAAAATAGAGCACTTTTAGCACTCTTACCATCAGCGAACTGTTTTTTCGCCTTGATCTGGACCTTGTATGAAGTTTGAAAAATTGGCGCAATCGGGCCGTGCTCGTCGCGGCCGTTTAACCCTTGAACATGGTGTTGTTGAAACACCTATGTTCATGCCTGTCGGTACTTACGGTACTGTAAAAGGCATGCTCCCACGTGACATTAAAGAAATTAAATCCCAAGTTATTTTGGGCAATACCTTCCATTTATATCTACGTCCAGGCATAGATGTTATTCGTGAACATGGTGGCTTACACCAATTCATGAAATGGAATAACCCGATTTTGACAGATTCAGGTGGTTTCCAAGTCTTCAGCCTTGGCGCTATGCGCAAAATTAAAGAAGAGGGCGTGACTTTCCGCTCTCCGATTGATGGCTCTAAAGTCTTTTTATCTCCTGAAATTTCGATGGATATTCAGCACACGCTAAATTCAGACATCGTGATGATTTTTGATGAATGTACGCCTTATCCTGCGACACATGAAGAAGCGCAAAAATCATTGCAGCTTTCATTGCGTTGGGCGAAACGTTGTAAGACTCAACATCATGACGTGCTGAAAAACCGTAATGCCCTGTTTGGTATTATCCAAGGCGGCATGTACGAAGATTTACGTGATGAATCTTTAAATGGTCTGAAAGAAATTGATTTTGATGGTTATGCGATTGGCGGCTTGTCTGTTGGCGAACCTAAAGAAGAAATGATCAAAGTATTGGATTATCTTCCAGAGAAAATGCCTGCGGATAAACCACGTTACTTGATGGGAGTCGGTAAACCAGAAGATATCGTAGAAGCGGTTCGTCGCGGTGTCGATATGTTTGACTGTGTAATGCCAACTCGAAATGCACGTAATGGTCATTATTTTGTGACCGACGGTTTAGTGCGTATTCGTAATGCCAAATATCGTCATGATCAAAGTCCGCTTGACCCACATTGCGACTGCTATACCTGTACAAACTTCACCAAATCTTATCTCTTCCATCTTGAGAAGTGCGGCGAAATGCTCGGTTCGATGCTCGGTACTATTCATAACTTACGTTATTACCTACGTCTGACTGAAGCGATGCGTGATGCTCTCGATCATGGCACTTTTGATGAGTTTGTTGAAGACTTTTATCGTCGTCGCGGCATGGAAGTGCCACCTTGTCCTCAAGATTAATTCTTTCAGCATTTGCGCTGAAGAAAAAGACAAGGTAAATTGCTGAACAAGTCCAATTTATTTATCAAAGTATTGATAACCAGTTTTTTTAGTTTAGGAAAATGAAATGAGCCTTTTTATTTCTACTGCTCACGCAGCAGGTGAAGCTGCACAGCAACCAAGCATGATGGCAAACCTGTTGATGATTGCGGTATTTGTCGCAATCTTCTACTTCTTGATCTGGCGCCCTCAATCAAAACGTGCAAAAGAACATCGTGCACTAATTGAAAGCCTAGGTGTTGGTAGTGAAGTTGTTTTTGCGGGCGGTTTAATGGGTAAAATCACAAAAATCGAAGGTGATTTTGCAGTTGTTGAACTGAACCGTGGCGTAGAAGTAAAAGTACAACGCGCAAGTGTGATTTCAGTTCTGCCTGAAGGCACTCTAAATAACCTTTAATCAAAAAATAAGTCGTGCACCCGCACGGCTTTTTTCATTTTAAGAAGAAAACGAATGCGTTACCCAGCATGGAAATATCTACTGATTCTAGTGGTACTAGTCATCAGTACATTATATGCCCTGCCAAGTTTGTATCCTGATGAACCTGCTGTTCAAATTTCAGGTGCCAAAGCCGGTACCCAGATTGACCAAAGCATCGTACAAAAAGCAGAGCAGATTTTAAAATCTGAAAATATTGCCAGCCATGACAATAGCTTCACCAATAATGCCGCTTTATTACGTGTTGATTCGAGCGAACAACAATTAAAAGCGAAAGAAGCACTACGTCGTGGGCTCGGTGAAAATTATGTCGTCGCACTGAACCTTGCGCCTACTACGCCAGAATGGCTACAAAAAATTGGTGCTAAACCAATGAAGCTAGGTCTGGATTTACGTGGTGGTGTACATTTCCTACTTGAAGTGGATATGGATAAAGCCATTTCACAACGTATGGAAACGTCTGCGGCTGACTTACGTCGCCAACTTCGCGACAATAAATTAAAATTCAATAGCTTATTTTTGAACAACAACACCATTACGATGCAATTTGCAAATAATGATGATCGTTCTGCAGCTATGGATTTCCTTCGTCGTAACGGCAATGAATATACTCAACAAGCGGTTGCAACAACTGAAGGTTCAACACTACGTTTAAGCTACACGGATACACGTAAACAAGAAATTCAGTCTTATGCTGTCAACCAAAACTTAACAACTTTACGTAACCGTATTAACGAGTTAGGTGTAGCGGAAGCATTAGTACAAACTCAAGGTAGCAATCGTATTGTGGTTGAATTACCGGGTGTGCAAGATACTGCTGAAGCAAAACGTGTACTTGGTCGTACTGCGAACCTTGAGTTCCGCTTAGTTTCTGATTTAAACGATCAATATATCGATCCTTACACAGGTCAAGCAAAAGGCTCATTACCGCCAGGTACAGAAGCATTTGCTTATGAATCTTTGGACAGCGGTCGTCAATTATTGCTTAACCGTAACCGTATCTTAACAGGTGAACGTGTACAAAATGCGTCATCAGGCTTTAGCCAAGATACAGGTGGTGCTGAAGTAAATATTACTTTGGATACTGCGGGCGGTAAGTTGATGTCTGAAGCCACTCGTAATGCTGTAGGCAAACGAATGGCTGTTCTGTTCATCGAGAACAAACAAAAAATTAGTTATGTTGCTGATCCTGCAACAGGTACACAAACTGAAGTTCGTACACCTTATACCGAATCTGTGGTCATCAATGCGGCAACGATTCAAGCCGTATTGGGTTCCCAGTTCCGTATTACTGGTCTAGATTCACCTCAAGAAGCGTCTGAACTTGCATTGATGTTACGTGCAGGTGCATTAGCAGCGCCAATGTACTTCGTTGAAGAACGTGTGATTGGTCCGAGTCTCGGTCAAGAAAACATCGACAAAGGCGTATTATCAACTCAAATCGGTTTCTTATTGGTTGCGATTTGGATGGTGGTCTTCTTCCGTGTGTTCGGCTTGATTGCCAACTTTGCACTCGTGGTTAACCTTGCCATGATTTTAACCATCATGTCTTGGATTGGCGCGTCCCTCACCCTTCCGGGTATTGCAGGTATCGTAATTACCATTGGTATGGCGGTCGATGCCAACGTACTGATCTGTGAGCGGATACGAGAGGAAATTAAATGGGGTGCCTCGCCGAAACAGGCGATTGTTGCGGGTTATGATCGTGCGTATAACACCATCTTTGACTCCAACTTAACCACATTCTTGGTTGCTTTCATTCTGTTCGCAATTGGTACAGGCCCAATTAAAGGCTTCGCGGTTACCCTAATGATTGGTATTGTCTGCTCAATGTTCACAGCAATTACTGTGACACGTGCAATCGTACAAATCATTTATGGTAAAAAACGTAACCTGAAGAAGTTGAGCATTTAGGAGATCTAAGATGACTGAAAATACTCAACCGAAACAATACGGCCGTCCTGACAACGAGCGCATTATTCCGTTTATGAAGATTGCCAAATCGGCAGCCTTGATATCGATTATTTTAACGCTCTCAAGTATCTTTTTTATTTGCACCAAAGGTCTAAACCTCGGTTTGGACTTTACTGGCGGTGTGGCAGCAGAGTTGAACTATAGTCAACCAGTAAAATCTACCGATGTGAGCTCAGCGCTGACAAAAGCTGGTTTTAAAGACCCTGTGGTACAAACCTTAGGATCTGACCGCGACCTGATGGTTCGTATGCCAGTTCAAAAAGACATTGAAGCTGAAGACCTAACCAAAGCCATTACGACTGCTGCTCAATTGCCGGGCAATAAAGCAGAAGTACATAAAGTTGATGTGGTTGGCGGTCAAGTCGGTAATGAACTCTACGTGCGTTCTGCTGGCGCTGTAGGTCTTGCCCTACTGCTCATGCTGGTTTATGTCACTATTCGCTTTGAATTCAAACTTGCGATGGGTGCTGTACTGTCTTTATTCCACGATATCGTGGTGACCATTGGTATCTTTGCCATGATGCAGTGGCCGTTTGACTTAACAGTTTTGGCTGCACTACTCGCGATTATCGGTTTCTCGCTCAACGATAACATCGTTGTATCTGACCGTATTCGTGAAAACTTCCGTAAGATTCGTGGTGCTGAGCCTCTCGAAGTTGTCAACAGTGCATTAACTGAAACACTTCGCCGTACCATTCATACCTCAATGACACTATTACTGGTTGTTGTAGCGATGATGGTACTGGGCGGTGATGGTCTGAAATGGTTCTCTGTTGCAATGTTTGTTGGTGTATTTGTGGGTACATATTCATCAATCTACATTGGTACAGCCTTCGCGCTATGGCGTGGTCTAAACCGTCAAGACTTCATTGTACAAGTGAAGCCTGAATTTGAAGAAGAAGAGATTCCTTAAGGTTTTCAACTTTGATTTCAGTTCAAAACCCATCTTCGGATGGGTTTTTTTATGGCGAATTACAATATGCAGCGAATAAGCAACTCTAAATTTATGCTTTATGCAGAATTCTATTCATGCTAAAAAATTTGAATTTCAGGAAATGTAAACTATTTGTAAGACTACTTTGATCGCCATGATTCGGTCAACATCATGTTCGGGAACAATAGTATTAATAAGCAAATGAACCTATTTTCGCATGACAGTATATCTCGCCATTGTGCGAAGGATACGCCTGCGTATCAAACACATTTAAACTCATGCGGATACCTAGTCCACAAGCGCTTAGTACAGCTCCCATGATCGTCCACACTTTAAACCAGTATTCATCAGGAGTCTGCCTGCCCCAAGTTCACCAACTCATTGGGATGAAAGTCATGACAAGTCTATGCCTCGAAACACACTTTGCGCGCTAAGTCTTCCACGTCTACGCCTATATCATGATTATGACTGCTGATTGCCAAAGCATAATGCTGCTGGCTATCCGAATGATTAAAGGCGAGCGCTGCTGTTTGGGCTAAATAAGGTTTACCAAATTCAGTCTTTAAAAAATCTGTGTCTTGCATGGGCCGCTGCATGGCGTCTGAAAGATGTAAATTGCGCTGCTGATAAATTTGCTGTTTTTTTATAGGCCTGATAAGCGCGCATATCAGAAAATTCATCGCGCGTTAAAGGCGCAAGTTGAGCAATGGCATTTGTAGCACTTGAATGGTTCTTGGCTTATTCATGCCCTGCTCAGCTTGATGTTTATGTTTAAAATACAGCAATCACTTAAAATTTAACGATATCACCTTTCAGCGCTACGCCTGCAATCGCAGTTCCTTTCGCGCATTGATATGTGGAGGTGCTGCGAGTTTCATTTGACTTGTAGAAACTCACCAAGTTAGTTACTGCATTCGCGCCTTTGGCTTTAGCGGTATTTTGGAATTGAATCAATGCAGAACGCAGTACATGATCACATGAGCTTTCTGCAGATTTGGCAAAACCGTTGGTTTTTTTATTGGTGACTAAACCTTTTTCAATGACTTTACCGCCAGATTTTGTCCCTGCCAGATAAAATTTCACAGAACCATCTAGCGTACCGTCAGCAACTGCACGATCAACAGCTTCTTTGAAATTAAAATCATGCATGGCATCTGCTGCATGCACAACGGTCATTGCCCCTGCCATCAATACAGCTGCAGCACAGATATTTTTCAATATCATTATTTTTCCCTCTTTTTTAAATTAAACCTGTTTAAATATCAAGGAGGTATTAATCCCTCCAAATGCAAAATTGTTGCTCATCAGCATGTGCGTTTCTGCTGAACGCATTTCATTGACTATATAATCCAAATCGCCGCAGGCACTGTCAAGCTGTTCTAAATTTAAAGTCGGCACCAGCTGTTTACGTTGCATCATTTCAATACTCAGCCAGGCTTCAATCGCGCCGCAAGCACCTAGCGTATGCCCAAAATAACTCTTTAATGAGCTGATCGGCTTCTTGCCTAATATGCGGGCTGTCGCTTGAGTTTCAGCGACATCACCTTGATCGGTCGATGTACCATGCGCGTTCACATAGTCAATTTCCGAGACATCTACCTGCGCATCTTTCAGTGCAAGCTGCATGCAGCGTCCCATCATCTCAGAATCTGGACGTGTTACATGCTGACCATCGGTATTGGTTCCATAACCAATAATTTCTGCATAAATGTTCGCTCCGCGCGCTTTGGCATGTTCATATTCTTCTAAAATCAGACAGCCTGCACCCTCGCCCACCACCAAGCCATCACGCTTTGCATCAAAGGGACGCGGTGTTTTTTCTGGGCTGTCATTTTGCGTACTGGTCGCCAGCAGCACATCAAACACCGCAGAACCTGCAGCGCTCAACTCTTCTGCTCCGCCTGCAATCATCACTGTCTGCTTACCGTATTTAATGGCTTCGTATGCCTGACCAATCGCCATGGAACCTGAAGTACAGGCGCTGGACGTTGGAAATGTTTGGCCTTTCAAACCAAAATATACCGTCATGTTGACCGCGCTGGTATGTGACATCATCCGGATATAGGTCGTCGCATTCAGCTTGTTCATATTATTGTCCAGCAGCATGGCGCCAAACTCACCGACCGCATCAACACTGCCGGCAGATGAACCAAAGGCCACGCCAGCTTCACCGCTTTGCAGAATCTTATGGTTGAGCAGGCCAGCATCTTCCAGCGCTTTTTCTGCGCAGACTACAGACATTAATGCTACACGGCCCATGCCACGGGTCACCTTACGGTTAAAATGCTTGGGAACGGTAAAGCTCTCTACAGGACCGCCAAGCTTGCTGCGCAGATCACCATAGACTTCCCAATCGGGCATGTAGCGGATGCCGCTTTTACCTGCTGCAAATTGTTCAAAAATTTGATCTGCGGTTTCACCCAATGAAGTGATGCCTGACATGCCTGTAACGACTACACGTTTCATCAAATCAGTCCTCCATTTACCGAAATCACTTGGCGGGTAATATAGCTGGCATCATCACTACATAAAAACTTAACCGTTTTTGCCACTTCATCCACTTGCCCCATGCGCTGCATTGGAATCATTTTTAGCGCATGTTCTTTGACTTCATCTGTCACCATTTCGGTTTCAATTAAACCGGGCGCCACGCAGTTAACGGTAATTTTCCGTTTTGCTAATTCCAGCGCCAGCGCTTTGGTTGCACCAATTAAGCCTGCTTTGGCAGCACTGTAATTGACTTGTCCGCGGTTGCCCATCACACCAGAAACTGAGGATAATGTGACAATACGCCCGCCTTTTTTCAATCGGATCATCGGCATCATCAATGGCTTAAGCACATTGTAAAAACCATTCAGTGAGGTCGATACCACCTCATCCCAATCATCATCGGTCAAGGCTGGAAAAGCGCCATCACGGGTTAAGCCTGCATTCAGCACTACACCATAAAACGCGCCATACTCAGCCATATCCTGTTCTAAAATTGAGGCTATATTTTCACGGTCGTTTACATCAAACATCAGCACATGACTGCTTTGTCCCATAGTCTGAATTTCTTGCGCTACCTGCTCCGCTTCCTGCTGACGAGAACGCGCATGCACAGTGATATCAAAACCAGCTTTTGCCAATTCTAAAGCAATTGCCTTACCTATACCGCGGCTGGATCCTGTTACTAAAATTCTTCTGCTCACGTTCATTTCCCAATCGCGTCATTCATATTTTCTGGTTCAAATACACTCAGCATGGCGCTAAAGCGATGTTCTTGATATTCAATTTCACAATTAAACTGGCCTAGACCTTCGTGCAGATAACTCTGCTCAACTCGAATACACACGGTACTGCCCAAAGCGAAATATGGACATGGCAACTGCATTTTACGCGTACCCAATAAAAAGCCGACTTTAGGCGGCAAGCCTTTAGTTTGCCCTTTATGCCCCGCATAGGCACTGATGGTTTGCGCCATTAATTCAATGCTGCTCCATGTCGGCAAACCTTCGGCTTCGCAAAACATCAGCTCAGGTCGAATCTGTAATTCCGCAATCGCAAACTGATCATTGGCTTGAATCAGATGATCCACAAAAACCATGGGTTTTTCATGCGGAATAAACTGTACGGCATCCATCATGGCAAAACGGTTCCTAAAATTAAACTGATATTGCTGCCGCCAAAAGCAAAGGAGTTGCTCATAACATAATGCATCGGCTGCGCTGCATGGCTGTCCAAAACATAATTCTGCTGGGCTAAAGCTGGATCTAATTCACCTGCGTGATGCAAAGGCAGCCAAGACTGATCTAACAGCACCTGCTGGCAAATAAAAGCTTCAATCGCGCCTGCCGCGCCTAGGCAGTGACCCGTTTTATGCTTGGTGCTGCTCAGTGCAACTGGATAATCTGCAAAAACAGTCTGCACCGCTTTAATTTCCATCGCATCATTTTGCGGAGTGGATGTACCGTGCAAGTTTAAATAGCCAATGTCGCTGGCTTTCAAGCCTGCACTATTCAAGGCTTTTTGCATAGCTTCTGCCGCACCTTGTCCTTCTGGATGCGGCGCAGAAATATGCCATGCATCCATAGATTCACCACTTGACAACAGCATCACTGGAGCCGAGTCTTTGGACAATAAAAATAACGCCGCCGCTTCACCAATATTGATGCCGTCACGCTGCGCACCACAAGGCTGGCATATACTGCTGGACAGGCTTTCTAGGCTATCAAAGCCATTTAAAGTTAACTTGCACAGTGTATCTACACCGCCAACCAATACAGCATCGGCCAAATCGGTATTTAGCAGGCGCTGCCCTGCAGCCATGGCTTTGGCTGCCGAAGAGCATGCTGTTGAAATAGTATATGCAGGGCCTTCCCAGCCCAAGTACTGCTGCAGTGATTTGGCTATGCAGCCCATTTCCTGTTTCTGATGCTGCACTGACTCATTAGACAATTGCTGAAAATGCACTTTCAACACAGTTTCATTATCTGCGATGCCTGACGTAGATGTCCCGACAATAACCGCAAGGCGCTGCTTTGCAAATTGCGCGGTATAGACGCGAATATCCGCCTCTATTTGCCGCAAAGCGGTTAAAGCAAATCGTAAATTACGCGAATCTGCAGGCTGTAAATATTCAGGTATGTTTTGTTCTAAGGATGCAGCAGAAGCCCCCACCCAAACCGTGCGCTCTGCAATTAAATCTTGACGCTGCGTTAATGTATTGTCTGCAGTGCACAGTGCATTTTTCAATTCACTGGCATTTTCCCCCAAAGCAGACAAAGCCGCGCTGAACTGTATCCCCACAGCAGAATGGCGCATGATATTGTTATTGGTCACTCTCGCCTCGATCATCTTCCAAAGTATTGCTCACCGCGCTGATTACCATTTGATACGGTACTTGCAGGTTATTCAGTTCAACCGCTCCTTCTAGCGGCTGAATGTTTAATACGGGCTGCTGATTGATATATACCACACCGTCTTTTTGCGTCACAGCCGTTTGCCCTGCATGTAATGCCATGAACTGTGGATAGGTTGCGTACAGAATATCCCGCACCACGTAGTCAAAGGACAAGTATTTCATGGCATCTATACGCTGTTCCACACGAACCTGCTGCCCATCAAAACTAAGTTTAAACAGCTGCTGCCCAGTCAGGCTCAGCGCCAGCATGTCCAGCTGCTGACCGCTTTGCTGCTGATACAGCAAAAAACTGAAGCCATGTTCTTTCCATTGCACTTCAATTTGATCTTGGCGCTGATAGCTTTGCGCGGTCCATTGCGGCGCAGACAAGCCTTGCGCCTTAGGCAGAATTTTAGGCGCCAAGCTTTGACAGCCGCTGCACAAAACAGCGCCAGCCAAAACTAAAGCAGTGATTTTAGCATTTAAATTAAGTGCCATCTGTCATGGTTTCCCGCATTTGCGCTTCGCGGCAATATTCCGCCAATGTGCTCAAACGCTGCTTGGCATTACGGTGAATCGGATTTGTTTCATCCCACGCATAGCCTGCCAAAAGCGAGGCTATCATACGGCGGATTTTTTCATCTTGCTTCTTGGAAAATACCACATCTTGAAATTCGCCTGTATACCAAGATTCCACATAGGCGCGGAACACTTGAATACCTTTGCGCAGCGGTTTTTCATACTGCACCATCCAGTCCACAGACTGACCTTGCAATACTTTATCAACCAAAGGAATGGCCAAGCTAGAAGATTTCAGCGCAATAGTCACCCCTGAAGAGAATACAGGATCTAAAAACTCGCCCGCGTTGCCGAGCAATGCATAATTATGTGAAGCCAGCTGTTTAACATTGGCAGAATAGCCAACCAATGTACGGACTGGCGTATCATGCTTCGCATTGCGCAGCACCTTAGATAAACTCACATCATCCGCCAAAATGCGTTTTTGCAATGCCTCTAAATCATAATCGGGACTACCGTCATAACCGTATTTTTCAAAAAAGTCTTGTTCTGCAACTACACCAAACGATGAACGTCCATCGGCAAAAGGAATCAGCCAATACCATGCACGATGATCTTTTTCGTGCACCGCAATCAAGATTTTTTCACGGTCAAATTCTAGATCATCCAAAATACCGTCTTCAATATGCGTAAATACGGCGCGACGAACTGGGAAATCTGATGGGCTTTCTAAATCTAAAAATTTAGGCAAAATTCGGCCAAAGCCGCTGGCATCCAGAAGAAACTTGCCTTGAATTTGATAAGGCTGACCTTGTTCATCTTTCACCGTTAAAATAGGATGCGCGCTTTCTACATCTACAGCTGTCACTTCATGACCAAAGCGGATGTCTGCACCCATTTTGCCTGCCTGCTGCGCCAGCAAATGGTCAAAATTGGCACGGCGTACTTGCCAAGTAGTGCCCGGGCCTTCACTGAATTTTTGAGTAAAATCATAGAAACTGCGCTGCGGGCCTTTTAGGAAAGCTGCGCCGTTTTTAAATTGAAATGCATATTCTTCGACATGCTCACGCACCGTCTCCAGCAGGCCAGCTTCTTCTAGAAATACCATAGACTGCGGCAGTAGAGATTCCCCAATTGAAAAGCGCGGAAAATATTGTTTTTCGATCACCGTCACTTGATAGCCTTTTTGACGCAGTAAGGCTGCTGCCGAACTACCCGAAGGCCCTGCGCCAATAATTAAAACATCTGTGTGCTGTAGTGTGCTCATTGCACTATTACCTTTTTACTCAGCTTTGGCTGATATTGCTGAACCACAACATGCTCTGCATCGGAAGATGTAAACAATGTTGCATAAATAAATGAAAAAATGACCCCGAGCAGCACCGTCAAGCCAAAGCTGTGAATGGCATAGGTATGGCTAAAGGACAGAAGTCCAAACCCAAAGAAAGTCGACATCATGCATAGAAACAGCGCCATGCCGACCACTTGCGGATGGTCATGCCCATGACGATAGAAAATCGCATAGTCCACGCCAATGCCAATAATCAGGAAGGTGCCCATAATGCTGAACAAATTAATTTCTACGCCTAACCAAGCCTGTATGGCAAAGGTTGTCATCAACGCCATGGTCACGGGAAGCACCAGCGGCAGGATGGATTTTTTCCCATATAGCAGCCCTAAGCCAATGGCTAAAATTGCCAAAGCACTCAGCAGCAGCCACTGTGCTTGCATACGATGCTGCTGAAATAGCTCAGACAGCTGATTAACTGGCCGTAGCAGCTGCACGTTGTGATTGCTTAATTTTTGCAAAGCTGCCACATCATGCACATTTTGCAGCATGACTAAACGCTGGGTAGAACTCATCTGTAAAAAATGCAGCGGATGATCTTGAAACACAGCATCACTCAGCAGCGGCTGATGCTTCAAGTTTACCTGCCAATTCAAAACGTCAGACTCATTCAGTTGCAGCACCTGTGCATAATCACGCAATGCCTGCTTTGGAATGGCTTGAAGCATAGCTACATTCTGCTTTTGCTGCGCCAGAGGCGGCACCCACTGCCCCAGTGCCTGTAGCGCATCTAATTTTCCAGCCTGCTGCAACACAGACAGCTGATCCAGTAAGTACTGTTCATTGCGCTCTAATTCTGCAGATGTTTTGCCTTGTACTACAAAATAATCACTGCCCTGCTGCTGCATAAATCGTTCACGCACATACTGATCTTCCTGCTTTAAGCGTTGATCCATACTTTGCAAGTTACGGATATCATCATTGCTTTTTAAGAACAGTAAACTGCTGCCAGTCACTGCAACTATCAGCGCCATCAAGATATAGCGTAAGCGATTGCGCGCTTGAATGTAGTTGCGCGAATGGCCAATAAAACTCAGCACACGAATCGCAGGTTCGGCATTTAAAGCAGGCAAGCGCGGCAGCAGTAAAATACTGGTAATCCATGCGGCGCTTAGACCGACCATAGAGAACACAGCGATCTGCTTAAAGCCCGGAAATGGCGTAAAGCTCAGTACCACATAAGCCAGCAGCGTGGTCATCAGCCCCACAAACAAGCTCGGCAATAATGGCTTTAAGACGGCAAAACCATCAATTTGACGGTGCTGCGACTGCATGGCCATAAAGTAAAATGAAAAATCCACACAGACGCCAATCAAACTGGCACCAAAAACCAAAGTCATTAAATGAATTTCGCCAAAAATACTGTAGGTAACAGCAAATGCGACCAAGCTGCCTGTGCCCACCGCGACCATTTCTGTCAGCATGGGGCGGATAGAGCGGAAGCCAAACCACACCAAAAGCAGAATGCCGAGGGTTGAACCGACACCAATCGTCGAAATTTCTTCTTTTGCAGAGTTTGTACCAAATTGCGCAAACAGCAGTGTTCCTGTCCAATGCGGTTTAACCTGCAATTGGCGCAGATGCTGATTCATCTGCTGAATAAAAGCATCGGTCTGTTCTTGATAGGCAATGCTGTAAGGACTGTTCTTAAGCTGCAGCACCACCAATCTGGAAATGCCCTGTTCATCGCGCTTGGTGGCAAAGCCTTGTTCTAGGCTAATATCTGAATTGTTCTGTAACGCGCTAAGCCCCATCGCATAACGTGGAAACAGCAACAGCGGATCACTTTGCAGCATTTCCGCCGTGACCGGCATACCCGGACTCATCAATTGCAATAAGCCTTGCTCTGCTAAGGTGGCATAATCTTTGTGCTGCAGCAGTTCACGATCGCTCTGGGTTAATAGCCCTGCCTTGTGCTGATACAGCAGTTTGGCAAATTTGTCATAGTCCAGCTGAGGACGCATAGGCTGAAATAGTTGGCTTTGATTGGCCTGCGTTTTCAGTAGTTTTGTGGCTTGATCCAGCTGCTGATCATTTTGAGCATCCAGCACTACAAAGACTTTGTCATTCAGCTGATTGCTGACATAGTTTTGCGCACGCTCCAGATTCGCATCTTGATGTGTTTCTGGCAGCAAGGCAAAAATATTGGTCTGAATTTTAATGCCATTGTTCAGCCATGCCGCAGCTAAAACGACCGCAATGACACAGAGTATGACCAGCCAAATGGCTGTAAATTTATTTTGCCAATTGGAAAAGCGCATTTTCCGCAGCCGTTAAAGTTTGAGGTTGAGCGCTTTGCTGACTAAATCGGATGACCGTGCTGTTATTGGCCTGTTCCTGAATCACAATGCGGTTCACATAACGCTGACCTTGAGCATCAACACGGACAAACAGTTTTTTAAATAAACTGCTCTTTGGTGTCAGCACCACATTCCACTGTGCAGGAGTATAATTGGCTGAAACCACATTAAAGTTTTTCGCCAGTGCAGTTTCATTACCAGACATCAGCTGTAAAAACATAGTCGCAACAGAACCATAAGGCGTTTTATCAACTGCAATTTGGCTTGAAGTGCGCTGCGTTTTTTGCACCAGCTTACGCGGCGTCACGATTAGATCTGCTTTCACAGGACTTTGAATTTGCCAAAGCACGCCCTGATTTTTACTGAACAGCACTTCGCCTTTCGAAACATAGGTTTTATTCAGCGAAGCCAATTTTTTCTGCTGTTCAAAATTGGCGCGTACCACTGGCGTTGCCGCCAATTGCGAAAAGACCTGCTTCAATTCGGTATTCTGCGCATGACCTGCAGATGTCATCAGAGCAGAAGCTGTAATCAAACACAGCGGCAATACTGCTTTTAAAATAGGAGATCGAATATTCATCCTACTACTCCGCTTTAAATTCAGACCATACATTTAAACAGTCCAATAAAATTTGAGGCGACTGATAACACATTTCACGTGTTGCAATCTTCACTGCCACTTGCGTGGTATAACCTTTAGTGAGGCGTCTGCCCGAAATTGCATCAAAAATCTGATACTCAATTTTCAGACGGTTTTCCCATTCTTTTAAAATTGCGCGTACACGGATTTTTTGTTCAAATTCGATGCCCTGCACGTAGCGCACATGGCTTTCAATTACAGGCCATACATAGCCTGAATCACGCATTTGCGTATAGTTATAATGAAACTGATCCAGCAGCTTACAGCGGGCAATTTCAAAATATTTTAAATAATGCCCATGCCAAACCACATTCATTGTGTCCACATCATGAAAAGGCACATCAATAATCACATCTGCATGCATCGCTTTATCCTTGGCTTATACAGCAATGCTGTTCAAAAGTTCTAAATTTTCAAAACGGTTGACCAGCGCCTGCAGCTCGTTTTGTAAAGGGCGATCTTCCTCCACATAGTTGAAGCTTTGAAGCACCCACTGTTGAAATGCTGTTAATACTGGACTGAGTTCTGTATCTAAACCTTTCAATTGAACCGCCTGCACAGCAGCACAGCTCAATGCCGCCATTACCTGTTCAGTCAGCGCAATCACACGACTCGCATCACGCGCTGCAATGGTTCCCATACTGACTTTATCTTGATTATGACATTCAGTTGAACGAGAAAAAATTGATGCTGACAAAGTCTGTTTCAGTGCTTCTGCTGTCCATGCCGACACCCCAATTTGCACGGCTTTAAATCCATGATTCAACGGCATGCGTTCTGGGCTTGAACCCGTCAAGTTGCGCGGCAGGCCGTTATTCATTTTGTAATCGACCAATTGCGCGAGCTGGCGGTCCATCAAGTCTGCAATATTGGCAATCATGATTTTTAAACTGTCCATGGCCTGCGCAATATGACCGCCATAGAAATGTCCGCCATGCAGTACACGCAAATTCACAGGATCAATCAATGGATTGTCATTGCTGGAATTTAATTCATTTTCAATAAACTGGCGCAGCCACACTTTTGAGTCTTCAAATACGCCAATAATATGCGGTGCACAGCGCAGTGAGTAACGGTCCTGCAGACGTGAACTTTGGTGCTCTGTCTGCACTTGGCTGTTCAGCCAAACACGCAGTTGCGCAGCAATCTGCTGCTGGCCTGGATGCGGCTTTTGCGCAAATAAGACCTCATCAAAATGGCTTGGATTACCTTCCAGCGCCAAGACATTCAATGCTGTCACCATGGTGCTGGTCAAGGCTATCTGTTCTGCTTTTTTATAATTCAAGCAGGCAATAGCCGTCATCACTGCCGTGCCATTCATCAACGCCAAACCTTCTTTAGGGCGCATCACTAAAGGCTGCATGCCTTTTTCAGCATATACCTCTGCAATGGGTACAATCTTGCCTTGATAATACACATCACGCTCACCGACCAAAGCACCCGCAATATAAGACAATGGGGTTAAATCACCGCTAGCGCCGACAGAACCTTCCGATGGAATGACGGGAATCACATCTTCATTCAGCATCCACGCCAAACGCTGCAGCAAGGCATGCGATACACCTGAATAGCCACGTGCCAGCGAACATAACCGTACGGCAACCACTGCACGCGCGGTGATTAAATCCAAATTTTGGCCCATACCGCAGCCATGAAAGCGTGACAAATGCAAAGGCAATTCATTCACTTGATGCGGTGGAATTTCCACAAGGCAAGAATCGCCATAGCCTGTGGTTACGCCATAAATAACGCCTTCATCCTGCAATAACTGATCGAGAAAATCTGCGCCGCGCTGAATCAATGCATTCCACTCATCTGAAGCAGGCAGTGCTACTTGATGTTCTTTACGCGCAACAGCCACAATATCTTCAATGCTGAGAGCGAATTCCCCAATCGTTAACACAAGACTTATCCTTTATTCCAAAAATTATAAAAATTAAACCATTGATACGGCGCACGCATGCAATGCTTTTCCAGCAGCTGCACATATTGCCGAGTGGTCTGCTGCATGGCTTGCATGCGCTCTTTACGCGGCCAGTTCAGCTGATCGGCCACTTTATGAATATGCACTTCAAAATGCGCTTGCACCCGATAGCAAAACACCGCCAAAACGGGCGCTTTCAATAAACTTGCCAAAATCCACGCGCCTTGCGGCCACAGCGCCTGTTCCCCTAAAAACTCAACAGGCTGGACACGGCCAGACTGCACAGGTACACGGTCGGCAGCCACAATCACCCACTCACCTTGATCCAGCTTATCTTGCAAAATCAATGCGGTTTCAATACCCAACTCATCTACCGAAACCAAATTCACATCGGCATGCTCATTCAGCTTCTTTAAAAATTCATTAAATTTTGTCGCGTGCTTTTGATAGACCAGCACATTAATTTTTTGCGGATGCTCAGATTTCACTGCTCGCAGCAGCTCGATATTGCCAAAATGCGACACCACAATCACTGCGCCTTTTTGGTAATGCGCACGGAAATGTTCATGCCCATGCAGCTGCAGTTCTTGCTCGGCCACATTGCCCAGCCAGCCTTCAATTTTATCTAAAATGCATTCGCCAAACTGCATGAGATGCGTATAGGTCTGCCCCATATGCGGCTCAGACGCAAAAGGTGATTGACTGCCTGCAAAATAATGCAGCTTTTTTAAATACAGTAAAGAAGCTTGGCGTGCTGTGTTTGAAAACAGCCAATACCACATAATCACAAAATACAGCACCAATCTGCACAGCCAGCGTCCACCCAATCGGTAAAAGCCGAGCATCAGCATCAGTGGCAACATGCCGCCACGCTCTTTGATGCTGCTCCATTTGGGAGTCTTTTGTTCTGACACGTTTTGCTCTGACACGCTTAGCCTTTCACTTTGTAATACAGCAATTTGGGTAAACGCAGCAGCATGCCGCCCAATAACCGGCTATGCGCGCGAGCCATCCCTAAATTATCTCGCCAAACATTAAAATGCGAAATACCGTCTTCAGGATAGATGACCCGCGTCGGCACATTCACAAAATGTACATTTTCCCATTTCAAGCGCACCAAAATTTCTGAGTCAAAGCCCATACGGGGCTGAAATTTAGCGCTATTCAGTACTTTTACTGTCTGCGCCAGCGGATAAACTCGAAAACCGCACATACTGTCTTTAATTTCAAAGGATAGGCTGTTAATCCACACCCAAATGTGCGTGGCATAACGGCCATATAAGCGTTTTTTCGGCACAGATTCATCAAATACAGGCAGACCAATCACCATCGCTTCTGGATGCTGCGTCGAGGCATCTAAAAAGTGCTGAATATCATTCCAGTCATGCTGACCATCCGAGTCTAATTGCAAGGCGTGACTATAGCCCTGCTTATATGCATGCTGCAGCCCCGTCATAACCGCCCCGCCCTTGCCTTGATTGACTTCATGCTCAACCAAATCCAGTAAAGGATTATCTGCAGCCAATGACCGCAGCACCGCTGTACATTCAGCATCACTGCCATCATTCACCATAATAATAGGCAACTGAAAAACGTTTAGATGCGTAGTTAAGGCCGCCAAATAATGCGGATGGTTGTAAACTGGAATTACAAAGCAATGCTGCATTCTTATACCCTCGGCTTATTCTTCCACCGCTGAAACAGCAAACAGCAGCCGCCCAGAAGCCAATGTTTTATCGTGTTGTTTCAGTTCAAAACTGACTTTGTGCGCCTTTCGCATCAAGGATAAATCCACACATTGATAAGGACGAATCAAGTCCTGAAATTTTAACTGCTCAAAACCATTGCACCATTGCAAATCCGCCCAATGCTGCTTTGCAAAATGCTGAATGAAGCCAATTTGACCAACGCCTGGATAAATTGGAAAATTCGGAAAATGTCCTTTAAAGCATTCTAACTCAGGACTGAATTCCAGCGCTAAATTAAGCTGCTCATCGTGTATCTGCTGTGTCAAAATTACAGGCAGCTGCATTGGCTGAAACAAAGACTTTAAATACTGCTTATTGAGTTTTGATTGTGCATTTTGCGGCATCAGGGACAAGAAGCGCCATTGCCGCGGAATGGCAATGCTTTCCAGCTTTTCACTTAATTGTTTTTTTAGCTGCGCTACGAATGCCGCTTTGCCCATTTCCTGCAGATGCTGACGCGCTTCATCCGTCAGCACAGCCACCGCGGCTAAAATTTGACGGTGCTCTTTTTCATACACCAAAACGTGGCATTGCTGTACAGCATTTAAATCTGCAATTTTCAGCTCAATGGCATCGAGGCTTAAACGCTTTTCTTCCAGTTTCACAATTCGGTCTAAACGGCCCAGCAATCGAAATGGGCTCTTAGGGTTCGCCATTTCTGTCAGTTCGACTTTATCACCCGTCAAAATCCAGTCTGTACTAAATGCATGATTGGTTTTGACTGCCAATTCTTGCTGTTCCTGAGCCTGAATATCAACATTGGCAAAAGGAGTCCATAAGGCATCATCCTGCTGACGATGCGCAATTCCGCCTGTTTCAGAACTGCCAAACACTTCTGTAATGGGACTGTTCAAATATGGGCGGACACCCGCATCCAGCTTGCCGCCAGAGGAATACACCGTAATACAGTCTTGCAACAGCACATCCTTGGTCCAGCGCTTGAGCAAGGCTGGGCTGGAAATCACATAGTTTGGCAGCTGTAAATGCGCAATTTTCTTTTGAATATCGGCCACATCTTCAGGAAAGGCCAATTGCTTTTGATAAAAGCTGCGCCCGCTCGCCAAAGGCCACAGCAGTTTAAATAGTAAGCCATATATATGCTGATGACTGACTGTTGCAATTGCGATGGCCTGTTCGGGCAAAGTAAAGCTAGCATCTAGGCCGCAAACTTCATTAAACAGCTGCTGTAAGGTGCGAGGAATTTTTTTCGGTTGGCCTGTAGAGCCTGATGTATAAAAATACACCTGCGCCTGATTTAAAAAGGCGTCATCAAATTCAAAAGTTTCTTGATGCTTTTTATCTGAGCTTTTACTACGTTTTAGAAAATAGATCTGCTCGGCAGCCAATTCTTTTTCTAAGTCACTGACACGGTTTGGCGGCAGCAATACCTGTTTTTTTGCCTGCAAAGCAGCAAATAGCAGCACCAAAAACTCATAGCTGTCTTGTTCCCACAGCGCCCAAACAGGTTCAGATGACATGCGGATCTGAGCTGCCTGCAGCGCAACATCCTGCCAAAAATCCTGAAATGAAATTTCACGTAGATCAGACTGAATACATAAAGTTCGGGATGAATGCAGATGGTGCTGAAAATGACAAGACATAAATGTTATTTCTAAACCGTGATTATTTTCTAAATTAAAAAAATGAAAATGACGCTATTTTTGCGCCTGATGCAATCGCTGCTGGCGTTTGCGCAGCAGGTACTCTCCGAGCAATAAAATACCCATCAACATATAGGAAATAAAACCGTTATACAGCACCCAAATCTTCATTGACACAAAATACACCGTCCATAATGCAATCAGCGCATTGATAGCAAAAAATCCGCACCACACTTTGGTGACTTGACGTGTCCAATGCACGCCTTCTGGCGGTAAGTCTGGCTCAGCTAACCGCGCAAAGCGCTCAATCATGGATGGCGGTTTGATTAAGGTCATACTGAAAATAATCAAAGCACCCACATTCATGCAGACTGGGTACAGTTTTAGCCACGCATGATCTTTAAGTATCAAGCTTAGCCCACCGCAGAGTATAGCAAAGCCGGTCAAAGGCCACAGCAAAGCATTGCCCTTGCTGAACATGCGCATCATGCCCAGTGCAATCAGCAGCACACTCACCCATGCATAGTGGCCTTTTGCCAAACCATAGCCGACAAAAAAAGGATAGAGAATCAATCCGATTACTGCTATCCCTTTAAAAACTGCATTCATTCAGCTGACATATTCTGAATGACGGCTACAACGTCCTGTACGGTGCGGACATTTTTAAAATCTTCCGGATTTACTTGCTTACCGGTTAATTCTTTAATCTTTACGACCAAATCAATCGCATCGATGCTGTCTACATCCAAATCTGTTGCCAGATTGGACTCAAGCTGTACATCTTCAGGCGCGATTTCAAACAATTCGTCCATCCATTCGCGCAATTTTTCTAAAACGGTTTCTTGTGCAAGCATAGCAACCTCTTATGCTGTTTTCTGAGCTTCAACTAAAGCCACTAAGCTTTGAATTGATTTAAAGTGTTCTTTGGTTTCTGCAGACTCTGCATTTAAATGAATGCCGTAACGCTTTTTCAATGCCAAGCCCAGCTCCAATGCATCAATTGAATCCAAACCCAGACCGTCGCCAAATAAAGGCGCTTCTGTTTCAATGTCTGCAATGGTGATGTCTTCTAGGGCAAGCACATCAATAATCATTTGCTTCAATTCATCAGCAAGATTGTTCATTTAAGGATAACTCTTGGTTAAAAAACCACTGTAATTGTTGATTTAATTGACGTACATTTTTTGGATTGACCGTTACATCATCCAATACGTCTTCCACTTGGATCGCATCCAAAACTTTCACGTGAATATGAAAAGGCTGTTCTGGGATGTGATACCACTTTTCATTTTTGGTCAGGGTCGAAGGTGTACATGTAATCAGTACTGGCCGAATCAGCACACCTGCGCGCAAGGCAATATTGGCAGCGCCGCGCTGAAAGTCATTCAGCTGCTTATCTTTTTCAGTCCGTGTCCCTTCTGGGAAAATCAGTAATGATGCCGCTTTATCCTGCTGCAGTTTGTTCACGCAATCCTGAATAAATTGTTCTGAACCTGCATTTAGAATATAGCCCGCACTCTGCACAGGGCCTTTGGTAAATGGGTTAGACCACAGCGTCTGTTTGACCACGCAATTTGCCTGTTCCATTAAACCAATTAATATCACAACGTCAATCAGTGTCGGATGATTGGCAATCACCAACTCCTGCTGACTGTGCTGCAGTTTTTCCAGCCCTTCAACTTCATAGGTCATAATGCCTAGCTTAACCATCATTTCAGTAAAGCCTTTAAAGCTGTGCTTAATGACTTTTTGCGTGCGCTGTATGCGTAAGGCTTCATCTTGGGTACTGAGTTTCACCAAAGGCGCAACAAGGCCACCTATCGCTGCTCCACCTGCTCCAAAGCTGGCAAAACTAAAGCCTGTCGCACCGACACGCCAGACATAATTGGCTTTTTTCTTGATATTTTTTAAGTTCAGCATTTTGTCCACGCAGCGCTTTCAAATTGACTGTCATCTTGCCAGAAATGATAAAATTGTAATGCCTGCTGAAAATACGTCTGTATGTCCGAATGGTGAGAAAGATCCAGCTTTAAATTTTCAGGTTGCAGTGAAACCAATGCGCTCATAGCAAAAGCAGTAAAGGGCTGATGTTCAGCATACAGTTCAGGTAAGGCTTCATCATAATACACCACCAACGCGCGGCTGGCTTCGGGCATCGTCTTGAGCCAAGCATAGGCTTCAATCAATGCATCATTCCAAGAACCAGCTAAACTGGTTGAAGGAGTAGCGTCTTTGCATAAGATCGAATACAGACCGGATACAGCGTTATGTACAGAAGTTGAAAACTGCGTCGGCGATGGTGTTTGCTCATGCAGCACATCTTCTAAAATTTTCAGGGTCTTGGTTTCATCACCATACTGCGAAACCCATACAATATAGTCAACGCGCTGTTTTGCCAAAACCTGCATAGCCGAGTTTAAAGCCAGCTTCGCCACCAATGACAAACGGCGACGCTGCATTGCAGGAATTTGCTCTAAGGCAGGAAATACCTCATCGGCCCGGCTCATCACCAGCCGAGACATATTCATAAGCACCATGCGCTGTATTTCCTTAGCCTTTAAAACATATATTTCAGAATGGTGCGGATTATAGCATTGACGATTTTTTTTTTACAGAATATATGTTGACCGTATGAAATATCATAGATTTAGTTATATTTCCCCATGAAATAATATAAATGCCAAAATATAAAAAACCCGCACGCAGCGGGTTTTTTTATACAGCTTTATTTTTAGCTACCTTGTACCAATCGACGTGCGCTAATAATGCCTGGTTGTTGCTCTAGACGTGCCAACAGTTTCGACAACTGCGCCAAGCCTTTCACTTCAATCAATAGCTTCATATTGGCAATACCATCACTCTCGGAAATGGTATTCACCTGACGAATATTGATTTGGTCTGAGAAAATCACTTGAGTCAGATCTTTAAGCAAACCACGACGGTCATAAGCTTCCACCACGATTTGCACACTTTGACCACGAGTTGGCTGCATTTCCCAATCCGCTTCAACCGCACGTTCAGGCTCTTGCCCAATCATACGGATATAATCCGGACATGCGACCTTATGGATACTTACGCCACGATTCAGGGTGATATAACCAGCAATCGATTCACCATGCACAGGCTGACAACACTGAGCAATGTGTAGTTCTACATTGTCCAAACCATCAATCAAAATACCATGCGCCGAAAGCGTATGACTTGCACGTGGGTTCAAGGTTGGTTTTAACACCAGTTCAGGCTCATCCTGATCGAGGTGCATATGACGGTTAACCTGATTGATTAAAGCATGCAAGCTAATGTCACCACTCACCAAGCCAATCAATATATCTTCACCCAATTTCACATTAAAATGATTGCAGTAATCATTCAAATCGATACTTTTCGGGTGAATCGCCAAACGTGATAATTCTTTATTCAGAATCTCACGTCCCACTTCCAAGTTTTTACTACGGTCTTGCTGACGGAACCAATGACGCAACTTATCACGTGCACGAGCCGTCTTGATATAACCCAGCGAGTTTACCAACCAATCTCGGTTAGGCTCACGATCTTTCTTGGTTAAAATCTCGACCTGTTCCCCAGTTTTGAGGGTATAGGTTAAAGGTACATAACGTTGGTTCACCCGTGCTGCATAGCACTTGTTGCCCACTTCAGTATGCACATGATAGGCAAAGTCAAGCACGGTCGAACCGCGTGGTAATTCTTTGATATCACCATCACGACTGAACACATAGATTTTCTCAAAATCTTCAAACTCTTGGATTTGTTCGAAGTTTTCAGAAGCCTCATCTTCTTTATGGGCGCTAGCATCATTTCGTTCTTGATAATGTTCAAGCACTGCACGTAAAGAATGTAAGCGATGATTAAATGAATAATCTGTGGTTTTAGAACCTTCTTTATAGTTAAAGTGCGAACACACCCCGAGCTCAGCTTCTTCGTGCATATTATGCGTACGAATTTGCACTTCTAAAGATTTGTTCTCTGCAATCACGGCCGTGTGCAGTGAGCGATAACCATTGGCTTTCGGGTTGGTAATATAATCATCGAACTGATGCGGAATATGACGCCAAATCTGATGAACGATCCCCAGTGTGTGATAACACTCAGGTACATTATCCA
This sequence comes from Acinetobacter sp. SH20PTE14, assembly GCF_021391555.1. NCBI lineage: Bacteria > Pseudomonadati > Pseudomonadota > Gammaproteobacteria > Moraxellales > Moraxellaceae > Acinetobacter > Acinetobacter sp. SH20PTE14. The sequence continues at coordinate 546,948 of NZ_CP090067.1, read as the reverse complement.
CCAAAACGCGAACTGCTCGAATGTCATAAAGCTGATCAAAGCTCAGGTTCTTACTCTTCATTTTTCGATAAATCGAATAAATGTGTTTCACCCGACCATTAATCTCGGCCTCAATGCCATGATCTAATAGTTCTTTACGCAACTTTTCTGTCACGAACTGAATATATTGTTCACGCTCTAAACGTTTTTCATTCAGTAAAGAGGCAATTTCTTTATAGCGTTCAGGTGCAAGATAACGGAAAGCAAGATCTTCAAGCTCCCACTTAAGCTGTGCAATCCCTAAACGGTGCGCGAGCGGCGAGTAAATGGTTAAAATTTCTCGTGCGACACGCTCTTGACGTTCTTTGGTTGAATGCGCTAGCTCACGTAATGCATAAGTACGTTCAGAAAGTTTGATTAATACAACACGAACATCTTCGGTCACCGAAATCAGCATTTTATAAATGCCGGTCAAATGTTCACGTTGGTTATTATTAAAATGATCTTCTAGACGTTTATTTTGCTCAATCAGATCAGACAACTTACCCATAGCAAGCGTGCCTTTGACCAAAGCATGCACTTGATCGCCAAATTTGCTTTGGACTTCTTCTAAACTGGTTACGCCTTCACGAACACTTCGATACAGCATGGCTGCTGATAACGTATCTTCATCCGCATACAGATGAGCAAGAATATCCGCCATTTCAATACCCGTATAAAAGGTATTCGAGCGATGGTTGACCGTTGTTTCAAGTTCATTCTGCAAGGTCAGATGTGCAACTTCTTCGAGTTGCTTTAGAGGAGCCCCGTCAAACATGCCACTCACGCGCTCTAGCCATTCAGCTAGATCATGCTGTGCTTGCTCGGCATGTTCTACAGTCGTTTCCTGTGACAACTCATTGAGACGTCCAGGTAATTGTTCACGTACTGTGACCATACCCTACTCCTAGTTTTCTACGCTTCATAACTTTTGATCGTTTATCTGATTTTCTTTTTCGAACAAAGCAATCGATTCGACATGCCCTGTATGGGTAAACATGTCCATGACACCCGCTTTTTTCAAACGGTAGCCTTGTTGTACCAGCATTCCAGCATCGCGTGCTAGTGTTGCAGGATTACATGACACATAAACGATTCTTTTTGCACCAAATTTGGGCACATAACGCATTATTTCTTCTGCACCAGAACGTGGTGGGTCTATCAATAATGCATCAAATCCTTGTTTTGCCCAAGAATGATGCGAAAAATCTTTTGTTAAATCTTGTGAATAAAATTTCAGTTGCGAAAGGCCATTGTTTTGTGCATTTTCTGCACCACGCTGAACCATTTCTTCACTCCCTTCAACTGCAACGACTTGACCCGTTGAACCCACACATTGAGCAAGTGGTAAAGAAAAGTTTCCTAAGCCACAAAACAGATCTAGAACTCGCTCACCCTGTTGTAACTGAAGCAATTCACATGCCAGTTTCACCATTTGCGGATTAATCGTGGAATTCACTTGCGTGAAGTCCTGAGGATTAAAGCCAAATTCCACAGCAAAGTCACTTAGACCATAGTGCAGACGCATCGGTGCATCGGGATGATCCACGCGATGTAAGCTGTCTGGCCCTTCAGGTTGTAAGTACAGTTGCCACTCTTTATGTAACGCAAATTTTACTAATTGGTTGACATCTTCCGCGCAAAGTTCCGCCGTATGACGAATCAGGAGGGCAATTTCTTGATCTCCCATGGCCAGTTCCATATGCCCAATATCTGCTTTACCTTGCAGACCTTGTAACAGTTGTTTGAGTGTGGTGATGGAGCCAAACTCACGATCCAACACCATACAACGGTCAATCGAAGTCAGTTTATTTGACTGGCTCTCACGAAAGCCAACCACGAGCTTATCTTTTGCAGGTAGGTAACGCACGCCAATACGTGCTTTGCGACGGTAATCTTCACGCAATGAACGTAAAGGAGCTAACCATTGATCAGGCTGAATGCCGGCAAAATGTTGCAAATGTGATTGTAAAACGTCTTGTTTTAAACGAATTTGCTCATCTGGATGGATATGCTGCATGCTACAACCACCACAGACCCCATAATGTGGGCAGGCCGGTTTTACCCGTAAAGCAGACTCTTCACTCAGTAATTCAAGACTGTCTGCTTCTTCAAGACGCTTAACGACATTGGTAATACGCGCACGCACTGTTTCACCCGGCAAGGCATAACGGATAAAGACTTTCTTACCGTGTTTTTCTGCAGGATGATCTGGATGCGTGCCAAAGTGCGCTATGCCTCGCCCCTCATGTGAAAGCGATTCAACCTGAAATGTATAAATGGGTTGTTGGGCTTTTTGGGGTTTGGCTTTGTGTTTCATGCGTACCTAATGTGTGGAAGATGGGAAATCAGATTGGGTGAATTCGGTACGTTGCGAGGTTTGCTGCCATACCGATAAAAAATCAGCGTGTTGCGGCTGAGTTTGTAAATATTGAATCGTGCTTTGAATCAGGTGCTGATGATCATTTAACAATAACTGTCCTTTCAGCAACAGCCAGCGTAAATAAATCAACCATGTATTGAGCACATCACCTTCACAGTAGCTGGTCAGTTCCATCCACTGTTGTTCACGCACATATTCAGGCACATGGTAGCCACCATCACCACGTTTACCGGGGAAACCGAGTAAATGTGCTGCATCGTCGAGCTTTTGAAAATGACGACCATGGAACATGGCCATGACATCCATCAAATCTACATGACGATGATGATAACGATTCTGGTAGTTATTATAGCGCTTTTGCGTATCAATCTCGCCCTGATCGAACAAACTTGGTGCAGATAGTCCGTGATACATGGCACGGAACAAAATCACAGGCAAATCAAACTGTGAACCGTTCCAACTGACCAAGGTCGGATGACGCTTTTCAAAAATAGAAACGAATTTTTTTAAAATTTCAGCTTCGCTATTGTCTTCACGGCTAAATGAAAACAACTTCATGCCCTTTTCATCAATCCATAGTCCAGAGATACAGACAATTTCATGCAAGGCCAAACGCTGAAAATCCGTGCCCGCCTCTTGGCGACGCAGTTTAGTCAGCGCAGCATCTAGATCCACCTCAGGCAGATCCAGTCCATACAAATGCGCACCTGACTTCAAATCTGTCAGTGTTTCGATATCAAAAATTAAAACAGGTAAACGCATAAGTACTCACCAGTGCCAATCGGCCACTGTAATTATTCAGGATCAACAACAGAGAATAGACCAGTAGACAAGTATCGGTCACCACGGTCACATACGATGCAAACAATCACGGCATCCGGATTTTCTTCAGCCAATTTAACTGAAGCCCATACCGCACCACCCGATGAGGTACCTGCACTGATACCTTCTGTACGTGCTAAACGACGAGCTGTTTTTTCCGCTTCAATTTGCGGAATATCCATAATGCGATCAACACGTGAAGGGTCAAAAATCGTAGGAAGATATTCTTGTGGCCAACGGCGAATACCGGCAATGTTTGAACCTTCAGACGGTTGTAAACCAACAATTTGAATATCCGGATTTTGTTCTTTTAAATATTTCGAAATCCCCATAATGGTCCCAGTGGTTCCCATTGAGCTGACGAAATGTGTAATTTTACCGCCTGTTTGTTTCCAAATCTCAGGCCCCGTAGTGAGGTAATGTGCTTCCACATTGTCCGGGTTACCAAACTGGTTTAGGACTAAACCTTTGCCGTCTTTTTCCATTTGAAGGGCAAGATCACGTGCTTCTTCCATGTTTTCAGATTCGATCAGTTCAGCACCGTAGGCACGCATGGCATCTTTACGCTCTTGGCTAGAACTTGCAGGCATGATCAAGGTCATTTTATAGCCACGCATTGCTGCAACCATAGCTAAAGCAATCCCTGTATTTCCGCTCGTCGCTTCAATCAACGTATCACCCGGTTTAATCTGACCACGCTTTTCCGCTTGCATAATCATGTTATATGCAGGGCGATCTTTGACCGAACCCGCTGGGTTATTGCCTTCTAACTTGGCTAATACTGTTGCTTGAGTATGACTTGCCAGACGCTGTAAACGCACTAACGGCGTGTTGCCGACGTAATGGTCTAATAAAAAATCGTCTGCTTGAAAATCAGGGGTTGTATTACTCATTATTCACACCTATATCGAGGTGCGCCTATTGTATGAAAAAATGCCTTTGCCTGCACCCATTTGCCTCGCTTTTTCGTGAAAGTGATTAAAGCACAATCAGTTTTAAATAATCCATGCTAATATTCGGGGCATAAGGAATAAACTGCTTAAACCATGTCAAATATCAACAAAAAGCTTTTTAAACGCCTACACTTAAATCATGCCTATGGTCAGTTGATTGCACTTATTTTCGTGCCGATCACCATTTTGGCTTGTGTCGGTGCGATGTTGGTAATAACAGAAACCTCCAATGCAGCCAAAGCACAACAAAGACAAATGGCTGTTGCGATTCTGACGCGCTATCAACCGACATCAGAATCGGCTATAGAGTTGCTCAACCATTATCCGTGGCAGTTTGATCAAGCTCGTAATGCCATGCAAAGCATGTTGAACGAAAAACATTTGATTCGTGCTGCGATTATAGATTTCAAAGGCAATAACCGCCTGAGCATTGGCTTTCAAGATCAAGCTATTTGGCCTGCTTTTGACAGTAAAGCATCTTTTATTGGACCAATTCCACATCAGGGTAACCATGTTTATGCCCTGAAAATTTCAGATTCAACCCAGACGCCGGCATGGTTAAGCATTGAACTGGATAATCAACCGCTGCAAATTGCCCGCTATCGCGTGTTAATCGTGTTGATTGCAACAGGTTTATTGACGCTCTTATTACTTTTGCTGTGTTTGAATTTCTATTCACGTCGTTGGATTGCACCAATGTACGAAATTCGTATGCAGTTACAACGTTTAAATGCCGACACCCTAGATCAGCACATGATCATTAACAGTACTGGCGAACTCCGTTTATTACAGCGTGATATTGCCAATGTGGTTAAACGCTTGCATTTCAGTTTCTTAGAGTTACGTGAACATACCGAACAAACGGAAGATGACTTAAGACGCACCCTCGATACTTTGGAAGTGCAAAACATCACCTATCGTCAAGCTCGTGACCAAGCGATCCATGCCAATCAGTCGAAGTCGGTGTTCTTAGCCAATATTTCCCATGAACTGCGCACGCCACTTAACAGTATTGATGGCTTTATTCATCTTTTACTGCGCCAAGGCAACCTCAGTAATGAACAAAATTTATATCTACAAACGATTCGTAAATCTTCTGCGCATTTATTGGCTTTAATTAATGACGTGCTTGATTTCTCGAAAATCGATGCAGGCAAACTAGAACTTGAAACTGCGCAATTTGACTTAGAAGAAGCCGTCTTTGATGTGATGGATATGTTGTCTCCATTGGCAGCGCAAAAGCACATCGATATGACCTTCTACTATGCGGACAATGTGCCGAAATTTGTGGTTGGTGATGCCCTACGCTTCAAACAAATTTTAACCAACTTAATTTCAAATGCGATTAAGTTCACCCCAGATGGTGAAATTATTGTCCGTGTCCGTATGGAGCACGATGACATCGGTCAATGTCTGCTGCACTTTAGTGTCCAAGATAGTGGTATCGGGCTAAGTGGTACTGACCGTAAGAAACTGTTTGAATCCTTCTCGCAAGGTGATGCATCTGTGACCCGTCAATTTGGCGGTACGGGTTTAGGTCTTGCCATTTCCAAACAATTGGTCAGCCTAATGCATGGACAAATTGGTTTTGAAGATAACCAAGAACGTGCCCCAACAGAAAAAGGTTCAACCTTCTGGTTTACTGCGCGTTTTGTGGTGGATGATGAAATTGAAATTGTGCATCCACAATTTAGCAATCTACATGTTGTTTCTTATTTAGCGCATCCAGCAACCGCCAATGTCCTACGTCATTATTTAGAAAATTATGATGTTGAACATATTGAAACGCAGTCAATCCTAGATTTATTTAGCCGACTCAATCAGTTGCAAACCAATGAAAATACTTGGTTGATCGTCGACCATAGCGGCGACTCCGAAGCCTTACTGAAAGAAATTCGTCATCGTTATAGCGGTAACTTAGCGGTTTATGGCTACCAAATGATGCTCGATCCAAACATGTTGAACGAGTACCGTGCTCGCCCATTGCATCAACCCCTCAGCCGTACAGCGCTGATTCAGTTGTTGAGTAATGAGCCGTGGTTTGATCAAGAGCAACATGAAGAATTTAATGGTCAAGGTCTGCACATTTTGGCTGTCGACGATCATTTACCGAACCTGATTGTACTTGAAGCCCTGCTCTCTGAGTTAAATGTGAAAACCACCAAGGCTTTGAATGGACAAGAAGCCATTGAAATCATTCAAGCTCGCCAAGAGCAAGGTTTGACGGCTTTTGACCTCATATTTATGGATATTCAAATGCCAGTGATGTCAGGTGTCGATACCACGCGTGCCATTCGTTCACTTGAGTCGACTTTTGAAAATCATAAGCGCCTTCCAATTATCGCTTTGACGGCACATGCGCTCTCTGATGAAAAACAAAAGCTTCTGCAAAGTGGTATGGATGACTATGTCACCAAGCCCATTCAAATGGATCAAATTATTCAAATCTTGACCCAATGGACTACCGATAACTTTAAGAAAGTGCCGGTTTTAGAGCGCAGTTCAGTGATTGAAGCCCTAGAGCCGAGTATTTTAGATTGGCAACAAAGCTTGCAGCTGGCCGCGAATAAAGAAGACCTTGCAGTCGATTTACTAAAAATGCTCGTCGATAGCTTTGAGCAAGAAATCCATGAAATGGCACAGCTCATCGAAGATGAAGATTTTCCACAATTAGAGCATGTACTACATCGGCTTTATGGCGCAACCCGCTATGTGGGCGCTCCAACCCTCCAAGAGGTTTCAGGTCAATTTGAGCAATTTGTTTCGACCTTACGTAAGGAACGCCGTAAAGCGGATGACGCTTTTGTCCAAGAAACCTTGAACCGTTTTGATGAGTTAAAAAATGTCATGGCGCAAGTTGAACACGCAGCTCAACAAATCTTAGCCAAACAAAATAATTAAGCGCAGTCCGACTAAAGTCAGTGCCGTCTAGCTTCTGTTGTGACTGCACTGTCATGTATCCTGTCAGGGTGCATGCTATGCTCGGGCGCAGAAACAACAAGAGTAATTACCATGGCTTTATTACGTGTAGAAAAAAATAATGGCATTGTAACGGTTTACTTAAACCGTCCAGAAAAACGTAATGCAATGAGCTTTGCATTGCTCAAAGAATTGGTTAGCACCGCTGAAAAATTAAAAAAAGATCGTAGCTTACGCTGTGTCATTTTAACCGGTGAAGCCAATGTATTTAGTGCTGGCATTGATTTGGCTGACCTAAATGATCCGAAAAATCGTGCCTATGCTGCATGGGAACTGTTAAAACCCGGTCAAAGTTTATTTCAAAAAGCCTTTCTGATTTGGCAGCAACTTCCTGTGCCGGTGATTGCCGCACTTGAAGGCTTTTGCTTTGGTGCAGGCATGCAACTTGCCTTGGCTGCCGATATCCGTATTGCCCACCCGAAAACGCAAATGTCGATTATGGAAAGTCGTTGGGGTTTAGTCCCTGATATGGGCTTAACTCGCTCACTCAAAGGTGTGATAGGACTGGATTTAGCCAAAGAATTAACCTTAACAGCACGTATTTTTGACGCAGAATATGCCAAGGATATTGGCTTAGTGACGCATTTAAATGAACAGCCTTTGCTTCAAGCGCAGCAGTTAGCCGAAGAATTATCACAACGTTCACCAGATGCCTTGGCAGCGGCAAAACAAGTGCTAGATGCCATGGAACATAGTCCAAAACGATCTTTACGCTTAGAAAAAATCTGGCAATTAAAATTACTGCTCGGCAAAAACAGCAAATTGGCACGTAAAAAAGACAAGAACCCAGAGGTTCAGTTTTTACCACGCCAATATAAGTAAAATAGTCACACAGGATAGATTGAGTACAGCACATGGCGTTTGATCGTAATACAAAAATTGCATTTCTAGGTATGGGGCTGATGGGTAGCCGTATGGCCACGCGTCTCATTCAGGCAGGATTTGAAGTTGCGGTGTGGAACAGAACTGCTGCTGCGTGTGATGAGTTGATTGCGATTGGCGCGACAGCGCTTCAATTGGAGAAGATTGCCCATTATCCTGTGGTTTTATCTTGTCTCGCAGACGATGCTGCTGTTGCTGCGGTATATGCAAGCATCGAAAATCATTTAGCGGCAGGACAAATTATTGTCGACTTCTCGAGTCTATCTGTGAATCAAACCCATCAATTGGCTCATGCTGCAAAGTTGAAACAAGTCACTTGGATTGACTCGCCTGTTTCGGGGGGTACAGCAGGTGCTGAACAAGGCACCTTGGTCATCTTTGCCGGTGGTGATGCTCAAACGATTCAAGATTTGAGTCTGATTTACAATGTTTTATCTCAACGTGTTACCCGCATGGGCGACTCAGGTACAGGTCAAGCCACCAAAATTTGTAATCAGCTGATCGTCGCTGCCAATAGCACGTTAATCGCAGAAGCTGTCGCACTGGCCGAGAAATCAGGTGTAGACACCACGTTATTGGCACCAGCGCTTGCCGGTGGATTTGCAGATTCAAAGCCTTTTCAGATTTTAACCCCACGTATGGCAACGCATCAGTTCGAACCCGTGCAATGGAAAGTTCAAACTTTATCTAAAGACCTGAATAATGCAGTCCAACTGGCTGCCCAGTTTGAATTAAGCATCCCTGTTGCCAGCCTAGCTTTATCGCAACTCAAAGCCCATCAGGACAATGGTTTTGCAGAAAAAGATTTAGCCACCATCATTCAACATGTCGAACAAAACTAACGACTTTCACTTTAGAAGTAAATTGCTTCAAGGACGATATACATGACTCAGCTCGCGGTTAATTTATCCATGATTTTTACCGAAGTGCCGTTGTTAGAGCGTTTTGCTTTGGCTCGTGAACACGGTTTTAAGCATGTAGAAATTCAGTTTCCGTATGAGCTGAGTATTGAGCAGATCCAAACCCAACTCACCATTAATGATTTAAGCCTGTGTTTAATCAATGTCCCTGCGGGTGATTTGATGCAAGGCGGTGATGGTCTTGCGGGAGTTCCGGGGCGTGAAAATCAATTTCATCAGGCCTTAGAACAATGCATTCGCTATGCCACTGCGTTAAATGTACCGAGTGTCAATATTTTAGCCGGCAAACAGCCACAAGATGCTGACTTGCTCCCATGTTTAAATACCTTGTCGAGCAACCTCAAACTGGCGTGCCACATGTTGTCTGAACATCATATTCAACCGGTATTTGAAATGATTAATAGCACTGATATGCCGCGCTTTTTGGTCCAAAATATTGCCCAAGCTCAGGAAATGCTTGAAGCTGTACAACACTCTACTTTGAAGATGCAATATGACTGCTACCACATGGCGATGATGGGTGAAGATATTCTCAGTACTTTGGCAGAAAATATTCAGGATATCGGTCACATACAGTTTGCTGACTGTCCGGGGCGACATGAACCTGACTCAGCGCAGATTCCATTTGCTGAGATTTTTAAATGGTTAGATCAAAGCCAATATACAGGTTACATCGCGGCTGAATACCGACCACGAAGCAACTCATCACATTCTTTTGCGTGGAAAGACAAATACTTCCCTCATTTAGCTAATGGTCAATGACGTGTTGATTTGAAATTCATCAACAAAACCGCTATATTAGAACATGTAAAATTGTCAGGAAATCATACCCTCTATGAATTTAGAACCATCGCCCAGCGCTTCTAATTCTCACGATCTCGCAAATATCAAAGATGTACAAGCTTGTTTAGCTGTTGTACGTGAAGCACTTGAAGATGTAAAAGCCAAAGATATTGTTGAACTTGATATCAAAGCAATCAGCAATGTCGCAGATGCGATTGTAATTGCGAGCGGTACTTCAACTCGTCACATTAAGTCTCTTGCAGACAACGTGGCAGAAGAAGCACGTAAAGCTGGATTCCGCCCGATTGGCGTTGAAGGTGAACGTGATGCAGAATGGATCCTGATTGATCTCGGTTTTGTAGTGGTACATGTGATGTTACCTACAGCACGTAAATTCTATGATCTAGAAAGCTTATGGCGTACAGCTCCAGAAACTGTAGCTTAAGCTTCCAGAAAAAAGCGACCTAATTAGGTCGCTTTTTTTATCCCTTCACTTTATACACGGACAATCAGCTTCATGGTGTTTTACCCCCTACACTAAAGCAGTTGATGTAAATCCACCTCAGGATAATTGGCTTTAATTTTCAGCTTGGTTTGTGCATAAACTTGGTCTGCACGCATCGGGCCATAAAAGTCACAATACACTTCATAAATGCTCGTCAAAACTTTGGCATAACTGGTCAAGGGCAAAAACTCGACAAAACTCGCTGAATTAATTTGTGCATTTGCTGCAATTGCCAGCCCGATTTCTTCTAATTGCTGAATCACATCTTGGGTGAAATCAGCCTGATCTGTAGATTTCACCGTCAGCATGACTGACTCGATAAAGCCTAAAAAGGCCTCGCTAATGGTCTCTGCAATGAGCTCGTCTTCTTGCTCCTGCTCCTGCGGTTTTTCAACCCTTAACAGTTCCTGCTTTTCTAAGGTAGATAACTCATACAAAACTTGCTTCAGCATATCTTTACGATAAAAGCGAAGCTCCTCTGTGGTACAGATATCATTTAAGAAGCGATTCAAGACAAATGACGGTTTCATGCTGTACTGCTGTTCCCAGTGCCGTAGCGCACTGTCGAGTAAAGTCCCATGAATAAATTGTTGTAAGCCTTTTTCTAAAGCTTCGCGGCGTTGTGCCAAATTCAACAGTTCGGTGCTCATTGCTTTACTCCTGTTAATGACGCTTGGTCATATCATCCGTTTCAAAAGTCACATCTTTTTGAAACTCGGGATAAGACAATTCAGCATGTTCGGTATAGTCCAAACCCCGTTGTTCATGTTGCTTACTCACCCGTAAGCCACCCAACAATTTGTCCAAGACCTTAAATACAATGAACGCAACGCCAAAGCCCCATAAAAAGGCTGCAATCACTCCAAGCCCTTGTATCGCGATGACATCGCCATTAAACATATTATTTTCAAGGAAGATCCCAGCAGCCAATGTTCCCCATGCGCCACAGAATCCATGCACGGTCACCGCATCAACCACATCATCCAGTTTCATTTTTTCCATGAGCATTGGTAGGAAGGTCACCATCACACCTGCACATAAACCGGTGATGACCGCATACAGTGGAGACATCGTTGCACAGCCTGCCGTAATGGCAACCAAGCCACCCAGTGAGGCATTGATCGTACTGCGGATCAAAATGGCTTTAGATCGGATGAGACAGAGCAACATATATGCAACCACGGCAGCACACGCCGCAAGATGCGTATTTAAAGCAATACGTCCTACGCTGACATTGGCATTAATGGTCGAGCCTGCATTAAAACCAAACCATGCTAACCATAAAATAAAACCGCCTAATGCTACCAAAGGTAAGTTATGCCCTGGTAAATAATGGCTTTGCCCATTGCGTCCAAATCGACCCAAACGTGGTCCCAATACAATGATGCCAGCCAAGGCAACCCAGCCGCCCATTGAATGCACCACGGTCGAACCTGCAAAGTCGATAAATCCGAGTGCTTTTAACCAACCGTCTCCGCCAAATAAACTGCCCCATGCCCAACTACCAAAGACAGGATAAATCAGACCTGAGACAACGGCCGCACTCACCACATAAGCCACAAAATGAATCCGCTCTGCCATTGCACCACTGGCAATGGTGGTTGCCGTTGCAGCAAACATCATTTGGAAAAATAGAAGGTTCCAGTGCCAATCATCCAGTTGATCGGGTGCAAAATGACTGAAGCCAAACCAGCCCGTGGTATTGACCCCAAACATCAGACCAAAACCCACCAACCAAAACACCAGACCACCCAAGCAGGCATCCATGTAGTTTTTCATGAGTACATTCACGGTATTTTTACTGCGAACTGAACCACTTTCGATCATGGCAAATCCGGCTTGCATAAAGAAGACCAAGATACCGCCCAGTACCACCCAAATACTGTCGAGTGAAATACGAATTTCTTGAATATTACTGGCGATTTGCTGGTCAACTGCCCATGCAGTCGATGTCAGGACACTCAGAAACAGTGCCATCAAGTATGTTTTTTTCATGATTATTCCCCCCAAGAATAACCATGCTGTGCAAAAAGAATACCAAATTTCAGACAATTAATTATTTTTCAATACATTGCATCACAAAATCAGTTCGCAACGATGTTCTGAATCGCTGAGATCAAATCTAATGAAACAAAACAGCGCATCAATCTGCACCTTTGTTTCAAAATACGCATCAATTTGATTCAAGCACCTGATGCGCTAAATATTTGTGCACTTTTAGTGTGAAGCATTCATTAATCAAAAGCCAAGAAAATAAAAGCGAAGAAAACAAAAAACCACCCGAAGGTGGTTTAAATCTTCCTCAATCCCGCTTTATCACAGCGGGACTTTGGCAATATGGATTAATGACCGCCGCCATTAATGGCTTTTGTCATATCTTCCACAACTTTCTTCGCATCACCGAAGATCATCATCGTTTTATCGTTATAGAACAAGTCATTGTCTAGACCTGCGTAGCCTGTAGCCATAGAGCGTTTGATCACCATAATGGTACGTGCTTTATGCGCTTCAAGGATTGGCATACCGTAAATTGGAGAACTTGGATCGTCTTTTGCCGCTGGGTTGACAACGTCATTCGCACCAATCACCAGTACTACATCTGTTGCTGGGAAGTCTGAGTTGATCTCGTCCATTTCAAGAATGTCTTCGTATGCAACATCAGCTTCAGCTAAAAGTACGTTCATGTGACCCGGCATACGACCTGCCACTGGGTGAATCGCAAAACGAACTTTTACACCTTGTTCTTTTAAGATTTCACACAATTCTTTCACGGCATTTTGTGCACGACCTTGCGCCATACCATAACCCGGTACGATCACCACGCTATCCGCATTTGACATCAAGAAGCCAGCATCGTCTGCAGAGCCTGAACGGTGATTACGCTGTGCTTTTTCACCATTATCCGCCGCCGCTACTGCTGTACCACCCATTGCACCACCAAACAAAACGTTGATGATTGAACGGTTCATGGCTTTACACATGATGTAAGACAGAATTGCACCCGATGAACCAACCAGTGAACCTGCAACAATCAGCATGTTGTTTTCAAGCGTGAAACCAATCCCTGCTGCTGCCCAACCTGAGAACGAGTTTAGTAACGATACCACCACAGGCATATCACCACCGCCTACTGGCGCAATCCATACCCAACCAAATGCAAGTGCAAGAACAGTCATTGCCCAGAATGCGTTCATGTTGCCTGTGGTAAAGAAGTAGATACCACACGCCAACATCGCTAGGAAAATTAAAGCTTGAACAGGTTTTACCCATCCACCTGAAATGGTTTTTGCCCATTTCTTCGCAGCCAATTTACCGTAAGCAAATACCGATGCTGTGAATGTAATCGCACCAACGAAACAGCCTACAAACAATTCAAATAAATGAACTTTGCTCATGTGGGCATGTTCTACACCCGCTGCTGTTAATACCGCTTCATTCTCCGCGAATGCCGCAGTCAATTGGTTGTTATGTAGAATCGCAGCGATCGCAATCAGTACCGCAGCCAAACCGACCAATGAGTGCATCAGTGCCACAGTTTCAGGCATTTGCGTCATCGGAACTGTTTTTGCACGTGCAATACCAACGACCGCACCCAACACCATTGCACCCACAATCATCCAAATCACTGGATGATCTGCGACAAAGAATGTAGTAATTACAGCAATTGCCATTGCGATCATGCCATAACGGTTACCTTGAATCGCAGTTTTTGGACCAGACAAACCACGCAACGTTAAGATAAAAAGAACGGCACCAATCAGGTAGAACCAATCCGCATATTCTTTAATGAATTCCATGGATTAACCCTCTTTTTTCTTTTGCTTAGGTTTGAACATTTCAAGCATACGTGCAGTCACCGCAAAGCCACCAAAAATGTTGATACTTGCAAGGAAAACGGCAATCGCACCTAAAATACTCACCACGTTAATGCTTTGGAACTGTACGCTTGCATCCACAATACCTGGGATACCAACGGTTTGAATCATCGCACCAACGATAATGATCGATGACAAAGCATTGGTTACAGCCATTAATGGTGTATGTAGTGCAGGTGTTACCCCCCAAACCACGTAGTAACCAACAAAGATTGCCAAGACAAAAATAGTAATCGTTTCAACCATGATGATTCTCCTTAACCACGTTTCAGCAGCACTTGGCCGCCATGAGTGACAAGTAGTGCTTTTTGAATTTCTTCTTCAGGGTTAATTGCGAAGTTCTTTTCGCTATCAAACAGGGTTTCAATGAAATTCAAAACGTTACGTGCGTATAGTGCCGACGCTTCAGTCGAAACTGTTGAAGGAATATTTGGAATACCGAGAATTTTCACGCCATTTGCAGTCACAACATTTTCGCCGCAGACAGAACCTTCAACGTTCCCGCCAGTTTCAACCGCCATATCTAAAATGATTGAGCCTGGTTTCATTTTGGCAACAGTTTCTGCTTTGATTAAACGTGGTGCGTCACGACCCGGCAATAATGCAGTCGTAATCACGATGTCAGCATTCGATACGGCTTTATCAACAATAATCGCTTGGTCGCGAATGTAGTCTTCACCCGGCATCCAGCCATAACCATTTTTCGCAGCATCAGCTGCTTTTTGTTGCTCTTCTGGTGACATTGGTACGTCTAACCATTTACCACCCAAAGATTCAACTTGGTCACGTGCTGTAGGACGTAAGTCAGTTGCTTCAACTACGGCACCTAAACGTTTTGCTGTTGCAATAGCTTGTAAGCCTGCAACACCTACGCCCATGATCACAACACGTGCAGGTTTCACTGTACCTGCTGCTGTCATCAACATTGGGAACATACGTTGATATTCTGCCGCAGCCAAAAGCACAGATTTATAACCTGAAAGGTTGGCTTGAGATGAAAGTACGTCCATGTTTTGCGCACGAGATAAGGTCCGTGGCAAAAGTTCCAATGCAAATGCAGACACGTTTTGTGACGCAAATTGGTCAAGTTCGGTGTTGCGGTAAGGGTCAAACATCCCCACAACGGTGGTACCCGCTGTGAGTTTTTGAATTTCGTCACCTTTAGGCGCACGAACTTTCAAAATCATTTGACTACCGGTATAGGCATCATCCGTAATTTTGGCACCAACTTGTTCATAGGCACTATCGATGTAAGCAGCGTTTACCCCTGCTCCACGTTCAATAACGACGCTATGACCAGCGCTGATCAACTTCTTTACTGTTTCAGGCGTCGCAGCGACGCGATTTTCACCGACAACAGTTTCGGCTGGAATTCCGATCTGCATGAGCGTTCCTCAAGCTAATTTTTCTTAAGTAAACATCGCAATCCGCGATGTCTCCCCTCAGGATGTGTTTTTGTACAATTTTTGGATTCTAATTGAACTTTTTTAAAATACTACCCAATATTTATTTAATAAATACCCATATTTTGAACTCATGATTCATGAAAAGAATGGTGCGATATTTCATTTATTCAGTTTTATTTGTCGATTTATTACTCATTTTTATCCTATTTATAACTTTTTAATATTACTTAAGACCAAAAACATAAATAATTTCGCTAGTTTTAGTGCAGATTGTTTCACTGCGTTGATCATTGTGACATTTTCATTCAACACAGAATGACCTGAACGTGTCGTGAAAAATCGACTTAAGTCAGGTAAAGCCACTCTTTCATCCAAACTGCATCAGCTCGTTGACTCATTTGACAGTTTTGACATGCTGACCTGCATTGAAAACTGACTTTTTTCTGCCACAGTCTCGTCAAATCGGTCAGCTTGAATATCCGATGGATTTTTGCCCACGTTTCGGGTTTATTGAGATCTTGCCCTCCCCACCTGATGCTTCGCCTTAAGTCTTAGAATTGACTTTTTTAGTTAAAAAAATAATTTTTTGAATATTTAGCATCATGATATTGCTACTGAGTTTCTATCCCTAAAAAACACTATTGCACCATTTGTGTGCAATTTTCACCTTAAATGTTTCAGCCTGATATATTTGACCTGCCGAGTCATGTTGAGATTAAAAAATTCAAAACCAAATTGGTCATTTCTTCCACTGTTTTTCATGTTTGATCTAGCAATCCCTTATGCATAAAGGAATAAGTACTATTCTTTTTTTGCATTTTTACTCACACGATGCATTTTTTATAATCAAAATGACAGTTCAAACTTATCGGATCAATGCTGTCGAATTCGTTCAGTCGTCATGAGGCACACCTTAACTTATGTCAAGAAACCTTAGTCCGCACTTCATCGGTGCAATTTTTGCGCTGATTGCTGCCTTCTTGTTTAGTACCAAAGCGATCTTTATTAAGCAAGCCTATGCACTTTCTCCTCTTGTCGATGCCACTGTCCTCATGGCTTTACGCATGATGAGTGCATTGCCGTTTTTCTTGGTCATTGCATGGCTGAGTCGATGTTCCTATCAAATGATTCAACGAAAAGATTGGGTGCTCTTGCTCATTTCAGGATTAATCGGCTATTACTTTTCGAGCTGGCTCGACTTCCGTGGCTTGATGTATATCAGTGCTTCACTTGAACGAATTATACTTTTCCTATATCCCACATTAACCGTGCTGGCTTCCGCTGTTTTATTCAAAAAGCCACTAAGTTTTAAAACCATTCTTGCCCTGATTTTAAGTTATGGCGGGACAGTTTTAGTGATGCTACAAGAACAAAATGCCACACCACATGATCAGTACTTTTGGATCGGATGTAGTTTGGTTTTTGCCAGCGCCGTGTTATTTGCAATTTACTTATTACTCACGCCAGGCCTCATGCAAAAGTTTGGTTCTTTACACTTTACTGGTCTAGCCCTGAGCATAGCCTGCGTTGGGACGATTATTCATTTTCTATTTGCAACACCGCAGCCCATTGCCTTGCTTCAACAACTCCCGAGTCAAGTCTGGCTGTATGGTTTAGCGCTCGGACTATTGGTTACCGTACTTCCAACCATTTTGATGATGCAAAGTATAGTCCGACTCGGGGCAGCACAATCGGCCATGATTGCCTCTATCGGGCCCATTTTAACGATTTTACTGGCCGTCGCGTTGTTGAATGAACATTTAAACCTATGGCAATGGGTCGGTTGCGGTCTGAATATGCTGGGTGTCTTGATGATCAGTCTCAGTAAGAAATCCTAAACCCCTACTTGGATACTATTCACAGAGAAACACTTTAAGACCTGTTTGATTTTCCTTATAGTGACCACAACAGCGTGGCAGCAAATTCTTTGCATACGCTTCCGCCCAAAATCTGGAAAATTTATGAAAGCCTCGATCGACATTAGCCATGATAAAACTTTGTTGTGGCTTATGGCTGCTGCATGTGGTTTATGTGCGGGTGCCAATTATTATTGCCAACCTTTAGTCGCTTCTATCCAACAAAGCTTTCAAATTCCACAATCAGAGGTGGCGCTAACCGTCACCTTTGCGCAAATTTCTTATGCTTTGGGTCTACTGTTTATTGTGCCGATTGGCGATATTGTGAATAAAGCCAAATTTATTCCTCTGCTCATGCTTGGTGCAACTGTCGGTTTAGCCCTCTGTGCTTTTTCAACCAATCTATACATGCTTTGGGCAGGAACCATTATCACCGGGCTATTTTCAGTGGCTGCTCAGGTCCTCATCCCTTTGGTCACGGTTGCGATTCGACCTGAAAAAATTGGGGCAGTTGTTGGCTTTTTAATGAGTGGGTTATTGGTCGGCATTCTGTTATCGACCAGTCTCTCTGGCTTATTGTCCTATCTGTTTCATTGGAAATCGATTTACATCCTCAGTGCTCTCTTGATGTTGGTATTAGCACTATTACTCAAAAAACGTCTGCCCGTGGTCAGCATCACACGGATGCCCTACAGCCAAGTTTTCCAGTCCATGGGCGCATTACTCAAACATGAGCCACGGTTAATTTTCCGTTCTCTAATTGGAGGCTGTGTCTTTGCCGCGATGAGTATGCTGTTTTCCACCATTGCCATGTTACTGACTGAGCCACCTTTTCAATTGGCCGATGTTTGGGTTGGTGTTGTAACGTTAGTTGGTGTGTTTGGTGCGCTATCGACACAGTGGATTGGGCGTTGGGCGGATTTGGGTTTCAACCGAAAATTAACCTGGCTCGGTTGTAGCATCTTAGCCCTCAGTTGGGGACTGCTGTATATGGGTGGAAGCTCCCTCGCCTTTTATATTTTGGGCTATGGTCTAATCAACCTCGGTTTGGCAATGGTGCATAGCTGTAATCAAAATATTATTTTCCAACTCAACCCGATTGCACGATCTCGAATTAATTCAATTTACATGACTTTTTATTTTGTCGGTGGTGCATGTGGCTCAGCTTTGGGCGTATTTGCATGGCATCATGGCGGCTGGACCACCACCTGCATGACAGGGATTGCCTTAGTCATTGCTTCTGGTTTTTTTGTATTGATCGATCAACTCTATACTGCGCGGCAACTAAAATATCCACAATGAAATGTATGGATCATTACTCTAAAGCCACATTACTGTGGCTTTAGTTTTTTGAAAATTAACTGACCTGCACCACAGGATAAAAGGGTTTGCCTAAATCCAAGGTTTCTGCATTTTCCAAAAGAATCACCATAAACACCGGTAAGAGTGCCAACAGTATTGTGCAGCCGTCTTGAAGCTGTTTCCGATTGACCGAACTTTTATAGATCGCGCCGCCATGAACCATTTGATTGCGTAGCGTATACATGCGATTGAACAGCACCATTAAAATATCAACGGAATCCTTTTCTTTAAGCGCGTGCAGTACTTTCTGTTTTTCATGCACTAAGCCCTCTTTGCATGCGTCATGGCTAATTTTTTGATTTTGATAATCCCAAAAACCTTGATAAACATAGGGATTATCCAAAAACAATCGTATCGGCTGACTAAAACGCTCCCATAAAATATTATAGATTTTATGCTCTGTATCCTTTTGGCAAATCACATATAAAAACTGCCTTAAGCTTTGCTTGTCCTGAGCAATCTGTAAGTCTTGCGCATATATTGCGTTGAAGGACACCCACAAACTGATAAATTGCAAATCGAGGTCATCTTAAAGATCAATCGACTTTTTCAGCCAACTTAACCCACGATGAATGCGTAAATTAAATTGGTCGGTATGTTCCAACTTTTTACTTTTAAATATTTCTTCAAGTAGCATCATGCCTGCTAAATTCCAATGGATAATTCGTTTATTTTTCTACCATTTGAACTTAGCGCAATTGTTTACCGGCATGCAATAAAAATATCTCTGTATTCAACTATTTGGTCTCATCTTGTATGAGATAGGTATAACGTTCTAACTGATCATTTTCATCAAAAATCAATTCATAAGACATTTTCTTTCCGTTAAAAACGGATTCGGCAGGTGTTCCTAAAAGTTCCCATAAGCCCACGGTCGCCACATCTGCCGCACCATGCCAAAACGCACGTCCCACTTTACTGGCAGTCGAATAACCTTGAGTAAAAGTATAAATTTCATGGCGTTTGCCATTTTTATATTCAGAGGTGATCGGTGCGCCAAATTCAGCAATCACCAAGTTACGAGACAGCACTTGTTGAATCATTTCGGTATTTTTCTTGCTTGGCTGCTTGCTTGCCATGACAACTGAACAGCCTGTTGTGCCTGACAATGTGAAAACTAAAGCTAATCCTAAGCAGGTTTTTTTCATCATGTGGTATTCCCCCAAATTCTTCAAATTTCTATTTTTAATTTTTGATTTTCATCTGCTGTTGATCTTAATTGTTTCTTTCATCTTTTTCATTTTTTTATACGACTATTCGTCTGATTTTTAGAATGATTAGCGCCTGAAAGATTCACATTTATAAAGTTTCAGACTGAATAATGCTTTAAGTGAATTAATGTTCTGTTGGTGACGAATTCGGTGGAACGAACCAGTTTTTCCAAGAGCTACTGTGCCGAGTTTCAATTGCAACGGTAGGGATGAGCTCTTGCTTCAGCATTTTTTCTTGACCGACGGCTTTCGCCAAACGCGCTTTGACCGAGTGTATACACTCACGGTCTTCAAACTCACAGCGGTCAAGGTTGGAGCCACCACAGGGTCCATTGGCTAATCCTTTGGGACAGGTTTCAGGACAAATATATAAGGTTTCACCTAAACGACATTGTCCGCAATTCTCACAGCCCACGATGCCATGTTTACTGATAAATTCTGTTTTCAGCAAGGCCGCATCAGCTTTCGGTTTTTGCCATAATTTGGCCGCAAAAATATAAGATCCCGCCCCTTTGGCCAGTTTTGAACTAAAAAATAACTCATGCATGACATGCATACTTTTATATTTCAAAACTTGTTCAACTGGAGCTTTATGGTTATTTGCGCCCGTCGGGTGGAAGTTCACATCTACACTAGAGCGCCAAAGCATTTTCCATTTTGCTAAACATTGTTCAAACGTTAATGTGGCAAATTGCAAAATTGCTTTTTGCAACTTCTCTTGTTCTTCCGCTTTATGACAGGCCGATAAATGAACCCCTGCATAGCCCAAATGCTGACACATTAATATTTGTAAAGCGCAGCGGGCATAGACATTTTGTTCAGCTTGTATGGCGTCAGTTTGCTGTTCTTGTTGCAAAAAATTTAATACATCTGCTGAAAGCACGATGCCTGCGACTTTTTGCTTGGCCATAAAGCGGGCACGGATAAAGGTCAGCGGCATGACACACGCCAATACAGGTACATGTGGATAGTATTGCTGCATATAGTGTTGGTAACTGCTCAACACATCCATGTCAAAGCCCAACTGTGTAATCACATAGTCAGCGCCAGCTTGAATTTTTTTATCCAGTTTAAAATACTGCGCATCCTTTTCTGCTTCTGCATATTTAAAAGGATTAAACGCCACCCCTAAATAAAACCCGCCAAAGTATTTGGCTGCCATGACTTGATTGACCGACTCTAAATAACGACTCCGTAAACTCGGATCATTTGCCCCATCCTGATGCTGCTTGAGTTTATCACCACTGAGCAAAAGTAAATTCTCTACCCCGTGCTGCTGAGCATCTTTCAGAAAAGTTTGAAAATCTGAGATATCTCGACCTTTCCCCGAATAATGCAGAATTTTTTCAATGCTTTGAGGGTAGTCTTGCATTGCTTCTAAAGGAGCAATATCCGTGTCACTTTGTACTCGGTCAGCCAATGTCATGCACACAGGAAAGCCTGCAAATGTCGTTGGGACCAGATGCGTTTTTTGCGTCGTTAGATATTCAAACGAGATACAAAACTGGCGTTGCAATAGATATTGGGAAAATAAAGACATAAAGGCAGGCAGTTAAATCTGCTGAGAAACCATACAATAAAGTTTATAAAATTATAGATTAATCACATAAAAATTTAAATTACTTAAGCCACACTTCCGACTTTTTCTAGCCTGACCTTGAATATGTCACGCTAGCAAGACCATGCCCCAAACCACAATTTATGCTAATATTGCGCGCGTCTTGAAATGCGGTTTTTTTCATCGTATTTCAGACAGCTTTTGGTATTTCTTCACCATTTTCCATTTCGTTCTTCCATCTTGTTCTTTTAAGGCGTGTTTTTTTAATGACTGATCTCCAACCCATTGAAAATAAACTTCAACCACGAATTAGTGTTGCGCCGATGATGGATTGGACGACTCGTGACTATCGTTTCTTTGCACGTTTGTTTAACCCTAATGTGATTCTCTACACCGAGATGGTCACCACAGGTGCGATTTTATTTGGTGGTGCGAATCGTCATTTGGACTATAACAACGAAGAACACCCGATTGTGTTACAGCTTGGCGGTTCAAATCCTAAAGATTTAGCAACTTGTACCAAGATGGCACAGGACTGGGGCTATGATGAAGTGAACCTCAATGTCGGCTGTCCGAGTGACCGCGTTCAGAACAATAAAATTGGTGCATGCTTGATGGCAGAGCCTGATTTGGTGGCTGAATGTATTGCTGAAATGCGAAATGCTGTTGATATTCCAGTGACCGTGAAACACCGCATCGGGATTGATGACATGCAGTCTTATGAAGAAATGCTGCATTTTGTCGATACCGTGGCAAAGACTGGCTGTGACAATTTTATCGTGCATGCCCGTATTGCCCTGCTGCAAGGTTTGTCGCCAAAAGAAAACCGTGATGTGCCACCTTTACGTTATGAAGATGTTTATCGTCTGAAACAAGAACGTCCAAATTTATTGATCGAAATTAATGGCGGAGTGAAAACCTTTGCTGAAACACAACAACATTTACAACATGTTGATGGCGTGATGATTGGCCGTGAGGCTTATCACAACCCATACTTATTGGCTGAGATCGGTCAGCTTTGGGATCTCGAATTACCTAACCGTTTCGATATTATCGAGCAGATGCTGCCATATATTGCTAAACGCATGGAAGAAGGTGCGCCGCTTTCTATCATTACCCGTCATATTTTAGGTTTATTCCAAAACCTACCAGGTGCTCGAAAATGGCGTCAGGCTTTAAGTGGTGGCAATGCCAAAACCTTTGCCGATGTGGAAAATGCCATCCAAAATATTAAAGATGCAATGCAACGTACAGAAGACTATTTACGTGATCATCCTAAAGTCGTTTTAGAAGATTAATCCTATAAAGTAAAAGCCCGCTATTTTGCGGGCTTTTTTATTCGTCATGCCTCACCAAGTACGTATTTGGCAACATCGTCACAACTCAGCTAAATCATCTAAACAGTCACATCATTGCTCAATGACTATTGACCGTAATGTTCCCCTTGGGAAAAGGCTCATCATAGCCAGTCCATTGATAATCTGATGGATCTTCTTCCTCACGCAAACCCACATAGCTCTCAGGCGCCGATGTAACAGGCTCAACCTCCTCGGTTGGCTGTTCCAATTCCTCAACCAAATGATTCAACTCTTGATCTAACTGCGCCTGATATTTTGCAATTTCAGCTTCGTCAATGAAGGCAAATTGTTCTTCATCTATTTTCCATGCATAACCTTGCAAATCTTTGTAAATATCGACCAAAACAGTATAAGGCTGACCATCGTATTGCAACGTCGCCTGAGCCTTAAAACTTAATCCCTTACGTTCTAATACTTTTATATTTTGAATCCGTAAATGGTACTGCCGATAATCTGGATTCTGATCAAACTCGTGCTGCATCTGCTGCTCAATCTGCCGAGATAATTCATCTGTCGAGACAAAATAACTACAACCAGCCAAACTCAACAGTAAAAAAATGGTGAGCCATCGAAACATATTGCATCCCCCATGATGCATTTATTCTTGATGAAAAAGTCAGACCGATCACAGATTCCGATCCAAACATTCCTCATTGTTTGCTTCATAATAGCCAATAAAACACACAGCACAAGCCAAATTATCAAGATTTCTCAATTTTATATTTAATTTTGATATCAATCACTTAAATTGCATTTTTACTGTTTTAAAACACTGACAGCCTTGGTCTCTTGCTGACATATTTTTGTTGAAAATGACCATTTTGGTAGTAGTTTCCTAACCTTCATATTTTCAACATGAAAACGATTCCATTGTGAATTTTCAATATAAATCCTGAAATAAAACATCGTAAAGGCGCCATAAAAAATCCCCGAATATTGCGGGGATTTTTAAGGAATCAACTGAAATTATTCATCGTCCATTTCAGGCTCATGATGTAGCGCATCATGTATGGCTTCCACCAATTGCTGTGCAATTTCTTGTTTTGACGCCTTCTCTAAATCACGCTTTTCCATTTGATATTGATCGGCGAAGAACACGGTCATGGCATTTTCGTCTGAAGCAAAGCCAATGTCTTTACGTGAGACATCATTGCACGCAATCATATCGAGTTTTTTCGCCACAAGTTTGCCTGCAGCATACTCTTCGACATTGCGTGTCTCGGCGGCAAATCCCACCATAAATGGACGTTTTGACTGCTGCGCAATCGTTGCAACGATATCTGGATTTTTAATTAAAGCCACATTGAGTTCATCGCCAGCTTTTTTGATTTTATGCTCTGCAACTTCTGCCACGCGATAATCCGCAACGGCTGCTGTTGCAATAAAAATATCACAGCCTTCATCTAACATTTGCAGACTGGTCTCTAACATTTTAATTGCAGACTGCACATTAATCCGTCGTACACCATTTGGTGTATCTAAACTGACGGGTCCTGCGATCAGCGTCACTTTAGCCCCAGCTGCATAACAAGCCGCTGCCAGTGCAAACCCCATTTTACCTGTACTGTGGTTGGAAATATAACGAACAGGATCTATCGACTCACGTGTAGGACCTGCTGTAATCGCCACATGTTTGCCTGCAAGCATGCCAAATTTTTCAGCAATAGCTCGCTGTGCTTGATGAAAATAGGCCGTCACTTGATTCGCTAAATCTTCAGGCTCAGGCATACGCCCTAAGCCCACATCACCACAGGCTTGAGAACCGGCATCGGGCATGATCACATGTACGCCATCTTCAACCAGTGTATTTAAATTACGCTGTGTCGCTTTGGCTGCCCACATTTGCTGATTCATCGCAGGGGCAACCCAGACGGGTGCTTTTGTTGCAAGATAAAGTGTCGAAAGTAGGTCATCTGCTAAACCCGCCGCAAATTTTGCCAGCGTGTCGCAACTTGCAGGAGCAACCAATACCAAATCAGCCCAACGTGCCAATTCAATATGCCCCATGCCCGCTTCTGCTTCGGGATTGAGTAATTCGGTATGTACAGGGTTGCCTGAAAGCGCCTGAAACGTTAGCGGGGTCACAAAGGCTTGCGCACCTTGAGTCATCACCACGCGCACATCAAATCCGGCATCTTTTAACCGACGGACAAGAATGGCACTTTTATAGGCTGCGATACCACCAGTGACACCTAAAAGAATATTTTTTGTGGGCATTACACTTAAATCAAAGCTCACGAACAGGCTACCTATCTGTTGCAGTGGCGCTCACAATAGCATTAAATATGCACTGACCCAACAATCTGCTGTGAAAAAGCCGATTGACTGATAATAAAAAAGTCTAAGAATAATGAATAATTCAATTAAAAATTGGCCTGAACAAGAGCGCCCACGTGAGCGCCTGATTCAAAAAGGCGCACAAAGTTTATCCGATGCTGAGTTACTGGCTATTTTCCTACGCTCTGGTTCCCAGCAGCATTCTGCTGTCGAGCTCGCACGACTCCTGATTCAACATTTTGGTCAGTTGCAAGCGCTGATGGATGCGTCACTTGAGGATTTGCGCCAGTTTCATGGCATCGGAAACAGTAAATATGCGCAGCTCATGGCGGTAAAAGAACTCGGTAAACGCTATGTGAGTCAACATTTTCAAAATGAAGCCTTGCACTTGCAACACTCTGAACAATTACAAAATTTTCTTCGCTTTGAATTTTTAGCTGAACGTCAAGAAGTCTTTGGCGTGCTCTGTCTAGATGCGCATTTAAGAAAAATAAACTTTAAAAAACTTTTTTATGGCAGCCTCAATACCTGTGAAATTTCCATCAATCAACTGCTGCGTTATGCCATTTCTGAACACGCCAGCAGTATTGTCATTGCACATAATCATCCTTTCGGTCGTGCAGAACCCTCTGCTGCCGATCTGGAATTGACTCGACTCATTCAGCAGGCTTGTCAGCTGGTGGAAATTCGACTGATCGATCATTGCATTATCTCCACAGAAGGGAGTTTTTCCTTTGCTGAACATGGCTTGCTCCAAGCACACTCATCTGCATCAAACAGTTATTGACAAGTGCTTGAGCAAACCCGAAGATCATCATAATTTTTTAAAACTAGAAATTATCATTCGAACATGATCGTCCGTGACCAACCGAGTATTTTTAAACTGCTATTTTCTTGGCGAGGAACGATTTTACCTAAGGTTTTACCGCCGCTCGGGATCGTTATGTTGCTGTCTGCCATTGTGGGCGGCTTATCCTATGTCGATATCTTTCATTTTACCGAATTTCCTTTGGTCGGCTTTACCCTAATTGGTGTCGTGCTGTCGATTTTCTTAGGCTTTAAAAACTCAGCCTGCTATGACCGTTGGTGGGAAGCTCGGCGTTTATGGGGCATTTTGATTGCCAATGCACGCCATTTTGACCGTGACTGCCGTTTACTCAGTCAAGGTCGTCGTGAACGTGTGATTCAACATGTGATCGTCTTTGCCAACGTTTTACGTGACCGACTCCGCCATCAAACCGCCAATCCCACTGAACTGGTTGAAACCAGCGGCATGAGTGCGAATGCCATCACCCAGTTATACCAACAGGCCAATGCACCGCAGTACACGTTGAGTTTGATTCAATGGGAGCTGATGCAGGCGCTCAAAGATGGTGAGATTTCAGATATTATTTATACCCAGATGAATCAGCATGTGATGGAACTCAGCACCGTACAAACCGGCTGTGACCGGATTGCCACCACGCCATTACCGTTTGCTTATTCGGTCTTGCTGAATCGAACCGTTTATTTTTTCTGTTTTGTCTTACCCTTTAGCTTGGGTTCTACTTTAGGTCTCGCAACCCCCCTTTTGGTCGGAATTTTGGCCTATACCTTTTTAGGCTTAGATGCGCTGAGTTCTGAGATTGAAGAGCCCTTTGGTACACAAAGTAATGACCTTCCATTGGACTCGATGGTGCGTACTATTGAAATTGAACTTCTTGGAACTTTAGGAAAACCCACCCCACCACCGATTCAAGCTAAAGATCATAATTTATTATAATTGGTATGCGTTTCGCCTGAATGCACGGATCGCATTCAGATCCATGATCCATACAACACCCATAATAAGGAAAAATCATGAAAATAAAAAAACGGATTTTCACTTATAAGCCACAACCGATTCTGCATCCTTGCAAAGCGCTTGCTGTGATTTTCATGTTCGTTGTGTTGCTGTTTAGCATCGCATTACTCCTAGCATGGCAAGGCATATTATTCACATCATGGCAAAGCAATTGGCAATTCTTATTCCTGATGAGTGCTCTATTTGTCATCAGTATATTTCGTGACAAATCGCAAAGAATCAAATTTCCATTTTGGATTCAACAGCATTTGATTGATCCCAAATTGGCTTTGGATTTAAAAGAACACGCCTTACGCAGTTCAGATGCTGTGATTGTGGATTATCGAGAGGTCCGTGAACATTGGTGGCAAGGCAAACAGCAACAATTGCTCTTAAAGCTCAATGAACTTGAAGAGGCGAAATGGTTTAGCGTCGATCTCCATCAAGTCTTTGCGAGTACTTTGTTTTTAAACATTCATGTGCAATTGAATTCTGCCCTCATTGGGCAACAGATTTGGGTGCATTATTTGGCACGTACGCGCACCATCGTGCAGTTATATGCGCATGATCAGCTTGATGATTTTCATCAAATGAAAAACTACTTTGCCATGCCCTATACGGGGAATATCTATTTTGAGCAGATTCCAACACGGCTTACGTTGGATTTACCTTATTTATCGGAAATTCATGCCGTTCGTGAAGAAGATCAACCCGGTTATCTCCTCAAACTGAAAACCAGTTATGGGCAGAGCTATCGTATCAGTTCACAGGCACGGCATTTTGATAAACTCGAATTGGCACTCTCAAGCGCCATTGATTTTATTCCTTATCGCAATTTTAAACATCAACCTACCATGCAATCTGCCTTGCTGACCAAGAGGCATCCTCAACGCGTGACAAGTCTACTGTTGTGCATAATCGCCATCAGTGTTTTTATCATCGCGTTTTTGTTCAAGGCATGGTTCTGGGCATGCGTTGCCGTGGGCTGCCTCTATCTGCTTTACCGTAACATTCAGCATTATCGAACTTCACCGTTTATCGAAGATCCTGATGTCAATGTGACTTAAAACTGTCCCAGATTCCAACTTGCCCCTCTTTCACTCGAGGAATATTGCCGAGTTTAATCCACGGCATATTGTCACCATGAAAATCACTGCCAACAGAAACTTTTAAGTTAAAGGCAGCAATCATACGATCTACCATTTGACGAGTCGATAATGGCTCAATTGCCGGTGGTAATTCCACTGCATCACCGCCCGCTTCAGCAAAGATTTCAATCAAATAACGAATATTGGTCGCAGATAAATCATAACGCGTCGGATGCGCCAACACTGCAAAGCCACCACTGGCATGAATCACCTCAATGGTTTCAGCAAGACTCGGACCTTCAAATTTTACAAAGGCTTTTTTGCCTTCTTTAATATATTTATCAAAAGCTTGTTGTGAACGTGAAACCACACCCTTTTCCACCAAAGTTTTGGCAATATGGGTACGTGTTACCCGATCTGGAATATGGTCGACCTTGGCAATCACATCGCTATAAATATCTTGACCGATTAACGGTATCAGTAAGTCACAAATCTGCCGAGCACGTTCCGCTCGAATACGCTTTTGATCCATCAATAAGGCTTGTAAAGGCGCAGGATTTTGCATATTTAAAGCGACGATATGCACACCATAACTTTTTTTGGTCGCAGGTCTCGACCACTGGCTGGAAATCTCCACGCCAGAGATTAATTGCAGCTTTAATTCATGCGCGACCTGCTCTGCTGCCAACAATCCGTCCATCGTATCGTGATCAGTCAAAGCCAGCGTATGAATTCCAATAGCACTTGCGGCCTGCACCAAAGCCTCTGGTGACAAAGTACCATCAGAAATATTACTGTGTGTATGTAAATCTACGCCTTGCATCTCTATACTATGTCATTTATTTGATCAGATTTAGATACTCTAACATGAAAGCACTTTTAGACTTTGTGCCACTCATTATTTTCTTTTATTTATATAAAACTGTAGATCCAAAAGATACGCAGCACCCATTATTACAATTAATTGGTTCTGCTGGGGGTGTCGATAACAATAACATTCTTGTGGCAACATCAGGTCTCATCATTTCCATGCTTGTGGTTTATGGTGCATTGTTTGTGATGCAAAAATTCCGTCTAGATAAACAACAATGGATTGTGTTGTTCATGACCGTGATTTTTGGTGGTATTACCCTGATGCTAAGCGATGATTTTTATATTCGGTTAAAAGCCGTTTTACTAAACTTAGTGTTTGCTGGGGCGTTTTTACTTTCTCCACTGTTTAGTAAAGATAAGAAACCACTCATCGAACGTTTATTTGGTCCAGTCTTAAATTTAACCGCTGTCGGTTGGAAACGATTGAACTATGCATGGGCTGCAATGTTCGTGGTGATGTCATGTTTACACACCTTTTTCGCTTATTTGTTTGCAGACGGAAAATATTGGGGTGAATTCACTGCTTTTGGTGACATGATCGTGATGTTTTCCTTTATCATTATTCAGTTTATTGTATTACGTAAATACTTTAAGACCTCAGAATAATCCATTCGGTCAAAAATCAGGAAAAGTCATGCCATTATTCGTCGTAAGCTGTACAGATAATGAAGGTACAGTAGAAAAGCGCCTTGCAGTTCGCCCTCAACATCTTGAACGTCTACAAAAACTTGATGATGAAGGTCGTCTGATTGTTGCAGGTGCGATGCCTAAAGATCCGGCAAACCCACAAGCTGGTTTTTATGGCAGTACGATCATTGTCGATTTTGATAGTCGTGAAGACTTAGACCAATGGTTGGCAGATGAACCTTTCCTCAAAGAAGGGGTTTATGGCCAAATTGATGTCAAACCATTTAACAAAGCATTTCCTAAAGGATAAGGTTCATGCGCGTCGTTGTTTCTAGTTTACTGGGCTTATCTTTCATTTGTTCAACTGCATGGGCTGAAGAACCGGTACCTGCACCTACTGTAGCCCCTGCTGCTCAAGCAACGACTGCAACACCTCCTCCCAATCCTGTGCCGCATACCATTCCTGCCAATAAACCGGGCATCATTAAAGTGGCGGCAACCGTCAATCCCAATGGTCAACCTCAAGATGCAAATCCATTGACCATTGAGCAATTGGCAAAAAATAAAGCGCTACAAGATGCCAAAGTCAAAGCAATGATCAAAGACCAATCTGTACGCTTACAACAGTTAGAAAAAGCTAACCTTGAAGCCTTGGCGCAAAACCAAGAATTACAACTTAAAAATGATAGCTTGGGCGTACAAGTACAAGTGCTGCAAAGTGAACGTAGCGCGCAGATGTTTTTATACGGCGGGACCACACTCGGTGTTGGCGTGATTTTAGGTTTTTTATTGGCCAGTTACGTCTATACCAAACGTCGTCGTCAATGGTAATTCGTTTTTCTACTTCAATTTAAAGGTTGCTTGAGTTTTGTCAGGTGCAATTCAGACTGCCGATCTCGATTGGCAAATGATCGATGGCATTGATATACCAGTGTCTAAACAGTTTGGTGATGTATATTTTTCGAAGGACAATGGCCTACTCGAAACACGTCATGTGTTTTTAAAAGGGAATGACCTCGACACTCGCCTCGCGGCTCTGACTGATTTTGAATATTTCAGCGTCGGTGAAACAGGTTTTGGTACAGGATTAAATATTTTGGCCCTGTGGCAATTATGGCAACAGGTTCGTCCAGATAATCACAGTCATCTGCATGCTATTTCTGTAGAAAAATTCCCTTTATCTAAAGTAGACCTCATTCGTGCATTAAATGCATGGCCTGAATTACAACCTTTGGCACAGCAACTGATTGCGCAATATCCTGAACCTATTGCGGGATGTCATCGACTCAATTTTCCAGAAGAACGTTTTTCAATTGATCTTTGGTTAGGCGATGCACACGACGTTTTTCCGGTCGTGGCAAAAACTGCTACGGTCAATGCATGGTTCTTGGACGGTTTTGCACCCGCCTGTAATCCTGACATGTGGGAAGAAAACGTACTCAAAAATATCGTACGTCTATCGGACATTGGGACGACCTTCGCCTCATTTAGTGTGGCAGGTGTACTCAAACGCGGCTTACGTGAACATGGCATTACCATTACACGACCACGAGGCTTTGCACATAAACGTGAAATGCTCAAAGCCTTTTGGCTCGCACCTGAAAGTTCAGATGATCAATCTGAAGTTGCTGACATACCCTCTTTAGACGAAAAAAAAAAATTCTGAAATCACTGTAGGTCATAAGCCCCGTCAAATCGCGATTATTGGCGCTGGCATAGCTGGTTTGAGCTGTGCTTGGGCATTTGCTCAACGCGGGCATCAAGTGCGTATTTACGAGAAATCAGCACCACTCAGCGGTGGATCGGGTAATCCTCTTGCCCTACTCAACCCTAAACTCTGTCCAATTGAACAAAGTGCTGAACATTTGATGACCTTGAGCTGGTTATATGCACTCAAGCATTATCAAAACTTCAAGGCATTTCGTCCCTTACAGATTCACCAATCTATTTTAAAAAATAAAGCAGAACACCTTGATTTAGCTCAAAGTTATCCTTCAGAGGTATTAGCTGCTGAAGAAGGCACGCTAAATCAATTAGCCTCAACATATCCAACCCTGCTCCTCAAACAAGCAGGCGCAGTCAGTCCACATCAGCTTCGTGACCAAATCTTGGCACATCCACACATTGAATTGTTACAAGCAGATATTCAACGCATTGAGCAACAACAAAATGGCGTTGCGCTATTTACACAGGATCAGCAGCTTCCATCTGCCGAGCATGTCATTCTCTGTGCGGCACGTGACAGTATGCAGCTACAAACAGATTATCCAGAGCTGCGTGCCATTCGTGGACAAGTCAGTTGGTTGAACAACCCCGCTCAACAAATGGATATGCATACAGCCTATAGTTATGGGGGCTATTGTATGCAACTGGATGCCGAACAAATGATTATGGGCGCGTCATTTTATCCCGGCCGTGATGACACCGACGTTCTCACAGAAGATCATGTGCATAACTATGAACTTATCCACAGTGTATTCCCCGACTTTGCCAAAACCTTAGCACCGATTGAGCAATGGCAAGGACGTGCCGCAATTCGCGCACAGACAAAAGACTTTTTCCCGGTAATTGGTGCAGTCCATGAAGATCAGCACATTTATAGCTGTAGTGGACTCGGTTCTAAAGGTTTCCTGTATGCCCCGCTCTGTAGTGAAATCATTGCCGCGTTGGTCTTAAAAGAAGCCTGCCCTATTCCAACACAGCTACTCGATAAAATTCATGCAGCACGTTTTATACGCCGCACCAAAGCGAAACAAAAAACCAAGAAGCCTTATTTTCAAGGTCAGGTGCCCTCAGCACCACCTCAAGAAAAATAACGCGCAGTAAAAAAGCGCCTTTCGGCGCTTTTTTTGATTCGATCTTATTTCCCTTGTTCCAAAGGAAGACCGGCATCACGAGCAGCACGCGTGCCGCCCATTAAGATTACATATTCACGTGAGCTGTCAAAACCCTCTAATAACTCTGCTGCACGTGGAGCTTTACTTCCGCCACCACATAAAATGTAAATGGGTTGATCCGTTGACACCTGAGTCAGTGCATCTGATGACAAAGCGGTGATCGGTTGGTTAACCGCACCTTTCACATGTGCCTCAGCATAAGCACTTGCATCGCGAACATCCCAGATAATCGAGTCTTCTGGGAACTCAAATGTTGTAATTTCTTGTTTACGGATCATTGCACACTCCTTTTGATGTAAACAACACTTGGCAAATGAAGAAAACATCCCTAGCATCTCAGATATTCTTTCCCTTTGTAAAGGTCTAATCTATGCCTTCTTTTGATATTGTTTCCGAATTAGAAGTTTTTGAAGTAAATCATGCAGTTCAAAACACGCAAAAAGAAATTGCGACGCGTTTTGACTTCCGTGGTCAAGACGTTTCAATTGAGTTCAATGAGAAAAATAAGGAAATCAAAATCTCAACAGAAAGCGATTTCCAATGTGAGCAAGTGTATACCATGCTCGAAAATCATTTCTTCAAACGTAAAGTTGACATTCAAGCACTCGATCCACAAAAAATGACCGCTTCTGGTAAAAACGTCATTCAAGTGATCAAACTAAAAGACGGTCTTGACTCTGATACTGCAAAAAAAATCAATAAAGCCATTAAAGAAAGCGGCATTAAAGTGCAATCTTCTATTCAAGGCGACAAAATTCGTGTGACTGACAAGAAGCGTGACACTTTGCAACAAGTGATGGCGTTCTTAAAAGAGCAACAGTTTGGTGTGCCGCTTCAATTTAACAACTTTAAAGATTAAGGCAGTACAACTGCCATTGAGGTCAATATGGCACGTCCAAATCGTCTAAATAAACTGGTCAAAGCAAGCTCTAAATTACCCAAAGGTATTCAAAGTCGTTTGCTCAGTCGAGCTTTTGGTCGTGTCGTACCCATGGTTGGAACAGCTAAAATCCAGTATAAACATGTCAGCCCTGAGCGTGTTGAGGTGAGCATCGCCAATCATAAGGCGATGCAAAACCATATCGGGCAAGTACATGCCTGTGCCATGGCGCTGATCGCAGAAACAGCCACAGGTTTTGTCACAGCAATGAACGTCCCTGATAGCGCCATTGTCCTGATTAAAAGCTTCAAAGTTGATTTTAAGCGTCCAACCCAAGGTGGGATGACAGCCATCGCAACGCTTACACCCGAACAGCAACGACAAATGCAAAGCACAGAAAAAGGTGAAACTTTAGTACAGGTCTTAGTCACCGATGAATCTAGTGAAGCACCTATTCAATGTGAAATGCTTTGGGCTTGGGTGGAAAAATCCGCTCTGAAAAATAAATAAATGTAAATAAAACTTACTTTTAAGCAAGTATAAGTTTTACCAAATTTCAGCAAAATCAAGACTGTTTTTTACTATTTATACGCCGTAATTCCGCTCAATATGCTTGCACGACACAAATATATTGAGCACTTTATGAAAAAAATCATTCCCCTTTCATTCATCAGCATGGCGGTTTTTTTAACTGCATGTCAAAGTAATATTCCTGCAACGCCAACGACTCCAAATCAAGCGGCTGATAGCAATATTAAAACCAGCCAAGCAGCGGAAAATAAGAAAATCGTGATTGATTTTTATGAAGGTGTCTTTCTTAAACATCAGGTTAAGACATATGCTGACCGATATATTGGTAATCAATATATTCAACATAATCCGCATGTACCTGATGGCAAAGCGCCATTTGTCGATTATTTCACCCAGTATTTTAAACAAAATCCTGAAGCAAAAAACCAGATCAAACGTGCTGCTGCCGAAGGTGATTTGGTCTATTTACATGTGCATTCTACGCCAAATAAGCAAGACCATGGAGAAGCCATTATTGATATCTTCCGTGTTGAAAATGGCAAGATCGTCGAACATTGGGATGTGCAACAAAGCATTCCTGAAACCAGTGCCAATTCAAATACAATGTTCTAAGTTTTAATTCGTGATTAATAAAAAAGCCACTCGTTTGAGCGGCTTTTTTTTCGTCTTACTTTAATTAAGCTTGATCTGCTGCAAATTTAGCTTTTGCATCCGCAGGAATTTGACGCTTAGCACCTTTCACATCCACAGCGACAAATGTAAACACACCTTCGGTTACGCGAATAGGATCTCGTGAGCTGTCATGACTATCCCAAACTTCAATCTGCATTTGGATAGAGGTATTACCCACTTTTAAAATTTTGGTATATACACTGATGACATCCCCGACTTTCACTGGAACGAGGAAGGTCATTTGGTTAATTGAAATCGTTGCACAGCGTCCTTGACTGAAACGCTCTGCGTGAATTGCACCGGCCAAGTCCATTTGTGACACGATCCAACCACCGAAAACATCACCACTCCAGTTGGTGTCTGCAGGCATCGCGATGGTTTGTAGGGAAAGCGTTCCTTCAGGTTTTACATGAGTTTCTGACACTTTAGCTCCTGGCGCTGACATTTATTGAGGTAGATTTAACTGCTGGTTGAGCCATTGTTGTAACTCACCCGCACGCATTGCACCACTTATTCTAGCAATTTCGTTGGTTTTATTCATCAAAACCAGTGTAGGAATACTACGAACATTAAATGCACCACTCAATCGAGGGTTTGCTTCGGTATCAATTTTGGCAAAAACCACCTTCGGATTAGATTTTGCAACTTGTGCAAAGTGTGGCGCCATCATCTTACATGGTCCACACCATTCAGCCCATAAATCGATCAGCACAGGTAAATCACTATTGCTAATAAAATTTGCAAAGTTCTTTTCATTCAACTCGATGGGCGCCAATGGAATCAATGCTTGATGACATTGACCACATGCAGGTCCAACTTCGAGTTTTTCTTCAGGCACACGGTTTTTTGCACCACATTCAGGACACACAACGATCATTTAGCTGACTCCAACATGTTGATGTAAAAATTCTAATTGGGTTGCCATGGCTTTTTCAAACCATTGCCCGTGATAAATATCAAAATGTTGCATTTCCCACTCATAATACTGCACATACGGTGCAATATTGGTCGCAGTTTCTCGGCTTGATTCAATGGGAATCAAACTATCTTCTTTGGCTGCAATAAAAAGTACCGGTATGTTAATTTTACGGACATCCAATATTGGGCGATAACGGATTAACTTAAAAAAGGCCCGAGCCGGAATTTCGCCACTCCAATAAAAATCAGGATTTACAATCGACAAGTAGCCCGCATAACTGTCTTCAGACTGTAAAAAACACAATCGATGTGGATGAACTACAGGTAAAGTCGTTGGACTCATCCCAACTTTAGACCCCATATAGTCCTGACTCGATAATTTTAACGCTTTAGGTAATTGCTGTAAGGGATACAATTTTGCACTTTCAGCGCCGTCGACAAATGGGACTTGTACCATCAGCGCTTTAATATTTTTAAGCTCTGCCGCCAAACTAAGTACATAGCCACCACTCAGCGATGTTCCCCATAATACAATGCGTCTCGAATCAATCGATTTACGCTGCTGTAAATGATCGATCATGGTCCGCCAATCTTCAAGTTGAGCTTTAAGATTCACCAACTCTCTCGGACGCCCTGTGCTACCCCCCCAATAGCGATAATCAAACAACACAACAGCATAGCCCGCTTGTACAAAGCGCTTGGCATATTGCACTAATTTAAATTGGCGTAATGCAGCCAAACCATGCGCCATGAGAATGACTGCAGGTTTTTCAACAGATTTTGGACGATAAAAGTCAGCAGCTATAACATCTTGTCCGCTTTTGACATACAGTGGTTCGACTGTATAGGCGTGCATACGCGCTCCATTGCGTTATTTTATGGTTGTAATCGCTTATAAAAATTTAAGAACATTCTGCTCAAGTTTGTGCTTAATGCTATCATAAAGCATAAATCTATGAATTAAATTATGGAGTGACTCAATGAGCGAAAATGTTGGTTTTGCAGGTCAAATCGGCCCAGAACATGTAGCGCAAGTGGTTGAAAAAGGCTTTAAATCGATTATCAATAACCGCCCTGACATGGAAGGTGGTCCTGAGCAACCAACCAGTGCTCAAATTGAAGAAGCAGCTCGTACCGCTGGTTTAGACTATGTTCATCAACCGGTTGTTGCGGGTCAAATTTCTGAGCTAGATGTCCGTAACTTTGCGAATCATTTTAATGAATTGCCAAAGCCAGTTCTAATGTTCTGCCGTACAGGTAACCGTTCAAATAACCTATATCAACTAGCAAAACAGATGGATCTTTTGGATGACTAAGGCTTTCATTCAAAAAGCTTTATTGATCGCAACATGCATCTTTTCGGCACCCACATTTGCTGATAATAACAGTCAGCCCTTAAATGCAAATTTAAGTGTCTCTGGACAAATGACCACAGATAAGTTTTCAAGTTTACTCAAACAACTTAAATTTAAATCTGTGATTGTAAACCGACCAGATAGTGAGGCGGGCAATGAAGTGACTGTTTTACAGTTACGAGGCATTGCTGAAAAGTCTCATGTGAGTGTTGTGTATCAACCTGTGCAAAGCGGTAAAATTTCTCAAACAGACGTGAAAGAATTTGCTAAATATTATAATGAGCTTCCTAAACCCATTTTGATGATTTGTCGTAGCGGTTCTCGTTCGACATCTCTTTTCAATCAAGCTAAGGCTCAAGGTTTGCTCAATGAATAAATTCGTGTTTAC
Organism: Acinetobacter sp. SH20PTE14; assembly: GCF_021391555.1. Taxonomy (NCBI): domain Bacteria; kingdom Pseudomonadati; phylum Pseudomonadota; class Gammaproteobacteria; order Moraxellales; family Moraxellaceae; genus Acinetobacter; species Acinetobacter sp. SH20PTE14. The sequence goes on along the minus strand of NZ_CP090067.1, from coordinate 509,749 downwards.
CGTTTTATTTACAACGTTGTTGCTAACAGGGTGTAATTCTATGAATGTACGTCCAACCGTTGGTGTAAGTGTCGGGACTGCACTATAAAATGACGAATATAAAGATGGCGCTATTTGCGCCATTTTTTATGTGTGGTATCTTTACGCAATATAACTTTTTCTATACATAAATAACTATTTTGGGGTACTTCATGAAATTCGTTCAAGGGACACTTGTACTTACTTTAGCAACGATACTTACTGCTTGTGGTGGTGGCGGTAGTGATGGATATTTTAATAACGAAGGAACAGATTCTTCTAATCAAAACAATAACAATGGTGGTACAACAACCCCAGCTGAAACAGCAAAAGCACAGTTAGAAATTTTAAAACGTGAAGGGCAATATTTATTCGGTAATTATGATCCTAACGATGCATCAACAGCAAAAGGCTATATTGATCATTCAATGGATACATTTGCACAAGGCCCATTACAATTAAGTTTAGATATTAGAAAAATAAACTTAAACTCATATAAAAATACTTATCACTACAGAGATAAATGTTTCTATTTAAGTAAAACTGACTATAGAGCATGTTATGTTTTTATTGGCGAAGATATTAAAAATATCTTACCGGGTTATGACAACTGGGATTTCGATATTACAGCTAATGATCTAAAAAACATCAAATTACAACATGATGAAGTGACACCAAACTTAGAAGAATATGAATCCAATACTCGCATTTACGTATTTGAAAATGAAAATGGAGATAAAAATTTCCATGATGTAACAATTACTGGTGCATTTGCTTATCCATTTCAACAGTCTTGGGGAATACAACAAACTCAACAAAAAAGGTTTGTTTTAATAAATGGCAATACAAGCGACTATAAAATTACAACAACAGCAATAGTTACGGATCCAGAAACTGGTGATGATATTGAACGTGAAGTAACAACAGGTGCTATCAGTATTTACAAAGATCTCTCTTCTCTCGATGGAGATTTATACAATATTCAATCTGGATCAGGATTTAATGTATTAATTAACGATAACCCAAATATTCCTTTTGCAGAACCAATTTCATTCGTATTAAACTCAACACCAGGTACCACAAGTTCAGCAAGTTATCGTGTGAAAGCTTCAGGTGAACAAGAACTAATTTTACCTAGCATCACAACAATCGATGGGACTCGAGTTGAGAATGAAGCCTCTAGTTTAAATAGCCAGACATTTACTGGAAGCATTAAATTAACAGGGACGAATATTTTGAAATTTAAACAAGCTACAAGTGGTAGTCTTAGTTTTGAACATGCTATTAATGGAATAACATTCAAAGGTTCATCTACTAATAATGCAGGAACTGTAAGTACAAGTTTAACATTACCTTCTGGTATTAAATTTTAAGTGTAAAAAAATGCAATTAAACCCTCTATACTGAGGGTTTTTTTATATATTAGATCTAAACTCATGAAATGAAGCATATCCAAATGTACGACATCATCATTATCGGTTCAGGAACAGCAGGCATTTCAGCCTATAAAGAAGCAATTAAAAAAACACAAAATCTTCTTATCATTAATGATGGGCCTTGGGATACTACCTGTGCACGCGTTGGTTGTATGCCAAGTAAAATACTTATCTCTACTGCCAACCGTATGTACGAAATAAGACATGCAGATAATTTAGGACTAGATGTCAAAAGTGAAATTGATACCTCTAGCGTCATGCAACATGTTCAAACCTTACGTGATCGTTTTACAAGAGCCACGTTAAAAGATGTTGAAAGTTGGCCAAGCCAACATAAAATTTCAGGTAAAGCTGAATTTATTGATTCAAATACCATTCAAGTAAACAACCAAACATTTAAAGCCAAGTCATTTATCCTTGCTGTAGGTACAACTCCTGCTATAGATGCTGAACAAAAACAAATATTAGGCGATAAATTAATTACATCAGATCAGATATTTGAATTAGAACAACTCCCTAAATCAGTCGCAGTTATTGGAAGTGGTGTCATCGCTTTGGAATTAGCGCAGGCTTTAACACGCCTCAATGTAAACACCACAGTTTTTGCACGTAGTCGAAAAATTGGCTCACTGAGTAGCCCTATATTGCAAAAGCTCGCACAGGAAGAATTAAGTAAAGAGTTAAAGCTAAAGTTTGAAATTTTACCTGAACATTATGCTATTGAAAGCGATCTAGTTCATTTAACCTATACTGAAGAAAACGTACAAAAGTCGCTACAAGTTGACTATGTCTTAGCTGCAACTGGCAGACGTACATTATTAAATACATTAGGTTTAGAACGTGTAAGTGCGGAATTTAAAGATATTAAAAATTTGCCAATTAACCCACATACAAAGCAACTTGCAGATTATCCTATTTTTATTGTCGGCGATGCACATACCAGTACCCCTATCCAACATGAAGCAGCTCATGAAGGTAAGTTTGCAGTACAAAACTGTTTAAACTTTCCACAAATTAAACCCATCAAGACGCTAACACCTCTAGGCATCTTATTTTCTACACCACAAATGGCAACCATTGGGCAAAGCTATAAGCAACTACAAGATAAAAACACAGAATTTGTCATTGGTTTTGTTTCTTATGAAAAACAAGGTCGTGCGATTGTTGCTGCTAAAAACAAAGGGGCTACTGAAGTATATGTGGATACAATCAGCCATAAACTATTAGGAGCTGAGCTATTCTGCGCGGAAGCTGAACATTTGGCACATTTATTAGCTTGGATGATTTCAGAAGAACTAAGCATACATGAAATTTTGGATAAGCCTTTCTATCATCCAACGTTAGAAGAAGGGTTAAGAACAGCATTAAAGCATGCACGACGTCAGTTAAGATAATTTTATCGTTCTATGTAAACTTATAGCGTTGGATATCCAACGCTTAATTTCCGTATCCCCCTCTATCTTTTTCCTTTCCCTTTTTCTTCCCGCATAAAAAAACACCCCCTGAGATATCAGGGGGTGTTTCGAATAATGAGCTGGCGATGACTTACTCTCACATGGGTAACCCCACACTACCATCAGCGCTAAGAGGTTTCACTTCTGAGTTCGGGAAGGGATCAGGTGGTTCACTCTTGCTATTGTCGCCAGCACAACTGTTATGACTTTGCATTTGGTCTTATCTTTTCAGTGCCGTTGCTTGGTCAAATGAGTTATTAACAGATCATATCTGAGTTCTTGCGAGTAGAACTAAGCAGTGCTTAATTATACTCTCATTTGTTCTTAAGCGTTAACTAAATCAAGTTATTTTGCTTAATATCGAATCAATTGATGCTTTACATACAACTGTTTGGGTGTTGTATAGTCAAGCCTCACGAGCAATTAGTATTGGTCAGCTTCATGCGTCACCGCACTTCCACATCCAACCTATCAACGTCGTAGTCTTCAACGGCTCTTTAGTGGACATAAAGTCCAAGGGAAATCTTATCTTGAGGTAGGCTTCCCGCTTAGATGCTTTCAGCGGTTATCCCTTCCGAACATAGCTACCCGGCGATGCGACTGGCGTCACAACCGGTACACCAGAGGTTCGTCCACTCTGGTCCTCTCGTACTAGGAGCAGATCCTCTCAAATTTCCAGCGCCCACGGTAGATAGGGACCGAACTGTCTCACGACGTTCTAAACCCAGCTCGCGTACCTCTTTAAATGGCGAACAGCCATACCCTTGGGACCTGCTTCAGCCCCAGGATGAGATGAGCCGACATCGAGGTGCCAAACACCGCCGTCGATATGAACTCTTGGGCGGTATCAGCCTGTTATCCCCAGAGTACCTTTTATCCGTTGAGCGATGGCCCTTCCATACAGAACCACCGGATCACTAAGACCTACTTTCGTACCTGCTCGACTTGTGGGTCTCGCAGTTAAGCGCGCTTTTGCCTTTATACTCTACGCGTGATTTCCGACCACGCTGAGCGCACCTTCGTACTCCTCCGTTACTCTTTAGGAGGAGACCGCCCCAGTCAAACTACCCACCAGACATGGTCCTCGCTCCAGATCATGGAGCAGAGTTAGAACCTCAATATTACCAGGGTGGTATTTCAAGATTGGCTCCACCGAAACTAGCGTCTCGGTTTCAAAGCCTCCCACCTATCCTACACAAGTAAGATCAAAGTTCAATGTCAAGCTGCAGTAAAGGTTCACGGGGTCTTTCCGTCTAGCCGCGGGTACACCGCATCTTCACGGCGATTTCGATTTCACTGAGCCTCTGCTGGAGACAGCGCCCCCATCATTATGCCATTCGTGCAGGTCGGAACTTACCCGACAAGGAATTTCGCTACCTTAGGACCGTTATAGTTACGGCCGCCGTTTACTGGGGCTTCGATCAAGAGCTTCGCTTACGCTAACCCCATCAATTAACCTTCCAGCACCGGGCAGGCATCACACCCTATACGTCCACTTTCGTGTTTGCAGAGTGCTATGTTTTTAATAAACAGTTGCAGGGGCCTGGTTTCTGTGGCTGCTCTCAGCTCAGGAAGCAAGTTCCATCACCAAAAGCAGCGTACCTTCTCCCGAAGTTACGGTACCATTTTGCCTAGTTCCTTCAGCAGAGTTCTCTCAAGCGCTTTGGTCTACTCGACCTGACCACCTGTGTCGGTTTCGGGTACGATTCCAGTGTAACTGAAGCTTAGAGACTTTTCCTGGAAGTATGGTATCAGCCACTTCACTGTACAAGTACAGCTTGCTGTCAGATCTCAGCATAGAGTACCCCGGATTTGCCTAAGATACATGCCTACTTCCTTTCACCTGGACAACCAACGCCAGGCTGACTTAACCTTCTCCGTCCTCTCATCGCATTACACTGAAGTATTGGAATATTAACCAATTTCCCATCGACTACGCCTCTCGGCCTCGCCTTAGGGGTCGACTCACCCAGCCCCGATTAACGTTGGACTGGAACCCTTGGTCTTTCAGCGAACGGGTTTTTCACCCGTTTTGTCGTTACTCACGTCAGCATTCGCACTTCTGATACCTCCAGCAGACTTCTCAATCCACCTTCATCGGCTTACAGAACGCTCCCCTACCACTTACACTTATGTGTAAATCCGCAGCTTCGGCATATAGTTTTAGCCCCGTTACATCTTCCGCGCAGGCCGACTCGACTAGTGAGCTATTACGCTTTCTTTAAAGGGTGGCTGCTTCTAAGCCAACCTCCTAGCTGTCTATGCCTTCCCACATCGTTTCCCACTTAACTATAATTTTGGGGCCTTAGCTGGCGGTCTGGATTGTTTTCCTCTTGACTACGGACGTTAGCACCCGCAGTCTGTCTCCCGGATAGTACTCATTGGTATTCGGAGTTTGCATCGGTTTGGTAAGTCGGGATGACCCCCTAGCCGAAACAGTGCTCTACCCCCAATGGTATTCGTCCGAGGCGCTACCTAAATAGCTTTCGGGGAGAACCAGCTATCACCGAGTTTGATTAGCCTTTCACCCCTATCCACAAGTCATCCCCTGGCTTTTCAACGACAGTGGGTTCGGTCCTCCAGTTAGTGTTACCCAACCTTCAACCTGCTCATGGATAGATCACCCGGTTTCGGGTCTACACCCAGCAACTAAACGCCCTATTAAGACTCGATTTCTCTACGGCTCCCCTAATCGGTTAACCTTGCTACTGAATGTAAGTCGCTGACCCATTATACAAAAGGTACGCAGTCACCAAACAAGTTGGCTCCCACTGCTTGTATGCATGCGGTTTCAGGATCTATTTCACTCCCCTCACAGGGGTTCTTTTCGCCTTTCCCTCACGGTACTGGTTCACTATCGGTCAGTCAGGAGTATTTAGCCTTGGAGGATGGTCCCCCCATATTCAGACAAGGTTTCACGTGCCTCGCCCTACTCGACATCATTATCTAAGCCCTTTCGTGTACAGGACTATCACCTACTATGGTCGCACTTCCCAGAGCGTTCCACTAAAGCTTAGATAACTTAATGGGCTTTTCCCCGTTCGCTCGCCGCTACTGAGGGAATCTCAATTGATTTCTTTTCCTAAGGGTACTGAGATGTTTCACTTCCCCTCGTTCGCCTCATAAACCTATGTATTCAGTTTATGATACCCGCCTTATAGCGGGTGGGTTTCCCCATTCAGAAATCTCCGGATCACAGGATATTTGCCGCCTCCCCGGAGCTTATCGCAGGCTATTACGTCTTTCATCGCCTCTGACTGCCAAGGCATCCACCACATGCACTTAATTACTTGACTATACAACCCCAAACAGTCGTTTGATCCTACAAGTAGATCAACCAACATTACAGTTTAGAGCTTCGTGAATTTAATCACTGTACAGCTTCAATTAGATTCATATACCAAAACGCTTGATTCAGTTAATTTCGCTAGTAACTCATTTCATTCAACTTTCACAATTGCTTGTTAAGTTAAATCAAACGAGTATGAACAAATTATTTCAACTCAAATATATTCTGTTAATGATTTTTCCAGCCTTCGTCAGGTCAGGAAACTGTGATAAATCACAGAGCTTAATAACAATGGAGCGAATCATACGCCACTTTGTTGCTAAGCTCTATAACCTAAACACTTGATCGCTTAAGGACTAAGCTAACAATCGTTTGATTGTTTATTTTAGCTTCGTTCTCTATACATTGCGTAGCAATGTATGGTGGAGACTAGGAGAGTCGAACTCCTGACCTCCTGCGTGCAAAGCAGGCGCTCTACCAACTAAGCTAAGTCCCCAGCTTATCAATAAGTCAATGTCTCTGATTCTCTGTTTGCTTCCGTATTTTATTCAAATACTTCATTAGTCAGAATGGTGGGTCTGACAAGACTTGAACTTGTGACCCCACGCTTATCAAGCGTGTGCTCTAACCAACTGAGCTACAGACCCTCAGATACATCGTCATGAAGAACAACTTGTTGTGGATTCTTACCAATCGTCAATCTTTCGTTAAGGAGGTGATCCAGCCGCAGGTTCCCCTACGGCTACCTTGTTACGACTTCACCCCAGTCATCGGCCACACCGTGGTAAGCGTCCTCCTTACGGTTAGACTACCTACTTCTGGTGCAACAAACTCCCATGGTGTGACGGGCGGTGTGTACAAGGCCCGGGAACGTATTCACCGCGGCATTCTGATCCGCGATTACTAGCGATTCCGACTTCATGGAGTCGAGTTGCAGACTCCAATCCGGACTACGATCGGCTTTTTGAGATTAGCATCTCCTCGCGGAGTAGCAACCCTTTGTACCGACCATTGTAGCACGTGTGTAGCCCTGGTCGTAAGGGCCATGATGACTTGACGTCGTCCCCGCCTTCCTCCAGTTTGTCACTGGCAGTATCCTTAAAGTTCCCGGCTTAACCCGCTGGCAAATAAGGAAAAGGGTTGCGCTCGTTGCGGGACTTAACCCAACATCTCACGACACGAGCTGACGACAGCCATGCAGCACCTGTATGTAAGTTCCCGAAGGCACCAATCCATCTCTGGAAAGTTCTTACTATGTCAAGACCAGGTAAGGTTCTTCGCGTTGCATCGAATTAAACCACATGCTCCACCGCTTGTGCGGGCCCCCGTCAATTCATTTGAGTTTTAGTCTTGCGACCGTACTCCCCAGGCGGTCTACTTATCGCGTTAGCTGCGCCACTAAAGCCTCAAAGGCCCCAACGGCTAGTAGACATCGTTTACGGCATGGACTACCAGGGTATCTAATCCTGTTTGCTCCCCATGCTTTCGTGCCTCAGCGTCAGTATTAGGCCAGATGGCTGCCTTCGCCATCGGTATTCCTCCAGATCTCTACGCATTTCACCGCTACACCTGGAATTCTACCATCCTCTCCCATACTCTAGCTTCCCAGTATCGAATGCAATTCCCAAGTTAAGCTCGGGGATTTCACATCCGACTTAAAAAGCCGCCTACGCACGCTTTACGCCCAGTAAATCCGATTAACGCTCGCACCCTCTGTATTACCGCGGCTGCTGGCACAGAGTTAGCCGGTGCTTATTCTGCGAGTAACGTCCACTATCTCTGGGTATTAACCAAAGTAGCCTCCTCCTCGCTTAAAGTGCTTTACAACCAAAAGGCCTTCTTCACACACGCGGCATGGCTGGATCAGGGTTCCCCCCATTGTCCAATATTCCCCACTGCTGCCTCCCGTAGGAGTCTGGGCCGTGTCTCAGTCCCAGTGTGGCGGATCATCCTCTCAGACCCGCTACAGATCGTCGCCTTGGTAGGCCTTTACCCCACCAACTAGCTAATCCGACTTAGGCTCATCTATTAGCGCAAGGTCCGAAGATCCCCTGCTTTCTCCCGTAGGACGTATGCGGTATTAGCATCCCTTTCGAAATGTTGTCCCCCACTAATAGGCAGATTCCTAAGCATTACTCACCCGTCCGCCGCTAGAAATCGGTAGCAAGCTACCTATTCCCGCTCGACTTGCATGTGTTAAGCCTGCCGCCAGCGTTCAATCTGAGCCATGATCAAACTCTTCAGTTTAAAATCAATAGTACATATAGTGTACCAATCTTGGCTCATCAATTACTGACAAAAATTTGCTCAAATAAACTTCGAGTAATTTCTACCATCAATCAATGAAAATAATTTCGATCGATCAATCAGTAAAAATCCACACAAGTTGTTCTTCATAATCTCTTAATGATCTTCTTGTTGGTTCGTCACCAACAAGCTAGGTCGGCTATATTACTCTTTATTTCTAAAGAGTCAACCAGTAATTCAAATTATTTTTAAACTTTCTTTCTAAAACCCAACTTAATCAATTCAACCAAGTCATTGTTTTATCAGAAGTTTTAATCTTCATCACCGCCGATGGATGTGCATTCTACAGCATTTCTGATCCAACGCAACACCCTTTTCCATTTATTTTTAATTTTTCATTACGTTTGTTTATTTATTCTACTAAATTAAGTTTTTTTTACTATTTTTTGAGCATAAAAGGGACAATATTTCCATATTTGTCCGTTAATTTATCTTTTTCATTCTTTTCTTGCCATTTTAAAGCTCGACAATCTACATATTCACAGTAGCCACCCTCTCCACACTCGATTTCGTCGTTGATTTTGATTTGATAGTTAAAGCTTCCTGCATAGCCCGCCCCTAGTCCAAATTTAAAATCTCCACGACTCTGCGCTTGTACATGTATTTTCATTTTGTCATTTTGGTAAATCCATTCAAATTCACGTGGCAAATACATTTTTTGCAAATTCGGTGTTTTAACCACAGGATAAACGCGCATGACTTTAAAGAACACGCCTTGATCCGCCATGAACACTTGCTGCTGATTTAAATCTCTTAGATATAAACGTGAACTCAAAATATTGTTATAACGGTCTCGCGTTTGCATAAAGATGATTTGACGCTGTCGGCTGAGGTTGATTACCTGGTGGGTATAAAACGCTAATGGTAAATATGGAAACTTGCGTATTTGTGCATAAGACAAAACCGCCAACTGATTTACATCATACATCTGGCCCTGAAATTTGATTTGCCCTTCACATTGGCACATCACCGACCAATATTCAGCAAGACCTAATCTCAACTTAATTAAACACGAAGAAATATCGGTAGTTTGCACGGACAAATATAAACTGAGTTCAGTATCTTCTCGATGGATTTGAAATACCGCTCCATCCCAACCAATCTGCTCTTTATCTCTAAATTTAAAGACGGTATCACTCAGACTACAGTCGTCTTTGATGGAATATGATTGTAATTGCCCAACCATATGACCGCTCACACTGGTCAATACTGTGGCTGTATTGAGTTCGTCTTGTTGAATGGACGCAGGATTTTGAAAAGCGGGAATCTGAGGCTGCCCAAGCCAACTCATAAAGTTAAGATAATGTAAGGGCGCAGGAAGATTCGGTAGACAAAGTCCATAATGGACTGAAGGATAAGGCGTATTCGGCGCATGTAAATTTATTTTTTTATGTTGTAAATCTGGAGCTTGATTCAATCGTCTTGATTGATCCAAGAAATCTTGAAATATCTGCATATCAAGCTCCTTTTCATTTTTATTTCATGTTTTATCTCATGCTTCAGCCTTTTTTGCCATTAAGGTTGTGACAAAGCCAGACAATGCATAAATTACTGAAATAATTAAAATACCCATTGGAATATTATACGTTACAGCAGCTAAAATGAAGACTATGATTGGCAACACCGCAAATGGAACACGGCGACGATCCACAGTTTTAAATGAATAGTATTTTACATTTGAGATCATCAATAGACCCACTGCAATAATCACTACCGCATTAAAAATCTGAATACCTGTTTCGCGTAAGTCGAAGACCGCAGGGATATCCATACCTACCCATACCAATGAAATAATCATAACGGCTGCGAGTGGACTTGCAACACCAATAAAATAACGTTTATCGACAACCCCAATTTGTACGTTAAAACGTGCCAAACGGAAGGCTGCACATGCTGTGTAAACAAAACATGCTGCCAGGCCAATACGGCCTAAGTCATTTAGACTCCAGCTATACATTAAAATGGCAGGTGCAACACCAAATGCTAGCAAGTCCGACAACGAGTCAAACTGTTCACCAAAAGGACTTTGTGCGCCGATAGCACGTGCGACACGTCCATCCAAACCATCAAATAATGCTGCAAGGAAAATGGCATAAATGGCTTGTTGAAACTCACCATTCATACTGGCAATTATTGAATAAAAGCCGGATAACAACGCTGCAGTTGTAATCAAGTTTGGCCACAGATAGATCCCACGACGTTTCACTTTATGCCCTTCATGGGTATGCTCCTCTTCTTCAACTTCAAATGTAATGCCATCAAATGCATTTTCATCCTTTGAAGAAATTTCCCGCTCAGGTTTATTTGTATTTGTCATTGTTCGATCCTAACTGTGACCTTTCTTTTTCAAGTTTAAAATTATTCGCCAACCAACCAACGTACGGCTGCATGACCACCATTTTCATTCATACGAAGATGTGGGAACAACCATTGTAATGCTTCGTCCGCATCTTCAGAGAATTTCCAAGGTGGGTTAATCACCAATAAACCACAACCATTCAAACCAACTGGAGTGTCATCAGGCCACACACAAATTTCGCAAACCAACTGACGACGAATACCAGTTTTGTACATTTTCTTTTCAAAACGTTCAATCATCGCGCGGTCTTTAATTGGATACCATACCGCAAAAACGCCTGTCGGCCATTTTTTATAAGCAGCTACCAACAATTCTACAAGCTGTGGAAAATCTTTACGTTCTAATTCGTAAGGTGGGTCAATCATGACCAAACCACGTTTTTCTTTTGGTGGAATTACACCCAGTAAACCTTCGTAAGCATCACGCTCATGCAAGCCTGCACGTTTATCAAAAATATTGTGGCGCAATTGTTGGAATACATCGCGCTGCATTTCAAAAATCGTTGCCTTATCAGTTTCACGCATGCCTTCAAGTGCGAACCACGGAGAACCTGGATAAGCGCCTTTACCAAAGTTTTCACGCATTTTTTCAACAACTTTTAAATATTGTTGAACACCTTCAGGCGCATTGCGTTTAATTGAATCATCGAGCTTAACTAAACGATGAATACCATTTAAAAACTCACCTGATTTCTGTGCTTCAGAGGTCGAAAGATCATATTTACCTGCACCACCATGTGTATCTACATAGCGATAAGGTTTATCTTTTGCATTCAGTCGACTTAATAACTGAAGCAGCAAAACGTGCTTCATCACGTCGGCAAAGTTGCCTGCATGGAAATGGTGACGGTAATTCATGTTTCTTTAATTCCTAATATCAACGGACATTTTAGCATGAAAAATAGTTTCATTCCGATGCTATTCTTGCTCTAGAATACGTCACCTTTTTTTCCACAACTTTATGGATCGTATATGGAAACAGCCTTTCTCCCAAAGTCTTGGCCGGTTGATCAAATCCTCGATGATTTAGATCAACACGGGTTTAGCATTATTGATGACGCTTATCCTGCTGAATATATACATGCACTTGTTGAAGAATGTATGTCAAATTTAAATAAATTTAGGGATGCAGCCGTACAAAATGGAGTCATCAGTAAAATTAGAAGTGATCATATTTTATGGATTAACGACACATTAGATGTCGCACAAGAACACGTTCAAGCCTTAGAACATTTATCAGAACAATTTAATCGCGCATTTTTTTCTAACATTCACGAAATCGAAGCACATTTTGCTTGTTATAACGCAGGTGAGTTTTATGCACTACACAAAGATAATCCTCAAGGCAAAAATGGACGTGTCATTTCAGCGGTTTATTATTTGCATGAATATTGGCAAGCCGACTGGGGCGGTGAATTGCGCTTACAAGATAAGAATGATGTTTGGCATATTTTAGAACCTAAACCGAATCGCATTGCGTTATTCCAAAGTGACCTATTACACGAGGTACTCGAAGCTAAACATCAACGTTTATCGATTACGGCTTGGCTACGTAATGACAACTCGATGTGGTAATTCGAGATTCCTCCTTTAAATCCCTTAAACTATCCTCATATATGAGTCATGCATAGATGAGGATGTACCCGATGCGTCAAAACAGTCATAAAATTATTCAGCGTATTGGCGAAACCGATCAATTATTTCTACAAGGCAACAGCCCTGAACTTGCTCTTGAGCGCGCAGACTTACGCCTGCAATTGGTTAATTTAAGTAAGAACCATCAAGAACAAGTGTATTTTCTGCAAGAAGCCATTGTTCTACTTGAGCAAAGCCGGATTGAATTTGAAGAAATGCCGATTGAGCTATACATCAATTTGTCTGTACATTTAGCCAAAGCCTATATGGTATTTTTTGAAATCACCCAAGAGCAGCGCTATGCCTTGATTACCCAGCAGATTATGAAACCGATGTCAAAAGCTGAACATGGCGACATTTACTTCTACTTGGCCTATGCCTCTGCGGTAAAACAGGAACCTGCGTTAACCCGCCACTGGTTAAATAAATACTGCAAATCTCAAGAATTCAAACTGACCACTTTACTTGAGCATCCTGCATTTAATCCTTATCGCCAAGAAGACTGGTTTTCAGAATTACGCCAAAGCAAATTGCACTAAATAAAAAAACACCTCCGAGGAGGTGTTTTTTTATTTGTGGAGAAATGAAATCTATGCTGGCTGCAGCTTATATGCATCCATATGCAACTGTTGATTCAGCTCATCAATCCAAATAGCCCAATCATCATCTTGTACTAAATGACTGATTAGAAAATCACGCTGCGCTTTATTCCAAAACGGCGCATCATGTAAATTTTCACTTGCAGCAAGCTGATGCGTACGCACGTATAACTCGATCGCAGCTGGACTGCTGGCTAACCCCAATTGAGAAAACAATAAAGCTAAGGATGGTTTATTTTGATTGAGCATCTCGCCCTCCTTATCAACTAATCTGTCATTTATTATTTAATTAACTTATATGATGCCGATAAAAAAACCTAGCGTTAAAACTAGGTTTGTTGTTTCAAATTGTATTTAGATTTTGCATGATCCGGAAAGCTTATGTTCTGTATGCAATTGTTCATTTAAAATATCGACCACCATGGCCCAGTCATCATCTTTTTTCCAATGACTGATAATAAAGTCACGCTGTGACTTCGTCCAAAATGGCGCTTCATGCAATGGAACATCCATGGTGATTTGATGCGTTTCGATAAATTGATCGATGCCTTCCGGAGTTGCATCCAACCCCAATTGTTCAAAAAATAGTTCCAACGTCGGTTGTTGATCAAACATTGCCGTTCTCCTCAAGCCAATAACATTTCTCCTATCTTTATAGTTATCTGTTTATTTGACTTTGTCAGTTGCAACAGCATCTCAACGTGTTATTTTTTGTTCAAAACTTAAGCTTGGTATTTTTCGCAGGCCATAAAAAAGCACCCCAAATGGAGTGCTTTTTTTTATAATTTAATTTAAAAAATTAAATTATTTAACCATGTCAGCAACTGCTGCACGTTCTTCTTCAAGCTCGTTTAGAGTGACGTTGATACGTTCACGGCTGAATTCGTCGATTTCAAGACCTTGAACGATTTTGTATTCGCCGTTTTCAGTTGTTACAGGGAAACCGAACATTACGCCTTCAGGAATACCATAAGAACCGTCAGAAGGAATACCCATAGTTACCCATTTGCCGTTTGTGCCAAGAGCCCAATCGCGCATATGGTCGATTGCAGCGTTTGCAGCAGAAGCAGCAGAAGAAAGACCACGCGCTTCGATGATCGCAGCACCACGTTTACCAACAGTTGGAAGGAATACGTCTTTGTTCCAAGCAGCATCGTTGATTTTGTCTTTTAAGCTTTCGCCGTTTACATTTGCAAAACGGTAGTCAGCATACATTGTTGGAGAGTGGTTACCCCAAACTGTCATGTTTTCGATGTCAGAAACTGCAACACCCGCTTTTTGAGCAAGTTGAGTTAACGCACGGTTGTGGTCAAGACGTAACATTGCTGTGAAGTTTTTCGCTGGAAGATCTGGAGCAGATTTCATTGCGATGTAAGCGTTAGTATTTGCAGGGTTACCTACAACAAGAACTTTAACGTCACGGCTAGCAACTTCGTTAAGTGCTTGGCCTTGACCGATGAAGATTTCACCGTTTACTTTAAGAAGGTCAGCACGTTCCATACCAGGACCACGTGGACGTGAACCTACAAGAAGAGCGTAGTCAGCATCTTTGAATGCAACTTTAGGATCATCAGTACCGATCATACCTTCTAAAAGAGGGAATGCGCAGTCATCAAGTTCCATCATTACGCCTTTAAGCGCTTGTTGAGCTTTCTCAACTGGAATTTCTAATAATTGAAGGATAACTGGTTGGTCTTTACCCAACATTTCACCGCTTGCGATACGGAATAATAAGCTATAACCGATTTGACCAGCTGCGCCAGTAACGGCAACACGAACTGCTTGCTTCATGTAATTATCTCCAATTGAGGAAGGTCATAATGATTAAATAGCTGTTCTATCTAATCTTAATAATCATAAACGGCAAAGATTGTACTCCAATCTTTTGACGCTTGCATGTAAAAGAGAATGCTTTTCAACAAAAGTATGATAGGAAATATAAATAAAATGCCGAAAAAAGCTTAGAAAGAACCTTTAATTATGAAAGTTGCAGGACAATTTCCGACAATAGTCGTAGGGCAACTTTTATACTGCCCATTGTTTTTATAGCAAATTTTAATCTCGGTCAGTAAACTGCCACCACGGGTTTGCATACAGTTAAATTCAATACTTTGGGATACCAATCCACTGTTCATACGCAACATTTTATTACGCAAGACATTGGCTTGAATGGATTGGGTTTCTTGGCTAGTCAATTCATCTGGAATTTTTAGCTTATCTGCATGATTAATAATGGTTCTGAAATACTGGCTGGCATTCATTGGGACACAGCCGCCGGTAGTGTGCCAAAGCGCCATACGAGCATTTTCATCAGGCATAATCCGTGCAACCACTTTGGCTTGCAACGGAGAAAGTTTAGCTGAACTATTGGTGGTGCAATCACGGGTAGAAGTTTCTGGATATAGTCCCGTGATATTGAGTGAATACCCTTCCAGACATTTACGTTTTTTACTTTTTAAAGGGTCATAGGCGCAAACAGCTGGCACCATTTGCACATCCATCACATAGCCATTAACCACGGGTGCTGCCGAAAGCACAGACACACCAAAGCCAGCACCACTGCCGATGAGCAGTGATGTCAGTATTCGATAAACAGGTCTAATGTTCAATTCGGCATTCATTATTTACCCATATTGCGCCTCAAAACAGGCGCGTTGCTTCAATGCTTATTGCGCATTCCGTAATGGAATCATTTGCATTCGTTTTTCAATCGATTGCGGCCCCTGACCCAATAAAAGGCCGTAATGGGTTGCATTGGTCATCACATGTTTTACATAGTCTCGAGTTTCCGTTAATGGAATCGATTCCGTATATTGGTCCGCTGCAATCGCTTGATACTCAGGCTGCCAGCGTCGAGCACGATTTGGACCCGCATTGTAGCCTGCAGTCGCTAATACTGGACTATTACTCAATTGACGTTGAATCATCGATAAATAGAAAGTGCCATAACGGATATTGGTATTCATATCCGTTAATGCAGCGGGGTTATAACTCTCCCCCATCTGACGAGCCACCAATTTTGCGGTGTCTGGCATAATTTGCATTAAACCACCAGCACCGACATGTGAACGTGCGCTAGTAACAAACCGACTTTCTTGACGCATCAAACCATAAGCCCATGCTGGGTCAATCCCTGCATTACGACTATGACTCACCACGTAATTTTGATGCGGCATAGCATAACGTAAAGCATAATTGTGCTGTTTAGTGGTTCGATCTGCTGCATAAATCGCCCGATCATACCACCCCATATCGGTTGCACGTTTAGCTGCGGCAAGAATCATGCCATCATCATGCTTTAAGTAGGCTTGACGCACTGCCCAGTTCCATTCACGGTTAATATAGCTGTCAGATGCATTAATATTGCGCAATGCAAAGGCACGACGGAAGTGAATATCCTGACTGAGACGCTGCGCATCTTGTGACGAAGGCTGCACATTTGACGGAATATTGTTATAAGACTGACCAATTTTGTCACGTGCTAACAAATTATGGTAATCATCGCCAATGGCAAGCTTACGATAAATTTCTTTTGCCGCATGTTTAGATGAGGCATCGCCACGTTGTTCAGATGCTCGTGCTAACCAATATTGCCAACGGTCTTCCTGCTTTTGCGAAACGCTCATCGCATCAATTGCACGAATGACACTTTCCCATGCGCCAAAACGAATGGCTTGTCGCGCATAAATCTCGGCTTCTTCTGCACTAAAAGGCAGTCCATAACTCAAATCAAGATAATTTAGAACTTCACGGTTGAAATTATTTTTCATTACCGTTGTACCACCGATATACCCGACACTACGGTATAGGGCTTTTTGTACATCGGCTGGTGTGCCTTCTGCTGCACGTTTCACCGAAGAAATCGCACCATTTAAGTCGCTATCGGCCAAGCGACCCATCGCATAAATCAGGTATGCATGATCTTCAGCTGTGGCTTTGGGTGCAGACCATAAATAATTCAGTGGATTGGCTTGAATGGTGTTGAGTTGTGACAAATTAATATTTACGCCAATGGTTTGCGCAGTCGCAATCGCTTGTCCTGACTGACCCGCTCTTAACTGTCCCCACATCCGTTGATGGCGGTCATCTTGAGTCATTAAAGGACTCGACAGCATCATACGGCCCAAGCCCGTACACGAATCAGGTTGTGAGTTTGTGGTCAACCATACATCTTTAAATTCTGCGTAAACCAGAGGGTCGCCCGACTTTGCGCGGACTTGAGCCATGGCACATGTTTCAGCACGGTCAGCATTAGTCACATATTGCAAGACAGGCTGTGCTGTAGCGAAATCAGCTTGTTTGACTTTTTCTTCAACATAATCTGCGGCTAATTTTTCTGCCATTGCCGAGTTTGGATAGCGCTGTGCAAAATTAATAATGGCACTTGCAGGTTGTGAAGCCAAATTGTTATTCAGTAACCAATATTCTGGATAATAGCCCAAAACATCATTTTGCATGGATGATTGGTATTGTTGTAATAAACTAATATTGCCTGCATTCGCAGCACGTAAAGCATCGTTAAACTGCTCATCTGCGGCTTGGGCAAACGCAGAAATTCCGGAGAGCCCGACACTCAAAGCAAGTAATTTAGCGTAATTTTTCTGTTTAAAATTATGTTTTAACATCCACTTGCCTTCTTTCATGTCATTCTGCTCAGTTACAGCACATCGAACTTTGTTTAGGAATTAGTTTAATAATTCTAAACTCTGCATTGTGTTCTGTTATGTAACCTTATGATTAGCCAATATTAATTTTCAAACATTTTTACTTCATAAATCAATATGGCAGAGTTGTAATTTTAGGCTGTAAGTTTCTAGTGAATTACTGCTAAAATATTGCCCATTCTTAAAATCCCCTTTTTGACCTCCGCAGCTGCACAATTCAATTGATTGAATTGTCTGTCAGCCACGTATGGTTATTGATTTTCATAAAATTCCTTTAGGAGCCTACATGACGGTTCAAACCTTCATCCCCAATAGTGCCCAAGCTGCCCCAGATAACACTGTTACCCAGCCACAGCACACCCCAGCTCAAGATGGAACAGTGAAAAAACTGTACATCGAAACGCAAGGGTGTCAGATGAATGAGTATGACAGTCAACGTATGGGCGACCTTTTAGGTGATTCTCACGGCTATGTGCTGACAAACGATCCAAAAGAAGCGGATATTCTCCTGATGAATACCTGTTCTATTCGTGAAAAAGCACAAGAAAAAGTATTTTCAGAGTTAGGTCGCTGGCGCAAACTGAAAGAAAAAAATCCAGACTTGGTGATTGGTGTTGGTGGTTGTGTTGCTTCTCAGGAAGGTGACAACATTCAAAAACGCGCACCGTATGTAGATATGGTGTTTGGTCCGCAAACCTTACACCGTTTACCACAAATGCTTGATCAGCATACTGAGCAAGTGGTCAAACCCAAAAAAGAAAAAATTCAGTTGGTGGATATTTCATTCCCTGATATTGAAAAATTCGACTTTTTACCTGAACCGCGTGTAGAAGGGTTTAAAGCCTTTGTCTCGATTATGGAAGGCTGTTCTAAATACTGTTCATTCTGCGTAGTTCCTTATACCCGTGGTGAAGAGGTTTCTCGCCCACTCGATGACGTATTGGCTGAAATTGCCACTTTAGCTGAAAAAGGCGTACGTGAAATTTCATTACTCGGCCAAAACGTGAATGGCTACCGTGGTGAAACTTTTGAAGGGGAAATCTGTACCTTTGCAGACTTATTACGTTTAGTGGCCGAAATTCCGGGCATTGGACGTATTCGTTACACCACATCGCACCCGCTTGAATTTAATGATGACTTGATTCAATGCTACCGTGACTTACCGCAAATGGTTTCTCACTTGCATCTACCAGTTCAAAGTGGTTCGAATGACGTTCTACAAGCCATGAAACGTAACCACACGATTGATGTATATATCGATAAAATTGCTAAATTACGTCAAGTTCGCCCTGATATGCATTTATCTAGCGACTTTATTATTGGCTTTCCGGGTGAGACTGACGAAAACTTCGAAGAAACTTATCAATTTATCCAAGATATGGATTTCGATCATTCATACAGTTTCATCTACTCAAAACGTCCGGGTACTCCTGCTTCAGAACTTGAAGACACGACCCCTGAAGATGTGAAAAAAGAACGTCTTGCAAAAGTTCAACAATGGATTAAACAATCCAGTATCGATAAAACTGATGCAATGCTAGGGACCATTCAACGTGTCTTGATTGAGTCTGTTTCAGACAAAGATCCGAACTTGCTGATTGGTACTGCAGACAATACACGTTTGGTTAGCTTTATCGGTGATCCTGCATGGGTTGGGCGTTTTGCAGAGATTGAAGTGACAGATATTAAAACTTTGAAGTTTGTTTACGGTGAACTCTTGAATCTTGAGCCTGACGTGGCGTAATGTAAGCTTAATCGTCAGACCAATTTAAAGGAATTCTCTTGACTGCAGCGATTCGACGTACTGTAACTTTTGCTGGTATTCCACTTGACCGTTTACAAAGCATGCTCGGTGCCTATAACGGTCATCTCAAACAAATTGAACAACGTTTAGATGTCAAAATTTCTCATCGTGCAGATGCTTTTTTTATCGATGGGGAAATCGATGCGGTAGAGAGAGCCGAAAGTCTCCTTCACCGTCTTTATGAAGAGTCCGAAACCAATCTACAGATTAGTGCGGACATTTTACACATGATGATTCAAGGCAGTCAGACTGACCGCGAAATTCAGGAAGATTTTTCTGAAAATGAGCATACCGGTTTAGACAATGTTTATCTACAAACCCGTAAAGGTCGGATCAATCCACGTGGTGCCAATCAAAAACGCTATGTACAGCGTATTTTACAAAGCGATATTTCATTTGGTATCGGCCCAGCGGGTACAGGTAAAACTTATCTCGCGGTCGCCGCTGCTGTAGATATGCTAGAACGTAATGAAATTCAGCGTATTTTATTGGTTCGCCCTGCGGTTGAAGCAGGTGAAAAACTGGGTTTTTTACCCGGTGATTTGAGCCAAAAAATTGACCCTTACTTACGTCCTCTCTACGACGCTTTGTATGAAATGCTGGGTTTTGAAAAAGTCGCAAAACTGATTGAACGTCAAGTGATTGAAGTTGCACCACTCGCCTACATGCGTGGTCGTACCTTAAATCATTCTTTTGTGATTTTAGATGAAGCACAGAACACTACCCCTGAACAGATGAAAATGTTCCTCACCCGTTTAGGCTTTGGTTCTCGAGCGGTGATCACGGGCGACATTACACAGGTCGATTTACCTCGTGGTCAACAATCTGGTTTGGCACATGCCTTACGTGTGATTGAAAAAATTAAAGAAATTCATATTACTCGCTTCCACTCTCGTGACGTGGTACGTCATCAATTGGTTCAAAAAATTGTTGAAGCCTATGAGGGATGGGACAGCGAACAACATCGCCTCACAGCTGAACAACGTGCGGAACGTAAAGCACGTCAGGAAGCCTTGGTGGCGGACAATGATGCTAAAGCTGATGGGCAGCATCAAGACGAAAACATTTAAGGATTCATTTTGAAACTTAATCTCTCTTTGCAGCAAAATTTTCAGTCACCTGAATTGGTGGTGAAACGTGCGCATATCAAAAAAGTCGTGGAAACGGCTTTACGTCATATCGATACACAAAGTGATTGTGAGATCGGTATTGCATGTGTGGACAATGACGAAAGCCACAAATTGAACTTGGAATATCGTGGTAAAGACAAACCGACTAATGTGTTGTCTTTTCCGAGCGATCTCCCCGATGAAATGGCTGCAGTTTTAGACTCATTTCCGATTGGCGACTTGGTGATTTGTATTCCTGTGGTTCTTCGTGAAGCACAAGAACAAAGCAAAGCACCCCTGACCCACTTTACGCATATGCTGGTACACGGTACGTTGCACCTCATGGGTTACGACCATGAAACCTCTGATGAAGATGCTGAAGAAATGGAAGCATTGGAGATCGAGATTTTAGCCAAATTAGGGTTTGATAACCCTTATCTGGAAAGAGATTAAGAACCAAAAAAGCGAGCTCCGGCTCGCTTTTTTTATCGTCATAAAAAACAAGGAAGGAAAGATATGCAATATGTCGTGATTTTTAAAGCACGCATTCGTACGCTTGATGAGCTGTATTTTTCGACTGCACAGCAGCTTAGAGACAAAGCCTTGACACACTTTAACTGTCAACATTTTGAAGCGCTGACAGAGGGTGAGCATGAAATCGCCCTTTCCTACTGGAATACATTAGAAGACATTCGAGCTTGGCAACAAGATGCACAACATCTGGTCGCGCAGCAATTGGGGAAAAACCAATGGTATGCGAGTTTTAGCGTCGAAATCTGCGAAGTTTTGCGACGCAATCACAACTGATTAACGCACCTCAAACTCTGCTTCTGCAGGATCAAAGCGCCAAGTACGCACAATACGAAGTTCTGAGATGTCTTTCATTTTGGCATCAAACAAACCAAAAGGTGCCGCCTTACGCACAGAGGTTTTTGCTGCTTCATCCAATAAGCTTGAACCTGAACTTTCGATCAAACGAATGGCACGAATCCCGCCATTACTGTTCAAAATAACCATTAAACGTACTTCACCGCGTAGCTGTTGCTGTTTTGCCGCTTCAGGATAATAACGGTTACCGTAAAATTCGACTTTTTCGCGAAATTTTTCCATGTAAGCAGCAGAAACATCTTGCTTGGCTTGAATGCCATCAATGGTTTTAATTTTTTGCTGACGGCTAAAGTTTTGCTGACGTTGTAAATATTGAGCTTCAATACTCGCCACCATCGCAGCCTTGGCCTGAAACTGACTATTCAACTCCTCAACGGCTTTTTTACGACTGTTTTCTTCCGCTTGTTTTTGCCAACTCAAGGTTGTCATCAACACTTTGTCTTCAAAGCTGAGTTCTTTCTTTTGTTGCAGTTGTTCTAAAGCTTCACTTTTTTGCTCACCGGCTTTTTGTTCGATCATCGGTGCAGGCATGTCACTCGACATACGATGCGACTCACGGAATGTCCCCGAGCCCTGCTGATCGGCTTGTGCTAAAAAGTCTGCATGTTCAATTTTTTCCGTCGTAGAACGTAAAGAAACTGCAATTTCTTTGGTGTTATAATCCGCCTCTTGGGGCATGGAAAATTGCATGGTTAAAAAAGCCAAATGCAACACAGCAGCAAACACTAATGCAGTTGCAAATATGGGATCTTTCCACCACTCTTTCATCAAGGGCATGAACGTTATTTTTTTCAGCATCACATTAAACCGACAATTTGCCGCGTTCCCCAAACTGCTTAAAACAGTATAAAATAAAACTCGTATTCATTTTTTGATGAAAACGAGAAATCCATCAACACATAGATAATGCACAATTAAAATCATGAAAATGGTGCAATTTATTTTGCTAAACTGCAAGATCAAAACCTTGTGTTTTTATAGAAATCGACAAGATAAACATCGTTAAAAAACATAATTTGTCAGGATGCACTTCTTATGCAAACGCTAGTTTCCAATATCGCTAAACGTATACGCCAAGTGTACCAAAAAGCTGAAGGATTTATTGAAGATGAGCGTGAATTCCCAATGTCTCAAGTGTTTTTAAATGCGACATTTCAGCGCTTTGTGACCGATAATGTGAAAATGCTCAAAGACTTGCATGCTGACCTGCATGATGACTGGCTTCGACTGTATGCCACATTGGATTATAACGGGCTGATCATAACACTCTCTGTTGATTTAAAACTGGTACAGATGGAACTCAACAAACAAACGCAATTGATCGTATTTGAACAAATTAGTGATACACAAGTGATTGAAGCGAAGTATCCAAATGTTCTGTATAAGATGGGCGTGCGCATGGCGTTATGGTTCTATCAAAAAGTACTCAACCAAGATCCATTGGGTATGATTTTGGAAAAGCTCAATGTGATCAAAGTTAAAGATGATTTACTGTATTTAGACCTGAATCGCTGGCTCGGTAAAAGTCGATCGATTATCGACACACTGGGCAAAGTCCATGTCAACCATGCTGTTTTACGTGAGGCCGAATTGGTGGTGATTGGTAATGTTAATTTAACCGCATTGTTCACCAAGATGTCGCAAGAACGGATAGAAGACTGGGATGACTCAAATTTAAAAGACGATGAAGTCACGCCTATAAAGCAAAAGGAAAACTAGACTTATCCTGTACTTAGACATCTTGAACCTATAAAAACGCTACACAATATATACATTAGGCACGGATTTGTGACGTGATTCTCCACAATCCAGCCGCATAATAAACATATCAGGTGGTTTAGCCCACCGCATTTCTATTGAATAGGAAAACCATACTTATGGCACATTCAGTTTTGAAAAATTTAGGTCTTGTTGCTGGGGTATCGACTACACTGCTTTTGACTGGTTTCTCAAGTCAGTCATTTGCCATGAGTCCATTCCAAGCAAGCTACCAGTTTAATTACAACGGCAAAAACTTGGGTTCTGCAACACGTACACTAAAACAATCTGGGAATAACTGGACGTATGTTTTCGCAGCAAAAGCTGGTGCGATGGCCTCTGCAACTGAAACCAGTCGTTTTAGTTTAAATGGCAGCCAAATTCACTCGAACAGCTTTAGCCGCAGCAGCAAAATTTTGGTGCACAACAACACCATGAATATTAATTTTAATGCTGGCGCAAAAACCATTAATACCAAAAAAGATGATAAAGCGCGTTCATTTGCGTGGAAATCAGGTGTGTTAGATGAACTCAATGCTGAATTGCAAATTCGTGAAGATTTAAAAAATGGTGGTTTGAAATCGAATTACTACATTGCCGATGCCAAAGAGGTTGAAGCTCGTAAGTTCGTGAAACAAGGCACTGAAAAAGTGAAAACCACTTACGGGACTTTTGACACCGTGAAAGTCGTGATGCGCCATGACAAACCTGGCCGTCAAACCACCTTCTGGTTAGCACCAAAACTAGATTACCTACCTGTCAAAGTTTCCCACCAAGACAATAAAACCTCTTACGGTTTATTGTTAACGGGCTATAAAGGTGCAACAAATTAATTGATTTGATCAATTTCGCTTGCATTTTTCACGGTGCTTTTTAAAATACGCTTTTGCTTTAAAAAGCACCTGCCCCCTCGAGGATTCTCCCGTGCACGCTCTGGAACAGAAAATCTTAGCTGAAGGTATCGTTCTCTCTGAAGAAGTTCTGAAAGTCGATTCTTTCCTGAACCACCAAATTGACCCTGTGATGATGCAACAAATTGGTCAAGAATTTGCCCGTCTTTTTAAAGATGCTGGCATCACAAAAATCATTACGATTGAAGCATCAGGTATTGCACCTGCGGTAATGGCTGGTCTTGAACTTGGTGTTCCTGTGATTTTTGCACGTAAATATCAATCTTTAACCTTAAAAGATGATTTGTATCGCTCAAAAGTGTTTTCTTTCACAAAACAAACTGAAAGCACGATCGCGATTTCTAAAAAGCACATCAATGCTGAAGATAAAGTTTTAGTGATTGATGACTTTTTGGCCAATGGTCAAGCGGCTTTAGGTCTTGCAGATCTTATTCATCAAGCAAGTGCTGAAGTATTGGGTATCGGTATCGTGATTGAAAAATCATTCCAACCTGGTCGTGATATTTTGCTTGAAAAAGGCTATCGCGTTGAATCATTGGCACGTGTGAAATCGCTGGCGAATGGTACAGTTGAATTTGTACGTGACTAGTTTGGGTTCAAAAGAAAAAAGAACACATCAGGTGTTCTTTTTTTTGCTAAAAATTTGCCATTAAGGTGACATAAAGCGCACTTTTTAACGCCTTAGTTACAAGCAGACAAAACATCGGTGTGCAAAACTCGATAAAATTCAGGAAAATCGTCACATTTGATCGAATGGGTCAACTACTCATCTGTCAAATTACATTATGCTGCACCATAAATTCGGCCACTTTATTTTTTAAGGCTATGGAAAGTTATGAATACAGAAGATCAAAACATGGAAACGACAGTTAAATGTCCAAAATGTGGATCAACCCATATTGAAAAGCGTAACCATGAACAAAACTTACAAAAAATTGGTGGTGTCTTACTCAGTGGTGCAGGAACTGCTGCAGGGACTGTCGGTGGTGCGGCATCTGGCGCATCTATTGGTGCTGCGATTGGTGGCGTGACTGCTGGCCCACTTGGCGTGATTATGGGCGGAACCATCGGGACTTTTGTTGGTGCAATTAGCGTCGGTATTACAGGCGGTTTTCTCGGACACCGTTTTGGTAAAAAAGCCGGCGTGATCGTCGATCAAAATATTTTTCTCGACTACCAATGTTTAGATTGCAAACAGCGCTTTGAAGTTGAGCAACAGCCTGAAGACGCTGCAAAGACTTCGGATCAAGACTAATTTCGATATTAAAAAAGAGCGCATCAGCGCTCTTTTTTAATAGGTTATTGTTTTTCTAATATGTATTTCTAGTCTATTGAAATGCTATTCGAAACCATGGTTAATAGACTATTTTGAAGCATCGGCTAAAGATTTTGATTCTGCTTTGACTTGATCTTGTTTCGCCAAAAATTCTTTTTCTTCAGCTTTTTTCTCTTGCGGGAAATCCATACTGTGCAAAACTGGCATTGCCGTACACAAGGAAGATGCAGCCAATACGGAACACAGGAAAATCATTCGAAAATTAATAATAGACATCACACACCCCAAAGAAGAAATTTAAATACAAATCATGTAATCAAAAAATAAAAATAACGCGCCCAAAAAGACAGCAAAAATCGATTCAAGGCCATCACTGAGCAGGCTGTATTTAAAAACTTTCAATATGTTATTGATATCACTTATTTTGGGTATTTTAAGAATAGTTCGACAGATTTATTTTTATATTTTTGGGCGCAAATACAATATCGTAAATAAAAGAAATCACACGTAAAAAAGCAAGAAAAGTGCAATATTTAAACCTTTTCTTGCTCGTTCGCTACAAAGTCTGCGTAACTTCCTAGAACAAGTAAGTATCAAATCAACTTTTTGACCACTTCGCCTAGGCGTTTACCCTGCTCTTCACATAAGTTTCGCTCATCTTGACTCAATGACTGATCATGGCGCGGACCACTGACATGGCTTGCACCATAGGGCGTACCACCCGTTTTGGTATTCGATAATGCAGGATGGGCATTACTTAAACCCATAACCATCATTCCATGATGGAACAAAGGCGGCAGCATGGTCAGCAAAGTACTTTCCTGTCCGCCATGCATTGAACCTGAACTGGTAAACACACAGGCAGGTTTACCATGCAATGCGCCATTGAGCCAAAGCGCTGTGGTTTGATCCCAGAAATATTTCATTTCCGACGCCATATTGCCAAAACGTGTCGGTGAACCAAGGGCTAAACCTGAACAATGCGCTAAGTCATCTAAGCTACAGTAAATATCGCCTTCGGCAGGAATACTGGGCTGTACGTCAGTCACCACGGTGGATAAATTTGGAACGGTACGTATTTTTACCGCCATCCCAGAAGCTTCAATTCCATTGGCAATCAAATGTGCCATCTCACGTGTTGAACCATATTTGCTGTAATACAGCACCAGTACATAAGCTTGCGTCATTTTTATAAATTCAATGAAAAAAGAAAACTATACGGTATTTTTCCTATTTTTTGGTTAAGCTAAGTGATGAAAATTGCATAAACATGACTAAAATAACTCGAGACTTGAAAGCATGATCGAAGCATTTTTAAAAAAACTTCCCTTTTACGACAAGAAATGGTTTCAGTTTGTTTTATTTGTCATTCGACGTTTTGAAGCCGATCGCTGCCGTGAACAAGCAGGATCATTGACCTATACCACCTTGTTTGCAGTGGTACCCATGTTGACCGTATTTTTGGTCATCATCTCATCAATCAATGCCTTAGAGCCTGCTCGTCAACAGCTTCAACAATTGATTTATAGTAATTTTCTACCGAAAACGACAATTGCTTTTGATAAAGCACTGAATGCATTCACCGATAAATCCAGTAACTTGACCGTGATAGGTGTGCTGTTTTTATTCATTACCACAGTCATGATGCTGACCAGTATTGAGACGGTATTTAACCGAATTTGGCGGGTGCGTGAGACACGTGGCGGCATAATTGGCTTCATGCGCTATTGGACTATTATCTCATTAGGCCCAATCTTACTGGGTAGCGCATTTGTTGTGTCATCTACCTTGGCCTCTATGAATGTCCTCAGCAATAATTTTGCCGGCTATGAACTGGATGGGGCTTTTCTGCTGTGGATCTTGTCTTTTTCATTGACCATTTTAGGTTTTTTCATTCTGTATTGGACGATTCCCAACCGCAGTGTGCCGATTAAGGCGGCGCTGATCGCGGGTGTCTTTAGTGCCGTGGTATTTGAATTACTCAAAAACCTCTTTGGTTTTGTCATGTCAAATTTCACCAGTTATCAAATCGTTTACGGTGCTTTTGCTGCAGTGCCAATTTTCCTGCTTTGGATATTCCTTTCATGGAATATCGTACTGATTGGGGTAGAAATTAGTTATGCACTGACAGCTTTCAATTCGGGCAACGACCAAAAACGTCATCCTGTTATTATGTTGATGGATTTGCTTGAATTATTTTATAAAAAGCAAAAACTCGGTCAGAGCGTGACAGAAAAAGAAGCGCTTGAGGTTTTAGGGCGTGATGAAATCGGCCGCCTGCCAAGCTATATTTTATTGTTTGAAGAGCAACACCTGATTAAACGTACAGATGATGATCATTATGTTTTAGTTCGTAATTTAACCCAAGTGGACTTTTGGAGTTTTTACAGTAAGCTGCCCTATCCGCTCCCTAAACGGCAAGATTTAGGTCGCGTCGATCCAGATGATGTTTGGATGGAAAAAATTGGGCCGCAATTGGTCGAATCGGATGATTATCTTGCGGCCAAACTCTCGATACCGCTTGCGACTATTTTTGAAGAAAAATAACCGTATAAATTAAAAGGGAGAACTGCAGTTCTCCCTTTTAATTTATACATGATATTAGATCGCTGTGCACTGATGTCCCATCAATTTAGACAACCACCGATGCAAGGTTACCGTCATCACTCCAACCATTACTAAGGCCGTTCCCAAAATAAAGTTCAGTTCAATCGTTTCGTTTAAGATCAATACGCCAAAGACTAGACCAAAGATTGGAGTAAGGAATGAAAAAACGCCCAAACCATTGGCCAGATATTTACTTAACAGCCAAAACCAAAGCATCAGGCTAAAAAATGAAATAATGAGCACATGAAAAATCATACTGCTGATGGACAACACCGTCCAATGTACAGTCATTTGTCCTGTCAGCCACGCCACGGGTAATAAAAACACGCAACCACCAACTAGCTGATAAAACAAGGTCTGAGTCGGAGGTGCATTAGAGAGTTTGGTGAGTCTTAATGAAATAGTGGTTAAGGCCCACATCACCCCAGCAAGTAATGCCATCGCATCACCCAACAGGGCTTGAGTGTTGACTGTAGTACTACTTTCACGTCCCATAAACGACAGTACTATTCCTGAAAAGGCAATAAAAATACCGACCCATTGGATCGCTGTAAGCTTTTCTTCAGGCAACTTCCAATGTAAACCTAGTGCCACGAATATCGGTGCGGTATAGAGCAAGACAACGGTATGTGATGCAGAGGTATAGCGCAGGGATTCTGCCACTAAAATAAATTCGGCTGAAAATAAAAACGCCAACCAGATACCCGGCAGCAAGTATTCTCGAGTATATAAATGTGTCCCCGGCTTAAGACGAATCAGTGGAAAGACCAACAGCGCAGCCAAACCCGATCGGATGGCAATTTGCATGATCGGCGCAATATCAACCGCGGCCAATTTCAAAATGACCTGTTGAATCCCTAAAATCATGCACAAAATAATCATCAAACCAGAAGCTTTTGCATCTAGCGCCTTATGCTGTTCCACACTATTTACTCGACAATACGATAAGCAACACTATAGAACTGTCAGAAATAAAATATATACTTCAAAATAGACAAGTGATCTTCTTATTCAGGCAAAATTTCTCATGCGTCATAAAGCTCGTGCAGATCATACGCAGTTGCAACAACTTCCCACCAACGATGAAATTCAAGCAGCACTGTGGATCAGTTTTCGTGACGATCCTGCACTGTCTGTTTATCCCGTTCATGGACATGCTTGGGGCGAGTTTGTCTATGCCTTTAATGGCGTAATGGAAGTGAATATCAATCAGATTGACTATATTACCCCACCGCCTTATGGCATCTGGCTTCCCCCACATTTAGAACATAGTGGTTTAAATCGTACAGCGGTTTCACATGGAACCTTATATGTACATGAATCGCTATGTACTCACTTACCGAAACAACCGGGGATTTTACTCAGCTCACCTTTAGTTACAGCGATATTCAGCCATTTGCGTCTGTTGCATCAACAAGCCGATCTCATGGAAAATACGGCCGAATATCAACGCTTACTCCATGTGATCTTAGATCAACTGCATCAAGCCAAACTAGTCAGTAGTTATTTACCGCATTCGGATCACCCTGCCCTCAAACAGCTGCTTGATTATTTACATCAACATCCTGCGGATCAGAGCGCGCTTGAGCAATTGGCAAAGCGGATAAATATGACGGAACGTACTCTAGCGCGTTATTGTCAAAAAGAACTTGGGATGTCCCTGCATGAATGGCGACAACGTCTCAAAGTCATGAAAGCCATGTCCATGCTCAACGCAGGCCAAACCGTCGAAAATATTGCCTTAGAACTTGGCTATGCCAATGCCTCAGCGTTTATAAATATGTTTAAAAAATGGATGCTTTGCACCCCAGATCAGTTTAGGAAATCCGCTTTAAAGCCCTAAATGTGTTTAAATTTAGCTATAAGGGTCTCTATAAAGTGATTCAACAATCCGTTAAGATCAAAAAATCCACGAAGAATGATAAAGACTCCATTTCGAATGAATAAAAAAACCATTTTAGCGCTGTGTTTATCTGCCGTATTTTTAATGGCTTGTAGTTCCAAAGAACAGCGTGAATTTAAATCCGCGCTCAAAATAGCTCAAAGTGGTGATGCGACCGCACAAATGAAAGTGGGTGATTTATACCTCAGTGGAACAGGCACAGAACAAAATATCGAACAAAGTGTACATTGGTACAAAGCTGCTTCGGATCAAGGCACTACGGACGCATTCGCATGGTTGATGACCCAAGCTTATCAAGGTAACCCGCATGCAGATCAAGTGATTCGAAAGATGCAGCAAGATGGCAATATTTTCCTTGCACACTGGGTGCTAGACCTTGCAAAAAAGACTCATGATCCTGCTGCTGAATATACCGTTGGTTGGATGTACGACACTGGAAAAGGCTTAATTCAAGATAAGCACCAAGCGCAAATTTGGTATGAAAAAGCAGCCAAACAAAAGAATGTCGAAGCGATCAAAGTCTTGGGAAATCAACACTATTTTTCTGAACATCCTTCGTCAACACCCGACAAAGCAGCTGAATATTTAAGCTATGCCGCAGAACAAGGGCAAGATGCTGACGCGGCGATGAAAATGGCACATTATTATCATTATGACATTCGTGATGGTGAAAAAGCGCGACAATGGTATGCCAAAGCAGGTGCATTGGGAGACACCGACTCAAAGTATATGGCCGAGACCTATGAAGCATGGAAAGAGACAGGCCCTATACAACCCAATGAACCACCGCCAAGCAGTCATGAATAGGTCAATCAAAAAAGGCTGCATTAAGCAGCCTTTTATTTATATTTAGCCCACAGATTATTTGACAAAGGTTGTCCAGATATAATCCTGATTTTTTCCTTTCAGCGTCATTTTCAACTGCTCACCTGACTGTAGTGCCGCGACACCTGCAGGCGTACCGGTCATGACCACATCACCTGCTTCAAGACTAAACACTTGGCTAATATCTGCCAACAAAGTACCCACATCAAAAATCAGCAATGCAGTATCACCGTTCTGACGCAGTTCATCATTGACATGCAAGGTGTAATGCACATTTTTCCAATCTTGAACCACCTCTTGGACATCGACCCAATCCGCAAGGATACAAGAACCATCATAAGCTTTGGCACGTTCCCACGGCTGACCTTTTTTCTTTAAGTCATCTTGTAGATCACGCAAGGTCAGGTCTAGCCCTAAAGTCACAGCTCCGACTGCTTCTAAGGCTTTGCGTGGATCAGTTTCAGCCGATAAAGGACGATCAATACGTAAACTTAATTCGCACTCATAGTGGCAACTGCCCCATGCAGGATTCCATGAGATGCCTTGGTCTAATGCGGTTAATGCACTTGGCGGCTTCATAAAAAGTACAGGACGGTCAGGAATTGCATTGCCTAATTCTTTGGCATGATCTGCATAACTACGACCGACGCAAACAATTTTAGATGGACGTGACTGCATACTACTCCCTCTTTTGTTATGAATAGATTGTTTTAGTGCTGAAAAGTATTGCTAAAAATCGCTTGGTCCGCAGTATCTTTAAATGCACTTTTCGGCACAATAATCACGGTTTTATTTTTCAGCTCAAGCATATAGGTCAATTTGCCTTCAGCAAAATTTGCCACTTCAGCATAATGAAAGACATTCTTACGCCCATTGGCATAAATTTCTGCATAGTCTTGAAATAAATCAATACCTTGTTCACTTTTGCCTAATTGGTATTTTACAAACTGACGTTTAAACATCATCGGTAAAAACCAATAACGCATGATACCCTGAAGAAGTAAAAAGAAAGCACCCAGCCCAACATAGTAGGCACCGACACCATCTACACCTAAGTAAAAACCCCAGATGATAATCCCAAGGCTAATGGCTGGCGTTAAAAAACGCGTAAATTGCTTTTTGCCAAAAGTAGCTAGTGCAAAACCATCCTGTGATTCTTCTAGATTTAAAAAATAGCGCAGCGATAATGCAGGTAGATTCTCAGACATAAGCTTATGAATATTTAAAAATGAATTGCGCTAAATACTACACCACAATTCAAACTTGCTTCATGCTTTTTAATGGTCGGTTGTAACACTTCACTACTTCCCTTCCACCTAGAAATACGTTAAAAACAGCAACAAATAAAAGATTGCATACGCAGGATGTGACATGCAGATAACAAAAATAATCATGGTACTGGTGTTTCTGAGTGGACTGAGCATATCGACCAGTTGGGCCAAATTCGTTCAATGGCAACCCCAGATTCCTAGTAGTTTGGACTTGTTTAATGGCAATGCCAAAGCCTTGGCAAATCTTGCCGGTGATCACATCGTGATTTTTGCACATCCCTCACAGCAGATTAGTCTGCCCACGATGAAAGGAGGCCAAAAAGTCATTGGTAAATTTCAAAGTGCCGCCGTGGTTATCCCCACCAACAGCAAAAATGTGGCGAGATTACTCAGTAATTATCCAAACTATGCCGGCTTATTTCCCACGCTAAAATCTGCTGAGGTTTTGCAACAGCAAGGTTCAACCAGCCAAGTTGAATATCGCATCCATATTCCAACACCAATTCCGGTTTTAAACTTTAAAGAAACCGTGGTGATGCAGCACCAAATTGATCACAACAGCATTAATAGTTTGGTTCTGCAAGCACCGGTGCCCTTTGGTGCAGGAAAAATTGAATGGTTTGAGATCGATGCAACACACCTTGATTAGTGTGACCCAATGGGGCGATTTAAATCAGCCCAAAGGTTTTTGTTTAGCAAAATATTAAATGCCTTACCCGATGCTAAATTAGGGATTCCTGCGGGAACCAATGGTTTTTTACTCGAATCATTACAGCGCCGATTTAAAGCCTTTAGCAGCGAAACTCTCGCTGCAAATCAATTGCCTGAACTCAAATTAAATGCCTCTCAACTCGACAAAGTCACCCAATTAAGTCAAAGCTCGAAAGAACCTGTGTCCTTTATTTTGACAGCGCAGCGCGTTCCCTTTGGGCAAAATTATGAATTGATGCGCTTTAGCACCAGTTTTCAATATTATGCACAAGAGCCTTCGAGCTTACAGCGTTGGATTAATGTGTCTTCGTTCAAGCACTTATTTCCAAGACAAGTCAAACATATGCAAGTACAGAAAATTAATCCGCACCTCATGGATGCCGACTATAAAATTTCGGTGGGTTTAGGTGTGATCAATATTCCCTTTGATTTTAAGATGCGTTTTAACTATCCCGACTTACTGCAAAATCAATATACCGCAACCGGTGGAGACCTAAAGTTTGTCCGAGGTGCAATGCATATTCGCCCCTTACAACAAGGGTCGTTATTACAATTGACCAGTGCGGTGAAGATTGATGACAAAGCACCGTTTTTACTTCGTGCTATGCGCAGTATGCCGTATCACGACATGTTGCCGGCTTTAGGCGGAAATACGGTCTTTGCACTCAAAGTTAAACAGAAGTTAAGTTAGAACCTCGAGTGATGAGCTGAATTTATTGTTTTTAGCTATATTTCAGACACAAAAAAACCGCAACATGTGCGGTTTTTTCAATCTTGATCAAGTTGGTGCGCTCAGAGAGATTCGAACTCCCGACCCCTTAGTTCGTAGCCAAGTGCTCTATCCAGCTGAGCTATGAGCGCGACGTCTTGATGAGGCTCATTATACGTGATTTTTATTTTTTGTTAAGAGCTTTTTCATATAAATTTAACCAAACGCACAGCAAATAAACAATTACCCTTTAAACACGCTAAAAATCAGCTAGATTTACTTTTTTAATGGCTTTTGAATCACAAGTTTGAAATTTAAACTTAGCAATACTCACGTATAAATGCTCAAAATGGATAAAAAATATATTGCCCTCATTGAATCACGGCTTTAACTCACCCAACTTTTCTTTATCTTAGCTTTAAAAAAAATGCATCACCATGAACATCTGAAATAAGCGTTAATCTGTTGAAGAAAGCAAATGGAATAGAACGCTTTATAAAAGCAAAAGACAAAAGACAAAAGACAAAAGACAAAAGACAAAAGACAAAAGACAAAAGACAAAAGACAGGCTGCATCAAAACGATAAATCACAGGCACAAAAAAACCGCAACATGTGCGGTAATTTGTTCAAGTTGGTGCGCTCAGAGAGATTCGAACTCCCGACCCCTTAGTTCGTAGCCAAGTGCTCTATCCAGCTGAGCTATGAGCGCGTAACTTGTGTCGTCTTAAAAGACTACGTTTTCAGATTTACTTATTGGTGCGCTCAGAGAGATTCGAACTCCCGACCCCTTAGTTCGTAGCCAAGTGCTCTATCCAGCTGAGCTATGAGCGCGACATAAGTAAATCGTGGCGGTGAGAGAGGGATTCGAACCCTCGATACAGTTGCCCGTATGCATCCTTAGCAGGGATGTGGTTTCAGCCACTCACCCATCTCACCGTAACGTGCCGCCATAATACAAAGATCATGATACGACTGCAAGCACAGTCGTTATATTTTTTTCATTTTTTTACTCAATTAGATATTTTTTAAACGATTTTCAAAAAATTAGTGCAAAATTAGTTCAGCGCACACTGCTGTCCCCTACATTTCAGCTTTAAACCTTATAAAATATCGGCATAAAACACTTTATTGCAATCAATTGCGTGCAGTATCTGCTTGCATGACTTATGCTAATCCTAATCTTCTGATTTGAAGCCAAATACATATGAAAAACTGGGTCGACCCTGAAGCAAAAGCTGAAGCCGAACGTTATGACAATCCAATTCCAAGCCGTACTCTGATTCAAGAGACGATTGAACAACTGAAAACTGCAATGTCGCATGCCGATCTTGTAGAACATTTTGAAATTGCCGATCAAAAAAGTATTGATGCACTGAGTCATCGTCTGATTGCGATGGTTCGAGATGGTCAGTTGATGAAAGATGGATTTAAGTTCCAGCTTGCAGCTGAGCAACCGACTCATGAAGCAACGGTTTATATCAACTCAAAAGGTTTAGGCACAGCCAATATTAGCGGTGAAGATGACCTTTTACTTCCTGAGCGTGAGTTACGTCAGGTGTTTAATGGTGACCGTGTTAAAGTCCGCCAAACTTCGGTAGACCGTAAAGGCAAAGCATGGGGCTTTATTACTGAAGTTCTACAGCATCGTGTCAAAGAAATTATTGGTAAAGTGTCTGAGTATGAAGGTGAATATTTTATTCAGCCGGCAAATCCCAATGCACACCAACCGATTACGTTAGAAAGAGAATTAATCGAGCATGCCAAAGTCAAACTCGGTGACTCTGTACGTATTGCGATTGACAGCTACCCAACCAAAGAAGAATTTGCGACAGGTCATATTGTTCAGTCGATGGCTGATAAAGCAGACACTGAAATTATTATTCCGCAAACCATTTTAGAATTTGGTTTACCTTACGAATTCCCTGAAGCAGTACAACAAGAAGCCGACAGCTTTAAAGAACCGTCAGAACAAGACCGTGAAGGTCGTGTCGATTTACGTGATTTAGCACTTGTCACCATTGATGGTGAAGATGCCCGTGACTTCGATGATGCCGTGTATGCGGAAAAACGTCCGGGTGGTGGTTATCGTGTTGTGGTGGCAATTGCCGATGTCAGCCATTATGTACGTCCGGGTAAACCGCTCGATGACGAAGCTCAAGAGCGCGGTACATCGGTGTACTTCCCTCATTTTGTATTGCCGATGTTGCCTGAGGCGCTGTCGAATGGTTTATGTTCTTTGAACCCACACGTAGACCGTTTATGTATGGTCTGTGATTTAAACTTATCTCGCGCGGGTCGTGTCACTAAGTTTGAGTTCTATCCGGGTGTAATGCATTCAAAAGCTCGTTTGACCTATACTCAAGTGGCCGAATATTTTGAGGGTAATAGTCAAGCCATTCCTGAAGACCGTGATGTACGTAAATCGGTCAATACCTTATTCCAATTGTATCAAGTGTTGAAAGGCTTACGTGCTGAACGCCACGCGATGGAATTTGAAACCGTTGAAACTTATATGACCTTTGATGAGCTAGGCGGTATTAACGAAATCCTACCGCGTAGCCGTAATGATGCACACAAACTGATTGAAGAATGTATGTTGCTGGCAAACGTCGCAGCGGCAGAATATGCATTAAAAAATGAAATTCCAATGCTGTACCGTGTGCATGAGCCACCTGAGTTTTCACGCATTCAAAAGGTTCGTGATTTTGTGAAGTTATTGGGGCTACCATTCCCTGAACAGCCGACTCAAGCTGACTATCAAGCCGTGATTGATGCCACCAAAGACCGTATTGATGCTCCAAGCATTCATGCCGTTTTACTCCGCTCAATGATGCAAGCTTATTATGGCGCGAACAATGCAGGTCACTTTGGCTTGGCTTATGAAGCGTATACGCATTTCACATCTCCAATCCGTCGTTATCCAGACTTGTTACTTCACCGTGCCATCAAAGCACAATTGAAGAAAAAACCTTACCCAATTTCTGGCGCTTCGCTGGATGATGCAGGTGAACACTTCTCTGCGACCGAGCGCCGTGCAGATGAAGCTTCTCGTTCTGTCACTACATGGTTGAAGTGCCATTACATGCAGCAGCATTTAGGTGAAGAGTTTGTCGGCACCATCAGTGCGACTGCTGAATTCGGCCTATTTGTAACGCTCAAAGACTTATATGTTGATGGCATGATCCACGTCAGCCAATTGGGTGATGACTTCTTTATCTATGACCAACCGAGTCAGAGCTTAATTGGTCAATCTCGAGGTCAAGTTTTCAGTCTCGGCGATGAAGTGAAAATTAAAGTCGCTGGTGTAAATCTAGAAGAGCGCAAAATCGACTTTGAATTGATTCAACAATTGAGTCATGCAGGTCGTGCTATTCGAGCGCGTGCCCCTCGTGTTGCAAAGCCTACAGCCAAAGAAGAAGTCTTTTCAGAGCGTAAAACCAACGCTGCTGAAGATGGAGAACAGCCCATACGACGCAAAAAATCGAAATCTAAGCCCAGTTCATTCGGTAAAAAGCCTGCTAAAAAATCTGCAAGCAAATCTGAAGCGAAGGCTAAAGATAAAGTGAAGAAAAAATCTAAACCGAAAAAGAAAAAATCCAATGCAAAATCATCTGCGGATTAAGGTTTAAATCAAGAGCGCTTCGGCGCTCTTTTTGATTCTTAAATTAAAATTAAATGCTTGATATTTCAACTAATATTACTATCTTTTAGCCGTCTTTTAACGGCAGTTATTATGAAAACAATATTTACTGTACTACTAACATGTTCAATTTTATTCAGCACAGGGTGTGCAACCATGTTTAATGGTTCATCTCAAACGGTCAACATTCGTAGTAACGATGCCGATGCAAAACTCTATGTAAATTAATAGTATATGGGTAAAAACAATGCTGTTTATACTTTTAAAAAGAAAGAAAACTATGTTTTAAAGGCTGAAAAAACAGGCTGTAAAACGACTACAGTCGTTCCTACAAAAACGTTTGACCCTACAACCCTTCTCGGGGTTTTAGTCGACTGGGGAATTATTTCTATTTTAGTGGTTGATGGTGCGGCAACAGGCTCGTGGCAGAAATTCAATCAAACAAATTTTGTGATTGATCCTGATTGTTAATTCATCATTAAGCCTGCATTACATGTAGGCTTTTTATTTCATAATAAAGAATAAAAATATAAACCTTGATTTAACCTGCAACAAACCCTACATCTATAAATAACTCAGGATTTATATGAAGTAGAAAATATGACTTTAGAAAAGGCAACTTTGCCCGTTCCTCAATTTGATCAAATTACCTTAGATCAACTCAAAGAAAAAATTCAAAATGCGATTCAACACGGTCAACAATTTCTAAATGAACTGACGGTTGTTCCAGATTCGGTACAAAAACAACTGAATACGTTAGAACAGGTCGATGACCTTGAAAATAATATGAGTGAAGCTTGGGGTGTGCTCTCGCATCTAAATGCTGTGATGAATAATGCTGAAACTCGTGAACTCTATCAATCTTTATTACCTGGCCTGAGTGAGTACTATACGCAGCTAGGTCAACATACAGTGTTGTATCAAACGTATCAGCATGTACATGACAACAGTGTATTCGACACGCTTCCTGCAGCACAGCAAAGCGCGATTAAACTTGCGTTACGAGATTTTAAACTTTCAGGCGTAGCCTTAGAAGGTGAAGCGAAAAAACGCTATGCAGAAATATCTGCACGACTTTCACAGTTATCATCAGACTTTTCCAATCACGTATTGGATGCCACCCAAGCCTACTTCAAACCTTTAACTGAAGCGCAGCTCAAAGGACTACCTCAAGGCAGTATTGAACTTCTGAAACAATATGGTCAGCAACGCGAACTCGAACAGGCTGTAGCCACACTCGACTTCCCGTCTTATATTGCCATTATGACCTATGCAGAAGACCGCGAAGTGCGTGAAGCACTCTATAAAGCCTATACCACACGTGCTTCTGATCAGGCAGACTCTGCTGAATTTGATAATACAGCGGTCATGGAAGAAATCTTGAAACTACGTCAGGAAATGGCTAGCCTGCTTGGTTTTAACAACTACGCCGAATTGTCTTTAGCAAGCAAAATGGCACCCGATGTGGCAACAGTAGATCAGTTCCTGATTGAATTGGCAGAACATGCGCGTGCACCAGCAGAGAAAGAAATCGCTGAACTGAAAGCCATTGCAGCGCAAGACGGTATCACTGAGTTGCAACCGTGGGATGCCACTTTCTATTCAGAAAAACTCAAAGTTAAACAGTTTAATTTGTCACAAGAAGACCTGAAGCCCTACTTCCCTGCACCTAAAATTATTCAAGGCTTGTTCAGCATTGTAAATCGTCTCTATGGCATCAATGTAATCGAGCGTGAAGCGCCTGTTTGGCATCCTGATGCACGTTATTTTGAACTTGAAGATCAAGGCAGCGTGATTGGCGGTTTTTACTTTGACCTGTATGCACGAAGCGGTAAACGTGGCGGCGCATGGATGAGCGGCTTCCGTTCACGCATGCAAACTGAAAATGGTCTGCAAAAACCAATTTGCTACATGGTCTGCAACTTTACCCCACCTGTCGGTGAGCAAGCTGCTTTACTTACCCATGATGAAGTAACGACGTTGTTCCACGAATTTGGTCATGGCTTACATCACATGCTCACTGAAGTCGATAATATTGCTGTGGCTGGTACACATGGCGTGGCGTGGGATGCAGTAGAGCTACCAAGTCAATTCATGGAATTTTGGACTTGGGATCAAGAAAGTTTAGATTTACTCAGTGAACATATCGAATCAAAACAAACTTTACCAGCCGATCTGCTAAAAGCACTGCAAGATGCACGTTTCTTCCAGTCTGGGATGCAAACATTACGTCAAATTGAATTTGCCATGTTTGACTTAAATATCCATAAGGCCAACCCTGCTTTGGACGCTGCAGGCATCCAACAAACCTTAGACGATATTCGTCAAAAATATGCAGTTGCACCCACTACTTCGTACAACCGTTTCCAACATGGTTTCAGTCATATCTTTGCAGGTGGTTACGCTGCTGGTTATTATTCATACAAATGGGCAGAGGTTTTGGCAAGTGATGCCTTCGACCGATTCGAAAATGAAGGAATTTTTAATACTTCGACTGGCAAGTCGTTTAGACAATTTATTCTAGCAGTTGGCGGAAAAGATACGGCACTTGACGCATTTATCAATTTCCGCGGACGCGAGCCAAAAATAGATGCTTTGCTGCGTCATCAAGGTTGGACGAACGCATCTAAAAACGCTTAAACTAGAGACCTTAGTTAGATTCAAGGTAAGTATGATGACCATTAAACGACGCTTCATTGCAGGTGCAAAATGTCCAAAATGCCAAGCGATGGACCGGGTTGTCATGCTGACCTCTGGCGAAGACGAATGGATCGAATGCATTGATTGTGGTTACAGTGAAAATCGACCGACTCATGTCGATCAACCTGAACAACCTGCCGTGCCAGACGATATCGGTGTGATCCAATTTAAGCCACGTCAGCCTAAATAAAAATTAAGGTCAAGCAATGACAGAAGATCAAAGACATAATCCAAAATTGTTAGTTGGAATCATTGGGGGCTTAACGTTATTGATTGCTATCTTTTTTGCATATCAATGGTTAAGCAGCAGTACAGCAGATAAATCTGCACTTCAAGAAGAACTGGTCGCTGCACCGGCTAAACCGCCTGTTGCAACCCCTGTCCAATCTGAGACTGAAGCATCAGTCCCTGTCGCAGAGACTGAAACCCTTAAATTGGTCGAAGAAGACATTTTAGATGCAGCTGTACCTGAAAATGCCTCTTTAGCCAAAGAGGAAATTGCCAAATTAGATGACATTCAACAACAATTGAATGATCAGGAGCAAAGCTTAAAACAGCAACATTCAGATGCAGATGAGCTGATTAAACTGAAAGAAGAACAAATTAAATTACTCGAAGCACAGTTAGCACAACAAGCAAAATAACCGACCTCTGCTACACCATGCGTACTTATAGGCTAGAATATCATCAGATATTCTAGCCTTTTTGTTATGTCCACTACTACACCACAAAATATCCCCAAAGCAATTGGCTTTCTCATGCTATCAGCGCTGCTTTTTTCCATTATGGGGGTTTGTATACGCTTCGCATCTCACACAGTAGATAATGCCACCATCGTTTTTTTTCGCAATGCGGTTGGCTTATTGATCTTTCTACCTTTGATCCTACAAAAGGGCAGCACATTTTTTAGAACTGAAAAATTGTGGATGCATACATGGCGTTCAATTGTAGGCTTGGTGGCAATGTATGGCTTTTTTTATGCCATTGCCCACTTAAAACTCTCCAATGCCATGGTCTTCACCTATTCCTCGCCGATCTTCATCCCCTTAATTGCATGGTTATTTTTAAAAGAAAAAATGACCCTGAGTATGCTCATTGCCGCAGTCATTGGTTTGATTGGCGTCCTCTTCGTCGCAAAGCCCGATGCAGGAATGTTCAATCAGTTATCACTGATCGGACTGACCGCAAGCTTCTTGGCAGCCATGGCATTTGTCACTGTCCGTGCCCTTACAGCAACTGAACCACCTGAACGCATCGTGTTTTATTTCTGCTTTTTTGGCACGCTCATATCGATGATCCCGATGCTCTGGCTCTGGCGTCCTTATAGTTTAAAGGAGTTAGCTTTTCTGATTACAGCGGGACTTTTGGCCAATATCAGTCAAATTTTTATGTCCAATGCCTATAAGCTTGCACCCGCAGGTCAAATTGGTCCCGTCAACTATATCGCGATTATTTTTGCCGGTATTTGGGGCTTTACACTGTGGCAAGAATTGCCAGATATTTACAGCCTATTCGGCTTTGCTTTTATATTTTTAGCGATTTTGCTTTGTAGTCCGATCCTACAAAATAAATTTAAAGAGTCATAATAGTCTCATTCACTTACCATCAATCGCACAGCCCCTTATTCAATAAAAAAGCACCCGAAGGTGCTTTTTGTATAGCTCACTGCGAATTTATTGGTACCAACCAAACAGTTTCAGAATATAAGGAGCATAAGTCACGATCACCAAAGCTGGGAACAATACAAGGATCGGTAAAATCCAACGTTCATAGCGATAATAGAAATTGGTGTATTGGGCTTTTGCTTCTGCATCTGCTGCCCGCACCTCCTCATCCCCGACGGAGAGTCGTGTCAATAAGTGATTCAGCGCTACAGGTGGCGAAACATAACCGAGCTCAAAGGCAACCAAAACGATCATCCAGAAGTGAATCGGATGAATACCATTTTCATAAGCTACTGGTGCAATCGTTGCTGCAACCAAAATCACTGCCCCGAATGGATCTGTCGTCATACCAATAATCGCCAACAACAATGCGATAAAGGCCAACGAAATATAGATATTGCCCAAATGCGTTGGTAATAATTCAACGATCTCTGTCCGTTCAATCAAACCGCCGACACTTGCCGACAAGGCCATTAAGATAATTAATGCGCCAATGTGTCCAACCGTTTCTGAAGAAGCAAACCAAATTGAACTACCGAAACCACGACGGTTAGCCCCATGTCCACCATGTTCACGCATGAACTCAGAACTTTGCTCATGTTGTAAGCTGAGTTGTTCATGTGCATCTACAGTTTGCGAAGTAAAACGATCTGCAAACCAACGGTCAAACATAATGTAAACAATCAGAATAATCGGTAGAACCACAGGCGCGGTGAACTCATCCATTTGTGTATCTAAACCGTACTTGTAGAAAGCAATCACAAGCAAGGTCAGTACAATATACGGAATCACGGGAATGAATGCTTTGAGCATGCCCGGAATAGCCACTTTCGGCGATGCCACACGGAAACGTGTTTCTGCCAAGAATAGTGAAATACCCAAGAACAAGAATGCTGTTAGCCAGAACACATAGATACCGTGATCAAATAGTTCATCTGACGTGACATGGCGGCTATCAAGCATCGAGATCAAGATAATCAATAGACACGGACGAATGACCACACCTAAGGAACCTGACATTGCAGATACAGCGAGTGCGAACTGTCGACGAGAGCCAGAGTTCCACACTTCTTTATAAATAATTGCACCGGCTGCCACAACGAAAATCCCTGAAGCACCGGTATAAGCGGTTGGAATCGCCGCGGCAATCAGAATTAACCACGTCAAGGTCTCAGGTGCTAAGTTCCATGGACGTAAAATCCCCAAGAACAAATCCATCACACGCGTTTGGGTCAATAACATCCCGGCCCAAATAAACAGTGCAAGGTTCAGGAAAATCCCAGAGAATTCGACCAATTGTCCGAGGTAAATCCCCTGACCCATTGGGTAGTCCATAAAGAAGGTAAATGCTACACCCGTAATAATCGCCATAAAGGCATACAACGGTACACTCAATAGCGCAAAACCAATATTCCCCGCCCCCTGCTCTTTCGCCGCAGGTGGTTTAAAGAACTGATAAATACTGATGAGGGTGACAATACCAAACAGGGCTAACCACAACCAATATACCGCCAAAGTTTCTGTGGTCGATTTCACCCCAGAATTCAGGACTGAATTAAATTGGCTATATACCGAGAAGGTTAATAGGCCATTACCAATCGCCATGAATAAAGCATAGACTTTATAATCCAAGCGTGTTGTTGGCGCACGTAGACCGATATGGTGAAATTTCACTGAAGCGGTAATGGCAGATACCAAGACCATCAATAAAAGAATCAATACACGGTTTTCAGAACCAAATTTAAAGATGCCAAAGAATGTCGTTTCAATCGCACGATAAGTACGAATACTTGGATGCTCATCTAAATAAGCTTTTGCTTTGTCATAAAATTGGAATTTTTCTTCACATTGCTGTACACCTGCCATGACTGATGCACGTACATCGGATTCAGATGCTGTACCAAAAATGTCAGCAAATTCGTCAGCCGCATTGGCTTTCATTTGTGTTTGCACCATTTTTTCTACATCTGGGTGGCGGTCACAATCTGGCTTGGTCGGTTCTGCACGTAAAAATGAATACTGCATCCCAATGCTTTCATTACCATACAAACGCTCACCAGTACGCAGAAGCTGACCATGAATCATCTCCCCTGTCCCGATAATCAATGTAAGCAGAAGCAAGATCAACACGACTAGAGTCGAAATCCATTCTGTCCAGACATACCTTAACAGCCCGACGATGCCGGATCTGTTTTGTGTATCATTTTGCATGAGTCTTCCTATTTTTTATTTTGGAGCCTAGCGGGGCCAAGCATCCTTTTCCTTATCGGCTCGAGAAGTTCCTTTCCCTGACCTAACTGTTTTATTATTACGTTTAAATTTGCATCAATATTCAAAACATTAAAATGACAATATGTATTTTCTTTTCGGTTTTTTTTGTCAACCCAATCACCTAAAGTGCGCTAGCGATCCCAGAAATAATTACCAATAAGATAAAACACGGC
The DNA here is from genome assembly GCF_021391555.1 of Acinetobacter sp. SH20PTE14. Lineage (NCBI taxonomy): Bacteria > Pseudomonadati > Pseudomonadota > Gammaproteobacteria > Moraxellales > Moraxellaceae > Acinetobacter > Acinetobacter sp. SH20PTE14. The sequence continues at coordinate 465,768 of NZ_CP090067.1, read as the reverse complement.
GATGACAATGCCCCAAATCACCCCCAATAAATGAGCTTCGACTAAAACGGGGCTTCCTATTAATTCAGCCGTTCCGGTGTTCCTCACGGTATTTTCCCACACCAATTTTGCCAAAATCAGCAAGAGAACAAAGGCTGCAAAATTTCGCTCCCGCTTATACATTAAATGTACGCAAGCGACTGCAACATAAGCGCCATGCAAGACACCAGATAATCCTGCATAGGCTTCAATATCGGGGAGGAAAAAATAGAAACTTAGACTGATTAAAGGAGATAAAATCAATAAAATGGCAACAAAATGCCACGTCGAAACTCTTGGAAAAATAAACGGTAAGCAGATAAAGGCCAACATATTTAAAGCAAAATGAATCCAACCGACGTGAACCCAATGCGCGGTCCATAAGCGCCAAAAGTCATGAAATAAGTCATCTTGCCAGTAGATAAAATAGTCCTTAAATACCTGTAGCGAGGCACAGATCGAAACGAATACGGCAAGAAAGACAATTTTCGGAATTAAAAATTGTGTTTTCATTTTCGCTCCTCCTGTACCTCACATTTGGACTACATGCTTTATTAATTTGTTGCAGCGCCACTCGTTTCTGTAGCACTACTGGTTTCAGCATCGCCACTAAACAAATCATCGAGTTCTGAACTATTGGCACTTTCATCCCAGAAATGTTCCATACCATCATCGCTGGTACGAACGCCTGTATGTTCAGTCCAATAACGATCTGAAATCCCTTTCACCATGCTTTCAGCCATACTATCGATGAGCTTAAATTGTGGATTAACAGGTTTTTCATCGCTACGCGCTTGTGCAAAGGTACGTAAGGCATCACGGATTTTCGCATCATCGCCACTGGCTTGTGCAGCAACTGCATATAACGCATGTGACAGTCTTACGCCTTTTTGCTCACCAATTTGCGCCGATTGTTTTAAGGTTTGGTATGGATCAGGTTTTCCATCTCCTGCACCCGGCAATAACGTCCAGATCACAGCGCGGGTTGCATTTGGTGCGCCCCAGAATTTTTCATTATTCAGACACACCATACCGCGTTCAACAATCGCAGCAATGTCTTTAGGAACGTTTACCGCCCCACCTGAGTTAATATCATTGGTCATGGCCTGTAAGCCACTTAACATTCCCAACATATACACTGTTTGGTCAATGTCGCTGTTCATTTTTGGACAGCCTTCACCTAGACTTTTCTTATACTTCTTTTCAAAACGATCTTGAAATAATTGATAGCCGGTATATTGACGCTGTGCCGCAAGTGCCGCCCAACGCTTTTGCTCAACACGGGCATCCTGTGCTTCGGTCACTTGGTTGGCTTTAGATGCACGTAAATAGCGTAACTCTGCGTCCAAGGCTTTTTGTTCTGCACAAATCCCTGCTGCTGAATACATCAACACAGCCACACGTGTTGGGTCTGCGCCCATATCTTTGGTGGCCATAATGGCTGGAGTTAATGAATTACCTGAATTACACACCATTTCAGCATCTTCCATGGCTAAAATTGGTGGCACAATATGTTTTTCGGTAAATCCGAGTGCAACATTAGCACCGGTTTTTACAACCTGCGAACAACCCGCGAATAATGTACTTGTTATTGCTACAACTGCCACACCCTGGCATATTTTTTGGACGCTCGACATTTTCCTGTCCTCTATAATTGTGTTTATGTCCATCACGACAAACATATCAGAAGCAAAAATTGAATAAAAGAGTATTTGCTCTAATTTGAACGACACACTGTGCCACGAATCACGTTGAATGCAATTGACTGATTTTTTACAAAGACTAAATTTTAGGCAAAAAAAAGTAGCATAGCGACGGTTCGGCACATGCTACTTATTAACTGTGAAAGCGTTTGACTGCTTATTTTTGAGTTAACTGTTCCTTCAGCACTGTTCCTCGTCGTCCTATAACAATTGCTAACACAATCGCTATTACCAGAAACATCCAAGTTGGCATCATCATGATGATTTCCTTTAACGGCTGTTGGTAAGGCTAATATATAGGCAGAGAATCACCGCATAGCTTAAAATTGTCAGACAATTTAAATATTTTGCCAATAAAATCCAATCCTGTCAGACAAGATTATTTTACCTGCAATATAAGATAATGAAATATTTTCATTTTATTGAATTTTAAAAATTAAGGCTGTCTAACAATTAGATCATTTTGGCCAATACTTTGAGTGATTTCCACTGTTTCAATGACAATTGATCGCGCCAAATAATCACTGGTTTTGCACGCGCATGCATAAAATACACCACGATATACATTTGATGATCCAAAATATGGCTAATTTGAACGCGTTGCACTGGACGGTTGAGCCGTTGCAAAGACCAATCAGTTCCATCCAAATAATCTAGACTGGTGACGTGTAAATGCTTACGGAAAAACAGTACATAAACCACTAGTCCAATGAGGAAAAATATCCCCCAAAGCATGGGTGTTAGTAACTGATAAAGCAGCGTCATCAATACCGCAAAAATAAAAAACTGAAACGCATGCGATAAAAAACTGCGTTTCAGTTTGAATTGCCGATTATCCATGAACGTAGTGTTTTAATTTTTGAATAAAGGTTTTTAATTCAGGACGTGGTGGTTCACTGACTTCCATAAACCAATCCAACAAATCTGGATCTTCTGCAGCAACGAGTTCTGCAAACATGTCTTTTTCAGCTGCATCGGCTTGTAAATAGTAATTTTTGACGTAGGGATCAAAATAAACATCAATCTCTTTTAAACCACGACGTGCGCGGTAGATCACTTTACGCTCTTCTAAGCTGATTTCATCAGTCATTGTCTTCCCCAATCGTTTAACCCGTCTAGTGTAACCCATCCACCGCATTGAAGTGGAGTGTTTTCAAAGATTGACCGAATGCTTCATCGCATTTACTGCTTTTGAATGTTCTGCACATTGCAGTCACACGCTGCATCTTATAAGTTGAGACAAAGCCATAAAAATGAATAGGATATTCAAAATGCAATCTGGAGCGATTCGCCCACTCAACAACATGCTGCCACGTCAATTATTTAATGCAGAACATGATGCATTTCGTGAAACAGTACGAAAATTTTATGAAAAAGAAGTTGTGCCCAATATCGAAAACTATGAAAAACAACAACATGTAGACCGTGACTTATGGAATAAAGCTGGTGCCATGGGCTTGCTTTGCCCGACCATGCCCGAAGCTTATGGCGGCTATGGTGTAGACCGGCTTTATAGCATGATTCTGATTGAAGAGCAGGCCTATGCCATGGACTCCTCTACCGGCTTTTCACTGCATTCCGACATTGTGGCCAATTATATTCATAACTTTGGCAATGAAGAACAAAAGCTGCATTGGCTGCCGAAAATGGCGTCTGGCGAAACTGTGACTGCCATTGCAATGACCGAACCGGGCACAGGTTCAGACCTACAGGCAGTTCGCACAACCGCTACAGAAGATGGTGATGACTATATTATTAATGGTTCAAAAATCTTTATCACCAATGGCTATTTATGTGACATGGCAATTGTGGTCTGCAAAACAGGCAATAATGAAAAAGGTTCAGCCAATTTATCGCTAATTATCGTCGAGGCAGATCGCGTCGGTTTTAGTAAAGGCAAACCTTTAAACAAAATTGGCATGAAAGGTCAGGATACCTGTGAACTGTTCTTTGACAATGTCCGCGTCCCTAAAAGCAACTTACTCGGCATGCAAGGTATGGGCTTTATGATGCTGATGAAGGAATTGGCTTGGGAACGTATGTTGGTCGCGATTATTTGCCAAGCCGGTGCAGAAGCAGCCTTTGCGCACACTGTTCAATACACCAAAGAGCGTAAGGCATTTGGCAAGACCGTATCTAGTTTCCAAAACACCCGTTTTAAATTGGCAGAGCTGCGCACTGAAATCGATTTTTGTCGAACTTATCTAGATCGCTGTATGGAGCTGCAACTTGAGGAACAGCTCGGTATTGATGCGGCAGCCGCTGCTAAATACAAAATTTCAGAGATGTTCTCCAAAGTCGTTGATGAGTGTCTGCAATTGCATGGTGGCTATGGCTATATGCTTGAATATCCAATTGCACGGGCTTATATCGACAACCGCGCCAATCGTATCTATGCCGGTACCAATGAAATTATGAAAGAGCTGATTTCCCGCTCTTTATAACAACAAAGCCCATCATCTGATGGGCTTTTTTCATTCTTTCGAGATCAACTTAAATCATTCACAAAATCACAGATCAGTGCAGTGACCAATGCGGGTTGCTCTTTATGCGGCATGTGATGAAGCCCTTCCAAAATCTCTAGTTCAGCATCACCTTGTATACCCGAAAAAAGTTTCTGAGCTTGTGCTGTCGTCCCGTATTCATCCAGTTCTCCATGGATGATCAAGCTTGGACACTGTACTTTTCCAACATATTGCTCGAGGTTCCATTGACGAAAACTCGGTGAGAGCCAAGTTTCAGTCCAAGCATCCAAAACCCATTGGGCTTTATCCCCATGATATTTAGCCAAGCGTTCAAGTTGTCCCAGCTGCGCAAACCCTATTTTGGCTTCACGTATACCCGATAATGTCAGTTCTTCCACTTCATACTGTGCTGCTATGGAGATCAGACCTCGACATTGTTCAGGGTATGTAGTGGCAATCACGACAGACATTCCCCCACCGACACTATGTCCCATCACGATAAACTGTTGAATGGAATAATGTTGAAGTAGCGCCTTAAAGCCCTGCTGTGCTTCGGCATAGACAAAATCAGTACTTAATACATCAGGATTTGCTGACGAACGACCAAAACCCAACCGATCATAAGCAATGACCTTTCTGCCAGACGCAGAAGCCAATTGCGCAGGAAAATCACGCCACAAATCCACACTCCCCAGTGAATCATGCATCAATATAATCGGGGCCAGATTTGCAGCTTTATCTGCAGTTTCAGGCTGCCAAGCTTTGCTATATAGCTCATAAGCATTTAATTTTATAAATTCTAAATGTTGTTGAATATTCACATTAACCCTGTGTGATTTTCCTTGTTTTCAACATGATATATTTTTCAACAAATAAAGCGCATCAAATAAAACCCTAAAGTCACTCATCTAAAGCAAAAAAAGGAGCATGATGCTCCTTTTTCTATAACTGACTTAAGAAACTAATCTGGGTTTAGCCGCCACTTGATCTGACTTTTTTTCAAATTTCAGCACGCCGTCCTCAAATGAAGCATGCTTTAATTCTTTGCGATCTGCCAAATAGTTATTGCTGACTTTCCACGGTGCATGTTTACCCTGTTTTGGCATCACATCTGCTGCACGTGCAATATAGCCTGAGGTCAAACTGCCCATTACGGTATCTTCTAACAACTCGGTCGCATCGCCTTGTGGAATCACTTGGTTATAACCATTTTGATCCATATAGTTAATCAATTTACAGATGTATTCAGAAGCAATATCGACTTTTAAAGTCCATGAAGCATTAATATAGCCAATAATCATCGCCATATTGGGTACATCACTGACCATCACGCCACGGTACAACATATGCTTAGAGGTATTCAGTGGCTGTCCATCGATTGTGGCACTAATGCCGCCTAAAATTTGAATGTTGAGACCTGTAGCAGAAATTACTACATCTGCATCAAGATGTTTACCTGATTTCAATTGAATGCCATTTTCAGTAAAACTTTCAATTTGATCGGTTTCAACAGATGCACGGCCATCGCGTAAAATTTTAAACAAATCACCATCTGGCACCACACAAAGGCGCTGATCCCAAGGATTGTAATCTGGGGTAAAGTGCTTCATATCCACTTTACCTTTCAACTGCAACTCAATTGATTTTAATAAAAATTTACGGAGTAATTTAGGTTGCTTTTGTGCAACAGCATAAACAGCCCGTTGGACACCGATATTTCGGGCACGGGTCAGTTTATAAGCAACATCTTCAGGTAATACTTTACGCATCTTGTCATAAATGATGTCAATAGAAGGTACTGAGGCAATATAAGTTGGAGAGCGCTGTAACATCGTTACATGAGCTGCACCTCCTTTTGCCATGGCAGGGACCAAGGTAATCGCTGTTGCACCACTGCCAATAATGACCACTTTTTTACCTGCGTAATTAAAATTTTCAGGCCAATGTTGTGGATGAATGAAGGTACCTTTAAAGTTTTCCTGCCCTTTAAACTCAGGCTGGAACCCTTGGTCGTAATTATAATAACCCGTACAGCCAAAGACGAAATTTGCAACCCAGGTTTGTTGCTTCTTCTTCGCATCTTCAATAACAACAGACCACTTACGAGTCTGTGAGTCGTAATTTGCACTCACAACACGGTGTTGAAAATGAATTTTTCCTTTAATCTTATATTCGTCAATTACTTCAGAAAGATAGCCTTTGATCGAAGGACCGTCTGCAAGCACACTAGATTTTTTCCACGGCTTAAAATTAAAGCCAAAAGTTGACATGTCCGAATCAGAACGAATACCCGGATATTTAAAAAGATCCCATGTACCACCGAAACTTTCACGACGTTCAATAATTTCAAATGAACGATTAGGACAATTTTTTGAAAGATGAGCAGCCAAACCTACACCGGAGATCCCTGCACCTACAATGAGAATATCAACTTGTTTTTCCATGTTGTTCTTTTAACCTATCTTAGATTTATATTTATTAAATCACATTTTTGACAATGCACAATGTCAAGTTTAAGCAAAAGGCGTTTTATTTTTATCTTTTAAGGACAAATTGAATTATTGTCTAACAATATATAGCCACCACAAAACTGCAGGCATTAAAAAAGGTCGGTTAAAAACCGACCTTTTTTAGAACAACGTACGCTGCTCTTCACGAAATTAGTTAACTTCGCGATCTACTAGCTCAACGTAAGCCATCGGTGCAGCATCACCTGCACGGAAGCCCGCTTTAAGAACACGTAGATAACCGCCGTTACGTTCTTTGTAACGAGGGCCAAGAACGGTAAATAATTTACCAACAGTTGCAGCTGAACGAGTACGAGCAAACGCTAAACGGCGGTTTGCTACAGAATCGACTTTAGCTAAAGTGATTAAAGGCTCAGCAACACGACGCAATTCTTTTGCTTTAGGAACAGTAGTTTTAATTAACTCGTGTTCGAACAAAGAATTAGCCATGTTTTGGAACATCGCTTTACGATGACTGCTTGTACGGCCTAATTTCACACCACTATTACGATGACGCATGGTGATAGTCCTACTTAATTAACGGCTACGATAAGCAAAGCGATCGTCCATGCGGAGGCTAGCCGGTGGCCAGTTCTCTAAACGCATGCCCAATTGCAAGCCTTTCGATGCCAGAACATCTTTAATCTCAGTCAACGATTTTTTACCTAGGTTAGGAGTTTTAAGCAACTCAACTTCAGTACGTTGAACAAGATCGCCAATGTAGTAAATATTTTCTGCTTTCAAACAGTTAGCAGAACGAACAGTAAGCTCTAGATCATCTACTGGACGAAGCAAAATCGGATCAACTTCTTCACGAGGCTCTTGAGCAACTGGTGCTTGATCTTTCTGAAGATCAACAAAAATTGCAATTTGTTGTTGCAAGATTGTTGCCGCTTTGCGGATAGCTTCTTCAGGATCAACAGTACCGTTGGTTTCAAGATCAATGATCAATTTATCAAGGTCAGTACGTTGTTCTACACGAGCGTTTTCCACTGTGTAAGACACACGTTTGATTGGGCTGTAAGAAGCATCTAATTGCAAACGACCCACTGGGCGAGTTTCGCCCTCAGGGAAGCGTGAATCAGAAGTCTCATAACCACGACCTTGAGAAACTTTCAGGCGCATTTTTAATGAGCCAGAAGCACTTAAAGTACCGATCAAATGTTCAGGGTTAACCACTTCAACATTGTGTGGTAAACGAAGGTCAGCGGCTGTAACGTCGCCAGGACCTTGTTTTTCCAATGTCAGATAAGCTTCATTTTGATCGAACAGCTTAATAGACAATCCTTTTAGGTTCAGCAAGAGCTCGACGATGTCCTGCTGCAAGCCTTCCAAAGTACTGTACTCGTGCTCGACACCTTCAATCTCTACTTCAACCACGGCTGCGCCAGGTAAAGAAGACAAAAGGATACGACGTAAAGCATTACCAAGAGTATGACCAAAGCCACGCTCTAATGGTTCTAGAATAACTTTTGCCGAGGTCCCGCTTGCCGCTTCGACCTTAATCGCTTGCGGAGTTAGAAACTCATTTGCAGTACGCGTCATTATTGCTACCTCAAGGATTATTTAGAATACAATTCTACAATCAAGCTTTCGTTGATTTCAGCAGGTAAATCAGAGCGATCTGGTGCAGCTTTGAATGTACCTTCCAATTTAGAATGATCAATTTCAATCCAAGATGGAATGCCACGTTGAGTCGCTAACTCAACTGCGTTTTTGATACGCAATTGTTGTTTAGCGCCTTCGTGAACTGCAACAACGTCACCAGCTTTAACTTGGATAGACGCGATATTAACACGACGACCATTTAAAGTGATTGAACGGTGAGATACAAGCTGACGAGCTTCTGCACGTGTAGAACCAAAACCCATGCGATAAACAACGTTATCTAGACGGCTTTCAAGAAGTTTCAACAAGTTTTCACCTGTTGCGCCTTTAACACGAGCAGCTTCTTTGTAGTAGTTACTAAATTGACGCTCTAAAACACCGTACATACGACGTACTTTTTGTTTTTCACGTAATTGTAGTGAGTACTCAGATTGTTTGCCGCCACGAGCGCCACCATGTTGGCCAGGTGCTTTAGCAGCTTTTTTTGTTTTGACGTCAAATGGTTTAACGCCAGATTTTAATTGCAGGTCTGTCCCTTCGCGGCGAGAGAGTTTGCATTTTGGACCAATATAACGAGCCATGAATGTTTCTCCTTACACGCGACGTTTTTTAGGTGGACGGCAACCGTTGTGCGGGATTGGCGTCACATCGGTAATGCTGTTAATTTTATAACCCACTGCACCTAAAGCACGAACCGCAGATTCACGACCTGGACCAGGACCTTTTACAAGGACGTCCAAGTTTTTCAAACCGTAATCTAAAGCAGCTTTACCAGCAACCTCAGCAGCTACCTGAGCAGCAAACGGAGTTGATTTACGTGATCCACGGAAGCCTTGTCCACCAGAGGTAGCCCAAGCCAGTGCATTACCTTGACGATCGGTAATAGTCACAATGGTGTTATTAAAAGAAGCGTGAATGTGTGCAACACCTTCAGAGACGGTACGAGTGACCTTCTTGCGTGTGCGAGTATCTTTAGCCATCTTTTAGCTTCCAGAAATCTTATTTCTTAATAGGTTTGCGCGGACCTTTACGGGTACGTGCGTTAGTTTTGGTGCGTTGACCACGGACAGGCAAGCTGCGACGATGACGAAGACCGCGGTAGCAGCCTAAATCCATTAAACGTTTAATGTTCATGGAAATTTCGCGACGTAAATCACCTTCGGTAGGAACCTTAGTAACTTCTGCACGAATCGCATCAAGCTGAGCGTCATCTAATTCACGAATTTTAGTTGTTGGGGCAATACCAGCAGCAGCTAAGATAGCTTTTGCAGTGTGGCGACCAATACCAAAAATGTACGTTAGAGAGATAACAGCATGCTTGTTATCCGGAATGTTTACACCGGCAATACGAGCCATTCAATTTTCTCCAAAAAGGCAGTTAAGATAATCAACCGCCCGACAAAATCTTTGAGGGGCGGATAATAACCTAATTAGCCTACTGAAATCAACAGGTCTTGATCAGATTAACCTTGACGCTGCTTATGACGAGGTTCTGCGCTGCAAATTACGCGAATAACCCCATTACGACGGATAACTTTACAGCTACCACAAATTTTCTTTACAGAAGCTTGAACTTTCATAATGAAACCTCTAAGTGCGCTTATCCTTTCGGATGAGCAGTCGTTTTACGCATTAACGATTGATTGTCATATTGATGCGATGTGAGATGAGCTTGAAGCTGAGCCATAAAGTCCATCACCACCACCACTACGATCAGTAAAGACGTACCACCTAAGCTAAATGGAATACCAAATGAACTTTGTAGAATCATCGGCATTAAACAGATGATTGTGATATAAACCGCGCCAATAAAAGTCAAACGATTCAAAATATGATCTAAATAGCGTGCAGTTTGCTCACCAGGGCGAATACCCGGTACATAAGCACCACTACGTTTTAAATTCTCTGACACTTCTTTCGGGCTAAATACTAGCGCAGTATAGAAGTAACAGAAGAAGATAATTAATGCGCCAAATAGCACCAAATACATCGGTTGACCCGGCGACAATACGAGTGCCAAATCTTGTAGGCCACGTTTAATCACGCCAGCATTTGGATCTGCGCTGCCTACCCATTGCCCTAAGCTCGCTGGGAACAATAGCAATGAACTAGCAAAAATTGCAGGAATCACACCCGCCATATTAATTTTTAATGGCAAATGTGTTTGCTGGGCAGTAAATACACGACGACCTTGTTGTTTTTGAGCATAGTTTACCGGAATACGACGCTGCGCCTTCTCAATAAACACAATTGCTGCTAACACTGCAACAGACAGCAATGCAAAAATTGCAAGACCAATTAAACTTGATTGGCCATTATCTACTGAGGTTAAAGATTGCAGAACCAAGTTCGGCAAACCAGCAACAATACCTGCGAAGATGATCATGGAAATACCATTCCCTACTCCACGCTCTGTAATTTGCTCACCTAACCACATCAGGAACATTGTACCTGCAACTAAAGAAGTTACAGCAGGAACGTAAAAAGCAAGTCCACTAGTCAAAGTAATATTTTGACTAATCAGACCTGCACACATCCCAACAGCTTGCACAAGTGCAAGAAACAATGTGCCTTGTCGCGTATATTGATTGATCTTACGCTTACCTTGTTCGCCTTCTTTCTTTAAAGCTTCCAGCGAAGGAACAACCGTAGACATTAACTGCACAATAATCGATGCAGAGATATACGGCATAATCCCAAGAGCAAGAATTGACATACGCTCTAATGCACCACCTGAGAACATGTTAAACAAACCAAGGATCGTACCTTGGTTTGCATTAAACAGATTCTCTAGTGCGGCATTGTTAATGCCCGGTACTGGAATATGTGCTCCCAGTCGAAAAACCAACAACGCCCCGATGAGGAACATCATACGGCGGATAATTTCACGATATTTCACATGAAAAGGCTGGCCTTTCATCATGTTAACATGACCTGTCGAACTAGGAGTCATAGACACTGGGGATTACTCCTCGACTTTACCGCCAGCAGCTTCAACAGCAGCTTTAGCGCCTTTAGTCAATGCAACACCTTGAACAGTGAACGCACGAGTAATTTCACCAGAAAGTACGATACGTGCACGTAACATATCTTTACGCACAACGTTAGCAGCTTTTAAAGTTTCAAGAGACACGATGTCGCCTTCAACTTTAGCGAGTTCTGATAAACGTACTTCAGCAGTTTTCAAAGCCATTTGGCTAGTGAAACCGAATTTAGGTAAACGACGATATAACGCAGTTTGACCACCTTCGAAACCAGGACGTGTACCACCGCTCTTACGTGAGTTTTGACCTTTGACACCACGGCCACCAGTCTTACCAACGCCAGAACCGATACCACGGCCTAAACGTAGGTTATCACGCTTAGCACCTTCTGCAGGTGCAATTGTATTTAAACGCAGAGTCATGGCTTATTCCTCTACACTAACCATATAGTAAACTTGGTTGATCATACCACGGTTAGAAGGCGTATCTTGCACTTCAACTGTATGACCAATACGACGCAGACCTAAACCTTTAAGGCTAAGCTTGTGATTTTTCAAGCGATGCGATGAAGATTTAGTCTGGGTAACTTTAATCGTTTTCATGATTGATTACCCTTGAATTTGTGCTACTGATAAACCACGTTTCGCAGCAACTTTCTCAGGAGAAGTCATATCACGCAAACCGTTAAAAGTTGCGTTTACTACGTTAGCAGCGTTAGTAGAACCATAACACTTAGTTAATACGTTACGTACACCTACAGCTTCTAAAACTGCACGCATAGCGCCACCAGCAATTACACCAGTACCTTCAGAAGCAGGTTGCATGTAAACGCGGCTTGCACCGTGACGAGCATTGATAGGGTGCTGAACAGTACCGTCAACAAGGTCAACAGTAATCATGTTGCGACGAGCAGCTTCAAGTGCTTTAGAAATAGCAGCTGGAACTTCACGTGCTTTACCACGACCAAAACCTACGCGACCATTACCATCACCCACAACAGTTAATGCTGTGAAAGAGAAGATACGACCACCCTTAACAACTTTGGCTACACGATCAACGGCAACCAGCTTTTCAACAAGACCTTCGTTTTGTTCAACTTTAGCCATGATTAGAACTCCAAGCCGTTTTCACGAGCAGCATCAGCCAAGGCTTTGATACGACCATGATATTTGAAACCAGAACGGTCAAATGCAACTTTAGTTACACCAGCCGCTTTAGCACGTTCTGCAATTAAAGCACCAACTTTCTGAGCCGATTCAACGTTACCAGTAGTACCAGCACGTAGAGTAGCGTCTAAAGTAGAAGCTTGCGCTAATACTTTGCCACCATCTGCAGAGATAACTTGAGCATAGATGTGACGCGGAGTGCGGTTTACACACAAACGAGTCGCACCCAATGCACGGATGTGCAAGCGTGTGCTTTTCGCACGACGCAAACGGGATTGTTTCTTTTCGTTCATAAGAACCTCGCGCCTTATTTCTTCTTAGCTTCTTTACGAAGTACAACTTCGTCAGAATAACGAACACCTTTACCTTTATAAGGCTCTGGCGGACGGTAACCACGGATTTCTGCAGCAACTTGACCTAATTTAGCTTTATCAGCTGATTTAAGTACAATTTCAGTTGCAGTAGGAGTTTCTGCAGTTACACCTTCAGGAAGGTTGTAGTCGATCGGGTGAGAGAAACCAAGGTTAAGGTTAACAATGTTACCTTTAACCGCAGCTTTATAACCAACACCGATAAGCTGTAACTTACGTTCGAAACCTTCGTTAACACCTTTTACAAGGTTGTTAAGCACAGCGCGAGCAGTACCAGCTTGCATCCAAGCATCTTTAGATTCAGCTTTAGGAGCAATAACTAGAGTACCGTCTTCCTGTTTTAGCTCGACCAGCGCATGCAGGTTGAAAGACAATGTACCTTTGCTGCCTTTCACTTCGACCTGCCGGCCGTTCTGAGTAACTGTAACACCGTTAGGTACAGTTACTGGGGCTTTAGCCACACGAGACATGAGGAATCACCTATTAAGAAACAAAAGCAATAACTTCACCACCGATACCTGCAGCACGTGCAGCGCGATCAGTCATGATGCCTTTGCTTGTAGAAACAATTGCAATACCTAAACCTTGCTTAACGCTAGGAAGTGCATCTTTACCGCGATATTGACGTAGACCAGGACGGCTTACGCGTTTCACAGTATCGATAACTGGTTTGCCTTCGAAATATTTTAAAGTAATCGTTAAAGTTGCTTTGCCTTCATTGTCAGCAACAGCTACATCAGCGATATAACCTTCTTGTTGAAGTACGTTAGCAATCGCAACTTTCAACTTTGAGTTTGGCATAGAAACAGTTTGTTTCTTTGCCATTTGTGCGTTACGAACACGTGTTAGCATGTCGGCAACGGTATCTTGCATACTCATTTATAGTGCTCCTTACCAGCTTGCCTTAACAACGCCCGGTACATCACCTTGCATTACTGTTTCACGTAATTTGTTACGGCTTAAACCGAACTTACGGAAGTAACCATGAGGACGACCAGTTAAACCACAACGGTTACGTAGACGTACTGGAGACGCATTACGTGGTAATGCTTGAAATTTCATCATCGCTTCGAAACGTTCTTCGTCTGATGCATTTACGTTTGCGATAATTGCTTTTAATTCAGCACGTTTCGCAGCGTATTTAGCAACAGTAGCTTCGCGTTTCAATTCGCGATTAATCATACCTTTCTTAGCCATATCGACCTCTTATTTGAACGGGAAGCCGAATGCACGCATAAGCGCACGGCCTTCGTCATCGGTGCGAGCAGTCGTAGTGATGGTAATGTCCATACCACGAATACGATCAATCTTATCAAAATCGATTTCAGGGAACATGATTTGTTCCTTAAGACCCATTGAGTAGTTACCACGACCATCAAATGATTTCGCAGAGAAACCACGGAAGTCACGGATACGAGGGATCGCGATAGAGATCAAACGGTCTAAGAATTCGTACATACGTTCGCCACGTAAAGTAACTTTACAGCCGATCGGCCAACCATCACGGATTTTGAAACCAGCGATAGATTTACGAGCTAAAGTAAGTACTGGTTTTTGACCAGCAATTGCTTGCATATCAGAAAGAGCGCCATCTAACAATTTCTTGTCAGCTGATGCAGCACCAACACCCATGTTGATGGTAATTTTTGTAATGCGAGGGATATCCATCACATTCTTAACGCCCAATGTTTCTTTTAATTGAGCCTTAAGTTCGTCGTTGTAACGCGTTTTAAGTCTGGCCATTGCCTAGTCAACCTATTACTTCGCTACCGCCACTGATTCACCATTAGATTTGAATACGCGAGTTTTCACGCCTTCAATCACTTGGTAACCAACACGGTCAGCCTTTTGGGTTGTAGCATTAAAAATTGCCACGTTAGAGATATGAAGCTCAGCTTCTTGAGTTACGATGCCGCCTTCAGCGCCAGTAGCTCGGTTAGGCTTTTGATGCTTCGTTACCAAGTTAAGGCCTTCAACCTTAACACGGTCATTTGAAACAGACAAAACAGTACCTTGTTTGCCTTTTTCTTTACCTGCGATCACAATTACTTGATCGCCCTTTTTAATCTTAGCCATGAGTGCCTCTTATAGAACTTCAGGAGCCAATGAAATAATTTTCATGAACTGTTCAGTACGAAGTTCACGAGTCACTGGTCCGAAAATACGAGTTGCAATCGGCGCTTTGTTGTTGTTCAAAATAACAGCTGCGTTATCGTCGAAACGAATAACTGAACCATCTGCACGACGGATGCCGAATTTTGTACGTACAACTACAGCATTCATCACGTCACCTTTTTTAACACGTGCGCGTGGAATAGCTTCTTTTACAGTAACTTTAATAATGTCGCCAACAGAAGCATAACGACGATGTGAACCACCAAGTACTTTAATACATTGTACGCGGCGAGCACCACTGTTGTCTGCTACGTCGAGCATACTTTCGGTTTGAATCATTGCCCTACTCCAAAACCGAGCATCACCGGTCGCAATTTCGAAAGGCTCAAAGAGTACTCGAAATTGACCGATGATGCAAGAACGTTTAATTACTCAGCAGCAGCTTCAACAACTTCAACTAAAGTCCAAGACTTAGTTTTAGACATTGGGCGGCTTTCTTTGATGCTTACTACGTCGCCAACTTTAGCAACATTGTTTTCATCATGAGCGTGTAATTTAGTTGAACGGCGGATTAATTTGCCATACAACGGGTGTTGAACGCGGCGTTCGATAAGAACAACGATAGACTTGTCCATCTTGTCGCTAACTACTTTACCGGTTAACGTGCGAACTGTTTGTTCACTCATTGTCCGTTCCCCTGTTTTTCGGTAAGGAGGGTCTTAATACGAGCAATTGTCTTACGAGTAAGCGCAACTTCGTGCGATTTACCCAATTGACCAGTTGCTTTCGCCATACGAAGACGGAATTGGTTAAGCTGTTGCTCATCAAGCAAAGCTGTCAACTCTTCTACCGACTTTTCACGTAGATCATTAGTTTTCATTACATTACCGTCCGAGTCACGATAGTGGTTTTAAACGGAAGTTTTGCAGCAGCAAGCGTAAACGCTTCGCGAGCAAGTTCTTCGTTAACACCATCAATTTCGTACAAGACTTTACCTGGTTTGATTTGGCAAACCCAGTATTCCACAGAACCTTTACCTTTACCCATACGAACTTCTAATGGTTTTTCAGTAATTGGTTTGTCTGGGAAAACACGGATAAAGATCTTACCACCACGTTTAATACGACGGCTGATTGTACGACGCGCTGCTTCAATTTGACGTGCTGTCATTTGACCACGTTCAACTGATTTAAGTGCAATAGTACCAAAAGATACTGAGCTACCGCGATGTGCTAGACCAGTGTTACGGCCTTTTTGCACTTTACGGAATTTAGTACGTTTAGGTTGTAACATGGATTATTCTCCTTTTTCAGCAGAACGATCATTGCGACGACCACGACGCTCTTGACCTTCACCACGACCACGGCCACGTTTAGCTGGACGTTCTTCAGCTGGAGCTGGGTTCATGACTTGTTTCATGCCGCCCAAGATCTCACCACGGAAGATCCATACTTTAACGCCGATCGTACCGTAAGTAGTCTCAGCACGCATAGTAGCATAGTCGATGTCAGCACGAAGAGTATGAAGAGGTACACGACCTTCACGATACCATTCAGTACGAGCAATCTCAGCACCACCTAGACGGCCTGAAACTTCTACTTTGATA
Source organism: Acinetobacter sp. SH20PTE14 (assembly GCF_021391555.1). Taxonomy (NCBI): domain Bacteria; kingdom Pseudomonadati; phylum Pseudomonadota; class Gammaproteobacteria; order Moraxellales; family Moraxellaceae; genus Acinetobacter; species Acinetobacter sp. SH20PTE14. Next base: position 449,225 of record NZ_CP090067.1, on the reverse strand, counting down.
CCTTTAGCACCAGCACGCATAGAGTTTTGAACCGCACGCTTCATAGCACGACGGAACATTACACGTTTTTCTAATTGAGAAGCGATTGCCTCAGCAACTAAACGAGCATCTAAATCTGGGCGATCGATTTCGTTGATACTTACTTGCGCAGGAACACCCATAATGGCTGTTAATTCGCGTTGTAATTTCTCAATGTCTTCGCCTTTTTTACCGATCACGATACCAGGACGTGCAGTGCTAATAGTTACTTTAGCTGCGCCTGTAGGGCGTTCGATAAGAATATTGCTCACCATCGCATTCTTAAGTTTTTTAGTTAAAAACTCACGAACTTGAAGATCTTTTAGCAAATATTCAGCATATTGTTTCGGATTCGCATACCAGTTAGCGTTATGACGTTTCACAACACCTAGGCGGATACCGATTGGATGAACCTTCTGACCCATATCAAACCCCTACCTTAACGGTAATGTGACAAGTACGCTTAGTAATACGATCTGCACGGCCTTTAGCACGTGGCAAAATACGTTTCAGGCTCATGCCTTCATCAACGTAGATCGTAGAAACTTTAAGGTCGTCTACATCTAAACTGTTATTGTGTTCAGCGTTTGCAATCGCAGATTCCAATGCTTTTTTAACTAAAACTGCAGCTTTTTTGTTGCTGAAGTTTAAGATATTCAAAGCATGCGCAACAGATTTGCCGCGAATTAGGTCTGCAACCAAACGTGCTTTTTGTGCCGAGATAGCGGCACCGCGTAATTTAGCAGTTACTTCCATCATAGCACCTATTAACGTTTAGACTTCTTGTCAACACCGTGACCACGATAGGTACGAGTTGGCGCGAATTCACCTAATTTATGACCAACCATATGCTCAGATACAATCACTGGAACATGGTTACGGCCATTGTGTACAGAAATTGTTAGACCAACAAAATCCGGTAAGATCATCGAACGACGCGACCAAGTTTTGATCGGCTTACGGTTATTAGCCGCGATAGCCGCTTCAACCTTAGCGAACAAGTGCGCATCGACGAATGGGCCTTTTTTCAGAGAACGAGGCATTGTCAGATTCCTTTACTTGTTACTTAACGCGACGGTCGCGAATGATCATCTTAGTCGTACGCTTGTTGGTACGTGTTTTGTACCCTTTAGCTTTTTGACCCCATGGACTTACAGGTTGAATACCTTTGTTACGTCCTTCACCACCACCATGTGGATGGTCTACTGGGTTCATCGCCATACCACGTACGGTAGGACGAACGCCACGCCAGCGTGATGCACCTGCTTTACCAAGTGAACGAAGGTTGCTTTCTGAGTTAGAAACTTCACCTAACACAGCACGGCATTCAACGTGTACTTTACGCATTTCGCCTGAACGAAGACGAATGATAGCGTAAGAACCGTCACGACCCAACAATTGAGCAGATGTACCAGCAGAACGTACTAATTGTGCGCCTTTACCGATTTTAAGCTCGATGTTGTGAAGAGTAGAACCGATAGGCATGTTGCGAAGTGGCAAGCAGTTACCTGGACGGATTGGAGCATCGTTACCAGACTGAACTTGATCACCAGCGCGAAGGCCTTTAGGTGCAATAATATAGCGACGTTCACCGTCAGCATATTTCAATAAAGCAATATGAGCTGTACGGTTTGGATCGTATTCAATACGCTCAACTACAGCTGGGATGCTGTCTTTGTTACGTTTGAAGTCTACGATACGGTAGTGCTGTTTATGACCACCACCAACGTGACGAGTTGTAATGTGACCGTTGTTATTACGACCGCCAGTACGTTTTTTAGCTTCAACCAACGGAGCATATGGCGCGCCTTTGTGAAGGTGGTTGTGAACCACTTTCTCTACAAAGCGACGTCCTGGAGACGTTGGCTTACATTTTTGAATCGGCATAATTTTCGTCCTTATTCCGCTGCGTTTTCAGCGGTATCGCCCAAGTCAGCCATTTCAACATCTTGGCCAGCTTTCAGGGTGACGTATGCTTTTTTAACATCAGAACGACGTCCTAATGTTTTACCAAAGCGTTTAGTCTTACCTTTAGTGATCGTTGTGTTAACTTTAACAACTTGAACACCAAATAGTTGCTCAACAGCTTTTTTGATTTCAAGTTTGTTTGCATCTAGTGCAACTTTGAACACTTGAACACCAGCAGTTTCGCCTAAAACTTGTGCTTTTTCTGAGAATACAGGTCCTTGTAGGACTTGATAGATACGTTCGTTGTTCATCCGAGTTCTACCTCAATTTTCTTAGCAGCAGCAACAGACATAACAACTTTATCGAACGCGATCAAGCTAACAGGATCGATTGCAGCAGCATCAACCACATCAACGTGTGGAATGTTGCGAGCAGCAAGATACAAGTTCTCATCAACAGCATCTGTAACGATTAATGCACGAGGTGCATTCAAGTCGTTAAGTTTTGCAAGCAATTCTTTAGTTTTTGGAGCTGCAACAGCAATCTCTTCAACTAAAACAAGGCGATCTTGACGAACAAGCTCAGCCAGGATGCATTGCATAGCACCGCGATACATTTTACGGTTTACTTTTTGAGACCAGTCTTGTGGACGAGCAGCAAAAGTCTTACCACCGCCAACCCAGATTGGGCTACGAATAGAACCAGCACGAGCGCGGCCAGTACCTTTTTGACGGAAAGGTTTTTTACCACCGCCAGAAACGTCAGCACGTGATTTTTGCGCTTTAGAACCTTGACGACCACCAGCTAAGTAAGCTGTAACAACTTGGTGTACAAGAGCTTCGTTAAAATCACGACCAAACGCAACTTCAGATAACTCAACAGCAGAGCCGGAAACAGTATTTAAATTCACGTTATTTCCCCTCAGGCCTTGATAGTAGGACGAACAGTAACGTCGCCACCAGTAGCACCAGGAACCGCGCCTTTAACAACTAGAACTGAACGTTCTGCGTCGATAGCAACGATTTCAAGACCCTGTGTAGTTACACGTTCAGCACCTAAGTGACCAGGCATTTTTTTGCCTTTGAACACGCGACCAGGAGTCTGGTTTTGACCTGTAGAACCGATAACACGGTGAGATACAGAGTTACCATGTGTAGCGTCTTGAGTACGGAAGTTCCAACGCTTAACACCACCTTGGAAACCTTTACCTTTAGATGTACCAGTAACGTCAACAATTTGACCCACTGTAAACACATCTACACCGATAGTTCCGCCAACTTCACGACCTTCAAGATCAGCTTCTGTAGCGCGAAATTCTTGAACTAGACGACCAGCAGCAACACCAGCTTTCGCAAAGTGACCTTTCTGAGCATTAGTTACGCGAGATTCGCGACGTTCACCAGTAGTGATTTGAATCGCTTGATAACCATCAGTTTCAAGCGTTTTGATTTGTGTGATGCGGTTAGGATCAACCTCAATCACTGTTACAGGTACAGAAACACCAGCATCTGTAAAGATACGTGTCATACCGCACTTGCGACCGACTAAACCAATAGCCATGTGCATAAACCTCTAAAAAAGCGGCCTAATTAACTTAGAGCGTTAATTAACCGAAAGCCTTAACCCAAAGCGATCTGAACATCAACACCAGCTGCAAGATCTAACTTCATCAATGCATCAACAGTTTTATCTGTAGGTTGAACGATGTCGATCAAACGTTTGTAAGTGCGGATCTCGTATTGGTCACGCGCATCTTTGTTAACGTGTGGTGATGTTAAAACATTAAAACGTTCGATACGTGTAGGCATCGGGATTGGACCACAAACTTGTGCACCAGTACGTTTTGCTGTTTCTACGATTTCTTGAGCTGATTGATCAATTAGACGGTGATCAAAAGACTTAAGACGGATACGAATTCTCTGGTTAGACATACCAGTTAACTCCAAGCCAAATATATAAAGAATCACCCTTGACGCATCTCACCCCACTTTAAAAGAGGCAAGTGTCAAGAGCAGTGAAATATCACTAAGGTCACGATCGATGCCGTGACTGTCACGATGTTAACTACTTTATTCGTAGCTAACCCCCTTCATCAAAGGGTCGCCCATTATAGCTATTGTTTAATGCATAAGCAAATCCCTTTTGCTGTTTTTCTTATATTTTTCATTTTTTATGCAAGATCAATTGCTTAACTTTTAATCAATAGGCATTTTTTCTTAATACATACTCTATTGCTTGGTTTAGTATTTGATTTCCCTCAATAAATTTGTTTTTTGCGCTTTTCCGTAGATCATGTACTGGCTGTACATGTGTTCCTGAAAAAAATGCCACCTCTTCATCATTTTCCAAAAATAAATCGAGTACTTCTGGGGTAATTTCAGGATGAAATTGGAAGCCCAAAACATTTTGTCCAATTTGATACATTTGATTACGACATGCATCATTTTCCGCCAGTAATACCGCTCCTTTGGGAATTTCAAATGTTTCACTGTGCCACTGCATGACTTTAAACTCTTCAGGTAGTTTGAAACAGTCATGCGGTACGTTAGCAACCTTACGGATAGTCGTCCAACCCAATTCTTGTTGTGCATTTCGGCTCACCGCCCCACCCAAGGCATTGGCAATCAATTGCCCACCTAAACAAAGCCCGATTGCGGGTTTGCCGAGTGCTAAATAGCGTCGCAGCCACCGTTTTTCTATTTTTAACCATGGAAAATTGGCCTCATCATTCACACTCATGGTCCCACCCATGATGATGAGTAAATCGACATCTTCAACATGCGGTAAAGCCTCGAGATCTAAGGCTTGATCGACAGGTAATGCAAAGAATTCCGTGGCTGTAATTTTGGCCTGATGCTGTTTTAAAAATTCATAACAACTGCCGAACCCTTCGCCAGCAATATGCTGAAAATAATGTACTTTTAAATGCGACTTCATGCGCTAAACCTATTGTTGTTGCTCTGATATCGGTTTTGCAAGAATGAAGCCAACTTTGCTTTTCACTTAATTTTCTATACAAAAGCATCGTAAATCCATGCGTTTTAGTCGTATTCTTTTGAACATTCATTATTATTTTGATCATTTCAGAGCGCCACGTGAAAAAGAATCCTCAAACCGAACTCATTCATGCACCAAGAAAGGCACCGCAATACATCAATAGTGTTCAACCTCCCCTGTTTCGTGCATCCACTATAATTTTCGAAAATACAGATGCGCTATTTAATCGCCATTGGACTGATGATTATGACTATAGCTATGGAACACATGGCACACCCACTACATTTACCCTAGGCGATCAGATTGCTCAGATTGAAGGTGGCTTGTATCACTTACTCGCACCAAGCGGTTTATCTGCAATTAATTTGGTCAATTCATGTTTTTTAAGTCAAGGGGATGAAGTGTGGGTCGCAGATAATATCTATGGCCCCAATATGGACCATTTACGCAATTTAGAAACCCGCTATGGCATCGTGGTCAAGGTTTATAATCCTATTGATGTCGATTCATTTAGCCCTTCAGCGCAAGCCAAGCTTATCTGGTTAGAAGCAGCAGGTTCTGTCACTTTAGAGTTTCCAGATTTAGTCGGCTTGGTCAAAAAAGCTCAAGCGCAGAACATTCTCACTGCACTGGACAATACGTGGGGCGCAGGACTTGCCTTTAATGCTTTTGATTTTAGTGCTGAGCACCTGGGTGTCGATATCAGTGTGCATGCCTTGACCAAATACCCAAGTGGCGGCGGGGATATTTTGATGGGTTCAGTAATTACACGAGATAAAAAGCTTCATCACAAACTGTTTCGTGCGCACGCCATTCAAGGCATTAGTATCTCTGGTGATGACGCCGCGCAAGTACAACGCAGTCTGGCTTCTATGCGCCTGCGCTATGAACACCAGTCACAAAGTGCTTTAACTTTATTAAATTGGCTAAAACAGCAACCAGCCTTTGTACAGGTTTTACATCCTGCTGATGAAGCTTCCGCAGGACATCAGTATTGGAAAGAAATTTGTACAGAACAACACAGTGCCGGCTTGGTCAGCGTGGTATTTAATGAAAAATATAGCTTGCAAGATGTACGCCGTTTTTGCGATGCGCTGAAACTATTTAAACTCGGTTTTAGCTGGGGTGGCCCAGTCAGTTTAGTCATGTTATATAACTTAAAAGATATGCGTGTACTCGAACATTCACATATTCAAACCGGCTTACTGGTTCGCTTTTGTATAGGACTAGAACATCCTGCAGATTTAATACAAGATATAGAAAACGCACTACAACATTTAAATAAACAGCAACTCGAATAAATACAGGAACATCTATGGGTACACCAATTGTTATTGGCAAAAAAACACAAGACACTACACAAGATGTGGTGCTTCATTCACAATTTGCAAACCGCCATGGTTTGATTGCTGGGGCCACAGGTACTGGTAAGACGGTGACGTTGAAGGTGTTGGCAGAAAGTTTTTCTCGGCTGGGTGTACCTGTATTTTTAGCCGATGCCAAAGGGGATGTTTCTAGCCTTGCCAAAGCAGGTGAAAGCAATCCTAAGTTTGACGAACGAATTAAAAGTTTAAATATCGAGAGCATTCCTTTTGCTGCCTCCCCTGTGGTGTTTTGGGATTTGTTTGGTGAACAAGGACATCCCATTCGCACCACCATTTCTGAAATTGGTCCACTGCTCCTTGCCCGAATTCTGAATTTAAACGACACGCAAGAAGGCGTGTTATCTGCGGTCTTTCGTATTGCCGATGATCAGGGCTTATTGCTCATCGACTTTAAAGACTTAAAAGCCATGATCAGCTACGTCAGTGAACATGCAGCTGAATTTAAAAATGAATATGGCAATTTATCGCCTGCAAGTTTAGGTGCAATTCAACGTAATTTGCTTGCCTTGGCAGATCAAGGCGGTGACAAGTTCTTTGGTGAGCCTGCGCTCAATATCATGGATTTCATTCAAACGGATGCACAAGGTCGTGGCAACATCAACCTGCTCGCCGCCGACAAGTTAATGAATACCCCTAAGCTCTATGCGACTTTCTTACTGTGGATGCTGTCAGAACTGTTTGAACAATTGCCCGAAGTTGGAGATATGGATAAACCCAAACTGGTGTTCTTCTTCGATGAAGCACATTTATTGTTTGATAACGCCAGCCCTGCTTTACAAGAAAAGATTGAACAAGTGGTTCGTCTGATTCGCTCTAAAGGGGTCGGCATTTACTTTGTAACGCAAAATCCACTTGACCTACCTGAGAGTGTTTTAGGACAACTGGGTAACCGCGTTCAGCATGCGCTACGTGCATTTACCCCGAAAGATCAGAAAGCTGTTAAGACGGCAGCAGATACTTTTCGAGCCAATCCTGCGTTTAAAGTCGATCAAGTGATTACGGAACTGGCTGTAGGTGAAGCACTGATTAGCTGTCTAGATGAACAAGGCACACCCCAAATCGTTGAGCGTGCTTGGGTGATGCCACCCTACTCTTCATTTAGCCCAATTGCTGTAGAAGAACGCAAAGCTCTGATGGCAAATAGCGTTGTCGCAGGTGTGTATGACACCGAAGCAGATCGTGAAAGTGCCTATGAACTTTTACAAAATAAAGTGGCGGAGCGCCAACAACAAGCCGTCCAAGCGGAACAAGATAAAATAGAAGCCAAAGAACAAGAAGCGTTGGCCAAACAACAAGCCAAAGAAGCAGATGCACTCGCCAAACAGCAAGCACGTGAACAAGAACGCCTTGCGCGCGAACAACAAAAAGAAGCAGAGCGTTCAGCCAAACAACGTGAAAAACTGATTCAAGACACGGTAGGAACTTTTGCAAAAAGTGCTGCACGCAGCTTGGGCGGGTCGACAGGTCAGAAAATTATCCGTGGCCTCTTAGGTTCTATCTTCGGCAAGAAATAATCTAAAAGCCCAATTAAAAAGTACAAATTTATGGAATCTTTTTATATTCCATAATTTTTTTATGGTTTTTACTAAAACATGTATTGCGCGGATGTATTTAAAAATGTATTTTAAATACATCTTATAAATAACAGCCATGAGAGATCAGCTATGACTCCGCAGCAAATTGACCTAGTAAAAGCTACTGTTCCTGTTCTACGTGAAAATGGTGTCGCGCTGACTGGTTACTTCTATAATCGTATGTTGGGCAATAACCCTGACCTCAAAGAAACCTTTAACATGGGACATCAGCGCAGCGGTGCTCAGGCACAAGCCTTGGCGGGTGCTGTATTGGCTTATGCTGAAAATATTGAGGACCCATCTGTACTTTTACCAGTTGTAGAATTAATTGCGCATAAACATGTGAGTCTTAACATTCAAGCGCCAGACTATAATATTGTCGGCGAAAATTTGCTGCACTCGATCAGTGAAGTATTAAGCATTTCAATGGAAGATCCACTGATTGCAGCTTGGGCAGCAGCATATGGACAATTGGCAGACTTGTTTATCAGCACTGAAAAAGCGATTTATGAGCAACATCAGCAAACTAAAGGCAGTTGGTTAGGTTGGCGTAATTTCAAAATCGCGAAAAAAGTGGCTGAAAGTGATGAAATCACCTCATTCTACCTTGAGCCTTCTGATGGTGGTGATTTACCAAAATATGAAGCAGGTCAGTACATCTCTGTACGTGTATTGGTCGATGAGCTGGGTCTAAAACAACCACGTCAATATACACTGTCTACCAGCCCACAAGACAACTACTTACGTATCTCTGTAAAACGTGAAGATCAGAAAGGTGACTTGGTTCCAGGTTGGGTATCAAATACACTGCATGGCTTGGAGATCGGTTCAGAAATCGAAGTGTCTGCACCAACAGGTAATTTCTTCCTGATTGATTCACAAAAACGCAATGTCTTTATCAGTGGTGGTGTAGGTCTAACACCAATGATTGCGATGCTAAATCAGTTGGTGACTTTAGACATGCCACAACCTGTAACATTTATCCATGCCTGCCGTAGCAAACAAGTGCATGCAATGCATAAACACATTCAGGATTTGGAAGCTAAATACCCACGTCTTAGCACCTTTACAGCGTATGAGTTCCCTCATGCTAATGATAAGTTAGGTGAAGATTATGATGCTGCTGGTCGTCTAGACTTAGGCAGCATGGATACTGCACTGTTACCGATCAATGCGGATTATTACCTTTGCGGTCCAATGCCATTTATGGCTGAACAACAGAAAGCTTTAATTGCTCGTGGTATTCCTGCTAGCAATATTCACAGCGAAGCTTTCGGCACTGGTGGTGTAAAACACTAACTAAGCTATTCACCTGAAATACAAAGGGTTAGTTTAGTTATGCTAGACTAGCCCTTATTTATTTCTCTCAGACTCACAGTATTATCATGCAACTCAATAAATTCACCGATTATGCATTACGCATTTTGCTCTATATCGCACGTCCTCGTGATGTGCCTTATAACATTGCTGAAATTGCAGAAGACCTGCACGTTTCGCGTAATCACTTGGTGAAAATTGTGCATTTTATGGCAAAGCAAAACTGGTTAATCACCAACCGCGGCAAAGGTGGCGGTATTCGTCTAAACCCTGAAGCACTTGAGGCTCAGCTCGGTCAAATCGTACGGATTTTGCAAGGTAATCACCAGATTGTTGAATGCAACGACCCACCCTGCGTACTGCGCAGTCAGTGTGGTTTAAAAAGCATCTTAGATCAAGCTTTAGAACAGTTTTATCAAAGTCTCGATCAGTACAAACTTGCTGACGTCTTACAACCAAGCAGCGCATCTAAATTTACAACACAATCTCCAATTCAAATGATCAATCTCTAATTTCACTTTGCCTGCGACAAAATTCGCTTGCCTGCCCGACTTCCTTTATAATGCGTGTTGTTAAATCAGTTATTGAAGTTGGGTTATGCATCAGCACAGAGGAAAATCACGAAACAGTAAAGCGGCCAATGCGCCGAAGCAAAAGATTACTTATGAGAAAAAAGTAGACTCTGCGATTACTGAATATGCTGTGCGCTCGCTCAACTGGCTACGCAAAGCTGAGTTCTTAATGAGTGCGCCTAAACTCAACCTCTGCGTTGAAGATACCGGCTATGAAATTGCCTTTGCTGGCCGTTCCAATGCGGGTAAGTCGAGTGCTATTAATGCGCTCACTAACCAAAAACAATTGGCACGTGCGTCGAAAAAACCGGGTCGTACCCAAATGATCAACTTTTTCAGTCTAGGAAATCCTGATCAACGTTTGGTCGACTTACCGGGTTATGGCTATGCCGCTGTACCTGAAGCGATGAAAATCGTGTGGCAAAAAGAGTTAGAAAACTATCTGATACACCGTGAAAGTTTACAAGGTCTTGTGCTGTTGATGGATATCCGTCATCCACTACAACATTTTGACGTCATGATGTTGGAATGGGCACATTCACGTAAATTGTTCGTGCATGTACTGCTCACCAAATCAGATAAATTAAACCGTGGCCCAGCCTCTAAAGCACTACAAGAAGTGAAAGCGGCATTGAAAAAAATGAAACTTAACTTCTCTATCCAATTGTTCTCATCATTGAATAAACAAGGTTTAGAAGAGTTAGCGAGTGTCATGGCGGGTCGTCTAAACTTCACTCTAGAGCAATCCACAGAGTTTGATCTCGACAGCATACCTGAAGCATCGGAAGATGATATTGAAATCAATGTGGATGCGGAAGCATTCGATGACGTCGACACCACATCTGAAGATTTACCCCAAGCTGAAGGCAAAAATTCAGACCACTAATCCAGTATTTTTAAAGTCAGCGCAAGGATGATTGTCTGACAAAAAGTATCATCTGAAGATAATGAAATGTCCTGTATTGCTAATCACAATGCAGGATTTTTTTTGGATACTGAATATATCAGATGTGCACTCGATCACATAAAAACAAGGATAGGTCATGAAATTACTCTCCCGCTTGAAAAACACAAAACTTGGATCATCAATCGAATATAAAATTAAACCACGTAAAGTGAAATTTGAGTGGCAAGATACCCAAGTTGACTGGGTGCCCAACCAACCTTTTGTCAGCTATTTTATTAATGAAATTAACATGATCTTACCGGCTGGTGAGTTTTGGTTTTGCCGTCTGTATAACAAAGTATTGCCACAAATTAGAGATGAAAAACTAGCCGAGGACGTTAAAGCATTTATCCGCCAAGAAGCCATGCATGCTCAAGCACATAACTCTGCTAATAAAGAATACTTATCTCAGCGCAATATCAGTATTCAACGCAACCTTGAAATCATGGACTTTCTCTTTGGCAAACTGCTTGCGGACCAACCTCTAGGGCTCAACGTACCCAAAGCCTTGGATCATCAATGGGATCTCTTTCGTTTAGGGGTGATTGCAACTGTTGAACACATGACCTGTGTACTAGGTAAATATGCTTTATATAACAAAGAGTGGGAACGACTAGGCGCTGATGCGAATATGCTCGATCTAGTAAAATGGCATGGTGCAGAGGAAATAGAACATCGTACCGTGGCTTTTGATTTGTATCGTCATCTTGGTGGGGGCTATATTTCTCGCTATTATCAAAGTGTGATCGTAATTGCAGCCGTACTAGGTCTGTGGGTCGATGGTGCAGCACATATCATGCAGCAAGACTCGCGCTATGCATCGATTAAACCTGCCGTATATAAACCGTGGATTTGGCGTGAATGGGCGCGTATCGCGCAAAAAGACAATCGCTTATTGCCACATCCACTTTGGTTAGTGTCGCAGCAATTGGGGTATTTAATGCCTTGGTACGATCCTGTGCATGAAGCAAAAACGGAAGATGCGATTGCATACCTCGACAACTCTCCTGCTGCAAAACGTGCCGCACTGAAAGTCGCTTAAACACCACTTTAAAATCTGTATTAAGCAGGGTTCGCCCTGCTTTTTTTGTGCTCACATCCATTACGCTCCGTTTTTTATTGAGCAATCAACAAACTCAAGATGGATACGCTCATAAGTTCAAGGTTTAAAGTACAGTTATTCCGAGTTCCCTATTCTCTTTAAAATGTATTTATACTCAGTCTCATCCTAAAATAAAAATAAGCCATTCAGGAGCATCTCCATGCACGCTCACATCTCCGTCATTACACTGGCCGTGAAAGATTTACATGCTGCATTCGCGTTTGATCAAGAGGGTTTAGGTCCTAATAGCGCGGGGATTATTGGGACTGAATTTGAACATGGCGCTGTGGCATTTTTTGATTTACAACACGGTTTAAAGCTCGCACTCTGGCCGCAAGATAGCCTGAGTCATGACACCGGAATCAGTACATCAGCGTTTTGTCCAACTCAAATGTCTCTCGGACATAACGTCAACAGTCCCGCAGCCGTCGATCAAATCATGCAACAAGCCCAACGCGCAGGTGCAAAAACAATTAAGCCCGCACAGCCCACGTTTTACGGTGGTTATGCAGGCTATTTTCAAGACTTAGATGGGCATCTGTGGGAGATCGTCTACAACCCACATTTTAGTTCTTTATCTGCTTAATTCGACAACGCTGGTTCATCTACATCTCGCGTATGACGATCCACCACCACACTAATCATCATATCGCCCTGTACGTTCACCACAGTTCGCACCGTATCTAAGAGACGATCGATCGGCAGTAAAATCGCAATGGCTTCTGCAGGGAGTCCAACCGATTGTAAAACTATAATCATCGTCACCATTCCAGCGCTTGGAATACCCGGCGCGCCGAGTGAAGCAATCATGGCGGTTGCACAGACAATTAACTGCTGACCCAAGGTTAAATCTAAGCCCATCAAGTTGGCAATAAATAACGCAGCAGCAGCTTCATACAACGCTGTACCATCCATATTTAACTGTGTGCCCAATGGAATCACAAAACCTGCTGTTTGAGGACGTACGCCTAAATTTTCCTGCGCACATTTCATCGACAGTGGCATCGTTGCTGAACTTGAACTGGTTGCAAAAGCAGTGATTAAGGCAGCTCGTGTTCCTCTAAAAAATGTCAGTGGACTCATTTTCCCAAAGATCCAAAGCAGCAGAGGTAACACCACTGCCCCATGAAAAATCGTGGTCCCTGTGACTACGGCAGCAAACTCCGCGAGGCGACTCAACACCGAAATATCTTCTGTAGCAATCAATTTAGCCAATAATGCAAAAATACCAATCGGTGCAAGCTTCATCACCCAGCCGATGATCATCATCATGATGTCAAAAAATTGCTGACTGAGCTTTCTCACACTTCGGAATTTTTCACCACCTTTGACCAAGGCCACACCGAGAAATAGTGAAAACACCACGACTGCGAGTACGTTGCCATCACTAAAGGCTTTAAACGGATTGATCAGTGTATTTTGAATAAAATTGGTAAAGAATGAACCTGCTGTGAGGGTGTCAGGACTCTGATGCTGTTGCATTGCATCTTGGAACATGACGATGTCCACGCCCTGCCCAACTTTAAAAATATGCGCACATGCTAGACCCAAGATCAGTGCCAAAGTCGTGGTGGTGACACAGCAAGCCAAGGTAATTTTCCACGTACGACTCAGCTGACCACCTGCCTGTAAATTCGATACCCCCACCACAATCGAACTAAAGATCAGCGGAACCAAGATCATTTTCAGCAAGCCAATAAAAATACTACTGGCAATCCCCAAACCATACAGGCTGGCGGATAAAAACTGCGTCTCTGGAAACTGAATTAATAAAAACCCAAATGCCACACCCAATATTGCGGCAATTAAAATCTGCGTATTTAAGCTCATTGTGCCTTGCATTTATCATCCTTTATTCAGGCACTATGCCATGCGCCCCACTGGGAATCGAGGAATTTTTTGTCACATATACTGCTACAATTTTGCAAAGCATGTATTCAACCCAATTCAATTTGTACTGCACCCTAATTAGATAACTCGAATCCATGAGTAGATTCATACTAAAAATTGACGGCATAAAAAAACCGAATCAGAAGATTCGGTTTTTTCAGTATTCAGCTTTTACGACTTAACACATAGTGCTCAAAGCTTACTGGGTTTCAATTTCGCGTAAACGGATCAAGCCTTCTTGTGTCGTACTACAGACCAACTCACCGTTTTGCCACATGCGACCGAAATTTAGACCACGTGAACTAGCACTGACCGTGGCATCCATGTCATAAAGCATCCATTCATCCACACGGAATGGCTTATGGAAATACATGGCATGGTCAATACTTGCACACTGTAAACTTGGTGATAAATAACTTAAACCATGTGGACGTAGTGCAGTCGTCATCAGCGTAAAGTCTGAATAGAATGCCGCAATGGCCTGATGTAAAGAGATGTCATCAACATCGGCAGCAATCGTGTCATGGGTACGAATATAGTGTGCATACGATGGCGCAGCAGGCTGCGGTTGGTACGGGTTTTGTGGATCAATCGGGCGAATTTCCACATGACGGTCGCGCATAAAAGATGCGCGGACGTTTTCAGGGACAAACTCCACCATCATTCGTTTCAACTCAGCTTCAGATTTTAAATCTTCGACGGCTGGATATTCTGGCTCTGCAACTTGGTAGTTCAACCCTTCTTCTTGCTCTGCAAATGACACCATACACATAAAAATGGTTTTACCATGTTGAATCGCACGAACCTGACGACTCACAAAACTGCGTCCATCGCGAATACGATCCACTTCATAAATGATTGGTGCATTGATATCACCGCCGAATAAGAAATAGGCATGTAAGGAATGAGCTGGTCGATCTGTCGTATAAGATGCCGCACGGAGCGCCTGACCTAAAACCTGTCCACCAAAGACACGTTTCCCGACCAAATTTCGGCTTTGCCCACGAAAAATATTTTCTTCTAATTTTTCAAGACTGAGTAAATCAACCAACTCTTGTGTTAAGGCATTCATAACAAACCTATCTATCATTCGGGATTAAGCTAACGCAGGCAACATCAACAGATGTTTAAATATATTTTCCATTTTGCCATAAATCCAAACTAAAACCCTAAAGATTCGCTGACTGATCTGTCACCTTGCTGATGCAATATAACTGCTAAAAATACGTTTTTTAACGATAAAATCTTACAATATCTATGCAATTTGTCAGAAAATGACATACAGTTTTTAAGTACAATTACGCAGAATAGATTCCCCTCAGAATCTCTGTGGTTTGGTCATGAAAAGTAGGAGTTTGTATGTCCAAGAGCGGCTTTGGTCAGATGTATCGAAAGCTTTCGAGTAAACTGCTTGACCTTGTGGTAACACCGCATGTTTTAGGTGAAGTCCCTGTAGAACCTGTAGTGACTGAAACCGATACAGATACCGGCGTACAGACAACGAAAATTACCTGCTACGTTCTGCAAAATCATTCACGGAGTAATGCTTTAATTGTCGATGGTGAAACCCGTCGTTTAAAGCTACACCCTGCACTCGACCCAATGACAGTGGGTACGCAAACAGAAAAAGCATCTGTGGTGTTTTTACAACATCATGATGAAGACAACTTACTCAATCCACCGCCACATGCCTTTCCACCTCGTTTATTGCGTTTAATTGAGGTTTTGGAAAAAAATCCTGATGCGGATGTTGAGCTCGTTCCTGTAACCGTGCTGTGGGGTCGTGAACCCGATAAAGAAGATTCTTGGTTTAAATTATTATTTACCGATACATGGTCTACACCAAGCAAAGTGAAGCAGCTGGTCAATATTGGTTTGCACGGTCGTCAATCGTACCTCGAATTCCATGAGCCACAGTCTTTGCGTCGTTTGGTTGAATATGCCAAAACTACACATCCAAACTTGTCACCTGCGACTTATATTGTTAGCACACTGAATGATTATTTAGATGCGCAGCGTGAAGTGGTTTTGGGTCCGGATTTATCCGACCGTCGTAATGTGATGCATGGCCTGATCAAATCTACGGATGTGCAAGATGCGATTCGTCGTGAAAGCATTCGCAGTAAAATCAGTATGGTTGAAGCTGAGCGTCGTGCGATTGGTTATTTAAATGAAATCGTTTCTGACTATTCAGCATCAACAGTACGTTTTGCTGACTTAGCACTGACTCGTCTGTGGACACAGCTTTATGATGGTGTAGAAGTACATAACTTCAGTACCGTTCGTGAACTGGCCAAAGACTACGAGATCATTTACACCCCATGTCATCGTAGTCATATCGACTATTTATTATTGTCATATGTGATCTATAAGCGTGGTTTGATGGTGCCGTACATTGCTGCGGGTGATAACTTGAACATGCCATTTGTAGGGCAAATTTTACGTGGCGGCGGTGCGTTCTTTATTCGTCGTTCATTCCGTGGCAATGGTCTCTACACCACCGTATTTAAAGAATACCTCTATAGTATTTTGGCGCGTAATACACCACTTGAATACTTCATCGAAGGGGGTCGTTCACGTACTGGTCGTTTATTACCACCGAAGACCGGCATGCTCGCGATGACTGTCCATGGTCATTTACGCAATCCAGCCAAACCAATCGTGTTCTTACCGACCTATATTGGTTATGAGCGTTTAATGGAAGGTGCGACCTACGTTGGCGAAATGAATGGTAAGCCGAAAGAAGGCGAATCGATCATTGGGATTATGAAAACTCTGCGTAAGATCGAACGTATTTTCGGTAAAGTTCATTTGAACTTTGGTGAGCCAGTTTTCCTTGATGATATGCTGAAACAGCACAATGCAAGCAACATCAAAATCGAGAAAAATGACGACCCAATTCCGCCAGAAGTTTCGGATGCCATTAACAGTTCTGCGCATGTGATTTTAGAAAATATTAACCGTGCAGCAGTGGTGAACCCGGTTTCATTGCTTTCACTGATTTTATTGGCGACATCTAAACATACTTTAGATGAAGAGATTTGCATTAAGCAGTTAGATACCTATCGCGATCTTTTAACTGCCTTACCTTACGATGAGCGCATGCAAGTGACACCGCTGTCAGGTAAAGAAATCATTGCTTATGGTTTAAAACTCAAGCTGATTAAACGTGTTAATCATGTCCTTGGCGATATTATTGCCATTGCTGATAATCAAGCGGTGTTGTTAACCTACTTCCGTAACAACATCCTGCACGCATTTATTTTGCCATCACTCATTGCCGCTTTGGTTGAACATAATGGTTCTATTCGCCGTGGTGATTTAATTAATGTCATACGTACACTGTATCCATTCTTAAAAGCTGAGTTATTCCTCAAATGGAATAATGAAGAGCTTAAAGATCAGATCTGTGCGTACGCAGGAGTACTGATCAAAGCTAAACTGATTTCTGAAGATGCAGAAGGCAACCTGATCTCCCCTGCGCCTAACTCAGAGCAGCACAATCAGTTAGTAGTCTTGGCTGCACCTGTAATGCAAAGTCTTGAGCGTTACTACATGACTTTGGCTTTAATTACACAACGTGGTTCGGGCAATATCTCTACGCGTCAGGTTGAAGAACTCAGTCACTTGGTTGGTCAACGTCTATCTGTGTTGTATGAATTTAACTCGCCTGAGTTCTTTGATAAGGCCTTATTCCAAAGCTTTATTAAAGTCTTAACCCAACAAGGTTATATCAGCACCAATGAAAACAACGCCATTGTGTTTGATGAAAATTTCCAAAATGTTGCGCAGTATGCCAACCTCGTTTTGGATGATGTGACCCTGCAAATGTTGCAACACATTACGACCTTTAGTGATGAAGAGTTAAAAGAAGCATTAGATAAAGTTGCTGCGGAACAAGCCAAAAAACGCTTGAAACGTAAGAAGAAATAAACCGTTATGATTTTTTCGCCATAAAAGCGGAAGAAGATGAGCAAAATCAGGGACAAGTTGTAAAAAACTTGTCTCTTTTTTTTGGACTATACACAAGTATTTAGTTTTTTCTTTTTTAAAATTAAGGTATATACATTCCAAAATTTTGGAGTTCCATTGGCTAGCGGTTTATTGCCTTTAAATTCATCGATATAAATAATATCAAAGTCCGCATCAAACAATTGTTTAAGCTCTTCCTGTTCAAAACCTATAAATTTTTCAGAAAAATTATTTATCCAATCATCATCTTTCCCTAATAGTTGTATGAGTAAGATGCCTTACTCACTTAAGGATTCCTGCATTTTCTTTAAAACACTTCCAAGCGAATCCGTTGAACAAAAAACAAACTGAATAAAGCAATAATTAAACTAGCTTCAGGAAAGCTATAGTCTTCAAAGGCCTGATTAGAAAATAAAAAATTCTTATTGTCTTTAAATTTACTTAGACAGATATTTTTAGCGTCAACAGACGGATCAAATGCATTTACTTTAAAATGATGACGGAGTAGAAATGATGATTCATTTCCTGCACCACAATCAATCGCGATCTTTGGTAAATTCTCAAAATAACTCAAAGCTTTTTCCAAAATCGGTCTATGGGGTAGATTCTGAGTAAGTTCAGCAAATGATTTTGTCATTATTTAATTTTTAGCCTTTGAGATCCATTCGAAAATTTGAACAATACATGTTGTAAAAGACCTATCTTATTCATTTATAGAATTTCTTTTAATACTCACAAAGCTGCACTGAATTTTATACGTCACGACAATTTTACACTGCACATCACAATCAATCGTGCGCTAACTTAAAACTACTCTTCGTCATCCGCGTTGCATAAAGCTTTTTACCTGTTTCTACTTCACTCCCTAAAACCAATTCGGGTAAATGCATAGCTCTTTGCAAATCCAAGATTCGCTCATGTAAAGGTTGAGGTTGGTTATTAGTACAAATATATGATTTTTCAGGATGTTCCACGTGGAGTAGATGACACAGAAATTTTGTCAAATCATCGATATGTATTCGATTGGACCAATGAATATTGGGATAGCGATGAGTCGTTTCGGCCAATTTCTGCATTCGTGTTGTCGATGTGCCATAAATCCCTGATGGACGTACGATCACGCATTCAGTAGGAAATGCTTGTGAGTAGCAATGCTCCATTTCGAGTAACAGCATCCCCTGCTCATCGATCGGTTGTGGCACAGTGTCATCATCAATGCGCTCCCCCGCATGCTCACCATAGACACGAGTGGACGACACCACGATTAAACGTTGTATTGGATGACTTGCTAATGCTTGAACAATCGGCTGTACAGAATCGACATAAGTGTATCGATAAGCATCCACAGCATTGAATTGAGCATGACGTGCAGGAGCCAAAAGAATATAGACAGCATCAATCGGTTGAACCTGCGATAAATCCAGTTGGTGAACATCTTGGATTAAATGTTCTGCAAAATCATCCTCTTTCGCACTACGACTCACTGTGGTAATTTGGTGACCTTGCTGAAATAATTGTTTAGCAACACGTTGCGATGTTTTACCATAACCGATAAATAGAATATGCATCAAACGACCTATTCTCAGAACTGATCCATTTAGATCATATAAACCGAAGTTGAGGGGACATGGCTGCCGTCCATCAATTGCAAGGGGTTGGCAATGCCGCCGCTGCTTTACTTGAAAAACTAAATATTTTCACAACAGATGATCTTTTGTTTCATCTGCCACGCGACTATGAAGATCGTAGCACGATCATCCCCATGAACCAATTGACCGTGGGGCGCAGTTATTTACTGGAAGGCACTGTCAAAAGTATCGACTTTCCTCCCGGTAAGCGCAAATCGATGGCCGCCCTACTGAATGACGATTGTGGCAAAGTTACTTTACGTTTTTACCATATTTACAAAGGCATTACTGATCGGGTGAAACCAGGGAATCGTTTACGGATTTTTGGTGAAGTCCGTGTTGGTGCTCGTGGCTTAGAAATGTATCATCCTGAACTACAGGTGATTACTGAACACACGCCTTTACCACAAACCCAACTCACTGCGATTTACCCCGCAACCGAAGGCTTAACGCAGTCCAAACTGCGTGAATATGTCAAACAAGCACTACAGTTATATAGTGATGACTTACCTGAATTATTGCCGGAAAAATTCACCAATGGCTATGCCCTAAAACAAGCACTGGACTATATTCATCACCCCCCTGTCGATGCCAATATGTTGCAACTCAGCCAAGGTTCTCATCCAGCACAGCAACGTTTAATTTTCGAAGAATTGGTTGCCCATCAGGTCAGTTTGCTCAGCCGCCGTGCTTATATTCAACAAATCGAAGCACCGTCATTCTCTGCAAGTAAGAACTTCACCAAACAACTTTTAAGTACGCTGCCATTTGAAATGACCGGCGCACAAAAACGCGTGTCCAAAGAAATTGCGGTCGATCTGAAAAAGAACAAACCTATGCTTCGACTCGTACAAGGCGATGTGGGTGCAGGTAAAACCTTGGTTGCAGGTGTGGCAGCCTGTCATGCGCTTGAGGAAGGTTGGCAAGTGGCCATGATGGCGCCAACAGAAATTTTGGCCGAACAGCATTATCTAAATTTCAAAAAATGGTTTGAGCCGATGGGTCTAACCGTGTCTTGGCTTTCCGGCAAGCAAAAAGGTAAAGCTCGAGCTGCTGCAGAACAAAGTATTCAAGATGGTTCAGCCAATTTAGTGGTCGGCACACATGCTTTATTTCAAGACAATGTACAATTTGCCAAATTGGGTTTAGTGATTATTGATGAACAACACCGTTTTGGTGTCGATCAGCGTTTGGCACTTCGGAACAAAGGTCTCAATGGCATGACACCGCATCAACTTGTGATGACGGCAACCCCTATTCCTCGTACCTTGGCCATGTCGGCTTATGGCGATTTAGATACCTCCGTCATTGATGAACTGCCGCCCGGTCGTACACCGATTCAAACAGTCACTATTCCACTTGACCGTCGTGAAGAAGTGCTACAGCGGATTGCCAGCAATTGTGCTGAAGGTAAACAAGCCTATTGGGTCTGTACCTTAGTTGAACAATCAGAAACTTTAGATGCTCAGGCCGCTGAAGCGACTTTTAATGAAATTAAAGAACGCTTTCCAGACCTCAATATTGGTCTTGTTCACGGCAAAATGAAGGCCGATGAAAAACAAGCAGTGATGCAGCAATTTAAAAATAATGAATTGCAATTACTGATTGCAACCACAGTGATTGAAGTCGGTGTTGACGTCCCGAATGCCTCAATCATGGTAATTGAAAATGCAGAGCGTTTAGGGCTTTCACAATTGCATCAACTACGTGGTCGTGTAGGACGTGGTGCAAAAGCCAGTTTCTGTGCCTTGCTGTATAAAAATCCCTTATCGCAAAATGGGCAAGAGCGTTTACGCATCATGCGCGAGACCAATGATGGCTTTATTATTGCTGAAAAAGATTTGGAAATTCGCGGCCCCGGTGAGCTCCTCGGCACTAAACAAACAGGCGATATGGGCTTTCGTGTAGCCAAATTGGAGCGAGATGATCATTTACTCAATCAGGCACACTATGTGGCTCAACAAGTCCTAAATGATTATCCTGCACAGGCTCAAGCGCTTTTAAAACGATGGCTGCCTGAAGCACCCCGTTATGCCTATGTATAATTAGGATGATGGTTCGATCATCCTAAAATACAGATTGGCTTTAACGAATAAGCTTGTCGAACAGGTTTCTGTGGTGTCGTGATTGCACTTCACCACAAACTGTGCAAAATACACAAAAAAGAATGATTAGAATAAAAACATGCTCCAATCTATCCAACACTACATCCAAAAAGGGATGCAGAGCGTTTCCCCTTGCTTGCTCTGTGGTATCGATCGACAACAACATCATTCGCTTTGTACCGACTGCTGGGCACAACTGCCTTGGTTTAAACAAATGGTTAATCGCCATGAACACAGCATCTCTTGTGCCTTTCACTATGATTTTCCAATAGATCGCATCATCCAAAGCTATAAGTATGAGCAACAATTGCACTATCAAAATTTACTGGCACAGAGCCTTTTAAGCATGCGCTTAGCTCGAGTTCAGGCCATTGTTCCCATGCCTATTTCAGTTGAACGCCTCAAGGACCGTGGATACAACCAAATGCTGCTCGTTGCACACATGATGGCAAAGCAATTGCGCATCCCTGTTTGGCAACCAGTGATTCGTCAAGCACAGCACGCTCAAAAAGGTTTAAGTCGGCTAGAACGCCTAGAAAATATCGAACAGCAATTTATTATCAACCCAACTGAAAAACGCCGTTTCCGTAAAGTCCTCATTATCGATGATGTAGTCACCACAGGGAGTTCAATCCATGCATTAAGCAAGCTGTTACATCAGCTACATTGCACGCAGGTATATGCCGCATGCATTGCTGCGGCACAGCCTTAGTTTCAAACATCAACCTCTAAAGAAAATGAACAAGCGAAGCGGTTTAGCTTTCAGCAAGAGATCGAGTCTGCTGCTTCACCCAAGGAATCACCACCTCACGTGTTAAAGGGGCGAGTTTTGTTTGTGTATCATCCAAGCTGACCCATTGCATCGCTGCAATTTCCGCATCAATTTTCGGTTCACCTTGCAACTGGACCAGATAGACATAACTCACCAGTAGATGATCTGCTTCGTTCGCAGCGGCCGTTTCAAAACGGCCAATGAATTGTTCAATCTGCGCAGCGCAGCCAATTTCTTCCTGAATTTCACGTAGCATGGTGATTTCAGGAGCTTCATGGGGTTCTAATTTTCCACCTACTTGCATAAAGAATGCCGTGTGTTTTTTACGAACCACTAAAAGTTCATGCTGTTCATTTAAAATAATGGCTGCGGCAACAGTGATAATTTTCATCTATCTTGTTCCAAATCGGCGATAAAGGCTGTACGTTCAACCATGCCCCATTTCGGCTCTGGCGCAGTGAAATGTTGAAACTGCTCAACAATCGTTTCAATATTATCTTCTGCAATTAAGCCTTCGATAAAACGCGGATGGGTAAAGCCTTTTTCTGCAGTTGTTTTTAGAAAATTCAATAAATCGTCATAAAAACCATCTACATTGAGAAAGGCACATGGCTTTAAATGAATGCCCAATTGAGCCCACGTCCACTGCTCAAAAATTTCCTCTAAAGTCCCTGCTCCACCTGGAATCGCCACAAAACCATCCGAGAGTTCAGACATTTTAGTTTTCCGTTGTTGCATATTTTCTACCACATGCAATTCGGTTAAATCTGGATGTGCCAATTCTTTATCGACCAAGACTTTTGGAATCACCCCAATGACTTGCCCACCTGCACGCAAAGCACTATCTGCCACAACACCCATCAAACCTGAACGGCCACCACCATAGACTAATGTAATACCTTGGGCCGCTAAATGACGACCGACTTTTTCAGCCACCTGTAAATAGGCAGGATTGTTACCAAGGGCGGAACCACAGAAAATTGCGATAGATTTCATTTATAATCACCATCAGATCAGGAACGCTATGCTGGAAAAATCAACTTTAAACAGATTTTTTCATAAATTAAGCATTAGAACAGTGTTTTTCAGCAAATCCTTGTCTAAAATACACCCATTCATTTTTAACTTACTGCGTAAGGGGAAAAGACAACATGCTTGAAGCCTTTTACGCCACAGAGCGCGGTAGCCTGGAAGATGTCACCATCAATGGTGACTTCGATTTACATCAGGATTTAGTCTGGCTCGATCTCATTGCCCCGTCTCAGGAAGAACAGCAATGGATTATGGATGCCTATGATCAGAATTTACCTACATTAAAATCATTAGAAGATATTTCGTCGAGTGCACGATTCTACCGTGATGACGATGGTATTTTGCACATCAGCACCTATTTTTTAACGAAAAATAAAAATTTTCAGGTCGATGGCGAACCCGAAGAAAATGCCAGCACCTTAGCTACCGTGCAGACAGTTGCCTTTATTTTGCATAAAGAGCGCTTATTCACTTTACGGGGTGAAAAGCTGGTGGCTTTCCGTGCCTTTCGTGCCCGTGCGCGTCGTAATGACTATGAAATTGACTATAAAGATCCAACTTGGATTTTATTGGGTCTTTTAGAAGCCAAACTCGATGAGCTTGCGGATATCTTGGAAGATATCCACAAGGACTTAGAAAAGTATTCCACAGAAGTACTGAATAACCGTCATCGTGAGATGATTTTAGACTTAGATGACATGATTACCCGACTTGCGCATTTAGAAGATATGCTCGGAAAAGCTCAGCTGTGTCTGATCGATTTACGTCGTGTTCTCACCTTCCTGTCACGTCCTCGGGCCTTGGGCAGTCATATTTATGATGCCGACATCCGAGAACTCAGCGAAGACGTTCGCTCTCTTGTTGAGCATGATGCCTTCTTATTCCAAAAAGTTCGCTTCTTACTGGATACCACTTCTGGGTTCATTAACACCGAACAGAATGATACGATTCGTCGATTCTCGATTTTACCAAGTATGCTTGCGCCACCGATGTTAGTGGCTAGCGTCTATGGGATGAACACCGATGTACTGCCATTCGCGCATGGTACAACCAGTTTTATCGTGGTCAGCTTAATCATCGTGGCATTCTTTATTGGCCCATTGATTTACTTCCGCTGGAAGAAATGGATTTAATCCGTTCCTATTGCGTAGACTTGCGAGAGTTTCTTGTCCCGCTAAAATAAAAAAAAGCACCGTAAGGTGCTTTTTTTTATTTAGATCAATTGCAAGTCATGCTCAAGATGACAGGCTTGAATAATCTTCATCATTTTTTCAGGGACTGCTTTAAACTGTAAACCTTGCGCTTTTGGCGTTTGACGTAACCAACGGACCAAAACAGCTAAAGCCAAAGTACTGCCATGCTCAAGCTCAGCAAGATTGACCACCAAGGGAAAAGCTTGCTGTTGTTGAATCAATTTCAAGCCGTCTTGATAGTACAATTCGGCATTGTTGTAATCGATTTTGCCTGAAACCATCAATTCTTGTTGATGAAGTTTAATCACACATCACCTATCTTATTTTTTCTTGTCTAATGCTGCATCAGCATCAGGTTTGAAGTTCGCAATTGCTTTATCAATGTTACCGCCATTACGTTTTACAGTTGCCGCAAACTGATTACGGAATTGTAAGCCAAGGTCGATACCCGAAACGTTGATATTACGGATTTTCCATTGTGAACCTTTATCCGTCAACTGGAAAGAGACTGGAATTTTTTCACCGTTGTTATGGAAATCAATCGTTACAACAGGGTTCTTACTGTTCGATGCTTTATAAGGACGCATGCTATATGTTTGGTTACTAAACTTAGC
The DNA here is from genome assembly GCF_021391555.1 of Acinetobacter sp. SH20PTE14. Lineage (NCBI taxonomy): Bacteria > Pseudomonadati > Pseudomonadota > Gammaproteobacteria > Moraxellales > Moraxellaceae > Acinetobacter > Acinetobacter sp. SH20PTE14. Next base: position 424,200 of record NZ_CP090067.1, on the reverse strand, counting down.
AAAAGCTGAACCATAGTTTTCGATCAGTGTTGCACGGAAGTTACGTTCAAACTGCGCACGTTGAGCCGCTGAGCTGTATTGATTCGTTGCATAAGTACCCATCACGATACGTGTGAACGCTTGTGAATCGATATACGGGTCTAAGTTTTGACGAACAATCGTTTTCACAGCCGCAGGGTTATTTTGTAGTTTTGCGTGGTCTGCTTTTAAACGTGTAATGAGGCCATCAGCCACTTTTTTTACAAATGCAGGTGGTGCTTCGCTTGGAGCAGCAAAAGCTGTACCTGCCATCATAGTTGATAAGATACTTGCTGTAAGCGTATGTTTTAACAATGTGTTCACTTAATTTCTCCTAAAAATTATTCAACAAATGCAGGTTCGTCTGCCGTTGTTGTGTCAGCAGCTTCTGTTTTTTGTTCAGCATCTGCTGTGTTGTCAGATTTGTTCCCTGCACCACCGGTCACAAATTTAGACACCAAATCTTCGATTTCCATCGTACCTTGGGTATTACCAATTTGGTCACCACGTTTTAAGAAGTTGACACCACCACCCGGTACAATTTTCAAATATTTCTCGCCCAATAAACCATTGGTTGCCACCATAATGTAAGCATCTTCATCGATATTGGTGATGGATTTCATGTTAGCAATCAGTTGCTGTTCCATTTCTTTTTGTTTCGTAGGTGTTGCTGCTTCATAATCTGATGTGTAACGCAGTTCTTCGAGTGCATTCTTTTGCACTTCTTTTAATTGTTCTGCATTGTAAGAGGTTAATGAGCCATCCATAATGAGATGTGCTGTCACTAAACGCGTCACAGGATCGAGTTTCAACGATTCCACTTGACCAACTTTAACACCGCTTAAGGTGACTTTGGCACGGGGTTTAATCCCGTTTACATTTTCAAATGTCGCGGTCAATTCATAACTGTCTTCAATGTTATTGCCGACCAAACCACTCACACGCATCGCCAAGAAGAAAATAGCGATAGCAAACAGAATGACAAAAAAACCGACGGCCAGTTCACTCGTACGTGATTTCATTAAATACCTCCGAACATGACCGCAGTCAACACGAAATCTGAACCTAAAACACACAACGAAGAATACACGACAGTACGCGTGGTCGACGTTGCAATACCTTCTGAAGTTGGGACACAGGCATAACCCTGATAGACCGCAATCCAAGTACAAATTAATGCAAAAACAAAACTTTTGATGATGGTGCCATTAAAGACATCTTTAAAGAATTGCACACTGTTCTCGATGCCACTCCAATAAGAGCCTTCATCCGCACCCAGAAAATCAACACCCACCAATTTACCGCCCATGATGCCGACCGCAGCGAAAATCACAGACAACATTGGTAAGCTAAAAATACCGGCCCAAAGTCGAGGCGAGATCACTCGTTTTAATGGATCGACCCCGATCATTTCCATACTCGACAACTGCTCAGTGGCTTTCATCAAACCAATTTCAGCCGTCAAAGCAGAGCCTGCACGACCTGCAAAGAGTAAAGCCGCCACCACAGGTGCAAGTTCACGCAGTAACGTCAGTGCAACGGCGGTACCGAGCATTGCTTCACTACCAAAGGTCGACAGAATACTATACATTTGCAAACCCAGTACCGAGCCAATAAATAAGCCAGATACCACAATAATCAGTAATGAAAGCACACCAACACGGTACATCTGATCAATAAACAATTTCACGCCAAGTAAAGTCGGCATGGAAAAAAGAATCTGCAGCAACATAATGGTTGCTACGCCGATTCCTCGAACACGTTCAATGACGCGTCTACCTAATGCGGCAATAGCATTCATGAACGAACCTCATGATTTAAATAGGGCTGATGACTGAATTGATAATCGACTGGACCTTCTACCGAACCCGTCAAGAACTGCTTCACAAACGGCGAGGCATGTGCTTTTAACTGCTCAGGTGTTCCCTCGCCCTGCACTTTCCCTTCAGCCACGACGTAGATGTAATCTGCAATTGATAAAGTTTCAGCTACATCATGCGAAACAATAATCGTGGTTAAATCTAAAGCTTCACGTAGCGAACGAATCAAGCGGGTTAAAACCCCCATCACAATCGGGTCTTGCCCTGCAAAAGGTTCGTCATACATGATTAACTCAGGATCCAGTGCAATTGCACGGGCCAAAGCCACACGACGATTCATACCACCCGATAGTTCAGAGGGCATCATTTGTTCCGCACCACGTAAACCAACAGACTCTAATTTCAACGCAACAATTTCAGCGATCAAATGCTCTGGCAACTTGGTATGGGCACGAATTGGAAAGGCTACGTTTTCATATACCGACATATCGGTAAATAATGCACCGCTCTGAAACAACATCCCCATACGCGCACGCGCAGCGAAGAGTTCCTGACGTGACATCTGTGCAATGTCCTGCCCATCAAGCAACACTTCTCCATTATCGGGAGTCAATTGACCACCAATTAAACGGAGTAAAGTCGTTTTACCTGTACCAGATGGACCCATAATTGCAGTGATCTGACCACGACGAATTTTTAAACTGACATTGTCATAAATGACGCGCTCTCCTCGCTTAAAACTCAGGTTTTTCACTTCGATCAGTGCCTGAGTCTGAGAAGACGTTTGATTATTCATAGCTGAGGATTTTCCTGCATTTTTTTCAGCATGCATACTATAAAGGATTGAAGTTTAAAATGTTACCATTGCATGAGCGCATATCCCTGCATTCCATCAGGTAAATTGTTTTTTATTATTAATGCGATTTTATAGAGGGTGTTTTCAACCCAATAGAAGAATTTAGTTAAAATAATTGTATATATAGTAAACGATATTACACAATAATAGTGTCAAACCGATATAAGGCATAAGTACCTCGATCATCACTGTACGCATATTTGCCAACGCGTTTCCGTTCATATTAATTATCATTAAACACATAAAGTTTGATCAAGTATACATTTTTCTGATTAAAAAGCTAATTTAAATCCATAAAAAAAACCGGTGTTTCCACCGGTTTTTTCGATATTTCTTTCGAAATTCAATTAGTCATTGAATTTACGACGTGGACGGTCTTCACCGAAAGTGCGTTCGCCACGTGGTTTATCATCACCGAAACGTTTTGGACGGTCATCGCCGAAACGTTTTGGACGATCTTCACCAAATGAACGTTGAGGACGGTCACCGTTGAATTCACGACGTGGACGATCTTCACCAAATGAACGTTTTGGACGATCGCCATAACCTTCACGAGCTGGTTTGTAATCTACACGGTTACCACGGTTGTCATCGTTAGAACGACGGTCAAAACCACCTTCACGACGTGGACGATCGCTGTTAAATTCGCGACGTGGACGATCTTCAAAACCGCCTTCACGACGTGGACGATCGTTGTTAAATTCGCGACGTGGACGATCTTCGAAACCGCCTTCACGACGTGGACGATCGTTGTTAAATTCGCGACGTGGACGATCTTCGAAACCGCCTTCACGACGTGGACGATCGTTGTTGTATTCGCGACGTGGACGATCTTCGCCACCGAATGAACGACGTTCGCCATCACGGTTGCCTTCACGACGTTTGAAGTTTGACTCACCTTCAAAACGACGACCGCCACCGAAACCACCACGACCACCGCGACCGCCATCACGACGACCACGACCGCCATCACGGCTACCACGTGCAGGAGGTGGAGATGGCTCAAGACCTTCAATTTCAGATACATTTAAACGTGCATCTAAGAAGTCTTCTAAAGCACGAATTTTACCGCGTTCACGGTAAGTCGCTAAAGTAATCGCGTTACCAGTACGGCCTGCACGACCTGTACGACCGATACGGTGTACATAGTCTTCGTTCTTCATTGGAAGACCGAAGTTAATTACGTGTGAAATAGTTGGTACGTCTAGACCACGTGCAGCAACGTCAGTCGCAACTAAGATTTTTGCACGACCTTCACGAATGCTACGTAAACGACGGTTACGTACAGTTTGTGGCATTGCACCGTGAAGAGCGACAACTGAGTGACCTGCTTCTGCAAGTTCTTCAGCCAACATATCTGTATCTTCTTGAGTAGATGCGAATACAACTGCTTGATCTACAGACTCATCAGATAACCAGTGAGTCAAAAGTTTTTTCTTGTGTTCGAAACCGTCAGTCCAGTGAAGAGTCTGAGTAATGTCAGTATTTGTAGAGTGACCAGTTTCAATCGCAATACGCTGTGGATCATTCATCATGCGTTCTGCAAGTGTAATGATACGCGGCGCAAATGTTGCAGAGAACATTAATGTTTGTTTACGGTTAGCAGCCAAGTCGCTGATCGCTTCTAGGTCTTCAGAGAAACCTAAGTCAAGCATACGGTCAGCTTCGTCAACGATTAACGCATCAACGTTGTCTAATTTAATTTGACGACGGTTCACCAAGTCAAGTAAACGACCTGGAGTCGCTACGACAACTTGTGCACCTTTAAGCTGTTGAATTTGTTTACCGAAAGGCATACCACCCATAATTGCAGCAATACGAACACCTTTCATATGACGTACTAAAGCAATTGCGTCTTGGCTCACCTGTTGAGCCAATTCACGTGTAGGGCAAAGTACAAGAATAGACGGTGCAGTTACCGCTTTCATGCGCTCTTTGAAAGACATCAAAGTGTCTTGACCAGCCAAAGCATTCACAGTTGGGAGTAAGAATGCAGCAGTTTTACCAGAACCAGTTTGGCTTGATACAAGAAGGTCTTTACCTTCTAATGCAGCTGGAATTGATTGTTCTTGCACTGGAGTCGGAGTAGTAAAACCTAGACCTTGTAATGCTAGTTGTAACGACTCATGTAAAGGAAAATCAGCAAAAGTTTTGCTCATAGAGTATTTCACCCCAAAAATGGGTGCTCCATTAAAAATATAAATTCAGATGGACATCGGCAAAAAGCGGCACAGCAAAAAACGCTGAAAATATAGAATCAGCGGCGATCCGAGAACGACGATGTGTATAACGCACACATGATTACAGCCGCAACCTGAAGGAATCGCTTAGCGATTGGGTGGGGCGCGAAATATCGTCCTCTCTTTGGACCGGAACGCGCATACACAATGATAGAAGAGAATGTTCAGGTAATGAACGAAATTTAGTGCGTGCGGCGATTATAGCAGAAAGTTTTTAAATGTCACCTGTTTTAGTCAACTTCAGAATGTTTTTTGTAAGAAGCTTTAAATTATAGGTGTTTAAGCCTTTATTTTTGACCAATTAGACAAAATAAAGCCCTCATAAAGAGGGCTTTATTTCATTATTCTGTCAATAAACTCGAACTAAGCGTTCTATTATTTAGCAGCTTCACCCCAAGCTGGAACAACAGCTTGCATAAGTGGTTTAAGCATTTTCATAGAACATGCAAGTACTTGACCATTGTCCATTGAGTCGTTACCACCACGAGCATCAACCACAGTACCACCCGCTTCTTTCACAATAAGTTCACCCGCAGCGATGTCCCATGGTTTCAAACCAAGTTCGAAATAACCATCGAAACGACCTGCAGCAACATATGCTAGATCAAGAGCAGCAGAACCTGAACGACGGTATTGAGCACCGGCTTCAGTTACATTTAACAATGAGTTGAAATGGTTTTTCGCATAAGAAACCACTTCGCCATTACGAATTTTACGATACGCATGACCCACTGAAAGGAAAGTGTTTTCTAAGCTGTCTTTTACATTTACACGAATACGGCGTTGGTTCATCATCGCACCGCGACCACGGCTTGCAGAGAACAACTCATCTTTCACAGGGTCATAAATAACACCGTGCTGAGTTACACCTTTATGTTGAACTGCGATAGAGATGCAGAAATGTGGAACACCATTAACGAAGTTTAATGTGCCATCAAGTGGGTCGATGATCCAACACCAATCAGCGTCATGACCTTTACCTTCTTGAAGACCAAACTCTTCGCCTAGGAAACTGTGATTTTTATAGCTTTTACGTAGGGTATCGATAGTCAATTGTTCCAAATAACGGTCTACACGCGTTACTGGACCATCAATTCCTTTTTCTTCGACTTGTAGATCGAGTTTATGACGATTTTGATGCGCTTTTAAAAGCTCTTGACCAACTAATTGAGCCGCACGCGCAGCCATAACCACCATAGGTTCCATTGAACACCCACTACAAATTTGAAGATACTGATAAAGAATAATGCATAAAAGCCCTTATATCTTATCAAATATAAGGGCTTTTAGGGAAAAAATGTTTCTAAAAATTAGAAATTCAGCAAACTACAGTTGACTTATGCTTTATCCAGCTTTGTGTCACAGAAGTGATAATGCCTTCAGCATCTAGTCCAGCTTGTTGTAGCATTTGAGCATGTGTCGCCTGATGCATAAATTCATCTGACAAACCTAAATTCAGCATCGGTTTAACAATACTAGCCTGCGCTAAATATTCATTTACCGCACTACCCGCACCCGCCATCACTGCATGCTCTTCAACTGTCACAAATAGTTGCGTGCTTGCCGCGATTTGATCGATCAACTGTGTATCTAATGGTTTTACAAAACGCATATTTAGCACACGAACTGCAACATCCAGTTTTTCAGCCAATACTTCAGCCGCCTCAACCGCTGCCTGAACACGGCTACCAAATGCTAAAATAGAAATTGTTGCATCTTGCTGAACATTGAAGTTTGCAAGAACTTCACCACGGCCAATTTCAAGCTCGGTCATCTCTTGCTGAATCTCAACACCTAGTCCATTACCTCGTGGGTAACGTACTGCCGCTGGGCCTTTATACAAATAAGCCGTATGCAACATTTGACGACATTCATTTTCGTCTTTCGGCGCCATGATCACCATGTTCGGCACGGTACGCATAAAGGCATAATCATATGCACCGGCATGCGTTGGGCCATCTTCACCAACCAAACCTGCACGGTCGATACCAAATGTCACATCAAGATTTTGCAAAGCGACGTCATGAATCAGTTGGTCATAACCACGTTGTAAAAAGGTTGAATAGATTGCAACAACCGGTTTTACCCCTTCACAGGCCATACCCGCAGCCAAAGTCACCGCATGTTGTTCTGCAATGGCAACATCAAAAAAACGCTCAGGGAACTGCTTTGCAAATTGCACCATGCCTGAGCCTTCGCACATCGCAGGAGTAATCGCTAATAAACGATCATCCTGTACAGCTTCATCACATAACCACTGACCAAAAACATCTGAATATTTCGGTGCAGTTGCCACAGCAGCAGGTGCATTCAGTTTACTGATGGCATGGTATTTAATTTGATCTGCTTCGGCAGGTGCAAAGCCTTTACCTTTTTTGGTATAGACATGCATTAAACGTGGGCCTTTGCGTTTTTTTAAGGCTTCAAACACGTGTGTTAATTGTTCAACATCGTGCCCATCAAAAGGACCAAAGTAGTCAAAGCCAATGGCTTTAAATAGGTTGTCTGCAGCATCGGTCGCAGCACAATGTAGGCGTGAGTTATACGCCCATTCAGGATGAGGTTGAATATAAGCTTCGCCATTTTCAGAAATATTCACCGATTGACCACTTTCCCAAATCGCAGCCAAATGCTTAGCAAAACCACCTGTACTACATGAGATCGACATATCGTTGTCGTTCAATACCACCATGAGGTCAGCATTGTGTGCCACCGCATCGTTCATGGCTTCAAAAGCCATGCCCGCTGTCATCGCGCCATCACCCACGATTGCAACCACATGACAGGGATCTTGCTTGAAGCGACGTGCCAATGACATCCCAAGACCAGCAGAAATCGCGGTTGATGAATGGCCTACACCGAAGGTGTCAAATTCAGATTCTTCACGGGCAGGAAACGCAGCCAAACCATCTTTGGCACGAATCGTCACTAATTGTTCACGACGACCCGTTAAGGCTTTATGCGGATAGGCTTGATGACCCACATCCCAAATCAGACGATCACGTGGCGTATCAAAACAGTAATGCAATGCCACGGTTAATTCGATCACCCCAAGATTGGCACCAAAATGCCCACCACTTTGTCCGGCCGCATACAAAATAAATTGACGTAACTCATCCGCCACTTGCTCTAATTGGCTGCGCTCGAGTAAACGAAGTTGTTGAGGATGGTTAATCGTATCCAGCAACGGTGTTACAGGGCGTTGAAATGGTATTTCTTTATACAGCATAATGTGGCAAAGCCTTCTAAAGCCTGGCAAATTCCTAAGCTCGGTCTAAATGGGTAACTCGATCATATCGTCGAATTGTATCACCTTACAATCAGCCAAACTTGTAGCGATGTAATTTTTAGCAATGATCTCGTTGGGGAGATTTTGAATGAGTCAGATTATCCTGAATAATCTTCCTATTTATCAACTATTATCGTTCGCTTTATACAAAAAAGAAAATGTTCTGCATAAATTCGTCGTTGCAATTCTACCAATGTCCAAGCATTACGCTATACTTTAGCCAATTTATAATCGAATAAACGGGTTAAGCAGTGCCTATAGAATTTGTCGCAACGTCAAGATTACCGACCGCTTTTGGTGAATTCAATATTACGGTTTTTCAGGATCCTGAAACCGGTGAAGAACACGTCGCACTCTCTAAAGGACTAGAACAAGCTCCCACTGAACCTGTTTTAGTTCGTATCCACTCCGAATGCCTCACCGGTGATGCCTTCGCTTCACTCAAATGTGACTGCGGCCCACAGCTTCAAGCAACCCAAAAATTAATTAATGAAGCAGGTCAAGGGGTGATTTTATATTTACGCCAAGAAGGTCGTGGTATTGGCTTGACCAATAAAATCCGTGCTTATGCCCTACAAGACCAAGGCCATGACACAGTGGATGCCAATTTATTATTGGATCTTCCTGCCGATGCACGTCGTTATGATATGTGCCCTATCATGTTGAATCATCTCAACATTACGGCTGTGCGTCTCATTACTAATAACCCATTAAAAATTGAAGCGCTCCAAGAGCAAGGTGTGAATGTCGTTGATCGTGTTCCGCTGACTGTGGGTTTAAATCCCTTTAACGAACAATATTTAAAAACCAAACATGATCGTATGTCTCATATGTATCAAAAGGACGATTTTTAAAAGTCCTTTAAATTCTCCATCTATAAATCCCTCCAAACCTCCCTTTACAAAAGGGAGGCTTTCCCCTCTTTAAATAAAGAGGGGTTAGGGGAGATTCAAATCGTCATCGAAAAAATACGATTTTCCGGCACACGGCGTTTTAACCTTAAGTCAAAAGCCATGCAGATATTACGTACAAAAGGTTTGCCTGCATCACTCACCTGAATGTGCTGATCAAAAATCTCGAGCAAGCCATCTTCTTGCATTTCAGCCAATTGCGCTAATACTTCATCAAGCTCAGGAAATTGCATTTCTTGACCTGCCCAAGAAGTTTGGAAGGTACACATCAAATTGAGAATATGTTTACGAATGATTAAGTCCTCATCTGTCAGCACATGCCCCCGATAGACTGGAATTTCATTCGCTTCTAAACGTGCATAATAGTCTTCAATTTTCTTTTCATTTTGTGCAAAGCTGTACCAACTATCACTGATCGAGGATAAGCCGAGTCCAATCATTACTTGGGTTTTCGATGCGGTATAGCCCATAAAATTACGGTGCAAACTGCCCTGCTGAAAAGCTTGATACATCGGATCTTGGGTTAATGCAAAATGATCCATCCCAATTTCATGATAGCCCTGCGCCAGTAGCTGTTTTTTACCTTCTTCATAGCATTGACGCTTTAAATCATCTTTCGGGACATCGGCATCTTTAAAACCACGCTGACCATTGCCCTTAATCCACGGCACATGTGCATAGCTATAAAAGGCTAGACGATCTGGCATCAAACGATTGGTCTGTTCAATGGTATGCAACACGTCGTTTAAATCCTGAAATGGCAGACCAAAAACCAAGTCATGCGAAATAGAGGTATAGCCAATATCACGTGCCCACTGTGTTACTTGTTCAACATGTGCAAAGGGCTGAATACGGTGGATGGCTTTTTGCACCTTCTCATTATAATCCTGCACTCCATAACTTACGCGTCGAAAACCAACATCATACAAAGCTTGTAAATGCTCACGTGTGGTATTGTTCGGATGCCCTTCAAAGCTAAATTCATGTGTATCGGCAATATCAGCATGCACTAGAATGCCTTGAATCAACTGGGTGAGATGCTCAGGAGAAAAGAAAGTAGGCGTTCCCCCGCCCAAATGAATTTCTTTAATTATTGGCCGGTCGACCAAGAGCTGACAATATAAGTCCCATTCTTTCAGCACCGCCTGAATATAAGGCAGCTCCATCTCATGTTTTTTTGTGACTTTTTTATGGCAACCACAGAACGTACATAAGCTTTCACAAAATGGTAAATGGATGTACAGACTGATGCCTTCGCTGTGATTAGTCTCATCAAATGAACGCTTCAATCCCTGTTTCCACTGTTGCAATGAAAATTCAGCTTCCTCCCAATACGGCACGGTTGGATAACTGGTATAGCGTGGACCCGGTACATTGTATTTTTGAATTAAAGAACTCGCCTGCTGAGACATCGATGCACCATTTCAATCAATGAGATTCAATTTAAATCTACCTGATGATTATTGTGCTGAGCTTCAGATGTGAATTCAACCTAGCAAATTTGTCGGAATAGTCCCAATTTGAGTCTGAGCAATTGCTGCTAACTTTGCATGATCTTTTGGTTTAATCACTAGATTTCTAGATTTAAAGCAAAGATCCGATGCTGAGTATCGGGAAAAATGCCTTAAGTTTTCACCTAATTTATGCTTTGATGACACTTATCTTTAAATTATTTTAATAAAGGTCACCATGCAGAATCCAACTTCAGCCGATATTCAACGTGTAGATGAATTCCTTCGCGATTTACAGGCACGGATTTGTGCCGCATTGGAACAGCAAGAACGTGCTGGTGGCGGAAGTGCCGAGTTTTCGATCGATGACTGGGAACGCCCTGAAGGTGGTGGTGGTCGCTCACGTGTTCTTCAAAATGGAACGGTGATTGAAAAAGGCGGCGTGATGTTCTCGCACATCAACATTTCAAAATTACCGGCCTCTGCGACTGAACGCCATCCCGCTATTGCAGGTGCAAAAGCACAAGCCATGGGCGTGTCGTTGGTAATTCACCCGAAAAACCCCAACGTCCCAACCTCACATGCCAATGTGCGTTTATTTGTCGCGGAAAAAGAAGGCCAAGATCCGATTTGGTGGTTTGGCGGTGGTTTTGACCTCACTCCATTTTATCCAAATGATGAAGATGTCTTGTCTTGGCATCAAACTGCCCATGATCTTTGTGCCCCATTTAGCGATACACTCTATGATGAACATAAGAAATGGTGTGATGACTATTTCTATCTCAAACACCGTGATGAACAACGTGGTGTGGGCGGTTTATTCTTTGATGATCTCAACCAATGGGACTTTGAAACCTGCTTCAAATATATGCAGGCCGTGGGTAATGGTTATTTAGAGGCGATTTTACCAATCTTCCAAAAAAACCAAGACAAAGCCTATACCGAAGCACAACGAGACTTCCAACTTTACCGTCGTGGTCGTTACGTTGAATATAACCTAGTGTATGACCGTGGCACCTTATTTGGTTTACAAACTGGTGGGCGTATTGAATCCATTTTAGTAAGTATGCCACCTTTGGCGGGCTGGTCGTATCGTCCTGAATGGGAAGAAAATTCTGCCGAGAAAAAGCTTACCGACTTTTATTTAAAACCGCATGATTGGCTTAATATATTGAAATAAAATAGATAGACATGTATTTGCCTCTGTCCATCAGGGGCTTTTCATTGCCTTTTAATTAAAGTATTTATATTTCTAGGTAATATCTTGATGCATAAATAAATTTTTTAAGCATTTACTTTGTAATCATATTGCTCAACAATGACACATCTTTTAAACAGCTTTACGCTATGTCATTGCACAATGTGTCAATAAACTCATGGCTGTAACTTTCTTGTACGGAGTACAACGCACATGACACATCAAACACTCAATAAAAAAGCAGTCAGTCTTACTGCCTTGGTGTTTTGGAGCTTTGCTGTTGTGCTGATCAGCGCTATCAGTACTAATATTTTTTCCGAAACGTCTTTGAATGACAATTTGGCTATTGGCTTCATGGTGGTTGCCTTGATTGGTTTAGTCATCAGTGCTGCCAGCATCTTGATTCAAAGCGTCTTAGATATTTGTAATCCTTAATTTTCCTCCTTTATTTCACGATTTTAAGACTGCCCGAACTTTAGCCATCTTCGGTTTTGGCGTATATTGTCTGCTCTTTCACATCTACATGGACGCTGTGCAATGAGCAAACAATTTGCCGTGATTGGCAACCCGATTGAACAATCACGCTCACCTGAACTTCATCATGCCTTCGCTGAAAAAACAGGCCTCGACATTCAGTACAGCAAACGACTTGCGCCACTCGATGGTTTTCAGCACAGTGTCGAATCCTTCTTTGCCGAAGGTGGTATCGGTATGAATGTCACTGTTCCATTTAAAGAACAAGCGTATGCACAATGTACCGTCCTTACTGAACGTGCCAAAATTGCAGGTGCGGTCAATACATTATGGATGCAAGATGGTCAATTACACGGTGATAATACTGATGGTCAAGGCTTGGTGAATGCCATTCATGCCTTAGATTGGAATTTAGAACAGACCGATATTTTAATTATAGGTGCAGGCGGTGCAACACGTGGCGTAATTTATCCACTGGTACAAGCTGGGGCCAAAAAAATCGTCATTGCCAACCGGACTTTAGCGCGTGCTGAACAATTGGTCGCTGACTTAAAAACTGCTGTCACCAATGCCGAACTTGCAGCCATTGCCCTCACTGACTTAGCAGGTCAATTTGATCTGGTGATTAATGCCACATCGGCCAGCTTAACGGGTGATCCGCTAATTTTGCCTGAAGCATTACAATTCACGCACGCCTATGAAATGGCCTATGGCAAACCATCGACATTTTTGGATCAAGCCAAAGCACGCCATGTTCCAACCTCAGAAGGTTTTGGCATGTTGGTTGGTCAAGCGATTGAATCTTTTTCCATTTGGAATGGCGTCAAACCTGATCTAAAAGACTTTCTATAATTCAAAATGATTTGCTCAATTTACTTTCAGAGCAGTCAATACACCTAAAAAAAGAACCTCGATTGAGGTTCTTTTTTATTCAACTTAGTTCTTGTGTTTTTGAATGGCCTTATAGGTTTCATAATAAGCCGATTGGCTGAACAACTCTTTGTGTTCTGCTGCTAGGCCTTGCAATGACGCTTCTGATAATTTTCCTTTGATATCATCAGCAAAGGCTTGCGCGTAGATTTTTGATGCTTTCACCAAATGCGCTTTTTCAGTTCCTTCCAGTTCATAGCTAGCTAAAAAGTTTTGTTGATATAAATGTGCAAAAATCGCCTGATCAGTCTTATAGGTTTTTTGCAATTGTTTCCACTCAACCTGAGCTTTGTACTCACCAATCCCCGACTGCACATAATGATTGACTGAAGAACCTAAGTCATCAAAGTCTTGATAGCGATGCAAAGCATGCTTATCACGTAATTGATTTAAACGTTTCAGCGCATTGCCTGTTGGCTCTTTTAAGCCATCAACAAATCGATATGCATAAACTTCAGCAATTTCATTCAAATCATTGGCTGAGTAATAACGCACATACTGAGCGCGATAATTAGCAAATGCCACGACAAATGCCGCTTGATAGGCTTTCACTTCAGATTGATGACGTTTATAACTTTGCAATGCCACAGTACTGAGATATTCAGGAAGTTCGATTTCTTCATTTGCAGCACGGACATCATCGACCGATGCAGTTTCTGCTTCAGCAAGCAGAGGATCATTTCCTGTGATCGGCGCAAGCAGGCCTTTCAACATATTTTCAAAGAGTGAATCTTTACTGACTTCCTCAATGGATTTTGCCTGTTTCATGGCTTGACGATCAATTTTAGTCGCATTGCCATAATTCAAGATTTGGTTGCTACTTTTCAGCTTTAATTGACCTAAACGTGGCTCATTAAAGGCCAATTGATAGTCCATTACTTGGACGCGGCCTTTGTGATCTAAGCCTACATCCATCACAACATTCGAAGATGATTTATCCTGTGCATTCAGCACCTGCGCAATTTCAGCTTGATGCTTTTGCCATAATTGCTGAAATTGTTTTACATCGATAAGTTGTTCACTTTGATATTGCTGGAATACCGGCTTTAACTGCTCAACAGCGTCCGCAATCTCAGAATCTGTATTGGATGCGTCCGCAGCAGAGGCCGATGGTACAGAATCTTCTTGCAGCGGTATCACCCGAACATCTTGATAATCCTGACACAGCGTGACTTTACCAATCGGCACCTGTTTGGTGTTCATCAAGGCCTGACAGGCTTCCTCAGATAAGTTCGCTGTTTCGTCATCTTCTTCGGAAGCCGCATAAGCTTCGGTTACTTCAGTATCCGAACTATAGGCTTCTTCGTCATCACCCGCGGTCGCCTCCGCATATGCACTTGCAGTATCAATCGCGTATTCAGCAGATTCAGCGGCAGAAGACGTTTGTTCTTCTTCCGTTTCATGTTGGTGATACATCAGGCCATGCATTTTCGCATTGAGCAGCTCATTCACACGTTCTACAGATGCATAAGCCTCATCAAAGTCTTCATCCTCAACTGCTGCCGCTACTGCAGTCCCTCCCGCAGCTTCAGCCGCAGCCATCGCCTCTTCGGAAGCACTGTGATGCACAGCAGCGTCCACAGATTCATCTTGCTCGGCGTCACTATTACGCTGACCTTTGATTTGCGTGGTGTAATAGTTGGCATTCACAAAATCGAAAAGTTCAAGCTGGGTGTATAGCGCATCGAGATCACCCACATAGCGGATTTTTTTAGTCAGCCCTGCATTTTTTTCATCACGTGTTAAAGCAATATTTTGCACTTGATTCGGTTCTGCCAAGACATAAGGCAAAGCATTCATTTGTTTTAAATAGTCAGCAAATTTTTTCAAATCGTACTGAGCAATCGTGTCTTTATGTTTTGAAAAATCCACATAAGCCAAGCTGCTTTGGCTTTCACGATTTACCATAAACGGCATGAACGCAAAGTAGTTGGTATAAAATTTATGTTGATTAAAATCAATGATCATCGGCAACTGTGCATTGACCTGCAAAGTCGGTTTTTGATAACTCAATTGCAAGGTTAAGGCAGCAAGCTTTTCTCTAAAATGTACTGAACCGCTATAGCTAAACTGTAAATCATTCAACACATTCAGCAGTGATTGAGCAATTTTAGATTGCGGAGAAACGCCATCCTCTTCATCGCTATAACGCGCTGATGGTGGGATCGATTCATTGGCAATCGCTTGATAGAGCTGTTTCTTTTCTTTTTGGCTAAATGGAATATTTTGGGTTTTAATCAACTGATCCAGTTGTTTTTTAAGTTTAGGATCCAGCTCTGGCTGTGTGCTTATCGCAGGTTTTGACTTGGTTTCAGGCTTTTTTTCATCGAACTGAATATCGGTCTGAATTGAAAATTGCCCTTTCATGTCATAACTGGCATTTTCAAACATTGCGTTTAAGCCTTGAGTGGCTTGTTGCCCGAGAGACTGCTCCGTTGAATTGGTTTTTATGACATGTTGAGCACACCCAGTAATACTCAAACCCAGTAAACAAAGTGTTATATATTTTAATCGCATAATTGTACGAAAGACCTAAGTTCTTTATGATTTATTAAAAGAAAAAAATGATCAAAAGATCAACATCAAGTCTATCAGAAGTTTACATTTCACATGTTGGTTAAATATTACAATTCGCCTTTCTGACATTTTTTAAGGGCGTATTCATCAATGTTTTTTGGATAAAATTATGAATAATCAAATCATCAATACAGATAATCCAAAAAAATTTAGATATTAGGATTAAGACTATGCCTGCATATAAAGCGCCTTTACACGATATTCGTTTCTTAATGAATGAAGTGCTCGATTACCCAGCACACTACAAAACTTTGTCTAATGGTGAAGCTGCTGATGCAGATACTGTCGACATGATTTTAGAAGGTGCAGCGGATTTTTGTGAAAACATCCTTTCACCTTTAAACCAAACGGGTGATGAAGAAGGCTGTCATTTTGAAAATGGTGATGTGAAAACACCAAAAGGGTTTAAAGAAGCCTATGACCAATTTGTACAGGGTGGCTGGCAAGGTCTGTCTTTCCCTGAAGAATTCGGCGGTCAAAACTTGCCACAGTCGTTGAATCTCATCAAATCTGAAATGATGGGTACAGCGAACTGGTCATTCCAAATGTATCCAGGTCTCAGCGTAGGTTGTATCAACACCATTCTTCAATTTGGTTCAGAAGAACAGAAAAACCAATATTTACCGAACCTTGTTGCTGGAACTTGGTCAGGCACCATGTGCTTAACTGAACCTCAATGCGGTACCGACTTAGGTCAGGTTAAAACCAAAGCGGAACCTCAAGCTGACGGTAGCTATTCAATTTCTGGTACAAAAATCTTCATCTCTGCGGGTGAGCATGATTTAACAGAGAACATCGTGCATATCGTACTTGCTCGTCTTCCAGATGCTCCTGCAGGCACCAAAGGCATTTCATTGTTCATCGTTCCAAAATTCCTTGTGAACGCAGACGGTTCAGTGGGCGAACGCAATCCTGTAACGTGTGGTTCGATTGAACACAAAATGGGGATCCGTGCTTCAGCAACAGCCGTACTGAACTTTGACAATGCCATTGGTTACTTGATCGGTGAAAAACACAAAGGCCTACATGCAATGTTCACCTTCATGAACACTGCACGTATTGGTACAGCAATTCAAGGTATTGCACATGCTGAATTGGCATTCCAAGGCGCACTTCCATACGCCAAAGAACGTATGTCTATGCGTGCACTTTCAGGTAAAAAAGATCCTGAAAAAGTAGCCGATGCGATTATTCACCATGCAGACGTACGTCGTATGCTTTTAACTCAAAAAGCGATCGCTGAAGGCGGCCGTTCAATGATTTACTATGCAGCTCAAATTGCGGACAAAATGACTGATGCTTTAACCCGCGGTGATACAGCAGCGTTTGAAGCACATGATGACCACTTAGGCTTCTACACCCCGATTCTCAAAGGTTTCTTAACCGAAATGGGTTATGAAGCTGCAAACCATGGTATGCAAGTATACGGAGGTCATGGTTATATTAAAGAATGGGGCATGGAACAAATTGTTCGTGACTCACGTATCTCTACTCTCTACGAAGGCACAACCGGTGTTCAAGCACTAGACTTGATTGGTCGTAAAGTTCTGTTGACCTCTAAAGGTAAAGTGATTCGTGACTACACAGCAGAAATCTTGAAGTTCTGTGGTCAACATGCACGTAACAAATACATGCGTCGTTTTGCGTGGGACTTAACGAAGCTTTGCGCACAGTGGAATGCATTAACGGTTCGTATCATGCTTGCTGCACGTAAAGACCGTGACATCGTATCTTCTGCATCTGTAGATTTCTTGATGTTCTCTGGCTACGTGATGATGGCTTACTTCTGGGCACAACAAGCCGCTGTAGCTTCTGAAAAATTAGCAGAAGGCAATGGTGCAGAAGTTCCTGAGTTCTATAAAGCAAAAATCAAAGTGGCTGACTTCTACTTTGAACGTCTATTACCACGCTCACAAGGTCACGCTGAAGCAATGGTTAACCCATCGAAGACCATGACTTCTTTGGCTCCTGAACACTTTAGCTTTGACTACTAAGCTTTAAACCGAGTTAAATGACTCTATAAAAAGACCGCTTCGGCGGTCTTTTTTGTCTTCTCTTTTAATTTTGATCTATAGGAATTACGAGTAGTATTCTTAATTTCTTCATGAGGTAATAACAATGTATAAAGATGAACTTTATATGGAGAAATATTGTTGTATTTTTCAACAAAAATAGAACACCTTATCGCTAAAACATAATTTTATTTAATAAATATTAAATACTTAAAGTAAATTTAACTCCATAATTTTAGCTTTACATTTGTATCTCATACAACTTCATATCTTCTCCCTATGATGACTTCATTGATTCATAGAGAGCGTAACCATGAAAAAATTAATGTCTTCATTAATGATTGGTCTGATTGCAATAACTGCGACAATGTCTGCAATGGCAGCGCCTGCATTCGATCATAAAAATCCGCCACCTGCTGCACACTTCGATAAAAAACCTGTACCGCCTAAAGCAACACATCACAAATCTGCTGGGCCCCACATGGTGAAAAAAGAGCATCAAAAAGTTCATGCAAAATTTGCCAAACAAAATCATAAGGCAGTAGCTTTTAAAGGCAATCAACACAAACCTGCTTCGCAGCATAAATTACCGCCAATGCCACCGAAACATCGTTAAGCTAAATTAAAAAAAAGACCGCTCATGCGGTCTTTTTTAATATTTACTTTGCTTTATCAGCAATAAATTCTTTAATCTCTATGGGTTTATCTTTTACCAACTCAACTGTGCCTTCATTCACACCATTAAAGTTCTTAAAGTGAATTGAAACACCTTGGTCGTTGGCAAGTCGTACACCACTTCCTGAAACTGCTCGTTTCAATTCATACACACGATCAGAATTATCAGTCAATTGTGCGGTTTCAAAATTATCTTTGGTTTTTAACTCAAGGCTAAGATCTTGTGGCCCTGTAAAGTGAATCACTTGCTCATCTTGAGCTACTGCAACATCGTTTGTTTGTGCAGTTGTGGCCGTTGCCTCTGTTGCAACATTTTGTTCTGATGGTGCTTTTTTATCGGTGCAACCCACCAAAGCTATAGTTAATAACGTCGCAGTTAAAATATATTTCATTTTCTGAAGTTCCTTTATGCCATGTAAATTCAATTATCAACTGAATAATTTCATACACATTCTGCAAATTACATTCCAAATATGAAAAATTACTTGTCGCTCAAATTTTAAAACAAGTTTGACATAGCTTTCATTACAGGAATTCTTCCAATACTGAGTTTAAAAAGATATGCCCCTGCTCGGTACAAGACAAACGCGCAGGATCATTCACCATCAATTGGCGCTCACGTAAAGAAGCCAATAATTCAGAAATTGGCGCTAAACTTTCCCCTGTACGCTCACTATATAGCTTGGCTTCCACCCCATGATTTAAACGAAGTACATTCATCATAAATTCAAAAGGCATGTCGGCTGCTTCGATGCGCTTAAACTGAAGATGTTCAGCAGGTACTTTGGCTAAATAGTCTTTCGGCAATCGGGTTTTTTGGAAACGATACACCCCGTCTGGCATGGTCACTTTACCATGTGCGCCTGCGCCAATCGCCAAATAATCGCCAAACTGCCAATAATTTAAATTATGTGCCGACGGCTTTTCTTTACGCCATGCCGATACTTCATAATTGATAAAGCCTTGCGCTGTTAAATAGGCTTCGCCCTGTTCTTGAATATCTTCAAGCACATCATCGACAGGTAAAATCGGTTTTGTGCGGAAGAAAACCGTATTAGGTTCAATGGTCAACTGATACCACGACACATGCGTTGCGCCATTTTCAACAGCAAGTTTTAAATCCAACAGTGCTTGTTCTAGACTTTGCTCAGGAAGGCCATGCATTAAATCAACATTCACTCGTTCAAAGCCTGCTTCTCGCGCATGCTGAATGGCAGAAATCGCATCATCATTCGAATGAATCCGCCCCAGCTTTTTCAGCTGGTCGGTATTAAAACTTTGCACACCGATAGATAGACGATTAATCCCTGCATCTAAATAACCGGCAAAAGGATCGTGCTCAACCGTGCCCGGATTGGCTTCCAAGGTAATTTCACAGTCCGCTTCAAATGGCACTAACGCTTTGAGTTGAGCAAATAACCATTGATAGCCTTTGGATGAAATGAGCGATGGTGTACCCCCACCAATAAATACACTATGAATCAGGCGACCCTGAGCAAAATCGACTTGCGTTTTAAAGTCTTCAACCAACGCCTGTAAATATTCTTGTTCTAAGTCTAAAGACAATTCACCATTCGGCACCGCATGCGAATTAAAGTCACAGTATGGACATTTGCGCACACACCACGGCATATGAATGTATAAAGATAACGGAACAACTGCAGGATTTAATTCAGCCAAGGAAAATGCTCAAAAGGAACAAAAGAAGTAAGCGCATTTTAACATGACTGCATCAGAGCGCTTATGAAAACTCATCCACAATACAGTAGACTAATAAAATTAAAGAAGAATTAGATGATTAGAAGATGAAAATAAGCAGCCATTTATTGTACTTACTGCCGCTCGCGATGGGTGTTGGTATCGCCATGACCATTCAAACAGCGATCAACAGCCAATTGCGTGAATATTTATATTCACCGCTGCAAGCTGCCCTTTTTTCTTTTTTGGTTGGTACAATAGTCCTCGCCTTTATGGTGTTTTTTCAATCGGCCGAAAAACCGGACTTTGCAAGTTTTGCTCAAATCCCTTGGTATTTATGGCTGGGGGGATGTTTGGGTGTTTATGCCATCAGTATCAGTATTTATACCGCACCGAAACTGGGTTTTTTATCCCTCTCCGGTCTGATTATTTTTGGACAAATCTTAATGTCGATGGTATTTGACCATTTTGGCTTGCTCGGCACTGAAAAAACCCCGATTAACTGGCAACGCTTATTGGGTGGCGTGGTGATTTTTATTGGTGTGCTTCTCACTTTCCAACGCTAAGACCTCATTCCTAAGCACCTCACAAGAAATGAGTACATTCTGTGTCTACTGTCACGGCTGTAACAAGCAGCAAGTATGAATTAAAACAACTGTTTCATTTAATGATCCCGATATTGATCACGCAGTTTGCGCAAGCGGGATTTGGTCTCATTGATACCATCATGGCTGGACACATGTCCGCCAATGACCTTGCAGCCATTGCGGTCGGGGTCGGTTTATGGATACCGGTCATGCTGCTGTTCAGCGGCATTATGATTGCAACCACCCCATTGGTGGCCGAAGCCAATGGTGCGCGCACGCCTGAAAAAATTGCCACCATCGCCCGTCAGTCTTTGTGGGTCGCATTATTTTTAGGGATCATTGCCGCATTAGTCTTACAAGCTATGCCGCTGCTTTTACCGTTATTGGGTGTCCCTGAAGCATTGCTTCCGAAGGCGAGCTTATTCTTACACGCCATTAGTTTAGGTATGCCTGCTGTCACCATGTACGCAGCTTTACGTGGTTACTCAGAAGCATTGGGGCATCCACGTCCAGTCACTGTGCTGAGTCTGCTGGCCTTATTGGTGTTAATTCCACTGAACTTTATTTTTATGTATGGTTTAGGCCCAGTCCCTGAACTGGGTTCTGCTGGATGTGGATTTGCCACCGCGATTTTGCAATGGTTAATGTTCTTTGCTTTGGCGATGTACGTTTTCAAAGGATCGGCCTATCAAAAAACCCAACCTTTCGCTGCTTTTGAAAAAATGAACAGTGAATGGATCAAACGTATTTTAAAACTCGGCTTTCCTATTGGCTTAGCCATTTTCTTTGAAGTCAGTATTTTTAGTACAGCCGCTATTGTTTTGAGTCCTTTGGGCGAAGTCACCATTGCCGCGCATCAAGTCGCCATTTCGATTACCTCGCAATTGTTTATGATTCCCATGTCACTAGCGATTGCGCTGACCATTCGGGTCGGTACCTATTATGGGGAAAAGAACTGGCTGGCTATGCGAAAAGTCCAGAAAGTCGGTATGTTGACAGGGACGGTATTTGCCCTGATTACCATGTTGCTGCTTTGGCTTTTACGTAATGAAATTGTGTCACTCTATACCAATGACTATGATGTGACTCAGCTTGCAGTATATTTGGTCTTGTTCGCGATTGCCTATCAGTTGATGGACGCATGGCAAGTCAGTGCCGCAGGGTGTTTACGCGGCATGCAAGACACTAAAGGGCCGATGTGGATCACCATGATCGCGTATTGGATCATTGCCTTCCCTGTCGGGATCTATCTTGCACGCTTCACCACGACTGGTGCTGCAGGCGTTTGGATTGGCCTAATTGTGGGTCTGACTGTCGCCTGTATACTGCTACTTACACGTTTATTTATGATGAATAAACGTTTAGCTCAAGCGGGATAAGCCCTTAAAAATCATCTAAAAAATTACTTAAAAAAAGACGGCTAGGCTATGCAGAAGATTAATGCAAATTAACACGCTGCATAGCGTATGCCATAAATAAAAAGCACGAAGAAGAGGAAGATAAACATGTCCCATGTATTTCGCTCGATCAGTCTCTGTCTGAGCTTGGGCTTCTCCATGTCACTACAGGCTGAACAAACAATCAACCGACATGAATTTCCTTTGTATCACGCACCCATCAAAGTCCAATCACAACCCGAATTTGATTACATCAATCAAGCACTTTGGACAGCCTTTCGCTTTTATCATGAACAACAAGCAGACTCATATACCGCACGTTTAAAGTTAAGTTGTCAGCAGTCTGGTATGGCGTATACCTATCAGGACTTCATCAAGGCCAATCAAAAGTTTGCCTCTGCGGATAATCAGGATTTTATCGTGACGCAAAACCTCATCACATTGAATGAAAATTTACACCATAACCAATGCAGTAAATATCTCGGTCCACATTTAGAACTGGAAAAAACTGAATCTAGCGAAGCAGCAAAAACCAACTAATTAAGCGCCTCGATGGCATTTTTTAAACCTTGTGGCACTTGGCTGTCGTCCTCTACGTCTTTCACGATCGCCTGCCCGACAATCACATCTGTCCCATTAAAACTCATGGTCGGTGATCCATACAATTCATAGCCTTCATTTAAAGCTTTGGTCACACGGGCACAGAAATTGACATCATCTTTACCGGTTAAATAGCGATACACTTTCATCGTTCAGTTCTCTTCTAGCGACGCGATATTTTAAACCATTCAGCACGTGGCTTAAATTTACCTGTATTATTTTCAGTATTTACATTTTTGCCCATCATTTTATCAATGGAAATAAAGTCTTAACAATTTAAAGTAGGCAGTTTGTGTTTTGTCGCCTATGATCGGTATTAGATAATAAATGATGATCTTGAGGAACATCACATGGCAAAAACGGCTAGCACACCGGGTCGTCGCTTTATGAAACTTGCCAGTATGACGGCAAGCATTGCTACTAAAACCGTTTCCAATTCCATCCGCAATATCACTGCCGATGAAGAACAGAAAAATGCATCTCGCAGTAAACTTTTTCAGGACATCGGTCTGCAAATTGCAGACACTTTGGGTGAAATGAAAGGTGCGGTAATGAAAGTCGGACAAATTGCCTCGCAGTACAAAGACATTTTTCCACCTGAAGTCGCAAAAGCCATTAGTAAATTACAACGCCAAGCGCCAGCCATGCCTTTTGCTGAAATTAAGGCTCAAGTAGAACAAGAACTCGGCAAGCCCCTCGCGCAGATTTTTAAAAGTTTTGAAGAACAACCTTTTGCCGCTGCATCCATTGGGCAGGTGCATAAAGCCGTGTTACCTAATGGTCAGCAGGTGGTGGTGAAAGTGCAATATCCGGGTGTCGAAGAAGCCTGTGACAGTGACTTAAAACAAGTTCGGCTTGCACTTCGTTTGATGGGCGTATTGAAAATTGATCGGAAGTTACAAGACAAGCTATTTCGTGAAATTCAGGACAGTTTAGACAACGAATTGAACTATGAAATTGAAGCGCAAAACTTAGATGTGGCCCGTGCTTTTCATAGTGCGCTGGATGACAAAATCATTATTCCACAGGTCTATAAAGATTATTCTTCACGTCATATATTGACTTTAAGTCTAGAGCTTGGCGACAGTATAGAAACTGCCAGCACATGGTCACAAGAAACACGAAATACCTTGGGAAGGCGCTTATTCCGTGCCATAGGCCGTGAAATTTTCTTCCTTAAACGTTTCCACTGTGACCCGCATCCAGGCAACTTCGCCTTTCGTGAAGATGGTTCAGTCATCGTATATGACTACGGCGGTGTTAAAACCCTCTCTCCTGAAATCGTGTCGCACTTTAAGCAATTGATTAATGCTGCACGCAAGCACGATATTCCACTGATGGAACAGCAACTCGATGCCCTACATTCCCTCAATGAACTCGGTAAATTCCCTACAGAGTTGTATGAACAATGGCTGGAAGTACTGATGCGTCCGCTGACCACACAATACGACTTTGCTGAAAATTCAGCGCACCATGACGGGGTAGAATTAATTAAGCCATCTCTTAAATACTGGGATGTGTTTAAACCGTCACCGGATACCTTGATGGTGAACCGGACTGTTTCAGGACATTATTGGAATTTGATTCATTTGAAAGTGAATGACAATCTCAATGATCTCTTTGATGAGTTGGTCCCACCTAGCGCTTAAGGGAGCGTAAAGCGCTGATGATTGCCCGATGAATTTCGGGCAATATTTGCATTTTTAATTGTTATGTTATAACATTTCTTTAATCAATAAATTTAAGGAACAGAAGAATGCGTGCCAACATCCATCCCGAATACCGTGAAGTGCTCTTTCATGACACCAATGCCAATGCCTTTTTTGTGATTGGCAGTACTTTAAGCACCAATCAAACCAAAGAGTTTGAAGGCAAAACTTATCCGTATGTGACACTCGATATTTCAAGTGCATCACATCCTTTTTATACAGGTGAACAACGTCAAGTGAATAACGAAGGACGTATTGCGAACTTTAATAAACGCTTTGCGCGTTTCAAACGCTCACAATAAGTTCAGTTTAGATTAAGTTTTTTCTTTTAAAATTAAAACATTAAAGAAGTTCAGGGTTCCCCTCCTCCAGCCTGAGCTTCTTTTTTTTATGTCTGAAATTTTGTGGTTTTCAAGCGTTGTTTTAAACATCTATTTTTAAAATCGAATGAAATAAGTAATATCCCAGCCCCAATACGATGACACCAATCACCACACTGGAAATGGCATAACTAAATGCCAGCCCACTTTGCCCTTGTCTGAGCAGTTGAAAGGTTTCTAAGCCGAAACTGGAAAATGTGGTAAAGCCACCTAAGATCCCGACCATAAGCAATAAGCGTGCTTCATTTTGTAGAACAGGATATTTTTGGCTAAATGCAAAGAACACACCTGCACAAAAGCAACCTAAAATATTCACCCACCATGTTGCCCATGGAAAGAGCACGGTTGACTTAGCTAATAACAGTCCTGCCGCATAGCGAAGTGTTGCCCCAATTGCGCCGCCACATGCGACCAAAAGCCAGTTCATAGTTGTCCTACTTCAACATCATTGGTATCTACAATTTAGGCAACAGACTGCCTAAGGTCGCCCTTCAATATACACGCATTTAATTTACGCAAATAGTGTTAAATGTTTGGGCCAAAGCTTGCTATAGTCTGCAACACTTTGCGGTATTTTTTATTGAAAGAGGACATTATGGCTCAGGAATTATTAGATCAACTTCAAGCAGGGACTGCGAAATTTTCAGATGTGATTGCATTTATTGAAGCGCGTTATAACCACACACCAACTGCTTTTACCAATGGCAAACAAGCCAATGCAGCGACTGAAAACCAAGGCAGTGCCAAAGTATTTTCTTTTGCCCAATTGAATGGTCTAAACCAAGCTGAAACATTAAGTCTTTTTGCTGAACATTATGCTGCTGTTTTGGCGACACCAGACGCAACTGACCACCAAAACATTCGCCAATTTATGCAAAATGGTTGGGAAGGTATTCAATTTGACGGTCAAGCGCTCAGCGCGAAATAATGCCTAGATAGACGTTCTAAATCAGTTCGTCTGCAATAAAAAAAGCCAGTATAAATACTGGCTTTTTTTATCGTTCATCATCGGTTCAAATCAAGACACTCGTACTCTACAAGTCCATTCAGCCATCGCGGTTTTTTCCCAAGCTCGTGCATGCTTCAAATGTAGTAATTCTTCACCCGCAGTCGTTGCGGTAAAACGATAAGTTTTTTGACCACCGGCACCAAGCACTGGTGTCGTATCTGCAGCAGCAGCTTGTTGTTGAGCTGACTGAAACACTTCTTCAACTTTAAAAAGTTTCGGTTGCTCAGCCAAAGACCATACATAACCAGTACTTGGATTTTCGTTTAACAGTACTTCCAAAGTCTGTCCACGATCCATCTCAAGCAAGGTCGGACAACTTTGCTGTTCAGTAAATACATGGGTTTTCCCATCTACAGTTGAACTCATACTGGTACATCCACCAAGCGCCAAACCACTCGCCAACATTAGACTCAAAATAAGCTGTTTCTTTATCGTCATTTTCATCATCAAATTATTTTACCTTGAATCTAATGCACACCGATTTCAATACGATCTCGATGTAATCGAAGTTTAGCCTTTGACTTTTTCAATCCACTGAATCGAACTTACACGAAAAACTTCACAAGCCCCATCACCCGTATCTGTTGGGGTCAAAGATGAAGTCCAAACCAAATCTTTGTCTTTCACCTCAACCAAATCCCCTTTTAAACGCACAAGATCACCACGTTTTACTTGAGTAATTTGTTTAGCAATTTGCGGGTTTGCAGGAATGATGTGCATATTCGACACCATCATCATGGCTTGCTTTTGCGGTACAGGAACACGATCCATTTTCCAATTTAAGAAACGGTCATATTGATTGACTGAAATCGTACGAGCAATTTCTGGCTCTGCAAATAAGCCCCAACTGACTGCATAATCAATCGGAGAAAATTTTGCTTGTTCATCTGTTTGATAGGTTTTTGAACCTAAAATTCGGAAATCACCTTTAAATTCTTTCAAAGTGGAAATCGACTGGCCTTTGGCAGCAGGTGCTAAGCCTTTGGCAATATTATAATCTGAAGACGCTTGGACACCGACATTCAATAAAAAGCCTGCAAGCACAGTACTTAATGCAATTCGCTTGATCATCGCGTTATCCTCTTACCCTGTAATACTTCACATTACTCAATTTTAATTCTGCAATTGAGCCGACTTCATCTATTCATAATGCCCCAACCTGAATATGAGCTTAAAATCGCGTAGGTTGAGCCTGATGAATGTCGTTTTCACTAGTTGTAACTCTATATTACGCACACAGTCTGCATAAACCTTATGAACTTGGTAACAAAATGCTGTTATTCAGTCAATTGGCCCATATTCATGCTCCACGACATGATTTACACTTTAAAAAAAGCCAACAACAATACCCGCTATGATTTATAAATTTTATCAACAACACATTTTTCCGCATCTTTTAAATCAAGTCATGCAAGTACCGAGCCTGATGGATAAACGACGCGAACTCCTTTTAGCCGTGTCTGGTGAAGTACTCGAAATTGGCTTTGGTACAGGTTTGAATTTAGCGTTTTATCAAAATGTTGATACGGTTTTTGCCCTTGAGCCCAATCCTGATATTTTTCATTTAGCTGCTGAACGTGTACATGCGGCACCCTTTGAGGTACAGCATATTTTAGCCGGTGCTGAAAAATTACCCTTTGCAGATGAAAGTCTAGATCATGTCGTGAGTACATGGACCTTATGCAGCATTGCCGATATTGAAACTGCGCTTGAAGAAATCTACCGCGTCCTTAAACCAACAGGGACATTTCATTTGGTTGAGCATGTACAACACAATGAAAATGGGAAAATTAAGCAGTTACAACACCTACTGACGCCCATTCAAAAGAAAGTCGCGGATGGCTGTCATTTGGATCGTAATATGCAAAAGTTGCTTGAAGATGCCCAGTTTGAATGTTTTGAAACGCAGTATTTTGATGCTGAAGGCATTCCAAAAATTGGTCAGCGCATGTTGCTCGCCCGCGCACGGAAGTTGAGTTAAAGCGTCCAAGGCCATGTTTAAGCACAATCAAATCTAGATAAAAATACCTAGTCTTTGATTAATCGAATGGCATTAATTTTTAGGATATGACAGGGCTTTTTATTCAACACATTATAGGTGTTATACGACTTGCCTGTTTTGATGGAATGTACATCCACCCATGCACCCAAAATCTCCACACGATCCCCTGATTTCAAACGACGAATACGATTTGCAACGTCTTCGGATTGAGCAATCACACTGACATTTTGCAATTCAGACTTGAGCTGTTCAACTTGTGTCGAGGGTACATTTTTCGCTTGTACGTTAAAACAGCGGTTCTGCTGCGACCATTCAAGATGATATTTTAAAGACTGGAAATCATTTGCGCCTGAACCCAGTAGCAAATCAATATTGCTGACATACGCCAAGTCTTGAAAGCCACCCACCACGGTCGGTGCGGCCGGA
Organism: Acinetobacter sp. SH20PTE14; assembly: GCF_021391555.1. NCBI lineage: Bacteria > Pseudomonadati > Pseudomonadota > Gammaproteobacteria > Moraxellales > Moraxellaceae > Acinetobacter > Acinetobacter sp. SH20PTE14. The sequence continues at coordinate 395,941 of NZ_CP090067.1, read as the reverse complement.
TGTAATGTACGACTACTCGCACTGTAGTAGCGTTTATCCAACAGCAAATATTCACCGGAAAATGCCTGAGTCGCTGTGACCTGAAAATTTTTCAGCACACCAGTCTGCTCTAAATGTGGAATGGCACGAAAATATTCTGACCATATCCACAGCATGAGCGAAAAAACGGCTGCAGTCGCTAAGAGTTTTTCCATGTGGATATTCTGTCCTTATTACTTTTCGACGGTTCTGAGGCTGAGTCACGCGAGCTTAAATATGCTCAAAATCAATTCGGATGGTTTCAAAACGTACTCGCCCTTCGGCAATGGCTTGTGCAATCGCTTGTTGCCCTTTGGTCAAACGTGCGCCACCACTTTTAATATCAATCAGCACCACTTCGATGTCTTCAGCGAGTCCATCACCATCACGAAAGTCGGTATAGCCATCAAAAACCACATAATCGATCGGGTCACCGAGAAACTTTGCATCGCTAGGTAAATACTGAAATTCAGGCATGATCGGCGCCATTTGTTCGGCCATTTTGCCTTTTAAAACAGCACGACTGGTATTTACACTGCGTTTTTGTGCATGGGCCAAGGCCTGCTGATGTTCCAATTCTAGTTCTGCAATATATTGCTCGTATTCTGCCTTAATCCTTCCATTGCGACTGCCACTTAAAATTAAGGTGGTCAGTACAATCCCAATACACGCGCCAATGAGCATGGCCATCCAGACAGACATTTAAAATTCCTAATCTTTTTAATATATTACAGCGAAACGTATAGAAAAAACTTAGACTTTGGTTCTTTGTCATATTCCCCGCATTAAACAATGATATGCTAGGGATGAGCAGAATAAAATCTATTTAGGTCGATGAAAACGATATTAATTGCCAATCAAAAAGGTGGTTGTGGCAAAACCATCACAGCAATCAGTTTAGCCTCTGCACTTGCGCAAAAAGGTTATAAAGTGGCCTTGGCAGATGCTGACAATCAAAAGTCTGCACGTCAATGGCTCAAACAGCGCCCAGAGACTGCCGCCCCAATTCAGAGCCTAGATTGGCGTCATGAAAAGTCGATTGGTGATGTGCCGAAAGGGATTGAATATCTGATTATCGATGCACCGGGTGCGTTATCGGGTGAACATGCAGATCAGTTGGTCAGTGAAGCTCACGCCATCGTTACCCCGCTACAACCATCTTTCTTCGACATCGACTCGACCCGTCGTTTTTTAAAGCATTTACAAGAAATTAAACGGATTCGTAAAGGTAAAGTCCAAATCTTATTGCTGGCCAATCGTGTCAAACCCAATTCTGCTCATTCCAAAGAAATTCAAGATTTTTTCAATAAAGTTGAACAACAGCCCGTTGCTTGGATTTCTGAACGTACTGCTTATGGTCAACTTGCCATGCAAGGTCTTTCGGTTTTTGATAAAACGCAAAAATTGTACCTCGGCATGCAGCAACAATGGCAACCTGTGCTCAATGCCATTATTGAAGACGAAGCCGAGTGGTTTTAACCCATCATTCCACATTTTGCTGATATAAAGGCCAATCTTGCAAGGATCTAGCCTGAAAGATATTCACCATAAGTTAACAAGCTCTCGTTTTCGGGAGCTTTTTTTTCGGTTAAGATTGAACACAACATGATGAAAAAATCAGAGCACGCATTGCCAACGTTCGCACCTACATTACAAAAAGTCTTATTGTTCGGATTATTTTTTATCCTGATTTTTTTGAGCTTTAGCGTACTCAAATACTTTATTGTGCCCGTTGTTTGGGCAGCGATTATTGCCTATATGACTTGGCCGCTGTATCAATCGGTGCATCGTTTTTGTGGCAATCGTGCAAATCTAAGTGCGGCGCTGATGATCTTACTGGTGGTGCTCGTGGTAGGTCTGCCGGTGATTTTTGCGATCTTCTTGCTACAACATGAAGGCCGTAACTTGTATTTTGAATTACAAAAGCAAGTTTTCTCTGGTCATGTCAATGTGCCTGATTTTATTCGCCAACTGCCGTTTATTGGTAAAGAAGTCAGTCGTACCCTGCATGAGCTGAACAATGACCCAAACAGTATTATTCAATCGGTACAAATTTGGATTCAGGGGCATTTGAACTACGGTAAAGTTTTGGTCGGCGAAGTCAGTAAAAATATCTTTAAGCTGTGTTTTGCCGTGATGTCTTTATTTTTCTTCTATCGTGACGGTCAAACCATTTTAAGTCAGGTCAGTAAAGCCCTCGAAATGGTCATTGGGCCTCGTATTCATCATTATCTTGCCACCATCTCGGATACCACACGTGCCGTAGTGTATGGCATCGGTCTCACCGCCATTGCCCAAGCTTTACTTGCCGGTGTGAGCTATTTTGTCGCCGATGTCCCTAACCCGATGTTACTAACCATCATTACCTTCATGTTGGCACTGATTCCGTTTGGCCCACCAATTTCATATACCGCTGTGTCGTTGTGGTTATTTTCACAAGGTCAAACCATTGAAGCCATTGGCGTCATGGCTTGGGGTGTATGTATCGTGAGTACAGCCGATAACGTGATTCGTCCTTTAGTGATTTCAGGGGCAACGCAGATTCCATTCTTATTAATCATGTTTGGTGTTTTGGGTGGGATCGCCAGTTTCGGTCTTGTCGGTTTATTTATCGGCCCAGTGATTTTGGCAGTATTGTTAGCCATTTGGCGTGAATGGTTGCATGAAACCCAAATTGAACCCGTCATGATGCCCAAAGCAACGTTGGCACATAACTTAGACAATATAGATGATAAGCCTGAACAACCTTAATTCAGGCTTGAATTCATTAAACAAATATTACAATCAAATACTTAAATTATCTGTCATCCTGTATCCGCATCTGTTTCAATGGTTGAAACTCCATAAAAACAGACAGGATGCCAAACATGTCTTCACTATTTAAATTCGGTGCGCTTGCTGCGGTCAGTGCCCTGATGTTTACAGGCTGTGCGAGTACCTCGACTTCAACAGGTCTGAATGCAAAAACCGTGACGGTCAATGCCGTGACTGCTCAAGGTATTGGTCAAAGCATCGGTCAAATTAACTTGGTTGATAGCCCTGCTGGCTTGGTTATTCATACCAATTTAACCCAGCTTCCTCCGGGTCCACACGGTTTCCATATTCATGAAAAAGGCTCTTGTGCCCCAGCTGAAAAAGATGGAAAAGCGGGTGCTGCTCTTGCTGCAGGTGGTCACTTTAACCCTAAAGCTGCACCTCACCACGGTACGCCGCTAACAGGTCACTTGGGTGACTTACCGATCCTTCAAGTTCAAACCGATGGCACAGCAAAAGTGAATTTAATTGCACCACGTTTGAAATTGGCGGATGTACAAGGCTTAGCCATCATGATCCATGCTGGTGGTGATAATTACTCTGACGACCCTAAACCTCTAGGCGGTGGCGGTGACCGTATTGCCTGTGGTGTGATTCAATAATCGACCTTGCACATAGATTTGAATAAGCGGACTTTAAGTCCGCTTTTCTATTGAATAAAAATTGACAGTTCACAGAAAAAAGCTCAGTCTAATTTACAAAATCATTCGAATACTTCATAACTCTGTGAACACGCGACTCTCTTGGTTTCAACAGTTTCAATCCAGTGCAATCATTATGTATTGCCTGCAAATTTGTATTGTTTTGAGTGGCACCACGCTCGGATTATATTTTCTCGGTTTTCATAGTTTTATTGTGCCCGTCACCTTAGGTGCGATTGCCACCGCGCTCACGGACTTTGACGACCGACTCAGCATCCGACTGCGTAATTTGCTCTATGTCTGCGTACTCTTCTTTAGTGTCAGTAGTATTTTAGATTTTCTCTTTCCCTATAAGCTGCTGTTTATATTGTATCTTTCACTGTCCAGTGCAGGATTTATTTTATTAGGAGCTTTGGGGCAACGCTATGCCACGATATCTTTTGGCACGATTTTACTGTCGATTTACACCATGTTCGGCTTGGGCGAATATGACACCTGGTATTTTCAACCCAGCTGCTTTGTTCTAGGGGCCTTATGGTATGGCCTGACCTCAATTCTTTTTTACCTGATTAAACCCACCCTACCCGTACAGGACAATCTCTCGCGTTGTTTTTTACAAATCGCCGAAGTACTGAATGCAAAAGCACGCTTATTTGACCCAGATAATGTCGACAATGTGGAACACTTACTGTATGAATTATCACTCAAAAACAGTGATGTCATCCCGAGTTTAAACACGACCAAAGCTTCTTTACTCACCCGTTTAAAAGCATCAAGAGCCAATAAAAACACCATCTACTGGCTGAATTTATATTTCTTGGCACAAGATATTCACGAACAGGCCAGTGCGAATTATTTACACTACGAACAAATTCATCCAAATTTTAGCCGTACTGATTTAATTTTCCGTTTTCAAAAAAATATTCGATTACAAGCGCAGGCTTGCCAACAGTTGGCCTACTGTATTTTGCATCGACAAGCCCTATCAGCCTGATCCCATTACCGCACAAGCACTGGCACATTTGCATGCCTCTTTGCAGGAGTGGATGGCCAATAATCCGCAAAACATAGAAGTGAAAAACCTACAGCTGATCTTGAGTAATTTGGACAGTGTGCAAGAACGTTTTTCGCATGTGCAGGATTTAGATCATTCACAGCAACAGGCTTATCAGCAGCATATTGATAACCTCAATTTACTTGATGACGATATTCATGGCTGGCATGATTTATGGCTCAAACTGAAACAGCATTTGAGTCCCGAATCTGCCTTATTTCGCCATGCCGTTCGCATCGCTTTTGTCTTTGCGATGGGCTATGCCATTTCGCTATTGCCCTTTGCTAAAAATGGCTACTGGATATTATTGACCAGTTTATTTGTCTGTCAGATGCGTTATTTTGCGACCAAAAGTCGTTTAAAAATGCGGACATTGGGAACCATATTAGGGGTCTTACTTGGCATTCCTATTTTGTATTTTGTGCCTAGTGTCGAAGGTCAATTACTACTGACGATTATTTTTGGCGTGTGCTTTTTCTATCTGAGTGCCAAAAAATATGCCATGGCGACCCTCATGGCAACCTTAATGGTCTTGCTGATTTTTAATTTAAAAGGCGCTGGTTATGCAGTTATTTTACCGCGTATCGTTGATACCCTACTCGGCTGTTTTATTGCATGGTTCGCAGTGAATGTCATCTGGCCAGATTGGGACTTTCGCAATATTTCCAAGACCATTCAAAAAAGCTCTGCTGCGACCTTGCATTATTTTGATGCCGTAGTTGAGCAATATCTCCATGGGAAAACTAATAGCATTGATTATCGGCGTGCCCGTCGTTCAGCCCATAATGCTCAAACTGAACTATCGAGCATGATTTCAAGTTTAAGTACCGAGCCTGAACCCGACCAAACTTTGATTCAACATGCTTTTCGCTATTTGGTCTATAGCCATAGTCAGCTCAGTTATATTTCGGCATTGGGGAGCCACCGTGAACAGGTACAAGACCAACAAGTCCTTGAACTGCTGCAATGGTGTCAAAGCACCTTAGACGAGGTCTTAATTCAGCAAAAACCGCTCAACCCTGAGAAAATTCAGCAAAAACTTTTCGAAATTCAAACACTCAGCACTGAAGAAATGCGGTCTAATCACCTGCAACTGGTGCTCAAGCAAATCAGTTTATTATTAGAAACATTAGCCGAACTGATTCAGCTTCGAACACAGCTGATTCAGGCAGAAATAAAATAGAATCATTTGAGACTCATAATGAAAATGCTTAGTTTAGGTCTTAAACGCCTCATATTACCCACGATTGTGGCGACCTCATGTTTAGCTGCGTCTTCTGTTTTTGCAGCACCGACAGCACAAGATTTGAAGCGTATTTTGGAATGTCAGGCCGATTACGACACCTACCATGACACTTTACTCGATTATGAAGCAGCCTGTTGAATTTTTTGGCATGCCAACCCAAGAAATTGGCCTGTCTTCCAATGCAGTATTCGCGATCTATCGCCAAGCCGATGTGAAAAAACTTGCCCAAAAATATGGTATTGAACAGCATCCGATGGTTGCCAATATGCCGTTTTTCCGTGGTCAAAAAATCCTACGTACGGAAGCTGAAACGGATGATCTGCATGCCATCAATCACAAACTAAGCCTGTCTGAAATGACCGGAAAAAGCCCGATGATTTTACTCGGCTGTAACTATGAATTTGATCAGGGTTCGATTGAAGATGCCTTAACGGATCTAGAAGGTTAATCCGAGCAGACGACTCAGAATTAACTTTAAATACATCAACTTAGACTCAATATGCGGATCAATTATTTCAACGGGAATGCTTCGTTCCTGCAGTGCTTTCAGGTACACTCAAGGCTGAAATCACTTTGAATTTAGACTTCGCATGAATATCAAGACCTTACGCTTTGTGGGCCTACTCGAAGGCATCTCCTTTTTATTATTGTTGTTCATTGCTATGCCAATGAAGTACCTGATGGATAATCCAATATTGGTCAAATACGTCGGTATGGGACATGGCGTCTTGTTTATTGCCTTCTTGGTGGTGCTATTTGTGGTCTGTGAAAAGCAAAAATGGTCACTCAGCGTATTTCTAATGGGCCTGATTGCATCGATTTTGCCTTTTGGTCCGTTTATTTTCGATCGCAAATTAAAAAATGCAGAACAACCTGCAACATCAAATTAAGACGGTATACAGCAAATAAAAAAGCCCAATGTTGTTCTACACAGCATTGGGCTTTTTCTATGATGGCATGAACTCGAATTTAAAATTCACCCGTCAATTTACGTTGTCGCATAATATCTCGCACCACCAAGCGTGGTAGGCTGAACCACAAGATAATGAGGGTAAAGCCTGCCAAACTATAGGCCCAAAGGCCAAAGTTTTCATACAGCACGCGCACGATTTCAATCACGGCAAAGAACGTCAGCATCATGATCACAGACACTGCCGCAGCCACAGTGCCCTTCGACATTTCAGACGACATTAAGGCAAATCGATAGAGCACAGAAAAGCTAATCCCTTCACCAAAACTGACCAAACTCATGCCGAGAATGAGAAAGGTCAGAAAATAACTTTCAGTCATCGTCCCAATCACCACGAGGCTCGTCCCGAGTAACATCAGCGGTAGCCCGATCATCACAGACTGACCTAATGGCAGTTTGTCGATGATTTTAATCAGGACAATATTACCGAGGATCAGACCGCCCAAAACAGGAAACTGTGCCATGCCATATTGCATGCTACTCAGTCCTAGCTGCTCCACCAATATCACCGGAGATAGCGCAATCCACAGCATCAGTGGCATTGCCACCATCGGTAGACCCAGTGTCAGTGCCAAAAAGCGTTTATTTTTTAACACCTGTTTAAAGTCATCGATAATATAGCCCACCGGTTGCTTTGGAATGCTGATGTGCTGAGTCGGCATCTTGGCTTTTAAACCAAACCAACTCAAAAAAGATAGCAATGCGATTCCAATAAAGCCCCAATGCCATGACACGTGATCAATCATAAAGGCACCGAGGACGGGACCGATCAGTGGCGCCAGTAGTGAAATATTCGCCATGATCGCCATGACTTTGATGGCGTCACGCTCTTCAAAGGTCTCCTGAACAGCGGCATAGCCCACGGCAGAAATGACCGATAAACCAAAACCTTGTAAAAAACGCAAAGTTAAAAAGCTTTCGATATTATGTGTGAGCAATATCGCTAAACAGCATAAGCTAAAGAACGCTACACCACCCAACAGGACTTTTTTACGGCCTAATCGGTCTGACAATGGCCCTAATATTGCAGCGACACAAGCACCTCCCAATAAGTAAAATGACATCGACGAGGGTGCCCATGCACTACTCACACCAAACTCTTGGGTAATCGCAAGCATGGCGGGTTGGACTAAATCGTTGCCGATATAGACAGAAAATTCAAATAAAACCAGTGCCAAGGGAAACATTAAGGTGGCACGACTTAATTTTGTGGTTTGTACGTTTTGCATTGTTATCTACATATCAAATGTGTGCTGTCGAGCTTGAAATGACAAATAGGGAGAGACACTTCAGCCCAATGACGAGCACTGTAATATTAATTTTAAAAATGAATTTGCGGCATATCCGCCATATGTGCGTCGTATTCACAAGACGCTAGATAGAGATAAAATGAACTTCAACGAACCGATCTGTCGGTTTGAGTCCGACTATTTTAACAGTGTTTGCTGGCGTTGTATTGGTCTTTTTATCTAGCCACTTTTATGGCTTTTCATTGTCTGCTTTTTGGATAAAGCGACCTTGTTTTAGGTCCTCATAGGCTTGCATGACTTCTGCAAAATGATTCATCACAAAATAACCTCGCCCATAGATGGGTTCATTTAAAGGCTGCGCCGATAAATACAACATGTGGCTATCTTCAACTGCCGTCAATTCGACATTTTCACCTTGGCTCGACATAACTGCCATATGCTGTGCATTTAATAGTTCATCCGTTTCATTAAATTTCAGCTTGCCCGAACGTAAATACACAAGCGTGGTATTCCCTTCCTGTGCAGGAAGGGTGATGCTTTGATTGGCTCTGACAAAGACATCAAATACTTGCATGGGTGTATGTGTCTCTGCAGGGCCATGGGCTGTTAAATATTGCCCTGCAATCACCCTTACATAACCAGCATCTTGGGCTAAATTCACAATAGGAATACTGGCTTTGGCTAAGCTCTGATAGCGTGCAGGATTCATTTTATCTTTAGCAGGTAAATTGACCCACAATTGCAATATTTCAAATGCTCCGCCCCGCTGTGCAAAGGCATGGCTAAAGACTTCTTCATGCTGAATGCCTGAAGCCGCAGTCATCCACTGCACATCGCCCTCACCAATGACACCACCGCCGCCAGTCGTATCATGATGTTCAAGTTCACCTTTAAACACCAATGTGACGGTTTCAAAGCCTCGATGTGGGTGTTCCAGCACACCTTTTTTCAGTTGGGTTGGTTTCAGCACCCCAGGCCCTAAATGGTCGAGCAATAAAAATGGCGAAACGGTATTTCCCAATTCATAATGGGAAAATACTGATGTGACTGGTGCAAAGTCACCAACGGGTGAACCTGAATCATTGACGTGAATAAAAGCGAGGGTTTTCATATTGTTTTAGGTTTATTTAGGATCGTTTGATCTTAGCTTACTAGAGATAGCTGATTCGATAGGCTAAATGGATTTCAGTGTCACAGTTTTAGGATGCTGATATTTTGGTAATTCGACGGGCTTTATTCCATTAAGTTTTGCAATATCTGGATTTTTCTCAAATTTTAGCCAGCCTTTCTTCATCCATTTTTCTACTATTATCTTTCCAATTATATCCAACAAATTATTAAGCAAATCAAATTTAGCTTGCTCATGAAAATAATAAATTACTACATTGCATCTATGCTCAATTAGTTCTCCATTAAAAGAAAATATTTCTTTTATATAGTTAGAATCAGATCGATCTAAAGAATGCCCCCAAACTTTTATGTTATATGTTTCCTCTGTGCTCGTACTAAGATGTATAAAATCATTCCGCTTTGCATCAAACATAGCTCTAAAATACACATCAGAAGTAAGCATTGGGTTATCTAAATATGTATTTATTTCATCTTCCAAAGTTTTTTTTGCTTTTTCAGTTGAAAAAAAATGATCAACGATTTCACTAAGAAATAAATAATCAGTTTCTTTAAAAAGTTTTTGATGATATTTCGTTAAGCCATAAGCTTTTAACTTCTTTAGATATTCATCATCTATATCTGAAACACCTAAAACGATATTTTGTTGCTCACCATGACGACCATGTAAATATTCAATTTTTACTGAATTGTAAATACGCTCATATGTATTTGTATAATTAAATGAATAAATTTTTTCTGGAAAAACCCAATTATCACCTTTAAAAGTGAAATCATTAGTTCGAGATAATTTGCTGACTATCATTTCAAGATATAAATTAAAAATTTCAATAAACTCATCTAATTTTTTGTTCAAAAAATTTAAAAATAACGATGGATTCACCCCATTTTTGTCGTTACTACCATAACAAAATTTGGAGTTAAATCCTTTATGCAGACCTTTCTCCTCAAATAAATCGAACTTCTTTAAAATAATTGAATTTCTTTTTCCAACTTCTGTATCGAATTCATGATGATTAAAAGCATGTTGTGATTGATGATTTATTCTTTCAATAAAAGGCAATACATGTGCGAAACTTAATAGAATTTCTTCAATTTTATTTTCAATATCTATCCAAGTTTGAACTTCTCTCACATGATCAGAAAAATACTGAAACCACACATTTTCTTTTAATCTATATTGTAATTGCTCAATTTGTGCTACAGGAATCTGAATTTCTTCAGTTTTATACATTGCTTTCGTATATCCAAAGAAATAATCTTCTTTTTCATACAAGGATCCAAAAAGATCATCAAAGCCCATATCACCTTTGGCTTCGTCCCAATTTTCTATGACATCCATTACCACCATAAAATGGTCATATTTCGTCGGCAAATAATGTGATAAATCAAAACCGTTTCCGACAATTAAAATATTCATTATTCTTATTTCCCCAATAAAAAAGCGCATCAATCGATACGCTTTTTATGAGGCACACATGCCTAAATTTCAACCATAAATCAAAGATTTATTAAGGACACTTCGCCGATTGGAAAGTCTTGGTATTTTTACCACGTTGGCACTGATATTCCTTTTGCGTATTTACACGCTGCCAGTCACCATCCACCAATCTAAAACTATAAATGGTACGAACCGATTTCACCGAATCATCCATCAAACCCGTTTCCGTCACTTTCACCTGCCCCGCATTTGGCGACTCAACACGGTTAAAATACTGACGAATTTCCACAGTCGACAGTTCTTTACGCAAATCAGGACGTTCTTTTAATACCTGATCGAGTGGCGTAGCAGAAGAACCGACTTTAGACACAATTTTCTGCGTTGTCGCACAACCCGCCAACATCCCCACACACAATGCAGACACAGCAATTAAACGATACATAGAAGCAACTCAAAATTATTATTCAGTCCTATCATGCCGAACATTTGTCCAAAACACTATTTAAGCAATGTAAAAGAAGTACTCCATTCCAAAAATCAATGTGTGGTCTCTCATCCATGCGTGGCTAAAAAGTCGTGCTATAGCCATAAAAAAAACGCATCCGAAGATGCGTTTTCAATCGTCTTTAAAAATTAAAGATCGAACAATTTACCTGGGTTCATAATCGCATTTGGATCGAATACTTTTTTCAATGCTTTCATATATTCGATTTCTTCTGCTGAACGTGTGTAATCGAGGTAAGGCTTCTTAGTCATACCCACGCCATGTTCTGCAGAAATTGAACCGTCATATTTTTTCACAGTTTCAAATACGTATTTGTTCACCACTTGGCATTTTGCAAAGAATTCATCTTTACTTAAATCCGCAGGTTTCAAAATATTTAGGTGCAAGTTACCGTCACCAATATGACCGAACCAGCAAATTTCAAAGTCTGGGTAGTTCGCTTCCACAATTGCATCAATTTCTTTAATAAATGCAGGCACATGTGTAATCAGAACTGAGATGTCATTTTTGTATGGTGTGAACGGTGCGATTGACTCTGAAATGTCTTCACGTAAACGCCATAAGCTATGTACTTGGTCTAAGCTTTGGCTCATCACGCCATCCAGTACCCAACCTTGTTCCATGCAATGTTCAAAGATTTCCATTGCCGCATCCATGATCGGTTCAAATGGTGCTTCAAACTCAAGTAAAACATAGAACGGACATGGTGTTTCAAATGGACGTTGTACATGACCATTGTCCAATACTTTTTGCATCGCAAGTTCACCAAAGAACTCAAATGCAGTCAGGTCGATTTTCTTTTGGAAGGCATGTAGAACAGGCATAATCGCATCAAAATCAGGCACACCGAGAACCAACACTTGTAAGTCATGGGGTTGACGTTCAAGTTTGATTTCAGCTTCAGTCACTAAACCTAGCGTACCTTCACCACCAATAAATAAGTGTTGAAGTGCATAACCAGTCGCGTTTTTGATCATGCCTTTGTTCAAGCGCAGGATGTCACCTTTACCAGTAACCACAGTCATGCCCAACACCCAGTTACGAGTCATGCCGTATTTGATAACTTTAATACCACCCGCATTGGTACCAATGTTACCGCCAATTTGAGATGAACCTGAAGATGCAAAATCAACTGGGTAGTACATGCCTTGTTCTTCAGCATAGTTCTGAAGTTGTTCAGTCACTACACCTGCTTGTACGCGAACCATACGGTCAGCTGGAAAGAATTCCAAGATTTGGTTCATCTTGTCCATGCTTACCACGATTTCACCGTTAGCAGCCACAGCACCCGCAGACAAACCTGTACGACCGCCACTTGGTGTGATCGCGACATTAAATTGGTTCGCAAGTTTTACAATTTGTTGAACTTGTTCTGTGCTTGAAGGGAAAACGACGACCGACGGGTTTGGATCGAAGTGCTTAGTATGGTCACGACCCCAATTTTGGAGACTATCCGCATCGGTTTTAATTCGGCTTTCGCCAACAATAGCGGTCAATTGGGTCAATAACTCTGGGGTTAAAGCGACTGGAGCATTCATCGTTTTCAGACCTTGCAAGAAGTAAACAAGTTTTTTAAAGGTCCAGACTTCATTCAGTCAAAACTGCGGTAACGCATATTTCAAGGGAAAAAGCCTGAAACAGAGCGCATCAAAATGTCAGGGAATTGTTCAAGATGATTTTGAGCGGCACCATTATAAGCTATAACTGGGCTTTTTTTGACAAAACCCAAAGAAAAACGTGATTTCAAAATGTCACGAGGAATATGACCAAGTTAATTAGACCAAATCTAAAAAAATTGACTCATCATTCGCCAAAATAGCCATGACGTCGGTCATAAAGGAAATGTATATCAGGCGACTTCCTATGCTATTATATGCGCACTAAATTTGGCCTTTGTAGCGGAGCCGTAATGAGCCAACATCTTTCTTTACCTAAAGATAAAATTCGTTTCTTGTTGTTAGAAGGCGTTCACCAAAACGCAATCGACACTCTAAATGCTGCTGGATACACCAACATTGACTACCGTAAAACTGCGCTTGAGGGTGAAGCGTTGAAAGAAGCGGTTAAAGATGCTCACTTCATTGGTATTCGTTCACGTACTCAATTAACTGAAGAAGTTTTTGAAGCGGCGAACAAACTGATTGCTGTGGGTTGTTTCTGTATCGGTACAAACCAAGTGAACTTAAATGCTGCCATGATTCGTGGTATTCCAGTATTTAACGCACCATACTCAAATACGCGTTCAGTTGCTGAACTAGTACTTGCTGAAGCGATTCTATTACTTCGTGGTGTTCCTGCAAAATCTGCTTCAACTCACCGTGGTGGTTGGAACAAGTCTGCAGTCGGTTCATTTGAAACTCGTGGTAAAACTTTAGGTATTGTTGGTTACGGTTCGATTGGCTCGCAACTTTCTGTACTTGCTGAAAGTTTAGGTATGCACGTAATTTATTACGATGCTGTAACTAAACTTCCAATGGGTAATGCACGTCAAGTCGGTTCTATGGGTGAACTTCTTGCCAATGCAGACGTGGTTTCTTTACACGTTCCTGACGTTCCATCTACACGTAACTTCTTCGGTAAAGAGCAATTTGCTCAAATGAAAGAAGGCGCAATCTTCCTCAATGCTGCACGTGGTACATGTGTCATCATTGAAGATCTTGCTGATGCAATCAAATCTGGTCATATTGCTGGTGCGGCTGTAGACGTATTCCCTAAAGAACCGAAAGCAAACGGTGAAGAATTCGTTTCTCCACTTCGTGGCTTAGACAACGTGATTTTGACTCCTCACGTGGGTGGTTCAACAATGGAAGCGCAAGCGAACATCGGTCTTGAGGTTGCTGAAAAATTCGTTGCTTACTCTGATAAAGGTATGACTTTATCTGCAGTGAACTTCCCAGAAATCGCGTTACCGTTGACTGAAGGTAAACACCGTTTACTTCACATCCACAAAAACGTGCCGGGCGTTCTTTCAAAAATCAACAACTTGTTTGCTGAACACGGTATAAACATCTCTGGTCAGTCTTTAATGACTAAAGGTGATGTGGGTTACTTAGTGATGGACGTTGACGCAACTGCCTCTAAAGAAGCTTTAGATACACTTCACGAAGTTGAAGGTACAATCCGAGTTCGCGTATTGTTCTAATCGCATTAGACTCTGAAGCCACAGCCTTCGGGCTGTGGTTTTTTTATTGTTATAAACTTTTAAAATCTGGCTAGTGCCACTCTCCCGCTCTTCGAGTCATCGAAACAAATTTAGTTTATGCCAAATTTTAAAGTTGCACCGACTGTCCAAGCACCGCTGATCTTGCTTATTGCCATGATCAGTATGCAAAGCAGTGGTTCGTTCGCTAAGTACCTGTTTGGTCAGTTTCCCATCCTGACCGTATCCGCGATGCGTTTACTGCTTGGTGCATTAATCTTGGCGATTATCTTTAAAATTTGGCAAATCAATTTTAAACAAGTCAAATGGTCTGCAATTATCAGCTATGGCTGTGCGCTTGCAGGCATGAATATGCTGTTTTACTTGTCCATTGATCGCCTACCTCTCGGCATTGCCGTGTCTTTTGAATTTATTGGCCCTTTAAGTGTTGCACTATTGGCAGCAAGACGAAAATTCGACTTCGTCTGGGTCGGCCTTGCAATTCTAGGCCTAATTTTGCTGTTTCCATTTGATCAAGCAGCACAACGTCTTGACCCAATTGGGATCTTGCTTGCCCTCGGTGCAGGTGCGTGTTGGGCACTCTATATCGTGGCTGGTCAAAAACCGTCAGGGGTCTCAGGCAATCATACCGTTTGCTTAGGCATGTTCGTCGGCATGTGTGTTTTGATGCCCATCGCACTCTTTGCAGGTATGCCGGCACAGGCGTTTGAGCCAAGTAGTCTGCTGTATTTTATTGCACTTGCGACCCTAGCCAGTGCTTTACCTTTTACTCTAGAAATGATTGCGCTACGTAACATGACTGCGCTCAGTTTCGGAACGCTCATGAGCCTAGAACCTGCAATTGCAGCACTCTCTGGTTTTGTTTTCTTAAATGAACAATTGCTGTGGACTCAGTGGTTAGCCCTTGCTGTCATCATCTGTGCATCGATTGGGTGTACCTATACCACGCAAAAAGCCAAAGTCATTTAAATTCAAAATCCATCATGATTTGGTCAAATGTTAAAATTCACTCAATTGTTAGCATTAACCGCTATACTGTACTGACTCAAAAATAGGGCTCAACACCGCCCAACAACTGTGTGCCGCATGCCAAATTCACAACTTCTCGCTGTTGTTTTCATGGTGCTCTCCATGATCTCCTATCAAATCAGTGCATCATTCGCCAAGCAATTATTTTTGGTGCTTGATCCACTCAGTGTGACCATTTTACGACTCTGTTTTGCTTCAATTATTATCTGTTTAATGTTTCGTTCATGGCACATTTTAAAACGGCTGTCTTTTTTAAAATGGCGGGATCTGCTCTGCTATAGCGCGGCACTCTGTTTGATGAATGTGTTGTTCTATATGTCACTGGGTAAATTACCACAAGGCATTGCCGTGGGTTTAGAGTTTATCGGCCCTTTGGGTCTGGCATTGTTATCCATTAAAAACAGCAGTGATTATATTTGGGTCTTTTTAGCAATCTTAGGCATTACCTTGATGGTGCCTTGGGGACAAGCTCATGATGGTAATTTCTCAATACTTGGGGCAGCCTGTGCCTTAGCAGCGGGACTCTGTTGGGCATTCTATATTTATTTCGGGCAAAAAGTCGTACACCAAAATATTGGTATGCATGCGCTAACGATTGCCATCACACTGTCCGCACTGACCTTGCTCCCGATTGGACTATATAACAATGCACCCGCCCTACTCGATACCCAATATTGGCCGAAAGCCTTATTGATTGCGATTTTAGCCACGGCCATACCTTATGCACTGGATTTAAAAGCGTTGAAAATCCTCAGTAAACTTAGTTATGGGACTTTATCGAGTTTGTCGCCTGCATTAGCTGCCATTACAGGTATGGTTCTGCTTGGCGAAAATATTGGGACGTGGCAATGGGTGGCCTTAGTCTGCATTATGTTGGCGTCCGTCGGGGTGACTTTACGTTCCTCTCGCAATACTCCGAGCAGCGTATCAGACTAATTTTTTATATTTATAGTTGAAACAAAAAGACGGCCTCTGCCGTCTTTTTTAATTTGGAATTTGTCCTCAAAACTCACTAATATTTATCCCGTCAAACTGTCTTTATCTGCTTTCTTGTATTTCTTATATTCCGCCAAATATTGTTTGGCTAAACTTTCCTTTTGTTTTTCATCTAAGATTTTACCTGCTTGCTGAAAAAAGCCGTGCTCTTCTTCCTGCAAATGATGATGTACCGTTTCAGATAACTTTTTCGCAATTGCCAACCAACCTGGATTACTAAATTCAGTTTCCGTCAGTTGCTCTAATAATTCATCCATCTCATGATGTTCCGCCAATGCATGACGGGTGATGTTTAGACCTGAATCAGTCATCATTAACGGGATGTAAAAATAACGATCTTCGCCAACAGCATGAGCAAATAACTCATTTTTGAGCAGCTCAAATAAATCTCGACGCTCAGGTGTATCCCCTGATGTTTGAATGAGTTTTTCAGCAAGTTCACGTTGCTTTTCATGACTTTGGCGTAAAGCTTCAAATATATTCATTGTAGTTATGACCTCTGATGCTTAGCTAATTGTGTATTATGAAATTTAATTATTATCCACAACTCAAACGAGTCGCTTATTTTCATACTAATCATTTCAGCGACAGAATTCAGCAACGCACTGTTAAGATTTGTTTTAAGCTTGTCCCGTAAAGGTTTGATAACACAACCGTACAATCAAAATACTCACCAAAATCAAAAATAGAATTCGAATAAAGCCACTACCGTATTTAATTGCCGCACGTACACCAACGATCGAGCCTAAAATATTTGCTACAGCCATCATTAAGCCTATCGCAAATAACACATGGCCAGTGGGCGCAAAAAAACTCAGTGCTGCAAGGTTGGTGGTTAAGTTGGCGACTTTTGACAAAGCAGAGGCATGCAAAAAGTCTGCTTGTAGATAACGAATAAAAAAGAAGATAAAGAAACTGCCCGTGCCAGGCCCAAAGATACCGTCATAAAAACCAATTACCAGACTACCAAGAGCGGCAAGACCGAGAATTTTAGGGGTCAGTTCTTGGCGTACATGCACCTGACCAAATTGTTTTTTGGCAAAGGTATAGATCGCAATCACGATCAACATGACCAAAACAAAAGGACGTAAGACTTCTTTAGGAATCATTGATACACAGGCTGCTCCCACAAAAGAAGCAACAAATGCACAGCTTGCAATGACCGCAAGTAATTTCCAACGGAGTTTGACTTGGCGTAAAAAAGAATAGGAAGCTGACGCTGTACCAAAAATCGAAGACAACTTATTGGTGCCAAACACCGTCGCCGGAGATAAGTGCGGCATGGCATTCATAATGGCTGGAATTTGAATTAATCCTCCGCCCCCCACTGCTGCATCAATTGCACCGGCAAAAAATGCAAAAAATAAGAGGCTTAAGATGATTTCAATTTCCATAATTTGGCTTCAGTGGCTGTTGATGACTATTCAAGATTTAATACACGTTTTGGTACTAAGCGCTTACGATCGGTAATTTCCGCTAGACCTAAGCAACGTTCCCCATCAAATACCAAAACCTGCGCTTCCGCAGCATGCTCAATATTACTTTCCATTCCACGACTAAAATATTCAGCTCGACCTTCCGGCGCTTGCACTTTGCAGAAATGATCGACAGGCGAATACACCGGCAGCAATAATGCTTCACGCTCAGCTTCGGTCAGACTCTCTAAATATTCAATAGTGTAAGTTGGATTGAGATCAAAATGCCCTGTTTGCGTACGGTGTAGATAGGTCAAATGTCCAAAAGTACCCAATGCTTTGGCAATATCTTCGCCTAAAACACGAATATATGTGCCTTTGGAACAGGTGATGTCGAGTGTAATACTATTCTCATTAAATGATAATAACTCGATGGCATAAATCGAAATTGGACGTGCTTCACGCTCTATTTCTATACCTTTACGCGCCAACTCGTACAGCGGGCGACCTTCTTTTTTCAGCGCAGAATACATCGGTGGAATTTGTTGAATATCCCCTACAAATTGCGCCAAGACATTTTGAATATTTTCTTCAGTCAATGTTGGAACAGCTTGCTCTAATAGTATTTCACCTTCCACATCACCCGTCGTGGTACTGTGTCCTAAAAAGACGGTGGTTTTATAACGTTTAGTCGAATCCAATAAAAAATGCGAAAACTTTGTTGCTTCACCTAAGCAAATTGGTAATAAACCTGAGGCTAATGGATCTAGCGCACCTGTATGTCCTGCTTTTTGTGCTCGATACAACCAACGCACTTTTTGTAATGCAGCATTCGAGCTAATGCCCAAAGGCTTATTTAATAAAAATACACCATGTACAGGACGACGCTGAATCTTAGGAGAAGCTTTTTTCATGACTAAAATAGGGCAAAAAGAGAACTGCGCCATGGTATCAATCCATGCTAAGCGTTTACAACTTTTCTATGTTTTTATCTGCATTTTATGTCATATTGAGTTCGCATTTAGAACTCTAGAACAATTAAAAACGGAATAAAGGTGCATTGGGATATGCAAAAAAATAAACTTTGGCTCATCATAGCCTTGGTCGTTATCGCAGTTGCTGCATTTATATTTTGGCTGGCGCCAAAAGCATCACAAAACGATCCTTCAGATCAATCGATTCAACAACAAAATACGCCTTTAGCTCAGGGCGAAACCGCTACGGCTCAAGCAACAAGCGGTTCTTCGCTGCTCAGTCCAAGTCAACAAGACACGGAAGTTAACTGTCAAATCAGTATGGATGGTTCAAACCGTTTGATCGTGAATGAACAAACACGGAATTGCTTTGAATATTTCATTACTCAGTATGGTGAAAAGTCGATAGATCAAATTAAAAAGGATTTTAAATCCTACATTGCACAAGGTCATAAAGAACCGGCGCTATCCCAAATTTATGATTTGTGGGATCGTTATATGAAATATCGTGAACAGTTAGGTCATTTACAGCCACCAAGCGACGACAAAGAATCACCACAATACTATCGCTCGATCTACAGCAGCACCCAGAATTTAAGAAAACAGTTCTTTTCTGATTATGAAATTGAAGGTTTATTTGGCAAGGAAAATACTTATCACGAATACACGCTGAAACGGATGGAAGTAGTAAATGACAAAAAACTGTCTGAATCAGAAAAAGCCAAAAAACTAAAAGCCCTGTTTGATGAACTCCCAGAAGATTGGAAAGAAAATCTGGAACAAATCAATAAACTTGAAGATTTACGCAAGCTCACAGCAGACATTAAAGCCCGTGGTGGTTCAAGCGAAGAAATCCATCAAATGCGGTTAAATTTAGTGGGTCCAGAAGCTACTCAGCGCCTTGAAAATCTAGACAGCCAGCGCAGCTCTTGGAAATCTAGCGTAAATCAATACCTCACAGAGCGTGACAGCATTGTGAAAAGCAATATGAGTGACAGTGCTAAACAACAAGCGGTGCAGCAACTCCGTAATCAACATTTTAAATCGAAGGAAGATCAGCTCCGCGTCAGTACCTTTGAATCTGTGCATGATCAAGGTGGGAAATTACCTTTCGCAGAATAACTGCAAACAACAATTTAAAAACAACCTCAATTTCAGGATGAAATGATGAAAAAACCACAAGCTCTTTTATGCGCAATCATCGCTGCATCAGCAGTGATCGCCAGCACACAATCCCAAGCGGCGGCAGGACTCCAACATGTCACCGCCAACAGCTCGGCAAACTATGCCAAGACCAAATATCCGATTGTGTTTACCCATGGTATGTTCGGGTTTACTCGCATTGGTTTTGACAGCTTTGGCATGGATTATTTTTATCAAATTTTGCCAGATTTAGCTCGTAATGGGGCCAATACCTTTGCTGCCCAAGTTTCTCCGCTAGAGTCGACAGAAGTCCGTGGTGAGCAATTGCTCTCTCAAGTCGAAGAAGTTCTTGCTCTGACCGGCCAACCCAAAGTGAACCTCATTGGTCATTCACATGGTGGACCGACAACTCGCTATATTGCAGCGATCAAACCTGAATATGTGGCTTCGGTGACTGGGGTTGCAGGCACTTATCGTGGCTCTCTAGTCGCAGATAAAATCCAAGCGAATAAAACTATTAACTCAGTCTTTGGGATCCTTGGCGATCAACTCTTAGCACCGATTATTACTTGGGCTGAAGGCAACTCGAGTCTACCCAACAGTGTTGATGCATCACTTACCGCGATCAGTGAAAAAGGTTCTGCTGAATTTAATGCGAAATTTCCAACTGCAGCACTGGCTGCGAACTGCAATCAGTCGGGTGCCAAAGTCGACAATGGCGTGTATTACTACTCATGGACAGGTACAGCGCAAACCACAAATGTATTAGATGTACTAGATACAGTGATTAGTCAGCTTGCCCCTTTGGCCTATGGAAATCGTGACAATGACGGTTTGGTTGGACGCTGTAGCACCCACATCGGACAAGTAATCCGCGACGACTACAATCACAACCACTTAGATGAAGTGAATATGATCTTTGGCCTACGCAGCCTATTTTCACCTGACCCAGTTGCGCTCTACCGCCAACATGCCAATCGTTTAAAATTACAGGGACTTTAACTCAAAAGTTAGTTCCCTTTCAGCACTGAACAGGACGTCTTTGGACGTCCTTTTTTGTTTACAATTTTTTTATTTGTACGCATTAAACAATTTAATTCAATAAGTTCTTAAATCATAACAACTAAAATAAACGATAAAAATAAAAAACGAATGTATATAAATATACTTGTCACCTCAACGCCGTCCATGTCCTAAAATGACATGGAATTTCAAACCGAGCATGAAAAAATGACAAGGCATCTTTGTCTATTCAAACTCTCTAAAATCAAAGATATGGCCTAGCCAATCACAAAGATGTTGCTTAAAAACAGAGAGTATTTTCATTATTAAAAAGTAATAAAAACAACATCAGATCAAGGAACATTTATGCGATCTTTAGTAAACACGGCCAAGATGGCCTCTGTAGCTACAGTTGCAGGCTTAGCGATGAGTATATCGGCAAGCACTCAAGCTGCGCCTAGCGCCCTCCAGGTGAAGGAAACGGCAAAATCTGACTACGCAAAAACCAAATATCCAATTTTAATGGTGCATGGTTGGCTCGGTTGGTCACGTATCGGCACTGACACCATCGGACTAGATTATTGGTACCAAATCTTGCCAGATATGGCACGAAATGGCTCAACCGTATTCGCAGCGCAATTATCTCCTGCAAATACCACAGCACATCGTGGTGAGCAGTTAATTGCACAAGTTGAAGATGTTTTGGCTATTACAGGGAAGCCAAAACTTAACTTAATCGGTCACTCTCATGGTGGTCCAACTGTATTGTATGTTGCTCAAACAAAACCACAGTACATTGCGTCTATTACAGGTGTTGCAGGAACCTATCACGGCTCTAAAGTAGCGGATGATATTCAAGGCAACTCACTTTCTCGCACTGCCTTTAATATTTTAGGTGATTATATTGTCGGTCCACTGATTGCTTTAGGTCAGGCAAAACCTGAGCTTGAAATTAATTTCGATGCTTCAATGAAATCATTATCACAAACAGGTTCTGCTGCATTTAACAGTACGGTTGCAAAATCTGCTGTAGCTGACGGTGTTTTGGCATCTTCAGAAAATTGCAGTAAGAACTTAAAGCAAGTCGACAGCAAAGGCATTCAATACTATTCATGGACCGGTGTTGCGCAAACCACGAATTTACTTGATATCGACACGATCCTAATGCAACTCGGGCCATTGTCTTATGGCAATAAAGACAATGACGGTATGGTTGCACGTTGTAGTGCTTATATCGGTAAAGTCATTAACGATAGCTACAAACTTAACCATACCGATTTAGCCAATATGATGTTTGGCTTAACAGGGCTATTTGCACAAGATCCTGTGGCGCTGTACCGTCAACATGCAAACCGTTTAAAACTGCAAGGACTTTAATTCTTATCGTTGAAATTTAAATGCAATAAGGGGGCTTCGGCCCTCTTATTTACTTTAATCGATCTGATAAATCATGCTCTTTTATTTTGTTACATTTAGCGTCACAGTTAATCTTTTTCAATTTGCAACAGGTGATCTTTATTGCTTTATTAGAAGTGACAATAAATATTGTCATAAAACAATAATACATTGAGGATCGCTCATGAAATACGGATCATTTTTAGCAGGTTTAATTGCAGCTACGTTCATCAGTAATGTATCTGCATCGCAAGCAACCCAAGTCACCGCCAAAGCTAGTTCTAGCTATGCAAAGACCAAATATCCAATCGTATTTAACCATGGTATGGGTGGTTTCATTACCGTTGGTACAGACTCATTTGGACTCGACTATTGGTATCAAATCCTGCCTGATCTTGCCCGCAATGGTGCAAATGTCTGGGCAACGCGCGTATCGCCATTTAACTCCACCGAAGTACGTGGCGAACAACTTTTACAACAGGTCCTTGAAATCCGCGCACTCACCGGTGCAGATAAAGTGAATTTGATAGGACATAGTCATGGTGGACCAACGATTCGTTATGTTGCCGGTGTGCGCCCAGATGTAGTGGCTTCATTAACCAGTGTAGCAGGACCTCATCAAGGCTCCCCTGTAGCAGACTTAATTTTAAAAGCTGAAGGCACCGCTGTCGAAGCACCCTTGGTTGGAGCTGTGAATTTTGTCTCTAAAGCCATCGTTTGGGCGCAAGGTCTAGATCCAACGACTTATCCTCATGACGCATTGGCAGGTGGTTCAAGTTTAACGCTAGCGGGTTCTGCAAAGTATAACTCCGCATTCCCTCTGGGCTTGCCTAAATCCAATTGCGCTGATGGCAATAGCGTGGAAAAAGGCATTTATAACTATTCATTTACAGGTGTGGGCCAAATCACTAATATTTTAGATTTAGACTCAGCACTAAAAGTGACCGCATTACTGATCGATGGCGGAAAAGACAATGATGGCCTCGTATCACGCTGTAGTGCCAAATTTGGTAAAACCATTCGTGATAACTACAACTGGAACCATTTAGATGAAGTCAACCAAGTGCTTGGTCTCAAAGCGTTGTTCGCACCAGATCCTGTCGACGTTTATCGTCAACATGCCAATCGTTTAAAACTTCAAGGTTTATAATTTAGTAAAGCTATACATTAAACCCTGTAAATTCAGGGTTTAATGATATTTTCATTAATCAATGTACAAAATATCTTTCATTCTGTCGATTAGTTCTCACATTTTGCTTTCCTTTTTTTATAATCCTTAATGACAATAAAAATTGTCAAATAGACGAGTTTGTCTATTTCCAAACTGAACTCAATCACAGTTTGAATACCAAAACAAAAAGAAAGGAATGAAAAATGAAAGGAAAATTGCTCTGCGCCACGCTCCTTGCAAGTATGGCAGTGACCCAAACGCATGCTGCATTGGGTATACAACAAGCGACCACTAAAAAAGCCATCGACAATTATGCTGAAACCCAATACCCCCTAGTGTTTGTACACGGGATGTTTGGTTTTAATCGCTTAGGCGGTGCCGTTTTTGGTCTGGATTATTGGTATCAAGTTCTTCCCGATTTGGCAAGCCATAAAGCTACGGCCTTTGCGACACAAATCTCCCCGTTGGAGTCCATTGAAGTTCGTGGTGAACAACTGTTAGACCAAGTTGAACAAGTAGTTGCCATTACTGGCAAACCTAAAGTGAATTTAATTGGTCACTCACATGGTGGCCCTACGGCTCGATATATTGCTGGCGTACGACCTGACTTGGTTGCCTCTGTCAGTACAGTCGCAGGCACTAATGACGGTTCACCTGTGGCGGATTTAGTACAGAGCGTACCGATTTTAAATGGCGTATTAGCGACTGTTATGGATGCATTAATGACCCCAGTGATTAACTTCGCCCAGCAGTCCAATCTGCCTTCAAATTTTAAAGCTTCGATCTATAGTATGTCTCAACCGGGAGTCAAAGCCTTTAATGCAAAATTCTCACTGGGTATGCCTGCAACCAAATGTGCTGATGGCCCAAGTGTAGCCAATGGCATTAGCTTCTATTCATGGACAGGTATTTCCAACACCACCAACCTACTTGATCCAGACACGATCTTTACCGCAATGGGGCCAATTGCATTTAGCGGACAACCGAACGACGGCTTAGTGAGCCAATGCAGCAGTAAATTAGGTAAAACCGTCCGTGATAATTACAAGTGGAACCATTTCGATGAAGTGAATCAAGTATTGGGCTTGAAGGGACTATTTGCACCAGACCCTGTTTCAGTCTACCGTCAACATGCCAATCGTTTGAAACTTCAAGGGTTATAATTTTCTTTCATGGATAAAAAAATGCGCCAAAAGGCGCATTTTTTTACAGCGTTGTAAAACAAATTATTTTGCTTTACGAGCTGGTAATTTTTCACGAATACGTGCAGCTTTACCAGACAATTCACGTAGGTAGTAAAGTTTAGCACGACGAACGTCACCACGACGTTTCACTTCGATACCAGCAACGATTGGTGAGTGAGTTTGGAATACACGCTCAACACCGAAACCGCTAGAAATTTTACGTACTGTGAACGCAGAGTTCAAACCACGGTTTTTCTTAGCAATTACAACACCTTCAAATGCCTGAAGACGCTCACGCTCACCTTCTTTTACTTTTACTTGAACAACTACTGTGTCACCAGGAGCAAAAGCAGGGATGTCTTGTTTCAACTGTGCATTTTCAACAGCTTGTACTAAAGGATGTTTACCGCTCATGGGGTATCTCCGATTATGCGAGTTAGAAGAGGTCTAATCATCGCTGGGGCTAGAGGCTAAAGCGCATAGACCCGATTGACTTTCCCTTTATGCTTGACCGCTTCAATGCATAAAGAGCCTAATATAAGATTTAAAAAATTTAAACCTTGGAATCTTTTAGCCATTTCTTTTGCTGCTTGGTCAATTCAACTTTTTCAACCAACTCAGGTCGGCGTTCTAAAGTGCGTTGATATCGCTGCAAAAACCGCCATTTCTCAATATTGGCATGATGTCCCGATTTTAATACTTCAGGAACATCTAAACCTTCAAAATGGTCTGGCTTGGTATATTGTGGGCAATCTAAAAGACCATCCACAAATGAGTCTTGCACATGTGATTGCTCATCAGACATTGCACCCGGAAGTCTCCGAATCACACTATCCAATAAAACCATCGCAGGGAGTTCACCACCAGATAAAACGTAATCGCCTATTGACCATTCCTGATCAACATATTGTTGGATCAAACGCTCATCTACACCTTCATAACGACCACACAATACAATCAATCCATCATATTTGACGAAATCTTGTACCGCAGGTTCATTTAAGGTTTTTCCTTGCGGCGACATATACACCACAGGGACATGAACAGCACCCGCTTGCTTGGCAAGCTCTTTGGCACGATGAATTGCTTTCGCTAATGGCTCAGCCATCATCACCATACCTGGACCACCACCAAATGGACGTTCATCCACTCTTTTGTAGTTGCCCTCAGCAAATTCGCGTGGATTGATACAATGAACTTGCACAATGTCACGTTTTGCTGCGCGCCCGCTAATACCGTAGGCTGTAATCGCTTCAAACATTTCAGGAAAAAGCGTAATGACTGCAAAAAACATCGCAGACTCCTCTATTTTCCTGCTGCGTCAATCCTTAAAGGATTAATAATCTACGCCCCAATTTACGTAGATACGACCAGCTTCGAGATCAACACGCTGTACCACATCTTTATGCCATGGAATCATTCGCTCTTCGCTATCGACGCTGTCAGCAGTAGCGCGAACTACCATCACGTCGTTAGCACCTGTTTCAAACAATTCGTGGATTTGACCGAGGTTGACTTCTTGCTCATCTTCTCCAAGACCTAACACTGTTAAGCCCTTCAAATCTGACCAGTAGTACTCGTCCACGCCTGCTTGAGGTAGTTGCGACTTAGAGATCCAGATATTTGCACCAACCAAGTTATCTGCCGCGGTACGATCACTCACACCTTTTAGCGAAACAACCAAGCCTTTGCCATGTGGTTTCCAACGTTTTACATCTACTGTTTGCCAACCTGCTTTGGTCTCAATGTACCAAGGAAGGTAGTCAAAAATATTGCTCATAGGTTCTGTATTGGAATAGACCCAGAGCCACCCATTTAATCCATATGCTGAACGTAGCTGTCCAATCTGAATACGATCTTCGGGAACATTCTGTGTTGGTGTCATGGGTAACCTACTACTAATTAAGCAGTAGCTGCAGCTTTCTTAGCTTCAGCAGCTAAAGAAGCAACACGTTCTGAAGGTTGAGCACCTTGTGAAACCCAGTGAGCAAAACGGTCAGCATCTAAACGAAGTTTTTCTGCTTTACCTTGAGCTGTAGGGTTGAAGAAACCGATACGTTCGATGAAACGACCGTCACGTGCATTACGGCTATCAGTCACAATGATTTGATAGAACGGACGTTTTTTAGCACCACCGCGTGCAAGACGAATAACAACCATGATAGAACCTTATAGTTTTTACGGATTATCCCTGTACCGACCATCGATACATTTCAAACCCCTTTCATAGAGGGCAATATTTTACGTGAAATTTGCCCTGAATGAAAGATCAAAAAGTGTTTATCCACAATTTTGAATTTGAGGTTATTTGCCGTCCCATGGTTCACAAGCGCCAGAAATTTTTTCCCAACATTGTTTGCCGGTACTATCTAACGTTAAGCTACCTGTATTTTTCATAGCGCTAGTATTTTTAGGAGCCGCTGTGAGTGTCCAAGTTTGATCCCCAGCATCTAAATCTATAGAGTACAGTGCATCATGGCTTGGGAAATCTACTGTAGTATTTGAACCATCTATCGTTGCGGACGAATAATTATGGTTGATGACATAATAGCTCTGCATTTTTTGTGCAATTTGCATCATTTCGGCTTGTGCATCAGCACGTTTAGTTCTCTGTACATAGTTTTGATATGAGGGATAAGCAATTGCTGCAAGAATTGCAATAATAACCACAACAATCATTAGCTCAATTAATGTAAATCCTTTCACACTCTTCATTACCATGACTCACTATTATCTTCATTACCACAGTCTACGAATGTTGTCACAACATTTTTTACTTTGGTCATACAGCGAAGGCCTGCATTAGTTAAAAGCAAATCATAATTACGTGGCTGTTTAGGCTCAGTGCCGTCTTTAGCACGTTCCACAGAAATAGCCCAACTCAATCCATTAACGCTTTCAGAATCAGTTGTTTCTGCACCTTCACTATTTTTTTCAATTGTCAAAGGTTTATGGTCAGTACCACCATCAACTAAGGTAATGATATATTTAACATCTGAGCCACTCGCCCCTAAAGGCAATGATAATTTCCCTGTAGCTTTATCATAATAGCTTTCACTGGTAGAGTTTCCATCGGAATCAGTACCTTGATAACCATATAAGTATGTTGCATCAAAACCTTTATAACTAAAATTTTTAGATTTAAAGCGCTCAAGCTCTCCTGCCAGACGCAATGCTTCCTGGCGAGCGACAGCAAGATCTTTACGTTCTATATATTGACTGTAACTTGGAATCGCAATTGCTGCCACAATTGCAACAACAACAACCACGACCATCAGTTCAATTAATGTAAAACCTTTTACCTTTTTAATTTTTGCTACCGAATTTAACTGTGCATCTGAAGAAGAAACAGCCAGCTCCGTAACATACGTTCGTATTAAACTAGAAAAAAAGTTCATCTCTTTACTCCTAGCGTGTTTCATACCAACGCAATTGTCTTAAATTTGCTGTCGTACTAAACAATTGACATTCAGGTAAGTTTTTATTTGCAGTAGCATCACAATCCACACTATCCGGACGAGTTACTACTAAGCCAGTATTATTTTTATTGTTGTTATGACCCAATCCAAGGCCAGAACCTAAAATACCAGCACCTATTTTAGCTTTATTCGGCTCACCAGAGGTTGTTGTTGCAAACGGACATTTACCTGTTGGTAAGCAGAACTGATACACATAGGAATCACCTTTAACACCAGCACCACAATTACCACCAATACCCGTACCATCGCGATGGAATACGTTTACATATAGCATGCTATCCAGTGCATAAAGTTCATTCATGCCTTTATACACACCTGCCTTGTCAGAATAAGTATACTTCCAACCATCGTTATCGGAGACAGGAACACCGTCATCCATTACATCATTTAACGATTCTAAGGCTATATTATTCGTTACAAGTGTCAATTCACCATATAGTGCTTGTTTAGCAACATCTTTGTCGTAAACAACAAATACACCATCATCTGCACTAACCGTTGAACCATTCTGATTTGTACCTGCAGCACCTACTAAAGGCTTACTTCTATTCCCAGAGCTAAAAGCAACAGCGGCAATATAACCATCATTACTTTCATGAATAGAAACACTTGGCATTTCGTAGAAACGTGGGCTTGCTCCTCCAGTTTTATACTCACTAAATAAGCGAACAACACGTTTAGCAAAGTTAGCTTTTTTAGCATTTTCATCTGTACCCGTTGCAAGATTATTTAAATCAACACGGAAGCCTTGCCCTGCTAAATCCCCAAAATAAAGATTATCCACTAAACCATCATTATCACGATCGACTGCATTAATCTGACTCACAACACTGTATTTCATATTGATATTTGCGTCGCTCGCATCGGTGAATGCTTGAGCTCCTAAGGCTTTTGTAGCATTTGCACTTGTCCACCACAGTAAATCACCAGTATCTGCATCAAACATGTAAACACCAGCACCACCCCCTTTGGTTGTAGTTTGATTGTAATCAGCGGCTTCATAACCTCCGTCATAACCACCACCTACAAACATCACTGGACGTTTTTCCCCCCCAAAGTTTACATAAGCCAGCGTCGGTTTAGACCAACTTTGCCCCATGTAATCTAGCGCTTCTATAGACACTGTTGAGCCAGATTTATAAATTTTTGAGTCAGTTAATTTTGGATCAATATGGAATTTCAAGCTCGGCGTATCTAAGTTAGTAAGATCCAATGCATAGTAACTGTTACCGCCCATGCGCAGACCACCATATACCCATTGTAAGCCTTTGAGTGCTAAATCTTTGTCTGTCCCACCATCACTTATTTTATCCGATGCTTGTACTGTTAATGAACCATCCTCTTTTGAAACATATTGAGTATACGCAGTCCATGGTGCATCAATCCCATAAAACAAATTAGCAGATCCGCCAGTGGTCGAATTCTCAGCTAAAAATGCATCTCGCTGTCTTTCCATCATCTCATGAGGAGCAAATGCAAATTTTTCTTTACCTGTTTTCACATCTACAACATGTAAAAGCCCTTGTGAGCTGCCAAAAAGTAAATAATCATCACGATCTGTTGTATCTAACGCGCCTGTTGCAACATCAACTTTAATTGCACCACGTTGGGTAAGCAATATTGGTGTTGAGTGCATTACTGTACCAAACTGACGAAGTTCAGCAGCAGAAGATAAATTATCTAAGGTAATCCCCGTTGCATCAGCAGCAACGTTGTAACCCAATAAATTCAACCAATAATTTTTTTGCGGATCATTAACAAAAGAAGCATTCGCACCTGTTCCAAACAATGCATTTACATTTAATTCTTTTAAAGAATTTGTTTCAGTTGCAGTATATGGCGTCGTCGAACTAATTGTCCTATTTGTAAAAATAGTGCGTCGAACATAAGTTTCATTATCAGAATTAAGTGCAGTACCTAAAGCCAATTGACCAAGCACACCACCACTCCAAAGACCATTGGCATTTGAGTTAAGTGAACCATCGTCTTTAATCAATTTAATAGTGTTGGAACTATTATACAGTTCACCATTATAGACATTGTATTTATTAAGATTACCCATCCACAAACGATATTGCGCCTGAGGCTTTGGTGTAAAAGACGCATAATAACCATAAGGTTGAATCGTTAATGGATTTAAAGCATCTTGAGGTAATGTAGGTGAACCTGTTGCAATGGGTTCAAAATCAGGTGTTACATTCGTAACGAATTTTTTAATACTATTTTTAATATCGGCTGAGTTTTCAGCATAATAAAATCCACCATCACCATAAGCTGAACTACCCCATAAGCAGGCATTTTTAGCATCTTCATTTGGCGCACTTGCACAATTATATGTGCCATCTGCATTCTTAGTTAAACCAGCAAATGAAGCACCAAAACCAACAACTGCAGTTTTAATATTCATATCAGCAGGGTTCTTTTGCGTATTTGATGTTGCAGTTCTATTACGCATTTTTTTGGCATATTCACCAATATATTCCCAACCACCAGTTTCACCAGCAAATAAATCAGACTTTAACGTCGGTGAAACTAAAACGCCTGTACCAGATGGCTTTGCCGAAAATTTATAAGTATCAGTTAATGATCGATTTAAAATTGTTCGCGCCATGTCATCTTTCGTCGAGTTTGGTGCACCATCTGTTAAGAAATAAATCCCATTCCCATCACAACTATTCGTTGAACCGCCAGCAATATAATTACTGCTATTTTTCGATTCAGGCACTGAATATGCAAAACCACCAACATTATTATCACTAGTTCCATCTAGTGAAAAAGGATTAGTACGATACGATACCAAACCATTGATACTATCTGGATACCCCCAAACAGTACCAACAACTGGTTCAATATCCATTGGTTCTGTAGGTACTTTCACCCAACCATCAAAACGCCAACCAACAGGAAGTTTTTTATACGCATCCCATAACGATGACATTCCTCCACCAACTGCGGTTCTAAAATTATTAAAGTTAACAGTACACCAGTTCTGGTTGGGAGCATTTGCCCTCGTACATGTACCATCATAAGGCTTATAAATAGTTGTACCTTGAACTGTCTTATCATTATTATTCCATTCAGGCCAGTCACTTGGACACTGTTTCACAGTTGCACCTAATGCTGTGGTTGTCCCTCCCCCAGAAGTCGCACAAAGGAAATAAACCTGTTCCGAGCCTTTTTGCTTCAACATATAGCCATCATAAATATAGCTAACTTTTGTTGATGTTGTAGCAACACCTGTATTTGTCCCCATCATATAGGCAGCAGCTTCTGCATAAGCGTGTGCTGTTGGCGTACCGCTGGCTGCCTTAATTATATCTGGATAGGTTTGACTGGATATTTTTAAATTACTATTTGGAGTTCCATCTTCATTTGTTGATGTATCAATGGATTTAATTGCTGCTAAAGCTTGAGCTATTTTGATACGCTGCGCTGTTGTCAACGGAGCATTTGGCACAACAATCCGACCGGAATGACCATCGACTAATTTTGTAGGTACATTACCAATAGTCAACTCTGTTCTAGATGAAAACTGGCCTAGCCCCATAACTACACTATCAGACAATCCTGTTGTTGGACTTTCTGCCAACAGTGGTAAAATTGCATCCTTGAGGCGAGATAGTCGATCGTATTGAGTTACACCGCCACTAGTACATCCGCGAACGTAGTAAGTTATGGTAGTTGTACCAATTGTCACTGATTTTTGGATTGATGTTCTATTAGTTGCAGTATCCCTTAAATTATAGGCCCACTCCTTAAAATTGACCGCCGTGGAGTCCTTATAATCATTTTTAAATTCTTTTACATCAACTTGCGCACACAACGGGCTATCCACATCACCTGGACTACCATAGCTATTATTTTTGGGCAATACTAGAGAACTTATACCCATACTGCCCGATGTATCCAACATTAATAAAATAGAAGTTTTACCACCAGTTGTGCTGCTATAAATATCAATATCACTCGCTTGAGTTGCGGCACTTTGACATAACACCAATGTCATCACCATTGATACCGAAGCCGAAAGTATATTTTTTTGATATAACTTTTTCATCACTAAACCCTCTTTCCTTACGATACCAATTTCGGCTGACCGCCAACGACATAATCAGAATGTTGCATATTGTATGGAATATTTAAATTTTCAAAACACGCCGCCACTTCAGAACTTTTCTTTTTAAAGCAAGCCTCGATTTCAGATTTAGATGCAGCAGAAAAACTTGGTAATATAGAAATTACTGTCGCACCAATATTATTGGTGCTTGATGGAACTGAACTTTGACCAATACTGGTACCTTTAGGAACACTACTAAACGGTGTTTCAGTTGTTGTATTTTTCATTAAATAAATTTGAGAAATAACGGCTGAACGCCCCATTGAAAACTGATTGGCTTTACAAAACCCACTAACACCTTGTTTAGTCGTTGAACCATCTGCTGAGATTGCACTTGCTTTAGACAGTTTAAAAAAACTACTTTCACTTGCTCTATAGCAAAAAACCAATTCATCCTTTGCATTTGCAGCAGAGTTAAAATAAGCAAACATTCCATCAAGTGCCATTTGTCTTGCAATTTGATCTGGGTTTTCAATATTAAATAATGCTGAGTCAGAATTCCCCATAAGTAGTGAATTAACTTGGCTATTTGTTGCGATTTTAAGCCCCAAAATTCCTGACTTCACCGCAATTGTTCCTATTAAAGTAATAATGACCAAAATAATTAATACTGTAATTAATGTCGCACCTTTTTGTTGATTCATTACGATGCCCCCAATGTATTACGAATAGCAACGACTTGATTTACAGCTTGGCGAAGATATTTTTTATTTAATGCTTCATCACCTTTTAAAGTCACATTTTGCCCCGCCACATCAAACGTCTTTTTTGTATTTAGACTTGCATCTACCCCTATTGTTCCAGTTGAACGAGATAGCACGCCAACATCAATTGAAACCACATTTAAATAAGTACTTGTACATGACGTAGCATATTTATCAGCCTCACAAGGCTCGGCATCTAGAATATCATCCATGTCTTTTTTATA
The DNA here is from genome assembly GCF_021391555.1 of Acinetobacter sp. SH20PTE14. NCBI lineage: Bacteria > Pseudomonadati > Pseudomonadota > Gammaproteobacteria > Moraxellales > Moraxellaceae > Acinetobacter > Acinetobacter sp. SH20PTE14. The sequence continues at coordinate 362,881 of NZ_CP090067.1, read as the reverse complement.
GTCGTTTATGGTCATGTATCTTAAATTACCAGCCGGGTTCTTAACACCTAAACGTATTTTAAATGCATCCACTCGTTGCATAAGTTGTTGTGCATTCACGCCCAAACCGTCTATCGTTGTGCTAGTCGATTCGTAATAACCTGCATCACAATATAAAGAATAAGACGTTGGCTCTCCCGCAACTTGTTGTGGTGTTTCAGCCAAAAAATAGCGTTGTACAATAATCTTTGACGAAGCATCGTCAATATTATTTCCTTCACAATCTGTAATTGTTTCTTCCACTGGAACATACTGCATCGTAAATTGGTCACTATTCCCCGAAGTATTATCAGCATCTTTATCTTGTGCAGTTGCGTATTTACTTTCTAAATCACTAAAAGCAGATAAAGTGGTTGGAAGATTTTCTTTAGTAAAAATGACACCTGAACCATTAGTGATATTGTTTACGCGCTGAGAAGACAATGTATTTAGGTTTGTATGACGAATATCATGCGTAACTACAGATAAACCAAAATTCGCATTTTGTTGTAATTCGCCCATGCTATTTTGTAAATTTAAGGATCTTGAGCTGCTTAAGAAGATAGCCAATCCTGCAGCAACGATAATTAGACCCAATGCTAATGCAATCATAAGCTCGATTAAGGTAAAACCAGCATTTACTCTATTACCGTTGATCGGGTGATAAGAAGTCGTATGTCTATTAGCTTCCATAGTTATAGACCTCCATAATGATACATTGTGCATTTGGGATATATGCCGCACCGTTTGTACAGTCTGTTGCTGCCGTGCCATTTGTTGCTGTAGTACCGCCCCATGCAACATATACACATTTACGAACCAATGTTGAGCCTTGGCAATTTAAAACATTCATATTCATACCTAAATCGGTAGCATGTTTACTTACTTGCGCATAGTCGTATTGAGCCATTTCTTTAGGTGTACAAAATTCTGAAGCACATTTCGTTGCCGCACTCGCATCACTTTTATATTCAAGCAGACCATCCCGATTCATACGCATTCTTTCTGCCAAATCACGGGCAATATTAGTCGCTTGAACATTCATACTGGCTTCAGTCGTTGCTGTAACCGCTCTAATCTGTAATGCAACAAAACCCAATACAGCAATACTTAGCAGTATGAGCGCGACCAACACCTCAATCAAACCAACACCTTTTTGAGAATTTATCATTATATTTTTCCCTAATTTTAGGTTGGGCAACTGGTTAAAGATTTGTTGTACACAACTGTTCCACCCTTTTGTACATAAACATAAGCCTTTAATGTTGAATCATTTTTATGGGAAAAAATAAAGCACTCTGCATTATCTGTCTGACCTAAGCGTTTAAATGTTATAGACGTCTCACCACTATCTTTTTGCATATGAGACGGCACCCACGTTTTATATGCATCAGCAACCGTTGTATTTACGGCTAAAATTTGTGGTTTCTGCTTAAAAATTGCTTCCGAGCGAGTTTCAGCCAACAGATCAATAAAATCACGAGTATCTGTGGTTAATTGATAATTTCGAACTAATTGAATAAATGAAGGCGCAGCCATCATGGCGATAATCGCCATGATGGCAATCGTCACCATCAATTCAATTAATGTAAATCCTTTATTTTTCTGCATACTCCCCCCAAGGCGCGCCAAACTTTACCCTATTAAAAATAATATCTAATTAAATTACAAAACAAACACAAATAAGGATAAAAGGCATAAAAAAACAGATAATTGCCAAAAAGCAATTATCTGTCAATTCTTAAAAAATTCAGAATGTTAAGTCATTAACACTTTATGCCTGAGTTACAGGAATACGTAACTCTTTTGGCAAACTAAATGTAATATTTTCTTCACGACCATCCAATTCTTGCGGCGCTTTTGCCCCCCAATCTTGTAGTCGCTGAATTACCTGTTTAATTAAAATTTCAGGTGCAGATGCTCCTGCAGTTACACCAATTTTAGTCTGTTCATTAAACCATTCTTGCTGCAACTGATCTGCATTGTCCACCAAATACGCATGCTTACCCATCCGTTCAGCCAATTCACGTAATCGGTTCGAATTCGAAGAGTTCGGCGAACCCACAACCAATACAACATCACATTGCTCAGCCAGATCACGTACGGCATCTTGGCGGTTTTGAGTGGCATAACAAATATCATCTTTGCGCGGCCCCTGAATTTCAGGGAACTTCTGACGTAGAGCATCAATCACTTTTGCTGTGTCATCTATAGAAAGCGTTGTCTGAGTTACAAACGCTACTTTTTCAGGATGCACCACTTTTAGTTCAGCAACATCTTGTTCATCTTCAACCAAATAAATCGAACCACCATTTTTGGTGTCATATTGGCCCATCGTCCCTTCAACTTCTGGGTGACCTTCATGACCAATCAAAATCGCTTCCACACCTTCACGTGCATACTTGGTCACTTCTATATGCACCTTGGTCACCAAAGGGCACGTCGCATCAAAAACTTTTAGCCCACGGCGTTCAGCTTCTTGTTGTACCGCTTTAGATACACCATGCGCACTGAAAATCACGATATTGTTATCTGGCACTTCATCCAGTTCATCCACAAATATCGCACCGCGTTGACGCAAGTCGTCCACCACAAATTTATTGTGTACTACTTCGTGACGTACATAAATGGGTGGGTTAAAGCATTCCAATGCACGGTTCACAATCGCGATGGCGCGATCAACACCTGCACAGAAACCGCGTGGATTAGCTAAAACAATTTCCATAGAATCCTCAATGCCCACTCAATTTTACGGGTATCATTTGAAATAAATGTAAACAATAGACGTCTGACTATTTTGTTTGGCGCGCGTCTACTCTAAAATAGAGAAGATATTTTATCATATCAGGAAAAATATCATGTCGGGTCTCTTGTTTGTCGTTTCTGCTGCTTCGGGAACGGGCAAAACATCCCTCGTTAAAGCCCTGCTTGAACGTGTAAACAATTTACATGTCTCTGTTTCTCATACCACTCGTGGTCAGCGTCCTGGCGAATTAGACGGCGTACATTACCATTTTGCTAAAAAAGAAGATTTTCTATCTTTGGTAAATGAAGGCGGCTTCATTGAATATGCAGAAGTTTTTGGTAATTATTACGGTACTGCACAGCGCACAGTAAAAGAACAATTGGCCAAAGGTCATGACGTTTTACTTGAAATTGACTGGCAAGGTGCTGAACAGGTTCGTAAACTTTTTCCTGAATCTAGACAAATTTTTATTCTCCCTCCGAGTCAGTTCGATTTACGTCAACGTTTATCCAATCGTGGTACAGACTCTGTTGAAGTGATTGAACATCGCCTCAGCTGTGCCGTAGAAGATATGCAGCAATATGTTAATTTTGACTATGTCATTATTAATGATGACTTTAATAAAGCACTGCATGACTTAGAGTCTGTGATTATTGCCAATCGTCTTGTTTTAAAACAACAAGCCATGCGCCATGAAAAACTGATTGAGAAATTAATCACCCCTACGGAACAGTGATTAAAACTTGAGTCTATAGACAAAGCACCTTATACTGCACAGTCTGTTAAAAATTTATATTCAAACGAGAATTCTTATGGCACGCGTAACCGTTGAAGATTGTTTAGACCATGTAGACAACCGCTTTGAGCTTGTACTAGTGGCAAGCAAACGCGCGCGTCAATTGGCACGTCAAGGTATCGAACCTACTGTTGAGTGGGACAATGACAAACCAACCGTTGTTGCTCTTCGTGAAATCGCAGCGGGTCACGTTTCTAAAGACATTTTGAAACAACGTGAACAAGACTACCAAACTTCAAGTTTAGACCTTGCACTTTCTGCAAATAACCTAAACTTAGACGGTTTTTCTTTCCAATAAGATAAACCTGACCTTAAAAGCCTAGTTTTTAACTAGGCTTTTTTTATGGATTCTCTTTAATATTTTACTCAGAACAGTTATAACATAAACTTAAGAAGTGCAAAGTAAGCGAAAAAGATTTTCATTTTTTTAAACTAAAAAATTGACAAGTCATGCAATATGCATTTCATTAAAGTATTAACCGTTTCATTTGTAAATCAGTAGTAAAAGGGTGTTCTATGCCAGGCCCAATGGTCAGCCAAGCCAAGCAACAGTTAAATGTGATAATCGACGCTTACCTTGCAGTAAGTGATGTCGAACGCGTGCTTGAAGCTTGCGACTATGCGGATATTGCCCATGATGGCATTACACGTAAAAGTGGCGAACCCTACATCCTTCACCCAATTGCGGTGAGCTGTATTTTGGCGCATATGCGTCTTGATGCGGAAACTTTAATGGCCGCTTTATTGCATGATGTCATCGAAGATACTGAATTTACCAAACAAGATATTACTGAAAAATTTGGTCTGACCGTTGCTGAACTCGTCGACGGCGTCACAAAACTCAGCCACTCCAGCGATAAAGAATATAATAAAGCTGCATCCTTCCGTAAAATTCTGCAAGCCACCCTACAAGACCCACGTGTCATTATTATTAAACTGGCAGATCGTTATCACAATATGACCACACTGGGCGCTTTACGCCCCGATAAGCGTGCTCGCATTGCCCAAGAAACCTTTGAAATTTTTGTGCCAATGGCACGCCTCGTCGGTATGAATGAAATGGCCGACAACCTTGAACATTTGTGTTATCAAAATCTAGACTTAGATATGTATAACAATGTTCAAGAAGCTCTATTGCAAACCAAACCGAAACGCTGCGAATACCAAACCAAGTGGGAAAACAACCTCACTACCCTGCTTGAACAGCACCATATTTCAGGTCGAATTAAAAAGAAAAACAATAATATTGAATTACTTCGCCACTTTGTAAAAAACGATATCGATCTGCAAGAGCTCACCCATAGTCATGCCTTTGAAATTATTTTACAAAGCATCGCAGACTGTGACCAACTTGCAGACATCCTCAAAGAAAGCTTTAAAGTTTTAAATTACGCCGATCATATTCGTCGCCCACTCCCTGGTGGTAACCAGTCACTGATGATGCGCTTAAAAGGCGAAAAGACTATTTTATCTCTGACCATCCAAACAGAGTTGATGCGTAAAGCAGCGCGATTTGGTGTGGTCCTCGGTGAAAATGCACCACAAGCTTGTCGCTCAGCGATCCAAGCCTCCATGCAAAATTTAAACGTGTTAGTCGATGGCGCATGTGCAAAGACCACATTTAGTGAATTACTGGATTATCTACATCAAGAAAAAATTTGGGTCTACACCCCACACGGTCATTTGCATGAACTCCCTCAGGGTGCCACAGCTGTTGATTTCGCTTATTCAGCAAGCTTATTTTTGGGCAACCATGCCGTTGGTGCGAAAATTGATGGGGAAACCAAGCCCCTTTCAACACCATTACTGAGTGGTCAAGTGATTGAAATTATTACTGATGTTCTTGCAACACCAAACCCTGACTGGCTAAGCTTTATTAATACCCAAAAAGCCCGCCGCGCGTTACAAAATATCCTCCGTGACCAAGACCAAGATGAACAACGTTTAGTTGGTCAGCAAGCTTTAAATCGCGCATTAAAACTCTTTAACCGTTCTGTAAGTGATTTGACATTAGCGGATTGGGAAAATGTGCTGAATTGGCGTCATTTAAATGATAAAGAACAATTATTTGAACAGATTGCTGTGGGGGACTTACTACCTCAATTGGTTGCCAATCATTTATATGCTCAAGATACCATTCAGACTTCAAACTCTGCACGCTTAATCTTGGGTACTGATGGTGTCGACGTTAAATATGCGCACTGCTGTAACCCGGTTTTAGGCGATCCCATTCAAGGTCATTTATCGCGTCGTGGTTTGATTGTGCACCGTTCACGTTGTCACAACTTATTGCATGAACAGCATTTACATCCTGAAAATATCATGCCTTTACACTGGACTACAGAAGACAGTGAGGACATTAGTTTTACAGCCTATTTATGCTTAAACATGCTGTTAAATGATGAACAAATTTCAGAGCTGATCTATCTATGCCGTAAAGAAAAAGTCGGTGTAGAAACTGTCCGTTCACATGAAGAAAAAACCTATGTGAATATTGTTGTACACAATCGTAAACAAATTGCCGAAATTATCCGTAATTTAAGAATGCATTTTGGCTTCCCACGCATCAGTCGTTTGGCACAACCTGTTGCCATTGCTGAGCCTGCGAAAGTTGCCAGCTAACCTGACACCGCATTTTTATATATGTTGTGTCTGTGATGATAATAGGAGAAATAGATGTCCCGCCAGGTAATCCATACTGAAAATGCACCCGCTGCAATTGGTACTTACTCACAAGCCATTTTAGTGGGCGACACTTTGTATTTATCAGGTCAAATTGGCTTAGATCCATATAGCATGGAGCTGGTAGAAGGCATTGAAGCTCAAATTCGCCGTGTATTCGACAACTTAAAAGCGGTATGTGAAGCTGCAGGTGGTACGCTAGCAGATATTGCTAAGCTGAATATTTTCCTCACTGACCTTTCTAACTTCCAATTGGTCAACCAAATTATGGGCGAATACTTTGCTCAACCCTACCCTGCACGCGCAGCACTCGGTGTAGCCAGCCTACCAAAAGGCGCCCTAGTTGAAATGGATGGTGTGGTGATTATTAATCAATAAGTTAGTAAACATTGCTTAAGCCCTTCACTAAATATCACACCCCAAAAGAACAGAAGCCTCATAAGGAAATCTGAGCATTACTCAGATTTCCGCTTAAATGACATTTTTTATTCAAAAACTCAATCACCTTAAAAGCATTTTCAAATGATTTGTATTGACAAACGATAATAATTATCAATAATATTACTTATCCCATTTATTCACTTGGTTTGATTTCATGTACGTTTGTTTGTGCCGTGGTATTACTGATCAAGACATTAAAGATGCAATTGCCAATGGCGCAGAAAGCTATCGTGAAGTTCGCGATATGCTTGATTTAGGCACCTGTTGTGGTCGCTGTGCTCCTGAAGCACGTATGATCATCAGTGATGAAGTTGCTCAAATTGCAGCACGCATCGCAATTGCTGCATAAACTAAACTTTAAAGTTTCCTCAACAATCATAATTATAAAACCAATGGTCTTCGACCATTCCTCCTCCCCCGCTTCTGACTCTAAGCGGGTTTTTATTTATTAAAGCCCTGAAAATTAGCGCCTTGTTTTGATTGTGATTTTCATTTGCTGTTCTATAAAATACTCGCTAATTTGCACTTTGTTGTTTAAGATATTTCTATTCTAATATCGAATTTATATTGCTTAGTTCGAGCTTTATTGCAGTTAAGGAGTCAGACATGAAAGGCAATCGTGATGTAATTAATCAGTTAAATCAGGTGCTTTATCATCATTTAACTGCAATTAACCAATATTTTCTTCATTCACGGATGTTCAACGATTGGGGTATTGAGCAACTGGGCTCTGCGGAATATAAAGAATCAATTCGTCAAATGAAGCATGCTGATAAAATAATTGAACGTATTTTATTTTTAGAAGGTTTACCTAACTTACAACACCTAGGTAAGCTCTATATCGGTCAGCATACCGTTGAAGTTTTAAATTGTGATGTACGTAAAGTCAAAGAGAACATTGAAGCCATTCAAACTGCAGTTAAACTAGCAGAAGAGCAGTTAGATTATGTCACTCGAGATCTGGCTCAAGAAATCTTAGAAAAAGAAGAAGAATGGTTGGATTGGGCCACAACTCAGTTAGACCTTGTTGAGTCTGTGGGTATAGAGAATTATATTCAGAGTCATATTTAAATTTATTAAAAAAACCCGCGGATGCGGGTTTTTTATTATCTGAATTATAATCAACTATTTCTTTAACAGTTATATTTAAACCTATCAATATTAATTTATTTCAAATTTAGAAAGATATTCTAAATTACTCTTTAGACTATCACTCATAATAGCATTACCTTTTGGTGTTGCGTATTCTAAATATAAATTACTATCAGTCGAAATCAATCGGCTTAATGTCTTATCTGTATTATTTGCAAGATTATCTACTCCTTTAGGTGACAATACGACAGAATCTTTAAAGGTTTTTTCTTTATGCTTTAATTCGTCAATCGTTAAGTCATTATAAGGATATTTTAAGCTATGCGATTTTAAGGCCTCATCACTATTCGAGGCAACAATGATACCCTGCCCCCCCGCAGAATAAAGCCATACATGTTTATAGACTGAGCGAACTGTATTTAAAATATACACTAAATCAATCGGATGCATATGATGTAGTTGAACCCATTGTTGTAGAACCCCTTCTTTATTTAATCTCTTTTCAGATAACTCATAGAATTCTTTATTGTAAAGATTTGCTGCACCAGCAAACCAAATACTTGTAATTTCTAAACTAATTAAGTCATATTTCTTATCTTGGGTTAATAAAAAATTTCGCCCATCCGTATAAATTAAATTGACCCCTGACTGACTTATTACATTATGGTTAATATCAGCAAAATATTTATTTGCCATAAACACAATATCTTTAGATAACTCAACAACATCAAGGGCTTGAAATCCCTGTTCATGTAATACACGAGCAGTCATACCTGTACCATAACCAATAGCTAAAGCGCTTTTACGTTCAGCATTATGCAGAAGAGGAATTAACGCAAAAGATTCCTGTGCTAAAGTTTCACCTGAATTGTTCCCTTGAAATTTACCATTAGTTAATAAGGTTAGATATTTACCATCAGAACTACGTGTAACGGAAGTCACGCCACCTTCTATACTTTCAGTATGATCTATTACATCTCCCCAATATGACGGCATGAAGTAAACATTCGCCCCTTGTGCCAAGCTGGTAAAATTCCAATTTTTTGGGTAGATTAGGAAAAGTACCAGAGTTGATACTACCACTCCAGCAGTATAAGGATTAAATTTATAATTTACTTTAATTACGGATACTAATACTAGTACTGCTAAAATTAATGAAATCACAGCAAGTAATAAAAAAACCTTATTTGAACCCATTAATGGTAACAATAAAAATCCAACCAATAAAACTCCAGATATATTACCAATAGTATTTAATGCACTTGAAATACCTAAACCTTTTGCATTACCTTGTCCCAGCCAATCCGCAGCTAAACTCATTGCTGCAGGATAGCTTGCACCGATGAAGAGTGTCGCTGGAAGCATGGCCAAAGCACAAATTGCCCCCCTTAAAATCTCTCTTGCCCAAAATCCTAAATGGATATAGTTTTGCATCTCACCAAAGCTAGCAAAATAAGCAGGAATTCTATCCCATAATAATGCTGTAATAATAATAGATGCAGCAATTCCACATTGGGCAAGAACAATTAATGTTGTTCTATCTATATAGTTAAGTGCTTTTTTACCAAAGATTGAGCCTAAACCTAGACCCAATAAAAATACCGCAAGCATTAAGGCAAAAGCATAAACACTATTACCAGCCACTACTGCTAGCATATGAATTGAAACAACTTCTAGGCCTAGCGTAACTGCTCCACCAACAGTTAATACAATTAGTGCTACTATGCCAAATATTTTTGGTACATAAACTTTAGAAATGATAGATTTGTCATCATTTATTTCCTGAGTTTGTTTTTTTTGTTTTTTAAACTGCTCTATGGTATAGAGGGCGATCATCAAACTAAAAACGGCAGCTAAATTCGTCGCACCGATTCGACCTATTGCAGAAATAAAGAAATACCCACCAATAAATGAACCTAATGCAGCACCAATCACATTTGCACTATATAGTCGGCTAATTGCTGTATCACTTTGAATGTTGAGTTGTTTTAAATATTTAAACATGATGGGTAAAGTTGCACCCATCAAAATAGTAGGAATACCTAAAACAATCACACCCAACGCCACTCGTAAAAATGTTACATAAGGGTCATCTGCGGATAATCCAGTGACAGACACAACATAAATATTCTGAATGACCTTAAATAAAAATGGGGTAATAACTGCATATAGACCAATAAATGCTTCTATGCCTGCATAATACAAAAGCGGTTTTTTTACTTTATCAGCAATATACCCACCCAACCAAGCACCTAAAGCCATACCAGACATATAGGTTGTTAAAACAGTATATGAAGCTAAAGAGGTGCTACCAAATGTAACTGCTAAACTTTTTGCATAAACCACTTCATACAATAAACCTGCAAAACCCGAAGCAACAAATACACCAATCACCCAGCGAGGGATAGTAGATGTTTCTAGTTTTTTTGTATCCTCTATTTCTAAGCTAGGAATTTTTAGTTCAGTATCATTCCATACATATTTGATATATATACTAAATAAAATAGTTGCTATCAATACACTCCAAATGGCAAATATTTGTACAAATAATAAATTATTGGATAGCCATTCTGCTGATGTTAATAGCATGAGCATCCATAGAGTGAACGTTATACCTGCCCCAACCCAGAGGGTTGTAACTTTTTTATTTTTGAATATAAAATTATCAGGATTTGCCAATCCAATACCTATAAAGGCTGAAAAGGGTAGTGCTACAACCAAATCGAGAACATAGTGCTCTCCTAATGCTAATGTGGCATAAGCTGTTAAAAACAAAAATAATATTGATGCATAAAAATATATTTTTTTATTGAGTGCTGCTGTCAATAAAAAAATTAAAAGCGCACCAGTTAAGTGCATAGATGGCATAGCATTTCTAGCGGCAGGAGTTACAAATATTGTATTTGCAAAAAGTTCATTTGAATTTGGCATATTTGATGGAAAATACTGTGTGCCAAACGCATAAATTGGGCCTGTAAGAGGTATTATGCTATAACATATAAAAGCCAATCCAAATGGTACAACTAAAACTCTTACTATATGATATTTTTCATGTTTTGACTCTCTTATAAATAAAGCAACAACCATAAATAATAAAAAAGATAATAGACTATATGCTTCCATAACTATCGTGATAATTATTGGATGAGATTTTTCATAATAATTTACGATTGGTATATTTATATTTAAAAAAGCTGAATCAATTTTATATATGATTTGATCAAAGGTTAAAGGATAGATTACCTTTGTAATGGATAAGGCTGATGAAGTTGACAAAGCCATTAATAAAAAAAGTAAAGTTAAATAAAAATAAAGAATATAATCTTCTTTATTTTTATTTAAGCATATTTCTTTTAAATTGAATAAAAAAATAAAAAAACCTACAAAACTTAAAATTGACATCAAGTTGTTAACAGGGCTAAAAAAAACTAAATGCTGATTAAAATTATAATTGTATATATAAAAAAAACATCCTAATAACATCAAAATTAATACAATTTTATAATTTATAATTTTAGGTCTGGCAATCGCGAACATTAGCCCACTAACGCCTAAAAAACTACCTAAATTTAAAAATATATTATTTTTATTAAATAAATTTAAAGAAATACTTGTATTAAAAATAATTAGAGCTGTTAGTTGTAAAACAATTGTAGATGATAAGGCTATGAATAACCAAAATTTTAAATCATTATTAAGTCGCATTTATTAACCCTATTCTTGCAAAAAAAGAGGGCATAGCCCTCTTTTTTTTCTTCTATATTCTATTAACGGCAATTGGTTGGTAAAAACTTCGCTGAAATTCCACCAGTAGAAGGACTAGAACAAACCCATTTTAAATTGCCTGTGGTGCCACTTGGTGTAAGAAGAAGTTCGCCAGATGCATTAGGTACTGTAGAGTTAACAGTAATCACACCTCCAGCAGCAATCGTAACACCACTAACGAAGTCAGTAGCCCCAGGGAAATCATAGCCAGTGTTCGTAGATGTAACACCAGATAAAGCACCTAAAGAACTTGCCGTTTCTGCTACAGCTAATTTTGCTGGAGCGGCTTGAGCAATAACCTCAGCCATTTTCGCACGTGCTGTGTAATCTTGATAAGCTGGAATCGCAATTGCAGCAAGAATACCGATAATTGCAACAACGATCATTAATTCGATCCATTCCATAAGTCATTTTATATGGACACACATTAAGTTATTGAATTACCTTGTTTTACTTCATTCTTCATTTTGTCCATATGGACAGGCTTTTTGATAGACAAAATTTTGATTTTTGTCCATATCAGAAAATAGCTTTTGTTGATTGCGATAGGATTAATTTTATAAAAGCAGACTGATCGGGAGATATTTTAAAATTTTGATAAGCTAAAAATGGAATAAAAAAATCCAGACTCATTTATAAGCCAACTTCTGTATTTCTTCTTTATGCTGAAGAATTACACGTCTTGCATGATGCAGAACAATACGTCTAGTTGGTTCGTCATCACCAAATTGCATAGGCAAAGCTTTTATTACTGAGCGAGGTATCCGTTCATTATTTTTAAAGTCTGCTAGTCGTTTCATTCTATCCTCTTTCATCCTTTGGATGCTGCCATTTACATGGCATAACTATTGATATCCAGAATCTCCAAATAATATTTGGTAAAAACATCGAGCTTCATACCGTTCAAATGAATATATAGATCACGAAATTTTTCATTTATATCTTTTGTATTGTTAAGTTTAAGGAGAATAAAAAGTTATTCACCCATATTATTCTATGTTAGTGCCCAACCATGACATTCAACCAATATTTGCTACTCTGGTTTTTGGGCTGCAATAAAAGGCATGCAATAGTCAATCAGTTCTCTCTTCATAGTAGCTGTCTGTCAGCTTCAACACACCACAAGAAATATGGCGCAACTTAAAGAATAAAACTGACATTTTTTGTCATTTAGTTACATAATTTTACTTATGCATATACTAAAATTTTTAATGTATTAAACAATCTATTGATTTAACAATAAATAATTCGATAATATGCTTTGGCACGCTTTGTGCAAACTATAAACTAGCTTACAAAGCTTATAATTAAATTAACAAAACATTTGTGGAGAATGTTATGAAATCAGTTCAACAGGGCTTCACGCTCATCGAGCTTATGATTGTGGTCGCTATTATCGGTATTTTGGCTGCAGTAGCGATTCCTGCTTATCAAGACTATACTGTACGTACTAAAATTTCTGAAGTATTAACTGCTGCAGCATCTCCAAAAAGCTTAATCAGCGAAGCTTTCCAAAGTGATAGTTTGGTTGGTGCACAAGCAGCGGCTGCGGAATATAATGCACGTCCAGCCGCAGAAAAGACAAGTAAATATGTTGGTGGTATTGCTATAGATGCAACTACAGCCGTAATTACTGTGACGACCGCAGCAGCGGCAACTTCTGGTTTACCAACGGATGCAGCTGCTAAAAATGTAAACTTTTCACCTAACGTGAATGGAGTTGCTTTAGCTGCAGGAGCAACTGGTGCGGTTGATTGGGCCTGCACGAGTTCTACAGCTACTACTGCGACTACACGTGCATTAGCTAGTAGAGCAATACCTGCTGATCCATTACCTGCAAAATATGCACCTTCTGAGTGCCGTTAATCTTATAAAGATTAAAACTTAAAGGTTTAAAAAGAGTGCTTTGGCACTCTTTTTTATTTTATAGAGTTAGGATAAAAAATTGTCATATTCTAACTATTTATGTTCATTTTTTAGTCATTGAATTTATATTTTTATTGGCATGTTGTTTGCTTCATAAAGTTTATTGATAAACGAACAAGTGAGAGTATCATGTTTAAGTCCCAGGGTTTTACACTTGTTGAGCTTATGATTGTGGTTGCTATTATTGCTATTATTGCAGCAATCGCAATACCTGCCTATCAGTACAATGCAGTACGGGCAAAAGTCACAGAAGCTCTTGCACAAAGCAATGTTGTAAAAACTTTAGTCAGTGAGGCTTTTGTTTCCAATGGTGCAGCAGCAGTTGCTGAAATTGCAGCAGATTACAATGCAAGAGCCATATCAGAAAAACAAACTAAATATATTTCTGATATACAAATAGATGGAAGTGGCGTAATAACAGTTACGCTGAGTTCAAATATAAATACAGGCTTTACAAATGATATGTTAGCTAAAACTCTGGTCTTAACGCCTAATGTTCAAGGTGCGAAGCTCGCTCATATTTCTGGTAGTATTGATTGGGCATGTGCTTCTACTACATCTACAAGTGCTGCTGCTAAAAATTTAGTTGCATAGCTAGGTACATTGCCAGCAAAATATGCACCACCAGAGTGTCGATAAAAATTAATCGAATATTTAATATGTCTAAACGCCTTAAATTTTTCCTCAGCCATTTATCTATTTCATTTCTAATTGCTTTACTCGTGATTGGATTAGTCTTTTTTATTTGGTATCCATCGCCTCTCGCCATAGCAGTAGGTGTGACGAATATCTTTTTAATGCTCTTGGTCATCGACGTGATTTTAGGACCACTTTTAGGTTTATTGGTTTATAAAGAAGGTAAAAAAACACTTAAATTTGATCTTAGTGTCATTATTCTCATTCAAATTGCGGCTTTATGTTATGGGGTGTTTAGTATTGAACAAGGTCGCCCTGCATGGTTGGTTTATAATATAGATCGTTTTGAATTGGTTAGAAAAAATGAATTAGTTGTTACGAATATTCAGCAAGCACAGCCACAATTCCAACAACCTTCATGGTTTAAGCCGCAATATGTGGCTACTGAATTCGCCAAAGACACACAACAACGCAATGATGAAATGTTTGCGGAAATTTTTAGCGGTATTTCAATTTCACAGCGTCCAGAACGCTATGTAGAACTCACTCAAGCCAAAAACCAAATCCAACAACGTGCATTACCGCTTGTAGAACTGCAACGGTACAACCCAAAAACAGAAGTTGAAAAAACTTTAGCCAAATATCCAAAAGCAGATGCTTGGCTACCTTTAAAAGCCACTGCGGTAGATATGGTAGTTTTAGTAAATAAAGAAAGCGCCAGCATCATCAAAATTGTAGACTTAAGGCCGTGGAAGTAATATTTAACGGTATATTTTTTATTCTATTTTATTAGAAAGCCACTGAGTTCATAAACTGAGTGGCTATATTAATTAAAGAATTCGAGCGCTGTGCCTCAACTCAAAGTTTTCCAGCAGCAGCGAATTGCACTTTTGCAGCAGTTTTTCATAATCTTCTTTCAGCTGCTCATAATCATTTTTCACAGCTTTGGTCTTACTTTTCACTTGCTCAATCCGTTGCGTAGGCGAAAGAACATTTTGTCCTAATGCCTGTGCAGCTAGCTCAATTGCCTCAATTAATGCAGCATGGCGGCTCTTCTTAATCGAACCACGCTTACGTCCAGCTTCCATTGCAACCGTATCGTTATTAATGGCAGAGCCTTTCGGTAGAACCTCTGGTTTGTTGGCTTTTAATCGCTCTAAAGCAGCGTAATAATCATTAAGTGCACCCATATTTTAAACCTCAATATTAATCGTTTTAATTCTTTGAATCATTTTGTTTAAAGCCAAAATATCACTGTCCATTTGCCCGTATAGCAGACTGTTCTGTACTTGCATATCTCGCTGCCGTTGTAGTCGATGAACTGCTTTTTGCATCTTTTCCGCACTCTCTGCATCAAACACTGCATGGGCACAACTCAAACAGCTCGTAATCGCAGTAAATGAAATTTTTTCGCAAGAATCAGGATTAGTACAAGCACCAAACAGGCTAGTCTTGCAAGAAATTTCCCCTTTTTTCATACGCTTGATGGTTTCATCACGATTCGGAAATACTGTGAGTAATTGCTCGCGGTCTTTTTGTAGCTGCAAATAGGTTCCTGCCCCGCCAAGTAAACGGCTAGCACTATTAATTACCCCATCTTCAAACTGAGCATAAGAATGCACCAAGCGCTGATATTCCAGTTCTTGAATAAACTCTTTTTGACTGTCACTCACTAAAATATTTGGTGCAAATACCGCATTGTTTCGGTAATACAACGTCATAGACTCTGTTAGATGCTTAAATTGGACTGACAAAGCGCCTAGTCCGATCATGCCTGAACGAGCGCCATAAACTGCAAGCGAACGTCTAAATTGATGGGTACAGATATTCCAGTACTCACCAACTTGGCAGTCTTTTTCTTCTCGCCAATTGCGGAAACCATCAAAAGCTTCAAGCTCGGCGATATCACTTTCTGTGATTTTCAACCCATCTCCAAGCAAGACAGAAATACGGCTTAAATACTGATTAAAATTAGACTGTGTTCGAGTCGGAGCACCCTCAAAATTAGAGATAAAATCCGTTTCATGCTCAATATTGCGGTTTTTTTTATTTCGATGCTTTTGCGAGTTTAGCGTTGGAAATAATGGGTATTCAGCAGAATTAGACATATCATAATGTGGGTTGAGCAGGGCGTATATTTCACCAATACTTTGTGCTGCGTGTACGCCTACTTGAATATCTGCAAACGTGATCCAATACGTCGATTTATTTCCACCACCATGCAACTTGGAGGTATAACCCATAATGACATGCACAAGATGCTCATTACTTTGAATAGTTTGATAGCAATCAGATGACAGCTGATTCACTTCATTATCACGCATCCCTGTAAACAAATGAATCCAAAGTTTGGCCATACCTTGAATCAGCGTCATATAACGGGTGAGGTTGGCATGTTTTTGAATCTGATTATTTTCAAACAGTGCCGTTAAACCGAGTAAATCTCGAGCATCAGCAAAACTTACCGCATTTTTTTCACGCTTAAATTCTGTCGGCATCAAAGCAAAATTTGCATCCTGCTGCTTGCGCTGAAACCATTTCAGAAGTGCTGATGCGTTTTGATTAAATTCATTCAATTTATCTGCTAAAGCATTAATTAAGGCTATATAAAGCCGTGAAGGAACAACTTTGGTTTGTGGGCCTACTTTGCCTGACTGCAACCTGAGTTGAGCAGCCAACTTTGCTAAATGCTCTATTGGCTTATATGTACTAAACGCAGGAATGAGCAATGGGTATTGCTGTTGTAAGGCAAAACAATCCGTTATAAATGCTTTAATGTGAATGGCTTTTTGATAGCTTACCCCAACATAAGCATCATTTACTTTTGACATATAAGAAACATCGCTAAATAACTGCTGCAATGTACAGCCATTTTTATATGCAATTGCTGCAAACTGGCGTAAAACCGTATGCCGCTGTTCGATACTTTTAATAATCGACTTACCAGATTTTATATAAAGCAAAGCAAAACTGATTTTTTTCATTTCTGCCCGAATTTGACAGTAAAGAAAGTCATTTTCTCGGGCATTTTCAAGCCAACTATCAAAATTCAGGCGACAATCACACTTCGGTAAATATGGAGAAAGATCCCAGATATTGTCTGAATAAACTGACAATATCTCACCACTCTTCATTCGCGATAATACAAAAGTACTTGGAACAGTCAGCTGATTATTCAGTAGATTGTACTCATCAGGTAAGAACTGCTCAGCAATACCCAATGAATATAGATATGAATTAAATGAACTCATGATATCCACCCCAAATCAATTAGCAATTCAAAATGATTGAGCCAATAGGCATCTAAATCACCGCTTTCTACTTCTTCTTGAATTGAAAAAATATGATCACGTAAATTTTCATAAGTATCTGATAACTCCTTGAGTACTTCGTCAATTCGATGTAGCACAACCCCAAACTGCTGTTCCCACTTGATTAAGTCCGTGGCTTTTTGCTTAACGTAGCCGAGCAGGCTTTTCAGTGATAAAAGCTTACGCATATCTTCGTCATCAGCGTGGACTGCATAGTGTTGGCAGAATAAGCAATGCTCAAATTGCTGACAATTGGGTGTAGGGGCTCGTTCAGTAAACCCAATAGCTTTTTCAGGCTGTGGATGGATAGAGGCACATGCACCGACAGGTGAGGCTTGAGCATCAATAGTTTCATCTAGCATTTGCACAGGAATACGCTCAACGGTTCGAGTTTGTGACACTGCAACTTCTCGCAGTTCATAAAAGAATTGTGAAATCTGTTGGCTTGCATCTTTAAATGAAGTTCGACTGTAGTTTTTCTTCGCAGTATCGAGTGAGTGTCCCATTTTTTCGACTTCAAGCAATAAATCGCCATCGCTTAGTTCGACATACTGACTACTGACGTGCTTACGCCACTGTTGTGGAGTAATCCAAACCATTTGAGGGAAAATGCGTTGTAAAAAGCTTTTGAGTAATTGCAACTTACCATTCCCAATCGGCACAAGTCTTTGAATTTCATTACGTTGTGGAAAGACAAAAATACAGGTTTCATCTTGGATATACCATGCTCGAAGTTCTAAAATTTGTCTAAAAACAGGTTCAAATTTCACCCCAAACTCAGGCTGAACTTCTTTCCCACCAGCACGGCTTTTTGTGCCCGAAAATCTCCGTCCCTGAGTTGAGGGCAAGATTTCCATCGTATCCAGCTGTAACTGCTGAGCTGTGTCTAAATTAGCCCCCGTTTGTGCAATAAAGAGTAACATACCGATGACTAGACCATATGAAGCAAGTCGCTCTCGCTCCATATGTCGTTTGTCTTTATTACGTTCCTCAAGGTTGCGAATAGCTTGATTACGATTTTCACGTAAACGTTTTCGATGTTCACTATCCTCAGCAAGCCCGAAATCCACCAGCATTTTTGAAAAATCGGGAATAGCTGAATATTTAGATAAATAGCTGTGCATATCAAACTGAATATGTTGTTTTTCAGTTTGATGATGAAAACCTGAGTAAAAATAGAACTCTTCCTGATCCACGGACTGAAAATGTGCTGGAAAATCTGCGCCTTGCATCACAATACGATAAATTTCAAGAAAGACATTCAACAAAGTTGCATACGTCTTCTGATGATCTTCCTGTGCAATCGGTAAAACAGGAACATCATAATGCTGTGCTTGTACTTGCATCGCTTGACTAGAAATATCAATTTCATGACAATCAAATACATATGCAATCAGTTTTGCAACATAACGCTGATACTGCTTTGCGGTATGCGCAGCCAAGTTATCTTCATCAGTGTCCGCAAGCAAAGTCCGATCAACCAGAGATTTACTATAGCGACGATAGGCATCGATCATACTGTCCTTATCGGATAAATCAAAAATTTTCTTTTGTTGATCAATCCAATCCAAAAACATCTTGATGATGGAATAGAACAACCCTTTTGATAGGTCCGATCCATCCATTTGCAGTATATAATCTGTAAAATATTTTAAAAAATAGCGTCTTTTTTCATCAAAAGAAGCGACAAGCTCATTGTCTGATATATCGGAAGAACATGCTCTTTTAGCAAAAAAGAATGTACCAATATCTAAAGTTCTAAAAGAAAATGAGGCCGTTTTATCTTTGAGCACGAGTATTAAACGCTCATGCTCAGTAATCTGTTTATGAATATCAGTGATATGTACAAACAATGGAGTACGAATAAAATTCATGACAAATCTCCTGCTAAATCCACAGAGGACTTGACGTATTTCATCAAGCTAGACTCATACTCATGCTGAATTTTACTGCGCCATTGCAACCGTGATTTATAGTTCAAATATTGCAAAGTCGTACTAATATTACGATGACCCATCCGAGCTTGCACATATTCAACTGCTGTCATAGCTGAATGCCCTTCAGGTAAATGCTGTAACTGGCTTTCCAGTAGATTCATACCAAAACTGGCACGTAAATCATGAAATTTAAAGCTTGGAAATTGCGGATCAATCAGGCGAATTTCGGGTAACAACACGACTTTTAAGTAACTACGAACGGCTTCACCTTCATACAGTTTAAGCCTCATCCCAAATGAGTCAGAGCTTTTGATCTTTTCGGTCAACTCTTGCTGCTCTACTTTACTTGTATAAAATGGTGTCCCTAATTTTGTGAGAAACACATAGTTTTCATCCGATTCGCCATAGTTTGACTTCTGTCTACGCTGACTCGCTTGCTCACTATTGATATAAATTTTAAGATCTTGCGCTAACCAATTGGGGATCAATAAGGTCATTGGCTTTTGAAATTTGCTATCAATGCCTGTCCCTGCTCCAACAGGCAGACGAATAAAGCCATGACTATCAAGCTCACAACCAATTAAGCTTTTTATTCGTAAAGTACAAATCGTTTGTAAACGGGCACCTGTGAATAATGCTAGATAGAACATCAGCTGATATTCACGTGATGATTTTTGCAGTGCTTTTAATATGACAGTTTGCGATTCAACGCTGAGAGGGCTTAATTCACCACCATCCACAATCGCTTCAGAATTTGGAGCTTTGGCTGGAACATGAATTGCAAAATCATGTGACTTAATTGCCATTTTTCGACGTGCACCAAATTCATTATCTACAGCAATATATTTGTAAACGTCTTTAAACGGTATGCCATAGCACTGATGATCGATCAAATCTTCTGTAACGAGAAATCGGTAAAAATTCACTACCGCATTAATTCGATTACTTGCAGAGCGAGCTGAAATTAGACCTGCATTTGCCTGCTCAATAAGACGAGTACGATATTTAAAAATCGCATTTGACTGTTTTACTTTATGGAACTTCAAACAGTTCAGTTGCTCATCTTCTAAAAAACGCTGAAAATCAACAAGCTGATTGGCAATAGATGAAAATGTTTTAAAATCATACTGTATTGTTTGCTCAAGTTTTTTCAGCAAATATAGATTAAAAACATCAGAAGGGCTACCATCTCCCTGAACAATTACAGGGAATTCAAGGTAAGCATCACCATGTTTTTCAAACGCTGCATCATTTAAACGATCAGTTGCCTGTCTCAACGTCAATAACTGAAATTTTTTAATGGTCACAACTTTGGCTTTTGATTGGTAGCGTGACTGACCATTTTTAAGTTTAGTGCTCATTTTGAGCCTCCTGTTTATTAAAAAACAGG
The DNA here is from genome assembly GCF_021391555.1 of Acinetobacter sp. SH20PTE14. Taxonomy (NCBI): domain Bacteria; kingdom Pseudomonadati; phylum Pseudomonadota; class Gammaproteobacteria; order Moraxellales; family Moraxellaceae; genus Acinetobacter; species Acinetobacter sp. SH20PTE14. The sequence goes on along the minus strand of NZ_CP090067.1, from coordinate 342,141 downwards.
CAAAAAGTGACCTTGAGATAGGATTGACAAAAATGCCCCTATCGATCAAAATCGAAGTGTCTGGATGCCAATCAAGACATTCATAAGAGCTCATGTTCCCGCATGGGCTTTTATACTTTTTGCCGAATGAAAATAATTGCTCTACGGAATAAGTAGTGAAATTATTTGGTTAAGCATTTAGCTGCTGCTTGAATAATTTCAGATAGAAGCTCTTTCTTAGGTCCAGATGGATCACCAATGATTCCTGCAATATTTTCGCTATCCAGTATCCAAGAATTTTTTGAAATAAATGATACTTATGGTTTTCCAAGACGGCTATTAAATGTAAATGACATATTGTAGGTATGGTGATTTCCACCATACCTTGTGCAAAACACTGTTTTAGTTTGACGAATTGCCTTTTCCAATCCAAGCCCATACCTTCAACAATAGTTTGCATGAGGGTGTAGGGTTGCCCTTTATGCTCAACAACATATAATTCAGCATTATGGAAAGGTACTGCGATTTGGGTTAGACTTCTCATGGTTTCGATTCCTTTGGTTAGGGTTGAATGTGGGCAGATTGGTTACTTTGGCGAGTGCAATCTGCTTTTTTGTTGTCTGGACTTTCTAAAAGACCTTCATGCTGAAGGATCAATTTTAAATAGTGGTTGAATTGACCGCGATATGTGCGGTTTTCGCGTTTTGCAGCAGCCTTGACAATATCTGCTAATTCGTCATCATAAGAACATGTGTACATGATAACTCCTTTCATAACTTCAAGATAGCAATTGATAATTTATGATAGGTTTTGATAGCTGTCAAGGATTTTTTTATGGTTGCTGATTTCTCTGAGCGTTTAAGGTTTTTTCGATCACAGCGAGGGCTATCTCAACAAGAATTGGCTAATGCAGTTGGTATTTCAAGAAAACAAATTTCTGATTATGAAGTTGGTACCGCAAAACCACGTCAAGCTACATATATGAAAATCTTAAAAGCGCTTGATATAAGTGATCAGATTTTCAGTAAAAGTGATCTTTGTTCTCTTGATATAAATGATTTAGATGGCGATCAGGTTATATCTTTTAGCAATAATGATGGAGATAAAATTATGCTCTCTAAATCATTTTGCACTAAAAATCATTTAAATGAAGTAGATATACTAAGCGTTTTTAAGATTAAGGGGGATGCAATGCAGGAAACCCTTTTTAATGATGATTTAGTTTTAGTTGATACGTCAGATAAATACTTTATATCGGGATTAATTTATTTAATATATTTCTATGGTGAAAGAATGGTTGTTCGTTTACACCGTAGTGCTAATGGGTTGATTGAAATAACTAAAGACAATTCAGCTTATCCTGACAACACGGTGAACGAGTCAGAAATAATAGTTTTAGGTAAAGTAGTATACAGGCAAGGGTTGATCTAAATAATAGTTATCAAGTATGAGGGCAAGAGTATTGCCTAATACATTCAGACTGTTTGAAATGATCCTGAGTTGTATCTAAAACATCCTATTGAGCTTTAAAAAAAGAGATGACATTTTACTAGGTGTCATCCCTTTCTTCATCCCCATTAGTATATTCAAATAGATCTTGCATATTACAATCAAAATATTTACACAAAGTATCAGCAACCGAAAGTTCAATTCGTATTGCCCGGTCATAGTAAAGACTCGTTAGCGTATTGCGATTAATACTGGTCGCCTGAGCTACCTCACTTAACTTTAAAATTTTTCGTTCACCCATTAAAGCTGACAATCTACATCTAATCATAGCAACCTTCAAATCAGAATAATAACCTACAGTAAGTTAATTTAACTTGATAAATAATTTTTAAAATGATAATTTAACCTATAGAAGGTTATTTTGTTTCATAGTGAGGCAATTTAACCTTTCTAAATATCATTATATAATTTCTATGCGAGTTCAGCTATGAATAACTATTTTTCTCCAAAATTCTCTGTTTCAGAAGAAGTCCGCTCAACTGCTGTTGCTCTAATCAAAGAGTTTAATATTGACCGTACATTTGATTTAGCCTTATTTCTGAATGTTAATCCTAACTTAAATGACCAAGATGCAACTTTAGCTTGGGTTAATTACTTTTCAAAAACTCAAAATGACCTCAACGACTTCAATCATGTTAGACGTCATTTCATGAAAAACTTTCCTAAAATTATGTTTGCAAACTTCAGTGAATAAAATAATCAAAGGGAGATATCAAATATCTCCCTTAAATTTTTATAGTAATGCTCTTATGGTAATCTGAACAAGAAATAAAGCTTAATTTAATTGGGTATAGAAATATGGAATCATTTATAAAAGCAGGCCATATTGAGCCTTCAGTCATTATTTTTGACGTATTTGGCACACTTGTGAAGATAGGGGAAAGACGCTCCCCATATAGAAAATTAATAAAATGGCTTAAGGAAAATGGGCGACAGCCAAAACCTGATGATGCCAAATTCATTATGTCTCAAAATTTAAGTTTTACTGAACTTGTAAAATTACTAGGAATAAATATTCCAGACCAATTATTACAAGAACTTGAGCATGATTTAAACGATGAATTACAATCCATTGTTCTATATGAAGATACGCTCTCAACTTTAGAAGAATTAAAAGAATTGGGATTCAGATTGGCATTATGCTCAAATTTAGCCATGCCATATGGAAAAGTTGTTTCTTCATTATTACCTAACATCGATACTTATGCTTGGAGTTATGAAGTTGGTGCAATTAAACCAGAGTCACAAATTTATCAATATTTAATAGATCAATTAGAATGTCGTGCCAAAGATGTTTTGTTTATCGGAGATACACCTTTAGCTGATTATAGTGGTCCAAATGAATTTGGTATGTCAGCACGTTTAATTGATCGTAAGAATGGTCAAAAGCTAGCAGATGTTTTAAACGACATACTTTAATAACTCATGGACGCCACCTAATAGTGAATACTCACAGCTCCTCATTTTTCCATTTTTTAAATTCTGCAATTCGTTCATCAAGCTCCAGAACCCATGCTGGTTTTATATGTGGCACATTTGGACGCTCAACACCTTGATGGTCAAAAAACTTATATACCATTGCCGCCAACTTGATAAACGCCTGTTCAAACGTATTTGCCCAAACATCTAAACGATAATCATGATAATGCTCTGGGTATAATTTACCACCATCTTCTACTTTATTGAGATGTGAGCCAGTTTCTAAATAAATCACTAATTGTCCATTATCTTCATCATTATATGCACCGTGATAAACATTTTGGCAATGCCCCCCTGTATTCCAGTGCCATGATGGTACATCACCAATAACCGTCTAAAAAGCTGGCTGTGTATCAATAAAATGATAAGCAGTTAAAAAGTCTGTTGGATTTGCGAGATATGCTTGCTCATTTTCAAAGGCAGTCTGTAAAGCAGATTGTAAATGCTCAAATTTTTTTTATCGGTGTAGGAAAAAAACTACTAGGAAGATACTCAGAGGTTTTAAAAAATAGGCAACCACTCTCTTTATCCTCACCAAAATATTGATAACCCTCTGGTAGAATCTGTGAATCTTTAGGTTTGACATGATGGATCTGGTGTTGTACGTCTTTTAAGCTTTCGTGAATTGCTTCCATACGATCAGGGTAAGTGACCACAAGTTTCGTATCCCACAGTGATAAAATTGCTGGTTCAGTTATTTTGGGTAACTGTTCTAATAACCAGTCTGGTAATTGTTTTAATTCAGTCTGTTGCATTTTTAGTTATCCTATTTTTTAACAATTTCAACATGTTACATACGTTACACAACATAATTTGTGCAAGTTGAGTATAAGTTAGTCCATAGGAGTATATTGTCACACAATGGCTTCGACAAGCGTCCGACTAAGCTCACGCCGAAGTCTCAGCCAACAGTTTCCTGAGCTTATTGAAGGAAAAATATTCCCCGTTTATTTTATACGACTCACTTACCTTTCCATTGAGCCATTATAGATTTTTCATCTTGGTTTAGATGTTCAAAAAGCTTGAGTTTCCTTTCTTTAGTTTTTCTATATAAGCCTCACATTGAGCAGCTAAACCAAGATGATATTTTAAAGCGCTTTCCACTCTTGCTGTCACATACTCAATACTTTGAATTTCACGCTGCTGAGCAAAGACTTGAATCGCAGGATGTAACTGTTTTGAGCAACTTGCATCATTGCTAAAGTATTTTAACGTCTTGGTTTTGGCAAAATAAATTGCAGCAAACAATCGCCCATCTTTAAAAACAATCGCTGATGAAGCATCTAAACTGCTTCCAGACCGACCTTCATAATACAGAGCCTCATCTGTCTTTAGTAAATAGGGCGCTGAGTAATTATCGAAATTAGATTGAAATTTTAGATAATCATGCTTTAACAATGTTTGAAGTTCTGTTTGGATTTTTGGATTCAAAGCAATTTGAGGAATTGATGAAATATCTGAATATTGAATTAAGTCTAACGCTTGTGCATGAATCAATGTAGGAAGAAACAAAAGAAGAGCAAAGGAATATTTCTGCTTCATAGCGGGAACGGGTCTGTCGATTATTCGATGATGTCCATATTGACTTACTTATGGATTGTTCATTTTATGTGGACACTTATGGAGTATCAATAAGGGTAAAACCTTTTTGAGCATTCATAACATTCTCCACAAATGTTTTTTAATTTAATTATTTAATAAAGCTATGTAGCTTGTTTTATAAATAGCACAGAGCGTGCCAAGATTTATTATAGTGAAAATGACAGAAAAAACAGCACTTTAAAAAAATATTTTTATTTTTTGTAATCATTACGTCTCTTTTTGTGTTTAAAAGTGACGATTTGTGTCACTTTATCACCGTTTTTTAGCGCAAAATAATGGGCGCATTTGCGATTTCATTCGTTCTATCTACAGACTTTCCAGCATAAAAGTGATCCATCACTTCACCAATCTCTTTTACGCCTGCCGTCAAAGCTATTCTGTATTGTTTATTTTGCATGCTTTGGATAATTCGCGCGCAAATATCCTGCCATACTTGGGCATCGGTTGCCTGTCTCATCCCACGATCAATAACAATTTCCACCTGACGTTCACACAAGTTTAAATAAAGCAAAACACCACTATTAAATTCTGTATCCCACACACCCAGTTCACCAAAAAGCTGTTCAGCACGTGCACGGGTATTTTGATAATAGGCTTGGTTCGAAGGAATATGCCCTTCGATCACCACCTGTATTTCGCCCACATGGCCATGCTCAGCTTCTGTCACCGCTTGCGCAATGGCCTGCTGATCTTGCTTATTAAAAAAACGGTTTGCTGCGGGCATATAAAAGAAGTGCTTCAACCAGCGTTTAAAACTTGGTTGCTGTATTTCCTGTGTTTTAGGACAGGTGACAATTTCTGTTGTTTCTGTTTTCGTTACCATGAACCTGATGCTCCCCCACCGCCAAAGCCACCACCGCCCCCACTATAGCCGCCGCCACCAAAGCCACCACCTCCGCTACGGCCTCCACCGCCCCCACCACCAGCAAGAAACATTTGAAAAATGGTTTGAGCAATAGCAGTAATCAGTAGAAAGAAAATTGCTCCACCCATCAACAGACTGGTGAGTAGACCTGCACCATTGACCAAACCCGCAACGGTACCTGCAACAGCAGCAGTTGACGCACTTAAGCGCTTACCCACTATAAAAGACGCAAATATACCAATCACCAAAATGATGAGAACCGTTGTAAACGTTTTCTCTTTGGCTTGTTGCTCGTGTAAGGCTTGTTCCTGACGTTCTTTCAGCTCTTGGGCTGCTTGAGCGGCAACTTCAGGGTCTTGATTTAAAATACGTGTTATTTCCGTTAAGCCAGCATCAATGCCTTGAGCATACTGAGCTTGCTTAAAATACGGTGTGATTTGACTTCGAATAATGCGACTAACGATGATATCGGGCATGATTCCTTCCAGCCCATAACCCGTCAGGATTTGAATTCTGTGATCATTCACAGCAATCGCCATCAATATCCCATTGTCACGTTTTGCTGAACCGAGTTGCCATTTTTCTGCAACACGCATGGCATAATCAAAAATATCTTCTTGACCTGTGGTTGGCACAATCACGACGCCAATTTGTGCCTTGCCTTGTTCGTGCAACTGTAGAATTTTCTGACTAATGGCTTGCTTTTCAGCAGCGGAAAGTAAGTTTGCCTGATCAACTACAGGTTCATTGAGCGTCGGCAAGCCACGAATCGACTCGCCATCTGCCATATCATTAGCGATATTCGGCTGCTGAATTTTGATTTCAGGCTGTGCTGTTGTATCTTTATGCGTAGCTGACTGTTGATCTTTTAATATTTTACCGACAACAACTGTTTCAGTATCTACATCTGTAGCGGTGGCAGTTTCTGCATGTGTGAAACCCACCACACACAATAAGCATGCTAAAACCATGCGCTGCAACCACAACAAACCTGTATGTTTTAGCTCAAAATCCACCATCAGCCCACCTCACAATGCAGTGATGCCAATTAATTAAAATCAACTTTTGGTGCAGTTTGTGCACTTTGCTCTGCGCTAAAGTTAGGCTTGGTATCCATACCGATGACTTTAGCTGTCATCACTTGCGGGAACTGGCGTGCATAGCCATTAAAGTCTTGTACCGTAGTAATGTAGCGATTACGTGCGACAGCGATCCTGTTTTCAGTGCCTTCAAGCTGTACCTGTAAATCACGGAATTGCTCATTGGCTTTTAAGTCTGGATAATTTTCCGAGACTGCAATTAAACGAGAAAGTGCGCTGGTCATCTGCGCTTGAGCTTCTTGATATTTTTGGAACAATGCTGGATCTTCTAAAACTTCTTTATCCACTTTTAGACCTGCTACATTGGCACGTGCCTGTGTTACTTCCGTCAACACTTGCTCTTCATGTTTTGCATAGCCTTTTACGACATTCACTAAATTCGGCACCAAGTCTGCACGACGCTGATATTGGTTTTGCACCTCAGACCAAGCTGCTGTAACGGCCTCGTCTTTGACTTGTAATGTGTTATAGCCACAACCACTCAGGGTCAACGTACTGACTAATGCGATTGCGAGCATGCTTTTTTTCATTGATTTCATAACCCTTAACCTCAAGTATTTATTAGTAATTGTTTAAATAAATTCATTCTAACCTTATTTTTCGAATGAATTATGTATTTTCTTTGTGATTAAACTGATCTACTCGAAAAATATTTAGCATAAAAAAAAGCCCATTATTCGGGCTTTTTTTATCATGTTAGATTAACTATACAGTTGCGGGGTAATGTCAGACTGAAAACTTTCCATTTGATATTCATCAGCAAGGCGTTCTTTCCAATATTTCACGATCTGACTGTAATCAATGTCACTCGGATGGAATTCCGCTTTGTAATATGACAAATATTCTGGCGTCAACTGAATAAACATTTTTGCCAATAAATACGCTCCGAATATATTTCCACCAACCTTCGGCAAACTTTTTTTCTTATCCTGCATAAATAGCTTCGTTGCAGAATAAAACGTAAGACTTGCAAAACCCGTGGTCACACTGCGCATAATCATGCGGCGTATTTTGTCATCTCCATAGACATGTTGATATACATCAAATGCCACTGCGCGATGCTCAATTTCTTCAATCGCATGCCAAACCCAAAGTTTCACTGCATCATCATCTAAAGTACTTAGTACTTCAGGATGTCTTAAAATATAGCCGCCAAGTAAAGCAGTAAAATGTTCAAATGCACAGGTGATTGCTAACTGTATTTTTGGATGTAAGTTTTTTACATAGCTGTCTTTACGCGCCAGCCATGCTTGGAAACGATCTAAATTATAGCTTTCACTGCGCCAAGCATCGTTAAATTCAGCATGGGCTTTGGAGTGCATCGCTTCTTGCCCAATGAATGCTGCGATCTCAGCTTGTAATTTTTCATCACTGACTTTATCGCGTACATTGCGCACGCTATGCACAAAGAATTGTTCACCAATGGGAAAGGTCGATGACAATGCCGTCAACAAATGCGACATCACCGGTGAGTTGGCAAAATAATGCCGGCGAATCGCTTTAGGATTGAATTGTGCTCGACGTACCGTAATGCCAATGGCTTTCGGACGATTTAGATATGTTTTTTGTGTCGTCACTTGCGTCATGGTCGCTTCCTAAGATTTAGATCATGATCGCAGTATGTAATTCCTAAGCTCTTTCACACATGGCAAAATGTGCTAGCACATTTGCATAATTCACCATTCTAAAGCGCTGTCTGACAACTTTTCAGCGTATTTATCTGCAAAATCCACTCACTTGTCATTTGAGGTAAATTCCAAAAAATAAAAACCCGCCGAAGCGAGTTTTTTGAATAAATCCAATGCAATCACTGGCATGTCATGACTTAAACATCTAAGTAGTCAAGAATACCTTCTGCAGCTTGGCGACCTTCCCAGATTGCGGTTACCACAAGGTCAGATCCACGGACCATATCACCGCCGGCAAAAATTTTCGGATTGGATGTCTGGAACTTAAATTCTTGCTGTTCAGCAGCAATGACGCGACCTGAACCATCCATACTAATGTTTGATGTAGTAAACCAATCTGCAGGGCTGGTACGGAAACCGAAGGCAAGCAATACTGCATCTGCTGGTAAAATTTCTTCTGAACCCGGAACTGGTTCAGGGCTACGACGACCGCGACTATCAGGTGCACCTAGCTGTGTAGTCACAACTTTAACACCCGTCACTTTGCCATTTTCACCTACAATTTCAATCGGCTGACGATTAAATTGGAAATCCACACCTTCTTCACGCGCATTTTTCACTTCACGACGTGAACCTGGCATGTTTTCTTCATCACGACGGTAGGCACAGACAACCGATTCGGCACCTTGACGGATCGAGGTACGGTTACAGTCCATCGCGGTATCACCACCACCGAGAACAATCACTTTTTTGCCTTCCATGCTGATGTATTCAGATGGATCTTTTTCCCAACCTTGCGTACGGTTGACATTGGCAATCAAGAAATCCAGTGCATCATGAACACCAACAAGATCTTCACCCGCAAAACCACCCTTCATGTAAGTATAGGTTCCCATACCCATGAATACAGCGTCGTAATCAGCCAAAAGCTGATCAATGGTCACATCTGTACCAATTTCAGTATTTAGACGGAATTCAACGCCCATGCCAGAGAAAATCTCACGGCGACGTTTCATCACATCTTTTTCCATTTTGAATTCTGGAATACCAAATGTCAGCAAACCACCAATTTCAGGGCGTTTGTCGAATACAACTGGCTTCACACCATTACGTACAAGAATATCGGCACAGCCAAGGCCAGCAGGGCCTGCACCAATAATCGCAACTTTTTTGTCTGTCCACTTAACGTGTGACATATCTGGACGCCAGCCCAATGCAAAAGCCGTATCGTTAATGTATTTTTCAGCATTACCAATGGTGACTGCACCAAAGCCGTCATTTAGCGTACAAGCGCCTTCACATAAACGGTCTTGTGGACAAACACGACCACAGACTTCAGGTAATGTATTGGTTTGATGGCACAATTCTGCCGCTTGGAAAATGCGACCTTCTGCAATCAGTTTTAACCAGTTTGGAATGTAGTTATGTACTGGACATTTCCATTCACAATACGGGTTACCACAGCCAAGGCAGCGGTGAGTTTGGTTTTTTACAACTTCAGCTGTAAACGGTTTATAGATTTCCACAAATTCTGCTTTGCGGACAACTAGATCTTTTTTCTCTGGATCTTGGCGTGCTACATCCAGGAACTGAAAGTCATTATTTAGGCGCTCTGCCATGTCTCTCTCCGTGGGTAGGTGTAAGCATGTTTGGACTTACACCTGCCTATCAAATCTGCAGTAGTGGAATTATTGTGGATCAGCTTGAGTTGTTTTCAACAAAGTCTGCAAATTAGCAGCTTTTGGTTTCACAAGCCAGAATTTGCGGCTATAGAAGTCAAACTCGTTGCGGATCTTATACGCCCAAGCACTACCTGTTTCTTTAATATGTTCATCTAAGATACGGCACAAGAACTCTTTGTGTTCTTCCATTGATTCTGTAGAGATACGGTTCAATTCAATCAGTTCGTGGTTGTAATGGTCAACAAAGTCATTGTCGAGGTCGAGCACATAAGCGAAACCGCCTGTCATACCCGCACCAAAGTTATGACCCACTTTACCCAATACCGTCACGATACCACCCGTCATGTATTCACAGCAGTGGTCGCCTGCACCTTCAATCACAGCAAACGCACCAGAGTTACGTACTGCAAAACGCTCACCTGCTGTACCTGCAGCAAACAATTTACCGCCGGTTGCACCATATAAACAGGTGTTACCAATAATCGCAGTATTTTGCGTTTGGAACGGTGAACCTTTCGGTGGGAAGATCGAGATACGACCACCAGCCATACCTTTACCCACGTAGTCATTCGCATCGCCTTCTAGGCTGATGTGTAAACCACCTGCGTTCCAAACACCCAATGACTGACCTGCAGTCCCTGTTAATTTAACTTTAACAGGGTGCGCTTCCATACTGAGGTTGCCATAACGTTTTGCAATCTCACCCGAAATACGCGCGCCAATTGAACGGTCACAGTTACCAATAGTGAAACCATATTCACCGCCTGTACCTGCCTCAATCGCTGGCAGCATTTCTGCCACCATTTTTTCAGCCAAGAGGCCTTTATCAAATGGTGCATTACCTTGTACTTCACAGTACTGTGCTTTGCCTTCAGCCGCAGGATGCGATTGGAGCAATGCGCTCAAATCAAGGTGTGCATGTTTTTCAGTTTCACCCGGAAGCATTTCCAGTAAATCTGTACGGCCAATCAAATCTTTCAGACTTGCAACGCCTAGCGCTGCTAACCATTCACGTGTTTCTTCCGCAATAAAGTGGAAGAAGTTGATCAGCATTTCAGGCTCACCGATATAGTGTTCCTGACGTAAATGATCTTGTTGTGTTGCAACACCGGTCGCACAGTTGTTTAAATGGCAAATACGTAGGTATTTACAACCCAATGCGATCATCGGTGTAGAACCGAAACCAAAACTTTCAGCTCCTAGAATCGCTGCTTTCACAACATCTAGACCCGTTTTCAAGCCGCCATCAGTTTGTACACGGACTTTGCCACGCAGGTCATTCACACGTAGCGCCTGATGCGCCTCAGATAGACCAAGCTCCCATGGAGAACCTGCATGGTGAATTGAAGAAAGTGGAGAAGCCGCTGTACCACCGTCATAACCAGAAATGGTAATGAAGTCTGCGTATGCTTTTGCCACACCTGCCGCAATCGTACCAACACCGGGCTCAGAAACCAGCTTAACTGACACCATCGCCTGTGGGTTAACCTGTTTTAAATCGAAAATTAACTGTGATAAATCTTCGATTGAGTAGATGTCGTGATGCGGCGGCGGAGAAATTAATGTCACACCCGGTACTGAGTAACGTAAACGTGCAATTAAGCCATTCACTTTACCGCCCGGCAACTGACCACCTTCACCTGGTTTTGCACCTTGTGCCACTTTAATTTGAAGGACTTCTGCAGAAGTTAGATATGCAGGGGTCACACCAAAACGGCCAGATGCAATTTGTTTGATTTTCGAGTTACGAATAGTGCCGTAACGCGCTGGGTCTTCACCGCCCTCACCTGAGTTCGAGCGACCACCAATGGTATTCATAGCGATTGCAATAGCTTCGTGCGCTTCAGGTGATAATGCACCTAAAGACATACCTGCAGAGTCAAAACGTGGCAGAATTTCTTCTACGGATTCAACTTGATCGAGTGCAATCGATTGATCTGTTTTTAGCTTAAATAAGTCACGAATCGTCGCGATTGGACGGTTATTCACTAGCTCTGCGTATTCTTTAAAGTCCGCATAATTACCAGAACGCACAGATTTATGCAGCGCATTGATCACGTCTGGGTTAAATGCGTGATATTCCTTACCGAATACAAATTTAAGCATACCGCCTTGATCGATTGGCTTACGTGATTTCCACGCCAAATCTGCCAATTTTTTCAAGTCATTTTCTAGATCAGAGAATGTTGCGCCTTTAATACGGCTCGGTACGCCAGTAAAACATTTTGCAACCACTTCATCAGAAAGGCCGACTGCTTCAAACAACTGACCGCCACGGTAAGAGGCAACAGTAGAAATACCCATCTTAGAAAGTACTTTCAATAAGCCTTTCTCAATACCTTTACGGAAGTTCGCTTGCGCATGGATTGGGTCACCCAACAACTCGCCTTTCGCGATTAAGTCATTGATCACGTCATAAGCTAGGTACGGATAAATCGCTGTCGCACCGAAACCAAGAATCACCGCAAACTGGTGTGCATCACGTGCCAAACCAGTTTCGACAATAATGTTGGCATCAGTACGAAGACCCACATTGATTAAATAGTGGTGAACCGCGCCAGTTGCCATTAAGGCATTGGCAGGTAAGAAACCTTGACGGATTTTCTTATCAGACAATACAAGTAATGTTTTTCCATCGCGAATCGCTTGTGCTGATTCTTCACAAATACGCGCGATAGCAGCTTCTAAGCCTTCATCTTCTGCATAGTTCAGGTCGATGTCTGCAATTTCGTAACCTTTACGGCCAAGGGTACGGATTTGATGCATTTTCGAATTTGACAATACTGGGCTTGAAATGATCAGACGATCTGCATGCTCTGGACCTTGTTCAAATACATTTTGTTCACGGCCGAGGCATGTCTCTAACGACATTACGATCGATTCACGTAATGGATCGATTGGCGGATTCGTAACCTGAGCGAACTGCTGACGGAAGTAGTCAGACACATGGCGGACTTGACGAGACAATACTGCCATTGGCGTATCATCACCCATTGAGCCCACGGCTTCCTGACCGCTTTCAGCAATTGGACGAAGCAATTGGTCACGTTCTTCAAATGTCACCATGAACATTTTTTGTGAAGCTTTCAGGTCATCACCTTTTAAGCCTTGATCACATAAATATTCTTCTAGCTCTGGACTGCCTTGCACACGTACTGAGTTTTCACGTAACCACTGACGGTACGGACGCATACGTTTGAGGTGATTACTCACATCTTGAGTATCGAGCATTTTGCCGGTAAAGGTATCAATCACCAAGATTTGACCCGGACCGACACGACCTTTAGACACAACGTCTTCAGGTTCATAACCCCAAACACCAATTTCTGATGCCAATGTGATGTAACCATTTTTGGTAATTACCCAACGTGCTGGACGTAAACCATTACGGTCAAGCATACAAATCGCATGACGACCATCTTGAATTACCAGACCTGCTGGACCATCCCAAGCTTCCATATGTTTCGAGTTGAATTCGTAGAATGCACGTAAGTCCGCATCTAAAGTTTCAACGTTTTGCCAAGCTGGTGGAACCAACATGCGCAGCGCACGGAACAAGTCCATACCGCCGCCGACAAGGATTTCCAGCATATTATCTAAGCTTGAAGAATCCGAACCTGTACGGTTTACAATTGGATTTAGCTCAGTTAAACCTGGCAATAATGGGTTTTCAAATTTTGGTGTACGTGCCATCGCCCAGTTACGGTTGGCGGTAATGGTGTTAATTTCACCATTGTGTGCTAAGTAACGGAACGGCTGAGCCAATGGCCAACGAGGCAAGGTATTAGTTGAGAAACGCTGATGGAATACAACAATGTGTGACTTTAAACGCTCATCAGCAAGATCGGTATAGAAATCAGCAATGGCTGCTGGCATCATCAAACCTTTATAGCTGATCACAGTTGAGCATAAAGTGGTTACATAGAAATATGGGTCAGCAGTCAGCTGTTGTTCTGAACGACGACGTGCCATCACCAACTTACGGTTGAATTCAACCTCTGAAACACCCATTGGGCAATTCACGATAATTTGTTCAAATGCTGGCAATGACTGCATCGCGATTGAACCCAACGCATCGTTATTGGTTGGCACAACACGCCAAGCGATGACTTTACAACCTTCGTCTTCGATTTCTTTGGTTAAAATTTGTTTTGCATGTGCGGCTAATGCAGGGTCTAGGTTTAGAAATACCGTACCCACAGCAAAGATTTCACTCAATGTAATGTCACTGAGTTTTTTCGCTTCTTCACGGAAAAATTCTTTTGGCATAGCAAGGAGTAGACCACAGCCGTCACCGGTTTTACCATCTGCGGCAATACCACCACGGTGGGTCATACAACTTAAACTATGCATTGCGGTTTTGACGAGATCATGGCTTGCATCACCCTGCATATGGGCGATTAAACCGAAACCACAGTTATCTTTAAACTCATCCGGTTGGTATAAACCTTGAGCGGGAGCTACAGTATTAGGCGATGGCATGTGCATAGCGTACCCTTCTTTTCTTTACAGCTCTTTCGAGCACTTAACAAACTAATTTCTTGTTGCGATTCGTCTTAACTTACTCACATGAATTGTTCTGTCGAGCAAAATTATTTCTTATTCACACCCTTAAGATAAACCGAATTCATCTTAGATGCATGAATAAAAGTCAAATTTTCTGCTTTTGCAGTTCAGATCAGGGATAACGACTGGATTAATGACTTCGCACTTTTATCGAATCATTTTCGCGCCAAAACAGGGAGAAAAGTTCAATTTACGCACCAATTAAGCAATTTATATGCCAACTTGATGCATTTTCTCCTAAGATGGCTGATTACAAGCATTTTTTAGTTATAACAAATAATTCAAATTGTTATTTTTTTATTTTATGCACTTTTTCTGTGCAGTTTAAGCTTTTCCTAAGACGTCTTGCGCTATTTTAGAACTAATTAAAAGGATCGGTTACTTCTTGTTCTAGCGGTGCAGGTTTTGGACGTGGTGCATCTACACTACTTTGTGATTTTTGCACATCAATCACATTTCCTTCAGCATCACGACGTGTCACCGTAGTACTTGTCGTTGCATTAGTTGGTGTTGTTACCGTCGCTGCAGCCGCTGCTTTTCGTGCGGCGATTTGAGCTTCATCAATTTTCGGTAAAGGCACAGATTTTAATTTAACAGCATATAACTTTTGACTCGACGACATTTCTTCCGTGCCTAAATCATTCACATATGCTTGATATTGTTTAAATTCCACAACTTCAGGTTTGATTGAAGCAGGCAAAGCGATGTTGAGGCTCGACATTGCAGCTTTGGCATCATTTTGCGACGAATATGGTCCAGTTAAAATGACGTATTGCTCAGGATGGTCTTCACCTGAAAGACGTAGATAAATAAATTTATGACGCTCAGGCTGCTTGCGTAAGAAACTTTTTAAAATATCTTCCTCAGAAACCCGAAATAATTCAACACCATAAAGTTTGGCAGAATCATTGATAAATTTAGTGCCGCGAAATTCTGGCTCATGTTGAGCTGTAGCAACCACACGGGTCGTCATATCAAGTGGACGTACTTCTTCATTTAATGCACCAAGATGGGACATTGCTGCCACTTTCTCTGGCTGAATTTGCAAATCCACTTCGGTTTCCGCTTGCTTTTCAACTTCAACCAATTCTTTGGTATCTGTAATCGCCCAGAAAACCAATGCAGCGAACAGACACACAGCTCCACCCACCAACCATGCGTAGTGATGAACTTTTTGCCATTGAGACTGCCGCGCTGCCATGATGTACCTACTCTGCCTGATTTGCCAAAATTGCCTGTTTCATTAACTCAACATCAAACTCTTTGGTGATGATGGCCTGACCTAATGATTTCAGTAAAATAAGTCGTAATTGCCCATTCAATACTTTTTTATCATGAGACATATACGCCAAAAAATCCTCTAGCGGAATTTTAGGGCAAACTATCGGTAATTGTGCACGTAAAATGATTTTTTTTGTACGTTCTAAATCTTCAGCAGTGATCCAACCCATACGCTGGGACAAATCTGCAGCCATTACCATCCCTGTTGCAACGGCTTCACCATGTAACCATTCACCATATCCCAAGTACGATTCAATCGCATGACCAAAGGTATGACCCAGGTTTAATAACGCACGTTCGCCTTGTTCTTTTTCGTCATTGGCCACAATACGCGCTTTATGAGCACATGAACGATAAACCGCTTCAGCCAACAAGGTTGCATCACCTGCAACTAAAGCATCCATATGCTGTTCAAGCCAAGCTAAGAATTCAACATCACCTAACAATGCATATTTGATCACTTCGGCCAAACCTGCAGAAAGTTCACGCGCCGGCAAAGTTTTTAATTGCGCCATATCCGCAAGGACCACTTGGGGTTGTTGAAAGGCACCAATCATGTTTTTACCCAGTGGATGGTTAATCCCGGTTTTTCCACCGACACTTGAATCCACTTGAGACAGCAAAGTCGTCGGCACTTGAATAAAATATACACCGCGTTGATAGCATGCAGAGGCAAAACCGGTCATATCTCCAATAACACCACCACCTAATGCCAAAACCGTACAATCGCGGTTAAAGCCTGCTTCGAGCAAGGCATCAAAAATTAAATTCAAATGGTCTAAATTTTTATACTTTTCACCATCAGGCAAAATACATGTCGCAACAGTTTTCCCTAATGCCTCAATTGCTTCTACATAATGTTTTAAATAGAGCGGGGCAACTGTGGTATTAGAGACAATCATCACTTGTTTACCCTGAATATAAGGCTCAAGTAAAGTTTGTGGATTAAGGTCACTCCCAATAAAAATAGGGTAGCGACGATCACCGAGTTCAACATGTAAGGTTTGCATGAATTTAACCTTTTCTAACGAGATATATTTTGTGAAACAATTAAATTAAAAATTTTTTGCGCAAGATCTCTCGCCGCACCTTGATTGGTTTCAATAATATAGTGGGCGACTTCACGATAAAGAGGATCACGGGCAGCCAATAAATCTCGTAGCTTTTGCTCTGGATTTTCCACTTGAAGAAGTGGGCGATTTTTGTCGCGGTAGGTTCGTTGTAACTGAATTTCCACCGGAGTATATAGATAAACAACAATACCTCGTTGTTTTAAAAATTCACGATTTGGGGGCTGAGTCACAGCACCACCGCCAGTCGCCAAGACCAGTTGTTTCTTTGCAGTTAACTCATCAATGACATTCGTTTCACGACTTCTAAAGCCTTTTTCCCCTTCCTTTTCAAAAATCCAAGGAATGGTCGCACCTGTTTTACGTTCAATTTCATGATCACTGTCTAGAAATTCACGTCCTAACAATTCTGCTAAATGTCGCCCTACGGTTGTTTTTCCTGCCCCCATTGGCCCTACCAAATAGATATTTGGTAGGGTTTCAAACTCTTTGCTTGGCAAGGAGTCACCTATTTCTTTTGTTAAATTGAAAATATATTAATGATTTCTCGTAACACTGTCATTAACAATTCGCGGAGTAACAAAAATCAGTAACTCATTTTTTGCATCGCTTTTCATATCTTTACGGAATAAGCGACCCACATAAGGAATATCACCTAAGAACGGTACTTTAGTTTGCTTACTTTGTGTTTCCTGATTAAAAATACCGCCGAGCACAACAGTTTCACCATTGTTGACTAAGACATCGGTATTAATTTCATTTTTATTCAGGATGATTTCACCATTTTGTGCATATCCTGCTGGTGAGTCGCTCTTGATATTCAGCTTCATTTGCACTTTACCATCTGGAGTAATGCTAGGCGTGACATCCAGACTTAATAAAGCTTCTTTAAACTCGGTAGAAGAAGTCGCATTTGAACCTGTACCCGTTGTGGTTTGATATGGAATTTCTTGACCTGATGCAACTTTGGCGGGTTGTTTATCCGCTGTCAGTACCTTTGGTGTAGAAATGACTTCACCATAACCATCCGCTTGTAAAGCAGAAAGCTCTAAATCCAACATAAAATCAGAAAGACTAATTAAGCCGAACGCAATTCGACTGGCACCTGCGGTAGTCACCCCTAAGTCCACGTTTAAGTTACTTGGACGTTGAATAGTATATTTCCCATCATCATCCGGTGTTTTTAAGTCCCAAAGCGTAGTATCACTACCACCCACCAATAAATGGTCATTTTGGTTAATCCCTTGAGACAAGAGACCCCATTTCACACCCATTTCTTTGGTAAAGTCAGTAGATGCTTTTACAATACGTGCTTCAACCATGACCTGCTTGACTGATACATCAAGCAAATCCACCATCTTACGAATCTGATCAATGTTTTGCGCGGTATCATTAATAATCAGTGTATTTGTACGCGTATCTGCAGAAATCGTTCCGCGTGGACTTAACAAATTACCCCGATCATCATCAGCATTATTACTATTATTTGACGAACCGCTATTACCCGCAGTTTTAGACTGCGTAATCAGCTTCTCTATCTCAGCTGCTTTTGCATAGCTCAGCGTTAAATATTCAGTCTGTAATGGTGCCAACTTCATACTTTGACGTAAGGCTTTTGCTTCTTCTTCTTCCGCTTTAATCAACTCAGATACAGGCGCAATCCAAATCACATTACCATTACGACGTTTGTCCAAATTCTTGGTTTTCAATACGATATCTAGTGCTTGATCCCAAGGCACATCTTTTAAGCGAAGTGTAATATTCCCTTGCACCGTATCAGCAGCAACCATATTGATTTCAGTGAAATCAGCCAAAAGTTGCAGCACACGACGTACTTCAATATCTTGGAAGTCTAATGAAATCTTCTTACCGATATAATGATTGGCAGCTTTAGGACGTAATGGATTCTTATCTTCCGGACGTTTCAAACTTACCGTTAATTTATTATCAGTTTGGTACGCCATATATTCATAGCTACCCGTCGACTGAATGGTAATCACACCATTACCGCCATCATTATGTGCATCTACCGTTGCAACAGGTGTTGCAAAATCATTGACATTTAAACGGCGAGTCAAATGTGCAGGTACTTTATTGCCTAAAGTACGGATCACCACTTTACTGCCTTGCTGTTGAACATCAACAGGGGTGTTTCCACCCAGTAAATCAACAACAACTTGACCTTCACCATTAGAACCACGGTGGAAACCAATATTTGAGATGCCCTGTTGCTGACGTTGTGCTACAGGCTGTACATAATTTGCAGCTTGTGCAGAGTTAATTTTTAAAATAAAGGTATTACCTTCAACACGCGTGGTAAAAGCGCCAGCATTGGCTAAATTCACAGTTAAGCGCGCACGTTGTGCATCCGAACTCACATCCACAGTGCTCGCTTCAGCCGTTGCCACAGGAATTGAACTTTGTTTTAAATTTTGCTGTGCTTTATCAAAATCTAAAACTAGTCGTGATGGTTGATCGAGTTGATAAGCTTGTGGTTGTGGCGGCAAGCCATTAAACATCACGCGAATTTCAGTCCCTTGACCTGGAATTTGCATTGGTACCACATTGGTTACACTCACCTGAGCATTGGCAACTTGCATCATCGCCATTGCAACAGCCCCCATCGAAAACTGACGAAACACATGATTCATTGTATTGCCATCCCCAAAAATAAAATCTTGTACACTATTCTTCATTTTTATTCCTTTAAGCTTAAGGTGCTGGTCCAATTAATATGAGACTTCTAGGACGCTCTACATATCCTTCTCGCCCATCCGGAATAATCTCAATCAAATCAATTTGAGTCGGGGTAATATTTACCACTCGACCATGATTGAGCCCCATATAACTTCCACGTTGAATACGCTCAACTTCACCATCAGGTGTCTGAATCAAGGCTAATATTTGCCCAGATTGGTTACGCATACTACCCTTCATATTCAGGGTTTCGAGTGCATAACTCTCCAAAGGTTGAGGCTGACGGCTCAAGTTTGGATAAACACGCTTACCTGCCATGATTTTAAGTTCTGCTGCCAATGAACTTGGCAAGAACGGACTTTTTAAAGAATGCGCCGCATAATTAAAAGTCTCGACAGGTACAAAATCTGGCGCAGGTTCAATCGCTAGTGGCGCTTGATTGCGTATATTTGCCATCTCTTGATTGACCACATCAATACGTGATTCACAACCAGCCAATACAAATCCAACCATCACAGAAAGTGCCAATTTATTCATTTTCATTTTGGAGCCTCCTGTGTGCTTGCTGAATCTGCAGCTTTTGCAGCACTTTCAGTATTCCCTTCATAACGATATGTTTTTGCAGAAATCACATAGTCAATTTTTGGAATATCTGAGTTCTTTTCTTTATTTTCAGTTGCTGTAATCGTTAAATTATGCAAAGTCACAATCCGTGAAAGCCCCGCAATACTACTTACAAATGAACCAAAGGCGTGGTAATCACCTGTTGCCTCAATATGAATTGGCTGTTCAGTAAAGAACTCTTGCTTCACTTCAGGCTCAAGACGAATCATTTTAAATTTCAATCCAGAATTCACGCCTGTTAAGTTGATATCTTCAACCAAACCTGGAATTTCAGTTTCTTTCGGCAATTGTTCTAACTGTTGATTAAAACGTGCTTCCATATCCTGCAACTGCAATTGATATTGTTGCAAATTACGTAGTTTTGAATCTTTTTCACGAAACTCATTTAACAAATTTTGTTCTTGTGCATTGGCACTTGAAATAGCTTCAATCTTGCCTTTAATCGCCAAGAAATAGCCCAAAATTGCCACAAGGATAATGATAAAAATCCAACATGTAATTTTGACTGAAATTGGCCAACTACCATAGTTATTCGGATCTAGCGTATTGAACTGCTGTACAAACTTATCAAAAGTCATTTTCTTTTTCGGAATGACCACAGCATCTTGATTCAATTGTTCAAATTCATCACGACTCATTTTGCAGCCTCCGGAGTTGGTGTTGCTGCTGTTTGTGCGTCAGATGTTTGCGCCGATGAAGCTGACTGTCCTGCATTTGCTGCTGGATCATTAATGGTCGGCTGCGCAATTTGCTCCAAATCAGCAGTCACAGTAAATGCACCATAAGATTCTTCTACGCGAGGAACCACTGACGTCGGTGCTTTGTCTTTTTTCTCTTCCGCCACAAGGAATGAGCTCATGAAGGCATTACGATACCAAGGTGATGCTTCCAAATTACGCAGTAGATCTGCAACAGTGTTTGGACTTTCCGCACGCCCTTCGATCATAAATTTGTCGCCATTACGTTCAAATTTTGTGATGTACATATTGGCAGGTGTCACACGAACCAATTCATCTACAAGATGTACAGCGATTGGACGTTGACCTTGTAAGCCTTGAATCAACTTCATTCGTTCAATAATAGCATTACGCTGTTCTTGTAAACCATCCAAAGACTTTAATTGAACATCTAGGTTTTGGTTATGACTGATAATCAATTGGTTCGCTTGTTCTTGATCTTTTAATTTGTGATCAAAGTACAACCATGTTAAACCAACCCCAATTACCCCAATTAAGAAAGCCCCAATACAAAGTGCAATAAATTCTTTTTTTCGTTTCTCTCTTAGCTCATCACGCCAAGGGAGCAAGTTAATTTTTGCCATTAATCAAAACTCCTCAATGCTAGACCGCATGCCACCATGAGTGATGAGGCATCATTTTCAATTTTTTTAATATCAATTTGAGGTGAAAAACCCATTTGTAAGAATGGATTGGCAATCGTGACGCGGTAACCCAATTTTTGTTGAAGTAATTTTGCAAGCCCCGGAATATTGGCATTCCCCCCTGCCAATAAAATATGGTCAATTTCGTTGAACTGTGAAGATGAGAAAAAGAACTGTAAAGAACGTGCTGCTTGTTGAACGACAGCTTCTAAGAAGGGTTCTAAGACTTCGATATCATAATCATCTGGCAAGGCACGTGTTTTTTTCGCTCGACCTGCTTCCTCGAAAGACAATGCATAGCGATTTTGAATTTCCTGTGTCAATTGTTTGCCACCAAACACTTGCTCACGGGTATAAATCACTTTGTTATTCTGCATGACAGATAAGGTCGTCATACTATGACCAATATCTAAAATACCCACGGTATTCACACCCATTGGCAAAGTATCTGAGAAAACTTTAAATGCATTTTCAATTGCAAAGCTTTCTACATCACCAATTTTTGGTGTAAGACCAGCAAGCTGAATGACTTCCGCACGCGCTTCAACATTTTCAATACGCGTAGCGACAAGCAAAACATTGACACGATTTGGGTTGGACAGACGATCTGGCAAGACCTCAAAATCAAGGCTCGCTTCATCAAGTGGGAACGGAATATATTGCTCAGCATCATCACGAATCTGAATTTCACGTTCATCATCGTTCATATCTGCGTCCATTTCGATGATTTTTGTAATCACCATCGACGTTGGAACCGCCAAAGCTGCATTAGTGGTCTGCGTATTGGCCAAATTAATTGCGCGCTCTAAACAGTCACCGACAGCTTCCGGATTCAATATGTTCTTTTCAACAACACTTCCTTCTGGTAATGGCACCAAAGCATAGCTTTCTACCCAATACCGCCCACTCTTTACAGAAAGTTCCAAAACCTTAACAGAAGTCGAACTAATATCTACTCCTATTAACCCCTTATTTGGCTTACGATATAACCTGAGCACAATATAATTCCTATTATTTTTTTATCCCCAAAAAAATTAACCCACTAATTAGCATTGGTCTATAATTTTATACAGATACAATAACTCATCTAACAATCCGTATATCGAAAGGATATACTGACCACCAATTAGTTTGCCATTAGCTCTTATTAAAACTTACTTGTTATGAAAAAGCTATCTTGTTCAGGCCTTGTTCATCCATTTTTTTTGGCCATTATTATTGTTTTGGTCGCAATTCCAATGGGTTTCTATGGCATGTATCTCTATATTGCCCCGTCTTTGCCTGAAATGTCCATCTTAAAAAAGGCTCCATTATTAAAACCATTGCAAGTTTATAGTGCTGATAATGAGCTGATTGCAGAATATGGTGGCAAACTTTCGGTTCCTGTAGAGTACGACCAAATCCCGTCTCATTTCATTCATGGCTTTTTAGCTGCGGAAGATTCTTCATTCTTTGAACACAGCGGAATTAGTTTCAAAGGATTGGGGCGTGCCGTCAGTGAAAGTATTACAGGCTCAGATGTGCAAACGGGTGGTTCAACCATCACCATGCAGGTTGCAAAAAACTATTATCTGACTCCAGAGCGTACTTTAAAACGTAAACTAACCGAAGTTTTCCTTGCTCGAAAAATTGAACAAAATCTAAGTAAGGAAGAAATTTTAACGCTGTATGTTAACAAAATCTTTTTGGGCAAAAATGCATACGGGATCGCAGCAGCTGCAAAAATTTATTATAACAAGAGCTTGCAAGATTTGAGCTTGGCTCAAATGGCAATGATTTCAGGCCTCCCCAAAGCACCATCAAAATATAATCCTGTAGCCAATCCAAAACGTGCTTTAGAGCGTCGTAATTGGATTTTAGGACGTATGTTGCAATTGGGTTATATCAATCAATCGGAATATCAAGAAGCAATTGCTGAACCAATTAATCTCGATATGCCTGACCGCGGAGTTAGCAACAAATTCCCCTATGTCGGGGAAATGGTTCGCTCTGAGCTCGTAGAAAAGTTTGGCGAACAAGCGACAGATTCTGGCTATAAAGTCTATACCACCATCAACAGCCAACGCCAAGCCTATGCTGAGCAAGCTGTGCAAGATGGTCTTGAAGCTTACGATAGACGACATGGTTGGCGTGGTGCAGAAGCACATGATGAGCCATTAAAAAACTTTATTCCATATGCTAACACTTATCCTGCCGAAGTCACTAAAGTCAACAACACCAGCATCGAAGTGTTGATGCAAGACGGCAGTAGTGTGACTGTTCCATGGTCAGGTCTGTCTTGGGCACGTCCCTATCGCAATGCCAATAGTGTAGGCAATGCGCCAAGCAAAGCCTCACAAATTGTTAAAGTAAAAGATATTATTCGCCTACGTCCGAATGCTGATAAAAGCTCATGGGCTTTGGTGCAAATTCCAAAAGCGCAAGGTCAATTGATCGCACTCAACCCCAATAATGGTGGCATTGAAGCCATTGTCGGTGGTTATAATTTTTATCAATCTAAATTTAACCGTGCTCTACAAGGCTGGCGTCAGCCGGGTTCAACCATTAAACCCTTTGTTTATGCTTTAGCACTTGAACGCGGTATGACTCCATACTCCATGGTCAATGACAATCCAATTACGATTGGCAAATGGACGCCTAAAAACTCTGACGGTCGCTATTTGGGGATGATTCCTCTACGCCGCGCCCTCTATTTATCACGTAACACAGTTTCAGTTCGCTTATTACAAGTCGTCGGGATTGAACGTACTCGCCAATTATTTATGGATTTTGGTTTGCAAGAAAACCAAATTCCACGTAACTACACCATTGCTTTAGGTACCCCACAGGTATTGCCGATTCAAATGGCGACAGGTTATGCGACATTTGCCAACGGTGGATATCGTATTCAACCGCACTTTATTAGCCGTATTGAAGATGCTTATGGCAAAGTGATTTATCAAGCCAATCCTGAATATGCATGTATTCAATGTATCAATCAAAAAGACGAAGTTGAATCAGCAGATCCGACCACGCCGGATGATGAAGTGATTGAAGTCACTAATCAGGATAATAAACCTGCTGAATCGAAAATTTCAGATACTGAAGCAGCAAACTATAAGCAAGCTCAGCGAATTTTGAAGTCGAGTTCGGCCTTTGATATGGCGAACATCTTGCGTGACGTGATCCAACATGGTACAGGTCGAGCGGCTTTAAAAATTGGTCGCGGAGATTTAGGCGGTAAAACCGGTACAACCAATGACGCAAAAGACGCGTGGTTTGCTGGATTTAATGGAAAATTAGTCACTGTGGCTTGGGTCGGTTTTGACCAACCCTCTACCTTAGGTCGTCGTGAATATGGTGGTGTTGCAGCTCTGCCAATTTGGTCAGATTTTATGGCGAAATCACTCAAAGGCACACCTGAAGCTTGGGTGCGTTTAGACACCCATGCCAAGAATCCAATCAACCGTAATTCAGCTAAAGCGACTCAAGGTCAACCTGAACAAGATCGTGCAGCAACGCCACCAATGGCTCAACCGCTGTATCGTCCTGCTCCTGTTGCACCGAAGCCGCAGGCTTCGCAAAATGATTTTGACGACCTTCCTGGGTCTACTGAAACCAATCTTGCACCGACTCGAACTGCGCCTCCGCCAATGCAGCCTAAACCACAAGGTGCAGAGCATAAAACGGACGCACTTGATCATCTCATCGATCAAGTTCAGTAAATACTGCATAAAAAAAGCCCTCAAACGAGGGCTTTTTTATCACTTCCAATGCATTATTTCTTTTTAAAGAGATAAATTTGATACTGCGCTTGCAACTCAAATTGTTCATTTTTTTCTAGAGCTTCTCGACGCTCAGCTTTGACTTTATAGGCATAAGGTGTCATTGCAATTAAGTTTTTGAGATCCTGCTGAGAAAGTGACATTTTCGCTTGTACCACTTGCTCACTTTCCAGTTCAAAATCATTCGCCAGTTGTTCCACAAATTTATGCGGTTCATGTAGTTTTACTTCTTCAAACAGGGCTTCACGCATTGCATAAAGATGCTCTGGCGCAGGTGTAACCACCATCAAGTGCCCCTCAGGCTTTAACACACGAAGGATTTCTTCTTGAGGAATAGGACTAAATAAACTCGTACACAAGTCAATCGAATGATCTAATACAGGTAAGGTTGCCCCTGTCCCAACCACCCAAGTCACCTCTTTATTCAGTTTAGCGGCCACTTGTACTGCATTTTTAGCGATATCGACACCCACACACTGTAATACTTCAGCTTGCATCGCATTGGTGTAATAGCCTTCACCACAGCCAATATCCAACAAGTTTTCAACACGTAACTTTTGAATCAAAGCCACTACTGTCTGTTGCAAAGGTGCATAGTGACCTGCACTTAAAAATGCTCGACGCGCCTGTACAGATTCAGGCGTATCGCCCGGGTTTTTACTGTGTTTATGCTGAACTACATGTAAATTGACATAGCCTTGTTTTGCAACATCATAGCTATGATTATTTTCACAGCGCCATGTCCGCTCTGTGAGTTTCAATGCTTCACGGCATACAGGACACATCAACAGGTTCATCATTTACTCCACTATATTTTTGAAATAAAAAAACCGGCATCTGTGGGAGCAAATGCCGGTTTCGTTTATTTATTTGCTTAACGTAATTTTAAAGTCATTAGACCCAAAACTACCAGCATAATTGTGATAATCCAAAAACGAATCACCACCTGAGTTTCACGCCATCCCTTTTTCTCATAGTGATGGTGCAGCGGTGCCATTAAGAATACACGCTTGTTCCGCATACGCAGTGAGCCAATTTGCAAGAAAACAGAAATAGCTTCAACCACAAAGACACCGCCCATAATGGCAAAAACGATTTCTTGACGAACCATGACTGCGATCGTACCGAGCATCGCACCTAGAGATAAGGCACCGACATCACCCATAAAGACTTGAGCTGGATGCGCGTTAAACCATAAGAATGCCAAACCAGCACCGATCATTGCCGCACAGATCACGACAAGTTCAGATGCGTATTTCACATAAGGGATATGTAAATAATCGGCAAAACGAACATCACCAGCCAGATAAGCAAATACACCTAAACCTGCGGCAACCAAAACGATCGGCATAATCGCCAGACCATCTAAACCATCGGTTAAGTTCACAGCGTTAGATGCGCCGTTAATCACCAAATAAGTAAAGACAATAAAGCCAATACCGAGTGGAATAATAGACAACGGAATGCTAATTTCTTTAAAGAATGGAATCAGCAGATCCAACATATTTGAGGTATGTACTGGGTTTGCTTGCTGTGTCGCAATCACATAGAGCGCAATACCGGCGCCTAACGATGCCACAGAAGTCCAAAAGAATTTCTTCTTCGCAGGTAGACCGGCATTATCTTTATAACGGATTTTAATCCAGTCATCGGCCCAGCCAACAGCACCAAAGATCACCATCACGCCAAGTACAATCCATACATAAGGGTTTGAAAGATCGGCCCAAAGTAAGGTTGAAATCCCAATAGATAGTAAAATCAACACACCGCCCATAGTCGGTGTGCCCATTTTTTTTGCATGATTTTCAGGTGCAAATGAACTGACTGCCTGACCATATTTGAGAGCTTGCAATTTGCGGATCATCACAGGTCCAAGCAACAGACCAATGGCCAATGCCGTTAAGACACTGAGTAGCGAACGAAGCGTTAAATAACGAACAACCTGAAACGAGCTGTGATAACCCGCAAGCTGCTCAAATAACCATAACAGCATTAAAGTTTCTCCATCAAGTCAGCCATCAAAGTTTCCATGTGGGTATAACGAGAACCTTTAAACAGGAAACTCATGGACTGAGGCTGATGTGTTTTGACTAGACTAATTAATAACGGTAAAGCCTGTTCTTGAGTAAGAAAGGCCTGTAATTTTTTACCATATTGGGTACTGCGCGCGCCTTCTTGCACGGCAGGTGAAAACTCACCGACAGCAACGACAAATTGAAGACCAGAGTGTGATACAAGATCACGTCCCAACATGTAGTGCTGCTGTGCAGCAGATGAACCTAACTCACCAATATCCCCAATGACCATGACTTTGATGCCATCTTGCTGCGCAAGTACATCAGCAGCAGCACGCATTGAGGTTGGATTTGCATTGTAAGTATCATCAATAAACAAATAATCTTTGTGTTGAATAAAGTTTAGACGACCTTTGGCACCTGTCGCATGTTCAAGCCCCACAACGATATCATCTAAACTCACACCAATCGACAACGCGAAAGCTGCGGCTGCAGTGGCATTTTGCACATTATGTTCACCAGCAAATGGCAGTTGAACAGGGCGTGCACCTTGTGGCGTATTTAAGATAAAACGTGAAGATTGAGCCTGAAGCTCCGTCTCAGTCGCAAAGACATCCCCGCCCTGACCAAAACTCATTACTTGCTCAGTTTGCACCGCTTGACGAATGGCATCTGTAAAATCATCTGCCGCAGGCACAATCGAAGTTCCTATTTTCGCTATATGTGCATAAATTTCAGACTTGGCACAACAAATGCCATCACGCCCACCAAATTCACCCATATGAGCAGTACCAATATTTAAAATACCGGCAACCTGAGGCTGTACCAAATTTGAGGTGTAATCAATTTCACCCTTATGACTGGCACCAAGCTCCATCACGGCATACTGATGTTCTGGACACAACTCAAGTAACATCATCGGTACGCCAAGGTCATTATTTAAATTACCGCGCGTAATCAACGTTGGTGCAAGACGAGAAAGGATACTACCGAGCATCTCTTTGGTCGTAGTTTTACCACTGCTTCCTGTCAAGGCAATGACTTTTAAAGCTGGGTTTTGGGCACGACGAAATGCACCCAAATGTCCAAGCGCCAAACGTGTATCTGCAACCACCAACTGATAAATATCCACATCGACCGGATGACTCACAATGGCAATTTCACAACCCTTTTCAGCCACTTGAGCAAGGAAGTCATGCGCGTCAAAGCGTTCACCTTTCAGGGCAAGAAAAGCATCACCTTGCTCTGCATGACGTGAATCGGTCAAAATTCGTTTTACAGAACCTGTCGGCGCTTGATTGTTATGCCAGTACCCTTGTGTCGCTTGAACCAACTGTTCGGCAGTCCATGGTTCTAACGGAACCGTACTGGTCGTTGAAGTATGCATATCTGTTTCCTATTGCGCTGGATAAGCCGAATCAGTGTTGTGATGCTGTGAATCAATCGCCGATTTCACTTCCACCACATCATCAAACCAATGTCGAACACCATCAATTTCTTGATAGTTTTCATGGCCTTTACCAGCAATCACCACAATATCACCCGCTTGCGCATGGTTGACTGCGAATTTAATCGCTTCACGGCGGTCATGGATTTCATGGATAGTTTTTCCAGTAAAATCAATACCAGCCTTCATATCTGCAAAAATTTGTTCTGGGTTTTCAGTACGTGGATTATCCGAGGTAATCAACGCAACATCTGCATGGTTTAATGCCGCTTGTGTCATCAATGGACGCTTACCACGGTCACGATCACCACCACAGCCAAACACCGCCCATAACTGTTGCGACACATGACGTTTTAAAGTCTGTAACACTTGAACTAAAGCATCTGGTGTATGTGCATAATCCACCACAAACAGGCGTTCATCATCACGAATCACTTGCATACGCCCCGGTGCACCTTTTAACTCGGGCGCAGTTGCGATCAAGGCAGATAAGTCAAAACCCGCTTGCTCCGCTGAAATTAAGCTCGCCACAATATTTTCAATATTGAAGTGTCCCAATAATGGACTTTGCACCACAAATTCAGCTTGAGCAGTACGCAATTTAAATTTTGCGCCCGTTAAGCTGTATTGAATATCCGTCACTTGATAATCCGCAGCCTGACGCGTTGAATAAGTCAAAATTTTAGGCTGAGCCGGATTTTGGCGTGCGGCATTCAGCATCACTTCTGCATGTTCATCATCGAGATTGATGACTGCAACTTTGAGCGATGGAAACTGAAACAAACGTGATTTCGCTTCAGCATAGGCTTCAAGGGTTTTATGATAATCCAAATGGTCACGACTTAAATTGCTATAAGCGGCAATTTCAATTGCACAGCCATTTAATCGACCTTGTTCTAAGCCATGCGAACTTGCCTCAATGGCAGCAAACTCTGCACCCTCAAGCGCATAGGCATGCAATGCATTTTGCATATGTAACGCATCTAAAGTAGTGTGAGATGAGGCTTCTAAATTCGGTAAAATCCCGTTTCCAGTGGTTCCCATCACTGCACATTTTTTGCCTTGCAGCATGATTAATTCAGCGATTAAACGAGAGATCGTGGTTTTACCATTGGTACCCGTCACTGCCAAAATTCGTGCAGCTTGAGCTGGTTGAGTCGCCTGTAAATATTGCTTTTGCCACTGCCCCATCAATTGACGCACATCCGCAATCACAACACTTTGATCCAAGCCCAAATCAGTTTCTGAAATGACTGCCAACGCACCATTTTCTAACGCTGTACCTGCAAATTGTGCTGTTTTTTCAGGTTGCGAAAACGAAGTCAGGGCAATAAATATTTGCCCTGCTGTAACTTTGCGACTATCCAGATTGAAGCCCTGAAAGGATTGCAACATCCATTCTGCGGGCTGTTCAACGGTGTATAGATCTTGAAACGTAATTTTCATTCATCACCTATTACTGGATCTTAGGAGTGTCTAAAGGTTTATCTAATGGTACGTTCATTAAACGTAAAGATTCTTGCATTACACGAGCAAAAACGGGTGCAGCCACCAGACCACCGTAATACTGACCTGTCGGGTTTTCCACTACAACAATCATGGCCAAACGTGGATCACTCACTGGTGCAACACCGGCAAAGAGTGCTCGATATTCTGAAGTCGAATAGCCTTTACGGTCTGCACGTAATTTATGTGCTGTACCAGTTTTACCCGCCACGCGATAACCCGGAATATTGGCTTGACGTGCTGTACCACCCGGCAAGGTCACTGCTTCCATCATTAAAAGTACTTGATCAGCAATTTTAGGGTCAACCATCTGCTCACCTTTCGGCTTTTCCTCAAGCTTGTACAAGCTCAGTGGCATTTTGACGCCCTTATTGGCAATCATGGCATAAGCATCAGCCAGTTGAAGCACTGTAGCGTTCAAACCATAACCATAAGCCATGGTCGCTACTTCTGACACATTCCATTTACTCTTCGGCAAAATCAGACCAGCACTTTCGCCGGGGAATTTCACCGCTGAACGTTGACCAAAGCCAAGACGTTGATAGAACGTTGGTAATGTTTCATAAGGGAGAGATAAAGCGATTTTTGCCACACCGACGTTAGACGATTTTTGAATAATTCCGCCCAAAGTCAGAGGGCCATAGTTATGCGTATCTCGGATAGTATGATTCCCTACACGCATAGAACCGGGTGTGGTATTTACAACGGTATTTGCCGTGTATTTACCGCTTTCCAATGCCATTGCCACGGTCAATGGCTTCATGGTTGAACCTGGCTCAAAGGAGTCAATCGCACCACGGTTACGCATAGCATCTTTATTTAAGACACCTTTTTTATCATTCGGGTTGTACGACGGCCAAGACGTCATCGCTAAAATTTCACCTGTTTTGACATCCACGGCAATCGCGGTTGCAGAACGTGCGTTATTGGCTACGCCGGCTGCAGTCAACTCACGATACATAATGTATTGCAAACGTGAATCAATACTCAGCGTGATATTTTCACCCGACTCAACCTCTTTCACGATCTCAGGGTCTTTAACGCGGTTGCCTTTTTTATCTCGGACAATTTGCTGCGCACCATCTACGCCTGCAAGACGTTCATTCAATTGCATCTCTAAACCTTCGATGCCCATACCCTCACTATTGGTTAAACCAATAATTTGTGAGTTTGGCTGAGGCTGTGGATAGTAGCGCTTATAGTTTTTCTCGGTATATACCCCCTGAAAGTCACGTTTCATGATCAATTCAGCTTGTTGTGGTGGCACTTCTTTCTTTAAAACTAAATAACGTGAACGTGGACGCTCATTCATTTTGCGTCTCAGTTCAGCACGATCCATCCCTACAGCATCAGCGAGTTCATCTAAATTCAGATTTTTATCTGGTAATTGACGTTTTAACTTACGGTTGTTTGGATCTTTAGCCAATTCGGCCGTAATTTCTTCAAAGAGTTTTTTATTGTCAAAATAATCACGTGGATCGATCACGATTTTCATGATCGGAGTACTAATGGCTAAAGGAACGCCGTGACGGTCATAGATTACACCGCGCATGGCTTTTAAGGTTTCAGTTCTTAAAATTTTGGCATTGGCTTTATTTTGTAAAAAGTCTTTATTGATGATTTGTACATAAAAAGCCCGCCCGACCAATGCAATAAAGCACAGTAAAACCACCGCCCACATCAAGTGATAGCGCCACATCTCCACCGAAATTGCTGTACGACCAGTAACAGACTGCTGTTTTTTACGCGGAGTTTGTTTGTTTCTCTTTTCAACCATGTGACCGGCAGCCTATTTTTTCTGTTCTGGAGTTTGTGGCAATGAAATAACAACGGTTTGTGCAATAGGAGGCGAATACATCCGTAATTGGGTAACTGCACGTGTCCCAATTTGGGCTGTTGCACCAAAAGTTTGTTGTTCGATCAGCAAACGTCCCCATTCTGCATTGAGGTCATCCCTTTCACGCATATAGGTACTCAATTGACGATAATCTTGGCGATATTCAAAGACTTGAAACACCACCATAATCGCACTCACAAAAACCAAGAGCAATAAAATGCTGTATGTAATGATTTTCTTAGACTGCGATTGATCAGAGTTTTTTTCGATTGCTTCGGTTTTCATTCTTTGCCTTTTAAGCTAAACGCTCTGCCACACGAAGCCAAGCACTACGAGATCGTGGATTGGCTTTAACTTCTTCTTCACTTGCTTTAATTCGTGACACTTTTTTTAAGCGGCGGGTATCTTCGCGTTTTTGTGGCAACCCCCAGCCTGTGTCTTCTGCAAGTGTAGATTCTTTTTGAATAAATTGTTTAATTAAACGATCCTCTAAAGAATGGAAACTGATCACTGCCAGAGTGCCTTCAGGTTTCAGCATCTCCACCGCTTGAGGTAAGAAGATATCAATATCGTCGAGTTCTTTGTTAATAGCAATACGAATTGCTTGGAAAGTTCGTGTCGCTGCATGTTTATTTTTTTCCCATTTCGGGTGGGCAACTTTCACGATTTCTGCCAATTGAGCTGTAGTTTCAATATATCCTGCCGCTTTAATCGCTTTGGCAATACGGCGGCTATAACGCTCTTCACCATATTTAAAAATAATATTGGCCAAATCTTCTTCTTCAATATCAACCAACCACTCTGCGGCTGTTGGACCTTGTGAATTGTCCATACGCATATCAAGTGGGCCATCTTTCATAAAGCTAAAGCCACGCTCTGCTTGGTCTAGCTGCGGAGATGACACCCCTAAATCCGCCATAATACCGTCGACCAAGTCGATACCACGACTACGCAGTTCCTCTTTTAAATCGGCAAAACTAGCGTGAATGATTTTAAAACGCGCATCTTCTTGTTCTAATTCTGCTGCAACAGCCAACGCTTGCGGATCTTTATCAAAGGCATAAACACGTGCATTTTCATCTAATTTAGACAGTAATAAACGCGTATGACCACCACGCCCAAATGTGCCATCTACGAAAATTCCTGTATTGCGATCTGCCAGTAAAGCATCAACAGTTTCATGAAGTAATACAGAAATATGCGACATAAGGGTTCGTTCAACACAGCTAAAAATGTAACTGCACATTATTACCTTGTTTTAGCAAAGCTCCAAACGTCTTTTTGTACAGAAATATTACTTTCCATAGAGAAAACCGTTTTTATTTTTTGCCATCCATTAAAAAACCTCCCGAAGGAGGTCTTTGAACATCTCAAATCCTAGATTTCGATGTATTAACGCTTGTTATTGTAGATCTGATCGAAGATCGCACCATTCACAAAATGTGTTTGTTGTGCTTTTGCCCAACCACCAAACACTTCATCGATGGTAAAGGTTTTTAATGGCGGGAACTGTGATTTATATTTTGCTAAAACTGCTGCATTACGTGGACGGTAAAAATGACGAGCTGCCATCTCTTGACCTAATGGAGAATAAAGATAATTGATATAGCCTTGAGCTAACCATTTATTACCATTCTTATCGACAGTTTTGTCTACGATTGCCACTGAAGGCTCAGTCAAAATCGACATCGATGGATACACGATATCAAATTTATTTTTACCCAAAGTTTTTTGCGTAACTAAAGCTTCGTTTTCCCAAGTCAATAACACATCACCAATACCACGTTCTGCAAATGTAGTCATCGATGCACGTGCCGCAGAGTCCATTACTTTTACGTTATGGTACATCTTACCCACGAAATCTTTGGCTTTCGCTTCATTACCACCCGGCTGTTTCAAAGCATAACCCCAAGCTGACAAGTAAACCCAACGTGGGAGACCGCCAGTTTTCGGGTTCGGGGTAATAATTTGTACGCCCGGCTTGGTTAAATCAGACCAATCTTTAATATGTTTCGGGTTGCCCTTACGCACCATGAAGACAATCGTTGACGTATATGGCGCTGAGTTATGTGGAAACTCTTTTTGCCAACCCGGCTGAATCTGACCAGACTTTACAATTTCTTCGATGTCATTGGCCAAGGCCAAAGTCACGACATCACCTTTTAAACCGTCTACTACAGAACGGGCTTGTTTACCTGAACCACCATGTGATTGTTTAAATGCAACCGTTTTACCCGTACGCTCTTTCCAATATGCGCCAAATGACTTATTAAATTCGTCATAAAATTCACGCGTTGCATCATAAGAAACGTTTAAAAATTCACGATCAGCGGCCTGAGCAGACGCTGAGAAAGCAACACCAGTGGCAAGCAACGCAGCACTGAGCCACGCCTTAAATTGAGTTTTCATAACAGCCAGCATAAAGTTATATTCAATACTGCTAAATATATGAAATAAAGTCATAAATCGCAATTGCAGCGTGTTTAAACGTCTTGCTGGATACAGCTAACGCAGCGAATTTAATTGTTTGTTTTTCATATTAAAATACACAAAAACAATCTACTTATTCCCTATATATAGATTTTTATGCATTACATATGCAAAAAAACGGATAACCCCAATTATCCGTTTTTACACCAATCAACTTTATTTGCAGACTTACTCTTTATTCTTTTCACTATAGATTTGATCGAAAATCGCACCATTCACAAAATGTGTCTTTTGCGCTTTTGCCCAACCTCCAAACACTTTATCAATGGTAAAGGTTTGAACTTTCGGGAATTGAGCAGCGTATTTTGCTGTGGCTTTTGCATCGCGAGGGCGGAAGAAATATTTACCTGCCAGCTCTTGGCCCTTAGGTGAATATAGATAGTTTAAATAACCCTTCGCCAAATTTCGATTACCATTTTTGTCGACGGTTTTATCTACTACAGCCACCGAAGGTTCAGCTAAAATCGAAATAGACGGATAAACAATGTCATATTTATCTTTGCCTAGGCCCTGAGTCGCTAATAGTGCCTCATTTTCCCAAGATAGTAAGACATCTCCAATGCCACGCTCAGCAAAGGTCGTGAGCGAACCACGTGCACCAGAATCCAATACTTTGACATTGCTATAGAGTTTTTTCACCAATTCTTTGGCTTTGGCCTCATTTCCACCCGGTTGTTTTAAAGCATATCCCCAAGCTGATAAATAGATCCAACGCGGTGCCCCACCTGTTTTTGGATTTGGCGTAATAATTTCAACACCCGGTTTGGTCAGGTCATTCCAATCTTTAATTTTTTTCGGGTTGCCCTTACGCACCAAAAATACGATGGTTGAGGTATACGGTGCAGAATTATGCGGAAATTGTTTTTGCCAATTTTTCTTGATTTGTCCGGTCGCCACAATTTCATCAATATCATTGGCCAATGCCAAAGTGACAACGTCTCCTTGCAAACCTGTTGCCACTGCACGAGCTTGCTTCCCAGAGCCACCGTGAGATTGTTTAAAGTTAATCTCTTGTCCTGTACGTTTTTTCCAATATTGTCCAAATTCTTGGTTATATTCCTGATAAAACTCACGTGTTGGGTCATAAGAAACATTTAAGAAATCTTTTGCGGCATACACCTGTACCGCCACCCCACCCAACAAAGCGAAAATGCCCGATGCTATTATTTTTTTCATCTGCTCAAACTCAAATTGATCTTGAGAGCACTATATAAATCAAAAATAACTTTAACAATCAACTATCTATAATACAAATTCAAATCTATTTCTGTTTTAAAGATATCTAAAAATAACGTATTTAAAGCTTTAATTCTGCTAATACAGCAACAATCAGAAGCGATCTCCATGCTATCTTCATAGTTGTTTGCTAAAACATCCGAAAATCTGGAGAAAACAGTCTATTTAGGTAATCCTAGTACAGACTTTTTTAGTTTTTTTGTAAAAATTGTGACGTAGTTCTACTTTTTAATTACGAAAGATGGTTAAATCGTAGTCTAAATATTAAAACTATTTTGCAAATAAAAAGTTCCATCACCAAAACTAGGGGGAGATTTGGACATGAAATTTTCATACGCACTATGCCTAGGCTTAAGTTTAAGCGTGACTGCACAGACTGGATTTTGTGCTGCAACCAGCACCGCATCGAATAACAAACTTACGATGCCTGCTGAACGTACCTCATTGATCGAAAAAGCGATTAATCAGCAAAAATCTGAAGGTAAAGGCCGTACAGACGATAATTTAAAAGTACTTACGTCTATTAAAGCTGCACCGACTCAAAGTTTCTTTGCATCACAAAACCAAAGTTTTTCTCGTTTTGTTCAAGCCATTTTCTCTGGTAGCAACTCATAACGACATCAGTATATTGATGCTGTTCAAGCTATTGTTTTAGACGAGTTCCCCTACTGTCGTCTAAAAAATACTAAAAAACGCCTGATCATTCAATGTTGAATTAAGCATTAAGTGATCAGGCTTTTTCGTTATAATAGATCCCAATTTACATTCTGATTAAAAGCTGATTATGACTGTTCGTACTCGTATCGCACCTTCTCCTACTGGTTTCCCGCATGTTGGGACTGCTTATATTGCATTGTTTAACTTATGTTTTGCGAAGCAACATGGCGGTGAATTTATTCTTCGTATTGAAGATACAGACCAACTGCGCTCTACCCCAGAATCTGAGAAAATGATTTTAGATTCATTGCGTTGGTTAGGTTTGAACTGGTCAGAAGGTCCAGATGTGGGTGGCCCTCATGCGCCATACCGTCAATCTGAACGTATGGACATTTATAAACAATATGCTTTGGAACTGGTTGAAAAAGGCCATGCATTCTACTGCTTCGCAACAGCAGAAGAACTCGATCAAATGCGTGCGGAACAACAAGCGCGTGGTGAATCACCGCGTTATGACGGTCGTGGCTTAAAACACACTCCAGAAGAAGTGGCACAGCGTTTGGCTGCTGGTGAACCGCATGTTATTCGAATGAAAGTGCCTGAAGAAGGGGTTTGTAAATTTAACGACTTACTGCGTGGTGAAGTCGAAATTCCTTGGGCGCAAGTCGACATGCAAATTCTACTGAAAACCGATGGTTTACCGACGTATCACTTGGCAAACGTGGTTGATGACCATTTAATGGAAATCACTCACGTAATTCGTGGTGAAGAATGGATTCCATCTGCGCCTAAACACCAATTATTGTACAAATATTTTGGTTGGGACATGCCTGTACTTTGCCACATGCCGCTGTTACGTAACCCAGATAAATCAAAACTGTCTAAACGTAAAAACCCAACGTCAATTAACTACTACAAAGACATCGGCGTTTTACCTGAAGCATTATTGAACTACTTAGGCCGTATGGGCTGGTCAATGCCGGATGAAAGTGAAAAATTCACTTTGGCTGAAATGATTGAACACTTTGACATTCAACGTGTATCACTAGGCGGTCCAATCTTTGATGTTGAAAAGTTGAACTGGTTAAATGGTCAATGGATTAAAGGTTTAACACCAGGTCAATTGCTCGACACCCTGCTGGCTTGGAAATCAGATCGTAATACCTTGGAAGAAATTGCGGCTGCGATTCAACCGCGTATTAATTTATTATCTGAAGCAGTGAATTGGGCAGGTTTTTATTTCAACCAATTCCCAACACTCAGCAAAGAACAGTTTGAAAGCAAAAAATTGACTGAAGAACAAGTGCGTCAAAGCCTTCAATTTGCCATTTGGCGTCTAGAAAGCATGTTCACTTGGAACAATGACACCGTCAGCCAAACGCTTATGGATTTGGCGAACCAAATGGACATTAAACTTCGTGACTTCATGCCAACCTTCTTTATTGCTATTGCTGGTTCGACATCTTCGACACCGGTTATGCAATCGATGGTAACCATTGGTCCTGATTTAACCTTTGCTCGCTTACGTCATGCACTTGAAATTGTGGGTGGCCCGAGTAAAAAAGAAACAAAAGCATGGGAAAAACTCAATGAAACCTTAAAACTGCCGAAAAATGATGCAGTTGATGAAGCTTAATTGATTTTTTAGTTGACGGATGGGCGTTATCCCCCTAATATAGCGCCCATACCGAGAGATGGTGTCAACCAACTCTAAGTTGCCTCAAATTGTCCCTATCGTCTAGAGGCCTAGGACATCGCCCTTTCACGGCGGTAACCGGGGTTCGAATCCCCGTAGGGACGCCATATTCAAGGTGATGCAAATCATCTTATAAAAAACCCAAGCATTATGACTTGGGTTTTTTATTGCCTAAATTTTATCTAATTTAAATTTACGGTATTTTTGCTTTCTGCGTCATTCTGATTAAAATAAACCATAGATTAAAATTATGGAGTTGCAATGCAATACCGTTGCCCAAAATGTCAAAGCCCTAAAATTATGCCTCTTGCGCAAGCAGGCCAGCCTGTTGCTCGTCCTGTCGTGCCTAAAAGCCTGATTATCCTCATCCCTGCGGTATTTATTCTTTTACTGTTGGTGATTATCAGCATCGCAATGTGGATTTTTGGTGACGGTGCAGGCACTACATTACAAACTGCGACTGTTGTTGTATTTATTGCTTGCTTGATTGCTGGCTTCATGTTCTATCGCGACCTGCCAGATTTCAAAATTTCAATGCAAGGTTTTATGCAATCACAGAAAAAATGGAAATGCCGCGAATGTAATCATGAGTGGGAAATCTAAGCCGGCCATTTAAATTACATCAGCGTTAGTGCTGATGTGATTCATCATGAGAATGCGCGTGATCATCTTGATGATGCCCATGTGCATGATCAGACTTTTGGGTATGTTGGTGTACCACACATTCATCTTCTTCGATTTGTAATGTCATCTCCGTGATTCCATGTTCATGTTGCAACATTTCAATAGCCTCAAAATACAAGGCATTACGATCGGCTTCAGGTGCAAAGAGATGAACTGTCAAATGCACATTCTTTGATGTTATTGCCCAGACCTTTAACTGGTGAATACTCTCTACCCCATTGAGTGCCAATAAATCATTGCGTAACTTTTCTATGTCAATTTCTTCTGGTACACCTTCCAATAAAATATTGATGCTTTGTTTTAATAAAATCCAAGTCCTTGGTAAAACCCAAAAGCCAATGAGCACTGCAATTAGTGTATCGACCCACATCCAGCCGGTAAAATAAATAATCGCTGCGCCAATAATTACACCAACCGAACCTAGGGCATCACTCAACACTTCTAGATACGCCCCCTTCACATTCAAGCTTTCTTGTGAACTGGAAAATAAAATACGCATCGAGATTAAGTTAATGATCAAACCAATAACGGCGACCATCATCATGCCCATACTTTGAATTTCCGGCGGCGTTGAAAAGCGCTGATAGGCCTCATACAAAATATAAATCGCCACCACAAATAGCATCAAGGCATTAAACAAGGCTGCCAAAATTTCAAAACGCTGATAGCCAAAGGTGCGTTTGTTGTCAGCAGGAAGCTTGCCAATTTTGATCGCGACCAATGCTATGGCAAGGGCTGCGGCATCGGTGAACATATGTGCCGCATCTGACAATAGCGCCAAACTTTGCGTCATAAATCCTGCAATGACTTCAATAATCAAAAACGTCGTGGTCAGTGCTAAGGCAAAACTTAATTTTTTGACATTCCCTTCCGTCACAACGGCATGGCTATGGTCATGCCCATGATGCTCACTCATTATTTTCTGACCTTTATAAATTATATATTCTTCAGTCTTGAGCTTAACAGGTGCAGTAAACGTAATAAAATTACATTATTCAACCTTCAGTACTACGTTTTACCTTCAAACTTTAAAACTGCTTTTTTCAGCATCTACTTTCAATTTATTCAAATTAATTTTTCGCGATCTAGATGACTGAAATCACTTATAAATATTTTTCAATACCTATTCACATATCATGACAAGCATGCTAATTTTCATCTTAAGTGTGATCTGTTTAAAACAATTAAATCATTCATCGCAGCGCACGAATGACTGCAATTAATATTTTTATTAATCAAGTGGTTATATTTAGCAACAAGGAGTTTAACAATGATGATACAAGCTCTGAAAAAAATCTATGCACTGTTGTCACAACAGATGAATCCAAAATTGCAAGGAATGCATCTTTCGATTCCAGAAGCCGAAGGTGATTACGCCCAAGGGACTTATTTTGAAATTCTTGCGGCTCAACACCATCAAGACTTTCTCAGTCACCATACTATGGATTCAGCAGACCAATCCCCTACTGACTATCGCAATGCCATGTGGAATTTCTTAAGTGCCGCATTAAAAGGTCATAAAGATGCCCAATATCGCTTAGGTCTCGGTTATTTACGTGGAGAACTCGGCTTAGACCGCAATTATGAACTTGCAGAGCTTTGGCTCAGTAAAGCAGCTGCACAAGGCCATGAACAAGCAGACTACGTCTTACATCATGCCTATGAAGACATTGTCGTATAGTCATTGCATCCTAAGTAATAAAAAACCAGCCCGCAGGCTGGTTTTTTTATTTTAAAACCGGAACTTAGTTGCCAATTTTGCGGTATTTTTGACGCTTTGCAACAAGGTCATCACCATCACGTTTACGACGGTATTCTTCAAATTCATGGTAGTTACCCGTGAAGAATTCAGGGGTTTCACCTTCAAATGACAAGATGTGCGTTGCAATACGGTCGAGGAACCAACGGTCATGCGAGATCACCATGACTGTACCCGGGAATACTAAAATGGCATCTTCAAGCGCACGTAAAGTTTCAATATCCAAGTCGTTTGACGGTTCATCGAGTAAGATGACGTTTGCACCCATTTGCAGGATTTTCGCAAGTTGTAAACGGTTACGTTCACCACCTGACAATTGACCTACACGTTTTTGCTGATCTTGACCTTTGAAGTTAAAGCGACCGATATACGCACGAGATGCGATTTCGTATTCACCAATTTTCAAGATATCTAAACCGCCAGAAACTTCTTCCCAAACAGTTTTGTTGTCATCTAAGGTGTCACGAATCTGACCAACATAAGCCACTTTAACAGACTCACCCAGTGTAACTGTACCTGTATCTGGTTGTTGTTCGCCTGTCATCATACGGAACAGAGTCGTTTTACCCGCACCGTTTTCGCCCACGATACCTACAATTGCAGCAGGTGGTACAACGAATGATAAATCTTTATAAAGCGTGCGATCACCAAAGGATTTACTAATACCTTCAACTTCTACAACTTTATTACCTAGACGTGGACCAGGTGGAATATAGATTTCAGACGTTTCGTTACGCTGTTGGAATTCGCGTGAGTTAAGCTCTTCAAAACGCTCCATACGCGCTTTGTTTTTCTTTTGTTGACCTTTAGCATTTGAACGAACCCATTCAAGTTCTTTTTTCAATGCTTTAGCAAAAGATTCTTCTTGCTTCTGTTCTTGCTCTAAACGGGCATTTTTCTGCTCTAACCAAGAAGAGTAGTTGCCTTGGTATGGAATACCCATGCCGCGGTCAAGCTCAAGAATCCACTCTGCCACGTTATCCAAGAAGTAACGGTCATGGGTAATCGCAACGATCGTACCAGGGAAATCTTTCAAGAAACGTTCTAACCAAGAAACTGATGAAGCATCCAAATGGTTCGTCGGTTCGTCTAGAAGCAGCATGTCCGGTTTAGACAATAACAAACGGCAAAGCGCAACACGGCGGCGCTCACCACCAGACAACTTAGATACATCTGCATCCCAAGCTGGAAGGTTCAAAGCTGCAGCAGCCTGATCCATTTGGTTGACAATGTTATGTGCATCCCATGAATGGATAATCGCTTCTAACTTCTCTTGTTCTTTCGCAAGCGCATCAAAATCAGCATCTTCTGCTGCATATTCTGCAAACACTTCATCAAGACGCGCCAAAGCATCTAACGGTTCACGTAAACCGTCTTCAACGTTACCGCGAACGTCTTTGCTTTCATCCAATGGCGGCTCTTGTTCAAGGTAACCAATTTTGATACCCGGTTGAGCACGTGCTTCACCTGAGAAATCTTTATCTACGCCCGCCATAATACGAAGCAAGGTAGATTTACCTGCACCGTTTAGACCAAGCACACCAATTTTTGCGCCTGGGAAAAATGATAAAGAGATGTCTTTCAGGATTTCGCGCTTAGGCGGAACCATCTTCGACACACGGTTCATCGTGTAAATATATTGGGCCACTTAGGACTCCTCAATAGTCAAAACATATAAGGAACAGCACAAAGCTGCCCCTGCTCAATTGAGCGAAAAAATAATCGGCTATTATACGCATAAAGTCGTGAAAAAATAAGGTTTCGCACACGGCTTCAATGCATTGTTACAAGTTTAATGGCGAACAAAATTTAAACATGCGGTTTTAGGCATGATTTCGCTCATCTTTAGCTGAAAATTTTTCAACAATATGAATAATTATGATATTAATTTTAGAAATAAAGCACTTTTATTAATATATATAACTGATAGACTGTTTAAAAAACCAACTCACTTAGATGAAGCAACCATGACCTATAAAGACGAAACTTTAGCAATTCACGCGGGGTATACACCGGAGCCGACCACCAAAGCAGTTGCGGTGCCGATTTATCAAACCACCTCATATTCTTTTGACAATACGCAGCATGGTGCTGATTTATTTGACTTAAAAGTTCAGGGCAATATTTATACCCGCATTATGAATCCAACCACCGCGGTACTTGAACAGCGTGTTGCAGCGCTCGAAGGCGGTATAGGCGCACTGGCGTTGGCATCAGGTATGGCTGCCATTACATACGCGATTCAAACCATTGCTGAAGCGGGCGACAATATCGCTTCTGTTTCGACCCTTTACGGCGGCACATATAATCTGTTTGCCCACACCCTGCCGAAACAAGGCATTGAAGTTCGCTTCTTTGATTATCAAAACCCCGAAGCGCTGCGCAGCCTCATCGATGACAAGACCAAGCTGGTCTTTGTCGAATCTATCGGCAACCCATTGGGCAATATTATTGACCTCGAAGCGATTTCGAAAATTGCGCATGAATATGGCATACCTGTAGTCGTAGACAATACCGTGGCTACTCCTGTGCTGCAAAAATCATTTGAATTTGGCGCCGACATCGTGGTGCATTCATTGACCAAATATATTGGCGGTCACGGCAATTCAATCGGCGGCATTATTGTCGATAGTGGCAAGTTCCCTTGGGGAAAATACCCTGAACGCTTTAAATCCCTCAACACCCCTGACCCAAGCTACCACGGGGTGAATTATGTCGAAGCTTTAGGTGAAGCAGCCTACATTGCCCGTGCGCGTGTAGTGCCATTACGTAATACTGGCGCTGCCATCAGCCCGCACAATGTGTTTTTAATCTTACAAGGTTTGGAAACCTTAAGCCTGCGCATGGAACGCCATACCGAAAATGCGCAAAAAGTGGCTGAATATTTACAAGCGCATCCAAAAGTAAAATGGGTCAACTACGCTGGCCTAAAAGACCACCCGCAGCATGCTTTGGCGCAAAAATATGTCAAAGGCAAACCGTCGGCAATTCTTTCATTCGGCGTTCAAGACGGCCTTGCAGGCGGCACGCGTTTCATCGATGCCTTGCAGCTGTTTACCCGCCTTGTGAATATTGGTGATGCCAAAAGTTTAGCTTGCCATCCTGCGACCACGACACATCGTCAGCTCAATGAAGATGAACTCAAAGCAGCCGGTGTCAGCATTGATATGGTCCGTTTATCGATTGGGATCGAGCATGCAGATGACTTGATTGCCGACTTAGAGCAAGCCTTAGCTGCTGTTTAAACCACAAGTGCACAATCCACAGGTCTTATTTTTAAGGCCTGTTTTTATTTCCATTTCATTTAAATAACCACCCCCACATTATCCGCCTTTCAATTTTGCGCATCTATGGCCCTGCTTCTATATTTATTTACAATTTTATTTATCTTGAAAATCGACTTTTTTTACGTTGCAACGATGTGGATAAAAGCACTTCTCTTTCACATATTTATGTGTTAAAAAATGAGTAAATAGGGATTTTAATTTAGAGTAAAAACTCTAAATATTTTTTTATTATCAATTACTTATCATATAGCTTTTTTTAAATAAAACGCTATCATACCGCTGACTTAAAACAGCCCTGCACATAGCGTTGTCGGGCCGATAAATGAATACAATAAAACTGATTTAACAGGGAACCTCATCGTGAATTCAAGACTTGAGAAACGTTTCGTTGACCGTGTCAACGGCAAAACCATTTTAATCACCGGCGCATCCAGCGGCATCGGTTTAACCGCTGCGCATAAGCTTGCAGATGCCGGCGCGCATGTGCTTTTGGTTGCGCGCACCAAAGAAACTTTAGAGGAAGTGCAGGCCGAAATTGAAGCAAAAGGCGGGAAAGCCTCTGTATTCCCTTGCGACTTAAATGACATGAACTCGATTGATGAGGTATCCAATCAAATTCTGGCTTCAGTCGATCATATTGACATTTT
This sequence comes from Acinetobacter sp. SH20PTE14, assembly GCF_021391555.1. Lineage (NCBI taxonomy): Bacteria > Pseudomonadati > Pseudomonadota > Gammaproteobacteria > Moraxellales > Moraxellaceae > Acinetobacter > Acinetobacter sp. SH20PTE14. The sequence goes on along the minus strand of NZ_CP090067.1, from coordinate 297,653 downwards.
AATCAACAATGCCGGCCGCTCAATCCGCCGCGCTGTGCATGAATCAACAGACCGTTTTCATGACTTTGAACGCACCATGCAGCTGAACTATTTCGGCGCGATCCGCTTGGTCATGAATATTCTGCCTCAAATGATGATCCGCCGTGACGGCCATATTATCAACATCAGTTCGATTGGCGTGCTGGCGAATGCCACCCGCTTCTCTGCATATGTCGCATCTAAAGCAGCGCTGGATGCTTTCAGCCGCTGCCTATCCGCAGAAGTGCATTCACATAAAATCGCCATTACATCCATTTATATGCCTTTGGTGCGTACGCCGATGATTGCGCCGACCAAAATTTATAAATACGTGCCGACGCTGTCGCCTGAACAGGCTGCCGACCTGATTGCCTATGCCATTGTGAAACGTCCGAAAAAAGTGGCAACCAGTTTGGGCCGTTTAGCATCCATTACTTATTCAATTGCCCCGGACATTAACAACAAATTGATGTCGATCGGTTATAACCTGTTCCCAAGCTCTTCAGCGTCTATTGGTAAGCAAGAAAAACTCAACTGGGTGCAAAAGGCCTATGCCCGCCTATTCCCGGGTGAACACTGGTAAGACATGACTCACTCCTTAAAAAGCCCTTCTATGGGCTTTTTTTATTGGGTTTTATACGGCGCTTTTGCTACATTGGAGCTGGATAAAATCAACTTTAATAACAATGAAAATTCAAAACATTGCCATCATCGGCGCAGGCACGGCAGGATTGGCTGCTGCGGCAATGCTTGCTGCTCAAGGCCATCAGATCTGCTTATATGAAAAAGCCCCACAGCTTGAACCTGTGGGCGCAGGATTATTATTACAGCCTGCCGGACTGGCAGTTTTCGAACATTTAGGCATTTTAGAACAAGCCTTAAGCCTTGGCGCTGTGGTAACCGGTCTGGAAGGTCAACTGGCAGGCGGCGACTTGCTGATAAACAGTCATTATCGACAAGCCGACGACCGTTCATATGGACTTGGCATTCACCGTGCCACGCTCTGTCATGTCCTCGCATCCAAAGTCCGTGAATATCCTCAACACGTTGAGTGGTGCATGGCGCATGAAGTGCATGAACTTCAAGAATCCAGTGACGGTATAAACGTGATTGGGCAGTCCGCAGATCAATCCTTTCAACGTCAGTTTGATCTCGTGCTGATTGCTAATGGCGCACGCAGCCATTTACGCCCTAAAGCATGGGAAAAGCTCAACCAAGCCTATCCTTGGGGTGCAAAGTGGATCATCGTGCCTGAATGCGAAGTGCTGAATCCGCAGATCTTGCATCAGTTCTATGACCGCTCCAACATCATGATGGGTGTGATGCCAACAGGAGCAATTCCAACACAGCCTGAACAGCGCCTTTCGAGCATTTTCTGGAGCTTACCTACAGCAGATTTAGAAGGATTCTTAAAAACCAAGAACGCACAGCAACAATGGCTGTTTGAAGTTTCGAAACGCTGGCCGAGTGCTGCAGAATGGTTAGCGCATGTGATTCCACATCCAGATGATCCGCAGCAATGGCTATCTGCCAATTATCGTGATGTGGTGCTGAGCAAACTTGGTGAAGGTCGTATCGGCATATTAGGCGATGCTGCTCATGCCATGAGTCCACAGCTTGGACAAGGCGCCAATATGGCTTTGCTCGATGCATGGGCCATCAGTCAAGCTCTGCTTCAATATCAACAGGACTCCTCACTGCAAAACCTCTGGCAGCAGTATCATCAACTGCGGTTGCCGTCCGTACGGTTTTACCAACTTTTTAGCCGCCTGCTGACTCCTTTTTATCAATCACATCATCGCTGGACAGCACCGCTCCGTGATTTTTCATTTCGTGCCATGTATCAGCTGCCGTTTTTCCGCAAAGAAATGGCGATTACGATTTCCGGCTTAAAAACGGGTGCATTTGGGCAAATGAATTATGCTGACATTGCCCGAAAGCCTGCAGATGATTCTGCGGCTGAACTGCGCAATTTAAAATTTGATTAAGAATTAACTCCCCATCATTCTCTTGATGGCTTACACTATAGTGCTGCTCAAATGCTGCGGCATTTATTTTTTGATTTTTGAATTGGTGAAATCCTCATGAACAACCTGCAATGGCTCGATGAAGTAAAATTTAACGAACAAGGCTTAGTGCCTGCTATTGCACAGCATCATCAAAGCGGGCGCGTATTGATGGTGGCATGGATGAACCGTGAAGCGTTGGCGCAAACTGCAGAAAAAAATCAAGCGGTGTACTTTTCACGTTCACGCAATAAGCTATGGCATAAAGGTGAAGAATCTGGCCATTTCCAAACCGTACATGAAATCCGTTTGGACTGTGATGCTGACGTGATTGTGCTACAAATTGAACAGCATGGCGGCATTGCCTGCCATACCGGCCGTGAGTCATGCTTCTACCGCAAGCTTACTGCCAATGGCTGGGAAATTGTCGATGCGCAATTGAAAGATCCTGCTGCAATTTATGGTGTAAAATCAGCAAATCCGCATACCCTTGCGATGAATGCATCCAATGCGCAATCTGAGCAAGTCGAAGTACTCGACTACTTAGGTAAAATGATGGCTGAACGCAAACAAGCTGATCCTGAGTCCTCTTATGTGGCAAAGCTTTACCATAAAGGCCTGAATAAAATTTTAGAAAAAATCGGTGAAGAAAGTGTTGAAACCATCATTGCCGCTAAAGATTTCAAAATCGAAGCCAATGAAGACAACAAAAACGATTTGATTTACGAAGTAGCAGACCTTTGGTTCCATACCATTGTGATGTTGGGTTATTTCGATATTGATCCTCAATTGGTACTTAACGAACTCGCTCGTCGTCAAGGCCTTCCCGGTTTGGTTGAAAAAGCCAACCGTCAGCACTAAGACGCAACCGTGCCAGATCTTAAAAAACCGACCGCGACCTATGAGCAGGCCACCGCCATAGATAACGCACGTCTTGGTAAATCATTTAAAGTGATTGCCTATGCTGGCACAGGTAAAACAACCACACTGCAAATGATCAGTGATGCCATGCCTCAGCGGCGTGGCATGTACTTGGCCTTTAACAAAGCCATTGCCACCGAAGCACAGAATCGTTTTCATCAAAATGTCGACTGTCGAACCTTCCACTCATTGGCTTATCGTAGTGTTCCACGTGGAGTGACTGACAAACTGCGTCTACCACGTTTAAGTCCGAGCTTTATTGCCAAAGAATATCGACTAGAACCGATCACCTTACGTCGTATGATGGGCGGTCGTTATGAAAAATATGTACTCATGCCTTCGCGTTTGGCAAGTCTGGTGGCAAACGCTGTCAGTTATTTCTGTTCGACCAGTTCGCAATACCCTGCCCCACGACATCTACAAGCACCGAGTTGGCTGCATCCTGACGATATCGAAAGCTTACAAAAGCATTTGTATCCTGCCATTGAACGTCGTTGGTTAGAGTCGATTGATCCGAACCATGCAGCAGGGATTGGACACGATATTTATTTAAAACTTTGGGCTTTGTCTGAACCGAATATTCCTGCGGATTATGTGCTGTTCGATGAAGCTCAAGATGCTGACCCGCTAATGCTAGGGATTTTACTGAAACAGCGGAATACTCAAGTCATCTATGTTGGCGATGCGCATCAACAAATTTATGCATGGCGTGGCGCAGTCAATGCCATGCAGCAACTCCCATTACCTGAATCACGTTTAACCACGTCGTTCCGTTTTGGTGAAGAAATTGCCTTGAACGCCAATGCTCTACTGGGCGCATTGAACGAAACCGTGCCTTTATTGGGTAATCCGCAGCTCAACTCTAAAGTGGTCAATAAACCACATACCAAGATGCGCGATGCCATTTTATGTCGTACCAATGCACGTGCGATGGAACTGTTATTGGCGGGTTTGGTTAAGGGCGAAAAAGTTAGCCTGCAAGCAGATCATGCGCGACTCAATCGTTTTGTCGATGCTGCAGCCATGCTCAAGCAAGGCAAGCGCGTAGTCGATGTCCCAGAGCTTGCGTGGTTTAACTCATGGCATGATGTGCATGAATATTGTGAAACCAACGATGGCAGCGATATTAAACCGCTAGTGAAGTTGGTCGATGACCACGGTACTGACCCACTGAAAAAGGCGCTGGCGAAAATCACCCCGATTGATCAAGCCGACTACATCATCTCGACCGCCCATAAAGCCAAAGGTTTAGAATGGGATCGGGTACATATTGAAGATGACTACCAATTTAAGCTCAACGATAAAGATTATAAAATTAGTGACGAAGAGTTACGGTTACTTTACGTGGCTTGCACACGTGCTAAAGTAAGTTTAAATATCCATCATATTTATGACTTGATGCAGCACTTAAAACGTCAAATGCCCAAATCTTTGGCACAAGCGGTCAGCTAGTATGATGAAAAAGGTGAATAAACAATAAATCAGTAAAGGTGCACCATGAAATTACAATCGATCCAACTCAAGCACACCCTTCATTTTACTGATATCACCCTCAATTTTAATTACCACGATCTGCCGATCACCTTAATTTTGGGTGATCAAAGTTCTGGAAAAACCTCCCTACTACGCTTTAGTTATCAGGCCCTCACTTGGTTCGCTGCACGTTATAAAGATTTACGCACCGCAGGCGTGGTAATGCTCGATCAAGACATCATGTTAAATCGCTTGCAATCGAAACTTGATATTCAAGTCAGTTTTCCCGAAGAGATTGGCTCATTTCAGCTTTCAAGTGATCAACAAGACCAAGACCCACAATGTTGTTCATGGCAATTGTATAAAACTTTAAACAGTCAAGGCGTCGGCCTCAGTAAGGCCGAAACACAGCAATTAGAATCGATGGTTGCGCTGTATCAAAAAGCCCTCAAAGCCGATCCGTTACAAGGGTTGCCACTCATTGCCTATTACCCTGCTGAACGTTTCGTCAACGATGTGAATATTCTCAATAAAAATAATCCTGCTATTTTTCAGCCTTCGCATGCTTATGAAATATCGGCCATTCCCTTTACCACGTTTATTCGTTTTTTTGAGTGGTTTCGAGAAATATCCGACATTGAAAATGCGCAAAGTGCCGAATTAATTCAAAATTTATTACATCCTAAAACCCAAGCCGATATACCCAACGCATCAGACACGCCTCTTTTTGGGCATAAACTAGCACAAGCTCAGGCCGATCTACACGCGCCGTCACTCAGATCATTAAAACAAGCGTTAGAGACCGTGTTGCCCGATGTGAGCAATATTTATCTGCAATATCACCCCAAATTACAGTTAATGGTCTGCTATCAAGGCAAAGACATGTTATTTCAACAGCTGTCGAATAGTGTGCGCAACCTTGTGGCCTTAATTGGTGATATTGTACGTCGCCTGTGTCTACTCAATCCTCATAGCTTATATCCTTGCCAAGAAGGTGACGGTATTTTATTGATCGACGCCATAGACCACCAACTCGATCAAAACATGACTCAAGTGATTTTGACCCGTTTAAATCAAGCGTTTCCACGACTCCAAATCATTGCCAGCGGCAACCGTCCTGAACTGATGGAACAGGCTTCTCGCTTTCAGTGCTTACAATTACAGAATAAAAAGCTCAGTGAAATTCAGCCTGAAAAACTACAAGAAACCTATGATCAAATTTATCAGCAGTTGCAACTCGGATCTAAACCATCGCTTCCACCTAAAACTGAAGAGACTGAATTAAATGAGCCGCTGAACCATCTGGATACCATCCAACACATGTTGCAATTAATTCAGACACAACTGACCGAGCAGCAGCAACAAGAATTGGTTAGGGCTTTATCACAGCGAGGTGATCAGGACGTTACAATCCAACCACTGAGTTAAAAATACTGAGGCTGATTGGCTGAGTATAATACACCGACTCGATGTTTAAATATTCAGCAACAAGGCCGCAATAGATGTCTAGACAGTTTCGTCAGGCGTATAATGTGTAAGTGGTTCATAAAAAAGATTGATGTTGTTTTACGCATGTAATATGATCGGTTTTATTTGCAATTTTCATAGTAACATCGGAAATTGCTATCGCTTCACGAGTTGCGCAACACAGCTTGTTTTTAATTTTTTTTTGACACACATGGCTTTCAAGATTGAATTTTTGGACTGCTCTTTGCTGTCCTGTAATCCTTGAAAGATGAAATACACCTAGGTTTCACCGCCTAATCATGACAATGGATACGAGTGTGCTACCGATTATTATATTGTTACCGTTAATACTAGGCACAACACTTGTCTCGTGGTTGAAGCAATTCTCTCGCGGGGTAACAGCTTTAGGGGCGATTGGCGTCAGCCTCAGCAGTTTAGTTTTATTATTGAGTCAGGCTCAAGATGTATTTAATGGCAAAACCATCATTCAAACATGGCCATGGCTCACTCAAGTTGGCATTGATTTCAGTTTCCGTCTTGATGCACTGGGCTTATTGTTTTCCCTGCTCATTACCGGGATCGGCACCTTAATTTATATCTATGCCTACTATTATTTAAGTCCAAAGAATTCGCTCAGTAAACTGTATGTTTTATTGATGCTGTTCATGGCTGCCATGCTCGGCATTTCATTGTCTAATAATTTAATTTTATTGCTTATTTTCTGGGAACTTACCAGCATTTCATCTTTCCTTTTGGTTGGTTATTGGAGTAATTACGACGCAGCTCAGCGTGGCTCTCGAATGGCTTTGACCATTACAGGTATGGGTGGTTTATGTATGCTGGGTGGTTTTGTTCTGTTGGCGCAAATCACGGGCACCTATCAGATTGATCAAATCCTAACCATGAGTAGTCAAATTCAGCAGCACTCGCTTTTTGTACCCACACTGCTATTAATATTAATGGGGGCTTTTACTAAAAGTGCGCAGTTCCCTTTCCATTTTTGGTTGCCAAATGCTATGGCGGCACCGACCCCCGTCTCGGCCTATTTACACTCTGCCACGATGGTGAAAGCCGGAATTTTCCTGCTTGCACGCTTATTACCGATTTTTGCAGGCGCTACGTTGTATCACAACTTGGTCACCTTTATTGGCTTATTTACCTTATGTATGGCAGCATTCTTTGCCATTTTCAAAGAAGATTTAAAAGGGCTTTTGGCCTATTCCACCATCAGCCATTTAGGTCTGATCGTTTGCTTACTGGGGATCGGTTCTCCCCTTGCAGTTGCGGCTGCCATTTTCCATATCATTAACCATGCGACCTTCAAAGCAGCCCTATTTATGATCGCGGGGATTATTGACCACGAAACAGGCACACGTGATTTACGAAAACTCTCTGGTTTATGGCAATTACTTCCGTTTACCGCAACGCTAACCATGATCACTGCGGCCTCTATGGCAGGTGTCCCATTAACCAATGGTTTCCTTTCTAAAGAGATGTTCTTTACTGAACTTTTGGCCAACCTGACTGGGCCTGTGATGATCGTATCAGCCATCATTGCCACCTTTGCCGGTATCTTTGCTGTCGCGTATTCAGTACGTTTAGTTCACGGGGTGTTTTTTGATGGTCCACTGGGGAAAGAAATTCCCAATAAAGAAGCACATGAACCACCGTTTGGTATGCGCGCACCAGCAACATTACTGGCTGCTTTATGTATTTTAGTTGGATTATTCCCTGCCCTATTAGTTGAGCATATAGTCAACAGCACAGCACGTGCGAGTATTCAAAACCTAACGTTTGAAGGTGCACATTTAGCGATTTGGCATGGTTTAAATGCACCGCTTTTGATGAGTGTAATAGCACTCTTGGGTGGTTTAATTTTCTACTTCGCATTGGCAAAGGGCGGCAAATTACGCCGGATCGACTTAGATCCATTTTTGGGTCGTTTGCAAGGTAAAGTGCTGTTCGACTTATTTTTAAAATATCTTTTACTCAGCTCAAGAAAATTTCGTCGCTTTACTGAAAACGGCAAATTACAAAGCTATGTATTGTGGATTTTAATCTTTAGTGTAGCCATCGTCATCGTTCCATTTTGGCTGCAAGGCATCGGCACAGGCAGTCGTGAACTGGTACATGCACCGGTCATCGCGATCGTTCTGTGGCTATTATTATTCTCTGCATGTTGGATGATGCTTTGGTTCCACCATGAACGGATTAAAGCCGTCCTCATCAGTGGTGCAGTCGGTCTGGTTGTGACCATGGTGTTTATCTGTTTCTCCGCTCCCGATTTGGCGTTAACACAGATTACTGTTGACGTGGTGACCACAGTGCTCTTACTCATGAGCTTATCGTTATTACCACAGCTCACCCCTTATGAGTCGAGCGTGTCACGTCGTTGGCGAGATGCATTGATTGCGATTATTGTAGGTCTAGGGATCGCATGGATTTCATGGTTGATCATGACCCGTGATCATAACTCCATTTCATGGTTCTTCATGCAGCAGTCTATCCCACTTGGTGGTGGTACCAATGTGGTCAACGTGATCTTGGTGGACTTCCGTGGTTTCGATACCTTTGGTGAAATTACCGTACTGGGAATTGCTGCAATTGGTACGCTATGCATGATGGATGGTATGCGTGCTCATGGCACCACCATTACGCAAGGTCTGACCTATCGTTTTAATCCGTCGCCACTGATGTTCCGTATTACCTCATCTTGGATTTTGCCTTTGGCCTTGGTGGTCAGTCTGTATATTTTCCTACGAGGTCACAACTTACCGGGCGGTGGCTTTATTGCAGGTTTAATTACCTCTTTAGCCTTAGTGATTCAATATATCGCGCTCGGTCAAGACCGTGCCGAACAATTGATTGGTGCAAAATCAGGTCGCTTATATGAAGTGTGGATTGGTATTGGTTTAACCATTGCGGGTTTGACAGGGATCGCTGCTTGGCTATGGGGCCGCCCATTCCTGACCAGTGCTCATATCTATGTCTCACCACCCATTTTAGGTGAAATGCACCTTGCCTCCGCTGCCCTCTTCGACACAGGTGTCTATATCACTGTTGTGGGCGCGACGATGTTAATGATTTCCGTCTTAGGCGACTCGCGTCACTCGAGTATGTCTGGTCCAGTTCCAAGAGGCGAATAAGATGATTAGTTTAGAATTTTTACTCGCTTCAGCCATTGGCTTACTGACCGCAACAGGGGTATACCTGATTTTGCGGGCACGTACCTTTCCTGTCGTGCTGGGTTTAGCCATGATTGGCTATGCTGTGAACTTATTTTTATTTGTCATGGGGCGTATTCATGTCAACGCACCGGCTGTGTTAACGGAAACAACCAAAGCGACCGATCCTTTACCACAAGCCTTGGTCCTAACCGCCATTGTGATTGGCTTTGCGACCACTGCGTTTATCGTACAATTGGCTCTGCGTAGCCGCTATGAAACCGGAACAGATCATGTGGACTCCAAAGAAGAAATACCGCAAATTGACCCGCGGGAGGATGAGCCATAATGCATGATTTCATCCAATTTTGGACTACCCACAGCCCGATTTTCAGTATTTTAATTCCTGCCATTACTGCATTTATTTTAGTCCTGCTGGGCAACCCCGGCTCTGGCTCGTTGGCACATGACTGGCGACAACCTTGGCGTCGTGGAATCAGCTATGTTTCTGGCATCCTTGGGCTGATCACATCTATCAGTTATTTGATGATCGCCAGCTCTGGCCAAGTCTTGGTTTATAACCTGAGTGAATGGGCTGCACCGTTTGGTATTGTCTTAGTCCTAGATCGACTCTCAGCTTTCATGTTGGTGCTGACCTATGGACTTGCTGTGCCAGTGATGTGGTTTGCCAGCAAAGAATGGGACGAGCGTGGTCGTTATTTCCATGCCATGTGCCATTTCTTACTGATGGGTTTGTGTGGTGCGTTCCTGACAGGCGATTTATTTAACCTGTTTGTGTTCTTTGAAATCCTGTTGATGGCATCGTACGTTTTGCTCTTACACGGCCAAGGCAAAGCACGTTTTCAATTGGGTATTCATTACGTCACCATTAACCTATTTGCCTCTGCCCTCTTCCTGATTGGACTCGGGATGATTTATGGCAGTGTAGGTAGCTTAAATATGGCAGATGTTGCACGACTTATGCATTTGCTTGAAGCGGATCAACATCGTATTGCTGTAGCTGGTGCATTGTTACTGTTTACCGTCTTTGGCATCAAGGCAGCAATGCTGCCTGTAGGGTTCTGGTTACCGAAGACCTATGCTGTGGCAACCACTCCTGTCGCAGCCTTGTTCACCATTATGACCAAGGTCGGCATTTATGCCATTCTCCGTGTTAATGGCACTGTGTTTGACGATGGGATTAGCCGTGAAATCTTACAGCAGTGGCTATTACCGATTGGCTTAGTAACCTCGCTCTATGGTGCCTATGGTGCTATCGGAACGGATCGTTTACGTCGTTTTGTCGGTTTTATGATTTTGTCTTCTATCGGCACAATATTGGTTGCGATTTCACTCTTTAATACGGATGCATGGGCTGCAGGACTTTATTACCTGATTCACAGTACCATTATTGGTGCAGCTTTTTATATTCTATCGGGTTGGATTACCTCACAACGCGGCGAATTTAAAGATCATTTTAAAATTGCGCCCCGCATGAAACAGCATAATACAGTTGCTGTCTGCTATTTCATCATTGCGTTGATGATGGCTGGTCTACCACCATTTAGCGGCTTTTTGGGTAAAGTATTTATCTTACAAGCAACAGCCAATTCACCTTACCAAATCATGATTATTATAATTGTTTTGTTGGTGAGTTTACTCAGTATCATGGCATTTACCCGCGTTGGTTTTGTACTTTTCTGGCGTTCATCTCGTCCAGAAGATGATATTGATACTGAAGAATATCAACGTTATCAGGCTTTGCCGAATAAGGCTCCGCTACGCAATGACAAGACCATTTATCTACTATTAACAGCGCTTGTGGGATATATGGTCTTTGCTGCACCAATCTATGACTATACCTACAAGACTGCGCAGCAAATTCAAGACAACCCATTATATGAATCGTTGCTATTGAAAAAGGATAAAGAAGGTCAAATTATCAGTGTTCAACCTTATGATCCTGAAAATTTACCTGAAACCAAATATGGTGGCGAATCAGCGGATCCAAATGCACACCTCATCCCTGCATTGATTGCGCCTGAAACCTTAAATGGCGAACATATTTCTGAATATAAGCAACGCCAAATTCAGGGACAGCAACAAGAAGAAAAATTGCCTGAAGAGACCCAGCTGAAACCGATGGAGGTACCTTAACATGGCGACACTATCTTTATTTAATCGCTGGTTTCCGCATCCATTGGTATCAGTCATGGTTGGTCTGAGCTGGGTGATGTTAGCGCACAGTTTAGATGCGGCCACACTATGCATGGCCTTGGTTTTAGCCATTGTTATTCCGCGAATGGTTCGCCCTTTTATTGATCGAACACCGAATATCAACTGGCTGGCAGCATGTAAATTATTCTTTGTGGTGTTATGGGATATTATTGTCAGTAATATCCATGTTGCAAAACTCGTCCTTGGTCCGACACATAAATTACATCCGAAATGGTTCCGTGTTCCTCTCGATACACAGCATGAAGAAGTCAATTCTCTGCTTGCGATGATCATCACCACGACACCCGGTACGGTGTCTGCCGGAATTGACCAAGACCGTGGTGATATTTTGGTCCATGCGCTGAGCACGGATGATCCTGAAGCAGAAATTCAAACCATTAAAGAGCGCTATGAGCGCCCTCTCATCCTTATTTTTGGCGCTGATACAGGAGAGTCTGCATGACAATTTTACCTTATGCGCTTGGCATTTGTTTAGTTGCGGTGACGATCTCGATGTTACTGTGCCTCATCCGCTTGGTGATGGGACCCTCAGTTGTGGACCGACTACTTGCTTTAGATACTTTGTTCTTAAATGCCACCTGCTTAATCGTCATTTTAGGTATTTATTGGGCAAGTACATCAATGTTTGAAGGGGCTTTATTGGTTGCCATGCTTGGGTTTGTATCTACAGCTGCTTTAGCGCGTTATTTCACTACTGGCCACGTCATCGACTAGGAGTCCTTTAATATGCAATTAGTCATGGAAATTTTGGTCTCGATTTTTTTGGTGATTGGCGCTTTTTTCATGTTGGTCGGCGGTATTGGCATGGTTCGCCTACCTGACTTATTTATGCGACTGCACGCACCGACTAAATCAAGCACCTTAGGTTTAGGAAGTTTTCTAATTGCTGCAATTATTTATGCAGCATTTCAAGGCCGTTTTGGATTTGCAGAAATCCTGATCACGCTTTTTGCTTTTATCACTGCACCGGTTTCTGCAAACCTCATGGCACAAGCGGCATTACATTTACGACTGCGCTCGATGAGTGGTGATGCACCAGAGGCTCTGAATCGCCCTCTTCCTTGGCAGCGAACTCGGCGCCGTGCATTTCACTCTAAACGCCATTCAAAACCGGAGGATCTGGATTAAATCTAGATCCAGTTTTGATTATCCCTTATAGCCCAAAAGTCTTTAATTTTCATCCATAATTTCTCAAATATATTTCCCTGAGCCATATATTGCAAACGCTTTTGGTTATATGGCGTCGTTTTTAAACCATATTTTTCAGCTAAATCAATCAGCATATTTGTTTCATAACGACTTTGAAAATGATCAGACCATTTAGGCTGATATTGACTCATCTCAAGATTCGCCAATTCATAAAACAGCTGTGCCATCACGGCATCCTGTCTTGAAACAAAATTTTTCCGCTCACTGATTTGTAAGCTGACCTGTTCTCGTATGGCATCGTATTCCGCTGTTGTGGGTTTGCGCTGATCACTCCAATGTCCATCAGGAACATAGCCTGTTCCATAATGTACATTTAACAATGGATATTCATGAAAATATTTTGGTGTCGCGCGCTTGGTTTTGGCTTCTAAAATATTCAGATGAATCCATTCACTGCCAAGATGTATCAATGGATCACGCTTCATACCTTCTGCAATCCAATTTTTGGCCAGTTTAATATTGCCGATCAACTCATAAGCTGTGCCTAAATTCACTGCCGTCTTCGGTAAACCTAGATGCTCAATTTCCAATTGCACGTAAAACCTTAATGGCTAAATCGTAACGGCCTGCGCAGATCTGATCTACGGCATAATCATTTTCTGCCTGATAGTCTATTGGGCTAGGATGCTTGAGACAAAGTGATTCAATTTCTCGTCATGATGTTCTTCGCGTCGATTTTCTTTTTGTGAATCAGATGTATAAAAAATCTTCTACATAGGTATTTAAACATGCCCAACTTGGCATAGTAATAAATAATGCGCTACTCAAAAGGATTATTTTTTTTCAATTCATTATTTTTACAGATTGGCGGATTAAATATCATGTTCGACCTGTCTTTCATTGGCATATTATAATTTTAAAGTGATTGAGTTTTTAAATTACCGTTATTCAAACATAAAAAAGCCACCCAAAGGTGGCTTTTTTCATTCAGCAAACTGAATTATTCATCATCTTTTTTTGCTTCGTCAGTAGGAGGTAAGTCCTTGACTGCTTCCGCAATTAGACCAAACATATAGTTGCCATAAGCATTTGTTTTGTCGTAATGGAAACGCAAACGTGGCGTAATACGTGTTTTGATACGACGGCTTAGTTCATGACGCAAGAAACCAGATGCTTTATTCAAGACATCTAAAGTCTCTTTATTTGCGGCTTCACTTTGCTCATCGCCTAGCTCACGACCCATTACAGTCACATAAACTTCGGCATATCCTAAGTCTGGGCTCACCTTCACGGCAGAGATGGTCACGAGACCACCTAAGCGTGGATCTTTCAGCTCCTGACGGATCAGTTCTGACAACTCACGTTGTACTGTATCCGCCATACGCTTCAGACGTTGACTACCCGCCATTAAAGACTCCGTTTAATTAATTGAACATCGTACACTTCAATCTTATCTTGTGCTTTGATGTCTTTATAGCCTTTCACCGCAAGACCACATTCCATACCGGCACGAACTTCTTCAACCACATCTTTGTAGCGACGAAGAGATTCAAGCTCGCCTTGGAATACCACCACGTCATCACGTAATACGCGAATCGGTTTATTACGGTGTAATGTACCTTCAAGTACCATACAACCTGCAGCAGCACCGAATTTACTTGAGTGGAACACTTCACGTACTTCAGCAACACCCAGAATTGTTTCACGGTGTTCAGGCGCCAATTTACCGCTCATCGCATCTTTCACATCATCAATTAATTGATAGATGATCGAGTAGTAACGAATGTCGATACCATCAGCATCAGCTTTTTGACGTGCAGTATTATCAGCACGTACGTTAAAGCCGAGAAGAACCGCTTCTGAAGATTCAGCAAGTGTTACGTCAGACTCAGTGATCGCACCAACACCTGAACCAATAATACGTACTTTCACTTCATCAGTTGCAAGTTCAGCAAGTGCAACGTGTAATGCTTCCAAAGTACCACGTACGTCTGTTTTCAATACCACGTTGACAATAGGCACATCTTTCTTGCCCATAGACGCCATGATATTTTCAAGACGCATCGCAGATTGACGTTCAAGACGTTTTTGACGTTCACGATCCATACGCGCATCAGCAACTTCACGTGCTTTTTTCTCGTCATTTACAACAAGAACTTCATCACCTGCCATTGGCGCTTCTGGTAGACCCAAGATTTCCACAGGAATCGAAGGACCAGCAGATTTAATACGTTGACCATTTTCATCTGTCATCGCACGTACACGACCGTATGACGAACCTGCAAGAACAAGGTCACCCACTTTCAATGTACCGTTTTGAACAAGAATCGATGTTACCGCACCACGCCCTTTGTCTACACGTGCTTCAATTACAACACCTTGTGCTGCACCTTCTTCAGATGCTTTAAGCTCAAGAAGTTCGGCTTGAATTGAGATCAAGTCTAGAAGCTCGTCGATACCTGCACCGCTGTGCGCAGAAACCATTGCTACTGGAACGTCACCGCCCCATTGCTCAGGTACGATTTCTTTCGTCGTCAACTCATTCAATACGCGATCTGGATCAGCAGACTCTTTATCCATTTTGTTGATAGCAACAATAATTGGCGTACCTGCTGCACGTGCATGGTCAATCGCTTCCGCAGTTTGTGGCATAACACCATCATCTGCTGCAACAACCAACACTACGATATCTGTAGATTTCGCACCACGTGAACGCATTGCAGTAAATGCTGCGTGTCCCGGTGTATCCAAGAAAGTAATAATACCTTTTTCAGTTTTCACATGGTAAGCACCAATATGCTGTGTGATACCACCTGCTTCACCTGCAGCCACTTTAGAGCGACGAATACGGTCAAGAAGTGATGTTTTACCATGGTCAACGTGACCCATAATTGTCACAACTGGCGGACGAGTGGTTTGGACACCACGCGCTTCTTCAGCTGCTTCAAGTAAGTTGTCTTCTGCTTGTGTATCCGAAACAAGTACTGGATTGTGACCCATTTCTTCAACAACAAGTGCTGCAATTTCTTGATCAATCGCTTGGTTTTGAGTAACCAATTCGCCCATTTTCATGAGTGATTTGATAACTTCGCGAACTTTAACCGCCATTTTCGCAGCCAAGTCAGCAACAACAATTGTTTCACCAATTTCAACATCATAAACTTGTTTTTTAACTGGTTTTTCAAAGCCATGCTTGTTCGCTTGACTTGTTTTTAAACCACGTTTATGTGAGTTATCACGGAAAGATTGCTCTTCGCCACGACGACCACCTTTTTTAGGTGAACGTGAATTGTTGGTATTGGTACCACGTTTAATTTCACGGTCTTCTTTCGCAAATGAATCTTCATATGCCTGACCTACAAGGCCGGCAGCAAGCGGAGAATCATCTACAACACGAATGGTCGCAGTAGTGTCTTCGTTAGAATACTTAGACGCCATTTGACGCATTTGCTCAAGCGTACGTTGTTGCGCTTCTTCAGCGGCTTTACGACGCGCCGCTTCTTCTACAGCTTTCAATTGTGCTGCTTGAGCTTCACGTGCTTTTTTCTGTTCTAGAGTTTCAACAGGTTTTGTAATTGGCTTGTTGTTTGACTTACGTTTTACAACAACCGCAGCTTTCGGTGTTTCTTGCTTCGCATGTTCTTGCTTCGCAGCAGCACGCATTGCTTCTAAAGCTTGTTTCGCTTTAGATACTGGTTGTTGCTTCGGTTCTTCAGCTTTCGCTTCAACCTTAGGTTCCTGTTTACGTGCTTGTTGGTCAGCTTGTGCTTTCGCTAATGCTTCAGCTTTAATTTGCTCAGGATCCGGTTTAACAAATGTATGTTTCTTACGAACTTCTACATTAATCGTTTTTGCCTTGCCCGATGTACTCGCCACTTTAGCAGTACTGGTAGTTTTACGTTTCAACGTGATTTGTCCTGCATTGCCCGCATCCTGACCATGAACTTTTTTCAAATGGTTAACGAGGGCATTTTGTTGTTCAGTGGAGATAATATCGTCAGGTTTAGTTTGTGGTAAACCCGCATCACGAACCTGTTCCAGCAGCTTCTCAACTGGACGACCCACGCTGAGAGCTAACTCCTTAATCGACTTGTCCGTCATATATTACCTCCTAGTTAAACCATGATTCGCGCGCTTTCATAATAAGTTGACCTGCTTTTTCAGCACCTAAACCTTCGATATCAGAGATATCGTCAGTGGCTTGATCTGCAAGATCATCTACAGTTACCACACCGCGAGCGGCAAGCGCATATGCGATTTCTTTAGTCACGCCTTCCATTGCAGCAAGCTCTTCGCTTGGCTCTTGGATGTTTTCTTGTTGCTTCAATGCATCAGCCAATGCAATTTCTTTTGCACGACCTTGTAGCATTTCAACAGTTTCAGCATC
Organism: Acinetobacter sp. SH20PTE14; assembly: GCF_021391555.1. Classification (NCBI taxonomy): domain Bacteria; kingdom Pseudomonadati; phylum Pseudomonadota; class Gammaproteobacteria; order Moraxellales; family Moraxellaceae; genus Acinetobacter; species Acinetobacter sp. SH20PTE14. Next base: position 280,830 of record NZ_CP090067.1, on the reverse strand, counting down.
AAGTTCGATCTCATCGAATGTTTCCGCAGGAACATACGCGATTTCTTCTAATGACGTGAAACCCATTTCAACTAACGCCATCGCTAAGTCTTCATCAATATCTAGACGTGTAACAAACATATCTAAATATTGTTGCGCTTCGTTTTGTTGGCGTGCGTGATATTCTTCTTCAAGCATCATATTGAGCTTGTAACCAGTCAATTCAGATGCTAAGCGTACGTTTTGACCTTGAGAGCCAATTGCACGTGCTAACTGATCACTCGTTGCAAAAATAATATCTGCAGTACGTTCTTCTTCATCAATCACGATACCTGATACATCAGCAGGCTCTAGAGCACTTGCAATGTACTGTGCCGCGTCATCAGACCAAACGACTACATCAATACGCTCACCATTTAACTCTGATTGAACTGCTTGGATACGTGTACCACGCATACCAATACATGCACCTACAGGATCAATACGGTGATCGTTTGTTTTCACAGCGATTTTAGCACGAACGCCAGGTTGGCGTGCAGCAGCCTTAATCTCAATGATTTCTTCAGCAATTTCAGGAATTTCTTTCTTCATCAATGCAATGAGCATTTCTGGTTTAGAACGAGAAAGTAATAACTGAGCACCACGGCCTTCACGGTTTACGTTAAACAAAATCGCGTTTACACGTTGTTTAGGACGTAGAATTTCTTTAGCGATCATTTCTTCACGCGCAAGATATGCTTCTGCATTGTCACCTAAATCAATGATAAAGCCATCTTTGGTTTGTTTTTTCACTTCACCGTAGATGAGTTCACCAACTTTAGATTCGTAAGCATCTGCAATTAGCGCACGCTCTGCTTCACGAATTTTTTGAACAATTACTTGTTTCGCAATTTGTGCCGCAATACGACCGAAATCAATCGATTCAACTTCAAGTTCACGGATATCCCCAATTGCCCATTTTGCAGGATCTACATCAGAGATCGCATCTTGGCATGCTGGCATTTCGTGATCTTCGTCGGCAACCACTTCCCATTGACGGAAAGTACGGTAATCACCAGTACGACGGTCGATTTCTACACGTAGACGAGCTTCTTCCGAGTGAGTTCCCTCGTAGAATTTCTTCTTAGTCGCTGCAACTAAAGCTTGTTCAAGCGCTTCAAAAATTGCATCACGACTTACACCTTTTTCGTTACTAACCGTTTCTACTACGGTAAGAATTTCACGAGCCATAAGTCACCTATTCGTTCAGATTCTTATTTATTAAATTAATCTTGGAAAACCAGATTTGCTTTATCAATATTGTGGCTGTCAATATCCAACACTTGTTGCTTTTCAACTTCAACCTGAATCATTTCGTTCTCAAGGTCTACGTTTACAAGTTTGGCTTGGAATTTACGACGATTATCTACAGCACTGATCAAACGCAAAGCGACTTGCTGACCAATGTATGCCGTCATTTGTTCCAATTTAAAGAACTGACGATCCCAACCTGGAGATGACACTTCTAATGCATATTCGCCTGAAATTGGATCATGTACATCCAACATCGCACCCACTTGCTGAGTGACACGAACACAGTCCTGCACGCCGATACCACGGCCTTGCTCAACTTCGCCATCTTCATTGATGACAGGTTCTGCATTTTCATCAACTTCACGGTCGATATAAATACGTAACAGTGAACGTTTTCCTTGAGGTTGGAAATCAATCCCCCAAAGTTCTACATCACATGCTTGCACCGCTGGGGCAATTAAGTCCTGAAGTGCTTGAGTTTTATTTGATAGCTTCATTTACTCTCGTCAAATTTGTGCGATTCGATGGTCGAAATGACCACTACAGACCAATGCGAAACTATAGTAGTAGTGAAACATGACGGTTTGACCAAAATACTGTCGACACTACACGATAGCCAATAAAAAAGGGCGTAAATCGCCCCATTATTACACAGAAAACCATAGTCCACTGTGCAAAAAGGCCCACCTAGTTGTGAGCCTCTTTTAGAAACTTGGTAGCGGGAGCTGGATTTGAACCAACGACCTTCGGGTTATGAGCCCGACGAGCTACCAGACTGCTCCATCCCGCATCAACATGCAAAAATTATATACAATTTCTTGGTCATTTTCAATCTAAAACAACCTGAAGAATTGCCCTACTGAGTTGCATCTCAGAGGATTGGTAGCGGGAGCTGGATTTGAACCAACGACCTTCGGGTTATGAGCCCGACGAGCTACCAGACTGCTCCATCCCGCATCAACATCACAATGACTTTCAGATAAACTGCTTATATAGATTGTGTGCTATATAAGATTGGTAGCGGGGGCTGGATTTGAACCAACGACCTTCGGGTTATGAGCCCGACGAGCTACCAGACTGCTCCACCCCGCATCAATATGCAAATAGTTTTCTCAGCTTTAAAAGCTGTCCATTTAAAAGTTTGCATCTTAAAAATAGAATTGATTGGTAGCGGGAGCTGGATTTGAACCAACGACCTTCGGGTTATGAGCCCGACGAGCTACCAGACTGCTCCATCCCGCATCAACAGAGTTTTGCTGCATACACCAACTTATGTTCTGGATTATAAGTTGGTGCGGAAGGGGGGACTTGAACCCCCACGCCCGAAAGCACTACCACCTCAAGGTAGCGTGTCTACCAATTCCACCACCACCGCAGCTGTGACGCATTCTAGTCGCAACACGTCAAAAAAGAAAGTGCTAAATAAATTATTCAGCGCTTTTTGGTGCAGTTGGCGAAGTTTCAGCCGATTTTGCAGGCGCAGTCGGTACTGAAGAAATCGCATTCAGACTATAAGCATTTGTCGTTTGTTTCTTTGCAAACACAGCAAGTGTCAAGCTCGTAACGAAGAACAAAGCCGTTAAAATCGCAGTCAAACGGGTCATAAAGTTACCCGAACCCGATGCACCAAATACAGTTGCAGCACCGCCGCCACCAAAAGATGCACCCGCATCTGCGCCTTTACCATGCTGAACTAAAATCAGCACGATCATTAAAATCGCTAAGATAATATGTACCACCAGCACAAACGTATGCATGCTGAACTCCTAATTATTTTGTATTTGCAAATGCTTGAGCAATTTTATAAAACGACTCTGCATTTAATGATGCACCACCGACCAGCGCACCATTGATATCCGGACAGGCTGCCAACTCTACTGCATTTTCAGGTTTTACACTACCACCATAAAGAATCGCAGTATGAAGTCCCATTGGGGTGATTTGGCTTAAACCTTCACGAATTTTAGCATGCATCGCTTGCGCATCTTCAGGTGACGCCGTTTTACCTGTGCCAATAGCCCAAATTGGCTCATAAGCAACCACAATTTGTTTCCACTGCTCTGCTTGTACGACAGCAGCAATATCACATATTTGTTGTAACACAATCTGTTCTGCTTGGCCGCTTTCACGTTGTTCTAAGCTTTCACCCACACAATAAATCACAGTCAAACCTGCGTTTAATGCATTTTTTACTTTTTCATTAATGATATGCGGTTGATCAGCGAATATTTCACGGCGTTCCGAATGACCAATCAGTACAAACTCAACACCATAATCTTTTAATAGCTCTGCACTGAGCTCACCCGTATATGCGCCTGTACCTGCGACGCGAGAAACATCTTGTGCAACGGTTATGATGTTACGGCTTGCTTGTGCTAATTCATTTTGCACCGTGGTCAAAGCAATAGCTGTTGGTGCAACCCCAATATGGCATGCCGCTTCAGCAATATTTTGTTCATCTAATAATTGCTTAAAATTCTTAAGAAGTGCGCCAGCATCGGCTTGCAATGGGTTCATTTTCCAGTTACCCACTACCCAAGGCGTAATCGTCGAACCCGACATATTTATCCCACATGACAAAGATGAAATCGGGCACATTCTACACGTAATTCATAATTTTGAAGATAAATTTCAACACATTTGCATCTTCGAAGCACACCAGTCATTCCAAGATCTTCACTTTTCTGTAAAAAAATTAAGCAGATTTAAGGACTGGTTCATGCTTTTTACCAATTCTTAGCTAGTGACAACACTTTAAGATATGGTATTTTTGTGCAACAAAAGTATAATTTTGCTATACCAATTATAAACAGACTGAAGCATAGGCAAGTAAAAGCATGACAGCAGTTCAAGGTTCTTCAAGATTTACGGGGTTTATTCGTCGCTTAGTTGACGAAGGGCATCTGTCTGCCGAAAAAATGCAAACAGCGCTGCAAAATTCAAAAAAGGCTCATCAAGATATCGTGCCGCATTTGATTCAGGAATATCACCTTTCAGCACGCCTGATCGCAGAAACCATCTCGATAGAGTTCGGTGAACCGGTTTTTGATATTTCAACTTATGATACGTCTTTAATTATACGTGATGAATTTGAAGATAAACTCATTACCAAGCATCGTATTTTGCCTATTTTTAAACATGGCAATTTATTATTCGTTGCGATCAGTAATCCCACCAATATTGAAGCCGTAGATGCCATCCGATTTGGTAGTAAGCTCAATACCGAAACCATTATTGTTGAACATGACAAACTTGAAAAGTTAATTGAACAGAACTTTGCTGAAGAAAGTACTTTTGACTTTGATGATGACTTTGATCTTGATTTAGAACAGGAAAATATTGATCCAGCGAAAGAAGATGAAGATGAGGCAACAGGGGATGAAGCTCCGATTGTTAAATACATCAATAAACTACTGGTCGACGCCATTCGTATGGGTGCATCTGACTTACATTTTGAACCCTACGAAAAAACCTATCGCGTCCGCTACCGTGTCGATGGCGTGTTAAGAACAATTACAAATCCGCCATTACAGCTCGCTACACGACTCGCTTCACGTTTAAAAGTCATGTCACAAATGGACATCTCGGAAAAGCGTATACCTCAAGACGGTCGTATCAAGTTAAAGCTGTCAAAGAACAAAGCTATCGACTTCCGTGTGAACTCTTTACCGACATTGTTTGGTGAAAAACTTGTTCTACGTATCCTTGATCCATCTAGTGCGATGCTAGGGATTGATGCGTTGGGTTATGAACCGGATCAAAAAGAACTGTTCATGCAGGCTTTAGAAAAACCACAAGGCATGCTACTCATTACCGGTCCAACGGGTTCCGGTAAAACCGTATCTCTATATACAGGTTTAAATATTCTCAACCGTGAAGATACCAATATTTCAACGGCCGAAGACCCTGTGGAAATTAACTTAGAAGGGATCAATCAGGTCAACGTAAATAATAAAGTCGGCCTCACCTTCTCTGCAGCCTTAAAATCATTCTTACGTCAAGACCCTGATATTGTGATGGTCGGTGAGATTCGAGATTTAGAAACGGCTGAAATTGCAATTAAAGCGGCTCAAACAGGTCACATGGTGATGTCTACACTGCATACCAATAGTGCACCTGAAACACTGACACGCTTACGCAATATGGGCGTGCCTTCATTTAACATCGCGACATCCGTGAACCTTGTCATTGCGCAGCGACTTGCACGTCGCCTATGTTCACAATGTAAAGAAACAGTAGACGTACCAAAACAAAGTCTATTGGAGCTTGGTTTTACCGAAGATGATTTAAATACACCAGAATTCCAAATATACCAGCCTGTTGGTTGTGCCGAATGCCGTGAAGGCTATAAAGGTCGTGTGGGTATTTACGAAGTCATGAAAGTGACACCTGAAATTTCAAGAATTATTATGGAAGACGGCAATGCCTTACAAATTGCCGAAGCTTCAAATCAAGCAGGTTTCAACAATTTACGCCGTTCAGGCTTAATTAAGGTCATGCAGGGGGTGACTTCACTTCAAGAAGTCAATCGTGTGACCAGTGAGTAAGTGAATTAGTATTTAAAAATAAGGATAAATTCATGGCTGTAAAAAAAGCGCAGATGATGCCAACCTTCAGTTATGAAGGCGTGGATCGCAAAGGGGCGAAAATCAAAGGGGAAATGCCTTCGCGTAATATGGCTTTAGCTAAAGTCACTTTACGTAAGCAAGGCATCACCATTAAAACCATTCGAGAAAAACGTAAAAACATTCTCGAAGGCTTGATGAAAAAGAAAGTATCCACTTTGGATATCACGGTATTCACGCGCCAACTTGCAACCATGATGAAAGCCGGTGTACCGCTCGTTCAGGGGTTCGAAATCGTGGCGGAAGGCTTAGAAAACCCAGCCATGCGTGAAGTGGTCTTGGGGATTAAAGGTGAAGTTGAAGGTGGCAATACATTTGCTGGTGCACTCCGTAAATATCCGCAGTATTTCGACAACCTATTTTGCTCATTAGTTGAATCAGGTGAACAATCGGGTGCACTTGAAACCATGTTAGACCGTGTTGCAATTTACAAAGAAAAAAGTGAATTGCTTAAGCAAAAAATTAAAAAAGCCATGAAATACCCAGCTGCGGTAATTGTTGTCGCGGTTATTGTGACGATCATTTTGATGGTGAAAGTAGTTCCCGTATTCCAAGACTTGTTTTCATCGTTTGGTGCAGACCTACCTGCCTTTACCAAAATGGTAGTGAACATGTCGGAATGGATGCAAAAATATTGGTTCTTCCTCATCATTGGAATTGGCGCTGTGATTGCTGGTTTCATGGAAGCAAAAAAACGTAGCAAAGCTTTCAGAGACTTCTTAGACAAAGCTGCACTCAAAGCACCAATTTTTGGGGATTTGGTTTATAAAGCAATTATTGCCCGCTATAGCCGTACCTTGGCAACCACTTTTGCTGCCGGTGTACCCTTAATTGATGCGCTTGAATCAACCGCAGGTGCAACCAACAACGTGGTCTATGAAACAGCGGTCATGAAAATTCGTGAAGATGTGGCGACTGGTCAACAGCTGCAGTTTGCGATGCGTGTCACCGATAAATTCCCATCTATGGCGATTCAAATGGTGGCTATTGGTGAAGAATCCGGTGCCTTGGATGCTATGCTAGACAAAGTGGCAACGCATTATGAAAATGAAGTGGATAATGCCGTAGATGGCTTAACTTCGATGATGGAACCCTTGATTATGGCGGTACTAGGTGTCCTCGTTGGTGGTCTTGTGATTGCAATGTATCTTCCAATCTTCCAAATGGGTTCTGTGGTTTAATGCAAGAATTAATAACATATTTAATTAATACACCAATTGCGTTATATATCGCAGTTGGGATTTTTAGTCTTTGCATCGGTAGTTTTTTGAATGTAGTAATTTACCGCACACCAAAGATGATGGAACAAGAATGGCGTACGGATTGCCAACTGTTTTTACATCCGGATCAACCGATTATTGACGAAACAAAGATCACCCTGAGCACACCTGCTTCAACCTGCCCAAAATGCAAAACGCCCATTCGTTGGTATCAAAACATTCCAGTCATCAGTTGGATCGTGTTACGCGGAAAATGTGGAAGTTGCCAAAATTCAATCAGTAGCCGTTATCCACTGATTGAATTACTCACCATGATCTGTGCGCTGATTGTTGTTGCAGTTTTTGGTCCAACTATCCAAATGCTGTTTGGTCTAGTGCTGACTTATGTATTGATTGCCTTAACATTTATTGACTTTGACACCCAACTTTTACCTGACCGCTATACCCTTACTTTGGCTGCATTCGGGCTTGGCGTGAATAGCTATGCCATTTATACCTCTGCAACCTCAGCCATTTGGGGGTATATCATCGGGTTCTTATGCCTATGGATTGTTTACTTTTTATTTAAAATCATAACTGGCAAAGAAGGCATGGGCTATGGTGACTTTAAACTTTTAGCTGCGTTGGGTGCATGGATGGGCCCTTTCCTGCTCCCACTGATTGTATTACTCTCTTCACTAGTAGGTGCAATTATTGGCATTATTTTGCTCAAAGTTCGTAAAGAAAACCAACCTTTTGCATTTGGTCCCTATATTGCCATCGCTGGATGGATCGCCTTTTTATGGGGTGATCAAATTATGAAAATTTATTTGGGTCAATAAGGTCGTTGTATGACATTTGTCTTGGGTTTAACAGGTGGTATTGGTAGCGGTAAATCTGCTGCAAGCAATTGGTTTGAACTCCAAGGCATTCAAGTGGTCGATGCTGATATCATTGCACGCGAGGTTGTCGAACCGGGGCAACCCGCACTGATTCAGATTCAACAACAATTTGGTGATTGGGTTCTACTGGAAAATGGTGAGTTAAATCGGCGCGCTTTACGTGAATATATCTTTAAAGATCCTACAGCACGTCAAGCACTTGAAGCCATTACCCATCCTGCAATACGTCAGTCCATTATCCAACAGTTAAATGAAGCCACCAGCCCCTATGTCATCTTGGTTTCGCCGCTGTTATTTGAAACCAATCAACATGAATTAACCAATCACACCTTACTTATTGATGCCACAGAACAATTGCAAATTCAGCGTGCATCACAGCGCGATGGTCAAAATATCGAGCAAATCCAAAAAATCATTCAAGTGCAAATGTCGCGTCAGGAAAAGCAAAAAATTGCAGATGATATCGTGCTGAATGATGGTCATTTAGATCATCTTTATGCACAGCTTCGGCCGTTGCATCTCAAGTACTTAGCGCACGCTGAAAAAAGCTAAATAAAAAAGCAGTCTTACTCAGACTGCTTTTTTTTGTTGTTCGAGTTGCTGCTCTAGACTGTCCTTTCGTCCCAACCATTTCCACGGTTGAATCGCTCCAATCCCCATCCCGACCAATCCACACACAATTGCAAAACTTAAGGGTTCATTCAGCAGCGGTACCGCTAAAATTGCAGCAATAAAAGGTGCCAAAGTTACGATACTTCCGGCTTTAAATGCACCCAGACGCTTGATCGCCTCTACATACGTTAAAGTCGCAATAATCACCACAAAAATACCGTGAAAGATAACTTGTCCAATGAGTTGCAATGGCTCTGGGTCAGACCAATGTTTAGGGAAAAATAGTAGATAAATAGGTACGAATACCACGGCAGACCAAACCGCAACCCCCGCCATGGCATGCCAAGCAGAGAGCCTCCATTGCTTAAGCAATACCGTAAATATCCCCCACCAAATGGCACTGATAAAAAATAGCAAATCACCTAAACCAAATGCCACACCAGTCTCGACGTACATTAAATAGCTCATTAAGCTAATGGCAGAGACCATAATCACCACACTGATCCACGTATGCTTATCGAGCGGCTGCTTGAAGATCAAAAACGCGGCTATGGCTGTACATAAAGGAATACAACCATTGAGGAAAATTGCAGCATGGGCCGCAGGAGCATAATGAAATGCGCTATAGGCCGTTAAACAATAGGTCACCCCACCGAGCATAGCAAGGATAAAAGGCTCTTTTTTCCATAAAAAAGCCGTATCTTTTTTATAAATCAAAATTGGCATTAAGATGCAAAATGCCAAAGCAAACCTGAGCGCCGTGATATCCCAAGCACTGATTCCCCAATTGGCGCTTAAACGCGCCGTTAAGGTAAATCCACCCCAAATACACATGGTAATGAACACATATAAATAACCTTGCTTTTGAGGAGACATCATCACTGCTATTTCAATTCATTATTACGTTGACGGCATGCTTCATACAATGCCATACCGGTTGCGACACTGACATTTAAGCTTTGCAAATTACCAGCCATTGGAATGTAAACAGTTTGATCACATTGCGCCTGCGTAATAGGACGTAAACCTGTATCTTCAGCGCCCATCACCACACATACACCCGTACCTGTGAAGTCAAAATTTTGAATCGGCAATGCTTTTTCATCTAGCATAGTGCCGACCACACGTACATTAAAGTCTTCTTTGATTTGAGCCAAGGTACGTGCCAAGTTCGTCACCTGAATAAACTTCACTTTTTCAGCACCACCTGCAGCAACTTTACGGGCTGTTGGGGTAAGCGTCGCTGAACGATCACGCGGTGCAATCACCGCTTCAACACCCATGGCTGCCGCTGTACGAATGCATGCACCAAGGTTATGTGGATCTGTAATATGATCTAATGCCAATAGCAACGCATTTGGATTGGCTTGTAATAAAGCCTCTAAATCTTTTTCGTTCAAAACTGGATGTGGACGTACAGCAGCAACCACACCTTGATGGAACGGTTGTCCCGCAAGTTTTTCCAAACTATCACGGCTAGCTTTTTGAATGCTGACATCAAACGGTTCTGCAAGCTCAAAAATACGTTTTAAACGCTGATCATCACGTCCTTTTAACGCAAATAAAGTTAAAACGCGTTCTGGCTCAAGTTCCAGTAATGACTCCACTGAATGAACGCCATAATAATATTCCGGTTTCGCCATGAACGACCTCTAAATTGCAAACTTCGATAAACTTTTGAACAGGGTATGATATCCCTAGAGCACAGCATAGGCTGCCAAAAAGAAAAATCCTGCAAAGCAAGCTTTACAGGATTTATGCTATGACACATAGTTTAACCGATTTGAGGTTAAAAAACTGTGCCTAAATGGATTGAATCATTAGCCTTCTAAGTGGCACACATAATCCAACACTTCGTCTGTTTCAATTTTAAATCGGCTATTACCTGGCACGTAGAATGATTGACCCGCACGGAATAGTTCGCTTTCTTCGCTATCTGCAATTTGAACACGACATTCACCTGAAATAATTTCCATACGTTCAGGTACATGGGTTTCAAAAGTCAGCGCTTGTTCAGTTGGAAGCAACACACCCAGTGTTTTCTTTGTTCCATCTTCAAATTGCACAGTATGGCTGATGCATAGACCGCCAAAATAAACATTTGATTTTTTGATGACTGATACATGATCAAACTGTGCTGACATGCGTTTTCTCCAGATAAAGCATATTTATAATATTTTGATCGATGTAGTTTAATTGTGCTGCAAAAACTAATCAATCTGTGTTGAAAACTGTGCGATAGATAATTACAAAAATCTGAGTACTGGATGTGCCCCTATTTCATCCCACCACCTCAACATTGAGAGTCTAAAACAAGCTGTGCTGTTGTACAAAATACTTTTTTGTTTCATCCACTAAAGTCCTAGTTAGGGTCTATTGAAACGCTGCAAAATCATTTCACAGATATATACATGGATAATGAATTATATGGACGGATTTAAGAGACCAAATCATGACGTTTTAAGGCAATAACACGTTAGATTAGATACAAGAATACATACACAAACGTGTTTTGTGAGAACTTAGCAAAATGTTGGATGATTTAAGCTCACGTTATGCAAGATCATTTACTCTTTGCATCACTACACTGCGTGCTTACGGCAGATACGAAACTAATTTCTTATTAAACTGAAATTTAGGATAGAATTATGAGGTTTTTCGTCATCTTAAAATAAAACTTATCTTGTGACCAAAACAAAACTTAATTATCTTTAACTAGAACTTTTCGCAGCTCGGATGCGTTTATGCTGACACATTTAACTCTGATCAATTTTGCATTAGCCGACCATTTAGCCATCGACATTGAACAAGGCTTTAACGTCCTGACGGGTGAAACAGGTGCTGGTAAATCTTTGCTGCTAGACGCACTATCAGCATGTTTAGGTGAACGAACAGACACCAACTATGTGCGCTATGGATCAGACAAAGCCGATGTGACAGCGACCTTTAGCTACCAAGAGCACAGTCCTGAAGCACTGTGGCTCAAAGAACATGAGCTGGATGATGAGTCTGGAGAAATCCATTTACGTCGCGTGATTTTTGCAACAGGTCGTAGCAAAGCATGGATTAATGGACGTCCGAGCAGCTTATCTGAGTTAAAAGAAATTGGCCGCTTATTGGTACAACTCTATAGCCAACACAGCCAACAACAACTCTTGGAACCGCCTTATCCAAAACATTGGCTAGATCGCTATTACAATTTTTATCAGCCTGCTCAAGCCGTGCGTGATGCCTATAGCAAATGGCAAAAGGACATTCGTCAGCACCAAGCAGCGCTCGATGCCCAAGCCACACGTAAGCAACGGATAGAAACGCTTGAACTTCAATTGGAAGAACTTGAAGACCTTGTGCAAACGGACTACAAAGAAATCGAGCAAGAATTTGACCGTCTCAGTCATCATGAACATATCATGCAAGATTGTAGCTATGGTCTAAATGCCCTCGATGACGCCGAGCAAAATATCAATCAAGAAATGGGCGCGATCATTCGTCGGATTGAATCGCATGCAGGACGTAGTGAACAACTTTCTGAAATTTATACGTCGCTACTGAACGCTCAAAGTGAAATTGAAGATGCCACCGCAAATTTACGTCAGTTTATTGATCGTCAAAGTTTTGATCCTGAACGTATGGACGAATTAAATACCAAACTGGAAGTTTTTCATCGCTTAGCGCGTAAATATCGTACTCAGCCTGAAGATTTAAAACAAGAATACGAAGCATGGCAACTTGAGTTAGAGCAACTGCATCAGCTGGAAGATCCTGAAACGTTGGCAGAACAAGTTGAGGTTTCTCATCAAGACTTTTTAGCCAAAGCACAGCATTTGGATGATATTCGTCGTGAAGCGTCTACCCCATTGGCGAAGCAATTGACCGAACAAGTGAAGCAGCTCGCGCTCCCAGAAGCACATTTTGAATTTAAATTTGAACCGCTTGAACATGTTTCGAGTGAAGGTTTAAGCTTTATTCAGCTGTTATTCACAGCCAACAAAGGGATTCCTGCTCAGCCTCTAGCACGCGTGGCATCGGGGGGTGAATTGTCACGTATCGCCTTAGTCATGCAAGTGATGAATGCTGAAAAAACCGAATCCGAAGTGTTAGTCTTTGATGAAATTGATGTCGGGATCAGTGGCGGAACGGCAGAAATTGTCGGGCGTTTGTTGGCTGATTTGGCGCAGCATGTTCAAATTCTATGTATCACGCATCAAGCGCAAGTTGCAGCACAATCCGATCAGCACTTGTTGGTGAAAAAACGTCAAACGGATCCTGCAAGCAGTATCATTATCGAATTAGAAGAAGATGATCGGATCCAAGAGCTGGCTCGAATGACTGGTGGTGTGGAGATTAGTCAAACGACCTTACAACACGCAAAACAGTTGCGACAATTAAAATTTCAACATAGTTAATTTTTGATGCTTTCAAAAAAGCCTGTGTATTCAAAGTACACAGGCTTTTTTCTTAAATACACTATTTGACAATCCCCTGATACACAAAGGCTTTCGAGCCTAAGCTATAGCGTAAATATTTATACTGCGGCTGATGTTGTTGATTGAGTAACATAACATCCACGTGTTTCGGACTGATTTTGAGATATTCATTACCGCTACGACGATCGGTTTCATAATGGCAGTCATAATCTACCGAGATTTGATCTAGTTTCTTTTGCTTAGTTTGAAATACATAAGATTTAAGTAACTGTTTTGGTCCAACTTCAACAGCTCTTAAATGATGTAGTCCACTGCAATTATCACCTTTATAATAACTCTTCACCAAATATACGGTTTTATTTTGGATGTTGACCGGCAAAATTTGATTGATATAGCCTGAGTCAAATTGATCTAAATGTTGCGTTTTTCCCGTTGCATATTGCACATAGCTGCTCCACTCCCCCATGGTGCCTCCGCCAGACACATCAAAACTATAAAATTTAAGTTTTTTATCTGGTGAATATTGCACATGAACAAAACCTTGCTTTTCGAGTTGCGTAAATCCGTAGTGAAAACTGCTCGGATCTGCCGCAATGACATCCACAATTTCACGTTCTATCGCTTCATTGACCTCATAAAAATTTAAGTTTTTATATTTTTTAATCACCTGAGATTCATGTTTTTGTAAGTCAGCGCTTCCTGCAAAGCCTGAAATAGGTAGGCTTGCACAGAGTGCCATCCCTATTATTTTTGAAAAATGTGTCATTGTTTTACCCTCAGTTTATCCTGCTATTTTAAGCAATCCTTATCATCCATCACGTATATCTTCTCCTCACTTTTGTACTGCTGTTGTTCAAATCACCAATCATCGCTTCACAATTCACCACATTGCAGACCTGCCTGCACGATGAAGATTTTTAGCATGTCCCTCACCGGTCGTGCATGACAAATATTGAATTTGCGGAAAAACTCATTGTTGAAAACTTGTGAGTCTAGTATGTTGATAAATACAACGTTATTCGAATGCAATTCACCCCAAGAATGAAACTTACCCCAATAAGGAGAAGCCATTAGGTGACTAAACAATACCTCACACACCGCTGCCTGATTGCTCCACCCGAAATGAACGATGAATTCTTTGCCAATACGGTGATTTATTTAGCGCGACATGATGAAGATGGCGCTCAAGGCATCATTATTAATCGTCCTTCTGGCTTGCAGATCAAAGAACTATTGAATGATTTGGAAATTGAGGCAGATAATGTGCATCCTCATGAAGTGTTGCAAGGTGGTCCTTTGCGCCCAGAGGCAGGTTTTGTTCTTCATACCGGTCAACCGACATGGCATTCATCTATTGCTGTAGGTGAAAATGTCTGCATTACCACGTCTAAAGATATTTTAGATGCGATTGCACACAATGAAGGTGTTGGTCGTTATCAGGTGGCTCTAGGCTATGCCAGTTGGGGTAAAAGCCAATTAGAAGAAGAAATTGCTCGGGGTGATTGGCTCATTTGTGACTCAGACATGGATTTAATATTTAACTTACCTTATGACGACCGCTGGGACGCTGCCTATAAAAAAATGGGCGTAGACCGCACGTGGTTATCATCTGAGATTGGACATGCCTGATTTACCACAATATCAAATGATTATGGCCTTTGACTTTGGCACACAAAAAACAGGAATGGCTGTGGGACAAGCCTTGATTGAAAGTGCAAATCCCCTGCCACTCTTTCCCATGAAAGATGGCATTCCCAATTGGGATAATCTACTCAAGATTGTGAAACAGTATCAGCCGGATTTGTTCATCGTGGGTCTACCGCTCAATATGGATGATAGCGAGTCTGAACTCTCCACACGTGCGCGTAAATTTGCACGACGCCTTCGCCACCAAACCAATATTGAAACCTTGATGGTCGATGAACGCTTAACGACACGTGAAGCGCGTGATGAATTAGATCATTATCAAGCCCAAGGCCGTGCGAAGAATCTTTCTGCCGACAGCCTTGCTGCAGCATTGTTTATTGAAAGTTGGTATCGAAATCCAGTCGGGCTAAAACCTTAAGCGCTTTCAACAAACAGGCAAATAAAAAAGCATCCAAAAGAGGATGCTTTTTTATGCGCAAGATTGATCACTCAATGCTGCGCAAATGAAATGATTGGGGATAACTTAGTTTTTATCCACAATATGAATCGTAGTGGTTCGACCTGCGACAAAAGCCAACTGATCATGCGGCACTTCATCCAGTACAATTTTCACTGGTACACGCTGTGCCAAACGGACCCAACTAAAGGTTGGATTAACATTAGCAAGCAAACCATCAGTCGACGTACGTTCACGGTCTTCAATCCCTGTGGCAACGCCTTGTACATGGCCTTTATAAACTTCAGAACTTCCCATCAGTTGGATTGTTGCAGGTGCGCCAACATAGATTTTATCCAGTTTGGTTTCTTCAAAATATCCCACAACATACAATTGTTGACGATCAATTAAAGCCGCCACGGCTTGTCCTACTTTGACGTAATTCCCTGCTTTGAGTTCAAAGTTAGACAAAGTTCCATCTGTTGGTGCAACCACTTCCGAACGTTTTAAATTCAACTCAGCCAAATGCAAACTGCTATTCGCTGCTTCAATTAGGGCTTTTTGCTGCACCACACTGGCTTTGGCTTGTTCAATCGCTGCCTGAGTTTGCTCATGCTCTGCATGTGATTGATCACGCACTGCAAACATTTGATCTTGTTCTTGTTTTGAAATCGCACCGTCCATCAAACTTGCATAACGATTTGCATTTTTATCTGCAAGATTGATATTGGCTTGTGACTTCACTAGATTGGCTTTGGCTTCAGCAAGCTGTGCTTCAGCCCCTGCCAGTCCTGCTTTGGCTTGCTCAACATCCAAGGCTTGACGTGCCACATCTATACGAAATAACACTTGGCCTTTTTTCACTTGTTGGTTGTCTTGAACCAAAACGTCTGTGACCAAACCTGAAACATCCGATGACACTTGAATCACGTCACCACGTACCCGTCCATCACGCGTCCAAGGTTCCGAATTGTAATATTCCCAAATATGTTTTAGCGCAAGTAATGCGCCACATAGCACAATTATTAGCAATACAGGCCGAACATATTTTCGGACATTCAAATTGGTCATACGATTACCTCAATCATTTCATTTTTTTAGGGGCTTAGAACTGGCAGAAAATAAAGATTTCATGCACCAGCCAAAGCAACATCACAAATACACCCAAATAAAAAATATTGGGCATCGGCACCCAATCTTGCGCCATCCATCGGTCAAGCAAACGCATGATGACCCGCAATAACAGATAGGCCAATACCGCTTGAATCAATAGAATGGGCACATAAATGCCATATACATTTAGCTCACCCATGTTGTGCCTCGACCTGTAAATGATTTGGAGTCTGCTGTGTTAGAACATGACACAAACTGCTTTGAATATTGTTCAGTGAATACTGAATTCGATGCATAACATCGTCGTTTTCAATACCCTGAACGGCCTGATTCAATCGTTGAATTCGCTCTACAATTTGCTGTTTCAAGCTCATATACACATTATTTTGCCCTTGTTCCATGGCACGAAAATAGTCATCTAAATCTTGTTGTAACTCTTCGAGTTCGCTGACTAGTGCATCATTCGGATCGAGTTTATTCATGAGTTCTTGCAAGCGGGTCAAATCAATCACCGCACTGGCTTCCACCAAAGCCCACTCGATCTGTTGTTTCAAGTTCCCTGATTGCACCATTTTGCTATTTAGGATGCCGATTCGGTCCAACATACTGCGTAAATGCACCCGAAACGGTAAGCCGTACGGCAGATATAAAGCCTGACGCAGTGCCTTGTAATGCTGTGAAAGTATGCGTTGGGCCGTCATATCTGGTGACATCGCACGCACTAAATGAATAATAAACACCGAAATAATGGGTCCCAAAACCGTCCCAATCGATGCATCAAAGAAAAACACCTGATCGAGGCTAAAGCGGTTTTGAATATTCAGTCCCATAATCGCCCCCATCAGTAATGGCAAGCTAATTCCAATCAAAGGTGGATGTAAAAATAGCATCAGACAGAACATCACAAACGGTGCTAACACCACGATCAACTGCCAAAAAGCGGTCACATGCGGGAAAATGCCATAGGCGTAGATAAACACCATGAAAGCCGCATACATATTGGCGCGAATAAACATTTTCAATGCAGGAACAGGGTTATCCATTGCCGTTAAAATACAGGCACTGATCGCAGCCATTTCAGCCATCATAAATCCAGCTTTCCAACCACTCACAATCCAAAAACCCGTAGAAATTAAAATAATCAGACACGCAGACACTCCGCCACGAATAGCAACCCCCGCATCTCGGTGCAAAGTCGGATAATGACTATTGCTCAAGGCGGTCAGTGTGGTTGGTAAAGTGGAGTCGCCTTGCTGTACCCGCTGCCAAAGCAAGCGAATCGCACGGATATTCTGAATAAAATGGCGAATATCCATTTTTAGACTACCCAAAATCACCTGCTGTGATGGCAATGCCTGTGTCTGAATGTGTTGAAAATCTTGCTCAAATTGTTCAGGTAATTGATTAAGTTCACTTTCCTCAATCTGATGTTGATCTAATAAAAACGCGGCAATATGTTCATGGGCTTGCTTGAGTGCCGTCCGATAATGTGTGTCCAGACCGTCTAATTGTTTCATCCGTTCAGACATGGCCACCAAGTTACTGACCAACAAACTCAACTGATGCAAGATTTCCTGCAACGGACGTGTCATGCCTTTTAAGGTGGATTTTTCATATGACAAATGCACCGCCATGACATGTATATCCGCGATATCTCGTGCAATATTGCCGAGATTTTTTGAATAATTTTCTAGTTCGGCAGGCTCTAATAAAATCTGATCAAAAATTTCTTTGGTATCGGCAAAGGTTTTGCTCACCCGTGTTTCGACTGCAGGACCAATATGCATTGGAAATAATGTCGTAGTCACGATGGCACTACATACCACACCCACCGTAATTTCGAGAAAACGCCCCAAGGCCATATCAAAAATCGAAGCGGTATCAATAAAATACACCACGTTAAAACAGATAATGACCGTGGTATAACCCGCCAACATGGAAACATAACTACGAGGCGTACGGTCTAGCAGTGACAAATACAAGCAAAACCCAACCCAAACAGCCAAAAAAACCGTAAACAGTACTGGCATATGAATAAGATGTGGCAGTGCCACCACTGACACAGCCGCCCCTAAGAATGTTCCTAATACACGATACAAACTTTTTGAAGACGTCATCCCTGAATATGGATTCGCGATCACGAAAACGGTGCCAATTGCCCAAATCGGATAAGCCAAATTCAGTACAAAGGCTACATACAATGCCAACATGCCCGCGATGAACGTTTTGGTCGCAAAAATCCAGTCCATTTTATTGGGCCGAAAAGCGAGTATTTGTTTCGTCAGCAGCATGATTGATCTCGTCGGTTTGCTTCTTTTTAGTGAAAACGGCCTCGTATCGAATGCTTAAACATTCGACAGCACAACCTGTATCACGGCACAGGAATGACTAGAAATTTCAATAAGTAAAGAAGCGATTCAAATCGTGTTTCAAACTATTTGAATACAAAAAGTAGTGTGCAACATTGCCTGCGCATCGAAAGAATGGGCAATATTTATTCAATATAAGATATTTTCACAACAATTTTGCTAAAAAACAAATTAAAGTCAATATCAATATCTTATTTTGATAATTTACCTATATTTTAAATGCGTATTTCAATTTTTTATTATGCTTTTATCAGAATAACCCAAGAAACCCTGTGATATTTCAGATTTGTTTCATTTCCAGTGTAGAAAAGCGCAACATCAGGCCGAGCAATTTGTTATAAAGTAACTTAACGATTCATTTTTATTGTGACCAAGCAGGTTCTTATGGCGCTTTCCAGTTTTGGTAAAATTCTCACCGTACTCGACTTATTTTCAGTTGCTCGTCCCATCATCAATGTCGACATTATTAGTGAAGAATTAGGCTTATCTAAACCAACGAGCTATCGCTATTTAAAAGAACTGGTTTCTGCTGAATTATTGCAGCGCCTCAGTGGGACTTCTGGCGATTACACACTGGGTTCAAAAATTGCTGTGCTTGATTTTATTTCTCGCACCACCGATCCATTGGTGCAAATTAGCATTCCCTTCATGAAAGAAATTGTGGAACGCACAGAGTCTTGTTGCTTATTGACGCATCTGAATATCGACTCATGTATTGATGTACATCATGAACTGTATAAAGACTATGCAGCCTTGGCTTATGGTCGAGGTAGCCCGCGTCCGATGTACAAAGGCTCATCGTCTAAAGTGATTTTGTCGCAGTTACCTAAGCAACGGATTTTAGATTATTACCACCGTTTTGCGGACGAGTTATCACAAGTTGGTTTTGCGCATAATGAAGAAGAATTTATGCAGCAAATGAAAAAGATTAAAAAGCAGGGTTACTATTTTTCCAATGGTGAAGTTGACCCGAATATGTCGAGCTTATCGATTCCGATTAAATTTTCCAGTAAAGAACCCCCGCTTGCTTTGACCCTATTGGCGTCTAAAAATCGTTTTGAATTTATGAATTTTCAAAAAGTCGTAGAAATGATGCAAGACTGTACAGCGCGTATTGAGAAAAAATACAGCAGTATGATGGAAGAATCGGACGCCATTTAAATCTGATCAGATTGCGCACAACTGATGCGATGTTGTAAAGATGATATTTAATTAATCTGATAAATTTATATTATTAATTGAATTTATTAATTATAAATATTAGATAAATTATCATAATATGATTATTGTTCTTTAGCAGTCATCTCAACCATGTGTTCCATGATTTCAGTTGATTGTCGCTATACTCTTCCTCAGAGAAAGAAAAAAGCTCATCTAGATATGGGCTTTTTTTACGGCTGTTGATCATAGAAATAACGAAAGGTTAAATTCACCCTCGGCTCGGTCACTTTCATCGACTTCATTAGGGCATGTTTCCAATACCGTTGGGTTTTCCCACGCATCACAATCAACTGTCCACTTTGCAGTAAAAGCTGTACTTTCTCTTGAGTGCTTTTATGTTTAAAGCAAAACTTTCGGCTTGCACCAAAACTCAAAGATGCGATCACCACCTGCTGTGTGGGTGAAAGCAAAGATGGCTCATCATCACTATGCCACCCCACCGCTTGCGTACCATTTTCGTATAAATTGGCCAAACAGGAATTAAACGTCTGACCCACCCGTTGCTCAATATATTTCTTTAAGCGCAGTAAAGCTGGATTCCAGATCAATGCCTGCTTTTGCATGCCTGAATAGTGATACTCATAATGAGCATCTCCATACCAAACCACTTTTCGTTCCGTTTGAAAATACTGTCCATGCAAAATGACTTCATCATGCTGCCAAGCCAAATGCGTGAGGAAATAGCGTAAATATTTTTCACTGTCTTCAGCATTGAAGATCAATCCATAATCTTCAACTTCACCATCATAGGGCAACAGATTTGCATGCGGTTCAGGCGTAAATAATTCAAAATTCATCGGTTCAACTCAACACTGTTTGGCACAGCAGCGTGATGCTGATGTCGTGAGCACATTTAAAAAATATCTTAGCCGAAAAACTCTCGTCACAAATCAAAACATTGTCATTACTTGTCGCATAGAATTTTCAGTCTTAGACTAAAGCTCATATTCACAATAAAAATAATTGCTTATGAACTTGTGGCAGCTTTTCCAAAAATTACGTCCATTCGTACAGCCATACCGCTGGCTGGTGGTCGTGACGCTGATCTTGACCTTAATTGGCTCACTCACGGCACAGGTGAATGCCCTGACACTCAAATATGCCGTAGACAGCATCAATCAGCTTTTACAGCAAGGCCTCGGTCTAGCCAATGGTTGGCATATATTAATCACCATCACCGTAGTTTTACTGGGAAAAGAAGTCATCAATGCCATCGTGCAATTTGGACAAAAATCGTTTGGTGAAAAATTACGTATTTTAATTTCTCAGGATTTGTCCCAAGGCATTATTGAAAAATTTATCACCTATCGATTGGCATTCTTCGATCAACAAGACAACCAAGCAGGCAAACTCCAAACTCGAATTGATCGGGGGGTTAGCTCGCTCACACGACTGGTTCAAATCTTTTTTATTGATATTTTACCGCTTTTTACCAGTGCGATTATTGCACTGGGCTTAATGTATTATGCCAATGTTTGGGTTGGCGTGGTGGCCACAATTATTGTGCCGATTTATTTTTGGCTGACCTTCAAACAATCACAAAAACTGGCAGGCAAACGCCGTGCCCTACGCGATAATTTTGAAAAGAAAAATCAGGGTATTCTGAGTATTATCAATTCGATAACGGTCATTAAATCTTTTAACAAAGAAGCCGTCGAATCGAAAAAGCAATTAAATCTGCAAAAGTCGCTGACTGAAAACCAGATGCAGACACGGCAAACCAGTTATATCTTTGACGGACTCAAAACCTTTATTGAACAGGTCGGTGTGGTACTGATCATCATTCTGACAGCCTATTTTGTTTTGGATGGGCAAATGAGTATCGGGATGATTATGTATCACGTGTTGTTATTTAATAATGTCTCTGCCCCGATTCGCTCGCTGCATCGTATCTATGATGAAATTAACTCTGCGATGATTTATTCGGAAAGCTTCTTTAACATCTTAGAAGCGGATCATGAAATTGAAACCAGTGGCACTGCTCAACCTCCGATTCAAGGTCAGTTTGAATTAAGCAATGTCGACTTTAGCTATCCCAATGGTTTTCAGGCACTGCACCGTATCAATCTGACCATCCAACCAAACAAAATTACCGCCTTGGTTGGTTTATCTGGGGCTGGTAAATCGACATTAATTAGCTTACTGGATAAGTTTTATCATCCTCAAGCGGGCAATATCAAACTCGATGGCATCGATTTAGAACAGATTGATACACAGTATTTACGTGAAAATATTGGTTTGGTATTGCAAAAAAATCATATTTTTCCAGGTTCAATTTTTGAAAATATTCGCTATGGCAAAAGTACAGCTACAGAGCAAGAAGTCTTCGATGCAGCACGGAAAGCCTCGATCCATGATCAGATCTTAAAACTACCACATGCCTATGAAGCAGATGCCTTACTGCTTTCAGGTGGACAGCAACAGCGCATTGCCTTGGCACGTATGTTCCTAAAAAATCCGCCGATTATTTTTTTGGATGAACCGACTGCAAGTTTAGATGCTATCGCGGCTGAACAAATTAAAAATAGTCTGGATCAAATTAAGCAAGGGCGTACCGTTATCATGATTTCGCATAGTTTGTCGCAAATTATCGATGCTGATTACACCTATGTGATGAAAGACGGACAAATCGTAGAACACGGGGAGCATCATGATTTGTACCATCAAGAAGGTGCTTATAAGCAAATCTTCGATGCGATGGCGAAAAGTTTAAATATTGACAAAATTGCCCGTACTTTTGAGGAAGACGAAGAAACACATAGTTAATTTTAGACCGAAAAAAGCCCATCGTTTGATGGGCTTCGTTCATATTTGTTTTATTCAATTAACGCTGAACTTTTTGCTCAATTTCTTCAACACTGGTGTGACGGACATCTAGACCTTTCACCATATAAATCACTTGTTCAGAGATATTTCGAGCATGGTCACCAATACGTTCAAGTGAACGCAGCACCCAAAGTACATTCATCACCCGAGTAATGTGCCGTGGATCTTCTATCATATACGTCATGAGGGTACGGGTTGCCGATTGGTACTCGCGGTCAATATCAGCATCGGCCAAAAGAACACGTAAAGCCTGATCTACATCCAAACGTGCAAAGGCATCGAGCGCATCATGAATCATCACCCGGACTTGGTTGCCAATATGCCGTGTTTCCATATAACCACGCGGTGAACCACCCTCTTCACACAAGCTTTGTGCAATACGGGCAATTTTTGCCGCTTCATCACCAATCCGTTCTAAATCGGTGTTGGCTTTCGACATCGCAATCACCATGCGTAGATCAATCGCAGCAGGATGACGGCGCGCCAAAATCAGGGTAAGCGCTTCATCAATTTCAGTTTCCATACGGTTCACCGTATTGTCTTGAAATTGAACATCGATCGCCATCGTTGCATCTGTATCCAATAAGGCATGAATGGCATTTGCAACCTGCTGCTCCACCAAACCACCCATGGTCATAAATTTGGTATGCACATCCTGCAACTCTTCATTGAATTGCGAAGAAATGTGATGGTTTAAAACAGGATTATTAGGCAAAGCGAGTCTCCACTACAACGTGAATCGGCAGATTTTAGTGCCATATTAAAGCATATTGATTGTGAAACTTTTATGACCATGGATTATTTCTTTAGTAGGATCGATGGCTGATTTTTCTGATCGACCAACCATGCATTCATTTCCACTAAATCAGCTTCCGTTAATTTCCCAACGGAGGCTTTGAGTTGTAATACATGTATTAAATAATCGTACTTGGAATTTAAATAATCTTGACGGGCTGAAAAGGCATTACGCTGTGCCAGTAGCACATCAACCATAGTTTTCAGACCTTCTTGGTACTGGGCTTGTGAGGCCAACGACACTTGCGCGGAAGAATCCATCGCGGCTTTACGTGCCTGTAATTTACTTTGATCCGTTTCGACTTGCATATATGATTTTTTTACATCGGTTTGTGCTTTTCGAATTGCTGCATCCACCTGTGCTTGGCTTTTTTCAACATTGATCGCCGCTTGCTTAATGGATTTCTGTGTCCGTCCGCCATTAAACACATTCCAGTTCATTTCAATCCCCACCTGATCAAATTGACCATCTTGCGACATGATGGATTGTGGACTTTGCTTGTTATAACCATAGGTCCCTACCGCTTCAATCTGAGGATATAAGGCAGCTTTTTCGACGCGTTTGCCATCTTCCGCATAACGTTGTTGCATACGCGCTTGTAAAATGCCTAAGTTCTGCTCCTGAGCCAGTTCTTCCCACGCTTGTACATTGTTTGGAATCGGTTTTTCAAACTGAAAATCTTCACGTAACACCGCCAAATTTTCTCGATATGGCCCAATCAACTGTTGTAATTGTTCCTGCGCCAAAACCAATTGAACATTGGTCGCCATGCGGTTGGCCCGAGCATTTTGATATTGAGCATTGGCTTCACTGACATCACTTTTTGCCACCAAACCTTCTTTTAATTTAGCATTCATCATGCGCAGCTGTTCAGATAGCGCCTGTTCTTCTTGTAAGTTGGCAACCGTCAATGCTTGCTGACGTAGGACATTAAAATAAGCTTCAGAGACATTTAAAATATGATCTTGTTTTTGAATCCGCAGATTGATTTCACTTAAATTAATCGAGGTCTTGACTTGCTTCAGCCCTTCCCATGCATCCCAACGAAAAATGGGCTGACGAGCAGTAAGCGCAATTTGTCTTGTTGTGGTGCTGTCTGGCATGATCAGCCCGGCTTGAGCGCCGCTTTGGTTGGAATTTTGATTTTTTCGGGTCACATTTCCGGAGATTGTTACCGTCGGGAGTAAGTTCCCATTGGCAATCCCCAAATTCAATTTATCCGCTTCATATTGTAGTTTATTGGCTTGCCAATTGGGGTCTTCTTGTTTTGCACGTTCATAAGCTTGCACAAGATCTAGCGCACACGCCCATTGACTCGTGAAAAGCAAACAAAGACCCACCACAACTTTTTTGTTCATTTTTTTTGTAAATTCCTAATATTCAAATACCCGAGATTGAATATTCAAGCCTAAAACTAAGCAGATACTAATCATATCCTTGCAAATTTCCGTATGATTTTTATTAATTTTTTATATCAAATGCGACAAAACCGGATAATTTCAGTCGTTTTCAGACACTACTCACAACGCTATAACAAAGAACTGTACAATAGTACACATATTGCACGTGTTTCATCTATAAAATAGTCGACATTCTATCGGACAATACCACTTCTATAGCGCATCGAGTTCCTGTGTCAAAATTTTTTCAGCTGCCTGCAAAGTTTAGTGCAATGTTTTTATGTTTCAGTATGTTGAATGGATGCCAACAACAGCCTGAACCTCAACCTGCACCAGAGTTTCCCAACAATAAGACTGTTCAAAAAGAAGCAGTCGATTTGTCTTTGCTGTGCAAAAAACTTGAAAAAAACATGCTGGAAATAGACGATCAACGAACAACTTTCGCTTTAGAACAAATCAACCAAGATCTCAAAGTCTGCTTACCGCTATTAAAAGCGGACGAACAAAAAAAATTACTGCGTTTGTCCAATCAAATGTATCGCAACTTTTTACATGTTGAACGTACAGCTCAACAGCAAATGGCGTTCGAACAATTTGCCTTTGATATGGCTCAGCATCCCACCATTCAACAAAATCATTATGAGCAGCTCACTGCCCGAGATCAGTATTTACTGAAACATAAAGGCCAAGCTTATGTGGAGTTGTTCGATGCAGGTGAAGGACAATTACGCTATCGCCGCAGTCCTGAATATTTAGCCAAAATTTTTGCGCCTTATATGGAAGAATCTGAGCAGGTCTTCATTGAAAAACTGGCTGAACAAAATGCACAACCCGCCTTGCTGCAACAAAGTTTAGCCATTGAGCCGCAAGAGATTGCGACACGTGCAATTTTTTGGGAAGACTATCTCAAACAATATCCAGATAGCCCCTACAAAAAAGATGCACAACAATTGCTATATCAATATAGCCAGTTGTTATTTATTGGTTCGGCACACAGTCCAGTTTCCAATGATTTTTCAGACCGCCTCAGTATTCAAGCCAGTTCTTTAGAAGAAATTGAACGCTTGGCTCAATTAAAAAACTCCAAATTGGCAGATCAGGCGCGTTTATTTTTAAAATTATTAGATCAAAATACTGCTGCATCTAATCAGCGATCAGAAGCACAGCTGTTGAATTTAATTGGTGTCCGCAATCCTGATCCGCATTATAAGAAAGACTGTTTTAGTGACGCCATCTGTGTAAATCAGTCCTCTACTTAGCCAATGCAAGTTCAATTGCACACGGGCCTAGCCAAAATTCTGCACTTGAAAATCGATGAAAAATAACACTGTTTTAAAACAGCCTTCATGCTAATATCCGCACAAAGCTTGACGGAGCGCAGGTAATTTCCTGCTGAGATCATCTAAATTTAGTTCGCTAAATTTAAGGATGAGTACCGTTGAACCTGATCAGGTTAATACCTGCGTAGGAATCAAGCCATCTAAAAACTTAAGCCCTTCTTATCTCTTGGTTTTACGCCTTTATTTTCAGGTGAATCCATCAGATAAACTGCCACGTTTTTGGTCGTGCTTGATTCGTTGATGTCATTCATAAGGATCATTGCAATGAACCAATTAACGAATCTCACCGCTTCAGATCGCGCTGCTCAACATGAACAAGATGCTAAAGATCTCACTCGTATTCTCCCCGCGTCAAAGAAAGTCTATATCCAAGGCTCACGTCCTGATATTCGCGTACCAATGCGTGAGATCAGCCTTACAGATACGCCTACAGGTCTGGGTGGAGAAAAAAATCTACCCATTATGGTCTATGACACCTCTGGTGCTTATACCGACCCCAATATTCAAATTGACCTGAATCAAGGTCTACCTAATGTCCGTGAATCTTGGATTGAGTCACGAAATGATACGGAAATACTCGATACCTTAACTTCAAAATTTGGACAAGAGCGTCTTCGAGATATTCGTACTGCAGAGATTCGTTTTGCGCATATTTCAAAACCCCGTCGCGCTCGTCGTGGACACAATGTGTCTCAAATGCACTATGCCAAACAAGGTATCATCACCCCTGAAATGGAATACATTGCGATTCGTGAAAATCAGCGCCAGCGTGAAGGTGTTGATATGCGCCAACATGCCGGTCAAAATTTTGGCGCACGCAATTTAACTGAAATCACCCCAGAATTTGTACGTCAAGAAGTGGCTGAAGGTCGTGCCATTATCCCTGCCAACATTAACCACCCTGAATGTGAACCGATGATTATTGGTCGTAACTTTTTGGTGAAAATCAATGCCAACATTGGTAACTCAGCACTTGGTTCAAGCATCGATGAAGAAGTGGCAAAAATGACTTGGGCAACTCGTTGGGGCGCTGACACCATCATGGATTTATCGACAGGTAAAAATATCCATGAGACCCGCGAATGGATTATTCGCAACTCACCTGTACCGATTGGCACCGTGCCGATTTACCAAGCTTTAGAAAAAGTTGACGGTGTCGCAGAGGACTTAACCTGGGAAATTTTCAAAGACACACTGATTGAACAAGCCGAGCAAGGTGTCGATTACTTTACGATTCACGCAGGCGTGCTGCTTCGTTATGTTCCACTCACCGCCAACCGTTTAACTGGTATTGTGTCACGTGGCGGATCCATCATGGCGCAGTGGTGCTTAGCGCATCATGAAGAAAACTTCCTGTATACGCATTTTGATGAAATCTGCGAAATCATGAAAGCCTATGATGTGTCATTCAGTTTAGGTGATGGTTTACGTCCGGGGTGTATTCAAGATGCCAACGATGAAGCTCAATTTAGTGAATTACGCACCTTAGGTGAATTGACTCACCGGGCATGGGAACATGATGTACAAGTCATGATTGAAGGCCCAGGCCATGTCCCAATGCACATGATCAAAGAAAATATGGATCTACAACTCGAGGTTTGCAAAGAAGCGCCTTTCTATACGCTTGGGCCGCTCACCACCGATATTGCCCCGGGCTATGACCACATTACCTCTGCGATTGGTGCGGCAATGATTGGTTGGTACGGCACCGCGATGCTGTGTTATGTGACCCCGAAAGAGCACCTTGGTCTACCAGATAAAAAAGACGTCAAAGATGGCATTATCACCTACAAAATTGCAGCCCATGCCGCAGACCTTGCTAAAGGTCATCCTGGTGCGCAGGCCCGTGATAATGCATTATCGAAAGCACGCTTTGAATTCCGCTGGGAAGACCAATTTAATCTGAGCTTAGACCCTGATACAGCACGCAGCATGCATGATGAAACTATGCCGAAAGAAGCACATAAATCGGCCCATTTTTGTTCAATGTGTGGACCTAAATTTTGCTCGATGAAAATCACACAAAATGTGAGAGATTATGCAAAAAATCAGCAAGATATGCAGCTTTCTTCAGAATCTAATCCTGAAATTGAGACAGGTTTACAAAGCATGAAAGCGGCCTATCATGAACATGGTCAAAAGTTGTACCATAAAGTGTAAAGCTTAAAAAAAATCTTTTGTATTCAACAAAATCTCGGTTAGGATGAAATGGAAGATTTCATCCTAATTAGCGCTTATGAATATTATTAAACAGGCCACATATAACAAAAAAGATTACAGCATTGAAGGGCGTGAACATCTTTATAAAGGCTTTATTCAAGTTGAAAAAGTTCAGCTTCGACACCGCTTATTCCATCAAGACAGCATGATTCCAACCATTCAGCGTGAATTGATTCATCGTCCTGAAGCAGCAGGTGTGCTGATCTATAGTCATCAACAACAAAAATTTGCCTTAATTGAACAATTCCGCATTGGGGCGATTGATGATGAAACTTCGCCATGGCAACTAGAGATTATTGCCGGCGTGCTCGATGGTGATGAATCTGCTGAAAGCTGCATCCGCCGTGAAAGTTTGGAAGAATCAGGCTGTGAATTAGATGCACTACAGCATTTATTTAGTTTTTATCCCTCTGCGGGTGCCTGCGCGGAATTATTCCACCTTTATAGTGCTGAAGCTGAACTTCCTGAACATGGCGGAGTCTTTGGCATGCCTGATGAAGGAGAGAATATTCAATTGCATATCTTAGATTATGCTGATATTCCTGAATTATTAACCAATGGTCGGCTAAAAAATGCACCTGTCATTATGGCCTTGCAATGGTTACAACAACAAATACATACTACAAGGAATGTCTAAGGGGAAGGACATGACTTTAAGGGATACACCACAATACGACTGGACACTGATCCAGATCTCGGACACACATTTAATGGATCAGGAAGATCTTGAATTTGTCCGCATGAATCCAGAGCAAAGTTTTCACGATGTGATTCAACAAATTCAGTTGAACCATCATCACATCGATACGCTTGTCCATACTGGCGATCTTGCACAAGTGCCGGTAGAGCGTACCTATGCGCGTTATCTCGAATATATGCAACAGCAGCCGTTTCCGTTTTATCAGATTCCGGGGAACCATGACGAAGCGTCTTGCTTCCCATTTCATCAACAGGAAGATCGTGCTCACTGCATCGCATTAGGCAATTGGTGTCTGATTTTACTGAACAGTGCGGTTAAAGGAAAAGTGGATGGTTGGGTATCACAACAGCAGTTGGAACAATTAGATCAGTTACTCACAGCACACCAACAGCAACACATCATTGTGGCATGCCACCACCACCCTTTTGCCATGCAATCGCATTGGATAGATCAGCATAAACTAAAGAACGCTGAACATCTCATAGATGTGCTTTCACGCCATGACAATGTCAAAATTGTACTATGCGGACACGTACATCAAGACTCGTCTAATCAATGGCGCAATATTCAGTTTTTATCGACGCCTTCGACCAGTGTTCAGTTCAAACCACATAGTGAAAATTTTGCCTTAGATGAGGCTTTACCAGGGTATCGTGCACTCTATCTGAATGATAATGGTGAATTTAAAACTGAAGTTGTTCGGGTCAAATTGAAACAACCTCAAATTAATGTTGAAATTTCAGGTTATTAACTTTTCAATTTGATTTTTTTGCTTTACTTTATGGCTTCTAAAGGAAAAGTGATAGTTAGAATCCAAACATCAAAGACTATCAATAAGCAGAAAAAGTCTATATGATGACGACCCCCACAGAAGGAAACTCTGTGTTGGGTGGATAAAAAACTTGCATATCACCATATTTTTTGCGTATAGATATATGCATATGATGAGGAATGCCCTACATGGCGAATGACAACCAAAATCAAGTCTTAGACGAACAAACTGATGTAGTAGACGAAAAGTCTACCAAACGCGTGCGCAAATCAAAGCCAAAGGCGACTGAAGGTGGTTCTACTGCAAGCTTATTTGGTATTGAACCTTATCAGCCTAAAAAGAATGAAGAATACATGTCTGAAGGGCAACTTGAGCATTTCCGCCACATCTTATTGGCGTGGAAAGCTGAGTTAATGTCAGAAGTAGACCGTACTTTGAATACCATGCAAGACGAAAATACTGCGCTTCCAGATGTGAACGACCGTGCAACGCAAGAAGAAGAATTTGCGATTGAACTTCGTACACGTGACCGTGAACGTAAACTGATCCGTAAAATTGAACAATCAATTGAAGCGATCAAAAATGACGACTACGGCTTCTGTGAAACGTGTGGTATCGAAATTGGCTTACGTCGCCTAGAAGCACGTCCAACAGCAACTTTATGTATCGACTGCAAAACACTTGCAGAAATCAAAGAGAAGCAAAATAACGGTTAATTCTGTGTTGAGTAATTCCTCTCTAGCCCTCCCTTTAAAAAAGGGAGGGAAAGTTGCAGAGCATTACGTGGGTCGGTTTGCGCCATCGCCAACCGGCCCTTTGCATTTTGGCTCTTTAATTACAGCAGTCGCAAGCTACTGCGATGCCCGTGCCCATCAGGGGCAATGGGTCGTTCGTATCGAAGATACCGACATTCCACGTATATTCCCCGGCAGCGAAGAACACATTTTACGTTGTATTGATGCATTTCAATTCGAACCAGATACCGAGATCATTTTCCAAAAAGACCGCCTCGAAATCTATGAGCAAGTCATTGCGCATTTGCATGCCCAAGACTTGGTCTATGCTTGTCAATGCACCCGAAAAATGCTCGGTTCGAATCATATCTATCAAGGTACATGTCGTAATCTTGGCCTTCCTCTTCAGGATCAGGCCATTCGAATTAAAGTCGATGCTCAGAACATTTGTTTTACCGACCGCTTACAAGGGACGCATTGCTCCAATCTGCAACAGGATTTGGGGGACTTTGTCTTAAAACGCCGTGACGGCATTATCAATTATCAACTTGCTGTCGTGGTGGATGACTACCTACAAGGGATGACCCATGTCGTACGTGGGGCTGATCTTTTGGACAATACCGAACGTCAAATTTGGCTCGGACAGGTTTTGGGTTATCCGCGCCTTGAATACATGCACTTGCCATTGGCAATGAATAATCAGGGACAAAAGCTGTCAAAACAGAATATGGCTCAAGCTCTTGATTTAAGCCAAGCGGCACCTTTATTACAACAAGCATTGCAAGCCCTACACCAACCGCCAGTCGACTTGGATACGCCGCGTATTATGCTACAACAGGCGATTGCGCAGTGGGATATTCAACAAATTCCCCATGGCACAGCATTGCCTCAAATCTATCAATAAACCCACATCCCTATCTGAGCCAATCACTCGATATTCAATTGAATTATGCTTTAATAAAGTGATCAATCGACCATTGGAGAGCCTAATGTTTTTTATTTTTGGAGTTGGTCCGAAAACCAAAGTCATTGAAAAGAGCCAATTTACTTGCCCTGTCTGCCGCAGCAGAACTCAGTATGAGTTGAAACAGCAACGTAATTATTTTTCTTTATTTTTTATTCCATTGATTCCACTATCTAAAGCCAAGGCGAGCTTTGTCAAATGTCTCCATTGTGGAACGGAGATGCCGGCGAGTGTACTGCACCATGCATCTCCCGATCCGCAACGAGATACGAATTTAGAAGCTTGATTCTTCTTTACTTGGGTTTACTTCTTTGGTCGTCGCATCGATCTTTAAGATCAGACTCACCATAACCGCACAGATAATCAAAGAAGACCCCCCATAACTAATAAACGGTAAGGTCAAACCTTTGGTAGGAAGCATGCCCATGTTCATGCCGGCATTCACCAAAATTTGCAGCAAGAAGATAATACTAATGCCATAAGCCAAGTAGCCTGCACGTAAATACTGATGACGCAAGGCACGATGACCAATGCGAATACAGCAGACCAACATCACAAATGATAGCGTCAATACGGTCAAAATTCCAAAGAAGCCAAATTCTTCACCCAAAACCGCCAACATGAAGTCGGTATGTGCCTCAGGTAAATACGACATTTTTTGAATACTATGACCCAAGCCGACACCAAACCATTCACCGCGACCAAAAGCCATTAATGCATTGGACAACTGATAGCCTGCGCCTAATGGATCATTCCATGGATTTGAGAAGGACATCAAACGTTCTAAACGATAAGGTTCAAATAAAATCAAGAACACAAAGGCCATGATGATCGCACCAAAGGCAATTGCGAACTGAATCAACGGTGCACCTGCGAGGAAGAATACCCCTAGCATGGTTAAGGCAATCACCACCGTCGCCCCTAAATCGGGCTCTGCCATGACTAAACCGACGGTTGCAGCCATAATCACTGCCAATCGTACCAAGCCCTTGATGTTATTGCGGACTTCTTCAGCACGTCGTACCACATAGTCCGCGGTAAATATCGCCATCATGACTTTGGCGACTTCCGAAGCCTGTAAGGTGAAACCAGCAATACGAATCCAACGTTTAGAACCATTGACCTCTGTCCCGACAGCCAATACAGCAGCCAGTAAGATAATCGTGATAATCCATAAAAAGAAGGTGTTATTAAACCAAACATTCAACGGCACTTTATAGGCGATATAGGCAGCGGCGGCGGCGGCGGCAATCGAAATCCCATGTCGTGAAATGTAATGGAAGGCATTTTCATGCATGCGTTCTGCATAGGGCATAGATGCAGATGCTACCATGATCGAACCAATACACAACAATGCCAAAACACAGAACACCAAAACATTGCGCACGTTGACCTCGGCAGGTAACCGAGGAAGCCAACGCTCTACAACTTCATTTATTCTATTTATGGTCGTCTGAGCCAACCCAGCCATACAACTTTCCTTATCGTTCTTTTAAACGAGTGCATTCACACAATCAACAAATTGGTGTCCACGCTCACTGTAGCCTTTAAACATATCAAAACTTGCGCACGCTGGAGACAATAAGACCACATCATTGGCTACCGCATTTTGTTGGCACAGCTCAACCGCTTGTTTCAAACTTTCAGCATGAATCAGCGTGGTTGTCCCTTCAACCGCTTTTTCAATAATTGGACGATCTTCACCAATCAACACCGCAACTTTGGCATATTTTGAAAGTGAATCACGCAGCGCAGTAAAGTCCTGCCCTTTGCCTTGACCACCTAAAATAATCGCCACTTTACCGCCTTTGGCTTCAATCGCAGCACCTAGACCATCAATCGCAGCTAAAGTCGCACCAATATTGGTACCTTTAGAGTCGTTATAATAACGAACACCATGCACTTCTTTGACAAATTCACAGCGGTGCTCTAAACCTTTAAAGGTTTTCAAAGTTTCCAACATGCCTTCTAGTGGCAAACCAATCGCTTCACCCAAAGCCAAACATGCCAAGGCGTTTGCCACATTATGAGTCCCTTGGATATACATGTCCGCACTTTTCAGTAAACGCTCACGACCACGTGCCAACCAAATTGTGCCATCAGTATCGCGTAAAATACCGAATTGATTCATATCCGGTGCATTTAGGCCAAAGCTTTGCATTGGGGTGACATCTGGAACCAATGGACGTGTTAATGAGTCATCACGGTTATACACCACTTTTTTCACCGCTTGGAAAATACGATGCTTCGCAGTGTGATAGCCCATCATATCGCCATGACGGTCCAAATGGTCTTCACTCATGTTTAACACAACAGCAACCTCTGCAGCCAAGTTCGACGTGGTTTCTAATTGAAAACTTGAAAGCTCTAAAACATAAAGTTCAGGATCATCTTTGGTGAGATCCAAAGCCGGACGACCCAAGTTTCCACCCACTGCCACTTTTTTGCCTGCATCTGCTGCCATGAGACCAAATAAAGTCGTTACGGTACTTTTCGCATTCGAACCTGTAATCGCGACAATTGGCTTATCTGTCGCACGACGTAAAATTTGAATTTCTGAAACCACAGGAATGTTGGCTGCAATGGCCGCCTGAATTTGTGGTAATTTTGGATCTAGCCCTGGACTGATTATAATTTCTTCTGCTTGAAGTAATAAATCTTGATCCAACTGACCGAAACTAGTTTGTACATCACTTGGAATTTGATCATGACCCGGTGGAACTGCTCGTGAATCGGTGACTGCAACGCGGTAGCCATGGCTATGTAAGAAATTCACTGCGGAAACACCAGAAATCCCTAATCCGGCAACAACCTTCAATCCACCACGCTGTATTAACATTTTCGCCCCATTTTTTGGTCGGTTTTTAAATCTGACAAAATGTTAGCACTTTGCTGTTTTGAATGCTTTTTATGTTTTCACTTTCTCGCAGTTTTTTTGTGTCCGCTCGTAAAAAAACCGCCCATCTTGGGCGGTTTCTTCAAGCAATTGACGGTGAATTTATTTCCATTTCACCGCTTGTACTTCAGCTTTTTTTGCAGATGAATTATCCGAAGCTGAACATCCACAACCGCCTGCACAGCCTGCGGCCATTTTTGGCTTTAACCATTTGGCTAAACTGCTCCAACCACGGTTTGCACAGTGCTCAGATAAAGTTGTGAAGACTGAGTTCGATGTTTTTGGAAATACCTTCTTAAACACCACGACAGCACTCCAAATCACCAATACCGCAATAATTATTGATTCAAGCATGTCTCTCTCCTTTGTTCAGCTTTTGCCATTCAAGATTCACTATCCAAAATAGCGTGTTGCAATTTGATACGTGATGAATGCCATTAGATAAGCCAAACCAAATAAATAGATAGTCATGAAACTCACCGTTTTCAAGGAGCCAGTTTCACGTTTAACTGTCGCCAGTGTCGCCAAGCAATGTGGCGCATAAATAAACCATACCAATAATGATAGACCGGTTGCCAATGACCAACCCAATGACCCATCGCTACTAATTAAATTTGCCAGACCTTGAGACATGGCATCTTCATCTGTTGCAGACAAGGCATACACCGTACCCAATGCCGCCACAACGACTTCACGTGCCGCCATCGCTGGAATTAAGGCAATACAAATCTGCCAGTTAAAACCTAATGGTGCAAAGATCGGTTGTAGCACATGCCCAAGCATACCTGCCAATGAATAATCAATATCCGGCAAAGTTGCGCCTTCTGGCGGTTGCGGGAAAGTACACAAGAACCATAACAAAATCGATAAAGCGAAGATGATGCCACCGACACGTTTCAAGAAAATCTTGGCACGGTCCAGTAAACCAATCCAAACACTCTTAATATCTGGGAAACGGTAGCTTGGAAGTTCCATCAATAAGGCATGCTGTGATTTATCTTTTTGGAAGAATTTCAGCACTGTTGCCACAATTAAGGCACTCACAATCCCTGCTGCATATAATGCAAATAGCACCAAGCCTTGTAAGTTAAAGACGCCCCAGACCATTTGCTGTGGAATAAATGCTGAGATCAGCAAGGCATAAACCGGTAAACGTGCCGAACAGGTCATCAATGGCGCAACTAAAATCGTTACCAGACGATCTCGGGGGTCTTGAATACTCCGAGTTGCCATGATGCCCGGTACAGCACAGGCAAAGCTCGACAGCAAAGGAATAAAAGCACGTCCACTCAAACCCGCTTTAAACATCAGCTTATCTAGCAAGAATGCTGCACGTGGTAAATAACCTGATTCTTCTAAAACCAAAATAAAGAAGAATAAAATTAAAATCTGCGGCAAGAACACCACTACACCGCCTGCACCAGCAATGATCCCATCAACCACCAAGCTGTTCAGGAGTGGATGTGAAATGTGTTCACCGACTAATTCACCGAACCAACCGAAGAAGGTTTCAATACCATCCATAAACGGCGCAGCCCACGCAAACACCGCTTGGAAGATAATAAACATCATCACTGCTAAGGTAATTAAACCAAAGACTGGATGTAGAAAAATTTTATCGAGAAAGTCTGAGCGTTTATCTTCATGATCAACAAACACCACCACGTCTTTTAAAATTTGTTCAATTTTTTCGTGGTTAGTCCCAGAAAGATTGGTATCACTTAATGATTCATCTGGTTTTCTGAAACCTTCAGCATCCAAAGCACCCATTAAGTTTTCAATACCCGCATTACGTACAGCAACGGTTTCTACGACAGGCACACCCAAACGCTGAGACAGCTTTTGGGTATTGATTTGCATGCCACGACGACGTGCTTCATCCATCATGTTGAGGACAAGTAAAATTGGACGACCCAAATCGATCATTTCCATGACCAAACCGAGGTGCAATTTTAAGTTTGTCGCATCAACTACACATAAAAAGACATCTTGATGCCCTTCTTCTGCAATTTTACCTTGCACGACATCACGCGTAATCGCTTCATCAGGACTCGTCGCGTCTAAGCTATACGTCCCCGGCAAATCCAAAACTCGAACAGATTTACCCGATGGCAACGTAAATTGACCAACCTTGCGCTCAACCGTTACCCCAGCATAGTTCGCAACTTTCTGACGTGTACCCGTTAAATGATTGAATAATGAAGTTTTACCACAGTTTGGATTACCAACGAGGGCAATACGTAACGCATCACTCATGCTGATGCCCCTTCCATTGCTATTTCCACTTTTTCAGCTTCTATTTTTCGCAGTGCGAAACGAGTAAACCCAACTTGAATTAAAATCGGGTCACCACCAAAAATACCTTTGGTAATCACCTGTACTTTTGTTCCGGGAACAAAACCCAAAGTCTCTAAACGGCTAGCGACTAAATCAGCCGGAGCATTGTTGCCATTCTGGTTACGATGTACCTTATGAATGACTGCGCTTTGTTTCACTTTCAAATCAGATAATCGCACGCAACTAACCCTAAAAAATTTTGAACATTATACAAACAAATGAGAATAATTAACAAATCGGATTCGATTTCAATTCTCATTTAACAATTTAGCATCGACACGACTATTTTTTTAAATTACATTGCATTAAACCATTGTGATTTCTTGGTTTAATTTCGAAAATGAGCGGCACATGTTAAATAAAAAACCACGTATTCCAACCCCAGTCCAAATTCCAGAATCACTCAGTTTTTTACACGGATATCGTGATCATTTAATAGCTCAAACCGTCAGTCCACACACTCGAAATGCATATTTATCTGATTTAATTCAATGCAGTGAATGTCATACGCATGTCATGACTGATTGGAGCAGTGACGACATTTCAGATGTCTTGCTTAGCCTGACTAAACAAGGAAAAAGTCCACGCTCGATCGCCCGCTCACTTTCTGCACTGCGTTCATTTTTCAAGTTCTTACGCGAACAAAAAATACGCAGCGACAATCCTGTTGCAATCCACAAAACACCCAAATTGGGTCGTGCCCTACCAAAGGACTTATCCGAAGCAGATGTCGAAGCCCTGATCAATGCCCCAGACCTCAGCACCGCTTTGGGTCTACGTGATCGTGCCATGCTCGAAGTGCTGTATGCCTGTGGTTTACGTGTCTCTGAGTTATTAAATTTAAGATTAGAACTGATCAATCTTAAACAAGGCTATTTACGAATTACCGGTAAAGGCAATAAAGAACGCTTAGTCCCTTTAGGACAAATGGCGGTGGAATGGATCGAGAAGTATTTAGCTGAAGCACGTCCCGTCTTATACAAAAGTGCAACCGATGCTTTATTTCTCACTCAACTTGGTGGAATGATGAGTCGCCAAAACTTTTGGTACGCGATTAAACGCTATGCGCTCATTGCAGGCATTCAAGCCGAATTATCACCACATACCTTACGCCACGCCTTTGCCACGCATTTGCTCAACCACGGTGCCGACTTACGTGTCGTGCAGATGCTGCTCGGCCACAGTGACTTATCCACCACACAAATTTATACCCATGTTGCGCAGGTTCGTATGCAAAAATTACATGCAGACTATCATCCGAGAGCTTAACGGCAGGAAATATCAGACCAAGAAGTTCTATCGTGCCCGATATTTTTTGCTATGCTTACTCACCTGTTTGATAAAGCTAAAAGAAAAGGGTTGTTTATGTTATTTACCCGTTCAAAAATTTTTCTCGCATCGACACTTGTTGCCAGTATGGCGTTAGTGGCTTGTTCTAATTCAAATAATGACGAAAAGAAAGATGCGACATTAACGGCAAGTACGCCTGCAACTGGTGAAGCTTCGAATTTATCTGAACGTAATGCTCAGCAGCGTTTAATTGATACTTTGCAATCCAATCTGCAAAAAGCCAATATCAATGCCAAAGTCACTGGGGTGAAAGCGACTGAAGTTCCTAATTTGTTTTGGGTAAGCTTTGAAGGCATGCCTGCGGTCTATGCTACAGCTGATGGTAAATACATTTTCCAAGGCGACGTGGTTCGTTTAGGTGAAAAACAACTCTTTAATGTAGGCGATACACTACAAGCAGAGGCCAACAAAAAATTATTTGATCAATTAAAAACTGAAGACCTACTGATTTATAAAGCCAAAGGTAAAACCAAACACGTGGTTTATGTGTTTACCGATGTCAGCTGTCCTTATTGCCACAAATTACATGAACAAATGGATGATATTAATGCCCGTGGCATTGAAGTCCGTTACATCGCTTGGCCACGTGGTGAACAACACATGCCAATGATGGAAACTATCTGGTGTAGCAAAGACCGTCGTGCCGCATTTGATAAAGCCATTGCCGGTGAGCAAATCGAGCCAGCATCATGTAAAAACCCAGTGCGCAGCATGTATGAAATGGGGCTAAATATTGGTGTGAATGGTACGCCAGCGATCTATAACGCAGAAGGCAAACACATCGGTGCTTACATGTCGGCTTCCGAACTTGAAAGTGCGCTTAAATAACTAATTTTTATAGGCTAAATGAATGTTTTTTATGGGTGGGAATAAAGTGATTTCTACCCTAGAGTCCGAACGTTTTTTTAGCTATGATCTAAACTCACTTAAAGCAATGATGAAATAAATGGAGTGTGACGTGAAACCAGTTCGTCTGGCAATCCTCGGTCTTGGTACTGTGGGTGGTGGTGCCCTTAAACTACTAAAAGAAAATGCTGCTGAGATTAAACGTCGCACCGGTCGTGAAATTGAAATTACCCATGTGGGTACGCGTCGCCCTCGTCCTGATTTAGAACTGCCTGCTTCAGTGAAGCAAAGTGCTGATTTATTGGATATCGTCCGTCAACCCGATGTAGACGTTGTGGTTGAAGTTATGGGCGGCATTCACCCTGCGTATGAAGTGATTCGTGAAGCAATCGTTCATGGCAAACAAGTGGTCACAGCCAACAAAGCTTTATTAGCTGAACACGGTAATGAATTATTTAAATTGGCCGATGATCATCACGTTCAGATTGCTTATGAAGCAGCTGTCGCAGGTGGTATCCCAATTATTAAAGTCCTCCGTGAGGGTTTGGCAGCCAATAAAATTGACTGGCTTGCAGGTATCATTAACGGTACTGGTAACTTTATCCTGACTGAAATGCGTGAAAAAGGTCGTGCCTTTGCAGACGTTCTCAAAGAAGCGCAAGAACTCGGTTATGCCGAAGCAGATCCAACATTCGACGTCGAAGGGATCGATGCGGCGCACAAGTTAACATTGCTGGCTTCTATTGCTTTTGGTATCCCACTCCAATTTGACAAAGTCTTCACTGAAGGCATTAGCAAAGTTACTGCGCAAGATGTGAAATATGCAGAAGACCTTGGTTTCCGTATTAAGCATTTAGGTATTGCACGTCGTGCTGCAACGGGTATTGAACTTCGTGTGCATCCAACGCTGATCCCTGAAGACCAACTGATTGCCAATGTAAATGGCGTTAAAAATGCCGTATTGGTTCAAGCCAATGCCGTTGGTCCAACGCTTTACTATGGCGCAGGCGCAGGTGCAGGCCCGACCGCATCAGCGGTGGTTGCTGATGTTGTCGATATTGTCCGTGACATCTCATATACCGAAGATGGCGCAGGTACAATTCCACAGCTTGCGTTTGAAGCCCTAACTGATTTACCAATTCTTCCACGTGAAGAAATGACCACTGGATACTACATCCGTATTAATGCCGAAGATCAAACTGGCGTTCTTGCAGATGTCACTACGATTTTAAGCCGTGCAGGAATCAGCATCGATGCGATCATGCAACAACCGCGCTTAAAAGATCTTATTCCTATCGTGATTCTGACTGATCCAGTCAAAGAATCTAAAATGGATGAAGCACTTCAACAAATTCAAGCATTGCCTGTCATTCATGGCGAAATTGTACGAATTCGTTTAGAATCGCTTGATAATTAATCGGGTCGAGGGGAATATTTCAGTTCCTCTCGCCAAGCTCTACACACAATTGGAACATCATCATGTCTAATGCCAATCGTTATACTGGTTTAGTTGACCGCTATCGCGACCGTTTACCCGTATCTGCAACTACTCGCGCAATTTCTTTGGGCGAAGGTAATACGCCACTGATTAAGCTTGAGAATATTCCACGCATTATTGGCAAAAATGTTGAAATTTATGTGAAGTACGAGGGCTTAAACCCGACTGGTTCATTTAAAGACCGTGGTATGACCATGGCTGTAACAAAAGCAGTTGAAGAAGGCTCTAAAGCAATTATCTGTGCATCTACAGGTAATACATCTGCTGCAGCGGCTGCTTATGCTGCACGTGCAGGCATTAAAGCATTTGTGCTCATCCCAGAAGGCAAAATTGCCATGGGTAAAATGGCACAAGCGATGATGTATGGCGCGGTAACGATGCAAATTCACGGTAACTTCGATGACGGTATGCGTCTTGTAAAAGAAGTTGCAGATCAAGCACCAGTTACGATTGTAAACTCAATCAACCCATATCGTCTGCAAGGTCAAAAAACAATTGCTTACGAAATCGTTGACGAATTAGGTCGTACGCCAGATTACCACTGCTTACCTGTAGGTAATGCGGGTAACATTACAGCACACTGGATGGGTTATACCGAAGCTGTAGCGAATCAGCCTAAAGAAGAATTTGTACAAGTCGTTTATGATCCTGAAACTGATCAATTCACAGGTCCAAAACCTGCGGGTCTACCAACAATGGTGGGTTACCAAGCTGCTGGTGCGGCACCATTCCTACGCGGCGCACCTGTAGAAAACCCTGAAACAGTAGCAACTGCAATCCGTATCGGTAATCCACAAAGCTGGAACCATGCTAAAGCAGTAGTCCGCGATTCAGAAGGCTGGTTCGATGAACTTCAAGATGCTGAAATCTTAGAAGCACAGCGTCTACTGTCTATGTACGAAGGTGTATTCGTAGAACCTGCTTCTGCAGCGTCTATCGGTGGCGCGATTCGTGACATCAAAGCAGGTAAAATTGCTGAAGGTTCTGTGATCGTATGTACTGTGACAGGTAACGGTTTAAAAGATCCTGACACTGCCATCAAGCAATGCCAAGATGCAGTAATGTTGTCGATTGATGCAACTATGGATCAAGTTCGCGATTCAATTCTGTCAAATATGTAATTCATATGCTGACTAAATAAAAAAGCCCTGCTCTTGCAGGGCTTTTTATATCTTGCATTCACTTCAGCATTTAAACGTTGAGTAAATCCAAATACTGAAAGAATGAAAAATCTGAAATCTTATTAAATACGTTTTGGTAACTGGCTCG
This sequence comes from Acinetobacter sp. SH20PTE14, assembly GCF_021391555.1. Lineage (NCBI taxonomy): Bacteria > Pseudomonadati > Pseudomonadota > Gammaproteobacteria > Moraxellales > Moraxellaceae > Acinetobacter > Acinetobacter sp. SH20PTE14. The sequence continues at coordinate 239,059 of NZ_CP090067.1, read as the reverse complement.
CCCAATTCATTAAACGTGTCGCATCATTGGTTCGTGCAACTGAAGAATCCGCACCCAATAACACCACTACCGCTGGACGGTTATTCAATGTGGTATGCATCACTACACAGCGCCCTGCTTCATTAATAAATCCAGTTTTTGAAATATTAATATTCCAACCACCATTACGCACTAAAGCATTAGTATTGTTTGATTTCAATACGCGGTAGCCCAAATTAAAGTCATAACTTGGTGTGGTTGAAAATTGACGAATCAAACCATACTGCGAAGCGGTATTCACCAAAATACCTAAGTCACGTGCCGAAGCGACATTGCCTGGGTGCAAGCCAGTCGATTCCACATAATGAGTCGAGTTCATCCCTAATGAGCGTGCTTTCGCATTCATCGCTGCAATAAATGCAGAACGACCACCTGGATAAGTACGTGCTAATGCCGAAGCAGCTGGGTTTTCAGATTTCATCAAAGCAAACAGCAATGCTTCTGCACGATTCATACTGTCGCCAGCACGCAGCGTTGAACTTGAGCTTTTACAACCTGAACATGAGAAATCAGACTGTTGTAAGGTAATCTTTTCAGACATGTTTAATCGGGCATCTGAAATCACTACTGCTGTCATGAGTTTGGTAATTGATGCAATCGGTAAAGCGGTATTGCTATTTTTGCTATATAGCACTTCACCAGTTTGACCATCCATAACCAGTGCTGCACGCGCATTTACAGAGGGCTGTCCTGCGTATTGATGGGTATCAATAATACGGACCGTTTTCGATGGTGCTGTCTGTACCACGCCGCCTGTACTACGTACAGAAGTAGTCACTTTCGTTGACCCTTGAGGAGATGGCTCTTCAGCGCTATAAGACACGTCACCATTGAGTAACTGGTTTGCATCTTCAGATGACCAGCTAATATTTGACTGCTGATTTGCAGCACTATTCATCACAATTTCAGCAGAACTGAAACTGCTCATACTGAATAAAATTGACATGCCCAAAACGTGCATGAAGGATTTATTTAATTTTTTCACCATTGCTCACTCAACTCAGGATACTAAACATTTGCGCAAGACCAGCAATATGCCGTACATTGGTCACAACTACGAACATTTTTTGCTCACACATTGTGTATGAAGTTTTTCATTTCATATAAGAATAGGATTGCTAATTTTGTCGTTTCATTGCAAGCTTATTTTGCTTTATGTAACAAAAAAAACAGGTTTTGATTTGAGGGAGAGTGTAGGTGATCACAGTTTTGGTGGTAGATGACCATGAATTAGTCCGTACTGGTATTTGCCGTATGCTCGAAGACCATGCAGATGTCCAAGTCATTGGACAAGCCGAATCGGGTGAAGATGCGATTACACTTGTTCGCCAACACCATCCAAATGTCGTTCTATTAGATGTCAATATGCCGGGGATCGGAGGTGTAGAAACCACACGTCGCCTACTTCAAACAGCGCCAGATACAAAAGTCCTCGCCGTCAGTGGACTTGCTGAAGAACCCTACCCGTCTTTATTGTTAAAAGCAGGTGCCAAAGGCTATATCACCAAAGGTGCACCAGTTACTGAAATGGTCCGTGCGATTAATAAAGTGATGCAAGGCGGCAAATATTTCAGTGCAGACATTGCAGAACAACTGGCCAGCTCATATTTGTCTGATACCCAACAATCACCTTTTGACGCCCTGTCTGAGCGTGAAATGCAAGTTGCCATGATGGTGGTCAATTGTATTAGTGCACAAGAAATTTCCGATAAATTATTCGTTAGTGTTAAAACAGTGAATACCTACCGTTACCGCATTTTTGAAAAACTGAATATTGATAGTGATGTCAAACTAACTCACTTGGCGATTCGCTACGGGTTAATCAAACCTTAACACAACGTACATCCTGTTACTTATGACACAGCGTTCAATTCATAGTGAATTGAACCAGTATCATTTAGGCCTTTGGTACAGTGCTTATCGCTTTATCATCAGTGCCTGTCTGTTACTGGTCTTTTTACTGACCTACACTCAATTCACTTCAGATTATGAATACCCACGTTTATACCTATATGTATTGACGATTTATTTGCTGTTTACCAGCATTCAATTCATGTCGCTTGGACGCTTCAAAGTCCGTATTCCAAACCAGCTACTGCTGTTATTCATCGTAGATGTGATTTCGCTGAGCTTACTGACCTTAGCCATCGATGGACCCAATTTACATTTGAGTTTGCTGTTTGTGATTACGATTTTTGCAGCATCCCTGTTATTAGATGCCCAAAAAGCCTTGGTCATCACCCTCATCGCTGTGATCTGTGTGGTATATCAACTGTTTTTAGGTTCAATTCTTGAATTTACCTCACTTAAAAATTTAACCAACAGTGCGATTTTGGCTTTTTTATTTTGTGTAGTGTATGGCAGTGCGCAAATTGCCGTGAAACGTTTCCAGTTATTAGAAAATCTGAATTTTTCGCAATCCTTAGAGCTCCATCGGCTACAAAACATTAATCGCTATATTTTAGAGCAGATTGACACGGGCTATTTAGTATTGGATGAAAACTGTCATGTGGTGTTGAGTAATCCTGCTGCTTGCCATTTACTCGGCATGCCAAATTCTTATCATCATGACCAATATCCACTGTATACCACGCAGCCCGATTTATTTGAATTACTCAAATTTGAAGATTTAAAAAGCGGTGAAAAATTCCAATTTGAATCCCAACAAAGCCAATACCACATTCAGGTACTGGTACAAAAACTCGTTGTGCCGCATCAAATGCTGACCTTGCTGATTTTACAAGATGCACAAAAACTCAATCAGCAAGTGCAACAACTAAAATTAGCCGCTTTAGGGCAACTCTCCGCCAGTATTGCCCACGAAATTCGCAATCCTTTAGCCGCAATTGTGCATGCCAATGATTTATATCCGCAAAGTGATACCGAACAACAGCACATGTTGAATCATATGATTTCACGTCAAGCGGTGCGGATTGACCGAATTATTCAAGACACCCTAAATATGGTGCGCAATAAGGAAACCCATCCGACTCGTCTAAATCTAGAACAATTTTTACCGCTGTTCCTGCAAGAAGATCTGGCAGACATTCAACAGAACATTCGGCTCAATGTGCAAGCCAAAACCTTGATTGATTTTGATGAGGCACAGTTCAGACAAATTTTAATCAACCTAATTCGTAATGCGATTCGCCATAACAATCCGGACATGTCGTATATCGAAGTGGTGGCGCGTACCGATCAGAAAAAAGTCCAGATCGATGTCCGAGATTTTGGTCATGGGGTTGCTTTACAAAACCGCGCACAGTTATTTCAACCATTTTTTAGTACCGAAATTACTGGAACTGGTTTAGGATTATATCTTGCTCATAGCTTCTGTGAAGCGAATCAAGCACAGCTTTCCTATGTAGAACAAAAACAGGGAGCTTGCTTTAGGATTGAGTGCTTACAAGCTGTTATTTAATTGTTTTTAGGGGAAAACTGTGGATTCACAACCACTGGTATTGTTAGTTGATGACGAAGAAGACTTATGTATGCTGATGCAAATGTCTTTATCAAGGATGGGGGTTAAAACGCATGTTGCACATCGCCTCGACGAAGCTAAAAAAGCCTTGTCTACCTATAGCTACGATGCCTGTCTAACCGATCTCAACTTACCCGATGGTAATGGTCTACAGCTCTTAGATTGGATGAATGAACACTGTCCTGCCCTGCCCGTTGCTGTGCTCACAGCCTATGGCAACATGGATATTGCCATTGCCGCATTAAAGGCGGGAGCTTTCGACTTTGTCAGCAAACCGATCAATCCGAAACATCTTGAACAACTGCTACAAAAAGCCCTGAATAAGCCTTTGGACGAAGACATTACTTCGCAAGATGCTTTAGAACATAAAATGTTGATTGGTGAATCGCTTCCAATCCAGCAATTGCGTCGAACTCTAAAGAAAATTGCACGTTCACAAGCACCAGTTTTTATTACGGGTGAATCTGGTACGGGTAAAGAAGTCGTGGCCAATCTGGTTCACCGTTTAAGCAACCGTAATGAAGGGCCATTTATTGCTATTAACTGTGGAGCAATTCCCACAGAGTTAATGGAAAGTGAACTTTTTGGCCATAAAAAAGGCAGCTTTAGTGGTGCCACCCAAGACAAGCAAGGTCTGATTCAATCTGCACATGGCGGTAGCTTATTTCTGGACGAAATTGCCGAATTACCTTTAGCCATGCAAGTTAAACTGCTACGTGCTGTACAGGAAAAACGTATTCGCCCCGTAGGTTCAGACTGTGAAATTGATGTTGATTTCCGTGTGATCAGTGCCAGTCATCAGGACTTAGAAGCTCTCGTCCAACAAGGTCGATTCCGCCAAGATTTATTTTTCCGTATCCATGTGATGGATTTAGTGTTGCCTGCCTTACGTGAACGTGGCGAAGATATCCTCTTATTGGCGCAACATTTTATTCAAAAAATTAGCCATGAATGGGAAATTGCCACTAAGCCTCTGACTGAACGAGCGAAAAACTTCCTACTCAACCAATATTATCCGGGTAATGTCCGTGAACTCCGCAATATTATCGAACGTGCCATGACCCTCTGCGATGATGAGCAAATTGATCTTCAACATCTGCAAAGTGCGCCATTAAGACAACCGAATACTCAGTTCAATTCCGCTCCAACAACGAATGATTCTACTCAGCTTGCTGCAAACAGCAACGAACAGAGTTTGATCCCTCGCAAACTACCTGAAGAAGGTTTAGAACTCTTTTTAGAAAATATCGAAAAAGAAGTACTCATGAATGCGTTGAATTTGACTCACTGGAACAGAACACTTGCCGCCAAAAAATTAGGTATGTCATTCCGTTCATTACGCTATCGTTTGAAAAAATTCGGCTTAGATACCGAAGACGAAGAGTAAAAGTTTTCCAGCGTATTGCTGTTTATTTTTGATTCAGCAATAACTCTGCAACATGATCGACATAGTGATCTTCACGTGCATCATGTTGCAGCGGATAGTTATAGTCTGGCTGCACCCCAATTCCTTCAATCATTTTGCCATTCGGTGTCAGATATTGCGACACAGTCATTTGTAAAGCCGCACCATTACTCAATGGAAATAGTTTTTGAACCACACCTTTACCATAACTTTTCTCACCCGCTACCCATGCACGTTTATGCTCTTTTAATGCTGCGGTAAAGACCTCTGCGGCAGAAGCAGAACGATTGTTGATTAAAATACCAACTTTCATATTTTGAAATTCAAAACTTGGTAAAGCCTGAAATTGTTGGTCACCTTCAGATCGACTTCGAGTCGACACAATAATGCCCTGATTCAAAAATAAATCGGCAGACTCCACTGCTGCTGACAGTAACCCCCCGGGGTTATTTCTTAAATCAAACAATACCGCTTTGACACGTGAGCCATGACTTTCAATTAAACGCTTTATTTCGTTGGCAGTATCTTGTTGAAAAACTTTAACGTGTAAAACTAAAACCTGATTATTTAATAATTTAGATTCTATATCTGTTTCAACTTTAGTGTTTCTGACCAAATTGACCGGTTGACTTGCAGTTATCAGCTGTAGATTCAGCGTCGAGCCGATACTGCCTGTGAGCAGGTGTCGCACTTGATCTTGATTAAGTTTTTTGAGTTCTTGATCATCAATTTTAAACACCGCCGCGCCATTTTTCAGACCTAGCTTTGCTGAATCAGCATCAGGCTTTAAATTGGTGATGACCCATTGCTGTAAACCTACATCAAAGCGCAAATTGAAATCGACACTCGCAATATCCCCTTCAGTGTATTGCAAAAGCTGCTTATAGTCTTCAGGTGAAAGATATCGTGAATAGCGGTCTAAACCACTGACCATGCCTTTGATGGCTTGTTGGAATAATGCATCGTCATTTTTTTCAACTACATAATTTTCTTTGACAATGCCATAGATCTGAACAAATTGTTGGATCGATTCGACAGGTACTTCGGCATAACTTTGTTCATAGCTGCCATCAAATTCATCGAAAGCCGACTTTGCTTTGTCGGCTCCCCATGTCGAATGACTAGAACACAGCAGCAAGGCTGTAAGGCTTACAACTGACGTCCAGTGTGCTCTAGTCATTCATGCTTCCTTACATTTTAAGCTTCAAGAGTAATCAAGTTACGACCTTGCATTTCTGTTGGTACAGGAATGTGCATAAGCGTTAACATTGTCGGCGCTACGTCAGCCAAAACACCACCTTCTGCAATTGTTGCATTGGTCGGACCAACATAGATAAATGGCACTAGTTCAGTGGTATGTTGAGTATGCACCTGACCACTTTGGTAATCCTGCATTTGCTCTACGTTACCATGATCGGCAGTCACTAGCATGTGACCTTTATTTGCCATCACAGCTTCATATACACGGCCTAAGCACGTGTCTACAGCCTCAACCGCTTTGACTGCTGCATCAAACACACCGGTATGGCCAACCATATCACCATTGGCATAGTTCACCACCAGTAAGTCGTACTCACCTGAATTAATTGCGGCAACCAATTCATCAGTGACTTCATAAGCACTCATTTCTGGTTTTAAATCATAAGTCGCAACGTTTGGTGATGGAATCAAAATACGTTTTTCACCCGGATATTCATCTTCACGACCACCACTGAAGAAGAAGGTCACGTGTGCATATTTTTCAGTTTCAGCAATACGCAGTTGTGTTTTACCCAAATTAGACAGGTATTCACCAATCGAGTTATGCAGCGCTTCTGGCATATAAGCCACAGGTGCATCAATTGTTGCTTGGTAACGTGTCAACATGACAAATTTTGATAAAGCGGGAACCACTTTACGTTCAAAACCTGCAAAATCTTTTTCCACAAAAGCTTTGGTAATTTCACGCGCACGGTCAGCACGGAAGTTCATGAAGACAACGCTATCACCATCTTGGATCGGTGCTAAATCACCAATACGCGTCGCTTTCACAAATTCATCTGATTCTTCAGCAGCATAAGCCTGCTCTAGACCTTCAACAGCAGTCGCTGCTGTACGCACTGCTTCACCTTCAGTTAAAAGACGATAGGCTTGCTCAACACGATCCCAACGGTTGTCACGATCCATTGCAAAGTAGCGACCAATCATGGTGGCAATACGACCTTGACCCGGATACTGAGCAAACAGTGCATCTAATTTTTCAAGCGAAGGTTGTGCACTTTTTGGCGGTGTATCACGACCATCAAGGAATGCATGAAGATAAACTTTTGCACCGCGTTTTAATGCCAATTCAGCCATCGCCACAATGTGATCTTCATGTGAATGCACGCCACCTTCAGACAATAAGCCCATGATGTGCACTGCACCATTGGCAGCTTTGGCTTTTTCAACCGCATCAACTAAAACATCATGTTCAAAGAATGCACCGGTACGAATATCTTTGGTAATACGAGTAAAGTCTTGATACAGCACACGTCCTGCACCAAGGTTCATGTGGCCCACTTCAGAGTTACCCATTTGACCATCAGGTAAACCAACGTCTTCGCCAGAGCCTGAAATCAATCCATGCGGATGCTTTTCCTGCATTGCAGTCAAGTTTGGTCGTTTTGCTGCTAAAAAGGCATTGTCCTCGACCGCTTCGCGATGACCCACACCATCCATAATTACCAATACGTGTGGGATTTTGCCAGCAGTTGCATCCGTCATAATGAACACTCTTTCGTTTATAAATTAATCATACTATCTTACCGAATTTTCGGTGAAGACTCTATGTGACAACCATGGTTTATCTAGGTCATCAACATTGTTTTACTCAATCTTGCATGCACTTAACGTGCGCGATGCAGCAAGTAGCCACCCGCTACAAACATCAAAATAATTGGTATAAAGACGAACCATGCAGGCGATGGCGCGTACACCAAACTTGCATAACCCAAGAAATCTTGTAAGTAGTAAAAACCCAGTCCAGCAAATAAGGCAATCACCAAGCGGAAACCCATCGACTGTTGACGTAAAGGTCCAAAAATAAATGAACAAGCAATCACCACCAAGGCAATTAAAGCAAAGGGCGAACCAAACTTTTGCCAAAACGCCAATTGGTAAGTTTTCGGGACTTGGCTATATTCATGCATATAGCTCATAAAGCTCACCAATTGACTCGGTGATAGATCTTCAGGGTCAATGGTAACCATATGCACATATTTGGGTTGCAAGGCCAATGAAAGCGGTTGTTCAGCATTTTGCTTCGCTACAGCATCACCCGTCGCTAATAGATCCACTTGGGTTGAATTTTGCAGCGACCAAGAACCATTTTGGACAAAATTCCCTTGCTCCGCATCCAAAGTGCCTCGCAAACGATATTTTTCATCAAAATCAACAACCTGAACATCTTTAATTTGACCTTTCGAATTGGCATAGTCAATATAAATAAAGCGCTGACCTTCACGCGACCAATAGCCTTTGACTTCACCCAACTCAGCCGCAGTGCGGTGACTTTTGACGCTTTTGGCTTGTTCATTGGTATAGGGAATGACCCATTCGCTTAATGCAAAGGATAAAACCACCAAAATGAGTGCCGAACGAATCACCCAGCCCACAATCCGCCAAAGGCTGATGCCGACCGAACGCATGACAATCAATTCACTGTTTGAAGCTAGAGTCCCTAAACCCAGTACCGCGCCAATCAAGGCTGAAATCGGTAAAATTTCATATAAATAATTCGGTGAACTCCATAACACATACTGCAAAGCATTCCATGCGTTATAGCCTTCTTTCAGCGAGCCCAATTCACCTAAATAAGTAAAAAGCACTTGTAAGCCAGCCAATACCGCTGTCGCACCAAGCATGGCTAAAGCAGTAGTTTTGGTCACATGTTTTGCAACTATACGACGTGCCAACATTTTAAGACCTCACTCGCTGAATTTGTTTCTTAATTTTGGGCGCTAATTTTTGTTTACGCGAGAACAATGCTGCTGCAATACCGTAAATCACTAAGACCAGTGGATAAGCCCAAATCCCCATTTCATCTTTACTGATCCGCGTTTTGATCGCCATTAAAGCCACGATTAAACTGGCAAAAATAAGTAAGGCTGGGAACAGTTTTAGGTAACGCCCTTGACGAGGACTGACCTCAGACAAAGCGGTGGCAAGCAATAACGCCGCCAAAATAGCGAACGGCACAAAAATTCGCCAACCGAGTTCACTGGCAACCACAGGATCATGACGGTTATCCCATAACTTCGAGGTTGGCAAAGCTTCTACTTCGGTACTTTCAAATTTTGCTTCTTTATCATTTTCTAAACGTAAACGATAACTTTGGAATTCAGCTTGAGAATAACGCGGTTGCTCTGGATAGATTTCGTAACGGCGGCCTTCAACTAAGTCAACAACATTGGCATTGTCATCGGGCACTTCGACGCGGGTCGCTTCTTTTGCCAAAATAATGACATCAGGCTTACCCTCTTTTTCTGCGCGCTGATAGAAGAAAATATCTTTTAAGTTTTTACGGTCTTCTGACAAGTCCCCTGCATAAATGGTATAGGGCCCAGAGGAAATAAACTCTTTCGGGCGAACCAAGTCAAAGCCTGTTCGTACTGCTTGTGAAGTCGTTAAGGCTTCAAACTGACGGATGCCCCAAGGCGACGCCCACAGCATCAAAAATGCTTGAACAGCCATAAAGACCACAGTCATCGGCACCAATAAGCGTGACAATTGATTTCGACTGACGCCGCTACCATTGAGCACAGCCATTTCATGATCGACATACAGACGACCAAAGACCAACATCAGACCAATAAAGAAACCGAGCGGAAGAATTAAGGTTAAAAACTCAGGCAAACGGTAGCCAATGATGCTAAATAAAATACTTGCATCTAAACGACCCTGCGCCGCCACACCAAAGTACTTGATCAAACGACCACCCATCATGATCAAGGTCAATAAGGCAATCACAACCAGTGATGTCGACACCACTTGCTTGACCAGATAACGCCGAATAATCAAATTAATTCTTCCAAAAATAGGGCCAATAAAAACTAGCGTTAGTTTACCCGAATGTAGAAAATATAAAACCTATACCCTTGTTGCTCATTGAAACTCTATTCATATAAATGTTTCAATGGTTTAATGGTTTATAAATTTAAAAAGGCATAAATACCGCACATGAAACTTTCTATTAATACGTCATTCCAAGCGAATGCGTCCAGCCAATATTTGTTGATATTAGTAGATTCTGAGCACGTTAAAAATGCAGCTACTTCATATCAAATCAATGATTTAGATAATTTAATTGACGCGACTCAATTTAAAGCAGCACTCAATGAAAGCCTGCCTTTGGTGGCGAACATTGCCACTTGTCGCAATAGCGCACTTTTAGGCCTCGGCAAAGTTGCTGAATTACAGGTCAATAAATTTGCAAAAATTGCACAAACCATTATTAAAGCGTCACAAAAAAAATTCAAACAGATCAGTGTCGATATCTCTGCTCTACCACAAGAACAACATTATTTATTTGCACTTAGCCTGACGCAAGCGGCTTATGCATTTGATGAATACAAGTCTAAGAAAAATGAATTTGTTTTGGAGCAGATCCATTTAATCGCTACTGAAAGTCCATTAACCACTGCACAGCTTGAATTAATTTCTGCAGTGCAATCAGGTCAAAGTTTTACTCGTGACTTAGGTAACCGTCCGGGCAATATCTGTTTCCCTGAATATTTAGCCGAACAAGCTCAAGCACTTGCAGCTGAATTCCCAGATCAACTCAAAGTGACTGTACTCGATGAACAGCAAATGGCTGATCTCGGTATGGGTGCATTCCTTGCTGTGAGCAAAGGTTCTGACCGTCCAGGCCGTATTATTACCATCGAATACCTTTCAAACCGTGAAGAAGCACCTGTGGTGCTTGTTGGTAAAGGTGTGACTTTTGATACTGGTGGTATCTCACTTAAACCGGGTGCAGGCATGGACGAAATGAAATTCGACATGTGCGGTTCTGCATCAGTTTTGGGTACCATCCGTGCGCTGTGTGAAGCGAAATTACCAATTCATGTTGTCGGCGCAATTGCTGCTGCAGAAAACATGCCGTCTGGTCATGCCACTCGCCCGGGTGACATCGTGACAACCATGAGCGGTCAAACCGTTGAAATTCTAAATACCGATGCCGAAGGTCGTTTGGTTCTGTGCGATACCTTGACCTATGTAAAACGCTTTAACCCTGCACTGGTGATTGATATTGCAACCCTCACTGGTGCATGTGTTGTGGCATTGGGTTCAGTCCTTACTGGTATGTTCACTCCTGATGATGAACTTGCGGCTGAATTGACTGCTGCAGGTCAACATAGCTTTGACCGCGTATGGCGCATGCCCGTAATTGAAGATTATCAAGAACAACTTGATTCTCCATTTGCAGATATTGCCAACATTGGTGGTCCAAAAGCAGGTTCTGTAACCGCTGCATGTTTCCTTCAACGCTTTACGCGTGAATATCGTTGGGCGCATTTAGACATTGCTGGTACTGCATGGAACTCAGGTGCAAATAAAGGCGCAACAGGTCGTCCTGTGCCATTATTAATGCAATTCTTAGCGAATCGTGCTCAAGCGAATGGCTAAAGTTAGCTTTTATTTATTTGAAAAAAGTCCTGAACGACAAGTCGAAAGCACTTGTCGTTTATGCCGTAAGATCCTGCGTCAGCCTGTACGTATTTGGCTACATTGTGCTGACCCAGACTTACAGCAACAACTTGATGAACGCCTGTGGAGTTTCGATCACACAGGTTTCATTCCCCATGGTATCGATCAAGCCGAGGCAACGGTCTGTATTTCTGCCCAATTGCCTGAGCAAGCCGACTGGATTGTGTTTAATTTTAACGATCAAGCACTTGAACAGTTCGCGAGTTTTAGTCACATTATCGAAATTATTGAAAATAACGAACCCGCTAAAATTATCGGGCGTGAAAAATATAAACAATATCGACGTTTGGGCGTTCAACCACAGACCCATAAACTTTAACGTGATATTGGTTTTACCCTATTTGCAAGGAGATGCACCATGGCATTGAATGTCGGTCCAGACTTTAAACAGCGCTGGTTAAAAGTACCTGAAGCTATTCGTCAGACCTTTATTGATGACCTTGGCCGCGTTTGCGATGTACTCAATCCCAGTACAGACATTCAACAATGGCTGGTCAATGACCAACAGCAACAGCAAGTGTCTTTTGACAAAATTGAGTCTGCTTATGAAGATTTGAAAGCACAGCTGATTGAAGATGCTCGTATTCGCAAACAATTGGCTTTAGAAAAAGCCTTAGAAGAAAAACGTGAAGCTGAACAAGCCTATGCAGAACAGCTGAGACGCGACGAAGAGTTACGCTTTGATGCACAAACGCAAGCGCTCACCATGATGCAGCATAATCTTGATCGTGAAGTACAACACTATGCCGCTCGCTATCATAAAAACCCTGAAACCAGTTTAGCGGGATTAAGTCAAAGCTTATCGGTCAGCGAAGGACAGATGTTGTCAGAACTCGAAAGTGTACGCGTGCGTTTGGAACTTGAAGCAGAAACGCAAATCGAGATGGCCGTCAGTGATTTCCGTGCAAAATTGAAAGCAGCCGCACAAGAAGAAATTTACTATATCTTAGAAAACTCTAATTTTTCGACAGAATCTACATCGTCCCAAGCATCTTAAGCTGTCGATCGAAATCTGGTCACTGTCATTAAACTGACATGTATTTGCAACATGATGTTCATATGGCTGAAGCATTGTCCCTCAAAATACAATGCTTCAGTCATCCTAAAAATATAATCATGCATCCAGATGGGAATTCAATATGGACATCATTCACCAGATTACCCAGAAAATATCCTCTCTATCTGCTGGAGAACAATGGGACATTCGTGCCAAAGATCTTTGGCTGAGTCATTCAGACTTTCACAGTATTTCGGTTTATCTCAGCCGGGAATCAGAAAAAGGTGGTTTTAGCATTCAGCAACTGCCCCACAGCTCGATTTTTCAAACCCTTGATGTAGTGACCGTTACAAAACACTAAGTGGTCATCTACTCCATAAAAAAAGCCCACAACTGTGGGCTTTTTTTATGTCTAAGTTTGGCTTAGACCAAATCTGCAACTGCAGAAACGGTATGTCCTAGGAAATAACCGATACCGAGTAATAATCCAATCCAGATGAAACCACCTAGCACGTTATAGAACATAAATGTGCCAAGGTTCATGCGTGCAGATCCAGCAGCAAAAGGCGCAAAAGAACGTACAAAGGGTACAAAGCGTGCGACTAAAATCGTTTTACCACCATGCTTCATAAAATATTTATTGGTTTTGACCATATATTCGGGCTTAAAGTAACGTGTGTGCTTATTAAAGTACTTAATGCCTAGCACGCTGCCCGTGTAGTAATTGACGCAGTAGCCCAAGACTGATGCGACAAATAACATCAGCCCCATGGTGTGTAAATGCACCACTTCCGTTGTTGAGCATAATGCGCCGATGGCAAGCAACAGGCTGTCTCCTGGCAGGAAGAACATAAATACTGAACCCGTTTCTGAAAATATCACCAGAAATAAAATGGCATAAATCCACACACCATAATTTTCCAATAACATGGGTAACCACTGTTCCAGATTCAGTAAGAAATCAATCATTATCACCTGTCTGATTATTCATCATATATGTCATACCGCGACGCATTATCACCAAAAATAAAAAAACAGTCTAATTTTTCAATCAGACTGTTTGGTTTTCTTCGGTATCAACTTATTTCAAGAAGCCATTTTCAGCGAGAAAATCTAAGCTAATTTTAGATTGCGCTGTGGTCTCAGCGGCTTTATCGCCGAGCAATAAACGCTCAATATAACGTGCTAAAACATCCACTTCCAAGTTCACTTTCGCCCCAGCTTTCCACGTACCGATATTGGTTCGTTCAGCCGTGTGCGGAATTAAATTTAAGCTCAGCACATTGCCACGTAAATGGTTAATTGTCAGGCTAATACCATCCACGGTCACAGAGCCTTTTTCCGCTAAATAGCGTGCAATTTCTTTCGGTGCGGTAACTTCAAAATAAATTGAACGTGCATCTGAACGAACTTGAGTGATTTCACCCACTGCATCGACATGACCACTGACAATATGTCCACCAAAACGCGTGGTCGGCAACATGGCTTTTTCCACATTTACTGCCTGCCCTGCTTTCCAGTGTTCCAAAGTGGTCCGATTTAAACTTTCACGTGATACATCAGCTGCATACCAATTGCTACCAAAGTCAATCACGGTTAAGCAAATGCCATTGGTGGCAATCGAGTCCCCCAAATGCACATCCGACATGTCTAAATCTGTCTGGATACGCAAGCGGACATCGCCACCCACGTTTTGAATGCTTTCAACTTTACCTAGACTTTCAATAATGCCTGTAAACATGTTCAATCCCTGAAAAATATGGGGCGATGATTTTTACCACAAATCAAGTTGCGTGCTCACGCCAGAGGTATCGACACCACCTAATTCTGCAAAATGGTGCAATTGACTCAACAACTGACGGATTGGTGGACCTGATTTGGCATGCGTATCCGTGATGACAATAAACTCTAGTACGCGTGCACGTTCAGACTGACGCTGCTTACTCACGCGGTAACGTGGTACATCTTGCGTCAATAAGCTTACTCGGCCACGTTTTAAATTGGCTTGTAACAAATCTGTGGCGCTGATATTACCATCGGTTGAATAGCTCGTCAGGATGTAACGTGCATTGATGGTTTCTAATAATTTTTCATAAGCTTCTTTCGCATGCTTGGAAGAATTATACGGACTTGGACGTTCTTTACGCCATGCACGGTCGATTCCGCTCTTAAAGCCTTTGGTGTCTGGTGTTGGTAAATCCACCTGATCCCATAACGTTAAGGCATTCAACACATGGTAGTTACTGCTATAAGCATGTTGGTTATATGGTGGATCGAGATAAGCCACATCTACTTCAAAGCCGCTCATTTGATTGGCCAAATGCTGTGCGTCGACACACCACATTTCAGCGGCGGGTTTTTTCGGATCACCAATTTCACAAAAACGACTTGGGGTCAGCCATAACAATGAACCGATACGATCTAAGGCTGCTTGGGTTTTACCGCCCCAACCATGATGGAAACTTTTAAATACACCGCTGGTATTGCTGACAAAACTTGCTGAATACAATAACGGCGCTAACAAAGCACTCATTTCCACATCATCAATCGCGCCTTGAGCTTGCCAAGTTGCAATTTGCTGACGAATCGCATCGATACGCATACCGTTACGGCGTTTAAAGAATAAACGGTCACGTGCAGGATCGTAGATTTCATCATTACGTGGACACAAGTTATGGGTCACCCAACCTTTCACTTCTGGCAAACGGTTCAGATAATCGATGGCTTTTTGATAGCCACCCAACTCTTTAAACGCTGGTGCTTCAACACAAGAGAGAATCGCGCTGTTCAAGGCATGGCTGTAGGGTTCCCAGTCATTGGCAATAACACGATAGCCGTTTTGACGTGCCAACCGTGACACTACACCCGAACCTGCAAAAAAGTCAGCAAATATCGGCGCACGACCATCTTCGCGTTTTAAGGTTCCCGTTTGCTCAAGTGCTTCTAAAATCAGATGTAATAGACGGCGTTTGTTTCCCAAATAAGGAACCAACTGATGGAAAAGATATTCGTCTGTGGTACGAGCCGCATGACGACGTTTGTGATAAACCGTAGACTCTGAATTCATAGCGTCTCTTGAGAAGGGATTAACCTTAAGCGGATGTCATCACCCAATTGAGTGACATCTTTCAGCTTAAATCGAAGCTGCTCTGCCATGCGGTCAAATTCCGCATTAAACATCGCACGTGCTGACTGACCCAACAAGGTCGGTGCAACATAACTGATCATTTCATCGATCAAATGTTCTTGTAAGAAAGCGGTCGAAAGTGTCGCACCGGCTTCCACAAGTACATCATAAATTTGGAACTGTTGAACGCATGCTGCTAACAGATCGGCCAAAGGCTGAATTTCAAATTGTACCACGCCCAAGTCAGCAAGTTCCTGACGATATGGCCCCATGACCATCACGGTTTCAGGTTGCTGCAATATTTTTGCGCTTAATGGCAAGCGGCCTTGACGATCTAGCACGATACGTTTCGGCTGAACCACGCTTTGCATATCAACAGCATCATCGAGTTGACGTACGTTGAGTAAGCAATCATCGGCTAATACCGTTTCAATCCCAGTGATTACGGCACCGGAGATTGCACGCCAATGCTGTACATCTTGTCGCGCCATTGCACCCGTAATCCATTTAGATTCACCCGAGGCCATGGCAGTACGCCCATCTAGGCTCGATGCGACTTTGAGCCGAACATAAGGCATGCCCGTCGCCATGGCTTTTAAAAAGCCCAAATTCAATTGATGTGCTTCTGCTTGACAAATACCCGTAATCACTTCAATGCCAGCATCACGTAGGATTTGTACACCTTTACCCGCAACCAATGGGTTGGGATCGGGACATGCCACAACGACTTGAGCGACACCTGCTTCTACCAAGCCTTTGGCACAAGGTGGCGTACGTCCATAGTGTGCACAAGGCTCCAAAGTCACATAAGCGGTTGCGCCACGAGCGGCCTCACCTGCATCACGCATTGCAAAGACTTCTGCATGTGGCTGACCCGCTTTTGGATGAAAGCCTTCACCAACCAATTGACCGTCTTTGACAATCACACAGCCCACGTTGGGATTGGGACGAGTGCTGTATTGCCCCTGCTGTGCCAATGCAATTGCACGCCGCATCCACTGTTGATGCTGCTGCAACGTCACTTGATCTAACTCAGACATGTAATCACTCATGATAAAAATTGAAGCTGATGTGCATTAGTGCTCACGCTGCTGCATTTGTTCAATTTGACGACGAAAAGCTTCTACATCTTGGAAGTCTTGATACACAGAAGCAAAACGTACATAAGCCACATGATCTAAAGCAAACAATGACTGCATGACAATTTCACCAATGGTGCGTGATTTCACATCACGTTCACCCAAACGGCGAATTTGCAATTGAATATCACTGAGTACTGTTTCAATTTGCTCTTGCGTTACTGGACGCTTTTGCAAGGCATGCATGAGCGAGCGGCGGAGCTTGGCTTCATCAAACGGTTCACTCTTTGAATCCGACTTGATGACACGCGGCATCACCACTTCATAGCTTTCAAAAGTGGTAAAACGTTCACCGCAACTAATACATTCACGGCGGCGGCGTATCTGACAGCCTTCAGCAGCAAGACGTGAGTCAATCACTTTACTGTCTTCAGCGTTGCAAAATGGACAATGCATAGCGGTTAAATTGAACAAATCCGAATGGATTTAGAGTGTAGCAAAAATTTTGAAATTTGTAGAGCTTTACGCTAGATATGGAAAAAAAACAGCCCTTTCGGGCTGTTTTACACAATATATTGATTTACTGTGATCTTATTATTCTACACGTTCGCCATGTTGACTTAAGTCTAGACCCATACGTTCGTCATCAGCTTCAACACGGATGCCAATCACTAGATCAATCACTTTCAAGATAATGAATGTCATCACAGCTGAGTAAGCAATTGTCGCTAGTACACCTTCGACTTGAACCCATAATTGATGCATTAAGTTGCTCGGTGCTTTATCACCCATGATGAATTCGCTAGCAAAGAATGCTGTAAGGATCGCACCCACGATACCACCGACACCATGTAGACCAAACGCATCCAAAGAGTCATCCGCTTTCAACGCACGTTTCAGCGCAGTAATCCCCCAGAAGCAAACCACACCACCGATCAGACCCATCGCTAAAGCGCCGCCAACGGTTACGAAACCTGCCGCAGGTGTAATCACCACAAGACCTGCTACCGCACCAGAAGCACCGCCCAAGACAGACGCTTTACCACGAACCACTTTTTCAGTAATTAACCATGCCACTGCTGCTGCCGCTGCTGCAACTTGTGTTACCACCAATGCATAACCAGCGGAACCATTTGCACCCAGTGCAGAACCACCGTTGAAACCGAACCAACCTACCCATACAAGGCTTGCACCGATGACGGTTAAAGTTAGGTTATGTGGCGCCATTGATTCACGGCCAAGCCCCATACGTTTACCAAGCATGTACGCTGCAACAAGACCCGCAACACCTGAGTTGATGTGAACAACCGTACCACCCGCAAAATCAAGCGCACCGTCGTTACCTAACCAACCACCGCCCCATACCCAGTGGGTAATTGGTGCATAAACCACGACACTCCAAATTGCGATGAAGGCAACGAAAGCACCGAATTTCATACGTTCTGCAATCGAACCGCTAATAATGGCAACGGTAATGATGGCAAATGTCATTTGGAAAATAACAAAAAGAATCTCTGGAATCGTACCTGACAAGGCTTCTGTGGTGATACCCGACAACATAAATTTGTCTAAGCTACCGATAAAGGCATTACCTTCACCAAATGCTAAGGTATAACCCACAATCACCCACGTTAAGCTCACGACACCTGCCGCAACAAAACTGTGTGCCATGGTGCTGAGTACATTTTTCTTACGGACCATACCGCCGTAAAATAATGCTAAACCGGGAATTGTCATGAGTAAAACAAGTGCAGTGGACACTAAAATCCATGCTGTATCACCTGTATCGAGCTTAGGCTCTTCTTCTGCAGGTGCTGGCGCTGCTTCAACTGGAACTGCAGCTTCTGTTGTATTTAGCGTTGTTGTATTTGCAGTATCAACTACTGTGACTTCTTCTGTAGGTGCTGTTGCGCTTTCTTCAGCCCACGCAACAGAACCACCTAAAAGTGCACTGGACAAGCCGAGTGCAATTAGCATCTTTTTCATTCGTATCCCCCGACCTGATTTTCTGAGTTATTAGCTACTCAGCAAACTTCATGCCAATTTTTTAAACGGCATCTGCACCTGTTTCACCAGTACGGATACGGATGACTTGTTCCAGATTGCTTACAAAAATTTTACCGTCGCCAATTTTTCCTGTGCTTGCAACACGAGTAATTGATTCAATTACGGTATCGACCATTTCATCACTGATTGCGATTTCGATTTTTACTTTTGGTAAGAAATCAACCACATATTCAGCACCACGATAAAGTTCAGTGTGACCTTTCTGGCGACCGAAGCCTTTAACTTCAGTGACAGTGATCCCTTGAACACCATTTTCAGAGAGTGCTTCACGCACGTCATCTAATTTAAAAGGTTTTACAATTGCAGTTACGAGCTTCATGTTTTGTTTTCCTTCGGCTTATTTCACCTGTAAGGTTTTATGTTCAATTTTCATGCCAATATGACTACAGTCGGGGGAAAATAGTCAGCCCAGCATGAGATTTCTTTATAACCTATTTTATACGGATAATCTTGCGTATGCTTATAAAAATAGACGTTTTTACTAGAAGAATTACGATTTTACTGATCGATTAAACGCATATTTAAATGAAAGCACTATGGTCATGAATGTGGCGATGTTAAACTGCTGCCACCAAATCACTGAGGATGGTCTAAACAATGATTGAAACCTTATTACAAGCGATATTAGAACAAATCGATCAGCCGAAAAAAGACGTCGAACATAATCTTCGCAGCTTACTCAATGAAGCTGTGAGCAAAATGGATCTCGTGTCGAAAGAAGAAATCGAACGCCAACGTACTGCACTGAATAATGCCAATTTACGTTTAAATGAATTGTTGAAACACGTCGAAGAACTCGAACAAAAAATTCAGAACAAAAAATAAGCACCTTTTTAGTGCAACAAAAGACGCATAACGATTAAAAATAATGCACCATAACGGAACAATAATATGTCTTTTGCCAAAATCTATACTCGGGGTTTGCTCGGCTTAAATGCACCCCAAATTGAAGTTGAAGTTCATGTCAGCCAAGGCCTACCTTCATTGACCATTGTGGGCCTACCTGAGGCCGCTGTCCGTGAAAGTAAAGACCGTGTCCGCTCTGCGATTATTAATAGCGGCTTTCAGTTTCCGACCAAACGTCTGACCATTAATCTAGCACCCGCAGATTTACCCAAAGATGGTTCACGTTTAGATCTCGCCATTGCTTTAGGGATTCTGATCGCGTCGGGACAACTTCCTGAAAATGCAGCAGATGGCTTTGAATTTATTGGAGAATTGGCACTTGATGGTTATTTACGACCTGTCAGTGGCATCTTAAGTATAGCCATTGCCTGTCAGCATATCGGGCATCATCTGATTCTACCGGCACTCAATGCCGATGAAGCGGCGCAACTGCCGGAGTTCCATGTTTTTCCTGCACAGCATCTTAAGGATGTATGTGAACATTTGAGTCGTTCGGCCTTAATCAGTAGCCATCCCTCGACATCGTCAACCAATCAACTCAGTTACCCTTTTGATTTATCTGATGTGAAAGGTCAACTCAGACCACGTCGTGCTTTAGAAATTGCAGCGGCTGGCGGTCATTCTCTACTATTTCGGGGTCCACCGGGCACAGGCAAAACTCTACTCGCCTCGCGTTTGCCCAGTATTCTGCCCCCCTTAGATATGCAAGAAAATTTGCAAGTCGCGAGTATTTATTCCATTGCAGGTGCAAATCATCATTTTGGGCAGCGTCCATTTCGTGCGCCACACCATACCGCATCTGCGATTGCCCTCGTCGGTGGAGGATCAAATCCTAAACCGGGTGAAATCACCTTGGCACATTTAGGAGTTTTATTTTTAGATGAGCTGCCTGAATTTGATCGAAAGGTGTTGGAGGTGTTACGGCAACCACTCGAATCCAAAGAAATTGTGATTTCACGGGCTTCTCGTCAAATCACCTTCCCTGCAAATTTTCAACTAATTGCGGCGATGAATCCTTGCCCATGTGGCTATGCCTTTAACCAAGACAGCCGCTGTCAATGTAGTGCTGAAAGTATTAAACGCTATCAAAACCGTATTTCAGGTCCATTATTAGATCGAATTGACTTACATATAGATGTCCCGCCACTGGCAGCGCATGAATTACAAAGTTCGCAAGAGGTTGAAAGTTCAAGTGCGGTTAGGCATCGTGTTATACAAGCTTATGCGTTACAAATAGAACGTCAGCAAAAATCCAATATGGCGCTCACGCCTACGCAATTGGAGCAACAAGCAGTTTTGGATGCTACTGCACAGAATATTTTACAGTTAGCCCAGCAACGAATGAATTTATCTGCGCGCGCCTATCATCGCGTATTACGTGTGGCTAGAACCATTGCCGACTTGGCTCAAAGTGAACACATTCAAGCTCAACACGTTTCTGAAGCACTGTCCTATCGAAGCCAACTCAATGCTTAAACAAATGGCGACCCTAGGTCGCCATTTTTAATGCTTTTTAAAATTAGAATTCATATTTCAAGCCAAATACGACTTTATTCTTTTGTTTTTCATCCAGACGGTCATAACCACCCACAATATAATCCATATTTACGCTCGCACCAGTGTCACCCAATGGATGACTTAAACCTGCTGTAAAATGACGGAAGCCAAAGTCTTCAGTGGTTTCTACAAATTCGTCATCATCACCATATGCATATAGACCCAATGAAGTATTTAGCGTGAAATCTTTTGGCAATGCATAGCTGTAGCTACCTAAGATATACGTATCGCCCTTGTTACCCCAAGTCGTATTTTGCGTTAAGGTTTGAGCAGTTATGCTAAAGTCTTTGTAGTTCAATCCTAAAAGTGTTTCGAAACCATCTGAATCAACATCCGATTCATAGTAGTAATAATACGTACCACCGACGGTATAACCTAAATCTTCAGTAATTTTGCCGTTATAACCTGCATAAAAGTCATGTTCAAAAGAATCACGACCTTCTTCACCAAGTGCATAATCTAAGGTTGAACCCCAGTAACCTGCATAGAAGCCTGACGCATGGCTATAGTCCAAACCACCTTGAATAGTTGCGCCGCTATTTTCAGGCACATTGGTAATACCACGTAAATTATAGCTAGACAGTACGCCGATATTTCCGGATACAGAATGCTCAGAAGCAGGTGCTTCAGCAAAAGTAAACATCGATGCTGCTCCTAGTACAGCGATTGATAAAGCTTTAAGTGCAAATTTCATGGTTTGTTCCCCCACATCGTGCGACGACGTATTTTTTGGTTATTTCGTTGAACTCAATGAGGTATTAGCAAGCGCTGTGCCATGTTTAAAAATAAGCGCATATTTTTTTTATAAAAGTCACCATTTTGGTTTATGAAAAACCAATATATTACTGTTTTTATTTATTATTTTTTAATTATCCTATTTAGCCTTTTTTCTCTTTAATTTATTTTAGAATGCAGATTTTCATCTATTTAGATTATTTAAATCTTCAGGTTGATAGTTGTAACAGGATTTTTAAAATGCGCTTTTTTGAGTATATTTTTTCAACACCGATCTCAAAAATGCATAAAAAAAGTGCACAATCACCATTATGCACTTTCAAGAATATGACCGAATACGATCAACTGGTTAATGTTAGAAAGAATAGGTCAATCCAACCACAACGTTATCGTCTAATTGCTCACCTTCACGATCTTTACCGCCCCATACATAGTCAGCAGCAATTTCAAATCCAGTATCTGCAATCGGTTTACTCAAGCCCAAACGTGCTTCAGTGAACACCACATCTTCTGTGGTTGTTAATAGGCTGTCATCACGACTGTCATTAAAAACAGAAACGCCGAGCGATGAATTTAATGAAACATCATAAGGTAATGCATAGCTATAAGCAGCATTCAGATATACATCACCTGCGTTGCCATAATTAACATCAGACAACAATACAGCCATGCTTGCAGTTAAATCTTTATAACTAATGTCCTGAATAAATTCGACGCCTGTCGTGCGACGCTTTTCAGATCGGTCGTCGTTATAAACAGAACCTCCACCTTGATAGACATAAGCCATCACTTGTGATTTATATCTCCAATCTTCATTCAGTTCACGTCCATATCCGACATAGAAATCATGTTCAAAACCATGCGATTGACTGTCGTCCGTAGGATCATAGTTGAGTGTAGAACCCCAATAGCCCGCGAACAGCCCACTGTTGTGTGCATATTCAAGTCCGGCTTGTAATGCCGCTTGATCATTTTCTTCACTCGCACGGTACACATATTTGTTTACCACGCCCAGACTTCCAGACCAATTCCCTTGTGCAGTTGTGGCTTGTTCAGTTTGTTCTGCAAATGCAGGGACTGTACCTAGGGTCACTAAAATACTTAAAATTGCTTTTTTATAAAATTGAATCATGTTTAGTCCCCACATCGGATCGATTGTGGATTGGGTTGAGTAAAATTTAGCGCCGATTTTAATCGATTTTACGGCACTGTATAGCCCTTTTTTCTTATTTTGATAAATTAAATCATTTAAAAACAAAGGTGAGATTATATAAAACAGTAAAAACTAAGGTGTTGATTCATAAAATATCTTTTATCCAATTCGAGTATTTAAAAATAATTTAATTCCTTCATTCATATGTATTTATCACGGTTTATATCACCTTTTTTTTAATTGTATTTTTATGGAAGATATTACTTATTACAGAGCCATGTTCACGATCTATTTTTGAAAAACAAGCCAAGATTGCTTGCTTTGACTGGACATAGAAATCGTCCCCCTCAACTATTTTTATAATTTTCGATCAAAAGCCAACTTTGTATTCAGCACAAAATGTGCGATAAGAATGATAATAAATCAGCAAGTTAAATGAAAGTTTTTACCATTTTTTATATTTTTTTATGATAAGTAATGAATAAACTTCTCTTTAGATTGATATATATTCAATTTAAATAAACTATTTGTTAAACAACAATAACATACGAAACATTTGCTTATTACAGATTGACCGATGATCTGAATGTTTTCTAACTTTAGTGTAATAAGCGCATTAAAAATAGTGATTTTTTTAAGAAAAAATATACAATCGCACTACATATTAACCAAATTTGCATGAGGCTCTCTCCCAATGCTTAAAGCTCAACAACTAACACTTGCAGTATTAGTAAACGCTGCTCTTATTTCTACTGCTTTTGCTAGCGAACAAAGTGAATCTAAAGGCTTTGTGGAAGATGCCGAAGGCTCTGTATTGTTCCGTACAGGTTACATCAACCGTGACAAAACCAATTACATTGACAATGATACTAGTGCAGTAAAACGAGTAACAGATACCAGCTCAGCTGCTCAGTCTGCGATTGTAAAACTTGAATCTGGTTTTACAAAAGGTATTATCGGTTTTGGTGTAAATGTTACTGGCGATGCTTCATTCAAATTAGGCAGCAATGATAATGCTGGCAATGGCATGATTCCGCTTCATAACGGCGGAGCTAAAGATGCAAATGGTGATGTAGACGCCTATGACCATTGGGCGCGTGGCGGAGCTAGCGTTAAAGCACGAGTATCAAATACAACTGTTGAATACGGTACCCAAGTTCTAGATCTTCCTGTACTTGCGTCTAATACCGCACGTATGGTTCCAGAATATTTCACTGGTGTTCTTGCGAAAAGCCGTGAAATTGAAAATCTAGAATTGGTTGCTGGTAAATTCACAGAGAATCAATATTCAGATCAAATCAATACTGATGGCCGTCATCTAGATAATGCAATCGTTTGGGGTGCAAAGTACAAATTTAACGATCAGCTTAATGCATCTTACTATGGCTTAGACAGTGAAGATGCGCTTGAACGTCACTACATCAATGCAAACTACACATTGCCTTTAGCTGAAAAACGCTCATTAAATGTAGACTTCAATGGCTACCATACTGAATGGGACGAGCAAGCTGGAACTTATTCTTCAACAATTGGTAATAAAAATGTTGACGGCCGCAGCAATAGCATCTGGTCTCTTGCAGGTACATTAAACCAAGGCGCTCACTCAGTCATGCTGGCTTACCAACAAAATACAGGCAACACTGGTTATGACTATGGCGAAAATGCTGATGGCGCACAGTCAATCTATGTAGCTAACTCATACTTATCTGACTTTGTGGGGAACCATGAAAAATCGGCACAAGTTCAATATAACTTAAACTTTACTGATTATGGTGTGCCAGGCTTGAACTGGACTTCTGC
The DNA here is from genome assembly GCF_021391555.1 of Acinetobacter sp. SH20PTE14. Taxonomy (NCBI): domain Bacteria; kingdom Pseudomonadati; phylum Pseudomonadota; class Gammaproteobacteria; order Moraxellales; family Moraxellaceae; genus Acinetobacter; species Acinetobacter sp. SH20PTE14. The sequence goes on along the minus strand of NZ_CP090067.1, from coordinate 213,984 downwards.
ATTCGTTTATGGCTGGGATATTAAAGTCAACAATTCAGCAAAAGAAGGTCAAGAGCGCGAATTCTTTAACCAAGTGAAATATACTGTTCAATCTGGTTTTGCTAAGGACGCAAGCTTACGTGTACGTCATTCTTACTACCGCGCAAGTGATAACTACCAAGCTGGTAACTATATCGGTGATACAAACGAATGGCGTTTATTCTTAGACATCCCTGTGAAATTATTTTAATTTCGCAGCTACTCTAAGATAGCGAAAAAAAACCTGCACACTGTGCAGGTTTTTTTTATGAGCATCGTTTTCATATAAAAACGATGCTCAGCTTAAAACAATATTATTTGTTCGCAGCTTTGTAAGCTTCAATTGAGCTAAGTACTTCTTGTTTCGCAACATCAGCACCTTCCCAACCACTTAACTTAACCCATTTACCAGGCTCTAAGTCTTTGTAGTGTTGGAAGAAATGTTCAATTTGATTGATCAATAATGCAGGAAGATCTGTATATTCTTGAACATCTTTATAAAGCGGAGTCAATTTGTCGTGTGGAACAGCAACGAGTTTTGCGTCAACACCACCGTCATCTTCCATGTTCAATTTACCAACAGGACGGCAACGAATTACAGAACCTGGCTCTACTGGATGTGGAGTTACCACAAGTACGTCTAGTGGGTCACCATCCAAAGATAATGTATTTGGAACATAACCATAGTTCGCTGGGTAGAACATTGCAGTACCCATGAAACGGTCTACAAATAACGCATCAGAATCTTTATCGATTTCGTATTTGATTGGTGCTGCATTTGCAGGAATTTCAATAATGACATAGATGTCGTTTGGTGCATCTTTACCCGCTGGGATATTGCTGTAGCTCATAGCATCACTCTTTAAACAAAGTTAAATCTTTTAATCCGGCACAATTATAACGGTTTTATCGCTTTTTTTGTGATTTTAGCGATCATGCTGATAATTTAATCATCAAGCAGAACATTTAGCTTAATTTAATGACCAATAACATCAGGCAAATTGGGCATAACATCGACAAAGTCCAAATGATTGAACGTAAAGTTGCCCAATTGGCTAAATAACATAGCCCATAAATAACGCGTAAAACGAGATAGGCAATCCCAAAGGTCATGATGTATTGTTGATGAATCACCATGTATTCGGCCATTAGAATAGCCGCAATAAATAAAGGTAAACTTTCAAAACTATTTTGCTGCACTGCATGTGCGCGGCTCGCCAATCCTGTAGAACGCGCTAAAACTTCACGTGGATTTTGATTATCACTCGACTTAAAACCTGCAGCTCGCTTCGCAATAAATGTAAATACATATGGCAGTAAACAAGCGGCCAAAATGAGATAGATGATCCCACTGATGCTGTGCATGTGTTTTTTCTCAGGAAGATTTTTATGGCTGCTATAATACCATGGCATTTCGTGAATAATTTTTGTTAAATATAGTGTTTTTATAATCGGCAGATGAAAGGATCCTCTATGAGTACTTCTGATCAAGATCAATTATTTGAAGTTCTTGAAGAGCAAAAACGCCATCAGCTTCGCGTCGATCGTGTTTTAAAAATTGTCATTCCTGTGACTGCATTTTTACTTGCTGTGATCTGTGCCAACTTAAATGTATGGTCGACTGTTTTCAGCTTTGTCATAATGTGGATTGCATTCTATGCAGTTTCCATCAAGCAACTTCCCCTTTGGCATTGGGTCATTGTCATTGCACTATATTGTTTAGTCGACAATATTTTAACCTATGGCAGCTATAACCAATCTGGCTTTAGTCGTCAGTTCGGCGCGATGTTTATCTTCTTAGGTGTTTTTGGAGTAGGACGTCGCTACTTTGATCGCTGGTCGATGAATAAAGGTAATCTTTAATGATCTAAATTAAAAGCGATAAAAAAAGCGCCCGAAGGCGCTTTTTTTATGCATCATATTATGCTGTTTTACGCAAATCTTTACGTAGAATCTTACCAACATTCGATTTTGGTAATTCATCCATAAATTCAACATAACGTGGGCGTTTATAGCCAGTTAAGTTTTCTTTTGCGAATGCCAAAACTTCTTCAGTCGTTAAAGATGGATCTTTTTTCACAACGAATAATTTAGGTACTTCACCTGATTTTTCATCAGGAACACCAATCGCAGCAACTTCTAGTACTTTTGGATGTTTTGCAACAACTTCTTCAATTTCAGAAGGATAAACGTTGAAGCCAGACACCAAAATCATGTCTTTTTTACGGTCTACAATCTTCACATAACCGCGTGGATCCATGACACCAATGTCACCTGTACGGAAGAAACCGTCCGCCGTCATTACTTTGGCAGTTTCATCTGGACGGTTCCAATAGCCTTTCATGACTTGAGGACCACGAATCGAAATTTCACCTTGCTCACCTTGAGCAACTTCATTGCCATCATCATCTAAAATAGCAACTTCAGTCAGTGGCAATGGAATACCAATCGTACCGCTAAATTCCATTGATGCTGGAGGGTTTGCTGTTGCAACAGGTGAAGTTTCTGATAAACCATAACCTTCGATGATATTGGTACCGGTAACTTTCTTCCACGCTTCTGCAGTCGAAGGAAGTACTGCCATACCACCACCCATCGCCATTTTTAGCTTGCTGTGGTCAAGTTGCTTGAACTCTTCATTGTTCACCAAAGCATTAAACAAAGTGTTCACTGCTGGGAAGAATGAAGGTTGGTATTTACGTAATTCTTTCATTACCGCAGGTAAATCGCGCGGGTTAGGAATCAATACGTTCGCCTGACCTTTGTACATACCGTAAAGTGCACACACCATAAATGCAAAGATGTGATACAGCGGTAATGCACAGAAGATACGATCATCTGGCTGACCATCTTGCTGACCAAATTTACTTTGGAAAATACCATCACACTGCAACATGTTTGACACAAGGTTACGATGGGTCAATTCTGCGCCTTTAGATACGCCAGTTGTGCCACCGGTATACTGAAGCACTGCAGTATCACTTAAAGTTAAGTTTGGACGTTTGTAATTGTTTGCACTCACTTTAGACATTGCTGCATTAAAGCGAATATGACCTGGAATGTTCCAAGCTGGAATTTGTTTACGTACTGAACGTAATACAAAGTTAACCAATGTACCTTTCAGCGTACCAAGCATGTCACCCACAGATGCCACGATCACGTGTTTTACTGGGGTTTTACCAATAATCGCTTGGTAAACAGATGCAAAGTTTTCAATGATAACCAATGCCTCTGAACCAGAGTCATTTAATTGATGTTCAAGCTCACGAGAGGTATACAATGGGTTCACGTTGACCAATACCAGTCCAGCACGGAATACACCTAATGCAACAACAGGATATTGAAGAACGTTAGGCATCATAACTGCAACGCGTGAACCTTTAGCCAAACCTAAGCTTTGCAAATAAGTTGCAAATTTACGGCTTGCTTCATCAAGTTCTTTAAAAGTTAAGACTTTATCCATGAAGATAAAGGCATCTCTTGAGCCAAACTTCTGAAAATTACGCTCAAAAATATCGACCAATGAGGTATTTTCTGCGGGTAATTCTACAGTTTCTGGAATCCCTGTCTTTTGGTATTCAGCGAACCAAATCTTTTCCATAACGCCCAATTCTCCTGTCGTAATCCTTAATAATCCAACTGTTTTTTTTCAATATTAAGCGGTCATTATTTAACTTGTTTGTGCTTAATATTGCATCCATTTCACGAATAACAGCATATATAACGTATTTCGTTCCATGGATGCTAGTATTATCTTTGAATGAACAGTTTATTTGCTTTTTGATATCCACGTGGTAACAACACGCCTTTCGATGCACGTTTACCCACATATTTTTGCAGATCGTCGCCTTTAAGCTTTAATTGTTGATTTCCTGCAAGCACTTGAATTATTTCATCTAAATTCAAAGTTGTCATGGATACAATTTGATCTTTTGCTTCAAGTTGTATCAATTTATTACCTTTACCCTTATTCAATACTGGTAATTCATCAAGTTCAACCAACAGCAAACGACCCGCAGAACTGAGGAGTGCAAGATGTGTTGCATTCTCAATCGCCGTTAAATTCATGACCGCCGCTCCTTCAGATAAACTAAGGAAGGCTTTACCCGCTTTTGCATTGGTATCGAGGTTTTTGGCTTGGGTTTTAAAGCCATAGCCTTTACTACTCATCGCCAAGACTTCTGTTTCATCTTCGGCAATAAACACTTGTTTAAAGCCGACACCACTTGCAGGTGCAAGTTTAGAACTCAGAGGCTCACCTAAACCACGCGCGGATGGCAAGGTATTGATGCCCAAAGCATAGCTTCGACCGGCATCATCTAATACATACACACGTTGATTCGATTTACCTTGCGCATGGCTGAGATATTGGTCACCTGCACGGAAATTTAAGTTCTCAGCATCGACTTCATGACCTTTCGCCGAGCGAATCCAACCCGCTTCAGACAACACCACAGTTACAGGATCTGCAGGAAGCATATCTTGTTCATTAATCGCATGGGCTTCTGCACGTTTCACAATTGGAGAACGGCGGTCATCACCAAATTTCTTCGCATCTTCTTTAAGTTCATTAATGATCAATGCTTTTAATGATTCAGGATTCGCCAATTGTTCACGAATAATGGCAGCTTTGGCTTCCAATTCTTCTTGTTCGCGGCGCATTTCCATTTCTTCAAGTTTTGCCAAATGACGTAACTTGAGTTCTAAAATCGCTTCTGCTTGAATTTCATCGATATTAAAATGCGTCATTAACACCGGTTTAGGCTGATCTTCTTCACGAATAATACGAATCACTTCATCAATATTCAGATAAGCAATGATCAAGCCTGCAAGTATATGTAATCGTTTTTCAATTTTATTCAGATGATAAGTCAAACGACGTGTTACGGTATTTTTACGGATTTCAATCCATTCCAACAAAATACGTCGGATCGATTTCACTTGCGGACGACCGTCAGCGCCAATCATGTTCATATTGACACGATAGCTCGACTCTAAGTCGGTGGTTGCAAATAGGTGACTCATCACCGATTCAGCATCAATACGATTCGAGCGCAGGACGATCACTAAACGTGTTGGGTTTTTATGATCTGACTCATCACGTAAGTCCGTGACCAATGGCAACTTCTTCGCCTGCATTTGATCTGCAATCTGCGTGATCACTTTCGAACCTGAAACCTGATACGGCAGCTCCGTAATCACGATTTCATTTTTCTCAATACTGTACACCGCACGAGTTCGATAACTACCGCGACCCGTGGTTTGAATTTTGAGTAATTCTTCTGGAGAAGTAATAATTTCCGCACGTGTAGGCAAATCAGGTGCAGGAATATATTCTGCGACTTTTTCATCGGTTAAATTAGGATTGCGAATTAAGGCGATGGTACCCTTCACCACTTCACGTAAGTTGTGCGGTGGAATATCGGTTGCCATACCCACAGCAATACCCGTTGTGCCGTTGAGTAAAATATTTGGAACACGTGCCGGTAAATTCACCGGCTCTTTCATCGAACCATCAAAGTTATCCTGCCAATCACAAGTCCCTTGTCCTAACTCAGACAATAATAAATCACTATAAGCAGACAGTTTTGCTTCGGTATATCGCATCGCTGCGAAGGATTTCGGATCATCTGGTGAGCCCCAGTTTCCCTGACCTTCAATAAATGGATAGCGATAACTAAACGGCTGCGCCATGAGTACCATAGCTTCATAACAAGCTGAGTCACCGTGAGGATGGTATTTACCCAGTACATCACCAACCGTACGTGCAGATTTTTTTGGCTTACCCGTTGGTTTTAGCCCGAGTTCGCTCATCGCATAGACGATACGACGCTGAACGGGTTTTAAACCATCACTGATATGTGGCAATGCACGATCCATAATCACGTACATGGCGTAGTTGAGATATGCTTGTTCGGTAAATTCTGCTACGGAACGGTTTTCTGTCGCATGATGCGCAAGGCTTGTCATAACAACCTGTAATCCTAAATTGTTCGTTCTTTATTGGGTTCTTATGCTATGTCGCAGGTGTCCCCTATACAAGGGGATGATCTAACACTCTGCGACAAATTGTGTCTTATGGCGTAAAAATATCCATTTTATTCACCATGATCAACTAAAAATTCAACAGTCTCTATAGACCAATGGATTCTAAAGTTTTGCCTTTGGTTTCCTCACCTAAAACCAAAATCACCACGGCAACTGCAATTAAGACTGCTGTAAACATCATAAAGACATAGCTAAAACCATGATCCATATCCATCATATGTGTCACAGCAAAAGGCGCGGCAATGCCCCCGATCCGACCAATGGCACCCGCCCAGCCCGAACCAAAGGCACGAATATTGGCCGGGTATTGTTCTGGTGTATAGGTATAAAGTACGCCCCAAGCACCGAGATTAAAGAAGGACATTAAACAGCCCCAAATCACAATCTCTGTCACACTGCCAGACTGACCGAAGAAATATGCCGAAATGGCACACATCCCAATGAAGCCCGCCAACGTAGCTTTACGACCTAATTTTTCGACCAACCATGCAGCTGCAATATAACCCGGTAATTGTGCCAAAATCATGACCAAAACATATTCAAAGGATTGAACAATGGTGTAGCCTTCTTTGACCAATAAGCTTGGTAACCATGTAAAAATACCGTAATAAGAAAAGACGATACCGAACCAAATGAGCCACAGCATTAAAGTACGACGTGCAAAAATCCCTGACCACAACTGTGAAAAACTGATATTGTGCTTTTCTGCAACCGGTTTGACCTCAAAAATTTCAACAACTTCTACACCACATTTGGCTTCAATCTTTTTCACCAATGCATGTGCTTCATTAAAACGTCCACGGTTGATTAAATAAGGCACCGATTCGGGCACCATTTTCCAAATCACGATTGCATATAACGCAGGAATACCGCCAATCAGGAATGCTGCATGCCAACCAAAATCCGGAATAATAAAGCGTGAGACCAACGCTGCAACCAACCAGCCCAGTCCCCAAAAACTTTCTAGTAAGACAATAAAACGTCCACGTACATGAGCCGGAATATATTCACTGACCAAAGTCACCGCGACTGGGAGTTGTCCACCTAAACCTAAGCCGACAATAAAACGAAATACCAACAACCAAGTTAGATTAGGTGCAAACGCACATGCAGCAGTGGCTAAGCTATAAATCACCAATGTCCATGCAAACACTGTTTTTCGGCCGAAGCGATCTGCCAGTCCTCCAGAAAACACCGCGCCAATCGCCATCCCAACAAAACCAATCGAGACCACCCAACTTTTATCATTTGGCGTCATGGCCCAATCTTCAGCCATTTTCGCTAAGATAAAGGAAATGAGTCCCGTATCCATGGCATCAAACATCCAGCCAAGGCCAATAACCCAAAGTAAAGTGTAGTGAAACTTACCGATGGGTAAGCGTTGTATACGTGAGACTAAGTCCATAACAAGATCTCTGAACTGGTGGAAGGATGAACACTGCTTTCCCAACAGGATGTATGATTTTGCGTTTTTTAGTATAGATCCATGCAAAAGACCGACCATTGATCCGTCTTTTTAGCATTTTAATGTGATGTTATAGCAACGCGGTTACGACAAATCTTTTGAAGATACCGACTGATCATCATCATCTTTATAAATGAATTTAGGCATTTCTAAGCCAAAGTAAATGGCGATCAGACGTAAGGTGAAACCGAAAATGAGCGTCGCAATGACGGTCAATTCTAGCGATAAGCCAATCTCAATGCAGAGCCAATAACAAATCACGGACACAAAAGAAATACTGGCATAAAGTTCACGGCGGAACACCAGTGGGACATCGTTACACAGGATGTCTCGTAAAATACCGCCAGAGACCCCAGTTAACACCCCTGCTACCGCAGAAACGACAAAACCATGTCCCATTTCTAAAGCGATTTGACAGCCAATAATGGTAAAACCAATGAGACCAAGGGCATCGAGAACCAAGAAGATATTACGAAGATGACGCATCCACTTTGCAATCAGGATGGTGACAAATGCAGCAAAGCAGGTCAGCATGAGATATTCTGGATGCTTAACCCAAGTCAGTGGATAGTGCCCAAGCAGCACATCACGAACCGAACCGCCCCCCAGTGCCGTGACACAGGCAATCAATGTTACCCCAAACCAGTCCATACTCCGCCGACCCGCAGACAATGCACCTGTCATTGCTTCTGCCGTGATTGCGATAATATAAATAACGGTAAGTAACATCGCCCTTCTTCCACTGAGGGTTGAGATGCGCGCTATTCTAAGCTAAATCTGCTCAAATGTTATAAAAATTGCGCACAACATTGTTTAAATTTTCGTCCAGAACCACAAATACACGGCTGCTTCATGGTGATTTTCATCTCTGTGGTCGGATCAAGGAAATACCAGCGCTGCTCGAACTTCACAAAGTGTGAAATTTCATGATGTACTTGCGCTTGCTGCCCATCGTGATAATGCGCTTTAAATTCAACTTGAGCATGGTTTTTATCGAGCTTTTCTTGGGCTTGTACCACCTCGAGCTTTAACCATTGATTGGCCTGACTCCACGCTGCAATGGCACTCACATCCAAGGCTTGCTGCTGTCCAATTGCAGTTGTTTGTACAATATAATCAATCTCATGTTGTGCAAATGCACTATAACGTGATCGCATCAACTGCTCTGCGCTCTGTGCATTTTCACGCCCCGTATGTAAGGGCTGACAACAGCTACCATACTCACCTTTGCCACATGGACATTGGACTTGTGACATGTTTGTTTCCATAAAAAAAAATAGCCTGACAATGCAGGCTATTTTAACGGATCTTTCCACACAATTTTCATCAGCAGTATGTGAATCAATATTGATCTATATAGATTAAGCTGAATGTTCTCTTGGCCTCAGCTTAATCTTCAGTTGGGATGGGAATGACATGCACTTTTTCGATCTTATGGCCATCCATTGTGACCACTTCAAAGATGTGTTCATCCGCTTTGAATTTTTCACCATTGGCTGGTAAACGGCCCAAATGAAATAAGATATATCCGGACAATGTCGAATACTGTTCAGCATCATCCACCAAGTCACGACCTAACAATAAAGATACATGACGAATGTCGGTTGAGCCATCGAGTAACAATGAACCATCATCGAGACTTTCTGCTGCCGTCTCTGGTTCATCTTCATCAGGGAACTCACCAGCAATCGCTTCTAAGACATCGATCGGTGTTGCAATCCCTTCAATTGAACCGTATTCGTTTAACACCAAAGCCATTTGCAACGGTGCTTGACGCAGTTGTTCCATCACCATCAAGACTTGTGCATTTTCATGCACCACCACTGGCTCACGGAGATGTTTTTCGAAATCGAGTACGCCCGTTTCAATATAGTCATTCATGACTTTATGAGTCAGTACCGCACCCGCAATATTGTCAAGCTCACCATGTGCCACAATTAAACGTGAATGCGTGGTACTGAGTAATTGAGCACGAATCGCCTCAGGTTCTTCATCTAAATCAATCCATTCCAGTTCAGGACGAGGTGTCATCACTGACTTTACTGGACGCTCAGATAAACCCAGTACCCCTTGTACCATGACACTGTGGTAAACCCCATTGTCTTCATCAAAGACTTCATCAGCAAAAGCACGTGTTGCAAGCACATCTTCATTTTCATTTTGATTGTCTGCAACATTTTTCCCACCGAGCATACGCATCACTGCTGAGGCTGTGCGATAACGTAAGTCTGTGGTTGTCACCATTTTTTCCTGATTATGACGCATGGTTTGGTTCAAGAACTCAATCATGACAGAGAAACCAATGGCCGCGTATAAGTAACCTTTTGGAATATGGAAACCAAAGCCTTCAACCAAGAGCGAGAAACCGATCATCATTAAGAAGCACAGGCACAGAATCACCACCGTTGGGTGACGGTTCACGAAGTTCATCAGTGGTTTAGATGCCCACAGCATAATGCCGACAGCAATAATGACCGCAATCATCATGACAGAAAGGTGTTTCACCATCCCGACAGCGGTAATCACGCTATCGAGCGAGAACACGGCATCGAGCACCACAATCTGCACAATCACCATCCAAAACGTCGCATGCACAGGATTTTCTTCCTTTAGCATGGGCTTGTTTTCAAGACGTTCACGCAGTTCCATGGTGCCTTTAAACAGTAAGAACACCCCACCAAACAGTAAAATTAGATCTCGACCGGAAAATGGATGGTCGAAAATATGGAACAGTGGGTTGGTTAGAGTCACCACCCATGCAATCGAGGCCAGTAAGACCAATCGCATACACAGTGCAAGCAATAAGCCGACAATCCGTGCAGTATTACGCTGTTCTGGCGGTAATTTTTCCGCAAGAATCGCAATAAAAACCAGGTTATCGATACCTAAAACAATCTCAAGCACCACCAGTGTCAATAAACCCACCCATGCAGATGGGTCGGACATCCATTCAAAGATCATAATTGTATCTCCTGAATGTTATTCACACGTGGATCATGCTGATTTGAAGATGAAATGCATTGGACATGCGCAAACGCTTTTAATGGCGTTCTTTCTAATATTTTGATGTGTGCTGAGTGACAACAACCACTACCCATGACGGTTCTTTAGCTTGAAATGAAGTTTTAAGTATAGCAAGTTAAGGTAAAAATTCACCCTTTTTTACCAAAGTACAATCTCAGTATGGAAGAATTTGAACCCAATGATGACATTAAATTGTCATATTTAGCTGCCAATGTAGTGTCATAAAAAATAACATGCTAAGGTAAAATTAAAACGTAATGAATAGCGGATTAAAAATGACAGAAAAACGTGGTAATCCTTCTCCTGCTACAACACAACCTTTAATCGCACTGTATTGCGGCTCCCGCTCTGGTAACAATCCAATTTATCAAGAAAAAGCCATCGCATTAGCGCAAGGCTTGGCTGAACATGGTTTTGGTCTGGTCTATGGTGGCGCCAGTATTGGCCTGATGGGTCAAGTTGCTGACGCTGTGGTCGATCATGGCGGCGAAGCTGTGGGTGTGATTCCTGAGTTTATGTTGGATTATGAAATTGCACATAATCATTTGACTGAATTACACGTCGTACGCAGTATGCATGAGCGTAAAGCCATGATGGCAGAACGTGCAAGTGCCTTTGTTGCTCTGCCCGGTGGTCTCGGTACATTCGAAGAAATTTTAGAAATCGCCACTTGGGGACAGTTGAATCAACACCAAAAACCGATGATGCTTTATAACGTCAATGGCTTCTATGATGCACTAATTGCACAATTAGACCATGCGGTCGCTGAAGGTTTCTTGCCGCCGCAGCATCGTGCCAAACTGATCGTATGTAATTCTTCGAAGCAGATCTTTAGCGCACTGAAAAATTTAGATTGCCCGAAAAATTTCGTGGTCTAACTGTATTTTAGATGTCAAAAAGGGGAATAAAGTATTCCCCTTTTTTTTATTGCTCGATGTTACTTCAAATCAAGATCGTGTCGACTTAACCGGACACCACACGATAGAACCATGGCAAGGTTGTTGCTAAGAAAATACTCATCAATAAACCAAGCATCAATTTCATCGCATCTTTGCTGACATTTCGTGAAGTTCGATATTTATTCACTTCATGTAAATGCATGGACATAGCAAATTCACGTCCTGCAAGTAAGCCCAAGAATACCCAAGTGGTACTCATTGGAATATTACTCCACTCTTTGAACACCAATAAAATCAAAGCATACATAAAGTCGATAATGGTTGCCGAGCGGATATCAGCCACACCCGTTTTGGTGTCGATAATGCCCTGAATCGCCCCGCCACGTTGGTACAAAATGATCCCAAGTAGTACGATAAACACCACAATTGCAAAAATCAGGAACTCCAGCGGCACCTGACGAGGGACGTAGACAAAAATATTGGCCAAATCCTGAATCAGCCACTGACTCCATAGAAATGCAGTCGAAACCCACTGTAGTCCCACCCAAATATTCGAGGGGGTTTCATCACGTGTTTTACTGAAATAAACCGAGATGCCTTTAATCACAAAACGATAAACAATAATCGCGACAACAAAAGCTACCGCATAACCCATCATGGACTTGGTTAACATCGAGCCGAGACTACTCGGAGAGAAAATTGTTAACACTAAGAATGTGGTGCTGACTGGGATTCCGTAGCGAGTCAAAATGATCAGTAAGATCGGTGGCACAATATAGAGCCACGTGACCCCTTCTGCGGGAAATGGAATCGTTTCTAAACGACCATAAGATGCATCCCCCACGCCAGAACTGTACCAACCATAAACCAATACAATGGCTAGAATACTGCTGACATAGATCCACAACAGCCACCAAGGGCGATGCGCATTGGATGAAATAAAGGTTCCCAATGTCTGTGGCACATCATTACCGACAATAGAATAGGCCGCGAGACAGAAGCCTATGACCATCAGAATTTCGATTGTCATGAAAACAAAACACCTTTGCCATAAAGAAAAAGCCCTCCAATAAATGAAGGACTTGAGCGCATTATGACAGTTTATCTGGCGTTCATACAATTTTGTGCCGTGCTTTTCTCGACACTAAAACAAAAACCTCAAATAAAACAAATGCTTTAAACTTTAATTATTTCAATTTAATCTGATAAACCGCCGTGCTACCGCTCACTTCATTTCCAACCACCAACAAAGGTTGAGCATTGGGTGAATCTTTGGCCGCAATAAAAATCAGACCTTCAGGTCCCACATCGCCTTGTTTAATCACATCAGTGCCGAAACTTGTAGTTTCATGTTTTCATTCGTCTTTTATTTAAATATGACCAAGTTATAAACATTAGTTTGCATAGAGATTAAACTTTCATTGCATTTTTCTTGCAATTTTTTGGCTCAATTATGCAAAGCTTTTACTACATCCAAATGGCAATATTCATTTAAACTGTTTAAAAATCTCAGCTTTATTGACTTATGAATAGCACGCCAACGCATCAGGCTTTACAACCCGAATTTAGACTTCTAGTGCTATTGATCTCTATTGGCTTTTTTATGCAAGGCCTGGATACGACCATCGTCAATACAGCAATCCCAGCGATGGCAAGAAGTTTGGGCGAAGACCCGCTTCAAATGCATAGTGTGGTCGTGGCCTATGTCTTGTCTGTCGCAGCGTGTATTCCCTTAAGTGGTTGGTTGGCCGATCGTTTTGGTGTACGAAATACCTATTTCACAGCCATTATTATTTTTACATTAGCATCACTAGGCTGCGGTATGGCCAATAGCCTGAATGAGCTATTGGTTTATCGTGTAATTCAAGGCATAGGTGGCGCATTACTGCTACCTGTTGGGCGTTTGGCGATGCTCAAAGTGATTCCTCGGACACAGTTTTTATCGGCCATGAGTCTGATGAGCCTTGCTGGTTTAATGGGGCCCTTAATTGGTCCTACCCTTGGCGGTTGGATGGTGGAAGTCGCAACATGGCATTGGATCTTTTTAATAAACATTCCAATGGGACTGCTAGGGGTACTTATTACCTTTAAAGCCATGCCCAATGTGACCGAACCGAGCGTACAACGCTTCGACTTGATGGGTTTTTTCTTATTGGTCGTCGCCATGGTGGGTTTATCATTAGGCATTGAAAACTTTGCCAGCCCGCATCTGCCGCTATGGTGGAGCCTACTTTTGGTCGCTGCGGGGATTATCGCCAGTTTAATCTATGCCTTTCATGCACATACCCATGCCAATGCGCTGTTTCGCAGTAAATTATTTCAAAATCGGATCTATGCCATTGGCATTATCGGCAACTTCTTTGCCCGCCTTGCCGGCAATGCCATGCCATTTTTGATTCCCTTAATGCTGCAAGTGGCTTTTGGCTTTGAGCCTTTTATCACAGGGTTATTGATGATACCGACAGTACTCGGTTCATTGGCATCAAAACCGATTATTCGTCAAATTATTCAACGCTTTGGCTATCGTAAAGTGTTATTGGTAAATACTTTCTTGGTCGGTGCCTGTATTTGCAGTTTTGCACTCTCTACGGCTGAAACCCCCACTTGGTTACGTGCCTTACACTTTTTTATTTTTGGTATTTTAAACTCGCTGCAATTCGTTTCGATGAATACCTTAACCCTCAAAGATTTACCCCAACAAGATGCCAGCAGTGGCAACAGTTTCTTGTCGATGATTATGATGGTTTCGATGAGTATCGGTGTGGCTTTGGCAGGGACTTTAGTCAACGTGTTTACGGCCTATTATGGTCCTGCACAAATCGAAACAGCATTCCATAGCACCTTGATTTTACTCGGCTGCATTAACCTGATTACCGCAGCGATTTTTTGGCAGATTCCTAAACATGTGGATGTCTAAACCTGTGTCATCGGGCAAATCTATGACAGATCAACCTTTAAAGGGTTATGATAAAAGGGATACTTGGATACATTTTCATGCCTAAAAAAGCCAAATCACGTACCACAAAAAGTTCACTCAAAAAATACAGCCCGATTATTGCACTTAGCGCTATCAGCGGCGTCATGGTAGTGGCAGGACTAGGTTATTTAGCCGTGATGCCGCATCGCCCTGCATCTGCAGAAGAATATTCTGTCAAAGGCTTTGATGTTTCCCATCATCAAAAAGATATTCAATGGTCAAAAATTTCACCTAAAAAATACCAATTCGTTTATCTCAAAGCCACAGAAGGTGGCGATTTTAAAGATCGAAAATTTCAAGACAACTGGTTACAAGCACGGGAAAACGGCTTTTTAGTTGGGGCCTATCATTTTTACCGTCTGTGCCGTGATGGCAAGATTCAGGCGGAAAATTTTATTGCTTCCGTGCCGAAAAAAGCCGATGCCCTTCCTCCCGTGATTGATTTGGAATATGACACCAACTGCATTAACACCTACAGCAAAGAGCAGTTACTCAAAGAAATCAGCTATATGCATGATCGCTTGCACCGCCATTATGGCAAACAACCGATTTTTTATACTTCGAAGTCTTTTTATAATATTGTCTTAGCTGGCGAGTTTAAACAGACGCCGCTGTGGGTCCGCGAATATAAAGGCCCACCCGATCTAAAAAACAATCCGAAATGGCTGATTTGGCAACATACTAATCAAGGAAAAATTCAAGGCATCTCGACCAGCGTCGATTTAAATGTATTTTCAGGTGATGCCAATGCATGGACTGATTTTTTAGACAAAAATGGCGTTTCCCCGATCAAACCCCGTTGATTTATTCACCGACTCAGGACAACATCGAAGAAAATAATCCATGAAAACTGAGTCGCAGGATGCGTATTTTAAAAATTTTTCTTATTATATTTTCAGTCTTTATAGTCCTCGCCATCGGGATATTGGAATATTTGATCCAACCTTCAGGGACCTTGGCAGCGTTTAAAACGTGGCATTATCAACATCCCGCACAAAGCACTACAGATACTCACTCAGCGGCGCCCTATCACGTGAAGTTCTTTGGTGTTTCGACTTTACTGTTTGACGATGGCCAAGAGCAAATCCTCATCGATGGCTTCTTTAGTCGACCTTCGCTCAGTCAGACCATATTCACTCAAATCCAAAGTGATCAGCCTTTATTACACAGCTATATCGACCAATACGACTTAAAACGCACACGTGCTATTTTCGTGACTCATTCACATTATGATCATGCGCTCGATATTCCAATGTTGGCCCACCAGCTCCCCAAGACCATGATTGTAGGATCTAAAAGCACCTTAAATATTGCACGGGCGATGCCAGTCGCTGAATCACAACTACACGAAGTTCAAGCTTGGCAACCGATGCAAATCGGTAAATTCACCATTACTGCCATCCCCTCGCAACATACTCCGCCAACGGCCGTGAATGATGATTTGGGGGAAGAAATTTCGCAGCCACTGCAACTCCCTGCACATTTTAGTCAGTTTAAAGAAGGTGGATCATATGACTATCTCATCCAACATGGGCCGCATTACAGTTTAGTCAAAGCCAGTACAGGTGCTGTGCCCAAACAATTGCAAAAACTAAAAGTCGATACTTTATTTCTAGGCATCGCCCAACTTTCCAAGCAAACGGCAGCGTTTCAACAGCAATATTTCAAAGAAACCTTAGCGACCCTTCAACCCAGCACCGTGATTCCAATTCATTGGGATAATTTTTTCAAACCACTGAATCCAGAGCTCGAATTTTTGCCCCGTTTTGCCGATGACACCCCTCAAAGTCTAAATCTATTGATACAGTCGGCAGCAGCTCAAAACACCAAGGTGGTTTTAATCAGTCAACCTGTGTCGTTCGAGTTAAAAAATTCAGGAAAGCGTTGGATTGACTGTGCGATACTGACATTCAATTTTCAGGCACTGATCTAATTAGGCATGAGGAAAATCATACATATCGACATGGATGCATTCTTTGCATCAGTAGAGCTGCGGGAACGTCCAGAACTCAAGCAGCTTCCTGTTGTTGTGTCTTCACATCACCCCCGTGCAGTCATCTGTGCCGCATCCTATCCTGCACGTGAGTTTGGTTTACGCTCAGCAATGTCGATGGCACAGGCCCGTAAACTCTGCCCACAGGTCGTGGTGATCGAACCTAATTTTGAAAAATATCGTGCTGTTTCGGCGCAAATTCATGCCATTTTTCAACGCTATACATCTCTGATTGAGCCGCTATCTTTAGACGAAGCTTATTTGGACGTCACAGAAAATTTACAACATATTCCGAGTGCCACTGAAGTCGCTATGCGAATTCAGGCAGAGATTTTACAAAGCACTGGTTTAACTGCCTCCGCAGGTGTCGCGCCCAATAAATTTTTGGCTAAAGTTGCTTCTGATTGGAACAAACCCAATGGCATTTGTATTATCAAACCGTCTCAAGTTTTGCATTTCATCCATGACTTGGCACTGAAAAAAATACCCGGTGTGGGAAAAGTGACTCAAGAAAAATTAAAAGCCATGCAACTCAATACATTGGGTGATTTACAACAAATTGAAGAAGCCGTTCTGATTCATCATTTCGGTAAATATGGCCGACAACTCTATCTGTATGCACAAGGGATTGATGAACGACCGGTCCAATCTAGCCGCGAGCGTCAGCAGATTTCCAAAGAAACCACTTTTGATGATGATCTCACCCTGAACCAATGTCAGCCCTATTGGCCCAAACTGATTGACCAAGTTTGGTCTAGTTTAGAAAAAAAGCAGTTAAGCGCGCGCGGTGTATCGGCCAAATTAAAACTGAAGAATTTCCAAGTGCTACAGCACAGTAAAAGTTTTAAAACGTCACTGAATCATCGTGAAGACCTTGCGCAAGTGTTGCAGCAATTACTGCATGAAATGCATATTTCTGAGGACGATCGATTTCGTCTGATTGGCGTAGGGGTCTATCAATTAAGTGCGCAAAACCAAGAAACACAACTTTCGCTGCTCTAAAAACTTCAAGAAGATCGTATTTGCTTAAGATTTAGGCAGAAGAACAAAATTAAAGCAATTTGCTATTCACAAAGCCTAAAATTAGAGTACTCTATCAGCGCACTACATTATCCGTGTATGCGCTGAGATGCTGAAAATCACCTTTACTTTCAGCATGCTGTCCTGTGATTGGCGTGACGATCAAATCCGAATATTACAGGGCAACTCTGTTGTCAATCATGGAATACGCCGCTGTATGCCTTCTGCAAAATCCGCTCCAAATCCTCAAAATATTTCACAAAATCAAGAACAACGCGCGCGTAAAGCCGCATTAAGTAGCTTCATTGGTGCCGTAGTCGATTGGTACGACTTTTTACTTTATGGCATTGTTGCCGCACTCATTTTCAAAGATCAGTTTTTCCCCAGTATTGGCAACAATATGGGCACACTTGCTGCTTTAGCGACCTTTGGCGTTGGCTTCTTGTTCCGCCCCTTAGGCGGCATTGTGTTTGGACATTTTGGTGACAAGCTGGGTCGTAAGAAAATGTTGGTGCTCACCGTCATCCTGATGGGGATTTCGACGGTCGGCATTGGTTTATTACCCAATTTTGCGGCCATCGGTTGGTGGGCCCCGATCCTGCTCGTGACACTTCGGGCAATACAAGGTTTTGCGGTCGGTGGAGAATGGGGCGGCGCTGCCCTGATGGCTGTAGAAAATGCCCCGAAAGGCAAAAAAGCCTTTTACAGCAGTGGTGTACAAATTGGCTATGGCGTCGGACTTGTTCTTGCAACAGGCGCTGTGTCGTTGATTATTGCCACTTTGGGTGAAGATGCTTTTGCTGATTGGGCATGGCGAATTCCCTTTATTGCCAGTATTGTGTTGCTGGCTATCGCGATGTGGATTCGACGTGATCAAGACGAATCTCAAGAATTCGTCGACCATGTGGTCAAAGCTCGACAAACGCCGCAAAAATTACCGATTCTGCAAGCGATTAGCCAACACCCAAAAGCCTTTTTCTACATTATTGCGCTGCGCCTGACCGAGTTACTCACCATGTATTTGGTGACGAACTTTGCACTGAATTATTCCACCGCTCAATTGGGCATGGACAAACAGTTCTTCCTGAATATCACTTTAATGGTTGGTGCAATTAGCTGCTTCAGCATTCCCTTCTTTGCGTGGTTAGCAGATCGATTTGATCATCGTAAGATGTGTGTATTGGGTGGCTTAATTGGTGCGCTATCGGCCTTTCCCTTCTTCATGGCCCTTGATGCTCAAAATACTTGGCTGATTATTGTCGGTGCAATTTTCCTTGCCAATATTGCCCATGATATGGTGGTGAGTGTACACCAACCGATTTTTACCTCCTTGTTTGGTACCGCCTATCGCTACAGTGGCGCAGGTGTCGGCTATCAAGTGGCCAGTATTATCGGTGGTGGCTTTACCCCAATGATTGCAGCAGCTTTGGTGATTTGGGGTGATGGTTCATGGCATTATGTGGCAATCTACCTTGCTGTCGGCTGTTTATTGACGGCCTTAGTTGCAGCTACGATGCCTAAAACTCAAGATTAAGTGCTCTTTTTGCTTTCAGGATATTCCGCATGACCATCCAACGCCTGCATGTTTCAAAACGCTTTTCCGAAATCGCTATTTCTGGTCAATTGGTTCATTTGGCAGGTCAATTGGCAACAGACCTTGATTTAGACATTAAAGGACAAACACAGCAAACATTTGAGATCATTGATCAATTTCTTGCAGATGCCGGTACAAATAAAAGCCACATTATGTCAGTGACCATTTATCTTAAAGATATTGAACAGGATTATGCCGCATTCAATGAGGTATGGGATGCGTGGGTGTCAGACATTGAAGCATTACCCAGAACTTGTGTTGAAGCCAAATTATACGACCCGCGTGTACGGGTAGAATTAACGGTCGTAGCCATTAAGCCTGAATAACCATTAAGCCTGAATTACAAAAAAAGCATGTCTAAAGACATGCTTTTTTTTGTAAAAGATTTTGCTCTTTGAATCCCTAAGATCCAATAATTTTGATCTTTTTACGTTCCAAATCTGAATATAAATGATATTTTTTCAGATCATTAACCGGCACAAATGGCGCTTGTACACGCTGCTCATTCAAGAAATCTTCGCGTAATTGAACGTACTCAGGCACATCATCATAACGAATGACCCGATAGCCTGCCAAAGCGAGCAAAGCATCTTGATATTGCGACTGCTGCATCCGTTTTAGCACCATTGGATCATCTAAAGCGACGATCGCCAAGATCTGATGCTGTCCATCTAGGACGACAAAGTCCGCCACCATATTTCGATACTTATTCCGCGTACGATAGTATTTCGTGGTCAACAGTGCATCAAAAGACACGTGCGCAAGGATCGTATGCTTAGGCAAAATTTCTTTTAAACGCGTGTAGGTTAATTGCTCATTAATGTTGAAAATAGCACGTTGTTTCAATGCGCTATCTTGTTGCTTAGAATCACCTTCTAAACTTTTCCAAGCCATTATGAGCACACAGAAGAGTAAAATACTCCCTATTACTATGTATATAGTCATCTCATAATCCTTTATATTTCTTATATTTTTGGTTTTTGACATACTTCTTTTGAAGACGAAGTATACAACCAGTATTATTTTTTTAATTTCCTATTAAAAAAAATAACTCTAACTTTCACACAATACGTATTTAAACTGACAAAAAGTTGCAAACTTAAAGCGTCAAACATCACATGCCACTTCGTTCAGAGTAATAGCATCCATTGCTATATACAGATACTTTAGATCATTCGCTAAAACGACAGCAAGTGCATTTCCTCTCACTGTCAGACTATTCCGATAAGCTGTCAAATTTTGCTCGTATTTCAGTGAGATAACCGACACACATATGGCATTGAGCTTGTAACAGCATATAAAAATGCAAATTGTCTTATGCTGCCGAGCATAACACCCATAAAAAAAGACACCGAAGTGTCTTTTTTTATCTATCCATTTTAAGCGCGTGATTTAGACTTCGATTTTCCTTTGGGTTTCGGACCGCCAAAAGGTTTTTTCGCATCACCCGTTTCACGCGGCGGCAGACCAGTATGCTGCGTCAAGATTTGACCGCGCTCAGGACGCTTCTTGGTATTTGAAGGACGCGATTGAGCAGCCTTAGTCCGATTACCTTGTTCGCCTGTACGTTTTTGTGAATCACCCGCAATGCTTGAGTTCTTTTTACGTGCAGATTGGTATTGACCCTCAGCACTGCCAGCCGGTTGATACGTCGGAATCAAATGCTGTTTTGAGTTGCCAATCAGATCCTGACGGCCCATTTCTTTGAGCGCTTCACGCAGCAATGGCCAGTTGTTTGGATCATGGTAGCGCAAGAAGGCTTTATGTAAACGGCGGCGTTTTTCACCTTTCACGATATCGACATTTTCGGTATAACGCGCCACTTTAGCCAGCGGGTTTTTACCGGTGTAATACATGGTGGTTGCAGTCGCCATTGGTGATGGATAGAAGGTTTGCACCTGATCGGCACGGAAACCATTCTTCTTCAGCCAAATCGCCAAGTTCATCATGTCATAGTCCGTCGTACCCGGATGCGCTGCAATAAAGTAAGGAATGAGATACTGCTCTTTCCCTGCTTCCTTACTGAAACGATCAAACATTTGTTTGAAACGGTCATAGGTCCCGATCCCCGGTTTCATCATCTTCGATAATGGACCTTTTTCGGTATGTTCAGGCGCAATCTTCAAGTAACCGCCGACGTGATGTGTCACCAATTCTTTGACATATTCTGGGTTTAACACCGCAAGGTCATAGCGTAAACCAGAACCGATGAGAATCTTTTTAATCCCCGGCAATGAACGCGCTTTACGGTATAACTGGGTTAAAGGCGCATGATCGGTATGTAAGTTTTGACATACACCCGGGAATACACACGAAGGCTTACGACAGTTCTTTTCAATCTCAGGATCTTTACATGCCAAACGGTACATATTGGCCGTTGGACCACCTAAATCCGAGATAATTCCAGTAAAGCCCGGTGCGGTATCACGAATTTTTTCAACTTCACGTAAAATCGATTCTTCAGAACGGTTTTGGATGATACGCCCTTCATGCTCTGTGATTGAGCAGAAGGTACAGCCGCCAAAACAGCCGCGCATAATGTTCACAGAGAACTTAATCATGTCAAAGGCAGGAAAACGCGCTTCACCATACGCAGGATGTGGCAGACGTGCATACGGCAAGTCAAACACATAATCCATTTCTTCTGTAGTCAAGGGAATCGGCGGCGCATTCAGCCAAACATCACGTTCACCATGCTTTTGCACCATCGCGCGCGCATTGCCCGGATTGGTTTCCAAATGCAAAATACGGTTGGCATGTGCATACAATACGGGATCATTCGCCACATCCTCATAGGCAGGTAAACGAATCACAGCCAATTCACGCGGCGGCAATTTATGCTTAATGGCTTTTGATGCAGGCTGCAGCTGCACGATTTGCGTATCGGCGTCTAAGTTATCACCTTCACGAACAATCGGATTTGCTACCGCTTCTTTTTGGAAGCCTTGATATTGCGTAACACTGTCTTTGCCTTTTTCGATTTCACAGCCTTCAAGGTCTTCAGTCATCACGTACGGGTTAATGATCGGATCGACACGGCCAATCGCATCGACATCATTCGATGCGATTTCAACAAACTTCGCTTTTGAAGCTCGGTTATTTTTATTCACAATAAATGCAGTACCGCGAACATCCGTAATCTCTTGGATTTTTTCACCGCGGGCCAAACGATGCATGATTTCCGTGATTGAACGTTCACCATTACCATACATCAACAGGTCGGCTTTCGAGTCCATCAATACTGAACGGCGGACTTTGTCTGACCAATAATCATAATGTGCAATACGGCGCAGCGAGGCTTCAATACCGCCCAATAATACAGGCACATCTGGATAAGCTTCACGCACACGTTGGCAATATACCGTTGCTGCACGGTCTGGACGTTTATTCGGTTGATTATCCGGAGAATAGGCATCATCTGAACGGATTTTACGGTCAGCTGTATAACGGTTGATCATCGAATCCATGTTGCCGGCAGTCACGCCCCAAGCAATATTCGGTTTACCCAATACACGGAACGCTTCTACATTGGTCCAGTCTGGCTGAGCAATAATCCCGACACGGAAGCCTTGCGCTTCAAGGGTACGGCCGATGATCCCTGAACAGAATGATGGATGATCGATATACGCATCGCCACAAACCAAAATAAAGTCGCAGCTGTCCCAACCGAGTTGATCCATTTCTTCGCGTGACATCGGCAAAAATGGCGCAGGGTCAAAACAAGACGCCCAATATTTGTCGTAATCAAACAACGCTTTTGGCGCAGTCTGCATAGTATAAGCAGTAGACATGGCTAGCAATTCTCGGCTGGCAGATGGAATGATCTGAAAAAAGATCAAAGAAGATGAAAGCCGATCATTTTACCATGAATTCCATTCATCATGCTTGATTATAATTTATACAATAGCTACAGAATCATTGAATTGTTTTATATAGACATCAGATGTAATCGTGCTGTAGCACGACTATAAAACAAGATTTAAATAAATCACTTGTAACTTTGCTTTAGTTTAAATCAACCTAGAATGTGCCATGAGTTATCGCATTTTATTCAACATTAAAGCCTGCGCCTGTTGAAATTGAATGTGCATTTCAGGTAAATATTTTTCAATATAAATCTTACGCTTATCTATACTGTCTTGAGTCATCAATGGTTTTACATCAAGCATTTGACGGCGTGTCGTTTCCTGCTGATATTTTTGCCAAAAACTCAATGCTGCATTTGGATCAAAGCCCGCTTTCGACATCAGATCAAGTGCAAGGACATCAGCTTCTAGTTCAAATTTTGAAACTTTAGGCAGAAAAACCGCTTGCCCACTCACACTACTGGCAGCCGTTGCAAGCGCACCGATACCCGCAGTTGAAGAAATCATCGCCACCTGACTTGCAAACAGCAGGGAAATCTTCTCACGATGATGATCACGCAATGCATGTGCCATTTCATGCGCCATCACAAATGCCAATTCATCTTCAGTCAGCTTTAAACTCCAATACAAACCCGTGTTAATGACAATTTTCCCACTTGGAAAACCATGTGCATTTAAATCTTTATTGAGATTCCCACTGACTTGCCAATCCCATTGACTCGAACCATGACGGTAAAACTCCGCATTTTGCTTGAGTTTATTTAAAACTTGATCCAATTTCGGATCTATGATCAAAAGTTGCTTGTCTTTCGCTTGATGAATAAATTGTTGATAGGTTCTATTCGCCTGTTTAGTTAATAACTTTTGAGGAACGATAAAAAACTGTTTTCGCTCTGCGCCTGCTGTCCCTAAATTCGTGGTACTTGTACAAGCTGAGATTAAGATAAAAACCAAAGCCATCATTAAAATAGTTATATTTTTCATAATCACCTTCAGTTTAAAACCAATGATGATCTATATATAATTCTAACCAAAATTAAATGCAAAAACATTCAAAAAATACAAATAAACATTTAATATCAATTATTTAAAAATATATGAAATTTTAAAAATGATAACCAAAAATATTTTATTTATTATATTGTGATGCGTTTCATTATTATGAGGAACCTTTTAAAAAAAATATTAGACCAAAGTTGTATAATCATAAAAATAGTAAATTCCGCCATTTTTACAGTGTTATTTATATTAAAAAATAGATGTAAAACGAATATTAAATAATAGCTTATTCACATATTTCTATTTTAATTTATTCAATTTTATTGTTAAAAATAAACCGATCATCAAAATAACAGCAATAAAGCTCGTCAACCCCATCCAACCAGACATTTCCCAAACCAAACCACTACTACTACCCAAGATACTAGAACCTAAATAGTAGCAAAATAAATACAGCGATGAACCTACGGCACGGTACTGCAGGGATTGAACCGAAACCCAACTACTCGCAGTGGAATGCGCTGCAAAAAAAGCGAAAGTGAATACAATCAGCCCCAAAATGACTGACCAAAATGCCGGAATGAGTATAATCAACAGCCCCAACAACATCATGATCAGCATTGCAGGTAAAACTTTTTCACGCCCAAAGCGTTTCCCCCAACTTGCAGCCCGAGGTGAACTATATATTCCTGCCAAATAAGCTATGGAAATTAGCCCAATCCAAGTTTGAGAAAGTTGATAAGGTTCTTCTAATAGGTGGTAGCTCATATAATTAAATATAGAGACAAAACATCCCATGAGGATAAAACCTTGAAGGAATAAGATTCTCAGCTTAGGATCTACTAAATTTTTAACGAAGGATTCATAAAATCGGTTGAAACGAATGGGATAAGCTTGAAAATGTTGAGATGCTGGAAGTAATAAAAAGAATGCTGTGGCTATACATAGGTTAATGATACCGATAATCATCATGGCATTTTGCCAACTAATATAATCAATCAATACCCCAGCAATGAGACGCCCCCCCATTCCGCCAATTGCGGTCCCTGAAATATACAGGCCCATTGCAAAGCCTATATCTTTTTGCGCAATTTCCTCTCCAATATAAGTCATTGCAACAGCAGCTACACCGCTAACACTTAATCCGATCAGCACGCGATTCAATAAAAATATTTCCCAAAGTGGAAATATGGAACTGATAATTGAAAGTGACGCCGCCAAAAATAAAGCGGTGACCATTACAGGCTTACGGCCGAATCGATCTGAAATCAAACCGGTGAAAAGTAGTCCTATTGCTAAAGCAATAGTAGAAAAAGATAAAGGGAAACTGCTATGTGTCGGACTGACATGAAAGAAATCCGCAAAAATTGGCATCATCGGTTGTACACAATACAACGATGAAAAAATTGCGAAGCCTGCTAAAAATAAAGAAAATAAAATGGCAAGAAATGGTCGTGTGCCGTATTCAATATAATGAGCGTTTGAAGCTAAATCAGACATGAGCTTTCCATCAATGACACGGATAGTATACGCCTTTCAGCCTTTAATTTAAAAATCACATAAAAATGAATGAAGAATTCTTTGTTTTCTTCGCCCCTTTTCCCCCTGCATAAAAAAACACCCCCTTCGCTTTGAAGGGGGTGTTTCGAATAATGAGCTGGCGATGACTTACTCTCACATGGGTAACCCCACACTACCATCAGCGCTAAGAGGTTTCACTTCTGAGTTCGGGAAGGGATCAGGTGGTTCACTCTTGCTATTGTCGCCAGCACAACTGTTATGGATACTTGCTTAGTCTAATCTCAGAGCAGTGCTCTTCGTGCTAAGTTTTCTACCAAATGAGTTATTAACAGAAGTACTTGAGTTAATTTAAGGTGTTCATTTTATCTAGCTTTTCAACTAAATCAAGTTTGATTGATTATATGTGAATCAATTGATGCTTTACATACAACTGTTTGGGTGTTGTATAGTCAAGCCTCACGAGCAATTAGTATTGGTCAGCTTCATGCGTCACCGCACTTCCACATCCAACCTATCAACGTCGTAGTCTTCAACGGCTCTTTAGTGGACATAAAGTCCAAGGGAAATCTTATCTTGAGGTAGGCTTCCCGCTTAGATGCTTTCAGCGGTTATCCCTTCCGAACATAGCTACCCGGCGATGCGACTGGCGTCACAACCGGTACACCAGAGGTTCGTCCACTCTGGTCCTCTCGTACTAGGAGCAGATCCTCTCAAATTTCCAGCGCCCACGGTAGATAGGGACCGAACTGTCTCACGACGTTCTAAACCCAGCTCGCGTACCTCTTTAAATGGCGAACAGCCATACCCTTGGGACCTGCTTCAGCCCCAGGATGAGATGAGCCGACATCGAGGTGCCAAACACCGCCGTCGATATGAACTCTTGGGCGGTATCAGCCTGTTATCCCCAGAGTACCTTTTATCCGTTGAGCGATGGCCCTTCCATACAGAACCACCGGATCACTAAGACCTACTTTCGTACCTGCTCGACTTGTGGGTCTCGCAGTTAAGCGCGCTTTTGCCTTTATACTCTACGCGTGATTTCCGACCACGCTGAGCGCACCTTCGTACTCCTCCGTTACTCTTTAGGAGGAGACCGCCCCAGTCAAACTACCCACCAGACATGGTCCTCGCTCCAGATTATGGAGCAGAGTTAGAACCTCAATATTACCAGGGTGGTATTTCAAGATTGGCTCCACCGAAACTAGCGTCTCGGTTTCAAAGCCTCCCACCTATCCTACACAAGTAAGATCAAAGTTCAATGTCAAGCTGCAGTAAAGGTTCACGGGGTCTTTCCGTCTAGCCGCGGGTACACCGCATCTTCACGGCGATTTCGATTTCACTGAGCCTCTGCTGGAGACAGCGCCCCCATCATTATGCCATTCGTGCAGGTCGGAACTTACCCGACAAGGAATTTCGCTACCTTAGGACCGTTATAGTTACGGCCGCCGTTTACTGGGGCTTCGATCAAGAGCTTCGCTTACGCTAACCCCATCAATTAACCTTCCAGCACCGGGCAGGCATCACACCCTATACGTCCACTTTCGTGTTTGCAGAGTGCTATGTTTTTAATAAACAGTTGCAGGGGCCTGGTTTCTGTGGCTGCTCTCAGCTCAGGAAGCAAGTTCCATCACCAAAAGCAGCGTACCTTCTCCCGAAGTTACGGTACCATTTTGCCTAGTTCCTTCAGCAGAGTTCTCTCAAGCGCTTTGGTCTACTCGACCTGACCACCTGTGTCGGTTTCGGGTACGATTCCAGTGTAACTGAAGCTTAGAGACTTTTCCTGGAAGTATGGTATCAGCCACTTCACTGTACAAGTACAGCTTGCTGTCAGATCTCAGCATAGAGTACCCCGGATTTGCCTAAGATACATGCCTACTTCCTTTCACCTGGACAACCAACGCCAGGCTGACTTAACCTTCTCCGTCCTCTCATCGCATTACACTGAAGTATTGGAATATTAACCAATTTCCCATCGACTACGCCTCTCGGCCTCGCCTTAGGGGTCGACTCACCCAGCCCCGATTAACGTTGGACTGGAACCCTTGGTCTTTCAGCGAACGGGTTTTTCACCCGTTTTGTCGTTACTCACGTCAGCATTCGCACTTCTGATACCTCCAGCAGACTTCTCAATCCACCTTCATCGGCTTACAGAACGCTCCCCTACCACTTACACTTATGTGTAAATCCGCAGCTTCGGCATATAGTTTTAGCCCCGTTACATCTTCCGCGCAGGCCGACTCGACTAGTGAGCTATTACGCTTTCTTTAAAGGGTGGCTGCTTCTAAGCCAACCTCCTAGCTGTCTATGCCTTCCCACATCGTTTCCCACTTAACTATAATTTTGGGGCCTTAGCTGGCGGTCTGGATTGTTTTCCTCTTGACTACGGACGTTAGCACCCGCAGTCTGTCTCCCGGATAGTACTCATTGGTATTCGGAGTTTGCATCGGTTTGGTAAGTCGGGATGACCCCCTAGCCGAAACAGTGCTCTACCCCCAATGGTATTCGTCCGAGGCGCTACCTAAATAGCTTTCGGGGAGAACCAGCTATCACCGAGTTTGATTAGCCTTTCACCCCTATCCACAAGTCATCCCCTGGCTTTTCAACGACAGTGGGTTCGGTCCTCCAGTTAGTGTTACCCAACCTTCAACCTGCTCATGGATAGATCACCCGGTTTCGGGTCTACACCCAGCAACTAAACGCCCTATTAAGACTCGATTTCTCTACGGCTCCCCTAATCGGTTAACCTTGCTACTGAATGTAAGTCGCTGACCCATTATACAAAAGGTACGCAGTCACCAAACAAGTTGGCTCCCACTGCTTGTATGCATGCGGTTTCAGGATCTATTTCACTCCCCTCACAGGGGTTCTTTTCGCCTTTCCCTCACGGTACTGGTTCACTATCGGTCAGTCAGGAGTATTTAGCCTTGGAGGATGGTCCCCCCATATTCAGACAAGGTTTCACGTGCCTCGCCCTACTCGACATCATTATCTAAGCCCTTTCGTGTACAGGACTATCACCTACTATGGTCGCACTTCCCAGAGCGTTCCACTAAAGCTTAGATAACTTAATGGGCTTTTCCCCGTTCGCTCGCCGCTACTGAGGGAATCTCAATTGATTTCTTTTCCTAAGGGTACTGAGATGTTTCACTTCCCCTCGTTCGCCTCATAAACCTATGTATTCAGTTTATGATACCCGCCTTATAGCGGGTGGGTTTCCCCATTCAGAAATCTCCGGATCACAGGATATTTGCCGCCTCCCCGGAGCTTATCGCAGGCTATTACGTCTTTCATCGCCTCTGACTGCCAAGGCATCCACCACATGCACTTAATTACTTGACTATACAACCCCAAACAGTCGTTTGATCCTACAAGTAGATCAACCAACATTACAGTTTAGAGCTTCGTGAATTTAATCACTGTACAGCTTCAATTAGATTCATATACCAAAACGCTTGATTCAGTTAATTTCGCTAGTAACTCATTTCATTCAACTTTCACAATTGCTTGTTAGGTTAAATCAAACGAGTATGAACAAATTATTTCAACTCAAATATATTCTGTTAATGATTTTTCCAGCCTTCGTCAGGTCAGGAAACTGTGATAAATCACAGAGCTTAATAACAATGAAGCGAATCATACGCTACTTTGTTGCTAAGCTCTATAACCTAAACACTTGATCGCTTAAGGACTAAGCTAACAATCATTTGATTGTTTATTTTAGCTTCGTTCTTTATACATTCCGAAGGAATGTATGGTGGAGACTAGGAGAGTCGAACTCCTGACCTCCTGCGTGCAAAGCAGGCGCTCTACCAACTAAGCTAAGTCCCCAGCTTATCAATAAGTCAATGTTTCTGATTCTCTGTTTGCTTCCGTATTTTATTCAAATACTTCGTTAGTCAGAATGGTGGGTCTGACAAGACTTGAACTTGTGACCCCACGCTTATCAAGCGTGTGCTCTAACCAACTGAGCTACAGACCCTCAGATACATCGTCATGAAGAACAACTTGTTGTGGATTCTTACCAATCATCAATCTTTCGTTAAGGAGGTGATCCAGCCGCAGGTTCCCCTACGGCTACCTTGTTACGACTTCACCCCAGTCATCGGCCACACCGTGGTAAGCGTCCTCCTTACGGTTAGACTACCTACTTCTGGTGCAACAAACTCCCATGGTGTGACGGGCGGTGTGTACAAGGCCCGGGAACGTATTCACCGCGGCATTCTGATCCGCGATTACTAGCGATTCCGACTTCATGGAGTCGAGTTGCAGACTCCAATCCGGACTACGATCGGCTTTTTGAGATTAGCATCTCCTCGCGGAGTAGCAACCCTTTGTACCGACCATTGTAGCACGTGTGTAGCCCTGGTCGTAAGGGCCATGATGACTTGACGTCGTCCCCGCCTTCCTCCAGTTTGTCACTGGCAGTATCCTTAAAGTTCCCGGCTTAACCCGCTGGCAAATAAGGAAAAGGGTTGCGCTCGTTGCGGGACTTAACCCAACATCTCACGACACGAGCTGACGACAGCCATGCAGCACCTGTATGTAAGTTCCCGAAGGCACCAATCCATCTCTGGAAAGTTCTTACTATGTCAAGACCAGGTAAGGTTCTTCGCGTTGCATCGAATTAAACCACATGCTCCACCGCTTGTGCGGGCCCCCGTCAATTCATTTGAGTTTTAGTCTTGCGACCGTACTCCCCAGGCGGTCTACTTATCGCGTTAGCTGCGCCACTAAAGCCTCAAAGGCCCCAACGGCTAGTAGACATCGTTTACGGCATGGACTACCAGGGTATCTAATCCTGTTTGCTCCCCATGCTTTCGTGCCTCAGCGTCAGTATTAGGCCAGATGGCTGCCTTCGCCATCGGTATTCCTCCAGATCTCTACGCATTTCACCGCTACACCTGGAATTCTACCATCCTCTCCCATACTCTAGCTTCCCAGTATCGAATGCAATTCCCAAGTTAAGCTCGGGGATTTCACATCCGACTTAAAAAGCCGCCTACGCACGCTTTACGCCCAGTAAATCCGATTAACGCTCGCACCCTCTGTATTACCGCGGCTGCTGGCACAGAGTTAGCCGGTGCTTATTCTGCGAGTAACGTCCACTATCTCTGGGTATTAACCAAAGTAGCCTCCTCCTCGCTTAAAGTGCTTTACAACCAAAAGGCCTTCTTCACACACGCGGCATGGCTGGATCAGGGTTCCCCCCATTGTCCAATATTCCCCACTGCTGCCTCCCGTAGGAGTCTGGGCCGTGTCTCAGTCCCAGTGTGGCGGATCATCCTCTCAGACCCGCTACAGATCGTCGCCTTGGTAGGCCTTTACCCCACCAACTAGCTAATCCGACTTAGGCTCATCTATTAGCGCAAGGTCCGAAGATCCCCTGCTTTCTCCCGTAGGACGTATGCGGTATTAGCATCCCTTTCGAAATGTTGTCCCCCACTAATAGGCAGATTCCTAAGCATTACTCACCCGTCCGCCGCTAGAAATCGGTAGAAAGCTACCTATTCCCGCTCGACTTGCATGTGTTAAGCCTGCCGCCAGCGTTCAATCTGAGCCATGATCAAACTCTTCAGTTTAAAATCAATAGTACATATAGTGTACCAATCTTGGCTCATCAATTACTGACAAAAATTTGCTCAAATAAACTTCGAGTAATTTCTACCATCAATCAATGAAAATAATTTCGATCGATCAATCAGTAAAAATCCACACAAGTTGTTCTTCATAATCTCTTAATGATCTTCTTGTTGGTTCGTCACCAGCAAGCTAGGTCGGCTATATTACTCTTTATTTCTAAAGAGTCAACCAGTAATTCAAATTATTTTTAAACTTTCTTTCTAAAACCCAACTTAATCAATTCAACCAAGTCATTGTTTTATCAGAAGTTTTAATCTTCATCACCGCCGATGGATGTGCATTCTACAGCATTTCTGATCCAACGCAACACCCTTTTCCATTTATTTTTAGTTTTTCATTACGTTTGTTTATTTATTCTACTAAATCCGTGTTTTTTACTTAAAAAAGTGTTTTTAGCGTACAGAAAGCATGCAATACGCCACAGGCACCCATAAGATAAACATTAAAATTGGCATAACACCGTGCACTTCTTCAGGCTTTCTATACAACCACTGAATAAATGGAATGGCGATACCAAATAATGTCGCCATCAATAGCACATCTACAAATCCACCTTTCAGCAGTAGCCACAGCAATACTGGTACACTCATCAACAAGCCAATTATCAATAAAACACAGTATTCGTATTTTCTGAGCTGCCATCGTGTGAACCCTTGAATGATCCAGAATCGCTCTGCATATTCAAAATTTGATTTTAAGTCCATTTTGATCACGCCTAGATTGAATAAACTCAGTGCAATATAGACGGCACACATTAATTGGAATAATTGTGAAGCAGTGAAATCAAGGCTCATGATGTTCCAAGTATCCACCTGTGTGGCGAACCAATACAAAATCACGACCGCAGTAACCGAAATACCGATACTGACAATACGATGGGTAAGAAATCTTTTATGAAATGCCTGACGAATAATTAGTTTATTTTGATTGAGCCAGAGTGGGCTATATTTCTGTATCAGAAATACGCTAGGTACTTGCAGCTTTATTGGTTTTAATTTTCTGCCGACCAGCCAAAATTTTATTGCCGCTATACAGATGAAAGTAGATAACAACACCGCAACGAGTTGAGCGTCCAATATCGCTAGACTCAAAATGGGCAAATATGTCAAAAGACAGACTAAAACCCAATATTGATTCTGTTGTAAAAGCAGCATTTGTATGATTAATAAATTAAAGATCCAAAGTAGCATCAATACACTGATGCCAATGGAAGCTAAGAGTTCATACTCAACCCAAACATATAGAAGCGCCAAAACAAATGGCAATAACATCAAAAAGCTTAAACTGCCTAAAAATTTGATTTCCACTGCAAAGCGACTTTTGAGCGTGATGGGCAATAGCGCTAGATAGCGATACCCTTCTCCACCGCTCAAAGCTTTACGCTGTATCGCACACCAAAATACATTTAAGGCAAGAAAGCCTGTCCAAAGAAACAGATTCGTGATTAATGATTTGCAATAAACCAAATCAATAATGGGCTGCACTAAAGATAAGAGCAGTCCGAATAGCATTGGCCCGAGAATTAATGTGATTAAAATAAGTAAATGCTTTTGCCGTGCAACTGCGTCTGCTGTGGTCTTGACATAGTATGTCCATCGATATTTCAAAAGCGTTTTTATGATTGTTCGCTGCCCAACATGTCTTTGTCTAATCATGCCGCCTGCTCATTGGACTTTAACCGATCTAGCTCGATGATTTTTGCTGCAAGACTGTCTCTAAATACAGGATCATGGCAAGACAATAGAATCAATTTTGATTGGCTCTGCTGTAAAAGTATGCTTGTTAATTCAGCCAAGGCGTTTTGATCTAAGCCATTACTCGGTTCATCTAAAATCAGTAAAGGTGCCGAAGTCATTAAGGCTGCAACCAATAAAAACTTTTTGGTTGTACCAAAAGACATGTCAGCAAACGGCGTGGCTAAATAGTGTTCTAATTTAAATTTTTCAATGAAGATTTGATACTGCTCATGCGCTATCCCTCGAATATCACACATTAAATTCAGAAACTCCTGCCCTTGTAAAAAATCATAAATAGGGCTTTTATCTGGCACATAGGCCACAAGTTTCTTGTATTCATTGTTATGAGGGGCATATTGTTGATCATTAATCAAAATATTGCCTGCATCAAAATCCAACATCCCAGCAATCATCGCAAGTAAGGTGGACTTCCCTACTCCATTCTCAGCAACAACAGCGACAATTCCGAATTCGCTTAACTCTAAATTTAAATTTGAAAATATACATTTTCCCGCAAAAGATTTGGACAGTTGCTGCAAGCTCAAAGAAACCATCATGATGTTCCTGATTTATTATATTAAGTTATTGATTTATTTTTGATCCATCTTCACATATCTTGGATCTGAATTAAATAGATTATTTGATAGACAAACTTAATTTTTTCAGTGTTATTCACTATCTAAATACGCCAAAATCATCTTTGATAATTCTACTTTAAGTCGTTGTTCTGTAATTAAAAAACTATTATTGCTCACATAGCGCATCATGGTAAATAAGGTACTATTAATGATCACAAAAGAGCGATGTTTCAGCGTTTCAAAGTTCCAATGTGAATAATAGCGATTAAATAAATACATCCCGACTTCAAAAAAATGCTTTTCCAAAACCTGAGAGGCATCTGAATGACTGTATTGATGCCAATGTTTTAAGATCTCAATAAAGAAGCCACGATCAGCTTTCAACATATCAAAGCCAAACTGAATACAAAGTGGGATCACCTCATAAATACTGTGCTGCTCTTGCTCCACGACTATATTTTTTAGTGCCAACCCCAATTGTTCTGATTTTCTGAGCAGCAACTCTTCTACGATTTGTTCTTTATTTTCAGTATATTGATAAATTGACCCAACGCTCACGCCAGATTTTTCCGCAATTTTGGGCGTCGTCAGCTCCAGTAAACCTTGTTCTGCAATACACAACTGCGCAGCTTGCAAAATGTTTTCCACGATCATTTTCGCGCGTTGTTGTTGTGGTCTTTTTCTCATTCTATTGCTCTCCAATGCGATAGTGTTATGCGAATTGAATGCGAATAAATATTCATATTAGTGTGGTATGAAACAATAACATTGAAGATCAAAACATGACCACTCACTTCAATACCGGCTGTCTTCATTTCAGGCCACGCAGCAATCTAATCTGCTGAGTTTTCTGCTGTCTCATTTGACGGGTCAAGCTGCACAGCCGAATTACCCTCAATATCTTGCCCTCAATAAAGCCCTGCAATGTGGTGATCCACAGATGGAAAAAGTGCTCACGTGGATGATGCAGAACCCTAAACAGCATCGTGAATATTTTGAAATTGCTTTATTTAAAGGTGTAGAGCAACTTCCCTTTTCTATTCCCGAACTCGAACATTTTTTTAAGCATGTTGAACAAATACCGCCGTGGTTAAAACCAGAAAAAATCCAGCAAGCCCTTGAATTCACCCATCGACTCGGGATTAACAATGGCTTTATTTTGCGAGATCTTTCACTCATGGTGGGTTATCTCTTCCCCGGTTTCAATCAGCCGCTCATGCTGACCGGTGCTTTAAATAAACAAGCCGGTACACGTCTGGCTGAGACCACAAAATGGTGGGTAGATATCACTGAAGAATGCGGACTCGAGCGTTTGCATGCGGGATTTACATCGACGATTTATGTGCGTTTTATTCATGCTTTGGTACGCCATCAACTCCAAAAAGGTAAAGACTGGGATTTTGCAACGTGGGGGGTGCCGATCAATCAATTTGACTTGGCGATGACCAATCTTGCCTTTAGCAGTGTGGTGCTTTTGGGCATTCGCGCTTTAGGGAGTTTCCCATCAAAACAAGAAACTGAAAGCTTTTTGCATTTTTGGCGCTATGTCGGCTGGTTGATGGGTATTGATGAAAAATGGTTAATTGAAAAAGAATCTGACGGTTGGAAACTGCTGTATTGGATGCAATTTGTACACCCCCAATCCGATGCAAGCAGTATGGCTCTCGGTGCCAGTCTCTCTAAGGAACCGTTTGAAAGGCAATACAAATACCTTCGACCACTTCAGCAAAAACTGGCTTATCGACAACATCTGGAGCTGACACAATTTTTTATTGGCAAAAAACGTATGCATAAATTAGGGCTCAAACCCCAGTCTGCGGCATGGTTTGCTTATTATTTATTGGCTAGAAATCTTGTCCTGTATTCAGGTGCTAAGCATGTCCCAAGTTTAAATCAAAAATTACAGCAAAAAGGCCGTGCGATTCAAAAACTCGGTTTAGCACTATATCAAAGTAAGGCCAAACAACTGGCCAGTATGCACCAATAAAAAAGCAGAGCGATCGCTCTGCTTTTTGGATGACAAATGTCAGGACTTAGAATTTCATCGATATGCGTGCCCAATAATTGCGACCAATATTATTAAACTGTTGATCGGTCGCTAAACCTGTCCCTGTATCACCCAATTTATTCAGATGCTCGGTATAGGTTTTATTCAGGAGATTATCCACACCCACAGATACATCTACACCCTCATCAATATGATAAGTACCATTTAATGACAGTGTGCCAAAACCTGCACTTTCTTTCAGGTCATAACCCACGATATTGCCTTGGTACGCACTGATACGATTTTGCCCATCAACCACACGCCAAAATGCTCCCAAAGTATAATTATCTTGGATATAACGTAAGTTGATACGCGCTTCTAAAGGTGAGATTTGTGGTAATGGCTTGCCATCTGTGGTGTTTTTACCCCACGCATACATTGCGCTAACATCGGCTTGAATATGATCGCTAAATTGATAGCCAATCCCCGCTTCAGCTCCCGCAATGGTGGCATCGACATTTTTCGCACCCGCGCTAAAGGTTGAACCATGATCATGCTCACCTGTATTTGGATGGTCATGATAACTCATCAAAATAAAGTCCTGAATCAGCCCCGCATAGGCAGATGCCCATGAACTGAATGCGCCATGTTCATGTTGATAGCCCACATCTAACTGCAAGGTTTTTTCAGTTTCGACGCCATTAAAGGTGTTTGTTGTGCCCGCATTGCCATGTTTAGGGCTAAATAATTCCCAATAATCTGGCATGCGTTCCACATAGCCTAGACCGATATAGGTTTTACCATTGTCATGTTCAGGGTGTTTATTTTCAAAACGAATAAACGCACTTGGCAATGTTTCATTCAGCTCCGTGTTATAGCCACTCGCTTTCGAAGCGGCACGCTCATCTTTCACTTGCACTTGATCGAGACGAAGTCCTGAAACCAACTTATTGTTGTCACTCAATTGATAACTGACTTCTCCAAAACCGCCATAGGACTGAAATGCCATATCTTGCGTTAAGGGCTTATTCATCGAAGGCATCATTTTCGACGTCATGCTGCCGGCATGTTTATTATTCTGCGTATCCAGTCCAGTAATGAACTGCAGCTTATCCCATTCATGGGTTACCGCCATACGTGCATTTAATGTACGGCGTGTAACCTGCATCGCCATTGGATTCGGCATCAGCATAGTCATACCATGATGGGTCATTTCAGCTAAAGGTGGCTCACGCAAACTAAAGTTGTCCATGATATGGTCGTTATAACTATAGTTGACCTGTGCTTCGATTTTTTTAATCACCTCTGTGACATTCTTTTTCTCGACACGAAGGCCTAAGCTTTCACGGGCAAATTGCGAACCATCCATTGAACGGCCTGCGTATACCGCCTCACCATCGGCTTTACCTCCAGTAAGTTCTACCCATGTATCTTGGTTTGGCGTCCAACCGAGTGCCAAATCTGTATTCCAGCGCTCCCAGTCTGACGGCACAGTATTACCATCTCCGTCTTGGTAGCTATCTGCAACAGAACGGCTGGCATTTAGGCGGACATATTTATGTTCATCCCCCACCGCCGCTTCAACATTATGATCTAAACGACCATAAGAACCGATCATCACACTGGCTTGACCACGGTAGTTTTTATCAGCATCGAACTGTTCAGGTTTGCGTTCAAACAAGACTGTTGCAGCAGAACCGGTATTGGCATATTGAACCGTTTGAGGCCCTTTAATCACTGAAATTCGGTCATAACTTTCAGGGGAAATATAAGACGTCGGTGCATCCATACGACTCGGACACGCCCCTAAATTTTCAGTACCATCGGTCAAAATTTTAATGCGTGAACCAAACATGCCACGGAAGGTTGGGTCTGCATTGGTTCCCCCATTTTTAATAGCACTAAACCCCACAATACTTTTTAAATAATCAGCCCCATCACTGGCAGGTATCGGTTGAATCGGCTGTTTGGGATTGGCACGAACAATCAGGCCATTGGCATCATTCCCCTGATGTGATGTCACCACAATCGGTGCCAAAGTCTGTACCGCATTGGTTTCCGTCATCTCTACGGACATCTCGTCAGCCATCACAGAAGTTGAATAGCAGGCAACACAAATTGCAGCCGCAAGAGGCTGTAGAAAAAATTTAGGCTGAGCCATGTTTATCTCACAAAATACATAAATAAAGGCGTACCTGAGTCCTCAAAGACCCAAGTTTAAAAAACGTCGGATTTATGCAGCGAGTGGCGGGGCTCGACCTTGCGGAAGTAAAAAGAGTTGTTGAAGAACAAACCAGACATGCTTGAAAGCTTTTTGAAAAGCAATTAAACGAACTTGAATTCGATCAAGCACTTCTTTCACATCAAGTTCAGGGGGCAAAACCAAATTGCCATAGACCGTACAATACTGACATTGATGACTGGTATCATGTTCATGGGCAGTATGATCGACTTGAACTTTCTCAGCGTGAGCGGAAGATGAATGGTGTGAATGTGCGGTATGTTCAGCATGAACATTGGGAAGTAAAAGTGCACGCGTAATGGTTTCGCAGACCGGAGCAACTTGATATTGCTTGGGCAACAATGGCTGTAAAAAAACAGCAATCTGCAAAAAAACCGCTGCAAAGGACAGCAGCACTCCACTACGAAACAATACAGGCAAACCCTAACATTTGTCTGACCCAAGTATAACAAAGCCCAATCGAAATTGGGCTTGTCTCAGGTATTTTTTAACCGCGATCAATTAACGTTTAACTGCGACTTTATCTTTTTGACGTTGGCGAACCAATTTTTCCACTTTGTCACGTGCACGTTGACGTTTCAAAGGCGATAGATAGTCGACGAATAACTTACCATTTAAGTGATCCATTTCATGTTGGATACAAACTGCGAGAAGTCCGTCCGCTTCCACTTCAAATGATTGACCTTCAAGGTTAATTGCCTGAATTTTTACACGTGACGGGCGCTCAACTTTATCGTATATTTGAGGCACTGATAAACAGCCTTCTTCATAGGGCTGCGTCTCTTGCGTCAATGGCGTAATTTTGGGGTTAATAAACACCATGGGTTGATCTTTTTCTTCAGATAAATCCATGACTATCAGCTGAATATGGTGATCTACCTGTGTTGCTGCCAGGCCAATTCCCGGTGCTTCATACATAGTTTCAAACATGTCGGCTGCTAACTGACGAATTTCATCAGTAACTTCTTCGACTGGTTTTGCAATGGTACGAAGACGGGGATCGGGGAAACTTAAAATAGGTAATAAGGCCATACGACGTCCTCACTTATGCCATTGATCAAAAAACAAAATGAAGGAATGCTTCATCAAAAAATTGTGTGTAATATCGTTATTATAACGCAGTTACATACATAATTTTAGGAATTATGATAATGAAAAAGGTTTTGAAGGGCATGCCAACTTTTAGTGCCTTGGGGTTTAAAAAACAATTATTGGCACTTACAGTCTGTGTAAGTGTGGGGATGGGAATGGTCAGTGTTGCAGAAGCTGCCCCTGCTCGTAACGTCAATCCACCGTCATTGAAGGCAGGTGCGCCTCAAGTTTATGTGGTGAAAAAAGGCGATACGTTGTGGGATATTTCCAAGCGTTTCTTAAAAAATCCTGTGCGCTGGCCTGAAATCTGGGCGAGCAATAAACACGTGAAAAATCCGCACTGGATT
Organism: Acinetobacter sp. SH20PTE14; assembly: GCF_021391555.1. Taxonomy (NCBI): domain Bacteria; kingdom Pseudomonadati; phylum Pseudomonadota; class Gammaproteobacteria; order Moraxellales; family Moraxellaceae; genus Acinetobacter; species Acinetobacter sp. SH20PTE14. The sequence continues at coordinate 174,938 of NZ_CP090067.1, read as the reverse complement.
TTCCCAGGTGACCGCCTATTAATGTGTACCTACAATGGCCGCCCAATCATCGGTAAGGATGAAGGTGATGGCTGTGAAGGTATTATTCGTCGCTATACAGGTGGCACTAAACTTCAACCACAAGTTCGTGTTGAATCCCTCAACAGTGCGATTCCGGTTATCCCATTAGAATATATTAAGCAATGGCTTGAGCGCAGCATGATTGTTGCCGCTGATTCTGTTGAAGGCACACCTTACATTTTAGGTACAGCTGATCAACGTGTATTAGCTGCCAAAGGCCAAACAGTTTATGCACGCGGCCAAGGTATGCAAGTCGGTCAACGTTATGCTGTTTACCGTGAAGGCGAACCGTACATCTTTACCGATGCAAACGGCAAAAAATACAACGCAGGTTTAGAACTGACTCAAGTCGCTTCAGGTGTTGCCGTTCGTGGTGAAAATGACATTACCACTTTAGAACTGACCGATACTTATAATGCCGAAGTTCGTCGTGGCGATCGTGTTCTTCCTGAATATGACCCAATGCTGCCAACGCTGTTCTATCCAACCAATGCTGAAAATGTCACTGCTGGCGGTAGTATTGTTCGTGTCATGGGCTCGATTGGTACTGCAGCGGTTCACAGTGTGGTGACGATCGACCGTGGTAGCTTGCAAGGCGTTCAATCTGGTCAAGTCTTTAGCGTGAACCAAAAAGGTGAAATCGTGACTGATCCGAAAACCAAAGAACGTGTTCAACTTCCAGGACAACGTATTGGCAACATCATGGTATTCAAAACGTTTGATAACTTAAGCTATGCTTATGTACTTGAGAGCGAATTACCAATCAAAGTGGGTGCAACGATTCAGCCACCACTGATGGATGACTAAGACCAAATCCATAAAAAATGAGGCTGTATTCAGCCTCATTTTTTATTATCCAACAACGATATCACTGATAATTTTAAACCATAAAAAGAAGACATATTCAAAGGTCTCATTATGCTCAACTCATTAACTGACTTGCATTTAGATTACATTCGCCTGTGGTTTGTGGTGCAACACTCACTTCATAGTTTCTATAAAATTCAGCAGCACTATCCTGCCCTACACTACGCCCTTAAGCCTAATCAAATCACCACATGGCAAAAATTAGGACTGCATAAAAATCATTTAAAGCGCTTTGAGGAATTTCATAGCCCAAGTGGACAGCTTAGCTTTGAAAAATGTCTTAAGGATATTGAACAATACAGTGACTTTGTACTGATTCCTGAAGACCTAAACTATCCACAACAGCTTTTACCTTATAGCGACAAGCCGCCGATTCTATTTGGGCAAGGTAATGCCCAAGCCTTGATGCAACCCCAAATTGCGATTGTGGGTAGCCGCAAACCTAGTCCCCAAGGTCGACAAATTGCCTATGATTTTGCTTATTATCTGAGTGAGCAAGGGTTTTATATCAATAGCGGTTTAGCACAAGGAATTGATGAAGCGGCACATCGCGCTGCCATACAACACCACAGAACCATTGCCGTGATGGGCACAGGTTTAGATCAAACTTATCCGACCGCACATCAGAGTTTAAGACAAGAGATCATCCAACATGGAGGAACCGTAATCAGTGAGTTTCTACCGCACACTCCCCCATTGCAACACCATTTTCCACATCGAAATCGTATCGTCAGTGGGCTCAGCCTTGGTGTCATCGTGGCGGAAGCGGCATTAAAAAGTGGTTCACTGATCACGGCTCAACGCGCTGCCGAACAAGGCAAATCTATTTTTGCCATTCCAGGCCATATTTATAGTGAGTCGCATCAAGGTTGCCATCAACTCATACGCGAAGGTGCAATTTTGATTGATCATCCACAACAGGTTATTGAAGACTTGGCACTAGCCACACAGTGGCAATCACAGGCTGCCGAGACCTTAACAACCACCGAAATAGCGACACCCGAAACAGCAACACCGGACACCCCGCCACCCGAACCTATCCCAGAACATTTAATTGCGCTGTATCGGCAACTCGATTGGGTCGGCCAAGGCCTTGATCAATTGTCCATTCAACTCAAAATTGATACCGCGACATTGACCAGTCAACTGATGGAATTAGAGTTAATGGGCTATGCCACTCAACAAGCCGGACACTACCTACGTTGTCGAATGGGTAAATTAGGTTCACAATAGTCCTTTGTCGAATCAGATAAGGTCTATAGAAATGATTACCACCTCTGTTGCAGAAGCAGCTTCCTGTCTTAAAAAAGGTCAGGTTCTCGCATATCCTACAGAGGCTGTTTGGGGATTGGGCTGTGATCCCTACAATGAGCAAGCCTTTCTCGAAATTTTGCGCTTAAAACAACGTCCCATTGAAAAAGGTGTGATTTTATTGGCTGCGAATGTCGCTCAAGTTGAACACCTGCTTCAAGGTTTAACAGAAGATATGCGTCAGCAAGTCATTGCAACATGGACCAACCGTAAACCCAATGAACGTGCAACTACATGGTTATTACCGGCTGGTGACCATATTCCAACATGGATTAAAGGCAATCATCCAAAAGTCGCAGTCCGTGTGACTACCCATTCTTTATGTGTAGCTTTATGCCAAGCTTTTAATGGCTTTATTGTGTCTACCAGTGCCAATCCTGCGGGATTAACCCCTGCACGTTCCTTACAAGAAGCCAATCAGTATTTTGCTAATGAACTAAATTACTTAAATGGTGATCTCGGCCTAAGCCAAGAACCAAGCAAAATTATTGATGCTGAAACAGGTGAAATCATCCGCGCATAAGCTCGGATGCCTGTCTATACCTGCCTTTTAGAAAATACAAACAAAAAAAAGCTCAGCCATATAGGGATGGCTGAGCATAAAAAAGGATGTGTATAAAATCACATCCAGAGGGTCTTGCAATCTCTGGGTAAATATCAAGTAATTATTAAGAATTACTTCCTCATTTACGATGAAAGTATTATGTAATATTTTTTTAAATTTAACAAATATATTTTTTATATAAATAAAACTACTGATAAGCACTTTATTTCTGATTTTATAACTACTTAGTCAAAATATGTATCTATTTTTGATTGATTTTTAAGACTAGAATTTGTTTTTTAATTCAGTTTTACACTCAAAAATCCATTTTCAAAAGATTTGCCCTATAAAAAATAAGTTTGTTTGCCTACTTTTTAATCAATAATTCTCATAAATTTTCAACTTTTTACTAGATTTACTTACGCTGCGCCAAGATCACCCCAGTAATCGCCATCACTGTGCCGACGGTATGATAAATCATCCACTGCTCAGCCAACCAGAAATAGGCAATAATCGCGGTAAATACCGGCATCAAATTCATAAAAATACTGGTGCGATTCGGGCCGAGATGTTGTACAGCCAACATCCATACCAATGGTGCAATCAGTGATGGAAAAATTGCCGCATAAAATACACTTGGCGCATTCGTAGGATTAATCGCGTCTATGCCTAAATACAACACGAATGGCAAGTGATATAAAACGGCAAAGAAAATTTGTACATATAAGCTCAACAATAGCGGAAGTTTCAGTTGCCATTTTTTTAAAAACACCCCATAAAAGGCATAGAAAAACACTGCGAAGATCATGAGGATATCGCCGAAATGTCCGCCCATATTCAGTAATTGACTGAAATCTCCTTGCGCAATGACAAACAATAGCCCCGTAAATGAAATCGCACAGCCCAAGATGGCATAGCGATTCGGTACATCTTTAAGTATGAAAAATGCAACGGCAATCGTAAAAACAGGGATAAAGGCATTGATGATGCCCATATTGGTCGCCGTCGTATAATGCGCAGCGGTATAGCCCAAACCTTGATATAACACCATGCCAAAAGCACTCAGCACAGCCAATTGCTGCCAATGCTGCCCGATAATCTGTCTTTGCTGCCAAACGGTTTTCAGCATAAAGGGGGTTAAAATCAAAAATGCAATAAACCATCGATAAAAACTAATACTGACTGGTGAAATATAATCAGTCACATAGCGGGTGACGGTAATATTCAACGACCATATAAATACCGCGATCAGAGGCAAACAAATTGCTAATTTCGCCCAACGCGCTTGAAGCAACATGTCTGACTCCTCAATATATTGTGCAAAGATTGGTTTAGGTATTTTGAGTGATGTCTGTTTTAATTGAAATACATAATTTCAGACATTTATATTGTAGTTCAGACATCGACACTTAGGCTTATATGACATCAGCACCGATTGAACAACAAATCGAGCTTTTTGAAGCACACTACACCACATTAGATGCTGTCTATCCGCACAGTTGTCTTTGGGGTGATTTTAATTTTTGTCTCGATGGTATTTTCGAATATGAAATACAAGGGCAACATCATCTCTCACCTGCTAGTTATGGGGTGTGGATTCCCCCACAGACAGAACATTGCTCGGTCGCGATTGATGAACAACCCATTCATTATGTGGCAATCCGACTGGCACCAGATCTCTGCATAGATTTTCCCAAGCAGACTGAAGTGTTTAGCATCCAGCCTTTCTTTCGTTTGTTGGTGCAAGAAATTTTGGCCTTTCCTACAGAGCAACATACCACACCACCCTATCGACACCTGCTACAGGTCTTATTCGACCAGTTAAAAACAGCGCCCAAACATCAACATTATTTGCCGCAAAGCCATGATGCGGTGTTAAAGCCGATCTTGGCGCAGCTCGCAGATGTAGATCATTTTAGTTTGAGCCTACAGCGATGCTTATCCAATGTCGGTTTGAGTGGGCGTCAGTTACTGCGGCTGAGTCAGAACGAACTGCAAATGAGCCTTTCTGAATGGCGAAACCGTGCAAAAATTATTTATGCCATTCAACAACTCCGTGCTGGTCAGTCTATTAAAGCTCTCAGCTATGAATTGGGCTATCAACACAGCTCAAGCTTTATTGAGTTTTTTAAACGCTATACAGGAAAAACCCCAAACCAACACCGTGCCACTAGTTAAATGCCAAGCACTCAAGCAAGCCTCAGCTCGAATTCTGCAAACTACTACAAAAATTATGCGAAAAGCCTATCGATAAAAGCTTGCTGTTCACCAGATTTCCCTTTAAAACAAGGATGAAAGGCACAACTTCAATTAGGAACGAATATGTCAGCTTCAGTTTACGATATCCCGGTAAAAACCATCCAAGGTGATGACACCACACTCAATCAATACCAAGGCAAGGTTTTATTATTGGTCAATGTAGCCTCTAAATGTGGGCTAACACCGCAATATGAAGGCCTAGAAAAACTTTATACAGAGAAGAAGTCGCAAGGCTTTGAAGTCTTAGGCTTTCCTGCCAATAACTTTTTAGAACAAGAACCTGGTTCTGAAGCTGAAATTCAAGAATTTTGCTCGATCAACTACAAGGTTGATTTCCCACTTTTTGCAAAAATTTCTGTGGCAGGCGCGGATAAACATCCACTTTATCAAACCTTAACCCAAGCCATCCCTAAACGCATTGGTGAAGGCCCTTGGTGGGATGATTTAGTTGAATACGGTTTAACTCCAAATCCTAAGCCTGAAGTTTTATGGAATTTTGAAAAATTCCTCGTGAATAAACAAGGTGAAGTTGTGGCACGATTTGCACCTGACATCAAGGCAGATGATGCTCGTATTGTCGATGCCATTAACGCTGAATTAGCCAAATAATTCGACAATATCTCAATCTCTCAGTTAAGATTATTGTGATTTTAACTGAGATTAATTATTTTAAATTATCACAATAATATTTAATAATTATCACATATTGATAATTTACACATTTTATCCATTGTTTTAATATTTCACATACACATTATTCAAAGCTTCCCTGTAAATACTCATTATCATGAGTCTTATCAATTCATATCCAGCAGTAAACAGGTGAACTTATGAATACATTAATGAAAGCTATCGTTTTATGTATTTTTTGACAGCACGTGTTTCTGCGCTAACAATAGATGCACGGCAAAAAACTCAAAAGACGAAAACCCAACAGCACACTAAACAATACACACGGGTAAAAACCAAAGCCAGAACAAGAAAAAAGCGGTAAATCCATCACATACCTGGCGTTCTGGACAAAAAGTACCTTCTGAATACCGTGGTCATCGCTACAAAGTAGACCACATTAAATACAAAAAATTGTCTAAATCAGGCAAAACCAACAATGGATTAAAGTGAATGGCGACTACATTTTAATGAATGCCGTCAGCCACGCCATGATCAAAATCATTGCGGGTTAAACCCATCAAAACATCAAAAGAGGGCAAATGCCCTCTTTTTTGTTCGAGCGATTATTTTGTTATTGCTTTGCAACAATCTATTTTTAATCCACATTTTCCCCCTATATTCAAAGCAGAGACTTAACACATAGTGATGATTGAATGAAAAAGCTTGTGCAGAATGCCCTTCTCCCTTTTGCCATTTTTAGTGGTGTCTTGGTACTGATTGGCTGTGAACCTGCCACAGCACCGCAACAGGAACAAGAAATCGCAGCAGAAAATGATCGCCCTGCAACAACATCAACAAACGAAGATCAATCTGCGACACAAAGTCAGGCGACAGATCAAAGCCAATTAAAAAGCGGCAATATGTTTTATATCGTTCGCGATGTTGCGGATATGCAACTTAAAGCCGGCAATTATGTTGAACAACTCAAACAAACGCAGGTCGATTTAGAAGCCGCAGTCAGCAACCAAGATCATCTCCAATTGCAAAAAGCGGCAACCCAGCTGCAACAGCAGCTCAAAGGTTTCAATCAAGCTTTGAATGATCTAAATCTAAAAAGCACTGAAATTAATGATATTCGCAGCAATCTACAGGCAGCAAATCAGCAAGTATTGGCCTCACCTTTTCTCAATGGACAAGTCGATTTAAGCAAAGTTGATTTTCAGAAAATCCAAAATCAAATGGGCAGTATCCAAGCGGAAATGCTGAAATTGGCAGGTATGTTGATCCAAGATCAAGCAGGCAAAAGCTCATCTACTGCACCCACTGAAACTGAATAAATAGCGAAATTTAGTATTTCCATTGCATTCCACCTGTTGTAAATCAAAAAAGCGTTAGACCTTGAGCTAACGCTTTTTTCTTACAGTTCCGCTATAGAACACGACTGTTTTTCCTTTTAGATTAATGCTTAATAATAAAGCCAATGATGGAACAGTTATGTCAAACGCTGTGATTTATAACATTACACCCATTACCTTTCGTTTAGATTTAAAAGATCCTTTCTTATTTACTGCTCATCATATCGATCATTTTCCTGCTGCAAATGCAGACATGGGGCCAAAAACAGCCGCAGAGAAAGATGAATTCAATATGTACTATGGCGATGTGGTTCCAGGTTTCCCAGAGCATCCACACACTGGCTTTGAAACCATTACCTTGGTTGAACAAGGCTATGTCGATCACTTTGACTCATTAGGCAATGGCGGACGCTATGCTGCAGGTGATGTGCAATGGCTGTCTACAGGCAATGGCGTTGAACACTGTGAAATGTTCCCCCTACTGCATGAAGATAAAGCCAATCCTTTTGAACTTTTCCAAATTTGGTTTAATTCATCAGCTGAACAGAAAACCCATGATGCCGACTATAAAATGTTTTGGCGTGAAGAGATTCCTCACGTCTTTGAAACGGATAGTGAAGGAAAAAAATCGGATATTCGCGTGATTTCAGGGCAGTTTAAATCCACTGATGCTATTTCCCGACCGCCACACTCATGGGCGGCTGCCGCAGAAAATAAGGTCAACATTTATTTAATCACCATGCAAGCAGGTGCAGAGTTGGTGATTCCCGCAACAACAAGTAGCTCCAACCGTTTTGCTTATTTCTATCAAGGCAATACATTAGAAATAGAAGGTCAAACCATTCAGATGAAGCATTTGGTTGAACTCCAATCAGATGCCGACGTCCATCTCAAAGCAGGTGGATTAGAAGCACGGATTCTGTGGTTAGAAGGTGAACCGATTAATGAACCCGTGGCGATGCGCGGTCCATTTGTGCTCAATACCACGGAAGAACTCGATGCGGCTTTTAAACGCTATCGTGAAACCCATTTTGGAGATTGGCCTTGGCCAACACCCGCACCGGTCTTCAAACGTGATCAGGCTCGATTTGCCAGTTATGAAGGCGGTAAACGTGTAGAACACCCAGAGCAGGAAAGCTCACAAGCGTCTTAAAGTTCAATTAGTTGGATTGAGCAAATTCAAAGGTATTACAGTTTTTATCTTGTCCAAGTGCGCGCTGAACATCTTGTTTAAAACGTGCTTGGGCAAAGCTATATTGCTTCGGTAAAAATAAGGTAATACGTGTCGTCTGTGGATCTAAACTTTCGACCAACATTTTATGCAAATACGCCCCATGCTCAGTTCGTGCCATCAATGTCCCCTGCTCCAAATGCTCTTCTAAACGATTATCGGTATAGACGTAGCGATTGTTCGCGGTAAACGCAACACAGTGATTATAGGCTTGTCGCAGATTTCGAAAGGCGGTCATATATGGGATTTTAAGCTCCGTACTGATGCCATTATCAACCGATTCAGCGACAAGTGCAGCTTCAGTGGGAAGATTGGGTGTCGTGACGTATTGGCTTTGACATGCAACGAGCAAACTATAACAAAGACACAGTGATAAACTGGTGAAAAATTTGTGCATACGGACCTTTGCAACTTGTTCTTATTTATTTTGTAGAGATTGTAGCAAAACTGGGTAGCTGATTTAATACTCTACTATTCATTCCGTACTTTCATTGCAAATACCATGCAGCTGATTATTTTTACAGGCGTTCAAGCCTCTGGCAAATCAACCTTTTACATGTTGAATTTATATCATAGCCATTTACGTATTAATTTGGATATGTTGAAAACCCGACATCGGGAAAATATGATCTTTGAAGCAGGTTTGGCATCCAAAACCAAAATGGTGATTGATAATACCAACCCAGATCGGGAAGCTCGTGCTCGCTATATCCAACGCGCAGTTGATGCAGGGTTTGAAGTGATTGCTTATTATTTTGAAACCGATTTGGACAGTACCTTAAAGCGTAACAGTTTTCGTGAAGGCAAAGCCCATATCCCAGAAGTTGGCGTGTGTGCGACTTATCGCAAGCTTCAAGTCCCGTCACAAGATGAAGGCTTTGATCAAATTTTTAAAATAAAAATTATCAGTCACGGCGAGTTTTCAATTTTACCCATGCATGAATAACGAGCATTAACCTGCTTTTTGGCTATCTTGCCATTTTTTAAAAGCCGATTGCATGGCCTGACGTTCATATGGTTTCACTAAACGACTTTCTAATGAAGCAAAATCACCTTTATAAGCAGCAGCAACCATCGATTTAGCCAACTCTTGAATACTTACGCGTCCACGGTGTTCATATTGCTGGACTTCTTCATGGGTGAGTTCAACATCCCAACATGACACGACAGAACTCAGATCAACCGCTATGCTCAAGTAATATTGATCAAAGTCTTGATAAAGTTCCCAAAAATGCGGCTCATAGGCGATAAGGTTCATGGTGCAATGCTAGCTAATTGAATTTAATCACCATAAAGATTGTATTGAATAAAATATATTCAACTTTAGGTGATAGATATAAAGCCTGAGCTGAAAAAATTAGGGGAAAATTTTGATAAGAGATTTGATGTGAATATTATGGAGAATAGAAATTTCTCAATTATTCATTACAAATAAATCACTTCAAATTCATCAAAGACAATCAAATGAAATTTACTTACCAGTTATGTTCTTTGAACTCAATATTTGGGCAATATTGTTGTATTATCTTTTCTACGTCATTATTAATTTGGTCTAAGGGCAAAATAATCCCTATACATATACCGAAGAAAACAATTAAATGAGTTTGCGTTTTCTCAATATTTGATACTAAACTCCATGAAAAAATTTGAGTGTAATACTCAGTACTTTCGATAAGATTTTTCTCTGTAATCTCAATTTCTTTATCCCCAATGAAAATTTTCGAATTTTCAGCCATATGATCGATATATCGTATCTTAAACATATTTTGAAAAAGAGAGTTTACTTTGGGCAATAATCCTAATAAAAGAGCGACTAACACAATCAAGTAATTCAAAAGTGAAGAATCATTTTTGAAGAAAATAAAAATAAAGAGACCGACAATTAATAGTATAAAAAATTTAAACACTAATCTGAGAAACTTAACTTCGAATTTGTCATATACAACAGGATTCATCAGATTTTCATTTAGCACCTGAAATACATAAAAATCTTCATTGGTTGTTTTAATGTTGAGTTTCATTTTATTTTTTATATCAAGATTTATTTGCTAAATATTATATCCATCTCGATTTAAGTTGTATATTTGAACATAAAAAAACCACCCTTTCGGGTGGCTCTTTCAATCTCAAACAGCGTCTTATTGAGCGCGGTTTTTGATTTTGCGGATGGTTTCCAACTGAGCAGCAGTTTCTGCAAGAGCAGCCAAAGCAGCAGCTGAGTCCAAGTCGCTCTTTTGATTTGCTAACAATTGTTCAGCTTGTTTACGAGCTTCAATAATTGCTGCTTCATCAAGGTTGTCAGCACGTACTGCAGTATCTGCAAGTACAGTAACAACGTGCGGTTGAACTTCAAGTACACCACCTGATACATAGATTAATTCTTCTGTACCATTTTCGAGCAGAACGCGGATTGCGCCCGGCTTGAGCAAAGTTACTAGTGGCGCATGGCCAGGCATAATACCCAACTCACCACCAGCACCTTTAGCAATTAGCATAGTTACAGCGCCAGAGTACAAAGACTCTTTAACACTTACAACGTCACATTGCATAGTCGCCATGAGAATCTCCTAAATTAGGGAACTAATTAAAGTTTCTCAGCTTTAGCAATAACTTCGTCAATACCACCAACCATGTAGAACGCTTGTTCTGGAATGTGGTCGTATTCACCAGCTAGAAGACCTTTAAAGCCACGAATTGTTTCTTTAAGCGGTACAAGTTTACCAGGAGCACCAGTAAACACTTCAGCTACGTGGAACGGTTGAGAGAAGAAACGTTGGATCTTACGTGCACGGTATACAGTAAGTTTGTCTTCTTCTGCCAATTCGTCCATACCAAGAATTGCGATAATGTCTTTCAATTCTTTGTAACGTTGAAGAACGTTTTGAACTGAACGAGCGATTTCGTAATGCTCAGTACCCACTACAAGTGGATCTAACTGACGTGAAGTAGAGTCAAGTGGATCGATCGCTGGGTAAATACCAGAAGATGCGATGTCACGGCTCAATACAACAGTCGCATCCAAGTGAGCGAAGGTAGTCGCAGGCGATGGATCTGTTAAGTCATCGGCAGGTACGTATACCGCTTGGATTGACGTAATAGAACCAGACTTAGTAGACGTAATACGTTCTTGAAGAACACCCATCTCTTCTGCAAGAGTCGGTTGGTAACCTACTGCAGATGGCATACGACCTAGAAGTGCTGATACTTCAGTACCCGCTAGTGTATAACGATAGATGTTGTCGACGAACAATAGAACGTCACGGCCTTTACCGTTTTCATCTTTTTCGTCACGGAAGTACTCAGCCATAGTCAAACCAGTCAACGCTACACGTAAACGGTTACCTGGTGGCTCATTCATCTGACCGTAGACCATTGCTACTTTGTCTAGAACGTTTGAGTCTTTCATTTCGTGATAGAAGTCATTACCTTCACGAGTACGTTCACCAACACCAGCAAACACAGATAAACCTGAGTGAGCTTTAGCGATGTTGTTGATCAACTCCATCATGTTTACAGTTTTACCAACACCGGCACCACCGAACAGACCAACTTTACCACCTTTAGCGAACGGGCAAAGTAAGTCAATGACTTTAATACCAGTTTCTAAAAGGTCAGTAGAAGCCGCTTGTTCTGCATAAGAAGGCGCTTGACGGTGAATTGGTAAACGAGCTTCAGTACCAACAGGACCAGCTTCGTCGATAGGGCGACCAAGAACGTCCATGATACGACCTAAACATGCAGTACCTACAGGTACAGAGATAGGCGCGCCAGTGTTAGTTACAGTAAGACCACGCTTAAGGCCTTCAGTAGAACCCATTGCAATAGTACGAACTACGCCATCACCAAGTTGCTGCTGAACTTCTAATGTAGTTTCAGTACCATCAACATGGAGAGCGTCATAGATCTTAGGAACGCTGTTACGTTCAAACTCGACGTCGATAACCGCGCCGATGATCTGAATGATACGACCGCTACTCATTGCTGTCTCCTCAATTCAAACTAATAATGTTAAACGGCAGCGGCACCACCAACGATCTCAGAGATTTCCTGAGTAATCGCGGCTTGACGCAGCTTGTTATAAATAAGTTGTAGGCTCTTGATCAATTCACCCGCGTTATCAGTTGCAGCTTTCATTGCAACCATACGAGCAGACTGTTCACATGCGATGTTTTCAATCACACCTTGATAAACCATAGACTCAATGTAACGAACCAATAAACCATTTAGAAGCTCTTCAGCTTCTGGTTCATAGATATAGTCCCAACCGTATTGACGATTTAGGCCTTCGCTTTCCTCAGCAGCTGCTAAAGGAACAAGCTGTTCGATTTTTTGGTTTTGAGTCATGGCGTTGACAAAGCCGTTTGACACTAGATAAATACGATCTAACTCGCCTTTATCAAACGCGTCTAACATCACCTGTACAGAACCAGTTAACTGTTCAAGACTCGGAGCATCACCTACGTTTGTAGTTGCACCAAGAACTTTACCGCCGTAGTTTTTAAAAAACGAAACCGCTTTTTGACCAATTAAAGCAAATTGAACTTCAATTGACTGCTCTTGTTGCTGTTGTACGTGTTTGACCACTTTTTTGAACAAGTTAATGTTCAAACCACCAGCAAGGCCGCGATCTGAAGAAACAATGATATAGCCAACGCGCTTTACAGGACGTTCAACCATATAACGGTGTTTGTATTCAGGGTTCGCTTGTACCAAATGAGCAATTACACGGTGCATATTTTCGGCATACGGACGGCCTTGAGCCATGCGCTCTTGCGCACGACGCATCTTAGAAGCTGCTACCATCTGCATCGCGCGAGTAATTTTCTGCGTGCTTTTGATACTAGCTACTTTGGCGCGAATTTCTTTTAAATTTGCCATACGCTTAACCTAGTATTCGAAAGCCCTTTCGAGCTTTCGAAGGTTGATCCGTGAACCAAACCAGAACCAGATTCAACATCGTTGAATCTTAGTAAGTTTGAGTCGCTTTAAAGCTTTCAATACCTGCTTTGATTGCTGCTTCGATTTCTTTATCGTAAGCACCAGTCTCGTCAATTTTTTGCATTAACGCAGCATGTTCTGAACGGAAGTAAGAGATCAACGCAGCATCAAATGCAACGATTTTCTTCACTTCTACGTCAGCCATATAGCCTTCGTTAGATGCATAAATTGAAACAGCTTGGTCAGCAATTGAGTATGGAGCATATTGTTTTTGCTTCATAAGCTCAGTTACACGTTGACCATGTTCAAGCTGTTTACGAGTTGCTTCGTCAAGGTCAGAAGCGAACTGAGCAAACGCAGCTAATTCACGGTATTGCGCAAGAGCGGTACGGATACCACCTGACAATTTTTTGATGATCTTAGTCTGAGCAGAACCACCAACACGTGATACAGAGATACCCGCGTTCACAGCAGGACGAATACCTGCGTTGAATAATGATGTTTCTAAGAAGATCTGACCGTCAGTAATCGAAATTACGTTTGTAGGTACGAATGCAGATACGTCACCGGCTTGAGTTTCAATAATCGGTAATGCAGTTAATGAACCAGTTTGGCCTTTAACTTCACCGTTAGTGAATTTCTCAACGTAGTCAGCAGATACACGTGAAGCACGTTCAAGTAAACGTGAGTGTAGATAGAATACGTCACCAGGATATGCTTCACGACCTGGTGGACGACGTAGAAGCAATGAAATTTGACGGTAAGCAACAGCTTGTTTAGACAAGTCATCATAAATGATAAGCGCGTCTTCACCGCGGTCACGGAAGTACTCACCCATTGTACAACCAGCATACGGAGCAAGATACTGCATCGCTGCAGGATCAGCTGCAGCAGCTGCTACAACAGTTGTGTACGCCATAGCGCCAGTTTCTTCTAGCTTGCGCACAACGTTAGCGATAGTCGATTGTTTTTGACCAATTGCTACGTATACACATTTAATGCCAGAGTTTTTCTGAGCGATGATCGCATCGATCGCCATAGCTGTTTTACCAGTTTGACGGTCACCGATGATCAACTCACGTTGACCACGACCAACAGGGATCATTGTATCTACTGATTTATAACCAGTTTGTACAGGTTGATCCACTGATTGACGCCAAATTACGCCTGGTGCTACTTTTTCAACAGCATCAGTAAGTTTTGCGTCAATAGGGCCTTTACCATCAATTGGGTTACCCAAAGCATCTACTACACGGCCTAAAAGTTCTGGACCAACCGGAACTTCTAATACACGACCTGTGCAACGAGCTTTTTGACCTTCTTGAAGGCTTAAGTAGTTACCTAAGACAACGGCACCCACTGAATCCTGTTCTAGGTTCAGTGCCATACCAAATAAGCCGCCGTCGAATTCGATCATTTCACCGTACATTGCATCAGCAAGGCCGTGAATGCGCACAATACCGTCGGAAACCATAACAATGGTCCCTTCGTTCTTAGCGGTCGCGCTGGTGTCCAGATCGCCGATACGCTGTTTAATGAGCGCACTGATCTCGGATGGATTCAGTTGTTGCATTGCGCTATACCTCAATCTTTTTAAAGTTCAGTCTTCAAGCTGTTAAGCAAGAAGACGAGTCCGCATTTTTTCAAGCTTGTTAAGCGCAGAATCATCTATCACTTGGTCGCCTGCACGAATAACTACACCCGCGATTAACGCTGGGTTAACTTCTACTGAAACATTTACGGCAGCTTCGAATTTTTTCTCTAATGCATGCGCAAGTAATTGTTCTTGTACAGAAGTCAATGGGAATGCAGATTCAATCACTACATCCACAGTATTGTTATTCTGTGATTTGAGCTGTTCGTATTCTTCTGAAATTTCAGGAAGAAGTGCCAGACGGTCATTATCAGCAAGCAATGTCAAAAAGTTTGACACTGCTGCAGTCTGGTCTTCACCTAAAACTTTTGCGAAAACACTTACCTGCTCAGCAGGAGTAAGCTCAGGGCGATTTAGATAAGCTGAAAATGCTTCGTCTTGCACCGCAGCACTGAGCAAGTTTAATGCATTTGACCAAGCGTCAGTTGCATTTTGCTCAGAAGCGTAAGCAAATGCTGCTTTAGCGTATGGGCGTGCCAACGTCAAGAGTTCAGCCATAATCCGCCTCTCTTAAAGTTTAGCAGCCAGCTGAGTCAGCATGGCATTGTGAGCTTCTGCGTCAACTTGCTGGTTCAGAATTTTTTCTGCGCCAGTAACTGCAAGAGCAGCAACTTGTTGACGTAATTCTTCGCGAGCAGCATTGATTTCAGTATCAACAGCTTCTTTAGCTTGTTGACGAATACGCTCACCTTCAGCCGCAGCTTGAGTACGCGCTTCTTCTACCAATTGCGCACCACGACGGTTCGCTTGTTCGATCAATTGAGCCGCTTGTGCTTTAGCCGCATCTAATTCAGCTTTCACTTGTGCTTGCGCATCCGCAAGGTCAGCTTTCGCTTTTTCAGCAGCGTTTAAGCCATCAGCGATTTTACGCTGACGCTCACTAATCGCATTGATTAGTGGTGGCCAAACAAATTTCATGCAGAATGCGACAAAAATCGCAAAAGCAATCGCTTGGCCAATCAATGTGAGGTTGATATTCATTGCTATTCCTCAATAGTTTAATTTAGGAATTAAGCTGATTAACCTACAAATGGATTAGCGAAGATGAAGAACAAGCCAATACCAACACCGATCATAGGCACAGCATCAAGAAGACCCGCGATTAAGAACATACGAGTTTGAAGTTGTGGAGCCAATTCTGGTTGACGAGCAACAGCTTCTAAGAAACGGCCGCCTAGAAGACCAAAGCCAATCGCAGTACCTAAAGCACCAAAAGCGATCAAGATAGCAGATGCAATTGCAACTAGACCTAAAGTGAGTTCCATGATAATTCCTCAGAGGTTAGGTTTATACCAAATTAAGTTAAAAAATTGTGTGCCCAACCACCCTTTGACAGTTGAGCAATACCATTAATGCTTTTCGCTAGCCATACTCATATATACGATAGTCAACATCATGAAAATGAATGCTTGTAACGTAATAACAAGAATATGGAAGATCGCCCAAGGCACAGACAACGCCCACTGGATCCAGAACGGCAATAATGCGATCAAGATGAAGATCAACTCACCCGCATACATGTTACCGAACAGTCGTAGAGCCAATGAGATTGGACGTGCAATAAAAGTTACTAATTCAAGAATAATGTTTACTGGAATAAGTAATGCTTTTAAAACTGGGTTACTTGGGTTAAATGGGTTAAGTGCAAATTCTGCACCGAATCCGACAAGACCTTTCTCACGGATACTATAGAAAATAGTTAACGCAAATACTGACAATGCCATACCAAGGGTAATGTTAGGATCAGTAGATGGAACGATTTTGAAGTAAACGTGGTGAGGATCCATACCAAACACGTTAGCACCGATCAATTGAGCTGTATAAGGAATCCAGTCAACAGGGATCAAGTCCATCAAGTTCATGAGGAAAATCCACACGAAGATGGTCAACGCTAACGGCGCGATTAAGCGCGATTTGCCATGGAAAGTGTCACGGACACTTGAGTCAACGAACTCGATAATCATTTCGATTGCAGACTGGAACTTGGTCGGAACACCAGAGTTTGCAGCTTTCGCCACAACCCAGAACAACAAACAGAAAACAATACCAAGGCCGATAGACCAACCCATTGAATCCAAGTGAATAGCAGTGAACCCCATCTCTTGAGCTTCTTTAGCAGTCTCAGCTAACTTCCAAGTACCATCTGGCATTTTGCCATAGGTCATGTTAGTCAAGTGATGCTGAATGTACTCGGTCGAAGTAAGGGCATGTTCTTCAGCAGCCATAAATCACACCTGGTCAATGTCAAAACTAATAGAGAAAACGAATATCGCGTGCTGCCTGATATCTCGTTACTCTCCAAAAAACTTTTCAATTTTTTGTTGTGCTTATACTCGTTTTTTTAAGCGTGTTGCCCAAAAAGGAGCGACCCACGACATACTTTGTACGAGCATAAAACCACAAAACAATGCCACCGCTGACAACGGTTTGACATTGATCAAAATCAAAATGAATCCAACAATCACGATTGCAAACTTGCCCATTAAGCCACGATACATGTTTGACAGCACCTGTTTAGAGGCACGGGCACCAGCCGCACGAAACGACTGCCATGAAAAGTAGCTACTTGCTAGCCAGCATACCAACGCACCCAAAGCTGCACTATATGCTGTGATTGTGTCTTTAAGGACCCAACCAATCAGGGCTGAAACAGGAATCATTACTGCTTGTAAGATGACTAAAGCTTTCGCTAATCGTCGATCAATCATGCGACTAGTTCGACTCATTTTTGTTCACTCACAGCAATTCTGCTTGACAAGTTTAACTGATGATTATTTTTAATCGCAGGCATTATAGAGTTACACCCCTTAACTTGCAATCTTTTCCCGACCTTAGTCGTGTTTTTTTAAATTGGTAAACTGCTTTCAAACTAATCAATAGTTGTTTGTTTTTTACATTACTTTCGCGCATTTAGTGTGCACTTAAGGGTTTTATCAGCCAACATCTTCCATGCTGTTACAAAATCCCCTGCCCCACTCATGGTTTCGTCCACCGGCTGAAAGACGATGCCACCGAGCTTTTGATACTGATTTTGGCTGGCATGTGCTTCTGCAAGTAAGCATATTTTTGGCTGCGCGCGATGGTCTTTCAGGTATTTGATTTGTGCCAATGTCGGTGCGACATGTGGATCATCGGTCAACGCACCGGTAAATTTCAAATTCAGTGAGCGCTCAAGATATTGGTAGGCATCGTGGTAAGACCAGTAAGGCTGAGCACGGCTCGACACATCTGTTTTTTGGGCTGTGATCAAGAGTTTCTGCGCAAATGCACGCGCATTAGCCCAATATTTTTCACGATGTTCTGGAAACTGTTGTGAACGTAAAGCCGCAATAAAAAAGCCGATTCGAACCGCATTGTTTGGTTCAAGCCAGACATGCGTATCAATTGTGCCTTTTAATGCATTGCCACGAACATCCCGCAAAGGCAACGCACTGATAATGCCTGAGTCTAAAATAGCGATACTTTTACCACTTTCACCCAACATTTTTGCCAATGGCGCTTCATGCGCTTGGCCTAGCCATAAAACGAGATTGGCATCTTGCACGGTTTTACGGTGTGCAGGCGTCAAGCTCACATCATGTCCAGATTGATGGTCAAGCAGTAGTTTGGGCTGCTCTACGCCCTTAAGTACATCCTTCGCGATTAAATAAATCGGTTGTGTAGAAACAACGAGACCTTGCGCCCAGCTCATCACACTGAATAAAGCCAAACTACAAAAAAGAAATACACGGGACATGGGGAGAGAGCACCATAAAATGAATAGTGTTATAATATAACAAAATCGTAAAAAAACCTACGTCTGTTCGTAAGTCCTTACGCTTCATGTTAAGATTTAAAGTCTTTTTCTTTATACAGTTTCGTACTCGAGGTTGGCTATGAGCGCATGTTCACACGAACATCATAATGCTTTGCATGGTGTACACGATCATCATAATGTCGAACAGCGCCTTGCTGAAGCTGAAAGTCTCTGTAGTGCGACGGGTGCTCGACTTACGCCCTTGCGTAAAGAAGTATTGGAACTGATCTTAAATGCAACGGGGCCAATGGGCGCTTATGACCTTTTGGCTAAAATCAAAAGTGAGTCTGACCGACCTGCAGCGCCGCCGACGGTGTACCGTACGCTGGATTTTCTGCTTGAAAAAGGTTTGATTCACCGTCTGACTTCGATTAATGCGTACATCCCGTGTTGCCATCCGCGCGAAGGACATCAAGCAGCATTTCTGATTTGCACAGACTGTAAAATAGTCAAAGAAGCATCTGCTCAAGGCTTGATGGCGCAACTCGATGAATTGTCTGCATCCGATGGCTTTACTGCACATCACAGTATTATTGAAATTTCAGGGATCTGTCAGCAGTGCCGCAGCAAACACTAAATATGAAGCCCATTGTGGCTTTAGAGCATGTTCATGTCCGAATCGATGAACGTGACATTTTAAAAAATGTAGATTTCGCCTTACACGAAAAAGAAATTGTCACATTGATTGGTCCCAATGGTGCAGGCAAATCCACGCTCATCAAAGTGTTGTTGGGTATTGTAAAACCTGTATCTGGCAAAGTGATCAGCACACAAAAATTAAAATTTTCATATGTGCCCCAAAAATTTAATCCATCACACAGCTTACCGCTACGTGTGTGTGATTTATTGGCCCTAGAAAAATGTGATGCCAGCATTAAGCAAGAAATTATTCGTGATACAGGCATTGCCAAGTTACAACAATCTAAAGTTCAGCAATTGTCCGGCGGCGAACGTCAACGCGTTCTGATTGCACGGGCTTTATTACGTCAACCGAATATATTGGTTCTAGATGAACCCATGCAAGGTCTGGATATCCAGTCTGAAGCGGAACTGTATGACTACGTGCGTAGCTTGCCTGAAAAATATGGCTGTGCAGTTTTGATGGTTTCTCATGACTTACAGTGGGTCATGCAAGGAACACATCGTGTGGTTTGCCTCAACAAGCATATTTGTTGTAGTGGCTTGCCTGAAAATGTCCAGCAACATCCTGAATATCAAGCGATCTTTGGAACAAATCGTGTGTTCTATCAACACCATCATGATCACTGTGCACATGGCGATAGTGCAACGCCTTGCCAGCATGACTCTCGTCCTCATATTCACCCTGAACCGGAAGCATAATCCATGATGGAATGGCTACAACTCCTTTTGCCAGCATGGATCATGGGCACTTTGCTGGTGTTCCTGACTGCGCCGCTTGGCTGTTTAATGTTATGGCGTCGCATGTCATTTTTTGCGGACACCATGGCACATGGCACTTTACTCGGTGTCGCCATTGCCGGTGCGATGAGTCTACCGCTTTGGACAGGCGTTACATTGATTGCGCTCTTATTGGTTGCAATCTTATGGGTGTTACACGATCCACGCTTGCCCAATGACGCTTTGCTCGCGCTTTGTTCTGCAACACTCCTGTGCTCAGGCTTACTCTTCATACAACATTTGCCAAGTTTAAGACCTGAGTTACTCAGCTATTTATTTGGTGATTTACTCACCATTTCTTGGTCAGATTTGCCTGTCTTTGCAGTGGTGATCATTGTGGCACTGACCGTGCTGTATAAAAGTTGGCAATCTCAGATTCAGATTGCCATTGACCCCGATATTGCGGTCAGTGAAGGTGTCAGCGCTAAATGGCAACGTCTGATTTTTATGTTATTACTGGCATTATTTACCGTATTGGCTTTACGTGCTGTCGGCTCATTGCTGATGGGTGCATTGTTAGTGATTCCTGCATTAACCGCTCGTTTATTGGCAAATTCCCCGAAACAAATGGTGCTGTGGTCTTTCATCATTGCCCAAGTCGGTGTGACCGTGGGGTTATGGTCGAGTGCTGGTTTAAACACCTCTACAGGACTGACTATTGTATTAACCATGGCGCTGCTCTTTGCCCTGTTTTTTATTATGCAAAAATTTAAGAAAGTGGCTTAAGTAGCAACGTTCATTGTTCAATTCGCCACATATCAAAAAAAAGCCATGCAGTTGCATGGCTTTTTTTGCACGTCAAATACGATGCTCAGAATCATCTAACTGGATTTATTGATGCACCAAACTCAATAAACTCGCAGCACAAGCAAATAATACCGCAAAGGTTCGATTCAAATATTTTTGTTGTTTAGGTGATTTTAATAACCGCAGCACTTTTGCAGCGAGACCAGTATACCCCGCCATGACAATCAGATCGATGCTAATCATCGTTGCAGCCATAATGACATATTGAAGCCATTGGGGTTTGGATAAATCTAAAAACTGCGGCAAAACTGCCAACAAAAATACAATCGCTTTAGGGTTGCTCATATTGACCAAAAAGCCATGTAAAATTAATTTTGAACGTGATTTATTTGATAAATCTTGTTGGATTTCAATTGACTCAGTTGGCGCTGTCCACTGTAAATAAGCCAAATACAATAAATAGACCACACCAAACCATTTCACGATCAGAAAAGCCCATGGTGTCGTCGCAAATAAGACCCCTGCCCCAGCTGCAACAATGGCGATCTGAACCAAAAGTGCCAATTGCAGGCCGATTGCATTCCAATACCCATGCTTAAACCCATAATTCAAACCACTCGACATAGACGCAATTGCACCTGCACCTGGGGAAACACTAATTACCCAACATGCCAACATGTATGCAATCCAGATTTGATAGGACATCATTAGCTCAAGTTTGAAATGGGTCTGTATTATATGACATTTACTCTATTTTCATGACAATAATGCACGCTAAAAGGCCAAATGAAGGCTACACTCTCAGCGCTGCTTAAGGCACAATATACACAGCCACTCAGAAATTATAATTTTTAGGAGCCATGAATGTCTGCTCAATCTGTAATTTTGCCATTACCCTCAGATCATGCTCGTTTTATTGTTTTACGTTTAAAAGATTTAACGATTAGCGAATTAAAAGAACAACTTGAAGACTTATTTAGCACTCGTGATCGTCTAATTACCCAACATCCTAATGCACAGATTAAAACAGCTGTAGCTTTTGGACCTGAACTTTGGGCACAACTTTATATTCAATCTCCAGCAGGCTTTAAACAACTTGATCCAATTCAAGGTTCATTTAACATGCCTGTAGCCCCAGCAGATGTGCTGATTCACATTGCGGCACAGCGTACAGATATTTGCTTTGCTTTAAGCCAAGCTTTCTTTGATGGCATTCAAGATAAAGTTGAGGTTTTAGATGAGCGTGTTTGCTTCCGCAATTTCGATGGCCGTGACTTAACTGGCTTTATTGATGGTACTGAAAACCCTCAATTTCCAGATGACCGTGCTGAAACAGCTTTACTTTCTGAAGAAGCAGGCATTTTTGCAGATGGTTCTTTTGTGTTTGCGCAGCGATATGCACACAACTTAGATAAATGGAAAAAGTTAAAGGTAGATGCTCAGGAACATGTCATTGGGCGTACCAAACTTGAATCGATTGAGTTGGATGAAGACGAACAACCTGAAAACTCACATGTATCACGTACAGTTGTTGAAGATGACGAAGGTGAAGAACTCGCAATTCTGCGTCATTCGTTGCCTTATGGTGATGGTCGTGGCGATCAAGGCTTGTTCTTTGTGGCATATACCAATGATTTAAGCATTATCGACAGCATGCTAGTACGTATGTTTGGCACCAGTGGTGACGGCATTCATGACCGCTTACTTCACTTTGTCACTCCTATGGATGGCGCTTATTACTTTGCACCGAGTGAAGAGTTATTGGAAGAAGTTTTGGAAGGGTAAAGTAGAAAAAGCCGACGAGTGTCGGCTTTTTTTCAAAGAATATTGTTTTAAATACAATTTTTCTTGACATATTCATCATTAAACTTTAGCACCCTATTATCTATATCAAATAAACTTAAACAGGCTGGATATTTATTTATTTTAATTATCTTACCTTCATTATAATAGACCTCATTTCCACATTTAACGAAACAGCTTTCCATCTTTCCAATTTCATAGTTAACTGAAACTATTTTCCCACCTTTATAATCATAATTTTTATTAATTTGATAAAAATTATTATATGAAGTATTCCCATCAATAGGATTAATAAAAACAGCCTCATATTTAGCAATCAACATATTACTCTTAATGTCTTTTTTTTCATAAACTCTTACCAAATCTCCATCAAATTTCTCAATTGAAAAATAATCATGATGTATCGATTTAACAAATCTCTTACTACTTTCTTTTTTATAAAAATTATCAGGCAAAGCATAAACATTACCTAATACAATTAGATTTGTAAAAAACAATAGAAGCTTAATTTTCATTAATATGCTCTCTCAAAGACTTATATAAATCATTAACAATAATTTTTGAATTATTTACTAGTTTTTTTGCAATTTTTGGAGTTGTCATAAAACCAAATTCAACTAAAACTTTATATTTAGCATCATTTTTCCCACCATTCCCCAAAACGGTTAAATCTATTCTTTTTTCAACTTTACCTGTAACTTGAGAATAGTTTTTTGCAATTTTTTCAGCTAATTTTTTATCATTATCATCAAAATAACACATTACAGCATAATTACCTTTCAAATTCTCAATACCATCACAATGTAATGAAATAAAATAATCTGCTTTAGCGGAATTTGAAATTAATTTCCTGTAGGTCAATGGTGAGGTAGTTGTTATTTTAAAATTTTTACATGAAGAAATATTAGGTATATCTGTATAATCAATCGTTTCCTTTTTATCCCTTGTTAGATAGACAATATGACCATCATTTTCAAATAATTCTTTTAATTCTAAAGCTCTGTCATATACATATTCAAATTCTGTAGGACTGCGTGGATCTTTAACATCTATAAACTCGAAATATTCATCAGCTTTATTAATAACTTCATCTGATAAGTCTTTCCAAGAGTAATTTTGACCAACAATAAAATTTTTATTTCCGAAGCTTTTTTTCAACTTTAGCAATCTGATTTGTGTCCCTCCATTCGCTTTTACTTTTTGATTACCAACAATTCCATGCCCAGGATCAATTACAATTATTTTCTTATTTTTTTCTTTATTAGCAGTATGTGTTGCATTTTGATATGGCGTGACTGTTTTTCCTTCTTCTAAACAACATCTATCAATTAAATCTTTATTTGCAGAAATAGCTCCATCCTCAAGAAAATATTTAGTTTTTTCTGCAATCTCAGCTTTATATATTTTTCCATCACCATTTATATCTAAACCGCTATTTCCATTGTACTTATTAACTCTTAGGCTAGCGTGTTTATCATTTTTATCAGATAGTTTATTTTTATCATCCGCAAATACAACGTGTTCACGTACTCCACTTGACGCTGGAAAAAGTACTTGCAAATAAAAATCTACAAATTCTAAATCTTTGTTTTCTAATTTTTTAAAATATTTTTCTACATATTCTAATTGCTGTACCTCGCTCATTTGAGCAAACTCTTTAACTCTTTTTAAATTTTGTAAATTTTTATCTTGAGAATTATAGTAATTTTTCACAATCTCTATAGTTACTTCTGTATTTAGCAATTCCTTAGCTGTATCAGGCATAAACTGGATTAAACCCGTAGCTCCTGAATTTTTTCTATTAGGAACATCAGCTTTAAATGTACCCCCTGATTCCCAAGCAAATACCGCCATTAAATTATTGGCCATTTTTAGTGGGTTTCTTGGCCATAATTTCTCACAAATTTCTACAACTTTCTTCCTAAATTCACATGTTACTTTCGCACCCCAAATAAGATCATAATCCCTACACATACATCGAATCTGTTGGTTATCGACTTTGATTTTAGGCTTCCCCGAATCCAACTCATGCTCTTGTTTTGTTTCAATTTTCTCTCTTGAAGGTGTCGAAGGTGTCGAAGGTGTCGAAGGTGTCGAAGGTGTCGAAGGTGTCGAAGGTGTCGAAGGTGTCGAAGGTGTCGAAGGTGTCGAAGGTGTCGAAGGTGTCGAAGGTGTCGAAGGTGTCGAAGGTGTCGAAGGTGTCGAAGGTGTCGAAGGTGTCGAAGGTGTCGAAGGTGTCGAAGGTGTCGAAGGTGTCGAAGGTGTCGAAGGTGTATTATGGTTCAACTTTAAAATTTGACCAACATATATCTGATTTATATTAGCTATATTATTTAAATTTTTTAATTCATCTATTGATAGGCCTGTTTTAACAGCTATTCCACTTAAAGTATCCCCTCTTTTAACTTCATAAAAATATGAATTTAATGAAATTTCATTATTTTTAGTGATAGATTTTTCATTTTTCTCACCAGTAGCCTTATAATTTGGATGAACTTGTATTTTTTGACCTTTATATATTTTATTTGCATCTTTAATTTTATTTAAACCACATAATAATGCAACAGTTGTATTATAATTTTTTGCTATATCAAATAATTTATCATTTTCTTTAACAGTATATGTAAATGGTTGCGATTTCCCTTCTTGTTTTTTATTTTCAATTTTTTTTAATTTTTTTATTAATACTTTTGGACTTCTGAAAATTTTCAAATCATTAACTTTATAAACACAATATAAGCCAACATATTTATATTCACCATTTGTCTTTTTTACAGAAACTCTTAATATATAACCTAAATTTCTACTAATTATGACTGTCTTTCCATCCTTACTACTCATTCCAGCAGCAATTACTTTATTTTTTAAATCTTCAACCTTATATTCTAAATTAGATATAGGATTGAATAATAAGTCTAAAAATTGAAACTCTACATTGCCTTTCATAAAAATACTTTCCTGATTTTTTATATATCTTTTTCTTCTACATAGTCAAAATTTAAATCATCTTCACTAAACCATTCAGGTGTTTCATAACCAACTAAAATATCAAATTCTTTTTGTTCATCTGAAAAATGATCTTGTGTTTGACCATTATCATCAAGATTTCCAGTTACATATGTATTTGTTTTACTATCTAAATATTGATATTCAATTTTTTGAAAATTTTCGCCAATAAATAAATTATATAAATCTAATTTATTACTATAGACACCATTACCAGGCAGCTTCGGCAACTGAGCATTTACAGTCGCTCCCCCTACAAAACTATGCTGCCCTGCCTTACTCTCAAACTTGCCACCTGTCGTGGTAAATATTCCACTGCCATTAATTTTCAGCTGTGAACCTCCTGCAGTCAGCACAATTTCTTTAGGACTGGTAATTTCAATTTTATCTTCCGTTGAAATGAGCTTAATCACCTTTCGTGCAATTGCTTCAATAGCATCATCTTGGGCTTGTAATTCAACTTTCCCTTTTGCGGCATAAGCACTCAGGCCCTTTTGAGCCGCAAACAAACTGATTTTGTCTTGTGCATGACCAACAATATTCTTTTGAGCACTGAAATTAATCGAACCTTGTGCACTTTCTGCAATATCCTGTGAGGCTTGTAATACAATATCTTCCGGTGTAGTGAGTGCAATACCATTAGGTGATGCAAGCAACATCAACGCTTGGCGGAATAATTTGCCTTGTTCTTGTTTTGTCTCTGTATTGGATTTTTCTAAACCTTGCGCATAGCCTTCCATAAAGCCTTGTACTTTTTCTAATGCTTTTATGGGTGTTATCGCTGGTGGCAAACCAAAACCACCATTATTCAATAAATCATCAGGGTTAAATTTGATGTCTTCGATCAATTTACCCACATCTTTTAATACTTTTAATGGATCTTCTGTTAGGTTGCTTTTCAGACTCGCGACTCGCCCTTGAATCACATCCTTACCATTTTCTTCAATATGATCTATGACAGACTTTAAGTTATCAAAGGCATCTTCGGCATCATTAAAAAATGCTTTAAATTCTTTTACTGTACTTTTGACATCATGTGCGATTGAGCCCATTTCTTTGACAAAACTTTTGCAGTTTTTTAACGCTGCCAATGGGTCTCGACTTAAATCTTCCTTGAACAAATTTAAAGTCGCTTTAACAGCTTCGGCAGTACTTTTGATTTCTAAAGAGTTTATTAACTTCGGCAAACGATTAATCACATTTAATGCATCGGTCTGCTGCTTTACGGCTACGCCGCTCAGCATATTCATGCTCTGATGCCCTTGATTTAAAAGAGACTGAGCTTCAGCAGCAGCAAGATGATCGGCAACGGCTTTATCCTGCGCATAGGTACTAATGAGTAAACCTTTACCTGCACGCATTGCTCCCCAAGCATCCGTTCGCAGCTCAAAACCCTCACCACGGCCATGGCTACTGCCTTGTTCTTTAGGATGGCTGAGATTTCCTAAATTCAGCTGTGTCGCTGCATGACTACTTTGTAATTGGGTACTGATCTGCCCCGTCGTGTCATCAAAGCGCAGTTGGTTAAAGCCTGCTCCCGCAACTTCTTGCGAGCGGATACCACTGAGTTTTTTGGTTTCAGGAAGCTGACCTTTGAGGTCAAACATGGTTTGAGAGCGTTCAGCTTCATGTATTCGTCCTACTACAAAGGGACGATCCACATCTCCCTCAAAAAAGTCGATCACCACAATCTCGCCAATACGAGGATGGAAACGTGCCCCATAACCTTCACCCGCCCATGGAGTCAGTACATCGACCCAAGCCGAGTCACTGTCATTATCATTACTCCCTGCTCCACCATCATGACTATGGTCATCGCTGCGGGTGAACGTAAACCGAACTTTGATACGCCCCCAAGCATCGACATAAATACTTTCACCTTCTGGACCGACCACTTTAGCCCGCTGTGGAAACGCAGGTGGCCGGTGTAATAAAGGATCATATTCAGGCACCACAGAAATTTGCCGACGGACCACATACAGCTCATTGGCCTGCCGTTCATCCCCTAAAGATAGCCAACGGCTCGCGGCAAGTAACTTTTCTAATTGAACCAAAATATCTTTGGGTAAATTATTTTGGTTATAAAATGCTTTGCCCAATATGAGAAATTCACGATCTGTCGTTTGATGTTGATCGATTTCAGGATGATTTTCTAACTCAAACCAATACCCGACTTGAGCGTCCCGCACGCTACTACTAGCGGTAAAGTATTTGGCTTGAAGTTCCTGATATTGATTGAGTTGCCGATTCAACTGATCCAATTGCTGTGTATTTGAAGTGGTCGCCTGATCTGCACCTTTAAGGTCGGTTGTCCAAGCCGAACTTACGGTCCAAGCCTGCTCTAAACTTAAGGTTTCATTATGCTGTTGCTCACTCTGTGCATGGGCACTTAAGAGCGGATTACTTTGGTCTTGTGCCAATTGTTGAGCTTGCCAACGCTGCGTCTGAATCATAGTCGATTGTAAAAATCGTTCTGCCACAAAACTGGTGATTGTGTCCAAGCGTTCTGTGGCATGACTACGATGAAAGCGAATTTTTTTCCGCTCTAAAGCACTATAAGCCTGATTGGTATCAATTAAACGCAGCTGCTGTGCTTGCATCGGTGCAGCCGAAAATGCGACAAATAACTCCGCTTCATCAATTAACCAATTGATCCCTTCACTGCGCCAAAGGCGAGTTAAAAATGCATAATCACTTTCATTCGCCTGCATGGTGAATGGACGTACATCATAAGTACGTGCCAGCCCCTCTAAGTTCAGACTTAAACTGGCAGCAAATAGCGCACTTTTTTTCTGCCATTCACTAAAAATAATCTCGGTCATCTCCCGTACCGATTTGTTCATAAAGACACGGCTATTACGACGCTTATGCCAGAGTGCTGTCGCATCCTCAATCACCAGTTTATAAACGGTCAGTGCACCATCACTTTGACCTTGGCTAGCCCCAGTAATCACACCAGTCAGGCGACTGAGTTGTCCCAAATCTGTCACTTGATCGACAGCCACTCGGCCACCGATAAACTGCTTTAAAGCCAGATGAACATTGGTCGAGAGACAAATAATCTCTGCACGAAAGCCTTGATTAATACGGTGTTGACCTTCAATCCGTTGAATAAAAACTTCAGAATTTAGATGTTCATTTGAGAAATGAATGTGTAGCGCACGTTTCTGTACGCTAAAGCCAAAGTTTTCCACCATGGCGTGAATATTTTTAAGCATTGTTATTATGTATTTAATTTTTTTTTAATGACGGCATTTTAGGAAATGTTTATTTTTTCGTCTACCCCATTTTGCAAATAATTTGTTGAATTCTTCTTTTTGGCTTTTGCAAAACTTTAGTATTCAAGTGAATAGGATCATCAATGCAGGATCAATTTTACGGATCTAACTTTTCGCAGCCGCTGAGATGCTGCTACACTCAAAATGCAATCTATAAAAAATTTTAAGCTCCATGATCACAATTGAATCCAAACTGCCTGCCCAAGGTGTGACTATTTTTAGCGTTATGAGTGCAATGGCGCAGCGTCTAAATGCACTGAACTTATCTCAAGGTTTTCCTGATTTTCCTGCACCTCCAGCACTGTTAAATGCGCTAAGTGATGCGACGCAACATGGTTTTAACCAATATGCACCCGGCGATGGACTGATGCATTTGCGTGAGCAATTGGTCCAACTGTTTGCTCATCGAGACCAATTAAATATTGACCCTCACACCGAAGTCACCATTACCCCGGGTGCAACCATCGGTATTTTTAGTGCCATTCAAGCTGTGGTTCATGCGGGTGACGAAGTGATTATTTTTGATCCGAGCTATGACAGTTATGCGCCCAGTGTAAAATTGGTTGGGGCTCATCCCATTCACATTGCCTTAGAGACGCCCCATTTTACTGTGGATTGGAATCGTGTTGCCGCTGCGATTAACGATAAAACCCGGATGATTATTGTCAATACACCGCATAATCCAACAGGTGCTGTTTGGGGGCGTGAGGACTGGCTCAACTTGATCGAACTGATTCGAGATAAAAATATTATTGTGCTGTCGGATGAGGTCTATGAGCATTTAATTTTTGATGGTCGTCAGCATCTATCTGCTTTGTCATTTCCTGAGCTGCGTGAACGCAGTTTTGTCGTGGGTTCATTTGGTAAAACCTTTCACGTCACAGGTTGGAAAACTGGTTATTGCATTGCAGCGCCAGCCTTGATGCAAGTGTTTCGCCAAATCTATCAATTTGCCAATTTCTGCGGTGTTACGCCCGTACAAATGGCACTGGCTAACTTTATGGCAGAACATCCTGAGCACATTGCTGAATTGGCCGATTTTTACCAAGCCAAACGTGACCGTTTCAATGCCGGCTTAAGCCACTCTAGATTTGAGTTGATTCCATCGGCAGGTACCTATTTCCAAAACCTTGATTACAGTGCCATACGCCCAGATTTAAGCGATGTGGAAATGTGTCAGTTGTTGGCAGAACAACATAAAATCGTGGCGATTCCTGTCTCGGTATTCTATCAAAAACCGCCGGAAAATTTACGATTATTACGTTTCTGTTTTGCCAAACAAGATGCCACCTTAGATCGAGCTGCAGAGATTCTCTCCGCAGTTTAAAGCAATATCTGCCCAAACGTTTTTTTAAAACAGACATGTAGAAATAATGAAGCCTTGGTTACTCAAAAACTAAGGCTTTTTTGAATGCAAACATGATAATGTTATCAGTAACTTAAAATCATAAAAAGCCGCGTCTAGGACCTGAGCATGTCAAAACAACAGTCCCTCGTTACTCAGCAAAATTTATGGAAAACGTTTTTAGTTTTTCTGGTGCCTTTGATCGCCACCAATATTTTGCAGAATTTATCTGGGACCATTAACACCGTTTTTGTCGGTCAGATGCTTGGGGTGCATGCCATTGCAGCGGTTGCGGTATTTTTCCCGATCTTGTTCTGTTTAATGGCTTTTGTGATTGGACTCTCGGCAGGTGCAACCGTGTTGGTGGGGCAAGCTTGGGGCGCGCAGAATCTTGAAAAAGTTCGTACTGTGGTGGGTTCCACCCTTTTTATGACCTTGATTGGTGGCAGCATTATTGCCTTTTTAGGGGTTATATTTGCTAAGCCCATTTTATTGGCCTTAGGCACAGCCCCTGACGTGATGCATTTATCTTTGCCTTATGTGCAATGGATGCTTGCCGGTAGCCCACTACTCTTTATTTATATTATTTACACCTCGATTTTGCGTGGGGTCGGTGACAGTACAACACCGCTGATTGCGTCAGGTATGACCATTGGTTCAGGGCTGATCATTACACCAGTACTAATTGCAGGAAAATTTGGATTTCCAAGTTTAGGTATTATTGCCCCTGCCATTGCCAGTCATATCGGCTTTTTAATTGCCTTGGTATTTTTATATTTCTACTTAAAAAAGAAAGATCACCCGCTCAAACTCGACTTCGAGTTGATTCGTCATATTCGCCATCAACATGATCTCAGCAAAATTATCTTAAAACTAGGCATTCCTACGGGTATTCAGATGGTCACGACCTCTGTGGCTGGTCTCGTGATTGTCGGTTTAGTTAACCGCCATGGTGCTGATGCTACTGCTGCATATGGCGCGGTCAATCAGGTTTTGAACTATATCCAATTCCCGGCCTTGTCCATCGCGATTGCAGCTTCTATTTTTGCCGCGCAAGCCATCGGTTCGGGTCAATCTGAACTAATTAATCGCGTGAAACGTACGGCCATCGGGATGAATTTCATTATTACTGGCATCTTGGTGGCATTGGGCTATTTATTCTCTAAATATTTAATGGCGCTATTTATTACAGACCCTGAAGTTGTGGTTCTCGGTCAAGAATTGCTGTTCATTGTGCTTTGGTCGATTTTATTTTTTGGTGCCAGTGCTATTTTTGCTTCCATTATGCGGGCTAGCGGAACGGTGACCGTGCCGATGATTATTAATATTATGGCGATTATTTGCATTGAAGTCCCGTGTGCCTACCTATTCAGTGAATGGTGGGGCTTAAAAGGCATTTGGTATGCCTATGCTTTGGCTTTTGTCAGCTTATGTATTTTACAAGGGCTGTATTACCAACTGGTATGGAGACGAAAAGCCATCAAAGTATTGCTATAAGGTTCGCTAATAGCGTTCAATGCCAATACACGCTTTAAATTTACATATGAAAAATCTTGTACTGATCCATGCATAACGTTTGCCGTTAAACTGCTGTTTAATTTTCAACATTTGGTTTTATATCCTGTTGATTTATCTACACTTAAAATACAATAGATTTAAAAGTTACATATTTTCAAACAATTATGGTTTGGCATAGATTTTGTTCTTATTCCTTTTATCTTTTAAGAATAATTGGGATGAGAAATTTTTTATGTCTAAACGTCAAATAAAGCTTGGGGCTTTTATTCCAACCACCTCACAGCATGTCGCAGGTTGGCGTCATCCTGAATCGCGCCCACAAGATCATCTCAATATTGATTATGCAATTGAACTGGCAAAAACCGCAGAACGTGGTTTATTCGATGCTTACTTTCTTGCCGATGGTCTGTCTGTCCGTTGGAGTTCTGCTGTCGAAGGTGAGAAAGGTTTGGGCGATAAAGGCGTCGGCTTTGAACCCGTCACATTGTTTGCAGCCCTGTCTGCTGTGACGCAAAATATTGGCTTTATTGCCACAGCGTCCACGACTTATGAAGACCCCTACATTTTGGCGCGAAAATTCGCTTCTTTAGATCATATTTCTAAAGGTCGTGCTGCGTGGAATGTAGTAACGACAGCCTCTGCCGATGCCGCAAAAAACTTTAACATTCAGCAGCACCCTGAACCCAAAGAGCGTTACGAACGTGCCGATGAATTTATTGAGGTGACTCAAAAACTTTGGGACTCATGGGAGGATGATACCTTCCATTACAACAAAGAAACTGGGCAATTTTTTGATGCCCGAAAACAACATCAGCCCAATCATCAGGGCCAATACTATCAGGTACTGGGTGCTCTCAACGTCTCTCGCCCACCGCAAGGCTATCCGGTGATTGTTCAAGCAGGGCAATCTGAAGATGGTCGTGAACTAGCCGGTAAATATGCCGAAGTGATCTTTACAGCACAGCAGAATTTAGCAGATGCCCAAGCCTTTTATCGTGATGTCAAAAACCGCTTAGTGAAATATGGCCGCCATGCAGATGACCTGAAAATTATGCCGGGCGTTTCGATTTTTGTTGCCAAGACAACTCAAGAAGCCCAAGAAAAATATGACTTTTTAAATAGTTTAATTCACCCAGAAGTGGGTTTAAGTTTATTGTCTGCTTTGGCAGGTGGCATTAATCTGGCCAAATTTGATCTAGATGCCCCTTTCCCAAAAATAGAAGATGCAGACATTAATTTCTCCAGTCGTCAGCAGATGATGATTGATATTGCCCGGAAGCACAATTTTAGTATTCGTCAGCTCTATCAATATATCGCTTCAGCCCGTGGACATTGGACCTTGATCGGCACGCCGGAACAAGTCGTAGACCAACTGCAGGAATGGTTTGAGAATGACGCTGCCGATGGTTTTAATGTCCTACCGCCAACAACACCTGCGGGGTTAAATGACTTTGTCGATCTCATCGTTCCTGAACTGCAACGTCGCGGTCTATTCCGAACGGCTTATGAAGGCAAGACCTTACGAGAAAACTTAGGTTTAAAACGACCTGAAAACCAATATGTTTTAGAAAAAAGACATACCTCCCAAGCCTCATAAACCAACGTTTAATAAAACTGAAAAACAAATGCCCCAACTGGGGCATTTTTATGGACTGATATTAAGCCAACTTAAGCGATGATCATACTGACCTATATTTGATAAGCCTAAAAAAAGCCCTGAATTCAGGGCTTTTACATTGTCTAGGTGATGGTCAATTCAGACTTACCATGCAAATTTATAATCGGCAAATCGGTGAGATAAAGGTTCAAGCAACTGATCTTTTACTGGATCACTAAAGTCAGTCAAAATGTCATTTTTAATATTGGTCAGACGGACATCTTCGCGTTTACGCGGATGGGCTAAATGAATATCTACAATACGTTTAATTCGTCCCGGATGTGGCTGCATGACCACCACCCGATCACCCAAAAATACCGCTTCTTCGACATCATGGGTGACAATAATCATGGTGATTTTTTCATTTTGCCAGATTCGCTGTAATTCATCCTGTAAATTTTGCCGCGTCAATGCATCGAGTGCGCCAAAGGGTTCATCGAGTAATAAAATCTGTGGTCGATTCACCAAACTACGGGCAATCGCCACACGTTGATTCATCCCACCAGACAACTGCGAAGGATAAGCATCTTTAAATTGGGTTAATTTGACCAACTCTAAATGTTCATCAATCAATACATCTTCTTCTGCACGGCTAAACTGGCTTTTATGCAATGCAATCCGTACATTTTCCCGTACCGTCAACCATGGAAACAGGCGATGATCTTGAAACACGATGCCGCGTTCCAAACTCGTGCCCTGTATAGGATGACCATCAACCAAAATCTGGCCCTGAAACTGACGCTCTAGACCAACCAATAACCGTAATAATGTGGATTTTCCGCAGCCACTACTTCCCACAATACTAATGAACTCACCCGGCTGAATATTCAGGTTAATGTCCTTAAGTACGGTTAAGTCTTCTTGCTTTTGTGTGGGATAATGTTTCGTTAGCTGCTGAATAGAAACCGAACCAGCTTGTTCTACGCTCATATCATTATTCTCTATTTGTGCTGACAAACTTTGCTGGACTAAACCTTAGAGTTTAGCCAGTGACACTTCCGTCGATTTAATTAACACCACCACCTCTGAACCTACTTTTAAGTCTAAATCCTTCACCGAACGTGTCGTGATCACGGACGTAAAAAAGCCCGCTTTGGTTTCCACATCAATTTCTGAAACCACAGGACCTTCTACGATTTCATTAATCACGCCTTTGAATTGGTTTCGCACATTTACTGAAGTAATCGCCATTTTAATTATGCCTTTTGTTATTTAGAGAGCTTTACTATAAAACAGTTCAATCACTTGCTATATCTTGATTTATCCTTTAGTTATCCCGATTTTATTTATCTTAAAATCAGATAAATAATCCACGCATGAATTTATCGGTGAAACTGATATTTAAATATCGAATTATTATTTATCTTTTATTTTTAAATCTTTCATCATGATCTGCATTTTCAACAACTATAAGAAACGATATGTCTATTTTGACCCACCCTGCAGTGCCCTCTGCACTGAAACATAAACGGGCAACAGCGACGGTCTTTGCAGACCCGTTATCGCAAGCGTTGTTGTCTCGAATTGAACAAATTGCACCAAGTGAGGCCAATGCACTCATCATTGGTGATACAGGCACAGGAAAAGAGTTAGTTGCACGCCAAATCCACCAATTAAGCCATCGTGCCAAAGGTCCATTTATCGCAGTGAACTGTGGTGCCTTTACCGAATCGTTAGTCGAAAGCGAATTATTTGGACATGAAAAAGGAGCCTTTACAGGGGCAATTAATAGCCGTGTCGGTTGGTTTGAAGCAGCCCATAATGGCACCTTATTTTTAGATGAAATTGGTGACCTGTCCTTGCCTATGCAAGTCAAATTACTCCGTGTTTTACAAGAAAGAGAGATCGTTCGAGTCGGCTCACTCAAATCCATTCCAATTAATGTACGAATCATAGCCGCAACCAATGTCGATTTAGAGCATGCAGTACAGGACGGGCGTTTCAGGGAAGATTTATTCTACCGCTTACATGTGGCGTTGCTACGCATTCCACGTCTCTCAGAGCGTCGTGGTGACATTTTGCCTTTGGTTAAACACTTCATTCAGGTCTATCAAACCAACCCACATGACACACCATTACGCCTCAGCCCATTGGCGCTCAAGAAACTCCATTTACATAGCTGGCCGGGAAATATTCGCGAATTAGAAAATACCATTCAACATGCGATTTTAGTCAGTGAAAAAGGTGTGATTGAACCAGAAGATATTAGTTTTTCGAGTATTCAAAGTGCATCGTCGTTTTCGCGTGCAGAACCTTTTAACTTACAAAATTCCACCTCTGCTGTAGCCAACATCAAAGATATTCAAGATGCTGGACAGTTACTTGAGCAGACCTTTTTACAAATTTTTCAAGCCGCAAATCAACTTAAGCATGACAATATTAATGAGCTGATTGAAGAAAAATTTATCCGAAGTGCGTATCAGCACTGTCAATACAATCAAGTGCATACGGCTCGTTTGCTTGGAGTGACAAGGAACGTGATTCGCACTCGCCTAATTAAATATGGCTTATTATAAATAAGTCATATTTTTATTTATTCCACATTAAAATAATAATCCCAATAACTGATACATAAATATTCATCTACATTATTCTTTATTCATTGCATTATTTTAAGTATAAAAAATCAGTAATAAAAAACCTCGGTATATCCCGAGGTTTTTATTTATTTTTCCATTTTGTCTAGATTATTCCACGTGGTTTCGTTTCCACGCTGTAAAGTATTTTTCTAGTCCAATCAAGAAATAGTTAAAGGATAAGCCTACGAGGGTAATGACTAATATGCCTACAAACATTTGTGGAATTTCAAAGCTAAATTGCGAATAAATAATCAGATATCCCAGACCTGCTTTGGCACCAAACATTTCTACTGCAACTAAGGCCAAAATAGAAATTGCCCCTGCTAGACGGATACCGACAAAAATCGTCGGAACCGACGCAGGCAGAATCACTTTTCGGAACAATTGATAGGGTTTTAGGCCCATGGTTCGTGCCGATTTAATCAGTAAAGGATCGACCGTTTGTACGCCTGTAATAGTGTTCAATAAAATCGGCCATGTGCACGCGTAGACCAACAGACTGATTTTTGAGGTTTCACCAATGCCTAAAAATAAGATAAACAGCGGCATTAACGCCAATGCTGTGGTATTTCGAAACAATTCTAACAATGGATTTAAGGTTTCAGCCACGAGCTTGTACCAACCAATGATGAGACCTAAAGGAATTGCGATCGCTAGGGCCAAAATGAAACCAATAATGGAACGCTTTATACTGGCCAAGAAATGGATGCCTAATTGACCGCTTTGATATAGCTGCCATGTAGTTTCCAATACCACAGATAACGGCGGTAAAAAAGCCGGATTGACCACACCACTCCGCGGCAGAATCTCCCACAGCAAGAAAAAAGCCACAATGGCAATGGTGCGTTTAAATACCGTGTTTAACCAAGTGAATTGTAGTCTGGGTTTAATGTCGTTATACGATTGCGTATAACTGATGGCTTGTTTAGTCGATGACATAAATAAATCCTCTGAATATTTTAGTTATGTGCAAGCTGTTTATGTTTTTCGAGGGCTTGCGCTTTTATCACTTCTTCACTGAGCAATGACCAAATTTTATGGCGAATTCGGCCATATTCAGGCAATGAACGGACATCTTCACTGGAGCTGCGCAGGCTTTGCGGAATTTCAATCACTTCCTTAATTCGCCCCGGTCTTGAGGTCATAATCGCCACTCGCTGACTCAGATAAATTGCTTCATCAATACTGTGAGTAATAAAAACAATGGTTTTTTTCGAGCTTTTCCAGATATTGATCAGCTCGGCTTGTAAGGTTTCTCGGGTTTGCGCATCTAGGGCAGCAAAGGGCTCATCCATTAATAAAATTTCTGGTTCATAAGCCAAACTTCGGGCAATCGCAACCCGCTGTTTCATCCCGCCGGAAAGCTCATTCGGATAATGCTTTTCAAAGCCACTGAGACCCACAAGCTGCAAATAGTATTCGGCTTTTTCACGGCGTTCTTTTTTTGCTACGCCTTTGGCTTCTAGACCAAATTCGATATTTTCCAGTGCGGTTAACCATGGATAGAGCGCATATTGCTGAAACACAATGCCACGGTCTAAACCCGGTTGAGTAATCTGCTTGCCACTCAGTAAAATCTGCCCTGCCGACGGTTTGGTTAAACCCGCAATTAAGTCTAATAATGTAGATTTTCCGCAGCCACTTGGCCCCACGATTGAAACAAATTCACTCGGCTGAATATCCAAAGTGACATTTTCTACAGCAACAAATTCAGGCTTATAGTTTTTACTGCCGACATGGTTTTGCGCAGGAAATACCTTACGCACGTGATCTAAATGTAATGCACTGGTCATTGTTATATTCCTTTTGATTTTTGGTCTTGCGCATAGGGATTAAATTCATTGCTATAGATGCGACTGACCTCAATTTGATTTGGTTTTAATTTGTGTTCTTTTTCTAAGGCACTCACCCATGGGGCAAAATCCTGATCTTTTTGCACACCACCCACTTCGTGGACACCTGTGCCTGTGTAATATGGAATCAGTGCTGTATTTTCATTGCGTTGACGTTTTTCGATAATACTTTCCATACGAGCAATGATTTGCTCTTTCGGCGTGTTGTGTAACCATTCCTGTGCTTTAGCTACGCCACTGACAAAAGTACGAGCCAACTCGGGATGTTCTTGAATAAACTCTCCTCGCATCGAAAAACTACCTGCGGTAAAGGGGCCGTATAAATCAGTATCTTTAAAGATGCTGCGTACACCACCATTTTTTAAGGCCCGTTTTTCCAAAATGCCAGAGAACACTGCAATATCAATTTGCCCATTCCTTAAGGCTTGTTCTGAGCTCACCGGTGGCAACATAATCAGCTCAACTTGACGGATTTCATCATCGGTTAATCCATGGCGAGCCAAATAATCTTTCACCACAAAATCATAATGCGCCCCGTAGGCATTCACTGCGACTTTCTTGCCAATAAAGTCTCGTGGGCTACGAATAGGACTATTTTCTAGCACATAAAAACCCACGTTTTGTTCAGCATCACTGCCATAAGAAGCCACTACGGGAACGACATCTAGACCCGCAGCGATGACTTTCACCACAGCACCATTAAAGGCGCCAGCAAAATCAACATCACCGGCCACCAAAGTGAGTAAATCTTGTGGCCCACCTTGTACCGTGCCGACATAACTGAGTTTAACGTCGCCTAAATAGCCCAAGTCTTGTGCCAATTCAGGTAATGACACCAGTCCCGGATAGCTTTGATAGCGTAGTTCTTTTAAAGCCACTTGCTGAGGTTCATCCACTCGCTGCGTGCTGCAACCAACCAAGGCTGTGCCACCGACCAATGCTGCAAGGAACATATTGCGCCAGAGTTGAGGAATGTTATGGATTGTCATTTTTTTCATTGTTATGTTCTCCTATCCAACCTGCTGCCAAGCTAAAACTTTACGCTCAACCCATGTCAGTACCGTATTGAGCAACACGCCCACAATTCCTATCAGCAACATGCCAAAAATAATCAGTTCGACATCAAAAGCCTGACGCCCTTGAATCACGATATTGCCCAGACCATTGCCATAGTTCGCCAATAAAAATTCAGAGCCGATGGTGGCAAGCCATGCGAAAATCAGCCCAAGTTGTAAACCGACAAAAATCTGCGCCGAAGCACCGGGTAATATCAATTTACGAAACGCGTATGTCTTGGGAAATTGGTAGACTTCGGCCACTTCACGATATTTATGCGAAATACTGCTCACACCTTCAAAGGTGTGTAGCGCCACGGGATAAAACACCGATAAGGTAATAAACAGCACTTTGGCGCCATGTCCCTCACCTAAAAAGGTCGAAATTAGTGGCAACCATGCAAACAGCGAAATTTGACGCAATACATGAAAGCTCGGTGCAAATAACCAATTCGAAAGGCGTGAACTCGCGATTAAGATGCCAAATAACACACCCGCTATCGCACCTATGCCATAGCCAATAAAATTACGTGCCAAACTTTCGCCAAAGCCTGTCAAAAAGCTCGGTTGTTGGAGCACGGTTACTGCTTTTTGCAGCACGAGCCATGGACTAGGAATCAACTTTGGATCGACCCAGTTTTGCTGTGAAGCCAAAGCCCACAGTGCGATAAATGTCACAGGTAGAACGAGTGCTTTTGCTGCTTTAACTAAGACTTGGCGCGCTGCCCCGTGTAATGAAAGAATGCTCATGAGTTCCCTCCTACTCGGGTTGCGTGAAAGCGCGCAGTTTTTTCTAACCAAGCCAGCAAGGTATCTAAGACATAGCCCGTAATACCAATCAGAATGATCGCCATGAAGATCAAGTCCATCTGCATTAGCTGACGTCCCCACACCATGAGATAACCAATTCCTTCACTACTTGCTAATAACTCGACAAAAACCAATGCCAACCACGCCTGCATAATGCCTTGACGTAAACCACTGATCACACTAGATAGTGCTGCTGGGAAAATCACCTCTTTGAGCTTCTGCCAATTGCTGTATTGGTAAACCTCTGCCACTTCCATCAAACTATTCGGCACATGTGTAATGCCCTTATAGGTTGCAATCAACAGCGGTGGTAACACAGCCAATGAAATAGCGGCAATCTTCAAAGCCTCATCGATGCCTAAGAAAATCATCAATAATGGAATCCAGCCAACTATGGGAAATTGCGCAACAAGATTCACCGTCGGAAAAATAAAGTCCCGACTAAGTTTGGCCAATCCCAACACAGTACCAAGCAAAATCCCGACACTGGCACCAAGCAAGACACTCCATAAAATACGTTTGGCACTGATGGCAAAATGAAAACTCAATTCACCGCTTTGCCATAATTCGACTGTGCTTTGCCACACCAGACTCGGTGCAGGTAAAATCTGCTCAGGCAACCACTGTTTAAGTGTTGCCACATACCATAGACCGAACAACAAAACTGGCATCAGGAGTCCACACGCCACTTGCAAAGTTAGTTTTAAATAGGTCTTAAAAAAATCCAACGCACTTCGGTCACTTTGCAAGGGAACCGAATGTGCAGATACATCCGTAAGGCTCATAATTCTTGTCCTTTTACGCTCTGTTCTGAGACATCAGGTTTTAAAAATTGAATAAATTCATAATCTTTGCTGATCAGAATAATCAGACCAATAAACACCAGCCCGATTGGTAAAAATAAATTTTGTAGTCCAACCTGTGCGCCAAATACGGCGCCTATCAAGCCACCCAACAGTCCACCCGAAGGTCCGACGAGGGCTAAAATTGGAGAAATCTTAGCCATCGCGGTTTGCTCACCCACTCGGGCGAAAGACATAAAATTGGCGATATGCAACATACCGAGTCCAAGTCCAAACATGACCGAAGCAGGCCACATCAACAGCGTGATTTTGGTTAAGGCTAAAATCAGTAATGCCGTTGCCATCAGGCTTAGGCCAATCAAATAAAACTTTTGATAACCCATCAGCTCAGCCAAACCGCCCATGCTAAATAGCGATCCCACAAACACAATGCCTTGTACGGTCAGCAGCATCACCGCCATTGGCTCTGAAAGTGCAAAACTTTGGATAGCAATCACCACAATGAAAAAGCCAAAGTAGTTATTTGCCACGCTGCTCAAAAATTCCAATATGCAAACAATCCGTAATGAGGCATGGGTTTTGATGAGTGCCAAAGGCGCCACAATATCCCGCCATTGAAAATGCGGGCGATTCGTCGCTTGCGGAGTACTACGTTGAAAGCACCACGGAGCCAACAGCAAGGTGCCTAAAAAAAGCAAAGACACCACATAAAAACTTCCGCCATAGCCGAAATGCTCGATCAACAACACGCTCAATGCAGGTGCAATCAGGAAATATCCCATCATGTGCGAACCGCGAAACCAACCCGCACGGGCTGGACCTAAACGCTTTAAGTTGCTCAAAAAAACGGTATTGATCGAAACAAAACGCATGGGTAAGACAAAACTCACCAAGGCTGTCACCGCAAAGAGATACCATGCACCGGCTTTGAGTGGCGTTAAGCTATAGATCACAGCGCCCAACACACTGCCGATGCAGAATATTTTCAAAGACCCAACGCGCTGTACCAACACGCCAATCGGCAATGCCATGATCAAAATGCCAAAATTTTGCGCTGCTGAAATTAACCCCAATTGCAATTCGGTGGCTTCTAAATGCACGGCATACAAGGAAATTAAAACTCGTGCGACACCTACACCCAGTCCAGCCAAAATCGTGAGCAGCACAAAACTGCTCATAAATTTAGTGGTTAATGGACTGGCAATTACATTGCTTTCAATCGGACGACTCATGGCTGCGACTTACTTCGGTTGACCTTGAGCATTAAATTGGCGCCAGTAACCCTCTAACTTCAGCTCTTTCAAGGCATTATTTAGATACTTCGGCTCATACCATGTTTTGGTATCTACATCACGACGGATTAAGCGAGCGTCTTTGGCAATTTTTAAAGCACTATCAATTTGTGAACGATGGAACTCGTCTAGTAGCGGTGTAGTGCGGTCTTTTAAATTCCAACCATCCCATGTTTTTTGATAATCCACCAACGGAATGCCACTTTGTGCCCAAAGTTTATATTGCGCACTACGGTTGGCTTCTTGAGAACTCCACTGCGCTTGTTTAATCAGTGTCGTCACGACACGTTGCACCACCTCTGGATATTGTTTTTCAAAACTTTCTGTCACCCAAAAGTGCGCAATCGGTGCAACTTTGGGATCTTTAATTTCAACTAAAGTTTTCGCCACTCCACGCGCTTGCAAACTAAATGGTGAAGTAATCGTGGCATCAATATCACCTGTCGCTAAGGCCGTACGTGCCGAATATGCATCTTGCGAAATCACTCGTAAATCACGCTCAGTTAAATTGTATTTCGCTAATACACGGTTAAAGACGATCTGACCATTGGTGCCTTTAAAGACGGAGAATTTTTTGCCTTTTAGATCTGCAAAGGATTTAGCATTTGATCCGGCAGGCACCACCACATAGGTAGGACCAAAACGCCCTGTTGAAAACAAGACTTTGGTTTTTAATCCCGTTGAACGTCCAACCAATGAGGGCAAATCGCCATGCAATGCAAAGTCCACTTTGCCATTAGCTAAAGCTTCATTGGTTGCAGGGCCTGCTCCTGGGAAAAAGAGCCAATTCACCTTAATGCCATCTTTTTTAAATTCTTGTTCGAGCACACCTCGTAAATGTGCTGTAGCTACAAAACTACCGCCCACTTTGGGTTTACCCCCCTCACCCGCAGCTGATACTGAAATGCGAATTTCTTTGGGATTGGCAGCATGCAATTGAACGCTTAAACCAAGTGCTGAAAGTGCCAAGAATGTGGCTGCGATTTTTTTAGAGATAATTTTCATTTTAAATGTTCCTTAATGGTTTAAATTTTTGAATTAAAAGGTGTACTGAACCTGAGCTTGTAGCTCATTGGTGTCTTTTTGATTTGCCGTTTCGACATCAAACAGGTAGTGATTCAGCTGTAATTGGAATTTTGTGGTTTGCGCAAAAAACAGATTTAAGCCCAAAGAGTGAATGTCATATTCACCAATACGACCGCTCGCGGTGTCGAGATAGCTTGCGTTGTTTTTATTCGGGTTATAGCGGTCAAAACGGTAATAGCCTTGGACTGACTTCGGCCAGAAATCATCAAATTTGGCATTGGATTTAATACTGTTGTAGAACTGATCGCCCAAGGTGTAGAAAGCGGTAAAAGTATGCCCTTCCGCTTTGGCTTCTTTGATGTCTTGGGCTACAGTGTCGACATAATCGGTCTTGCCTTGCAGATATTCATAGGTCACACCAAATGGAGCGTGGTTATAATAAATATCGAAACCCAAACGATCACGTTTTGCAGCATCATCACTGATTCCGCCGGCTGAAATTTTCGATTCGCCTTTGATATAAGAGGCCCCAAACTTTAACTCACGGAAAATGCTGGCGTAGTCCACTGGCAAGGTAAAAGCCACACGACCGATATAATCTTTGCCGTTGTTGTCATCCGCCTTATTACTGGCATTCCCATTGGTTACCCCTAAGGCATACTCAAACAGCGGCGCACGGTAGTTCGATGCAAAGTCGACAAAAGGTTTGGCATCACCACGGACGATAAATCCATTTTGACGGTTAAACAGTCCTAAAAAGGTCGAAGCTGCAGCGGTACTAATGGTCGGACGCAAATCTTCAGGAGACTGCACATCTAGACCAAAGGGCAATAACTGCTGACCGAGCGTAAAGTTGAGTTTGGCAGTTTCGGGGCCCGCATTGGTGGCAAAAGCGTTATAGCGAACAAAGGCATCCAGTAAGTTAAAGTTACTGTTATTGGTGCCATCATTGCGTTTGCCATAACCAAAGGACAATTGATAATCGAGGTTTTTGCCTTCGTTATAATCCCGGAATAAATTCCCGCGCACACCAATTAGCGCAGTCCCAATATCAAATGTCGATTTGGTTGCACCCAACACACCCGTTTCATCGAGCGCACTGGCACGTAGTTGAACCGTGCCATACAGGGTTGTGTCACGGGTCGATTTGGTGGTTTGACGTTCATATTGACGTGACTGATCGTACTTATAGTTTTCAATATCTGCACGTAAGCCGTCGATATCTTCGGATGTTGCTGTGGTTACTTCTGCAACCTGCGTTTCACCTTCAACATCAGCGGCGTTGGTCGTATCGTCTGTCGTCACAGCGGCGGTTTCGACGACTTGGCTTTTCGTCGCACCAGATTCCACGGCATTTAAGCGTTTTTGCAAACTCTCAATTTGTTGTTTTAAGCTGCTCAGTTCTTGCTGAAGTGCTTCATCCGATGCAAAACTCAGCTGACTGGTTGCAGATAAAATCAGTCCGACCGCAACGGTTAATGTGGTTTTTTTCATGATTTCGTTTCACTAACATTTTTCCCAAAGCGCAAAATCCCCCAACCCCATGCAAGGTGCATGAAGTGAATGTACTGCGTGGGTTTTTTAAAAATTAATCTGAGTGGTCGTAGGTTTTATTCAACTTATGCACGACCGAAACTCGAAGACAGCTTTTAGAATTTAAGCGCGCATCATCGCGAGTGTCATAGCACAACAACATGCCTGTTGTAGGACATGAAAAGCAGAAAGATATCGATGCGTAAAAGTACTCATAAATGTTCCATACAGTGGTGAGTTTTGTTCACTCTAATATGGCAACAACTGTGCCAACATTTTAAGTAATTATTTTTTAAAGTTTTATTATTT
The DNA here is from genome assembly GCF_021391555.1 of Acinetobacter sp. SH20PTE14. NCBI lineage: Bacteria > Pseudomonadati > Pseudomonadota > Gammaproteobacteria > Moraxellales > Moraxellaceae > Acinetobacter > Acinetobacter sp. SH20PTE14. The sequence goes on along the minus strand of NZ_CP090067.1, from coordinate 130,278 downwards.
AAATCTGATAAATTCTGTTGGTTTTAACGCCAAAAAACTGTTGGTTATTCAACAGTTGCTTATTTCAAATCATCAGTTATTTCCATTTTTATATCTCATTTTATGAAATAAGAAATACGCTTTGAGCTTTTAATAACTGATGTTACGCCTGTAAAAGTAATTTCGGATTTTTAAAATGATTTTTAAATCTATTCGATGGAGTCTTACATCTAGGGATTGAATAACGGGATTAGCCTTCGGCTGGAGGTACTCTTACGAAACGTTGTTTCTCATTCGACAAAATGAGAAGCGTGCTTCGCAAGGAAACCATCTTGCGGTGCAATACACCTCACCGACAAAACTCGTTCAATACCATCAAATGATTCAAAGGATCGCAAAAACATTTTTGATTAAAAGTCGTCTTGTCTCAAACAATTGCGGATGACACTACCGCGTATCGTTCTTTTATTTGGATCAAATTGCGCTTCTGATATTACTAGAGCATAAAAAAACCCACTGACGTGGGCTCTTTTCAATTGATTTTAATTACCGCTTATTGACCAAATTTAGTCGCCATGGCAGTTAATTTTTGATAACCCGTCGGTAGCAAACGTTGAATTAAATCAATCGCTTTTGCATCATTACCAATCAATAAACGGCGCTTATCTTTTTGTACTGCTGCAATGATTTGACGAGCCGCTTCTTCAGGTGGACAACGCAAGAATTTATTAAACGACTGTGCCGATTTTTGTGGGTTCATGCCTAAACTTTTCAAGCTGTCATTCATTTTTGCGGCATTGGCAATATTGGTACGAATCCCGCCCGGATGTACACATAGCGCACTCACGCCACAGTTTTCAATATCCAATTCTTGGCGTAAAGATTCGGTAAAGCCACGTACTGCAAATTTAGTGGCATTATATGCCGACTGTGTTGGCTGTGCAGTTAGACCAAACAAGCTGGAAATATTGATGATATGACCTTCACCACTTTGCTTGATATACGGTAAAAATTCTTTGGTGCCATAAACCACACCCCAGAAGTTAATATTGACAATCCACTCCAGCTCTTCATAGCTTGCGCCTTCAACGGTCGTGCCCAATGCCACACCCGCATTGTTAAAAATCATATTCACCGAACCATGATCTTTAACGGTCTGTGCTGCCCATGCTTTCATTGCTGCAAGGTCTGACACATCGAGTTTTTGCGTCGTTACACGTACATTGCTGGCTTTAACCAATTCAACGGTTGCCGCTAGACCCTGTTCATTCACATCGCTTAAAGACAGATGGCAGCCTTGTTTAGCCAAAAGCACAGCCAATTGCTGACCAATACCTGAACCTGCACCTGTAATGGCAGCCACTTTATTTTTGAAGTTTTTCATTGTGATTCCTTATTCCTTTATGCTGCCGCTTGGCTTTATCACAGCGTGATCTCATTTGCCAATGTGTGCAGTTCGTCAACTTAATATAGTTTTGACAATACATATTGTCAATGTCATCTTAGGACGTGCTAAGCTGTTGAAATCGCCAATGCTTAAACATAGGTTTAAACTGAAATTATTGCTAAAATAAGATAAAATTCTGCTTTAGTTCAGCGTATATTTTCATGACAGATGCAACAAATCACACAGAACAACAACAGGCAAAAAATGTGAAGGAACGTCAATTTAAAGGGCTTTCTCTCAGTGAACGTAAGCAAGCGCGACGTGAAAAACTGATTGAAGCCGGTATAGAAGCCTATGGTACACATGGCTTTTTTTCAGTGACTGTGAAAGATATTTGTTTGGAAGCCAAGCTGACCGAACGCTATTTTTATGAATCATTTAAGAAAAGTGAGCAACTGTTCCAAACCATCTTTTTAAAATTAATCGATGAACTGCAACAAAACGTGATGCAAGCCATCATGCAAGCATCCACCGATTCTAAAAAAATGATTGAAGCAGGTTTAACCGCCCTACTGTTAACTTTAAAAAATAATCCCCGTATGGCGCGCATCATTTACATCGATGCCATGTTGGTACAAGAGCTACATAACCAAGCCACAATTCATGAAACCATGATGCGCTTTGACCGTATGATTCATGCCTTTGTCATGCTCATGATGCCGAATATTGATCGTTCAGAACGCGAAATTTCAATGGTCGCAACAGGTCTCAATGGTTATGTCACCCAAATCGCGATTCGCTGGGTCATGAGTGGTTATAAACAACCGATTGACGAAGTTTTATCGTCATGTAGCGTGGTCTTTTTGGCCTTATTGGATGCTTTTTCTGAAAAACCCAGGAAATAAATTCTGAGCTCAACACTGATCTTTACAATTTTTTGAATGATTTTTTTGTGACAACAGCATGATGCAAAGCCCATGTTGTTGAATATTTCAGGATTTAAATTGTCACAATTTCTTTCTAAACCCCAATGAAAGATCATTTTTGCAATGATACTGTCATAATTAATCTTTGTAATAAGCCTGTCATAAATATAAAACGGTCTACCGTTTACATAAAATAGGGTATTGCGCTGTGAAAGATGACTATATTTTAATCGTCGACGACGAACTCCCGATTCGGGAAATGATCCATACTTCACTGGATATGGCTGGTTTTCAATGTCAGCAAGCTGAAGATGCCAAACAAGCGCACCAAATGATTGTGGATCAGCGTCCTGCACTGATTTTATTAGATTGGATGATGCCTGGCGGCGTGAGTGGTGTAGACCTATGTCGTCGTTTAAAACGCGATGAAAATTTGTCAGAGATTCCAGTCATCATGCTCACTGCGCGCGGCGAAGAAGACCATAAAGTCCAAGGTCTAGACGCGGGCGCAGATGACTACATGACCAAACCCTTTTCCACCCGTGAGTTGGTGTCACGCATTAAAGCGGTGCTACGTCGCTCAAATGCATTGGGGGGTGAAAAAACCATTGATGCCAATGGCTTAATCCTCGATCCAGTCAGCCAACGTGTCAGCTTTGGTAACACCATTTTAGATATGGGACCGACTGAATATCGTCTACTGGCCTTCTTCATGACTCATCCTGAACGTGCCTATACCCGTGCTCAATTATTAGATCAGGTTTGGGGTGGAAACGTGTATATTGAGGACCGTACCATTGACGTGCATATTCGTCGTTTGCGTAAAGTTCTTGAACCTTTCCAAGCCGATCGTTATGTCCAAACTGTTCGTGGTACAGGTTACCGTTTCTCTACCCGTGCAGACGCTGTGATGGGTTAGTCATTTTAGGTCTTTAATTTTCTATGTACGAACCGTATCCCGTCCCTGAACTTGCCAGTGAACATAAAAAATTCCGTTACAGCAGTTTATGGACTTTTGCCAAGCAGGATTTGAGACTTCTGGCATTTTTCCTACTCATTGCTGCACTCATCGGCTTTGGTATCGGGTACTTATGGATCTGCATCTTAATCGCCTTTGCAGTGTTCTTTGCATTGCAAATGCGTTCGCTGTACTTAGTCAACGAATGGATTTCAAATCGTCCCTATGATGTCCCGCCAAATTTAGACGGTATTTGGGGAGCTTTGCTCTTTAATGTATACCGTGCGCAGCGTCAAGAACGCATTGTACAAGCTGAAATGGTTGGTCTGATTGACCGCGCTCAATCTTCCTTAGTGGCACTTGCTGAAGCTGTGGTATTGATTGATGAATTACACCAAATCGAATGGTGGAACCCTGCCGCAGAAAAGCTTTTGGGGATTCAACAGCTCGATCAAGGGCGCAATATTTTAAGTATTTTAAGACAGCCTAGTTTTATCGAATACTTTACCAATATCGATTTAGCCCCCGATGGTTTAAAAATGAAATCATCGGTATTTGAAGACCATTATGTACAAGTCAAATTAACCCGTTTTGGTCGCGAAAGTCGTTTATTGGTGGCTTATGACGTCACGCGCATGCATAACCTTGAGCAAATGCGTAAAGACTTTGTCGATAATATTTCACATGAACTACGCACACCACTTACGGTTTTAAGTGGTTATATCGAAACCTTTACCGATCAGGAAGATTTAAATCCACGCTGGAAACGCGCATTCGATCAAATGCAGTCTCAAACCCGCCGTATGAATGCTTTGGTTAATGACTTGTTATTATTATCTCGTCTGGAAAATGATAAAAAAGTTGCTAAAAATCAAATCATTGAAATGCCCAGCCTAATGAACCAACTATATGACGATGCACATGCTTACAATGTGGATTATGGACATACACTGAATCTCGAGATTGATAGTCACTGTGACCTGATCGGATCAGATATGGAATTGGCGAGTGCCTTTAGTAACCTCATCACCAATGCAATTAAATACACCCCGAAAGGCGGTACTGTGACCATTGGGTGGCATGATGATGGTACGCATGGTTATTTTACCGTTGAAGATACGGGTATCGGGATTGACCCGAAACACTTACCCCGTTTAACGGAACGGTTTTACCGTGTGGACAGCGCACGTAGTCGCCAAACGGGAGGAACAGGTTTAGGTCTTGCCATCGTGAAACACGTTTTGATGCAACATCAGGCACACCTTGAAATTGAGTCCAAAGAAAACCGTGGTTCGCTGTTTAAAGTCGTCTTCCCTAAAGAACGCTTGTATCATGTGAGCTAAGCAGAATCATCCCGCCGGTCTTGCTGTGCTTCCAACTGTTGTTCTTGTTGTTTGGCACGGCGATATGCAGGACGCTGTTGCATCCGTTGTAAGAAAGCCTGAATTTGTGGATATCGCCCTTGAGTTCTGGTCATGACGGCTTCTAATGGAAACGTCATCTGAATATCCGCAAAGCTAAACGGTCCCGCAAAATATTCATTTTCCGCTAAATGGTTTTCTAAAAACTCGATATGTTCTTTTAAGCGAGGTCGTACAAAACCTTTTTTGACCCCATCACAAATGCGATTAGCTACGGGTTTGATGACCCAAGGTACATGGCGTGGCACATTGCTCATGACCAACTGCATCACCAACAACGGCATTAGAGAACCTTCGGCATAATGCATCCAAAAGCGATATTGTTGTTTTGAATGTTCCGCCTTGGCTGCAAAAAAATCATGCCGATCATACTTCTCTTGTAAATACTCCAAGATCGCTGCAGATTCTACCAAGACCAGTCCATCATCCTGCAATATGGGCGACTTCCCCAAAGGATGGATGGCTTTAAGCTCAGGGGGTGCAGACAAATTTGGCTGGCGCAGATAAAACTGAACCTGATAATCCAGTCCTAATTCCTGCATTGCCCATAAAATACGAAATGAACGAGATTTTTCTAGATGATGTAGCACCCGCATGGGTTCATCTCCTATATGAAGTCTAAAATTTTCTTATTTCTGGCAAGCCATTATTATTTTGAAGTAGTTAAATCATAAAAAGTGTCAGATCACTGCTTAGGGCTATATCAAAACTAAATTTTGCACAGTACAGCAGCGACCTGCTTTTAAATTAAACTAGAGTGGTTTTAATGTCTACACTGCGCAATAAAGTTTTTGTCACTGGGGTTTTTTCACAAATGGACAAGATTTTTTGCTCTAATTCTGCATCCAAGGGCGTTTGAAAATGTAAACGTCGCTCAACCCATTCAGCACCTTCACGGTTCGCACAAAAGTCTGCCTCAACACGAAACTCACCCAATTGAATTTGTTTATGTGCTGCATACATGCGCAAAGTAATCATGGTGCATGAAATTAAGGAGGCACACAGTAAATCATACGGTGCTAAACCTAAATCCCCGCCACCAAATGATTCGGGCTTATCGGTAATAAGTTGATGTTTTCCACTCTGAACTTCACCTGACCACGGTGCTTCTAAGGTGTTTACTGTTGCCGTTGCGACGATACCCATAATGACTCCCTCATGGTTATGCCGCACCATTTTTACCACAGGTACGGCTGTTCATTTTTATTTTTAAGTTAACGTGATGGACGCATTTTATCAGGGAAAGCCGGTGCTTCTAGTCGTGGACCATCATAGTCAGGAATAGAGCCAAAGCGTTCGTCCTGATTAATCCACTGCTCACGGGCAATATTCAATTCTTCTTGTGTGCGCCCCACAAAATTCCACCACAGCAGAATCGGTGATTCAAAAGGTTCACCCCCTAATAATAAAACACGGCCACCTGCGTGCAGATCAATTTTGACTTGGGTTAAGCCCGGCTCAAGTACCACCATATTGTCTTCATTGAGCTCGTGACCATTGACACTGGCAGTCCCTTCGAGGGCCATAAAGCCATATTCAAATTTTGGATTGAGCGGCAGGACGGTACTTTGACTTTCCGAACTACGCAGATCGACCCCCAATAATTCACTATGTACTTTTACCGGCGATTTAGTCTGTAAAAATTCACCCACCAATACCGTCAATTCAATCCCGTCTTGTGTCACCACAGGCAACTCTGGGTAATGGTCAAACCGGGGCGCCATATTGATTTTGTCATCTGGCAATGCAATCCAAAGCTGCGCAGCATGCATTTGTGTTTCAGACTCTGGAGCAACCTCAGTATGCGAAATACCATAACCCGCTGTCATGAGATTGACTTGTTTGGGCTGAATTAACTGATGTGTGCCCAAACTGTCGGTATGCATCATGGTACCATCAATCATCCAGGTAAAGGTTTGCAAACCAATATGTGGATGTGGACCGACATCTAAGCCATCACCTTGCGGAAAATGCACTGGACCGGCATGATCAAGGAAACACCATGCACCAATCATCCGTTTATGACGACTTGGTAAAGCACGTTTAATCACTGTGCCTTGACCAATTTCAGCACGGCGCAGTGGAAATTCTTGAATGAACTGATTGACGTATTTTTCACAATCGTCGGAATGAGATATTTCTGTGTAATTGGTATTGGTCATATTCTTACCCTAAATTTGGCTAAGCCGATGCAAGGACTATCGGCTAGAGCTATGCATTTTTTCCATTATATCTGCATTAACTCAATCTTCTTCAGCTGTCATTAATACGCTGAATCACAGAGATAGGACAATCGTTTTTTTGTTGCCTAATATGACATACAGCATAACAGTTATTGATGCTTATTTAGACAATACCCAATGCAAAATTACTTGTTCAGATCACGTGAAATGTAAATTTAAGTAACATAAATTAACACTCACTTTTGACCAAACAACACCAAATAATTCACAAATCCTTGAAATAACGTGTTTAATTTTAAATAAAAATGATATAGATTATTTGAGTTACATAAAATTACATACAAGCCATGCTCACCCGTCGGTAATCTTGCATGATCAATGAGTATAAGAAAGAATCACGTGCACTGATCCAAAAAGCCTTGAAAGGAACCGTTGTTCGCGTTCCTGCTCAATTTCGTCAAGAATTTTTCCACTACCATCGTCGTCAACTTTTTAAATTCTTTTTCCAAGTCAACATCGTTGCACAATTGGCCTATCTCTCTTATGCCATAGCGGATTGGTTTATGTTGCCCGATGTGGGCTTGCTCGCGATAGGCTTAAAAATGGCCTATACCTTACTGATGATGGGCATCACATGGGGCATTTATACATATAGCAAGAGCATTTTACTCTTTGACTTGATGCTTCCCCTATCGATCGTTGGCGCTTCTGCCCTGTGGTTTAGTCTACTCAATTTATCCAATAGCCCCGATGTGCCGATCTATTTATATGCATCCTTGGTTTTTATCGTGTTAGCCAATTTATGTGTGCAAATCCGCTTTAAAGCTGCTGTGCTCATTTCTCTGTGTATCAGTCTAATCTTGCTGATTGGGGTGTATTTCGCCGTTTCTGGCAATATCCATCAACTGCAACTGTTTATCTTGATCTATTCCCCTGTGTTGTTATTTAGTTTGTATATCAGTTGGAATTCAACGCAAAAATCCAGAATTGTTTTTTTACACAGTAAACTCGATCAGTTGAACCGTGAAGCGCTCAATATTATGGCGCATACCGACGTGCTGACCGGCTTAAACAATCGCCGTCAATTTATTCAACTTGCCAATTATCATATTCATCATCAGTCCAAACCGTTACAGCCGCTTTCATTACTGATTTTTGATGTCGACAAATTTAAAAATATTAATGATCAATTTGGGCACTATATTGGTGATCATGTTTTACAACAAATTGCAGAAACGTGCCGACATACCTTACGTAGCCAAGACATCATTGCCCGCTTCGGCGGTGAAGAATTTATAATTCTTTTACCGCAGACACACCTGCGTCAGGCTCAAGATATTGCCGAACGTCTACGACGGGCAATAGCCGATGATTATTTAGAACTTGATACACTACAAAAACTTAAATTTACCGTTTCAATTGGTGTTGCCGAATTTGGTCAAAAAAACCGAGATTTACAAAGTGTCATTCGCATGGCCGATCAGGCACTTTACCAAGCAAAATCTGCAGGACGCAATCAAATTTCAACTTATAAAACAGCAAGTTAATAATATATTTTGTAACATTCATCAGACGATTTTTTATCATTCATTCGAAAAATCCCTAGTTTCAGGTAGATATTTTTGTGTGTTTTTTGTTCATAATTTGTCCTAAGCCATTTATGGAGAAGGGACATGTCTGTTGATGTACGAATGAGTTCTCGGACTAATTCGTCTGCTCAGGAAGTTCGTAAAAATCATACTCATACTTTGAAACTTTCTGAGTGTGATCTTGCCAATCGTGCCGAGATTGAACAAGCCATTGCAGATCCTTTTGCACGTATTCCTACGCAGTTTAGAAACTATTTTCTACAACATCAGTATGCCCATCAGTTACCTTATTTGCGTCAAGTGAACTACATGGCGCAGATTACGTTTCTTCTTTATTTTTTTGCTGACATTTTTATTATCCCTGACATGTTCTTTTGGTCAGGTCTTTCTCGAGTGGCCATGATTATTGCTGCCCTATTGGTCAGCTTCTATCTGTTTAAATACAAAAAAGATATTCGTGTGCTCGACATGATCTTACCGATTGGGACGGTCTGTAGCACCGCGATTTGGATTGGCTTATTATTGGCTTCAGATAGCCCAATGGTCTCGTCCTATATCTATGGTGCAGCGATCTTTATCTTAATTGCCAATGTCTGCGTACAAACACAATTTAAGCCCGCCTTGTATTGTTCGGGTCTCATTTCACTATTGGTATATTTTGCGGTGAGTCAGCTTTTATCATGGCAAGAAGCACTGATTTTTGTGGTGGTGTCTATTCCTGTTTGGATGATCAGCCTGCATATGAGTTGGAACAATACGCTCAATGCACGTCGTCATTTTTTACGTACCCTGCTTGATGACTGGAATATGCATACGCTGAAAAATCTAGCGCATACAGATGAGCTCACCCAGTTATATAACCGTCGTCAGTTTGTTCAGTTGGCTGAGCATCGCATCCATGAATGGCCAACGCCTGCAAGTACTTGCTTATTGATGTTTGATGTCGATCATTTTAAACATATTAATGATAATTACGGGCATGATGTTGGTGATCAGGTACTGCAATGTATCGCTGAAACCACCCGCAAAGAAATGCGCCAAAAAGATGTTTTGGCTCGCTTTGGTGGCGAAGAATTTATTGTGCTTTTGTCGGAAACGCAAATACAGGATGCAATGTTGATCGCGGAACGTATTCGTTTAACGCTTCAAAATCAATCTTTGCTGAATGTCGCAAATCACCCGATACAATTTACCGTTTCCATTGGTGTTTCACAGCTTAAATCACATAAACAAAATTTAACTGAACTGATTAAGCAAGCTGATATTGCGCTGTATCAGGCAAAAGAAAATGGCCGTAACCGTGTAGAGCGCTATGATTCAAGCATGAAACCCGAACGTAAATCGACAAAGTCTTGGCAAAGCTTTACCCATAAAGCAAAGCCCAAAGCTGAACCGAATAATGAAAGCGATCGTAGTTGGTCGATTGTTTATAAATAGAATTTTGAGATATAAAAAAAGGACGCTGAAGCGTCCTTTAAGTTTATTTAAAAACTATCTTCATCAAAACGGTCTTGATCTATTTTATAAATATGGAAACTTCTTTCAATTTGAATACCCAAGCCAAATTCAATCATGAGAGATGTAAGCTTGTCACCATCAATTAAAACAATGCCTGATTTCTTTGCTGACTCAATTGCTTCTTTACTAAAACTAGAAGTAGTAATAAATACGCCCTTTTTCGCCACTTGATCAGCCAAAGCTCCCTTAAACTGTTGAATATCAGGGCGCCCCACCGTATTTTCCCAACGTTTAGCTTGAATATATATTTTATCTAAACCTAAACGATCTTCACTGATAATACCGTCAATGCCGCCATCACTGGTTTTACCTATTGCTTGGGCTGCGTCTTGATGTGAACCGCCATAACCCATTATTACCAACAAATCGACAACTAATTGCTCAAAGAATTTTGGAGAATTACTTTTAATTTTATTTAATAGCTCATCTTTAATTGTTTGATTAAGCTCCTTTGATGATTGTTCGATTATTTCTGCAGGCGTCAAATGTTCTGTTTGAATAGATGTAGCATGCTCTTCTATTAGAACTAGATTTTGAATATTTTTATTATGGTTAGAACCAATTTTATAATCAGAAAACCCTTCAAACTGCATCAAATACTGATTAGTTATATTGGATAAGCTGGACAAATCAATAGACCAACCTAACGTACTTAATTCGCAAAGACCACGTGATGGTTGTTGTATCAAACCTGCTTTAACCAAATATGTTTTCGCCCAGCCAACACGATCATAAAATACTGTTTTTGTACCACTAGATAGCCTTAAATTTAAATCAGCTTCAGATAACCCAGATCTTTCAGCTAAAATTTTTGTGGCAGAACTTAATTTTATTGCCTCTTTTTGTTCTGCTAAAAGTTTCATTAATGGAAGCATCAACTGATCGTATGTAGGCAATGACATTTAACTTGCTCTTTTTAAAATAGTATTTTTCATAATTATAAACAAAAAAAGGACGCTGAAGCGTCCTTTTTTTATTAGAAATATTTAGGTTTCCCTAAATAGCCGCGAGCATAGCTCTTGGCGTAAAACTGGCACGAAGCAGTGCTTCGTGAAACCCCAGTCTGGCGCAGGCATAGCCTTTGCCGTAATTTAGGCAAGAAACGTTGTTTCTTGAAATCCCTAAATTACTCCCACTCAATCGTAGCAGGTGGTTTAGACGATACGTCATAAACAACACGAGAAACTTCAGCAATCTCGTTCATGATACGTGTAGAAATCTTGTCTACTAAGTCGTATGGAAGATGTGCAAAACGTGCAGTCATAAAGTCCACAGTTTCTACAGCACGAAGCGCGATCACCCATGCATAACGACGGCCATCACCTACGACACCCACAGATTTCACAGGTTGGAATACAGCAAATGCTTGTGCAGTTTTGTCATACCAGCCGCTTGCGCGAAGTTCTTGCATGAAGATGTCATCTGCTAGACGAAGGATATCTGCATATTCTTTTTTCACTTCACCAAGAATACGTACACCTAGACCTGGGCCTGGGAATGGATGACGGTAAAGCATTTCAAATGGAAGACCAAGAGTTGTACCTAAACGGCGTACTTCGTCTTTGAACAAATCACGGATTGGCTCAACCAATTCGAATGCTAAATCTTCTGGTAAACCACCCACGTTGTGGTGTGATTTAATCACGTGTGCTTTACCTTGTTTGCTTGCCGCAGATTCAATTACGTCTGGGTAAATGGTACCTTGAGCAAGGAAGTTCACACCGTCAAGCTTACGTGCTTCTTCAGCAAACACTTCAATGAATTCACGACCAATGATTTTACGTTTTTTCTCTGGATCAACTTCACCAGCAAGCGCTGTTAAGAAGCGATTTTCAGCGTCGGCACGAATCACGCGAATACCCATGTTTTTCGCAAACATGTCCATCACTTGCTCGCCTTCGTTCAAACGAAGTAAACCGTTATCTACGAATACACAAGTCAATTGGTCGCCAATCGCACGGTGTAAAAGTGCAGCTACAACAGATGAATCGACACCGCCTGAAAGACCCAAGAGAACTTTTTGATCACCAATTTGCTCACGAAGTTGTTCTACGCGAAGATCGATGATGTTTTCTGAGTTCCACAAGTTACGGCAACCACATACGCCATGTACGAAGTTAGACAATAACTCAGCACCTTTCGCAGTGTGTGTCACTTCTGGGTGGAATTGGATACCATAGAAACGACGTTTTTCATCAGAAACCATCGCCACTGGGCAGCTTGGTGTGCTGGCAGTGATTTGGAAACCTTCAGGAATTTGAGTCACTTTATCGCCATGACTCATCCATACTTTTAATTGGTCTTTGGTATCTTCAAGATCACCAATTAAAGCATCACGGACTTTAATATCAACTTCTGCATAACCGAATTCATGTACAGTACCTGGCTCAACTTTACCGCCAAGCTGCTCTGACATGGTTTGTAGACCATAGCAAATACCTAAAACAGGTACACCAAGTTCAAATACAACTTGTGGTGCGCGCGGACTACCTTCTTCATGAACACTTTCTGGACCACCTGAAAGAATGATCCCGTTTGGGTTAAATGCACGAATGTCTTCTTCAGACATATCAAATGCGTACATTTCTGAATAAACACCAGCTTCACGTACACGACGTGCAATAAGCTGACTATATTGAGAACCGAAATCCAAAATCAGGATACGGTCTTCAGTAATTTGGGTATTGGTAGTCATGGCAAACAACTATGCAGGCAACGAATATAAGCGCCGTATTCTAACATTTTTCTTGGACTTTCGCACACTATTCGGACAGGGGCAAAAACCACAAGCCAAACGATGTTTTTTACAACACATTTCAGGGCTTTACCCATCCGCTTTCAATCAGCGGTAGACTTGAAAAAAGCGGCAGAACGCCGCTTTGATGGATGCTAGGACTCATGATCATTTTATTTTGATTTTTCAATCCAATGATCAAAACTGAATTTACCTGCACCATGTAACATGAGAAATAATAAGCCGCCAGCCATCGCCAAATTTTTCATAAAGTTAATACCATCTTCTGCACCGCCATGGAATAAAAATGCAGTGATTAAACTAAATACGGTTAGACCTAGCGCTGCAAAACGCGCTTGAAAACCAAACAATAAAGCTAAGCCACCACCCAACTCAACTAAAATGGTGATCGGAAGAAGCCCTGCCGGTACACCCATTGACTCCATATAACCTGCGGTTGCAGTGTAAGCGGTAATTTTGCCCCAACCTGCCACAATAAAAATATAAGCCATCAAAATACGTGCAACCAGACTGATTACTGCATTGATTTGAGGCTGTTGACTCAGATTTTTCACCACTAGATTTGGATTAAACATACTGAAACCTATTTTTAATACTGTTCAAAAGATGTGCTTAGATTAGGTCGTTTCTTATTCTCTTTAAATATGCTTTTATAATATTCATCATTCCATATATAGAACGATTTTACTGATAATTAATTACGTTTTAATACTGACTTTGGCGCTTTGGACTGATAGCATCAGACCACTATTTTACGCATATAAGCCCCATGGAACTGATTGATTTTATACTACATGTTGATGACCATTTACTCGAGTTCATTACCAATTATGGCGTATGGATTTATGCAATTCTGTTCCTGATTATTTTTGTTGAAACCGGTTTAGTGGTCATGCCCTTTTTACCGGGTGATAGTCTTCTGTTTGCAGCAGGCGCGCTCGCTGCGTCAACAGGTGCCATGGATCCATGGGTTTTGGTGATTTTGCTGTTTATCGCTGCGGTCTTGGGCGACACGCTGAATTACCATATTGGTAAATATATTGGCCCACGTGTCTTTGAAATTGAATCACGCTTCATTAACCGTCAACATTTGGTGAATACGCAAAAATTCTTTGAAAAACACGGTGGTAAAACCATTATTTTTGCCCGCTTTATTCCTTTTGCACGAACCTTCGCACCTTTTGTCGCAGGTGCAGGCAGCATGAACTACAAGTACTTCCTGACTTTTAACATGATTGGTGCGATTTGTTGGGTCGGCTCATTTATCACTTTAGGCTATTTATTTGGCAATATGCCCATCGTGAAAGATAACTTCACCCATCTGATCTTTGGCATCATTATTATTAGTGTTTTACCGGGTGTGATTGGTTTTATTCGAGCAAAATTAAAGAAATAAACCGATATGGTGAACGCCTTTAAGCAAAAAAGCGCAAAACCACGGGAAACATACATAAAATCAGCATCAGGGCCGATCCTTTATACAGAAGATCGGCCTTAATTTTTTGGGTCTTACCCGCCAAAATCGTCCGTCCAAATGACATCCAAAACAACGCAACAGGCAATAAAACCACACTAAATACAGCGAAAACCAAAATAAAATTTAATGGGCTAGCCCAAGTTTCAATTGGGAAAATACCTGCAGCAAAAAGCAACGCTTTAGGATTTTTTAACGAGGAAATAAATAATTCACGTGGTTGAATTGAAGGATGTTTTTGATTGTACTGATGTAAATGCGTCGATTTCCACAAATGAAAAGCCAACCATAATACATAGGCAATACTGAGAAAATGCAGTAAATGAATTAAATTCGGCCACACTGGAGCGCTTAAATGAATAATCAACGCCCACAAATTAATGGCATAGAAATAGCCCAATAATTCTGCAGGAATCAGCATGCAGGTCTTTGCAATGCCTTGTTGATGTGCAGAGCTTGCCATTAGTGCATTGCTAGGTCCCGGTGTCATCATCACCGCAATCATTGCCAATACAAAAAGCCAACTCTCAATCATAAATACCCAGACAATGTTTTAAAGCGCACACCTTAGCCGAAATGAATTTAAAAAAACAAGTACGCGCTAGGTCAGTTTTATCCTTGTACAAGTCAAAGTGATCACGCTGAATATTCAAGATCAGAAGGAGGCATTAAAATTCACGAATGATATTTAATTTAATTTTTTCATAGATTTAAATATTTTATTGGCTCTAAATAGTGCAGTTTATTTGGCTCAAAAAGAATGCCAGTAGACGCCTCGCCTACTGACAAATTTTATTACACTTTTCTCATAGCACAGGCCTAAGCCTCTGCTCATGATCCGTTTATGATTTTGCTGCAGTAGCCGAATTTGTGCGAACGATAATCGGACAACCCTTAAATTTTGCTGCCTGTACAATCGCTTCTTGCTCACCTAGAACGCGTGAAAGTTCGGTACGTTTGGTATTTGAAGATTGTCCCATATTGACCGAAATACTCGGACCAATGCCCCAACCTCCACGGCTGCCCCAGCCACCACCAAGGCCAACACCGACACCAACGCCTGTGCGCTTCGGCGTTTCTACACCATTTTGAATATAGTCGTGGATTCGGTTGTATTCGCTTTGCAATTGCTGGCAACTCAAAGACTGATACTGTGTAGGTGAAACATAGCTAGGTTTAGGCGTACTTGCACATGCACCCAATACAACAGCAGTGAAAGCAACTAGACCACATTTAAGTGCATTCATACTTTTCTCGATACTACTTTTGCTCAATTTCATTGAACAATGATTGATAGGCTTGCGTCAATTTATGATCTGCAGCCAAATGGATTAAAGGTTGATTTTTATGATGAGATTCTTTCATCAGCACTGAAGGCGGTAACATGCTGTCCAATACAGGAAGACCTTCATCTTTGAGTTGTTGTACAACTTCACGCGGTAACTTCGCCTGTGCTTGAAATTGATTGACCACAATGCCTTCAATTTCCAAACGATCATTATGATCATCCTGCGTTTCCAACACATTTTCGATCAGGGTCTGTAAAGCTCGTTTTGAAAACACGTCACAGTCAAATGGAATCAGCACGCGATCTGCCGCAATCAGCGCAGATAAAGTAAAAAAGTTAAAGGCCGGCGGTGTATCAATAAATACTCGATCATATTGACCACTCATCTGCTGTAAAGCATCACGCAGTTTGTAGATTTTATGCTTAGATTCTAAGGCATGTGCCAACGCGCCTAAATTTGGACTGGCAGGAATCACATCTAAACGTGGATACGGCGATGCATGCACATAGCTTTCCAAACCTTTGGCACGGCCTTTCAAAATCGAACCGATGGCATTTCCCAACAAACCTTTACTTTGTTGTGTCCCCAAGACTTCTTCAAAATAATTTTCAATATTGGGTTCAAGTGCAGGCTTATCTGCCGAATACGTCGCATCATCCCCCAACAAATATTGACTTGAATTGGCTTGAGGGTCGAGGTCAATCACCAAAGTTTTTAAACCTTGGTGCGCGCTTATCGCCGCTAAATTGACCGTAATACTCGATTTCCCCACACCACCTTTTTGGTTAAATACCACACGCGTACGCATTCAAAACCCTCTAATCTTTGTTTTTCTACTCAAGCCTTGAAATCGGCCATGTGGATAAGCTATTTATCCAAAAACTGGTTTGATTATAACCAATGTAATGATGAAAATAAGTGCAATAGCTGCAATAAATAAGCCCGCACGGCGCTGAACCAATAAAATACTGTCATCTTTTTTATACGCTTTAGATAAAGAAGACAGCAGCACCAAAAACAGCACAACTTTGGCATAGAACCATGGCTGCACATCAAAGTTCTTCATAAACAATAAGATAATTCCAGTCACGGCAATTAATGTCATTGAGCCATGTTGCAAAGCAACAAAAAACTTCCGCCCTGCCGGATTGGGTAAATTGCCCTGCGTCCCTTTAAACAACGTAAAAGCACGAATGAAAATGGCAGCACAGCCTAAAGCCACACCACACATATGAATGATTTTAATGATTAATTGCGTTTCCATGGCTCACCTTAAGATGACTTAGGTGCATGCGCACATTCAGGGCTAGTGGTGTCTTGACCTTTCCATTCTTCGGGTAAAAACGCATGAATGGCCAAGGCATGAATTTGCCCCGGACTAAGTAAATCACCTGCTGCGGCATAGACTTTTTGATGACGTTGCACCAAACGCAAACCTGCAAATGCCTCACTCACGATCACTGCTTTAAAATGCGACTCTTTACCTGGGAAATAACCACCATGACCTGCGGACTCATTCACCACTTCAAGATGTGTAGGCGCTAATGTCTGTAGACGCTCAATTAATTGCTGTTCTAAACTCAAAACGGCTCTCCCAAATTCAAAAAAAGGTTTAACTGATCTTAGTATAGCCTGTATTTGTTCAAGTTCTTGTGTCGCAAACTTGCTGAAACCATCTGAATTGCATGATTTCATCAAAATGGAAGCCTTTGACCTGCAAAAATATTCCAATTTTCAAACAAATTGTTTTTATTTTATGCAAACGATGCACAGTTTTTCATAAAGTTATTGACCTGAAAAATCCTTAATGTATTATACGTGGCTATGCGGGAATAGCTCAGTTGGTAGAGCATAACCTTGCCAAGGTTGGGGTCGGGAGTTCGAGTCTCCTTTCCCGCTCAAAATTTTTTCATTCGGTTTTTTATTTAAAAAATTGGATAGACTCCGCGGGAATAGCTCAGTTGGTAGAGCATAACCTTGCCAAGGTTGGGGTCGGGAGTTCGAGTCTCCTTTCCCGCTCCAAATTTTTTTCGATTCAGTTTTTTAGTAAAAAAACAGGATAGACTCCGCGGGAATAGCTCAGTTGGTAGAGCATAACCTTGCCAAGGTTGGGGTCGGGAGTTCGAGTCTCCTTTCCCGCTCCAAATTCAAAAAGCCCCCATCAAAAGATGGGGGCTTTTTTATTGCAGATTGAAAAACATTTGAATCAATTTATAGCCCTTTTTTAATCTTTGCATAGCTCTATGATATTGAGCATCTATTGGAGTTCAAGCTGATTGATCACCATTAATAAAAAGTATTAAAAAAAACAGCTAAGCCCCTGTCTTAGATATATTATTTTTAAAGTTGAATATCTACAAAGTTGCTAACACCAGATTTTCATCATCAATCCTCTTGTTGTTTTTCCTACATCTATTGTTTTAAATCAAACACTTATTTTATCAAATTTGCATATTTTTTATGCAGATTAAATGCTAAACAGACATTTTGCTAAGTTAAGAATAATCCATCATTTAAAGAATCACGGATTTACGAGTAGCGTTTTGATATCTATTAAAGGTGTCATTATGTCTCATTTAATCTCTGAAAATATTCATGTTATTGAAAATGACTTAGAAGCGATTCATGCAGCTTATCACGTTGCCGATTTTGCTTTGGAAGGTCGAAATGAACGTGATCAGAACCGCCTACTGCCTTTTGCAGAAATCGACTTATTCAGTCAGAAAGGTTTAGGTGGCATTCGTATTCCCAAAAAATTTGGCGGTGCCTACGTGTCCAACAAGACACTGGCGCAGGTTTTTCGCATTATCAATAAAGCAGATTCTAGCGTGGGCCAAATTCCACAAAACCAAATTGCCTTGCTGTATATGATTGACCTCATGGGAACGGATGAGCAAAAAGCCTTTATTTTTAATGAAATTTTACAGGGAAAACGTTTAGCCAATGGTGGCCCAGAGCGCAACACCAAAGACACTAAAACCTTAAACACAACGCTGCGCATTGAAAATGGAAAGTATGTTGTTAATGGTGAAAAGTTCTATTCAACCGGCAGTAGTTTTGCAGATTGGTTGGCGATTAAAGCCGTTCACCCTGAAGGTCATGTTGTCCTGACCATCATTGATCGACACGCTACAGGCGTAGAAGTAATTGATAACTGGAATGGTTTTGGTCAGCGTACAACGTCTAGTGGCACCGTCAAACTAAACCATGTGGCAGTAGACCCCCTATTAATTTTTGATGAACGTAAGCTTTCTGCAGGGCCAACGTATCGAGGTGCCTTTTCACAATTGATGCAAGTCGCGATCGATGTCGGGATTGCGGAAGCTGCCTTTGCAGACACCCTTTCTGCGGTACAAAAAGCCCGTCCGATTGTGGATGCACAAGTTGAGAAAGCCAGTTTTGAGCCCTACACCCTACAAGAGGTGGGTAAATCTGCGGTTTTATTGGATGCTGCGATTTTACTTTTAGATGAAGCCGCAGATTACCTCGATGAATTAGATCAGCTTGATGAGGTGAGTGAACAACAAGCCGCTCTAGCTTCGATTCGTGTCGCTGAAGCTAAAATCTATGCCAATGATGCAGCCTTACAGATCTCTGAAAAACTCCTTGAATTAGGCGGCAGCCGTGCAAGTTTGAGTGCCCATAACCTTGATCAACACTGGCGCAATGCCCGAGTACACACCTTACATGATCCTGTGCGCTGGAAGCTGCATACCTTAGGCGACTATTACTTAAATCATAAATTACCTGCACGCCATGCGTGGATTTAAGGAGAATTCTGATGACCTCATTTCCAAATATTAATTCGCTACAGGCCATATCAACAACACCTGCGCATATTATTCAGTCCGATGCAGAAGCACTTGAAATTGCAAAACAATTAGCCGAACAATTTAGAAAAAATGCCGTGCAACGTGATGCCGAACGCATACTGCCGTTTGATGAAATCGAGGCCTATAGTCAATCTGGTCTCTGGGCAATCACGGTTCCCAAGGCATTTGGCGGTGCCGAAGTTTCAAGTTATACCGTGGCGCAAGTGATTGCGCTTATGAGTGGTGTAGATGGCTCAATTGGGCAAATTCCACAAAACCATTTTTATGCATTGGAAGTATTACGAAACACCGGCACAACTGAACAAAAGCAAAAGCTTTATGCCGAAGTGCTTGCTGGCGCTCGTTTTGGCAATGCCTTAGCCGAGTTTAAAACCAAAACCGCTGCGCAAAAACAAACGTCGATTCGCTCTCATGACAATGGTTTTGTGGTGAATGGTGAGAAGTTTTATTGCACCGGCAGTTTATTTGCACATCGTATTCCCACATTGGTCAAAGACCAAGATGGTCGTGAATATTTAGCCTTTATTGCACGTGAAAGTACAGGTTTAGAGCTGATCGATGATTGGACAGGGTTTGGACAGCGCACCACGGGTAGCGGCTCTGTAAAATTTCACCAAGTTGCAGTTCCTGCCATAGATGTCATTCCCTTTGATCGGGCATTTACAGAGCCGACATTGGTTGGGCCATTTGCGCAAATTATGCATGCTGCGATTGAAGTTGGTATAGCCCGCGCAGCCTTTGAAGAAAGTTTGAGCCGCGTACACCAAGCTCGACCATGGATTGATTCAGGTCTTGATCTTGCAAGCGAAGATCCTTTAACCAAATACGAACTCGGTCGCATTGCCGCAGATGTTCGCGCCAGTGAGGTCTTGCTGAAACAAGCCGCTCGTGCCATCGATGCTGCTCGCCCACAGCCCAATGCTGAAAACATCGCAAAAGCCTCATTAGATGTAGCGAAAGTGCGTGCGCATAGTACTGAAACTGCACTGAAAGCGGCTTCAAAATTGATTGAGCTTGCAGGCAGTCGTGGCAGTCAGCGTGAAGATGGTCTAGATCGATTTTGGCGTAATGCACGTGTCCATACCTTGCATGATGCAGGGCGTTGGAAATATTTCTTCATTGCCAATTACCTCCTGAATGGCGTATTGCCCCCACGTCGAGGGACCTTGTAATGAGCCAAATCACCACAGCAGATACCCAATCACATTCTGCCAAGAAAATTTTACTGAATGCCTTCGACATGAACTGTGTCGGCCATATCAATCATGGCTTATGGACCCATCCACGCGATGAGTCACACCGCTTTAATGAACTGAGCTATTGGACGGATCTTGCCAAAACCTTGGAGCAAGGGCTGTTTGACGGGCTATTTATTGCAGATATCACCGGGGTCTATGATGTTTATGAAGACAATATCGATCTCACACTTAAAGAGTCGATCCAACTGCCGAGCCATGACCCCAGCACCCTGATTTCTGCAATGGCTGCGGTCACTGAAAACTTAGGTTTTGGTGTAACAGTCAATTTGAGCTATGAAACGCCTTATCAATTTGCACGTCGATTTGCCAGCCTAGACCACCTGACCCAAGGTCGAATCGGCTGGAATATCGTGACTGGATATTTAGATAGTGCAGAACGCCTCATTGGGCAAAAAGGCTTGAAAGATCATGACCTACGCTATGAACAAGCTGAAGAGTTTTTGCAGCTTTGCTATAAGTTTTGGGAAGGCTCTTGGGAAAATGATGCGGTTCAAAAAGATAAAGCAAATCGCATCTTTAGCGACCCCAAAAAAGTACATGCCATTCAACACCAAGGCAAGTTCTATCAAAGCCAAGGGGTATTTCAAGTTTCTCCATCGATTCAGCGCACCCCTGTGTTGTATCAGGCTGGTGCTTCACCACGTGGCTTAGCTTTTGCGACGCAACATGCAGAAGGCATGTTTATCGGTGCGGACAGCGCTGAAAAAGTCAAAAATCAGGTACAAAAAATTCGCAGCCAAACCGCAGCGCAAGGTCGTGACCCACAAGCCGTGAAACTCTTTGTTGGCATTACGGTAGTGACCGCAGAGACCGATGAGCTCGCCCAAGAGAAATTGGCTGAATACATTCGCTATGCCAATCCTGAAGCGGGACTGGCACACTTTTCCAGTTCGATTGGGATGAACCTCGCCAATTTTGCAGAAGATGAAGCCATTCCGTATCAGCAGACCAATAGCATCGCATCGGTCAATCAAAAATTTAAAGAGCAAAAAATTACTCGCCAAGATTTGCGTGCTCAGCACGTTCTAGGTGGGCGTTATCCGCTCTTTGTTGGGAGTGGCGCCAACGTTGCAGAACAGTTGATTGATTATTTGGATGAAACTGGCATCGATGGATTTAATCTGACTCGCACCGTTGCACCTGAGTCACATCAAGATTTTATCCGTTTGGTCATTCCTGAATTACAGCAACGTGGTCGCTATAAAACTGCGTATGACACTGGCAGTTTAAGGCAAAAACTGTTTCAACAAGGTGACCATTTAGCAATGACACATCCCGCTCATCGCTACCGATGTCGCACTTCCGACACATCATCTCAGGCAGCACTTAAAAACGTTGAGACAGCATAAGCTGCATTTATAAAACAACATGTTAGACAAAAAATTTAATTATTTGGAAATATAGAGGTGTGCCATGGCACAAACAGCAAAATCTAAATTCACACTGATTGGTGTAATCGTGGCCATCTTGGTGATTGGCTTAGTTATTTGGAATCAACAAAAGAAAAGTCATCAAAGTGAATTGGTGATTGGGATTAGCCCATCTTTTGCTAAACCCTTACAAGTCGCTGCAGATGAAGCCAAGCAGCAAGGGCTGAATGTTAAATTGGTGGAATTTTCAGACTGGAATACCCCAAATATCACTCTAAACCACGGCGATATTGATGCGAACTTTTTCCAACATCAACCGTTTTTAGATAATGCAAAAAAAGAAACGGATTTTAAAATCAAAGCCTTTGATGTTGGTGCTGCAACCCATGTCGGACTGTATTCAAAAAAGTATAAAAACTTTGCTGATTTACCCCATAAAGCCAAAGTGGTGATTCCGAATGATCCGGTCAATCAGGGCCGTGCCTTACAACTGTTACAGCAAGCCAAGCTCATTGAGCTGAAACAGCCAGATAACTTTTTATCGACTTTAAATGACATTGCTGCGAATCCTAAACAGCTTCAATTTATTGAGGTTGAAGGCCCTCAAACGGCACGTGCAATTGATGATGTCGATCTGGCTTTTGGCTATCCACATTATTTACGTTTAGCAAAAACTGCCGATCCTGAAAATGCCTTACTGTTTGACTCCAATACTGACAAGCGTTTTGCCATCTTATTTGCCGTACGTGATGACTATGTAGATCATGATGATAAACTGCGTAAATTTGTCGATATTTATCACAACTCACCTAAAGTTAAACAGGCATTGGACGCAGATTTTGGTGCAAAACTGTGGTTCCCTGGTTGGAAATAAGGAGTCACTCATGGTGAGTTTCGGTTCATCGGTTGAATTTGCCGTCCCCCATATCCAAATCAAAAATTTAAATAAATTTTATGATGTGCAAGGACAACAAGTTCATGCCTTAAAAGATATCAATCTGAATATTCCACAAGGCAAAATATTCGGCATTATTGGGAAAAGCGGCGCGGGTAAATCTTCGCTGATTCGAACGGTGAATGGCTTAGAGCAAATCAGTGATGGCAGTATTCACATCCATCAACAGGAATTATCAAGCTTAAATCACGCAGAGTTGATAGCCCTGCGTCAACGCATTGGGATGATTTTTCAGCATTTTAATTTAATGTCTGCCAAAACCGTGTATGACAATATTGCACTGCCCCTTAAAATTGCCAATTTCAGTCAAGCCGATATTTCTCAGCGAGTGAATGAAGTGCTGAAGCTAGTGGGTCTTGAAAATAAAGCAGCGCACTACCCTTCTCAACTTTCCGGTGGGCAAAAACAACGTGTCGGGATTGCACGAGCGTTAGTTCATCATCCGGAAATTTTACTCTGTGATGAAGCGACTTCTGCACTCGATCCTGAAAGTACTTCTGTTGTGCTGTCTTTGCTTAAAGAAATTAATCAAAAGCTCGGTATCACCATTGTGTTGATTACCCATGAAATGCAGGTCATTCGAGAAATTTGCGATCAAGTTGTAGTGATCGATCAAGGTGAAATTGTAGAAGCAGGACAGGTTTGGAAAGTGTTTTCTACGCCTCAGCAGCAGATCACACAAGAGTTACTCAACCTTGAACAGCTTGATTTACCAAGCGATATTCAACCACAGCCTTCAGATCCAAATGATCAAATCATTTTAAAATTACGCTATGAATCGACGCTACAACAGTCGCCGGACTTAAAGTTTATTTTTGATCAATTTCAGGCGCCAGTACATCTGTATCAAAGTCATATCGATAGTATTCAAGGGCATTTAATTGGCTCGTTGATTGTTGCTGTAGACCACAGCCATTTAGAGATCAACGCCTTATCTGAACAACTTAAACACCATATCGCACAGATTGAGGTACTTGGCTATGCACGACCAACTCATTGATTTACTGATTAGTGGAACCATTGATACTTTACTGATGGTCGGCGTTTCAGCCTTTGTGGCCTTTCTGATCGGCCTGCCTTTAGCGGTCGTATTGGTGTGTAGTGCTGAACACGGGATTTATCCCTCAAAAAGCTTAAACCACACACTAGGTTGGTTGGTCAATATTACCCGTTCGGTGCCTTTTCTGATTTTAATGGTGGCACTCATTCCGCTCACGCGCTTTATCGTGGGCACCAGTTATGGCGTTTGGGCTGCCGTCGTGCCTTTAACCCTTGCGGCCACGCCTTTTTTTGCACGCATTGCAGAAGTGAGTTTACGTGAAGTCGATCAAGGTCTGATTGAGGCCGCTCAAGCCATCGGCTGTAATCGCAAACAAATCATTTGGCATGTGCTGCTCCCTGAAGCGCTTCCTGGCATCGTAGCGGGCTTTACTGTGACCTTGGTGACCATGATTAATTCTTCTGCCATTGCAGGGGCTATCGGTGCAGGTGGTTTGGGGGATATTGCTTACCGTTACGGATATCAACGCTTTGATATGCAAATCATGCTGGCAGTGATAGTGGTCTTGGTCGCGATCGTGATGCTGGTTCAAGCCTGTGGAGATCACATTTCCAACCAATTGGATAAACGCAAAATTTAAAGATTTAAAGCGCCCCGCTCGATAATTTTTCGTATTTCTTAAAAAAAATATGCCTCTATACATAAAAAAATACCCTAATCTGGATTAGGGTATTTTTCGATTAGATGCAAAATCGATTCTGTTCAATCAGCATCTTTATACCAAATTAATAAGTCACACGGACATAATCACGATACTCAGGTTTCCAGAAATTCTCTTCAATCGCATGTTCGAGCACTTCAACGCTGACATTTGGCGCAACACCATCAGCAATCGCAGCCAATGCCACTTTCAATGCGATTTTCTTCGAAATATCCTGTAAATAATCCAAACTTGGCAATAAATCGGCATTTGGATCTGCCAATTTTGGTGAACAGTCTGCCAATGCCGTACTCGATGCCATCAGCATATTTTCCGTCACACGTTTCGCCCCAGATGCAATCACACCGAGACCAATCCCTGGGAAAATATAGGAGTTATTGCACTGTGAAATATGATGAATCTTTCCATGATAATTCACTGGTGCAAATGGACTACCAGTCGCAATCAGGGCCTTACCTTTGGTCCACTCTATAATATCTGCAGGCACCGCTTCGACACGCGATGTCGGATTAGACAGTGGCAACACAATAGGCTGTTCACAATTCGCAGCCATCGTTTCAATGACCTCTTGGCTAAACAGCCCTGGTTGTCCCGAAACACCAATCAGTACCGTAGGTTTGGCATTTTTCACCACATCCAACAGTGAAATCATAGATTCGGCATCAGCCCAATGTGCAACATTGTCTGTAGATTGGGCAAGTTTACGTTGGAAATCTAAAAGATTCGGCTGATTTTCAGTAATTAAACCAAAGCGATCGACCATAAACACCCGCGCACGCGCTTGAGCATCGGTTAAACCTTCCGCCACCATTTGCTTGATGATCTGTTCTGCAATCCCGCAACCTGCTGAACCTGCACCTAAGAATGTGACGATTTGATCTTTGAGCTGCTTGCCTGCTGCACGTGATGCCGCAATTAAACTTCCGACAGACACCGCTGCTGTTCCTTGAATATCATCATTAAAGCAGCAAATTTTATCGCGATATTTTTCCAATAAAGGCATCGCATTTTTTTGTGCAAAGTCTTCAAATTGAATCAGCGCTTTTGGCCAACGTTGTTGAATGGCTTTAATCACGTCATCGACAAATTGATAATATTCTTCACCGCTGATACGAGGCTGACTCCATCCCATATAAATCGGGTCATTCAACAGCTGTTGGTTATTGGTTCCGACATCTAAAGTAATCGGCAATGTATAAGCTGGACTGATCCCACCACATGCGGTGTACAGCGACAACTTACCAATTGGAATCCCCATCCCGCCAATGCCTTGGTCACCAAGTCCAAGAATACGTTCACCGTCCGTAATCACGATCACTTTCACGTTCTTTTTATTCACGTTATGAATAATTTGGTCAATATGATCACGGTCAGGATATGAAATAAAGATCCCACGATGACGACGGTAAATATCTGAAAAGCGCTGACAAGCTTCACCCACTGTTGGTGTATAGATGATCGGCATCATCTCACTGAGGTGGTTTTCAATTAAGTGATAGAACAATGTTTCATTGGTATCTTGAATATTGCGCAGGTAGATATGCTTATTGATATCACTATTAAATGCACAATATTGCTGATAAGAACGCTGACTTTGCTCTTCAATACTTTCCGTGACGTGTGGAATTAAACCGTGCAAATTAAAGCTCTTACGTTCATCTTCATTAAACGCAGAGCCTTTATTTAAAAGTGGGAGTTCTAAAAGTGTATTTCCGGCATAAGGAATATATAAAGGACGTTTCGTTTTCAAATTTTCACTAGGCATTATTTAACTCGTTTAATTAATCTTTTGTTTCGCACTGCAAAAAGCGAAATGCACAAAAGTGACTATCTCGTTATTTGTTATAGCCTATCCTGATTCGAGCGCTTTGGGGCATTTAGTAAATTGATAGTAGTTTTAGTTAGATTTTATAATCTGATAACTCGATCATACATCTAGTCACAGCAACGCCTATTTTGGCTTAAATGTATACGACTTTTAGCGAATCTCAGAAAATAGCAAAAATAATTAATGATTAAATTTCAATCAATTAAATAAGTTCAATACAAAGCCCTAAATTTGGTAGGTCTTTGGTAGGTGTGAATTTAAAACATCCCTCGCAATACTCAGTTTAGGTGAGTATCACCCATAACAAATGACAATGAATGGTAGAAGGAATCGCACCATGGCTTTTAAAAATATTGCAGATCAAACAAACGGTTTTTACATCCCTTGTGTTTCACTTTTTGGCCCCGGCTGTGCTAAAGAAATTGGTGCAAAGGCGCAAAATCTTGGCGCAAAGAAAGCGCTTATCGTGACCGATGCCGGTCTATACAAATTTGGTGTGGCAGACACCATTGCCGCATATTTAACTGAAGCTGGCGTAGAAAGTCATATATTCCCGGGCGCAGAACCCAACCCAACTGACACCAACGTACATAGCGGTGTAGATGCCTACAATGACAATGGCTGTGACTTTATTGTCTCTCTCGGCGGCGGCTCTTCTCATGACTGTGCCAAAGGCATTGGCTTAGTGACTGCGGGTGGTGGCCATATTCGTGACTATGAAGGTATTGATAAAAGTACAGTCCCAATGACTCCACTCATTGCGATTAATACCACCGCAGGTACGGCATCAGAAATGACCCGTTTCTGTATTATTACCAATACTGACACCCACGTTAAAATGGCAATTGTCGATTGGCGTTGTACCCCTCTTATCGCCATTGATGACCCGAAACTAATGATTGCAAAACCTGCGGCGCTCACTGCAGCAACCGGTATGGATGCGTTAACGCACGCGGTCGAAGCATATGTTTCTACAGCAGCCAATCCCATTACCGATGCTTGTGCTGAAAAGGCCATTTCAATGATCAGTGAATGGCTCAGCCCTGCCGTAGCCAATGGCGAAAACCTAGAAGCACGTGATGCGATGAGCTATGCACAGTACTTAGCAGGGATGGCATTTAACAATGCATCTTTAGGTTATGTCCACGCGATGGCTCACCAACTTGGCGGCTTCTACAACTTGCCACATGGCGTATGTAATGCCGTGCTGCTACCACACGTTTGCGAATTTAACCTGATCGCCTGCCCTGACCGCTATGCACGTATCGCGCAGCTCATGGGTGTACCAACTGACGGTCTTACTGTAACTGAAGCAGCTTATGCAGCAATTGCAGCAATTCGTGAACTTTCAGCATCCATTGGTATTCCATCGAGCCTTTCTGAACTTGGTGTGAAAGAACAAGACCTCAGCATCATGTCTGAAAATGCGCAAAAAGATGCCTGTATGCTCACCAACCCACGTAAAGCGACTCATGCTCAAGTGGTTGATATTTTCAAGGCAGCGCTTAAGGCCAATGCCTCTGTGGTCGACTTCAAAGCAGCCGTTTAAGTTAAGCCCAATAGGTCTTCATGTTTAAGTGACCCAAGTGCCTACATTATCCTTTGAGTCTGGTAATGTAGGCTCAACTGAATCCATTTCACCTTTTATTTCAGGAAAGCGACTATAGATTGGTCGCTTTCATACTGAGGTCACTCTTTTTTTAGTTCGTAAATCAGCATCGATTATTCATTTGACAAAAGCTCATGGCTCATCAAGGATAAAGCATAATGTCCAATAATATTGATGAGTATAATAATGAGCCATTCACATATTCAGTATCAGCCTGACATTTTGGGCGCAGGCTATGAACAAGCCACGCTGACCTTCCCTGATGATTATGAAGGCCCTGTGGTTGCCACACTGGTTCGCAAAAAAGCCACGGCTCCTACCTCCAAAGCGGTGCTCTATATCCATGGTTTTATCGATTATTTTTTCCAAACCGAAATGGCGGAACGCTTCAATCAGCATGGCTTCGACTTTTACGCACTAGATTTAAGAAAATATGGTCGCTCCATCCGCCCGCATCAAAAATACTATAATGTGCATGCACTGTCTGAATATGATGCCGAAATAGATCAGGCTCTAACGATCATTGCTGATGAAGGTCATGATGCCTTGCTGCTCTGTGGTCATTCTACCGGTGGCTTAACCACCACTTTGTATGCAGCCCATCATCCAAATCATCCTTTAATTCAAGCCCTTTGGGTTAACAGCCCATTTTATGATTTCAACATGAATCCAGTGAAACGCGCACTGGGTATTCCACAGCTGAGTAAATTGGCAAAGACTTTTCCCAATTTAAAATTCCCAAGTGAACTAAATAAATGGTACACCGCCAGCTTACACCGTGAACTCAAGGGTGAATGGAACTTCAATTTAGACTGGAAAAAGACCCGCTATCCAATGGTGTATTTAAGTTTTGTACGGACAATTTATGAGGCTCAAAAGGAAATTCATCAAGGTGTGACGATTGATATACCGGTATTAGTGATGCATTCACATCAAACTAAAAATCCCAAAAAATGGGGTAAAGCAGCGCAGACCAGTGATGTGATTTTGGGTGTAAAAGATATCCAAAAATATGCCAAAAAAATTCAAGGCGATGTCACCATTCAAAGTATCCAAAATGGTTTACATGACTTAGTCCTTTCTGAGAAATCAGCACGCGAACAAGTCTATACCCAGCTCTTTCAATGGCTGGCCAATAAAGGCCTTTAATAGCCTGTATGACATTGCAACTCACTGTTTTAATTTCAACAAGGTCTGATGTACGGGATGTGATCTCGGCATCAGCTCAATCAGGCGTTCAACCGCATCAATGGCTTCAGGAAAACGCGCGACATGCTTGAGCAGAACATCCGTTTCTTTGGCATTAAAAATCGCTTGGCTCAAGCGTGACTCAAGACAATCACGCCATGCCCCTAAAAATGGGCTTTCAGTTTTAGCCAAGAAAACCCCTGAACACAGTTTTAATGCAGAATCGAGATAACCTGCATCTAAAGCTTGCTCGGCTTGTAAAAAGTCGGCTTCGACTTGCGCCAATAAGCGATAGGGTCTTGAGCCTAACATGCCACCCAAAATATCGCGTAGCTGCGACATTTCCGCTTTTAAAGTCCCAACACTCACCTTTCGTTCACCATATAAGGCTTGATGCAAAGTATCTAAGGTCATGCCTTGCGGACATAGCGCCAAGATGGTCAAAATTTCTATTTGCCGCGGGGTCAGCACCATCACTTTGCCATTAAATAACACTTGCGGCACAGCAAAGGCCCGAATATACAAATGCTGTTTTTGAAAATCGAGTAAAGCCGATTGAATAATCGAAGCGCAGCGTTCAGCCGCAAGTAGCCCTAAACTATTGTGGTTTTTCCACACGGTGGATAAATCAACCACGCCCAAAATTTGCTGCGTATGTGGATCGATAATCGGTGCTGCATAGCAGACCCATTCATGTACTGATGGCATGTAATGTTCATTTGAAAACACACAACTCGACTGTTGGGTTTTTAAAGACAACGCTAATGCATTGGTGCCGACCAATTCTTCGCGCCATTGCCCACCCGCAATAAAATGCACACTTTCCGCAGCACTTTGCATTTGCCGACTCGACGCACTCCAAATAATCGTGCTACCTACATCGCCCACGGCAAGTACCATCGACGACTGTTCGGCTATGTGTTTTAAATCTTCGGCACAATGTTGCAACGCATGATGCAATGCCGACTGTCGTTGACTCTGGGGACTTAAATTCACCAAAGGCGCAGCACTCCGATTTTCCGGAATTTCCGCCTGCGCCGATCGCTGCCAAGAACTCGCAATGCTCTCATTCAATTGCGAGGTTTGCTGCTTTGACAGACTCATGCCCTGCCTTAACCGTTCGACATTCTGTCGTTTCTCAGATAAATCCTTCTGTATCATCATTCATTATTCTCACAACAATTCATGACTAAAAATCCGTTTCCCGGCTTTTGTTTTTTAAGACTGAAAAAAAATATTGTAAACCTTCTTGTCTCCAACCTTTTTCCAACCTTATACAAGCTATGCTAATCAAATAATGTACAAAAGTACCTTATACCAAAGCTGTAGATTGCCACAGATAGGCAGCCCAACAAGATCATAATAAACAAGCAAAGGAAAATTCATATGCGTTATGTCGATCCTAATCAACCCGGTTCAAAAGTTCAGTTTAAAGCTCAGTATGAAAACCTGATTGGTGGCCAATGGGTCGCGCCAGTGAAAGGTGAATACTTTGAAAATATCTCCCCTGTAGACGGTAAAGTTTTTACCAAAGTGCCACGTTCTTCTGCTGAAGATATTGAATTGGCTTTGGATGCAGCGCATAAAGCCAAAGCCCAATGGAACGCCTCTTCCCCAACCACACGCTCAAATATTTTATTAAAAATTGCCGATCGACTTGAAGAAAACCTAGAGCTCCTTGCGGTCGCAGAAACATGGGACAACGGTAAACCGATTCGTGAAACCTTAGCCGCTGATATTCCACTGTGTATCGATCACTTCCGTTATTTTGCCGGCTGTATCCGTGCCCAAGAAGGCGGCATTTCTGAAATTGATGAAAATACTATTGCTTACCATTTTCATGAACCACTTGGTGTGGTCGGTCAAATTATTCCGTGGAATTTCCCAATCTTGATGGCGGCTTGGAAACTTGCTCCAGCATTGGCTGCGGGAAACTGCATCGTGTTGAAACCTGCGGAGCAAACGCCTGTCAGCATCTTGGTCTTGGCTGAACTCATTCAAGACCTACTCCCACCCGGCGTGCTGAATATTGTGAATGGTTATGGTGTTGAAGTCGGTCGTCCATTGGCGACCAATCCACGCATCTCAAAAATCGCCTTCACAGGTTCAACCGCTGTCGGTCAAATGATCATGCAATATGCGACTGAAAATATCATTCCTGTGACTTTAGAACTTGGTGGAAAATCACCAAATATCTTCTTTGAAGACATCATGGACAAAGACGATGAGTTCTTAGATAAAACACTCGAAGGTTTTGCCATGTTTGCGCTCAACCAAGGTGAAATTTGCACATGTCCATCACGTGCATTGGTACAAGAAAGCATTGCAGATCGATTCTTGGAAATGGCAGTAGAACGTGTGAAACGTATTAAGACGGGTCATCCACTCGATACCGATACCATGATTGGTGCACAGGCATCGCAAGAGCAGCAAGATAAAATCTTGGGCTGTATTGCGACAGGTAAAAATGAAGGTGCACAGCTCATTACTGGTGGTGATCCACGCAATGAAGTCGGTACAGGTTTCTATATTGAACCAACCATTTTCAAAGGCACCAATGACATGAAGATTTTCCAAGAAGAAATCTTCGGCCCTGTGCTTTCAGTTGCCACCTTTAAAGACTTCGACGATGCCATTAAAATTGCCAATGACACGATTTATGGTCTAGGTGCAGGGGTTTGGTCGCGTTCAGCACATACTTCATATCGTGCGGGTCGTGCCATTCAGGCGGGCCGTGTATGGACCAACTGTTATCACATCTATCCTGCACACGCTGCATTCGGCGGCTACAAAAAATCAGGGATCGGCCGTGAAAATCACAAAATGATGCTTGATCATTATCAACAAACCAAAAACCTCTTGGTGAGCTATGACACCAAGCCAATGGGCTTCTTCTAAGCAGCGTTGAACAATACATGAGATAAAAAGCGAACTTCGGTTCGCTTTTTTGTTAGAAGCCTCTTCAAAGAATTCATTGAAATTTCTTTTAAAAAGCTGCAAATTTTCTTATGCTTGCTAAACAAATAACTTTATTAATTAAAAATATTTAAATAGCTATGAAATATTGTGTCTCCTGTGGAGAAAAAGCATTAGTACAACATCACTTTTGTAGTGCCTGTGGTCATTCATTTGGTGATCAAGTGTCAGACAAACCTAAGCAAGCACGTTATCCCGCATTTGTGCCCAACCAAGATGATATTTCGACTTATGAACATCATCTCAAATACTTAAACAAATTAAGCTCTTTCCAAAGCAAAGTATTCTATCTTTTCTTCTTTGGTGCTTTCGCGGTCATGTTTTTTACTTTCACAAGTGTATTTTCAGGTTGGGCGTCTGTTTCCAAAGCATTTGGATCTATATGGCTATTTCCTTTTTGTATCATCAGTTGTATTGCCATAAAATTTACAAGTTTGGACTATTGGCTTGCTAAACAAATTTATGGTCGAAATTATCGTTATAAAGACAATGGATTAAGACTCGTTTACCAAGAGCTACCAAGCGCTAAAAATCATAAAGATGAATTTATCTGTATCTTTTGCGGCAATAAACGATTCTTTCGTAAAGGTATTTATGCAAGCGATTCATGCACCGTAAATTGCACCAAATGTCAGCATTATTTATATACGGAATAAAGCTTAAGTTTTTTAAGTTAGTACCCCAAAAATAAGACTCAATACAAATGAAAGCTGAGTAAAAGTAGATGTAAGTAAGACAATCAGCCATGATCCATTCTATAATTCCACTTACATCTACAATGACTTCTGCATTCCCGCCCTAAAACTGGTGCTCATATTCAGTAGCATTCACTCAAGTATTCGTCCAATTAGGCTGATCGTGATGAAGCCTGTAAAGCCGCCTCAACAAAATGTAAATGATCAACACCCCAATATAACTCATCATCGACAAACCAACTTGGCGCCCCAAACACACCACGTGCAATGGCTTCTTCGGTAATAACTTTCAGCTCAGACTTTACTTTTTCATCTTCAAGCCATGATTTAACCTGCGCTACCTCCAATCCAAGCTCCTGCATCAATTGAATTAATTCATTGAGATCATTTAAATTGCGTGGCTGACCAAACATTGCGTTAAAAATACCCGTCAGTACATTGAGAAATACTTCAGGCTGAAATAATTGGACTGCGGTTATCAAACGCATCAACTGCAAAGTATTGATCGGAAAATACGGATTCATTTGCACGGGAATCTGCCATAGATCTGACCAGCGCTTAAGATCCCGCATGGAATAGCGTGCCTTTGCAGGCACAGCCATCGGACTACTGTTGCCAGTAGCTTTAAACACCCCACCCAATAACATCGGTTTCCAGATAATCTCTGCCTGATATTGCTCAGCAATGTGCTGAATACGGTGAAATCCGATGTAGCTATATGGACTGCCAACATCAAAATAAAACTCAATGACTTTCATTTTTTTCGTCCTTTTTTGCTTATTTTCCTAATATTTTTAAATCAGTGCTTACCAATGTTCCATCCATGGTCGCAGATCTAATTCATGCGTCCATGCATCTCGTGGTTGCTGTGAGAGATGCCAATAATTTTCCGCAATATGTACTGGATTTAAAATACCATCTTGCTCTTTTTTAGCATAAAGATCAGGGAATGTATCTTTGATAAAATCGGTATCAATTGCACCATCAACCACCACATGCGCAACATGAATATTACGTGGACCTAGTTCCCGTGCCATACTTTGTGCCAATGCCCGCAGCGCATGTTTTGCCCCTGCAAATGCTGCAAATCCTGAAGCACCACGTGTCCCAGCTGTTGCTCCTGTGAAAATAATCGTGCCTCGTTCACGTGTCACCATGCGTTTTGCCACTTCCCGACCAGTTAAAAAAGCCGAGAAACATGCCATCTCCCATATTTTGAAATATTTACGTGCGGTTTCTTCCAAAATACTACAAGGGACGTTGGCACCAATATTAAAGACCATGACCTCAATCGAGCCAATGTTTGATTCGATATGCTCGATGAGTTCAATCACTTGCTCTTCTTTTCGAGCATCAGAACCAAAGCCAAAAGCAGTCCCTCCCTGTGTTTGAATTTCAGCAATTAAAGGCTTTAATTTGTCTGCATTTCGTCGTGTCATACAAGCAATATAACCCTCCCGGGCAAAACGTTTGGCTATTTCACCACCAGTTGCATCACCTGCACCAATCACTAAAGCGACTTTTGCCGAAATCCGATTGAGTTGTTGCATAGTCTCACTCCATTGCTGTTTTATTTTTATTCCACGCTCATTTTATTTACGCGTCGGTTTTAAACCACACATTATTAAATAACGATCGTTACTATAACGAATACTATGTTATGGTTAATTTATCGTCAATATTATTTTCAAGGGGGTTGCAGATGCGCTACAAACCCGAATACAAACAAAAAAAACGCCAAGAACTTTTAACCATCAGCGGACAAATTGCGAAAAAAGACGGCTTTGCCGCAACAGGTGTGGATGGATTCATGAAAGCCGCCGGCGTCACCAGTGGTGCTTTTTACTCACATTTTTCGTCTAAACAAGAGCTACTTAAAGCCTTAATTGAACATGAGTTACAACACAGTTTTGATATGTGGCAAAGCAAC
This sequence comes from Acinetobacter sp. SH20PTE14, assembly GCF_021391555.1. Lineage (NCBI taxonomy): Bacteria > Pseudomonadati > Pseudomonadota > Gammaproteobacteria > Moraxellales > Moraxellaceae > Acinetobacter > Acinetobacter sp. SH20PTE14. The sequence goes on along the minus strand of NZ_CP090067.1, from coordinate 95,435 downwards.
CCGCATCATAATGCAGCCGACTGGATTAATTTTGAATTAGACCGTTATTTAACCCCTTCCCACCTTGAACATCCTGAACAAGGCTGTGTTTTGCCGACACTTGCGACCGAAGTAGCTCGTGCAGATGACACGATTAAACAGGCCTATGAAAAGGAATTACTGCGTGGTCATGCTTTATTTAGCGCACATTTGGCGAGTGAAAAAAAAGCTTGGGCCATGATGTCCCAATTGGTCGGTGCGGTTTTAATTGCACGGGCAATGCATGATCCCGAATTACAAAAAAGCATTTTGCAGGCCAATAAAATGATCATTCAAGATTATTTAGCTGCACACTCAGCTGCATAAGTAACGATTATTTTATGTGATCCTTCATGTAGTTATGCGATTAAACACTTACGACAAGCTGTCAGCCCTCTAAGGCTCAATTATTCAATATCCGTATAAGGTTGCCAATTTTTATGCTTTTCAATCGCTTAAAGATTGGGCATAAATGGCACAATTCAAATAAAGTCCTCTTTTCAAGGTTCTGACGACTGTGTATAACAATGAGCCATTAAAGGAAAATGATAAGCATAGGCAAAGAACGCAAAAAAACGTTAGACTATGCAACAATCAATGCAAGTAAATGTCATTCGAGACAAACAAAAAGGTGAAGATTGATGCCGCTCAATACTGTTGAAGAGCTCGTAGCTGATATTCGTGCAGGTAAAATGGTCATCCTCATGGATGATGAAGATCGTGAAAATGAAGGCGACCTTGTTATCGCTGCGACCCACGTACGCCCTGAAGATATCAACTTCATGATTACGCATGCGCGTGGTCTTGTATGCTTAACGCTCAGCAAAGAGCGTTGCCAACAGTTAAATCTACCACTCATGGTAGATGCCAATGGTGCACAGCACGGTACCAACTTTACCTTGTCGATTGAAGCAGCAAATGGCATTTCAACAGGCATCTCACCTGCTGAACGTGCGCACACCATTCAAACTGCTGTAGCAGCACATGCTAAACCGGCTGACATCGTACAGCCAGGCCATATTTTCCCGCTGATGGCGCAGCCTGGTGGCGTCCTTCACCGTGCAGGCCATACTGAAGCAGGCTGTGATTTATCGCGTTTAGCCGGCCTAGAACCCGCATCTGTGATTTGTGAAATCATCAATGAAGACGGCACTATGGCGCGTCGCCCAGACCTTGAAGTCTTTGCTGAAAAGCATGGCTTAAAAATGGGAACCATTGCAGATCTGATTCACTACCGAATGACTAACGAACAAACGGTTGAACGTCTAGACCAGCAAACACTAGATACAGAATACGGTACATTTGAATTGTTCCGTTACCGTGAAATTGGTAATCCAGACATTCATTTAGCCCTTGTGAAAGGCGAACCAAAGCAAGGCGTGACCACTGTACGTGTACACGGTTTCAGCCCAGTTCGTGACTTATTAAAACTGAATAAACAAGATGGCGCTCCAGCGTGGAATCTCGATAAAGCACTCAAAGAAATCGCATCCAGCGATCGTGGTGTTTTAGTGTGGATTGGTCAGCGTCATTTACAGGACTTAGGCCCTGCTTTAGAAAATTTAACTGCACCGAAAAATGTTAAATCCAATGCGGCACTGTCTCAGCAGTATCAAACCATTGGTGTCGGCGCACAAATTTTACGTGATTTAGGCGTGGAAAAAATGAAGCTTCTTAGCTCGCCATTACGTTTTAATGCATTATCAGGTTTTAACTTAGAAGTGGTGGAATACATCACCGCAAATCAAACATCAGAGAAATAATCGAGGTTGCTATGGCAGTTCGCCGTATTGAAGGTATGTTACATCTCGCGAACGAAGACCGTTATGCGATTTTAGTTGGTCGTTTTAATAGCTTTGTTGTTGAACATTTGCTAGAAGGTGCCGTTGATACATTGAAACGTCATGGCGTATCAGAGGATAATATCACTATTGTTCATGCACCGGGTGCTTGGGAACTTCCAGTGGTTGCAAAGAAACTTGCAGCTTCAGATCGTTTCGATGCCATCATCGCGCTTGGCGCAGTGATTCGTGGTAGCACGCCTCACTTCGATTTTGTTGCTGGCGAATGTGCCAAAGGTTTAGGCGTTGTTGGTCTAGACACTGGCTTACCAGTAATTAATGGTGTATTGACTACGGATAGTATTGAACAAGCGATTGAACGCTCAGGTACAAAAGCAGGAAATAAAGGTAGTGAAGCTGCCTTGACTGCTATTGAAATGGTTAACTTGTTAAAGGCTATTTAACGCTATGTCGCAAACACTTCAAGCAACTTATGCAGCAAAACGTAAAGCACGTCGCTTTGCTGTACAAGGAATTTATGAATGGCAAATGAGCCGCAATCCTGTGCATGAGATTGAAGCACGTACGCGTGTGGAAAATGCCATGCACAAGGTAGATCTCGGCTATTACCACGAGTTATTGACCGAGGTTGTTGCCAATCATGAAGCATTGGATGCGCTTTTAATCCCTGTACTCGATCGCGAAGTTGAAGCCTTAGATGGCGTTGAACTTGCAACCCTTCGTTTAGGCTCGTATGAACTCAAAGAACACCTTGAGATTCCTTACCGTGTCGTACTCGATGAAGCGATCGAGTTAGCTAAACATTTTGGCGGTGCAGACAGCCATAAGTACATCAATGGTGTATTGGATCGTTTAGCGACTACATTGCGTGCAGCAGAAAAGCAACAAGCTAATTAATTTATTAAGTAGTACGTTGTATGGCTGAGTTCTCTATCATTGATACCTATTTTAATCGTCACAGCAGTAGTGCTGTCGATTTAGGGGTCGGTGATGACTCAGCCTTGCTCACCCCTCCTCCACAGCAACAATTGGTCATCTGTGCCGATACTCTCGTTGCTGGACGTCACTTCCCTCTCGACACCAACCCACATGCCATTGGCTGGAAATCTGTAGCCGTCAACCTTTCTGACATTGCTGCAATGGGCGCCAAACCGCATAGTATTTTACTGGCATTAAGCCTACCCCAAATTGATCATGACTGGCTCAAAGGCTTTAGTCAGGGTTTATATGATTGTTGCGATCAATTTGGTGTGAGTTTAATTGGTGGTGATACCACACAAAGTCCTCATCTGACGATTTCAGTTACAGCCCTCGGCTGGGTAGAATCAGGACAAGCTGTCCCACGTTCAGGTGCCCAAGTCGGTGATTATATCTGCGTCAGCGGACAAGTCGGTGATGCTGCATTTGGCTTAAACCATTTAGGTCATCGCTTACAACGCCGTTTAGATTATCCCACACCACGTTGCTTATTGGGCCAACAGCTCAAAGGCTTAGCCAACAGTATGATTGATGTCTCTGATGGGCTCGCACAAGATTTAGGACATATCCTCGCTGCTTCACACGTCGGTGCAGAAATTGAATTAGATCAACTTCCTATCGATCACGATGTAAAACAATTACAACAAGAAAAGCAGTGGCAATACGCCCTCGCGGGTGGAGATGACTATGAGTTATGCTTTACAATAAGTCCGCAGAATTATCAAAAACTTCTGCAACTAAAATTAGATGTAAACATTAGTAAAATCGGTCAAATCACCCCAAATTTGGGAATCCGTTATAACAACCACGGTGTGGACCAAGTCATAAAATTTAAGGGATACCAGCATTTTGCATAAGCCAGCCATTAACTTTAAATCCATGTCTTGGTTTAACCGAGTCATCGCCTTTTGTGGCGTGGGATTTGGCTCGGGTCTTGCACCCAAAGCACCGGGCACCTTTGGCTCTGCTTTTGCTTTGTTGTTTATTCCAGGTTGGCTTGCAATCGGCTTTTTCAACTCTATTATAGTCATGATCATCATGTCGATTATTGGGATCTATATTTGCGGTCAAACCGCCAAAGTCATGGGTGTTCATGATGATGGCCGCATCGTATGGGATGAATTTGCCGGTCAGTCTATTACCTTCCTCCCAATTTTATATCTTGGGCAAATGAGCTGGACTTGGGCATTGATTGGTTTTGCCCTATTCCGTTTATTTGATGTCTGGAAACCGTGGCCTATTCGTGTCATTGACCGTCAAGTCGGTGGTGGCTTTGGCATCATGTTCGACGACATTATTGCAGGTCTTTGGGCCGCGCTTTGCATCTGTATTTATTTTTATATTTTGTCTATGTAATAGAAACACCTAGGATTAAACATGTCTACTAGCGTTATTATTCTTGCTGCAGGTAAAGGGACACGTATGCGTTCTCGTTTACCCAAAGTATTACAACCACTCGCAGGACAACCCCTACTTGGCCATGTCATCAACACTGCGAAAAAACTAAATGCAGAAGAAATAATTACCATTTATGGGCATGGCGGCGAATTGGTTCAAAACGCGTTTGCACATGAAAATGTCAAATGGGTTGAACAAGCAGAACAATTGGGTACAGGCCATGCAGTCAAAGTGACTCTGCCTGTCCTAGCAAAAACCGGGATTTCTTTGATTCTCTCAGGTGATGTGCCTTGTATCACTGAATCAACATTACAAAAACTATTAGATGCATCTGCTCAAACAGGTATTGGCTTAGTAACCCTAACGGTTAATGATGCGACAGGTTATGGTCGTATTGTACGTGAAAATGGCAAAATTCAAGCCATTGTTGAACACAAAGATGCTTCTGAAGAACAACGTAAAATCAAAGAATTTAATACCGGTATTTATGCCGTAAGTAATGCTAAATTGCACGAATGGTTGCCCCAATTAAGCAATAATAATGCACAAGGTGAATATTACCTGACCGATATCGTGGCAATGGCAATTGCTGACGGTCTCGAAGTGGCATCTGTTGAACCAGAGCGTGCATTCGAAGTCGAAGGTGTCAATGACCGCGTACAATTAGCGGCATTAGAGCGTGAATTTCAAAGTTTCCAAGCAAAACAACTGATGCAACAAGGCGTTCACCTGATTGATCCTGCACGTTTCGACTTACGTGGCACATTGACTGTTGGTCAAGATGTCCGTATCGATATCAACGTAATTATTGAGGGTGATGTTGAACTCGGTGATAACGTTGAAATTGGTGCAGGTTGTGTGATTAAAAACACCAAGATTGCAGCAGGCACTAAAGTTCAACCATATAGCGTTTTTGACAGCGCCATTGTTGGTGAAGAAGCTCAAATCGGTCCATTTGCACGTTTACGCCCAGGCGCAAAATTAGCCAATGAAGTGCATATTGGAAACTTTGTTGAAGTTAAAAATTCAAGCATTGGCGTCGGCTCAAAAGCCAACCACTTTACCTATTTAGGTGATGCAGATGTCGGTGCTGGTTCAAACATTGGTGCAGGCACCATTACCTGCAACTATGATGGCGCAAATAAATTTAAAACCATTATCGGTGACTCAGCCTTTATCGGCTCAAATAGCTCATTAGTCGCTCCTGTCACCATTGGTCATGGTGCAACAGTGGGTGCTGGCTCAACCATTACACGTGACGTGGCAGACAATAGTCTTGCGGTAGAACGTTCGAAGCAATTTGCCAAAGAAAACTATCAACGTCCCCAAAAATTGAAGAAATAAGAGGATTAAATTATGTGCGGTATTGTCGGTGGCGTTGCAGAACGTAGTATTACCAATATTTTAATTGAAGGCTTAAAGCGTCTTGAATATCGTGGATATGACTCTGCGGGTTTAGCGCTGATTAATAAAGGCCATGTTCTACGTGAACGTCGCGTAGGTAAAGTTGCAAATCTTGAACAAGCCGTTGAAGAAGCAGATATCGCAGGTTCGGTCGGTATTGCACATACGCGCTGGGCAACCCATGGTAAACCGACTGAAAATAATGCCCATCCGCATATTTCAGGCAATGTGGCTGTTGTTCATAACGGTATTATTGAAAACTATCAAGAGCTTAAAGATGATCTTGAAGCGCTTGGTTATGTCTTTACATCACAAACAGATACAGAAGTTGTTGCACATTTAGTCAATGACGCTTTAAAAACCACTCCGAGTCTTTTAGAAGCGGTTAAAAGTGTCGTACCTCAACTCAAAGGTGCTTATGCACTGGGTATCGTACATACCGACCATCCTGATGAATTAATCACGGTGCGTGAAGGTTCACCTCTCGTGATTGGTGTCGGTATTGGCGAGAACTTTATTAGCTCGGATCAATTGGCACTTTTACCAATTACCAACCGTTTTATCTACCTTGAAGAAGGTGATATTGCACGTTTGACACGTAATACTATTGAAGTATTCGTCGATGGTAAATTAGTGAATCGTCCAATCAAAGATCTTGATGCGACTGTCAGCAATGCTTCAAAAGGTGAATATAAACACTATATGCTCAAAGAAATTTATGAGCAGCCTGAAGCGATTAAGCAAACGATTTCACAAGCATTAAATGGTAATGCGCTTCGTGATGATTTCCTTGCCAATGCAGCTCAAGATTTCAGCCAAATTCAACAAGTGCAAATCATCGCATGTGGTACCAGCTACCATGCCGGCATGATTGCCAAATATTGGTTTGAACAACTGATCGATGTACCTTGCCAAGTCGAAATTGCCAGTGAATTCCGTTATCGTTCGCCTGTGATTGTGAATAACACACTGTATGTTTGTATTTCTCAATCGGGCGAAACGGCCGATACTTTAGCTGCACTGCGTGATACGCAAAAACGTGCAGCAGCGAAAAGCTTGAATATCACCACCATGACCATTTGCAACGTCGCAACTTCGTCAATGGTACGTGAAACCAACTACAGTTTGTTGACGCTTGCAGGCCCTGAAATTGGTGTTGCTTCGACTAAAGCATTTACCACACAGCTTGCGGCATTGATGCTATTGGTATTGAAAATTGGTCAAATTAAGCAAAGCATTTCAACTGACCGTGTCTCTGAAATTATTGCAGCGCTTTGGCATACACCAAAAGTGATTTTAGATACTTTACAAAATAATGCTGAGATTCTACGTCTATCAGAATTATTTGTTGAAAAAAATCACTGCCTATTCTTGGGTCGTGGAACTGAGTTCCCTATCGCACTTGAAGGTGCTTTAAAACTTAAAGAGATTTCATACATCCATGCAGAAGGCTACGCGGCTGGTGAATTAAAACACGGTCCATTGGCACTGGTAGATAATGATATGCCTGTGGTGATTCTTGCTCCACAAGATGACATGTTGGACAAACTCAAATCGAACATGGAAGAAGTGCAAGCACGTGGTGGTGAGTTATTTGTTTTCGCTGATGAAAATAGCGGGATCAAAGCCAAAGATCGTCAACATGTTGTGTATGTGCCAAGTGTGAATGAAATCTTGGCGCCGATTGTGTATAGCATTCCAGTACAACTGCTCTCTTATCATGTTGCAGTATTACGTGGTACTGATGTCGATCAGCCACGTAACTTGGCGAAGTCTGTGACGGTGGAATAATACCCCAATGTAAAAAAGGAGCCTCATGGCTCCTTTTTTACATTCATAAACTAAAAAATATTAATTGACCTGAATTTCTTTGCCACGTTGATAACCATCAACATAGAACTCCAATTGCTCCAATGCCCAATTAACATCGGCTTCAATTGCAGTTAAGTTATAAATTCGCTCAAAAATAGGCAGTAATTCCTCAAGCGGATAATGCTTTTCAAATGAACGAAGAATACGACTATGATCCGTCACTTGAGTATCTTCCTGATCAATCAATAACTCTTCATACAATTTCTCACCAGGACGTAGTCCAGAATAATGAATTGCTATATCACCGATATCCGTTCCTTCTTCACGAACTTTTAAACCGCTTAAAGCGATCATTTGACGTGCTAAATCCTGAATTCGAACAGGATCTCCCATATCTAACAAAAATACATCACCACCTGTGCCGAGAGCTCCAGCCTGAATAACCAATTGTGATGCTTCGGGTATTGTCATGAAGTAACGAGTGACATCAGGATGTGTAACGGTAATCGGGCCACCTTTGGCAATTTGCTGTTTAAATAAAGGTACGACCGAACCTGAAGAACCTAAAACATTACCAAAGCGCACAATACTAATTTGTGTTTGATTTTGCGCCTCAGCCATTGCTTGGCAATATAGCTCTGCCATTCGCTTCGAAGCACCCATCACATTGGTTGGGCGGACTGCTTTATCAGTTGAAATCAATACAAAGGTTTCCACGCCTTTTTTAACAGCTGCATTTACACTAAAAGCTGTACCCACAGAGTTATTTTTTAATCCTGCTAAAGGATTACATTCAACTAAGGGGACATGTTTATAAGCTGCTGCATGATAAACGGTTTGCACGTGGTATTGTTCAATGACTCGCTCAAGTTTAGCTTCATCTAATACTGTTCCTAAAATTGGAATAATTTCAATATTACAATTCAGACGTAGCTCTTTATCAATGCTATATAGTGCAAACTCAGTGAGTTCAAATATTACTAATTTTTGCGGGTGGTTTTTAATAATTTGCCGACACAACTCCGACCCAATTGAGCCTCCTGCTCCTGTTACCATTACAACTTTATTATGAATATTTTTAGCGAGCAGCTCAGGAATAGGCGGAACAGGATCTCGACCTAATAAATCAATAATATCAACTTCACGAATATCGGAAACATGGATATCACCATCGACCAATTTCGTTAAGCCAGGAATTTCAGTAATTTTAATATGCGCTGGCTCTAAGAACTTCACAATTTCACTTTTACGTGTACGTCCTACAGAGGGTAATGCAATTAAGATTTCATCTACTTTTTCTTGATCAAGATGCTTAAGTCCTTGATCAGCATTATAAACTTTTAATCCACCAATAATTTGCCCTGTAAGTGACTCATCATCATCGATAAAAAATAATGGAAAATGCTCATCAGAACGATTTAGCATAGCCGCAATTTGTTGACCTGCATAACCTGCACCATAAATCACAATTTTTCTTTTGGGCATATTCGTCTGTAAACTCGCTCTCACGATAAAACGAATTGCGCTACGACTAAACCACACCCAAGCAAACATTAAAAAACCAAACATCAATGGAATTGAAGTGGGTATAAATGCATGACTACAATACGCTAAAGCATATAAACCTAAGATTGTTAATCCTGTAGCAATTGCTAAACGAGTAAAAAAAACTTCGTTAAATGTACGAACAATAAAATGATAAAGTCCACAAATGAGTGACATAGCTACAGCAAGAGTACTTACCCAAAGTGAGCCATATGCGATATTAGGAACAACTTCAGCACCTAAATTAAATTCACGTAACGCATAACAAAACCAGATGAGAACTGGAAATACTAAAAAATCTAAAATTACTAAAAATAATTGTTTGGCGTATCGAGGAGAATTCACCAAGGGCATAATGACTGATTTCACAGGATTAGTCTTCTCTATGCTATTTATATAATTGAACTAAAAATGTTTTTAGTCGATCTAGCATTTTTAAACAAATGTAAAAATGTAAGCGAGTTCAATTATTGAGACTCGCCACACAGAAAATGAATTAAATTTTTGAAAGTACACTTTGAATTGCGTGAATTGTTGTACTTAAACTATTTTCACTTAAGGTTGGATGCACAATAAACATCAGACTAGTTTCCCCAAGTTTTTGTGCATTTGCTAAACGCTGTTCAGGGCGCCAAGGCGTTCCATCAAAAGCATGTTCTAAATAAACCTCAGAGCACGAACCACTAAAGCATGGGACACCTTGTGCCGTGATTTCATTCATAATGCGATCACGTGACCAACCTTCAGGTAAATGCTCTGGATTCACTTGAACATAACATTTATATGCTGCATGTACATATTCCTCACTTGGCTGTGAGACAGTTATATATGGTGTTTCAGCAAAGGCTGCATAGATTTTCTGCATGTTTTCATTACGGACCTTGGTCCATTCAGCCATTTTTTTCAACTGAATACGCCCAATGACTGCTTGCATTTCCATCATGCGCCAGTTGGTGCCAAACGAATCATGTAACCAGCGGAAACCTGGCGGGTGCTGCTTGTTATAAATGCTGTCAAAGTTTTTACCATGGTCTTTGTATGACCACATTTTTTTCCATAAAGCTTCGTCATTAGTGGTAACCATGCCGCCTTCACCGCCAGTGGTCATGATCTTATCCTGACAGAAAGACCAAGCACCAATGTGTCCGATAGAACCCGCAGATTTCCCTTTGTATTTTGCGCCATGTGCCTGTGCACAGTCTTCAATAACATAAATGCATTTATCTTGTGCTAGCTGCATGATTGGATCCATATCACACATCCAACCCGCCAAATGTACACAGATAATTGCTTTAGTATTTGGTGTTAAAACAGCTTCGATCGTACGCGCAGATATATTTTGCGAATCTAACTCTACATCTGCAAATATAGGGTTTGCACCAGCAGTCACAATAGAGCTTGCAGAAGCGAGGAATGTTCGTGAAGTGACTATCACATCATCCCCTGCCCCAATACCCAAAGCTTTTAATGCGACATCGAGTGCAACCGTACCGTTTGCCAAAGCTACGGCATATTGAGTTTCTGCAAAAGCGGCAAATTCTTTTTCAAATTCACGGCATTCTTGACCTGTCCAATAGTTTACTTTATTTGACAGTAATACTTTTGATACAGCATCTGCCTCTTCTTGCGTAAAGCTTGGCCACGGTTCCAATGCAGTGTTTAACATATCTCTTTCCTAAATTGATTTTTTAAAAATCTTTATTTCTTCTCTAAAATTCGGGCTGGATTACCTACAACAGTAACGCCTGCGGGAACACTTTTGGTCACGACTGCACCCATACCAACCACAGCACCTTTACCAATCACTAATGGTTTGTCTGGGGTACCTTGTTTGATCACCGCACCTGTTCCAATATAGGCATGATCTTCAATATGAATATTGCCATTACATTTTACACCAGGTGCAAATGTTACGTAATCGCCAATGATGCAATCATGTGCAACGTAACTATAAATATTGGCATGGAAAAACTTACCAATTTTAATATTCGAGGTTAAGCAGGTAAATGGACAGAGTAAACTACCTTCAGCAATCTCAACTTCATCTAAAATAACTGTATTTGCAGCTTGAATTTCTAAATGTTGAACATTATCCTGATTTAAACGAGCCACCAATTTTTCACGTACTAGGCTATTTGCGATTGCAATTGTCACATGTTTATCGGTTTTAGAATCATTGATAAAATCCGTGTAGCTTAGTACTTTATATCCGTTTAAATCTGTATTTGCTTGACCGTCATCAATAAATACAAAATGTTCTTTATTGAATTCAGTAAATTGCGCACGTACTAGTGGCATGACTTCTTTACCAAATCCGCTTGCACCGTAAACACCAATCAATTTATTCGACATTATTTTTCATCCTTATGTTTCGATCCTGTAAAGCGAGTCATGGTTGCCTCACCTTCTGCACTAATGTCATCTTTAGCAATGACCTTTTGCACAGTTTTCAACATGATTTTAAAGTCCAATACGGTTGACTGGTTTTCGACATACCATGTGTCTAATTTGAATTTTTCTTCCCAGCTAATGGCATTACGTCCATTCACTTGGGCATGACCCGTCATGCCTGGGCGCACATTATGGCGTTTTGCCTGTTCTTCATTATATAAAGGCAAATATTCCATAAGTAATGGACGTGGGCCAACCACACTCATATCACCTTTTATGACATTCCAAAGCTCTGGCATTTCATCCAAACTCGTTGAACGCAGCATTTTACCAAATGGCGTCAAGCGTTCACTATCGGGTAGCGGATTACCTTGTGCATCTACTGCATCTTTCATGGTGCGGAATTTGATCATTTCAAATGGCTTACCATTTAAACCTGGACGCACTTGACGAAATAATACCGGCGAACCTAAATTTTTTTTCACTTTATATGCAACGTATGCATATAGAGGAGAAAGGAGGATTAAAGCAATAAAGGCAATGACGATATCTAATAATCGTTTAAGCATTGATTTCATAACCCCTTACTATGCTGTAATAATATTTTTTCCAACTGAGCCGCAAGACGATCCCTTGAAAAATCATTCATAGCTAATCTCTTAGCATTAATGCATGCTTGAGTGTATGCCTCATTATCACCTATAAACTCTTCTAGCTCATTAGCAATTTCTTTTATCGATTTTTTCCAAGCCACAACACCACAGTTATTTTGCTCTATAATATCTTTTTGCCAACCACCATAATTAATTAAAATTGGTTTAGATGCAGCAAGTGCATCAAAAAACTTATTTGCGGAATTTGCTTGTATTGCAGGTAAATCAATAGCAAAACTAGAAGCCATCGTCGCATATTTAAGAAAATACGGAATTTCTGTTTTAGGAACTTGTTTTCGTATAAATAATTGCTCGTCTAAAACTTTATATTCCCGTGCTTTTTTATATATAGTTTCAAATTCGAGGCCATCACCAATTAGTAAAATTTTTATGGTAGATCCTCTTTGCTTAAGCTCCCTCGCTAAATCTACAGCTACACCGACACCATTTACCATTCCAAACGTGCCAGTATAAATAATTGTTTCAGCATTTGGTAACCAAGTATTTTTCTCTTTAAACTTCAAATAATCTTCTTCACTAACATCAAATAAATCATTATCGCAACTGTTTGGAATTACCGAAACTCGATCTTTTGGGTATCCAGTGGATATAACACCTTCTTTCATACCTTCAGAAAGTGCAATGACGTGTGATGAATTTTTGTATGCCCATTTTTCCAAAGCTTTTGCTAAAAAAATTTGATAGGGCTTTCTCAAAATTCCCATAGCAATAGGAACTTCAGGCCATAAATCGCGCACTTCAAAAACTACAGGTATTTTATGTTTGCGGGCACCTAAAATAGCTGGCAATGCAATAGTCAACGGCGTGCTTGTAGCAAAAATGACATCTGCTGGAATCTGACTTACTTTTTGTTTTGCGGCAAATGCAAACCGAAAAAATGCTTGTATACGTCGTTTAAACGACATTTTATTATTATATGGATTCGGAAACCAATGAACTGTTATTCCATCAATCATTTCTTGATACCATTCTGTATGAGGCGAATCTCCTACCCATGAAGTAACAATATGCACTTCATGACCAGCAGCTACTAAACGCTTTGCCATTTCATATGAACGCGTACCACCAGACATATCTGGTGTATTGAAATATTGATGCAAATAAATAATTTTCATATATGTTTATTACTCATAATAGTCTTAATTAAATTCATAGCACCTAAACTTTTAAATTTATTAAAGTTTTTAACATGAAATAACAAAGATAAAAATTTACCTTTATTTTTACCAAAAATTTTCTCGAAAACAGCAGATCGAATAAAGACTCTTCTTAGATTAATTTCAGTACCAGTTGATAATTCACGGTGATAGCTTAATGGAATGGGAAAAAATTTACCTTGTAAATTATTACTATAGGCATTTTGCAACATAACAGTTTCTAAGCCTCCAGAAAATTTTGCTCCCAAACCAAAATCTAAATCCCAGTGCGTTTTTGTTTCTTTAAAGCTTTTAACTTTAATAACAATTTCTATAGATGACACAGATAATAATGAGCGCTTAGTATGAGTAAAATCCGTATCTTTAAAACTTCTTCTAGGCTGAAGCTTTTCGGGATCATAAAAACTTTCGAGCGTAACATAATCAATTTCGGAATTATTTTCAAAAATTGATGATATTTTTTCAAATTCTTCATAAAATAGTACAACATCAGAATCTGTTGGTATTAGTAAATCAGCTGAACAGTTTTCAAGTGCAAAATTTCTACTTAATGGCAAACCTAAACGATCTAGTCTTGAATAACGCAAATTTGAATTAGCACTTAATAAATTTATTACATCATTATAATCGCAATTATCATTAACTTGATGTATAACATGAATAAAAATATTTAGCATATTAAAGATATTTTTAAAATTATTTTGTATTTTAAAAATATCTTCATTTAAACAAGAAATAGCGACCTCAAACCTTAACATAACTCTTACTCAAATAATATATATAGAAAATTATAAGCCAATAAAAACTTATCCAAACAATATCAGCAGAGATAAACAATGACCTAAAGAAGAAATATACAAATGCAGCTGTTAATAAAAATTTTACAGCAATATTTTTCACACCAGAAATAGAAAATAAAATTCCAAATAAAAACAAGAAATAAAATAACCCACCTAGCATGCCATATTCATACAAAATATATAAAATGGTATTATGATAGTCTCGACCACCAAAAATCCGATAATATGTGTTTGGATCAGCAGCAAATAAACCAATTTCACTAATTCCTGAAAATCCATTCATATAAATATTTGATCTAGTTTCATCACCCACATCAGAAATGAATAGTAAAAGTCCATCTCTCCAACCGTTAACTTGTATTAAAACTGGCATTTCAGTAAAACCATAATATATTCTACTAATAGGCTTAATATCCAAGTTATCTACAAAACTCTTTAAATCGAAATAATAGGTTAGAACACCTAAAATATATAAAGATACCACAATTGAAATTTTATAAATTTTTTTGCTTAAAATAAACCAAGATATTAATAAAGATAAAATTAAAAAAACGAGATGTGATTTTGAAAAGTGAATACATGAAAAAACCACTCCTAATACCAAAGATAACTTAACTTTATATTTAAAGCTATATGAAAAAACTAAAAGTAAAAAAGACAACAATGTAACATGATAAGAAATATTATTTGATGTGATAAAGGCCCAGCTAACAGCTGGAACAAACTTAAAATGTGCTGGACTAAAAGTTGTTAAATAAAACAGTGCTATTAGATTTGAAATCAAAAATAATCCCACCATTAAATTGTAAATTTTTTTGTAATTTGTAATTTTTATTTTTTTTACAACCAAGAATAGAATAAATGGGACTAGAACGTAAAAACTTCTTGCTAAATAGCTAAACTCACCATATAAAAAAAATGAACCAATATTTGAAAATAGTAAAATCACTGAAACAATCAGTATTAGATCAATACGTTTTACATTAAAATAATTTTCTGAATTCTTAGTTGTTCCAATATATATAAAAATAAGAACCATGAACCCTAGAGTTACAATTTGTGCTGCGCCATAGAAATTTAATGAAAATAGAATCCAAAAGTTTAAATATATAATTATTGGATAAATTGGATTCATCACAGAAAATCACTCTTCAATATTTTCTTAGAAAAATAAAATTGTAAAATATTTCTTAACAAATAAATACAATTCAACAAATAAACTGCAACTAACAGTGTAGAAAATTTCAATGCAAAATAAAACAATAAAATTGAAAAAAATCCAGAGGAAACTGTCAGCCATAGCAATAAGCGCTCTTTACCAACCATACTTAGTAATATATCACTTGGCCCAGTAAGCAAGTTTATTAATTGAGCTAAAACAAATGGTACCAAAAAGTATGATAAATTATCATAACTTTGATTATCAATCCTACCAACGCTGTAATATAGTATAAAAAATGCTATTAAACATAATAGCGCTGAAAATATACAAGCAGTTAAGGATTTATTAAAAGCCCTTCTCAACTGTTCAATATTTTTCGTTGAATATAAATATGAAAATTTAGGTGAAAATATTGCAACAATCACCATCAAAGGAAATGTAAAAATTATTGCTAATTTTTCAGCATATCTCACCATTCCGACTATTTCAATACTCTCAAAATAATTTAAAGTAAATGTTAAACTAATTTGTTGTGAAAAAATAAAAATAGATATTATAAAAAAAATACCTGAATTATATAAGTATTTTTTTTCCCAGCCAAAATCTAATTTTTGGTTTTCATTATATCTAGATATTAATGGAAATATAACAATCAAGGAGATAAAAAGCATCAACCATAGAATTGATGCATAAATATTGAGAATATCATTAATATTAAAATTAGTGTTTATAATAAAAAGTAGAATACATATTATTAAGCTCGACAACCCGGGATTAAAAATTAAGCCCTGATCCGGTCTGCCTAATGCCTGCAAAATAGTAGAATTTAAAATTAATATTGTATAAGGTATTGATGTAAACAGGATGTATAATAAATTTTCAAGTTTTATATAACTATCAAAAATTAAACATAAAGAACATAATAAAATAAAAGCTAAAAAAAACACCTTAAATGATAGTTTTATATACTCTTTTATATTTTTTAATTTTGCCACCTCTCTCATTATTGTCTTATCCATACCAAACTTTAAAACAATATGAATAAAAGTAATTGTTGAAATAATAGTGACAAAAATACCTAAATCTTTTAAACCATAATATTTTGCAATTAAAATAGGTAAGAGGAAATTTCCAAAAGCTACCGCTCCCCTTACACCAATGGTACTTAGAACCTTTATATTTAAATTCATTTCTTTAAATTCAAAACATACCAACGCATCGCTAACTGAACACCTTCAGCAATTTTAAACTGTGGTGTATAACCCAAACTTTGCTCAATTTTAGCAATACTAGCTTGCGAATGACGCACATCACCCACACGGAATTCACGATACACAGGATTACGGTCAAATTTAACGTCATTTTCAGCAAGTGCGGTTTGAATAGCATGATATAACTCATTCAAAGTCGTACGATCTCCAACTGCAACGTTATAGACCTGATTTTTTGCCTCATCAGATGAAGTTGCCGCCAAAATATTGGCTTGAACAGTGTTATCGATAAAGCAGAAATCACGACTGGTTTCACCATCACCATTAATGAAGACATCTTCGCCAGCAATCATTGCAGCTGTCCACTTAGGAATTACTGCAGCATATGCCCCATTTGGATCTTGACGCTGACCAAAAACATTAAAGTAACGCAAGCCAATTGTCTTAAAACCATAAGTTCGAGCAAAAACATCAGCATAAAGTTCATTTACATATTTGGTCACTGCATATGGAGACAATGGATTACCAATATTTTCTTCTACTTTTGGTAATGCAGGATGATCACCATAAGTTGAGCTACTTGCTGCATATGTAAAACTAGATACATTTGCATCACGTGCAGCAGTCAACATATTCAAAAAACCGCTAATATTGGTGTCATTGGTGGTGATCGGATCGGCAATCGAACGCGGTACAGAACCTAAAGCAGCTTCATGCAGCACATAATCCACACCTACACAGGCTTTTTGGCAGTCTTCAAATTTGCGAATATCACCTTCAATGAATCTGAATTTCGCCCATTGCTCCGCAGTGACCAAGCTTTGCACCTCATCAAGGTTATGCTGATGACCCGTGGCAAAGTTATCCAAACCCACCACAGTTTGGTTGAGCTTAAGTAAAGTCTCTAAAAGGTTTGAGCCAATAAAGCCAGCCACCCCCGTCACCAGCCATATTTTTGGCTGATTCATAAGTTGTTCACAAACATTCTTATATTGGCTCATCTTTGTTACTCTATTAATTAAAGGCGGATATCAGATTCAGCTTGAGATAACACGTACTTCAAGTCATAGAGTACATGATCCTCTTTACCCAACGCACGGATCGTCTCTACACCCATGTCTTTAAATTGTTCATGCGCGACTGCCAAAATCACAGCATCATATTCACCTTGTGCAGGTGCTTGTACAGGCCGAATTCCATATTCATGTTCAGCTTCAGCGGCATCTACCCAAGGGTCATATACATCAACATTGACATGATATTCTTGCAGTTCTTTCACAATATCAATGATGCGGGTATTACGGATATCAGGGCAATTTTCTTTAAAACTTAAGCCTAAAATTAAGACTTTAGCCTCTTCTACTTGAATGCGTTTTTTCAGCATGGCTTTAACTAGCTGAGTGACCACATAAGCACCCATGCCATCATTTAAACGGCGGCCCGCTAAAATAATTTCAGGGTTATAGCCAATCGCTTGCGCCTTATGGGTCAAGTAGTACGGGTCAACACCGATACAGTGACCACCAACTAAACCCGGACGGAATGGAAGGAAGTTCCATTTGGTACCTGCTGCTTGTAATACCGCTTCAGTATCAATGCCCATTTTATTGAAAATCAATGCCAATTCATTAATTAAGGCAATATTCACATCACGCTGGGTGTTTTCAATCACTTTAGCTGCTTCTGCAACCTTAATGCTGGCTGCTTTATGCGTGCCTGCTTCAATAATCAGGTTATAGACTTCATCAACATAATCAGCGATTTCAGGTGTTGAACCTGAGGTGATTTTTAAAATATTGGTGACGCGGTGCAGTTTATCGCCCGGGTTAATACGCTCAGGGCTATAGCCTGCAAAGAAATCTTGATTGAATGTTAAGCCTGAGTTTTTCTCTAAAACAGGAATACAGACTTCTTCAGTTGCACCTGGATATACCGTTGATTCGTACACCACGATATCGCCCTTTTTCAGCACTTTTGCAATGCTTTCTGAAGCTTTAACTAATGGAGTTAAATCCGGCTGCTTAAATTCATCAATTGGTGTTGGCACAGTAACAATAAAAAAGTTACAAGATTTAAGATCTTCTAAATTTGCGCTATATGTTAAATGTGTAGATTGTACTAATTCTTCCGGAGATACCTCGAGCGTATGGTCCTGCCCTGAACGCAGCTCATCAATTCGTTTTTGGTGAATATCAAAACCCACTACAGGTACTTTTTTACCAAATTCAACAGCTAGTGGTAAACCCACATAGCCCAACCCAATTACAGCAATTTTTAGTTCCGAGAGTTGCAACATTCCAGAGCCTTATAAT
The DNA here is from genome assembly GCF_021391555.1 of Acinetobacter sp. SH20PTE14. Classification (NCBI taxonomy): domain Bacteria; kingdom Pseudomonadati; phylum Pseudomonadota; class Gammaproteobacteria; order Moraxellales; family Moraxellaceae; genus Acinetobacter; species Acinetobacter sp. SH20PTE14. The sequence continues at coordinate 76,771 of NZ_CP090067.1, read as the reverse complement.
TTATGATTTAATCATGTGAAAAACGCCTCATAATATAGCAGAAATCGCCCTTATATTTTTCGGAAATTATTATTTTTCGTAATCAAAAATTATAACTGCAAAATTCAACGTTTATTTTTTATCCAATATATTAATATTTGATTTTTAACACCAATTACTTAAATGAATTTATTATGTATTCATTAACAAATATGTGTTTTATTTCACACAATAATCATTACACTGTAGCAACACATTTTGACAGCAAATCCTAGGATGTTTACTTTACATAGTATAAAATGCTGCGTTATATATTTTAAAAATCAGGCTGTTGCCTTTTTTACAATTCAATTATTTTTATAAGTAGGATTTCGAGTGAGTTACTATCGTTATAGCTTCTTGTTAGCACTCAGTTTAGGTATGACGGGTTGTGCAATCACATCAGGTCTTCAAACATATGATTTACCAAAAGAAGGTGTTTTCCAAACAGATCTAGGTTCAACTGTAAATGTCATCAAATTATCACAAGACAATTTAGCAGCCGTTCAACCCGCACAGATTAATCAACAAAATTTTGCTCACCTTTTCAATCAACAACAACAACAATATCGATTAAATTCTGGTGATATTTTATCCATTTATTTATGGGCATATCCGGAAATAACGCCACCTACAAATACCATTAGTAATGAAGAGGCGATAAAATCAAACGGTTACCAAATCGACCAAAATGGTTATATTCAATTCCCTATTATTGGCCGATATAAAGCTGCCGGAAAATCCCTAACAAAAGTCAATCAGGAGTTACGTAGCCAACTTGCCCGCTATTTAAAAACCCCAGATGTGATTGTTCGCGTTCTTTCCTACCAAGGCCAGCGTTATTCTGTCCAAGGTAATGTAATGAAAGGTGGTCAATTTAATCTCACCGACCAACCTACCAGCGTATATACTGCTCTTGGTCTTGCTGGCGGTGTGAATACGCAATTTGGCGATAATACGTCTATTACCTTGGTACGCCAAGGACAAACTTACAACTTAAATAGCATTCAGTTAGAAAAGGCTGGCTATTCACTACATAATCTACTCATACAGCCTAACGATACAATTTATGTCAATTCACGCGAAAATCAGAAAATTTATGTAATGGGTGAATCTGGTAAAAATCAATCCCTACCAATGCGTGATCAAGGAATGAGTTTAAGTGATGTCTTGGGCGAAAGTCTTGGGGTAAACTCGCTTTCTGCAAGTCGAGGTAAAATCTACGTAGTACGTAGTGATATGAATAGCCCGATGACCGAAATTTATCATTTGGATTTAACCAGTATTGGTGACTTTGGACTCGCAAACCAGTTCAGAATGCGTAGCAACGATATTGTATATGTTGATGCATCTGGCTTGGCACGTTGGCAGCGCGTGATCAATCAGGTGATTCCTTTCTCAAATATGATCTATAACATCGACAGAATGGGTCAATAATGTTATTTAAAAATATTCTGGTGGTGTGTGTAGGTAATATTTGCCGAAGTCCTATGGCAGAATATCTTCTGAAAAAGAATCATCCCGATCTGAATATTTATTCAGCGGGAATCTCAGGCATGGTTGGACATCCAGCAGATGAAAAAGCTCAACACTGTATGCAAAAAATTGGCATCGATATGAGTGGACACATTGCGCAAAAATTAAATGCTGAACTGATCAAGAAATCAGATTTAATTTTAGTCATGAGTTCAAATCAACAAAAGCATATTGAACAAACATGGCCATTTGCAAAAGGAAAGACTTTTCGTTTAGGCCATTGGCAAGGTAAAAATGTGCCTGACCCATATCAGCATGATCAAGCTTTTTTTGACCAGACCTCAGAACTGATCCAATCTTGCATTGCAGATTGGACTAAACAAATTTAACTTTTGATGTACGATTATGAGCCAAAATACCAATACAGAAGATACAATTGATTTAAAGGAATTATTTTTCTCTCTGATTGCACAGTGGAAGTTAATTGCTCTATGTGTAATTTTAAGTCTTGTTTGTGCTTTACTTTATCTTAGAACCACTCCCGACACTTATGCAGTCAATGCTTTAGTACAGGTCGAAGAGAATAAAGGGGCTTCTGCTGCCTTATTAGGTGATCTATCAGGCATGATTGATCAAAAACAACCAGCGCAAGCAGAAATTGAGATTCTTAAATCACGTTTAGTTCTTGGCACCGTGATTCAAAACTTACATCTAGATTTAAAAATTTCCGGTACAGAGAATTCTTTCACTGATCGCTTATTTTCGCCGCATGAATATGTCACAGAATATAAAAATAAATCAGTCATTTTCAAAGATAATGAAAAAAGTTTTGAAATTCGCCAATTTGATATCCCTACACAATATCGTGACAAGGATATTGGCCTACAGTTTCAAGAAAATAAACTTTCTTTAATTGATCTAGACACTGACCAAAAAATATTAACAGCACCATTGAACCAAAAAAGCTCTTTGCGTACAGCAGAAGGTCTTTGGGAAATCTCAATTTATAGCAAAGATCAATTCAAAGATGACTATTTAATTCAAAAACAGTCTTTACCTGCTGCAGTTGACAGTATTTTGGCAAATTATTCTGTTGCTGAAAAAGGTAAAATGACGGGCGTGCTTGGCCTTAACTATCAAGGCCAAGATAAAGAACATATTACAAAAGTTTTAAATGCCATTTTAGCAGCCTACAGCCATCAAAATATTGAAAGACGTTCGGCTGAAAGTGCACAAACATTAAAATTCCTAGACGAACAACTCCCTGAATTAAAACAGCAGCTTGATGTCGCAGAACGTGAATTTAACAAATTCCGTCAAGAGTTTAATACCGTCGATGTAACCAAAGAATCTGAACTATATTTAACTCAAAGCGTCACTCTTGAAACTCAAAAAGCTGAATTAGAGCAAAAAGTTGCTGAAGCTTCTGCGAAGTACACTAGTGAACATCCAGTGATGCAACAAATGAATGCTCAATTGGGTGCAATCAATAGCAAAATTAGTGAATTGAATACCACCTTAAAAAAATTACCAGACCTACAACGTCGTTATTTACAGCTCTATCGTGAAGTTGAAGTCAAGCAACAGCTGTACACTGCTCTACTTAACTCTTATCAACAATTACGAATTGCCAAAGCTGGTGAAATTGGTAATGTCCGTATTGTGGATACTGCCGTAGAGCCTATTGAACCAATTGCACCAAAAAAACTACAAATCTTGATACTTTCAATTTTTCTTGGTGGTTTCCTCGGTACATTACTTGCACTACTACGTAACATGCTTCGTTCGGGAATCAAAGATTCTTCAGAAATTGAGAACACCCTTGATCTTCCCGTTTATGCCACTGTGCCACGTTCCCCTATTCAGGAAAGTCGCATCAAGTTACTGAAGAAGAAAAAGACCATTCCTGTACTTGCGGTTAAAAATAGCGATGATATTGCGATTGAAAGCCTACGCAGTATGCGGACTGCCATTCACTTTGCACTGACATCTGCAAAAAATAACCTGATCATGATTTCGGGGCCTGCACCAGAAGTTGGTAAATCATTCATTTCAACCAACTTGGCAACAATTCTTGCACAAAGTAATAAACGCGTTTTAATTATTGATGCTGATTTACGTCGTGGTTATTTAAACAAATATTTCAATCATGACAACCAACCAGGCCTTTCTGAATATTTAAATGGTCAGCGCGATCTAGACAGCATCATTAAAACCACTGAAATTCCAAATTTAAGTGTGATTACTCGCGGTAAGAGCCCTTCTAACCCATCTGAGCTTTTAAGTTCTGGTAAATTCAAAGAATTCTTAGATCTAATTTCACCGATGTTCGATCATGTGATCATTGATACACCTCCAGTACTTGCGGTGACAGACGGTATCATTATTTCGCAATTTGCTGGCGTGAATCTGGTGATTGCTCGTTATGCGAAAACGCAGTTGAAAGAATTAGAGTTAACCGTGAACCGCTTTGAACAAGTGGGTGTGAAGGTCAATGGTATTATTCTAAACGACATTCAACGTAGCTCAGCAGGCTATGGTTATGGCTATAACTATTCCTATGGTTATAAAGCTTCAAAAGACCAAGACTAATTTAAGCCTGTTCAAAAAAGCCACCAAATACGGTGGCTTTTTTTATGTGCGAAATTTATGTTGCATGCCACTTTCTGTATAAAAAATGTTTTATATATTCATACCGTTATAGTATAAAAATAAGAACATGACTATGATGATCTTTCCTGCACCTTACCTGATCGTAGAGATAGGTAAGCGCTGAACAGGAAAAGTCTGCTAGAATTTCAGCAACTTTTTACATATAAAATAATTGTGGGAAAATATATGAGTAAGGCCCTACCTATCGCTGTCGCTGTATTACTCGGCGGTGCCGCACTTGTTCCTGTTTACTATGCAACTAAAACACCTGCTACGCAATCAGCAACATCAACTCAACCAGCTGCAAATGCTTCTGCTGTCGCTAAAATCAGTTATGCACTTGGTTATGAAGTTGCCCATCAAACGCCTCCAGAATTAGATATTGATAGCTTTGTCACTGGCGTTCGTGCAGGCCATGCTCGTGCAAAACCTGCATATACTGAAGAAGAATTACAAAAAGCATATGCTGAGTTTCAGCAAGAAATGCAAAACAAACAACTTGAAAGCAATAAGCAAGCACAAAGTAGCAGCGATAATTTCTTAACAGAAAACAAAAGCAAAGCTGGGGTTAAAACCACTGCTTCTGGTTTACAGTACCTAACAACGAAAGAAGGTACAGGTAAACAACCGCAAGCTACATCAGTTGTTAAAGTTCACTACACAGGTAAGTTAGTGGATGGCACAGTATTTGATAGTTCAGTACAGCGCGGCGAGCCAATTGAATTTCCGTTGAACCAAGTAATTCCGGGTTGGACTGAAGGTCTGCAGTTAATGAAAGAAGGTGGCAAAGCTACTTTGTATATTCCTTCAAACCTAGGTTATGGTGCTCAAGGTGTTCCAGGAACGATTCCACCGAACAGTACTTTAATTTTTGATGTAGAACTCATTGAAGTTAAATAATAAAACCGGTACAGGAGAGCTTTTCGCTCTCCTGCTTTATTTTGAGACTCGGTCATGAAATTACAGATCAGTATGTTGTGTTTGGCACTCTGCTCAAGCACTGTATTTGCCAAAGATGTCAGTAATAAAAGTAGTGCTGCAGAACAAGTCGGTTATAGTTTTGGTTATTTAATGGGACGCAGTAATGCTGAATCCATTAAGGATTTGGATATTGATGCATTTGTTGCAGGTTTAAAGGCAGCTTCTAAAGGTCAAGCTTCGTCATTAACAGATGAAGAAATGACTCGTGCTTTAACTCAATATAAAAAGCAAACCGAAGCGAAACAACTGATTGAATTGAAGAAAAAAGCGGACGCAAATGCGACTATTGGCACTGCGTTTCTTGCTGAGAATGCCAAAAAACCAGGTATTCAGGTCACGAAATCTGGCCTGCAGTATCAAGTCATTCAAGCCGGCAAAGGTAAGTCACCCAAAGCCAATTCAACAGTGAAAGTTCACTATGAAGGGCGCTTAATTGATGGCACTATTTTTGATAGTTCAATTGCACGCAACCAACCTGCGATGTTCCAAGTGAGCCAAGTTATTCAAGGTTGGACAGAAGGTCTACAGTTGATGAAAGAAGGTGCAAAATATCGCTTCTTCATTCCTGCCAATTTGGGTTATGGTCAAATTGGTTCAGCAGACGTCATTGAGCCAAACAGCACACTGATTTTTGATGTAGAGCTCATCGAAGTTCTCTCTAAATAACAATACCCACTTCAGGAGCATCGACAAATCTCGGTGCTCCTCAATATTTCTTCGTACCATTATTTTCTTTTACAATTTTTTTGATTGATTTGACTTAAAATTCACATTGATATCTTATATTTATTTCACAAAAACCAATTTCCATTTATTTTAAATCTTCATCAACTGCGTAGCCGCACATAAGGATTTGACCATGACCGTTAAAATTAAGACTCGCGAAATTCAATATACAGCAGCGGATGGAACTCAACTTTTTGGCTATTTTGCTGCTCCAGAGTCAGACACTGCGATCGCAGGTGTGTTAGTTGCACCTGAATGGTGGGGACGCAATGAATATACCGAACAACGTGCGCGTGAATTGGCAGAACAAGGCTATGCTGCTTTCGCTTTGGATATGTATGGTGATAAAAAAGTCACCACAGATGCCAAGCAAGCTTATGAATGGATGATGCAGACTTTTGATCATGCCGACACCATTGTGACCCGTGCGTCTGCTGCATTAAACACTTTGGTACAGCAAAAAGAAGTAAATGCAGATAAACTCGCAGCTATAGGCTTTTGCTATGGTGGAAAAGTCGTGCTGGATTTAGCTCGTTCAGGTGCTGCATTAAAAGCTGTGGTGACCTTCCATGCAACACTTGCTACAGCGACTCCTGCACAAACAGGACAAGTTCAAGCAGAGATTTTAGTGCAACATGGTGAGCTCGACTCGATGGTGAGCTTAGAAGATGTTGCGACCTTTAGAAATGAAATGGATGCTGCCCAAGTGAAGTATCAAATTAATATTTTTGAAGGTGCAAAACATGGCTTTAGTAACCCGATGGCGGATGAACGCGCCAAAGCCAACGGCGTAGATTTAGCTTATAACGCTACTGCAGAACAACAAAGCTTAGCGGCCATGTATGCCTTGTTAGCACGCCAGCTTGGTTCTAAAGCGCTAAGAACCAATACCAATATTTAATTTATAAAAATGAGGAGAGCACAATGACAGATCTCAATTGTCCATATTGCAATTTTGACGAATATGACGTTATTGCAAAAAATGATTTTGGAGTTGTACTTCCTGAACCACACACACTGTCTAAAGGACATGCTGTCATTGTCCCGCTACGTCACGTTGGTTCTTTTTTTGAAATTACTGATAAAGAACGTAAAAGTTTAATGTCCTTACTTGAACAAGCGCGTAATGAATTAAATTTACGTTATCAACCTACTGGCTTTCATATTGGGTTTAATGATGGACAAGTTTTTGGCGAAGCCACTGAACATGTGCACATTCACATTATTCCACGTTATGAAAACCAAACGTTGGCGCTTGATACCCGCTGGGGCTTTAAAAGCTAAAATTTAAAAATTGACACTCACTAAGGAGCTTCGGCTCCTTTTTTGATAGCCGCTATTTTTGCATTTCCCCTGATATACAGATTTCGTTTTGAACAAAAAAGAATGCCTATAGAAAGATGTATACTAGGCAGGTTTTTTCAATTTTGACTGTATTGCATGTTTAACTTTTCTGATGCCCTTCTCGACTGGTTTGATGCCCATGGTCGTCATGACTTACCGTGGCAAGTGAAGGATGACCCTTACAAAGTGTGGGTTTCAGAAATTATGCTACAACAGACTCAAGTCAAAACCGTCTTACAATACTTTGATCGATTTATTCAACGATTTCCGACTGTTGAAGATTTAGGCCATGCTTCGTGGGATGATGTGGCACCCTATTGGGCTGGCTTAGGCTACTATGCACGGGCTCGGAACTTACACAAAGCCGCAGGTATTGTTGCACGTCAGGGACATTTTCCAAGCAATCTTGAGCAATGGATGGAACTACCCGGCATCGGCCCGTCTACCGCAGGTGCGCTGATGTCTTTAGGTTTAAGACAATATGGCGTGATTATGGACGGCAACGTCAAGCGAGTATTGTCTCGATTCTTTGCTATTGAAGATGATTTATCGAAACCTGTACATGAACGGGCCATGTGGCAACTGGCGAGTGAGCTTTGCCCCACGGTACGTAACCACGATTATACCCAAGCGATTATGGATCTTGGTGCAACCGTTTGCACGCCGAAAAAGCCGCTCTGTTTATATTGTCCCATGCAACAGCACTGCAAAGCACATGCTCAGGGTTTAGAGACTGAATTACCTTATAAAAAGCCTAAAAAGCCTGTTCCAGTGAGAGAGGCCCAAGTCATGCTGATTCAATCTGCAGGAGAATGGCTTTGGATACAACGTCCGAATAGCGGGCTATGGGGTGGTCTGTGGTGTTTACCTATTTTTGATCAACCCCATGAGTTTCAATCCCACACTCAGCAGCTTGATCTGAAACCTACCACTACTCAAGTGCAAATATCTCATAGTTTTACCCACTTCACTTGGCTTTTAGAAGCTACTGTATTTACTGTTGCTGCCGATCAAAAAGAGCATTTAGCGATTGAATGCAACGGACAGTGGTTTAGCCCGATACAAGCCACTGCACTCGGTATTCCAACCGCCATGAAAAAACTCATTTCTACGCTAGAACTCGAAAGCCATTCTATGCCATAGTTTTTAACTGCTCATCAATTGAATAGGGACAAATGTGACTCAAGGATTTTTTCAGCTTCGCAAAGGGTTGTTCAGCGGTATTGGTTTTATTTTGCTTTTACTCAGCGCCTGTACGTCGACTCCACCCAAACCATCAGGCAGTACATTGCCTGCTCATGAAGTGAAAAAATTACAAAACATGCGTTTATCCAATCAATTGCCTGTTCCTGTTCATCAAGTCAAACGAAGTGCGCTCAAGGATACTTGGGGCGCAGCGCGTAGCCAAGGACGAAGCCACGAAGGCATTGATATTATTGTTCCACGTGGAACAAAAGTTCTCAGTGCTACAGAAGGTTTAGTTGCTGACTTACGTAATAACAATTTGGGTGGTAAAGTGATATGGATTATGGGGCCTGCAGGTTCTTGGCATTATTATGCGCATCTTGATGGTCATAAACGTGGCTTAAATGTCGGCGACTATGTCAAAAAAGGTGATGTCATTGGCTATGTAGGTAATACTGGCAATGCTCGACATACTGCACCACATTTGCATTATGGCATTTACTTGGGTGGTAAAGGTCGCAATGCCGTTAACCCCTATCCGTATTTACGTTAATTTTAGGAAACATACATGTCAGAAGCGTTGATCAATCGTCTGGTGGAATTTGCAGAATCTGGTAATCAACAAAAAATCAGCCTCAATGGACAGTCTTATCAGGGCTGGATCATGGAGATCACTGAAGAAGCATTACTCATCAGCACCGGCTACGCAGACAAATCAGGTAAAGATGTATGGATTCAATTTACCGATCTCGATCAAGCGGAACTGTTGTATTGGGACAATAAAAACGACCAATGGACAGCTTTTAAAATTTAATTCAAAACGGAGCATTCAACATGACAATACAACGCTGTGCTTGGTGCTCCGAAGATCCTTTATATATTGCCTACCACGACACTGAATGGGCTAAACCTAGCTTTGATGAGCAGTATCTCTTTGAAATGCTGTGTCTTGAAGGACAACAAGCGGGGCTGTCTTGGATCACTGTGCTGAAAAAACGGGCCTGTTATCAGCAGCATTTTTTTCAATATCCCATTGCCGAAATTGCAGCGTTGAGTGACCTACAATTACAAGAAAAATTACAAGATTCAGGTTTGATTCGCCATATCGGCAAACTCACTGCCATTCGAGATAATGCCAAAGCATGGCAACAGTTAAAAGCCCAAGGGATTCATCCTGTGGAATTTCTTTGGAATTTTGTCGAAGGACACATTGCCAATAATGATGTCGTTGAATATCGCAGCGCCCCTGCACAAACCGCTCAAAGTCAGGCCATGTCCAAAGCATTAAAAAAGCATGGTTTTAAATTTGTCGGTCCAACGACTTGCTATGCTCTGATGCAAGCCATCGGCATGGTTAACGATCATGAAAATCACTGTGACTTTAAATACACGCACGCAGAATGACCTCAAAAGCAGAAAGGATAGAATAATGAGTGACAATACAATCCACGCCTATGCAGCAATGAACAGTGGTGAAGCCCTTGTTCCCTACCAATTTGATGCAGGTGAATTACAAGCCTATCAGGTTGAAGTCAAAGTCGAGTATTGCGGTCTTTGTCACTCAGATATTTCTATTATCCAAAATGATTGGAAATCTTCGGTTTATCCTGTAGTCCCTGGGCATGAAGTGATTGGAACCATTACCCAACTCGGCAGCGAAGCCAAAGGACTCAAAATCGGACAGCGTGTAGGCATTGGCTGGACAGCAGAAAGTTGTCAACACTGTGACCCATGTATCAATGGTCGCCAAGTACAATGTACTGGAACCAAGACAGCAACGATCGTCGGTCATGCAGGTGGCTTTGCCGACAAAGTCCGTGCAGGCTGGCAATGGGTTATTCCGCTTCCAGATGATCTCGACCCAACCAGTGCTGGTCCTCTACTCTGCGGTGGGATTACGGTATTTGATCCCATTTTGCAGCACCAAATTCAGGCCATTCACCATGTTGCCGTGATCGGCATTGGTGGATTAGGTCATATGGCGATTAAACTGCTCAAGGCTTGGGGCTGTGAAATTACTGCGTTCAGCTCAAACTTAGATAAAACCGATGAACTTAAAGCCATGGGTGCTGACCATGTGGTGAATAGTCGTGATCTTGCTGCAATTAAAGCTCAGCGTGGGAAGTTCAATTTGATTTTAAGCACGGTCAATGTGACGTTGGATTGGCAAGCCTATCTTTCAACTTTGGCACCGAATGGAAGCGTTCACATGCTTGGCCTAGCACTTGAGCCGATGCAAATTCCCGCAGGTATGCTGATCAGTGGTGCTAAATCAGTTACAGGCTCATCAACTGGCTCTCCTGCGGCACTGCGTGAATTACTTCGATTCGCTGCACGTCAAAATATTGCACCTCAAATTGAAATGTATCCCATGTCTCAGGTGAATGAAGCGATTGAACGTTTGCATTCAGGAAACGTGCGTTATCGAATTGTGCTGAAGGCTGATTTTTAACGGCAAAAATCTAAGCCAAGAAAGCCTGCCGCATGCAGGCTTTTTTGTGTCCTTTATACACTCATCAAAATTAGACGGTATTTGAGTTTATGCATTCCTTACGTACCCAATCTGCAAGCAACAAAATGGCCTGCTGAATATCTACAGACAACTCATGCCCGGCATTTAGACGAATACAGTTGTTATAACGATTGTCCTCACCAAAAATTAAACCTGGCACAATATTGATGCCATGTTTTTGCGCATGGTAATACAGCGCCAAACTGTCTATTTGTTCAGGCATCTGCAACCACAGTGCATAACTGCCTTGAGGCCGATTTAGACGGATATCAACCCCTTGAAAAGCATCGTAAATATACTGACGATACTGCTCGACTTGCACCATTAATTTAGGACGCAATTCAGCAAGATGTTGGCGATACGCACGACTAAAAATCAAATCTGCAAGTCCTAACTGCAAAGGCGTATTCACCGAATCATTTTGCAAAAGTAATTTCGGACGCAAATGTTGCAAATGTGGTGGAAGACAAAACCACCCCACCCGATAAGAAGGCGATAAAGATTTTGAAATCGACGCACAATAGATCACATAGCCCGCCCGATCCCAATATTTGATAGGCAATGGTCGCTTTGCATTGAAACTACACTCAGCATAAATATCATCTTCAATCACATAACATTTATATTTTTCAGCCAGTTGTGCAATTCGTTTCTTATCTTCATTACTTAAACAAAAACCCAAAGGATTTTGAAAATTTGCAGTCAATAAGCATACTTTCGCGCCTGAATCCCGCATTGCCTGCTCTAAACGATCTAAATCAAAACCTTCCGTATTGGCAGGAATTTCAACAATTTTCCGCTTCAATAAAGCCAATAATTGCAATTGCCCGTTATAGTTCGGCGTCGGAACAATGACACTCTCCCCTTCCGCACTTAGATTTTGCAACATCACTGACAAAGCAGGCATACAACCATTGCTGATGTAAATATCATCCTTAGGCATGTAAAAACCATCTTCAGCCCAATGTGCCGACAAAGCTTCACGCAATTGTGGATGACCTTGCCGATTGTTATATAAAAAATCTTCTGGTTTACAATGCTTTAATGCCCTTTGGATTGAACGTCTGATTGCTTCAACAGGAACAAAATTGGGGGACAACTGAATTGAACCCAAATGAATCAGGCGACTATTTGCAGATGCTTCATGGATCTGAATTTGCAATTCTAAATTCGAAATTTCACGAGGTCGGGAATCAAAATCAGGATGATTCGGCACGGCAATTTGCTGGGCTTTCTGTGAGGATTGTACAAAATAACCAGACTTTTCTTTAACATAAATCAGGCCTTTGGCTTCAAGTAATTCATAGCAGCGTTTCGCGGTATTTAAACTGATCTGATGCTGCTGTGAAAATTGACGTAGCGCATACAGACGCTGCCCTGCGGCCAATTCACCACTATAAATTTTCTGTGCCAACTGCTGCGCAAGCTGCTGATATTGAAAAGCCATCTGTACCCTTTTTTTAATCATTCTTGTATCTGTACCCATTAAGTTAACAGATTTAAGCTGATGGCATCAGGTTGATATCTCAAAAATAACGATAGGGGGAAAATTAAATGAATGACTTCACGCAGCTTCGAGCGGGTTTAATCATCATCAGTACACTCACGCTTATGGCGTGCCAACCCGAACAGCACACTCAAGCTCAAAGCCAGCAAAATTTTATCTGTAAATCTTTAATTCAAGGTTTTTTGAGTGCCCAAAAACTGACGCAATATGAACTTGAGCAGATCCAACCGATCACCAGCGGCGGGTTACATCAGCAGCTATATATTTATAAAGCCAAATCTGAAAACGGCATGAATATCATGCCGCAGCAAGCCAAACTTCGCTTTGCCTGTGAACAAATGACCGCGCGGCAATTTCAAATCAAGTTACATCCGCATCAATTTCCAGAACAAACCTTACTCAGTATCGAACTTCCAGAAGCACAGCACATGCAGCAATTGACGGCATTTCGCCTGCCTGACATGCAAAGTCATTGATCGTTCATATTGAACTAAATCATTGCTAAGGCTTATTTTAAAATTTCGGGAAAGGTCACAACAGTTTTGCTTTTACCCAGCTGCACTTTCATTTTTTGTAGCATTTGATAAGGCTGTTGCTGCACAAACATATTCACGAAACTGAGCGGAATGGAGCCTTCCGGATTGGCATAGCCATAGGTTGACACTTTGACTTTTTGATTGCCTAAACGCTGGAAGGTCCAATCGCCCTCATAGTCGGTTAGGCGTACATAATTGGGATTGATCGGATAACCTTTTTTCACCGCTTTATTTTGGATGCTAATAATGCCTTGTGCATCTTTACGCATTTTGCCTTGTACCACTAAATCACGGTCTTTCAAGGGAAAAGGAAAATCCAGCACCATATATAAGCTGAATTCGCCTTTCTGGTCATCACGGGATAAGACTTTGACACTGCCCATATAAGGGACCCAATTCACTGCATTTTCCACATCTAAAATCAGGGAAACCGCTTTTTCAATGGGCACATCAAAACTAGTTTCAGCTTTGTATTGAAAGACAGGATTTTGAGCATTTTGGTAGGTCCAAACCTTAATATTATTTTTATTAATCGTGAGTTTGGCATTATCCATAGTTTTCGCTTGTACTGCCGCAGTGAATGCGACAGCACAAGCCATAAAGATGACTTTGTTCATTCCATTGATCGTCTTATTTTAATTTTATTGTCTTGTTATAAAGGATTTTTACGCGCTTTTATACGTCAATATCGTTAAAACCCAGTACATCTTTCATATCGTACTTACGTGCTTCACGACCGACTACCCATGCAGCTGCACGTACTGCACCAGAAGCAAAGTTCATACGGTTGGTTGCTTTATGGGTAATTTCAACACGTTCGCCATCCGCGATAAACATCGCAGTATGTTCACCGACAATGTCACCACCACGAATCGTTTGAAAGCCAATGGTTTGACGTTCACGTGGACCCGTATGACCTTCACGGCAATACACAGCATCTTGTTTTAAATCACGTCCTAAAGCACCGGCAATGGCTTCGCCCCACATTAGCGCTGTACCTGATGGTGCATCAACTTTATGACGATGATGGGCTTCAATCACTTCAATATCTACAGTATCGCCAAATACTTTTGATGCCAATTCAAGAAGTTTGATTGAAACGTTTACACCGACAGAATAGTTCGCTGCGTAGACCACTGGAGTTTCTGTTGCTGTTTCATCGAGATAAGCTTTTTGCTCATCATTCATACCTGTGGTACCAATGACAATCGCAACGCCTGCTTCACGGCAAAGTTTAAGATGCTGTGCTGTTGCTGCAGGTGCAGTAAAATCGATCACGACATCACAATCTTTTAAAACCTCAGCTAGGTTACCGACAACCTTTACGCCAACCGCGCCAATCCCTGCAAGTTCACCGGCATCCGCACCGACCAAGCTACTTTCAGGACGTTCTACCGCAGCAGCTAATTGATAACCAGCTTGCTGAACCGCCTGAATTAAGATGCGTCCCATACGACCGCCTGCGCCCAAGATACCAATACGTGGAGCTGCTGACATAACATTTTCCTAATGTTGATTCGAAATTGGTCTTACTATATCAAAACTCCATGCGCAGGCTAAGTTACAAACAAAAAAATCCTGCATTTTCTGGAGTCATTGTGCAAATCAACTTCTACGACAGACGCTGACTATTCCCTCACCAAGTTTAGGCATTTTCACGGTATGATAGGCGCGTTCTATTGATCTTGAATATTCATGAAAACCCTATTGTATCTTTGTGCGGCAGTCTGTATTGCACTGGCATGGCTGATTCCGATTCATTACCGACCTTGGGCCACGTATACCGGTGAGCTTTACACCTTCTTTGCCTTATTTGCCTTAGCGGCAACGTTCTTTAAAGAAAAGCTCAGGGTGGCAAAAATTTCCCTGCCCCTGTTGCTCTTAGCGCTGATTCCCTTCATCCAACTGGCTTTTGGGCAGGTGTATTATTTTAGTATTGCCTTACTCTGTATGCTGTTTGTGTTCAGCTTCTGGCTGTGTATCAATCTAGGTTTTAGTCTCTCGCAAGGTACAGAAAAACGCGAAAAAACCTTCCTATACCTGAGCTATACCTTTGTTGCTTCTGGGGTAATGACTGGACTCATCGCAATATGTCAGTGGTTAGATTTCGACTCGTTTCTTCCTTTTGTGATGAAAATTAGTGGAACTACGCGCCCATTTGCAAACTTTGCTCAGCCGAATAACATGGCCACGTTTCTGCTCATGTCCTTGTTAGCCTGCTTATATGTTTATGAACAACAAAAAGTTAAAACCCGCTATTTGGTCGTTTGTGCAATTCCTATTTTAATTGGGGTCGCGCTCAGCCAATCTCGCACCTCTTGGGTAGCAAGTATCTGTGTCCTAGTCTATTTAGCTTATGCACAGTACAAAGATTATATTCGTCTCCGCTGGTTTTACAGCTTGGCCTGGTTTATCGGCTTTGTGGCACTGATTGTATTGATGCCAAAATTAAGTCAAATCATGAGCCAAATGTCCGACATGAATATTCAAGAAAGTCGTGACGTGGTCAAACGTGCTGGTGGAGATATGTCTCGGTTAGCCATTTGGCAACAAATGGCACATGCCGTGGCTGCACAGCCTTGGTTTGGCTATGGTTGGCATCAAACCAGTAGCGCTTTTGTCTCGATCTCTGACACGGTACAAGGGCCTGTATGGATTCGTAGCTCACACAATTTTATTTTGGATTTCTTATTGTGGAATGGCGCCATTATTGGTGTGCCGTTCTTGGCCTATTTCGCTTACTGGGGCATTCAATTACAGAAGTTAGCCAAGTCTGCATTATCTGTGATTGGCCTATTGATGGTCGGTGTCTTCGTTATTCATGCCATGTTGGAGTTTCCGCAAAACTACGCATATTTCTTACTGCCTGCGGGTTTTATTATCGGGATTCTTCAAGCTGCGAAATCACAGACGGCTACTTTGAGTCTGTCTCCGTGGTTTATCCGCATTGTTTTCGTGATTGGCGCAGTGCTGATTACGGTGATTTATCGTGATTATGCCAATGCAGCAATTCAGCTGGGCCAGGCATCAAAATATGAAAAAACACCGGAGAAAATCACCAACCATGAGCCGATCTATTTGCTGACGGAATTTAGACATCGGGTGGCGATTATTCGTTTAAATCCGTACTCCATCGTTTCTGAACAAACCATTCAGGATACTGAAAAATTGGTTCGCAGCTATCCAGCGAAATACCACATCATTAAATATGCACGTTTATTGGCCTTTAATGGTCGTGAGGCTGAAGCACGTCATCAGCTACAGCGTCTTAAAAATATCTATAGGCTCGACATGAGCTATGAGAGTTTATTACTACCTATAGCACAGCCGAAACCTTAAAACGCTCATTAAAAAAGCCTGCAATTTTGCAGGCTTTTTTATAGCTAAGTTCAAATCACAGCGAACTCAAGCAAATCATATCAATTAATCAAATAAACGGTCGAAGAATGATTTTTTCTTCGGAGATGATTTATTGTCATCGCCATCCATCGTGTCTTGTAACTCTTTTAACAATTCACGTTGACGAGCCGTTAAATTCACTGGCGTTTCCACCACGATACGGCAGAGTAAGTCACCAGTCATGCTGGTACGTACAGGTTTCACACCTTTACCACGTAAGCGGAACAATTTGCCAGTTTGAGTTCCTTCAGGCACTTTCAAGCTCACACGGCCATCGAGAGTCGGAATTTGAATTTCTTTACCCAATGCAGCATCTGCAATGCTTACAGGCACATCCATATACAGGTCAGCGCCATCACGTTGGAAGATTTCGTGTTCACGTACCACCACTTCTACATATAAGTCGCCTGCTTGGCCATCACGGATCGCCTCGCCTTTGCCACTTAAACGTACGCGGTCGCCATTATCCACACCTGCAGGAATGGTCACTTCTAAAGTTTGCTGACGGTCAGAAACCCCTGAACCATGACATTTATTACATGGGTTCTTAATAATTTTACCTTGACCACGACAGGTGCTACAGGTTTGCTGCACAGAGAAGAAGCCCTGTTGCATACGCACTTGACCTGCACCATGACAAGTTTTACAGGTTTCAACGTCGTTTGGATTTTTAGATCCTTTACCATCACAGGCATCACATGGCGCTGGCGCAGTAAAGGTAATGGTTTTTTTCACGCCCTTCACAGCTTCCTCAAGGGTAAGCTCCATAACATAGCGTAAGTCTGAACCACGGCGTGCACGTTGCTGACCACCACGGCCACCACCGCCAAATGCGCCACCGAATATGTCACCAAACTGACTAAAGATATCTTCTGCGCTAAAACCGCCACCGAAGCCACCGCCGCCGCCCATGCCGCCTTCAAAAGCTTGATGTCCCATACGGTCATACATACTACGTTTTTCGCTGTCCGATAAAACTTCATATGCTTCTGCAGCTTCTTTGAATTTTTCTTCAGCTTCTGGGTTATCTGGATTACGGTCAGGGTGATACTTCATCGCCAACTTACGGTAGGCTTTTTTAATTTCATCATCACTTGCGGTTTTAGATACACCTAAAACCTCATAATAATCACGTTTAGCCATGTCTGGCGATGCTCCTCACGGAATTTAATTTAATACTTAACTGTGGTCTGAAATTGGGGAATCAAACCATTTTTTCAAGGGGTAGGCAGGAAAAAAATAAATCGACTTAGAAAACAGCCTTATTTTTAACGAATTTGGATAGACCTTGGATCCATGCATTTAATAGATACAAAAAGGCAATCGCAGAAAAGATCACACCAATTACCGTGCATGCAGTCACCCAAAGATAGGTGTCCCAATAATAGAAAAATAAAGGAATAAACCACAGTGCGGCAAAAATGGCCATCATGGAATAAATCACGACGGTGCGCATGACCCAAAGCGCTTGGGCTTGGAGCCAAACTTCTGCAGAATCGATTTGAGTTACTTTGCGTGCAAAGCCGTAGGCAAATACACCACTAATCAGGGTAAATAAAGCGAAAAACATGAAGACATAAGAAATCGCAATATAACGGCGATACTTAGCTAAACTCTCTGCTGTCATCTGTGATTCAACCCCGTACACCACAATATGCCGCGCTGCACTTGTGGTTGTTTTACTTTTTAAAAATGTCTTTGTAGATCAGGTGCTACTATAGAGAAAAATTCAATATTTCGCACCCAATATTATGACACTTTTAAGGATTCTGCTGAGTTTTTTTCACTTTAAACCACTGTGCATATAGCGCAGGTAAAAAGAACAAGGTCAGCAGGGTCGCCACGATCAATCCACCCATAATCGCCACGGCCATTGGACCGAAGAAAATACTGCGAGAAAGTGGAATCATCGCCAATACAGCGGCCAATGCAGTCAGCACAATTGGACGGCAACGACGTACCGTTGCATTGATAATCGCATCCCAAGCCGACTCCCCAGACTGAATATCTTGTTCAATCTGATCAATCAAAATCAGTGAATTGCGCATAATCATTCCAGACAGTGCAATCGTGCCGAGCATTGCCACAAAACCAAAGGGTTTATTGAATAATAACAGGAATAACACCACGCCAATAATACCCAAAGGTGCTGTTAAAAATACGATCATCGCCCGTGACATGCTGCGTAATTGAATCATCAACAAAGTCATGACAACTGCGAGAAATAATGGCATGCCTGCATTTACAGAAGTTTGGCCTCGTGCTGACTCTTCCACAGTACCGCCTACTTCGAGTAGATAACCATTTGGCATCTCTGCACGTAACTGATCAAATGAATCTTTTAACTCACCCACCACCGTTGCAGGTTGCAATTTACTGCGAATATCCGCGCGCACAGTAATGGTCGGTAAACGGTTACGATGCCAAATCAAACCTTCTTCAAAGCTATACTCAATTTTCGCAATCTGCGCCAATGGCACTGAACCACCATTGCTGGTCGGTACAGCCAAACTGCTGAGAGAACCGACATCCAATCGCTCCGCTTGATCACCACGCATCCGAATTTCAATCAGCTCTCGTTTCTCACGATACTGATTAATCACCGCACCACTGATTGAACTATTCAGGAAATTGGACAGATCTAGACTGGAAACCCCCATTTGACGTGCGCGATCTTGGTCGATGTCCAGTTTAATGACTTTGCTTGGTTCACCCCAATCCAAATGCACATTGGTGGTGTTCGGGTTTTCACTGACTTTTGCAGACACGCGTTGTGCCCACTCTCGAACCAAGCTCAGATCTTCACCCGACACGCGGAACTGCAATGGATAACCCACAGGTGGGCCATTTTCTAAAAGTGAAACGCGAGTACGTACTTCAGGTAAGAGCTTACGGATTTCTTCTGCTAATGACTGACGAATTTCATTGCGATCATCTAAAGATGAAGCCAATACCACAAACTGAGCAAAACTGGCTTGGGGTAACTGCTGATCTAGAGGTAAATAAAACCGCGGTGAACCTGTCCCCACATAAGCCACAAAATTATCAATGCCTTGTTTTTTCGACAAGAACGCTTCGACTTTTTTTACGGCCGCTTCTGTGGCTTTCAGAGATGCACCTTCCTCGAGCTTTAAATCTACTAAAATTTCAGCACGGTTTGACGGTGGGAAGAACTGCTGTGGTACAGTTTTAAACATTAAAATCGATAACACAAAGATGCCAACCGTCGCTGCAATCACCGTCTTACGATAGGTCACACAAGTGTCGACCCAACCACGGAAACGTTGATAAAACGGAGACTGATAAGGATCATGATGTTCGCCGGCATGATGCACCATCGGCTGAGGTTCAGGTTGTTTGTGCAAACGTGCCCACAGGCGCTGATACCATGGGGCTTTTTGTACCAAATCTTTGTTGAAATCGGGCAGTAATTTATCCCCCAGATAGGGAACAAACAGCACTGCTGCAAACCATGACACCACCAATGCAATAGTGACCACTTGGAAAATCGAGCGAGTATATTCCCCAGTACTCGATGCTGCTGTGGCAATCGGCAAAAAGCCTGCCGCAGTAATCAGTGTGCCTGTCAGCATTGGAAATGCAGTGGTGCGCCATGCATGTCCGGCGGCTTGTAATCGGCTATAGCCCTGCTCCATTTTAATCGCCATCATTTCGACGGCAATAATCGCATCATCCACCAATAAACCGAGTGCGAGAATCAATGCCCCCAAAGAAATCTTGTGCAACCCGACATCAAACATCTGCATGCCTGCAAAGGTCATGGCCAAGACCAATGGAATGGAAAATGCTACGACTAATCCCGTACGGAAACCCAAGGAGAAGAAGCTCACCAATAGGACGATAATCACCGCCTCAGCGAGGACTTTCATAAACTCATTGACGCTGCGCTTCACGGCTACAGGCTGATCCGACACTTTTTTCAGTTCCATGCCCAAGGGCAAGGTTTTTTGCAAGCGGGCAAATTCTGTTTCTAGGTTTTTACCCAAAGCCAGAATGTCGCCACCTTTACGCATCGACACGGCAATGCCTAAACCATTTTCACCCATAAAACGCATACGCGGCTGCGGTGGATCACTAAAGCCACGATGTACATCTGCCACATCACCCAATTGAATGGTTCGTCCATTCACCAATAAGGGCATCTGACGCAGTTCATCAATGTTTTGTAAATTACCACTGACACGCACTTGAATCCGGTCTGAATTGGTTTCAAAAAAGCCGGCACTGGCAACCGTGTTTTGCTGCTGCAAGGCTTGTTGAATCGCCGTCACGGGTATGCCCATTTGCGTGGCTTTGGTGTTGGAAATTTCAATCCAAACTTTTTGATCTTGTAGACCAATCAAATCCACTTTCGCAACGTCTTTGACTCGTTGTAACTGGAGCTGTAAACGGTCGGCATATTCCTTCATGGTGGCATAGTCAAAGTCTTTGCCGGTGAGCACATAGATATTACCAAAGGTGTCACCAAATTCATCATTAAAGAAAGGACCTTGCACCCCAGATGGTAATTGATGGCGAATATCATTGACCTTTTTACGTACGGTGTACCAAACATCAGGGACTTGCTGCGAACGTAAACTGTCCTTGGCCACAAAGGTCACCATGGATTCACCCGGACGTGAATACGCCATGATGCGTTCATATTGCCCCGTGGTCATCAGTTCTTTTTCAATCCGATCGGTGACTTGTAGCGAAACTTCTTTGGCTGTTGCACCAGGCCAATAGGTTTGAATCACCATGACTTTAAAGGTAAATGGCGGGTCTTCACTCTGCGACAATTTGGAATAAGAAAATATCCCAACAATGCCCAGTAGAATCATAAAATAAAGGATTAAGCCTTTATTTTTCAGTGCCCACTCAGACAAGTTAAAATTCATTATTTAACTCCTGTCTGAATGTGTACCGCTCGATTTTCACGATCAACAGGTTGTATTTTTTGTTTTTCGCGGAGCAAATGCACGCCGCCAACCACAACAAAATCCCCTGCTTGCAGACCACTAAGTACGGGCACGCTGTCACGTCCGTATTCGCCTAAACTTACTGGAACTTTACGTACCGTATTATCTGCATTGACCACCATCACATACGCCTGCTGACCACTCGCAGACACACTCGATAATGGCACATGCAAAACATTCTGCTGTGCTTTGGTTAAAAATACCCGTGCACTTTGCCCCAGTTGAATGGCACTATTGCCTTCACGTAATGCCACTTTGACACTATATGTACGAGACTGATCGGCAGCAGGACTAATTTCACGCACATAGCCTGCAAATTTTTCCTGTGGTTTCGACCACAAGGTGACCCATGCATCCTGCCCTGTTTTAATTTCAGTAACCGCTTGTTCAGGCACACCAATGACCACGTCACGTTCACCAGCTATCGCCAATTGAAATGCCGGTTGTCCTGCTGCAATCACTTGACCAATCTCAATATTGCGCTCAGTAATGACCCCAGTTTTATTGGCAATTAATTGGTTATAACCGGTCTGATTACGACTCACATCATAATTTGATTGGGCTTGCTTTAAGTTCGACTGTGCCGCTTTATATTGGTTTTCCACCGCATCATACTGCGAACGACTCACGGCATTGACTGGCAATAATTGCTTAAAGCGTTTTAGTTCATCTTCAGCAATTTGTGCAGCGGAACGCGCACTTTCAAGCTGTGCTTGTGCTGCATTCAGTTGCAACTGTGCATCTTTGACATCTAATTTTGCCAAGACTTGCCCGACTCGGACTTGGTCTCCAACATCGACATAGCGCTCAGTGATTTGGCCGCCAACCCGAAAAGCTAAAGCTGTTTGCTGGCGTGCTTGTACATCACCCGCATAACTTTTTTGTTCAAAATGTGTGGCGCCCGGCTGAGTCACCATCACAAATGGCACTTCCTGTTCCGTTTGGGCTTTATCCTTGCTGCATCCCCATAAGGTCACACTGCAAACGATAATCATGCTGACAACTGTGGTCTTAATCGTACTCATGAAGTTCGCTCTTAATAAAAAGTCTTTTTTAGGGCAGAATATTATTCAATTAATTTGGTTATTTTTTAATTAATATACCATGCGGTACATTAATTAGATTAATTATCCGAAATCAATGACCTTTTCGCCTTTTTTGGAATTTTTTCAGCAAATGAATGTCGGCCGCCCGAAAGACTTAGAAAAACGACAACGGATTTTAGAGTCTGCAAAACAATTATTTTTAGAAATGGGCTATCACGGTTGCAGTATGAATCAGATTGCCCAACATGCAGGGGTCACCAAACTGACGGTCTATAATCATTTTCAGGACAAAGCCACCTTATTTACCAGTGCGATTGAAGACACCTGTGAATATATTTTGAATACCCGCCCGCGACATCTGCACAGCGAAAGTCATTTTATGCAGGCTTTCGTTGAAATTTGTGAGTTGGGGCTGAACATCATGAATTTGCCAGAAGCCATTAAACTGGACT
Organism: Acinetobacter sp. SH20PTE14; assembly: GCF_021391555.1. Classification (NCBI taxonomy): domain Bacteria; kingdom Pseudomonadati; phylum Pseudomonadota; class Gammaproteobacteria; order Moraxellales; family Moraxellaceae; genus Acinetobacter; species Acinetobacter sp. SH20PTE14. The sequence continues at coordinate 53,958 of NZ_CP090067.1, read as the reverse complement.
TATTACTTTTGGAGTTGGCTGCCGAACACAGTCCTTTGGTCGAACAGTTTTTCCGTGCCTCACATTTGAAAATGCGCCAAGTCTGGGAGAATTTCTTTCAAGACGCAGCGGCTTTAAATTTCATTCAGCAGGATAATCCTGCCAGACAAACTGAACTGATTGTGTCGCTACTGATGGGCCTACGCCATCAAGAAGTCTTATTGGGCATGCGCCCAGTACCTGAAGCAGCAGAGCGACAGGCCATTATTCACTCTGCCATCGACATCTTTATGTTGAAATATCAACTCGGCACGCAGAGCTAAGCATTTTCTGAAATATTTCAACGCTAAACTGAAACAAATGGCATAGCTATTGCTCATTTAGCTAGAAAAGTCATCCGACTTTTGTCTGTACCCCCTTTTGCCATGGCACTTTCGGGGTATAGTCGAGACAGGAATACGCGGAGAAATAACAAATGATTCAACAAATTGATGCTCCATTACGTGAAGACGTGCGCTTACTGGGCAATTTATTAGGTGAAACCCTAAAGCAGCATGCAGGACAAGATTTGTTTAATCAGGTAGAGCAAATTCGTGCTTTGTCTAAAGGCGCGCGAGATGGACAAGTTGAAGCTGAAAAACAGTTAGAACAATTATTTTTAAATTTAAAAGATGAAGAAATTCTGCCACTGACCCGTGCATTTACGCACTTTCTCAACTTTGCCAATATTGCCGAACAGTACAATGTGGTGCGCAGCCGTCGCCAAAGTGAGTTTGATGAGCAAGCACCTTCACCGAATCCACTCGATCATTTATTTGAAAAATTTAAAAGCAATAACATCAGTTCGGACCAACTGTTCCAACAAATTTGTGAATTAAAAATTGAATTGGTACTGACTGCACATCCAACCGAAGTCAGTCGCCGTACCTTGATCCAAAAATATGATGGGATTAATGATTGCCTGTTTAAAATGGATCAACAAAAACTTACGCCACGCGAACGCAAAGCCGTACTGGATGATTTAAAACAACTGATTTGCTCGGCATGGCAAACGGATGAAATTCGTCAACATCGCCCGACGCCTGTCGACGAAGCAAAATGGGGCTTCACGACCATTGAACAGACCCTGTGGAATGCTGTACCCAAATTCATGCGTGAATTGGATGGCATGGTTCAAGATCATTGTGGCAAGACCTTGCCTTTAAATGTTGCCCCTGTGCGCTTTGCGTCATGGATGGGCGGTGACCGTGATGGTAACCCAAACGTCACCCATAATATTACTCAAGAAGTGCTGTGGCTTTCACGTTGGAAAGCTGCCGACTTGTATTTACGCGATATCGAAGACCTGCGCTGGGAACTTTCGATTCAAGAATGCAGCAAAGAGCTTAGTGATGCCTTAGGCCATTTCCACCCTGAGCCGTATCGCGAATATCTCCGTGATGCGCGTGAACGCCTCAAAGCCACTCGTCACTGGTTGGCACTAAAGCTCCGTGGTGAAGATGCTGACGATAGCCAAGTCATTAAAAGCCGCCATGAGCTGCTCGATCCACTATTGGTTTGCTACCGTTCACTGATTGACAGCGGTTTACCTGAAATTGCCAATGGTCAGTTACTCGACTTTATTCATCGAGTGAATTGTTTCGGTATCGAATTACTCAAATTAGATATTCGTCAGGAATCCACGCGTCATCGCCAAGCGATTTCTGCCATTACGGAATATTTAGGTTTAGGTAATTTTGAAACATGGACGGAGCAAGCCCGTCAAAACTTCTTGATTCAGGAACTGCAAAGCAAACGTCCACTGCTACCGAAGTTTTTAAATGAGCCAAAACAAAGCCTGATTGAACATCCAGATGTACAAGAAGTCTTTGCGACCATGCGCACTTTGGCAGAACAGCCACCTGAAAGTTTAGGGGCTTATATTATTTCCATGGCAGAGCATCCGAGTGATGTCTTGGCCGTATTGTTACTGCAAAAAGAAGCGGGCATCAAACAAGCGCTACGCGTTGTGCCACTGTTTGAAACTTTAAAAGATTTGGATGGTGCCGCCCGTACCATGAATACCCTATTCAATATGCATTGGTATAAGCAGCATATTCAGGGCAAACATGAGGTGATGATTGGCTATTCAGACTCTGCCAAAGATGCGGGCTTTATGTCGGCAAACTGGGCACAGTATCGTGCGCAGGAAGAATTAACCGCGGTTGCGAAAAAACATGATGTACAACTGACATTATTCCATGGCCGTGGCGGTTCAATCAGCCGTGGTGGAGCGCCGACACAGCAAGCGCTGTTTTCACAGCCACCGGGTTCGATTTCAGGAGCGATTCGTGTCACAGAACAAGGGGAAATGATTCGCTTCAAGTTTGGATTAGAAGGCATTGCCTTACAAAACTTGGAAATTTACACCGCAGCGACCTTAGAAGCGACCTTATTGCCACCGCCTGAACCAAAACAGGAATGGCGTCAGCTCATGCACAGCATGACGGATCTGTCGGTACAGGTGTATCGTCAAACTGTGCGTGAAAATCCGCATTTTGTAAAATATCTACGGACTGTGACACCCGAACTGGAGCTGCAAATGTTACCGCTCGGTTCACGCCCAGCCAAACGTAAAGTTAGCGGTGGAATTGAGTCATTACGTGCGATTCCTTGGGTGTTCGCATGGACGCAAATCCGTTTGATGCTACCTGCTTGGCTCGGTACTGGTGCTGCGATTAATCAAGTGATTGATCAAGGTCAAAAGCAGACACTCGAAGAAATGTTGGAGCAATGGCCTTATTTCCAAACGTTAATTGATATGTTGGAAATGGTCTTGTCTAAAGCTGATGGCCATGTGGCGCTGTATTATGAGTCTCATCTGACGGATGACTCAGACCTCAAACAGTTGGGTGAAGAGTTACGTCAGCGTTTACGTGATGCGGTACAAACGCTATTAGCACTCAAAGGTGAATCGAAATTACTTAGCAGTAACGATGTGCTCGACCAATCCATGAAGGTGCGTAAGCCTTATTTATTGCCGCTACATTTACTACAAGCCGAACTGATGAAACGCCGCCGTGCATACCTTGCCGAGCGTCAAGCTGAAAATACCCCAGTCGACCATGCGTTGATGGTTAGCATCGCGGGTATTGCGGCAGGTTTGCGTAACACTGGCTAAATCTTCCAAGTTTTCAAAAAGCACACAGAACTGTGTGCTTTTTTTTTGACCAGTCATATTGGTTTTAATTTATTTTGGAATATATAAAATAAGAAAAATTTATGAAGAATTGGCTCCAAGCCTATTTGATTAATTGCATGATTTAATGCCTTTTTTACACCCTTAAAACTTTTACCATTTGGTAAATTTACATGTAAAGTCATGTAATTAGTTTGAACAAAATATTTTTAAAAGAGATTAAATCTTCTAAAAAACAAGAGTATGATGTGCACAATTTATCTATTGAGTGCTCATTTTATGTCCAATTGGTTTCCCAAATGGCGCCCGTACGAAGGCAATATTGATGCACGTCCTGTAGGTACAAATGAGTACCTACCTCCGGTGCAAAGTGTTGTATTGGGGATACAACATGCCTTTGCAATGTTTGGTGCAACTGTCCTTGCGCCATTTTTGATGGGCTTTGATGCCAACCTTGCGATTTTAATGTCGGGGATCTGTACCATCCTGTTCTTCTTTATGACAGGTGGTCGTGTACCAAGTTATTTAGGCTCTAGTTTTGCCTTTATTGGTGTGGTGATCGCGGCAACCGGTTATGCAGCGTCAGGTACTGGCGCAGCAAATGCCAATATCGCATTGGCTGCTGGCGGGATTATGGCCTGCGGTATTTTATATGCCATTTTTGGTTTTATCGTGATGGCAACGGGTACCCGTTGGATTGAAAAACTCATGCCACCTGTCGTTACAGGTGCAGTGGTGATGATCATTGGTCTGAACCTAGCTCCTGTGACTATTAAAGGGGTTGCAGGCAACAACTTTAATATGTGGATGGCATTAGTCACTGTACTGTGTATGGGTTCGATTGCAGTGTTCACGAAGGGCTTGTTACAACGCTTATTGCTGTTGGTCGGTCTATTACTGGCATATTTGGTGTATTACATCATTTCCAATGTGATGGGTCATGGTACACCAATCAATTTCGTTCCCGTACAAGAAGCGGCTTGGTTTGGTGTTCCGCACTTCCATTCACCCGTCTTTGACTTCAATGCCATGCTCATCATTGCACCGATTGCGTTGATTTTGGTTGCAGAAAACCTTGGCCACATCAAAGCTGTAGGCGCGATGACAGGTGAAAATCTTGATCCGCACATTGGTAAAGCCTTTGTTGCAGATGGTGTTGCAACTACACTTTCAGGCGGTGTCGGCGGTCCGGGTATGACCACTTATGGCGAAAATATTGGTGTGATGGCAGTAACGCGTGTTTACTCGACCATCGTGTTTGTATTTGCAGGTGTATTCGCCATCTTCCTTGGTCTTTCTCCAAAGTTTGGTGCGATTATTCATACCATTCCGCAAGCCATTTTGACAGGTGCATCGATTGTTGTATTTGGTCTAATTACCATTGCAGGTGCGAAAATTTGGATTGAAAACAAAGTCGATTTCTCAAAAAATAAAAACCTGATGGTGGCAGCAGTCACGATTATTTTAGGTACAGGTGACTTTGCACTTCAATTCGGTAACTTCAACTTAGGTGGTATTGGTACTGCTACATTTGCAGCGCTGATTTTGAATTGGTTCTTTAGCTTGGGCGATAAATCAGAATAAGCCTCCAAAGCATTTAAAAAAGAATACAACATTCATTTGAAAAGCGGCCGAAAGGTCGCTTTTTTTTATAGCTGCTCTTTCGGTAAGATAAGGCATTAGCCAAGGAATACACCATATGCGACTGGATTTGTTCGACCTTCAATTGGTGCTGCACATTGTAGACAGCGGCAGTCTGACCAAAGGCGCTGCTCGTTCTGCCATCTCGCTACAAGCAGCCAGTGAACGGATTAAAAAACTCGAACAGCATTACCGCACCGCCCTGTTCACTCGCCAAGCCAAAGGGGTCAAACTGACTCTTGCCGGTCAAACCTTGGTTGAACATGCACAGCGCATCTTAGGTGAGGGGCAACAATTAGAACACGCGATGCTGCCCTTTGCCCATGGGCTAAGTTCCAATATGACCTTATGGTGTAATTCATCTGCACAAAGTGAATATTTACCGGTCTTGTTACCACGTTATTTGCTAGAAAATCCCAACACACAAATTGAGCTGCATGAAGCCGAGTCTAAAGACATCATTGCAGCGATAGAGCAAGGTAATGCACAACTAGGCTTAATTTCAGGTTTCTTTAAATCTGAACAACTACAAACGCTTGAGTTTGCAGATGATCCGTTGGTGCTGATTTGTCCTATAACTCATGAATTGGCCTCGATATCTAGCGTCAAACCCGCAGAGATTTTAAATTATCCCTTTGTCGGTTTGATGCAATATCATTCCTTGCAACAATCGATCGAGGCACAAGCCAAATTATTCGGCTGTGAAATTCAGTATCGGCTGCGTTTGCCGAATTTTGCCGCGATCGCGCAAGTGATAGCGAATGGTGTGGGCGTTGCCATCATGCCAAAACGTGCGGCCCAACGATTAATCAGTTTGTATGCCTTTGCCCAAGTTGAGCTCAGCGGTAAATGGGCCAATCGAAAACTGCTCCTCACCGCACGTAATTTTGATGATTTACCTTTAAATTATCAGCATTTCAGTCAGTTTCTACTGTCACAAAAATCTACTTTAGATGGCTAAGTCTAGGCTTTAAATCACGCCAAACTGGTGCAGCATCATATAGCTACCGAGGGCAATCAACCCGATAAAAAACACCTTACGGAATTTTTGTTCTGGAATGCGGTAACGGATTTTTTTCCCTGCCCACATCCCAATGAGCGCAGGAATCAGTGCCATGGCTGACATGGCATAATCAATCGGAAGATCTTCCACAGGATTTTGCTGTAAGAACACTGCCAAACAAATGGTTGATGTGGTAAAGGCCAAACCGAGTGACTGTACAAGATCATCGCGTTTGAGCTGCAAACCTTGCAAATATGGTACTACCGGGATCACCACTACACCTGTAGCTACAGTCAGCGCTCCACCGAGATAACCGATCATTGGAGATAGCCATTTTTCATGTGGTGCAAAGTTCGGCAAGCTTTTCGCACAAAGCCCATACAGTCCGTATAGTGCCAACATGCCCCCCAGTAAAGCTTCACTTTTAAATTCACCATGTCCTAAAGTTGGAAAAATACTCCAAATTGAACCAACGATGATGCCGAGTAATAAGGGCCAAAAGCGTTGAATGAGGCGCAGCACCTGCCCTTCGGCAAATAGTTGCCAAAAGTTGGTGACCATAGATGGAATGATCAATAACGTGGCTGCCTGAAATGGACTGATCACCATGGTGAGTAAGCCCATCGATACCGCAGGCAGGCCTAACCCAATCGTGCCTTTAATTAGACCTGCGATTGCAAAAACTGTGATGACGAACCAAATCATGGCGAAACTCGCTGAAAAATTGGCTCTATGCTATGCAATTCAGGCACTTTGAAAAATCAGTGTTTTTGGAATAGAGCCTCAATAAAAAGTTGAGGCTAGGTTATAGCGTCTAAAGCAGATAGCGTAGATGGGCTAAACAAACTCTTTTGATTTCGAATAAGTTATAAGCGTATTGGTGGAATAGTGATATAAAAACCGTTCCAATATGCTGTTTACTAGAACGGTTTTTAATAAAATATTGATACTTATAGGAAAATTTCAAGAATTTCGTATAACGTGTATTATGTTAATTTTAGGAAAGCTTAATAAATCCGTGTTTAAAAATTAAACTAGAAAGATTTTGTATTACTATCAATTTAGAATTCCTCTCTTATAAATCTTATTTAATGACGCTATCTTTTTGTATTGATGAAGCTATTTTATCAATGGTAGTACGAACACGTATTGGTAAGAAATTTGATCTTTTCCATACAATTTGAATAGGATAGTTAGTACTTGAATAGTTAGTAAGTAGGTGTATTAATTGACCACTTTGTATATATTCTTGAATCAACCAGGAAGGTAACCAACCAATTCCTCCATGCATTAGTACATAATCTAATATGCTTTTTATGTCATCCATTTGAACTTTATTTTTTGGCAAATATTTCATAGTTTTATGATGAGAACTTTGAAATATCCACTTTTCAAGCTGCCCATTTTTCAAATATCCAATAGTCTGATGGTTATCTAAATCTTTGATGCTCTCAGGAACCTGGTATCTTTTTAAATATTCAGGTGTGGCACAGAGCCACATTGCATGCTCAGAAATCTTTTTAACCATTAATTGACTATTATCTTCTAAATTACCAATTCTTATCACTAGGTCATAATTATCTTCAATTAAATCAATATAACGATCATTAAAAGAAAGAACCATATTCAAATTTTGATGTTCATCTGCTAAGTCTCTTAATATCGGAACTATGAACTTTTGTCCAAATAATACAGGCATAGAGATACGTATCATTCCCTGAATATTTTGATTATTACTTTCAAATAATGTCTCAGCTATTAATATTTCTTGTACAGCCCGCTGGCTATGTTCATAGAAAATACTACCTTCTTCTGTGAGAGCTAAATGACGTGTATCTCTGTTAAAAAGTACTACTCCGAGCTGTACCTCAAGCTTTGAAATCATCTTACTGACAGCGGAACGAGTCAGATGTAATTTTTCTGATGCTTTAGTAAAACTTCCTTGTTCAACAACACTAATAAATGCCATCAAACTTTTCAGATCATTAACACGCATATTAGTTCCAATTGGGAATCAATGAGTTGATTTATTATCACTTTTGTATCCAATTTATCAATGATAATCTAATTAAAATTCATATTAGGAACCTTACTATGAACAGAATTTTAGTTATCAAATCTAGTTTTATGCAGGAAAAATCTCTAAGTAATCAGCTCATTAATAAATATTTATATAGACGTAAGCAAAGTGGTTATGTTGACCAAATAATTGAACATGATCTAGGAGCTATGAACTTACCAGTATTAAACTTAGAGATATTTAATGCCTTACGTGGAGAGGCGAATGAAAAACCTGAGGTAAAAGCAGCAGTAGCTCTCTCTGATCAATTTATTCAAGAGCTGAAAGATTGTGATCTATTATTGATTGCAGCACCAATGTATAACTTAAATGTACCAACCCAATTAAAAAACTGGTTCGACTTAATTGCACGAGCACGAGTAACTTTTCAATATACAGAAACCGCACCCGTAGGATTAATTAAAGGTGTTAAATCAATTATCTTTAGTTCACGTGGTGGTTTTCATCAAGATCTTCCAACAGATGCTGTTACAGCATATTTAATAGCAGTATTAGGATTAATTGGTATTGATAAGGTAGATTTTATATATGCTGAAGGCACTGATATTAAACCATTAGGGAAATCTAAAGCACTTGAATTAGCTTCACAGCAAATTGCTTTACAAACGAACGTAGGATTGTAAGTGTATTCTTCCTTATGGCAATGAAATTATAATTTTCTATTGTTCTAAGGTTCCTATTTAACATAATGGCGGTTATACGAAACGAGAGCAGCAGCTCTCGTTTTTTGATGTGGAAACTGCTAGAATACTTGTACGCCATTGACGTACACAGAATCTATGTTATTCATTGAAACCAGTATCTTTACCAAGCAAATCAAAGACCTTGTATCTGATGAGGAATATCGTCAACTTCAACAAGATCTATTGGTTCAGCCAGATAAAGGTGACTTAATCAAGAATGGCGGTGGCATTCGAAAAGTACGTTGTGCTCAAGGTAATAAAGGCAAAAGTGGCGGTATCAGAGTAATTTACTATTGGGTAAATGAGGATGATCAAATCTTTTTCTTGGTGGCTTATCCAAAATCTGTAAAAGATAATCTAACGGATAAAGAAACCGCCATTCTGCGCCAACTCGTGAAGGAGCAATTTCATGGATAACAACTTATTTGATGACTTAGTTGCTTCGATTAAAGAAGCAGGAGCAATCAAGCGCAAAGAGATCCAAGCTAGTCGAACGACCGAACTTGAATTACCAGATATTAAGGAAGTGCGAGAAAAAACTGGTTTAAGTCAAAGCGAATTTGCAGCACGTCTCCACATTAGCCATCGTACTCTGCAAAACTGGGAACAAGGCCGACGCTATCCAACAGGACCAGCAGCAACATTGATTCGAATTTTAGATGCACATCCTAGTCTTATTTAAAAAAATGCATTAAAAATGGGAGCTTAGCTCCCATTTTTTGAATTCGTATAACGTGTATTATGTTAATTTAGGGTAAGTTAACATTCAAATTAATAGACCCCTTGCGAAAGTATGGCTTTTATCTAATTTTTTATTAGCTAAATCATTATAAAATATAATTGAATAATATTTAAATTTTAACCAATTTAAGAGGTCTATTCTAAATCATAAATAAAACTCCGTTCAAAAAATAGAATTTTAACCTTTACATAGGAAACCCTATAACAAGCTTTTTCATTACTAATTTCTTTTTGAAAATTATAATATTTTTTTTTAAATGGAAAACCTTTAACAACAACATCGCTCAGCAAATATTTATTACCATCAATATTTACCTCAAACTTATCAATCCCATGTTTAGTTTGATATTTTTTCTCCAAAAACAAACATCCCACATTTACTTTATTTTTTATTTTATATTCTCTTGCTTTTTCCATAAGAAAATACTCCTTGGCAAAATAACCAAAATACACAACAGGAATTAGAGTTAAACAAGCAAAAATATAAAAACGAGGATAACCTTTATTAGATTCCATAAAACACCATTAAAGCTTTTTCATAAGTCATTTTTACTCAGTTCCAAATTATAGATTCCTGCAATTAAATTGAATCTTAATCCCAGTCTTTTACCACGGTTGCGATATCGTTAAGCAAGAATTTTGAAGGTTTTCAAAATCCCAAATACATGCTCAATTCCAATTCTTCTTTTATTGATTTCTTAGTTATAAAGTTTTAGCTCAGGCTCTAGTCTACAGTGCTTTTTTGCTTTTAATGGCAATAGACTATTTGGATACACGGTATAGATCACTTGGTAGCCCTTATAAGGAGAAAACACCCTGCAGGAATCTGATTTAAATGGCGTTTGAATAGTTCAAAATCATGTACGGCACCACGACTCGTGCATAAACTCAGAATTTATTGAGTTTTATAATGGAGGCTGAAATTACGATGTATAGAGATAAACACCTAATCGAATCTATTTAACATAAAATCTCTTATACGAAATTCAAATCGGTCCCAACTATGGACGAATCTCTTTCAACTCACGTTGAATAAAATGCTGAATCATATCGCGGTATAAACGTTCCACAATATCTGCATTTACACCGTGCTCTGTGGCTTGTAGACGAATTTTACTTATCACCGCTTCGACACGTTCTGGTGATTGAACATCCTGTACTGAACGCTTAAAACGCACCGCTTGATCGACATAAAACTGACGTGCAGCAATGAGCTCAATAATCCCCTGATCAATCACATCAATCTGTGCGCGGGCTTGCTCTAATGACTCAACTTTTTCTTTCTTCATCTTCTCTGGCTTCACTTTCAGCGGTGTTTTCACTTTTATACTTCTCTTCTAACACATTACTGAAAATACTTTCAATCATCCAAACGCGGTATAAGCTATTAAATACATAGCTTTGACCTGCAATACGTAATTCTAAAACAGGAAAATCGGGCTGTGACTTCATCTCACAGTGCATATCATTTTCTTTTAATTTTTCAGCAATATCGTTAGTAGTCAGTTCAGAAATCTCTAACTCATACTGTAAGGCCTGAAAATGTGCTTTGAAGGATAAATCACGCCCTTTGGTCCATACGGCTTCCAAAATGCGATACATCACATCAATACGCTGCTCTTCAGGTGCACTGTAGTAAAGCTGTGACATAGCTAATGTCGCAGCTTCTGTAGGCCGGCAAAATGGTGTGAACTTAACTTCGGTCCGTTTAGACAGACGTGTTGCCAAACTCCAGTCAAATAAATCTCGACCGTGATACGACAATGGATACACATTCAGCTGAATATTATAATAGTCCGCCAATTCCTCACGAATATAAGCCAACAGTAACCATGAAATCGGATCTTCCATCGCGATGTAGAGATCAAGCTCAGGATCGAGCCCCTGAATTTCATTCAACTCTTCTGCATCACTGATCAGGTGCTCACGCCATTCAATATGATTGATCATAAAGATCGGGTTATCTGTCAGGAGTTTTTGTTGTTTTAAACGGCGCGTTAAACGCAGTAAATCATCTACAGCATGGTACTTACGTTCGCCAAATTCAAAATACCCCGTCAAAATTGCTAAGTCAGAAAAGATCCGTTCTGGAAAATCTTGCGCTTTATGATGACGGCTGGCCATCGCGTACAGTGTTCTCAGCTTGCCATACTGCTTTTGCCACAACATGTGGAACACATCTTCAAGTAAATAAAGAAAGTCTTGGCCGCGTAATGGCGTATTTTTTAGAATAATTTCGGCTTGTTCTAAAGCTTCAGCGGTCGGTTGTTCAGGTGTTTCATGAAAACTAAAACGATGCTGCCGCGCTAAAATTTGGGCATCATTCAGACAATATTGTTGCCATTCTATCGATGACATTTGATTTGGAGGTTCAGCACTCTGACGACAAATAATCACTTTTAGTGGTTTAATTTCATCACTGAGAATTTCTTCTAATTGAGGCAGTTGCTGCGCAGCCAAATAGCTATAAACATCATCCAGTCGAAGATAAACACTCAGACCTTGTTCCGTGGGTAACACCGCTTGTCGGGTCGGTTTCTGATAAAACCAACTCGATCGGATTGGATCGAACCAACGGCGTAACAGTGACATGCGTTTTTTGCCTCAAAATGATGAATTGTACTGAGCACTGCCAGCACATACTTAAAGTCAACTTCTATTATGAAGCTGTTTTAAATGAGATATAAGCCTTGTGCAAAACTTATATCAAGTCAGGGCTGAATGTTCAATGCTTAACAATGGATTAGACGTCTAGATTTAGGTCAGTCACCGCACCTTTTTCCGCACCAGAGGTCAACTTGGCAAATTTAGCCAAAGCGCCGTGGGTATAGTTGGGTTTCGGTTTGACCCAGGCCGCGCGACGTGCAGAAATTTCATCCTCTGCCACATGCCACGTCATTTCACGAGTTTCAGCGTTAATTGAAATTTTATCGCCGTTTTTGACCAAGCCAATTGGGCCGCCTTCATAGGCTTCTGGTGTCACATGACCAATCACAAAACCATGGCTGCCGCCCGAGAAACGTCCATCAGTCAACAGTGCGACGGATTTGCCTAGACCTTTACCAATAATCGCTGAAGTCGGTTTCAGCATTTCAGGCATACCCGGCCCGCCTTTCGGCCCAACACCGCGGATCACCACCACTTCACCTTCTTGTACTTCGCCATCTAAAATACCGCGCATGGCACCCTGCTCACCCTCAAATACCCGCGCAGGCCCCTCAAAATACAGCCCTTCTTTACCGGTAATTTTAGCCACCGCACCTGTCGGTGATAAATTGCCTTTGAGCACTACTAAGTGCGAATCCTTTTTGATCGGTGCATCAAACGGCAGAATAATTTGCTGACCTGCAGGATAGTCTGCTACATCGGCTAAGTTTTCTGCCAAAGTTTTGCCTGTGACCGTCAGGCAAGAACCATCGAGCATACCTGCATCCAGCATGCGCTTCATTAGCGGTTGAATGCCGCCAATGGCGATCAGTTCCGACATTAAATATTTACCCGATGGACGCACATCGGCCACCACAGGAATATCTTTACCGATGCGCACAAAATCATCCAAAGAGAGTTCCACACCTGCGGTATGCGCCATGGCAATCAAATGCAGTACGCCATTGGTTGACCCACCTAAGGCAATTAGCACTTTAATCGAGTTTTCAAAAGCGGCTTTGGTCATAATGTCACGCGGCTTAATATCTAAACGCAGCAGGTTCATCACGGCTTCACCTGCGCGCTGGCAGTCGGCAATTTTATCCGCGGATACCGCTTCCTGTGCTGAAGACCCGGGCAAGCTCATGCCCAGTGCTTCAATCGCTGAAGCCATCGAATTGGCCGTATACATACCACCGCACGAACCCGGCCCCGGCAGCGCGACTTCTTCAATCTGCTTGACCTGAATTTCATTAATTTCGCCTTTGGCGTGCTGACCAACTGCTTCAAATACCGAAATCATGTCGGTATGCCCTGCTCCGGGTTTGATGGTGCCACCATAAATAAACAGGCCCGGACGGTTTAATCGCGCCAAACCCATGATACAGCCTGGCATATTCTTGTCGCAGCCGCCTATGGCAATTACGCCATCATAGGCCTGACAGCCCACCACAGCTTCAATGGAATCGGCAATGATTTCCCGCGATAGCAATGAATACTTCATGCCTTCTGTACCGTTGGAAATGCCGTCAGAAATGGTGATGGTATTAAAAATAATGCCTTTACCGCCTGCAGCATTCACCCCGCTTTCAGCTTTACGCGCCAAGCCATCAATATGCATATTACACGGCGTGACATTGGCCCAAGTCGAGGCGATGCCTATAAATGGGCGCTTAAAGTCAGCATCTTGGAAGCCTGTGGCACGCATCATGGAACGTGCAGGCGCATTCTCTATGCCTTCATAAACAGGAGCAGAATGTTCGCGGATATTATTTTTACTCATTGTTGTTCCTTGGCGATGGCTGATTTTGGCTTCAGCTTTGGCGGGTTCTTTTAAATTTATTGTATAGAAAGCGCTCGGTATGTAAAAGAAATTACATCTCAACAAAAGAGATTTTTAGCGCATGCAATACCATTCAATCACATGACAAAGCGACATGGATGTCGCTGTTTTCCTGTATGGCAGGGATGCAATATCAGGAGAACAAAAGATTTTTGTTACTTTTGATCTTTCAAAAGTAAGGGATTGCCTACACAAAGCCATATAAATTATAGCTACTATTCGAGGCTGTCTTTTTAGAATTTTAATGACATCCACTAATTATTAAATTTTATTTAGTTGCTTCAAGAAACATTATTTTCAATCAGATTAAGAAATCTATAACTTAGAATTATTGTCCCATTATTTCATTTAAAAGCTGATTACAGCGGAGTCTTATCCTATAAAAGCTAATTTTCGGAGCACGTATGTTACTTTTGTTTCGGCAAAAGCAACCAAAACCATTTGTCATCCGCAAAACTCGGCAACTGTTTGCAACTAAAAAAATGATCGCAGAAACATTCACTTTTAAATTACCGTTTGCCTCAGACAGTTGCGGATGACGTTTCCTCTTATCCATTACAAGTTATGTAGATGGAAATTTAAAAAGCACCCCATTAGGAGTGCTTTTCTATTTAGAAATCTAAAGCTTAGATTTCACGTACTGCGCCTTTCGCCGCACTCGTAGTATGCATTGCATAGGCTTTCAATGCTTTCGAAATTTTGCGTGGACGCTCTTCAACTGGATGCCAACCTTTGGCTTCTTGCGCTGCACGGCGAGCGGCCATGGTTGCTTCATCAACAGCAAGGTTGATGGTACGGTTTGGAATATCAATTTCGATTAAATCGCCATCTTCCACCAAACCAATTGCACCGCCTTCTGCTGCTTCAGGTGAAACGTGACCAATTGACAGGCCTGATGAACCGCCAGAGAAACGACCGTCAGTCAATAACGCACATTCTTTGCCTAGACCTTTCGATTTCAGGTAGCTGGTTGGGTACAACATTTCTTGCATACCCGGACCACCACGTGGGCCTTCATAGCGAATCACAACCACATCACCGGCTTTGATTTCATTACCCAAGATCGCCTCTACTGCTGAATCTTGGCTTTCAAACACACGTGCAGTACCGTTGAATTTCAAGATTGAATCATCTACACCCGCAGTTTTTACGATACAACCATCGAGTGCAATGTTGCCGTAAAGCACAGCTAAGCCACCATCTTTCGAGAACGCATGTTCAGCATTACGGATCACGCCATTTTCACGGTCGCCATCTAAACGTTGGTAATATCGATCTTGTGAGAATGCAGTTTGCGTTGGTACACCGCCTGGTGCTGAACGGAAGAATTGGTAAACGTCTTCATTTTCAGTACGGATAATGTCCCATTTATCTAAAGCATCTTTTAAGCTTGCTTCGTGAACAGTACCCACAGATGTGTCCAATAAGCCTGCACGGTCTAATTCACCGAGAATGGACATGATACCGCCAGCACGGTGTACATCTTCCATATGTACGTCGTTTTTCGCAGGTGCAACTTTACAGAGTACAGGCACTTTACGAGATAAACGGTCAATGTCGTCCATCGTGAAATCAACGCCAGCTTCATTGGCTGCAGCCAACAAGTGTAGAACGGTATTGGTTGAACCACCCATCGCGATGTCTAAAGTCATTGCATTTTCATACGAGGCTTTGGTCACCATTTCACGTGGCAATACGCTGTAATCATCTTGTTCATAATGACGTTTAGCCAATTCAACAATTAAAGAGCCTGCGCGTTCGAATAATTTTTTACGGTTTGCATGTGTTGCCAGTGTAGAACCGTTGCCCGGTAAAGACAGACCCAATGCTTCTGTTAAGCAGTTCATTGAGTTTGCGGTGAACATACCTGAGCATGAACCGCAAGTTGGGCATGCAGAACGTTCGTATTCAGCAACTTCTTCATCGGTATAGTTGTCATCTGCAGCTACAATCATGGCATCAATCAAGTCGATGGCTTTGTCGTTACCACGGATTTTAACTTTACCCGCTTCCATTGGACCGCCCGAGACAAATACCACTGGAATATTCAAGCGCATTGCCGCCATCAACATCCCTGGGGTAATTTTGTCACAGTTGGAAATACATACCATGGCATCGGCACAGTGCGCGCTCACCATGTATTCTACTGAGTCTGCAATCAAGTCACGTGAAGGCAATGAATACAGCATACCGTCATGGCCCATCGCAATACCGTCATCGACTGCAATGGTATTGAACTCTTTAGCTACACCGCCTGCTTGCTCAATTTGACGCGCCACGAGTTGACCAAGGTCTTTAAGATGAACGTGACCCGGTACAAATTGAGTAAATGAGTTCACGACGGCAATAATTGGTTTACCGAAGTCTTCATCTTTCATACCAGTTGCGCGCCATAAGCCGCGCGCACCCGCCATATTTCTTCCGTGTGTCGATGTTTTTGAACGATAGTCAGGCATTTTATATTTCCAACAAAGTTTGAGCTTGAAATGAATCCTACAGATTCACTCTGGCTAAATCATACTGACAATGATGTAAAATCAGTCGAATTTTAAACCTATCATACACCAAGCCATTGTTTTTAAAGATGGCTTTTTAAGCTGAGATTTGGGCAGATGGGTCTATAAATAAAACCGAGTGATTTGACGACAAAAATCTTTTAACTGAAATCTACTATACCGCCATCAATGGCTGCACAATACAAAACTTTCATGAATAATTTTTAAATTTTATATAAATATAATTTATTTTAAAATTGCAAATTTGCGATTTTGGGTTATGAAATCATTGAGCTTGGACAGCTTCAAAGTTGCAAAAATCAATTTCTAATGTTCTAAATTACGCATTAATCATTTGCTATAATCCACATATTCAACACAGATTCGGTTCATTCATTTTGAAAATCATCTTTGCCGGTACGCCAGAATTTGCCGCAACAGCACTAGCTGCTTTGCTCAACACACAACATGAAATTGTTGCGGTATACACTCAACCTGACCGCAAAGCTGGACGTGGACAAAAACTCACAGCTTCTGCCGTAAAGCAATTGGCTTTAGAGCACCATATTCCTGTTTACCAACCCCTTCATTTCAAATCATCGACTGAAGAAGGTTTAGCCGCACAGGCGGAATTAAAGGCCTTAAATGCCGATGTTATGGTGGTTGCAGCCTATGGTTTGATCTTGCCGCAAGTCGTGCTAGATACCCCGAAATATGGTTGCCTGAATATTCATGGTTCATTGCTGCCACGTTGGCGTGGTGCAGCACCGATTCAACGTGCCATCGCAACAGGTGATATTGAAACAGGTGTCACCATTATGAAAATGGCAGCCGGACTCGATACAGGCGACATGATGTATAAAACCATCTGCCCGATTGAAGCAACGGATACCTCTGCAACTTTGCATGACAAACTTGCACAGCAAGGTGCAACTGCAATTACTGCCGTTTTAGACACTGAACAAACATTGCAGCAATATTTAGACAGCCGTGAAGTCCAAGACGAAGCATTAACAGTTTATGCACATAAGCTTTCAAAAGCCGAAGCAAAAATTGATTGGTCCATCGATGCCGTACAAATCGATCGTAATATTCGCGCCTTTAATCCGTGGCCGGTAGCATTTATTCAGTTGGATGAACAAAACAACTTACGTGTCTGGCATTCTAAACTTTCTGCTGTGTCTGCACCGAACGCTCAAGCAGGTGAAATCATTGCCATCGACAAAAAAGGCATACACGTTGCCTGTGCCAATGGCAGCGTGATTATTTTGACCTCTTTACAATGGCCGGGTGCTAAACCACTCAACCCTGTACAAATTTTACAAACCCAAAAATTGACTATTGGACAAATTTTATAATGAAGCAATCTCCCAACGCCTCGACCCGAGACCTTAATTTACGTGCTCAGGTAGTGAAGACGTTATTGGCTGTCCAAAATGGTCAATCGCTGCAATCGGTACTCGCGCAGCAAATGAATATCGTGTCAGATAAAGACCGTGCGTTATTCCATGAATTGGTGCTCGGTTGTTTACGTCAATGGTATGCATTGAAACAATTGACTTTACCATTACTGTCTAAACCGGTAGATAACCAAGTGGTTGAAACCTGTTTATACCTCGGTTTATACCAATTGTTATGTACCCGTGTCGCAGCTCATGCTGCAATTTCTGAAACGGTGGAAGCTGCAAAACAATTGGGTATGGGAAGTCTAAGTGGCTTAATCAACGCAATTTTGCGCCGTGCAACACGTGAAACAGAACAGTTCTACGACGTACTTGAACAAGCCACCAATTTACCAAGTTGGTTAACCAAACGTCTGAAAAAAGACTGGGGCGAACAATTTGATGAACTTAGTTATGAGCTTAAGCAAATTGCACCACTGACTTTACGTGTTAATACACGCCAAGTCAGCCGTGACGAATACCTCGATATTTTGGAAGATGAAGGCATCGATGCACATCGCTGTGAACTCTCTAATGTCGGTATTGTGATGGACGAAAGCCTACATATTCCAAGTTTACCGGGCTTTGAAGCAGGTGGTTTTTCGGTACAAGATGAACATGCTCAACTGTGTGCAACACTATTACCAAATCTCGATGGTAAATTTGTGATTGATGCTTGTGCTGCACCGGGTGGTAAAACCGCACATATTTTAGAGACTTTCCAACCGAAGAAACTCATTGCACTGGATCAAGATGAAAAGCGTCTGAAACGCGTGGTTGAAAACCTTGATCGTTTGGATCTCGATGGTAAACATGTTGAAATTCAGACTGCCGATGCCATCACCTATACTGCTCCTGAACTTGCTGATTGTATCGTGCTCGATGCGCCATGTACTGCTGTCGGTGTAATGCGTCGTCATCCTGATATTCGTTTACTACGTCAATCGGGCGACATTGCAAAAACTGTAGTGTTACAAAAACAAATTTTGGAAAACATGTGGAAGCAGCTTAAAGTCGGCGGCACGCTGCTTTACATCACATGCTCGATTTTAAAAGCTGAAAATGAACAGCAAATGGTTGAGTTCTTTGCCAATCATGCCGATGCCCAAGAAATTAAAATTGAAGCGGATTGGGGTGTTGAACAAATTCATGGTCGTCAATTGTTCCCGAAAGTGGGTTATGGCGATGGCTTCTTCTACTGCCTCATTCAAAAAACAGCTTAATCTACAATAGAATTTGCTTTTTAGTACCACATAAAAAAGGAACCCTCGGGTTCCTTTTTTATCAACGATGAAGCTTAATCTTCTTCATCTGGATGTTTTGCTAAATGGATCGACGCTAAGATCAAACCGCCCCAAAGCAAAACAATTGAAATGATCATCATGATTAATGCAGATGTATTCATGTTATTTCTCCTCAGGGTTTTTGTCTTTCATGCAACTAAATACAATCGCACCAAGCACAAAGATCGCAATGACTAAACCGGCTACAGGCAATAACACGTCAACTGGATAACCACCATAGCCTTTAGATGCAACGTCTTTAATGGTTAAGCCTAAAGCTACTAATAATGAAAGCGGAGTAACAACCGTTAATAAGAAGTTCCAACCAAAGCCCAATTTGATACTTGAATATTGATTCACATGATTACGTAATTGCGCAAGCAATGGACGACGGAACCAAGACACCAAGATAATCGAGAACAAACCACCCGCTACGATACCAATGTTATTGGCGAAGTAGTCAATGATGTCAACGAAAGTAATCGCACTGTGGGTTGAGAAAATTAAGGTCGATACAATGGCAGAACCACCCGCAACAATCGTTACAGCTTTTTTACGTGACCAGCCGAATTTATCTTGGAACGACGCAATTGGCACTTCCAAAATACTCACCATTGAGGTGATCCCTGCTACAGCCAGTGACGAGAAGAACAAGAAACCAAATAAATCGCCGCCAGCACCTAAGCTCGAAATGATTTTCGGGAAAGCAATAAACGCAAGACCAATACCGCCTGAAACCACTTCATTTACAGGTACGCCCGCACTATGCGCCATAAAGCCCAATGCCGCAAAAATACCAATACCCGCTAAAATTTCAAATGATGAGTTGGCTAATGCAACGACTACACCTGAACCGGTCAAGTTGGTTTTTGCCTTTAAGTAAGACGCATAGGTCAACATGATCCCGAAACCAATCGATAACGAGAAGAAGATATGACCAAAGGCTGCTAACCATACTTTATAGTCAGTCATCGCATCCCAGTTTGGCGTAAAGAATGCATTTAAACCTTCTGTAGCACCCGGTAAACGTACCGCTTGAATCACCAAAATCGAGAACAAAATCACCAACAATGGAATAAAGATTTTATTCGAAAGCTCTACACCCTTCTTCACACCACCATATAAAATGAACATGGTAATCGCCCAAACAATCACCAATCCAAAAAATAAGGTCGGTACAAAACCAAAGGCAATTCCATCGGCATTTTGCAAGTAGGTATTAAAGAAGAAGCCTTGCGTATCTTCACCCCATTTTTGACCGATTGAGTAGAAAATATAACTGCCGGCCCATGACAATACGCTGGCATAGTAGATCCCGATGATGAGTGTCACCATCACTTGCCACCAACCTAATGCCTCACTGTTCATAAGTTTTTTATATGCAGTTGGCGGAGCTTTTCGGAATTTATGTCCCACTGCATAATCTAAGAATAATAAAGGCAAACCCGCTGCAAAAATTGCAATTAAATAGGGAATTAAAAATGCACCGCCACCATTTTCATATGCCACGTAAGGGAAACGCCAAATGTTTCCCAAACCTACAGCGGAACCAATAGCGGCAATGATAAATCCTGATCGTGCCGACCAGTTTTCACGATTATCTGACATAGAACACCTAAACCTCAGGCATCTTTAACTGCTGCTTGTTATGGTTATATCGCGAGCAAAAAAAGAACCATAAAAATAAAATTCTGGGTGTTTGATCTGGTGAGATACCTTGTGAGCGTCTATACCAAATTGCAAACAGAAAAATCACATGCGCATTTTGGTTAAAAACACCACAAATAACTTTCCCTTTGTATGAATTAACAATACTCACTTTTTTTAAGTTTTTCTGTAATTTCTACGGAAAATATTCCATTTTTATAATGTGTTTAGGCTTAAATGTTCATTTAATCAGCTTATTTTTCATACAATTTAAGTTATCAATAATATAACTTTTAGGAATATTTTATTTCCAATTAAATTTTTAAAGTTATTTCACTCGATAATGTCCGGTAATTTGATAGGCATGCAAAATATCTTCTTCCTGTGTGCCCTCTCCAATATTATGGATAATCAGCGGAACACCGCTAGCTTTCACTTTACGATCTGAAACCACACCGATATGCACTAAACCACGCCCTAAGTCCCAAGTGACAATATCTCCGGCCAAATACTGCTTATCTTTGACAACAAAGCCCTGACGTAGCATCCAGGTTTGAATATTGGGAACACGCCGATGATCAATATTTTTATCAGTACTTTTTAAGCCCCATTTTTGTGGATACTGCTTAAAATTGGCTTTCATATCTTCATGAATGGCTTGTTGTAAATCAATTCCTTGCTGTCGTAATGCACGAATTACCACGTCGGTACAAACACCCTTGATTAAAGGGACATCTCCCATCGGATAACGCAGTGCAGTATACGCAGGATCATAATATAAGGTTTTCCCAATCTGACTGCGTGCATCCGTCACCATTTGAGTGGCGTTAAAGGCAAAGACAGCCATATTCACGGTCATCAAACTGACCAATAATAAAATTCTTTTCATTTTTTCTTATGCACTTTAGGTTTTTGAAATGATTAAAAAATGGGCTTCGAACAGATCCATACTGAACCAAGCCCAAGTTTAAACTGCTACAGTTTTATCGCCAATACGCGTTCTTCTTGCATATCTCGAATGGCAGACTGAATTCCTTCACGGCCTAAGCCAGAATCTTTTACGCCACCATATGGCATGTTATCAACACGGAAAGATGGAATGTCATTAATAATCACTCCACCGACCTCTAAGTGATTCCACGCATACAACATTTTATTCAAATTTTGCGTATAGATGCCCGCCTGTAAACCAAAACGGCTGCTATTAATTTTGGCGATACCTTTTTCAAAGTTTTTGTATTTCTCTAAAATCGCTACAGGGCCAAAGATTTCATCTTTATACACTTCTAGCGATTCATCGACATTTTCTAATAAAATTGGATCGAGCAAAGCCCCCTGATGTTCACCACGAACCAATGCTTTGGCACCTTTTTTTACTGCTTTATCGACCCATTTATGCACGCGTGTTGCTTCTGCTTCCTTAATCATTGGACCGACCATGGTGCTTTCCAAATGAGGATCAGCCGCTTTAAGCTCCTTCATTCTCGCCACGAGTTTTTTCTTCACCTCTGCATAGATATCAGCATGCACCAAGATGCGTTGTACGCTAATACACACCTGCCCTGCATGGTTATACGCCCCACTGACTAAGCGTTCAATAAATGCCGCTGAAATTTCAGTATCAGGCTCAACCAATACAGCAGCGTTGCCACCGAGTTCCAAAGTCACTTTTTTACGCCCCGCACGCGCTTTCATATCCCAGCCGACAACATCGGAACCGGTAAAGCTGAGCAGTTTAAATCGGTCATCTGTTACCAAGACATCTGCATGTTCACGTGGACAAGGTAAAACTGAAAAAGCACCTTTAGGTAAATCCGTTTCTGCTAAAACTTCCGCAATTTTTAAAGCTGAAATAGGCGTCAAACTTGCAGGTTTCAACACAAATGGACAGCCTGCGGCAATGGCAGGTGCAATTTTATGCGCAGTAAGATTGATCGGAAAATTAAACGGGCTGATCAACGATACAGGGCCTATCGGCACATGTTTGACCATACCTTGATATCCAGATGCCGCTGCAGTAACCGCCAATGGGATCATGCGACCATCATCCATCTGTGTGACAGCATCGGCAGCAATTTGAAAGGTATTGATTAAACGTTCAACTTCAGCAGCTGCGGCTTTACGCGGTTTTCCACCTTCCGCAATTAAAATTTCAGTCAATTCTGCACGCATTTCATTAAAACGTTTAACACAGTGCAGTAAGATTTTTTGTTTTTGAAAAGGTTCCAATGCCACCATTGCAGCGCTAGATTTAACCGCTGAATCAATGGCTTTTTCAATGGTTGCAGCATCTGCGAGTGCAACGCGTGCATATACGTCTTGGGTATATTTATGATTCACTTCTAACCACTGATCGGTAGTCGCTGCTTTACCTGCAACATAGAGCGGATAATCTTTTATATCTTGTACGGCTTTGGACATGACGATATTTCCATGATCTTGAGACATTATTGATAAATGTGAATAAATCTATGCCCTCTATCATGCGCTGACTGAACACAGAGTTCACTATATTTAAGTAACAAAATGAACCACAAGCGTCAAACTCAGCTACCTAATTGCCCTGAATACCATCCCTATTTTCAGATCTATGCTTGCACTGAAAAAACGATGATTGAGTCTCTATATAACAATGACATTAAATTAGAAAAGCGGTTTAAAATAAAAAATCTCATTATTTATCATAATATTAATAAATTCTTCAAAACTAAATTAATAATATAAAATGTGAATACAACACAAAAAAAGCCCATCAAATGACGGGCTTTTTTAAATCTATGTTTTAACTATACGAACGCTGTGTTTTCACTGAAGCCTTATTCACATTTTCTAAAGCGGCAACTTCTTCATCCGTTTGCGCTTTGCGAATAAAGAACACTGCAATCGCTGCGATGACTACTGGAATTCCCACAGCCATAAAATTAATTTGATGTGGCAATTCTTGTGATAATAAATAGCCGATCAGAATCGGACCAACAATCGCACCTGTACGCCCCACAGCAGATGCCCAACCAATTCCTGTCGAACGAACAGACAGCGGATAATACTGTGCAACATAGCTATAGAGTAAGATTTGAGAACCAATCGCCGATGCACCTGCGACTGCAACCAAAAGGTAGATCACAGGCTGTGGAGAATTAAAGCCGAGTAAAGATAATGCCACAGCACCTGCCAGACATAATGTAATGATCACCGGTTTTAAATGGAACTTATCCGCTAAAATACCGCCGCCAATCGTACCAATTACCGCACCAATATTCATCGCCAATAGGAACGTCAAACTGCTACCTAATGAATAACCTGCGGCCATCATTAGTTTTGGTAACCAACTGCCTAATGCATAAAGCGTTAATAGGCACATAAAAAAGCATAGCCAAAACAACATCGTACTTATGCCACGACCTTGCTTATACAACGCTCTAACAGACGCTCCACCCGGAACAGCAACTTCAGTCAGTTCAAGTTGAGTATTTGCAGTCACCGTTTGCTCTGGTGCAATGGTTTGAATCATCCTACGAGCTTCATCGTGACGATTCACCTTCACCAAAAATGTGAGCGATTCAGGTAAAAATTTCCAAGCAAACGGCAACAGTAACAGTGGAATACCCGCAATGAAGAACATGATTTGCCAGCCATAATCCGCAGTAAACCATGAACCAAATAGAGCGGCCATGATGCCACCCATTGCATAACCACTGAACA
Organism: Acinetobacter sp. SH20PTE14; assembly: GCF_021391555.1. Lineage (NCBI taxonomy): Bacteria > Pseudomonadati > Pseudomonadota > Gammaproteobacteria > Moraxellales > Moraxellaceae > Acinetobacter > Acinetobacter sp. SH20PTE14. Next base: position 29,595 of record NZ_CP090067.1, on the reverse strand, counting down.
TAGTGGTCACTAAAGTACTGCGTAGATGCTTAGGTGCATATTCAGACGTCAATGCCACAAGGTTCGGTAATACTCCACCAATGCCAAGTCCAGCAATAAAACGTAAAGCACCAAATTCCGTAGGATTTGATGCAAAACCACCTAAAAATGTGAATGTACTGAATAAAAATACACAGATCATGATGACTTTTTTACGGCCAATCTTATCAGCCAAAGTACCAAACATCATGGCACCAAACATCATCCCTGCAAGTGCTGTACTCGCTAGCATACCTGCTTGAACAGCTGTTAATCCCCAGTCTTTCATCAATAAAGGCAGCGCAACACCATTGATCGCTAAGTCGTAACCATCAAATAAAATAAGAATTAGACACCACATCATGATGCTGAAATGCGATTTTGTGAACTTAGCGTTATCGACAACGCTATTCACATTCATTGTGCTTGCAGACATTGAACCTCACCTCCAATTGTGAGTTTTATTTTTCGCTACAATGCCGTTTTTCAATGTAAATTGTCCAAAATTACAAAGGTATAGATCCATACCTTTCAGATATATCTATGTCATTTGGGAATAAAATGTCATAAAAACTCGAATATTTTTGAAATATTTATACATAAAAAAGTCGATGGACTGCGGGTCTAGTTTTAATAATGATTAATTATCAATGTGTTATTAGAAGCTAAATCACAATCAGACGATAGATTATTTGATATGAAAATTGTCAGAATAAAACTCAAATTTTATAGAAAAAAATCGCAGTTCTACGATCTAAGTCGTAGATTTCTAAATCATAAGTCATCAGCCATCACTTAAGTCGATAATTAAGCATTTAAACTGTTGTTTTAGCTGACTTACATTCAGATTTTCCGGCATTTTAAGCTAGTAATTCTCCTGATTAATCATTTTTGAATGCGTTTTTTGTCTAATAATCATCCATGTTTAGATAATTCAAGCCTCAATCTATCAATAATTTTCTCATTTTCCAGTTTTATCCTACTGCTTTTCTTCTTCCCTCTTTTCCTTCCCGGCATAAAAAAACACCCCCTTCGCTTTGAAGGGGGTGTTTCGAATAATGAGCTGGCGATGACTTACTCTCACATGGGTAACCCCACACTACCATCAGCGCTAAGAGGTTTCACTTCTGAGTTCGGGAAGGGATCAGGTGGTTCACTCTTGCTATTGTCGCCAGCACAACTGTTATGGATACTTGCTTAGTCTAATCTCAGAGCAGTGCTCTTCGTGCTAAGTTTTCTACCAAATGAGTTATTAACAGAAGTACTTGAGTTAATTTAAGGTGTTCATTTTATCTAGCTTTTCAACTAAATCAAGTTTGATTGATTATATGTGAATCAATTGATGCTTTACATACAACTGTTTGGGTGTTGTATAGTCAAGCCTCACGAGCAATTAGTATTGGTCAGCTTCATGCGTCACCGCACTTCCACATCCAACCTATCAACGTCGTAGTCTTCAACGGCTCTTTAGTGGACATAAAGTCCAAGGGAAATCTTATCTTGAGGTAGGCTTCCCGCTTAGATGCTTTCAGCGGTTATCCCTTCCGAACATAGCTACCCGGCGATGCGACTGGCGTCACAACCGGTACACCAGAGGTTCGTCCACTCTGGTCCTCTCGTACTAGGAGCAGATCCTCTCAAATTTCCAGCGCCCACGGTAGATAGGGACCGAACTGTCTCACGACGTTCTAAACCCAGCTCGCGTACCTCTTTAAATGGCGAACAGCCATACCCTTGGGACCTGCTTCAGCCCCAGGATGAGATGAGCCGACATCGAGGTGCCAAACACCGCCGTCGATATGAACTCTTGGGCGGTATCAGCCTGTTATCCCCAGAGTACCTTTTATCCGTTGAGCGATGGCCCTTCCATACAGAACCACCGGATCACTAAGACCTACTTTCGTACCTGCTCGACTTGTGGGTCTCGCAGTTAAGCGCGCTTTTGCCTTTATACTCTACGCGTGATTTCCGACCACGCTGAGCGCACCTTCGTACTCCTCCGTTACTCTTTAGGAGGAGACCGCCCCAGTCAAACTACCCACCAGACATGGTCCTCGCTCCAGATCATGGAGCAGAGTTAGAACCTCAATATTACCAGGGTGGTATTTCAAGATTGGCTCCACCGAAACTAGCGTCTCGGTTTCAAAGCCTCCCACCTATCCTACACAAGTAAGATCAAAGTTCAATGTCAAGCTGCAGTAAAGGTTCACGGGGTCTTTCCGTCTAGCCGCGGGTACACCGCATCTTCACGGCGATTTCGATTTCACTGAGCCTCTGCTGGAGACAGCGCCCCCATCATTATGCCATTCGTGCAGGTCGGAACTTACCCGACAAGGAATTTCGCTACCTTAGGACCGTTATAGTTACGGCCGCCGTTTACTGGGGCTTCGATCAAGAGCTTCGCTTACGCTAACCCCATCAATTAACCTTCCAGCACCGGGCAGGCATCACACCCTATACGTCCACTTTCGTGTTTGCAGAGTGCTATGTTTTTAATAAACAGTTGCAGGGGCCTGGTTTCTGTGGCTGCTCTCAGCTCAGGAAGCAAGTTCCATCACCAAAAGCAGCGTACCTTCTCCCGAAGTTACGGTACCATTTTGCCTAGTTCCTTCAGCAGAGTTCTCTCAAGCGCTTTGGTCTACTCGACCTGACCACCTGTGTCGGTTTCGGGTACGATTCCAGTGTAACTGAAGCTTAGAGACTTTTCCTGGAAGTATGGTATCAGCCACTTCACTGTACAAGTACAGCTTGCTGTCAGATCTCAGCATAGAGTACCCCGGATTTGCCTAAGATACATGCCTACTTCCTTTCACCTGGACAACCAACGCCAGGCTGACTTAACCTTCTCCGTCCTCTCATCGCATTACACTGAAGTATTGGAATATTAACCAATTTCCCATCGACTACGCCTCTCGGCCTCGCCTTAGGGGTCGACTCACCCAGCCCCGATTAACGTTGGACTGGAACCCTTGGTCTTTCAGCGAACGGGTTTTTCACCCGTTTTGTCGTTACTCACGTCAGCATTCGCACTTCTGATACCTCCAGCAGACTTCTCAATCCACCTTCATCGGCTTACAGAACGCTCCCCTACCACTTACACTTATGTGTAAATCCGCAGCTTCGGCATATAGTTTTAGCCCCGTTACATCTTCCGCGCAGGCCGACTCGACTAGTGAGCTATTACGCTTTCTTTAAAGGGTGGCTGCTTCTAAGCCAACCTCCTAGCTGTCTATGCCTTCCCACATCGTTTCCCACTTAACTATAATTTTGGGGCCTTAGCTGGCGGTCTGGATTGTTTTCCTCTTGACTACGGACGTTAGCACCCGCAGTCTGTCTCCCGGATAGTACTCATTGGTATTCGGAGTTTGCATCGGTTTGGTAAGTCGGGATGACCCCCTAGCCGAAACAGTGCTCTACCCCCAATGGTATTCGTCCGAGGCGCTACCTAAATAGCTTTCGGGGAGAACCAGCTATCACCGAGTTTGATTAGCCTTTCACCCCTATCCACAAGTCATCCCCTGGCTTTTCAACGACAGTGGGTTCGGTCCTCCAGTTAGTGTTACCCAACCTTCAACCTGCTCATGGATAGATCACCCGGTTTCGGGTCTACACCCAGCAACTAAACGCCCTATTAAGACTCGATTTCTCTACGGCTCCCCTAATCGGTTAACCTTGCTACTGAATGTAAGTCGCTGACCCATTATACAAAAGGTACGCAGTCACCAAACAAGTTGGCTCCCACTGCTTGTATGCATGCGGTTTCAGGATCTATTTCACTCCCCTCACAGGGGTTCTTTTCGCCTTTCCCTCACGGTACTGGTTCACTATCGGTCAGTCAGGAGTATTTAGCCTTGGAGGATGGTCCCCCCATATTCAGACAAGGTTTCACGTGCCTCGCCCTACTCGACATCATTATCTAAGCCCTTTCGTGTACAGGACTATCACCTACTATGGTCGCACTTCCCAGAGCGTTCCACTAAAGCTTAGATAACTTAATGGGCTTTTCCCCGTTCGCTCGCCGCTACTGAGGGAATCTCAATTGATTTCTTTTCCTAAGGGTACTGAGATGTTTCACTTCCCCTCGTTCGCCTCATAAACCTATGTATTCAGTTTATGATACCAGCCTTATAGCGGGTGGGTTTCCCCATTCAGAAATCTCCGGATCACAGGATATTTGCCGCCTCCCCGGAGCTTATCGCAGGCTATTACGTCTTTCATCGCCTCTGACTGCCAAGGCATCCACCACATGCACTTAATTACTTGACTATACAACCCCAAACAGTCGTTTGATCCTACAAGTAGATCAACCAACATTACAGTTTAGAGCTTCGTGAATTTAATCACTGTACAGCTTCAATTAGATTCATATACCAAAACGCTTGATTCAGTTAATTTCGCTAGTAACTCATTTCATTCAACTTTCACAATTGCTTGTTAGGTTAAATCAAACGAGTATGAACAAATTATTTCAACTCAAATATATTCTGTTAATGATTTTTCCAGCCTTCGTCAGGTCAGGAAACTGTGATAAATCACAGAGCTTAATAACAATGAAGCGAATCATACGCTACTTTGTTGCTAAGCTCTATAACCTAAACACTTGATCGCTTAAGGACTAAGCTAACAATCATTTGATTGTTTATTTTAGCTTCGTTCTTTATACATTCCGAAGGAATGTATGGTGGAGACTAGGAGAGTCGAACTCCTGACCTCCTGCGTGCAAAGCAGGCGCTCTACCAACTAAGCTAAGTCCCCAGCTTATCAATAAGTCAATGTTTCTGATTCTCTGTTTGCTTCCGTATTTTATTCAAATACTTCGTTAGTCAGAATGGTGGGTCTGACAAGACTTGAACTTGTGACCCCACGCTTATCAAGCGTGTGCTCTAACCAACTGAGCTACAGACCCTCAGATACATCGTCATGAAGAACAACTTGTTGTGGATTCTTACCAATCATCAATCTTTCGTTAAGGAGGTGATCCAGCCGCAGGTTCCCCTACGGCTACCTTGTTACGACTTCACCCCAGTCATCGGCCACACCGTGGTAAGCGTCCTCCTTACGGTTAGACTACCTACTTCTGGTGCAACAAACTCCCATGGTGTGACGGGCGGTGTGTACAAGGCCCGGGAACGTATTCACCGCGGCATTCTGATCCGCGATTACTAGCGATTCCGACTTCATGGAGTCGAGTTGCAGACTCCAATCCGGACTACGATCGGCTTTTTGAGATTAGCATCTCCTCGCGGAGTAGCAACCCTTTGTACCGACCATTGTAGCACGTGTGTAGCCCTGGTCGTAAGGGCCATGATGACTTGACGTCGTCCCCGCCTTCCTCCAGTTTGTCACTGGCAGTATCCTTAAAGTTCCCGGCTTAACCCGCTGGCAAATAAGGAAAAGGGTTGCGCTCGTTGCGGGACTTAACCCAACATCTCACGACACGAGCTGACGACAGCCATGCAGCACCTGTATGTAAGTTCCCGAAGGCACCAATCCATCTCTGGAAAGTTCTTACTATGTCAAGACCAGGTAAGGTTCTTCGCGTTGCATCGAATTAAACCACATGCTCCACCGCTTGTGCGGGCCCCCGTCAATTCATTTGAGTTTTAGTCTTGCGACCGTACTCCCCAGGCGGTCTACTTATCGCGTTAGCTGCGCCACTAAAGCCTCAAAGGCCCCAACGGCTAGTAGACATCGTTTACGGCATGGACTACCAGGGTATCTAATCCTGTTTGCTCCCCATGCTTTCGTGCCTCAGCGTCAGTATTAGGCCAGATGGCTGCCTTCGCCATCGGTATTCCTCCAGATCTCTACGCATTTCACCGCTACACCTGGAATTCTACCATCCTCTCCCATACTCTAGCTTCCCAGTATCGAATGCAATTCCCAAGTTAAGCTCGGGGATTTCACATCCGACTTAAAAAGCCGCCTACGCACGCTTTACGCCCAGTAAATCCGATTAACGCTCGCACCCTCTGTATTACCGCGGCTGCTGGCACAGAGTTAGCCGGTGCTTATTCTGCGAGTAACGTCCACTATCTCTGGGTATTAACCAAAGTAGCCTCCTCCTCGCTTAAAGTGCTTTACAACCAAAAGGCCTTCTTCACACACGCGGCATGGCTGGATCAGGGTTCCCCCCATTGTCCAATATTCCCCACTGCTGCCTCCCGTAGGAGTCTGGGCCGTGTCTCAGTCCCAGTGTGGCGGATCATCCTCTCAGACCCGCTACAGATCGTCGCCTTGGTAGGCCTTTACCCCACCAACTAGCTAATCCGACTTAGGCTCATCTATTAGCGCAAGGTCCGAAGATCCCCTGCTTTCTCCCGTAGGACGTATGCGGTATTAGCATCCCTTTCGAAATGTTGTCCCCCACTAATAGGCAGATTCCTAAGCATTACTCACCCGTCCGCCGCTAGAAATCGGTAGCAAGCTACCTATTCCCGCTCGACTTGCATGTGTTAAGCCTGCCGCCAGCGTTCAATCTGAGCCATGATCAAACTCTTCAGTTTAAAATCAATAGTACATATAGTGTACCAATCTTGGCTCATCAATTACTGACAAAAATTTGCTCAAATAAACTTCGAGTAATTTCTACCATCAATCAATGAAAATAATTTCGATCGATCAATCAGTAAAAATCCACACAAGTTGTTCTTCATAATCTCTTAATGATCTTTCTAACATTTCGTCAATGCTAGAAGCTGGACTTCGATAAACTCAACAACTCAACGCTTCGCGTTTCGTTCGTTTCCGTCTATCTCGTCGGTATGGTGCTCATTATAGGGCAATTTCTTACACGTGCAAGTGCTTTTCACTCACAAAGAACACGAGTGTTTTATTTTTATGCACCATTATGGTTCAAAAAAACACACTTTATTCACATAAATACATGATATTTATTACAAATATCATGTAAAATATTTTTCCTATTTTGTGTGCTTAGTTTTTTACAGGTGCTGCTTTAATCACCACACTCTGTATAACCACTGGGTTTACAGGGACATTCTGGTGCATTCCATAGTTCGCAGTTGGAACTTTTACGATTTTATCGACGATATCCATACCTTTAGTGACCTTACCAAAAACAGCATATCCCGCATTCATTGCACTTTTATTGAGAAAGTCATTGTCTGCAACATTAATAAAGAACTGACTACTTGCTGAATCAGGATGATTCATCCGTGCCATTGCCAATGTGCCGCGTTTATTGCTCAAGCCATTACTTGATTCATTCTTAATAGCCGCTTTTGTTGGCTTCTCCTGCATTTTGACATCCATACCCCCACCCTGAACCATAAATCCAGGAATCACACGATGAAAGATCGTGCCGTTATAAAATTTTTCTTTTGCATAGCTTTCAAAGTTTTTAGCTGAGATAGGTGCCTTGTCATTGAATAGCTCAATTTCAATATTACCTTGAGAGGTTTTCATTTCGACAATAGTATTGGCAGCAAAACTGCTTAAGCTCACACAGCCAAGTGCTGCGGTAAATAAAATCTGTTTTAACATTTGCTAACTCTTCTGGTTGATCTCGTACTTGTCATTGACTGTATATTAGTCTTTGATGATTAAAAAGTAATTATTCTGCCATTATTAAAACGAGAACAATGATGACGCAAATAATACCGTCGGACACTCCATTGACACATTTACCGCCTTGGCAACTGCGTGGCGATGCTTTTATTTTGAATTATTGGATCTCTCCGAGTTTTATCCAACAAGCGCAGATGTTCCGTTTAGCGACATCGCCTTTAGGTCGTGTGGTTCAGGTGTTATTGGTCCGATACCATGATTCGCCTGTGGGTCCTTATGACGAATTGCTGATTTTAGATCACCCTTTATGGAGTAAGAAAAGGTTAAGTTCGATTCCTACGATTTATGTTTCGACAGATATCTCTGTCATTCATGGTCAAAAACTCTGGGGTATTCCTAAAGAGTTGGCAAAGTTTGAATGGCAACAACATGACAATGAAGTGGTCTGTACTATAGAAGTTGAACAACACAAAATGCAGATCCGTTTAAAAAAATCACGTTCACAGCGTTCTTTCTATATTAATAGTCATCATATCCCAGCAGCGATGTTGCAAATCAGACAAGCTTGGGAAGGTAAGAGCTATCAATTTTCACCGAAGTTTCGTGGACGGCTCTCTAAACTGAAACAGGTAGAATGGCACAACACGCAGAAGATTTTTCCTAATTTTGCCGAAGCACGATTATTGCAAAGCTTTTATGTCCCCGAATTTAGCCTCGTATTTCCTGCTGCAAAAATCCAAGATAAATAACTCAATAAATCAAAACCCAGTGTTTCACGTGAAACACTGGGTTTACTTTATATAAAGGAATGATTAGCTACGTTTATCCCAAAATTTACGGAACTTCGTACTGATCTCGATCACGTATTTTTTAGCTCGGTGCGAAACCGGGGTTAAATTGATAAAACCATGGGTTTGATCGGTATATTCTTGATAAAACACTTTTACCCCTTGCTGACGGAGTTTATGCGAATAAATTTCACCTTCGTCATGTAAAACGTCATGCCCTGCCGTCACGATATACGCAGGTGCGATACCTGCCAATTTTCCATAGGTCGGTGAAATTAATGGATCATCCAAGGCCACAGCATGTTGTTCTGCATATAAAGCCGTTACGACATCAATATCTTTTTCAGTCAGAACTAGACCATCTTTATACGCATAGAAAGATGGGTGGCGACTTTTGAAATCCACTACTGGGTAAATTAATAGCTGAACTTGCGGGGCAAAAACTTTCTGAGCACTGCGCTGCGCAACCGCAGTAGCAATATTGCCGCCTGCACTATCCCCTGCCACCGCAATTCGATTTTTTAGAATTTTAAACTGACGACTATTTTGATAAGTCCAGGCCAAGGCATCTTCACAGCTTTGCATTAATTGAGCTGGGCTGGCTTCTGGTGTTAAAGGATAATCAATACTTAAAACTTGTGCTTTGGCATGCACGGCCAATAAACGACAAACTTCATCATGCGTGTCTAGACCACCCACCACAAAACCACCACCGTGATAGAACACGATCATCGGTAATTTTTTATTTGGAGCAGGATGATAATGACGCGCAAACAGCGTAGCACTTTGTAAAGGTAGACGTATATTTTGCACTTGTTTCACAAAGGTCGGCTTGGTCTTGATCGACTCCATCTGTAAATCAAATAATTTACGAGACTTCACATAGTCTTCAGTCACAAAGCCTGACTTACCTTGCTTGAGTTGAGCCGCCATCATGCATTTCACCAGCGGATCTAATTCTGGAAAAATAAACGGATAATCGAGACGTTTTGCGAGGCTTTCTTTGGCAAAGTTAGGAAGACGATCAAGTAACCGAGCAGCCGTACCTTGGCCTTTATCTTTCATATTTTTAAGTGATTCATTCAATGCAAACATGCTCTATCCTTCGAATTATGCTCTTCATACTTTCTACATGATCTAGGTCAAATGTGACCATATTCACATATAAGTCTCAACATCAACATACATAGTACAGACCTAGTTAAGCTAATCTTCTTTTATAGAGTTGTCATTGACAATTTACCCAAGTTTTATGGGTTGATTATGCTAACCCATTCTCGATAAAGGATACTCACCATGGCTAAAAAGATCATCCTTCTGTCTTTTGCGACTGCTTTTTTGGCTGTAGGCTGCGTAGCATTCCCTGAAGATGGTTACTACGATGGACGTTATGATCAACGTTATGACCGCCGTTATGATAATAATGATCGACGCTATGACAATCGTTATGATCGCCGTTACGACAGTCGTTATGAACAAGACCGCCGTACATGGGAACGTCAACAACAACAACGTAATCGTTTAGAGCTTGAACGTAGAAAGCAGCAACTTGACCAGCGTAACTGGGAACAGAATCGTAAAAATCAACAAGAGTGGGATCGTCGTAAAAACGAACTCGAACGTCAACGTCTAGAACAACAGCGTAAATACTCTGAAGCTGAACGTCGTAAACGTGCTGAACAAGATCGTCAAAAAGTCAGCAAAGAGCGTCAGCGTTTAGAAGAACAGCGCCGTAAAGCTAGTCAAGATCGTAGAAAACAAACTGAGCAAGAGCGCAAAAAGAATATTCAAGATTTAAGAAAGGCATCAGATCAACAACGTAAAGCGGCTGAAGAACGTCGTCGCGCGTGGGAAAATCGCCGTTAATTGTTGTTTTTGCAGATCGGTTAAAAGTAAAAAGCTCATCTACATGATGGGCTTTTTTTCGTTCACTAAAAATAGAAAAGGTAAAAAAAGCAATAGAAAAAATAGACAGAAGAGGCATCCTATCTTCTGTCTATTCTTGACTGCCTGTTGTTACAGGTCAGAGAGTATTAAACAATCTTATTGCTGAACTGTAGGTTGCGGTGCAGGCGCAGATTGAACTTCAGCATCTTGAGCTGATGGATCTGCTTGAACCACAGCACCCGATTGCTCTGTCGTTACAGATGCTTCAGTTGCAGACGTTACTTGTGCGGTTTCTGGAGATTCTACAGTTTCTTGAGAAGTACAACCTACCGCAGCTAAACCAAAACCTAAAACTGCGACAGCGAATAAACCAATTTTTTTCATCTTCATTATTTCCTTCATTGAATCATTAAAAGCAAAGCTCAACTTTGCCTGAGTCATAATGGAAAATAATTCTGTGAAGTTCCCACCTTCTGAGTTGTACTTTGTACGAGGCACGGTACAGCTTATGAAATGTTTTATTAATCAGGCAGTTTTCTTTTATATTGAGGCTTTACATCATTTATTTAACTCAAATGCTTTGTTTTTTATTAAAAAAATAAATATAAATGATTTTGAATAAAGCGTGATCACAGCTTTTGAATACAACAAAGTTCAACAAAACTTGCAACTCAGTTACTTAAGTGGCTGTTTTTATAAATTTCATGCAAAAAAAAAGCCTGCTTATGAGAGAAGCAGGCCATGAAAAACACATTTGAAATAAATTAAGAAACTACAGCGATAGAATCTGAAATAAAGAATACTGTGCTGATCATTTTTTGTGAAATATTTAATAAAACTGATACTAAGAGTTTTTATGTATAAATATTAACCACTATTTTTTGAGGCAAAAAAAATGCTGATTCTTGGGAAATCAGCATGGAAAAGTGTTTCTAAAATCTAGAGGTAGTCACCATATCCCTCTCTCCAGTGGATATGGTCACTTCCGATAGATAAATTATGCAAATTTTCAGGCACAAAGAGAAACCGTTAAAATTTATGATGAAAATCTATAAATCCGATCAAAATATGATTATACATTCAAATCAATAATTTATATTTTCATAGAATTTAATTTTGCAGTCGATATTTGGCTGAAAAACCATTTATTTGAATAAAAAATTGCATTTAATCGCTGACTTCGCTTGAATTTTTATACCCTGCCCCGATTTCTTTTATTAATCATGAATTCAAAACGCATGGCAGTTACGCATCGATGTCGTTTGAACGCACAGCTATAAGGACTGAACATGTTTAAGAACCCATTTAAACGGAGTAAATCAATGGCGACTGAGCAAAACCAAGACGCTCAAGATCTTCAACAAGAGCAAGCAGAACAGCAAACTCAAGCTGAAAACGAGCAAGCTGAAGTTTCAGTTGAAGATTTACAAGCACAAATCACCAATTTAGAAGAAAGCTTAAAACTTGAAAAAGCACGTACTGCAAATGCCGTATATGAAGCGCAAAAAAGTGTAGAGCGCATTCAACGCGAATCTGAAAAGCATAAAGATACTGTGCTGGAAAAATTTGCAAAACAATTGCTTGAGTCAGTTGATAACCTTGAACGCGCGATTGCTGCGGCAGGTGATGAAAAATCAGGTTTATCTGAAGGTGTAGAACTTACACTGAAATCATTGCTCAGCACTTTAGAAAAATTTGGTGTGGTTGCTGTGGATACTGCAAATGGTTTCAATGCAGATCTTCACCAGGCTGTGGGCATCGATCCAAATGCCAAATCGAATGAAATCGGAACAGTATTGCAAAAAGGCTATAGTTTAAACGGTCGCCTATTACGCCCTGCTATGGTTATGGTTGGTGCATAAAGACAAATTTTCTGAGACGAATTAAAAATTTTAACCAATATTACTTGAAAATTTTTGATTGGCTCTCATATCGGATAACAAGCGAAAACATCGTAAAAGAATTTTAGAGGAAACATCCAAATGGCGAAAATCATTGGTATTGACTTAGGTACTACAAACTCTTGCGTAGCAGTACTTGAAGGCGACAAAGTAAAAGTAATCGACAACGCTGAAGGCGCTCGTACAACCCCATCTATTATTGCGTATAAAGACGGCGAGATCCTTGTCGGTCAATCTGCTAAGCGTCAAGCAGTGACTAACCCTAAAAACACATTATTTGCAATCAAACGTTTGATCGGTCGTAAGTACCAAGACCAAGCTGTGCAAAAAGATATCGGCCTTGTACCTTACAAAATCATCAAAGCTGACAATGGCGATGCTTGGGTTGATGTAAACGACAAGAAACTTGCACCACAACAAATCTCTGCTGAAATCTTGAAAAAGATGAAAAAAACAGCTGAAGACTACCTTGGTGAAACAGTAACTGAAGCGGTAATTACTGTTCCTGCGTACTTTAACGATGCTCAACGTCAAGCGACTAAAGATGCAGGTAAAATTGCTGGTTTAGATGTTAAACGTATCATCAACGAACCAACAGCTGCTGCACTTGCGTTCGGTATGGACAAAAAAGAAGGCGACCGTAAAGTTGCGGTTTACGACTTAGGTGGTGGTACTTTCGACGTATCAATCATTGAAATCGCTGACCTTGATGGCGACCAACAAATCGAAGTATTGTCTACAAACGGTGATACATTCCTTGGTGGTGAAGACTTCGATAATGCATTAATTGAATACTTAGTTGAAGAGTTCAAGAAAGAACAAAGCGTAAACTTGAAACAAGATCCGCTTGCACTTCAACGTTTAAAAGAAGCTGCTGAAAAAGCAAAAATCGAGCTTTCTTCTTCGAATGCAACAGAAATCAACCTTCCATACATCACAGCAGATGCGACTGGTCCTAAACACTTAGTGATCAATGTGACTCGCTCTAAACTTGAAGGTTTAGTTGCTGAATTGGTTGCTCGTACGATTGAGCCATGTAAGATTGCACTTAAAGATGCAGGTCTTTCAACCTCTGACATCTCTGACGTAATCTTGGTGGGTGGTCAGTCTCGTATGCCACTTGTACAACAAAAAGTACAAGAGTTCTTCGGCCGTGAGCCACGTAAAGACGTGAACCCAGATGAAGCTGTAGCGATGGGTGCTGCGATTCAAGGTGCAGTACTTTCAGGTGATAAAACTGACGTACTTCTTCTTGACGTAACTCCGCTTACACTTGGTATTGAAACAATGGGTGGCGTGTTAACAGCGATCATTGAGAAAAACACGACGATTCCTGCGAAGAAATCTCAAGTGTTCTCAACTGCTGCAGACAACCAACCAGCTGTAGACATTTCAGTTTACCAAGGTGAACGTAAAATGGCTCAACAAAACAAATTGTTGGGTAACTTCCAATTGGGCGATATTCCACCTGCTCCACGTGGTGTACCACAAATTGAAGTATCATTTGACATCAACGCTGATGGTATCTTGAAAGTATCTGCAAAAGATAAGAGCACAGGTAAAGAGCAATCAATTCAAATTAAAGCTAACTCTGGTTTGAGCGATGCTGAAATTGAAGCGATGATCAAAGATGCTGAAGCGAATGCTGAAGAAGATCGTAAATTTGAAGAATTAGCGAAAGCACGTAACGAAGCTGATGCACTTGTTTCTTCTGCTCAAAAAGCAGTAAAAGATCTTGGTGAGCAGGTAACTGCTGATGAGAAATCTGCAATCGATGCTGCTGTAGCTGAGCTCGAAGCAGCGACTAAAGAAAACGATGTAGATGCAATCAAAGCGAAAACTGAAGCACTTCAAAACATCATTATGCCGATCACTCAACGTGCTTATGAAGCTGCACAAGGTCAAGGCGGTGCTGAAGGTTTTGATCCTAACGCTTTCCAAGGCGCTGAAGGTCAAGCTCAAAAAGCAGATGACGGCGTTGTAGATGCTGAGTTCACTGAAGTGAAAGATGACAAAAAATAATTTGTCGCTTTAACTGAGTCTTTCAAAGCTCAAAAAGACCGCGCGAAAGCGCGGTTTTTTTTGGATGATTTTATCTGCATCAGGCAATATTCAAATAACACGCAAACGTTCAAACAGCCACATTCTTTTCGACTCACTATCAATCTAAACTTAGATTTGCATAGCGCTAAATTTCAGTTAAATTAATGTAATATAATCAAGTTTTGCGACTCTATGCGTTTGATTTTAATTATTGTTGTCATCGTTTTGAGTACTTGGTGGATCTATCAAACCAAGCAGCATCCTCAACTGAAATTTAATTCAATTTCAGATCGACTTTTACACCCTCTCGATACCCGACTGCGTTATCGGGTTGCTGATGTCGATCCGCGTTTTGGATTAAGCCAGCAACAAGTCATTCAACTTAGCCAAGAAGCCGCAGAGATATGGCATAAAGGGACACTCAAACCGTTATTTATCTATGACCCAAATGCACAACTGGCGATCCATCTAATTTATGATGATCGCCAAGAACAATACAATGCCTATAAGCAAGTCCAAAAGACCTTAGCCGCAGATAAAGCCCGTAATGATTTATATGCCGAGAACTTAGCAAATTCGAGAAAAGGTCTGGAGATGAATGAGCAACAGCTCCGATCAAAACAAGCCATGATTCGTGCGGAAATCGCACAGCTGTCACAAGAACGTATGAATTGGAGCCGAATAGAGCATGCACAAGGCCCCAATATGCAACGCGTTGAAAGAGAACTTGAGCAAGTTAAAGCACAAGCGATGCAATTAGACCAAGAAATAGATCGATTTAATCAGCAATATGATCAATTTAACCAACAAGTCTTAAGCTATAACCAGCAAATCGATCAATATAATGCAGGCGTGATACAAGCCAGTCAGCGCTTTCCTGCTCGAGAGTTTCATAAAGGTGTCTTTATGGGCGATCAGATTCAGATTTATCAATTTGATGCCGAAGATGATTTACGCCTTACCCTTGCCCACGAACTCGGACATGCTCTCGGCTTATCTCACCATAATGACCCTGCTGCATTAATGTACCCAATCTTAGGCGCGCAACAATTAGAAAACTTTAAACTGATGCCAGCAGACCAAAGCTTACTGTATTATCGCTAGTGTGCCCTGATCATAAAAAACCATACAATTTATAAGGATATTATAGGATTCACCAACAATAATTAGCATTTCATGTTATTGTTGATTTGCAATAATTCCCTTATATCAATGACATCTTACGTGGAGAGCAATGTGAGTTACTACCATATCTTAATTGAAGTGAATGACCACATCAGCACGATTGAACAAACCCGTGATATTGAGATTTTTGATATTACAGACATTCAACCTTATCTCCATGCGGTACTTTTACCCTTTTTTAATGAGCAATTAATTGAGCTCGAAGACGAAAATCTTGAGTTTAAAGATGTCTTGCATTTACAAGTTAAACAAACCCTATTGCCGATCCGTGACCTCATCGAAGAAGAACAACGCCTGCTTCCGAGTGATACCGATGTCACCATTACGGCATATGAAATTTTTAATAATTATCAATTGACTCAAGACGTGACTACCGTAATTTTAGATCTATTAGAAGCACTAAAATTTGAAGCCTAATATCGATTTTAAACATTAAAAAAGCCCTCTAAATGAGGGCTTTTTTATGGCTCAATTCATCATCGCGATTAGATCGAGAATGAAGATCCACATCCACACGTGGTTGTCGCATTCGGGTTTTGAACCACAAATCGAGAACCTTCAAGACCTTCAATATAGTCGACTGTTGAACCAACTAAATATTGATAGCTCAGTGAATCAACCAACATCTTCACATCACCATTGATAAATTCAGCATCATCTTCGTTTTGGCTTTCAGCAAAATTAAACCCATATGAGAAACCTGAACAACCACCACCAGTCACATATACACGTAACATAAGGTCTTGATTACCTTCACTCTCACGCAATTGGCGTACTTTATTGGCAGCATTGTCAGTCAGCACAAGTGCTTGAGCATTCATGATGGATTCCTCTGAGTCATTGGGGTGTCTTTAAAAAGAAAAGACCATATTTCAAGTATAACATACTCAATATATGGTCAGTCTTCACAGTTTAAAGTTAAATCAGAGTATTTTTCTCAAGATTCATTTAAAACTTATTTATAGTTTTCTTCCTGTAATGCGCATTCGAAGTTTTTCGGATCTTGTTTACAGCGGAATTGCCATAATAGTTTCATCATTCGCTTGTCGTAGATACCACGTTTAGTCAAATCAATACGCGCTTCACGCATCATTTTTTGATAACCAGCTTTGTCTGCAGTTGGAACATCCATCCAATATTTGGCTGGAATTTCCGATTTCATTTTTCCTAAAATGGTGAATGCGCGAGGTAATTGTGTTTTGACCCAATCACGTGATTTTTGTCCATAACCTGCAGGGAATTTATCTGGGCGAATAATGATATTTCCCGTCACTTGTAAAATTGGATAATTGACGATTGCGCCTTTGCTGCCTAAACCTTTATGTAATTCCAATGGTTTGAACACCGCAGCAGGTGCCCCAATTATATCTACCTGACCATTGTTAAATTTGGCGCCAAAATTGGTTACATCAGCACTGACTGCTTGAGCTCCGACCTGCTGCACCATAATTTTCTGTGCTTCATCATAGTCAAGCACCGCAATTTTTTTACCTGCTGCTTTAGCGACAGTATTAATACTTCGGTCATTCACTAACAGATAGGCATCACCAACAGGTATCACACCTGCCACTTCATATTTACTATTAACCATGCTCTTCGCAAATGTTGGACTTGCAAGACCTTGCATAACTTTTACGGCCAATTTCAAATCTGGAATCGCACCAATGGCATCTAAAGAACCAGTAAAATTATTGAATTGGCGACCACGCATACCAGTAACACTGATCCCATCACATTTACCGGCTTTAAAATCTTCTGCAATCACTGCTTCATTTTGACCGACGCGGAGCTCAATGTCTGCGCCCCAGTTTTTTGCCGCCAATTGATAATCTTTCATCAGGGTAAAAACATCACCATTTTTACCGACCAAATCAAATACGCATACCACTTGCTTCGCTTGAGCTACGCCATTTACCGCTATTAATGCAGCAGCAACGCCCAATGCCTTTGTCCATTGTTTCATACTGACTTTCCTTGTTTTTTACTGTTTTTGTTTTTTAACCATTTTTTGAATTTTGGGTCATGCTGAGTTCGATTCAATTGACTCACAGCCCTCGATTTGAATTTAGATTACCTGAATATTTTGCTCACTCAATGGCGAGAATGACCTGTAAATTTGCAAAAAAAAGCCTGGATAAATCCAGACTTTTTTCTTTAAATATCAGCTTATTCGCCGCCCAGTGAACATTCAAAATTGGCTTTATCGACAGAACAACGTGCCTTTTTCAAAACAGACATCATGCCTGCATCGTAAATGCCACGCTTCGTCATATCCATACGACCTTCACGCAGTAATTTTTGATATTTGGTTTTATCTTCTGCACTTAGGTTAAGTTTATATTTCGCAGGAATACCCGCTTCTAGACGGTTAATCATCGCGATACTCTTCGGTAAGTGTTTCACAAACCAATCACGTGATTTTTGACCAAAGCCTGCAGGGAACTGATCAGGACGAATAATAAAGTCCGCAGTCACTTGTAGAACTGGGAAGTTAAACATCGCACCATTGGTACCTAAACCTTTATAGATCTCTAATGGTTTGTAGGCATATGCAGGCGCACCCACCATATCCACCTGACCATTATTAAACTTCGCCACAAAGTTAGATACATCTGAAATCACAGCTTGAGCGCCGACACGTTGCACCATGATTTTTTGTGCTTCGTCATAGCCTAAAACTGCAAACTTTTTACCTGCTGCTTTTTCAATTGAGTCAATTTTTTTGTCTTTGACAAAGATGAACGCTGAACCTAGTGGGGCAATACCCGCCACTTCATATTTCTTACCACCTAGATTGCTGACCATTTTTGCAGCATTACGTTGGTCTAATGCAAAGGTAATCGCACGTTGTGCAATCGCATTACTCGGTGCGCCACCCAGCGCATCAATAGAGCCTGCAAATTTGTTGTATTGACGCGCACGCATTGCGGTCATAAATACACCGTCACATTTACCCGCTTTAAAGTCATTGTCAGCTACTGCTTCGTCTTGACGCGGAATTAAGTTAATTTCAGCACCCCAGCCTTTTGCTGCAAGCGCCCATTCCTGAGCCATTTGATATGACTCGCCTGACTTACCTAGTAAGTCAAATACACAGATATCTACTTTTGCTGCCTGAGCTGAACCAGCAAAGCCAATTGCAGCAAATGTAGCCAATGATAGGAGCGTTTTTTTCATTCTATTTTCCTTTCAAATCTTTTTATGGTTCAGAGGTGTCCTTACACAAGCCCGATATTAAGCAAGTTAAATTAAAAAAAATAGAGCATTTACTCCATTTATTTATGTCATTTTGGCATATTCTGTTTTTCTGTGATGCATATCACATTTTATTTAAAGTTAAATTATAAATATAATCATCATCTTATCTTTCCAAAAATGGCTTTTTACATTTACAGCGATTGCATCAAAATTTACAAAGAAATACAGAAAAAAGCTTATTCACCCGCCACTGAACACTCAAAATTGGTTCGCTCAATCGTACAGCGGGCTTTTTTTAGTACCGTCATCATGGTGGAGTCATAGATCCCTTGTTTGGTTAAATCCATCCGTCCTTCACGCAATATTTTCTGATACTTCAACTGATCATCTTTGCTGAGATTCATCTTATATTTGGCAGGAATTTCAGCTTCCATACGTTTCACCATGGCAAAACTTTTTGGTAATTGTTTAACGAACCATAGCCGAGAAGGTTCAGCAAAACCTTCTGGGAATTTATTATTACGAATAATCAGGTCTGCCGTGACATTCACCACAGGAAAATTCACCATCGCCCCGGTAGTGCCTAAGCCTTTTGAAATTTCGAGTGGCTTAAAGGCATAAGCTGGCGCAGCCACAATTTCAACTTCGGCCTGATTAAACTTGCGAATAAAATTAGAAATTTCTGACATCACTGGCACAGCGCCAACACGGTCTACCATCACTTTTTGCGCATAATCATAATGCAAAATGGCAAATTTTTTACCTTCAGCTTTTTCTAAATTATTGATATTGCGATCACGGACAAAAATGTAGGCTGAACCAATTTGCCCGATCCCTGCCACTTCATAACTATCTTTGCCTAGATTGCTAATCAGTCGTTTACTGTTCCGTTTATCTAAGACATAGGTAATGGCTTTTTGTGCGATAGTATTATTCGGTACACCGCCAATGGCATCAATCGAACCGGCAAATTTGTTATACGCACGTGCCCGCATCGAGGTCATATAAAATGCGTCACATTTCCCTTCTTTAAAATCTTTATCGACTTTGGATTCATCTTGATATGAAATCAGTTGAACTTGTGCTCCCCATGCCTTACTGGCCAGAGACCACTCTTCCATCAGCTTATAAGATTCCCCCGCTTTTCCAAGTAAATCGAACACACAAACCTTCTGATTGGCATAGCTTTGTGCAGACATCACACCTGAAAGAAGCGATAAAATTAAAATTCCTTTTCTCATTTCTTATATTCCCAATATGTTTTATTAATCCATTTAAAACAAAAACTTGAAATATTTTTTTAATACTAAAGCCCGTTCAATATACCTAAATACGTGGAATCTGTCACATTTTTTCAGATGGTTGCGATGCTTTGTTTTTTCTTTTGCAAAGCCATCCATTAGAATAGCCCCACATTCTTCTTGTTTAGTTAGTTCCATGATTCAGTTAGACCAACTTTCCATTCGTCGCGGTGGGCGTGTTTTATTTCAAAAAGCATCTATGCAATTGCATCCAGGCTGGAAAATCGGCTTAACCGGTGTAAATGGTGCGGGTAAATCGACTCTTTTTTCTGCGCTTTTAGGTGGAATGGAATCTGATGGCGGCTCATTGACTCGTCCTGCGGTATGGACCGTCGCGCATATGGCACAAGAAATCAAAGCACTCGATATGAAAGCGATTGATTTCGTTCTATCAGGCGATGAAGAATATTGGGAAATACAACATAAACTTGAACATCCAGAACAATTAGACAATGAAGCATTGGCACACTTATATGGCCGATTTGATGAAATCCATGGCTATACAGCACCATCTAAAGCCTCACAATTGATGGCTGGCCTGGGATTTTTTGAACATCAATCCCAGCTCAATGTTTCAAGCTTTTCAGGTGGTTGGCGTATGCGTTTAAACCTTGCGCGTACCCTGATGAGCCGCTCTGACCTTTTATTACTCGATGAACCAACCAACCACTTAGACTTAGATGCGATTTTGTGGTTAGAAGATTGGTTAAAAGCTTATGAAGGCACACTGATCTTGATTTCACATGACCGTGATTTCTTAGATGCGGTGACTGATCATATTTTACACATCGAAAATCAAGAGCTGACGCTTTACACCGGTAACTATTCAACCTTTGAACGCACCCGTTCTGAGCGCTTGGCACAACAACAACAAGCCTATGAAAAACAACTTGAAACCCGTGCACATCTCCAAAAATTTATTGACCGTTTTAAAGCCAAAGCGACTAAAGCTAAGCAGGCTCAAAGCCGTATTAAACAATTAGAACGCATGCAGGAACTTTCTGCGGCGCATGTCGATACACCATTTACCTTTAGTTTCCGTGAACCGACCAAAATGAGTTCACCATTGCTGCAAATGGAACACGCAGATATTGGCTATGGCGACAAACTGATCGTGACCAACGTAAACCTGCAAATTACCCCAACCAGCCGAATTGGTTTACTCGGGATGAATGGTGCGGGTAAATCAACCTTAATTAAATCCTTAGTTGGTGACCTTCCCTTATTACAAGGAACACGCAAAGCCTCTGAACTGTTGAATATTGGCTATTTTGCACAGCATCAAATGGATGCTCTAGATGGCAATGCCAGCCCTATGTTGCAATTATCTCGAATTGCTGACAAAAAAATCAGTGAAGCGGCATTACGTTCATTCTTAGGCAGCTTTGGTTTTAGTGGCGAACGCATGGATACGCCAAGTGAAGGCTTTTCAGGCGGTGAACGAGCACGATTAGCTTTGGCTTTGATTGTTTGGCAGCGCCCCAATGTTTTAATTCTAGATGAACCGACCAACCATTTAGACCTCGATATGCGTCATGCCCTGACTATGGCATTACAAGACTTTGAAGGCGCTGTGGTTTTGGTTTCGCATGAACGTCAATTGATTGCCAGCGTTTGTGACGAATTATTGTTGGTACATCATGGGAAATGTCGCGAATTTGATGGCGACCTCGTGGTTTATGCCGATTGGCTGCGTCAAGCACGGATTGACATGATGAAAAATAGCCAACAAGCCCCTACTCCCATCAAATCTCAAGTTGAAACTAAACAGACGATTTCTAAAGTCGATAAAGAAGCGCAACGTAAAGAAGCTGCACGTCAGCGTGAATTGACCCGCCCGATTCGTAAAAACATTGAAAAAAATGAAGCGCAAATCAGCAAAATTCAGCCACGCTTAAACGAAATCGAGGAATTATTAGCAGACAGTGCTTTATATGAAGCCAGTCGTAAAGATGACTTACTCAAACTAATGAATGAGCAAACAGAATTAAAAGCCAAACTTGAATCTGTCGAAGAGCAAATGCTTGAATTAATGATGGAATTAGAAGAAATGGAAAGTAGTTTTGAGGCTTAATTTAAAAAGCAAAATCATAGATTTGCATTATTAAGAAAACCTAACTTAAGCTCAAAAAATCAATCGCCGTGAAATTTAAATGTTCCACGGCGATTTTTTATTTATACTTCACAATAATAATCACATTATAAATCTAAAAAATATTTAAAAAATCGAATGTTCATATCCAACTGGTTATTGCATCGTTAAGGCATTTCTTTTCGTAAAGAATTTAAAAATTCAGCGATAGCTTTTACCCTAATTTTGTAAATGAATTCAAAAAATATACTTCACATCAAACTCATTGCCGCAGTTATCCACAAAAGCCATTTTTAAATTCAAATCTTAGTTTTAAATTCATTTTTATTTTTTAAATTCAAAATATCGAACCACCTTTTTGTGGATAAATATTTTTAAATAATATTATCCACAATTATAAATAACTTTGATGTTGAACACTATTAAATGTGAAAATTCACAAAACTTATCCATATTTGCAAGATGGATGCATTTTATCTCTACTGACTACATCAATTTAAACTTTTTATTGTTTAAGATAAGGCAGAAGGATGGGCTTTTTTTGCCTTTAAAAAGCGTAATTTTTGTATTTTCCAGGTCTGATCAAAATGCCAGATTTCCTGTATTTGCTGCTGTGTTTCAGCTAAACCAATTAAAATTTTGCACTCAGTTTGGTCACGATTAAACTCATATTCTTCAAATTCTACGTCTGGTTTTTGTGGTTTCCAAACCCCATTCTTCACTGCATGTGCAATACGTTCATAGCGGATATAATTACTTTCGACACGCCCATCTTGCTCATAAACCACCTTAAAGTGCTCATCTTCGTATTCGGCTAAAACAGTATAATTTCCGGTAAAAAATGCATTTACCCAGATGTCACGAATGTGTTCAAGTTGATTGTCCATCATATATAGACCTCTTATTTTTAGCTGCTAAGTTCAAATTGATTTGAGCTTAGCATCAGAATAAGTCAATTTTATAAAACACGAATTGGCGATTTAATATTCAATTTTATTTAAGATAGCATAAAAAAAAGCACTCCCAAGAGTGCTTTTTTGAATGATTCTGTAATCAGAATTTAGGCATCAATATCCGCATTTAACGCATTTTCTTCAATGAAGGCACGACGTGGTTCCACATCATCACCCATCAAGCAAGAGAACATACGATCAGCTTCAATCGCATCCTGTACCGTTACTTGCAGCATGTTACGGTTCTCAGGATCCATCGTGGTTTCCCAAAGCTGCTCAGCATTCATCTCACCCAAACCTTTATAGCGCTGAATCATCATGCCACGGCGTGAGTCTTGTAAGATGTTTTGCCAAACCTGATGGAAGCTGCTCACTGGAATTTTGCGCTCGCCTTTTTGTAGGTAAGCACCTTCTTCCAATAATGTGAACCAACTCTTCGAATTTTTGAGTAAACGCGCATATTCACCTGAACCCAATAGACCTGAATCTAACAAGTATTGGTGCGGTAAATTATGAACATAGATGGTAATACGCGGGAAATAGGTCGCTGACTTATTGCCTTCAGTATCTTCATGCTCAAACGTTTCGATGCTTAATTCAGGACGTAGGCTAGGCTGAGTTTTCTCAATATTGGCACGTAGTTGCTCACCCCAAGTCTGTACATAGTCTTGGTTATTTGCTTGATCTAACTTAAAGCCTTCTACTGCCAATAAACCATCCAACACACTTGCAGGATAACGTACAGTCAGACGATGCAAACTCTTTTGAGAGGTTTGATAATCCGCAATCACACCCGCTAAAGCCTCACCACGAATGGCTGGTGCTTCTGCACTGATGTGTAATTCAAGCTCATCAATTGCATTTGAAATCAGGTAAGTCTCAAGCGCATCATTATCTTTGATGTACTGTTCTTGCTTGCCTTTTTTCAGCTTATACAACGGTGGCTGTGCAATATAAATATAACCACGCTCCACAAGTTCTGGCATTTGACGGAAGAAGAAGGTCAACAGTAACGTACGAATGTGCGAACCATCGACGTCGGCATCGGTCATGATGATGATTTTGTGATAACGCAGTTTGTCTGGGTTATATTCCTCACGGCCAATACCACAACCTAAAGCGGTAATCAGTGTTCCCACTTCTTGAGAAGAAATCATCTTGTCAAAACGTGCACGTTCCACGTTGAGAATTTTACCTTTCAGCGGCAAAATCGCTTGCATCTTACGGTTACGGCCCTGTTTTGCAGAACCGCCCGCAGAGTCACCTTCGACTAAGTAAAGTTCAGACAAGGCAGGATCTTTTTCCTGACAATCTGCCAATTTACCGGGCAAGCCTGCAATATCAAGCGCACTCTTACGACGAGTCATTTCACGCGCTTTGCGTGCTGCATCACGCGCACGTGCTGCATCAATAATCTTACCTGCAATCGATTTAGCGGCTTGTGGGTTCTCTAAAAGATATTCAGAGAACGACTTATTCATTGCTTGCTCAACCGCAGTTTTCACTTCGCTCGACACCAATTTTTCTTTGGTTTGCGAAGAAAATTTTGGATCAGGCACTTTCACCGAAACAATCGCAGTTAAACCTTCACGCGCATCATCACCAGAAACTGCTACTTTCTCTTTTTTGAGTAAGTTTTCGCTTTCCATGTAGCTGTTTAAGCCACGGGTTAATGCAGCACGGAAACCCGCTAAATGCGTACCGCCATCTTTTTGTGGAATGTTGTTGGTAAAGCAACGAACATTTTCCTGATAAGAATCGTTCCACTGCAATGCAACTTCTACACCAATGCCATTATCCGCTTGAGTAGTAAAGTGGAAGATATCATTGAGATGGGTTTTGCCTTGGTTAATATATTTTACAAACTCAGACAAACCACCTTCATAGTCATAAACGTGTTCTAAATTGATACGTTCGTCACGTAGTACAATTCGCACACCTGCATTCAGGAAAGATAATTCACGTAAACGACGCGCCAAAATATCGACATTAAAAATCGTTTGACTGAAGGTTTCAGAACTTGGCCAAAAACGTACACGTGTACCGGTACGATCTGTCTCACCCACCACTTTTAATGGATACACAGAATCACCGTGTTTATATTCTTGCTGGTGGATTTGACCCGCACGATGAATAGTTAATTCGAGCTTGCTTGAAAGCGCATTCACCACGGATACACCTACACCGTGTAGACCGCCTGAAACTTTATAGCTATTATCGTCAAATTTACCGCCCGCATGCAGAATCGTTAAAATCACTTCTGCTGCAGAAACACCTTCTTCTGGGTGAATATCGGTAGGAATACCACGGCCGTTATCCGATACGCTCACAGATTCATCTTCATGGATGGTGACTTGAATTTCGTCACAATGACCTGCCAACGCTTCATCAATTGAGTTATCGACAACTTCAAACACCATGTGGTGTAGGCCAGTACCATCGTCAGTATCACCAATATACATGCCCGGACGCTTACGTACAGCGTCTAGACCACGTAATACTTTGATGCTAGAGGAATCATAAGCTTTTTCTATGGTTTGTTCTGTTTGAGAAGCAGCTTGATCTTCTGAACTCATGGTTTCTCCCTAGTGAAAAATAGGTCTATCCAAAGGTGGTATTTCATTGCACAACAGCCTGCACCGTACCATTTTCAACTTTGAATAATTGATAAGAAATAGATAAATCATGTAAGTGTTTTTGCACTGAATCATGGTCTAAAGTGGTAATAAAAACTTGACTACCAAGATGGCTTAAACGCTCAATTAAACGCTGTTGTGCGGTTAAATCTAATTCTGCTGTCAGATCATCTAATAATACCACAGTTTCCTTATTACAAGCATGTAGCATTGCAATCTGTGACAGTTTTAACGCCATGATCAATAACTTTTTTTGCCCACGAGAGAGCACAACATCAGCATCACCCATAGCGGTTTTTAACCTTAAATCTGCACGGTGCGGACCATACTCAGTATAGCCACGCTCGCAGTCTTTAAAATGCTGATTGGTCAGATCATTCAACAGCCCTGTTTCGGCATGAAAGCCTGCATTGTATTCCAGTGTCACTGTTAAATCAGGCAATAAGGCTTCTAGATCTTGTTGAAAATATCGAATCCACTGTTCCACCACATTACTCCGTAGACTATGCAAGATCTCACCATAGTCACTGAGCATTTTGTTCCACGGTTCTAAGTCAGACAAACTCAAATGACGTCGTGATTTCAGCAAACTATTCCGCTGTTTTAATGCCCGTGCATAATATTGCCATGTATGGTAAAACTCCGGTTCCACGTGGAACATCAACCAATCTAAAAGTTGACGTCGTGGCTTCGCACCATGATCAATAATATCTGTACTTTGTGGGTCGATGAGTTGTAGCGGTAAAATCTTAGCCAACTGTCCTTGTGTCCCCACTAGGTCTCCATTGACTTTAATCACTTGCTCGCCCGACTGCATTTTTTGCATACCAATACGGTCTGTTGCAGACTGCGCAAAGACAACAGCGTCAGGGCTATTATTTTGAATATAGTTTTTCGGAATATGGGTTCGAAAAGAACGTCCAGTTGCCAGCAAATGTACTGCTTCTAATACAGACGTTTTACCTGAACCATTTTGCCCATAAAAGACATTAAACGGCTGCAACCCAGAGAGTGCAACCGTCTTTAAATTTCGAACACGTTCTACATGTAAACGCGTGATATGCATAATAATTGAGACGTCAGTCCGAATTAAACACGCATTGGCATCACAACATAGGTTTGATCTTGTTGCTGTGGATCTTGTACCAATACAGACTGGTTGGCTTCTGTCATGGTCATTGCAACATCATCACCATCCAATACATTCAGAACTTCCAATAAGTACTGTGCATTGAATGACATTTCCATCGGTGCATCAGCATATTGAATCGCGAGATCTTCGATAGCTTCATCTTGCTCAGGGTTATTGGCACGAAGTTGTAAGGTGTCCGCATCAAACTTCAAGAAGACGCCACGCAATTTTTCATTACTTAAAATCGCTACACGTTGCAGTGATTGTTTAAATACATCATGTGCAATGCGCACGTTTTTATCGCCACCACGTGGAATCACACGACGGTAGTCTGGGAATTTACCATCAATCAATTTTGTGGTGAAACGTACGGTAATATCACCCTGCTCTTTATCACGGCTGGCAATGGTAATTGTTACATTTAATAATTCACGACCAATTAACAACGATAATTGCTCGTCTTCAACACTCAATAGACGCTGCAATTCACCTACGGCTTTACGTGGAACAATCGCTTGCATAGCTTGAGTTGCATTCGAGCTTGCTGCTGTTTCACACATCGCTAAACGGTGGCCATCGGTCGTTACTGCACGCAATTGATTTTCATCAATTTCAAGCAAAGTACCCGTCAAATAAAAACGCACATCTTGAACCGCCATAGCAAAAGACGTTTTTTCAAATAAACGCTTTAACTCACGTTGAGTCACACCGACTTGAGTGCCTTGAGTATTTTCAGTGGTTAATAATGGATAGTCTTCTGCAGGCAAAGTACCCAATACAAAACGACTGTTGCCAGATTTTAAAATACAACGTTGATCTTCAGTAATTTGCAAATCAATCAATGCCGCTGAAGGCAATGATTTACAGATATCCATCAGTTTACGCGCAGGAACTGTCGTCACCCCTGCTTGTAAACATGCGCCATCTGCCAGCGGTGTACTCGCAACCAATTCCACTTCTAGGTCAGAACCTGTAATGGTCAAAGCTTGCTCTGTTACCTGTACTTTTACATTAGATAAAATATTTAAGGTATGGCGACGCTCAACCGCTCCTACGACATGTGACAGAACATTCAGTAAGCTTTCTTTCGCGATTTTTAAACGCACAATACATTCCTCTAAAAACTGAAGACAGACAAAATAAATTAATTTTTTAGCAGTGTACTATGCGGCAGAATATACCGCATTGCAAGAACAGAATTTGAACAAAAAGACTTAACTTTGCAGCAGACGTTGCAAGTTTTTATAGTCCTCATTGAAGATTGGATCTTCTTCTCGCAGGCTTTGTACTTTTTCACACGCATGCATCACCGTACTGTGATCACGATTACCAAAAGCCATACCAATTTCAGGGAAACTATCCCCTGTCAGCTCACGTGCTAGCCCCATAGCCAACTGACGTGGACGTGCATAAATACGTGTACGTTTTGGGCCAACCAATTCTTTCAGCGGAATACGAAAATATTCACTCACCACACGCTGAATATTTTCAGTACTAATGGTACGTGCACGAATCGCCAACACATCTTTTAATGATTCACGCACCACATCAAGGTCGATAGCGGTACCTTTAAAACGAGAAATGGCTACAACTTTATTCAGCGCACCTTCAAGTTCACGAACATTGGCAACCACTTGTTGAGCAATAAACAGCGCACAATTACGTGGAAGTTCCACGCCATTGCTTTCCGCTTTTTTCAGTAAAATTTCAATACGGGTTTCAATATCTGGTGGTTCAACACCCACCGATAAGCCCCACGAAAAACGTGAAACTAAACGTGGATCTAGCTCAGTCAGTTCTTTTGGATAACGATCTGAGGTTAAAATGATTTGCTTAGATTCATCTAATAACGCGTTGAAGGTATAGAAAAACTCAACCAAGCTGGCCTCTTTACCCGCCAACAAATGAATATCATCCACCAATAACAAATCTAGCGAACGACAATTTTTCTTAAATTCTTCAACCTTACCTTGCTGTAGAGAGCTCACAAAGTCTTGTACAAAACTTTCAGCCGTCATGTACATCACACGTGCATTCGGCTTCGCTTGTAATAATGCATTACCTACAGCTTGCATCAAATGGGTTTTACCTAAACCAGTCGGTCCATACAAAAATAAGGGGTTATGCTGTGAAGCACCGGGCTGCGTCAAGACTTTACGACAGGTTTCTGCCGCCATCTGATTGGAACGGCCTTCAACAAACAAGGAAAAGGTAAATAATGGGTTAAGCTGACGCTTACGGTTATTCTTTGATGACGTCTCTTCTTTTTCTTTTTTAGGACGAGTCGGTGCCGACACTTGTGGCGTTGACTCTAATGCTGCGGTGGTTGTTGCTGGTTGCTCAGCTGCAGATAAAATTGCACCAGGCCGTGAATCAACCAAAATCTCGACTTTACGTACCCGACCTTCAGACAACTGTTCCGCTAAAATTGAAATCAGTTCTAAATGATGCTCTTGAATATAGCGTGTCCAATACGGATTCGGTGCATAGAGTTTTAGACTATCACCTGCATCTTCTGCCACTAGTGGGCGTATCCACATTGTATAGACATTTCCTGAAAGCTCTTGTCGCAAGCGAGTTAAGCAGTCTGTCCAAAGCATGTGAAACCCCTATTTCAGTCCATTGTACGTAAAAAAATAATTCAACCCCGCCTAAGCGGGCAGCCATTCTAACCATCTTATCCACATCTGTCATGAACAAATCAGTCGAAATCGATCAAAAAAACGCAAATTGAGTTTAAATTTAAATTTAAATCACGTGTGGATAAGTTTATCCGCAAGCTGTGGATAAATTGTAGCACAAAGTTATCCACAAACTATCAAAATTATAAAAACATCGTTATCCACAATGCAATTATTTGTTTTTTAAATCTAAAAATGCGTTTTCCACAGAAAATATCAACACTAATAATAATAAATTTAAATTTTAAAA